>NZ_CM146344.1:620000-2666331 GCF_055693895.1 Qipengyuania sp. BR81-2
AAATATCGTGTTCGAGCGCGTCGGACAGGAAGCGACGCGCGCGCTGGCTGAGGATGTCTTCCACCGGCTCCACCGCCTGTCGCTGCGCTTCCACCTCTCTCGCCGCACGGGCGAGGTGACCAAGATCATCGAGCGCGGGACCAAGAGCATCGATTCCATGCTCTATTTCCTGCTGTTCAATATCGCGCCGACGGTGATCGAACTCACTGCGGTCGGGATCATCTTCTATCTCAACTTCGGCTGGGGCCTTGTTGCTGCGACCGCCTTCACTGTCGTCGCCTATATCGTGGTGACGCGGCAGATCACCGAATGGCGGACCAAGCTGCGGCGCGAGATGAACGATCTCGACGGGCAGGCACTGTCGCGCGCGGTGGATCTCGCTCCTCAATTACGAGACGGTAAAATACTTCGGGGCTGAGCGGCGCGAGGAAACGCGCTACGCTAAGTCTGCGCGCGCCTATAGCGAGGCGGCAATCAAGTCCGATGCCTCGCTCGGCATGCTCAACATTGCGCAGGCCTTCATCACCAACGCGCTGATGGCAGGCGCTATGGCCTATACCGTGTGGGGCTGGAGCCGAGGCGACCTTACGGTCGGCGACCTCGTATTCGTGAACACCTACCTCATCCAGCTCTTTCGCCCTCTCGACCTGCTCGGCTGGGTCTACCGCACGATCCGCCAGGGCCTCGTCGACATGGCGGAGATGTTCCGCCTCATCGACACGCAGGTGGAAGTCGAGGACACGCCCGGCGCCCCCGCCCTCATCGTCAATCGCCCGTCGGTCACGTTCGAGAATGTCGTCTTCGGCTACGAGAAGGAACGCACCATCCTCCACGGCCTCTCTTTCGAGGTGCCCGCAGGAAGCCACGTCGCGATCGTCGGGCCCTCGGGAGCAGGCAAGAGCACGATCGCGCGGCTCCTGTTCCGTTTCTACGATCCCGCCTCGGGTCGTATCCTGATCGACGGGCAGGATATTGCCGAAGTCCGGCAGGACAGCCTTCGCTCCCACATCGGCATCGTTCCGCAGGACAGCGTGCTGTTCAACGACACGATTGGCTACAACATCGCATATGGCCGGGAGGATGCGAGCGAGGCCGATATCGAAGCCGCGGCGCGTGCCGCCTCGATCATGCCTTTCATCGAACGACTGCCAGACGGCTTCGAAACCGAAGTCGGCGAGCGGGGTCTCAAGCTGTCGGGCGGCGAGAAGCAGCGGGTCGCCATCGCGCGAACGCTGGTGAAGAACCCGCCCATCCTCGTGCTCGACGAAGCGACGAGCGCGCTGGACAGCCGGACCGAGCAAGACATCCTGCGCACGCTCAAGCAGGTGAGCGAGGATCGCACTACGCTCGCCATCGCGCACCGCCTCTCGACCATCGCCGATGCCGACCGCATCCTCGTCCTAGACCAGGGCCGCCTTGCCGAAAGCGGCACGCATGCCGAACTGCTGCGCCTTGGCGGTCTCTATGCCGAGATGTGGGCGCGCCAGCAGGCTGAAGAAAGCGAGATCGAAGGCGCTTCCGCATAGCAATTCTCGCCGCGCGGGTTGTGTTGCACTGCACAATCGCTAAGAAGCGCGCAGACATTCCGGGCGCAGACTAGCGCCCCTTCATACATGGCTGGACAAATATCATGCCCAACCTCGGCGCGATCAAACGCGACTGGTTCTCCAACATCCGCGCAGACATCCTTGCCGGGATCGTCGTCGCGCTCGCCCTCATTCCGGAAGCGATCGGCTTCTCGATCATCGCTGGCGTGGACCCGCGCGTGGGCCTTTATGCCTCGGTAGCGATCGCCATGGTCATCGCCTTCACCGGCGGGCGCCCGGGCATGATCAGCGCAGCGACCGCTGCGGTGGCGGTAGTCGTCGTGCCGCTGGTGCGCGATCACGGGGTGGAATACCTTTTCGCAGCAACGATCCTGATGGGCATCTTCCAGGGCATCGCCGCGCTGCTGCGCCTCGACCTGCTCATGCAGTTCGTCTCGCGCTCGGTCATCACCGGCTTCGTCAACGCGCTCGCAATCCTCATCTTCATGGCCCAGCTGCCGCAGCTCGACCCCAGTGCGGCAGGCATCGGCTGGATGACCTATGCGATGGTCATCGCCGCGCTCGCGATGATCTACATCATCCCGAAGTTCACCACCGCAATTCCAAGTCCGCTGATCGCGATCATCGTTCTGACCGCACTGACTATCTGGCTCGACGCGCCGGTGAACACCGTGGCGGACATGGGCGAACTGCCCGAGGGCCTGCCCTATTTCGCGCTGCCGAATGTCCCGCTTACTTGGGAAACGCTCGCCATTATCGCCCCCTATTCGGCGACCATGGCGGCAGTCGGCCTGCTCGAATCGCTGCTCACCGCACAGATCGTCGACGACATGACGCACACCGGTTCGAACAAGCGCCGCGAGAGCGCCGGCCAAGGCGTGGCGAACATCGTCGCGGCCATGTTCGGCGGCATGGGCGGCTGCGCAATGATCGGTCAGTCGGTCATCAACGTCACGAGCGGCGGCCGCGGTCGCCTGTCGACTTTCACCGCCGGTCTCTCGCTCCTGATCCTGCTCGCCGTTCTCGGCGACCTCGTGGGCCAGGTGCCGATGCCGGCGCTGGTGGCGATCATGATCATGGTCTCGATCGGCACCTTCTCGTGGAACTCGATCCCGAACATTTCGAGACACCCGTGGCAGTCGAGCGTGGTGATGCTCGCGACTGTCGTCGTGGTGGTCGCCACCCACAACTTGGCGCTCGGCGTTCTGGCTGGCGTGATCCTGTCGGGCGTGTTCTTCACCCACAAGGTGATGACGATGTTCGAAGTGGTCCGCGAGCGCGAAGGCGATACTGCCATCTACCGCGCCAAGGGCCAGATCTTCTACGCCAGCGTCGAGCGTTTCGAGGCTGCACTAGGCCCCGAAAGCACGATGCCCGACCCGGCAGATCACGTGATCATCGATGTGCGCAAAGCCCATTTCTGGGACATCAGCGCTGTCGGCGCGCTCGATAAGGTGGTCGAACGCATGCGCCGCAACGGCCGCAGCGTGCAGGTTCGCGGGCTCAACCGAGCGAGTTCGGACCTGGTCGACAAGTTCGCGCTGACCGACAAGACCGGTGTCGAGATCGGGCTAGCGCCTCACCCCTGATCAGCGCTTTTTACGCCTGCGCCATTTGGCGGTAGCGGCACTCTCGCTGTCGGAATATTCCGGCGGAAGCTTGTGCCGCCACTTCTGCTCGTACTGTCTTGCGGACAACAGGCTGGCCGCCTTCATCAGGCGATAGCCACGCCAACCGACGAAAAGATACCATGGCGCAAGCAGCAGCTGGATGCTTGCTATCGCCCAGATCCGCTCGTCCGAGTCTGAGCCCAAGATCAGCGCGGCGAAAATTCCTGCCAGGAATGGAATGAAGATCGACCAGGGACGATTGTTGTCCGTGAGGTCGCGATCGACCCTTTTCCGCAGCTTCTGAAATTCGCCTGCCATCCTCAGCGCTGCGATGACTGCAGTTCTTGCAAAATGCGGAGAGCCTCGTCTCCCTTCGCCGCTGGCACAAAGGCATGGTCATGATGAAATGCCGCGACCATGTTGCATGCGATTCCCGCATCGGCGAGCGCGCCTGCCACGGCAGCCGTCAGCCCCACGCCTTCAAGGTCCGAATGCACCATAAGCGTAATGCGCGCGAAATCCGGGCCTTCGATGTCGAGTTCGCCTGCCAATTCGGACGGCACGATCGCCGTCACACCCTCGTCCTCACGGAACGTCCCGACCGCCGCACCCAGTAGTTGCGGCGCATTGTCGGGGCTGACGAGAACGAAGCGCCAGTGGCGCGGATCGAGCCGGGGCTCCATGGC
Source organism: Qipengyuania sp. BR81-2 (assembly GCF_055693895.1). Lineage (NCBI taxonomy): Bacteria > Pseudomonadati > Pseudomonadota > Alphaproteobacteria > Sphingomonadales > Erythrobacteraceae > Qipengyuania > Qipengyuania sp. BR81-2. Next base: position 623,844 of record NZ_CM146344.1, read on the forward strand.
GGCGATCATCGCCTCCCTGTCGCTCACCGGCTCGCCCATTACAGGATGTACTTGCTGAGGTCGGTATCGCCCGCAAGATCGTCGAGGCGTTCGCGCACATAGGCGGCGTCAATCGTGATCGTCTCGCCCTTGTGCTCCTCGGCTTCGAAGCTGATGTCTTCGAGCAGGCGCTCCATGACCGTCTGAAGGCGGCGGGCACCGATGTTCTCGATGCTCTCGTTCACCCGCGCGGCGATCTTCGCCACTTCGGCAATCGCATCGTCGGTGATGTCGAGCGTGACCTCTTCGGTGCCGATCAGCGCCTTGTACTGTTCGACGAGGTTTGCGCGCGTCTCGGTAAGGATGCGCACGAAGTCTTCCTCGGTCAAAGCGCGCAGCTCGACGCGGATCGGCAAACGGCCCTGCAGTTCGGGCAGCATGTCCGAAGGCTTGGCCACGTGAAACGCGCCCGATGCGATGAAGAGCACGTGGTCGGTCTTCATCGGGCCGTACTTGGTGGCAACGGTCGTGCCTTCGATCAGCGGCAGCAGGTCGCGCTGCACGCCCTCGCGGCTGACCGATCCGCCGCGCACGTCGGAGACGGCGATCTTGTCGATCTCGTCGAGGAACACGATACCGTTGGTTTCCGCATTCTCCAGCGCGACGCGGTTCACATCGTCCTGGTCCATGCGCTTCTCGGCCTCTTCCTCGACCAGCCGGTCCCACGCGTCGGGGACCTTGAGCTTGCGGCGCTTGAGGTTCGAGCGGCCCATCGCCTTGCCGAGCATGTCGGAGAGGTCGATCATGCCGACATTGGCGGGCATGCCCGGGATTTCCATGTTAGACTGCGGCTGGTCCTTCACCTCGATCTCGACCTCGGTGTCGTTCATCGCGTTCTGGACGATACGCTCGCGGAACGCCTCTCGAGTCGCCTCGCTGGCATTGTCGCCGACGAGCGCGGTGAGCAGGCGGTCCATCGCCGCTTCGCTCGCTGCTTCGCGCACTGCCTCGCGGCGGCGCTCCTTCTCGAGACGGATAGCTTCCTCGGCAAGGTCACGGGCAATCTGTTCGACGTCGCGGCCGACATAGCCGACCTCGGTGAACTTGGTCGCTTCCACCTTCACGAAGGGCGCTTCGGCCAGCTTCGCAAGACGGCGGCTGATCTCGGTCTTACCGCAACCGGTGGGGCCGATCATGAGGATGTTCTTGGGCGTCACCTCGTCGCGCAGGTCTCGGTCGAGACGTTGGCGGCGCCAGCGATTGCGCAGCGCCACGGCCACGGCGCGCTTGGCGTCCTTCTGGCCGATGATGTGTTCGTCGAGAGCGGCGACGATCGCCTTGGGGGTCAGATTGTCCATGAGTTCTTTCAGACCGTTTCGACGGTCACATTGCCATTGGTGAAGACGCAGATGTCGGCGGCTACCGCCATGGCTTTGCGCGCGATGACTTCGGGATCGTCTTCGTATTCAGCGATCGCCTTGGCTGCGGCGAGCGCGTAATTGCCGCCCGATCCGATGGCGGTGATGCCCGCTTCCGGTTCGAGCACGTCGCCATTGCCGGTGAGGACGAGAAGGCTTTCCTTGTCCGCCACGATCATTAGCGCTTCGAGATTGCGCAGGTACTTGTCCGTGCGCCAGTCCTTGGTCAGTTCGACCGCCGCGCGCAGCAGCTGTCCGCTATACTGCTCGAGCTTCTTTTCGAGCCGTTCGAACAGGGTGAAGGCATCCGCGGTAGCGCCGGCAAAACCGGCGACAACAGCACCACCCTCGCCGATCCGGCGAACCTTGCGTGCGTTGGGTTTCATCACCGTGTTGCCCATGGAGACCTGTCCGTCTCCGGCAATGACGATCCGGTCGCCCTTGCGCACGCCGATGATGGTGGTTCCGTGCCACTGGGTCAGCCCGTGGCGATTGTCTTTATCGTCCATGCCGCGGGATATGGGGTGCGCGGCAAAGGGGTCAAGAAGAAGGGTTCAGCCGGCAGCCGCCCGAACAGGATCAGCGCGGCGCGCCGCCGCCCGGAAGACCGGCCTGGCCGACCGTGCCGATATTGCCGAACAGATCCTGCAGGAAGGTGCGCTCGCGGCCCAGCGTCGGCGTCTTGTCGCCATCGGGGCTGAGATACACGACCTGGTCGAGACCGGTGCGATCGGCGGATAGAACATTGCCCGTCTCGTCGAACCTGACGGCGAGCACCTGGTGCTGCTGGATGCGCGGACGTACGAAGGGCTTACGGCCCGTTGTCGAAGACACGTAATACCAGGTCGGTTCGCCGAATTGGCTTGTGAAGGTCGGACGGCCCAGCGTCATCTCGACGCTGCGCTGGTTGTCGATTCCCGGCTGCACTGCATTCAGGAGCACGTTGTCGACCACATAGCCGCGGGTTTCGCGGATAGAGGAACAGGCGGCAGTACCGAATGCGGCCGTGGCCAGCACCGAGATGGCAAGGATTTTCGTGACCCTCATGGGAACTGCTTCAACTCCGTTTCTCCGGCACGCTTGGCCTGTGGCCAGCCGCACCCTATATGCGCGGACGACGCCCTAAACCGCTGTGCGCGCGCTTGCAACTCAGCACTGTACGAGCGTTGGTGATGGCGGCTTGAATTGCCGCTGAACGAACAGACACGGGAAGCCTACTGCATGTCCTTTTTCTCCCGCCTTTTCGGCACCCAGTCAGACCCGCGCGAACAGTGGCGGCCACTGTGGCACACCATCGTCGAACAGGCGCGCGAGCCCGACTGGTACCGCATGTGCGGTGTCGCCGACACGGTCGAGGGCCGCTTCGACATGATCACCCTCGTGCTCAGCCTCGTGATGCTGCGAATGGAAGGCGACGAGGAGCTTGCCCCGCACACCGCGCTGGTCACCGAACTCTTCGTCGAGGACATGGAAGGCCAGCTGCGCGAGGCGGGAATCGGCGATCCCACGGTGGGCAAGAAGATCGGCAATCTCATGAGCAGCATGGGCGGACGTCTCGGCACCTATCGCACGACGCTGGCCGACGAAGACCGTGTGGCGCTGGCCGAAGCGCTGAGGCGCAACGTCACCATGTCGCAGGAAGACGAGGCCGAGGCGCTGGCCGAGCGGATGATCCGCCTGCACAAGCGGTTTTCGCGTACATCCACCGAGCAACTGCGCGCCGGAGAAATTGCAGAGTGAGCGACGCGAATGAACTCAGCCGCCTAGTAAGGCGCAAGGCACTGCCCCCTAGCGAGCTGGAAATCGAGGCCAGCGAAGAAGAACGCGCGGCTCTCGCCAAGCGCTTCGGGATCACCGCTATCCACTCGCTCTCGGCCCGCGCTGCTTTCGGCGAGAAGGACGGCGCCGTGCTTGTTGACGGCTCGTTCGACGCCAAGGTCGAACAGCCCTGCGCTGTCACCCGCGATCCCCTCACCTACGACATCTCGGAAAACTTCTCGCTCCGCTTCGTGCCCGAGGGCCGGATGGGCGACTACGAGGAAGACGCCGAATTCGAGCTGTCCGAGGAGGATCTCGACGAGATCGAGTACGAGGGCGACGCTTTCGACCTGGGCGAAGCGATCGCCCAAGAACTCGGCCTCGCCATCGACCCCTACCGTGAAGGCCCCGGCGCCGACGAAGCGCGCGAGGAAGCCGGGATCGAAAGCGACGAAGAGCGCAAGACCAGCGGGCCGCTGGCCGATGCGCTGGCAGCGCTTAAGAAGGACTAAACCGCTTTCCAAGGATTGAAGAAAAGGTCCTCCACTGCAATGTCGAAAAATGCGGCAAGCCGATAGGCCATCGGAAGCGACGGATCGTATTTATCCGCCTCTATAGCGATGATTGTTTGGCGCGAGATTTCCAAGGCGTCGGCAACGTCGCTTTGCGTTAGTTCGCGGGCCTTTCGAATCTCCTTGAGGCAATTTCTCACTCGCTCGCGCCGCGGCCACGCATCCGCCAGAGAAGCCATGCTAATGCGAATCCGACACCCTGCGCAACGAACATGTATCCAGCACCCAGGCTGAGATCGCTGTGTCTTCCGGTGGTCGCAATCAGCCAGCAGATCGCGCTCAAACCCGCAAGCATGCTTCCCCAATACCAGCTGTGGGTCTGACCCTGCTTCTGGACATCGTCGAGCGCGCGCCACCATGGCAGGCCCGAAATAACGACGATCGCCATCAGCAAGAACAGCGCCGGCAGGATTATCCAAACCGGCGTTGCTACATCGTGGGCTGGCACCAGCAGACCTAGAACGACGCCTGCGGCGACCGCCACGCCGAAGCCCAGCAGGAAAAGGTTGCGAACCTTGTTGTCGTGTGAACTCGTAGCCATTCAAACGCTCCTTTGATGTAAAGACATTTGAACTTTTTTGCGTGTTTGTAAAGAGGTTTTTACATAACGTCGGCTTTTTCGATCAGAACGGGATATCGTCGTCGAGATCGTCGTAGTTCGAGCCGCCGCTCTGGCCGCCCGAGCCGCCGCCCTGGCCGCCGTTGCCACCGCCCGACGAACCGCCACCCTGGTTCCAGCCGCCACCCTGGCCGCCGCCGCCGCCACCATAGTCTCCGCCTCGTGAGCCGCCTCCGCCGCCCTGGCCGCCACCGGGGCCGTCGAGCATGGTCAGCGTGCCGTTGAAACCGCGCAGCACAACTTCGGTCGAGTAGCGGTCATTGCCCTGCTGGTCCTGCCACTTACGGGTCTGGAGCTGGCCTTCGACATAGACCTTGCTTCCCTTGCGCAGGAAGCGTTCGACCACGTTGATGAGGCCTTCGGAAAAGATCGAGACGGTGTGCCATTCGGTCCGCTCCTGGCGTTCGCCGGTGTTGCGGTCCTTCCACTGCTCGCTCGTCGCGATGCGGAGGTTGGCGACCTTGCCGCCGTTCTGGAAGCTGCGGATTTCCGGGTCTGCGCCCAGGTTTCCGATCAGCATGACTTTGTTGAGGCTACCGGCCATCGATCTCGTCCCTTCGTGATTTCTTGGCGACCGGACTAACGGCCCGCGCGAGTCGGTTCTAGGGCGCTTTCGGCTATTACCCCCAGAGCGGACCTAGAGTCCGAGGCCGACGGCTATCCAGTAGGTCGCCCCTGCCGCCAGCCACGCCAGCGCGAAAAGGTATACCACCATCACGATTGGCCACTTCCAGCCGTTCGTCTCGCGCCGCGCGACGGCGATGGTCGAAAGGCACTGCGGGGCGAATACGAACCACGCAAGGAAGGCGAGTGCGGTGGGTAGGCTCCAGAGAGCGGCGATTTGCGAAGTCACGCCCTCGGCGGCCAAGTCCTCGTCCTCGGCATCGACTGCGTAGGTTGTCGCCAGCGCCGAAACCGCCACTTCGCGGGCGGCCATGGCAGGGACGAGCGCGAGGCTCATCTCGCGGTTGAACCCGATCGGCTCGAGCACCGGGTGGATTGCATCCGCTACTGACCCGGCGAAACTCGCATCGAGCTGGCTTTCGCCCGGCTCCGCCTTCGGGAAGGAAAGCAGCAGCCACAGCGCGATCGTAGCGACGAAGATGATCGTACCGGCGCGACGCAGGAACACCCAGGCGCGCTGCCACAGGCCGATGGCAAGGTCCTTGATCCGCGGCATCTGGTAACGCGGCAGCTCCATGATGAAGCCCGAGGCGGCACCCTTGGTGACCGTGCGGCGCAGCACCAGCGCGACGACGATCGCGCCCACGATACCGGCGATATAAAGAGCGAAGAGCACGAGGCCCTGCAGCCCGATGCCCGGCCCTACTGTGGTTTGCGGAATAACTGCGGCGATGATCACCGCATAGACCGGCAGGCGCGCCGAACAGGTCATCAGCGGGGCGATCAGGATCGTCGTCAGCCGGTCCTTGGGATCTGCGATCGAACGCGTCGCCATGATGCCGGGAATGGCGCAGGCGAAGCTGGAAAGAAGCGGAATGAAGCTCTTCCCCGACAGGCCCACGCTGGCCATCAGCCGGTCCATCAGGAAGGCGGCACGCGCCATGTATCCGCTCGCTTCCATCAGCAGGATGAAGGCGAAGAGGATGATGATCTGCGGCAGGAAGACGACCACCGAGCCTACGCCCGCGAGCACGCCCTCGGTGAGGAAGTCGCGGAACAGGCTGGGCGCCAGTGCACCGGCCACGCCGTCGGTCAGGACACCGACCCCGCCTTCGAGCGCGTCGGCGAACGGCGTTGCCCAGGCGAACACGGCCTGGAAGATGACGAACAGCAGGCCGAACAGGATAACCGGGCCGAGCCAGGGGTTGAGCAGGATCCTGTCGACCCCGTTCTCGATCGTGTGGCGGGTCGACTTCGAAAGAGTGGCCCCCTTCGCCATGTGCTTTGCCGAGAGGCGCCGTTCGGGCAGGGTCAGGTGCCAGCGCTTGTGCGCTTCTTCGTCGGCATGCGTTTCCGCCTCCGCGATGGCGGCGGCAAGCTCGTTGATGCCGCGGCGGCGCACGGCCACGGTCGGGATGACCGGGACGCCCAGCGCCTCGGACAGAGCCTCGGGATCGAGCGTCAGCCCGTCACGCTCGGCGAGGTCCATCATGTTGAGTGCGACTACCGTAGGACGGCCCAATTCGAGCACTTCCTGCGCGAAGACGAGGTGTTGTTCGAGGTTGGCCGCATCGAGCACGAGCACGAGCACGTCGGGCACGGCTTCGCCTTCGAAAGTGCCTTTCACGACATCGCGGGTCACCGCCTCGTCGGGGCTGGCGGCATCGAAACTGTAGGAGCCGGGCAGGTCGAGCAGTTCGACAGGCTCGCCGCTCGGCAGCGTCATGCGCCCGGCTTTGCGCTCGACGGTGACGCCGGCGTAGTTGGCGATCTTCTGGCGTGCGCCAGTAAGCGCGTTGAACAGCGCCGACTTGCCCGAGTTGGGATTGCCGACGAGCGCTGCAGTATGCTTGCGGCTCATGCGGCCTCCACGCTGATGGCATGGGCGTGCGCGCGGCGAATGGCGATGGTCATGTTCCCTAGCCGCAGAGCGATGGGATCGCGCGTCCCGAAAACCCCGCGATGGACGATGGCGACCTCCGCCCCCTCGTCCACGCCGAGCGCCTTGAGACGCTTTGCTTCGTCTTCGGCCAGCAAGGCCCAATCCACGCCGATGATGCGCGCGCTTCGTCCGCTATCGAACCCGTCCAGAGTCATGCGCAGCGCCCTGTCAGATCGCAAAGCTTATTGCAACTGGTTATCAATAACGCAGCGAATCAGCGTGCCGGATAGCGCAGCCGGCCGAGGAAACGTGTGAGGCTGAAGCTCTCGCGCTCGGGGTTCAGCAGCTTGGCCTTGACCTTCTCGAACTTCATCACGCCTTCGATGCGGCGGTCGAGGAAGGCGCGGGTTTCTTCCTTGTCCTCGCTCTCGTCGTTAACGAAGACCGCGAGCGTCGCACCGTAGATCGATGAGAGGATCGCACGCTTGGTATAGTGGTTGTAGTCGGTCGCCGTATCGCCGGCGAGGCGCCACATCAGGTCGGCGGTCTGCCAGCCGCGCTTCGCCGAGGCGGCGGCATTCTGCGGCATGGCCATGAACGCAAGCGCGCGGCGCAGGGCCTCTTCCTGCCCGGCGACAGCATCGAGCCGGAACTGGACGAGCGCGCGAATGCGCTCGCGAATCTTCATGGGCTCGATGACATCCTCGGTGAATGCAGCGGCCATCGCGGTATCGACTGCCTCGATCCACGCGAAGATCATGTCGATCGCGCCGCCCTTGAAGGCGAGGCGCGCCACGTCGATGTCCGCGCCCATCTGCTCGGCGGCCATGACCAGGGCATCGTCACCCCAGCCGTCGAAGATCGCCGCATCGGCAATAGCAGGCGCCAGCGCGAGGCGAAGCTCGTCGAGGGTCAGGTCGGCGATGTCGGGTGTGTCCTGGTTCATCAGTTGGGGCCGTAGGTCTTTGCTTGGTCCTGCTTGCCCTTTTCGGCCTTGTCGATCGCCTCGAGCACTCCGGCACGCGCACCCATGAGCATGGCGTAGTCGCGGGCCGAGCGGCCCGAATTGTCCGTACGGTCGGGATTGCCGCCATTGACCACCAGCAATTCCACAAGCTTGAGGTCGCGGCGGTGCACCGCGCTGATCAAAGGGGTCTCGCCGGTCGTATCGGACACATCGACATCGGCGCCGCGTTTGATCAGCTGCTCGACGCCCTCGATGAAGCCGAGTTGCGCGGCGATCTGGAGCGGCACGACACCGTTCTTGTCAGCAATGTTCGGATTGGCACCGCGCTGCAGCAGGAAACGCACCCAGGTGAGGTCGCGCCGCTGGACCACCGCGTGAAGCGCCGTCTCGCCGCTGGTGATGTCGCGGGCGTTGATCGTGGTGTTGCCCGGCTGGTCGAGCAATTCGGTCGCCACGGTGCCGTCGCGGTCGCGGACCGCCTTGAGGAACTTGTAACCGTCAGATTGATGCTGCGCAGACGCCGGGCTGGCCAGCATGGCGAACAGCGCCCCCGCGATGACCATACCTCGTCTTGCCCTGTTGATGCGCACTTGCCTTGTCTCCGCTCGGATTATTCGCAGTTTCGTATGGGGCGAACCCTTGAACAGGGGCCGTTAGCAGACCATGAACCAACATGTCATGCTTCGCGTTCCAATCCTGATTTTCTCGACCCTGCTATTGGCTGCCTGCTCACAGGAAACGCAGGGACCGCAGCTTATCGAGCCTGATGGGCCGCCGCCCCTCGAAGGCGCATCGCTCGGCGGCGATTTCACGCTGACCGGCGAAGACGGCAATCCGGTAAGTTTTTCGGATTTCGACGGGCAGTATCGTACGATCTATTTCGGTTTCGCCTTCTGCCCGGACGTCTGCCCGACGGACAACCAGCGCGCGATGGCGGGCCTCAAGCGTTTCGAGGAAGATTTTCCCGAGCTCGGCGCCAAGGTCCAGCCACTCTTCGTGAGCGTCGATCCCGATCGCGACACGAGCGAGGTACTCGCCGAATTCACCGATGCCTTCCACCCGCGTCTGATCGGGATGACCGGTGAAGCAGAAGAGCTTGAGGAAGTCGCCGGCAAGTTCGGCGTGTTCTTCTCGGTTCCCGAAGACCGCGGCGACGGCGGCTACCTTGTCGACCATTCCAACCTCACGCTTCTGTTCGGGCCCGATGGCAATCCGCTTGCGACCTTGCCCACCGACCAGGGCCCCGACGCCGTGCGCGACGAGCTGGCGAAATGGGTGCGCTGAGGGAGCGCTTCTGGGAACGGCCGCTGGCCGACCTGAACCAGGCCGAATGGGAAGCATTGTGCGACGGGTGCGGCCGATGCTGCCTGCACAAGGTCGAGTACGAGGACACCGGCGAGATCGAGGAAACCAACGTCGCCTGCACGCTGCTCGATTGCCAGACGGCGCAGTGCAAGGACTATCCCAATCGCAAAGCCAAGGTGCCCGACTGCCTGCGCCTGACGCTGAAGCTGGTCGACAAGGTGCCGTGGCTCCCCGACACCTGCGCCTATCGCCGCCGCGCCGATGACCGCCCCTTGCCCCGCTGGCATTACCTGCTCAGCGGCGATCGCGAAGCGGTGATCGCGGCAGGCGTGTCGGTCGCGGGACGCGTCATCAGCGAGGACGAGGCAGGCCCGCTCGAGCACCACATCGTCGATTGGGACGATGGCGAGGACCAGTGGGAGGAGGACGCGGCATGATCGAGTGGCTGCGCGACCAAAAGATCGCGCCGGAAATCGATATCGACGGGCGCGTCCTGCCGATCGAGCTGCGCCGCCATCCGACAGCCAAGCGCCTGACCCTCAGGCTCGCTCCCGACGGCAGCGCGGTGAAGATCACCCTGCCGCGCTGGTGCGCGTCGAAGGAGGCCATCGCCTTTGCCCATGCGCGCGCGGACTGGCTCGCGAGCCAGCTCGCCAAGGTCCCCGAAAGGCGATGTCCGGTCGAAACGCGCCGCATCGATTATCGCGGACGCGAGATCGCGGTAGACTGGCGCGCCGATGCCCCGCGCAAACCCGCGCTCGATGGCGAAAGCATTGCAATCGGCGGTCCCGAGGAAACTCTGGCGATGCGCCTGCAGCGCTGGCTCGAGGCCGAAGCCTTGGAGCTCTTTACCGAGGATGCGGCCGAATACTGCGAACGCGCCGCCCTGCCCGTCGCGCCCGTGCGACTGACGCGCGCCAAGCGGCGCTGGGGCAGCTGCTCGAGCGAAGGCGTGCTGCGGCTCAACTGGCGACTGGTGCAGGCGCCCGACCATGTCCGGCGCTCGGTCGTCGCGCACGAGGTCGCTCATCTCGTGCATTTCGACCACTCGCCCGATTTCCACGCTCTGCTGGACAATATTTTCGAAGGCGAGATCGCCCGCGCCAACCGTTGGCTCTCCGCCAACGGGCGCAAGCTCTACGCAAGCTTCAGCTAGCGGAAAGCCGCAAGGCCTACTATCTAGCCACCATGCGTTATCGAACCCGGTTCAATGCCGTCGGTGGCATCAGCGATTTTGTCGAACAGTGGCGGCGCCCGACGCCGTACCGCTGGCCCATTCTCGCCGCCTCATTCCTTGTGTCCGGCAGTCTGATGTTCTGGCTGACGCAGGAGAAATACTATTATCCGCCCGAGCAGCCGGAGGTGACCTACATCACCACCTTCGCCGAGGGACGGACCGACGAGGAAATCCGCCAGTCGAACATTGAAAACCAGCGCCTCAAGGAAGAGCGCGAGGCAGAGCAGGCCCGCATCCTCGAGCGCCGGCGCGAACTCTACAAGGAAGTGGGTGCGGCCACCGGCCTCGATGTCGAGGCCATGGAAGCCCAGATCGAAGCCGACGAGGCTGCGGAAGCCGAGGCCGAGCGCCAGCGGCTTGAACAGCTGTTCGGCGAGCGCGAAGGCCAGTCGGAAGCCACGGTTGAAGCCGATAGCGAGTGATGCTGCCTGGATGAGCGCGGCTGCGCGGCTCGCCTCGCGCGGGCGCCCGCTTTCGCGCCCGAACCCCGCGGTCGGCTGCATCATCGTGAAAGATGGCCTGGTCGTCGGGCGCGGATGGACCGACAAAGGCGGCAGGCCCCATGCCGAGGCAATCGCGCTGGAGCAAGCTGGAGACAAGGCCCGCGGCGCCACGGTCTATGTGACGCTCGAACCCTGTGCCCATGCCTCAACGCGCGGCCCTGCCTGCAGCGACCTTCTGGTGGAAGCACGTCCTGCCCGCGTGGTCATCGGCGTCACCGATCCCGATCCGCGCACTGCAGGCGACGGTGCCGAGCGCCTGCGCAAGGCGGGCATAACGGTCGACCTCATCGATTCTTCCGAGGCGCGAGCGAGCCTCGATGGCTATCTCTCCCGCGCCCTTCGCGGCCGGCCGCATGTCACCTTGAAGCTCGCGATGTCGCTCGATGGCTGCATCGCGATGGAAGACGGGACCAGCCAGTGGATCACCGGTGAAGAGGCCCGCGCCCATGTTCATTCACGCCGCGCCATGAGCGATGCGATCCTCGTTGGCGGTGCGACCTGGCGGCACGACAAGCCGCGGCTCGACGTACGTCTCGAGGGCCTGGAGGATCGCAGCCCGCAGCGTGTCCTTCTCTCTCGCGGAGTTCCACCTGATGGCGTGAAGGTCATCAACGATCCTGCCCAGATCGCGCAGCTCGAGGATGTCCAGTATCTCTACGTCGAAGGCGGAGCCGGCGCTGCGGCTAGCTTCCTTGCCGCCGACCTCGTCGATCGGCTCGAAATCTATCGCGCCCCGATCCTGATCGGAAACGGCCGTCCAGCGCTTGGCGACATCGGCCTCGGCAGCCTTGCAGAAGCCCACGGACGCTGGGCGCTCGCGGAAACCCGCCAGCTTGGCAGCGACACTTTCACAGCCTATCGCCGCATCCAACAAGAGGATCAGGCTTAAATGTTCACCGGTATCGTGACCGCCATCGGCACCATCGAAAGCGTGGAAAAGCGGGGGGACACGCGCGTCAATGTGTCGTGTCCGTTCGATCCCGAGGCGATCGATATCGGCGCTTCGATCGCCTGCTCAGGCGTGTGCCTGACGGTCGTCACGCTCGAAGGCACGAAGGGCGATGCGCGCATCGGCTTCGACGTGTCCGGCGAAACGATCTCGCGCACGGTTCCCGGAATGTGGGAAGCTGGCCGCAAGCTCAATCTGGAGCCCGCGCTCAAGCTCGGTGACGAACTCGGCGGCCATCTCGTAACCGGTCACGTCGACACGGTCGGTGAAGTCGTTTCGAAGCGCGAAAAAGGCGGATCCTGGCAGTTCGCCATCCGCATCAGCCGCGCCTTCGCCCCCTTCGTGGCAGAGAAGGGCTCGATCACGGTGGACGGTGTGTCGCTGACCGTAAACGACGTGCGCGACCGCAAGGACGGGACCTGCGATTTCGGCCTCAACATCATCCCGCACACCTACGAGGTCACGACCCTCGGCAACCTTGCCGAAGGCGATCACGTCAACCTCGAGATCGATGTACTCGCGCGCTATCTCAAGCGGATGCAGAGCCTGGCGAACGCCAGCTAGGCCAGAGGGCCTTCCTGGAAATCCTCGCGGGTAATCTCGTAAACCAGGTGGACAACCCGCTTGCCCTGGTAACGCCCCAGTTCGTAGCGCTCGGTGCGCTCGGCACCGATGGCTTCCAGCGCGTTGCGCGAGCGATAGTTCGTGTCGCCGACGCGGAATTCCACGATGGCGACTTCTTCGAAGGCATGCGCGAGCATGGCCTGCTTCATTTCGGGATTTAGCCCCTTGCCCCAGCAAGAGGGCGCGAGGAAGGTCCAGCCGATCTCGACCACGTCACCTTCTTCGTCGGTTTCGACCTCGCCGTAGCGGGTGGAACCGACGATGCGCTCATCGCTCTTGCGGATGACGGCCAGCGCACCGCCTGCAGCCAGTCCTTCGTCGAAGAAGGCATCGAAGACCTCGCGCCGCCACCGGTCGTGGATCGGGTGCTGTTCCCAGACGGCGGGATCGGAGGCGACTTCAAACAGCGCCTCCCGGTCATCCTCGGTCAGCGGACGCAATTGGAGCCGCTCGGTCTCCAGCACCGGTCGCCGGTCGAGCGCCATTGCAGCCTAGGCCTTGGAGACGTCGGCCAGCGCCGCGATGAACTTCTCGGTGTTGCCCGCATGCAGGCCCGCGACGTTGATCCGGCCCGATCCCGCCATGTAGATCGCGTGGTCCTCACGAAGCCTGGCGATCTGCTCCTTGTCGAGCGGCAGCATGGCGAACAGGCCGTTCTGGTCGGCCAGCGCTGACAGGTTGAGACCGGGCGCTTCGTTGTCGGCCGCGGCCAGCCGTTCGCGGACGCGGCGCATGCGCTCGCGCATCTCGTCGAGCTCTTCGAGCCAGACCCTGGTCATGCCCTCGTCCTCGAGCAGGAGGCGGACAGCAGCACCGCCATGATCGGGCGGCATCGACCAGTTCGCGCGGGCGAGCGCGTTGGCATTGGAGGCGATCGCGTCCAGCTGCGCTGCTTCGCTCGCGATCATGTAGAATGCGCCGACGCGGTCACGGTAGAGGCCGAAATTCTTGTCGCAGCTATAGGCGAGAAGTGCCTGCGAAACCTTGGCAAGCACCGTGCGAACGCCGGCGACGTCCTCTTCCATGCCCTGCCCCAGGCCCTGGTATGCAATGTCGAGGATCGGCAGCACGCCGGTTTCCGCAAACGCGTCAGCAATCGCCTCCCACTGCTCGGCAGTGTAATCGATGCCCGTCGGATTGTGGCAGCAGCCGTGCAGCAGGACCGCATCGGCATTGCCCGCATCCCGGATCGCGCCGAGCACGGCATCGAGGTTGGCCGACCCGTCTGCATTGGCGTGGTCGAAAGGAACGATCTCGACACCGACGTCCTCGAGGATCTGTGCGTGGTTCGGCCAGCTAGGCATGCCGAGGTGAATGCGCTTCACGCCCGCCTTCGCCGCGAGTGAAACGGCAAGCCGCACCGCACCCGTTCCGCCCGGCGTCTGCATGCCCTCGATCCGGTCGGCCAGCGGGCTGTCCTTGCCGAAGATGTAGGGCATCAGCGCCTTCACGAAACCGGAATCGCCTTCGGGTCCGAGATAGCTCTTCGAATCCTGCACTTCGAGCAGCCGCTTTTCCGCCTGCTTGATCGCGCGGAAGACCGGCGTCGCACCATCGTTCGTGCGATAGACACCGACGCCGAGGTCGATCTTGTCTTCGCGCGGGTCGGCGGCATGCATCTTGATCAGCGCGAGCAGCGCGTCGGGAGCTTGGGGAGAAAGGTTTTCCAGCATGGCTGCGCTCTTTGCGCAGATATGCGAAGGGCCGCAACCTCAATCGCGGTTGCGGCCCCTCAATTGCGGCTTGTTTTCGTATGCCGAGCTTAGAACGGCAGCCACTTCTGTTTTTTCGAGAACTTCAGGTAACCGGCATTCACGCCCAGCCTGAGACCCGCGCCCACGCGGATCGGGATCAGCACGATGTCACCCTTGCGCACATAGCTCGCGTTGAGACCGCCAACTGCGTAAGCCTGACCTTCAGCTGCGGGGAAGCGCGAGTAGATTTCCTCGGTATCGTAGAGGTTGTAGACGAGCACGAAGGTGCTCCCGGCATTCGCGCCTGCATCGAGGCCGACCGAGGGACCGGTCCAGTAGACCGGCTTCTCGCCTTCGACCTTGTGGAACAGCGTGCCCGATCCGTAGCGAGCGCCGATCACGAAGGCACCGCCAGCTTCGCGTCCGACGATGTAGCCATTGGGTTCGCCCTGGTCGGCAAGGAGCTTGCGGATCATCTTGGCAACGCCCTCGGCGCCCTTGCCGAATACGCCCTCCGCAGCGCCGATGAGGTCGTCCTCGCGGTAGGTGGTGGCAGCGTTCTCGGCCTGCGGTCCGGCCGCGGCTTCGGAAGCAGCCGCCTCGGCGGACTGTTCGTTCCACTGCGGCTGGCCGATGTCTTCGGCAGGCGCTTCATAGGTGGTTTCGGCTTCGGCTGGGGGCGGCGCGGTATCGGTCACGGGCGGAAGCTCGCCGGTCGGCGCTTCGAGATCGCCGTCGATCGGCGCATCGTATGCGGCATCCGGATCGACGCTCTCGACCTGCGCGGCAAGCGGTGTTGCGGCGAGCGAGAAAGCGGCCAGTATGGCGGCGGCGAATGTTCTGGCGGTCTTCATATCGATCCCTTTGTCGAGCCTGATGCGCGAAGAGCACAAACTGCTGCGCGCTTGAGCAGAATCGCATTCCACCACTCCCGCAATGAAACGGCGATGAACCGAATCGAAAATGCGCCGAAGCGAGTCGCAGGGGCGCTCGGAAGCGCTATTCGGGATTGGACGGATTCTTCGCTTGAAGGGTGCGGGAGTGCTGGCTATAGCGCGCCCCTCGCAGCCGATAGGCATGCACGCGGAGACGTGGGTGAGTGGCTGAAACCAGCTCCCTGCTAAGGAGCCATACCTGGTAACGGGTATCGAGGGTTCGAATCCCTCCGTCTCCGCCATTTCCTTTAATCGCTGTCCCGGCCTAGAGCCCGATGCGCAGGCCCGCCCAGAAGGTGCGCGGCGTGCCGAGATCGATCGATCCACGCTGGTTGCGAGTGAAGATTTCCTCGTCGGTCAGGTTCTCGCCGCGCAGGACGAGAGCGATATCGGCAGTCAGGGGAAGTTGCGCATAGGCGCCGATCGTCGTGGCAGCAGGCAGGATATCGGTCTCGAGGTCGTCCTCGAACTGCGCACCCACATGACGCAACGTGACAGCGAGCAGCCAGTTCTCGCGCGGTGACCAGCTCGCGGTTGCTGCTCCTGCCCAACGGGGTGTCTGCGCGGGACGATTGCCATCGAATGCAGCGCCATCTTCGCGTGCTTCGGCGTCGGTATAGGCAAGTGAGCCATCGAATCGCAGCTGGCCCAACTCGAGACCGGCGCTCGCCTCGATCCCGCGCGAGCGGACCTTGTCGACGTTACGGCGCTGGCGGGTGACCGAATCGAGCGTGACATTGGCGACAGCGCCGACCACGCGGTTCTCGAAGGCCGTCAGCGACAGCTCGATCGCTTCACCGCTTGTGAAATCGATGCCTGCTTCGAAGCCCTCCAGCCGCTCGTTCTCGAGCGCGGCGTTGGCATTGGTGGTCACCGGGAAAACAACAAAGGGGCGGTAGAGTTCGTTCAGTGTCGGAAGGCGCAGGCCAGTGTACGCCGCTGCACGCAGGCGCAGGCCGCCGCCGAGATCGTACAAGGCGCCGCCGCGAAACGATTCTTCCCAACCCGACCGATCGGCGAAGCGATCCTCGACGATAATGGCGCCCGATGCATCGCGGGCAGTATAGAAACCGTGACGGATCGTGAAGCGGTCGAGGCGCGCACCGGCGGTAAGCGTCAGCGCTCCGAGTTCGAAATCATCTTCTATAAAGAAGCCGAGATCAGTGTTCGTCCCGCCCGCATTGCGGCGCTCGCGGACATTACCGGTGAATGCGCTGATTGCGGTCTCGAATAGCTCGCCTTCCGACCGGCGGTAGTCCGCGCCGATACGCAGCGTGTGGCGCGAGCCGACCGGCGGGCGCAGTTCGAACTTGCCGCCCAGTCCCGTCGATGGGGTGTTGCGCTGGTCGAGAACCGGCACGAAGCGCGTCGAACTGATGACGACATTCGTGAAGTTACGCGCCTGGACATAGCCGAGAACGTCGAATTCCCACTCGCCACGCCCGACAAGGCGCAGGCTGGCGTCCTGACCGGTACTCGAACTGGCAGCGCCATCGAATCGCAGCGTCCTGCGATCGTCATAGATAAGGCCGCGGGCCTGTAGCTCGACCTCGTCGCTGAGCGGGGCGACGCCGCGCGCCTGTACCGACCAGCTGTCGTATTCCGCCTTGGCCGAGGCCGGAACGCGGTCTGCCTCCGGCGTGGTGAAGAAACCGGGACCACGATCCCAGCGTCCCGAAATCACTCCGAAGCCGCCGCCCAATTCTCCGGCGAAATGGCCCGAAGCCTCGGTCCCGCCGCGGTCATTGGCGAGCAATTGCGCGCCGTAGGTACCGAGCGGTTCGAGACCGGCGCTTTCCAGCTCGATCGTTCCGGCAAGCGCACCGGCACCGAATGGTCCTGAGCCGCCGCCGCGCGTCACGCGGACTTGTGCGAGACGCTCGGGCGCGATCGCGGTAAAGGGAATGAAGCCGAAGAACGGATCGGCCATGGGGATACCATCGAGCAGCACCAGCGCGCGGCTCGTGGCGTTGCCACCGAGCGCTCGCAGCGTTGCGCCTTGCGCACTGGGATTCGACGAACGGCTGTCCGAGCGCCTGAATTGCTGGAAACCCGCTACCGTTCCGAGCGCATCCTCGATGCGGCCGGACGGGACCGAAACCAGCTGCTCACGATCGATTTCCTGCGTGTCGTAGGCAGATGAAGCGGGTGTCTGTGAGAGCCCCTCGCCGATTACAACGATTACCTCGTCGTCCTGCTCTTCGGCCGGTTCCTGCGCGAGGAGGGGCGATGACGCGAGGGCGAGAACTGCTGTCAGGGGGTAACGCATCGCGCGGCGATAGCAGCCGATTGCAAGCGATGCGACAGTGAGTTTTTGCGGCGCTGTATGGCCCTATTTCTCGAGCTGGCGGACGAGCGATCCGGCGAGATTCTTCCAGCTGTCGAGCGCAAGCTCGCGGTCCATGATCGAGTAGCCCATCTCGGCAAGGGTTTCGCCAGAATGAGAGATGGCGACAGCCTCTGCCTCGGTCGTCCTTGGCGCAGAAAGTACAACGCGCGCCACATCGCCGCGGCCCGCCTCGCGAAGCACGCCAACGAAGGCTTCACAGATTTCCGCGCTGCTCGCACCGGCATTCCTGTCGTCCTCGAGAACGCAGGTGATCTCGCCATCCATCGGGTAGCTCTCCTGATTTGCACTGGCCGTGCATGCCGAAAGGGCAAGGCCCGCGGCAATTGCCATGCGGATCGTCGATTTGCTTGTCGCGGCCATGTGTCAGTCCTGCCTGATGCTTTCCCGGGCGGCAAGACCGGGCTGTCCGGTATCGCCTTGTGCCACTGGTTATTGGCAGGGGCGGGATTGCCTCATGGTGAACTGCCGGGCACCCGGCAAGCGGCGTCACTCGCGAAAAGCGGTTTCCGACAGGCGCGTGATGGGTGTGAGGATGTATTGCAGGACGGTACGCTTGTCCCCGAGCAGGCTTATGTCGGCGACCATGCCGGGGCCGATAGCAAGATCCTGCCCGCCCGGACCCTCAAGCGCGTTCCGGTCGGTCGTGACACGCACTAAGTAATAGACCTCGCCCGAACTGGGGTCCTGTATCGAATCTGCCGAAATCGTGGTCACTGTCCCGTCGAGCGCCCCGTAGACCACTTGGTCGTAGGCTGTGATGCCGATTTTGGCCTCCTGCCCGATACGCACATTGCCGATGTCCTGCGGCGAGATCCGTGCCTCGACGAGGAGGCTGTCTTCGGCGGCTACCAGTTCCACCAAGGGATCGCCTGCCGTTACCGCGCTGCCGCGGGTGGTCACGAGCACGCGGCTGACCTTGCCGTCGATCGGCGCGCGAAGCGTGGTGCGCTCGAGCCGTTCCTCGAGTGCGGGCAAGGTGCTTGCCCGCGCCTCGAACTCCGCCTGTGCGACGGCAAGCTGGCTGGCCGCTTCCTCGCGCCAGTCCTGACGGATGCTGGCAAGGTTGGCCTGCGCTTCCGCCACTTGCGCCTGCGACCGACCCAGCATTGCACGTGCGCCAGCGAGGTCGCTGCGCGCGCTGGCGGCATCGGCCTCCGCACGGGTGAGCGACAGTCGCGGTTCGATACCGTTTTCGACCAGCGGTCGAATTGCAGCCAGTTCGCTTTCGGCACGGCTCAGCGCGCTCTGGCGCGAAGCGAGGGCGGCTTCCGCTTCACCCACGCTCTGGCGGGCGCGCTGCAGCTGTGCAGCGCCAGCGGAAAGCGCGCTGCGAAGGCTCGCCTGCCGCGAGGCATAGAGCGACCTCTCGATTTCCAACTGCCGTGCCGCCTCCGCATTTGCAGGCTCGGGATAGCGGGGTGCACGGCCGGTGACTTCCGCTGACAGCCGCGCAACCTTCATGTCGAGCGCCTGCGCGGTCGCGGCAGTGCTGCCGAAATCCGCACCGGTCGCGGTAGGATCGAGCCGCAACAGCGGCTGGCCCGATGCTACTTCGTCGCCGGGCTTTACGAGGATGTCTTCGAGGATCCCGCCTTCGAGGCTCGAGACCACCTGCAATTCGCTGCTCGAGATCACGCGTCCCATTCCGCGCACGGTCCTGTCGATCTCGGCGAAGGCAGCCCAGATCAGGAAAACGAGGAAGAAGATCGTGATGCCCCAGAACAGCACTTTCGATGCCGTGCCGGGTTCGATACCCGCGACGATATCCTCGAAATGGCGCTCTTCGTCCTGCACTTCGAGCAGTTCGGTTTCTTGTTTCGGCTGGCTGGGGACCATGTTCACGGCTGCCTTCCCACCTTGCCGAGCTTTTCGAGCACCTTGTCGCGCGGCCCGTCGGCCACGAGCTTGCCGCGGTCGAGGATCACGATCCGGTCGACCAGCTTGAGAAGCGGCTGGCGATGGGTGACGATGACCAGCGTGCGACCTTTCAATTCGTCTTCAAGCCGCGCGATGAGATCGGTCTCGGTCTGCGCATCCATCGCGCTGGAAGGCTCGTCCATCACCACGATCGGCGGCTTGCCGGCCAGCGCGCGGGCAATGGCAATCGACTGGCGCTGCCCGCCCGAGAGCCCCTCGCCGCGGTCGACGAGCTTGAGGTCGTAGCCGTTGGAAATGCGCGACACGAAAGTGTCGGTCCCCGATAAGCGCGCCGCGCGCAGCATTTCCTCGTCATCGATGAACGGGCGTTCGAGCACGATATTCTCGCGGATCGAACCCGAGAAAAGCGCGGGTTCCTGCAGGACCGAGCCGACCTGCGCGCGCAATGAATAGGGATCGAACTGCGCAATATCGACGCCGTCGACAAGCACCATGCCTTCCTGCGGAGGATAGAGGCCGAGCATCATGCGCGCGAGCGTCGACTTGCCCGAACCCACGCGGCCCAGCAGCGCGACATGTTCGCCCGGCTCGATCTTGAGATTGACCTTCTCCAGCGCCGGTTCGCTGCCGCCGGGATAGGTGAAGGTTACATCGCGCAGCTCGATGGCGCCCGAGGTGGATGCCATCTGGAGCGGCTCGCCAGCCGGACCTTCGACCGGACGGTCCATCAGCTCGCGCACCTGGCGATAGGCGGTCCGGGTCGCGGTGATCCGGCCCAGCAATTGTGATATCTGCGCAAGCGGCGCGATTGCCCTTCCGGCGAGGATCGAGCAGGCAATCAGCCCGCCCAGCGTCAACTGGTTGTTGGCCACCGCGAATACACCGACGATCACCACCCCGGCATAGCTGAACATACCCGCGGTCGTCGCGAAGGTGGTGCCGATCGAGGAAATGAGGCGCTGGCGCAGGCTCGTCTGCGAATGCTCGCGCACGGCCTCCTTCCAGCGGCGGCGAAGCATCTGGTTTGCGCCAGAGACCTTCACATGCTCGATACTGCCGAGCGTTTCCACCAGCACCGATTGTTTTAGCAGGCCCTGGCCTAGGTTCTTGGCTGCCGTGCGCTGGAGCGCCGGTTGGGCTGCGAGACCGACGAGGATTACCAGCGGCACCATGATGGCCGGCACGGCGACCACCCAGCCGCCGATGATTGCCACCACCAAGAGAGTGATGAGGATGAAGGGAAGGTCGACGACTGCGACGAGCGTTGCCGAAGCGAAGAAATCGCGGATCGTCTCGAGCTCGCGCATCATGCCGGTGAGCTGGCCGGTCGATCCCTTGCGCAGCTCGAGCCGCATGGCGAGCAGGCGCTGAAACGCGTCCTCGCCCACTTCCTCGTCGATGCGGGCACCGGCGAAATCCACGAAATAGGCGCGCAGCAGCTTCAGGATGAAGTCGAACAGAATGATGATGCCGAGCCCGATCGAGAGCGCCAACAGCGATCCGTAGGCCGCATTCGGCACGACGCGGTCGTAGACGGTCATCGTGAAGAGCGCGGTCGCCAGACCGAAGATGTTGATCAGTGCAGCAGCGATGGCGACCTTGGAATAGGTGCGCCAGTTGCGCCTGATCGGCTCGGCCAGCCATTCGGCCAGCCGCTTCTTCGGGATCTCGATGAGCGACATATCGCTCACAATGGCACCTCTTCTTCCTCGATCTTCAATACGTCGAGCAGGCGCCCGGTGCGCAGCAGGAGGATATAGCGCGCCTGGTCCAGCTCGGTCAGGGCGCGGATATAGGCTGTTGCGGCGTTAAGATAGACGTTCTGCGCATCGGCGACGTCGAACACGGTTCCGCGCAGCGCGCCGAAACGCGCCACGACGATATCGCGCGACTGGCGCGCTGCCTTGTAGGCCTCTTCCAGTGCGGCGACCTGCGCCTCGATCGCCTGCACGTCTGACCATGCGATATTGGCATCGCGGACCGCTTCCTGCCGGATCCGGTCGGCGACGGCATCGGCTGCCTCGGCTTCGGCGTCTGCAGCACGGGCGCGCGCCCATACGCCGCCATCGAAGATACGCCAGTTGAGATTGAGAGTACCGCGTACGTCGTAGTCGTTGCGGTCCTCTTCGAAGAGGCCGTAGCGGCCCGCGTCGATGCGGCCGGTGAGGTTGGGCAGTTTCTTCCTGTCTGCAAGGCTCGCTTCCTGGTCGCGCGCCTCGGCAAGCGCCTGCGCACTCCGGACCTCCGCGGAATTCTCCGCTGCAAGCACGGCATAGTCGCGGCTGATGCGGGTGGGATCGAGCAAGGGCGGGCGCAGCAGCCGGTCGGGAGCCGCGAAACCGCTCAATTGCTCGAAACGCGCCTCTGCGCTCGCCAACTGGCGGCGCGCTGCCGCGAGCTCGACTTCCCCCGAAGCCTTCAGTGAGGCCACACGCGCCCGGTCGCCTTCTGCAGAGACGCCGCGTTCGATCCGCGTCTCGACGGCCTGTCCGAGACCTTCCTGCGCTGCGACGAATCCCTCGGTCAGCGCGACCAGTGCCTGGAACCCGAAGACACGCGTCCATGTGATGACCATGTCGCCCGCGACTTCGCCCGCCCTCGCCTCGCGATCGAAACCTGCCGCTCTAAGGCGCGCACTGGCGGCCCGCGCATTGGCATTGAGTGCGCCGAAATCGAACAGCGGCTGCGAATAGCCGAGAGTGAAGTCGACACGCTTGGTCGGCCGCGAGCGCTCGATCAGGTTGCCTGGGTCGTTTCCGAAATTGCGGTCCAGCGTCCGGAAGCCCGACAGGCCGACATCGACGGTGGGCAAGTAGCCGCTGCGCGCTTCCAATACGCCTGCCCGCGCCACGTCCTCGCGGGCGCGCAGTTCGCGGTCGATCGGGCTCTGCTCGAGCGCGGCGACCACGATGGTGCGGAATGTCTCTGGTTCGGCGGTGGCATCGGCAAGCGCGAGCACAGGATCGCCGGAAAAGTCGATCGCCAGCGGCTTGGTCTCGGGCTCCGGCAGGACTGCGTCTTCCCCGGCCTGGATCGCCTCGTCCTGAGCGGCCAGCGGCAATGCTCCGGCAAACGCCAGCAACCCCGCGAGCGCAGACGCGCCGTTCCTCAAGACTAAAGCCATGGTTTTCATGATCCCGTCCGGTCGCCCGGCCCTAGCAGGCTATGGAGATTATGGCATTAATATATCTTGATCGGGCAGAGACGGTTTGCTCGGCGCCTCCTCACATCTTCACTTGCCCAGCGGAGCCTGTCTCGGCACGGTGGCGACAAGAGAGGAGACCAGCAGATGAGCGATGCTACCAGCGAATGGGTTCGCAAACCTTCGGCGGCCGGTGAAGGAACCGCCTGCACGCTGGAAGAATACGAGGCTATGTATGCGCGCAGCCTCGATGACAGCGATGGCTTCTGGGCCGAACAGGCTGAGCGGATCGACTGGATCGAAAAGCCGAGCAACATCGCTAACTGGAGCTATGACCCGGTCGACATCAAGTGGTTTGCCGACGGAAAGCTCAACATATGCCAAAACGCCGTCGACCGCCATGTCGAGGCAGGGCACGGCAATCGCACTGCACTAATCTTCGAACCCGACGATCCCGATGGTGCGACACGCCACATCACCTATGCCGAATTGCAGCGCGAAGTCTCTCGCATGGCGAACACGCTTCTCAAGATGGGAGTCGCCAAGGGAGATCGCGTTACGATCTACATGCCGATGGTGCCCGAAGGCGCCTACGCCATGCTCGCCTGCGCGCGGATCGGGGCGATCCATTCGGTGATCTTCGGCGGTTTCTCGCCCGATGCGATCGCCGGGCGCGTGGAAGACTGCAAGAGCGAATGGATCGTCACTGCCGACGAGGGCCTGCGCGGTTCGAAGACGATTCCGCTCAAGGCCAATGTCGACGCTGCGCTGGAGAAGGTGCCGGCCAAGGCCGTACTCGTGCTGCGCCACACCGGCGGCAACGTCGCGATGAAGGAGGGGCGCGACCACTGGTATCACGAACTGAGCTCCGACGTGTCGGATGAATGTCCCTGCGAGCCGATGGGCGCGGAAGACCCGCTCTTCATCCTCTACACCTCGGGTTCGACCGGAAAGCCCAAGGGCGTGCTGCACACAACCGGCGGCTATGCGGTCTGGACCGAGACGACCTTCCGCTACGTCTTCGATTATCGCGAGGGCGAGATCTACTGGTGCACCGCCGATATCGGCTGGGTCACCGGTCACAGCTACATCGTCTACGGCCCGCTCCTGAACGGGGCGACCGCATTGATGTTCGAGGGCGTACCCAACTACCCCGACCACGACCGCTTCTGGGCGGTGTGCGACAAGCACAAGGTCAACATTTTCTACACCGCGCCCACCGCCATCCGGGCGCTGATGCGCGAGGGCGATGCCCATGTGACCAAGCACGATCTCTCGTCGATCCGACTGCTCGGTTCGGTGGGCGAGCCGATCAATCCCGAAGCCTGGCGCTGGTATCACGATACGGTGGGCAAGGGTTCGGTCCCGATTATCGACACATGGTGGCAGACCGAAACCGGCGGCACGATGATCACCACCCTGCCCGGTGCGCACGACATGAAGCCGGGCAGCGCGGGGAAGCCCTTCTTCGGTATCTGCCCACAGCTCGTCGACAACGACGGCGGGGTACTCGAGGGCGCGGCCTCGGGAAACCTCTGCATCACGCGCAGTTGGCCCGGGCAGGCGCGAACGGTCTACGGCGACCACGAGCGCTTCGTGCAGACCTATTTCAGCACCTACAAGGGCAAGTACTTTACCGGAGACGGCTGCCGCCGCGACGAGGACGGCTATTACTGGATCACCGGCCGAGTCGACGATGTGATCAATGTCTCGGGCCACCGGATGGGCACGGCCGAGGTCGAGAGTGCGCTGGTGCTCCACGAAAAGGTGTCCGAAGCCGCGGTCGTCGGCTACCCGCACGACATCAAGGGACAGGGCATCTATTGCTACGTCACCCTCAAGGTGGGCGAGGAGCCCTCGGATGATCTGGCCTCAGAATTGCGAGCCTGGGTGCGCAAGGAGATCGGCCCGATCGCCACGCCTGATCACCTTCACTTCACCCCGGCATTGCCCAAGACGCGGAGCGGCAAGATCATGCGGCGCATCCTGCGCAAGATCGCGGAGAACGACTACGGCGCGCTCGGCGACACCTCCACGCTGGCCGATCCGAGCGTGGTCGACGCGCTGATCGAGGGCCGGCAGAACCGGTAAGCATCGCGCAAACGAGAAGGGCCGCCCCGAAGGACGGCCCTTTCATTTGTATCTGAACTGCAATCAGGCGGCTTCGCGATCCGTGACGCCTGTCGTGGTCGTGGTAGTTTCGCTGGCGGGCGCATCCTTGGAGGCGCTGCGCTTCTCCATCACCTTCTTCGCGACATAGCCGCCTGCACCCAGAGCGAGCATTGCAGGAAGGCTCATGCGGCGAAGGACGGATGCTGCGACCACGCCAAGTGCCGCGCCTCCGGCGCCGCCGAGGCCGCTGGTCTGCTTGGCGAGCTTGTCGCCAACGAATGCTCCGATAACCTTACCGATCATGTGTAAATCTCCTTTGCCCTTACAACGGCTTGGGAGGCAGCGTGTTCCGGTTCGGTCAGCTCGCGATACCGCGCGCCAGCAACGCATTGGCGCTTGAGGCAACTTCTGCGCTGCCCGGATCACCGTCACCACGCCAGATCGCATAGCGCAGGCCGAGGAAGACGTTCATGCCCATGAGCGCCCAGGCTTCCACCTCGCCGATATCGTCGCGAAAGTCGCCTTGCTCCGCCCCTGACCGCAAGCGATCGCGGATACGTTCGGCGATCGTTTCATAGTGATCCCGATAGCTGCGGGGATCGACGAATTCCGCTTCGTCGATGATGCGATAGATTTCCTTGTGCTCGGCTGCAAACTCGAGAAATCCCGCAAGCGCTGCACGCTCCATTTCGAGCGGGCGCATGTCCGGCTCGATCGCATCGCGCGCAGCGACCTTCACCGCTTCGCTCATGTCCTGCACCAGCGCGCGGAAGATCGCGTCCTTGCTGTCGAAGTAGGTGTAGAAACTGCCGAGCGCGACGCCTGCACTGCGCGTGATCGAGCTGATCGAGGCTTCATGGAAGCCGTGTTCGCCGAATTCGGTCGCCGCTGCATCGAGGAGTTTGCGCAGTGTCTTACGACCACGTTCGGTCCGCGGAACTTTCTGAGATTCCTGCTGTCCAGCCGACATCGCCACTCCCCTCCAAGCCCTTGGCTAGGCCAAATCGACAGGCAGATGCAAGAACAAACTTGAAAGGTGGTTCAGTTTTCAATATCACCCGTCGAAGAGAGTTTTTCGGGAGGGAGAAAACTACCATGCGTTTCACTCGTCGCCACCTGTCTGCCGCGCTTCTGGCCGGCACGGCTTCGCTGGCTCTTGCCACCCCCGCACAGGCACAGTCCCAAGAGGACGGCCTCAGCGATACCGAGGTCGCCGAGGAGGATGACAGCGATGTCATCATCGTGACCGCACGTCGCCGAGAGGAGCGCCTGATCGACGTTCCCGTCGCCGTGACCGCGATCAGCGGACAGGAACTCGCCGAACGCGGCGCGCTCGACATCACCGATGTCGCACAGAGCGTTCCCAACGTGACCCTCGAAGCCAGCCGCGCAACCAACTCGACGCTGTCGGCCTTCATCCGCGGTATCGGCCAGCAGGATCCCGTATCGGGCTTCGAGCAGGGCGTCGGCATCTATCTCGACGACGTCTACCTAAACCGTCCGCAGGCAGCCGTGCTCGACATTTACGACGTCGAGCGGATCGAAGTCCTGCGCGGTCCGCAGGGCACGCTCTATGGCCGCAACACCATCGGCGGCGCGGTCAAGTATGTCACCAAGCGCCTGCCGCTCGAAACCTCCATCCGTGCTCGGGCGACCTACGGCACCTACGACCAGGCCGAAGGCGTCATCACGGCATCGACCCCGCTCGGCGACATGGCCCGCATCGGCGGTTCGATTGCGCGCCTCTCGCGCGGCGGCTTCGGTGACAATCTCACCACCGGCCTCGAAAACTACAACAAGGACATCTGGGCCGGCCGCCTGAGTCTTGAAGTGGGCGGGTACGACGAGCCCGGCTTCATCCGCATCCAGGGCGACTACACGCGTGACAAGAGCAACCCGCGCGGCGGCCATCGCCTGATCCCGGGCCTGTCCTCGGGCGCTCCGGTGCTCGACAATGTCTTCGACACGCGCGGCGCGCTCAACGATCCGGAACAGGACGTGGAAAGCTACGGCGTTTCGATGCACGCCGAAATCGAGCTGAGCGATGCAATGACGCTGCGCTCGATCTCTGCATGGCGCACGGACGACAGCTTCACGCCGATCGACTTTGACGCGCTTCCGGCCGTCGACCTCGACGTGCCCGGCGCCTATTTCAACGAACAGATCAGCCAGGAATTCCAGCTGCTCTGGGATGACGGCGGAGCGCTCAGCGGCCTCGTCGGTTTCTATTACCTCGATGCGAAAGCGGACACGCTGTTCGATGTCCGCATCTTCACCACCTTCCCGGGTCTGACCGCATTCACCCGTGCGGACGTGGACACCGAAACCTATGCAGTCTTCGGTGACTTCACCTTCGACCTGACCGAGCAGTTCAGCCTCTCGGTCGGCGGTCGCTACACTTGGGACGAGCGCAGCGCGGACATCCTGCGCCAGAACTACCTCGGTGGCGGTTCGCCGATCTTCGGAGGCGCGGGCGTGCCCTTCGGCGGGCCAAGCACCGATTTCAACGGCAGCCGCGAATTCAAGAAGTTCACTCCGCGCGCTTCGATCAGCTTCATGCCGACGCCGGACCACAACATCTACGCAAGCTACTCGAAGGGCTTCAAGGGCGGCGGCTTCGACCCGCGCGGTGTGGGTGCCAACGCACCCTCGGCCGTTCCGGGCATGCCGACCGACGCCGAAGTCGCGTCCTTCCTGAGCTTCGCTCCCGAAGAGGTCGACAGCTACGAAGTCGGCTACAAGGGCAGCCTCGGCATCCTCAACATCGCTGCAGCGGCCTTCTATGCCGACTACACCGACGTGCAGATCCCCGGCTCGGTGGCCTGTACGGTGGGCGGCCTGCCGACCTTCTGCGGCGTCGTCTCGAACGCGGGCAAGGCGACCTTCAAGGGTCTCGAGCTCGAAGCCAATGCGCGCTTTGACGGCGGCTTCGGCCTGTCCGGCTCGCTCGGCTACATCGATGCGGAATACGACGAGTATATCACCAACATCGGCAGCACGCCGACCGATGTCGCGGATTTCCGCGTGGTCCAGAATACGCCGGAATTCACCGGCAGCATCACCGCCAGCTACGATGCGCAGCTGGGCGCTGGCGATCTCTACCTCGGCACCACCTTCTCCTACCGGAGCAAGACGAGCCAGTTTGAGATTCCCAACCCCTTCCTCGACCAGGACGGCTATGGCCTGCTCGATGCGAGCGCGGTCTACACGGCGCCTTCGGGCAACTGGAGCCTCGGCATCTACGGCAAGAACCTGCTCGACAAGGAATACAAGACGAGCGGCTACACCTTCGTCGCCACCGATCCGGTGACTGGCGAGATCGTGAACGGGGCCAATGGCTTCCCGATCCCGACGCTTGGCCCTGAAGGCACGCTGACTGCTTTCTACGGCAATCCGCGCCAGATATTCGCGACGCTGACCTTCAACTACTAAAGCGGGTCCTATCCCAGGACAGGCGGCGGCCGGGAAACCGGTTCGCCGCCTTTTCTGTACTGGAAAAGCATCCGCACAATCGGCATAGCGCCGCCCATGCACGATATCGCTTTCATCCGAGCCAATCCCGAAGCCTTCGATGCCGCCATGAAGCGGCGCGGCGGCGATCCCGTTGCCGACCAGATCGTCGCGCTCGACGCCAAAAAGCGCACGGCCCAGACCCGCGTCCAGGAAGCGCAGAGCCGCCGCAACGAGGCTTCCAAGGCGATCGGCCAGGCCATGGGACAGGGCGACAAGCCGAAGGCCGAAGCGCTCAAGGCCGAGGTAGCCGAGATCAAGGCAAGCATGCCCCAATGGGAAGAGGCGGAAGCTACCGCCGATGCCGCGCTCACCGACTTGCTCGCTCGCCTGCCGAACATCCCTGCGGACGACGTGCCCGAGGGCGCGGACGAAAACGACAATGTCGAGATCTCGAGCTGGGGCGACAAGCGCGATTTCGGTTTCGAGCCAAAGGAGCACGCCGATATCGGCCCCGCGCTCGGCATGGATTTCGAGACCGGCGCAGCGCTATCGGGTGCACGCTTCACCTTCCTTCGCGGCGACATGGCGCGCCTGCACCGCGCGCTCGCCCAGTTCATGCTCGACAAGCAGACGCGCGAGAATGGCTACACCGAGTGCAACCCGCCGGTACTGGTGAACGACGATGCCATGTATGGCACCGACAAGCTGCCCAAGTTCGCCGAAGACAGCTTCCAGACGACCGACGGGCGCTGGCTTGTTCCCACCTCGGAAGTCCCGCTGACCGCGTCGGTTGCAGGCCAGATCATTGATGAGCCCGCCGAGCCGATCCGCATGACCGCCCACACGCTATGCTTCCGCAGCGAAGCGGGCTCCGCGGGCCGCGACACGCGCGGTTTCATCCGCCAGCACCAGTTCGAGAAGGTCGAACTCGTCAGCATCTGCCGCCCAGAAGACAGCGAGGCCGAGCACGAGCGCATGACCAAATGCGCCGAAGGCATCCTCGAAGCGCTCGAACTGCCCTACCGCCGCATGCTCCTGTGCGTGGGCGACATGGGTTTCGGTGCGCGCAAGACCTACGATCTCGAGGTCTGGCTGCCCGGACAGGGTGCCTATCGCGAGATTTCGTCCTGCTCGAACACCGGCGAATTCCAGGCCCGCCGCATGAATGCACGCTACAAGCCCGAGGGAGAAAAGAAAACGCGCTTCGTCCACACGCTCAACGGCTCGGGCCTCGCAGTAGGCCGTACTCTGGTCGCGGTGATGGAGAACTATCAGGAGGAGGACGGAAGCGTGCGCGTGCCCGAGTGCCTCGCTCCCTATATGGGCGGCGTGACCAAGCTGGAGCCGCAATCGTGAAAATCCTCCTGACCAATGACGACGGCATCCTCGCCCCCGGCCTTGAAGTGCTGGAGGCGATCGCGCGGCAGTTCTCGGACGACATCTGGATCTGCGCGCCGGACGAGGAACAGTCGGGCATGGGCCACGCGCTCACGCTGACCAAGCCGGTGCGCCTCAGGAAGCATGGCGAGCGCCGCTTTTCGGTCACCGGCACGCCGACGGACTCGGTCACCATGGGGCTCAGGCAGGTTATGGACGGTGCGCCCGATGTGATCCTGTCCGGCGTCAACCGCGGCGCGAACCTCGGCGACGACATTACGTACTCCGGTACCGTCTCTGCCGCGATCGAAGGAGCTCTCGCGGGAATTCGTTCAATCGCACTGAGCCAGGTGATTGGTCGCGACGATGCGGGCAACAACATGTCTTTTGCCGCTGCCGAGGCTTGGGGCGCGAAGGTACTTGGACCGCTTCTCGATACACCGCTGCCCGAACGAACGCTGGTCAATGTGAACTTCCCGCCCCGCGAGCCGGACGAGGTGAAAGGCATCCGCGCCGTTGCGCAGGGATTTCACGATTATTCGCGCGGCACAGTGGTTGAGGGCCGAGATCCGCGCGGCTTCAAATACTACTGGTTCGGCCTTCAAGCGATCGAGCATACGCCCGATCACGGCACCGACCTCGAAGCGATTGCCGATGGCTATGTCTCGGTCACGCCGCTCCAGCTCGACCTCACCCACCACGCCTCGATGAAGGCGCTGGGCGAGCGCTTTGAGAAGTAAGCACTATTGACCCCGTCTCCGGCTACGCCCACCTAGGCTGCACATGAGCGAAGCGAAGCAGATCGACCGGATCGTGCCGGACAAGCAGCCGCGAAACTATCGCGGGCCGCGCTTCAAGCCGTTGCGCCGTGCAGTGAAATTGCCGGTCTGGGGCGATTTGGGCATAAGGCTCGGTGCGGCACTGTTCCTCATCTTCATCGTCATCATGGTCCATTGGTGGGATCGCGAGGGCCTCGTCGACAATCTCGATGGGGAAGTCAGCTTCCTCGACGTGATCTATTTCACCATGATCTCGATCACCACGACCGGCTTCGGCGACATCGCGCCGATCAGCGACCGGGCAAGGCTGGTCGAGGCCGTCATCGTGACCCCGATCCGTTTCGCGGTCTTCTTCATCTTCGTGGGCACGGCCTACAATTTCATCATCAAGCGCAGCTGGGAGAAATGGCGCATGGCCCGCATCCAGGAAAAGCTGTCCGACCACATCGTGGTTCTGGGCTTCGGCATCTCGGGCTCTGAAGCGGTCGACGAACTGGTCGAACGCGGCACTGACCCGTCCTGCATCGTCGTGATCGATCCGAGCGAGGACCGGCTCGCCGAGGCGGAGGCACTGGGCTGCAATGTCATGGCCGCAGACGCCACGCGTGACGAGACGCTGAAAGCGGTGCGTATTTCGCAGGCGAAGAACGTCCTTGTCTCTGCGGGCCGCGACGATACCTCGATCCTCATCGTGCTCACGGTTCGCGCGCTCGCGCCCAATGTGCCGATCAGCGTGGTGGTGCGCGCGGACGACAACGAATCCCTCGCCCGGCAGGCGGGTGCGAACAATGTCATCAACCCGGTGCGGTTCACCGGCCTGCTGCTCGCCGGCAGCGCCAAGGGCGAGCATATCGCAGACTACCTCGCCGATCTCGCCAGCGTGTCGGGCCGCGTCCAGCTGGTCGAACGCGAGATCACCGAAGACGAGTGCGGATGCGCGATCAGCGACCTGCATTCGGGCGGCCGAGGGCTGCGCATCTATCGTGACGGCCGCGCAATCGGCTTCTGGGAAGAAGAATGCCAGAACCTCCAGCCCGGCGATATCGTGGTCGAAATCGTCGCCACGCCCAACGGAGAGAGCCTGGGCGACGGCACGGGAAAGTAGCCCGCCGCCCACGGCTCGTAAGTGCTCAGCTCATGAAGGCGTGCACCAGCCCCATCGCGATGTAGAACAGCAACCAGTAACCGCCATCGATCCAGTAGAGCGGCTTCTTCGCATCCTGGAACAGGTAATTGGTCCAGAGCGCGGGCAGGATAAAGCCCAACGCCACGCCGAATGCGGTCAGCACCTTGACCATGACCGACAGTTCCTTCGCATAGCTCGCGAAAGTGTGGGCCAGCGTCCAGCTTGCCAGTAGCGCAAGCAGGAAGGTGAGACCGTAGGTCTTCGCCGGGTTGGTATTCTTCAGGTCTTCCTCGGTCTTGCCGACCGCAACCATCCAGCTCTTGCCCATCACGGGGCCGTACCAGACACCCCCCACGACGAAGCCTGCCAGCGCCGCCAGCACCACGGCCAGCCAGTTCACATCCAACAAGTCCATGATTTTCCTCCCTCTCCCAAATGCGGCCCATGCAGGTGCTAGCGTAAAGCGGCGAAGGCGTGTAGGGGCGCGCCCGAATTCACGGACATTGGCATGAACACCACCACCTCCTCGATCCCCGACCAGAAGAAGGTCGGCATGGTTTCCCTCGGCTGCCCCAAGGCGCTGGTCGACAGCGAACGCATTCTCACGCGCCTGCGCGCCGACGGCTATGCGATGAGTCCCGACTATGCCGGTGCCGACGTGGTGCTGGTGAACACCTGCGGTTTCCTCGACAGCGCGAAGGAAGAGAGCCTGCAGGCGATCGGAGAGGCAATTGCCGAGAACGGCCGCGTGATTGTGACGGGCTGCATGGGCGAGGAGGCCGATGCCATCCGTGCCGCCCACCCGCAGGTCCTCGCCGTGACGGGGGCACACCAGTACGAGCAGGTGGTCGAGGCGGTGCATGAGCATGCCCCGCCGAGCCAGGGCCCCTTCGTCGACCTTATCCCGCAACCGGACGTCAAGCTGACCCCGCGCCACTACAGCTATCTGAAGATTTCGGAGGGCTGCAATCACTCCTGCGCATTCTGCATCATCCCCGACCTGCGCGGTAAGCTCGCCAGCCGACGGATCGATGCTGTCCTGCGCGAAGCCGAAAAGCTGGTCGCGGCGGGCACGAAGGAACTGCTGGTCATCAGCCAGGACACCAGCGCCTACGGCGTCGACACGCGCCACGAGAGCCGCATGTGGAAGGGCCGCGAGGTGCGCGCACACATGACTGACCTCGCGCGCGAGCTGGGCCAGCTCGACATCGGTGGCGGCACTCCGCCGTGGGTCCGGCTTCACTATGTCTACCCCTATCCGCATGTCGATGCGGTCATTCCGCTCATGGCCGAGGGGCTACTGACGCCCTACCTCGACATCCCCTTCCAGCACGCCAGCCCCAAGGTGCTGCGCGCCATGAAGCGTCCCGCGAACGAGGCTAAGGTCCTCGAACGCCTCAAGGGCTGGCGCGAGATCTGCCCCGAGATCGCCGTACGCTCGAGCTTCGTGGTCGGCTTCCCCGGCGAGACCGAGGACGATTTCAAATACCTGCTCGACTGGCTCGAGGAAGCCCAGCTCGACCGCGTCGGTGCCTTCCGCTTCGAACCGGTCGAGGGTGCACAGGCAAACGCCCTCCCCGATCCTGTACCAGAAGAGGTCAAGGAAGAGCGCTACGCGCGGATCATGGAAGTGACCGAGCGCATCAGCGCGGCCAAGCTCGCGGCCAAGGTCGGCAAAACGATCCCGGTAATAATCGACGAAGTGGGGGAGCCGGACGAGGACGGCGACATCGGCGCGACCGGTCGCAGCCAGGCTGATGCCCCCGAAATCGATGGCGCGGTCTACCTGCGAAATGTGGCTGAAGACCTCGCAGCGGGCGATATCGTCGATGTGCAGGTCGAGGACGCCGATGCTCACGACCTTTTCGGAATTCCTGCCTGAGAGGCTAGAGGGCGCAAGTCGCGTTAACCGTCGCATCGGGAAGCGCTTGGGCGCCGCAGGTTATTGAAAAATCGGGCAACGCTTGGTCTCCGTGGCCGCTCCGCAGCCCATTGTCGGAACCGATCTGAAGCAAATTCCTACCGCGCGCTTAACCATTGAAGCGCGCGCGTTCAGGCGACTCCGCGGAAAAAAGCACCCTCGCGATAAAACATTCTTAAGTTTAATGCGCGAATAAGCGTTCCGGATGAGCAACGGAAACGCCTTTGCGGAAGGCCCCGCCTCTCTCGAAATGCACACTGGCGGCGTTTCGAAGGGGCTCCTGGGACGCCTGCGCCACCTGCTTTACGCAGGCGCTATCGCATTGGCCATGCTCGCGGCATTTTTCCTCCAGCCACTCGACCAGTTCGCCTGGGTATTCCAGTCCCGGCTCGCAAACCACGCGCCTTCGGGCGAGATGGTCTTCGTCGGCGTCCCGCGCGACACCGTCGACCCGGCACTCGACCACCGCCGCGAAGCGCTGGCCGAGACACTGCGCGAGCTGGATCGTCAGGGTGCTGGCAAGATCTATATCGATGTCGTCTTCGAGAAGGCCTCTACGCCCGAAGCCGACAAGGCACTGTCCGACGCGATTGCCGCGCTCGGACCGCGTGTGGCACTGGTCGACCATATCGAACGCTCTGCGACCTCGGGCGATCGCATCGAGCGTACGATGGACGCCATCGGCGGACAGGCCGAGCGTGTAGCATCGCGCCGGACCGCTAACTGGCTCGGCTTCGTCTGGACCAAGCAGTACGGTTATACAGTCGACGGGAAACGCCATGCTTCGCTTGCCGCGGCGCTCGCCGGTATCGACGACGCGAGGCCTGGCGAATTCCAGATCGACTACACTATCCCTGCCGAGGATTTCACCTCGATCGAAGTCGGTTCGATCGAGAACGGCGAGGAAATTCCCAATGTGGCCGGACGAACGGTCGTCATCGGTCAGGAAGAGAGCGTTTCTGACGCGCAAGTGAAGGTGCCCGGCAGCTACGGCGTTCCGCCCAGCTATGTCGCCATCTATGCCGCTGAATCGCTGCGTTCGGGCCGTACCGGTTTCCTCGACGGCCTGCGCGCGCTGACCATTTATACGTTCCTGCTTGCAGCGCTGATCATTGCCGTGCGCACGCGCAAGCGTCGCCAGGTCGGCTATTTCGCAATCGTGGTGAGCGTTCCGGCACTGCTTTACGTGGGCAGCTATATCGGCGTGCGCATGGAGCTCTCCTACTGCATCGCGCTGCTGGTGGTCTTCGGCCTCTTCCGTTCTCGGGCGCAACTCAAGGATCGCGTGGCCATGGTCGATACCGAGACCGGCCTGCCGCGCCTGCGCGCACTCGAAGTCAGTGCGCTCAAGAACAACCTCACCCACGGTCACCTCGTGGTCGCCCGCATCCACGGCTATGAACACGTTCTGCGCACGCTAGCGCGCGACCACCGCTCGCAATACATCCTCAAGCTCGTCGATCGCTTGCGCGCATCCGACAGCGACCTCGCGATCTTTTACGAGGGCCACCACCTCGCCTGGCATTCGAAAGAGGATGACACGCAGGTCCTTTCCGAGCACCTCGAGGGCCTGCGCGCGATCTTCGCCGCGCCGGTGAACGTCGCCGGCTCCTCGGTCGACGTCGGCATCAGCTTCGGCGTAGCGCGGCTCGATGGCGATCCTGCCACCCGCCTTGCATCTGCAGTAGCAGCGGCAGAAGAAAGCTCCGAGGCGCTCCAGCCGATCAAGGTTGCGGAGACCGGCTCGCGTTTCGACCAGCTGTGGGACATTTCGCTGCGCGCACGCATCGACGAAGCGATGGAAGCAGGCGAGATCTACTGCGTCTACCAGCCCAAGATCGACACCAAGCGCGGCGCAATGGTCGGCGTCGAGGCGCTGGTGCGCTGGCACGATCCGGCACGCGGTTTCATACCGCCGATGCACTTCATCGCCCAGTGCGAGAAAGCCGGGCGCATGGAACACCTCACCCGCTACGTGCTGCAGAGCGCGTGTAGCGCCGGGCGCCTGATGCACTTCCGCGGGCGCAATGTGACGATGTCTGTCAACATGTCGGCCACGTTGCTGGGCGACCTGCGCATCGTCGGCATCGTACGCAACGCACTCCAGGCCTCGGGCTTCGACCCGCGCTTCCTGATCCTCGAGGTTACCGAGACCTCGCGCATCGGCGACCTCGCGACGGCAGCAACAATACTCGAAGAACTCAAGGGCCTCGGTGTACGTATTTCGATCGATGATTTCGGGTGCGGAGCCGCGAATTTCGAAACGTTCTTCGAATTGCCCTTCGACGAGCTGAAAATCGACCGACTATTCGTGTCGAACCTGACGACTAACGCCAAGGCCAAGGCAATTGCTTCAAGTATTGTCTCGATGGGCAAGGAAGCGCGAATCATGGTTACCGCAGAAGGCGCGGAAGACGAGGAAACCCTCAGAATCCTTAACGAAATCGGCTGCAACTACGTTCAGGGCTACGTTTTGTCCCGACCGATCTCTCTAACTAACCTATTGAAATTTCAGGTTTCTGACGGAGACGCAGCGCTGGAAGCATAGTTAACGCTTTACAAACATTCTTGGTTAATGAAATAAGCATCCTGTTAACCAACAGGAGGCTTCTATGTGGAATTTCTGGGAATGGCTGATGGGCAAGTAAGCCCACACACAACGAGTTAATCAAAGGGCCCCTTAACCGGGGCCCTTTTTCGTTGGCGGTTTCGACCGCCGTTTCAGCGTCCGATTAGCCGCCGAAACATTCCTAGAACTGCTGCGTTTGGCCGACATGGCCATAGCTATCGAAACGCAGTTCTCCTTCCGCCTCCCGCGCACAAGCGATGTACTGCTCCAGTTCGAAGCAGCAGCGATCCCGGAACAGACGATCCTGTCCGCCAACACCGATCTGTCCGATAGCGACCACTGCGCACGGGTCGCCGCCCAGGATGATATCGGCGAACGTATCTGGCTGCGCGCAGGCGGAGAATTCAATGTCTCCTACAATGCCGAAGTCGCTCTCGATCGCCAGATCGCCGATCTCGGTTCGCTAAGGCGCCTGATGCCGCACGAAATGCCCGGCGAGGCGGTGCAGTACCTTTTCGACAGTCGTTATTGTCCGGCCGACCGCTTCCAGACTTTCGCTAACGACACCTTCGGTGATACCGAAGGCGGCGCGCGGATCGCCGCCATCCGCGACTGGATCGCCGACAATTATCGGTACACGCCGGGCGCATCCGGTCCGCAAACCAGTGCGCTCGACACATTCATTGAGCGCAGAGGCATTTGCCGCGACTATGCCCACACGCTGGTCGCTCTTGCGCGGGCGAGCACCATCCCTGCCCGGTACGTTGCCTGCTACGCTCCCGGCGTCGAGCCGCCAGACTTCCATGCCGTGGCCGAAGTTTTCCTCAACGACCCCGAAACCGAAGGCGGCGGCACTTGGCAACTCGTCGACGCGACCGGGATGGCCGACCCTGCGCAGACGGTGAAAATCGGTGTCGGCCGCGATGCGGCGGATGTCAGTTTCCTCACCAGCTTCGGCGCCAACCAGTTCCTGTCGAGCTCGGTTTCGGTACGATTGCTTGGCGAGTGAATAGGAATGCGGCCTATGGCGCATGCCGCGGGGCGCTGTTAGTCCCTCGTTTCAAAGGGAGAGACATGCTGATGAAGGCATCATGCAAGAGCTGACATTCAACGCCGACCGCCTGCTCCTGTTCGGGGCCACGGGCGATCTGTCGCAGCGCATGCTCCTCCCTTCGCTCTGCGCATTGAATGCCGACGGCCTGCTGGACCCGGAGCTGCGGATCGTGGCTACGGCTCGCTCGGAGATGAGCACCCAGGAGTTCCGCCAGCTGGCGCGCGAAGCGCTGGAGAAGTTCCTGCCTGAGAACCGTCGCGGCCCCATGGCCGACTTCCTCAACCGGATCAGCTATGTCGCCGTCGATGCGATGACGCCGGAAGGGTACGACGCGTTGGCCGAAGAGGTCGGCGAATATGACGGCCTCGCCATCTTCCTGTCGACCGCACCGAGCCTGTTCGAGCCGACGATCGCTGGACTGAAGCGGGTTGGCCTGACGAAGGGCAACGCCCGGATCGCGCTGGAAAAGCCGCTCGGGACGGACCTCAAGAGCAGCTGCGAGATCAATGACGCGGTCGCGCAGGCCTTCAGCGAAGACCGGATTTTCCGGATCGATCATTATCTCGGCAAGGAGACGGTGCAGAACCTTCTCGCACTGCGCTTTGCCAACATCATGCTCGAGCCGGTCTGGAATTCGAACTATGTCGAGCACGTCCAGATCACGGTCGCCGAGACGGTCGGGTTGGAATCGCGCGTGGCCTATTACGACGACAGTGGCGCGCTACGCGACATGGTCCAGAACCACATGCTCCAGCTGCTCGCGCTGGTCGCGATGGAGCCTCCCACCAGCTTCGATTCGACTGCGGTACGCGACGAGAAGGTGAAGGTGCTCCGCGCCTTGCGTCCGCTTGAGGCCAAGGAAGTCGTCACAGGCCAGTATCGCGCCGGCGCCGTCGATGGAAAGACGGTCCCCGGCTATGACGAGGAGCTCGGCAAGGAAAGCGACACAGAAACCTATGTCGCGCTGAAGGCCCATGTCGACAACTGGCGTTGGCGCGGCGTGCCTTTCTATCTGCGGCACGGCAAGCGGATGCCCGAACGCGTGACCGAGATCGTCGTGCAGTTCCGCTGCATCCCGCACTCGATTTTCGAGGGCCGCGGCGCGAAGACCGAGCCAAACCGGCTCGTGATCGGCATTCAGCCCGAAGAGAACATCCGCCTGACGATGATGGCCAAGGTCCCGGGCCTCGGCAACGAAGGCCTGCGCCTGCGGCCGGTCCCGCTCGACATCGCCATGCCCGACGCCTTCTCCGACACCGTTCGCCGGATCGCCTACGAGCGCCTGCTGCTCGATCTGATCCACGGCGACCAGACCCTGTTCGTTCGCCGCGACGAGATTGAGGCGCAGTGGGACTATATCGACCACATCCGCAAGATCTGGGCCGAGAACGACATGAAGCCGAAGACCTATGCGGCCGGCACATGGGGGCCGAGCGCCGCCGTGGCGCTTGCCGAACGCGACGGGGTGACCTGGCACGATGACTAAGCCTTTGAACGACACGATCCACCGCGTGACCCAGCGGGTCATCGAGAATTCGCGCAAGTCGCGCGGCGACTATCTCGACCTTATGGACCGCGAAGGCGAGCGACAGGTGAACCGCCACTCGCTGTCCTGTTCCAACCTCGCCCATGCCTTTGCAGGGGCAGAGGAAGACCAGGCCGCGATCAAGGCTGCACGCGGTCCTAACCTCGGCGTCGTTACCGCCTATAACGACATGCTTTCCGCCCACCAGCCCTACTACCGCTATCCCGAGCGCATGAAGATCTGGGCACGCGAGGTCGGAGCGACGGTCCAGGTGGCAGGCGGCACGCCCGCCATGTGCGACGGGGTGACGCAGGGCGAAGCCGGCATGGAGCTCTCGCTTTTCAGTCGCGATACCATCGCGCTCTCGACCGTTGTTGCGCTTAGCCACGCGATGTACGACGGCGTCGCCCTCCTCGGCATTTGCGACAAGATCGTCCCAGGCCTGGTGATGGGTGCTCTGCGCTTCGGGCACCTTCCGGCCGTCTTCGTCCCCTCTGGCCCGATGGGCACCGGCATTTCGAACAAGGAAAAGCAGCGCACCCGTCAGCTCTATGCAGAGGGCAAGGTCGGGCGCGACGAGCTGCTGGCAAGCGAAATGGGCAGCTACCATTCGCCGGGCACCTGCACCTTCTACGGCACCGCCAATTCCAACCAGATGATGATGGAGATGATGGGCCTGCACGTGCCCGGCGCGGCTTTCGTCCCACCGGGCGCGAAGCTTCGTCAGGAGCTTTCACGTGCGGCGACCCACCGCCTCGCGGCGATCGGCAAGAGCGGCGAGGATTTCCGTCCGCTGGGCCGAGTGGTGGACGAAAAGGCCATCATCAATGCCGCGATCGGACTGCTGGCCACAGGGGGCTCGACCAATCACGCCATCCACATTCCGGCCATGGCCCGCGCCGCCGGGATTAAATTCGACTGGACCGACCTGTCGGAGCTCTCCTCGGCGGTCCCGCTGGTCGCGCGCGTCTATCCCAACGGCTCGGGCGACGTGAACCATTTCCACGAAGCCGGGGGCATGGGTTACGTGATCGGCACGCTGCTAGACGAGGGTCTCGCACACGCCGACATCACGACCGTCTGGGACGGCGGTTTCGAAGCCTATTCACGCGAACCGGGCATGGATGGCGATGCGCTGACCTGGCGTGATCCGGGCCCGAGCGGCGACACCGAAATGCTCCGCCCCGCATCCGATCCGTTCCAGGCGGACGGCGGCATGCGTCTGGTCGAAGGCAATCTCGGCCGTGCGTGCTTCAAGTCCTCTGCCGTGGAACGCGAACGCTGGACCGTCGAGGCTCCGTGCCGGATCTTCGAAGACCAACCCAGCGTCAACGAGGCTTTCAAGAAGGGCGAACTCGACCGCGATGTCGTGGTCGTCGTGCGCTACCAGGGGCCGCGCGCCAACGGGATGCCAGAGCTCCACAAGCTCACTCCGGCGCTCGGCGTATTGCAGGATCGCGGCTACCGTGTCGCGCTTGTCACCGATGGCCGCATGTCCGGCGCGAGCGGCAAGGTGCCTGCAGCGATCCACTGCACGCCCGAGGCGCTTGGCGGCGGTCCGCTTTCAAGGTTGCGCGATGGCGATATCGTGAAGGTCTGTGCGGAAACCGGCACGCTTTCCACCACTGCGGACCTCGACACGCGCGAACCGGCTACGGAACCGGCTCCCGAACAGGGCATGGGCAGGGAAATCTTCGCGATGTTCCGCGCCCAGGCCGACGGTGCCGAACAAGGCGCATCGTCGATGATGGCAACGGCAGGACTATAGGCTCATGGAACTCGTCACAGTCGATATCGGTGGAACCCATGCCCGTTTCGCGATCGCCACGATCGCCGATGACGGCTCGATCTCGCTCGGAGAACCCGAGACCCTCCATACCGAAGACCACGCGAGTTTCCAGACGGCCTGGGAAGACTATCGGCAGCGTCAGGGCGGCACCCTCCCCCCGCGGGTCTCGATGGCGATTGCAGGACCGGTCGGCGGCGATGTTATCCGCTTCACCAACAACCCCTGGATCATCCGCCCAGCGATGGTGAAAGAGAAGCTCGGTGTCGAGAACTACTGCATTGTCAATGACTTCGAGGCAGTGGCGCACGCGGTCGCCCGCGTCGGCGAGGATCAGTTCATCCACCTGACCGGCCCCGACAAGCCGCTGGCTCCGACCGGTCGGCTGAGCGTGCTCGGCCCCGGTACCGGCCTTGGCGTGGCGCATCTCTACCGCGAGCCGGACGGCACCTACCGCGTTTCGGCAACCGAGGGCGGACACATCGATTTCGCGCCGCTCGACCAGATCGACGATGCGATCCTCGCACGCTTGCGCAAGCGGCATAACCGGGTCTCGGTCGAACGCGTCGTTGCAGGCCCGGCGATCTCCGACATCTACCAAACACTTGCCGCGATGGAGGGCAAACCGGTCGCCGAAGAGGACGACATCGCCATCTGGACCCGCGGGCAGGACGGCAGCGACCTCCTGGCAGCGGCGGCAGTCGACCGTTTCTGCATGTCTCTCGGCAGCGTCGCCGGGGATATCGCGCTGGCGCAGGGCGGTTTCGGAGGCGTCGTGATTGCTGGCGGTCTCGGCTACCGCATTCGCGAGACGCTGCTCAAATCCGGGTTTGCCGAGAGGTTCAAGGCCAAGGGCCGTTTCCAGGAGCTGATGGCCTCCATCCCGGTCAAGCTCATCACCCATCCCCAGCCCGGCCTGTTCGGCGCTGCGGCAGCCTTCGCAAGGGAACACGCATGACCGCCATTGCCGACATCATGAAGACCGCGCCGGTCATCCCGGTGATCGTTGTCGACAAGGTGGAACACGCTGTACCCCTCGCCCGCGCGCTGGTCGCAGGCGGGCTGCGCGTGCTCGAAGTCACGCTCCGCACCCCCGCCGCGCTCGACGCCATTCGCGCGATGAAGCAGGTCGAAGGTGCGATCGTCGGCGCTGGGACGGTGACCAACCAGCAGGAATTAGCCGACGCCATCGCTGCGGGTAGCGAGTTCATCGTTTCGCCCGGCCTCACCGAGGCGCTGGGCAAGGCCGCGATCCGCGAGGACATCCCGTTCCTGCCCGGAATCTCCAATGCAGGCGACATCATGCGCGGCCTTGATCTCGGGCTCACGCAATTCAAGTTCTTCCCTGCAATGGCCGCAGGTGGACTTCCTGCCTTGAAGGCGCTCGCCGCGCCCTTCGGCCAGTGCCGTTTCTGCCCCACGGGCGGAATCACGCTGGAGAATGCGCCCGAGTGGCTCGCTTTCGATCCGGTGCTCTGTGTTGGCGGCAGCTGGGTGGCGCCGCGCGGCGCAGTCGACGAAGCTGCGGTCGAGAAAGTGGCCCGCGAGGCAGCCCGGCTCGGCAGTTAGGCCGTCCTTCGCGGGTTCTCAGGGGCAAACGTCCACACGGGCTCATCGTTTTCGGTAGATGCCCGCGCCTGGATCCCCGCGATGTTGATCGGACGCCCATCGATGAGGTCGGCGACGATCCTCGCCGCATCGCTGCGCGAGAGCGCGATTCCGAAATCCGGGCCCATATTCGTCATCACTTCTGCAAGGAACCCGGGGCGATAGGCGCTCAAGCGCGCAAGCGGTCGATAGCGCGCCGGCGCGCCGTCTTCCTCCTTCGCCCTTGCCCACTCATCGCTCGCCAACCCTGCGACGGCGTCCTGCATCTCCGCGAGCATGCGGGCCGAGCGTGAGACTGCTTCGACGTCGATGAACTCCGAGGCGGCAAGCGCCTTGCGCATGCGGACACGGTCGAAAGCACGGTCCTCGTTCGAAGGGTCGCGCACCGGTTCGAACTCGCTGTTTGCGGCAATTTCCTCGAGCACCGAGCGCCGCCAGCCGAGCAGTGGGCGGAGCACGGCGATATCGGTTTCGGGTATGACGTTGCGACCGCGAACTCCAGAAAGTCCCGCCAGACCGCTGCCGCGATTGGCGCGCATCAGGAAGGTTTCGGTCTGGTCGTCCGCATGATGCGCCGTGCAGATCGCCGCGACACCTTCTGACTGCGCCCACCGCGCAAGGGCCGAATACCGGGCAAGCCGCGCTTCGGACTGGAGGTTCCCTTCGGCGACTTCGACCTCGAGGATCGCATATGGCACGCCGAGCGACCGGCAGATATCGGCCGCATGGCGGACCTCGTCGGCGCTTTCGGGACGCAGGCCGTGATCAACGCTCGCCGCCACGACCCGGTCCGACATCGCTGCGTGGGCAAGCAGTAGGAGCGCGAGGCTGTCCGGGCCGCCGGAAAATGCGATCCCCAGCCGAGCCTTGTCGTCATCGCCCCAAAGGGCGCGCAGATCGGTCCGGAACCGGTCGACCAGTTCCGGATCGACGGTCATATCAGCCGCAGGTGACCTTGCTACGCGCAGTGGCGTAGCGACCCTGCAGCCGGCCGGTGGCCAGCGCGGGATAGGTTTCGGCAAATTCGCTCAGTGCAATGCAGGCGCGCTGGGTGTCGTCGAGCGCGATCATCGATTCAGCGAGGAAGAGTAGGCTGTCGCCGGCACGGGCGGCGTTCTTGTCAGCCTGGTAGTTGCGCAGGAACCAAGGTGCTGCCTCGCTCGGCTTGCCATCGTCGAGATAGGCGCGGCCGAGCAGGTTGCGTCCGAAGGTCGCGCGCGGGTGATCCGGATACTTCTCGAC
Organism: Qipengyuania sp. BR81-2; assembly: GCF_055693895.1. Classification (NCBI taxonomy): domain Bacteria; kingdom Pseudomonadati; phylum Pseudomonadota; class Alphaproteobacteria; order Sphingomonadales; family Erythrobacteraceae; genus Qipengyuania; species Qipengyuania sp. BR81-2. The sequence continues at coordinate 666,832 of NZ_CM146344.1, forward strand.
GAAGAGCGTCAGCTGCTGCCGCGCTTCGGGGAAGAAACCCGCATCCCACAGGCGAAAGCCATAGGAGTACTCGTCATCGCCCGGATCGTCGGTCTGCGGCTTGGCGATCGCCTGGACTGCGGCGAGACGCGCGGGGTCCGGACGGGCGGCGGCAGATTGCGTTGCGGCTGGGCGGGTGGCGGAAGCAGAGGTGCCAGCCTGCGCCGGTGTTGCAACTTCGGGCGCCGCATTACCGGCCTCGAGCTTTTCAATGCGCTCTTCGAGCAGTCGGAGCGCGTTAGACCCAACCTCGTACTGGGCGGTCAGGCGCTGCAGCTGGTTTTCGAGCGCATCGAGGCGCGCAAGGATGTCGGTTACCGCAGTCGTCGAGGGCGCAGTTGTCGTCGCCGGCTGGGTGGTGGTCGCAGGTGCGGTGATCTCCGGCTCGAAGAAGCGTCCGTCGGCCCCGGGGAAGACTTTGCGCTGCAGGGCGCGGACCTCGCTCTCGAGCTTGCGGATGCGGGCGTCGGAGTTGTCCTGCGCGGCGGCAGGCATCGAGGTCGCGACGAGCGCCAGGGCGATACCGCCGAGGCCAAGCGCGCGTGCACAGCGTGCGATCATGATGGTCATGTGCTCCTTGAGGAGTGGGGGTAATACAGCGAAAACCTGCCGTAACCGGCTCAAGCTGTCGAGAGGATGAAGGTGGCTTTTCCGCCGCGGATCAGGTGTCGGTGTCCGGCGTAGCCGCAGTTTGCGCAGGCGGTATTGGCTCGCGATCCAGCAGCGCTTCCGCGCTCACCAGTACATCGCGGACAACCGTGTCCTCTTCGGTCAGCTTGGGGACCGATCGACCGCCAATCGTGATCGCCAGCGCATAAGGCCGACCCGTCCATATCTGCGGACCGTCGGCATCTTCGGGAATGGTGAAGCTGTCACCAGCTGCCATCTGAGCCTCGTAAAGACGTTCGCCATCGGCGTCGTAGAACTTGACCCAGGTGCCATCCATCTCGCTGGTGAAAACCACCGGCCCGCCAGTCGGCTGGGCTGCGGGAGCTTCCTCGGCGACCGAAGGCGTGTCGTTGGCTGCGAACTGCTCTTCCGGGGCTTCCAGCGGCGCCGGGCCAAGGCCGGGCGCGAAGTAGCTCGAGTAGAAGGCGTAGACACCGCCCAGCAGCAGGATTGCCGCGAGCGCTGCAAACCACGCAAGACCGCGCCCGGGAACACGGCCTGGATCGCCTGGCTCGAACTTGGCTGGCTTGTCGGTATCGATGCCGTCTGCCTCGGCCAGTTCGGCGCGAACCTGGTCAAGGATTTCACCCTCGTCCAGACCGAGCATGCGCGCATAGGTGCGGCTGAACCCGACAGCATAGGTGCGCGAAGGCAAGGCGCCGAAATCGCCCGCCTCGATGGTAGTGAGGTGGCGCTGGGGGATGCGGGTTTCTGCGGCGACCTGCTCGATCGACAGGCCCTTGGCCTCACGCGCTTCGCGCAAGCGATCTCCTACACGCGCAACGTGCGTTTCCTCGTGCTCGACTGAGACGTCTTCTTCCATGCGAATCCCGAATGTTTGACCCCGTGCGGGTGTTCCCGCTCCCGATTGGCGGCGACGAGAGAGTTTCCCGTGCGCCAAGTCAAGAGCGGCATTAGGCTACCCCATCGGCCTCGCAGACGAAACGCGCTGTTTAAGCGACGAAATCAGTCGATCTCGATATCGTTGTCGATCGCCCAGGCAGCGAGTGCCGCGCGCATGTCGAGCGGCGGCGATATCAACCACTGCTGCATCTGTGTAGTGAGGTCGGGCAGATAGACCTTGCGGACCAACTCCTTGATCGGACCGACCGCTGCCGGAGTGATCGAGAAGCGCGTGTAGCCGAGACCCATGAGCGCAAGCGCCTCGAGGCGGCCTCCGCCCATCTCTCCGCAGATCCCGATGCGCACATTGCTGCCGACCATCTGATTGGCGATGCGCGCGAGAAAGCGGAGGATCGACGGGCTCAGCCAGTCATAACGCTCGGCGAGTTTGGGGTTGGCCCTGTCGGCGGCGAAGAGGAACTGGGTCAGATCGTTCGTGCCGACCGAAATGAAGGACAGGCGGGGCAGGAGCTGGTCGAGCACCTCGGCAAGCGAGGGGACTTCCAGCATGCAACCATATTCGATCGATTCCGGCAGCACCTTGCGGCGATCGCGCAGGAACTGAACCTGCTCCTCGAAAATCGCCTTGGCGGCATCGAATTCCCACGGCTCGGACACCATCGGGAACATGACCGAGAGCTGCCGCCCCGAAGCCGCTTCGAGCAGGGCACGGGCCTGCGCCTTGAGCAGGCCCTCGCGCTCCAGCGAGAGGCGCAGCGCGCGCCAGCCCATCGCGGGGTTCTCGTCCTTCTCGGCAGTATCGTTGTCGAGATAGGGCACAGCCTTGTCTCCGCCGATATCGACGGTTCGGAAGATGACGGGTTTGCCGTCTGCTGCGTCGAGCACATCGCGGTAGAGCCGCATCTGCCGCTCGCGCGCGGGCAAGGTAGAGGAAACGAGGAACTGGAACTCGGTGCGGAACAGCCCGATGCCGTCCGCGCCGGTCAGTTGCAGCGCGCTCACATCGTCGCGCAGGCCAGCATTCATCATCACCGTGATGCGCGTGCCGTCGCGGGTAAAGGGTTCGACGTCGCGCAGTTCGGCATAAGTGGCCGCCCGCTCCCGGCTCTTGGCGAAACGCGCATCGAAGGCTTCGAGCAGCGGCTGCGAGGGACGCAGCGTGACCGTGCCCTTGTCGGCATCGACCAGCACCTCGTCGCCTTCCGAAACGCGCGAACGGATACGCGGGACGCGGCCGAGCACGGGAATGCCCATCGCGCGCGCAACGATCACGACATGCGCCGTAAGCGAGCCTTCTTCGAGCACGACGCCCTTGAGGCGCCGGCGGTCGTATTCGAGCAGTTCTGCGGGGCCGAGATTGCGAGCGAACAGGATCGTGTCGCGCCTCAGACCCTGCGAGGCGGCGGTTCCGAGCTGCCCCGAGACGATGCGCAGCAGCCGGTTCGAGAGATCCTCGAGATCGTGCATCCGGTCCGCAAGCAGCGGATCGTCGATTTCACGCATGCGCATGCGGGTGCGCTGCTGAACACGCTCGATCGCAGCCTCGGCGGTCAGGCCGCTGTCAATCGCCTCATTGATGCGGCGGCTCCAGCCTTCGTCGTAGGCGAACATCTTGTAGGTCTCGAGGACCTCGACATGTTCGCCGCCCTTCCCGAATTCGGGTTCGCGGCCCATCGCGTCGATCTGGTCGCGCATCTTGTCGAAGGCGCGGTAGACGCGCTGGCGTTCGGCCTCGATGTCCTCTGCGACCACCTGGTCGATCTCGACGCGTGGCTGGTGAAATACGGCCTGCCCCATGGCGAGGCCCTTGACCAGCGTCAGGCCATCAATCACCTCGCATTCGGTAGAGATCTCGTCGAAATCGAGCGCTTCCTCGTCGTCGACGAGTTCCTTGTGGGCGATCAGTTCGGACAGCACCATCGCAGTGGTCTGCAGCGCCTCGATCTCCACTTCTTCGTAGCGGCGCGGCTCGACATGCTGGACGCACAGAACGCCCACCGCGCGCTCGCGGTAGACGATGGGCACGCCGGCGAAGGAGTGGAATTTCTCCTCTCCCGTTTCGGGCCGATAGAGGAAGTCGGGATGCGCTTTGGCCTCGGCGAGGTTCAGCGTTTCGATGTTCTTGGCGATCGTGCCGGTCAGCCCTTCGCCGATACCCATGCGGGTGACGTGGACCGCCTCCGGGTTGAGACCGCGGGTAGCATAGAGTTCGAGTTCGCCATCGCGCAGCAGGTAGATCGAGCAGACCTCGCTCGTCAGGCTTTCTGCGATGATCTCGACCACGCGGTCGAGCTTGTGCTGGGCATGGTGGCGACCGGCCATGACCTCGTGCAGGCGCGTGAGGATCTGGCGGGCGGATGCGGCTGCTGACATGGTCAGCGGCTATAGCAAAAATGAAGGGGTGTGGAAGCGGGGCGGAGAGAGAAAAACCTTGCCGCCCCGCAATCTATCACGGTGCCGATCAGTTGGCGGCGATCTCTTCCTTGATCTTCAGCTTCTGCTTCTTGAGCTGCTGGATCATCGCGATGTCGGGCGCTGGCCTTGCCTGTTCGTCGTGCAGGCGGGCTTCCAGTCCTGCGTGCTTGGCTTTGAGAGCGGCGACATGGGATGATTGCATCGGATTGTCTCCTTAAGAGTTGTACGACCCCAGGAGCGACTCGTGCCTTGCGGCACGGGCCGCGAATTAACTATCAAACCACAGCTTTCCGAATTTACAAAGCCCCTCTCACGGGCCATGCGATAAAGCGAGTTACGGGAACGACGGCAGTGAACGAGCAGGAACTTCGCAAGCGCTTGGAATCGCTCAAGAGCGAGCATCGCGACCTCGATGTCGCGATTGCCGCGCTGACCGAGGCAGGTGAAGGTGGCGGCTTCGTCGACCAGCTGCAGATCGCGCGCTTGAAGAAGCGCAAGCTGCAGCTGAAGGACCGTATCTCCGCGATCGAAGACAATCTGATCCCCGACATCATCGCCTGACCAGGCCCAGCTTCCCGTCCCGTATCGGGACGCTGCCCGAAAGAGCTATCGGATCGCGGGAGCGATCATGGTAACCCGACGTTCACCATGGACATGGACCGTACGATTCACGAGCAGGTCGTCGAAGACCTCTACGCAGAAGCATTGATGCTGGCCGACGATGCGCGCGCGACATTCGACCTGCGCGACGAGGCCAGCCGCGGCAATTCACCCGACAATGTGCGGATCGCGCTCTCGGTGGAGGGGCTTCGCACTACCACCCGCGTGATGCATGTGCTCGCATGGCTCCTGAACCAACGCGCCTACCAGTCCGGAGAGCTTAGCAGGACGCAGCTGCGCCGGCACGGCACGCTTGGCGCCGAGCGTCCCTCGGACCCGGCGAATATGGAACTGCTCGAACCGGCCACCCGCATGCTCATCCGCGAGACCGAACGCCTCCATGCGCGTGTCGCTCGCCTCGACGAGGAGATGCGCGCGCAAGACGAGAATGGCAGCGAAGCGGTCAGCGCAATGCAGGACCGCATCGCGCAGGCTTTCGGCCGCGGCTAGGCCACCGAAAGTGCGCGGGCGTAGCGCGCGAGGCGGTCCCTCCTGACATCTTCCGACATTGCAGGCGTGAAGCTGCGTGCAGCCCCGCGCATCGCGCTCGCCGCCTCTTCGAGCGATGGATAGAGCCCTGCACCGACGCTCGCGCAGATCGCCGCACCAAGCGCCGTGGTCTCTACGAAATCGGGTCTCTCGACCTCGAGGTCGAGGATGTTTGCCAGGTCCTGCGCCATCCAGTCGTTCGCGCTCATCCCGCCGTCGATCTTTAGGCTCGCCCACGGCGCTCCGTCGGCTGCGAAAGCCGAGGCGAGATCATGCGTCTGGTGCGCCATGGCTTCGAGCGCGGCGCGCGCGATCTGCGCCTTGCCGCTCGCGAAGCTGAGGCCTGAGATGACGCCGCGCGCGTCGGGCTTCCAGTGCGGAGCCCCTAGGCCGGCGAGCGCCGGTACGATCACGACCTCGCCGCTATCCTCGATCGAGCGCGCAAGGTCCTCGGTCTCTCCGGCGCTTCCGATCAGGCCGAGCTGGTCGCGCAGGTACTGGACGAGGCTGCCCGCGACGAAACAGGCGCCCTCGACCGCATAGGTCCGCTGTCCTCCCGACTGGTGCAGAACCGTGCCGAGCAGGCGATTGTCGGAACGCGGGATGTCGCGGCCCTTGTTCGTGAGCACGAATGCACCCGTGCCGTAGGTCGCCTTGGTCTCGCCGAAAGACAGGCACCCCTGCCCGATGGTCGCAGATTGCTGGTCGCCGACAAGGCCGCAGACCGGGATTTCCCTTCCGAGCCATTCCGAAGAGCAATTCGCCAGCGGTCCGTGAGTGTCCACCACCTCGGGTAGCGCGGCCAGCGGAACGCCGAACAGCTCGCATAGATCTTCGTCGAACTGGGCGTCGTCGAGAGCGAGCAACAATGTCCGGCTCGCATTACTCGCATCCGACACATGGGTGCCGCCCGACAGCTTTAAGACGAGCCAGCTTTCGACCGTCCCGAAAGCCAGCGTGCCCTCTTGCGCGGCTGCGGCGACGGCATCGTCATTGTCGAGCATCCAGCGCATCTTGGTGCCGGAGAAATAGGGGTCGAGCAGCAGGCCTGTACGCTTCTGGACTTCGGCCTCGTGGCCTGCGTCCTTCAGCTTTGCGCAGAATCCCGCCGTTCGCCGGTCCTGCCAGACGATTGCGCGTGCCAGCGGTTCGCCTGTGCCGCGATCCCAGGCCACCACCGTTTCACGCTGGTTGGTGATCCCGATCGCCGCGATCTGCGAGGCACCCTCGCCCACGGCCTCGCGCATGCAGGACAGCGTCTTGTCCCAGATTTCCGCCGCGTCATGCTCCACCCAGCCGGGCTTGGGATAGTGCTGTGTCAGCTCCGCCTGCGCGACGCTTTCCATGCGTCCCTCGCGGCTGAAAACCATGGCCCTTGTCGAAGTCGTCCCCGCGTCGAGGACCAGAATTTTGTCTCCCATGCGCCCCTCCCTATCGACAAGCCGCGGTAATCGCTACAGGCTTCACCCATGGCAGGTCCTCCACCCAAACCATGGCCCACCGGCGAGGCCATGCAGCTCGAACCGCTCGTGCGCCGCGTGCTCGCGCCCAATCCCTCGCCCTATACCTATACCGGCACGCAGACCTACATCGTCGGCATCGGCGACGGCTGCGCGGTGATCGACCCCGGCCCGGACGAGAAGGCGCACCTTCTCGCTCTTGATGCGGCTATCGGCGAAGAGCATGTCTGTGCGATCATGTGCACGCATACGCACCGTGACCATTCACCCGCAGCAAAGACACTTGCCGCGCGAACAGGCGCGCCCATCGTGGGCTGCGCTCCGCTGGTTCTCGACGACAGCGGCCCGCGCGCCGATGCGAGTTTCGACCGGACCTACGAGCCAGACCGCGTGCTCGAGGATGGCGAGGCGATGACCGGCCCCGGCTGGACACTGCGCGCCGTCGCCACGCCCGGCCATGTATCGAACCACCTGTGTTTCGCTCTCGAAGAAAGCGGCGCGGTCTTCACCGGTGACCATGTGATGGGCTGGTCGACCAGCGTCGTGGTACCACCCGATGGCGACATGGCGGATTACATGGCGAGCCTCGAGAAGCTTTACGGCCGCGAGCAGGACAAGGTGTACTACCCCGCCCATGGCGAGGCGATCGAGAAGCCGCGCCAGCTGGTCCGCGGAATGATCGGCCATCGCCGCCAGCGCGAAAACCAGATCCTGCGCCATTTACGCGAAGAGCCGCACGAAGCGGCCGATTTCGTCCCCAAGATGTACAAGGGCCTGGACGAACGCCTGCACGGCGCGGCGAAGATGTCGGTTACGGCGCATCTGATCGATTTGGAAAGGCGCGGGCTGGCGACGCGCGAAGGCACAATGTGGAGCGCAGTCTAGCGCCATCCACAGCTCGGTTTGACGAGAAGGCGGAGCGGAAATAGCTTCGCCGCAAAAGAACAGACAGGTCGCGTGAATTCCGAGAGGGGGAGGAATACGGGACATGGCAACAGCCGCAGCCACGCCGCAGGATCAGGCGATCCGGGGCAATACGCGCTTTTTCACGATCATGGCTTTCGTCATGTCGTTCATCATCATTGCTGGCTTCACGCTCAATCTCGCGATGGGTCGGTCCAGCTTCGACGCACCGATCGCCTATCACCTGCACGGGGTGGTCTTCATGACCTGGCTCGGCATCTATTGCGGTCAGCATGTCACCGCCTCGAGCGGCAATTGGATCCTTCACGCCAAGTTCGGGAAGCTCGCCTATCTCTGGGTGCCCCTGATGCTGGTCTTCGGATCGGTCATCATGATTGTGGTCGCGCGCCGGACGGGCGGGCCGTTCTTCTTCCATGTGAGCGAGTTCCTGTGGAGCAACATGATGCTCCTTTGGCTGTTCGGCGGCCTCACCTTCTGGGCGCTGCGCCGCCGTCGCTATACCGGCTGGCACCGCCGATTGATGTTGTGCGGCATGGCGATCCTGACCGGCCCGGGCCTCGGGCGGTTGTTGCCGCTTCCGCTGATGATCCCCAACTCATGGCTGATCACGACGCTTGCGACGATGATCTTCCCGGTCATCGGCATGATCGCCGACAAGCGCAGCCAGGGCCGCGTCCACCCAGCCTACTGGTGGGGCCTCGGGCTCTATGTCGGCGTCTTCGCCGTTTCGATGCTGATAGCCTTTTCGCCCTTCGGGATCGCGGTGACCGAGCAGGTCATCGCCGGAACCCCGGGTGCGGAGCGGCCCATGGAAGCGTTCCTGCCTCCCGGTTTCAGCATGTAAGGCGCGGAACCCCCTCGCCACGCGGCTCGTTCCGTCTATAAGCGCCGCAAAGCCATTCAGACGGGACACGAACATGACCGCCGAAACCAGCCTGCCGACAGGCGAGGACCTGCTCTCCGAAATCGATCGCCTCCGCAAGGAGAAGAACGCGATCATCCTCGCGCACTATTACCAAAGCGCGCAGATCCAGGATCTCGCCGATTTCGTGGGCGACAGCCTCGAGCTCTCGCGCAAGGCGGCCGAGACCGATGCCGACGTCATCGCGTTCTGCGGCGTGAAGTTCATGGCCGACACGGCCAAGATCCTGAGCCCTGAAAAGATCGTCGTCTTGCCCGACATGGACGCAGGCTGCAGCCTGGAGGACAGCTGCCCGCCCGAGAAGTTCAAGGCTTTCCGCGAGGCGCACCCTGATCACATCGCGCTGACCTACATCAACTGCTCGACAGAGGTGAAGGCGCTCAGCGACATCATCGTCACCTCGTCCAGCGCCGAGACGATCATCAGCCAGATTCCCGAAGACCAGAAGATCATCTTCGGCCCCGACCGGCACCTCGGCAGCTACATGAGCCGCAAGTTCAATCGTGACATGCTGCTCTGGCCGGGCGTGTGCATCGTGCACGAAGCCTTCAGCGAGACCGAATTGCTCAAGCTGAAGCAGCAGCATCCCGATGCGCCGATCGCCGCCCACCCCGAGTGCCCGCCGACCATCGTCGAGCATGCCGATTATGTCGGTTCGACCAGCGGCATCCTGCAGTTCGCCCAGACCTTTGAGGGCGACACGCTGATCGTCGCGACCGAGCCGCACATCATCCACCAGATGGAAAAGGCGCTGCCCGAGAAGACCTTCATCGGCGCACCGGGCGCGGACGGCAACTGCAGCTGCAACATTTGCCCCTACATGGCGCTCAATACGCTGGAGAAGCTCTACACCTGCCTGCGCGATCTGGAACCGCGTATCGAGATCGAGGAAGGCCTGCGCCTGAAGGCCAAGCAGAGCCTCGACCGCATGCTCGAGATGGCCAGCGGCACGATCGGCAAGGGCGACCTCGGCAGGGTCTAGGCAACTCTTTCCAGTCCTGCGCGTTTAGGCGGGCATGACAGCGGAATTGCGCTTTTTCTGGGCCCGGCTCAACGCCAATTACTGGTTCTATCCGGCGCTCTTCTCGCTGATTGCAGCGATACTGGCGACGATGATGGTGTGGCTCGATCGCTCGGGCTTCGCCGAATTTCTGAACGACGTCGAATGGATCGTCCCCGCACGGCCCAAGGGTGCGGCAGACATGCTGACCGTGATGGCGGGAAGCATGATCGGGGTTGCCTCGACCGTGTTCTCGATCACTATCGCAGCGGTCGCTTATGCCAGCGGCAATTACGGCCCGCGCCTCCTCACCAATTTCATGGAGGACCGCGGCAACCAAGTCAGCCTTGCGACTTTCATCGGCAGCTTCGTCTACGCACTGATCGTCCTGCGCGCTGTGCGGGCAGAGGATGAAACCCCCGCCACGACCGGCGAAGCCGCGGCGACCGCCCTGCCCGGCTTCACACCGCAGCTTTCGCTGCTAGTCGCCTATCTGTTGATGGCCCTGTGCGTCGCGGTGCTGGTCTTCTTCCTCAATCACGTCCCTTCCTCCATCCGCATCAACAAGGTGCTCGAGGGAATAGGTCGGCGCTTGCTCGACGCGATCCGCGAGACCTATCCGGTAGAGGACGAATTCTCGGATGCCATCGAATCGAAGGGTGGCGAGCCGCTGACCGCGTGGGATACAGGCTATGTCCAGCTGATCGACTTCGAGGATTTGGAGGGGATCGCGCGGGATTGTGGCTGCACCTTCTCGTTGATGGTTCGCACCGGCGACTTCGTCCACCGCGACATGCCATTCATGCGCATCGAGGGCTGCAAGCCCGAGAGTATCGAGGACAAGGTACGCGACTGCTTCACGCTTGGCGCAACGCGGACGCCCGAACAGGATCCGCAATTCCTGATCGACGAGCTTGTGGAGATCGGGCTGCGTGCGCTGTCGCCCGGGATCAACGATCCCTTCACTGCTATCACCGCGCTCCACTGGCTTGGCGCGGCCACTGCCGAGATCGGGCGGCGCGACCTGCGCAAGGATATCTGCGGCGAGGACGCGGAGGACTGTCCGGTGATCCCCTGCCCCGACGACTTCGAACATTATGTGAAACGCGGCTTCGGTTCGATCCGCAGCGCGGTAGCGACTTCGCCGATCGCCGCGGAAGTCATGCTGGATACGCTTGCCAAGGCTTCGGTTCCGATCAAGGACGAGCGACGCCAGAAGATCCTCAAGGCCGAAGCGGACAATCTCGCAGCGCAGGCGCGCACGGTCCTCGTGGGCCCGGACCTCGAACGCTTCGAAGCCCATCACGCCGAGTTCAATCGCGAATTCTGGTGATCAGTCCGCGTCAGGTGCCCGCACACGCGGCGGGCTGCTGCGGGCAAGGATCAAGGCCGCCCCGACGAGTACCATCCCGAGGATGTCGAGCGGCACCAGCAGTTCGCCGAACACGAACCAGCCGACAGTTGCCGCGACGGCAGGCTGGGTTAGCAAAGCCATGCCGATAATCAGCGGCGGGAAGTGGCCCAGCGAATAGACGAGCAGGCCCTGCCCGATGATCTGGCTCGTGAGCGCGAGAAGCAGCACCGGCGTCCAGCCCGCTTCGCCCGGCCAGACGGGCTCTCCTGCAAGGACGGCCATGCCGAGCAGCAGCGGCGATGCGGCAAGGCTCACCAGCAGGAGCACGCTCCACTGGCCGAGTGCCGCACGCGCCCTCTGGGCGGGCAGGAGGTAGAAAGCGTAACAGATGCCGGCGAACAGGCAAAACAGGTCGCCGATGAAGGTGGTCGTCGAAATCTCAAGGCTGCGGCCGAGCAGGATGGCCGCACCGACAAGCGCCGCGATCACGCCCCCGCCTTCCCGCAACGAGGGCGCGCGGCGCAGCGCAAAGAGACCCCAAAGCATCAGGATCACGCTTCCCGAATTACCGAAGAGCACTGCGTTCCCTAGCCGCGTGCGCTCGATCCCGATGTGCCAGCTGGCAAGGTCGAGCGAGAAGAACACGCCCGCCGCCATGACCAGCATGGTCAGCTTCCAGTCGAGGTTGCCGGGCCCGCGCGCCCGCCAGGCAAGGAACGCGATCAGCGGTATGGGGAGGAACAAGCGCCAAAACGCCGCGGACACCGGACCGGTGTCGGCCAGCCTCACCAGCCAGGGTCCGAGCGCCAGTGCGACATTACCCGCAATCAGCGCGGCAAACTGCCACGCGCCGGCCTGAAAGCCATTGTTGTCGGCGCTGGCGGTTGTCTGGCCCATATTCGCCCCCTAGCTCTCTTGTCACACAAGGCCAGCCAAAAAGGATCTCGCCTCCATGCACGACACATTGTTCGAACCGCTCAAACTTGGCGCCATCGAGGCGAAGAACCGTATCATCATGGCCCCGCTCACGCGCGGCCGCTCGACACAGCCGGGTTCGGTGCCGAACGAGATGATGGCGACCTATTACCGACAGCGCGCGGGCGCCGGACTGATCATTTCCGAGGCAACCGGCATAAGCGTCGAAGGTCTGGGATGGCCCGCCGCCCCCGGCATCTGGAGCGACGAGCAGGTCGAAGGCTGGAAGCTCGTGACCAGCGCGGTACACGAGGAAGGCGGCAAGATCGTGCTGCAGATGTGGCACATGGGCCGCCTCGTCCATCCCGATTTCCTCGGTGGTAATCCGCCGGTCTCTGCCAGCGCCACCAAGGCGCCGGGCCATGCACATACTTTCGAGGGCCGCAAGGATTACGAGCAGTCGCGCGAGCTTTCGGTCGAGGAGATCGCTCGCGTGGTCGGAGACTATCGCCACGCCGCCGAGAACGCGAAGAAGGCCGGTTTTGACGGCGTGCAGCTGCACGGCGCGAATGGCTATCTCGTCGACCAGTTCCTGCGCGACAGCACAAACCTACGCGAGGACGAATACGGCGGCTCGCCGGAAAACCGCACCCGCTTTCTGCGCGAAGTCCTGACCGCGCTGATCGATGTCTGGGGCGCCGACCGGGTCTCGGTGCGCCTTTCGCCCAATGGCGAGACGCAAGGCTGCGACGACAGCGATCCGGCGGCAACCTTCGGCGCTGCCGCCAACGTGGTCCAGGGCCTCGGCCTCGGCTTTCTCGAACTGCGCGAGCCGGGACCGGAGGGCACCTTCGGAGCGACCGACGTACCCAAGCAGAGCCCGCTTATACGCACGATTTACAAGGGCCCGCTCGTCCTCAACAGCGACTACACGCCCCAGGATGCCGTCGCCGACATTAAAGCGGATCGCTGTGACGCGGTCAGCTGGGGCCGGGATTTCATCTCCAATCCCGATCTGCCCGAGCGATTCCGCCTCGGGGCCGATCTCCAGCCCAATGTGAACGTGCCGCAGAGCTGGTACCTGCCGGGGCCCGAGGGATACATCGATTACCCGATGCTAACCAAAACCGACGAAACTGCCTCCTCCTGATTCGCGCCAAAGGGGCGCGCAATCACGGGCAAGGAGGCTTTGGGCTATGGGTTCGTGGTTGCTCGTCCCTGCGGACAAGGAAAAGGCAATGGCACAGGCCGCGTCGGCAGGTGCGGACGTGGTAGTCCTCGACCTTGCGCGCGCCTCGTCCGAGGACCGCAAGCAGCACACGCGCCTTGCCGCGCGCGATTTCCTCATGTCGCACCGCGAACAGGTGGTGGCCGCGCGCAAGTTTTTGCGCTGGGTGCGGATCGGACCGATTGTCGGTATGGAATGGCGGCAGGACCTCGACGCGGCGATCGAAGGCGGTCCGGAAGGCTTCGTCCTTGCGGAATGCGTCGGCCCCGAACAGGTCAAGGAACTGGCGGCCGCTCTCTACGAGCTCGAAGGCCGGCTGGGCATTTCCAACGGTTCGACCAAGATCATTCCCGAAGTAGGCGGATCGCCAACTTCGGCCCTGCAATTGCGCGGCTTTGCAGAGGAGCTTCACCCGCGCGTTTCGGGGCTTGCCTGGGATCCGGCCTTGCTCGCCCGCTCGATGGGGGCACGGCGCATGCGCGGCCCCGGCGGATTGTGGACGGATGCGCTCGCCCATGTCCGGGCGCTGGTGCTACTGACCGCACACTCACGCAACCTCGAGGTCATCGAGGCCCCGTTCCGCAACCTGCGCGAGCCCGAGGGTATGACCCGTGCAGCCGCGGCAGCAGCCGCAGACGGTTTCACTGGAATGCTCGCCATCGATCCGAGCCAGGTGGACGACATCAATAAGGCGTTCGAACCGAGCCAGGAACAGATTGCCGAGGCGCGCGAGCTGGTTGGCGTATTCGCGCTCAATCCGAACGCGCACAGCATCGCCTTTCGTGGGCGCTATGTCGGGCAGGCCGAACTTGCCAAGGCGCGCGCCTTGCTCGGCGAGGGCTGAGACCTACTCGGCGGGCGCTGGTTCGTTGCCAGCCTCGGCGACGGGTTCGGGCGGAGATGCGGGTGCCGGCGGAGCGGCGGGTGCGGGAGCTTCGACGGGTTCGCTGTCTTCGCTGGCCGTCTCGGCCGGGTCCGCACTTTCATCCGAACTGGCCTGCACCGCCCGCGACGGGGCCTGAGAGGTCAGGGTGTCGAGCGGGAGCATGCCGTCGCTTATCGTACCGCCGAGCACTTCGCCGCGCGCGGTCGCGTCCTCGTTCCGCTCCTCGACCTCTTCGGCGCTCTCGCCGCAAGAGGCCAGCGCCAGGCCGGCAAGCAGACCCAATCCGAACCGCTTCATGGCAGTGCACAACCCTTCTTCTCGAGCGCGTCGAGGAAATCTCCCGCGCGGCGCTTCAATGCCTCATCGAACTCCTCGCGCGCAAGAGCTATCCCGAGCCGTTCGAGGCTAGTGACGCCGAATTCATCGATGCCGCAAGGCACGATCCCGGTGAAATGCGACAGGTCGGGCGACAGGTTGACCGAAAAGCCATGCATGGTGACCCAGCGGCGCACGCGCACGCCGATCGCGCCGATCTTCGCCTCGCGCCCATCGATATCGCGCGTCCAGATGCCGATCCGCCCCTCGCTGCGCCAGCATTCGACGCCGAGATCGCCGAGCGTGGCGATCACCCAGCCCTCCAACGAATGCACGAAGCAGCGCACGTCTCTGCCGCGCTCCTTGAGGTCGAGCATGAGATAGCCGATCCGCTGGCCCGGCCCGTGATAGGTGTAGCGGCCACCACGACCCGCTTCGACCACTTCGAAACGCGGATCGAGCAATTCCGCGCCGTCGGCGCTGGTGCCTGCAGTGTAGACCGGCGGGTGTTCAAGCAGCCAGATAAGCTCGCGCGCGCCCTCCTCCGCAATCGCCCGGTTGCGCTCCTCCATCGAGGCGAGCGCATCACGATAGGCGACCTGCGCGCTCTCGGCGCGCCATTCGATCTTTTCGGTGAGTTCAGCGGACATCGGTGATTGCGTGGCGACTGATGCTGCGCTTATCAAGAGGCAGAAATGGGAGGCAGCATGAAATTCGTGATGGAAAAGGCGTGGGACGAGACCGTCTCGCTGTTGAAGGGCAACATGGGGCTGCTGGCGACGGTCGCAGGATTGCTGGTCTTCCTGCCTGCCGTGGCCATTGGCCTGCTGTTTCCCATCGATGTCACAGGGCAAGAACCGGCTGACGATGCAACCATCGAGCAGATCCTCGAGATGATGGCGGCGCAATTCAGCGAAGTGGGCTGGATCATCCTGGTCACGACCCTGCTGAGCGGTTTTGCGAGCCTCGCCATGATGGCGCTGCTTCGCCGCAGAGCCGCGCCGACCGTCGGTCAGGCGATCTCCGAAGCTGCCGGCTTGCTGCCGACCTACCTTGCCACAATCATCCTGCAGATGTTCATCATCTTCGGTATCGGATACCTGCTGGTCGGCGTGCCCTACCAGATGGGTGCGCCGGGCTGGATGGTGCTCGGCATCCTGATCCTGTTCCCGGTGTGGATGTACCTGTTCGTGAAATTCTCGGTCAGCGTGGCAGCAATCGTGATCGACGGCGTGCGCAATCCGGTGGAGGCTCTGCGCCGGTCGTGGTCCCTTACGAAAGGCAATTCCTTTCGGATATTCTTCTTCTTCCTGCTGATCGGCCTCGCGGCGGCCATTATCCTCGCGATCCTGTCCTTCGCCGTTGGGGCCGTCCTCTCGCTGCTGCCTGCGACGATCGAAACCATCGGGACCGTGCTCTACGACGGAGCGATCAACCTTGTGGCGGCGGTATTCGGCGCAGCACTGACGGTTGCGATCCATGCCCAGCTGCGCAGGCTGCGCGAGCCGCCGGAAGAGGCAGCCTCCGCGGACACGACTCCTATCGAATAAGGTCTAGTCGCGCGGTTCCTTCCAGCCCCAGAAGAGCTGGCACGGAAGGATGTTGAGCGCTTCGAACCCGCTTTCGATCCGTTCGAAATGGCGGGCCATGTAGTCGCGCGCCTTGGCCGAGAACTGGTAGACGAGAAACGCTCCGCTAGGGCGGATCACGCGATAGGTCGCCGCCGCGATTTCGGGTCCGACGCCGTCTGGCAGGGTCGAGAACGGCAGGCCGGACAGGACGTAATCGGCATGCTCGTGGCCATGCGCCTCGACGATCGCCTCGACATCCGCGGCAGAGCCGTGGACCGCGGAGAAGCGGCTGTCGCGGAAATGCTTCTTGAGGTAGTCGATATAGAGCGGGTTGGTGTCGATGACGATGAGCTTGCCGTCGCGCGGCAGGCGATCGAGCACCGGCTGACAGAACGTGCCGACCCCCGGTCCATATTCCACGAAGAGCTTGCATTCGTCCCACTTCACCGGACCGAGCATCTTTTCGATCGTGAAGCGCGATGAAGGAATGATCGAGCCGACCATCCGCGGCTCATCGAGGAAGCCCTTGAAGAACACGCCCCACTGGCCGAACAATCGAGCGGCACGCTGTTTGAGGCTGCGTCGCTCGATCGCCCCGATACCTTGCTGACCTGACACGCTTTTTCTCCCCGAGACCCTTGGCTCGCACGAGGTGTGACAGGCGCATCGGGGCATTGCAAGGTGCAGCTTGCGGGCCTAGCGCAATGCGCGATGTCCGAACGCGATCCTTCTTCCGAGCTGGCTGCAAAGCCGCTGCCCAAGCAGAGGAGCATCTCGCGCGAGCGCATGATACTGCTGTTCACGGTGATGCTGGTGACCGCAGCCGGCAACACAGCGATGCAATCGGTCATGCCTTCGATCGGGACGGCGCTGGAGATCGACGACGTCTGGATCAGCCTCGCTTACAGCTGGTCGGCCTTGCTGTGGGTGATCTGCGCCCCGCTCTGGGCCGAACGCTCCGACAGACGTGGCCGCAAGGCGATGATGGCTGTCGGCCTCATAGGCTTCGTCGCCTCGATGGCGCTATGCGGACTGGCGCTATGGCTGGGACTGGCGGGCCTCCTTACAGGGACCGCTGCGCTGATCGCATTTGCCATTGCGCGAAGCCTCTATGGCGGGTTCGGAAGTGCAGCGCCGCCCGCCGTGCAGGCCTATGTGGCCAGCCGCACACCTCGCGCCGAGCGGACGCAGGCGCTTTCTCTTATCGCGTCCAGCTTCGGACTCGGCACGGTAATCGGTCCTGCTCTGGCGCCCCTGATGGTCCTGCCTTTCGTGGGACTGACCGGCCCCTTCATCATCTTCGCTCTTATCGGCATAGTGGCTCTCACCGCTCTGCGCCTGCGCCTTCCCAATGACGAGCCGCAGTTCCCCGCCCGTGGCCAGACCTATGACGCTCCTTATGCGGGTGGTTCGACGTCTTCACATACCGGCGAGGACAACGAAGACGAGGAAGAGGTCGAGCCGCACAAGCTGCGCTGGTTCGAACCGCGGTTGAGGCCATGGGTAACCGTCGGCCTGATCGGCGGCCATGCGCAGGCCATGGTCCTCGGCATCACCGGCTTCCTTGTGCTCGACCGGCTTGGATTGCGCGCGACGCCTGCCGACGGGACCGGCCCGGTCGGACTGGTCCTCATGTGCGGCGCGATCGCGACGCTGCTTGCACAATGGGGCATTATCCCGCGCTTCGACCTCGGACCGCGTGCTGCGACCCTATCGGGCATCGCGATAGCCGGGGCCGGCGTGGCCTACCTCGGTGTGGCTGAGAATCTGCACGCGATTGCCCTCGCCTACGCGATTGCTTCGCTCGGCTTCGGCCTGTTCAGGCCGGGCACCACGGCGGGGACATCGCTTGCCGTGACCCGGGCAGAACAAGGACAAGCCTCTGGCATCGTCGCATCGGTCGCCGGTGCGAGCTTCATCTACGCACCGGCTCTCGGGGTCTGGCTCTATGGCCATTCCGACTGGCTCGGCTTCGGGCTCATTGTCGCCCTGTGCCTTGCCGTGTTCGCCTATGGCTGGTCCGCGCTCCAGGCTGACAGCACGCTGACGCGCGACCGTCGTTAGAGAATTTCCAGGACCGTGTCCTGCGGCCGGCAGAGACGCACGCCCTTTTCGGTCTCGACCAGCGGACGGTTGATCAGGATCGGGTCGGCAGCCATCGCATCGAGCACTTCGTCGGCAGCAGCATCGGGCAAGCCGCGCTCTTCCGCATCGGTTCCGCGCAGACGCAGACCTTCGTTCGGCGTCATGCCCGCATCCTTGAAGAGCTGGGCCAGCTTCTCGCGGCTCGGTGGGTTCTTCAGATACTCGACAGTTTCGACATCAACCTTCGAGAGGTTCTCGAGGATGGCGAGCGTTTTGCGCGAGGTGCCGCATTTCGGATTGTGGAAGATGGTTGCCTTCATACCGGGTCTCCTTTGGACGGGCGCCTAATCGACCCTTGCGATCTGTAAAAGCGAATATTGCGAATTTTTCACCAGCCAAAGGCAAGTTTGAGGTTGCTATTGCGAATGGCTCTCAATAGCACGTCGGCAGCAATTGATAATCATTCGCAAGAAAAGAAAGATCTCGCATGAGGCACTTCACCAAGATCGCGCTACTCCTTTCGGGAACGGCCATGGCGGCTCCTGCAGCGGCAACGACTGCCGCAGTGGATGGCCAACCCGAGCGCGACTACCTGCCGACCGACATCGTCGTGACCGGCGAACGTGACGAAGGCTATGGCAATGGCGACGGTTCGACCGGCACCAAGACGCCGACCCCGCTGATCGACGTCCCCCAGGCGGTGAGCTTCATCACCGAGGACCAGCTGGAAGACCAGTCGATCCGCCAGCTCAACGATGCGCTGCGCTATGTGCCGGGCATCAGCATGGAAACCGGCGAAGGCCACCGCGACGAGGTGTTCATCCGCGGCCAGGAAACGACCGCAGACTTCTACATCGACGGCCTGCGCGACGATGCGCAGTACTACCGTTCGCTCTATAACATCGAACGCGTCGAGGTCCTCAAGGGCGCCAATGCCCTCATCTTCGGTCGCGGTGCCGGTGGCGGCGCGATCAACCGCGTGGCCAAGCGTGCCGACCTGACCAAGGAATTCGTGGCTGGCGAAGCCTCGGTCGACAGCTTCGGTGCTTTCGCCCTGCTCGCCGACCTCAACCAGCCGGTCACCGATGCACTCGCGCTTCGCCTCAATGCGACTTACGAGGAGTTCGACAACGATCGCGACTTCTACGACGGGCGCTTCATCGGCATTTCGCCCACGCTCACTGCAGCACTCGGTCCCGACACCACGCTGATCGCAAGCTACACCTACGACAATGACGAGCGTGTGACCGACCGCGGCCTTCCTTCCTTCAACGGCGGCCCGCTGACCGGCTTCGACCAGACCTTCTTCGGCGATCCGGACTTCAACGGCTCGACTGCGGAAGTGAACATCGGCCGCGTTCGCCTCGAACACGATTTCAACGGCGGCCTCACGGCCAATGCCAGCATCCAGTTCGCCGATTACGACAAGTTCTACGCCAACATACTGCCGACCGGCACCGACGGCTCGACGGTCACGTTCAGCGGCTACCAGGACGCGCAGCAGCGCACCAACTGGATCGGCCAGGCCAACGCCATCTGGCAGGCGGAAAGCGGCGCCATCGAATCGACGCTGCTCGTCGGTCTCGAGGTCAGCAGTCAGGACACGCAGAACACCCGTGAAACGGTGACTTTCGATGATGGCGATCCGCTGACGAACGACGACAATGCCTCCGCTCTTGCCGATACGATCTTCATCCCGGCCTACACGCTGAACCCGACCTCGCGTTCGCGCGACAGCCAGCTCAAGACGCTGTCTTTCTACATCCAGGAACAGCTTTCTATCGGTGATTTCATCGAGATCGTTGGCGGCCTGCGCTGGGATCGCTTCGACCTCGAAACGCTCGACCTGATCGGAGGCGTCGAAGGCGACCGTGTCGACGAAGAGTTCAGCCCGCGTATCGGTCTGATCGTGAAACCGACGCCCGACCTGTCCGTCTATGCGAGCTACAGCGAGAGCTTCCTGCCCCAGGCAGGCGACCAGTTCTTCGTCCTCTCGCCGACGCGCGCGCAGTTCGAGCCCGAAAAGTTCACCAATTACGAGATCGGCGCTAAGTGGGCCCCGCTCGATAACGTTCTGGTGAATGCCGCGATCTTCCGCCTCGAGCGCACCAACATCCGCGCAGTCGATCCCAATGACCCGACGCTGACCGTCCTTGCCGGCGAAAGCCGCGCCGAGGGCTTCGAGATCGGTGCGGTCGGCGAAGTCACCGAGTTCTGGAAAGCCAACCTCGGTTACACCTATCTCGATGGCGAATTGCTCAACGACAACGCTTTCGGTGCTGCCGGCCAGCGCCTGCAGCAGCTACCTAAGCACTCGGTCAGCGCCTGGAACCGCTTCGACTTTAACGAGAAGCTGGGCCTCGGCCTTGGCGTCATCCATCAGTCGGAGCAGTTCGCGAGCTTTTCGAACGATGTCGTCCTGCCCAGCTACTGGCGTGTCGATGCCGCGGCCTACTACACCGTCAGCGAGCGTCTGAGCTTCCAGCTCAACATCGAGAACCTCTTCGACGAGGACTATTACCCGAGCGCTCACGGCGATAACAACATCCAGCCGGGCGAGCCGTTCAGCGCCCGCATCGGAGTGCGTTTCGAAATCTAGTCGGTCTGCTCGCGCTGGGCGTTGCCTTCGGGTGCGCTCAGAGCGGGCACTTCGGCCGCCGCATCTTCTGCGCTGATGCCCGGCGCGGGCGCAGCGCTAATGCGTTCCTGCCTGCGGGCGACACGCCCGGCGCGCTGGATCGCCCGCACCAGCCGCGGATAGACGCCGCAACGGCAGATATTCGGAATGGCCGCCCGAATGTCGGCCTCGCTGGCACCCGGATTACGATCAATGAGGGCAGCCGCAGCCATCGCGATGCCCGGCGTGCAGAAGCCGCACTGAATCGCCTGCTCGGCAACGAGCGCCTGCTGAACAGGGTGCGAGCGATCTCCCGACAGCCCTTCGATCGTCGTGATGAAGCGGCCCTCCGCCTCGCCGATGGTGACGAGACAGCTGCGCAGCGGCTCGCCATCAATATGCACGATGCAGGCACCGCAATCGCCTTCACCGCAGCCGAACTTCGTACCGGTGAGATTGGCAGCATCGCGCAGCGCCCACAGCAGGGGCGTGTCGTCATCCATCAGGAATTCGATGGGCCTGTCGTTGACCGTCATGCGGGACATGGCGGTGCCTTCGCTTCAAATCGCCTGAATGTCGAGAGCGCTTACGACTGCCAGCTGTCGTCGAGCTTCGAAATGCGACGCTTCCATGCCTCGAAGTCGAAAATGCCGGCCCCGCCCTGCGACTGCATGACAGACAGGTCGCGCTGATGCACGTCGACGACTTCCTGCTGGACGATGTTGGGTTCGCCCTGGCTAAGCGTAGCGATCTGGATTTCGCACGCGCGCTGGAGTGCCCACATTTTCACGAACATGCCGGGGATGGTCTTGTCCATCACGACAGGCCCGTGATTGCGCAGCATGAGGATCGAGTGGTCGCCGAGGTTTTCGACCAGACGATCGCCCTCTTCGGCGCGGACGGTCACGCCTTCGAAATCGTGATAGCCGATCTGCCCCTGGAAGTTGCAGGCGTAGAAATTGGTCGGCAGCAACCCGTCCTTGTGGCTGCACACTGCCATCGTCGCCGTGGTGTGGACGTGGCAGATCGCCGTGGCGCGATCGCCGAGATGCTTGTGGAAGTGCGCGTGCTGGGTGAAACCGGCCTTGTTCACCATGTACTGCGACTGGCCGACATTGTTGCCTTCCACATCGATCTTCACGAGGTTCGATGCGGTCACCTCGTCATAGAGGAGGCCGAAGGGATTGATCAGGAAAGTGTCCTTCTCGCCCGGGACAGCAACGGAGATATGGTTGTAGATGCTCTCGCCCCAGCCGAGATGTTCGAAAATCCGGTAGCAGGCGGCTAGGTCCTGGCGAACCTTCCATTCCTCTTCGCTGCATTCGAACTTCGGCTTCATCTGGGTGGCCATCGTGCACTCTCCTTAGGTCTTTCTTTGAAACCTCTATCGCACGCCACGGGGGCGCTGGGCAAGCGACGACAAAGCAAATCGGCGCTTCCCAACCGCGCCCCGCCCCGCTAGCCCCTCTCGGGCATGAGCGAGACGGCCAAACTGACGCGGGGCAGCATACGCGGCCATCTCATCACCCAGACATTGCCCATGATCGTGGGCGTCGCCGCGATCATGTCGGTCGGGCTGATCGATGCCTATTTCATCGGCCAGCTGGGATCCGCAGAGCTGGCGGCCGTCAGTTTCATCTTTCCGATCACGATTGCCCTCTCCAGCCTTGGCGTAGGCGTGATGGTGGGTATCAACTCGGTCATCTCGCGCGCGCTCGGCGAAGGCGACGAGGGGCGCGCCGAGCGCCGTGCCAACTTTGGTGTCGTGTTCGCGCTGGTCGCCGGAAGCGTCCTTGGTCTCGCGCTATTCCTCCTGCTCGATCCGCTCTTCCGGCTGATGCAAGCGAGTGACGATCTGCTGCCTCTGATCCGCGAATACATGCGCCCCTATGCGCTGGGCATGCCGGTCCTGCTGACCCAGATGGGGTTGCAGGGCGTGCTGCGTGGCCAGGGCGAGGCGCGCTATGTCTCGATGATTTCGATCACCTATTCAGTGGTGAACTGGATCCTCGATCCCATCCTGATCACGGGCGCTTTCGGCTTCGAGGGATTTGGCGTTGCAGGCGCGGCCTATGCGACGATCGCAGGCTTCTTTGTCGCCATCCTCGCCGCGCTGTTCTTCATTCGGAAGACCAGCATCGCCATCCATCCGACCCTCGTGCGCGAATGCGACATGGCAGGCTCGAGCAAGGCGATCATCAGCGTCGCGGGGCCAGCGGCATTCTCTAACGCGATCAACCCCATCGGCCTATCTGTCCTGACCGCCCTCCTCGCCAGCCAGGGCGATGCGGCCGTAGCCGGTTTCGGCGCTGCGGGCCGCCTGCAGAGTTTTGCGGTGGTCCCGCTTCTGGCCCTGTCCGGGTCGATCGGCGCGATCGTCGGGCAGAACTGGGGCGCGCGGCGGGCCGATCGTGCGCGGCGAGCCATGTACTGGGCGGGTGCCTTCTGCCTCGGCTACGGCCTTGCGACGGCCGTGATCCTTTATTTCACCGGCAGCTGGTTCGCGGACTTCTTCACCGACGAGCCCGACGTGATCGAGCAATTCTCGCGCTACCTCGAGATCTCGGTCTGGGGCTATGCCGGCTTCGGACTGCTGATCGTGGCCAACGGCGCGTTGAACGGCGTAGGCCGCGCCTCGCTCGCGCTGGCACAAAGTGCCGCCCGGGTGTTCCTCATCATGCTGCCCTTCGGCTGGGTGCTCCGCGCCAGCTGGGGCGCGGATGCGATCTACGGCGCCGAACTGGTAGCAAACCTTGCAGGCGGCACGCTCGCAGCGCTGATCGTGTGGCGCGTGCTGCGCAGCGGACCTGACGACGGCGGGACAGACCCAACGAGATCGTTAACCATCTTGCGGCATAGAACCCCCATAAGGAACTGGGGGTCGAAGACCGATGGAAGAACTGCTGGCGGACTTTATCGCCGAAACACGGGAAATGCTGGAGGCTAGCGGCAGCGAGCTCGTCGCCTGGGAAGCCGACCCTTCCGATACCGCACGCATCGATACAATCTTCCGCTTCGTCCATACGGTGAAAGGCAATTGCGGCTTTTTCGATTTCCCCCGTCTCGAAAAGCTGAGCCACGCCGCCGAAGACGCGCTGGCCGAATGCCGCGCCGGACGTCGCGAACCCGATAGCGAGCTCGTCACTGCGGTCCTCGCCATTATCGACCGTATCTCGGACATGACAGACGCCATCGAGGCGGGCGAGGACTTCCCCGCAGGTGGTGATGACGAACTCATCGCAGCGCTCACCGCCGACACCGAGGTCGAAGTCCAAAGCGACATCGAAACCAAGGATCTCGAACGCAAGAGCAGCGCTTCGAACAATAATGAAGCTGCCGCCAGCGGCCAGAAGAGCGCACCGCGCCAGGGTGTGCAGCGCTCGATCCGCCTTCCCGTCGACCTCCTCGACGAGGTCATGAAGGGCGTTTCCGACATGGTGCTGGCACGCAACGACCTGGCGCGCCGCCTGCGCGAAGCCGGCGAACAGCCAACGATCGACGGCCCGTTCGAGCGCCTCTCGGCAATCCTCGCCGATGTGCGCGATTCGATTACCCGCATGCGCATGCAGCGGCTCGAACACCTCTTTTCCTCGCTGCCGCGCCTCGTACGCGACCTCTCGACCGAACTTGGCAAGCAGGTCATGGTCGATTTCGAGGGCGGCGAAGTGGAGCTCGACCGCGAGATGATCGAGATGGTCCGCGATCCGCTGACCCACATCATCCGCAATGCGATCGATCACGGCGTGGAATCGCCCGCCGAACGCCTCAAGCAGGGCAAGCACGAGATCGGCACGCTCAAGTTCGCCGCGCGCCAGTCGGGCAACCAGATCAGCCTCGTCATCACCGATGACGGTGGCGGCATCAATGTCGACAAGGTGACCGCCAAGGCGATCGCCAACGGCCTCTATTCCCGCTCCGAGATCGACGCCATGTCGGACAAGGAAAAGCAGAACCTCATCTTCGAACCCGGCCTCTCGACCGCCGAAGCGGTCAGCTCGGTGTCGGGTCGCGGCGTCGGAATGGACGTGGTCCGATCCAACATCGAACGCGTCGGCGGCTCGATCGAGGTGACTTCCAAGCAGGGGGAAGGCACGAGCTTCTATCTCAAGCTGCCGCTTACCCTTTCGATCATCGCCGCGCTCACTGTGGGTTCGGGCGAACAGCGCTACGCGATCCCGCGCAGCTATGTCGAAGAGATCGTCTTCGGCAATTCGGGTCATGTCGAGTTTGCGCAGGCCGGCGATCGCCGCCTCGTCACTTTCCGCGGCAAGCGCGTGCCCTGCCTCTCGCTCGGCGAAGTGCTCGGCGCGGAGAAGAACGAAAACTGCGAATGGGAAAGCAAGACGCTCGTTCTCGTTCGCCTTGCCAGCGACGATGTCTTCGCGCTCGCCGTCGACCGAGTCTTCGATCACGAGGACGTGGTCGTGAAGCCGATCGCACCCGCAATCATGGAAACGCGCCTTTACGCGGGCACCACCCTGCTCGACGACGGCCGTCCGATGATGCTGCTCGACTTGCCCAGCATCGCGCAGATGCGCGGCATGGTTGGGAATGTGCGCACCAAGACCGCTCCGGTCGAGCGCGAGAAGGACGCGGCCACGACCAAGGCATTACCGGTCATGCTCTTCGCGGGTCTCGACGGACGTCACCGCGCGGTTCGCCTCGAGCTCGTCCGCCGCATCGACACAATTTCCAGCGAAGCCATCGACATCGAGGGCGAACGCGCACAGGCCGTCATCGACGGAGAAATCTTCACGCTTGCAGGCCACGACGTGGGTCCGCTGCCCGAAGGCCGCTGCCGCCTGCTTCGCCTGTCGGATGGCGAGAATGAGCTGGTCTACGCCGTGCGCGAAGTCCTCGATGCCGCAGACGTCACCGACGATGTCGTGCCGAGCGAAGTCGACAAGAACATCGAAGGTGTCACGCTTATCGGGGGCAAGCCGATCCCGCTACTGGACGGCCATGCGGTTTTCTCGCGCTACAAGGCCTCGAGAAAGGTCCAGCAGACGCTCACATGCCGCATTCCGGCCGGCAGCGAATGGGCGAAGACCATCCTCGAACCGCTCGTGGAGGCCGCAGGCTACCGCATCGCTGGCGAGGATGACGAGGACGAGGCCGATCTCGCCATCGCTCTTGCCGAGGAAATCGCCGAGCCTGTCTCCGGCGCGCGCGAAACCATCCGCCTTCGCCCCGATCCGGAAGATGCCGGGGACGACACCATCTATCGCTATGACCGCGACGGCCTGCTCGCAGCGCTGAAGCGCTTCCGCACCGGGAGGGCGGCATGAACGAACTTCTCTTGATGTGCACCATCGCCGGACGCCGTGCAGCGATCCCTGCGGTCGAGGTGCAGTCGGTGATCGAGATCGAGAACATCACTCCGATCCCGGGCACGCATGATTTCATCTGCGGCCTGACCGCGCTGCGGAGCCAGGCGCTGACCGTGATCGACAGCTCGCTCGCGCTCGGCATCGGCCATCCTTGCGATTCGAAGGACCAGCGCGCCGCAGTGGTCGAGATCGACGGGCATCTCTACGCGATCCTAGTCGACGAAGCTCATGACGTCGGCGAGGCCCGCAGCGAGCCCGTCGCCGTTCCCGGGGGATTCGGCGAAGGTTGGCAGCGCGCAGCCAAGGGAATGGTCGAAACCGATGGAGGCCCTGCCCTCCTCGTCGACATACCCCAACTCGTCTCGGGGCCGATACAGGCCGCAGCTTAAGCGAAAAGTTACCGCCTGCCTCTAGAGCAGGATCGAACATCAGAGGGATCGTAGAATGAAAACCTGTCTAATCGTCGATGATTCGCGCGTTATCCGTAAGGTTTCGCGTCATATTCTCGAAACGCTCGGCTTCTCGGTCGACGAAGCGGAGAATGGCCAGGAAGGCCTCAACAAGTGCATGGAAAGCATGCCCGACGTCGTCCTGCTCGACTGGAACATGCCCGTCATGACCGGCATCGAGTTCATCACCCAGCTGCGCCAGCGTGAAGGCGGCGACAAGCCCAAGGTCGTGTTCTGCACCACCGAGAACGACGTCGCCCACATCCGTGAAGCAATCAGCGCGGGCGCCGACGAATACGTCATGAAGCCGTTCGATCACGAAACGCTGCAGATCAAGCTCCAGCTCGTCGGCATGGCCTGAGCCGGAGGGCACGAGCCGTGGTGACCGCCCTCCACTCAGACAGGAAAGCGAAACCGGACAGCAATCCCGCGGCGAAACCCGTGCGGATCATGCTCGTCGACGATTCGCTGACGGTGCGCACGGTTTTCTCGCGCATGCTGCAGCGCGAGGGCAATATGCAGATCGTGGCAAGTGCGGGCACGGCGGAAGTCGGTCTGCGCGAACTGCGCAAGCATACGGCTGACGTCGTCTTGCTCGACCTGGAGATGCCCGGGATGGGCGGTCTCGAGGCCTTGCCAAAGATCCTCGCCGCCTCGCCTGCAACAAAGGTCCTGGTGATCTCGTCGCTGACGGCGGAAGGCGCGGAACACACTGTCGAAGCGCTTCGCATGGGCGCGGCTGACACCATGCTGAAGCCGCAGCCGGGCGGCTTCAACGATGAGTATCGCGAGCAGCTGATCGGCAAGATCCGCGCGCTCGCCGGCCTTGCGCCGCACGAACTGCCGAAGGGCTCGGCCCCGCATCCGACGAAGCGCAGTGCGGGCAAACGCCCGCAGGTCCTCGCGATCGGCGCCTCGACCGGAGGCATCCACGCCCTGAACCTTTTCCTGCGGCAGGTACCAAAGAACTTCGATCTTCCGATCCTGATCACCCAGCACCTTCCCGCCAGCTTCATCCCCGTGTTCGCCCAACAGATGACGCTGGCTTCGGGCCGCAAGGCGGTGCTCGCCGACGAGGACGTCGAAATCGAGCGCGGCCAGATCGTGATCGCGCCGGGCCATGGCCACATGGTCGTTCGCAAGCGCGCCGGTCGTTTCCTGACCGGCCTTGCCTACCATCCGGTCAAGAGCGGCTGCATGCCCTCGGTTGATCCGATGTTCGACACCGTAGCTGAAGCCTTCGACGGACACGTGGCAGGCATCCTGCTGTCCGGCATGGGCCGCGACGGCACCG
The DNA here is from genome assembly GCF_055693895.1 of Qipengyuania sp. BR81-2. Lineage (NCBI taxonomy): Bacteria > Pseudomonadati > Pseudomonadota > Alphaproteobacteria > Sphingomonadales > Erythrobacteraceae > Qipengyuania > Qipengyuania sp. BR81-2. Next base: position 694,318 of record NZ_CM146344.1, read on the forward strand.
AGGGGGCGGATTCGATCATCGGTGCAGGCGGATCGATCTACGCACAGAACGCAGACAGCTGCGCCGTATGGGGCATGCCGCGCGACGTAACCGAGCGAGGTCTGGCGACGGCGGTTCTGCCGCCCGCCGAACTCGCAGACAAAGTATTGGCCAGCGCGGGAGCAGACGCATGGCGCTAGAAGACGCATCACATCAGATTATTGCCGACTTGCTGGAATCGCGCACCGGCCAGTCTCTCGGCGAGAGCCGCCGCTGGCGCATTTCGAGCGCACTTTCGGGTCTCTTCCGCGAATTCGGTATCGACAATGTCGACCAGCTCGCCTGCTTGCTAGAGCGGCCGGGCGAACACCGCCTTGCCACCCGTGTGGTCGAGGCGCTGCTCAACAACGAGACCTATTTCTTTCGCGACCACGCCTATTTCGCGACGCTCGCAAATACCGTGCTGCCGGAATTGCAGCGCAAGCGCGCGGACAAGAAGAAGATCACCATCTGGTCGGCGGGCTGCTCGACCGGGCAGGAGGTCCTGAGCCTCGCGATGACCTTCGCCGAGCAGCCGGGCCGCTGGCAGGACTGGACCATCGAAATCCTCGGCACCGACGTTTCGGGCAAAGCCGTCGAACAGGCGCGCAGCGGGGTCTATTCCCAGTTCGAAATCCAGCGCGGCATCTCGGTCGCGCAGATGCTGAATTTCTTCACCGAAACGCCCAAGGGCTGGAAGGTGGTCGAGCGCGTGCAGAAGATGACGCGTTTCGAGCAGCAGAACATTCTCGATTTCCCGCCGACGCCTGGGAAATTCGATCTCGTGCTCTGCCGCAATGTCCTTCTCTATTTCGATCCGGACACGCGCCGCCAGGCGTTCGAGCGTCTTGCCAGCGCCACCGCGAGTGACGGCATGCTGATGCTTGGCGCAGGCGAGACCGTGGTCGGACAGACCGACCGCTTCGAACCCGCTTCCTGCGGCTCGGCAATGTATGTGCATAAGGCCGCAAACAGCGTCGCATCGGCCTTGGGTGGAGCAGTTTCCAAAGTGGCGTAGGAATTCAGTTCCACGGGTATCGTAACAAGGTCGCAAACCCGCAGAAAACTTTGCCTTCTATGGTAAAATTTCGGTTTACCGTTCCTTAGCGAATGCCCGTTAGCGAGTAGTTTGTCGGCCAGTGCCGGCCATCAGGGGGTGTTCGTGCGAGTTGAGAATGAACTGACACACAGGGGAACGCGGTTGGTGATTTTCGCGCCGCTCGCAGCCCTTGCCGGCATCGTTCTCGCCACGGCCGTCCTTGGCTTGCTTGGGCCGTCCAGCGGGTTCGTCTCGCTAGAGGCCGTGCTTGCCGGCGGACTGGTCGCCTTCGGTGCCAGCATTGCCGGGTTCGCCATCATCGGCCTGCGCCACCTGCGCAAGCTCGAGAGCCTTTCCAATAGCGATGGCCTGACCGGCCTCCCGAACCGCAAGGCACTGCACCGCGACATCCAGCAAGCGATCGCAAGCGACCTCGAAGTCGCCATCGCACTCGTCGATCTCGACGGCTTCAAAGCCGTCAACGATCACTACGGACACCTCGTTGGCGACAAGGCCATCAGGATGGTCGCGAAGATCGTCCCCGACGTCTGCGGCGACGAAGCAAGCATCTATCGTCTCAATGGCGACGAGTTCGCCATCGTAATGACCGGCCAGCTGTCCGGCACGCTGCTTGAGGGGCAGTGCCGCCGGCTGATCGACCGGATGGGCAAGACTATCAAGGTCGAGGAACGTCGCCTGACGCTCGGTGCAAGTGTCGGCCTGTCGCGCCGCAATCCGGGCGACGGCATCGATTCTGCCGAGATGCTGCGCCGCGCAGACGTGGCGATGAACGCGTCGAAAAGAGGCGGCAAGATGCGCTGCACTTGGTTCAACGAGGCTTTCGATCGCAGCCGTGAACAATTGAAGGATCTCGAAGACGATCTGCGCGCCGCCCTTTCGCGTGACGAATTCCGAGTTCATTACCAACCGCTGGTCGACGCCGAGACCCGACAGATCACGACTGTCGAATGTCTCCTGCGCTGGGAACGGCCGGACGGAAAAGAGGTCGGGCCCGCCGTCTTCATCCCGGTCGCCGAGGAATCGGGGCTCATTAATCCGATCGGTCTTTGGGTCCTGCGCCAGGCATGCTGCGATGCGCTCGAATGGGAAGACATCACTCTGTCGGTCAATATCTCGGCCGCGCAACTGCGCAATCCCGAATTCCCTATCCAGCTCGGACACATTCTCGAGGAAACCGGTCTCGACCCGGAACGCCTCGAGCTGGAGATTACCGAAACCTGCCTCGTGCTCGACCCCGTGGTCGCCGAGCGCAGCCTCGACCTTATCCGCGGCTTCGGCGTGCGGGTCGCGCTCGATGATTTCGGAACCGGCTATGCCTCGATCGGCTTCCTGCGCCAGTTCCGCTTCGAAAAGCTCAAGATCGATCGCAGTCTCGTCGCCCAGGCGCACGAGGACGACGGAAGCCGCGCCATAATGGTGTCCAGCATCACGCTTGCGCGCGCCATGAACATGGACGTCACCGCAGAGGGCGTCGAAACAGAAGAACAGGCGGCAATGGTCCGCGCAGCCGGATGCGACCAGGTCCAGGGATGGCTCTATTTCAAGGCCATGCCGGCGGAGGAAATCGTCCAGCACCTCAACAAACCAGTGGACCGGAGCGAAAGCGCCATCCGGCCAGACAAGGGAACGAAAGTAGCATGAACGCGCTGTCCGGAGCATTTGGCGGATCGCAGGCCGACACATTTCAGGAAGACTTCGCCTCGCACGAGGTCAACTGGTCGGAAACCGAAGAGAGCAGCGTCGATCATCGGCGCGGCGTGCTCGGCATGTTTGCCGACCTGCCGATCGCCAAGAAGCTGAACGCCCTTTCGACCGCAAATATCGCGGCAGTGCTGTTTATCCTCGGCTCGATCCTCGTCGGTGGCTGGCTGGCACTCGAGCTACGTTCGGAACGCATGGCGATTTCTCAGGCTATCGCCGTAGCCTCGGAACTCAAGGTCAATGCAGCAGACGGCGTCGTCGAGACCCAGTTCTATGCCCTCAGTGGAGAACGCGAGGCTCTCGAGGCCGGGAGCGAAGCGAACAAGCGTGCGCGCCGCAATCTCAACGAGCTCGAGACCACGGTGAGCGAGCTGCTTCCCAGCGAGATGGGCATGATCCGCGAACTGCGTACCCAGCTCAATATTTTCGAGGAAGACATCCAGAAAGCGGCGCGCGCTACCGATGGCGAGCAGCTCCGCGATATCGCAATGCAAGCGGTGGTCGACGGTCAGGCCTTCGATACAGTCGCAACAGAGCTGCGCGATGCGCTCATCGCCCACGGCGAATCCAGCGACGCTGCATCCGAGACGGTCATCACCTGGCTGTTCGTGGCCTTCTTCACCGTCGCCGGTCTCGGCATTGCCCTTATTCTTGGCACCACGCGCATCATCTCACGCGATGTCACCCGGACGGTCGGACGCCTGACCGAAGTTTCGACGCAGCTCGCCGAAGGCAATAAGCACGTCCACATTCCGGCGCTGACAAGGCGCGACGAGCTCGGCGACCTCGCCCGTTCGCTGGACATCTTCCGCGAATCCGCGTTCCGCATCGAGGAATTTGCCAACGAGCGCGAAGCCATGCGCAGCGAGCGCCGGGCTGAGCTTGAAAAGCTCGCGACCACTTTCGAAGCGACGGTCGGCGAAGTCGTCAACGGCGTTGCCGCGGCCTCGAGCCAGCTCAACACTACCGCTTCGAGTATGGCCAGCACTGCCGAACAGGCGACGCAGCAGACCGGCGCGGTCAGCCAGTCGATGGAAGCCGCCTCGGGCGGCGTCACCGCGGCAGCGGCGGCCTCTGACGAGTTCGCCATGTCGATCGGCGAAATCAGCCGCCAGGCATCGCATTCGGCAGAGCTGGCGCGCAAGGCAGCAGATGATGCGGAAGGCGCTGACGAGACCATTTCCACCCTCGCCGCTTCGGCGGACCAGGTCGGCCAGATTGTCGAGCTGATCCAGTCGATCGCACAGCGAACCAACCTGCTCGCGCTCAATGCCTCGATCGAGGCCGCACGCGGCGGTGAAGCAGGCCGCGGCTTTGCCGTGGTGGCAAGCGAGGTGAAGGAACTCGCCGCGCAGACCAGCCGCGCGACCGAAGAGGTCGCCGAGCAGATCCGCAACATGCAGAACTCGACCGGTGCCAGCGTCAACGCGCTGCGTTCGATCGGCGAGCAGATCAAACAGCTCGAATCCACCGCGATCTCGATCGCCAGCGCAGTCGACCAGCAGTCGGTAGCCGGACAGGACCTAGCACGCAGCATCGACCTCGCCGCGCGCTCGACCGACGAGGTCGAGGTGAATATCGTCCAGGTACGCGAAGCGAGCTTGGCTACCGGGGCAGCTGCCAGCCAGGTGCTCGGCAGCGCCAATGCGCTGGAATCGCAGGCTTCTGTCCTGCGCAGCCAGGTCAATCAGTTCCTGCAAAAGGTCCGGGCTGCATAACGAAGTGTTTACCATGGCTTGCTAGCCTCCCAATCACTTGGGGGAGCAGCAAAATATGAATGCCCACACGGAGTTTTCGACCGAAGAACTGACTCGCGAAATCGCGCAGGTCGAGCTGGCAAGCAAGGCAGGTGAAGAGTCAAATTCGGCCATCTACAAGTGGTTTATGAGCAAGTCGCTCACGGCCAAGGCCAAGATTGCGTCGCTCTATTCGCTCGGTGGATTGACCGTGGTCGCGATTGCGGGATTGGTCGGTCTTTCCGACCCGTCATACGCCAACACGGCATGGTGGGTGATGATCGGCGTGCTTGCGATCTGCCTCGCCGGTGGTCTCTACAGCCTCGTCTTCCTGATCCGGCACGTGATCGAACCCTTCGAACGCATCAGCGCGCAGATGACCACGCTCGCGCAAGGCGGCCGCGAGATCGAGATCCAGGACACACATCGCGGTGACGAGATCGGCGATCTCGCCCGTTCCCTGGAAGTTTTCGCCAAGTCCGGTCACAAGCTCGACGAGCTCTTCGCCGGTCGCAAGGAAAGCGCCGAACAGCGCAAGCGCGAACTGGTGCAATTCGCGGAAGGTTTCGAGAGCACTATCGGCGAAATCGCCGGAAGCGTCGCCAGTGCATCTAGCCAGCTCAACACCACCGCGTCAGGCATGGCGGCAGCGGCTGAACAGTCCGCCTCGCAGGCTCACGACGTCACCGGAGCCATGGAAAAGGCCAGTGGCGGTGTGACCGCTGCTGCTGCCGCGTCCGACGAGTTCGCCATGTCGATCGGCGAGATCAGTCGACAAGCCTCGCATTCGGCAGAGCTTGCCCGAAAGGCAGCAGGCGATGCGGAGAACGCGGACGAAACGATCTCGACGCTAACTGCCTCGGCGGACCAGGTCGGCCAGATCGTCGAATTGATCCAGTCGATCGCACAGCGTACCAACCTGCTCGCGCTCAACGCCTCTATCGAGGCCGCGCGTGGCGGCGAGGCAGGTCGCGGCTTTGCCGTGGTCGCCAGCGAGGTGAAGGAACTGGCCGCACAGACAAGCCGCGCGACCGAGGAAGTCGCCGACCAGATCCGGAACATGCAGAACTCGACGGGCGCTAGCGTCAACGCGCTGCGTTCGATCGGCGAACAGATCAAGCAGCTCGAGACGACTGCAATCTCGATCGCCAGCGCGGTCGACCAGCAGTCGGTCGCCGGACAGGATCTTGCCCGCAGCATCGACCTTGCCGCGCGCGGGACCGACGAGGTTTCGGGCCACCTCGGCCAGATGAAGGATGCCAGCATGGCCGCCGGTGCAGCCGCGACGCAGGTGCTTTCCTCTTCGAAGGATCTCGAGCGTCAGGCAAACGCCATGCGCAAGGAATGCGAACAGCTCGTCGCGCGTATCCGCTCCGCTTAGTTACAGCGATTACCCCAAGAAAAAGGGCGACCGGGAATTCCCCCAGCCGCCCTTTTCTTTTGGTCCCTAACGGATCAGCCAAGTGTCATTCCCACCAATAAGGAAGGCGCCGGTCGTCGCCCGTCGAGACCTCGTTCATGGTTCGCGCGTCGTAGAGACGCCCGCCGATCATCACCTGCGCGATATCGTCCGAATTGCGAATGTCGTCGGCGGGATCGGCAGTCAGGATCACGAGGTCGGCAAGCTTGCCCACCTTGAGGCTGCCTACGTCACGCTCCATGCCGAGCGACTTTGCCGGTTCGATCGTGCCTGCGCGAAGGGCTTGCACCGGGCTCATCCCGCCGCGGGCGAAGCTCCACAGCTCCCAGTGCGCGGCGATACCCGGCTGCTGGCCGTGGGCGCCAATGCTGACCTTCACTCCGCGTTCGGCGAGCTTCTTGGCTTCGCGCGCAGCGTTGTCGTCCACGAAGGCCCAGTCGGGCGCCTTGGTCCGGCGCGCGGTCGATGCGAGCAGCATCTTGGGCGGTGTGTGGACGAGCAGCGGATTGTCGAACACGTCGGTCGCCTGGCGCCAGTAGGGGTCGCCGGCAAGGCCGCCGTAGGTCACCGTAAGGGTCGGCGTGTAGTTCGTGTCCGAGCCGGCAAACATCTGCAGCACGTCTTCGTACATCACATCGACCGGGATGTTGTGCTCCACGGTCGAATTGCCGTCGGCGATGAGGTTGATGTCCATGCCGAAGAGCGATCCGCCCTCTGCCACGACGAGCATGTTCTCCTCGCGCGCGGCGGCCACGACCTGCTGGCGCTGCTCGCGCCGGGGCTGATTGTAGTTCTTCACGCTGATGCCACCCTGCGCCTTGATCCGGCGAACATGGGCAAGTGCATCCTCGTAGCTGTCGATCCGGGCATAGACGCTCGGCGCTTTCGCACCGTAGATAATCTCGCCGGTCGAGAAGATGCGCGGTCCAAGCAGGCTGCCGGCCTGCTGACGCTCTGCCGCAGCGAAGATCATGCTCGCCGAAGACGAGGGATCATGGATCGTCGTCACGCCCATCGCGAGGTCCTGAACCAGCGACCAATTCTGCTGCGGGATGAGATCGCCCGTGCCCTGCGCGCCGTGCGCGTGCGCATCGACGAGGCCGGGAATGATCGTCCGACCCCCTGCATCCACCGTCACGGCCCCGGAAGGCACCTGCACACTCGAAGCGGGACCAATCGCGGCGATCCGGTCGCCCTCGATCACGATAACGCCGTTCTCGATCGTGCCCGCACCTTCGCCTGCCATTGTGTGGATACGCGCGCCGGTGATCGCCACGGTTCCGCTCGCCTTGTCGGCACGGATGGTGCGCGCAAGCGAAGTGCCAGTGTCGGGCGGCGAGAACTTGGGCGCATCGTCTCCGGGCAGCGCCGGCGTCAGCGCCGAAGTACTGGCGCGGTAGAGCACCGGGCCCATGGACCAGTGCAATGTCGAGCCATTGTCCGCCCAGCCGATATAGTCCGCCCCGCCCGTGCTGACCTTGGTCACCGGAAGCGAGCTTGCCTTCTCTCCGACAGTGACCGTCTGGCCGCCGGGAAGCAGCGGCATGGCGAAGACTTCATAGTTCTGGCGGAACGCGACGTAGTCGCCACGTGGGCTCACGCGGAAGTCGTTCGCGAGATCGCCCTGCGCGTGCACGCGGCGCTTCTCACCGTCGAGATCGGCCGAGATCAGCTGAAGATTACCGCCCGAGCGCGCGAACATGAAAACGCGATCATTCTCGGCACCGAATTGCGGCGTCGAGGTGTCGCGCGCGATCATGCGCGGCGTGCCGCCGCTGGCCGCAACGGCGTAAACACCGCGGTTTTCGGAAAACTCGGGTGCGGTCAGGTAGCCGCCGCCACGCTTCTCGAACACGATAGTGTCGCCATCGGGCGAGAACTGGGGCACCGCATAGTGACCCTGCTGGCTCGTCACCACGCGCTCGCCGCGTCCACGGCGATCCACGGTGACGATCTTGCCCAGCCCTTCATCGGTCCAGCGCACGAAGGCGATGCGCTGCCCGTCGCGCGACCATGCAGGCCAGAGCTCGAGTGCATCCCCGCCACCGGAGATGAGGCGCTCCGGCGCGGCATCGCTGCCGACCGGCTTGGTATAAAGCTTGCCGAGGCTTTCGAAGACCACCGTGCGCCCATCGGGCGATACGCTGGCAAAGCGCGGGATCTTCGCGGTGAAGCTCTCGGGGGCAACATCTATCACCGGATGCGGCGCTTCGGCTACCATGCGCGTGTCGTTGATCTGAAACGGGATCACTTCCGCGCCCGAGCCGTCGGCTGCTACCCTGCGCAGCTTGCCGCCAGCCCAGACGACCATGCTGCGGCCATCGGGCATCCAGTCCATCATCGGGTAGACCCCGTAGACCGCCCAGGTTTCCTGCAGGTCGAGATCGAGCGCATCGTAGATCATGCGCTCGCGGCCCGTGGAAAGATCCTTCACCCAGAGCTGCGAGGTATCCTTGTCGCGCCGGACGAATGCGATGCTCTTGCCGTCGGGCGAAGGCGTGGGGCGAACCGCGCCGCCATATCCGCCGACCGCCGTGGTCACTTCTCCTGTGTCGATGTCGTAACGCTCGATATTGAAGATGCCGGCATTCGAGTCTTGGGCGTATTCGAAGATCGGGCCGGAAGTGACATTGCGGGTGTAATAGATTGCGTTGCCATCGGGAGCGTAGATCGGCTCGCCCAGTTCCTTCTGGACCGCTTCGCTGGCGCGCTTGACCAGCTGCACGCCGCCGCCGCCGGAGACATGGTAGAGCCAAATCTCGCCTGTGCCCGCGCTGCGCTGCGTGGTGAAGTGCTTCTTGGCGACGATGTAGCGCCCGTCGGGCGACCAGCTGGGCTGATTCAGTAGGCGAAAGTTCTCCTTGGTAACCTGACGCTTGTCCGAGCCGTCGAGGTTCATCAGCCAGATATTGTCGCCGCCCCCACGGTCCGAAATGAAGGCGATCTTGCTGCCGTCGGGCGAGAAGCGCGGCTGGATTTCCCATGCCAGGCCATCGGCGATCCGCGTCGGCGTGCCTCCGGAGATCGGCATGGTGTAGATGTCACCCAGCATCGAGAAAGCCAGCATCTGCCCGTCGGGCGAGACGTCGACATCCATCCAGGTGCCTTCGTCGGTATTGATCGCCACTTCGCGCATGACCGAGCCGCGCGGCGCTGTGACATCCCAGCCCTCGTCCTTGTCCTCGGTGCCCGGAATCGGGATCGTGGCCGGTGCGGCATCGACCTGCTCGCCGCTGCCCTCGGGCGGCAATTCGTCCTGCGAGGCATCGACTTCCTGCTCTTCCACCGGGTTGGGGCTCGGTTCGGGCTCCTCGCTTTGGGCGTGGGCGGTAGTTGCGCACAGGACGAGCGCAAGCGCGGATGCGATGCTGGATTTCATTCTGGTTCTCTCCCCAAGAGGCAGCAGCCTCAAATCAGGGGCAGAGGCTTAGACGCGCGGGGACGCGATTGGCAAACCGGCTTTCGACGAACGGCTTCTCAGCGGGCGCTGGCGCGTTCGACCAGCCGCACGGGCACGCGGCGTTCGGCCTGCTCTTCCCTCGGAGCGAGCGCCGTCTCGATCAGCAGGCGCCCGGCCTCGGCGAAATCGGGTTCAACCGTCGTGAGCGGCGGGTTGCTGAATTCCCCTGAGCCAAGCCCGTCGAAACCGACCACGCCCACCTCGCCCGGCACCGAAACACCGCGCGAGGCAAGCTCCTCGAGCGCGCCCAGCGCCATGGCATCGCAGGCGAAGAAGAGTCCGTCGAAATTGGCACCGCTGTCGCACAGCTGGCCCACGGCATTGCGGCCTTGTGTCACCCGGTCTTCCCCCTTCGCGGTCGCCGGATCGCGCGCTTGGAGGCCTGCGGCCCCCATTGCCGCCTGATAACCCTCGTATCGTTCGCGGAACTGCTTTTGCGAGGAATTGGGATCGCCGACGAAAAGGATTTCCTTCGCCCCGCCCTCGACCAGCCGGTCGACCGCGACCTTGCCGCCGGCAAAATTGTCCGAGCGCACCCAGACCGCGTCATCGAAGGGCGAGCCCCAGAAAGCGATCGCGTCGCTGCTTGAGGCGACTTCGCGGAAATAGTCCCAAGCGGGGCGGTTTGTGGCAGTGCCGATGACCACGACGCCATCGGCCTGTCGCCGTCCGACATAGTGGCCGAAAAGCTCGTCCTCTTTCGCCTGGAAAGAGACCAACGCCTCGTACCCGCGTTCCGCGGCGGCCGCGCAGGTGCTGCCCAGCAGGCTATAATAGAAGGGATTGATCGCGGCGGGACCCTGCCCCTCGCGTCCGATCACAACGATGGCGATCGTACCGGTTTCGCCCTTGCGAAGGCCGGCGGCGCGCATGTTGACGTGATATCCAAGCTCCGCGGCCGCCTGCTCCACCCGGCGGCGCGTCGCCTCCGTAATCGTCTCCGATCCCGACAGTGCCCGGCTGACGGTCGACTGGCTGACACCTGCCCGCTCGGCGACGTCGATCGACGTGACCCGGTGCGGCCGGCTGCTCCCCTCTTTGCTCATGGCATCTCCTCTGTCCGCACGCCCTAGCCGAGAGATTCTGCGAAAGCGAGTGCCTGCGATGCTTGCAGCATGGCCGAACTCGTGGAAAGTAGCCCGGGTGGATGCCGGGGGATTGAGCTAATGCTGCGTCATGGGCCGCAAGACGGCATGGCCACGCGATGAGCGATTGCGTCGTCTCGACCGGACCGCGCCCGCTCGTCTCGCCCGCGCCCGTCCGCTTTGTGCACAACGACCGTTTCGGCGCTGCCGAGGCGATCGCCTCCGACGATTTCGATGCGCTCCTGACGGACCGGCCAGACATCCTCGCCTCCTTTTCAGAGAACGGCGACCTGTGCTGGACCGTCCAGACGTGGTGCCGTCTGCGCGATGCCGGTTTCGGCGGGATTGAGATCGCGACCGAACCTGCCAAGGGCCGGGTCAACCTCGCCAAAGCCAAGACGCTTACCCGCGGCGGGCCGAGGCTGGGCATGTTCCAAGTGTCGATCCAGGCAGATTACCCCCGCGTGCTCTGGGCGCAGTTCCATATCCAGCAGAATGCCGACCAGCTGTGCGACGACGCCGCCTTCCAGTATCTCTGGCCGCAGGCGGGGATCATTCCCCGCGACCCGTCGCGTGACAGGGTCGAGAAGGTTGCTTTTCTCGGCAATGTGTCGGGCAATCTCGCAGCCGGCGCGGACGAATGGACCCGGCTCTTCGCCGAGCGCGGCCTCGAATTCGTAGCCCGCGAGCCAGACCGCTGGCACGATTTCTCTGATATCGACATCGCCATCGGCATCCGCAGTTTCGGCCACGCCCGCCAGTCGCGCAAACCCGCCAACAAGATGATCAACGCGTGGATCGGCCGTGTTCCCTTCATCGGTGGCTCCGACAGTGCATTCGCGCAGGCCGGCACGGCAGGCATCGACCACCTACTCGCAACCACGAAGGACGAGGTGCTCGCACAGGTCGATCGGCTTGCGAACGAGAGCGATCTCTACAGCGCGATCGTCGAGGCTGGCAGCCAGAAGGCGCTCGAATTCACGCCGGAGCGCCTCGTCGAGCAATGGACGGCATTGCTCGAGGGGCCGGTCGCAGCACGCTATCGCCAGTGGGCCGCACATCCTGTCCGCGAGAACAACCGCCTGCGCGCATTGGGTGTGGCTCAATCCGGCGTCGAGCTGGCTAAATCGGTCGGGCGCAAGGTCCTGCGACGGGGCTACGAGGCGTGAGCGACCGCCGCAGGATAATGCGCGGCGTCGCGGCGAACCTCGCATCCATCGCGACACGCATCGCGGTGCAGTTTGCAACGCTGCCGATATTCTTTGCGGCATGGGATGCCGAACGCATCGGCACCTGGCTGATCATCTTCTCTGTCCCCGCCTATATCGCACTGGTCGGCAATGCCTTTGCAGGAGCCGGCGGCACGGCAGCGCTTGCCGCGGCCCGGGAAGGCGCGATGGAACGCGCACGGAGCGATTTCCGCGCGTCATGGACAATCTCGGCAGGGTCGACCGCTTTGCTTGCGCTGCTCTTTGCCGGAAGCGCGATGTTCCTTGCGCCCTCACTGCTCGATCGGGGCGGCGCAGTGGACATAATGGACGCGGCCCAGGCGGCCGCATGGCTTGCCCTCTACATCTTCGCGACGAGCCAGATGGCGGTCTTCGACATCCCGTTCCGCGTCGCCGGCCGGTATCCGGACCATATCTTCCTCTACAATGCCGCCAGCCTTGTAGAGATCGTGGTGATCGCCGCCTCCGTGACATTCTCGGAAAGCCTCGCGGTCCTGGCGATGGCATTGGCTCTGACGCGCTGTGTTGCGGCCGCGGTCATCTTTCTCTCCGCGCGCAAGGCCGCCCCGGAAATCTTCGCAGGCGAGCGCGAGGGCCAAGGCCAGAGCATGGCCAGCCTGTGGCGTCCCTCGCTCGCTTTCATGCTGGTGCCGCTGGTCTTCGGCCTCAATTTGCAGGGTTATCTCTTGCTGGTCGGCGCAGCTTTCGGAGCCGTCATGCTGGCCAGCTTCGTGGCGACACGCACGCTGACGCGCCTGCTCGATCTCTTCACCAACCTCACTTACGCGATGCAGTTCTACGAGAGCGGCTATCTCGAAGGCGAGAAGCGGGAAATCCAGCGACGGATGCTGGCTACGATGACCCTCGTGACTCTCGCCGTGTGCCTCGGCTTCTCGCTCGTCCTCCTTGCCACAGGTGCATGGCTGCAGGGTCTCTACACCCTGGGCCAGACCTATTTCGATCCGGTCACGGCAGTGATCCTGCTGTTCGCTGCGAGCCTCAGGTCCTTGTCCGCCGCGCCGGTTGCGGTGCTCGCGGCAGGCAATTCGCACGCCCGCGTGATGGCGATCTATCTCGCGGGCTCCGCCCTCGCCCTGTTCGTGGCGGTGCTCCTTTCCTTTGCAGGTGCGCCCTTGCCGCTGCTCGTGCTGCCATTGGTCGTGGCAGAGGCCAGCCAGCTCGTCCCAGCCACGCGGCAGGCGCTCGAACGGCTCGAATGGCAGCTGCCCGAGTTCCTCGCCCAGACCTTCGCGAAAGAGAGATTGCTGGACATCCGGCAACTCCTGACGACGCTGCGCGGAAAGCAATGATGCTGTCCCTCATTCGGCCGAGCCGCTAAGGCAGCCGGCACCGTGTACGATTTCCTGCTCATCGTTTCCCTGGTCGTATTCGCCGCAACGGTGATCGCATACCTGCGCCATCCGGCTGCATCGCTCGCGCATCCGGCGAGCTTCTATCTCCTGTTTCACGGCTTCGTCTTCGTGTTTCGGCCCTTCGTGGCGCGGTTTTACGAGTTCGACTTCGTCTACCGCCTGTATGATTTCCAACCTTCGATGGACGACAAGATCACGGTGATCCTCGGGGCGAACCTCGCCATGCTGGTATTCGTGGCGATGACACTCTGGATCGGTGCGCGTCCGACAGAGCCCGTACCGCGCCAACAGGCCGACCGCATGCGCACAAAGCTTTTCTGGCCGATCGTCGTATCCGTCGGGCTCTTCACGCCGCTCGCGCTCTACTCGCAGCTCGGCAGCTGGATCAGCCGCTCCAACCATTTCGAGACCATGGTGCGCGATGCCGCGACAGGGAACATGGTCAATATCCAGGGCAACGGGTGGTTCACCGATTCCGCACTCATGATGGCGCCCATGGCCGTCATGATGGTCTGGCTCTCGCGCTATCGCTGGTGGGGCTGGGCCTATTTTGCCGGTTTCGCCTTTCTCCAGGCAGGCACGGGCACCCGCCACGCGATCATCTTCGCCATTGCAGCCGTTGCCATCTGCTGGCTACTTGAAAGAGAACGCAAGTGGTTCGACTGGCGTGCTGTCGTCCTCGCCCTTGTGGCGGCTGTGGCATTCAACCAGATCGTGGTGGACCGTGGCGGTGCGGTGCGATCGCTCGTCGTCGAGGACATGGGGCCGGACTATATCGACGAGCAGTCGCTCGATCCGCTCGAACACATGGATTTCGCCAGCCTCGAGTACTTCGAATACATCGTCTACGCGGTGCCCCAGCGGACCGGGACCTACGACTATTTCGCCCACGTCCTGCAGGTCTTCACCGAGCCGGTTCCCCGTGTATTGTGGGAAGACAAACCGGTGGGATCGCCGGTCAAGATGTTCTCCTTGTGGGACTATGGCCGCCCGGTGGGCATGACCGCCTCTATGCCCGGCATCGGCTGGATGAGCCTCGGCTACCCCGGCATCATCATACAATCGGCGATCTTCGCGCTTATCTTCGGCTGGCTCTACCGCTACCTGCTCGTATCGCACGCCAGCGCGCTCGCCCGGCTGGCCTATTCTCTCGCGATTGCCATGACGGTGCTGGGCTTTCGAGATGGAACGCTGCTCACCCTCCTCAGGACGCTTCCCTTCTATTTCGGCCCCCTCGTGGTCGCGCTCCTGCTCGCGCGATTCGCATTCGGCCCTTATTCGCGCGCGGCGATCGTTCCGCAGGCCGATACTGCCAGGAATTTCCTGGAACAGACCCCTGCCGAACGCAGGAAAGCGCTGGCCGCACGCTCGCTCGACGGGCCTGCCCGCCGGGTCAATTAAGTTGCACTAGACAACTTACACTTCCCTCTCGTGCGGCCTTGGGTTAGTCTGTGCGCATGGGAGAGAGACCGACAAGCAACCGCGCCACCGATTTCGACGTGCTGATCGTGGGTGCCGGCATATCCGGCATTGGCATGGCAGCGCATATGAGAGAGAAGGCGCCGCAGCACACATTCGCCATCGTCGAGCGCCGCGAAAACCTCGGCGGGACCTGGGACTTGTTCCGCTATCCCGGCATCCGCTCTGACAGCGACATGCATACCCTTGGTTTCGATTTCGAACCGTGGAAGCACGAAAAATCCATCGCCGACGGTCCGGCGATTCTCGAATATCTCGACCAGATCGTCGACGAACGCGACATCCGCCGTCACATCCGTTTCGGCCACAAGGTGTTATCGGCGGACTGGCGGGAGGCCGACGCACGCTGGCACGTGACGCTCGAAACCGACGACGGCGAGCGCAAGATGCTTACCGCAAACTGGCTCTATCTCGGCTCTGGCTATTACGACTACGACGAGCCCTATGACCCAGGCTTCGAGTTCGGCGAGTTCGACGGTCAGGTCATCCACCCGCAATTCTGGCCCAAGGATCTCGACTACGCCGGCAAGAACGTGGTCGTGATTGGCTCCGGTGCGACCGCAGTGACTATCGTTCCGTCGATGGCCGACAAGGCCGGCAAGGTCACCATGCTCCAGCGCACGCCGACATGGATGTTCTCGCGCCCGGCAAAGGATGGCTTTGCCAATTTCCTGCGCAAGATCCTGCCCGAGAAGCTCGCCTACCGGATCACGCGCTTCAAGAACATTCGCCTGCAGGACATCGGCTTCAAGCGTGCGCGCACCAAGCCGGAAAAGGTGAAGCAGTTCCTGCACAAGAAGATCACCAAGATCATGGGCAAGGACTACGATCTAACGCCCTTCACCCCGCCTTACGATCCGTGGGATCAGCGGCTCTGTCTTGTGCCCGACGACGACCTGTTCGAAGCGCTGAAAAGCGGCAAGGCCGATGTCGTCACCGGCCATATCAAGGCATTCGAGAAGGGCGGCGTGCGGCTTGCGGACGACACCTTCCTGCCCGCCGATATCGTCGTTACCGCGACCGGCCTCAAGCTGGCGGTGGCCGGCAAGATCCAGCTTACGCAGGAAGGCCAACCGGTCGATCTGGCGCAGCGCTTCTACTACAAGGGCTGCATGTTCTCGAACCTGCCCAACCTTGCGGTGGTGTTCGGTTATCTCAATGCCAGCTGGACCCTGCGCGCGGATATCAATTCCGACTATGTCTGCCGCGTTCTCAACGAGATGCGCGAGTCCGGGACCGACATTGCCGTCCCCGTGCTTCCCGAGAACCACGGGCTCGAGGAAGACGATATCTTCGATTTCTCGTCGGGCTACATCCAGCGGGCCAAGCACATCATGCCGAAGAACGCGATCGAGTATCCCTGGCGGCTCAACCAGGAATACGTGCTCGATCGCAAGCGCATGAAGACCGATCCGGTGGACGATGGCATCCTTGCCCTGCGTCGCAAGGGAGCCAATGCGCGCGGAGCCGACGAGGAACTCGAAGCAGCAGAGTAGCTTTCCGCTGCCAGCCGCAGTACCAAGCCTCCCATGACCGATCGCATCTTTACCGCAGGGCTCGTCGTGATCGGCGACGAGATCCTCTCCGGCCGCACTCACGACAAGAATATCGCGCAAGTCGCCAGCTGGCTGCAGGTGCAAGGCATCCGCCTTGCCGAGGTGCGCGTGGTGCCCGACGTGATCGAGCGGATCGTCGAGGCGGTCAATGCGCTACGCGAAGCGAACGACTACCTCTTCACCACCGGCGGGATTGGCCCGACGCATGACGACATTACCGTCGATGCCGTGGCCGAAGCGCTGGGCGTCGATGTCATCATCCACCCGCAGGCACGCGCCACGCTCGAACGCTACTATGCCGACAAGGGCGGACTGAACGAGGGCCGACTGCGCATGGCGCGCGTGCCCGATGGCGCAGAGCTCATTCCCAATCGCATGTCGGGTGCGCCCGGCATCCGCATCGGCAATATCCACCTGATGGCGGGTGTCCCGCACATTACAGCCGGAATGCTCGACGCGCTCACCGGCTCGCTGGAAGGCGGTGCACCATTAATTTCGGAAACTGTCGGCGGCTTCATTCCCGAAAGCGAGGTCTCGACCATGCTGCGCGAAGTCGAACAGGCACACGAGAACTGCCAGATCGGCAGCTATCCCTTCTTCCGCGAAGGCAAGGTGGGGTCGAATTTCGTCGTACGCTCGACCGACCGGGTTGATCTCGATGCCTGCATGAAGGATCTTTGCGACGGCCTCACGAAGGAAGGCTTCGAATTTACCCACGGGGAATTTGACCTCCGCTTGCGTTGGGCGGCGGCGCGGCTAGCCTTCCCGCACCATGCTGTGGTTGCTCACTCTCGGGCTCATGTTCGCCTGCGCCGCGCTCTACCAGCGCCTGAGGCTGGCCGAGCAGCGGCTCGAGGATCTCGAGAGCAGCCATATGGACATGACCGCGCGCTTCCTCGCGCTGTCGTCGCCGAGGCGATCCGATACGGAAGTAGAGACCGGACAGAGCGAAGAGCAGGCCGAGAGCGCCGAACCTGTCGAGACGGAAGAACCAAGCGTCCGCCTAGTGAGTGCGCTCGACGCGCCGGAAAGCGAAGCTGTCAGCGCGGGTCCCGAGGACATCGCAAAAACTACCGAGACTGCTGCGGTTTCCGAAGAGGTCGAGACCGCGGAAGATCGACCGGCGCGAACGGTCGATTTCGAAGAGATATTCGGCCGCCGGCTGCCGATCTGGGCGGGCGGGATCACGCTCGCGGTCGCGGGCGTCTTTCTCGTTCGCTACTCGATCGAGGCGGGGCTGCTAACGCCATCGGTCAGGGTCATCCTGGCCTTCCTTTTCGGAGTCGGCCTGCTCGGAGGTGCCGAAGCGGCGTACCGTTTCGAGGACCGGGTCGGCGACGATCGTGTCCGCCAAGCGCTGTCCGGTGCTGGCCTCGCGACGCTTTACGCCGGCTTCTACCTTGCGGGCACGCAGTATGGCCTCATCGGCCAGACCTTCGCCTTCCTCGGCCTCGCGTCGGTCACCGCGCTGGCGATCTTCGTTTCCTTCCGCTTCGGATTGCCCAGCGCGATTCTGGGGCTGATCGGCGGCTTCATGGCACCGCTGCTGGTCGGCGGCGAGGATGCGAACCTGCCCGTGCTCGCGCTCTACCTTGCGCTGGTAACCGGCGGCCTGACGCAGACGGGCAATAGGCAGGGTCGGCCCTGGCTGGGCCTTGCAGCGCTGGTCGGCGGCCTTGGCTGGGGCTTCCTGCTGCTGATGGAGGGCGACCTCGGCATGGCGGACGTGGCCGCCATCGGCCTCTATGCGCTCGTCCTCGGCGCGATCCTGCCGACCATGCTGGTCTCCAAGCTTTACGAGAATCCGGCCCGCCTCATCTCGGCAGGCGTAGCGAGTATCCAGCTCGCCATTCTCGTCCAGTCCGCCGGTTTCCAACCGCTGTCCTGGGGCCTCTACATCCTGCTCGGCGCGGCCCTCGCGTATTTCGCATGGAACCGGCCCGAAATGCGCGTCGCCAACGTCATGGCGGGCATCATAGCCGTGGTCCTGCTCGCGCTCTGGCCCGATTTCGGCGCCTTAGAGTTCGGGCTAGTCGCAGCCGCGTTGACCGTGCTCTTCGCAGGCGTTCCACTCTACCATCTCGGGAAGGACCGCTCGAGCCTCGTCGATCCTGCCATGGCTGCCGAGATACCGCTCGCTGTCGGCATCGTGACCCTCGCGCAGTTCGGAAGCCTCGATACCGATGCGGTCCGCGTTGCAGAGGCACTCGCCTGCCTCGTACTCGCCGCCTTCCCGCTCTACACCGCGCGCCTGCTTTGGAACGAGGACCGTCCCCTTGAGACCGTGGCCGCGCTCGCATCTGGCGCCGCGCTGACCTTCTTTGCAGCCCTATGCCTCCTGCCAGACTGGGCGACACCCTTGGCAGCCTCGGCGATCACCCTCGCACTGATTGCGGTGGTGCGAGATCGCATGGGCAAGGGCCGGACCTTCAGCGCGCTAGCCGTGATTGCCTCCGTTCTTGTCACGCTGACCCTGGTGCCGAGCGATGGCGGATTTGCAGAGGTCGAACGCCTCTTCACCGGAGAGGACACACCGGATTTCTTCTCCGCCCTGCGCTGGCTGGCGGGTTTCGCGCCATTCGCAGCTCTGGCGCTCGTCGAACCTCGCAACAACACACGCCGCGGTGCCGAATTCGTCGCTGGCCTGCTCGGCTTCGCGACGCTAGCCCAGCTCCTGCCACCGATCGCACTCGTCTGGGTCGCCGCACTGGGCGTCGTCGCACTTCGCCTGCGCCTGCCGGAGCGGCAGATGGCGATGCTCGCGCTGACCGTCTGCATCGCTCTGTGGGCCCTCACGCCGCTGAGCGTGTGGCTACATGGCGGCGGAGAGGCCTTGGCGGGCAGCCCGATGATGCTGTCCGACCTGCCGAGCCTGCGCGAGACATTCGGTTTCCTCCTGCCTCTGGCGCTGGGGGCGACGATGATGGAGCTATCGGTGCCCGGCGAGCGCAGGCTGGTGTTCTGGCCGGTCGCATTGCCGATCGGGCTGGTCGTGCTGCACGTGGTCTTCAAGCAACTGTTCGCGATCGACAGCATGACCGACTTCCGCGACCTCGGCCTAGCCGAGCGCACTCTCTGGCAGGCGCTGCTGCTGGCCGCAGCATGGGCCTTCGCCAAGGGCACCGCCGGGCGTGAAGGCAACCGCATCGCCGCAGCGGCGCTGGCGGGGCTCGCAGTGCTTCACCTCTTCTGGTTCGGCCTGCTCCTGCACAACCCACTGTTCGACATGCAGGCTGTCGGACCTGCCCCGCTCGCCAACCTTGCCCTGCTGTCCGGAGCCGTCGGTATCGCAGCGCTGCTTTCGCTGAGGCGCTGGCTGCCGGATTACCGGATTGCCATCGACGGGTTCACCATGGCGCTCGCCACGCTGACAGCGATCACGCTGCTGAGGCAAGCCTTCGCCGGATCGATCCTGCCCGAGCTGCCCATGAGCCAGTCCGAGGATTTGCTGCGCTCGCTGGTCGGCATCGTGATGGCGATCGCCTTCCTGCTGATCGGCAGCCGGCTCGGCGAGCGCACCTGGCGGGTCGGCTCGCTCGTGCTGATGACCGCGACCGTGATCAAGGTCTTCATCTTCGATACCGCCGGTCTCGAAGGCCTGATCCGTATCGCCAGCTTCGTGGCCCTGGGTGCGAGCCTGATCGGGATCGGCTGGTTTTATTCGCGGCAATTGAAGGCCGAGCCGTCACCAAAATGAGAAAGGGCCGGAGGTTTCCCCCGGCCCATTTCTGTTGCGCTACCGCTTCGCTGCATGAGCGCGGCGATAGTCTCCTGCTGACGCAGTAGGAAAGAGCTTTATGCTCCCTCCACCTCGCCGAGGTCGACCTTGAGGCCCGGGCCCATCGACGAGGTCAGGGTGACCTTGCGGACGTACTTGCCCTTGGCGCCCGAGGGCTTCGCCTTGACGATCGCGCCAGTCAGCGCTTCGAAGTTCGCCTTGAGGTCTTCATCCTTGAACGACAGCTTGCCGATGCCGGAGTGGATGATGCCCTGCTTTTCGACGCGGAATTCGACCTGGCCGCCCTTGGCGTCCTTCACGGCCTGTTCCACGTTCGGCGTGACGGTGCCGAGCTTCGGGTTCGGCATCAGGCCCTTGGGGCCGAGAACCTTACCGAGACGGCCGACGACACCCATCATGTCGGGGGTCGCGATCACGCGGTCGTAGTCGAGGTTGCCGTTCTGCATGTCTTCCATGAGATCTTCGGCACCGACCTTGTCGGCACCTGCTGCAGTGGCCTTGTCAGCGTTGTCGCCACGAGCGAAGACAGCAACCTTGACGTCCTTGCCGGTGCCGCCCGGAAGCGAAACCATGCCGCGGACCATCTGGTCTGCGTGGCGCGGATCGACGCCGAGGTTCATCGCGACTTCGACGGTCTCGTCGAACTTCGCCTTGTGCTCGCGCAGCGTGGCGATGGCTTCGTCCACGGTGTAGAGCTTCTCGTTGTCGAGCTTGGCGGTAACCTGCTGCTTCTTGGTCTGCTTGGCCATGTTCTTAGCCCTCCACCACTTCGAGGCCCATCGAACGCGCGGAGCCTTCGATGATCTTCATTGCCTGGTCGATATCGTTCGCGTTGAGGTCCTTCATCTTGGCCTCTGCGATTTCCTTGACGGCGCTCTTCTTGATGGTGCCGGCCGAAACCTTGCCCGGCTCGCTCGAGCCCGACTTCAGCTTGGCGGCCTTCTTCAGGTAGAACGAAGCCGGCGGCGTCTTGGTGGTGAAGCTGAACGAACGGTCCGCATACACCGTGATGGTGGTCGGGATCGGAGCGTTCTTTTCGAGGTCCTGCGTGGCAGCGTTGAACGCCTTGCAGAATTCCATGATGTTCACGCCGCGCTGACCCAGAGCCGGGCCGATCGGGGGTGACGGGTTTGCAGTGCCCGCGGGCACCTGCAGCTTGATATAGCCTTCGATCTTCTTGGCCATTACTGGCCTCCTTTCACACTGTCGGCTGTCTCTTTCGATGCAGCCTCATGTTGAGCGGTCGAGCGGCCTGCTTGCGGCTGGCCTCCCGCGTGGAATCCCGAACTGTCGCTTGGGAAGGCGCGCACATAGCGATTCTGCGCGCAAATGCAAGCGTTGCGGTGCCCTGTTGGACGCAGGTTGGGAAGCCCCTCGCACAGTCCCTTCAGGATGGAACACATGGAACACGGTCCCGAAGCAAAATCCGCACAGGCCGACGCGACGATCCTGTTTTGGGCAGGGTCATGGGTTCTTGCCGAGAAAGTTTTCCCCACCCAATACGAAAGTCATCGCGAGTAGGAAAATCAGTCTTTACCGCAGTTGATGGTTAAAACGGCCCTATCTTTCCGGTCTCAAAGCCTTAATACATTGTCGTTAGGCAAGTATTCGACTGCAACAGGGGGACGCAAACATGTTTCGTATCGCCATCCAGGTGAAAGAACTCATTTCCAGCAATGTGACGAGCGCGCTCGACGGGGCATCGAACCCGGCGAAGATGCTCGGCCGCCTCCAGCGCGAAATCGAAGAGGCGCTGATCGGCCTCACCGGCGAGATGTCGAAGGCCCGCCGCCAGAAGGACCGTCTCGAGGCCGAACTGACCCAGGCAGAGCTGCGCGAAGCAGATTGGGGCGACAAGGCGAAGATCGCGATGGACAACAAGCGCGAAGACCTCGCCCGCCAGGCTCTGCTCGCCCGCGAGGACTGCCGCGCCGGCATCGAACGCCTCAAGCAGGATATCGAGAAGCTGTCCGCCGACATGGCGGAAATGGACGCCGCTGTTTCCGAGCTCGAAGACAAGCGCGAGGACGTGAAGCAGCGCCTGTCGGACCAGATGGCGGCCGATGGCAATGCGAGCGGCAAGTCTGGCGGAAGCTCGGGCTATGCCAGCCGTACCGAGCGACGCATGGACCACATCGAGGATCTCGAAAAGCGCACCGAGTTCGCGACCGAGGACAGCGCAATCTGCCGCGGCAATGCGGGTGTCGAGCGCGAGATCGAGGAAATGCGCCGCGAGCGGAAGGTCGAGGAAGAACTCGCCGCGCTGCGCGACAGTGGCAGCGCGAAGCAGGCGCCTGCCAAGAAAGCTCCGGCAAAGAAGGGCGGAAAACGCACCAAGGCTGCGTGATCGCCTGAAAAAGCCATGTTAGGGCGGTGCTTCGTGGGGGCGCCGCCCTTTTCTTTGCGCAAGGGACGAGGAACGCAGCGTGACCGACAATGCATTGACGCAAGAGACGGGCGGAAAAGCCGTGGGGATTAGCGACGGGGAGCCTCTCGGCTGGGGACGCTTCACCTTCCAGTTCCTGACAATCGCCTTCGTCTATTTCGCCGCGCAATTCCCGCCGGTCCTCATCTGGGGCATCACCAACGATCAGGGCGTCTTCACGATCAGCTCGACCGGCGCGGCAGTGTCGACCGCAACGGGGATGGCCGCCGCGCTGCTGGTGGCCTGGCTCTGGCTCCGCAAGGACGGTACCCTGGCCCAGGCCTGGAACCTGAGGGCGCCTGAAAGCTGGAAGCGTACGCTTCTCGTCGCGGTCGCGGCGACGATCGCGATCATCATCTGGTTCACTGTCGGCAGCATGATGCTTTCCGCACTCGGGATAGAATCGCCCGATGTCGCCGAGGTGCTGGGATGGGTTACCGAAAGCCCGTTCCACTTCATTCTCTGGATCCTGCTGGTAGCGATATTTGCCGCAGGCTTCGGCGAGGAACTGCTCTGGCGCGGCTTCCTGATGGACCGCCTCTCGCGGCTTGGCGGGCTGCGCGGCAGCATGTGGCTGATCATCTTCATCCAGGCAGCGTTCTTCGGCCTGCCCCACCTCTACCAGGGCCTTGGCGGCGTGATCATCACCGGTGTCGTCGGCATCGGTTTTGGATGGCTGCGCTATCGCTGTGGTGGCAACCTGTGGGCGTGTATCATCGCGCACGTCGCGGTCGATGTGATCATGATGAGCCTGTCCTATGCCGGCAAGCTCGGCATCGTGCCGACCTGATCAGCGGCACCTAGGGCCAGTTCCCTAAACCGCCGAATTTCCGAAACCTTTTCCGGCTCTACCCGTTGTTCGTCCAGCTGCGCGGCGAACGGCGCAGGTGGGAGGGGATAATGGATAGTTTTACCGACGTCTGGCAATACATGCCGCACGGGATGTGCCTGCTGTGGCAGCCTTGGCTGCTCCTGCTCTGGGCAGGCTCGGACCTGCTTATCTTCCTGAGCTATTCGGCGATCCCCATCGCGCTGCTTACGGTCCTTCGCCAGCGCAAGGACGTCCCCCATTCCGGGCTCGTTGTGCTGTTCGCGTCCTTCATCCTCCTGTGCGGTCTTACCCACCTACTCTCGATCGTGACGCTGTGGTATCCGATCTATCCCTACGTCGGGCTGGTCAAGCTGGCGACGGGCGTAGTCTCCGCCATCACCGCGATCACGCTCTTCCGGCTTATCCCGACGCTCATCGCCTTCCCCTCACCTGCTCAGCTCAGGGACACCAACGAGAAGCTGCGCGACGAGATCACGGCGCACGAGAAGACCCTCGCCACGCTCGAGGCCACTGTGGCAAACCGGACGGCCGAATTGCGCGAGGCGAACGCCAAGCTGTCGGTCCAGGCTCGCGAGGCGGTCCATCGCAGCGCCAACCTGCTCTCGGTGGTCTCCTCGCTCACCAAGCAGACGGCGCGGGGACATTCCAATACCGACGAGTTCATCGACACGCTGGCGGGGCGGATCCGTTCGCTCGCCCTCGCGACTTCCACGGTCATGCGCGGCACCGATCAGTATTCGGGCGACCTCGTCGCCGTCGTGCGCGAGCAGCTCGAACCGCTGCTTCTTGCGCAGCCCGACGCGGTCGAGATCAAGTCCGGATCGCTCGAAATCGCCCCCGACGCTGCGCAGCAGATCAGCCTTGCGGTGCACGAACTCGCGACCAATGCCCAGAAATATGGGCTTACGCAGCCTATGGACGGCGCCATCGCGCTTTCGTGGGAAGTGTCGGGCCATGATGCCGACCAGCGCTTCGTCTTGCTGTGGGAGGAGAAACTCACTGCAGACGAACAGGATGGCTGGGAAAGCGAAGCAGGCGGGTTCGGCACCAAGCTGCTGACCCGCATCGTCCCGCAAATGCTCGGCGGCACGGCCACGCGCACGCTGGGCGATGGAAAGCTGACCTATCGCCTCGAGGCACCAGCATCGTCGGTCTTGGCAAATCCCGAGGATCGCGAGGCGGGGAAGATGGCGACACGCCTCGTCGACGAGAATTTCGGACTCGCGTGATAAGAAAAGAGGCGCCCTTCGCTATGAAGGACGCCTCTTTCGAATTTTGGTTTTTCGCAGGTCTTACTTGACCAGTTCGACCTGTTCGAACTCCAGCTCGACCGGCGTCGCGCGGCCGAAGATCGAGACCGAGACCTTGACCTTCTGCTTGTCGAAATCGAGCTCTTCCACGAGGCCGTTAAAGCTGGCGAAGGGGCCGTCGAGCACCTTGACCTGGTCGCCGATCTCGTAATCGACGCTGATCTGCTTCTTGGGAGCCGACTTGGCTTCTTCCACACCGCCGAAGTAGCGCGCAGCTTCCTTCTCGGAGATCGCCTGCGGCTTGTTGTTGTTGCCGAGGAAGCCGGTCACCTTGGGCGTGTTCTTCACGAGGTGGTAGACGTCGTCGGTCATGTTGAGCTTGGCGAGGACGTAGCCCGGCATGAACTTGCGCTCTACCTGGACCTTCTTTCCGCGCTTGACCTCGGTCACCGTCTCGGTGGGGACCTGAACCTCTTCGACGCCTTCTGACAGGCCCAGACGCTCGGCCTCGGCGATGATCGAATCGCGGACCTTGTTCTCGAAGCCGGAGTAGGCGTGGATGATGTACCAGCGTGCCATATGTATTCGTTACCCTCGTAGACGGATCAGGCCAGCGTCATGAGCCAGCGCACCACGGCGCCGAACAGCGAATCGACGCCGAGGAAGAAAAGCGAAAGGATCACCATCATGATGAAGACGAAGATCGAGATACGTACGGTCTCTTCCCGCGTCGGCCAGACGACCTTGCGGCCTTCGGTCTGGACCTGACGGACGAACTCGGCGGGCGAGGTCTTGTTGCCCTTCGCGGCCTTGGGTGTCTTGTCGGGCGTGTCTGCCATGATCTTGCTGATGCTCTCGCGTTGAAACTCTCTGCCTTCCGGGATGGGGGTTTCGCCGCCCCGGTTCAAGTCCGGGAGGGGCTTCAATCCTACATCGATGTCGGAAGACGCCGGTGCATGTAGGCTGGCGCGGCCCAAAAGGCAAGCGGGGGAGACAGGCACAATTGCGTCTTTCCAAGCGCGCGCCGCAAAGCTAGCTTGCCCGCTTTCCTGCGGGACGCATGAGGGGAATTTCAGTAATGGCAACAAGCCAAGCACCAAGCTTGGGCGAACGGCTCGTCGAGCCGGTCACCAACGTATCCGATTTCATCTGGGGCGGTACCTGGAATGGCGAGGCCGTCATTCCCTTCCCGCCGCTGGCGCTCATCCTGTTGGGCGTGGGCCTGTGGTTCATGGTCGGACTGCGGTTCTATCCGATCGTCAAGCTGGGCACGGCAGCCAAGGGCCTGTTCGCCGGTCGCAAGAGCGCAGGCGACGGAGAAATCTCGCCTTTCGCAGCTCTGTCGACCGCGCTTTCGGGACAGGTCGGAACGGGCAACCTTGCCGGTGTCGCCACCGCGATCGCATTGGGCGGTCCGGGTGCGATCTTCTGGATGTGGATCACCGCCCTGTTCGGCATGGCACTCGCCTTCGCCGAAGGCTCGCTCGCCATCCGCTACCGCGAGCGCACCAGCGATGGCGTGCTGCGCGGCGGCCCGATGACCTACATCATGATGGGCCTCGGCAAGAAGTGGACCTGGCTTGCCATCGTCTTCTGTCTCGGCACGCTGTTCTCGGCGCTGGTCACGGGCAACTCGATCCAGGCGAACGCCGTGGCCGACGGCCTCAACGAGCTGTTCGGCATCGAGGAATGGCTCGGCGGCCTGATCGTCGCGATCCTCGTCTTCATTGTCATCATCGGCGGCATCAAGTCGATCGGTAACGTCGCCGAGAAGGTCGTCCCCTTCATGGCCGCTGCCTACATCGTGATGGCAGTGATCGCGCTGATCCTGAACTTCGGCGACCTCGGCGAGACCTTTGCGCTGATCTTCCACGGTGCCTTCAACCCGCAGAGCGCGGTTGGCGGCTTCACCGGTGCGGCGATCATCATGGCGATCCGCGCAGGCGTTGCGCGCGGCCTGTTCTCGAACGAGGCCGGACAGGGTTCGACTGCCATCGCCCACGCTGTGGCGCAGACCAACGATCCCGAACAGCAGGGCCGCATGGCAATGCTCGGCACGTTCATCGACACGGTCGTGATCTGCACCATGACGGCGCTCGTCATCCTCACCGTTCGCGGCGAATTTACCGCGGGCACGGAGACGGTGGTCCATGCATGGCAATCGGACCGCGTCGGTTTCGAGATGACCAGCGGTGCCTTCGCGGCGGCGTTCCCGGTCGAGATCGCGAGCATTCCGATCGGCACGCTGATCGCCTCGATCGCACTGATCCTGTTCGTCTTCACCACGCTGCTGACGTGGAGCTACTATGGCGAGCGCGCGATCACCTTCCTCTACGACCGCATGAAGGGGTCCAACCGCGAGGGCGAGAAGAAACTCCACATGGCGTGGCGCGTGCTCTGGTGCGTGGTGATCTTCCTTGGTGCGGCCCAGCCCTCCGAGCTGGTCTGGCGCCTCGGTGACATCTCGAACGCGGCGATGGCTCTGCCCAACCTGCTGGCACTCGCGCTGCTGTCGGGCGTGGTGTTCAAGCTTGCCCGGGGCGAGAAGGATGCCGGGCCGACCCATACCGCCGATACGAAGGAGGAACCGGAGGAGTACTGACCTCCACCATCCTCCACACGAGGCAAAGGAAGGGGCCGGGAGTAGCGATACTCCCGGCCCCGACTTTTCAGGTAGTGTCCTTACGACTGAACCTTGCAGCTACCCCCTACCGAAGAGGCGGGCAAAAAACCCCGGCTCTTCCATCGGCAGGATCTTCCCATGAGTCATACGGCGAAGCGACGCGTCGCTGTAAGGCTTGGGCTTCACCCACCGATCGGGGCGACTGCTATGGAAGGACAAGCTCGACATGGGCTATCTCCGTGAACTCATTCCCTCCGTCCTGCCGGGTAAAATCCCTTAGGCGCAGAGAGAGTTCCCGAAAAATGGCGCGTGCGCGCCTCGCTGTGCCGGATCGGGACAGCGGGAGCGCCGATTTTTGCAGCCTTTCAGAACCGCGACTTACTTGCCGCCAGCCGCAATCCAGCGGTCGATCTTCGCCTCGAGCACGGGCAGCGGGAGACCGCCGGTATCGAGCACCTGCGTGTGGAAGGCCTTGAGGTCGAAGTCCTCGCCCAGCTGTTCCTCGCCGCGCTTGCGCAGTTCCTGAATCTTGAGCGCACCGACCTTGTAGGCGAGCGCCTGCGAAGGGATGGCGATGTAGCGTTCGACCTCGGCCACCACTTCGGTGCGGGTCATACCGGAATTCTCCAGCATGAAGTCGATCGCCTGCTCGCGGCTCCAGCCCTTGGCGTGGAGACCCGTGTCGACCACCAGGCGCATGGCGCGCAGCTGTTCGTCCTGCAGCGTGCCGTAGCGGTTCCACGGATCGTCGAAGAAGCCCATTTCGTAGCCCAGCGTCTCCGAATAGAGTGCCCAGCCCTCGACGAAGGCCGTGGTGCCGCCAAAGCGCATGAACGCCGGAAGATCGGTGTTTTCCTGTGCAAGGCTGATCTGGAAGTGATGCCCCGGCGCGCCTTCGTGCAAGTAGAGCGTGACATTGCCCGTCGTCAGGCGGCTCGGCAGGTCGTAGGCGTTAAAGTAGAAGGTGCCCGGGCGCGAGCCGTCGGGCGCACCGCTCTGGTAGGAGCCGCCGGCAGAGAACTGCTCGCGATAGGGCTCGTAGGGCTTGATCTCGAGCGGGGTCTTGGGCGTCAACGAGAAGTACTCGCCGATCTTCTCGTCGACCGCCTTGCCGATATCGTAATAGCTCTGCGTCAGCGCCTCGCGGCTCTCCGGCTTGAACTGGGGATCGGTGCGCACGAAGTCGAAGAACTCGTTGAGCGTGCCTTCGAAGCCGACCTCGGCCTTGATCTCCTCGAGCCCCTGCTTGACCCGCGCGACTTCGGACAGACCCAGCTCGTGCAGGTAATCGGGTTCGAGCGGCAGCGTGGTCGTGTTCTCGATCAGCTGGCGGTAGAGCGCCTCTCCGCCCTTCATCTGGGCAAGGCCGACGCTTTCGCGCGCGACTTCGTAATAATCGTCGCGCAGGAAATCGCGCAGGCGCTCGTGCGCACCGTAGATTTCGCCGATCGAGGCGCGGTATTCGCGGGTCAGCCGCTCCTTTTCCGCCTCGCTGAAGCTGTCGGGGAAGTTCGTTACCGGCATCCAGAAGGGTGATTCCTCGATATCGAGAGCAAGCTGCGTATCGAGCTGGGTGATCACATTGCCGATGGTCAGCCGCGTTTCGAGAACGCCGCTATCCATGCCTTCACGGAAACGCGCGATCGCACGGTCGGTCAGTTCGACATAGTTCGCATGGCGCGACAGGTTGTTGTCGTAATCTTCGACCGTGGCGAAGGGCGCCGCACTCTGGCCGCTGGCGAAGCCGGGGTAGAAGGTGTGGAAGCCCGAGAAGTGGTTGACCGGGCGAACATTGGTCACCGCAAGGATTTGCGGCTCCAGCCCATTCAAGGTCTGGCGCTGGTTATATGCGAAGACGTCGTAGGCGAGTTGGTCGGTCGGCGAGAGCGCGCTGCGGTCGATCTCCGCCAGCTTGGCGAGGTTGAGCTCGGCATCCTCGCGTGTCAGCTCGTTGAATTCGTCGGTCAGGTAGTCGCCGATCCGATCGGCATAACGCATGTCGCCGCGAAACAGCGCGCTGATGGGGTTGAGTTCCAGTTCGCGTTCGTCCGCATCGGCGAATAGCGCAAAGAGTTCGTCATGGGCTGCATCCTGTGCGCTTGCCCCGTCGACTTCGGCCGCGACCTCGGCGGCGCTCGCCGTGGTGACTGTCTCGGCTTCCACGCTGCCGGTGGTCGAACACGCTCCAAGTGCAAGAGCCGATGCGCCGAAAAGCGCGTTACGGACGAATTTCATATGTGTTTCCCCTGTGTGATACCCGCGCTTCTAGGGATATCGCGCAAGATTGGAAATTGTGACCGATTGCCGCGCCACCGCTCTCGACGAACGGCGATTGGTGCCGCGATTTGCCTTTCGGGCCTGCCGCGGCCATCCTGCGCGTCCATCGCAAGGGAAAACACGTTGAAGATCATCGCCCTGCCCGCCGTCGCGGCCCTGCTCCTTCCTGCTGCAGCGTGGGGGCAATCCGCCGACCCCGAGGGCGAGGAAGAAAAGCCCGAAGCGCCCATCATCGTGATCGCCGATCCCGACAAGGCCGAGCGCCGCGTCAGCGTCGGGTCGCGGCTCCCGCGCGCAGCACCCTTCGCCGGGACCAACATCGCCACGAATGTCGGAACGCCTGGCCTTGTCCCGGGATCGGGAATGTCACCGCATGCCACCGTGCGCAGGATGCAGAAGCGCGATTGCGTGTCCGACGACGAGAACCTGAGCAAGCTGGTCATCTGCGCGCTTGCGAAAGGCGATGCGCTGCTGGCCGAAGGCGATCTCGAAGGCGCTGTGCAATTCTATCGCCACGTGGCCTACACCTCATCGAATTCCGCGCACGAACGCCATGTGGCTAGCGAGAAACTCTACGCCGCCGGCGAAGCTGTCGATGACGCGGGCCTGCGTGAAGAGGCGCTGCTGGCGCTCGTCGACGGCGGCAAGCTCGCCCCCAACGAAGCGCAGAAGGCGCGGCGTTCCCTCGTCGCTCTGGCGCTATCTGAAGGCGATGACACCAAGGCCATCCGGCGCCTCGAGGATGTCCTTGCACAGTACCCACAAGACGCGAGAAGCCTGGCAACGCTTGCCCTCGCCCACCATCGCAACGGAACCGGCGATCCGAAGGCCATCATGCGCAGCGCGATCGCCGCACAGGAAGCCAAGGGTCGCAAGGCACCTGCGAGCTGGCGGAGTTTTGCCGAGGAGGGCTAGGCCCTCCCCGTCAAAGGCGGATCACTCGATCACGCGTCCGCGGGCCATCACCCAGTCGACATCCTCGAGCACGGTGACATCGTCCAGCGGGTTGCCATCGACCGCGATGATGTCGGCCGAATAGCCCGGCGCGATCCGTCCGATCTCGTTTTCCATCCCGAGGATTTCGGCAGCGCCCGTCGTCGCGCTGGCCAGCGCCTCGCGGTTGCTCATGCCGTTGCTGCGCATCAGCGCGAACTCGCCCGCATTCTGGCCGTGCGGGAACACGCCCGCATCGGTGCCGAAGGCGACCTTGACGCCCCAGCGGCGCGCGCGTTCGACGATGGTGCTGGCATATTCGCTGACTGCGCGGATCTTGTCTTCGACCACCGGAGTGTAGAAGCCCTTGCCGAGGTTCCCCTTGATGCCCTCGAAGGCCATCAGCGTGGGCACGAGCGTGGTGCCGTTCTCGCGCATGGCCTTGGCGGCAGCCTCGTCGAGATAGGTGCCGTGTTCGATCGTGTGCACGCCGGCGCGCGCAGCCGCCTCGATCCCGCGCGCGCCGTGGGCGTGTGCGGCGACCTTGAGGCCGAGCGATTCCGCGGTGGTCACGATCGAGCGCATCTCCGCATCGGAGAAATGCGCCTCGAGCCCGCGACCCTGCTGGCTGAGGACGCCGCCGGTGGCGGTGATCTTGATGAGGTCCGCGCCGTATTTCGAAGCGAGGCGAACTTTCTCCGCGCATTCGACCGGACCGGTGCAGGCGAAGGAAGTCCCGAGGGAATCGTTCACCTCGCGGCGGAAGCCGTTGATGTCGCCATGTCCGCCGACGATCGCGATGGTGCGCGCGCTGGTGACGACGCGCGGTCCGGGAAGCATGCCTTCCGCGGTTGCGCGGCCAAGCATCTGCATGACCTGGTCGGTGCGCGAGCCGACGTCGCGCACGGTGGTGAAGCCTGCGAGCGCAGTGATGCGGGCGTTCTTGGCTGCGACCAGCACGCTCCATTCGCTCGGCGTGGTCGCCGCGCGCCAGTATTCGCCGCTCGGGTCGCCCGAAAGGTGGGTGTGCAGGTCGATCAGCCCGGGGACGAGCGTCTTTCCTTCGAGATGGATCATCTCGGCGCCATCGGGGGTTGCCGCCCATCCCTCTTCGACGCTCACGATTTGGCCGTCGGTCACGGTCACGGTCACGCGGCCCTGGACCGGCTCGTCGGCATCGGTGACGATCCCGTCTGCATGGATGATGGTGGTCTGTGCCAGTGCCGGTGCGGCGCTGGCCATCAACGTTGCGGCAAGGCCGGCAATCAGTTTGCGCATAGTCTCTCTCCCCTGTTTCGGCGGGAGTGATGCCCGCTTGGAACCCTTCTGCCAAGCCCTCGGTTTGCCTAGAGACGCCACATCGCTATGAGTGCGCCCGCTAGATTCACCCGAGGAGAGAAACCCCGATGACCACCCGTCCTTTCGCCATTGCCGCAACCCTGCTTGCCGGCGTCTCGATCGCCGCCACGGCACAGGCGCGCCCGATGACGCCCGAAGATGTCGCCAAGCTGGAAAGCGTCGGCGCGATCGCCGTCTCGCCCGACGGCAGCCGCGTTGCCTACACGAGCGCGAGCCTGCCCGACATCACCGATGGCGAGGAGAACGGCACAACCACGCAGCAGCTCAACCTTGCCTATGCGCCGGGTAACACGCGCGAATTCCTGCCCGACGATATGTCCATCTCGGGCATCGCCTTCTCGCCCGATGGCCGCATGATGAGCTTCCTGTGGACCGATGGCGACGAAGACCGCGCGGTCTATGGCATTCCCGTCGACGGCGGTGCCTATCGCAAGCTCGCCGCGGTCGATGGCGCAGGCGTTCGCTCTTACGCCTGGAGCCCGAGCGGCACCCACATGCACCTGCTGGTCGGCGCCGACGAGGACAGCGCCCGCGAGAAGGAGCGCAAGGCCGGCTTCAACTCGGTCGTCTACGAAGAAGAGCAGCAGCTCAACCGCCTGTTCCGCGCGCGTATCGGCATGGAAGTCGATGCCGAGCCGCAGGAAGTCACCGTGCCCGGCTACGTCACCTCGTTCCAGATCGCCGACAATGCCCGTATCGGCGTGATCGAAACCGCTCCCACGACGCTGATCGACGATTCCTACACCTCCAAGAAGGTGAACATCCTAGACATGGAAACCGGCGATGTCCGCATGGTCATCGAAACCACCGGCAAGATCGACGATGTCGAGATTTCGCCCGACGCAAGCCAGCTGGCCCTGATCGCCGCCGTCGACATGAACGATCCGGCGGCGACCACGATCCACTTCGTCGACACCGCGACCGGCGCGATCACGCCGCACCGCGCGGGCGCACCCGAAGCCGTCGTCGACGTCGAATACATGGATGACGGCCGCCTCGTCGCAGCCGTGCATGTCGGCGCGCAGAGCGTGCTGCGCATCCACAACCGCGACGGCTCGCTCGCCCGCGAAATCGATCCCGGGGCGCTGATCATCACCGGCATCGACACGGCAGGCGATACCGTCGCCGTGCGCGCCAATGCGCCGCAGCACCCGAATGAGCTGTTCAAGCTCGACGGCAACGGCTTCACCCGCTGGACGATGCACAACCCGTGGTTGTCGGAAATCGACTTCGGCGAACAGCGCACATTCCGCTTCACCGCGCGTGACGGCCAGGAAGTCGAAGGCGTCCTGATCGAGCCGGTCGGCGGCACCCCGCGCGGCGGCGCCCCGCTGATCATGAACGTGCACGGCGGCCCCGAGGCGCATGACAGTAACGGCTGGCAGACCGCCTATTCGAAGCCGGGCCACGTTGCCGCAGGCCAGGGCTATGCCGTCTTCCTGCCG
This sequence comes from Qipengyuania sp. BR81-2, assembly GCF_055693895.1. Taxonomy (NCBI): domain Bacteria; kingdom Pseudomonadati; phylum Pseudomonadota; class Alphaproteobacteria; order Sphingomonadales; family Erythrobacteraceae; genus Qipengyuania; species Qipengyuania sp. BR81-2. The sequence goes on from NZ_CM146344.1 coordinate 727,318, forward strand.
AACTACCGCGGCTCGACCGGCTACGGCACGGCGTTCTCGAAGCAGCACCAGGGCAATTACACCGATCCCGAGTTCACCGATCTCGTCGATGCCAAGCGTGCACTGGTGGCCGAAGGCGTGGCCGATGAAGACCGCGTCGGCGTGACCGGCGGTTCGTATGGCGGCTATGCCACCGCATGGTCCTCGACCTTCCACAGCGACGAGTTTGCCGCAGGCGTCATGTTCGTGGGCATTTCGAACCAGGTCTCGAAGTTCGGCACGGGCGACATCCCCTACGAGATGTACAACGTCCACAGCCGCGCATGGCCGTGGGACAACTGGCAGAAAATGCTCGAAGTCTCGCCGATCTACCATGTCGACAAGGCCAATACGCCGCTCCTGATCATGCATGGCGAGGAAGACACGCGCGTCGATCCTGGTCAGAGCCTCGAGCTCTACCGCTCGATCAAGATCCGCAAGCCCGACCTGCCGGTGCGCATGGTCTTCTATCCGGGTGAAGGCCACGGCAACCAGAAGGCTGCCGCGCGCTATGATTACAACCTGCGCATGATGCGCTGGTTCGACACCTACTTGAAGACGGGTGACCGCGATGCGCCGCTGCCCGATACGCGTCCGGTTCTGCCCGAGGGCACGACCGGGGCCAGCGCTTCGGAAGACTGATCGACAAAAATTAGGCTTTGCCTGCTAGACCCGTCCTCCGGAGCACTTTCGGAGGGCGGGTTTTTTGCGAGCGATTCTGTCGATCGGTGTTGGCGTAGCCATGATCGCGGCAGGCTTGCGCCTGTTCCCCGACCTAGAGGACATGCCGACTTTCATGGCGGTGATCTTCGTCCTGTTCGGCCTCGTGCTTGTCTATGCGGGAGTCTATCACGCCCGTCTGCGCATCCTGCGCCGACGCGCATATGCCGGCGGACGCGAAAGGCGCGGCACCGTGCGGTACCTGAAGCCGCTCGGCGAAGACGATGCCCTCGCCTATCTCGTGTTTGCGAACAGCCATTCGGAATGGCTGATGTCGGTCGACACCTCGAGCATCAGAAAGGTCGAGGGCGACCTTGCTGAAGGCGTAGCGGCACGCGCCTATCTGGGCGACGACGACAAGATCTACGGCCTCGATATCGGCGAAGTGAAAGCGCTGCCCATATCGGTTGGCGTCCCGCTTGAGGGCAAGCTCAAGGGACGCATCGAATGGGCAGAGCGCAAGAAGGCCGAATGGACCGAGCGCGCCGCGAGGGATTGACGACACCTAGAAGGTGTAGCCGACCCCGATTGCGGCGAACCACTGGTCTGCATCGCCCCGGATCGAGGTGAACGGCGTATCGGCCGCATCGCCGGTCAGTTTCGACCAGCCGCCGATCCCCACGAGCGACAGTCCGCCATCGGTCACATCGCCGCTGAGATCGTGAGCGAGGAACAGCGTCACCCCGTAGCTTTCCATCCCGCCCTCGGCATCGAATCCCGGTAACAGGTCGGGATCGGGCACCAGCGTGTTGAGCGTCGGAACCGTGTAATAATAGTCGGCGAACTTATCGTCGATGAAGTTGGTGCTGAGGGTGAGCGATGCGGCTGTCGCGCGGCTCAGCGGCGTGAAATAGGTCACACTCGGGCTGACCGACATGCCGTCATGCGCGCCTGCCACATCCCAGGTCGCATCGACGTTGAAGCTCAGGCTGTCGAACGGGTTGAGCAGCTTGGGGTAGGACACGCCTACGCTGAAGCCGACTTCGAAAGCGCGATCGAGTTCGCCGTAAAGCGCCACGACATCGTCATTGATGTCCTCGGCGTCGTCACGGTCTGCGCGCAGGCGGACCATAGGACCGGCCGAAAACGAGAGGCCTTCATCGGGGTCGGGAATGAAATCGAGTGCCACGCCTGCCGGACGCGGATTGATGTCGATGCCCCCGAGCGATCCCTGCACGATCGGCAGGACGTTCACATTGTAGTCGTCGCTTCCCGAATAGCTCGGATTGTAGGCGACGCCGATGCCGACGCTGAGAAAGTCGCCATCGAAGATCGTCTCCGGCGGACCGGCGGGCACCGGTGCGCTTTCCCCGGCCTCCTGCGCGAGAGCCGGCGTAGCAAGCGACAGACCGGCGATCAGGGGCAAAGCGACAAGACGTATCATACGGTATTTCCCTCCGTTATTGCCAAGCCAACGTGCAGGTGCGCAGCGCGTTCCAAGCGGTGTAACTCTCGCATTGCGCCTCGACAGTCACCGCAATAGAACCTTTGGCCATGAAGTCATTCCTTCCCGCGGTCGCCAGCCTGGGCCTTGCCCTCGCGCTCCCCTTCACATTGCAGGCGCAGGACGCTGCTCCGCCCATCGTCGCAGCGGAAGAATCCGCTCATGCGCGCCTCGTTGCGGTCATGTCGCCCGACGCACTGCACGAAGCCTCGTATGCGAACACGGTTTCCGAGCTTCGCCGGTTCTACATGGAGAACCCCGATTTCGTGCTGCTCGAGAAGGAATGCCCGGGGCTGACCGACAATATCTTCGAAAAGAGCGAGGACGCGATGCGCGAGTATCACTGGGCCGAAGCCAACGCTATCCGCGGACTGATGCTGGACCTCGTGACCGAATACCTCACCGAGGAGCAGGCGCGCGAAGGTGCCGAGCTTTACGCAACCCCGCTCGGCCAGAAGGTCATCATTGCAGCAGGGCAGAACCAGAACCTCCAGAACACGATGGAAAGCGCCGTCGAGAACAAGGACGGAGACGTGGACCGCTCGGCCTTCGACCGTGACCAGCGGGCGACCACCTCCAAGGTGCTGCGTACGCTGACGCGCGCCGAGATCGAGGAATTCGGCCGCCAGGCCATGGGCAGCAAGTTCCTCCCCGCCTTCCAGCGGCTCAACCCGCTGATCCAGCAGCGCAAGTTCGAACTCCTCAACTCCGACCGCCTCTCCGCCTACGAGACGCGCATGCAGACTGCGATGCAGGACGCGATGAATTCGCACATCGAGGCCTGCAATTAAGGTCCGGCCGGACAGTCCGGAAGCCTAGGTGACTTCGACTGGTCTCGATGTGGCGATCGTCGGCGGCGGCCTTGCGGGAGGGCTTGTCGCGATCGCCCTCAGGCGCAAGGCGCCCGAGCTGTCCTTCGGCCTGTTCGAGGCAGGCGAAAGCTTCGGCGGCAATCACCGATGGAGCTGGTTCGAAGGCGATCTCGACGCGGACGGCACGGCGCTGCTCGAAGGGTTCAACAAGGCGCAGTGGCCCGGTGGCAACGAGGTCCGTTTTCCGGCGCATAACAGGCGTTTGAATAGCGACTACCGTTCGCTCGACAGCCGCGATTTCGATGCAGGGCTCCGCCGCGAGCTGCCGCAGGAAGCAATCCGCACGGGCAGCCGCGTCATGGGGATCGACGAGGCCGGCATCACGCTCGAAAATGGCGAGAGGATCGCCGCCAAGCTCGTGATCGACTGCCGCGACGCCGGCCCGAGCGAGCATCTCACCGGCGGCTGGCAGGTTTTCCTGGGCCAGCACCTGCGTACCTCCTCGCGGCACGGGATCGAGCGACCGGTCATCATGGACGCCACGGTCGAACAGCCCGGCGCCTATCGCTTCACCTATCTCCTGCCGCTCGGCCCCGACGAGATCTTCGTCGAGGATACTTATTACGCCGACAGCCCAGCCCTCGATGCCCCGCTGCTGCGCGACAGGATCGCTGCCTATGCGATAGACAAGGGCTGGCAGGCCGAGCTGGTGCACGAAGAGACCGGCGTCCTGCCCGTCATCACCGGGGGCGATTTTGCCGCCTATCGCGCCTCGCTGGAGACAACGGGTGTAGCGCTGGCGGGAGCCAGGGGCGGCTTCGTCCATCCCCTGACCAGCTACACCATGCCCATCGCAGTGGAGAATGCCCTCGCCATCGCCGATGCCGCAGCACGTGACCTGGCAGGCGTGCCCGCTTTCGTGGAAAGGCGCGCGCAGGAGCACTGGCGGCGTACCGCCTATTACCGGATGCTTGGGAAGATGCTGTTCCAGGCCGCCATTCCCGAGGAACGATATCGCGTGTTCGAGCGCTTCTATCGTCTACCGGAACCACTCATCGAACGCTTCTACGCCGCCAGATCAACCCGTCTCGACAAAATCCGCATCCTGACAGGCAAGCCTCCCGTACCTGTCACACGCGCCGTCAAGGCCTTGCTTGGCAAGGGCGCACCACTCGTCCAAGGGTAATTTCATGAACGCCGAACCGACGTCTCCGCCTGTCGCTACCACCGAAAGCGACGGCCCTTTCATTCCCGCGCCCACCGGCAGGACCGCCTGCGTCATCGGGTCGGGCTTCGGCGGGCTGGCGCTCGCCATCCGCCTGCAGTCGGCTGGCATCGAGACCACGGTGATCGAGGCACGCGCAAAGCCGGGCGGCCGCGCCTATTACTGGGAGAAGGACGGCCACACCTTCGACGCGGGACCGACGGTCATCACCGATCCCGACTGCCTGCGCGAACTATGGGGACTGACCGGCCACGAGATGGCCGAGGACATAGAGATCATGCCGGTCATGCCGTTCTACCGGCTCAACTGGCCCGACGGCACGAATTTCGACTATTCGAATGACGAGGAACAGCTCTTCCGCGAGATCGCCGAGCTCAATCCGGCAGACGTTGCGGGCTACCAGCGTTTCCTTGAATATTCCGAAGGCGTCTACGAGGAAGGCTACGTCAAGCTCGGCCACAAGCCGTTCCTCGACTTCAAGTCGATGCTCAAGGCAGCTCCGGCGCTGGCCAAGAAGCAGGCATGGCGCAGCGTCTATTCGATGGTCTCGAGCTATGTCGAAAACGAGAAGCTGCGTGAGGCGCTCTCTTTCCACACGCTGCTCGTCGGCGGCAACCCGATGAAGACTTCCAGCATCTATGCGCTGATCCACAAGCTGGAAAAGGACGGCGGCGTCTGGTGGGCCAAGGGCGGCACCAACCGGCTGATCGCGGCCATGGTCAGGCATTTCGAGCGCATCGGCGGCACCGTGCGGCTCCACGATCCCGTCACACGGGTCCATACGCTGGGCAGCAAGGTCAGCGAGGTGGAAACGCATTCCGGCTACAAGCAGCGCTTCGACGCGGTCGCCAGCAATGCCGACATCATGCATAGCTACAAGGACCTGCTGGCAGGCACCAAACGCGGCGAGAGCTACGCCAAGTCGCTCTCACGCAAGAGCTTCTCGCCCAGCCTCTTCGTCGTCCATTTCGGCATCGAAGGCACCTGGCCAGGCATCCCGCACCACATGATCCTGTTCGGTCCGCGCTACAAGGGACTGCTCGAGGACATTTACGACCACGGCGTGCTGCCGCAGGATTTCTCGATCTACTTGCACCATCCGAGCGTGACCGATCCGAGCATGGCGCCCGAGGGCATGAGCACCTTCTATGCCCTCGTACCGGTCGCCCACATGGGCAAGCTGGCAGTCGACTGGCAGGAAATGGGCCCGATCCTGGAAAAGCGCATCCTCGACGAGCTCGAGCGGCGCCTGATCCCCGGCCTTCACGAGCGCATCCGGACCAAGTTCCACTACGCCCCGAGGGACTTTGCGATGGACCTCAACGCTTACAAGGGCAGCGCTTTCAGCCTCGAGCCGGTACTGACCCAGAGCGCCTTCTTCCGCGGGCACAATCGCGACGACGTGCTTGACAATTTCTACCTGGTCGGTGCTGGGACGCACCCGGGCGCCGGCATCCCCGGCGTCGTCGGCAGCGCTAAGGCGACTGCCGGACTGATGGTTGAAGATCTGGTGAGTGAATGAAGCGTCTTGCAGTCTATTGCGGTTCGGCATCGCCCGAGGACCCGCGTTATCTCGAACTCGCACGTGACGTCGGCGCCGGGCTGGCGGAGCGCGGCATCGGCGTCGTTTATGGTGGCGGCAGGCTCGGCCTGATGGGCGCGGTCGCATCGGGCGCGCTCGATGCGGGCGGCGAAGTTATCGGCATTATCCCGGACGCGCTCGCCAGCAGCGAAGTCGCCAATCACGATTGCACCGAACTGCACACCGTTTCGGGCATGCACGAGCGCAAGCAGAAGTTCACCGACCTGTCCGACGGTTTCGTGACCATCCCCGGCGGTGTCGGCACGATGGACGAGCTGTGGGAAGCGGTCAGTTGGGCGCAGCTCGGCTATCACGACAACCCTGTCGGCCTGCTCAATGCCTTCGGCTTCTATGACGAGCTGATCGCTTTCAACCGCAAGATGGCCGATGTCGGGTTCGTGCGCCCGGTACACCAGGGGATCATCATCGCCGAAGAGACGTTAAGTGCGTTGCTGGAGAAAATGGAAAGCTACCAGCCGCATACACCGATCTTCAAGATGAAGGCCTCCGACCTCTGAACAGACCGCGTCCACTAACCACGCAGAACCTGCGACCGACGGTCTCGAGGGCCGGCGGCGGACGCGAACGCCCTGCGCTGGTCCAGAAAGCACACGATTCGATCGAGGTCGGCTCGCACAGCTTTGCCGCGGCATCGAAGCTCTTCGACAAACCCACGCGCGAACGCGCCTGGTTGCTCTATGCATGGTGTCGCCGCTGCGACGATATCGCCGACAACCAGGACAAAGGCGGACCGCTGGGTGACCAGGGCACCCCCAAGGAAGCCGAAGACCGCATCCAGGCGATCCGCGTTCTCACGCGTCGCGCGCTCGATGGACAGCCGACCGCGGACTTTGCATTCGACGCCTTCGGCCTCGTCGCAGACGAGTGCGGTCTGACCTACGAGATGGCGAATGATGTCATCGGTGGTTTCGCGCTGGATGCGACCGGTTTCAGTCCCAAGAACGAGCGCGACATGCTTCGCTATTGCTACCACGTCGCGGGCGCGGTGGGCATCATGATGGCACATATCATGGGGGTGCACCCCGATGACGGCGATACGCTTGACCGGGCGAATGATCTCGGCCTCGCGTTCCAGATCGCCAATATCTCGCGCGATATCGTGGAGGATGCCGCGGCGGACCGCGTCTACCTGCCCGCAGAATGGCTCGCCGAAATCGGCCTCGCGCCGGGCGAGCACGCGAAGCCCGAACACCGATTCGTCCTCGCCAGCCTGATGCCGCGCATGATCGCGCTGATGGAAAAGCACGAGGCTGCTGCGAGGCTGGGTGCGAAGCGCCTTCGCTTCCGCCATCGCTGGGCAGTGCTCTCTGCGGCGAATATCTATGGCGCTATCGGGCGCAAGGTCCTCGACCGAGGCCAGTTGGCATGGGACAGCCGGACGCGTGTGAGCGGTCCGGAAAAGGCATGGCACATGACCACTGCGCTCTTCCAGGCAATCTGGAACCGTCCCACGGGCCCGCAAGAACCGATCATCTGGTCGCGTCACGATTTCCGCCCCGTCGCCGGTTGGTAGCTTGATGCAGCGCGACGCTACGGCTAGCGCTGCCTCATGATTTCCAAGCTCCTCATCGCCAATCGCGGCGAAATTGCCTGCCGCATCATCCGCACCGCGCGCGAGATGGGTATCGCCACCGTGGCGGTCTATTCTGATGCCGATGCGAAAGCGCTTCATGTCCGCACGGCCGACGAGGCGGTGCATATCGGTCCTTCGCCCGCTTCCGAGAGCTATCTTGTGGGCGAAAAGATCATCGCCGCTGCCAAGCAGACCGGTGCGGAAGCGATCCATCCCGGTTACGGTTTCCTCTCTGAGAACGCCGGCTTCGCGCAGGCCGTGATCGATGCGGGGCTGATCTGGGTCGGCCCCAAGCCGGCGAGCATCGATGCGATGGGCCTCAAGGACGCTGCCAAGAAGCTGATGCGCGATGCCGGAGTGCCCGTCACCCCCGGCTACGAGGGCGAGGACCAGTCGGTGCAGCGCCTCAAGAAGGAAGCCGACGCCATCGGCTATCCCGTGCTGATCAAGGCGGTCGCGGGCGGCGGCGGCAAGGGCATGCGCAAGGTCGATGCACCCGAGAACTTCGAAGCGAGCCTCGAAAGCTGCCGGCGCGAAGCCAAGGCCAGCTTCTCCAATGACGAGGTACTGCTCGAAAAGTGGATCACCTCGCCCCGCCATATCGAGGTGCAGGTGTTCGGCGACAGCCATGGCAATGTCGTCCACCTGTTCGAACGCGATTGCTCGCTCCAGCGCCGCCACCAGAAGGTGATCGAGGAAGCCCCGGCCCCCGGCATGGACGAGCCGACGCGCGAGGAAATCTGCGCCGCCGCCGTGCGTGCTGCCAAGGCGGTCGACTACGAGGGCGCAGGCACGATCGAATTCATCGCCGACGCGAGCGAAGGTCTGCGGGCCGACCGCATCTTCTTCATGGAAATGAACACCCGCCTCCAGGTCGAGCATCCGGTGACCGAGGAGATCACCGGCGTCGATCTCGTCGAATGGCAGCTGCTCGTGGCGAGTGGTGAACCCATCCCGATGAAGCAGGAAGACCTTTTCATCGACGGTCATTCGATCGAGGCGCGCCTATATGCCGAAGACCCCACCGGCGGCTTCCTGCCCTCGACGGGACGGCTCGAGCATTTCGACCTTGGCGTCGAGGGACGGATAGAGACCGGCGTCGAGGAAGGCGACATGATCTCGCCCTTCTACGATCCCATGGTCGCCAAGCTCGTCGTTTGGGGAGAAACCCGTGCCGAGGCCATCGACCAGCTCGCCGATATCGCCGAGAGCGTCGAAGTATGGCCGGTGAAGACCAACGCGGCCTTCATCGCCGCATGCCTGCGCGACGAGGATTTCGAGGAGGCCAATCTCGACACCGGCTTCATCGAAGCGAAGCTAGAACACTCTCGTGTCCTCCGACGAGGCCGATAACGATATCTGGCAGACCGCCGCCGACTTCATTGCTCTTGCCGAAACGGAAGAGCACGAGGACCTGCCGATCGGCCTGCGCCTCAACGCGCCAGGCAAACTCAACGCGACGCTCACGCACAAAGGCGAGACGCGCACGGTCAGCGCCGCCCGGTCGCACGTCGACAGCCTCGCAACCGGCTTCGTCGACCCCGAGCGCGCGGTGGTCTTCGCCGACGGGCAGAGCTTCGTCTTCGAACGCCAGTCTCGCGGCACCGGCGCGAGCGCGGCAGGCGACGGCGCCATCCTCGCGCCGATGCCGGGCAAGGTCATCGCGGTCGATGTGGCCGAGGGCGACACGGTCACCGCCGGACAGCGCCTGATGGTGCTCGAGGCGATGAAGATGGAACACGCGCTCACCGCGCCCTTCGACGGGACCGTAACCGAGCTTTCCGCGAGCCAGGGCGCGCAGGTGCAGGTCGAGGCCGTCCTGGCGGTTGTCGAGCCCAAAGAAGAATAGGGCTTCCCTTTCCGCCAGTTGCTTGCAAGCGTGCCTTCCCGAGGAGTGAGGGCACGAATGAGCTGGGAAAACGAACTCGAGGAACTGCGCCGCCGAGAGGCAATGGCCGACCAGATGGGCGGGCCGGAAAAGCTCGCGCGCCAGCACGGGCGCGGCAAGATGGATGCCCGCGCCCGCCTCGCCGCGCTGGTCGACGACGGCTCGTTCCGCGAGATCGGCAAGATCGCCGGCAAGGGCCGGTATGACGAGGACGGCAATCTCGAGGGCGTCCTTCCCGCCCCCTTCCTCTTCGGCAAGGCCCTGATCAATTGCCGCCCTGTGGTGGCTACGGCGGACGATTTCACCATTCGCGGCGGCGCGGCCGATGCGGGGATTTCCCGCAAGATGGTGCAGGCCGAGAAGATGGCGCACGAGCTGAAGATGCCGCTCATCCGCATGATCGACGGCACCGGCGGGGGCGGTAGCGTCAAGACACTCGAACAGATTGGCGCGACCTATATCCCCGCAGTCCCCGGCTGGTCGGACGTGGTGAAGAATCTCGACACGGTGCCGGTCGTGGCCCTCGCGCTCGGCCCCACCGCCGGGCTCGGCGCGGCGCGTACTGTCGCCAGCCATTATTCGATCATGGTGAAGGGCCTCAGCCAGATCTTCGCCGCCGGACCCGCCGTGGTCGATGGCCTTGGCGAGAGCTACAAGGGTTCAACCGACCACCAGCAGGCCAAGGAAGACCTCGGCGGCTCGGAGATCCACACGCGTAACGGTGTCGTCGACGACGAGGTCGGTTCAGAGGCCGAGGCTTTCGCCCGCGCCCGCCATTTCCTTTCCTTCATGCCCGAGCACGTCGGTCAGCTCGCGCGCCGCTCGCTCTGCACAGATCCAGTCCACCGCCGCGAGGAGGCGCTGCTCAGCCTCGTCCCGCGCGAGCAAAAGCAGGTCTATTCGATGCGGCGCTGCATGGAGATGGTGTTCGACCAGGGCACCGTGTTCGAGATCGGCCGCATGTGGGGCCGTGCATGTATCACCGCCCTCGCCCGATTGGACGGCTGGCCAGTCATGGTGCTCGCCAGCGACCCCTCCTATCTCGGCGGGTCATGGGAAGCGAAGACCAGCGAAAAGGTCGAACGCTTCGTGAAACTGGCCGACCAGTTCCGCCTGCCCATCGTCCACCTCGTCGACAATCCCGGCTTCATGATTGGTCGCGAGGCGGAAATGGCGGGCACGATCCGCTACGGCGTCAACGCGATGAACGCAGTCTACAAGGCCAGCGTCCCGCTCGCCTCGATCGTATTGCGCCGCGCCTATGGCATTGCCGGAAGCGCAATGAGCAATGCTGAGACATTCCAGTACCGCTATTGCTGGCCCTCGGGCGACTGGGGCAGCCTGCCGATCGCTGGCGGGCTGGAAGTGGCCTACAAATCCGAAATCGAAGCCGCCAAGGACCCGGAAGCCGAACTCGCCGCCATCCGCGAGCGGCTGGACAAGGTCACCTCACCCTTCCGCAGCGCCGAGCGCTTCAATGTCGAGGACATCATCGACCCGCGCGACACGCGGCCGCTGCTGTGCGAATTCGCGCAGCTGGCGTGGCGCAAGCTCGAAAGCGAGGCCTAGGCCTCGTCGGGCATCTTCTCGCCGAAAAGCTCGCCGCGTTCGGAAAACAGCACGAAGGCCAGGCTGATGATCGCCGTCACCAGCAGCGCCGCGGCCAACGGGCGCGCGGTCCCGTCGTAAGCATAGCCGATATAGGCGCCGAGCACCGAACCGGTGGTCATGCGTAGGAAGGTCTGCGCGCTCGAGGCCGCGCCCGCGATGGGCAGGAAGGGCTGCATCGCGATCGAACCGAAATTAGCGCCGACGAAGCCGAGCAGGCTCATGTTGAGCGCCATCAGCGGCACGAAGGTCCAGAGGCTCTCGTCCGGCTGCGAGGCGAAGTATAGCTGTGCACCTGCCACCGCGATGAAGGCGAAGAGCGCGGTGTGGCTCACCCGGCGCGCACCGAAGCGTTCGACAATGCGGCTGTTCGACCAATTGGCGAGCGCCATCGAACCCGCACAGAAAGCGAATATCAGCGGGAACATCTCGCCTGCCCCGAAAGCTTCGCCGATCAGCTGCTGCGAAGAATTGATGAAGCCGAAAAGCCCGCCGAAGACCAGCGCGCTGCCGAGCGTGTAGCCGATGGTCTCGCGCAGCGTTACCGCGCTCACCATGTTCCAGAAGATCGTGCGCGGCTGGATCGGTTGGCGCATATCCTCGTGAAGGCTTTCGGGGAGGCGCGCCCAGATCCAGAGCGTCATCAGCACGCCGAGCGCGGCCATGGCGACGAAGATCAGGCGCCAGTCGCCGAAAACCAGGATCGCCTGTCCGATGCTCGGCGCAATGGCGGGCACGAGAAGGAAGATCACGAAGATAAGGCTCATCAGGCGGGCCATGCGGTCGCCGCCCACGCGGTCACGGATAATCGCGGGCGGTAGCGCGGCGATGCCCGCCGAACCGAACCCCTGGGCGAAACGCAGGACGAGAAGCGTCTCGTAATCCTCCACCATCGCGCAGGCGAGCGAGAGGGCGATGTAGATCGCAAGGCACACGAACAGGATGGGGCGCCGCCCGAAGCGGTCCGCCAGCGCTCCCGGCCAAAGCGCGCCGACACCGGCTGCGAGGAGGTAGATGCCGATCACGAACTGGCGGTCGTTGCCCGTTGCCCCGAGTGCGCGGCCCATCTCGTCGAGCGCGGGCAGCATCGCATCGATGCTGAACGCCTGACACGCCATCAGCAGCGCCATCATCCAGATGAGCTCACGCTCGCCGAGCGCAGCGCTGCCAAGGGGCTTGGTGCGGGTCATGGGCGTTGCGCCTTGCGCGAGGCCGCGGCGCTTGGCCAGCCCTTTTTGTGCCCCCGGGTGGTTTCGCACAGGGCCGCCCTGCCCTATCTCTGGCGGCATGGGCCTTGTGGACGAAAGCGATGATGGCGATGCCGAGGCCGATGGCCTGCGCAAGATCATCCATGTCGACATGGATGCCTTCTTCGCCAGCGTCGAACAGCGCGACAATCCGGAGCTGCGCGGCAAACCCGTCGCCGTCGGCGGATCGAGCGGGCGCGGCGTGGTCGCGGCGGCGAGCTACGAGGCGCGCAAGTTCGGCGTACGCAGCGCGATGCCGAGCGTCACCGCCAAGCGCAAATGCCCCGACCTCATCTTCTGCAAGAGCCGCTTCGACGTCTATCGCGAGGTGAGCCAGCAGATCCGCGCGATCTTCCGCCACCATACCGATCTCGTCGAGCCCCTGAGCCTCGACGAGGCCTATCTCGACGTAACCGAGGACAAGCTCGGCATCGGGTCGGCGACCCGCATTGCCGAACTCATCCGGCAGGAGATCAAGGCGAAGACGAAGCTCACGGCAAGCGCCGGGGTGAGTTACAACAAGTTCCTCGCCAAGCTCGCCAGCGACCAGAACAAGCCAGACGGTCTGTGCGTGATCCGCCCGGGCCAAGGAGCGGACTTCGTCCAGTCGCTGCCCGTCAGGCGCTTTCACGGCGTCGGGCCCAAGGGCGCGGAGAAGATGGCAAAGCTCGGCATCGAGACGGGCGCGGACCTCGCTGCCAAGGATATCGAGTGGCTTCGCGCGCATTTCGGCAGCTTTGCCGACTACCTCTACCGCGCGGCACGCGGGATCGACCTGAGGCCCGTGCGATCGAGCCGCATCCGCAAGTCCGTCGGTGGCGAACGGACCTTCAGCCGCGACCTGTCCTCGGGCAGCGAGCTGCGCGAGACGCTCGAAGACATTATCGACATCGTCTGGGGCTACATCGAGCGAGCCGAGGCGAAGGGGCGCACGGTGACGCTCAAGATGAAATACACCGACTTCCAGATATTCAGCCGCGCGAAGACAGTCGACCGCGCGATCGAGGACAAGGACGAATTCGCGCGGCTATCGCGCGTCCTGCTGGAAGAAGTGCTGCCTTTGCCCATGCCGATCCGGCTGATGGGCCTGACGCTGTCGAAACTGGAGCGCGATGGCGAGGAAGAACCCAAGCGCCCCGACGCGCAGCTGAACCTGCTCTAGCTCTTCCGGTCCTGCCACATCTTGAGACGCAGCCGCGTGCTGTCGGCCAGCGGTTCTGGCAGCGAGTGGGTGGGGAAAAAGCGCGCCTCGACGACCTCGCGGCCGTCCGGCTCGGGCATGTCGTGCACCACACCTTCGAAGAGGTGCCCCTTTGCCGTCGCGCCCGAGAGGGTTTCCTCGACGAGGCCGACCAGCTTCAGACCTTCGATCTCGCAGCCCGTTTCCTCGAGCAGCTCGCGCCGCGCCGCATCCTCGGGGCTTTCGCCCGAACGGACACCCCCACCCGGGAAGTACCAGGCCTGCGGTCCGTAACTGTGCCGGATCACGAGAATCTGGCCGCCCAGATCCTTTGCGATCACACTCACACCGTCGCGTGTCCTGCCCGTCGTCCGGCGCATGCGCTGCTGCAATTTATACCCTATTTTCAGGGCGAAACGGTGAAGCGGAGCGGGGATCAGGTGAAGCATGTGACAGGCTGTTTAGCGCCTGCCAGCAGCCGGGCAACCGGCAAATCGTTCTGCCCCGCGAGCGCCTCGTCGAAAACCGTGCGCTTGTCGTGTCCGCGGATCACGAAGGCAATCTGGTCGCTGTCGAGCAGCGCGGGGATCGTCAGGCTGATCCGGTCGAAAGGCGCCTCGGGTGGCAGCGGATCGGGCGTGAGGCGCAGGATGCTGCGCTCCTCGTCAACCTTCGGATCGGTGTTGGGGAAGAGCGATGCGATATGCCCGTCGGCGCCCATGCCCAGCCAGGCGAGGTGGAAATGCGGGACCTGCTCCATGATCGTGAGCGTGACGACTTCCGCGCCGGCCGGTTCGAACAAGGCGCGCAGCTTGCCGGTGTTCGAGGCCTCGTGGTCCTCAGGCACGATCCGATCGTCGCCTGGCCAGACCACAAGCCGCGAAAAGTCGAGATCGCGCTTCAGCAGGTCCTCGATGATGGGAAAGGGCGTCGAACCGCCCGGAACGGTGATGGTCACCGGACCGTCTGTCTTGTCCAGCGCTTCGCCAAGCCGCGCGGCGAGCCATTCGGCGATGTCGCCGTTACCCGCGTTGTCGATGATCGTTGCCTCTGCCATATCCACTCCAATTACACGAAACCCGCCAGGGCTGAAGAGCCCCGGCGGGTCGTGAATTGCTATGCGTGTGCCGCTTTACTCACTTACTTGCTGGTCTGGTTGAGAAACCAGATGCGCTCTTCGGCCTGGTCGATCCAATCGTCGACGATACCGCTAGTGGCGTTGTCCCCCACGGTTTCGGCCTCTTCCTTCACCGAGCCGAGGCGATCGTGGAGCTTCTTGTTGTCGTCACGCAGTTCGGCGACCATCGCGTCGGCGGTCAGCGTGACGTCATCCTGGTCCTTGATTTGCGTTTCCGACTGGATCGTGCCGATCGAGGTGAGCGTATACTCGTCGTTCTTGCGCACGCGCTCGCCGATATCGTCGACCGTCGCGATCAGCTGGGCGGCCTGTTCGTCGAACAGGAGATGGAGGTCGCGAAAGCGCGGGCCTGCCACGTGCCAGTGGAAGTTCTTGGTCTTGAAATAGAGAGCCATCGTGTCTGCCAGTGCACCGTTCAGTGCAGTGACGAGACCGGATTTTGCGTTGTTGCCGAGTTCGGCCATGATTTTTTCCTTCTTGAATGTCTTCACCCAACCAACGGATCGGCAGGGCAAGGGTTTCGCGAAGGGTTTCGAGCGCTGTGATCGCCCTTATCGATTAATTGCGCAGGCTTGTTCGTTTATTGCGATCAATTCGCATTAGCGTCACGCAGCCCACGGACCGGTAATGGCCATCGTGCGGGTCGGCGCATAGGCATTGACGAAGAACCACTTGCCGTCGGGCGAGAAACAGCCGCCCGCAAGTTCGGTCTGGAGCTTGAGCCTGCCGAAGACGTGTGGCTCGCCATTCGCGGTGAGCAGGATCAACCGGTTGTCGACCACGTCGGTATACTGGTCCTCGCACACGATAAGGTGGCCGTTCGGCCCGACAGTCAGGTTGTCGCCGTAGTTGAACTGCTCCTCGCTCTCGCTTTCGAAGAACAGCTCGATCTCGTCGGCGCGCGTTCCGCGGCCCGGAATGAGGCGGAAGATCTGGCCGAGCTTCTTCGCCCCGCCGCTGGTCGAACAAATGTAGAGCTCGCCATCGCCCATGTGGATGCCCTCGCCGCGCGCGATGATGGCCGCGCCCTGCGCCGCTGCGCGCTTGCGCAGATCGTCTTCGGGAGCCTCGACATTGTCCATGGTGAACCATTCGACGGCCAGGCGCTCGCGCACCGGCATGGAGGGCGCCTCCCAGTTGCGCGTATCCGCAACACCTGTGATGCGCATGGCCTGCAGCGTGCCGCCCCTCGCGAGGTCACCCGCGACATTCGGGATGAAACGGTAGAG
This sequence comes from Qipengyuania sp. BR81-2, assembly GCF_055693895.1. Taxonomy (NCBI): domain Bacteria; kingdom Pseudomonadati; phylum Pseudomonadota; class Alphaproteobacteria; order Sphingomonadales; family Erythrobacteraceae; genus Qipengyuania; species Qipengyuania sp. BR81-2. The sequence goes on from NZ_CM146344.1 coordinate 743,003, forward strand.
CACGCTGTCGCCGCGATCTTCGGTCAGGTAGACAATGCCGGTTTCCGGATCGACGCAGGCAGCCTCGTGGTTGAAGCGGCCCATGGCCTTGAGCGGGGCTGGATTGACGAGCTTCTCCGCATCGGCGGGCACTTCGAACACCCAGCCGTGGGATTGGCCAAGCTTGTCGGGTGCGATCGATTCGGCGCCGGTGACCGCTTCCTCGCAGGTCAGCCAGGTCCCCCATGGCGTGATGCCGCCCGAACAATTGCGGATCGTGCCGGCAAGCGAGCGATACTCGCGCTTCTTCTCGATCGTCGTCGCATCGACAACGAGAGTCGTCGTACCTCCGGGCAGCACCGTTTTGCCGGCAATCCGGTCGAAGCCCTCGGCGATGTCGCCGCCCGAGCCGTCAGTCGGGATCAGCTCGTGATTGCGCACCAGCGCAAGTTCGCCGGTGGGAAGCGGGATACAGCCCATGCCGTCCGCCTTGTCGGGGACGGTGCCGCCGTCGCTCATCTTATCACCGAGGCTGGAGAGGAGCCGGTATGAAAAGCCCTCGGGCAGGTCGAGCAGCCCGTCGGGGTCTGGCACCAAGGGGCCATAGCCGTCGAAATTAGCAAGCGCCGGGCCACGTGTCATGCAGCCGCTCAGTGACAGCGCGGCAAATGCGCTGGCAGTTGCGGAAAGGAACTGGCGGCGGTGCATGTCGGCTTTCATCAATCTCTCCATTGGCGACCGTGTGCTGCATGCGATAGCAGTGCGACAGGCAAAAGACAGTGGGAGAGAGTCGAATGCAACTGACCGAGGGTATGGCCGCAGTGGTAACCGGCGGCGCGAGCGGCCTTGGCAAGGCAAGCGCGAAGGCCTTGGCTGACCTTGGACTCAAGGTGACGATCTTCGACATCGACGAAGAAGGCGGCAAGGCGCACGCAGAAGCGATCGGCGGCATTTTTGCGCGGGTCGACATCACCGACGAACAATCGGTCGTCGAAGGCTTCGACCGCGCACGCGATGCCCACGGGCAGGAGCGCGTGACCGTCCACTGCGCAATGACAAGCCGCCGCGGTAAGACACTGGGCTGGGACAAGGAAAAGGGCGGCTACAAGCGCCTTTCGACCGAGGACTATGCCTTCGGCGCGGACGGCATTCTCGTATCCTCCTATCGTATTGCCAGCCACTCGGCACTCGGCATGGCCAACAGCGAGCCCCTGAACGAGGATGGCGAGCGTGGCTGCATCACGCTGACCGCCAGCGTTGCGGCGCAGGACGGCCAGATCGGCCAGGTGATTTACGGCAGCTGCAAGGCGGGCGTGAACGGCCTCGTGCTACCCATGGCGCGCGACCTGATGGAGCTCGGCATCCGCGTGAACTCGGTGATGCCTGGCATTTTCGCCACGCCGCTCATGCTTGGAATGAAGGATCGCAATCCGCAAATGTGGGACCAGCTCAATGCCAGCGTGCCCTTCCCCAAGCGTCTCGGCGAGCCGGAGGAATTCGCGTCGCTGATCTGCGAGATCGCCCGCAACAGCTACATCAACGGTCACCAGTTCCGCCTCGACGGCGCGATCCGCATGCCGCCCAAGTAGGGTTCAATCCGACCCTAGATACACCAGTCGATCTGCTGGCCCTTGGGTGCATTTCCGTCGAAGCGGGTGCGTGCGTGGATCATGCGATCCGCCAGCGAGCGCACCGCACGGCTGCCGGTCGTCTTACACCAGAAGGGGAAGATGCCGTGGATCAGGCAGGCGAGATCCTGCCGTTATCAGGCTCAGCCCGAAACCGCCCGCCGTAGCCATGTGCTCCCAATAGCTCTCACCGACCGAATTCGGGTGGGCGGTAAACAGTTTCATGGACTTGGTACTCCAGGTTTGTTCGTCAGAGCGCCTGCGCCACTAGCAGCGCGAGGCCGAAAGCCGTGAGCGTCGATGCCACGACCGGCAGGAACGCGCGCCAGCCATAGGCGAAAATGCCGGAAAGGTCAGCCTTGATCGCGGCCGAAATCACAGCGAGCAGCAGGAAGAAGCTCGCCGCCGAAGCACCCCAGTCGCCGACCACCTCGGGAAGCACGACGAAGCTGTTCACTGCAACCACGACGATGAAGCCGGCGATGAACCATGGCACGCCCTGTTTCAGCGAGAAGCGCCTGCCTTCCCCTTCAGCCTTGCTGCCGAGAACGAAGGCGACGATCAGCAGCACCGGCACCAGAAGCGCGACCCGCGACAGTTTGACCACGGTGGCCACCTCACCCGCGCCCTCGGAAACGGCAAAGCCGCCGCCGATCGCCTGTGCGACATCGTGGATCGACGCGCCGACGAGGAACCCAGCCTGCGTGTCGGAAAGCCCCATTGCGGCGGCGAGCGCGGGATAGGTCGCGAGCGCCAACGCGCTTGCCAGCGTCACGCCGAGAACGGTGATGGCGAAGCCTTCCTGCCCTACCCGCTTCGAGCCGATAATGCCCCATAGCGCGAGTGCTGCAGAGATACCGCAGATCGCGGTCGCACCGCCTGCCAGAAGACCCAGATGGATGTCGAGACGCGCCAGCCGCGCCGCCAGCAAACCCGCACCGATGACCGCGGCCATGATCGCGATGAGACCAAGGAAGGGCAGCAAGCCGAGCGCGGTAATTTCCGACAAGGTAACCCGCAGCCCGAGCAGCACGATGCCGACACGCAGCAAGGTTTGCGAGGCGACATCGAGGCCCGGCAGCAGGCGCTTGTCTGCGCTCGCGAAATTGAGGGCGAAGCCGAGCAGGAGGCCGAGCAGGATCGGCGGCGCGCCATATTGTTCGCTCAGCCAGAGCGCTGCCAGCGCGGCAATGCCCACAAGTACGAGGCCGGGCAACGCCGCGGTCCACGCGCGCTTCTCCGCCTGCGGGGCAAGCTGAAGCTCGCCATACAGGTCGGCCATGAAATACTGGTCGGTCTTGCCGCGCATGATCCCCTCTCACATCCTCCAGCACGGTAGCGCGCGAGGACATTCTGGAGCGGGTAGCGGGAATCGAACCCGCGCGTCCAGCTTGGGAAGCTGGCAGGCTACCATTACATCATACCCGCAGCCCGACGTTCGCCGCGCTTGCCCCGCGGCGCCGCGCCGGTCAACACGGATTTCACGCCACCCCGCGCCTGGCATTGGCGCGAACACGGCAAGTTTCATTTGAAACCGGTTGATTTCGGACCCTCGGCTTGCCAAGGCCGTTGGCAAGGAAAGAGAGGATTCTCCCATGCGTCAGGTTGACCATTTCATTGTCGGCGAAAGCCCGGCTCCCACCCGCAAGCACCAGATCTGGAACCCGTCGACCGGTGAGGTTCAGGCCGAGGTAGCGCTGGGCGATGCTGCCCTCCTCCAGAAGGCAGTGGACGAGGCGAAGAAGGTCCAGCCGGCATGGGCGGCGACCAACCCGCAGAAGCGCGCCCGCGTGATGTTCGAATTCAAGCGGCTCGTCGAAGCCAACAAGCAGGAACTCGCAGAGCTGCTGTCGAGCGAGCACGGCAAGGTCGTCGACGATGCGCATGGCGACGTGCAGCGCGGCCTCGAGGTCATCGAGTTCGCCTGCGGTATCCCGCAGGCGCTGAAGGGCGAGTACACGCAGGGCGCAGGTCCGGGCATCGACGTCTATTCGATGCGCCAGCCGCTCGGCATCGGTGCGGGCATCACTCCGTTCAACTTCCCGGCCATGATCCCGATGTGGATGTTCGGCATGGCAATCGCTGCGGGCAACGCCTTCATCCTGAAGCCGTCCGAGCGTGACCCGAGCGTGCCCGTGCGCCTCGCCGAACTCTTCGTGGAAGCCGGCGCGCCCGAGGGGCTGCTGCAGGTCGTCCATGGCGACAAGGAAATGGTCGATGCCATCCTCGACCACCCCGATATCCCGGCGATCAGCTTCGTCGGCTCCTCCGACATCGCGCAGTATATCTACTCGCGCGGCTCTGCGAACGCCAAGCGCGTGCAGGCCTTCGGCGGCGCGAAGAACCACGGCATCGTGATGCCCGACGCCGATCTCGACCAGGTGGTGAACGATCTGGCCGGTGCCGCTTTCGGTTCGGCTGGCGAGCGCTGCATGGCGCTGCCCGTCGTCGTCCCCGTGGGTGAGGACACCGCAGACAAGCTGCGCGAAAAGCTGATCCCCGCGATCAATGCGCTGCGCGTCGGCGTCTCGAACGATCCCGATGCGCATTACGGGCCCGTAGTCACGCCCGAGCACAAGGCGCGCGTCGAAGGCTGGATCGACACGGCCGAGAAGGAAGGCGCCGAAGTCGTCATCGACGGCCGCGGCTTCAGCCTGCAGGGCCATGAGGACGGCTTCTTTGTCGGCCCGACGCTGCTCGACCGCGTGACCACCGACATGGAAAGCTACAGGGAAGAAATCTTCGGCCCCGTGCTCCAGATCGTGCGCGCCAAGGATTTCGAAGACGCTGTCCGCCTGCCGAGCGAGCACCAGTACGGCAATGGCGTCGCGATCTTCACCCGTAACGGCCACGCGGCGCGTGAATTCGCATCACGTGTCAATGTCGGCATGGTCGGCATCAACGTGCCGATCCCCGTCCCCGTCAGCTACCACAGCTTCGGTGGCTGGAAGCGTTCGGGCTTCGGCGACATCGACCAGTACGGCATGGAAGGCCTCAAGTTCTGGACCAAGGCCAAGAAGGTCACCCAGCGCTGGCCCGATGGCGGCGGCGACGGATCGAACGCCTTCGTCATCCCGACGATGGGCTAACCGGCCGCAAGTAAATACGGGTGCGGCAGCCCAGCCGGCTACCGCACCTTCTCTCACCGGCTACATTGCCATCGCGCACGGCTTGGCCCATCCTCTCCACTTCGGAAGCCGGAGGAGAGGCGCCTTGAAACCTGCCCTGTTGACCCTGTTCGCCCTGCCGCTCGCAGCCTGCACCACGGCCTATGGCCAGAGCGAAGTCCCAACCGCACCAGCGGCGCCCTCGGGCACCTGCGATGCAGCGCCCGCGCAATACCACATCGGCCATGACGCAACCGCGGAAATGGGCGCGGCGATCATGAAGGATACGGGCGCGCAGTCCCTGCGCTGGGGTCCGCCCGACTCGGTCTGGACGATGGACTATCGCGTCGAGCGCGTGAACGTACGCTACGACCGCGACATGAAAATCACCGAGATCACCTGCGGGTGAGCGGGCGCCGGCGCACCACCAGCGGCTCGCCCTTCGAGGAGCAGTTCGGCTTCTGCCGCGCAATTCGCGAAGGCAACCGCATCATCGTGGCGGGCACCGGCCCGATCGAGCCCGACGGGTCATCCACCGAAGGCGATGCCGCCGTACAGGCCGCGCGTTGCTGCGAACTGATCGTGCAGGCGATCGAGGATCTCGGCGGCAGCGCAGGCGACGTCGTGCGCACCCGCATGTTCCTCACTGACTTCGACGACCAGGCAGCCGTGGGAGAAGTCCATGCGCGCTTTTTCGGCGCGGCGAAACCGGCCGCAACAATGGTCGGCGCGCCATGGCTTTGCCGCAAGGAATGGAAGGTCGAGATCGAAGCCGAAGCGATTGTCGCCGGGTAGGGGTCCGACCGGCGAGCTCTATTTCCGCGTGTTGATCCCGAACGGAAGGTAGGCCGGGCAAACCGAAACGAAGCTCGTCACCACGAATATTGCCGCAACAACATAGGCTGCGATCGCGAAGGTTCCGCTGATGGTGCCCGTTGCCGCAAGCGCGATCAGCACTACGGCCGCGATAAGGCGAACTGTCTTGTCGAGCGATCCCATATTCTTCGTCATGATCATTCTCCGTCTACCTGGCTCAGGTGTTTCCCGAAGTCGGATATTCGAGCGGGGGTTCACTGAAGCCTCATGAACTATACGCTGCCGTGGTGGAGAGGCATTGATCTAGGTCAATCGGCCGTGCTGGCAGGTCGAAAATCGGGGTCGCAATTTTGCGCGTCTGCAAGTCACCTTGCCGCAAGGAATGGAAAGTCGAAATCGAGGCCAAAGCAATCGTTCAGGCCTAGGCTTTCGCGCCCCTTCACTTGCCCGCTCGAGAGGTCTAGAGCGCTGGCCATGACAGGACAATTCCAGCTTACCGAAGAGCAGCTCGCCATCCAGGAAATGGCGCAGCGTTTCACCGCCGACAACATCACGCCTCACGCAGGCGAATGGGACGAGAAGAGCCACTTCCCGCGCGACGTGATCAAGAGCACCGCCGAACTCGGTTTCGGGGCGATCTACGTTTCCGAAGAAAGCGGCGGCATCGGTCTCGGCCGATTGGAAGCCGCGCTGATCATGGAAGCCATGGCCTATGGCTGCCCGACCACCAGTGCCTTCATCTCGATCCACAACATGGCGAGCTGGATGATCGACCAGTTCGGCAGCCAGGACGTGAAGGACCGCTACCTTCCCGACCTCGTCTCCATGGAAAAGATCGCCAGCTACTGCCTGACCGAACCGGGCAGCGGCTCGGATGCCGCAGGTCTCAAGACCAACGCGGTGCTCGATGGCGACCACTATGTCCTCAACGGCACCAAGCAATTCATCTCGGGCGGCGGCGTGAACGACGTCTACGTCACCATGGTCCGCACTTCCGAGCACAAGACCAAGGGCATCACCTGCCTAGTGATCGACAAGGACACGCCGGGTGTCTCCTTCGGCAAGCCGGAAAAGAAGCTCGGCTGGAACGCCTCGCCCACCGCGCAGGTCATCTTCGAGGATGCGCGCGTACCCGTCGCCAACCGCGTCGGTGACGAAGGCGAAGGTTTCCGCTTCGCGATGATGGGCCTCGACGGCGGCCGCCTCAACATCGGTGCCTGCTCGCTGGGTGGTGCTCAGCGTTGTCTCGACGAAGCGGTGGCCTACACCAAGGATCGCAAGCAGTTCGACACGCCGATCGCCGACTTCCAAAACACGCAGTTCATGCTCGCCGACATGGCGACCGATCTCGAAGCGGCGCGCGCATTGCTTTACCTCGCGGCGGCGAAGGTCACCGACAATGCGCCCGACAAGTCGCGCTTCTCGGCGATGGCCAAGCGCCTTGCGACCGATAACGGTAGCAAGATCGTGAACGACGCGCTGCAGCTGTTCGGTGGCTATGGCTATCTCAAGGAATATCCGATCGAGCGCTTCTGGCGCGACCTGCGCGTCCACTCGATCCTCGAAGGCACGAACCAGGTCATGCGCATGATCGTGGGCCGCGACCTGCTGCGCCAGTAAGGACCGGCACGATGACCGATGAAGTAAACATCCATACCCATGGCCGCACCGGCCATATCTCGCTCAATCGTCCCAAGGCCCTGCACTCGCTCACGCTCGACATGTGTCACGCGATGAGCAAAGCGCTCACCGGCTTGGCAGGCGACGATGCGGTCGAGGCGGTGATCCTCGACCATGCCGAGGGCCGCGGCTTCTGCGCAGGCGGCGACATCAACCTGCTGCGCAACTCCGCCCTCAACGACGGCGGGAAAAGCGGGCGCGCCTTCTTCCATGACGAGTACCAGCTCAACCACCAGATGATGACCTATGACAAGCCCATCGTAGCTTTCATGGACGGCATCACCATGGGCGGCGGCGTGGGGATTGCCCTGCCCTGCAAGTACCGCGTCGCGACCGAACACACGCGTTTCGCCATGCCGGAAACGGGCATCGGCCTCTTCCCCGACGTCGGCGGTGGCTGGCACCTGTCGCGCCTCGGCGGACGCCTCGGCCAGTTCCTCGCGCTGACCGGCGCGCGGCTTGACGGTGCGGAATGCGTCTGGGCGGGTATCGCCACGCACTACCTGCCGAGCGAGAAGCTGGCCGAAGCCAAGGCGCGTATCGCCGAGAAGCCTGACCGTATCTCGGGTATCCTGTCCGAACTCTCGGAAACGCCGCCCGCAGCCCGCATCGAAGGCAATGCCGACAAGATCGCCAAGCATTTCGCCTTCGACCGCTATGAGGACATCCTCGCCAGCCTCGAGGCCGATGACAGCGAGTGGGCAGCCAAGGAGCTGGCCACGCTGCGCACCAAGAGTCCGCAGACCTGCAAGGTCGCGCTCCGCCAGCTCAGCGAGAGCGAGAAGCTCGACAGCTTTGCCGACAACATGGCCATGGAATACCGCATCGCATCGCGCGTGCTGACACGCCCCGACTTTGCCGAGGGCGTGCGTGCGGTGATCGTGGACAAGACGAACGACCCCAAATGGGATCCGGCAACGCCCGAGGGCGTGAGCGAGGAACTGCTCGACAGCATCTTCGCCCCGCTACCCGCCAACGAGGAATGGAAACCGCTATGAGTTACGAGACCATCACCGTCGAACAGCGCGATGCCGTCACGCTGATCACGCTCAACCGCCCGAAAGCGCTCAACGCGCTCAACAGCAAGGTGCTCGAGGAACTGATCGAGGCATTCGCCGCCTACCAGGCCGACAGCAGCCAGCTGTGCGCGGTCCTCACCGGCTCGGGCGACAAGGCCTTTGCCGCCGGCGCCGACATCAAGGAGATGAGCGAGAAGGAAGCGGCAGACTTCTATTTGGAAGACTTCTTCGCGCCCTGGACCAGCGAAATCGTCAAGAAGACCCGCAAGCCTTGGATCGCGGCGGTAAACGGCTTCGCGCTGGGCGGCGGGTGCGAGCTTGCCATGATGGCCGACTTCATCATCGCTTCGGAAAACGCCAAGTTCGGCCAGCCCGAGATCAAGCTCGGCGTGGCGCCGGGCATGGGCGGCTCGCAGCGCCTGACCAGGGCGATCGGCAAGTCGAAGGCCATGGAAATGTGCCTCACCGGCCGCATGATGGGCGCCGAGGAAGCCGAACGCAGCAATCTTGTCGCGCGCGTCGTGCCGCATGACGAACTGCTCGACGATGCCATGAAGACCGCCGCGCAAATCGCCTCGATGCCGCCGATGGCAGCGATCGCGAACAAGGAAATGGTCAACGCCGCTTTCGAAACTAGCCTCGACCAGGGCCTGATCATCGAGCGCCGCATCTTCCAGATCCTCACCGCGAGCGAGGACAAGAAAGAAGGCATGGCCGCCTTCGTCGAGAAGCGCGAGGGCAAGTGGAAGGGCCGCTGACCCCTTCACTCAAGATCATAAGAATACGCGGAGAGAGAACATGAAAATCGCCTTCATCGGCCTCGGCAATATGGGCGGCGGGATGGCCGCGAACCTCGTTAGGGCTGGGCACGAGGTGAACGCCTTCGACCTTTCCGCCGAAGCACGCAGCTCGGCTGAGAGCGGTGGTTGCGATGCCTATGACGATGCCAAGCGCGCCTGCGAGGGCGTGGATGCGGTCGTGACGATGCTGCCCAACGGCGCCATCGTGAAGTCGGTCTATGAAGGCGATGTCTTCGGCCATGCGCCCGAAGGTGCGGTACTGCTCGACTGTTCGACCATCGACGTCGCCACTGCGAAGGAACTGGCCGAAAGCGCGAGCGCGAAGGGCTACGACATGGTCGATGCCCCTGTTTCCGGCGGGATCGCGGCTGCGATGGGCGGCACGCTCACTTTCATGGTCGGCGGCACCGACAAGGCCTTCAAGCGCGCCGAAGAAGTGCTGAACGCAATGGGCAAGGCGGTGATCCATGCAGGTGATGCAGGCGCGGGCCAGACCGCCAAGATCTGCAACAACATGCTGCTCGCCATCACCATGATCGGCACGACCGAGGCGATGAAGATGGCCGAGAAGCTCGGCCTCGACCCGCAGAAATTCTACGAGATCAGCTCGCAATCCTCCGGCTATTGCTGGCCGCTCAACGCCTATACGCCGATGCCCGGCGTCGGCGTCGAAAGCCCGGCGGACAATGACTACAAGGGCGGCTTTGCCACCGCTCTGATGCTCAAGGACCTGCGTCTTGCGATGGAAGCGGCGGGCAGCGTCGATGCCGAGACCGCACTCGGCAAGCATGCCACCGAGATCTACGAGGCCTTCGCCGAGGAAAACGGTGGGCTCGACTTCTCGGCGGTGATCAAGACTCTCTGAGTTCGGCGAGCACCGCTGCGAGCCAGTCGCGCGGTGCCTTGCGCCGACCGATGTCGGCGACGAATTCCTGTCCGCGTGCAACGCTCCTCAGCCGGCCGCCGCGCAGCCAGCGATCCGCGCGGTCGTGGTAGGATAGCCCGCCCTTCTTCAGCCAGTCGGGCCGCTCCCATAGCGAGGGCGGGCCTCCCGGAACTGTAAGGCGCAGCGTTTCGCTCGCCCGCGGCGCAGTGCCGCCCGGACCAACATAGATGCAGTCGTTGGATCCGTGCATTTCAAGCGCATGCGGATGGCCATGAGCCGCCAGTTCTGCGCGCTCGGCATCGTCGCAGTCCGCAAGATAAATCATGCGCTCAATCTGCATCCAGCCGAAGATGCGGTGGTGGGGCTCGCCGGTCATCTCCTCGCGGAAAAGCCCGAAGAACAGGAACACGTCGCCCTCGCGAACGCCCTGATTTGCGAGATGGGTCTGCGCTGCCCCGACCTGCCCGAACAGGCAAGTGCCATCGGCGAGGAACATCGGGTCGTGATGGCAAAGGTCGCCCCCGCCCAGCTTGCCACGACTGGAGAGCGATGCATGCTCGCCCAGCCCAAGCTCGCCATAGGTTGTGCGCGAAGCGGTGCCTGCCGGGATCGGCAGGCTCAGTGGCCTACCGTCAATGATGGGCGACGGGCCACCGCCCGCTGCGCTATCGAAGCCCTTGCGGCTGAAGATGATCCTCATGGCCGCAGGCGGGCGATCAACGTCCGCCCTGCTCGCTCATGGTCGGCGTTCCTGCAGGCGGGTTCGGCTCTTCCCAGGCGAGGATCGGCTTGCGCGCGGCCAGCGTTTCGTCGAGACGGCGGCGCGGCGCATAATGCGGCGCAGTCTTGAGCGTCTCGTCGCCCGCCTTGGCGCGCTCGGCGACGCTGCGCAGCGCCATGATGAACTGGTCCAGCGCAGCCTTGCTCTCGGTCTCGGTCGGCTCGACCAGCATCGCTCCATGCACCACCAACGGGAAATACATGGTCATCGGGTGGTAGCCTTCGTCGATCAGCCCCTTGGCAAGGTCGAGCGTCGAGATGTCCTCGGCAAAGCCCTTATCGCTGAACAGCGCCTCGTGCATGCACGGCCCGCTGTGACCGAAGGGCGCGTCGAGCACGTCCTCGAGGCTGCGCAGCAGGTAATTGGCGTTGAGCACGGCGTCCTCGGCAACCTGGCGCAGTCCATCAGCACCGTGGCTGAGGATGTAAGACAGCGCGCGGGTGAACATGCCCATCTGACCATGGAAGGCGGTCATGCGGCCGAAGCTCTGCATCTTGCCGTCGAAGTGCTGTTCGGAGAACGCATCCGCGTCCTCTTCCTCGATCAGGTGGACCACGCCGTCCTTGGTGCGCGCCGTATAGGGCAGCGGGCCAAAGGGCGCGAGCGCCTCCGACAGGACCACCGGCCCCGAACCCGGGCCACCGCCGCCATGCGGGGTGGAGAAGGTCTTGTGCAGGTTGATGTGCATTGCGTCGACTCCAAGGTCGCCGGGGCGGACCTTGCCGACGATGGCGTTGAAGTTCGCGCCGTCGCAATAGACGAAACCGCCTGCCTCGTGGACCGCGTCGGAGATTTCCTTGAGGTGGCGCTCGAACAGGCCAAGCGTCGAGGGGTTGGTGATCATCACGCCCGCGACATCGGGGCCAAGACGGCTCTTGAGCGCATCGAGATCGACGCGTCCGTCCGAATTGGCGGGGATGTCCTCGATCTTGTAGCCCGCGAAAGCGGCCGTGGCGGGGTTGGTGCCATGCGCGCTTTCGGGAACGAGGATGACCTCGCGTGCATCGCCGCGCGCTTCGAGGGCTGCGCGAATGCAGAGGATGCCGCAAAGTTCGCCATGAGCGCCCGCCTTGGGGCTCATCGCGACGCCGTGCATGCCGGTCAGGTCGATCAGCCAGTGCGCCAGCTCGTTCACGACTTCGAGCGCGCCGCGAACCGTGTCGACCGGCTGCAGCGGATGCACATCGGCGAAGCCGGGCATACGCGCGACCTTCTCGTTCAGGCGCGGGTTGTGCTTCATCGTGCACGAACCGAGCGGGAAGAAGCCGAGATCGATGCCGTAATTCTGGCGGCTGAGACGCGTGTAATGACGCACCGTTTCCGGTTCGGACAGGCCGGGCAAACCGATCTTCTCGCTGCGATCGAGCCCGCCGAGGCGGTTCGCGCCGCCGGTCGGTTCGGGCAGGTCGACGCCGGTCGTCTCGGTATTGCCGATCTCGAAGATCAGCGCCTCCTCGAGCATCAGCGCGCGGTTGCCGGTGACCGTATCGGGGCCGGTCATCGCGTTGTGATCCTGGACGGGGGTGCCGGGCTTCCAGCCCGATGCGTTGGGGGCGTTCATGACAGCACCTCCTTCAGCGCGGAAACAAGCGTTTCGATGTCCTCCTCGGTCGAGGTCTCGGTGACCGCGACGATGAGGCCATCGGACAGCTCTTCGTGTTCGGGGAACAGGCGCCCGAGCGAGACGCCTGCCAGAATGTTGTCCTTGGCGAGCTTGCGGACCACGGCGCGCGCATCGGTACCGAGCTGGATCGTGAACTCGTTGAAGAATGCATCGTTGAGCACGCTCACGCCCGGCACTTCGGCGAGCTTGTCGGCCGCGATGCATGCAAGGCGATGGTTCTCCATCGCGAGGCTACGAAGGCCCTTTTCGCCGAGCAACGTCATGTGGACGCTGAAGGCGAGAGCACACAGGCCCGAATTGGTGCAGATGTTCGACGTCGCCTTCTCGCGGCGGATATGCTGCTCGCGGGTCGAGAGCGTCAGCACGTAGCCGCGCTTGCCCTCGGCATCCTGCGTTTCGCCACAAAGGCGCCCGGGCATCATGCGGACATGCTTGGGATCGCGCACGGCGAAGAGGCCGAGGTACGGCCCGCCGAACTGCAGGCCGACGCCGATCGACTGACCTTCGCCAACAACGATATCCGCGCCCATTTCGCCGGGCGACTTGATTGCGCCGAGAGCCACCGGCTCGGTATTCACGACGATCAGCAGCGCGCCCTTTTCGTGCGCGGCATCGGCGACCGGCTGGAGGTCGTTCACGCGGCCGAGGATGTCGGGATACTGCACCACGACGCAGCTGGTGTTGTCGTCGATCCGCGAGATCAGCCCGTCGGTGTCGGGGCTCGCTTGCATGGCGGGCTTGGCGTGCGCGATCTCGTCATCGGTGAACTTCGCCATGGTCTTGACGACCTCGGCGTAATGCGGGTGCAGCGCGCCCGAGAGCACGACCTTGCGCTTCTTGCCGCGCGCGATGCGGCTCGCCATCGCGACTGCTTCCCAGCAGGCGGTCGAGCCGTCGTACATCGAGGCATTGGCCACCGCGCAGCCATAGAGATGCGCGACCTGGCTCTGGAACTCGAACAGCATCTGCAGCGTGCCCTGCGCGATTTCCGGCTGGTAGGGCGTGTAGGCGGTCAGGAACTCGCCGCGCTGGATGATGTGATCGACGCTCGCAGGGACATGATGCTTGTAGGCACCCGCACCGAGGAAGAAGGCGGCGTCCGATGCCGCAAGATTCTTCTTCGACAGCGTGCGCATATGCTTTTCGACCGCCATTTCGGAGGCATGCATCGGCAGGCCATGGATCGGACCGTCGAGCCGCGCCTCTTCGGGCACATCGACGAACAGCGCATCGACGCTAGGCGCGCCGATCTTTTCGAGCATCGCCGAACGGTCGGCATCAGTAAGCGGCAAGTAACGCATCAAATTCCTCGTCAGTCCTCGAGGGAGTTCGGGTCAAAGCCCGTCGCAGAAGCTCTTGTAGGCCTTGTCGTCCATCAGCCCATCCATTTCGGACTTGTCGGACACGGTCATCTTGAAGAACCAGCCGTCTTCCTCTGGCGAGGAATTGACCAGCGCGGGGTCGTCTTCGAGGCCGTCGTTCACTTCGACCACTTCGCCCGAGAGCGGGGCGTAGACGTCGCTGGCTGCCTTGACGCTTTCAACCACGGCAGCGTCCTTGCCCTTTTCGACCATGGTGCCGACTTCGGGCAGTTCGACGAAGACGATGTCGCCAAGCTGGCCTTGTGCGAAATCGGTGATGCCGACCGTCGCAGTGTCGCCTTCAAGGTCGATCCATTCGTGTTCATCGGTGAAATAACGGGCCATCAGGTCACTTCCCTCTGTAGTAGCGGTTGGGGACGAAGGGCATGGGTGCGACCTTCGCGGGCAGTCTCTTCTTACGAACCTCGACTTCGAGTTCGGTTCCCTCTTCAGCGAGATTGGTGTCGATGTAGGCCATGGCGATCGGGCGCTCGAGCGTGGGCGAGAAGCCCCCGCTGGTCACGTGGCCGACCTGCTTCTCGCCCGAATAGACGAGCGCGCCTTCGCGGGCTGGCATGCGACCTTCGATATCGAGGCCGACACGCTTCTGCGCAGGGCCGTCGGCAAGCACCTTGGCGACTGCCTCGTGCCCCATCCAGCCGCCTTCCTCGCGGCGCTTCTTGGTCAGCGCGAAGAGGAGGTCGGCGGAGACTGGGTCGGTTTCCTCGGTGATGTCGTGGCCATAGAGCGGCAGGCCTGCTTCGAGCCGCAGGCTGTCGCGCGCGCCGAGGCCGATCGGACGCACCTCGATTTCGGCGCAAAGCCGGTCGGCGAGGCTGGCGGCGAATTCAGCGGGGATCGAGATCTCGAACCCGTCCTCGCCCGTGTAGCCCGAGCGGGTGATGCGGAGCGGCCATTCGCCGAAGTCGTGCGTGACCGAATCCATGAAGATCATGTCGTCGATCACGTTGCGCATCACGCGATTGAGTGCGGTCGCGGCGTTGGGCCCCTGCAGCGCGAGCAGCGCGTGTTCGTCCATATGGGTGAGTGTGACATCGTCGTCGAGATGCTCGCGAAGATGGGCAATATCGTCCCACTTCATCGCGCCGTTGACGACGAGGTAATATGTGGGCTCGCCCCAATGGCCTTCGGTACCGGCTTCCTCGTCCGCCTCGATCCAGGGCGTGGCATTGGTGACCATGAGATCGTCGAGGATACCGCCGTTCTCGGCCATCAGCAGCGAATAGCGCGTGCGGCCGGGCTTCAGCGAGGCGATCGCGCCGGGCAGGAGCTTTTCGAGTTCCTCGGCTGCCTTTTCGCCGCTGACCAGCAGCTGGCCCATGTGGCTGACATCGAACAGGCCTGCCTGCTCGCGCGTCCAGTTGTGTTCGGCGACGATGCCTTCGTACTGGATCGGCATGTGATAGCCCGCGAAAGGCACCATGCGCGCGCCCTTGCCGCGATGCCAGCTATCCAGCGGCAGCGTGCCGGTCTCTTCGATATGCTCGTCGGTGTCGGTTTCTTCGCTCAAGTCCCGTCCTTCAAAAGCATGGGTGCGCCCTCGGCGGGCGCAACAACAACCCATGCCCCCTCTGTCGGGAAACCTGAGAGACTGACGTGCGGATGAGCACGCTTACCCCTTCGGTGGCTGCCGCAAGTGCGGAAGCGCTTTCCAGAGTGTCGATGGCGGCGCACGGTCCATCTGCCTGAGAGTTTCCGGGGCGGTTGCTCCTTCGGCGTCGGGCGGCAGTCACAGCCCGAACTCTCCCGTGCGCGCCCGCCGCAGAATCGCTTCCGCAGCCGACAATTCAGCCCTGCGCGAACATGCGCGCCGGGTCAATCCAGATTGGGCCTGAGCCAGCGCTCGGCCGTTGCAATATCCACACCGCGGCGCGCGGCGTAATCTTCCAGCTGGTCCCGGCCGATCCGCGCCACGCCGAAATACTCCGCTTCCGGGTGTCCGAAATAGAATCCGCTGACCGCCGCCGTCGGGTACATGGCGAAGTTCTCGGTCAGGGTGAGACCCGCGTTCGCAGGCGCGTCGAGCAGGTCGAACAGGATCGGCTTGAGGCTGTGATCGGGGCATGCGGGATAGCCCGGCGCCGGGCGGATACCGCGGTATTCCTCCTTGATCAGCGCCTCGTTGGTGAGCTGTTCCTGCGGCGCATAGCCCCAAAGATCGGTCCGCACATGCTGGTGCAGCCGTTCGGCAAAGGCTTCCGCGAAGCGGTCGGCCAGCGCCTTGAGGAGGATGTCGGAGTAATCGTCCTTGTCCTCAAGGAAGCGCTTCGAATGCTCCTCGATCCCATGGATGCCGACGGCAAACCCGCCGATCCAGTCGCCCGCCGGATCGATGAAGTCGGCAAGGCACATGTTCGCACGGTCGCGGCTCTTCTTCACCTGCTGGCGCAGGAAGGGGAGAACGGTATGCGCCTCGCCGCCATTGCCGTGGATCGTCACATCGTCGCCGTCACGCGCGCAGGGCCAGAAACCGGCCACCCCCTTCGCGGTGAGCCACTTGTTCGCGATGATCCGGTCGAGCATTGCGTCGGCATCGGCCTTCAGCTGCTGCGCGGTTTCGCCCACCACCTCGTCGTCGAGGATCTTGGGATAGGTGCCGTGCAATTCCCAAGCGCGGAAGAATGGCGTCCAGTCGATGTAATCGCGAAGATCGGCGAGCGACCAGTCGTCGAAGACATGGATGCCGGGCTTCAATGGCGGTGCCGCCTTGTCCGAAAGATAGGCGTCGAAGAAGTTTGCCCGCGCCTCGTCGATGCTGAGCAGCACGCTCTGCGACCTGCCCTCGCGGGCTTCGCGCACCTTCACATATTCACCCGCGGTGTCGGAGACGAATTCGTCGCGCTGCGTGTCCGACAGGAGGCGGCTCGCCACACCCACCGCACGGCTCGCGTCGAGCACGTGGACAACCGGACCTTCGTAAGCCGGGTCTATACGCAGCGCGGTATGAACCCTGCTGGTGGTAGCGCCGCCAATCAGCAGAGGCATCGTCATGCCCGCCGTCTGCATTTCCTCGGCCACGGTTACCATCTCGTCGAGCGAGGGGGTGATGAGGCCGGAAAGGCCGATCATGTCGGCCTTTTCCTCGCGTGCTGTCTCGAGGATCTTGGACCAGGGCACCATCACGCCGAGGTCGATCACATCATAGCCATTGCACTGCAAGACCACGCCGACGATGTTCTTGCCGATATCGTGAACGTCGCCCTTCACGGTCGCCATCACGATCTTGCCCTTGGCCTTGCGCTGGCTCTCGGGGAGAAGGTCCTTTTCCGCCTCGATGAAGGGGATGAGATGGGCGACCGCCTTCTTCATGACGCGCGCCGATTTCACCACCTGAGGCAGGAACATCTTGCCGCTGCCGAAAAGGTCGCCGACGACGTTCATGCCGTCCATCAGCGGACCTTCGATGACCTCGATCGGGCGGCCACCGGAGGCCGCGACCAGCTCGCGCGCTTCCTCGGTATCGGCGACGACATGCGCATCGATGCCCTTCACCAGCGCGTGTTCGAGCCGCTTCTTCACGTCCCAGCCGCGCCATTCCTCGGCGGCTTTCTCGTCGGCGGCGGACTTACCCTTGTAGCTTTCGGCCAAGTCGATCAGCCGCTCGGTCGCATCCTCGCGGCGCATCAGGATCACGTCCTCGCATGCCTCGCGCAAGGTCGGGTCGATCTGGTCGTAAACGTCGAGCTGGCCCGCGTTGACGATCGCCATGTCGAGCCCGGCGGGGATCGCGTGGTAGAGGAAAACCGAATGCATCGCGCGGCGAACGGTCTCGTTCCCGCGGAAGCTGAACGAGAGGTTCGATAGGCCGCCGCTGGTCTTGGCGAGCGGGCAGCGCTGCTTGATCTCGGCCACCGCCTCGATGAAGTCGAGACCGTAACGGTCATGCTCCTCGATCCCGGTCGCCACGGCGAAAATGTTGGGGTCGAAGATGATGTCCTCGGGTGGAAAGCCGATGCCGGTCAAAAGGTCGTATGCGCGGCTGCAGATCTCGACCTTGCGATCCTTGGTATCGGCCTGCCCGGTCTCGTCGAAGGCCATGACGACCACAGCAGCGCCGTAATCCATGCACTTGCGGGCATGTTCGAGGAACTGCTCCTCGCCTTCCTTCATGCTGATCGAATTGACGATCGGCTTGCCCGAGACGCATTTGAGCCCCGCCTCGATCACGTCCCATTTGGAACTGTCGATCATCACCGGCACGCGCGCGATGTCGGGTTCGGCGGCGATCAGTTTGAGGAAGGTGGTCATCGCCTTTTCGGCGTCGAGCAGGCCCTCGTCCATGTTGACGTCGATCACCTGCGCGCCGTTCTCCACCTGGTCGCGTGCGACCTCCACGGCGGTCTCGTAGTCGTCGGACAGGATCAGCTTCTTGAACCGGGCCGAGCCGGTCACATTGGTGCGTTCGCCGATGTTGACGAAGCGGGCAGTAGTGAGGTCACTCATCAGGCAGCAATCGTAAAGGGTTCGAGGCCGGCAAGGCGCATGTCGGGAGCGGCTTCAGGCAGCTTGCGGGGGGCAACGCCCTCGACTGCCCTGGCCATCGCGGCAATGTGGTCGGGGGTCGAGCCGCAGCAGCCACCGAGCGCATTGATGCGGCCATTGTCGGCCCACACCTTGGTCAGCGCGGCAGTCGTGTCGGGCAGCTCGTCATATTCGCCCAGATCATTGGGCAGGCCCGCATTGGGATAAGCCATGAGATAGGTATCGGCGATGTCCGAGAGGATCTGGACGTGCGGTCGCAGCTGCTCAGCGCCGAAGCTGCAGTTGAGCCCCATGGTCAGCGGCTTGGCGTGGCGCACCGTGTGCCAGAATGCCTCGACCGTGTGACCCGAAAGGTTGCGGCCCGAAAGGTCGGTCAGTGTCAGCGAGATCATCAGCGGGATGTCGCGATCGAGTTCGCGCTCGAGCTGCTTCACCGCCATGATCGCCGCCTTGCAGTTGAGCGTGTCGAAGACCGTCTCGATCAGGATGAAATCCGCCCCGCCCTCGATCAGTCCGCGCGCCTGCTCGACATAGACCTCGACGATTTCGTCGAAGGTCACTTCGCGAAAGCCCGGGTCCTCGACATCGGGCGAGAGCGACAGCGTCTTGTTGGTCGGCCCCATCGCGCCGGCCACGAAACGCGGCACGCCGTCATTTGCGGTGGCCTCGTCGATCGCTTCCCGGATGATCTTCGCGGCAGAAACGTTGATCTCGTGCACGAGATGCTCTGCCGAATAGTCCGCCTGGCTGATGCGGTTGGCGTTGAAGGTATTGGTCGCAAGGATATGCGCGCCGGCAGCGATATAGCTGTCGCAGATCGCGCGAATGACTTGCGGCTGGGTCAAGTTGACGAGGTCGTTATTGCCCTTCTGGTCGGCCTCGAGACCGGTGTCGCCCGCATAATCTTCGGGCGCCAACTTGGCGCGCTGGATCTCGGTACCATAGGGACCGTCCTTGATCAGGATGCGCTGGGCGGCGGCGGCCTTGAATTCTTCGCGTTTCGACATGGTTCAAGCCTTCGGGCGCAGGCCGAGCATGTGGCAGATCGCATAGCTCAGCTCGGCGCGGTTGAGGGTGTAGAAGTGGAACTGGCGCACCCCGCCCGCATAGAGGCGGCGACACATTTCGGCGGCGATGGTCGCGCTCACCAGCTGGCGCGCTTCGGGGCGCTCGTCGAGCCCTTCGAAAAGGCCCTCCATCCAGTCCGGGATTGCCGTGCCGCACAGCCCGCTCATGCGCTGGACCGCGGCAAAGCTCATCACCGGCATGATGCCCGGCACGATCTCGCCCTCGATGCCGGCGGCGACCGCCTTGTCGCGGAAATCGAAGAAGCACTCGGGCTCGAAGAAGAACTGGGTGATGGCGCGCGTGGCGCCCGCGTCGAACTTGCGCTTGAGATTGTCGAGATCGGCCTGCCGGTCGGGCGAGATCCGGATGAACCTCGGGATAAGCAGCGACCGAGATTTCGAAATCGGCGATCTTCTTGAGACCTGCGATGAGGTCGGCGGCATTCTCGTAGCCACCCGGATGCGGGGTGTAGTTACCGCTGCCGTCAGGCGCATCTCCGCGCAGGGCGACGATGTGGCGTACGCCCTCTTCCCAGTATTCGCGCGCGACCTGGTCGACTTCCTCACGCGTCGCCTGGACGCAGGTGAGATGCGCGGCCGCCGGGATATCGGTCTCGCTCACGATCCGGCGCACGGCCTCGTGCGTGCGCTCGCGCGTCGAACCACCAGCGCCGTAGGTCACCGAAAGAAAGCGCGGGTTCAGCGGCTCAAGCGTCTGCACGCTCTGCCACAGGGTCTCGCCCATCTTCTCCGTTTTGGGCGGGAAGAATTCGAAGCTCACCTCGATGTCCCCGGGCAGTCCGGAGAAGAGAGGGCCTTCGAGAGCGCGCTGTGCCTCGCGCATCTGGTCGAGCGTGGGGCTCATCCAACATTCCTTTCAGCCGCGCGCCTGCGCTCGGCAATCCAAATCTTCACGACCAGCTCGCCGTCTTCGAGCGAGATGGGATCGGCGGGGACGAAGCCCGCATCTTCGAGCAATTCGAGCATCTGTTCATCGGCAAAGCCGAGGCGCGCATGGGCATGCCGCTCGCGCAGTTCCTCGCGCTGGTGCGCGGCGAAATCGACAATCGCCACGCGGCCGCCGGCGCGCGTCACGCGCGCTGCTTCGTAAAGGACGGCGGGTGGGCTGTGCGCAAAATGAAGGACCTGGTGGAACAGGACCGTATCGAAACTCGCCGGTGCAAACGGGAGCCCGGTAAAATCGCCTTGCACCAGCTCGATGCTTTCGGCGGGAAGGTGCTGCAACTTCGCGCGGGCGACGCGCAGCATGGCAAGGCTCTTGTCGAGCGCGACGATATGGTCGGCGCGGGCAGCGAAAAGCTCTGCCATGCGACCCGTGCCTGTGCCGATGTCGAGCAGGCGGCCAAGGCTGCCCTCGCCCAGCGCACCGGCAAGCGCGCGCTCCACATTGGCATCGGACGAATGAAGGCGGCGCAGTTCGTCCCAGTCATGCGCGTTGCTGGCGAAATATTCCTGCGCCTGCTCCTCGCGTGCCTGGCGGATCTCGGCGAGCTTGAGACGGTCGGCCTCGCATATCTCGGCAAAGGTGGGGTCCGAGCCTTCCGAGCGGGTCAGGAGGCGCGCGATATCCGAGCGGATCGGCTGCTCGCCATCGTCATCGGTGCTTGCCCTCAGGAAGATCCAGCTGCCCTCGCGGCGGCGCTCTGCAAGGCCGGCATCGCAAAGGATGCCGATATGGCGCGAAACGCGCGGCTGGCTCTGGCCGAGCACCTGCGCGATCTCGCCCACCGCCAGCTCCATAGAGCCCAGCAAGCGCATGATCCTGAGCCGGGTCGGGTCGGCCAGGGCGCGGAAGAGTGCTTCGGTACGCATCGAGAGACGAACATATAAAGATATTTTTATGTCCGTAAATGTCCTTCTCGAAAGCTTTTCTGAATAGTCAGAAATGCCTCTTTTTTGCCGCGACTTACCGGAATTTTACCATTCTACGTCAGGGTCTGCGGCAACGCGGCCCGATTTCCTCTCAGGTTTCGTGCGCGCGGATGAGCGGTCGGCGGAACATTGCCGGCCGGGATTTGCCATCTGGCTGGAGGAAACGTCGTCGCGCAGTGCCACGCCCGTACCGGCGAGCTTTCGGGCGCGCGCGTATGCGCAGCGCGGAGCCTGCGCGCGTGAACCGCTTCCTGCCAGACCGCGATTGCGAACGCTTCGTCGCCGACATGCTGGCGCACATGACACTGCTCGAGAAGGCCGGGCAGCTCGCCTTTCGGCGTGCTCCCGACCCCGTCGACCAACGTGAGGCCGAAGGCTTTGCCCGCGCGCTGAGAGCTGGCCGGATCGGCGGCGTGCGCGGCATCGTCAGCCGCGAACAGGCAGATGCCCTGCAGCAACTCGCGCAGGAGGAAACACGCCTCGGCATCCCGCTGCTCTTCTCCAGCGATATCCGCACGGCCCATGAAACGGTGTTCCCCACCCCCGCGACCATGTGCGCGAGTTTCGACACTGCTGCGGTCGAGGCGGCCGGCAAGGTCATCGCGCAGGAAGCCGAGTGCCGCGGCATAAACTGGCTGTTCGGTCCGAAAGTCGCGCCGGGCCCCACAGCCCTTGATGACGAGCAGGCCTTCGAGGCGGGGCAACTGCACCTAGTCGCCTCCATGGCTTCCGCCCTCGTCAGGGGCGTGCAGGCGGAAGACGAAACCAGTGGCCAGGCAACGCTGGCATGCCTCAATCTCGTGGAAGCTAGCGGAACTCGCGACGATGCCCAGTTCCAGAATGCGCTCGCCATAGCCCGCAGCGCCATCGTCACTGCAAATGTAGGGTCGCTGGCCTTCCACCACGCCGATGCCGATTTGCGCAGGTCTCTTGAAGAGGCTGCCCACGAACTTGCCGCACCGGGCCGCTACGACGGCATGGTGCTGGCGGAATGGGACAGCCTTGCGAACGAAGCGAATTTCGCGGAGCGAGGCGGGCAGAACGAGGCCATGCCAGTGGATTCGCTCGTGGAGGCAGTCACGACCGGCCGGATCGACGCGAACAGGCTCGACGAGGCTGTCGGAAGGGTTTTGCGCGCAAAGTACCGCCTCGGCCTGTTCGGCAGGGCACTCTCGGCGTCGGCCACAGCACACCGTGGGCCGCTGCCCACGCCAGTTCACAACCGCGAAGTCTCGCTGGAGCTTGCGCGGCGATCTGCCGTACTGCTGCGCAACCAGCCTGCCTATCTGCCGCTCGGGATAGATTCAGGCGACATCCTCGTCGTCGGCACCGCAGCCAGCGACCGTCATCTTGCACTTGCCGGCCGCGAGGGCGTGGCGGCAAGCGTGATCGACGGGCTCGAGCAGCTGGGCGTACCCTACCGCTTCGTGCCGGGCCTCGCGCTGCGCAACAACGGCACGCCGCAAGACCGCATGATCGATGCCGACCGTATGGCGATCGGCATGGCGAGCGAGGCGGCGAAGCGCGCCGGCACCATCGTCGTTGTCCTGCCCTGCAACGGCTCGGGCAAGCTCGGCGAAGCGCAGGAACAGCTGCTCACCTCGCTCATGGGCGCCAATCCGCGCGTGGTGCTGGTGACAATCGGCGCGAAAGCGGTCGATCCGCTGCTGCGCGAAACCCGCTTGCCGGTCATTCTCCATGCGGGCGAACCGGGCAGCATGGGCGGCCATGCCATTGCGGAACTGCTAACAGGCGAGGCAAATCCGAGCGCCAAGCTGCCCTATGATCTCGATGCCGATGGCACCGGAGACGCCATGCGCTTCGGCCATGGCGAGAATTACGCCGACTTCGCGCTGACCGGCGTCACGATCGAGGAAGGCAGCAATTGCATCCATGTCTCGGGCGAATTGCGCAATGTCGGCGAACGCGCCGGCAGCGAGACCATCCAGCTCTATGCCACTCCCTGGACCAAAAATGGTGAATGCCCGCGCAAGCTGGCGGAATTCGCACGTGTCCAGTTGCGGCCGGGCGAACGCAGGGCGCTGTTCTTCGAGATCGGGCGCGAGCAGATCGGCACCGCGCTGGCGAACGGCCGGTTTGCGGTCTCGGCAGGCGACTATGAGGTGTTCCTCGGTACGAGCTCGCGTCGCGGCGATGGCGGGGTGATCCACGTGTCCGAGGACCTGGCACTCGCGATGGCCATAGGACGGGCAAGCGGTGGCGGTCCGCGCGCGTCCTCGGCAGGCTTGCGCAGCGCCTGACCCGCTAACGGTCGGCCAGCAGCGCGAGAAGAGCGAAGCTGGCAAGCCAGTGTTCGCCCATATAGTCCCCCGCGACATGGCCGAGGGCCGCATCGAGATGCGCCCGGGCCCTGTCCGAAATCAGCTGCGAAGCCGGATGCTCCCCAAGCAGGCGGTCCACTTCGCGAAGGCACCAGGCGCGGCTCAGGTTCAACCCGTCCAGATGCGCGATCTTCCCGTCGCTCCGATCGCTGACGGTCACGGGATGGCATTCCCGTTCGATCCACCCATTGGCGAGGACAAGGTCTTCGAACCATGGAGCGAACTGGCTGTGCGGCATGACGCGGCTCATCAACAGGCTGGCAGTGAGGACGGGAGAGAGGAATTCGTCCCCGCCCGGCTCCCAGCCATCAAAACCTCGCTTCTGCCCGAAAGCGGCGAGCGACCAGTCATCGATAGTTGCAAGCAGCTTCGCATCGCGGGTTTCCGCCCACTCGCGCGCAAGGACGAGTGCGAAGCTGGTATTGAAGTGCGTCCCCACGGTGATCGGATAGGTGAGCACACGCAGGTAATCGCCGAAACGGTCGGCAAAGGCGCGGGCGAGCGGATCGAGACGCGCTCCCCATTTCTTATCGTCATGCCGTGCGGCTTCATGATGGAGGTATAGCAGCCAACCCCAACCATAGGGCCGCTCGAAGCCGCGCGATTCCGGCCTCTCGAGATAGGCGAGTTCGACGGCCAATTTCTCTTGCGTGAAAGTCGCATCGGCCAGCACCTCGATCTCGCGCGCCTCGGGCATGTCGGGGTAGAGCCTGCGCAGCGTGAGGAGCGTCCACCATCCGTGGACGCAGCTGTGCCAGTCGAAGCTGCCGAAAAAGACCGGATGGAGCTTTCGCGGCGAGAGGACGTCCGCGTCGCCCGCCATCACGTGGTCGAGCTTGTGCGGATATTCGCGCGCCACATGGCCCAGCGCGATGCGTGCGAAGCTGCTGGCGAGGTCCGGTGTCAGTTCCACAGCAGGAATGCTCCCACATAGATGATCGCGACATTGCACAGCCACAGCGGGATCGCTGTCCCGATCTGCTGGCGGATCACCCCGTTCTGGTCCTTTAGTTCGAGAAGCGCGGCGGGCACGATGTTGAAGTTGGCCGCCATGGGGGTCATCAGCGTACCGCAAAAGCCTGCGAGCATGCCGACCGCGCCGATCACCGCCGGATTGCCGTCATAGGTTTCGACCAGCAGCGGGATGCCGATCGCGGCCGCCATCACCGGGAAGGCGGCAAAGGAATTGCCCATTATCATCGTGAGCAGCGCCATGCCGAGCGCAAATACCACGACGGTCAGGAAAACGCTGCCATCGGGAATGATGTCGCCTGCGACACCGCCGATGATCTCGCCCACGCCCGCCAGTGCGAAGACCGCGCCGAGCGCGGCGAGCATTTGCGGCAGGATCGCCGCCCAGCCGATGGAATCGAGCAGGCGCCTGCCTTCCTCCGCCGGGGCAAGCGCAGGCGGGCGCAGCCAGGCCATTGCCACCACCAGCGCGACGAGCACGCCGACGCCGAAGAGGATCAGCGTCTCGCGTCGCGCCTCGAACAGGCCAGTCTCGCTGAGCGGGGTGTAATTGTAGAGCAGCGTGCCTGCCACGGCGGTGATCGGGACAATCAGAGCGGGCACGAAGAGCTTGTTGCCGAGCATCTTCGAATAGTCGCGACGCTCCTCGATACTCGTCGTTTCCGGATCGCTCCTCTTCAACGCGCCTGTCCCGGCTATCGCGACCATGGCGAGGACCAGCACGCCGTTGGCGAAATCGGAGAGGTGGCTGCCAAGGAAGAAGCTCGCCGCCAGCAGTCCCCAGAACGCAGCATTGCCCCAGAGCCCGTCGCGCAGGCTGAGCAGCGACCAGATCGCGAAGAACACGCCCGCAAGGACGTAGAGCCATTCGTAGGTGATCATGCGCCTGCCTCCGCCGGGGTCCGCCCGATCTTCCGGTCGAGCGCGCGGATGCGCCAGCCGTGGATGATGAAGGCGCAGATCGCAGTCGGGATCGCCCAGACCGACAACTGCAGCGGGGTGAGCGGATAGCCGTAGCTTTCGAACACGCCCTGGATCAGCAGGATCGAGGCGATGGCGAAGAAGATATCCTCGCCGAAGAACAGCCCGACATTGTCGGTGGCGGCCGACATGGCGAGCACCTTCTGCCGGTCATCCTCGGCCAGCTTGCCGTGCGATTTCTCCGCCGCAGCCTCGGCCATTGGGGCGACGAGCGGACGGACCGCCTGCGGGTGGCCGCCGATGTCCTTCATGCCGATGGCTGCGGTGATCTGGCGAAACAGCAGGTAGACTGTCAGCAGCTTGCCCATTGTCGCCCCGCGCAGGTTCTCGATCACCGCACGCGCGCGCTGCTGCAGGCCATATCGCTCGAGCAGGCCGATCACCGGCAGGATGATCCACGTCACCGAGATATAGCGGTTGTCGTTGAACGCCTTGCCTAGCGCCTCGACCACGGCGACGAAATCGAGCCCCGCCAGAAGCCCCGTCGCAAGTGCCGCACCGACCACGACCAGCAGCGGATTGAAGCGCAGCGCAAAGCCGATCACGACCAGCGCGATGCCCAGCAAGGGCCAGTAATTCATTCTCTTTCCTCCCCGAAGCCGCCTCCGCCGGGCGTCAGGATGACGAATGTGTCGCCGGGCATCATGTCCTTGTGCCCGGTCGCCCCGAATTCCTCGATTGAGCCATCTGTCCGCTCGACCCAGTTGCGACCCGGCTGCGCATCACCGCCGCCGTTGATCCCGCGTGGCGCCACCTTGCGGCGGTTGGCCAGCATGTTCGCGCGCATTTCCTCAAGGAAGGTGACACGCCGCTCGACCCCGTCGCCTCCGCGATCTCGCGCCCGATCCGCCAGAGCCGCGACGGATGGCAAAAATTTCGAGCCGCACAGGGAGGCGCGTTTCGAGGATTTCGGGATCGGTCAGGCGGCTGTTGGTCATGTGGGTTTGCACCGCGCTGGTCCCGTCATGATCGGGCCCCGCTCCCGAACCGCCGCAGATAGTCTCGTAGTACTGGTGCGCCTCATTGCCGAAGGTGAAATTGTTCATCGTCCCCTGGCTCGGGGCAAGCCTGCCGGTGGCGGCGAACAGCGCATCGGTAACGACTTGGCTGGTCTCGACATTGCCCGCGACCACGGCCGCGCCCGGCTCCGGATTGAGCATCGAACCTTCGGGCACGACCAGTTCGACGGGCCGCAAGCACCCGTCATTCATCGGGATCTGGTCGTCGATCAATGTGCGCAGGACATAAAGCGCGGCAGCGCGAGTAATCGACCGCGGAGCGTTGAAATTGTCGGGCAACTGGTCGCTGGTTTCGGTGAAATCGAAAACTGCCGATCGGGTGGTGGCGTCGATCCGGATGGCGACTTTCACGATCGCGCCATTGTCCATTTCGTAGGAAAAGCTGCCGTCCTCGAGCCTGTCGAGCAATCGGCGGACGCTTTCCTCGGCATTGGCGAGCACGTGATCCATATAGGCCGCGACTACCCCAGCACCCTGGTCGCGAGCCGCGCCCTGCAGCAATTCGGCACCGCGTGTGCAGGCAGCGAGCTGGGCGCGCAAATCGGAAAGGTTGCGGTCGGGATTGCGGGCGGGGAATTTCGCTGATGCGAGCACTTCGCGGACCGCTGCTTCGCGGAAATGCCCCTCGTCGACCATAAGAAGGTTGTCGATCATGACCCCCTCTTCCTCGATAGTCGCGCTTTCGGGCGGCATCGAGCCGGGGGCGATCCCGCCGATATCGGCATGGTGCCCGCGCGCGGCGACGAAGGCGTCCGGTTCCCCGCCCGCCCCGTCGTCGCCCTCTTCGCCATAGAAGACAGGTACGATCACAGTAATGTCGGGCAAATGCGTGCCGCCGCGATAGGGATCGTTGAGGACATAGGCATCGCCGCGCCTGAACCCGCGCCCGTCGCGCCCCGCGCCGCGCTCCTCGATCACTCGCGCGATGCTGTCGCCCATGCTGCCGAGGTGGACGGGGATATGCGGGGCATTGGCAATCAGCGCGCCGGACTTGTCGAACAGCGCGCAAGAGAAATCGAGGCGCTCCTTGATATTGACGGAGGTTGCGGTGGACTGGAGCACCACGCCCATTTCTTCGGCAATTGCCATGAACAGATTGTTGAAGATCTCGAGCCGTACGGGATCGACCTCGGTGCCCACGGCAAGGTCGCGCTGCAACTCCTCGACGCGGGTCAGGACTAGTGTCCCTTCTTCCGCGAGCTTGGCCTGCCAGCCATGCTCAACCACCGTTGTCGAACCCGGATCGACGATCAATGCGGGGCCGGAGACCTCCTCGCCCTCGCCCATGTCGGCGCGGGCCAGCGTGCGCCATGAGCCGGACGCATCGCCCGAAGTCGCGACCGGATCGGCCTGCGCGGTGTCGAGGCCTCCCGATATGCCGCTCGCCTCGACGCTCAGTGCCTCGACCACGATCGGAGCCTCGACATCCGAGTAGCCGAACCGCTGGCGGTGAAGCAGGCGGAAGGCCTCGTCCATCCGCGTGATTTCGCCGACATCGACGGTGAGCATGGAATCGCTGCCCTTGAAGCGCAGCCTTGCACGGCGTTCGAGCTGGATCGCTGCTTCGGAGATACCCTGCCCGGACAGTGACTTGCGTGCTTCTTCCTCCAGGGCAGCCAGCGGCGCCAAGAAGTCGTCGGTGAGCGGTTTGACCAGGCTCACCTCGCGGATCGCCTTCACCGGCGCGAGGCCGATGCCATAGGCCGAGAGGATGCCGGCAAGCGGATGCACCAGCACCGTCTCGATCCCGAGCTCGTCGGCCACCTTGCAGGCGTGCTGCCCGCCCGCCCCGCCGAAGCAGGCGAGCGCATAGGTGGTCACGTCATGCCCGCGCGCCACGCTGATCTTGCGAATGGCATTGGCCATGTTGTCGACCGCGATGGCGAGGAAGCCTTCCGCAATGGCCTCCAGCGACTTCCGTTCAGGGAGCAAGGCGGCGACCTCCTCCAAGCGCAGCCGCGAGGCTTCCGGATCGAGCGGTTCGTCACCATTCGGGCCGAACACGGCTGGAAAGAAGGCCGGATCGATGCGCCCGAGGAACAGGTTGCAGTCGGTCACGCTCAGCGGGCCGCCCTTGCGATAGCAGGCGGGGCCCGGATCGGCGCCCGCGCTTTCGGGGCCGACACGGAAGCGCGCACCGTCGAAGCTGCAGATCGAGCCGCCGCCCGCCGCCACCGTGTGGATCTGCATCATCGGTGCGGCGACGCGGACGCCGGCCACAACGTTGTCGCCCGTCAGCTCGTATTCGCCCGCATAGTGCGCGACATCGGTGCTGGTCCCGCCCATGTCGAAGCCGATGAGTTTGGTGTGCCCTAAAGGCTCGGAGGCGGCGACCATGCCGACAACACCGCCTGCCGGGCCGGATAGGATCGCGTCCTTCCCGCGGAACGCGCCAACTTCGGCCAGCCCGCCGTTCGACTGCATGAAGCGCAAGCGGTCCGCATCGGGCAGCGCGGCGCGCGAAGTATCGGTGTAGCGCCTCAGGACGGGTGAGAGATAGGCATCGACGACGGTCGTATCGCCGCGCGGGACGAGCTTGATCAGAGAGGCGACCTCGTGGCTTACGCTGACCTGCGCGAACCCGATCTCGCGGGCGATTGCGGCCAGCCGCTCCTCGTGGTCGCGATACTTCCAACCATGCATCAGCACTATGGCAAGGGCATCGAAGCCCTCGCCCCGCAGTGCCTCGAAATCGCGCCGTGCCGCTGCCTCGTCGAGCGGTGTCAGGACCTCGCCATCAACACCGACACGCTCGGTGACCTCCACGACGCGCGCGGGCAATTGCTCGGGGAGGACGATATGGCGGGCGAAAATCTCGGGCCGCGCCTGTGTGCCGATCCGCAGCGCATCGCCGAAGCCTTGCGTGATCGCGAGTGCCAGCCGCTCACCCTTGCGTTCGAGCAGCGCATTGGTGGCGACCGTGGTGCCGATGCGCAGCTCCGCAATCGGGCCTTCGCCGTACTCGGCCATCAGGCGGCGCACCGCCTCGCTCGCAGCATCGCGGTAGTGCTCGGGATTTTCGGAGAGTAGCTTGTCGGTTACCAGCCGCCCTTGCGGAGTGGTGGCTACGACATCGGTAAAGGTCCCCCCGCGATCGATCGCGAAGCGCCAAGCGGGAGGAGTAGCTGCCATGCCGCGCACACTAGGCACGCGTCATGGCAGCGCAAGTGGGGATCAGACGACGGCGTCGCGCTTAACCGTGATCACCTGCGGATAGGTGAACTCCTTCAGGCCATCGATGCCGTATTCGGCGCCGATGCCCGACTGCTTGTGCCCGCCGAAGGGCGCGAGCGGCGAGATGTGCAGGAATTCGTTGATCCACACGGTACCGGTTTCGAGCTGTTCGGCGATCTCGACACCCTTGTCGGTGTCCTTCGTCCAGACAGCGCCGGCGAGGCCGTATTCCGAATTGTTGGCGCGCTCGATCGCTTCCTCGACGCTGCCGAACTTCATCAGCGGCATGACCGGACCGAACTGTTCTTCGGCCACGATGCGCGCATCTTCAGGCGGATTGTCGAGAATGGTGATCGGCACGTAATAGCCGGTGCCCGAGGGATCGACGTCGCCGCCGGTCAGGAACTGGTAGCCGTTATCCTTGGCATCCTGAATCAGCTCGCACACGCGGTCGAACTGCTTCTTGTTCTGGATCGGACCGACGCCCGTGCCCTGCTGCGAACCGTCACCGACGACCACGGTCTTGGCATATTCCGCGATGGCCTTGGACAGGTCGTCATAGATGTCCTCGTGGATGTAGATGCGCTTCGCCGCGACGCAGATCTGGCCGGCGTTCGAGAAGCTCGACCAGAAGAGCTGCTGCGCAACCGCTTCGACATCGGCATCGGGCAGGACGATCGAGGCGTCGTTACCGCCCAGCTCCAGCGTGATGCGTTTGAGGTCGCCAGCGGCGCCTTCCATGATCTTCTTCCCCGTAGCGGTCGATCCGGTGAAGGTGATCTTGTCGATATCGGGATGCTCGGTGATCATCGGGCCGAGCTCGTCCGGGCCGGTGATGATGTTGACCGTGCCGGCGGGTACGACGTCCTTGATCAACTCGGCGATGCGCAGCGTGGTGAGCGGCGTGAACGGCGAGGGCTTGAGTACGATGGTGCAGCCCGAAATAAGCGCCGGCACGATCTTCTGGATCGCCATCATGACCGGGAAGTTCCACGGCACGATGCCGCCGACGACGCCAACCGGCACACGGCGCGTTCGGCTGAGGCGCGTGTCGTCATCCTGGTTGATCACGTCGTCGAGCGTCAGCGTAGACTGCGCGGCGGCGAGGCCAGCTGCGCCGTAGATTTCCTGCTGGGCCTGCGCATGCGGCTTGCCCTGCTCGGTGGTGAGCAGACGGAACAGCTCGTCGGCATTGTCCTTGATGGCGGCCGAAATGCCCATGACGACTTTCTGACGCTCTTCGGCGCTGGTTTTCTTCCAGGTCTTGAACGCGCGGCGGGCAGCGGCGACCGCACGGTCGAGCTCGTCCTTACCGCAGGAGGGGACGAGGCCGACGATCTCTTCATTGGCGGGATTGACGACTTCGAACGTATTGCTCGTCGTCACCATCTCGCCGTCGATCAGGTTCGAATAGGTCTTGGTCATGGCTCTCTCCTCAAAACGCAGAATCGGTTTCGGAGAGAAACTTAGGCCTGCTTTCGGGAATCGCAAATGCGATTCCGTCCTGCGAAAGTCCGATCCATCGCGAGTGCCTCGCCAAACCGGGTGTCGAGAAGCGCCGCGTCGCGATTGCCACCTCCATGTTTTCGGGCAAGGAAGTCGCCACACGCCGGACCGGAGTACCGCCTTGACGCACCGCCTCGCCAATGGAAACTTCGAGCTCGCCTTCGACGAGGCGGTCGGCGGATCGCTTGGCGCGGCAACATGGCGCGGGCTCGACATTCTTCATACGAGGCCCGGAAATTCGGTACTCGACGCCGGCTGCTTCCCGCTCGTGCCTTTCTCTAATCGCATCGCGGGTTCGCGCTTTTCCTTTGGCGGTCGCGAAATCGCGCTGGAACCGAACCACCCCGGCGACCCGGCGAGCCCCGTGATCCACGGCTTCGGCTGGCTGTCCGAGTGGACGGTCGAGCAGCTGGCAGAGACGAGAGCGACGCTGGGCTTCCGGTACGAGGGCGGCGCATGGCCATGGTCCTTCGAGGCCCGTCAGGACATTTCCGTACACGGGAACGGCTTCGAGCTGGAACTTGCGCTGCGCAACCGTGGCGAAGACCCGATGCCTGCGGGGCTTGGTTTCCATCCCTATTTCCCGCGCAACGGCAAGACGATCTTCAAATCCCTGCACAAGGGCGAATGGAAGACCGATGACGCGATGATTCCGAAAGGGATCGAGGAGCATCTCGCTCCGGTCGACTGGTGGGCGGGCAAACCGGTCGCGACGCGCAATGTCGACACTGTCTACACTGGCCGCGAGGGCCCGCTGCTTGTCGAATGGCCCGATCGCGAGATCGGCCTGAAGATCGAACCCTCGCCGGACCTCGCCTTTACCACAGTCTATGTGCCCGAAGGCGAAGACTATTTCTGCGTCGAGCCGGTCAGCCACATGACCGATGCCTTCAACCGCCATGACCACGACACCGGCGCGCGCGTCCTTGCCGCAGGCGAGGAATGGAGCGTAGCGATGCGCCTGGAAGTCTACGCGCTCTAGGTGACCCTCAGGAGCCGGTCGCCGAATTCCGCCTCGATGGTCACGACATTGCCCGGTGGGGTCACCACCACGACCGATCCGCCAAAACCTGCGCCCGTCATCCGCGCTCCGCCTTCCTTGCCGACGATCTCCTGCAGACGGTCCACCAACTGGTCCACGACTGGGTGGGACACTTCGAACAGATCGCGCAGTGAAGCGTGCCCCTCGCGCAGGACCTGCCCGAAGGCGGCAAGGTCGCCTTGCTCGAGCGCATTGGAAGCCCGGCGAACGCGGGCGATTTCGTTCACCACATGGCTCGCCCTTCGAGCCTCAAGTTCGGTGAGGTCGGCAGCGGCAATATCGCTCATCGTCGCATCGCGCAGGCTCGCCACCCCTAGCGCCGCGGCGGCTGCCTCGCACTGCGCGCGGCGCGCATTGTATTCACCGTCGACGAGACCGCGCGTTACGCCCGAATTGACTACCAGCACCGCCCAGTCATCGGGCATCGCGACTTGCCGGTAGGCGAGATCGCGGCAGTCGAGCTCCATCGCATGGCCGGGCTCGCCAGCGGCGACGGCCATCTGGTCCATTATCCCGCAGGCGACCCCGGCAAACTCGTGCTCGGTCTTCTGCGCCTTCATCGCAAGGACCGTCGGATCGGTCGAGCCACCAGTCGCGGCATCGAATGCGCGGCCGAGCGCAATGCACAGGGAAGCCGAGGATGAGAGGCCGCTGCCGCGCGGCAGGTCGCCGGTGATCAGCAGGCGCATGGCCGGATGCGGCGTGTCCCACTGGGCCGCCATGCCGCGCACATAGGACGTCCAGCCGACCTGCTCCGGTTTCGAAAGCGCATCGGCAGGGAATCTGTCTGTTTTGGCGAGATCGGCAGCGTGGACTTCTATGTCCGTCCCCTCGCCCATCGACCATGCGATCGCAGTGCCCGCCTTCACCGGCATCGGCAGGACGAGCCCCTCGTTATAGTCGACGTGTTCGCCGATCAGGTTCACGCGGCCGGGCGCAAAGACCACACCCCGCGCCTCGCAGCCGAAATGCGCCGCGAACTTTTCGCGCGCGGTCTCGGTCAAATCCTGCGTCATCGGACGAGCTCCCTCAGGCGGCTTGCTGCAGCCTCGGGCGTAAGGTCGCGCTGCGTTTCGGCGAGCAGTTCGAAGCCTACCATGTGCTTGCGGATCTCGGCAGAGCGCACCAGCGGCGGATAGAAATGCGCGTGCAGCAGCCAGTGCGCTGTATCATCGCCCAGCCCATGCGGCGCGCCGTGCCAACCCATCGAATAGGGGAAATCAGTCTCGAACAGCGCGTCGTAGGCGCCGAGCAACTGTTCCAGAATCCGGGCAAGCCCTTCGCGAAACGTCTCCGAAAGATTTTCCAGCCGCGCGACCTGCGTGCGCGGGAGCACGAGCGTTTCGAAGGGCCAGGCAGCCCAATAGGGCACGACCACCAGCCATTCCTCGTTCTCGACGACGATGCGCTCGCGCGCCTCGAGTTCGGCCTCGATCACTGCGGCGAGCAGATTGCCCCCCTCTCCCTCGAGGTGGCGGCGTTGCTGGACATCCTCGTGTTCCACGATCGTCGGCACGAAATCGCCCGCCCAGACCTGCCCGTGCGGATGCGGCGAGGAGGCGCCCATCATCGCGCCCTTGTTCTCGAAAATCTCGACATGTGCCCAGCGCGCACCGAGCGCGGCGGATTGCTCGCACCATGTTTCGACCACCTGCCTGCGTCCGGCATCGTCCATGCGCGCAAGCGTCGAGGAATGGTCCGGGGAATAACAGATCACCCTCGCCTCACCCCTCGCCGGCTCGGCGCGCAGCAAGCCCTCGTGACGTTCGCCCGCCTCTTCGGTGAGCAGCGCCGGAAAGTCATTCGGGAAGATATGCGTGCCTACGTATTCTGGGTTTGCCACGCCGCCAATGCGCTCGTTACGCGGGCAGAGATAACAGTCGGGATCATGGCTCACCCGATCCGTTTGCGCGGGCGGTTTGCGCTCGCCCTGCCAGGGCCGCTTCATCCTCTGCGGGCTGACGAGCACCCACTCGCCGGTCAGCCGGTTCAGCCTGCGGTGCGGAAGGTCGTCGCTCATGCCGCCTCCATGTGGAATATTGCCGCAGTCTCTGCCGCCAGCGCGGGAAGCGGCAATCCGGCATTCGCCAGCCAGCTTCCCGTATAGCGCTGGGGCGCGGTCCGCATGGACTTGATCGCCGCCGCGTCGCGCGCGGCGAGAACGTGCGGGTGACCTGCTTTCTCGAGCAGGCGGACCTTCCAGTCACGACCTTCGGCAAACGGCAGGAGCAAGGGCGCATCGCGCCGGTCGGGTGTCGGCGACCGACGCACCACCCAGAGCAGGAACGAGTTTCCGTCACCCTGTGCTTGCCAGCTGAGGCCGTTCGGAGCTTCGCCGAGATGTACCGCCCCCGCGTGGATCAAGTGCCGCCATTGCTTGTAGAAGCCGATCCAGTGCGCCAGCCGCTTGCGCTCACCCTCCTCCAGCGCTTCGGGATCGAGCTCGACACCAAGGTGGCCCTGGCATGCGATGGCCGCGCGGAAGTCGAGCGACTGGCTGCGGCCGGTCGCGTGGCTCGGGCTGGCTCCGATATGCGCGCCCATCAACTCGGGCGGCATGAAGGCGAGGAAGCCGCGCTGCATCCCGACGCGCGAGAGCGCATCGATGTTGTCGCTGGTCCAGAAACGGTGCGTATGGCGCGCGATGCCTGCATCGATCCGGCCGCCACCCGCCGCGCAGCTCTCGATCTCGACCCCGGGATGCGCTTCGCGAAGCCGGGCGAGCAACGCGTAGGTGCCGTGAGTCTGGGCCGCGCCACCCGAGGTGGTGTGCGGGCGGTTGTGGTCCCACTTGAGATAGGAAATCGGCACGTCAGACAGCAACGTGTCCAAGCGCCAGAAGAGGTAGTCGCGCACATCCTTGCGGCGCATGTCGAGCACCAGCTGATTGCGCGCAAGCGGCCCTGCCCCCTTCGCAGGACCCAGCGCCCAGTCGGGATGCGCACGGTAGAGGTCGCTGTCCGGGCTGACCATTTCCGGTTCGACCCAGAGGCCGAACTCCATTCCCAGGTCGCGAACCTTGCCGGCCAGAGGCACGAGGCCATGCGGATACTTTTCGGGGTCTATGATCCAGTCGCCAAGCCCCGCGCGGTCGTTGTTGCGGTTCGCGAACCAGCCGTCGTCGAGCACGAAGCGCTCGGCACCAACCTCGGAGGCGGCCTTTGCGAGCCGTTCGATCCGCGCCTCGTCATGGCTGAAGTAAACGGCTTCCCAGCTGTTGAGATGCACCGGCCGCGCCTTCATGGCGCCACCAGGCCAATTCATCATTTCGCGCACCATAGAGCGCTGCCGCGCCGAGGCCCCGTTCCGGCCCGAGGTGCTGATGGTGAGGAGCAGTTCGGGTGCAGAATAGGCCTCGCCCGGCTCTAGCCTCTGCTCCCCGCCTCGTAATAGCGCCTCGGCCAGCAATACGGCGAAGCCTTCGTCCGTCTGCTCGATGGCAAGCCGGCTGTCGCCCGACCACGCCAGTTGCGCCGAGACCACCAGTCCGGAGTGCCATTCCGCAGAACCGCAAAGCACTTCGACCGACGGCGGCCCGCCATGGCCGGTCATGCCCTGCCGGACGACTCGCTCCCAGCCATGCGCGGGCATCGCCTCGCGGCATTCGGCGAACTCCCCGCGTGCCGCCCTTTGCGTGAGATGACTGTATGCGCAGACGGCGGAAGCGGGACCAGCCCGCTCGCCAGGCGCTCGATAGCGATTGCGGCCTTGCCCGAATTGGAAACCGCGGCGCGAACGAGCAGCCCGCCGTCGCCGGAGCGCCGGAAGGAAAGTGACAGGACGAGACCGGACTCCGCGTCTTCCTGACGGATGACCAGCTCTTCTGCGGAGGTCTCGATTTCCGATTTTTCGAACGCGAGTGCAATCGCATTCCCTGCTTCGTCGCGTACTTCCAGCGCTTCCGGTCCGAACCAGCCACCTCCCGCAATTGGCGCTGCCTGCATCGCAGGTTCGCCCTCGACCGAGAAGGTAGTCGCTCCGCGCAGTTTCTCCATCGGCGGCAGGTCGCCCGGTTCGACGCGGGCACCAAGATACCGCCAGGCTCCAGTCCCGCCGGCCTGTCGCTCGAAAACGCAACTCCATTCCTCGCCATGGAGGGCATGGAGATCGGCGGTCTCGCTCACGCGGCAGCGCCTTCCTCGCGGGCCCCGCGGAATAGTTCGAACCCGATCCATTCGGCCCTTCGCCCAAGCGCAAGGCGATTGAAAGCAAGCGAGGCGGCGACCGAGGTGAACAGCGTCACCACCATGAAGTCGATGTAATGAATTCCAACAAGCGCCTCGAACGCCTCGTTGAAGGTGAATAGCGCGTAGAGGCCGATGCCCCAGACCACGCCCGCAATCGCCGAGCGTGCCGCGACACCCCGGAACAGCAGGCCGACGATGAAGGCCGAGAGGATCGGCATGGAGGACAGTCCGTTCAGCTGCTGGAGCAGGTTGATGATGCTTTCCGCATTCATGAACACCGGCACCATCACGATGGCGAGGACGGTGGCTAAGACGCTTATCGCCGCGCCCAGTTTCCAGTGGTTCTTCACCTCGCCGATGAACTGTTCGTGGAAGTCGACCGCATAAAGCGCAACGGTGGAGTTGAGCACGGCGCTGAAGGTGGTGATCACGGCAGCAGCAACCATCGCGGCGAAAGCGCCCGACAGCCACGTCGGCAGGACTTCGGCGACGAGCCGCCCGTAGGCCGCATCACCCACGTCGCCGAACAGCTTGTAGGCGACCACGCCCGGGATCACGACGATCGGCGGCACCACAAGGATGCGGATCGCGGCGGCGGCGAAGACCCCCTTCTGCGCTTCTTTCACAGTCGGCGCGGCCATCGCCTTCTGGGTGATGTTCTGGTTGGTCGACCAGTAGAAGATCTGGATGAAGGCCATGCCGGTGAAAAGCGTGTGGAAAGGGATCGGGCTGTCGGCCGCCCCGACCATGCTCAGCCGCTCTGCCGGAACGCCGGTGACGATGTCGAAATCGACCGCGGCGAGCGCGAGGAACACGATCAGCAGGGCGAGCGCGAGGATGCCGATGCCCGAAAAGGTATCCATCACCGCGACAGCGCGAAGGCCGCCGAAGACCGTATAGGCGGCCCCGATCAGCGCGAGGCCGAGCGAGAACCAGATCAGCGGGATCTGCGCGCCGAACAGCGACTGGAGGAACAGTCCGCCCGAATAGAGCGCTGCCGGAAGGTAGATCAGCAGGTTGCCCGCAATGAAGATCGCTGAGATCAGCGTGCGGATCGAGCGACCGTCATAACGCCGCTCGAGCAGCTCGGTGACGGTGGTGCAATTGTAGCGATAGTAGAGCGGCACGAAGACGAAAGCGAGCGTCATCAGGCCGACGAAACCAGCGATTTCCCACCATGCGAGCAGCAGCATCTGGTTTCCGTTCATGCCCACCAGCTGGTCGGTCGAAAGGTTGGTCAGCGTGATCGCGCCGGCGACGAAGACCCAGCTCAGCCCCTTGCCGGCAAGGAAGACATCCTGCTCTGACCCGTCGTGCTTCGCGCTCCTCACCTTCCACCAGGTGAGCAGGCCGACCAGCGCGGTCAGGCCGACAAACACCGCCAGCTGCGTCGCATTTCCGAATTGCGCCGTGTCGCCGAACACATTCGCTCTCCCTAAATCCCGCTGGCATCCATCGCAGAAACGGGGATAGACGCAAGCGCATGGACCTTGGTGTTTGCTATTATCCCGAACATTGGCCCGAAGAACGCTGGGCCGTCGACGCGGCACTCATGCGCGAGACCGGCCTCACGCGCGTGCGCATCGGCGAGTTCGCCTGGAGTCGGATCGAACCCGAGCCGGGCCGCTTCGACTGGGACTGGCTCGACCGCGCGGTGGAGACGCTGCACGCAGCAGGGCTGGGCATCATCATGGGCACGCCAACTGCTACGCCTCCCAAGTGGCTGGTCGATCGTATGCCCGACATGATCGCGCTCGACCGCGAAGGGAAACCCCGCGGCTTCGGCTCGCGCAGGCACTACTGCTTCAGCCACGAAGGCTATCGCGAGGAAGCGGCGCGCATCACGCGCGCGGCCGCCGAGCGCTATGGCGAGCATCCCGGAGTGGTGAGCTGGCAGACCGACAATGAATATGGCTGCCACGACACGGTGCAGAGCTTCTCCCCTGCCGCGCGCGACGCTTTCCGCAAGTGGCTGGAGAAGCGCTACGGATCGATCGACGCGCTCAACGAGGCGTGGGGCAATGTCTTCTGGAGCATGGAATATCGCTCGTTTGACGAGATCGAGCTACCCAACCTGACCGTGACCGAGGCCAATCCGGCGCATTGGCTCGCATTCCGGCGGTTCTCTTCCGACCAGGTCGTCTCGTTCAACCGCGCGCAGGTCGACATCCTGCGCGAATGCTCGCCCGGTAGGGACATCACCCACAATGCGATGGGCTTCTACACCGGCTACGACCATCACGACCTTGCCGCCGATCTCGACGTGCTCGGCTGGGACAGCTACCCGCTCGGCTTCCTCGAGATGTTCCGTTTTACGGAAGAGGAGAAGCGCGAATACGCGCGGCAGGGCCATCCCGACATCGCCGCATTCCACCACGACCTGTATCGCGGCTGCGCGAAGGGAGGTCGATGGTCGGTGCTCGAACAGCAGCCCGGTCCCGTTAACTGGGCGCGCCACAACCCTGCCCCGGTGCCAGGCATGGTCCGGCTCTGGACGCTCGAGGCCTTCGCGCATGGGGCGGAACTGGTCAGCTATTTCCGCTGGCGCCAGTTTCCCAAGGCGCAGGAGCAGATGCATGCGGGCCTCTTGAGGACCGATGGCGAACCGGCGCCCGCGCTCGGAGAGGCGCGCGAAGCAGCGAAAGACCTCGCGCAAATCGGCAATGTCGGCGAGGCGCACAAGCAGGCGGCGATCATATTCTCCTACAATGCCGAGTGGATGACGCAGATCCAGCCGCAGGGCGAAGGCCGCTCGGCGCTATGGGCAGCCTTTGCAACCTACAGCGCTCTCCGGCGGCTCGGCCTCGATGTGGACATCCTCCCGCCGTCTGCCGTTCTGGAGGGATATTCGCTGGTCGTCGTGCCCTGCCTCCCGATCGTTCCCGAGAAACTGGCGCGCAGCCTCGAGAGCTTCGGAGGCCAGATCGTCATCGGCCCGCGCACAGGAAGCCGAACCGCAGATTTCGCGATTCCCGACAACCTCCCGCCCGGCAGGCTCGAAACGCTCGCCGGCGGCAGGATCACGCTCAGTGAAAGCCTGTCGCCCCGCATCTCGATCGAAGGTGACAATTGGACTGCCGGAGGTTGGCTGGACCACTACGAAGGCTCGGCAACTCCGGAGTTCGTCGCCGCGGAAGGGACCACGTGCTGCTGGCAGCACGGCAATGTCCGGTTGCTCGCGGTCTGGCCCGAAGGCAGCTTGCTAGGCGAGGTTATCCTGCGTGCCGCCCGCGATGCGGGGTTGCCGCACGAGCCGCTCGCAAAGGGCAAGCGCCATCGCAGGCGCGGCCATACGCTGTTCGAATTCGATTATCTGGATGGAACGGTGAACTGGCGCGAAACCGCCAGATAGGACCGGACCGTCGGAGCGGGGGCAAAGTGGCGGAGCAGGAGGGATTCGAACCCTCGATACGGGGTTACCGTATACACACTTTCCAGGCGTGCGCCTTCGACCACTCGGCCACTGCTCCGCATTCCTGTTTGCGCTACCTCTTCGCCGTCTGAGCGCGAAGAGACCTGGATTGACCACCCCGGCCTCAAGTAGCGCCGAGCGCGGTAGGCCAAACAAGAACGCGGGCCTCTAGCGAGGTTCGGATTTGGGCGCAAGCGGACTCCCGCGCTCAAGCGGCGCGAAGCGCGTCAGCGCCGGATCAGTGCGTGAGGCAGGTCCGCATGCGGTAGCGGCCGTTCTCGAAATTGCCGAAATACTGGTGCACGTCGGGATGCGAGACGGGGCCTGCCAGCGAATCGCGGATCAGGTTCTGCTGGCTGACGTAGGCGACGTAATCGCTCTCGTCGCTCTCTGCGAGTAGGTGGTAGAAGGGCTGGTTGCGGTCCGGCCGGATCTCTTCCGGAATCGACTGGTACCATTCATCGCTGTTCGCGAAGACCGGATCGATGTCGAAGATCACACCGCGAAAATCGAATGCGCGGTGGCGTACGACGTCGCCGATGGCGAAACGGGTGCGGATGCGGCAAGGCGCCTCGATCGTGCGGCCTGCCGTTGCGGAGAAAAACGATGCCCTGTCCATGAGTAGGCAGAATATGGTGCGCTGCGGCAAATAGACAAGGGTCCGGCACGATCGATCCCCCGTTTTCGCGCTCAAAGGGGGTTGGCAAGGCAGCCACGCAAGGCTAATGGGCGCGCTCGCTTCGACCCGGGCCCCGGCCCATTCAAGCGCACCCGACATGCGGAGAGGTGGCAGAGTGGTCGAATGCGCTGCACTCGAAATGCAGTATACGGGCAACCGTATCGAGGGTTCGAATCCCTCCCTCTCCGCCACGGATGCCCTCGCTTCACCGCCTTTTCACGCCGCTTTCGCGCTCCGGTTCAATCCGGCGGTGCAGATCGCCCTTTTGCCGGTTGACACCGGCCGAGGCAGTGCCAAGCCTCTCGCCCGGAGATAGGGGCTGCGCATTCTTGGTCTTGCTGACATTCCGGGCCTCGATAGGTTGAGGCGATTGCAGAGACGCCTGGGGGTGGATTCGTACCATCTCGTGCCAGGGCTTCTGGCTGCGCTATTGGCCACGATCCTGCACTTCTCGGGCTTCTTCCAGTCGATCGATGGTAGCGTCTTCGACAGGCTCTCGGTCCGCGGGACGGCCGAGGCACCTGCGGTCACGCTGATCAGGCTCGAAGAAGGCGGAAGTGCAGATGCGCTGGTGCAAGCCAGCCTTGCGCTCGGCGCCGAGCGTGTCGTTTTCCTCTCCGATCCGGGCTCCGACCTCGACCGCCTCGCTCCTGAAGAACGCGAACGCACGGTGGTCGGCTTTTCCGCACCGCGCCTGTCCGGAAGCCTGCCATCCGAACTGCTTGCAGCCGCACGTCGCGACGATGGCGAACTCGTGCGCGCACCGATTGCCCGCCCGGTCGCCGAATATGGGATCCATCGCTCGCAAAGTGCCTGGATCGAAAGCGAAGACGGCGAGGTTGCCCTGATCGAGGCGGTAGCCGCAGGCGGTGAGCCGAGCGCGCGCGAATACTACGTCCCCATGCCGCGCTCGCTCTCCTTCGCGCAGCTTTCGTCCGACCAGCTGGTCAGCGCCGAATTCGTCGAAGGCGACCTTGAAGGCATGACGGTTATCGTCGCGCGTCCGGAAGAGCTTTCCGGCAACCTGCTGGCGACGCCCATCAGCCCCAATCTTGCAGCAGTGTCTCGAGCACAGTTTGCCGCCTACGCCGTGCAGGCACTGGCGACCGGACGCGAGGCGACCAAGTCGGGCAATCTGGCCGCAGTCATGCTCATCCTGTTTGCCGCGATGCTCAGCGCGCTTGCCGCGATCCTGCTGAGGAAACGGCATGTCTCGGCCGCGATTGCACTCTCGTTATGCGTTTTTGCAGGGATTGCAGGCTGGATCTTGCTCGAGGCGGCGGGTGTCATCCTTCCTTTCGGCGGCATCTGGACCGCAGTGGCGCTGGCATGGATCGGGACGATCATGTTCCTCGAACGCCGCAAGGACAGCAAGCTGGAAAGCTCCGTAGTCGGCGCGATCGAGCAGACCGTCTCTCACACGGCCTTTTCGAACCGGGACAACCTTCCCGCGCTACTCGTCGCAACAGCTGAGATGGTGGGCATCGAGCGCATGTTGCTGGTGCGGCCTGCCGATCCCCTCTCGCCCAATCCGCCGGCCACCTTCAACGCCGAGGTCTCGGATTTCGCTGGCGACGTGCAGGCCGAGCTTTCACGCGTCTCCGCGCAACTGGCCGAGGGAAGATCGCTGCCGGTGCGCGGCCTGCTCCCCGACTGGCCCGGACAGGTCCGTCTGCGTGCGATCGGATATGAGGACAAGCCGCTCTATTGGCTCTACACTTTCGGTGACAGCCCCGATGCCGAGCTCGGCGAATACATTGCCGCGAGCCTCGCCCAGAGCTTCGTGACGATGCAGAAATCGCACGCGAGCCTTTCCGCCCAGCAGCGCGGGCGCCGTGCGGTGGACCCGGTCGATTTCCGCGTCGTCAGCGCGATCGGACTGATCTCGCGCAACAGCCGCCAGCTGCGCAAGGCGATCGACCAGCTCAATTCTTCGGTCATGGCATTCGACGTGGTCGGCTTCCCTCTGCATGCCAGCCCGCAGATGGTCGATTTGCTGGAAGCATCCGGCATCAACCCGCAAACCGCGCTGCTTTCCGAAATCATCGAAAACCTCACCGAACTGACCAAGGGACAGGTCGAGGCGCTGCTGCGCGATATCCTTCGCGAAGGCGGAGAGGCCTCGGCCCCGATGCGGCAGATCGCAGGTGTCAGCGCAACGCTCAGAGTATCGTGCCCCGACCCGGCGCAGGCGACGCACGAAAACATCGTCGTGCTCGAAGCCTTCGATACATCGGACCTTGCACGGCTTTCCGACCTGCGCGGTGCGATCACGGATTTCATCGACGTGCAGATGCGCAACGATCTCGAGACGATCGCGCTTGCCGCGGCGCTGGCGAAGAAAGCCGCCGGCGACAAGAAGCGCGGCGAACGCATGATCGAAAGGATCGTGGCCGCATCGCAGGCCGCGACCGACCGGCTCAACACGATGAACGACCTCGCGCGCAAACAGCCCGCAACGCGCGACGACATGCCCCACCCCATACAGTTGAAGCCGATTGCCGAGAACGTTGGGGAAAGGCTCGCCGAATTCGCGGGTCGCTACGATGTACAACTGGATTTCGAATTGCCGGCAGTCTCCGGCTATTCGGTCGGCGACCCGGTGATCCTGGCGCGGATGTTCGAGGCGCTTCTGAGGCTGGTTATCACCGACAGCCCGCAGCACAGCACGGTGACTTTTTCGCTTGCCGAAGACGAGACACGCTCGGCCATCGATATCCGCGGCGGCTTCGGCATGGATCGCGAGCGGCTTGGCCAGGCGATCGCGAACCCGCCGCGCCACGACATTCCCGAGTTCCTGATCGTGAGCGAGAGCGCGCGCACCCTGTCCAGTTGGGGCGGCGAATTCGCTTACGATAGTGAAACCGGCAAGGGGTATACCTTCCAGCTTAGCTTGAGGCGGATTGCATGACGGCCAAGGCCATCCTGATAGTCGACGACGATGAACTGCGCTGCGAACTGCTGGCGGAACTGCTGCAGGACGAAGGCTACGCCGTGCGGATCGCAAACGACGGTGTCGACGGGCTCGACGAGCTGGAGCGCGAGGTGGCCGATCTGGTGCTGCTCGACATCATCATGCCGCGCATGGACGGCATCCGTTTCCTGCAGGTCCTGCCCCAGCGGATCGACAACCCGCCTCCTGTGATAGTGATTTCCGGATCGATGGATTCGGTGGGCGGCAAGACGCTTGAAGAGATGAATGTCGCAGGGACCGTCCGCAAGCCGGTCGATCCGGCGACCTTGATCGAGACCATCGAGACGGCGCTTTCGCAAGGCGCAATTCTGGGCGACTGACCGGACAGGCACGGGCGCGATGACGATCCCCATATTCCCCGAAGGTGGGCTTGCCAGCTCGGTGATCACCACCGTCTGGGTGGGCGTGTTCGTCGTCTGCTTCTTCAACCTGCGCTTCGGCTGGGTCCTCTCGGGCCTCGTCGTTCCCGGCTACCTCGTCCCGCTCGTAATCCTCAAGCCGCTCGCGGCGGGCGTAATCATTATCGAGGCCGTAATCACCTATCTGATCGTCTACGCCTTCTCGGAAAAGCTGGGCCGGGGGCGATGGCACAGCGTCTTCGGGCGCGACCGCTTCGTTGCGCTGGTCATCGCGAGTATCGCGGTGCGCCTCACGATGGACGGATGGCTGCTGCCGCTCCTTGCCGACTGGCTCGGCGACCGTGTCGGGCAATTCGACTGGCGCAACAACCTCCAGAGTCTCGGCCTCGTGATTGTCTCGCTGCTCGCGAACCAGTTCTGGAAACCGGGCCTTGTGCGCGGTCTGTTCGCGGCACTGGTGACCACCGGGATCGCCTATGTCATCGTCCGCTTCGGCCTGATGGAGTTCACGAACTTCCGGATCAGCGGGATTTCCTACCTCTACGAGGGGCTTGCCAGCTCGATCCTCGCCAGCCCCAAGGCCTATATCATCCTGACCATCACCGCGATGCTCGCGAGCCGGATGAACCTGAGATACGGGTGGGATTTCTCGGGCGTCCTGATCCCCGCGCTGATCGCTCTCCAGTGGTACCAGCCGAGCAAGATCCT
Organism: Qipengyuania sp. BR81-2; assembly: GCF_055693895.1. Classification (NCBI taxonomy): domain Bacteria; kingdom Pseudomonadati; phylum Pseudomonadota; class Alphaproteobacteria; order Sphingomonadales; family Erythrobacteraceae; genus Qipengyuania; species Qipengyuania sp. BR81-2. Next base: position 787,502 of record NZ_CM146344.1, read on the forward strand.
CACCTCGTTCCTCGAGGCCGGCGTGATCTATGCCGTCGCCAGCCTGGTGCTGCGCACGCCGATCTTCGCAAACACGACGATCGAAGGTGCACGCAAGATCCTGCTCTTCTTCAACATCGCCTTCATCTACAAGCTGCTGCTGGGCTATGCGGTCGTGGCCTTCTCGATCGACATCAAGATGACCGACCTGTTCGGTTTCGGATACCTCCTGTCCACGCTCATCGCGATCAAGGCGCACGACAAGACCATCTTCCCGCGCCTCCTGCGCTCGACCCTGCAGGTCTCGCTGGTCGGCGCGGCGCTGGGCAATATTGCTGGTTTCGCGCTTTCGGCTGCGGTGCCCGGCGTGGCGCGCGGCTTCAGCGAACTGACGAGCCCTACGGCGGAGAGGCGCGGGCGCTACGCTGCCCTCGCGCTGGCTGCCGCAACGGGCGATGCGCATTTGCGCGATATCCGCGGCACGGGCGCGGAGCTTGCAGCCGGCGATGCGGGCGAACTCGGCCGGTTGATCACGCTGGTCGAAGCCAATGCCGGATCCCCGTTCCTGCGCGAAACCTACGAAGCCGCCGGCTGGAACATGCGCGCTTTGAGCGGTGACCGCCTACTGATCCAGAGGGCAGACGGTTTCGGGCGCGACGCGCTCGTCTTTTATAGCATGGCCGAGAACGACATTTCCGTGATCGTGCCCGATCCGGCCGCCGCGCCGGGTCTCGCCATGGCGGCGCTCGAACTGCGCGAGCAGCAGGATGCGCGCTGGGTTGTGATCGGTTCGCCGCTCGGCCCGACCGGACGCGCCGAGCGCAGCCTCGTGTCGGCATTCGCCAATGCCAGCTCGACAAGGCCCGTGGTGCTCATTTCCGGCGAGGGAGCCGACGGCCCGGGACAGCTGGCCCTCGCCGGACGCGCCGCTGCCGCGCTAGACCTGATAGCCCTCCGCACGGCCCTGCCCGGTATCGAGGTAGATTTCGATGCGCCGCCAGCGCGCTATGCGGAGCTTGTCGCAAGCGACGCGGTGACGCTGGCGCTGCGCCCGGCAGGCGTGAATGCCCTGCTCGCGTCCGAGCAGCCGCAGATCGGCGCTCCGGCGGCGTGCACCGTCGAACCGGTCACCGCCGAGGAGGACATACTTCTCGTCGAACTCGCATATCTGCGTTTCGAAGTGTTCGACCCTCTGCTCGCCGCGCTCGACCGGGGAGAGCGCCCAGACCTAGCCATCGCCAATGCCGACCTGCTCGATTTCAAACTCGAACGCTGCGCGATGGAAAGCACGACCGCGTGGAAGCTCGCCGCCGCCGACGGAAGCAGCGGGACCTTCTTTATCGCGGAGGATGCAGGCAACGATTTCGTCCTCCAGGCCAATGCAGGCCAGTCGACGACGGTCACCATAGGCAGGTCGCTGCTGGCGAGGTCCGGCGCTGCAGCACTTCTTGTTGCGCCCGATGTCGGCAGCACGTCGGACAGCCAGCGCAGCAGCTTCGGAGTCGCCACCGAGGCGCTGTTGCGCGCTTCCGATAGCGGAACCGGAGCAAGGCTCGCCCAGCTGCGCGAGGCACGTGGCAAGGATGCCCGGATGCCGGACGGCGCATCGCTCGTGATCGCGCCGGATGTGTTCTCCGGAGATGGCTCGTCGGCCGAGCCCTTCGTGGTCCTTGCCCGCGCTGCCGGGCTTACGCCTGCCGTTTCGGACCGCTCGCGCCGCCTGTCGGCATTCGAGGCCGGGCGCAATCGCAGCCTCCGCGTGCTCGACCTCGTCGAAGGCGGCCGATATGCCATCTTCTGGACGCCGGACCCGTCAGTGGAGACGGAACGGTGACGCTCAGCCTCACCCAGATCGGACGGATCGTTATCGCCATCCTGCTGCTCCTTGCAGCAGGCCTCTTCGTGGCGTCGAACGACCGGCTGAGCGCAGGCGCGGCGAGCCTGCTCGGCGGCGGCGGGGTCAACCGGGTCGACGATGCGCGCCGCACGATGGTCTACCGGCTCGATTCCGAACGCGAAACGGTGTTCACATTCACCGGAGAACGCCAGCAGGTCAGGCTCCTTTCTTCGGTCGGGATCGCGGCGGATGCGCCCACCGATACCGAAGGTTGGATCTACGGTTTTCGTATCTCCTTCCTTTCGGGCACCGGAAATACCCTCGGCGAATACGACATCTATTCTCAGGCAATGCTTCCCGAGATGATGGAGGAAGGTGGTCCGCTGCGATTCCTGCGCACGTCGGACGAGAGGATCAGCACACCTGACGAGACCTTCATTGAGGCTCCTGCCGGAACAGCCCGGACATCGATCGTCGCGCTCGATGCGGATGAGGGCGTGACCGGTATCGACGTCCGTGTGTACGAACGTCAGCCGCTCACCGATGCGGGCGCGATGGTCGCATTCCTGCGGCGTAGTCCCGGAGAGCAGCGACAGCTCACGAGCGGATCGGCATTTCCGCCCGACACGCTCGGCGAGAACGAGATGCGGACAGTTGCCCGCAAGAGCTGGCGCCCGATCGGTCCGGGCGGCATTGCCGGAGAAGCCTACGATCTCGTGGTGATCTACGAGGTCGATCCCGAGGATGAAGAGCCACAGGAAGAAGTCGGAGCGGAGGCGCCGGTCGCGCCATGACGGTGATAACGCGCCCTCGTGTCCTGCTCGCAAGCATCATGATCATTTCCGCCGCCCTTGCCGCCCTCTATTTCGAGCCGCTCTCTCGGGCGATCGGCATTGCCGACCCCGATGCGGTCGCCATGCACGAAGCACGCATCGAGTTCGCCCGCGCGATCGAGGCTCCGCGCTCGGAAGACTGGCACGATCTGTTGCGCGGCCAGGGCCTCGAGCCGTCAGTCATCGACGACCCGATCCCCGCAACTCGCATCGAGGAAATGGACGAGGATTGCGTGGGTCGCGGGTCCTACCTGCTCTCGCATAGCGAAGGTGCCCGTCCGATCCTCATGTCCGCTCCCCATCGCGGCTATGATCGGTACACAGGCACGCTCGCGCTACAGCTAGTCGGCGAAGGGGGCTCGCCGCAGGAGCCTGGAACTCGGCGCCGCGGAAGGCGCGCAAGGCGTGCCGAAATGCAGCAGATCTCGCGCGCAGCCCACTCAACCACTTCACTGCCTTCTCGCTCGCCTTTTCGGACAGCTATCCTGCCGGTCGTATCGTCCAGCTCCACGGTTTCGACCGCAGCGTGCGCCAGTCGCAGGCGGGCGCCGAGGCCGACGTAATCTTGAGCAACGGCACGGAAAATGCCTCCGAGAACCTGCTCGACATAGCCGATTGCATGAGCGCGAGCTTCGCCCGCCGCAACGTGCTCGTATATCCCAACGACGTGCGCGAGCTGGGCGCCCTCACCAATGCACAGGGACAGGCCCTGCGCGAAGGCGGTTTCGGCAGCTTCGTACACGTCGAGCTCTCGCTCTCCCTGCGGCGCGAACTCGTCGACGATCCGGGTGCCCGGCAGGCCTTTCTCGGCTGCTTATCGATCGGCATTGCCGGGTGAGCGATATCGAGCGTCTCTACCGGCAGGGGCTCGTGGCGAGCACCAACCCCATGCGCGCCCGCCTCGATGCGGACCTTATGGAGGCGCTGGAGGCGTACGGAAGCCGCCACGGATCGGAAGCCGAGAGCCCGGGTGAACTCATTGCGATCCCTGCAGGCTTTGCCGCCGAACAGCTCGACCGCCTCGCACAATTGCAGCAGGCCCGGCAGGCCTTTGCCGTGCGCTACGACAAGGCGCTCGACGATCGCGAGAGAAACGCTGCGATCCTGCAGTTCGCCGAGGTCATGGGAGCCACCGGGTCGCAGGCCCGCTCCGATGCTCGCTATGTCGGCGAGCCCTTCGATATCGACGCGGTTCTCGAGCGCTTCCGCAGGCGGCGCGGCCAGTGCGAACGCGCGCTCAGTTTCGCTGCCGAGCGACTGGCGGCGATGGCCACCAGCGTTCAGTCGCACATGGAAATGGCCGACTGGCACGTCGCCCTCTCCACCCACGCCGCGCCCGCGCTCGAGCGGCTGCGCGCCCATGACGGCGATCCGCGCGTGCGGGCCGCGGCCTATCGCTGCCTTGCGCGCCTCGGACAGGCTGCCGAGCATGCACGCGACAATTTCTGGATCGACGCTTCGCTTCGCGACGTCAGGCGTGCCTCGCTGGACAATACCGAAGATTGCTGGGTCCAGTGCGAGGCGCTCGAGGCGCTCTTCAGGCTCGACCCCAAGTCGGTCGACGGCATCCTCGAACGGCGTCTCGCGGCTCCGAGCACCAACGGCACCACGCTGGTCGACGACAACCGCATATTCGTCCGCCGCAGGATCGCATTCCTGCTGGCGACCCATCTTGCCGACAACCGCCAGCTGGAAGCGCATCACGCCCGTATCTCGAGTGACGAGGACGGCGCGGTCAGGCAGGCCGTCGCCGAGAGCCTTCCGTTCATGCCGCGCGACATCGCGCGCAGCAGCGCAAGCCTGCTGGCCAAGGATTTCGACGCGCAGGTCAGGGCAACCTTGCTGGCGCGCGTTGGGCTGCTTGCCCCTACGCTCGGCGGTCAGGAAACGCTCGATCTCATCCTCGAACTGCTCGACGACGATGACGACGAATTCGTCACCCGCTGCGCGATCGCGGCGAGCGGCGAGTTCATCGACTGGGCCATTGCGGGGGACGAGTCCGAGACGCGGCACTGGGCGAAGGCGCTTCGGGGCCAGCTCGGAAATATCCGCCAGTCCGAGGCCAAGCCGCGCGTACGCCGCTGGGCGGGCGAGGCAAGCGAGAGGATCTGGCTCGCCTGCAGCGAGGAAGGCCGCGAAGTCGCCGGCATCCTGCTCTACGCAGCGCACCGGACCAGCGAGGGCAAGACGACCCGTCTTCCCGAGATCGCGCCATCCCTCGCGAAAGACGAAGCCTTGGTCGGGCGCGTCATGGCAGTGCTCACGCAGCAAGATTTCGGTCTCTCGCTGAGCAAGGGACAGGTCCCGCGCCTGACCCGCGGCGACGTGTTCGAACGGCGCATCTGGCGAACGCTCTACGAACTTAAACAAGGCGCGACCGACAAGCGACAGGCGTTCTACCACACCATAGGGCGCGTCTTCCGGGGCACGGTCATCGCTCCGTCCGCGCATCTTGCCGAACTCGCGCCGACAGCCGTTCCGGGAGAGCCGCTGCACATCGCGTCGGACGGTGGCTGGCGCAATTACGTCCCTTTGCCCGACTTTGCTCTGTCAGTCGTCGACGAGGGGGAAGAGGCGCGCATCTACACCAGCGAAGGGATTACCACGCTGTCCCCGCCCAAGGCGTTGAGAGAACGCTTCAGAATCTGGTGGCAGGTGACGCGCAACTTCGCCGAGCTGGCGGAATTGAGGAACACCGACCCGAGAGCCTATGTGGAACGGCTGACCAAGCTCGGCCTTGCCATCAAGCACGAGCCCTACTCCGAGGAGGAAGCCGACGAGGCCGGAGCGGCGCAGGACCCAGGCGTCACCCGGCTGTTCGATGTCGCAGGCGTGATCATGGTCATCCCGCTCCTGTGGGACGAGGTCGCGGCCTATGTCGCGACCGTCTACGAGAACTCGCTTCTCGAGCTTGCGATATTCCTGCTGATCCTCGCGCTCTATTTCTTCGGACGGCACGTCTGGAAGGCCTACCGTGTCAGGAAATACCGTCGCAGCATTGCCCTTTCGCTCGGTGGCTGGGGCACGCGCGGCAAGTCGGGCACGGAACGCCTGAAGGCGGCGCTGATGAACTCGCTCGGCGCCCCGCTGGTCTCCAAGACGACAGGCTGCGAGGCGATGTTCCTTCTCGGCGAACCCTATGGCGATCTCACCGAGCTGTTCCTCTTCCGCCCCTATGACAAGGCGACCATTTGGGAGCAGGCCGACTTGCTCGCCATCGCCGAGGGCGTGGGTGCGCGCAGCTTCCTGTGGGAATGCATGGCGCTCAATCCCAGCTTCGTGAAGATCCTCCAGCGCGACTGGATGAAGGACGATATCGCCACCATCACCAACACCTTCCCCGATCACGAGGACGTGCAGGGTCCGGCAGGCCGGAACGTGGCCGAGGTGATGTGCGAATTCGTGCCCGAGGATCTCGATCCTCGTGACCTCCGAGGAAGAGATGCTCCCGTTGCTGGAGGCGCGCGCGCAGAGCTTCGGCACGCGGGTCGAAACCGTGGGCTGGCGCGATGCCGGCCTGCTGCACAAGCGCCTGCTCGATCGCTTCCCCTATTCCGAGCACCCGAACAATATCGCGCTGGTCAATTCCATGGGCCGCGAGCTCGGGCTCGACCGGGATTACTGCATCAAGGAAATGGCTGACCGCGTGGTGGCCGACCTCGGCGTGCTCAAGGTCTATCCCAAGGCCGAAGTCGACGGCGCGACGCTCGAATTCGTGATGGGCATGTCCGCGAACGAGCGCTTCGGCGCGATGGGCAACTGGACGCGGATGGGCTTTGCCGATCACGATCTCTCGAGCGATCCGGGCGTGTTCGTGACCACGGTGGTCAACAACCGCGCCGACCGCGTGCCGCGCTCGCGCGTGTTTGCGAGCATGATCGTCAACGACATCAGCGCGGACCGGCACTTCCTCATCGGATCGAATATCGAGGGCCTGCTCGATTTCATCCACCAGGAGTGGGACGACTACGCCGCCTCAATCGACCTTGCCGCCGCCGAGGGCGGCAAGGAAGAAGCCTTCGATGCGCTGATGAAGCGACATCGCATCCCGCGCTCGCGCAAGGAGATCGAGTGGCGCCTCACCGCCATGCTGATCGAGCAGGGAGAGCACGATACCGCGGCCTATATCGCTGCATGGAAGAAGGGCGACCTTGACGCCGCGCTCGCCGAAAAGCTCACCCCCGACAGCGCTGCGCGCATGGCGGCTCACATCGCATCGCTCGACGAACGGCTCGAGACCTGCCTTGCGCTGCGCGGCATGCTCGACGGGGACCTCGATGCGCTGCATGCAAGGCTTCGCGACGTGCTGCGCGAACGCTTTCTCTCCAGCCTCGTGCCGGTCCGCGACTATTACACCAAGGGCGATACGCTGGTGCGCCAGATCGCGCGCGAGACACCTCCCGGCCTCCACAACCGCATCATGGGCCTGCAGAACATCAAGGGCACCGGGCTCGACTTCGTCTACACATGGCAGGCCTGGGACGCCGTCCATACGGCCTGCGAGGCTCTGGCGGGAGACGATCCGGGGGCCGTCGAGGCAGGCCTCCAGACGCTTTCGGGCTTTCAGGAATTCAATGCGCTCGCCGAGGCGAAAGTCCGCGCGACCGTCGCCGAGGTCGAGGCGCGCGGGACCATCACCGATGCGAGCGCCGCGCGCTCGCTTTCCGCGATTGTCGAGCGGATGGACGACCAGCTCAGCCGCCGGAAAGCCGATTTCGAGAACCGCTCCGACCAGGACGAAACGAAGAAAGGCGGCTCGATCGCTTCGTGGCTCACCGATTTCAGCGAGGGCTTCCTCGATGCGAGCGACGCCATCCGAAGGCGCAAGGCAGCGGAGCGGGTCTATCGCGCGGTGATGGCCGAGCAGATCAGTAGTGCGCGCGCCGCGCTCGAGCTGAAGCGCCTGACGATTAGGCAGAAGGGTGGCTGGCTGAGCGGTTGGCTGACCGAAACCGGCAATCGCCTGCGCGTCTTGCCGGCACGCTTCACGCGCAAGGGATAGGCGCCGGCACTAGAAGCGGTAGCCGACCTCGATCGAGAGGCGCGGCGTATTACCGTCGAAGCGCTCGTCATTGCTCGTACGCATTTCATATCCGGCACGAGCGCGCCCGAAGAGCCCGGTCGCACGACCGTAATCGACGCCGACCTGCGGCGTGATCGCATTGTCCTGCCGCGTCGCACCCGTGGCGTCGCCCCGTGCGATGCGGCCGGGGAACTTCCAAGTGCGGATGTCGACGCTGGCGCGCCCGCGGAACATCCGGCTGACCGGGTGGCTGTATTCGACCGAACCCGAGATGCGGTTGTAATCGCGCTCGTCGTCCGTGCTGTCGATGGTATCGGCAAAGCCGCCGACACGTACCCAGTGAAAGGAGCCGAGACGGCGGTTGTAGTGCCCGCCGAAGCGCGTGCCCGTGCCATCGGCGGGGCTAAGCTGGTCGTATTGCCGCTTGCGATATTCGCCATAGGCCTGAAAGCGGTTGCCGTCGGCTTCCCATTTCACCTGCGCGCGGGCGCGCTGCTGGTCGGCCGACAGGGCTTCGACGAAGACGAGGTTCTGCGAATAGACACCGCGCAGCGAGATCTCGAGATCCTCACCGAAATCGCGCGCGATCCCGATCTCGCCTTGCAGGACCTGGCGGTTCTCGCGCTCCTGGTCGAGATACTGGAAGATGCCGGCCGAACCCTTGGCCCAGAAGCGCAGGATGTTGAAATCCTTCTCCCCGCGCAGCGACATGTCCGCTCCGAAGCCCGAGCTGTCGAATTCGTCGTTCTGGAGGATGTCGCGCTTTGCGGCCACCCCGCGCGTCGAGACCGAGCCGGTAAATTCGCTGTCGGCAAACGCGGGCTCGCTGGCGAGCAGGCTCGCTGCGATGACCGGAAGGGCGATGATACGGGCGGCGTTCAAGGTGGGATACTCCGGAAAGTTTCGGCGCGGCGCGCCTCAGGCGCTCAGCAACACGCGCAGATTGTCCAATTGTTCGACATCGACGCTCTCGGGCGATGTCCTCAGGCGGTTGTCCAGCTCGCTACAGCGCGTCCCGAGATCGGCCTCGCCGAAGAAGGAAGCGACACCGGCAATCTGGTGCAGCTGGCGGGTCAGGTCTTCGAGCGAGCAGCCTTCGAGCTCGCCGGATGCAACGGCCTTGTCGATGGCCATGAGCGCTAGCGCCTTGCGCTCCGCAAAACGGCGCGAAAGGCCGGCGCTCGGCCTCGCAACCGGCTTTGCGGTCTCTGGTGCCGGCGATGCCTTGAGCCATGTGTCGAGGGCGGCGGCCAGCGCCTGGAGCTCGAGCGGCTTGGCCAGCGAGGCCTGCATTCCAGCAGCGCGGCTATGGGCTGCGGAATCAATGCCGACATCTGCGGAAAGCGCGAGGATCGGCAGCTTTTCGCCCCCGATCCCTGCCTCGCGAATGGCTTTCGCAGCAGCAAATCCGTCGATGACGGGAAGGCGGCGATCCATCAGGACGAGGTCGAAGGGCTCGCCCACCTGCTCGGCGCGGCGGACGTGTTCGATTGCCTGTCTGCCATCTGCGACGATCTCTGCCGAATATCCCAAACGTTGGAGCAACCCGCGTGTGACCTGCTGGCTCACCGGATCGTCCTCGGCGACGAGAATGCGCGCTGTCTGCATCCTGGCGGGTACGAAATCGACCTGTGCGGTCTCGTGGTCCACGCTTTCGGGTGCTTCTGCAACTGTCAGCGGCAGGGTGATCGTGAAGGTCGAGCCGACGCCCGGCTCGCTCTCGACCGAAATGGTCCCGCCAAGCAATTCGGCGAGCTGGGCGCTGATGGTCAGGCCGAGTCCGCTGCCGCCATAGTGGCGATCGGTGTCGTTCTCCGCCTGCGTGAATTTCTCGAAAATGCGGTCGAGCTTGTCGGCGGCGATCCCGATGCCGGTGTCGGTTACCGCGATGCAAAGGGCCTTGCCGCCGTCCGTAACACGTGCGGTGACATCGATCCTGCCGCTATGCGTGAACTTTACCGCATTCCCGACGAGATTTAGCATAATCTGGCGCAGGCGCGTGGGGTCGCTTTCGACCCACTCGGGCACATCGTCCTCGACTGCCAGCTCGAGGGCCACGCCCTTGCGCGCCGCGACCGGCGTCATCATCGTGAGGGCTGCAGCGAGCTTCTGGCGCAGGTCGAAGCTTTCCGACGCTACGTGGACCTGCCCGGCCTCGATCCGCGCGTTGTCGATCAGGTCGTTGAGCAGCGCGAGCATGGCGCGACCGGAATCGGCCAGCATTTCCAGATTGCCGCGTTTTTCCTCGTCGAGATCGCCTGCGAGCAGCACCTCCGTAAAGCCGATCACCCCGTTCATCGGCGTGCGGATTTCGTGGCTCATGTCGGCAAGGAAGGAAGCTTTCGCCTCGACCGCCGCATCGGCGCGCGCGTGTTCCGCAGCAATCTCCTGCGCCGCACGGCGCCTTAGCTGGGTCAGCGAGAAGATAAGCGAGCCGACGACTACGGAATTGGCGATCCAGAACGCTGTGATCCATTCGCCGTCCTGCAGGAAGCGGTGTGCGGCGAAGGCCGAGAGCCCGTAAATGGCACCGGTGATAACGGCAGCAGCGACGCTTCGGGAAACGGCATGGCCGCCCGGGAAAAGTCGCTGAAGAAGTGCACCCGTCTTCATATCCTTACCCACATCGCAGGATATGGTTAACAATCTGATAGTGACGATGACGGATTGCGGGGGCGCCGCGGTAGGTACTCGCAAAGGGAGTTTGCGACGAACCGAGGGAACCGGCTAAACAGTCTTTGCGTAATTATGCTAAGCCTGCAGAGGTCGCGGTGCTGCGCGGAATGGCATTCCCTGCGAACACCGCTACAGAACCCCTTCCCGCCCTTCAAAACGCGCGGGAGGGGGTTTTTCTTTGGGCAAAGCACTGGCAGTGTCCCTGTCCATGACCAAGCACCTGATTTCGCTGGCCGCTGCGCTGGCCCTCGCCGCCCCCCTCGCCGCACAGGATGAAGGCGAAGCCGCGCCCAGTCCCAACCAGATCGTCGAGCAGGCCGAGGCGAAAGAATGGGTGCCGATAGCGCCCGAGGATCTGCTGGTGATGACGCTGGCTCCGGACGCCGAGGGCAACGAGCGCAAGGTCGTGATCCAGCTGATGCCCGCGCCCTTTAGCGAGGCATGGACTGCGAACATCCGCACCTTCGCGCGCAGCGGCTGGTATGACGACATCACCGTCAACCGCGTGCAGGACAATTACGTCGTCCAGTGGGGCGATGCGAATTACGACAATCCGGAAAGCGACGGTCCGCCCAAGGAGTTGCCCGAGGGACTGCTGGAGACGGATGAACAGAAATACGTTGACGCCCACCGCGCGGCCGCTGCTGATTCAGGAAGGATCATTCTCTGGCACCCGAAGCCGGATCTACTCGATGTTTATGCCGATAGCGCCACGTTTGATCGCGGCTGGCCGGTCGGCCTCCAGATATCCGATGACACCCGAGTCATCACTCGCTGGCCCGTCCACTGCTACGGAATGGTCGGCGTGGGCCGAAACCTCTCGCCCGATGCGGGGACCGGCGCGGAACTCTACACGGTCATCGGTCATGCCCCGCGTCATCTCGATCGCAACATCGCGCTCGTCGGGCGGATAGTCGAAGGGATCGAACACCTTTCCTCGCTTCCCCGCGGCAAGGGCGTGCTCGGCTTCTACGAGGACGAGAGCCGGCGTACGCCGATCCTGACCGTCCGCGTCGCGAGCGACCTGCCCGAGGACGAGCGTCCGGTGTTCGAATATCTCGACACCGGAGGCAAGACCTTCGCGGCCTATGCCGTTGCGCGCGCCAACCGGCGGGATCCCTTCTTCAACGTATCCGCTGGCGGCGCGGACATCTGCAACATTCCTGTGCCAATCCGCCGGGTCGCGGAGTGAGCGAAAGCCTGTCCTGCACCCTCCCCCTGCGCCGCTGGCAGGGGGATCGCGGGACCTATCATCTCGTGACGATAACCGACGAGGAGGCCGAGGCTATCGCGGCGCACGCGCTGATGCACCGGCTCGAATTCGGCACGCAGCGCGGCTTCGGCTCGGTGAAAGTCATGGCCAGCGTCGGTCGCACGACATGGAAGACCTCGGTCTTCCCGCAGCGCGAGAAATCCGAATGGGTGCTGCTTGTCTCGAAGAAAGTGATGCGCGCAGAGGACCTGGCGGAAGGCGATCCGGTCGCGCTGGAGCTCAAGCTGCTCTAGAGCTTTTCCATCAGTTCGATGCGGTTGCCGAAAGGGTCCTGGATGTCGCCGCGGCGGTATCCTTCAAGCGGCTTTCCTTTCTTGAAACCGACACCGCAGGCCTCGAGCTTCGCCACGAGCGCGCCGAGGTTTTCGACCAGCAGCGCAGGGTGTGCGCGGCGCGCGGGAAGAAAGGCGTCCTCCACGCCGCAGTGGATCGTGATCCCCTCGCCTTCGAACCAGCAACCGCCGTTGAGGGCGAGATGCGCGGGCTTGGCGACTTCCTTGAGGCCCATGACGCCGCCCCAGAAATCGCGCGCGTGCGGTTCGCCGCCATGCGGCATGGCGAGCTGGACATGGTCGATGCCGGTGAGAAGGCTCATGCGCGCTCTGCCTGTGCGATGGCATCGCTGGCGCGCAGCGCACTGAGGATACGGGTGAGGTGCGCGAGGTCCTGTACTTCGAGGTCGACCTCATAAGTCGTGAAGGGATGGTCGAGCTGGGTCTGCTCGAGACTTTTCACGTTCACCGCGTTCTGCGCGAAGATGCCCGCCATCTCGGCAAGCGTACCCGGCCGGTCGTAAAGCGTCACGCGCAGGCGGCCCACCGCCCCGCGCGAGCGACGACCCCATGAAAGGTCGAGCCAGTCGCTATCGATGCCCGTTGCAAGCTTGTGGCAATCGATCGCGTGCACTTCGACCGCCTTGTCCTGCTGGCGTAACCCCACGATGCGGTCGCCCGGCACGGGGTGGCAGCATTCTGCAAGCGTGTAGCCCACACCCGGCGTCAACCCACGGATCGACAGACTCTTGCCGCTGCGCAGCCACTCGTCGTCCTCGTCGGCCATGCCCTCGGTGCAGCCGGGAACGAGCGCTTCCATCACGGCGCGGTCGGTGATCTTCGCAGCGCCGATGGCGTAGAAGAGATCTTCGGGCTCCTCCATCTCGAGCCGCTTCAGTGCATCGCGGAGAGCCTTCTTGCCGATCCGTGCAGGCACCCGGGTGACGATCTCGTCATAGAGCTTCTGGCCGAGATCGGCGATCTCGCTGCGTTCCTTCAGCCGCACCGCGCGGCGGATCGAGGCGCGTGCCTTGCCGGTGACGACGAATCCCAGCCAGCTCATCTGCGGCTCGGCATTCTTGCCCTTGATGATCTCCACCACGTCGCCGTTCCCGAGCTGTGTGCGCAGCGGCATGTGGCGCCCGTTGATCTTCGCGCCCACGGTCTGCGCGCCGAGATCGGTGTGCACCGCGAAGGCGAAATCGACTGCGGTCGAACCCTTGGGCAGCTGGTGCAGCGCGCCCTTTGGCGTGAAGGCGAAAATGCGATCCTGGTAGATCGCCATGCGCGTGTGTTCGAGCAGCTCTTCGGGATCGTGGCTCGCATCGACGATCTCGATCAGGTCGCGCAGCCAGCCCACCTGGCCATCGGGCCGCTCGTCCTGCTTGTAGGCCCAGTGCGCCGCCAGCCCGAACTCGTTGGTACGGTGCATTTCGCGGGTGCGGATCTGCACCTCGACACGCATCGACTTGCCGTAGATCAGCGAGGTGTGAAGGCTGCGATACCCGTTGGTCTTGGGCGTCGAGATGTAGTCCTTGAACTTGCCCGGAAGGAATTGCCACGTCGTGTGCAGGACGCCCATCGCGCGGTAGCAATCCGCGACATCGTCGCAGATTACGCGGAAGGCCATGATGTCGGTCACCTGCTCGAAACTGACGTGGCGTTCGGCCATCTTGCGCCAGATCGAATAGGGATGCTTCTCGCGGCCCGTGACCTCGACACTGAGGCCGGCATTGGCGAGCGCGTGCTTCATGTCGAGCGCGATGGCATCGACCTGTCCGCCATCCTGCGCGCGGATCTGCTCGAGCCGGTTGTTGATCGTGGCGAAGGCTTCGGGTTCGAGATGTTCGAAGGCGAGCAGCTGCATCTCGCGCATGTATTCGTACATGCCGACGCGCTCTGCCAGCGGCGCGTAGATCTCCATCGTCTCGCGCGCGATGCGCTGGCGCTTTTCCGGCTTCTTGATGAAGTGCAGCGTGCGCATGTTGTGGAGCCGGTCGCCCAGCTTCACCAGAAGCACGCGGATGTCCTCGCTCATGGCGAGCAGGAACTTGCGCAGGTTCTCCGCCGCACGCTCGTTCTCGGGCATCTGCTCGATCTTCGAGAGTTTGGTCACGCCGTCGACCAGCCGCGCGACGTCCTTGCCGAAATTGGCCTCGATGTCCTCGATCGTGGCGAGCGTGTCCTCGACCGTGTCGTGGAGCAGCGCCGTGGCGATGGTTTCCTGGTCGAGCTTGAGGTCGGTCATCAGGCCGGCGACTTCGACCGGGTGGCTGAAATAGGGGTCGCCGCTGGCGCGGGTCTGCGTGCCGTGCTTCTGCACCGTGTAGACATAGGCACGGTTCAGCATCGCCTCGTCGGCGTCGGGGTCGTAATCGAGGACCCGTTCTACGAGTTCGTACTGGCGCAGCATCTCTCAGCCACGATGTGGCCAAAGCGTGCTGCAATGCAACGCAAAAATCTCAGATTTTCTGTTCGAGCGCTTCGATGAACGGTGCTGGCTGGTCGAGACGGAAGGCAACGCGCTCGATCAAGCGGGTGCGGCCCATGAAACCATGATGGTCGAGCGGGCGCTTGAGCTTCAGGATTATGTTGGGGTGCGACAGGATCGCGGCGTTCAGCACCTCGGGCCGTTTCGTCTCGGCATCGCTGATCGAAGGCTCGATGGCCTCGATCGCGTCGAGGGGAACGCGCATGTCGATCAGCCAGCCCGATCGCACCCGCACGTGGCCTGCCTCGAGCAGGATCGGGTAGAGGCGGAAAGCCTTCATCAGTGCAACGATGAACAGCGCGCCCCAGATGCCGAGCGCGAGCAGCACCAGAGCAGCTGTCTCGCTCCAGTGACTGACGAGCAAGTCGACGACGACGATCTCGATCAGCTGGAGCACGAGAAAGGTCGCGATCATCGGATTGACGACGCGGTGGTAGGCAAACCCCTGCGCACCTGCGGGGACATCGGGCGCCTCGCCCCAGCGCAGCAGCGCGAGGCGGAGCATTGCGAGTTCCTTCGCGGCGAACACGACCAGCTGCGGCGGGAATACCTGTTCTGCGACGGCCATGAGCGACTGGCCTCGCCTGAGATCACGTACGAGGACCGAAGCGCTCCAGCCGAGCCACGCCAGCAAGGTAAGCCCCATGGCCATGGCAACCGCATGCATATCGAGAAGCGCCTCGCGAACCGGCGTCGCAGCACCGATGGTTGCCACGATGCATCCTGCGGCCAGCGCACCGAGGAGCGCGCGAACGCCTGGCCGATTTTTCGGCGTCTTGGCGATCAGCGCGAGCGCCAATGCGTCGGCGCAGAGCCAGAGGAAAAGGAGGGCGGCAGTCCGCGGGTGTTCGGCGGCGAGCGCTGTATGGGTAGCAAACCGCCCGGCAAGGATCGCGAGAAGCGGTACGAGGAAAAGCGCGGCCTTGCCGCCAAGTGCCCGAACGGAAAGCGCCACCAGCTATCTCCCTGTTTTGTCAAACGGGAGGTACCGGCTCTGGCGCCTTCCGGCAATCGCAGGCGCTGCACGCATTTGTGCAGCGCGCGCAATCAATCGCTGGCGAGCACCCGGTCGACACCAGCGCGCGTCACCGCGTGATAGCTGTCGCGTGTTTTCGCATAGATGCGCGTGGCGATCGGGCGGCCCCACTCTTCCTGGTCCCAGAGAGCGGCGAAGAGCGGGCGGACGAACTTGGCGCGGCCTACTTCGGCAAGGAAGCTTTCGACCTGCGGAACGGCGGGCTCGTAGCGGTTCTCCAACGCCATCTCGAGCCACAGGAAAAGGATCTCGTTGTTGCCGGTCTGCGACAGGCCTAGCGCCTGGTCGAGCGCCGATAGCTGACTTGCTGAAAGCTCTGCCGGCAGGTTGTCGAGGAAACGCATCTGCTCGGCCGCCGTCCAGCCCGCATAGGCTGCGGGCATGTGGCCCGAAGTCGAATATTGCGACACAGCTGCATCGACTTCGGCGAAGGCAGCCGGATCGGGCTTGGCGACATTTCCGGGAAGACCCGGCGCGAAAATCCAGTCGCGCAGCATCAGCGCCTCGGCCTCTGCATCGCTGGCCACGAGATTGGCCATCATGTCCTCGTAGAACATCTCGCTCGTCGCGGGCTGGAATGCGTGGTTGTCGAACCACTGGCGTAGCCATGCATCGAACCGCTCCCTGCCCGTGATCCGTTCGACCGTGCGCAGGAAGAAGGCGCCCTTGTCGTATGCGATCGCGCTGCCGAGCTGGTACTCGCCATCGGTAGCAAGCGCCGTGCCGGGAGCATCCGCTCCGACCTCGGCCAGTACCTCCTGAATATTGGCGTACATCAGCGCTGCTTCCTGTTCGGCGCGCTTCTTTCCGTAGACCGCCTCGACGATGCGGTTCTCGAAATAGGTGGTGACGCCTTCGTTGAGCCAGCTGTCGCCCCACACCGCATTGGTGACGAGGTTGCCCGACCAGCTGTGCGCCAGCTCGTGCGCGACGAGGCCGTTGTTCGAGCGGTCGCCCGCGATGAAGGTGGGCGTGAGAAAAGTCATCACCGGGTTCTCCATCCCGCCGTAAGGGAAAGCGGGCGGCAGGATGATCATGTCGTAGCGGCCCCAGCGATATTCGCCGTAGAGCGCCTCGGCAGCGACCACCATTTCCTCAGTATCGGCAACTTCGGCATAGGCGCGCGGCAGCACTGAAGGCTCCGCCCAGACGCCGGTACGCGGGCCGATTGCGCGGAAGTCGATGTCGCCGGCCGCGATCGCGATGAGATAGGGCGGGACGGGCTTGTCCATGACGAATGTAAATGCACGGCGACCGTCACCGAGGTCCTCGGGCTCGCCCTGCACCACGCCGCTCATCACCACGTCGAGCGGCTTGGGAGCAGTGATGCGCGCTTCCCAGGTCTGGCGGATTCCGGGGCTGTCCTGCGTCGGGATCCATGTCCGGTTGAGAATCGCCTGACCCTGACTGAAGAGGAAGGGATGGACCTTGCCCGCGGTCTGTTCGGGCGTGAGCCACTGCAGCGCCGCGGCATCGGCAGGCGAGCGGTACTCGATCCTCACATCGCTTGCGCCATCCAGTTCGATGGTGAGCGGTGCGCCCTTGCCGCCTCTCTCTGCCGCCTCGCCGATCTCGAACTCGAGTGCGCGGCCCGAAGCATCGGTCACACGGTCGATCTCCAGGCCGTTTGTATCGAGCACCAGGCTCTCGGCGCCCGGCGCGGCAAGTACGCGAAGTTCGGCGGCACCCGTGACGCGCTTCGCGTCGAAATCGAGGTCGAGATCGAGAGCGACATGGGTGACGCGCGCGACCTGCGGCTGCGCGTAGGTCAGCGTGTCGAGCGCTTCGGGGCCCGTCAGGATTGGAGAGACCATCGGCTCCGGGATGGCGGTCGAGACGACCGGCTCGCTCGTCGAGCCCGTGCAGGCGGCGGTTGCTAGCAGGAGGGCAAGGCCGGAGGCCACTTTCGAAACGGGGCGACGCATGGCTGTTCTCTTTCCGATTGATGGCTCGCCCCTGACAGGCGATGCGATTTTGACTCGCCGCGCTCTATCGACCATCCCGGCACCGCTTTCTACCCTGAGCATTGAATACCTACCCACGGACTTTCAAAATGCGCCGCATTGCGTATTGATAACGTTCACAACGACCCGGAGAGGCCCTGATGAACCGCTTTTCGACTCTTGCCCTGACCTGCGCCCTTGCGTTTGGGACTGCTGCCTCGGCGCATGACCACGCTGTCGGCGATGCGCTGGCCGACGCCATGACGCCGGAGCGCGAGTTGCTGTTTGCCGACGAATTCGATGCAGGCGCGCTAGACCGCGACAAGTGGATCGTCATCGGCACCGATTTCTGGGTCAATAACGAGCAGCAGGCCTATATCGACGATCCCTCCACCATCGCTTTCAAGGACGGCGTCGAGGGTGCGGAAGGCGGCGTTCTGGTGCTGAAACCGGTCTTCCGTCCGGGCTTCGATCCCAAGAAGGAGCGCAACGCGCCGTTCGTTTCGGGCCGGATCGAAAGCCAGGGCAAGTTCGACTTCACCCATGGCCGCGCCGAGGCGCGCATCAAGCTGCCCGACAATGTTGGCGTCTGGCCCGCCTTCTGGCTGCTCGGCAACGGCAAGTGGCCCGACACGGGCGAAATCGACATCATGGAATACGTCGGCGAGAAGGACTGGATCGGCGTGGCGCTCCACGGCCCGGGCTATTCGGGCGAGACACCGATCGTGAACAAGTTCTTCTTCCCCGAAGGCCTCGATGTGACCGACTGGCACACCTATTCGGTCGAGTGGACCGACCAGCAGGTCGACTTCATGGTCGACGGCCACGTCCTCTACCGCGCGACCAAGCCGATGGTCGAAAACTACGGCGACTGGCGCTTCGACAACGACAAGTACCTGATCCTCAACTTCGCGATGGGTGGCGCCTATCCGTTCAAGACGAACGGTATCGAGAAGCCGTACAACGGCATCCCGCAGGAGACGGTCGACGCGGTCAAGCGCGGCGAGGTGGAAATGCTGGTTGACTGGGTCCGGGTCTACGCGCCCGAGAACTGATCGACCTCACGCCGAATGGATCGCGGCGAAAGCTTCGATCCGTTCGATCCTGCCCGAGACGACCAGCACATCGCCCGGCATGATTACCGTGTCGGGCACCGCGTGGATGAAATCCTCGCCCTCGCGCTTCACGCCGATGACCGTGACGTCGTACTTGCGTCGGCATTCGCTGGTCACCAGCGGCACGCCGATGATCGGTTCGGGCGCGGCAAGCTTTGCAATAGCGAATTCATCGCCGAAACTGATGAAGTCGAGCAGCCGCTCGTTGAGGAGGCGCGCAACGCGTTCGCCCATCTTCTCTTCGGGGAAGACCACGTGATGCGCACCGGTTCGCTCGAGGATCCGGCCATGCTTTTCATTGGTCGCCTTCGCCCAGATGTTGGGCACGCCGAGGTCCGATAGCGCCAGCACAGCGAGGACGCTCGCCTCGATATCGGTACCGATGCCGACCACGGCCGAGGTAAAGCTTCTCGCGCCCAGCTTCTCCAGGCAATTGAAGTCGGTACAGTCGGCCTCGACCACCTGGGTGAGGTCGCGTGCATGTTCCTGCACGAGGATCGGATCGGTGTCCGCGCCCAGCACCTCGTGCCCCATCCTCTCTAGCGTGCGAGCGACCGAGCCGCCGAATCGCCCGAGGCCGATGACGAGGACGGGGTTGCGTGTATCAGCCGACAATGGGGTTCTCCTCGGGATAACGGTAAGGTCGCGGCTGGCCGCCAAGGGCCAGCGCGGTTGCAACGGTGATGGTGCCGACACGGCCGATGAACATCAGCGCTATGATGACGAGCTGCCCGGCAGGCGGAAGCTCTCCGGTTACTCCGGTCGAAAGGCCGACGGTCGAGAAAGCCGAAATGGTTTCGAACAGCAGGTCCTCAAATGCCAGCGGTGTAATGATCGCGAGATATGTCGTTGCGGCGAAGATCAGCGTGCCAGCCAGTACGATAACGGTAAGCGCCTGACGCTCGACCGCATGGCCGAACCGCTTGCCGAAAGCACCCGCATCGCGGCGACGGAGCACTTCGGACAGGACCACTGCGAGCAGCACGGCGAAGGTCGTGATCTTGATACCGCCGGCAGTACCGGCGCTACCGCCACCGATGAACATCAGGAAGTAGTTCGTCATCAGCGTCTCGTCGCGGAAGGAGCCGACATCGAGACTGTTGAAACCTGCCGTGCGCGGCATCACCGAATGGAACGCTGCGTTGAGCAATTTGCCGCCAACCCCCATGGGCCCGAGGGTGTCCGGATTGTCCCATTCCATCGCCAGGATCGCCAAGAACCCGCCTGCGAGAAGAATGATCGTGCCAGCCACGGTGATCTTGGTGTGCAGCGTCCAGCGTTTCCATTTGAAGCCATGGTGGCGAAGGTCCTGCATGACCGGAAAGCCCAGCGCGGTCAGGATGACGGCAAGCATGATCGGGACAAGCATCACACCGTCGTCCTGAAACCCCATCACGCTGTCGGAATAGCTGGAGAAACCGGCGTTGTTGAAAGCGCTGACGGCATGGAAAATGCCATGCCAGAGCGCCTCGCCCAAATCGTGATCGTAGACGAGCATCAGACGCGCGGTGAGGATTGCCGCGACCACCGCTTCCACCGTCAGTGTGATGACAAGCACGAGCTTGAGCACCGAACGCGCATCGCCCACGTCGAGACGGCTGCGCTCGACCTGCGTCGCCATCCTTTCGCGTAGCCCGAACCCGCGCCCTGCCATCAGGCCGAAGAGCGTGGCAGCTGTCATGATCCCGAAGCCGCCAATCTGGAACAGCAACAAGATCACCACCTGCCCGAAAGCGGACCAGTATGTCGCAGTATCCACTACAATGAGCCCCGTCACCGCAACAGCCGATGTCGAGGTGAAGAGCGCGGTCAGCAGGTCGGTCTGCGTACCCTCGGCGGTTGCGATCGGAAGCCAGAGGAGCAAGGTGCCCAGCCCTATCGCGCCCAGAAACAGGACGGGTATCAACCGGATGGGATCGCGGAGGGCATTCATCTGGGCCTATACTCCCAGCAACGATCTTGGTTTCAAATCGCCGACATGTCAGGAGGGCGTCACCAGCCGGCCGTCCTTCTCCTCCAGCCTGACGAGAAGCGGCAGCTTGCCACAGCGCCGCTGCACTTCCTCGCCGTTCGAAAGCGCGAAGCGATAGCCGTGCCAGGGACAAACCACCGCACCATCCTCGACAGGCGCCTTGTCCAGCGGGCCGAGCATGTGGGGGCAGAGAGCGGAATGGGCGATCCACTCGCCCTCGTGCCAGCGAATTACGAGAGGCGCACCATCATGGTCGACGCCGTTGGGCTGCTCGCGATCCAGATCGGCGATCTCTGCAAGAACGGTGTCCGCCGGCACGTTGGTCTGAGCGCGATTGCGGAATTTGTTTAGCGCATCCTGCCTTCCCGTCATCAGCGCCTGATCTTCGTCGTAAAGCGTCGCATACTGGTGGCGCAGAGCAGCGAGTATCATCTCGGACTGCGCCTCGCTTTCGGGCGGCTGCGGCAGGTAGAAATTGACCGAGACAACGATGCCGTCGTCGCCGTTCTCGCTTGCCTGCGTGTGGATTTCGACGCCCTGCCCGAAGCCTTCGACAACGGTCGTCGCCCAATAGTGTCGCGGCTTGTCGACGAGCAGTTCGACCGCCTGCATCCCGCCATTGTCGGGCAGCGCGGTCTTGCAGCGCCAGCCCCAGGTGCCCTGCTCGACCAGCTCGATATCCGCGAAGCTCGTGGGATGGACGAAGGGGAGATGCTCCCAATCGTAGGCATTCTCCATCATTCGCTGGAGACTGTTGGGGAGCTCGCGGCGATACTCGCCGAGGTAATGCAGAGTGTCGCGACGCGCGTAATCGATCTCGCGCGGGCGGCCGTCGAATGCGGCCCGGTCAGCCGGAGTCAGCTCCACGTCGCCTCGGGCGGAAGGCTCATCAGGATCGCATCGATATTGCCGCCGGTCTTGAGGCCGAACAGCGTGCCGCGATCATAGACGAGGTTGAATTCGGCATAGCGTCCGCGCCATTCGAGCTGCTGCGCCTTGTCTTCCGGCGTGAATTCGCTCTCCATCCGGCGACGGACCAGCTTCGGAAAGATGTCGAGGAAGGCCCCGCCGACGTCTTTCGTGAAAGCGAGATTGCGCTCGAAGGCGGCTTCGTTCTCGCACTCAAGGTGATCGTAGAAGATGCCGCCGACCCCGCGATGCACGCCGCGGTGGGGAATGTAGAAATAATCGTCCGCCCACTTCTTGAAACGTTCGTAATAGGTCGGGTTGTGCGCCGCACAGGCCGCGCGGAAGCGCGCATGGAAATCCTCGGTGTCTTCCTCGTAGGGAAGCGGCGGGTTGAGGTCCGCTCCGCCCCCGAACCACGCGGCCTGCGTCGTGAGGAAGCGCGTGTTCATATGGACGGCCGGCACATGCGGGTTCGCCATGTGCGCGACGAGGCTGATGCCGGTCGCGGTGAAGCTGGGGTTTTCCGGAGAAGCGCCGTTGATCGAGCCGGCGAATTCGGGCGCGAAATTGCCGCGCACGGTCGAGACGTTGACACCGACCTTTTCGAACACCTTGCCCTTCATCAACCCGCGCGTGCCGCCGCCCGGGTCCTCATTCCCTTCTTCCTCACGCTGCCAGCTGTCGTACTGGAACGCGGCATCGCTGCCCGCCTCGCGCTCGATGCTCTCGAACTCCGCGCAGATGCGGTCGCGCAGTGTTTCGAACCAGGTACGGGCAGTATCGGTTTGGCTAGTCCAGTCGGTCATGCTTAGGCCCTTGCCATTGCTGCGCGCAGGCGGCAATAGCGGCGCATGGTTCCCCTTTCGTTCGCTGGCGAGGAATGGCTCCTCACAGAAGGCCGTGCGCTTTACTGGCCCCGCGAGCGCGCGCTGCTGGTCGCCGACCTGCATCTTGAGAAGGGCAGCTTTTTCGCGGGTCACGGGCAGATGATCCCGCCCTACGACAGCCGCGAGACGCTGGAGCGTGTGGCGCTGGCCATCCGCGAGACGGGCGCGCGGCGCGTGATCACGCTGGGCGACAATTTCCACGATTCGGAAGGGTCGGCGCGTCTGGAGCCGCACGCCTGCGGGATGCTGGAGGCGCTGACCAAGGCAGTCGACTGGGTCTGGATCACCGGAAACCACGATCCCGACATGGAAGCGCGCTGCGGCGGTACACTCGCCGAGGAGCTCGAGATCGGGGGAACGATCCTGCGCCACCGCGCCAAGAAGGGCGAGACACGCCCTGAACTCTCGGGCCACTACCACCCGCGCCTTCAGGTAAAGGTCCGCCAGCGCATGATCCGCCGCCCCTGCGCGGTGGTGAGCGCGAACGAGGGCGCGGACGGAAAGCCCTCGGGCCGCATGATCCTGCCTGCCTTCGGGGCCTATACGGGCGGGATGAATGCCGCCGACCCGGCAATTCTCAAGGCGTTGCAGCCTGCCGACCGCATCGATGCAGTGGTTCCGGCAAAGGGAAAACTGGCCCGCTTCCCACTTTGGAAGGCTGCCTAGTTTTCGCCACTAGCGATTTGCGGTGTTTCACCCTACATAGCCACCACACAAAACGGCAGAATCAGGAGATTGCCCCATAGCCCGTCCACCCCGGCGCAGCATGCAAATGCCCGTGAAAAGCGGCCCGCGCTACGATAACATGATCAATGTCCCCAAGGTCCGCGTGATCGATCACGAAGGCGAGAACCTTGGAGTGATGTACACCCGCGAAGCGACCGAGCAGGCCAATGAACTGGGCCTCAACCTCGTCGAAGTGAGCCCCAATGCGGACCCGCCGGTGTGCAAGTTCCTCGATGTCGGCAAATATCGCTACGAGGCGCAGAAGAAGGCGAACCTCGCGCGCAAGACGCAGAAGACCCAAGACATCAAAGAGGTCAAGATGCGTCCGAACATCGATACGCACGACTATGACGTGAAGATGCGCAATGTCGTGAAGTTCATCGAAAACGGCGACAAGGTGAAGTGCACGCTGCGCTTCCGCGGCCGCGAAATGGCGCACCAGCAGCTGGGCATGGACCTGCTCAACCGCGTGCGCGACGACGTGGAAGACATTGCCAAGGTGGAAAGCTTCCCGCGTCTCGAAGGGCGCCAGATGCTCATGGTTCTCGCGCCGAAGTAAGCGCAGGCCAATCCAGATGGATTATGGGGCGGGCCTGTTGGTCCGCCCTTTTTGCGTGAAACTACGGCAACCGAAGTGGAACCGCCGTGTCCGACGAACGTCATGTGTTCTTGGGCTGCATCGACGAAATGCATCCAGTCATCGGCAGGCCACATTGAGGGCCTATAGACGGCCAAGTATAATCGTCGCGTCAATTTGAATTACTTGCGTCATTAGCAATCACAGCAATTTACCAGGGACTGCATCATGAAACTCCGTTCGATCGCAACTATGGCAGCGGTTGCCGCACTGGCCAGCGCCGCTCCCGCACAGGCGCAGGTCGAACAGACCGCCTTCGTGTCCGGCACCGCCGCCGATGCGGAGTTTGACCGGTTCGTCCCGCGCCCAACCGACGAGACCACCCAGATCGACTACGGCTTCTTCAACGAAGCGCTGGAATTCATGGTGCTGCGCATGGGCCCCTCGACCCGCCAGGGCGAGCGCCGTCCCGACGCCAATCTCGGCACGCGCCGCGTTTACGGGCACGATTCCCGCATTCGCCTCGAAGGCAACCGCGTCGTCTTCTCCTTCCTCGACGAGGCGGCGGTCGCTCCGCTCGCCGAGTACCGCCGCGACCTCGAGCGTATTGCCAGTGAAACCGATATCACTCGCCTCTCGCGCAACGAGCAGCTCGCCTTCTGGATGAACCTGCACAATGTTGCAGTGATCGAGCAGATCGCGCTTAACTATCCGGCACCCTCGCCCTCACGCCTCAAGCTCGGTCCGGACAAGACCCCGCTCGACACCACGCGCTTCATCAATGTCGCAGGCGTGGCGATGAGCCCGCGCGATATCCGCACCAAGATCGTCTTCCCGAACTGGAACAGCCCGGACGTGATCTATGGCTTTTTCCGCGGCGAAGTCGGCGGCCCGTCGATCTGGCGCCGTGCCTACACCGGCCAGAACATCAACGAACTGCTCGACATCTCGGCAAAGGAATTCGTGAACTCGCTGCGCGGCGTCGAGGCCTACGGCAGCAATTTGCTCGTCTCGGCAATCTACGAGGAAGCAGCCCCGTTCTACTTCCCGCAGATGGGCGAAGACCTGAAGGCGCACCTTTCGCGCCATGCTCAAGAAGAGGTCCAGGGCCTGATCGCGCGCAAGCCCGGCATCAAGGTCAACACCTATGTCGACACCGTTGCCGATCTTGCCGGCGGTGAGCGCGAGCCGATCTACAGTACGATCCTGAGCGACGGAAACGCACAGGGCACGCGCATCACCCCTTCGATCGCGCGTCTCATGATCGAACGCGGCGAGAAGCTCGAGAAGCTGCGCCGCGAAGGCCTGCTGCGCGGCCGCGTCATCGTGCTCCCGCCGACCGGCTCGGAAGAAACACCGCCGGCTGCTCCCGAAGTGGAATAAGTTGAAAAGCGTCCAGTATTTGGCCGGTTAGCCCGTTAGTGTTACTCTCTCCCCGTATATTTCAGGGAGAGAGAACATGCGGATAGCCCTGCTTGCTATTCTTCTGGCCGGCACTTCGGTGCCTGCAGTTGCCGAAAGCGCCGGCGCTTTCGCGGTAACGCAGCCTGCGGCGACGTCGACCAGCAATCCCGGCAATACGATCGCGTCCCGCTTTTCCCCACGCCAGGACACGGTCGACACGCGTATCGACTATGCCGCCTGGGACGAGGCGCTCGAGTATTTCGTATTCTACATGGGCCCGTCCGAGCGGCGCATCATGCCCAAGGTGATCCCGCAGATCGGGACGCGGTTCGTCTTCGGCCACGATTCCGGACTGCGCCTCGAAGGCAACCGCATCGGCTTCTCCTTCCTCGAGGACGAGCAGCGCGAGGCACTCACCGCCTATCGCGGGGAACTTGAGGCGCTGGGAAGCCAGCTGGACATCGCCAGCCTCCCGCGCAACGAACAGCTCGCCTACTGGCTCAACCTCCACAATGTGGCGGTGATCGAACAGCTCGCCCTCGCCTATCCCCTCAGCCGACCTTCGGACCTCAGGATCGGCGAAAACGGGGCCGCGCTGGACGAGGCGAAGTTCCTCAATGTCGACGGGGTCGCGCTGAGCCTCAAGGACATCAGGACGCAGATCGTCTATCCCAACTGGCGCGACCCGAGCGTCATCTACGGCTTCTTCCGCGGCGAGATCGGCGGACCGACCATCCAGAAAAGCGCCTTCAATGCCGACAATGTGAGCCTGCTGCTGCAAAGCTCTGCACGCGATTTCGTCAACTCGCTGCGCGGTGTCGAGAAACGCGGCAAGACGCTCCACATCTCGCGTCTCTACGAAGAGGCGATGCCCTTCTTCTTCACCGACGGAGACGAGGCCTTGCGCGCGCACCTGTCCTCCTACGCACGCGACGACGTGAAGGCGGACATTGCAAGGACCAGCAGGATCCGCGCCTCGATTTACGAATACGACATTTCGGATCTCGCCCGCGGCGACCGCGCGCCCGAATACCAGCCGACCGGCATCATCCTCGATCCGATCATGCCCGGTGTCGACACGATGGAGCCGCCATACGCGCCGATCGGCGTGCCCTACCACATTGCGCGGGTGGTCGAAGAGAAGGTCGACAAGCTCGAACGCATGCGGAGGAAGGGCGAGCTACGCGGCACCGTGATCGTGATCGATCCGGAAAACCCAGATGCGGTCGAACCTGGTCGCGAGGTCGAATAGGCGAGGCCGAGCGGCAGTCACCTGAAGGGGCAGGCCCGCTTGCAATTCAGCGGGTGGGCCATAGTATCGACTTCCTGGAGTTTGCTCGGGGGGGTCTCATGAAAGTCAGTTCGAGTCTGATAGCGCTCATCGGCGCTGCGTCGCTGGCTGCTTGCGGTGGTGGTTCTGGCGGTGGGGGAACATCAGGTCCCGCACCGAGCCCGTCTCCTTCGCCCTCGCCCTCGCCGAGCCCCACATTCACTTACACCAAGTTCGCCGACCTGACCGGTGACCAGGATTTCCCGACCGCCTGCGTGGAAGCCGAAGGTTCGCCGATCGGCACGCTTCGCAATGCCATCCCTCGCCAGATGGGCAGGAACGGCAATCTCACTTACACAGCGAGCACCGACAGCTGGACGGTGAACGACGGGATCGGACGCAACGAGACTTTCGGCCCTGCCGATCTCGTCAGCACCACCGCCAATTCGGACAGCTACGAAAAACCGAGCGGGTTCGGCCCCCTCAACCGCTTCCAGATATTCCGCAACAGCGATACCGGCATCGATTTCGAGTATATGCGCTCGACATTCACCCTGCTGTTCGATGGCGCCAATCCGCCCGGCTACACGAGTTGCTATTCCGGCGTGCCGACCGATCCGGACGACGTGCCGTCCGAGGCGACAGTCACGTATACCGATCTCAGGATCGGCGGCTTCGTGATCGACGAGGTACCCGGCGGCTCTCCGCCGTCGGAATTCAAGACCATTATCGGCGGTTCGGGTACGCTGACCGGCAATACGCAGAGCGGCGAGCTGACTATCGACATCAGCCTGACGGTCGAGGACGCCGGCGGCGTGCAATCGACCATCACGCCTATCCGGGGGACGGTCGGCACCGAATTCAATGGTGACGTCGCCGGCTACTCTGGCTTCCTCAATGCGGGAGCCGTGCCCGAGTACACTATCGCTGGCGGCTACTTCGGCCCCGAAGGGCGCGAGACGGGCTTTATCTTCCATGCCGCCATCGATCAGAACGCTGATGGCGTTCCGGAAAGATCGATCTATGGCGGCGTCGCGGCCAAGCGTTAGGCCGGATCAGGCAAAGGGGAACGGGCTCTTGGCGAAGGGAATGCTGGTGTGACGGCCCGTTCGATCGGCTTTGCATTGGGCGCAATCGCGCTCCTGCTCTCGACCCTCGTACCGCTCCCAGCAGGGATGAGCCGCGAGGCGATGATCGTCGCCGGGCTCGTCGTGCTGATGGCCGCATGGTGGATGACCGAGGCGCTGCCGCTCACCGCGACCGCGCTGATGCCGTTTCTCGTCCTGCCCTTTGCCGGAGTGATGAACGCGCGCGAGACCGCGAGCGCCTATTACTCTCCGATCCTTTTCCTGCTCCTGGGTGGTGCATTCATCGCGCTCGCCATCGAACGGACGGGGCTGCACAAGAGGCTCGCACTCGCGATCCTCAATGCTCTGCACGGTCGCGGCGGACAGACGGGATTGCTGCTTGCCTTCATGATTGCGGCAGCCATCCTCTCGATGCTGATATCGAACACGTCCACCGCACTCATCATGATGCCGATGGCGATGGCCGTGCTCGCTGGTGCCGGCCTTGCCGCCGACGAGCGTGAGGGCCTCGCGGGAGCGCTTCCGATGGGGATTGCCTTTGCCGCGAGCATCGGCGGGCTCGGGACGCTTGTCGGTTCGCCCACCAATGCGATCGCCGTCGGCCTGCTCGACACAATGATCGGCGCACAGATCAGCTTCGCCCAGTGGACGCTCTACGGCTTGCCGATCGTATTTCTGGGGGTGCCGCTCGCCGCTTACCTGATCTCCAAGATACAGCACGTCTCGGCCCACCCTTTCGATGTCGAGGCGGCGCGTGCGGCCATCGTGGACGAGACACCGATGGGTACGCCCGAACGCCGCCTCATGGTGGTCGTTGGGATCACTTTCCTCGCATGGATGACGCGGCTGCTGGTCGCGCCCTACCTTCCCGAAGGATCGTGGACCGACGGCACGATCGCCATCATCGCAAGCCTCGCGCTGTTTCTGCTGCCCGACGGCACCGGACGCCCCCTTCTCCTCTGGAAAGAAGCCGACCGCGCGCCTTGGGGCGTGATCATGATGTTCGGCGGCGGCTTGGCGCTTGCAGCGGGAATGGGCGCGAGCGGCCTTGCCGAATGGCTCGGCAATGCGCTGCTTCCGCTCGAGGCCTGGCCGCTGTTCCTCGTCGCGATCGCGGTGGTAGCCATGGTGGTGCTGATCACCGAGTTCGCCAGCAATGTCGCAACAGCCAGCGCAATCATTCCCGTGGTCGCGGCGCTGGTGGTCGCGCTCGGTGTCGATCCGGTGCTGCTCGCCATGCCGGCCGCGCTTGCCGCGAGCTGGGGCTTCATGCTGCCTGCAGGCACCGGCCCCAATGCCATCGCATGGTCGACCGGACGCATCCAGATCGAGCGCATGGTGAAGGCCGGCCTCCTGCTCGATCTGGTCGGGATATTCATGATCGTGGCGGTCGTCTGGGGCATCGCAGCGATCGTCTGACGCGCGGTTTTCCTACCTAGGAGCGAAGCGGTATCGCGTGGGCCATGACCTGCCCTGCGCCATCTGATCCACATTCGAAAAAGGACTTCCCACACGCCTCCTGCGGTTTCTCTCCAGGACCGTGTTCCATGTGTTCCACCCTGTGGGGATCGTCGCAGTTGAAACCAACTCCGCGCGGGCATATGGGAGAGGCGCAATCCCGCCAGTGGAGAGGCGTTCCTGCGGAGGTTAGGAACGGGGGCCACGTGGCGGTTCTATCGGCTCCCGCCTTCCTGGGAGCGTTATGCAGGAAGGATGCTCCGCAAGATGAGCACTAAGGATATCGACCCCACTTCGCCGCGCATGGCGCCCAAGCGCGAAATCCCCAAGATCAACGGTCGCGAGATGAAGCCCAGCACGCTGATGATGGGTCACGGCTTCGACCCCACGCTTTCGGAAGGCAGCCTCAAGGCTCCGATCTTCCTCACCTCGACCTTCGCATTTCCGAGCGCTGCCGACGGCAAGCGCCACTTCGAAGGCATCACCGGCAAGCGCCCGGGCGGCGCCGACGGCCTCGTCTATTCGCGCTTCAACGCGCCGAACCAGGAGATCCTCGAAGACCGCCTCGCCGTATGGGACGGTGCGGAAGAAGCCCTGTCCTTCTCCAGCGGTATGACCGCGATTGCCGTGCTGCTCCTCGCCGCCTGCAAGACCGGCGACGTGATCGTCCACTCGGGTCCGCTCTATGCGGCTTCGGAAGGCTTCATTGCCAAGACCATGGCGAAGTACGGCGTGACCTTCATCGACTTTCCCGCCGGCGCCAGCCGCGAACAGCTCGACGAGGTGATGACCCGAGCCAAGAAGCTCGCCGAGGAACAGGGCGGCGAAGTGCCGATGATCTACCTCGAAAGCCCGGGCAACCCGACCAACGCGCTCGTCGATATCGAAGCGGTCAAGGAAGCGCGCGATGCGCATTTCGATCCAGACAAATGCTCGATCGCGATCGACAACACCTTCCTCGGCCCGCTGTGGCAGCGCCCGCTCGATCACGGTGCGGACCTCGTGGTTTACTCGCTGACCAAGTATGTCGGCGGCCACTCGGACCTCGTCGCAGGCAGCGTCTCCGGCAAGAAGCGCTTCATCGATGCGATCCGCATGCTGCGCAACACCATGGGCGGTATCTGCGATCCGAACACCGCATGGATGCTGTGCCGCAGTCTCGAGACCGTCGAGCTGCGCATGCAGCGCGCGGGCGAGAATGCGGAGAAGGTCTGCGAATTCCTCGCCAAGCACCCCAAGGTCGAAGGCCTCGGCTATCTCGGCATGATCAAGGATGCGCGCCAGCAGGACATCTATGACCGTCACTGCAAGGGCGCAGGCTCGACCTTCTCGCTGCTCTTGAAGGGCGGCGAGGCCGAATGCTTCCGCTTCCTCGACGCACTCAAGATCGCCAAGCTCGCGGTCAGCCTCGGCGGCACCGAGACGCTGGCAAGCCATCCGGCCTCGATGACCCACCTCTCGGTCGCCGAAGGCCGCCGCGCGGAGCTGGGCATTTCGGACAACCTCGTGCGCATCTCGATCGGCATCGAGGACCCGGACGACCTCATCGCCGACTTCGAACAGGCGCTGGAGGCAGTCTGACCCGCATAGGCTTCCTTGCTTGCGCAGACACCCTGCCGGGGGACGGCCCCCGGCGGGGTGATGCTTTCGAGCATGATATCGAGGTGAATGCCCTGCGCCCCGCTTTCGAAGAGGCGGGGCTTGAGCTGATAGAGATCGACTGGCGCGCGCCGATCGAGGACTTCGCCGATATCGCGCTCGTCCTGCTCGGAACCGCGTGGGACTATCAGGATCACCCCCGCGAGTTCCTAGCCAAGCTGGACGCGCTGGAAGAGCGCGGCGTCACGGTCTGCAATCCTTCCAAGGTCGTGCGGTGGAACAGCGAGAAGCGCTATCTGCGCGCACTCGAACAAGGCGGAGCGGCCACCGTACCGACACTCTGGCTCGACGATGCCGGACAGGGCGATATCGTCGCGGCGATGGGCAGGTTCGGCACCGATCGCGTGGTCGTGAAGCGCCAGGTCGGGGCCGGCGGCCTCGGACAATTCAGCTTCAGCCGCGACAATCTGCCCGCGCAGGACTGGACAATGGGCCGCCCCTGCATGGTTCAGCCCTTCCTCCCCAGCATCATCGAGGAAGGCGAATACACTTTCGTCTTCATCGACGGCGAATTCAGCCACGGCGTATCGAAACGCGCAGGCCCCGGCGAATACCGTATCCAGTCGCTCTACGGAGGATATGAGCGCGACTACGATCCTGAACCGCATGATCTGGACAAGGCGCGGAAAGTCGTCGCGGCCCTACCTTTCGACGATCTGCTCTATTGCCGGATCGACATGGCAAGGCTGCCCTCGGGCGAGCTCGCGGTGATGGAGGCCGAGGCGATCGAGCCCTATCTCTATCCCGAGCAGGGACCCGACTTGGGGAAACGTCTGGCGGAGGCTATCGTCTCCCGCCTCTAGGAGAGACGGGCATGGCGGGTAAGGTATTCCTGGTTATTGGCGCGGGGGCCGGCATCGGTGGGCACGCGGCGGCGCGGTTCGCGCGAGGTGGCTACCACGCCGTTCTGGCTCGGCGGTCCGACGAGGAGGGGCTGGCGAAGCTGGTCTCGCAGATCGAGGACGCGGGCGGGAAAGCGTCCGGCACGCTGCTCGATGCGTCGGCGGACGGGACTATCGAGGAGCTGGTCGAGCGGACCGAGAGCGAGATCGGCCCTATCGATACCGTGCTCTACAACCTGGGTGCGCAGATCGGGAACCGCACGCTGGAGAACACGCCGCATCGCACCTTCGAGCTTGGCTGGCGGCTTGGCTGCTTCGGTCTTTTCCGCCTCGCCCATGCGGTCACACCCCGCATGGTCGAGCGTGGCAAGGGCAACATACTCGTCACCTCGGCGACCGCCGCGGTGCGTGGGAATGAAGGGCAGCACAGCCATGCCGCGGCGATGGGCGGAAGGCGGATGCTGTGCCAGACGCTGAACGCCGAATTCGGACCGCAAGGGGTTCATGTCGCCCATATCGTGGTCGACGGATCGGTCGATGCGCCCGACACTCTGGGCAAGCTACTGGGTGATCGCTTCGAGGGCTACAAGGCGTCGAAAGGCGAGGACGGTGTCATCGATCCGGCTGCCGTTGCCGAGACCTTCTGGCATCTCGCAAACCAGCCGCGCAATTGCTGGACGCACGAGCTCGACCTCAGGCCATTCAGCGATGTGGCATGGTGGAACGACAATCCCGATCCGAAGATCGCGACCTGATCGCCTAGGCGAGTTCGAGGACCTGCTGGGCTGCCGGGCTCAGCTTGTGCATGTAGCGAATGCCTGCCTCGTTACCGCGGACCCAGACGACCTGACCGGCGAATTCGTTCTTCTCGTCGATCTCGAAAAAGATGGTCGCGCCCTTGTTGACGGCGGAGTCGAACAGCTCGATCCGGCATCCGGTATGCGAGATATCGCAAAGCAGTGCCTGCGCCCTGCGAACCGGGACGCGGCAATTGAGGACGATGTTGGTCCCCTGTCGATTGTTTGCACGAACCTGCATAAAGCCTCCGAGATGAGACCAGACATACGCGAGAATTAAAAAAAGCGGTTAACGGATGCTTGTCGGAGAATTTTTTGACAAGGCGGGCGATTGTCAGCCCTTCCACTCGCGCCGTTCTTCGGCCGATTTCAGTACTTCATAGGCCAGCTGGTACTTCTGGAATTGCTCGGCCGCTTCCTCGTCGCCGGGTTTCTTGTCGGGATGGACGGCCTTCGCCTTGACCCGCCAGGCTTTCTTAATCGCGGTGAAATCGGCGTCCGCTTCCAGTTCGAGGATTTCGAGTGCGCGCATTTCGTCCGCGCTGCGCGATCCGTCTCCCGAACCGCCCCAGCCATAATGCTGCGCCTCGGCATAGCCGGCATTCTCGGCCTTTTCGGACTTGGCGCGCGCTTCCTTCTCCGCCTTGTCGAGGCCTTCGAAGTAGTCCCACTTGGAATTGTATTCGGCCGCATGCTTCTGGCAGAAATACCAGCGCTCCGGGCTGTTGGGTGACTTCGGAGCCGGGCAATCGCCTTTCTCCTCACAACCGTGGCGGTCGCACAGGCGCACTGTCGCGGCCTCGCGCCCCTCGTCATAGCCACGCCAGCGGGGAAAGCCCCAGTCGTTGGAACGACGGGCCTTAGGCATATTCTGCGGGTCCAGAAGTCGTTGGTCGAGCCGGCATCGCGGTCAATCTAGGGATGCTGGCGTGTCGTGCAAGCTTGTGCGAACCAGTTTCAAATCGAAATGTTGCATTGCAAACATTGTTTAACGAATAGCGATCTACAGGTCCCGTCATGAGCAAACAGCTTAGTCTTTCCGCGACGCTCGCCGTGCTGAGCATGTCGATCTTCGCGCTTTCGACCAGTTTCGCGGGCATGGGCCATTCCGATGCAGAGCGTAGCGCGCGCGTCAACCACGCCGCGGTGTTCGACATCAGCATCGCCCAGTAAGCGAACCAGAGGGGCGCGGCGCAAGGCAGGCCCCTCCAGCACATCAGATCAGTTGATGGTGATCGTCGCGGCGCGGCGGTTCTGTGCCCACGCGTTCTCGTTCGAACCGAGTGCAACCGGGCGCTCCTTGCCGAAGCTGACGGTGCGGATGCGGCTCGACGGGATGCCCAGCGACACGAGATAGTTCTTCGCCGCATTGGCACGACGCTCGCCGAGTGCGAGGTTGTATTCGCGCGTACCGCGTTCGTCGGTGTGGCCTTCGATAGTGAAGTTCACCTGCGGGTACTGGCTGAAGTACTGCGCCTGCGTCTGCAGCTTGGCGCTGTCTTCGGCATCGATGTTGTAACGGTCGGTGTCGAAGTAGACGACTGTATTCGCCTGGCCGACGGCCGCCATGAAGTGCTCCATGCTGCCGACGGCAGGGCCGGTCGGCGTAGAGGCAGGTGCCGGCGTCGCAGTGGCCTGCGGTGCGGGCGGAAGCTCTTCGGGTGCCTTCTTCTGGCAGGCTGCCAGGGCGAGAGCGGAGGTGAGCATTACAGCAGTTGCAACACGGGTATTCATGATGCTGTCCCCTTATAAACAGCGGTGGAAATCGGTTTGCCCCCGATTTTTGGAGCGCGCGCCCGACAGTTCGGGTGCGCCCCCTTTTTTCGTCCCCACGAAATCTTGAATGCTTTTACGGCAGGATCGGTCCCCATGCCGGGTCCGAAGCGTCGACCGGCGTGGGCAGGCGACGCTCGTTATCGCCGGTCAGGTCGACCTGCCAGAGCGAGGTCGCACCGGTATTGCGCGCCGTGCGGAAGAACTGGATGATACGGCCGTTTGGCGCCCAGGTCGGAGCCTCGTCCTGCCAGCCGTTGGTCAGCTTGCGGAAACCGCGACCACTGGGGTTCATCACGGCCACGTTGAAGTCACCGGCAATGTGCGTGAAGGCGATTTGGTCGCCGCGCGGGCTCCATTCGGGCGTCGCCGAGCGGCCACCGAAGAACGACAGGCGGCGCTGGTTGGAGCCATCGGCGTCCATGACGTAGATCTGCTGGCTGCCCGATCGGTCGCTCTCGAACACGATACGGCTCCCGTCGGGCGAATAGGAACCGCCGATGTCGATACCGGGCGTATCGGTGAGGCGTTCGCTGCGCCCGCCATTCGCCGATACGCGGTAGATATCGGTATTCCCACCCACAGCCATCGAATAGAGGATCCAGCGGCCATCGGGGCTCCAGCGCGGGGCGAAGGTCGGGTTGTCGCTCTGCGTGACCAGCGTCTGGCGGCCGGTGCCGATATCGTAGACGTAGATACGTGGGTTGCCATCGACGTAGCTGAGATAGACCAGCTGCTTGTAGTCGGGCGAATAGCGCGGCGTGAGCGCGGTCGAGCGGCCCGTGGTAATGAAGCGGTGGTTCGCGCCGTCGCTGTCCATGATAGCGAGGCGCTTGGTGCGGTTATCCTTGGGGCCGGTCTCGGCGATGTAGGCGATACGGCTGTCAAAGAACGGGCTTTCGCCGGTCAGGCGCGCATAGATCAGGTCCGAGCACTTGTGCGCCGCGCGGCGCCAGTCGGCCGGCGAGACCACCCAGCCCTCGGCGACGAGCCGCTGCTGCAGCGCCATGTCGTAAAGATAGCAGCCGACAGTCAGCCGATCGTCGCTGCGCGCGCGGACATAACCGTGCACCAGCATCTCCGCACCGCGCACACCCCAGGTCGACCAGACCGGATCGGTGATGTTGTCGTAGCTCGGGCGCGGCAGGCTGTCGGGGCCGGTCGGCTTGAAGAGGCCGTTGTTACGCAGATTCTGCCGTAATCACCCGGGCAAGCTCGACGCCGAGAGCCTCAGTGCCATTGGCATTTGCGGGAGTGGCCGTATTGCGGTCGGTCGCGAAGGCGGGGATCGCGATTCCCAGATCGTCGAGATTACCCTCGAAGCTGACCGAGCCGGTCAGGCCCTGCTCTTCCTCGATCGTCTCGACATCCTGGCCCTCGGCCATAGGCTCACCCAGGTCCTGGTTCTGAGCGGCAAGCGGCGCTGCCACGAATGCGAGCGTCACGATCAGGGCTTTTTTCATTGTGCTAGTCTCCAGTCGAAGCCGAAGGGTCCTACCACCTTCCAGGCCTCGTAATACTCTTCAGGCAAATCGAATGGGGCAGCCAGTTGCACGGCTCGGATGGCCTGTTCGCCATGGCGACTGGCCTGCGCCCGGTTTGTGTCGTTGATGCCGGTCTGCCTCACGACTGTGGGGCGGCCGGCGAGCGTTCCGTCGGCATTGAGACGGAAGCGGAGGAAAGTGGTAATCTGCTCGACATCTGGCCCCGCGGGAGGCTGCCAGTGCGGCTTGATTTCCCGGGCGATGGCCTGGACGAGCGATGCCTTGGTGCTCGCACCGATCTGCGATGCGGGCGTGCGCGTCTCGTTCGTCGTGGTGCTGCCCCCCGACCCGGCAAGGAAGTTGTCACCGATGAGCGAGCCACGCGGCTTTTGGGTGGGCTGCGCTTCCGGCTGTCGGCGCGGTATCTGCTGGCGCGGGGCGGCGTCGCGCGTCGACGGTCGCTGGACGACAGGCTGGCTCGGCGCTTCGAGCGGTTCCGGAACGGGAGCCGGCGTATCGGCGAGTTCGGGTGCGATGGCTGCGCGGCTTTCGGGCACCGGATCGGGCGCTGTATCCTCCAGCCCGACATCCTCCGCAAGGCTCACCGTCATACGCTCGGTTCGCGGGATGGGCGGCGCGGGAAACAGTGCCTGGATGGTGATGGCAGCCAGCAACAGCAAATGCAGCGCGAGGGCCACGATCAGCCCCGTGCGCTCATCTCCATGTATGCCAAGCCTCTCCATGCTGACTGGCTATTCCTCGGAAGGTGAACCGGCGTTGACCGATGCTCCGGTCCCGCCACTGTTCGTTACGAGCGAAATGCGATTGAGGCCCGCACGGTTGAGCTCGCCCATGACCGCCATGACACGGCCATAGTCGAGGCTTCGATCTGCGCGCAGGGTGATGTCGGGACCCTCACCGACGCGCGGGATGGCCTCGAGCGCCCCCGGCAAGCCGCCGACGGGCACCTGAGTATCGTCGATATAGACATAGCCTTCGCTATCGATGCTGATCGACACCTGCTGCGCATCCTGTGGCAGCGCATCGGCGCGGCTGTCGGGCAGCTGGATCGGGACGCCCGCGGTCAGCAGCGGCGCGGTGACCATGAAGATGATCAGAAGCACCAGCATCACGTCGACGAAAGGCGTGACGTTGATTTCCGACATGGGTCGCCGTCCGCCGCGTCCCCTGCGGCGGCGCGTGCCTTTGCCGGAGCCGAGGGCCATCGCCATGTCAGCGCTGCTCCAGCTGGCGGCTGAAGCTCGCGTTCAGCTTGTCGGAGAAACGCCCGAGCCTGCTCTCGAAGCGGTCAACGTCATTACTGAAGCGGTTGTAGGCGATCACCGCCGGAATAGCTGCGAACAGACCGATGGCGGTCGCGAAGAGTGCTTCCGAGATACCCGGCGCCACCACCGCCAGCGAGCTCGATTCCTGCGCGCCGATCTGGAAGAAGCTGTTCATGATGCCCCAGACGGTGCCGAACAGGCCCACGAAAGGCGCCACCGAGCCGACCGTCGCGAGGAAGTTCAGCCGCTCCGAAATGTCGTCGGCCTCCTGTGCGATCTGGCTGTCCATGGCATTCGCGATCCGTCCGCGCACACCTTCGCGGTCGCGGATCTCGGCCTTGACCGAACGGCGCCATTCCGAAACGCCGGCCTGAGCCACGCGCGCCGAGGGGATGTCGCGATTGCCGCGCTCCGACATGAAGCGGTCGAAGCTTTCGGCCTGCCAGAACTCGCTTTCATAGTCGCGGGTCGCCGCCCGAAGCTTGCGCATACGCAGACTGAAGGAAACGATGATCATCCACACCCAGATGCTTGCGAGGATGAGCCCGAGCATGACCGCCTGGACCACGATATCCGCGTCGAAGAAAAGCTTGAGCGGGTCGAGTCTGGTCGGCGCACTGATTGCGAGAAGGGACTGTGTAATCATCGATCCTCTGTCGAACTGACGAAGCGCGCGAATGCCTCGCGCCATTCTTCGGGCTGGCGGATGGGCCGGCCGCTGGGTGAAACGAAACCGACGCGCAGGTGCGCCTCGGCAAGCAGTTCATCGCCCCGGAATGCCTTCTGGTGCATCCGGCACGATGCCGCCTTGAGCTCGGTGCAGCGCGTCTCGATCAATACATCGTCGTCGAGCTTAGCGGGGCGCAAATACTTGAGGTTAATCTCGGAAACGGCATAGGCGCCGCCGCCGTCCTCGATCGCGGCACGCTGGTCGATCTCGAGCCGCCGCAGCAGGTCGGAGCGGGCCCGCTCGAACCAGCGCAGGTAGTTCGCGTGATAGGTGATGCCCGAAAGATCAGTGTCTTCGTAATAGACACGCACGGCATAGAGGTGGCGGTCGCCGTCAATGATACCGTCGGGGGGATTGGGCAATGACATCTGGCGAGGCTCTAGCGCAGCGCGGATTCTGCTGCAAAGCCGCCTTTCGGCTTGGCTACATGAACGGCGGCGAAACGAGTCTGGCGTGCGACGAAACTATCGCCGCGCGATCATAGGGCCGAGCGGCTGGCCGCCGAATATGTGGACGTGGAGGTGCGGGACTTCCTGCCCGCCATGTGCGCCGATATTGGCCATCATCCGGTAACCGGGCTCGACCAGCCCCTTGTCGCGGGCGACCTTGCCGACCGCACGGACGAAGCCGGCGATCTCTTCGGGCGGGGCCTTTTCGCTGAAATCGTCCCAGCTGACATAGCGGCCCTTGGGGATCACCAGCGTATGCACCTCAGCCTGCGGATTGATGTCCTCGAATGCATAGGCCCACTCGTCCTCATAGACCTTGGTCGAGGGGATTTCGCCGCGCACGATCTTGGCGAAAATGTTCTCGTCGTCATAGGGCTGGGTCGGATCGATCGGCATCTATTCGCTCCTGCTCGCTTTTTCTTCCAGGCCCGAAGTGCCCTCGCGCCGGTCGAGCTCGGCCATGACATCGGCGAGCGGGATGTCCTTAATCTGCAAAAGCACGAGCAGGTGCATCAGCAGATCGGCACTCTCGGCAACCAGTTCCTCGCGGTCGTCGCCCATCGCGGCGATGACGGTCTCGACCGCCTCCTCGCCCACTTTCTGCGCGATCTTGGGAAGGCCTTTGGATTTGAGCTTCGCCACGTAGCTCTTGTCGGGCGAGGCGACCATGCGCTGGGCAATCGTCTTTTCGAGGCGTGTAAGCGTATCCATCGGCACCGTCTGAGCGATCAGCCGCGCGCAGGCAAGCCCGCCGCACGCAGAGCGCGGTGCGCTTCGCCGATCGAGTGCTGGCCGAAGTGGAAGATCGAGGCGGCGAGCACGGCGCTCGCATGCCCTTTTGTGACGCCTTCGACGAGATGTTCGAGCGTGCCCACGCCGCCGCTGGCGATGACGGGCACAGAGACGCTGTCAGCGATCGCCCGCGTCAATTCGAGGTCGTAACCCTGCTTGGTCCCGTCGCCATCCATCGAGGTGACGAGCAGCTCGCCAGCGCCGAGTTCGGCCAGCTTCATCGCATGCTCGACCGCGTCGATGCCGGTCGGCTTGCGCCCGCCATGGGTGAAAATTTCCCAGCCACGAAAACCCTCGCCCTCGGTCTTGGCGCGCGCGTCGACGCTCGCCACCACGCACTGGCTGCCGAACTTGTCGGCGATTTCGCGCACGAGCTCGGGCCGCGTGACGGCTGCGCTGTTCACCGCGACCTTGTCGGCTCCCGCAAGCAGCAGCTCGCGCGCATCCTCGACACTGCGGACACCGCCGCCAACAGTCAGCGGCATGAAACATACCTCGGCCGTGCGCCGGACCATGTCGAGCAGCGTGCCGCGGCCTTCGTGGCTCGCGGAAATGTCGAGGAAACAGAGTTCGTCCGCACCCGCCCGGTCATAGGCCTGTGCCTGTTCGACCGGATCGCCCGCATCCTTGAGGTCGACGAAATTAACGCCCTTCACCACGCGCCCATCGGCAACGTCGAGACAGGGTATGACGCGGATACGGACTGTCATTCCTCGCGCCCCGCAATTGCCAGCGCAGCTGCAAGGTCCAGCCGCCCGTCGTAGAGCGCGCGGCCGGTGATGACGCCTTCGATGCCTTCCTTTGCATGCAGCTTTAGCACGTGGATGTCGTCGATCCCCTTTACGCCGCCGCTGGCGATCACCGGGATGTCGACACGGCGCGCGAGGTCGACCGTGGCATCGAGGTTGACGCCCTTGAGCAGGCCGTCGCGGCCAATGTCGGTGAAGAGCAGCGCGGCAACGCCTGCATCCTCGAACCGGCGAGCGAGATCGATCACCGGAACGTCGGAAACGTCCGCCCAGCCCTCGGTCGCGACCATCCCGTCTTTCGCGTCGACCGCCACGACCACGCCGCCCTCGAAAGCGCGCGCCATGTCCTTGACGAATTCGGGGTCCTTCAATGCAGCCGAGCCCATGACGACGCGCGAAACGCCGGCGTCGAACCAGCCCTCGACATCCTCGCGCGTGCGGATGCCGCCGCCTAGCTGGACATGGCCGGGAAAGGCCTCGACGATCTGCTCGACCGCTGCGCGATTGCGCGCAGCACCGGCGAAGGAGCCGTCCAGATCGACCACGTGCAGATGCCCGGCGCCTGCCTCGGCAAACAGCTTGGCCTGCTCGGCGGGGTCGTCGCCATAGACGGTGGCGCGGTCCATATCGCCCTCGGCAAGGCGCACCACCTGGCCGCCCTTGAGGTCGATTGCGGGAAATACGATCACGGTTTCCACTCCAGGAAGCGGGACAAGAGGGTGAGCCCGTAGCTCTGGCTCTTTTCGGGATGGAATTGCACGCCGAGGATATTGTCGCGGCCGACCGCTGCGACGAGCCCTCCGCCATGGTCGGTCATCGCCAGCACGTCCTGCCCGCTCCTTGCGTGGAAGTGGTAGGAGTGGAGGAAATAGGCTTCGCCCGGCTCGATCACGCGGTGCATCTTGGCATGCGGCGTCATCGCCACGTCGTTCCAGCCCATATGAGGGACCTTCACGCTGGTGTCGGTCGGCTTGATCAGCCTGACCTCGCCTTCGATCCAGTCGAGACCGGCTGTCTCGCCATGTTCGAGGCCGCGCGTGGCGAGCAGCTGCATCCCCACGCAAATGCCTAAGAAAGGCGCGCCGCCGACGAAAACCCGTTCGCGCATCGCCTCGATCACGCCCTTTTCGGCG
This sequence comes from Qipengyuania sp. BR81-2, assembly GCF_055693895.1. Lineage (NCBI taxonomy): Bacteria > Pseudomonadati > Pseudomonadota > Alphaproteobacteria > Sphingomonadales > Erythrobacteraceae > Qipengyuania > Qipengyuania sp. BR81-2. The sequence goes on from NZ_CM146344.1 coordinate 827,965, forward strand.
CGCAGTCCCGATGCGCAGGCGTTGAAGCTCCCCACGCCGGGCAACACAATGCGGTCCGCAGCGCGCAGCACGTCGGGATCCGCGGTCACGGTAACCTTGGCCCCGACCCGCTTCAGCGCGTTTTGTACCGAATGCAGGTTGCCCGCGCCGTAGTCTACGAGCGCGATAACCTCAGCCACCAAGCTGTCCCTTCGTGCTGGGTATCGCGCCGCCCTTGCGAGGGTCGACTTCGCAGGCGATCCGCATCGCGCGGGCAAAGCCCTTGTAAATCGCTTCGCAGATGTGGTGGTTGTTGGTGCCGTAGAGCAGCTCGACATGCAGCGTCAGGCCGCAGGTCTGTGCAACCGAGTGAAACCAGTGTTCGATCAGCTCGGTATCCCATTCGCCGAGCTTTTCCTGGCTGAAACCGGCTTTCCACACGAGATAGGGGCGCCCCGAGATATCGAGCGCGACGCGCGCGAGCGTTTCGTCCATCGGTGAATAGGCGCTGCCATAGCGCGTGATGCCGCCCTTGTCGCCGAGCGCCTGTGCAAGCGCCTGGCCCAACGCCAGCGCGCTGTCCTCGGTCGTATGGTGCTGGTCGACATGCAGGTCGCCATCGACCTTCATCGTCACGTCGATCAGCGAATGCTTGGAAAACTGCTCCACCATGTGGTCGAGGAAGCCGATGCCTGTGGCAATGTCATAGCTGCCCGACCCGTCGAGGTTCACCTCGACAAGGATTTTGGTTTCCTCGGTGTTTCGTTCGATACGGCCTGTACGCATGGCGATTGCCTATAGGCGGCTTCCGCGTGCGCGCAAGGAATTGCCGCTTTCGACAGGGTAAAGGCCAGCTTAAACCGCTTGACCCCGGCCCCAAGCAGTTCCACCTATATTGCATGAGCGAAGAAACGCCCGACAGCCTGATCCCATACGACACGATCGTGCAGGAGGCCCTGCGCGCGGTTGTCGGGCGCGTGCTAGGCGAAATCGAGCAGAACGGCAGCGAGTTGCCGGGTGCCCACCACTTTTACATCACGTTCAAGACCCACGCGCCGGGAGTTTCGATCCCCGCAAACCTGCGCGAACGCTTCCCGGACGAGATGACCATCGTCCTGCAGAACAAGTTCTGGGACCTCAACGTGCGCGAAGACGGCTTTTCCGTCGGCCTCTCGTTCAACCAGATCCCCGCAGAGCTCGACATTCCCTACGCGGCGATCACCCAATTCGTTGACCCTGCAGTAGATTTCGGCCTCCAGTTCCAGGCGACGGTTGCCGACATGGCCCCTGCCGAGACCGATGAAGCCGGCAATGACGAGGAACAGGCCGAGCGTGCACCCGTTGAAGGTGCTGAAGACGGCTCGAACGTCGTCACGGTCGATTTCGGCCGTAAGAACTAGAAGGCGCAAGCATCCTTGGCGCCTAAACGGGGGCAGGACATGGGTCTTTCGGCCGAAGACAAAGCCAATCACATCACCGACCGCGCTGCCGACGCGCTCGAGCGCGCGACCGATGACAATCCGGGCAAGCCCGATCCGGTGCCCGGGCCGAGCATCAACCCCTCGACCAATCTGATCATCAACGACATCCTGCTGCGCAGCGTCGGCCGCCTTTCGCGCCAGACGCTCGAAAAGCTGGTCCTGGGACGACAGTACGGCAAGGAATTCGCCAAGGATGCGGTCGAGAACCGCTCGATCATCCACACACTGGCTGCCTATGGCGTAACAAAGGTCGCCACCAAGTCGGTGCCGGGCGCGGTCGCCGTCACAGGAGCGCTTGTGCTCAAGGTCCTCTTCGACCGGAGCCAGTCGCGCCGGCAGGCCCGCAGGAAGGGTCGCAAGATGCTGCGCAAGCAAGCCGATCCGGACAGCATCGCCTGAAAACCTCCACGTGAGGGGTTGATTCGCCCTCGCGCCATGCGCCAACAGCGCTCATGGCCGAATCCACCGACACCCAAGATGATGCCCTCGCTCGCCGAGGCTTGATGTTCATCCTCTCCTCGCCCAGCGGCGCAGGCAAGACGACGATCAGTCGCATGCTTCTCGACGCCGATCCGGCGATCAAGCTCTCGGTCAGTGTGACGACCCGCCCTCCCCGCCCCGGCGAGAAGGACGGCATCCACTACTATTTCGTCGACGACGCCGAGTTCGACCGAATGGTCGAGGAGGACGACTTCTACGAATGGGCACATGTCTTCGGCCATCGCTACGGCACCCCCAAGGGCCGCATCCGTGCCGCGTTGAAGAATGGGCAGGATTTCCTCTTCGACATCGACTGGCAGGGCACGCAGCAGCTGTTCCAGAAGGACCAGCAAGACGTCGTCCGCGTTTTCATCCTTCCGCCCAGCATCGCCGAACTCGAACGCCGGCTTCGCAGCCGGGGCACCGATAGCGAGGAAGTCGTCGAGGCCCGCATGGAGCGCGCCCGCGCCGAAATCAGCCACTGGGACGCTTACGACTACGTGGTCATCAACGAGGATGTGAACGAGTGCTTCGCCAAGGTGCGCGAAATCCTCGATGCCGAACGGATGAAACGCCAGCGCCAGACGGGGCTGATCCCCTTCGTGCGCGAACTGATGAGCTAGGCCGGGCGTTCGGCCATGATGCGCTTGTTGCGCTCCTCCACCAGGCGGAGCGCGCGCATGACCGAGAATTTCTCGTCGGTCCGGCCCTCATGCCCCAATAGCCAGAGCTGCTGGTAGAACCAGTAGATGCCGGCAAATCCGCTGACAGCCTTGATGACCTGGAATCGCTTCAGGAAACCCAGCCAGCCCGGCAGCAGGTCGACGCGGTCCTCGTATCGCGGCAGCTCAGTCGCGCCTTCCATGAGGCGCTTCGGCCCATCCGTCTGGACACAGAGCGGCCTGCCGAGGCCGATCACGTCGGCGGCGCCCATTTCGAGCGCCTGTTCCATTGCCGCGCGGGTCCGGAAACCGCCGGTCACCATCAGGGGTATAGAAACCGCATCCTGCATCGCCTTTGCGAAGTCGACAAAATAGGCTTCGCGTGCAGCCGTCGAGGGGGCGACATTCTGCGTTTCCTCGGCTTCCATGCCCTCGATGCCCATGAGCTTGGGCTGCTCGTAGGTGCCGCCAGATATCTCGATCAGGTCGACCGAGGCTGCCTCGAGCCACTGGACGACCTGCAGGCTATCTTCAAAGTCGAAACCGCCTTTCTGGAAGTCGGCGCTGTTGAGCTTGACCGAGATCGGGAAGTCCGGCCCTACCGCCTCGCGCACAGCGGCAACTATCTCGAGCAGGAAGCGCGCGCGGTTCTCAAGGCTGCCACCGTATTCGTCGTCGCGCCGGTTTACTCGTGGGCTGAGGAATTGCGAGACGAGATAGCCATGCGCGCCGTGCACCTGCACGCCAGTGAAGCCTGCTTCCTTGCAGGCCTTGGCCGCCACAGCCCACCGCTGCACGAGATCGGCGATCTCTTCCTTGGTCAGCGGAACGGGCTGGCCGAACTGGCCGCCCGGCAGTGCGAGCGCGACGTCGGAAGAAGACTTTGGAGAAGGATTGACCAGCTTCTGCGTCTGGCGACCGCCATGGCTGATCTGGGCCCAGAGGTGATTGCCCGCGCGCGTCCCCGTTTTGGCCCAGGCGGCAAGGCGTTCGGCCATGTCCGCGTCGGGTTCACGATCGATGATGACGTTGCCGGGTCGCTCAAGGTGGTCCTTGTCGACAATGATGTTCCCGGTCAGCAGCATGCCCGAACCGCCATCGGCCCAGATGCCGTAGAGCCGCTCCAGTTCAGGCGTCGGTCGACCGTCGGGCGTCGCCATCCCTTCGGTCATGGCGCCCTTGGCGATGCGATTGGGAAGCGTCGCCCCGCAGGGAAGGACGAGTGGATCGGAAAGCTTCGCCATGTTCGTCCCCCCTAGAAGGTGTGATCAGCGACCGCCGGCGGGATCGGCAAAGTGGGTCGGCAGATGCGCGTTCACGATCCCGCCATCGACGGTCAGCGTTTCGCCAACCGTATAATCGCCCGCACGGCTGGCGAGGTAGACCGCGCTTCCGCCCATGTCATACTTGTCGCCAACGCGCTTGTTCGGGATTCCCGCAGCGCTTTCTGCTTCCATGTCGCGCGCGACCTTGTTCATGTTCGAAGGGAAGGCGCCGGGCGCGATGTTCGACATGTAGATGTGGTCCTTCACCAGCCGGGCAGCCATGCGGCGCGTCAGGTGGATAAGCGCGGCCTTCGAGGCCTGGTAGGAATAGGTCTCCCAAGGGTTGATCCGCTGGCCGTCGACCGAGGTGATGTTGATCACCTTGCTCGGCTTGTCCGGGCTGGCATTGGCGGTCAGCAGGCCGTGGAGCTTCTGGGTCAGGAAGAACGGGGTCTTGACGTTGAGGTCCATGACCTTGTCCCAACCCGCCTCGGGGAAGTCGAGATATTCCGCGCCCCAGGCAGCGCCTGCATTGTTGACGAGGATATCGAGCCGATCTTCCTTCGAAGAGATCTCCGCGACCAATTCGTCGATGCCTTCGAGCGTCGAGATGTCACCCTGGATCGGGACCACACGCTCGCCGAGTTCCTCCGCGGTTTCGTGCAGTTCGCCGCCCTTGCGCGCGGTTATGTAGACCCGCTCGCATCCCGCGGCGAGGAAGCCTTCGACGATCATGCGGCCGATGCCGCGGCTGCCGCCCGTCACGAGCGCAATGCGGCCCTTGAGGCTGAACATATCTTCAAGTGTCATTGTCTCTCTCCCGCTCAGTAGCCGCTCATCTCGGCCACCCGGCCTGCGTGGTAGTACATGTCGCCAAGGAACTCCTGCAGCGCACGATCGCGCTTCATGTAGAGGCCGATGTCGTATTCGTCGGTCATGCCGATGCCGCCGTGCATCTGGACGCCTTCCTTGACAGCAAGACCGGCAGCCTTGGCAACCTTCGCCTTCGCGACGCTGGCCATGAGGTCGGCCTTTTCGCTGTCCCCGTCGAGGAGCTGGGCTGCCTTGATCGTGACGGCCCGGGCGATCTCGACTTCCGAATAGAGGTGCGCAGCGCGGTGCTGCAGCGCCTGGAATTCGCCGATCAGTTTGCCGAACTGCTTGCGCTGCTTGAGGTAATCGACGGTCATGTCCATCGCGCCGCTGGCAACGCCGACGCCTTCGGCCGCGGCGCCGACACGGCCCGCCATGAGCATGGCATTGAGCACCTCGCGTCCACCATCGACTTCGCCGATCACGGCATCGCCGTCGAGTTCAACACCGTCGAAAGTGACGTGACTTGCCATCGAACTGTCGACGAGGCGCACGCTGTCATGGCTCATGCCGCTGGCATCCTGCGGCACTGCGAAAAGCGTAATGCCGTCGGCATCGCTGTCGCTGCCCGAAGTACGCGCGGCGACGACGATCATCTCGCTCGACGCGCCATAGACCACGAAGTCCTTCTTGCCCGACAGCCTGAAGCCGTTGCCCGACTTCTCCGCCTTGCAAGCGATCGTCTCGGGACGGTGCTTCGCGCCCTCGTCGATCGCGACTGCATAGACCTTCTCGCCTTCGATCAGGCCCGGCAGCCAGCGGCCACGGACATCGTTACTGCCGTGCTTTAGCGCGGTCGCTGCGAGCACAGAAGAGGACAGGAAAGGCGACGGGGTAAGATTGCGCCCGATATTCTCGAGCACGATGCCTGCTTCGACATTACCCATGCCGAGCCCGCCGTCGTCCTCGTCCACCAGCATGCCGGTGAAGCCCATTTCGGCAAACTGCTTCCACAAGCCGTGGCCGAAGCCGTCCTTGCAATCGCGGTCGCGCCAGTGGCGCAACTGCTTGGCGATCGCGCCCTCCTCGGACATGAACTGCTGCGCGGTTTCGGCCAACATCGCCTGGTCGTCGTCGTAATAAAGAGGCATCGATCAGGCTCCCGGCAGGTCGAGGATACGCTTCGAGATGACGTTGAGCATGACTTCGCTCGTGCCACCCTCGATCGAATTGGCCTTGGTGCGCAGCCAGTTGCGCGCTGGCTTGCCGCCACTGGTCTCGTCGCTCTCCCATTCGAGAGCGCGGCTGCCGCCGGCCGCCATCATCAGCTCGTGACGGCGCTTGTTCAGCTCGGTTCCGGCGTATTTCATCATGTTCGGCTGTGCCGGATGGCCCTTGCCGACCTTCATCTCGTCGAGGAACTTCTCGCCCATGGCGGTGTATGCCAGCGCGTCGACATCGAACATCGCGAGCTCTGCACGCAGGACGGCATCGAGTTCCCCGGCATTGCGCTTCATCGCAGCGCCAATGGCTGCCGTACGGTCGCCGCCGCCGGCACCCGAGATCATCTCGCGTTCGTGGCCGAGCAGGTACTTCGCAACGTCCCAGCCGCGATTGATCTCGCCCACGTAGCCGGGGCAATCCTCTCCATAGCTCTTGGGCACCTTCACATCGTCGAAGAAGGTCTCGCAGAACGGGCTGCTGCCGCTGATTAGCTTGATAGGCTTGGTCGAGACGCCATCGCCCGCCATGTCGAACAGCATGAAGGTGATGCCCTGGTACTTGTTCTGCTTGTCGGTACGAACGAGGCAGAAAATCCAGTCGGCTTCATCGGCGTAAGACGTCCAGATCTTCTGCCCGTTGACGATCCAGTGGTCGCCCTCGTCTTCGCCGAAGGTCTGCATCGATACGAGGTCCGAGCCCGAGCCCGGCTCGGAATAGCCCTGGCACCAGCGGATTTCTCCATTGGCGATCTCGTTGAGGAAGCGCTTCTTCTGGCCTTCAGTGCCGAAGTGGAGCAGCGCCGGGCCGAGCATCCAGATGCCGAAGCTGGAGAGCGGCGGGCGCGCGCCGATGCGCGACATTTCCTGGCGCAGGACCTTGCCTTCCGCCGGGCTGAGGCCGGCGCCGCCATATTCGGTTGGCCACTCGGGAACGGTGTAGCCCTTGTCGCGGCAGACCTCGAACCATGCCTTTTGCGCATCGTTCTTGAAGGTCGCGTTGCGGCCGCCCCAGTAGATGTCCGCTTCGTCGCGAACGGGCTTGCGCATTTCGGATGGGCAGTTGGCTTCGAGCCACTCGCGCGTCTCGGCGCGGAAGGCTTCCAGATCGGACATGACCGACTCCTCTCAATTCTCCTCGGTTGACGTTTACGTTAGGGTGATTCGGGCGGGTCTCGCAAGGGCGATCATGACGAGGCGCGATGCCGTAGCGTCAGCCGGTTTGCGTTGACGTAAGGGGCAGCGCGCCTAAGCTTGGTGCCGAGGATTCCCGGGAGAGAGACATGCGATTCAGTGGCAAGACCGTGGTCATTACCGGTGCGGCATCCGGGATCGGCGCGGAGACCACGCGCCTGTTCGCGAGCGAGGGAGCGACCGTCTTCACTTCCGACATCGACGATGCCGGCGGCAAGGCGCTGGAAAGTGAGACAGAAGGCGATGTCCGCTATCGCCATTGCGACGTCTGCTCGACCGATGACATCCGCAAACTGATGGACGGCGCGGCGGAGGAGACCGGCGGGATCGACGTCGTCTTCAACAATGCCGGGGCTGGCGGGGCGCGTCCTGATATCTCCGAAATCGAACCCGACGAGTGGGACCGCACGATGGACCTGCTGCTGCGATCGGTGGCCATGGGCATCCGCTATGCCGTGCCGCACATGAAGGGCCGCAAGGGCGCGAGTATCGTCAATGTCTCCAGCGTTGCAGCAGTCGGACCGGGCTATTCCCCGACCGCCTACGCGGTCGCCAAGGCGGGCGTGCTCCACCTCACCAAATGCGCGGCCACCGATCTCGCGCAACACGGCATCCGCGTGAACGCGATCCAGCCGGGTTTCATCAACACCAATATCTTCACCTCTTCGCTGGATGTGCCCGAAGAGATGGTGAGCATGGCCAAGGCGGCCATCGCCCAGATGTCGTCCAACGCACAGCCGGTCATGCGCGGCGGCCAGCCGCGCGACATTGCCGAGGCGGTGGCGTTTCTCGCGAGCGATGCGGCAGGCTTCATGACTGGGGCATCGATGCTGGTGGACGGCGGCATCACGCTCGGTCCGCGGCATAGTTGGGACCCTGAAACGCCGGGCATGTTCGAAGCGCTCGAGGCGATGGAGAAACAGGCCCAGGGCCAGACCTGATGGCATTCGTTTCGGGCCCCATCCCCCAGCGGCTCAAGATCATACACGGCTTCGGCGCTGTAGCGTTCGGAGTGAAGGACAGCGGCTTTTCCTTTTTCCTGCTGCTCTACTACAGCCAGGTCCTCGGCATGGACGCGGGCACAGTCAGCCTGGCGCTGCTACTGGCCCTCCTCTTCGATGCGGTGATCGACCCGATCCTCGGCAATCTGTCCGACCGCACCTATTCGCGGTGGGGCCGGCGACTGCCATGGCTCTACGCAGCTCCGATACCGCTGGCTGTCGCTTGGGTGATGCTGTGGTCGCCGCCGACCAGCGGGACGCCGACCTTCGGCGAACTACTGACAATCGCGATAGTCGTTCGCGTCTTGCTCTCAGCATGCGAGGTTCCCTCCGTCAGCCTCGTGCCCGAAGTGACCAGCGACTATGACGAGCGCACCACGCTGTTCCGTTACCGCTTCCTGTCGGGCTGGCTCGGCGGATTGCTGATGATGGTTCTGGCATACTTGGTGTTCATGCCGGGCCCGGACGGCCTGCTGCAGCCCGAGGGATATGTCCCCTTTGGCATCTTCGGTGCTTTCCTTATCGTCCTGTCCGTCATCGGATCGGCAGCCGGGCAGCACCGGATCATAGCGCATCTTCCCGAGCACAAGCCGCCCCCTTTCTCGCTCCGCATCGCCTTCCACGAGATCTTCCAGGCATTCTCGGAAAAGTCGTTCCTGATCTTCGCTGCGGGCGGCCTCGCTGCCTACGTCAGCCAGGGCATGACCTTCTCGATCACCAACTACCTGAACCTTTTCGTCTGGCAGCTCGATCGGACGGAGCTGGTGTTCTACCCTGTAACGCTCTTCCTGTCGGTGATCGTCATGTTCGTGCTCGTCGGCCCGATGCACCGGCGGTTCGGCAAGCCTATGAGCGCGGTCATCGGTGCGCTCACCAGCGTTACTTTGATGGCGATCCCCTACGTGCTCCTCCTGATGGGCGCTTGGCCCGAGGTTGGAACCCTGCCCTCCACCTTCGGTTTTTTCGCCTTCCTGCTGGTCTCGAACACTCTGGGCGTCGTCATGATGATCTCTGCCACCAGCATGATCGCCGAAATCGTAGAGGCGTTCGAGGAACGCACCCACCGCCGCGCGGAAGGCGCATTCTATTCGGGCAACTGGCTTGTCCAGAAATGCGCCACGGGCTTCGGCATCTTCCTGACCGGCCAGATCATTTCGTGGTCGCAGCTTGCCCCGGGTATCGAGCCGGGCGCCGTTGAGCCCGAAGTCGTTCGCGACATGGTGATGTACTACATCGCCTTCAGCGTCGTGCTCGCAGGTATCGCGGCCTACTGGCTCGGCAATTTCCCCATCAGCCGCGAAGAGCATGAGGCCCGGGTCGAAACGCTGGAAAAACGCCGCAAGGAAGCGCTCGACGCAGCTGCACGTGGAGACATCGACGCCGGAACGATCGTTCCGTGACACGGATCGGAACCTAATCCCTTGGCTTGGAACGCGCGCTCTGCCAGTTTCACGCCGCAACCGAATTGAGAGAGGAATATCAAGATGGATTTCGAACCCACCGAAAGGCAAGTTTACTGGCGCGACCGGGTGAAGAACTTCATCGAGGACCATGTCCGTCCCGCCGTCCCGACCTACAAGGCGCAGGATGCCGAGGGCGAACGCTGGAAGGTCCTCCAGGTGGTCGAGGACCTCAAGGCCAAGGCCAAGGGCGAAGGCATCTGGAACCTCTTCATGCCGCCGCGCAACGACGGCCATCACCATGTCGACGAGACCTATGATTTCGAAGGCCCGGGCCTGACCAACCTCGAATACGCGCTTTGCGCCGAGGAAATGGGCCGCATCGGCTTCGCTTCCGAAGTCTTCAACTGCTCGGCGCCAGACACCGGTAATATGGAAGTCTTCCATCGCTACGGCACGCGCGAACAGAAGGAAGAGTGGCTTACCCCGCTCATGAACGGCGAAATCCGTTCGGCCTTCCTTATGACCGAGCCCTTCACCGCGTCCTCCGATGCGACCAACATCGAGACCCGCATCGAGCGCGATGGCGACGAATATGTCATCAATGGCCGCAAGTGGTGGAGCTCGGGCGTGGGCGATCCGCGCTGCAAGGTCGCGATCGTGATGGGCAAGACAGATTTCTCGGCCGGCCGCCACGCGCAACAGTCGATGATCCTGATGCCGATGGATGCGCCGGGTGTGAAGATTCTCCGCCACCTGCCCGTCTTTGGCTACGACGATGCGCCGCATGGTCACATGGAAGTCGAACTCAAGGACGTGCGCGTCCCGGTCACGAACATGCTGCTCGGCGAAGGCCGCGGCTTCGAGATCGCGCAGGGCCGCCTCGGTCCGGGCCGCATCCACCATTGCATGCGCACCATCGGTGTCGCCGAGGAAGCGCTGCACAAGATGTGCAAGCGGCTGCAGGAGCGCGAGGCGTTCGGCAAGCCGATCTACAAGCACTCGGTCTGGGAAGAGCGCGTTGCGCGTGCCCGTATCGACATCGACATGACCCGCCTGCTCTGCCTCAAGGCAGCCGACATGATGGACAAGGTCGGCAACAAGGCCGCCAAGCAGGAAATCGCCATGATCAAGGTGCAGGCGCCGAACATGGCCCTCAAGATCATCGACGATGCCATCCAGGCGCATGGCGGTGGCGGCGTGTCGGACGACTACGGTCTTGCCAACGCCTACGCCCACCAGCGCACGCTGCGCCTTGCCGACGGTCCGGACGAGGTCCACGCCCGCTCGATCGCGCGCATGGAATTTGCCAAGCACATGCCCGAGGAAGGCCCGACCGCCAACGCGCTGCGTGACGGCAAGGCACCGACCGACGGCAGTTCGAACCTCAGCTCGGGCGACATGGGAGCGACCCGCTGATGGCGAAGGCTGCAATTCTCGAGCAGGTCGGCGGCTTGACGATCGGCGAGGTAGAACTCGCCGATCCGGCCCCGCACGAGGTCCTGATCGACACCAAGGCCTGCGGCCTATGCCATTCGGACCTGCACTTCATCGAAGGCACCTACCCGCACCCCCTGCCCGCTATTCCGGGCCATGAGGCTGCGGGCGTGGTGCGCGCAGTCGGCAGCGAAGTGAAGACCGTGAAGGTGGGTGACCACGTCGTCTCCTGCCTCTCCGCCTTCTGCGGCCACTGCGAATTCTGTGTGACCGGCCGGATGGCGCTTTGCATGGGTGCAGACACGCGGCGCGCGCAGACCGCAGCCCCGCGCATTACCCGGAATGGCGGCGAGACAGTTGCCCAGATGCTCAACCTGTCGGCCTTCTGCGAGCAGATGCTCATTCACGAACACGCCTGCGTTGCAATCGACAAGGACATGCCGCTCGACCGGGCTGCGGTCATCGGCTGCGCCGTGACGACCGGTGCGGGCGCGATCTTCAATGCCTGTTCCGTCGTTCCGGGCGAGACTGTCGCCGTCGTCGGTTGTGGCGGCGTGGGCCTTGCCACCATCAACGCTGCCAAGATCGCCGGTGCCGGCAAGGTCATCGCAATCGATCCGCTTCCCGAGAAGCGCGAACTCGCGCAGGTCCTCGGCGCGACGCACACGGTTGATGCCATGGCCGACGATGCTGTCGAGCAGGTGATGAAAATCTCCGGCGGCGGCGTGCATCACGCGATCGAGGCAGTGGGCAGGCAGGCTTCGGCGGACCTCGCAGTGAAGATCCTGCGCCGTGGAGGCACAGCCACGATCCTCGGCATGATGCCGCTGGACTGCAAGGTCGGCCTCGGCGCGATGGACCTGCTCTCCGGCAAGAAGCTGCAGGGTGCAATCATGGGGATGAACCACTTCCCGGTCGACCTGCCGCGCCTCGTCGATTTCTACATGCGCGGTCTGCTCGATCTCGACACGATCATCGCCGAGCGTATCCCGCTCGAAAATATCAACGAGGGCTTCGAAAAGATGAAGGGCGGCCATTCCGCCCGCAGTGTGGTGGTGTTCGACTGATGAGCGAAACAGGCATGCCCGAGATCGACTTCGACAAGGAAATGGTCGGCACGATCGACGTGCCCGAGCGCGACCAGCTCGACATGGACGCGCTCTCCGCGTGGTTCGAGGAACATGTCGAGGGCTTCGAAGGCCCGATCTCCTATTCGAAGTTCAAGGGCGGCCAGTCGAATCCGACCTATCGTATCGACACGCCCGGCCGTTCCTACGTGCTGCGCCGCCAGCCTTTCGGCAAGCTCTTGCCGAGCGCTCATGCGGTGGACCGCGAGTACAAGGCCATGCATGCTCTCGGACCGACCGGCTTCCCCGTGCCCAAGACCTACGGCCTTTGCGAGGACACGGAAGTGATCGGCTCGAAGTTCTTCGTCATGGGCCTCGCCGATGGGCGGTCACTGTGGAACGGTGCTCTCCCCAACAACACGCCCGAAGAGCGCCGCAAAATCTACAATGCCATGATCGACACCATGGCCGAGCTGCACTTGCGCAAGCCGGACGAGATCGGCCTCGGCGACTATGGCAAGCCGACCGACTATTGCGCGCGCCAGATCGCGCGCTGGTCGAAGCAATACAAGCTCTCCGAAACAGAGCACATGCCCAAGATGGAGAGGCTAATCGAATGGCTGCCGCAGACCATTCCTCCGCAGCATGAAAGCAGTGTCGTGCACGGCGACTACCGCCTCGACAACATGATCTTCGAGAAGGACGAGAACAAGGTCCTCGCGGTTCTAGATTGGGAGCTTTCGACCCTGGGTGATCCGATCGCGGATTTCAGCTATCTCATGCTCAACTGGCACAATCCGCATGACGGGCGTGCCGGCCTGCTTGGCCTCGATCTCGAAGAACTCGGCATTCCCTCGCAGGACGAGGCGGTGGACCGCTATGTCGCGAAGACCGGCTACCCGGTCCCCCCGATGGACTGGTATTTCGCCTACAACCTCTTCCGGCTTGCAGGCATCATGCAGGGCATCAAGAAGCGCGTGATCGACGGCACCGCCTCCAGCGCTCATGCCAAGTCGATGAGCGAACGTGTCGGCCCCTTGGTAGACCGCGCCTACGAATTCGCCGTTGCTGCAGGGATGGACTAGCGCGCCCACGCTGCTAACGACCTCTCCGAAAGTTCAAACGGAGACCAGCATGAGCGCCGACCTCGAAACCCGCATCGAAGCAGCGTGGGAAGACCGCGCCAACGTCACGCCGCAATCGAGCGACGTGCGCGAGGCGGTGATTACGGCGCTGGCGATGCTCGACAGCGGAGAGGGCCGTGTCGCCGAGCCCGATGGCAAGGGTGGCTGGAGCGTCAACCAATGGCTCAAGAAAGCCGTCCTCCTGTCCTTCCGCCTCAACGACAACCGCGTGATGGACGGCGGCAGCGCAGGCCATCCCGCCTTCGACAAGGTCCCGAGCAAGTTCGCAGGCTGGGACGATGCCCGCTTCCGCGAAGCCGGTTTCCGCGTCGTGCCCGGCGCGATCGCCCGTGAGGGAGCCTACATAGCGCCCGGGTGCGTGCTGATGCCTAGCTTCGTCAATATCGGCGCCTATGTCGGCAAGGGCACCATGGTCGACACCTGGGCCAGCATCGGCTCCTGCGCGCAGATCGGCGAGAACTGCCACATATCGGCAGGTGCAGGTATTGGCGGCGTCCTCGAGCCCATGCAGGCCAACCCGACCATCATCGGCGACAACTGCTTCATCGGCGCTCGCTCCGAGATCGTAGAAGGCGTGATCGTAGGCGAAGGCTGTGTCGTCTCGATGGGCGTCTTCATCACCCAGTCGACCAAGATCGTCTATCGCGACACCGGCGAGGTGATCCGCGGCCATCTCCCGCCCTATTCGGTCGTCGTGCCCGGCACGCTGCCCGGCAAGGACGGCGGGCCGGGCCTCGCATGCGCCGTGATCGTGAAGACGGTCGATGCCCAGACGCGCGAGAAAACTGGCATTAACGACCTCCTGCGCGACTGAACCTGCCTCGGCTCGAGGGGGAACATTCGCCAGTCCCGACCGTAGAACTGCCTGAAACCTGCGGGATCGCGCAATTTCAGGGAGTTTGGTGAATGTATAAAGAGGGCGATGAAGTCCACATAGACGAAGTCGAAGCAAGCGGCGGCTCGAAAGAGGGCGTCGTTCGCTGGGTGCTGGCTGGCGGACTGATTCTCGCCATCCTGCTCATGTCTATCGTCTGGATCGTACCTGCGTTGACGCAGGGCGATGTCGAGGAAGAAGTCACCGTGAGCGGCGAACTGCAGTCGATGGAAGAAGAAGGCGATGGCACCGACAGCATCGTCGGCGTTCCCAGCGAGACGGACCTCGGCAACGACGAGGACGCGGTTGCACCGTTCGACGACCAGACGACTACAGAGGACGGGATCGAGGTAATCGAGAACTGACCGTCACGAAGGAGAGGTCGCATGAGTAATTCCAACAGTTTCCAGACCGACCAATACGTCAAATGGAACTGGGGCAACGGCGAAGGCAAGGGCCAGATCAAGGAGCGTTTCGAACGCGAGGTCACCCGCACCCTTCAGGGAACCGAAGTCACCAAGGACGGTGACGAGGACAATCCTGCCTACCTGATCAAGCAGGATGACGGCGACGAAGTCCTCAAGCGGGGCAGCGAACTCGAAGCGCAGGACTGACGCCGTGCCCGAAGCGAAGAGCAAGGCGCAGCAGCAGGCTGCGGGTGCGGCGCTGTCGGCAAAGCGCGGCAAAACTGACAAGAGCGACCTTCAGGGCGCCTCGAAGCAAATGTACGAATCCATGAGCGAAGACGAGCTCGAGGACATGGCCTCGACCGACCGGTCCGACCTGCCCGAAACCACAGGCGACGACTGATGGACGCGGACAAGAAAGACGAAACATACGACGAGTTCTACGACTGCGTGAACATGCAGCCCAAGGAACTCGAGGAATGGCTCGAAACCGAGGAATCCAAATCGGTCGGCGATAGCGACAGCGGCGAAAGCACCGGGCACAAATCCGGCCGCCGCATCGTGAAGATCAAGTGCACCAAAAAGGACGATCTCACCGACGACCAGTACAGTCACATGAACAAGGTGGTCGGCTACATCCACAGGCACCTGTCACAGCGACCCTCGGGGGATATCGAGGATAGCGACTGGCGCTACAGCCTCATGAACTGGGGGCACGACCCTACAAAATAAGAGTGTCAGGCCGCACCCCGCCGAAGATGGGGGATCAGTCGTTCCCGTCGCGCGGCGCCCCTGCAGGATATTCGATCGGGTCTGCATCCGACTGGCTGGCGGCGTAGGCTTCGGCCTCGCGCATCACGCGCAGCATGTTGCGCATCGAGATCTTTTCGAGGGCTGCTTGCGAGTAGCCGCGGCGCGCAAGTTCTTCGAAAAGAGCCGGGTAGCCGGTAACATCTTCCATTCCGACCGGGCCGTGCGGCATGCCGTCATAGTCACCACCGATGCCAATGTGATCGATTCCGGCCACCTCGCGGATATGGTCGATGTGGTCGGCCATGTCGGAAATCGTCGAGACGGGTTGGCGGTTCTCCGCATCCCATTTCGCCATGCGCGCTTCGACCTCGTCGGGCAGCCCCGAGTATAGGGCCTCGAGCCGCGCCTGTTCGGCAGCACGGTTGGCGGCATGGTTGCGGAGGTCTTCGTTGATGAACCATGGCAAGGCGACCACCATCACGATACCGCCATTCACCGGCAGGCGCTCCAACACGCTATCGGGGACATTGCGCAGGTGACCGGTCACCGCACGCGCACCTGAATGGCTGAAAATCACCGGCGCGCGCGCCACGTCCAGCGCGTCGTGCATCGCTTCTTCGCTGACATGGCTTAGGTCCACCAGCATGCCGATGCGGTTCATCTCGCGCACGACGTCCATGCCGAATCCATTCAATCCGCCATGTCGCGGCTTGTCGGTCGCGCTGTCGGCCCAGTCGAGCGTGCGTCCGTGGGTCAGCGTCATGTAACGCGCGCCCAGATCGTACATCTGGCGCAGAACCGCGAGGCTATTGCCGATCGAATGGCCACCTTCCATGCCCATGAGCGAGGCGATCCGGCCATCGGCCACCGCTGCCTCGACATCGTCGGCAGTGAGCGCGAGCTGCAGCGCATCGGGGTTCTGCGCGATCAGGCGCTTGGTCACGTCGATCTGTTCCATCGTCGCCTGCACGGCCTCGGGCTCCTCGAGCGAAGCACTGACGTAGACCGACCACCACTGTGCGCCGACCTTGCCCTTGCGCAGGCGGATGATGTCGCTGTGCATGGCGGCGCGGGTCTCGGTTGCGGTGTCGAGCGTGTCGACGAAATCGAAATCGCCGATCACGTTGCCGAAGCGCCCGCGCAGCTGGATCGGAACGTCGTTGTGCCCGTCGAAGACGGGTGCCGCCTCGAGTGCGGCCGCCGCGACCTCTTCGGGTGCTTCCTGCGCGGAGAGCGGCGCTGCCATCAATGCCAGAAGTGCCAGGCCGGTGCTCGTGCGAAATGCGTTCACTTGTCTCTCCTCGTCGGAACCCTATGACGTGTCGATGGCTCTTCTAGCGAAACCAACGCCATTGGAAAGGGACTGCCCATGACTGTCGTCGCACGCTGGAACGGAGAGGAGATCGCGCGCAGCGACGATACCGTCGTTGTCGAGGGCAACCACTATTTCCCGCCGTCCGATGTCGCTCGCAGCGCGCTCGTGCCGAGCGAGAGAACGAGCGTCTGCCCGTGGAAGGGCACCGCCCAGTACCATTCGATCAACGCAGGCGGAGCGATCAACAGCGATGCCGCCTGGTATTATCCCGAGCCCAAGGATGCGGCCACCGAGATCAAGGACCGGATCGCATTCTGGAACGGTGTCGAGGTGACCGAGGAGTGAGCGAAGCGCGCGCGCTTATCGAGAGGCTCGGCCTCGCCCCACACCCGGAGGGCGGGTGGTACCGCGAAACCTGGCGCGCGCCTGCCCAAGACGGCGCGAGGGCCAGCGCAACGGCGATCCATTTCCTGCTCGAATCAGGCCAGTCGTCGCATTGGCACAAGGTCGATGCCGCCGAAATCTGGCTCTGGCATGCAGGCGACCCGCTGGCGCTTTCGCTCGCCGAGAGCGCCGACGCGCCTGTGACGACGGTCACGCTCGGTCCCGACGTAACTGGCGGGATGGAGGTCCAGCACATCATCGAGCCGCATCACTGGCAGGCGGCGCGCCCTGCCAGCGACGAACACGGATACGTCCTCGTCTCCTGCATCGTTTCGCCCGGTTTCGAATTCTCGGGCTTTGTGCTGGCCGAGGATGGCTGGTCGCCGGGATGATCCGCACAGGCCTGCGCTGGCTTCTTTCGGCGTTCTACGCCTTCGCGGGTTACGCACACCTCGTGCGCCCCGAGGGATTCCTCGCGATCATGCCCTCATGGGTGCCGGAGCCCGAGGCGGTTGTTTTCTGGACCGGCATAGCCGAACTGCTGGGCGCAGCGGCGCTGCTCCAGCCGTGGCATCGCGAATTGAGGAAAGCGGGCGCAATCGGCCTCGCGCTATACGCAGTCTGCGTCTTCCCCGCCAATATCCATCACTTCGCGCTCGATTTAGCGCGCGAGGACGGGGGAATGGGACTCGCCTATCACGTACCGCGCATAATCGCGCAGCCCGTACTCGTGTGGCTTGCCCTGTGGGTTGGCGGCGTCACGGACTGGCCGTGGCGCCGCCGCACCGCATGATCAGGACATGTGCTTCGAAACAGCACCGGTCATCTTGAACATGGAGATCTGATCGTTGCCGATCACCGCGCCGAGCTTGGCGTCGGGATTGATCATCCGCTTGTCCTTGCTGTCCTGCAGGTTGTTCGCCTTGATGTGGTCCCACACCTTCGAGGTGACCTGAGCGCGAGTCATCGGGCCCTTCCCGACCACGTTCTCGAGCTCCGGAGTGAGATTCACCGGCTTTTGGAGTGCGTTGTTCTTGCCAGCCATTTCAGTATCCTTTCACTTGGCTATGCTTCAATCTTCGATGTCGAAGTCTTCCGCGCCCAGCTCCTCGATCTCGTGCCCTTCGAAGCGGGCAGCGAGAACCGCAGCAGCCATGACGTGTCCCTTAATGTTTTTGACCAGCTCTTCGTGCGTGGCGCCCGGCATGAGCGTCATCGGCAAGTCGAGAGCGAAAAGCTGGAATACGTAAGTGTGCTCGACGCCCAGCGGCGGGTCGGGCAGCAGCCATTCGGAATTGCCCTGGCTGTTCTTGCCGGCGCGCGGCGGAGCCTCACCCTCGAAAAGTGCGCCCTTCTGGCCTCTAAGGCCCCAGACGAGCCAATGGACCTTGCCGTCGGTCGCATCTTCCACGACCAGCGCCAGTTCCTGCGTGCCAGGAGGCGGAGCAGTCCACTCAAGCGGAGGTGCAACGGAATCGTCCTCGATCGCGGTGAAGCTGGGATCGAGTTCGCCGCCGTGGCGGAATGCGTCACTGGAGAGCGAGAAGCCGGAGCGACCGAGCACTTTCTCATCGGCGACTTCGCCAATGGTCAGCGATGCCGAAACCTTCTGTCCGACTGCCTGCTCGACCCATGCAGGAACGCCCGTACCCAATTGCAAACTCCGTCCATTCCGGGCGCAGATTGCGCCCTGTGAACACGGAGCCTAGGCACACTGGCGGGCAGATGGCCATGCCACGGAGGCGAATTTGCACTGTTTTGGCCTTCAAACGGGCCTCTTATCCACCGAAAGCGCCGCTCCTGAGCGCGCGGAAGGATAAATTTCTTGCTCACCGAGGGTTCAGGGGGCAATTCTAGGGTCACATGACACCCGCCATGGCTGCTCGCGGGCACGGGAGACATTACGATGAATCTGGGTCGCACCATCCTTTCCGCTACGCTTGCCGTGTCTCTTGCAGCCTGTGGCGGCGGAGAAAGCGGCGGGGGTAACTTCGGCGGAGGAACTGGCGGGGGCGGTGGCACCGGAACATGCTCGCTTTCGGAGCGGCAGGATTGGGCCCTTTCGGTGCTGCAGGAATGGTATCTCTTCCCCACCCTGCTCGACACAAGCGTCAACAAAGCCAATTACAGCGACCTCCAGAGCTATCTTGATGCCCTAGTGGCGCCTGCGCGGGCGCAGAACCGCGACCGCTTCTTTACCTACATCACCTCGATCGAGGAGGAGAACCGGCTCATCAACAGCGGCTCGAATGCCGGTTTCGGCATACGCCTGATCTACGACACGGTGAACAACCGCGTGTTCGTGGCCGAGGCCTTCGAAAATGCGCCCGCTTTCCCGCAGGGCTTCGATCGCGGCACGGAGCTGCTCCAGATCAATGGCCAGACAGTATCCTCGCTCATGGCGAGCGGCGGCCCGTCGGCCGTCAGCCAGGCGCTTGGCCCGTCCGATCCGGGCGTGACGCGTAGTTTCGTTATCCAGAACGGCGGTGTGCAAAGCAGCGTCACAATCACCAAGGCCGAGTATGCGCTCGATCCCGTTTCGGACCGCTACGGTGTCGTCGTGCTCAACGATGGAACCGAGGATGTCGGATATATCAACCTGCGCACTTTCATCGTGCAGGACGCTGGCCCGCAGCTGCGCGAGGCATTCCAGCAGTTCAAGAACCAGGGGATCGATAAGGTCATCCTAGACCTGCGCTACAACGGCGGCGGCCTCGTGTCGGTAGCCGAACTGCTCGGCGACCTGATGGCCGACGGTCTCGAAGGCCAAATCTTCTCCGAGACGAAGCTGCGTCCTTCCAAGGCAGCAGAGGAATCGACCGACCTTTTTGCAGACCAAGCGCAGCAGATCGGCGTCACCAAGCTCGCGGTCATCGGGCGCGGCGGCACCGCTTCGGCCAGCGAGCTCGTGACAAACTCGTTCATTCCCTATCTCGGCGCCAACATCGCGCTGGTCGGAGACAATACCTTCGGCAAACCCGTGGGACAGTTCGCCTTCGATCGCTCGGCTTGCGACGATCGCCTTCGCGCCGTCACCTTCCGCACGGTGAACGCCGATGGACAGGGCGATTATTACGATGGCCTCGCCAGCGTGATGCCCAACACCTGCCGCGCGAACGACGACATCTTCACCCAGTTCGGCGATCCGAACGAGGCGTCGATCTCGGCTGCGCTCGACTTTCTCGGCGGACGCACCTGCACCCCGATCACGGGCAAGGACGACACGATCCAAGCCCGAGGCGGGGAGCGCGTCCTGCTCCAGCCCGAGCGTCCCAATGTCGCGCAAATGGAGAACCCGGGCCTCTACTAGGATCAAGTCCAGCCGCTTGACCGATATCGCCCGAACGGTTCAAATCGCGTCATGCGGACCTATACGACCTTCGCCGAATTCTGGCCGTTCTACCTGCGCGAGCATTCCAAGCCGACCACGCGCGCCCTGCACTATTTCGGTACCACGCTGGTGGTCCTGATCGCGGCGGCGGCCCTCTGGACCGGAACCTGGTGGCTGTTCGCAGCGCTGCCTCTTGCGGGCTATTTCTTCGCATGGGTCGCGCATTTCGGTGTCGAAAAGAACCGCCCCGCGACCTTTACCTATCCGCTGTGGAGCCTCGGTGCGGACTTTCGCATGTGGTGGCTCTGGCTGACCGGCCGGCTCGGGCCCGAGCTCGAGAAGGCCGGGGTCGAGAGCTAGGCGAAAGCGGTCAGCAGGGTCAGCGTGCCCAGCCCGACCGAGAGCGGGACGCGCAACTGCATCCACCATGGCGGAGCGACTGCCGCAGCGCGGGCATCCACAGCGAGCACGACAAGCAGCGCACTGCCGAGCATGACCAGCGAAGGCTCCGGCCAGCGCAAGCCGAGGGCAAGCGGGGCAAGGCAAGCGAGCGCGACGAGGCTCGGAAGCACGGCCGCTACCCACATCCAGCCAAGTGCAGCACGCCGTTCTGCGGCGGGCGCAGTCGCTGCTAACCCCCACCAGGTCCCGCCAAGGAAACTCAGGATGAGCGCTGCGTAGAAAGCCGCGCCCGTCGATGCGACAAGGCGCCACTCCTCCGGTCCGAACCACGCAGCGAAGGCGGCGGCGACCTGGGGAAGCAAGCCAGCGACGCCCAGTAGGCGCGCCCTTGCAGGGACGTCACGCATACGCCTGCCCTCCAGTCTGCACCATCAGGGGTTTTCCGGTCCTGTGAAGGGCTGCGCTTCGGTCCACGCGCAGCCGCTGCGCTGTTCGCCATCGACCATAAGCGTGGCGGCATATGGATAGGTCCTGTCGCTCATGCCGTCGGAGCATTCCGCAGGAGTGATCGTGAGGTCGAAAGTTGCGCCATCCATCTCGCCTGAGAAAGCCAGTCCATTGAACCCTGCGAACCGTTCCACCGGCACCTGGGTTCCCGACTGGTTGTCCGGCGTGGTGTAGGTCATCGTCCCGTCCGTGATTTCCCCTCCCCAGAACGGTTCGGTCCCGGTCAGACGGATCGTCTCGCTCTCAGCAATCCCATCAAAAGCTTCTGCCTCGGTCTCCTCACCCGACTGGCAGGCAGCAAGCGCAAGGGCGAATGACAGCGTAAGAAGCGGACGGATCATGCATTTACTTTCTTGTGATGCGAGCGGATGAATTGCGCGGTTTCGTCAAGCGCCTGCCGGCCTTCCGGAACGGGCAGCAACATCCAGACGTGGAACATGTCCGGATACTCGCGATAGACGTAGTTGCGAATGCCGAGCGCATCCAGTCTTGTGACCAACCTGCGGGCATCGACCACGAGTATGTCCGAAGTACCGGCAAAGATCGCCATCGGCGGCAATCCCTCGAGCGTGCCGAAGAGCGGACTGACCTTGTGATCGTCCAGAGGAAGCTGGCCGGCATAAGCCTTCCCGCAGGCCTCCAGTCCCGCAACCGAGAGCATCTTGTCTCGCGGCTCGATCTCTGCCTGTCCCTCGCCGGCGCCTGTTGCATCGAGCCATGGCGAAAACAGCACGAGGCTCGAAGGAAGCGGGCCGCCGTCCTGCAGAATCACTTGAGCAAGCGCGAGTGACATGCCGCCGCCTGCGCTGTCTCCCATGACTGCTATCGTGCCTGCCCCGTACCGCTCGGCAAGCTCGCCATAGAGCGCGCCCATGGCAGGGATGGTCTGCCCCGCCGTCACTTCAGGCGCGAGAGGATAGATCGGGACGGTCGCCGAAGCGCCGAGGTCCTCGCACAGTTTTGCTACCGAATCCCAATGAACCGCGGCGATGTCCATCACATAACCGCCACCATGCAGGTAGAGCAGGTGCGGCGCGCCCGGCTTCGCTCCGCCTTGGGGTGTGATCGTAACGACGGGATATCCATGCGAAGTGCTTTCGCTGATTTCCAAGCGGTGATGCCATTTGCCACGCGGACGGATCGGAGCCTTCTCGCGGAGTTTCGCGATCCGCGCATCCAGCTTCTCGGGCTCCGAGAAAAAGCGCTTGATGCCGAGAAGCGGCAGGGCAAGGTTTACGAGACGGGCGCGCAGGCTGGCGATGATCGGTTCTCCTTATCGGCGGGGAGAACCTAGCGCGCTTGCCTGCCCGTGCAAGCGGCTCGATTGGCGGTGTCAGTCCTTGCCGAACAGGCGGCCCATCAGGCTCTTCTTCTGGGGTTCGGCATCCTCTTCCGGCTCGCTTTCGGCGACGCGGCGGCGCAGGTCGAGACCGGTCGGCGGCTTTTCCTCGACCACTTCCTTGCGCGTGATGACGCTCGAGGGGAGCATCTCGGGCATTTCCGCACCGGCCAGTGCCTCTGCAGCGGAGCCTAGCGTTGCGCGCCATTCGATCCCGTGGACCATCATGACCTCGGGGCGCATGTCGACCATGCCAGCAAGGACCGGGATGCCGCCGGGCAGCGGGCGCGAACGGCTCGTGTGCTGCACCGCTTCGTGGAAGAGCAGCGCGCGCCACCAGCAGGCCAGCACGTATTCGACATAGCGGCGCGGCGCATGGTCTGGCGCCTCGTCGCGGAAGAAGTGGCGCTCCTTGTGGAAGACCAGCGCGGTGTTGAGAGCATCGAGCCCTTCGCATTCGAGGAAGACCTCGATGTCCTCGTCATAACCTGCCCATGCCGGACCTTCCTCGGCACCGGCTTCAGCGATCATCTGGGCAGTGCTCGCCTTGCTGAAGGCATAAGGCTCGTCGCCATAGATGCCGAGCAACATGTAGGGACGATGCTCTTCGCCCTTGCCGAAGGCAGTGTCGGGATCATTGGCGATAGCAATGGTGACGCCGGTGATCGGCTCGCCCTCGTGGATCTCCACCGCTTCGGTGAGTTCGTCCCAACCGTTGAATTCGATCGAGCGCACATTGGTCGAGAGGCACTGCTGTGCGAGCGGGGTATCCAGCGCTTCGAGCGACATTGCGAGGTACTTGCGCAGGTTCTCGAGATCGCCCTCGTGGAACGACTGGCGCAATTCGGCTTCCCAGGCGATCTCGCCTTCCTGGGTCGCAAACAGTGTCTGAAGCTCGTGCATCAAGGTATCCGTCGTCATGTTGGTCGCCCTCGGCGTCGGGCCCTCTATACCCGGAAATGGTGGTCATACCATTAACTGTAGCCGTGAACCTTCGTCCGTCGCTTACCGCGCGCGGTTAAAGCGGGGTGAAACTGGCTGGCTTGCTGCGGGCAGAACGCGCGGGAACCGGCGCTTGCGCGGAGGCGTTTACCGGGAAACGCTTTTGCGGAGAAACCAATGAAATACACCCCCCATATCCTGGGTGCGGTGGCGCTGGTATCGATCGGAGGCGCGCTCAGTGGCGCCGCGATCGGAGACATGAACATGATCGAGCGCAGCCACGCTGATACCCTGCCCGAAGCCGAGATGGTAAGAGCCGGGAACAGTGCGCTCAAAAACGGCAAACGCCCGCCCGACCACTACCCGCTCAAGACACCCGAAGGCACGATCGAAGTAGGCGAACTGGCCCTGCATGGCCGGATGCGTAACTCGGCCGACGGCATGTGGTGGGAAGGCCGCCGCGAGCGCCCAGTAGAGCTCGCCGCGCGGTATGGGGACTTCTATTCCGAAGCCGACGCTGCGCGACTGGCGCGGGAGGAAGCCCTCCTGGCCTTCACCGGCAGCCGCGCCGAATACCAAGTCCGCCGCGACGAGGAAGCCGCGCGCGCTGCAGCAGCTGAGGCTCTCGCGCAGGCCCAGCCGCAACCGGCGATAACCCGCGCCGAGGCGCCCATGGCGCTCGCCGAACCTGCTGAGATCGCGACGCCCGCCCCTTCGGCCCGTGAGCCGCGACGGGGCAATGCCAAGACGATCGATGTCTCTGCAGCGCTGGCGGGGCAGGACTAGCGCCCTCCCCTTCCTACAACCCGCACACGAAAAAGGCGGCCCCGCGAAGGGCTGCCTTTTCCTTGTCTATCGCAAATGCGCTTACTGCGGCATCAGCACGGTATCGATGACGTGGATAACGCCATTCGAGGCCGCCACGTCGGTCGCGGTGACAGTCGAGGTGCCGCCTGCCGCGTCGGTCAGGACGACATTGCCGTCGACCACATTGGCAGTCAGCGTGCCGCCGCCCACGGTTTCGACCGTGTAGCCACCTTCACCGGCATCGGTGATGGCCTGCGTCAGCGTGGCTGCATCCACATTGCCTGCAACGACATGGTACTGGAGGATCGCACCAAGCGTCTCGGTGTCATTGGTCGTCAGCTCGGTCAGCGTCGCTTCGTCGATCTTGCCGAAGGCGTCGTTTGTCGGTGCGAAGACGGTGAACGGACCTTCGCCCGAAAGCGTTTCGCCGAGGCCGGCTGCCGTCACGGCGGAGACGAGCGTCGAGAAGTCTTCGTTACCCTGTGCAACTTCGACGATGGTGCCGGCTTCTGCTTCCGCATTCACGGCAGCGTCGGCGGCTGCAGCGTCATCATAGGCTTCGTCGGCGGGCGCTTCGCTACATGCGGCGATTGCCAGCGAGGCTGCCGAGGCGAGCGCGATCGTGATCTTGTTCATTGTGTTTCCCTTTTGTCGGTGAATTCAAGCATTCAGACAGCCGGCTCACCCGGCTGGTGCTTCAAGATACGAACGTCGCGGCGCTGCGGATGTTTCGAATTTCGGCAACAATGTGTCGAATCGAGCGGTGGCTGCGATGAACCGCATGTCGCTCGCGATCCAACAGGATGGAACGGATGGAACACGGTCCAGGGCGAAAATCCGGGCAACGGCCGCGAAGGCCGGAAATGCGCGGCTTCGAGGGGATGGAACATGGGCCATGCGCAGCACCTAACGCCTTGACCAGCCTGTAGGAAACCGTTGCGAGCGCCGCCCGTTGGTCTTGCACTATCCCCCCATTGCAGGAGCCGCCTTCATGTCCGACCGTTCGCTGTCCCAGATCGCTGGAAAGCTCAAATCCATCGACGTCGCCATGCTCGTCACCAAGACCGGCTGCGAGGGCGCGATTGCCGCCCGGCCGATGTCGAACAACAAGGACGTGAGCGAGGAGGACGGCACCACCTTCCACTTCGCTACCGACGACGGCCGCATCGACGACGATCTCAAGAATTCGGACGAATGCGGCGCCACCTACGCCAGCGGCGAGTTCTATTGTGCCGTCCAGGGCACGGGCAAGCTGCACCGCGACCGCGCAATGCTGGAAAAGCACTGGGTCGAGGATCTCGGCAAGTGGTTCGAGAACGGCCTCGACACCGAAGGGCTTGTCCTGATCGAAGTCAGTCCGAAGCGCATCGACTGGTGGGAAGGCCGTGAACACGGCGAACTGACGCCCTGAGGCATTCGCGCCCCAGGGCGTTCAGGGCAAATTAGATCACCTTGTCAGGCCGCGGATCGTGGCTGTGGCGGGCCTGCTTGCCGAAATGCCGGTTCAGCCGCTGGGCGAGCGTCGAGGCAGCCTTGCGCGCTGCATCGTCGACCGTGGAAGCACCTTCGGTGACGCCGATCGGCTTGCCGCCGCGCGGGCGGGCCTCGATGGTGCAGGCCTTGTCGTCAGCCCCATGCTTGTGCGCATTCTCGTCATGGACATGAATCTCGAGCCGCGTCAGCCGTTCCTCGTAGCGCGCGAGCTTCTCCCGCACCTTCGCCTCGATCCTCTCGGCGACGTTCTCGGTGCCCATGACGCTGCTGTCGGAATTGAACTGGACCTGCATTGCGGGTTCTCCTTTTTCTCTCCTTATCCCAACGCTCGATATGGGTGTTCGGCTCCCCGTTTGCACGCGATTTCGGACACCGCTAGGCCCTGCGGCATGAGCCAGCCCGTCACCATCCTCGTCGATGCCGATGCCTGCCCGGTGAAGGAGGAGGTCTACCGCGTGGCGAGCCGCCACAAGGCGCATGTCCGCGTGGTCAGCAACAGCCCCTTCCGCGTGCCGGTGAGCGAGCGGGTGAAGCGCGTGGTGGTCTCTGACGGCTTCGACGCGGCGGACGACTGGATCGCGGAGAACGCCACCCCAAGCACCGTGGTGATCACCGCCGATATCCTGCTGGCCGAACGCTGCCTCAAGGCGGGCGCGACGGTGCTGCGCCACGACGGCAAAAGCTTCGACGCCGCCAGTATCGGCAGCGCCATTGCAACGCGCGCCATCATGGAAGACCTGCGCGCGGGAATGGACGGAGTGGGAGGAGGCCCGCCGCCATTCAGCAAGGCGGACCGGTCGAACTTCCTGCAGGCGCTGGACCGGGTGTTGGTGAAGATGGGACGGGGGTGAGGCAAGGAGACCCGGGTCGCTACGACCCGGACCCTCCTTGTGTCAGATATGGATTATCTGACGCAGGTGGACGGCTGTTTCCTCCCCCTCGTCGGTCATCCAGGTCTCGTAACTGAAGTAGTCCGAATGACGGGGTGGTTTGGCCTGTTCATAGAGGTCGACCAAGCGAAACGTCAGCGGGTCCCCGCCAGCATTGGGCTGGATCGTGCCCCTTTGCGTTTCGTCGTCATACGTCGCGATCATACCTAAATAGATCATCTCTTTATCCTTATTCCTTGCGCGCAGGCGGAAAGAAGCGACCGCTGGTGCGCGGACTAAATGGCGAGATCTGGCGGGGAGCGGTTCCCATGGAAACGGGAAGAGGACCGTCGGAAACGACAGGTAGCTTCTCTTTATATGGGGGGGCGGCCATGCGAACAAGGGAAGAAGCGCGTTTGGGCGCTGCGGCTAGCGGGGATGCGCGCGATGGGGTGAAGAAGGAAGCCCGTCCTCAAGCAGCGAAGCGGTAGGACAAAAGGTCACGCAAGGCGGACATCGGCTATCACGAGATCGTCGCCGGCCACACCACGCCGAGCGAACTCAGGGCGCTGGTCGAGAGGTTGGTTCCGGCTCGATAGGGCCGCTGATTCTTGCGGAACCCAACACCCAGCCGGAAAGTTGGGCTAGCCATGAACCGCAAGCTTTTTCTTCTCGCGGCCATGCCTATTGCTCTGGCAGCAAGCGCATGCGTCGGGACCCCCGGCCCTGT
This sequence comes from Qipengyuania sp. BR81-2, assembly GCF_055693895.1. Taxonomy (NCBI): domain Bacteria; kingdom Pseudomonadati; phylum Pseudomonadota; class Alphaproteobacteria; order Sphingomonadales; family Erythrobacteraceae; genus Qipengyuania; species Qipengyuania sp. BR81-2. The sequence continues at coordinate 855,263 of NZ_CM146344.1, forward strand.
CGGCAACCTCGCAGTTCCGGAGCCGGCCAAGCCCGTGGAGCTCAATGCCTATCTCGGTAAGTGGTATGAGTACGGACGCTACGAGGCGCCTTTCCAGAAGGGGTGCGAGGGGGTCACCGCGGAATATTCGCTGAGGGATGACGGCAAGATACGTGTGGTGAATTCCTGCTACGAGGACTCGCTTTCCGGCGAGTTTAGGCAGTCGACCGGCAGGGCCAAGATCGTCGAGGACAGCGAGGGCGCTAAGCTGAAAGTCAGCTTCTTTGGTCCCTTTTACGGCGACTACTGGGTGCTTGATCGCGGAGACGCTGGTGCCGATGGTCGGTATGACTGGTCGATAGTGGGCGAACCTAGCGGACGCTATCTGTGGATGCTCACCCGCGAAGCGCAGCCAAACCCAGCCACTCGCGCAATGCTGGAACAGCGCGCAAAGGGACTAGGCTATGACTGGAGCCTCGTGAGGTTGACCGAGCAGCCTGCAGGATAAACAAGAGGGATCAGCCCTCCCCAACTCGGTCCTTTTGAGTTGGACGGGCCGAACCGGATCACGCTGTTCCGGTTTCATCCTCCGGCAAATACAACTTCTCGCCCTTCTCGCGGTACACCTCGCTCATCTCCTCCATGCCCTTCTGCGCTTCCTCGGCCTCTTCGGCTGAGGTCTCGCGCTTGATATTCTCGGTCGCGAGGTAGCTGTCCGAGTTCTGCTTTGCGGCGAAGTCGCGCACTTCCTGCGTGATCTTCATCGAGCAGAATTTCGGGCCGCACATGGAGCAGAAGTGGGCGGTCTTGGCGCCTTCTGCGGGGAGGGTCTGGTCGTGATATTGCTCGGCCGTGTCGGGGTCGAGGCTGAGGTTGAACTGGTCGCGCCAGCGGAATTCGAAGCGGGCCTTGCTCAAGGCGTCGTCGCGGACCTTGGCGGCCGGGTGGCCCTTGGCGAGGTCGGCAGCGTGTGCGGCGAGCTTGTAGGTCACCACGCCCACCTTCACATCGTCGCGGTCGGGAAGGCCGAGGTGTTCCTTGGGCGTGACGTAGCAGAGCATGGCGGTGCCGTACCAGCCGATCTGCGCCGCGCCGATGCCGCTGGTGATGTGGTCGTATCCCGGCGCGATATCGGTGACGAGGGGGCCAAGCGTGTAGAAGGGCGCTTCGCCGCAGGCTTCTAGCTGCTTGTCCATGTTCTCCTTGATCTTGTGCATCGGCACGTGGCCGGGGCCTTCGATCATCACCTGCACGTCCTGTTCCCAGGCGCGCTTGGTAAGCTCGCCCAGCGTGTAGAGCTCGGCGAACTGGGCTTCGTCGTTCGCATCGGCGATGGAGCCGGGGCGCAGACCATCGCCCAGCGAATAGGCGATGTCATAGGCCTTCATGATCTCGGTGATCTCGTCGAAGCGCTCGTAGAGGAAGCTCTCCTTGTGATGCGCGAGGCACCATTTCGCCATGATAGAGCCGCCGCGCGACACGATGCCGGTGACGCGCTTGGCGGTCATCGGGACATAGGGCAGGCGGACCCCTGCGTGGATGGTGAAATAGTCGACGCCCTGTTCGGCCTGTTCGATCAGCGTGTCGCGGAAGATTTCCCAGGTGAGGTCTTCGGCAATACCGCCGACCTTTTCGAGCGCCTGGTAGATCGGCACGGTGCCGATGGGGACGGGCGAGTTGCGGATGATCCATTCGCGCGTGTCGTGGATGTTGCGGCCCGTGGAAAGGTCCATGACCGTGTCCGCGCCCCAGCGGATTGACCAGACCATCTTGTCGACCTCGCTCGCCACGTCGGAGGCCACGGCGGAATTGCCGATATTGGCGTTGATCTTGACGAGGAAGTTGCGCCCGATCGCCATGGGTTCCGTTTCGGGGTGGTTGATGTTGTTCGGAATGATCGCGCGGCCGCGGGCGACCTCGTCGCGCACGAACTCGGGGGTGACGTAATCGGGCACGCTGGCGCCCCAAGGCTGGCCGTCATTGCGTGCTTCGAGACGCGCGGCTTCCTCGCGCAGCATTTCGCGGCCGAGGTTCTCGCGCTCGGCGACATATTCCATCTCGGGCGTGATGATGCCGCGCTTGGCGTAGTGCATCTGGCTGACGTTCATGCCGGGCTTGGCGCGCAGCACCTTCTTCGCGACATTGGGGAATGCCGGGACGCCGCCCGACCGGTCGGGGCCGAGCTGGCCGTTGTCTTCCGGCTTTACTTCGCGCGCGTCGTATTCCTCGACATCGCCGCGCGCGAGGATCCACTCGCGGCGCTTCTGTTCGAGACCCTGCCGGATGTCGATCGTGGCATCGGGATCGGTGTAGGGGCCGGAAGTGTCGTAGACGCGCACCGAAGGCTCGCCGCCCTCGAGATCGATCTCGCGCATGGCGACCTGGATCCCGCTGCCGCTCTTCGCGCCGACATGGATCTTGCGGCTGCCACGGATGGGCCCGGTGGTGACGCCGATGTCGAATTTGCTGTTGATGTCGGCCATGCGAGTGCTCTCTCCATAAGGCAGAGGAAGAGCGGATTTCACGCGCCGCTCCACTCCCTCCGCCGATGCTAATCGGTTCAGGTTCGACGGGTCGGGCGGTGCTACGCGCCCCTCTCAGCCAAGCGGCTCCCCGGGGATGGCAATTCCCTAGGCCCGGTGCGGAGCCGAGTCCAGTAACGAAGCGCTACCCGTGCGTGCTCGCGGCCTGCCATTCGGCGATTGCGTCGATCGGGAAGAGCAGCATGATCACGTTGAGCGTCAGATTGTCGCGCACCACCAGCGCGGCAACCACCTCGCCGATCAGCGCCAGCGCTACCGTCAGCTTCACCGGCAGGCGCAGCGCGAGCCAGAAGCCGAAAGCCATCCAGCCGATGTCGGCGGCCGAGTTGAGCACGCTGTCGCCCGAATAGCCGAAGTTCGCGGTAACCGAGCGGAAGCGCTCGATAACCATGGGCGTGTTCTCGGCGACTTCCCAGGCCGCCTCGAGGAACACCGCGAGAGGTAGCCCCCAGCGCTTGGCAGCGTCTGCCCCGCCCAGCCCCCGGCGCACGAACAGCCAGTAGCCGAAGGCATAGAAGATCATGCCGTGGATGATGTGGCTGGGCGTGTACCAGTCGGAAATGTGCTGGCTGTTGCCGGCATCGTTGATCTGGCCGTGCCACAGCTTCACATATCCGCATTCGCAGATCGGCGGGCGATCCATCGCGAGGAGGACGAGGATCGCGGCAACCGTAATGCCGAGCGAGACGAGGATCGCAGTGCGACCGGGTGCGAGCTTTCCCATGAGCGGAAGGAATGGCGCGGCACCCGCACTTTGGCAAGCAAGGGCATGTGGATGAAAATGCGTGGCTTTCGGAGCGCATCGGCAATCCATGCCGCGTAACTGTTGACCTCTATGGCCTGCGCCCTTGATCGGCGGGGTCAGGACCTGTTCACTTGCCAGCCTGATATCCCCGGTCGGAACTCCGGCCCTGCCCGGGTAAAATGCCCTAGCCTTCACGACGCGAGACTATCCCGACATGACCGAATTTCCGCCCTCGGCCAGCACCGACGCACCCGAAGCCGCCGAGACTGCCAAGCGCGGCGCGTTCACGCGCTTCCTCGACGGTGTCGAATGGCTCGGCAACCTGCTGCCCCATCCGGTCACGCTGTTTGCGCTTCTGGCATTGGGCATCGTGTTGCTGTCGGGCGTGTTCGGGTATTTCGGCGTGGCGGTGGTCGACCCCAGGCCCGCGGGCGCACCGGGCGTGGCCGATGACGGCATGATCCGCGCGGTCAGCCTGCTCGACGGCGACGGTGTGCGGCGCATCTTCACCGGGCTGGTCGACAACTTCACCGGCTTCGCGCCGCTCGGCGTCGTCCTCGTCGCCATGCTCGGCGTGGGTGTCGCGGAGAAATCAGGCCTGCTGAGCGCTGCCGTGCGCTCGATGGTGCTGAACGCCCCGCCCAAGCTCGTTACCGTGGCCATCGTCTTCGCCGGTATCATCTCGAACACCGCGAGCGAGGTCGGCTACGTCGTGCTGATCCCGCTGGGCGGCGCGATCTATTACGCGCTCGGCCGGCATCCGCTCGCGGGCATGGCAGCGGCCTTCGCCGGGGTCTCCGGAGGCTATTCGGCCAATCTGCTGATCGGCACCATCGACCCGCTGCTGGCCGGGATCACGCAGGAAGCCGCCCAGCTGATCGATCCCGAATACACCGTGCTGGCGACGGCGAACTGGTACTTCATGTTCGCTTCCACCTTCCTCATCACCGCGATCGCGAGCTTCGTCAGCATCTACATCGTCGAGCCCAAACTCGGCGCCTATGATGCGTCCAAGGCCGATCCGACCATCCTCGACGATCACATGATGAGCCCGCTCGAAGAGCAGGAGCGCAAGGGCCTGCGCTGGGCGGGCATCGCGTTGCTCGGCGTGCTCGGCCTGATGGCTCTCACCCTCGTTCCCGAATGGGGCATCCTGCGCAATGCGGAGACCGGCGACCGGATGGATTCGCCCTTCTTCGACGGTTTCGTGGTCTGGATCCTGATCTTCTTCGTCGCGATAGGCTATGCCTATGGCCGTGCCGCCGGCACGATGAAGACCGACCGCGACATCATCGATGCCATGTCCGGCGCTCTCTCGAGCCTCGGCCTCTATATCGTACTGGTGTTCTTCGCCGCGCAGTTCGTCGCCTTTTTCGGCTGGACGAACCTCGGCGCGATCACGGCAGTGACGGGCGCGAACTTCCTCGTCGAGACGGGCATGACCGGGCCGATGGTGTTCTTCCTGTTCATCCTGCTGTGCGCGATCATCAACCTCTCGCTCGGCTCGGCCAGCGCGCAATGGGCGGTCACCGCACCGATCTTCGTGCCGATGCTGATGCTGATCGGCTATGCGCCCGAAGCCATCCAGGCTGCCTATCGCATCGGCGATTCCACCACCAACATCATCACCCCGATGATGAGCTATTTCGGTCTCATCCTCGCCTGGGCGACGCGCTACCAGAAGGACCTTGGCGTGGGCACGATGATCGCGATGATGCTGCCCTATACGATGTTCTTCATCGTCGCCTGGTCGCTGTTCTTCTACCTGTGGACCTTCGTCCTCGGCCTGCCCGTGGGCCCGGGCTCGCCGACCTACTACGCACAGTAAAGGGCCGCGGCTCGCCCGCGTCCTGATGCTGCTGCAATGTGGGAGAATGGATGCCCCGTGAGGATTCGAACCTCAATTGACGGAGTCAGAGTCCGCAGTCTTACCATTAGACGACGGGGCATCAGCTGCGGAGTGCCGGCGTTGAGAATCGCGTGGCGACCGCAAGAGAGGCCGCGCATCTAGTTTCGTGTGCGCGCAAGGTCAACCCCGCCGAGACGCCTTTGGCTTGCCCCTCGCGCTTTGCGTCGCTAGCGTTGGTCCCAGGTCCCCGTGCGAGGTGGTTCGCACGGGAGGAATAACGAAAGATACCCCATGGCGGATCAGGTTCCGCCGGACACAAAACGGGGCCAGGAACACAAACGGGGCGGCACGTCCGGCAAGGTAGCCGATTTCCGCTACAAGCGCCCCTCCAGGCCCAACGGCAAAGGTGGCTCAGGCCGCGCAGCGAAATCGCGCGCGAAGCAGGCCCAGGACAAACCGGCTTTCCAGCAAAACGAGCCACCGCGCGCGCGCCGTCAGGCCTATGCCGCGCTCGACCTCGGCACGAACAATTGCCGCCTGCTGATCGCTCGCCCATCGGGCGAGAACTTTACCGTGATCGATGCCTTCAGCCGCGTGGTGCGGCTTGGCGAAGGCCTCGCGGCGAGCGGGCGGCTGTCCGACGACGCGATGGAGCGCACCCTGTCGGCCCTTCACGTCTGCGCTGAGAAATTGCGTCGCCGCCATGTCCACCTTGCGCGCTCGGTCGCCACCGAAGCCTGCCGTAGGGCGTCGAACGGCGAGGAATTCATTGAGCGCGTGCGCAAGGAAACCGGCATCGCGCTCGACATCATCTCCGCACAGGAAGAAGCCCGCCTCGCGGTCCTCGGCTGCCACGTACTGCTCGAAGACGGAGCCGGTCCGGCGATCATTTTCGATATCGGCGGCGGTTCGACCGAACTGGTGCTCGTCGAACCCAGCGGGGCCGTACCGCGCATTCTCGACTGGATGAGTGTGCCATGGGGTGTCGTGTCGCTGACCGACACCATCACCGGTTCGGACGATACCGAGGAACTGCGGCTCGATCGCTATCGCCGCATGCGCGAGACCGTGCTGAACAGCTTCAAGCCTTTCGCCAAGCGCATCCGTGAATTCGCAAACGGGCCCGAGCCGATCCGGCTGCTCGGCACCAGTGGCACGGTGACGACGCTCGCCAGCCTGCATCTCGAATTGCCGCAATATGACCGCCGCGCGGTCGACGGGTTGATCGTCAAGAGCAGGCACATGCGCGACATTTCAGCGAAGCTGTCGCACATGAGCGGGCCCGACAGGCGCCAGTTGCCCTGCATCGGTGACGACCGGGCGAACCTCGTGGTCGCAGGCTGTGCGATCTTGGAGAGCATTCTCGACATCTGGCCTTCGGAAACGCTTGGCGTGGCCGATCGCGGGATCCGCGAGGGCATCCTGCGCAGCCTGATGGCGGCCGATGCCGACGGCGAGCGCAGCCGCGCGGCCCTCCAACGCATGCGGGAGCAAGACGTATGAGCCGCTCGGGCAAGGACAAGGACACGCGGGTCCGCACTGCGAAGAAGCGGAGCGAATCCTCAACGCGCTGGCTGCAGCGTCAGCTCAACGATCCCTACGTGAAGCAGGCCAAGGCGGACGGCTATCGCAGCCGGGCGGCCTACAAGCTGATCGAAATGGACGAGAAGTTCGGCCTGCTGAAAGGCGCAAACAGGATCGTCGATCTTGGGATCACGCCAGGAGGATGGAGCCAAGTCGCGCGCAAGGTGAAGCCCAAGGCTCATGTCGTGGGCATCGACCTGCTTGAGACCGAGCCGATCGAGGGCGTGACGATCTTCCAGATGGATTTCATGGACGACGACGCGCCGCGCATTCTCGAAGAAGCGCTGGGCGGCAAGGCCGACCTAGTGATGAGCGACATGGCCGCCAACACCGTCGGCCACAAGCAGACCGATCACCTGCGAACCATGGGCCTCGTCGAGGCCGCGGCTTGGTTCGCGGTCGAAAATCTTGAAAAGGGCGGGACTTTCCTCGCTAAGGTGCTCGCTGGCGGGACCGACAAGGACCTGCTCGACCTGCTCAAGAAACACTTCAAGACCGTGAAGCACGCCAAGCCGCCCGCCAGCCGCAAGGGCTCGAGCGAGTGGTACGTCATCGCGCAGGGCTTCAAGGGCTAGGACACAAAAAACCCCGCTCGAAGGCGGGGTTTCTCGTATAGCTTTGGAAGCGCAGATCAGTCGATCTTGGTCGCGCCTTCGTTGTCGCCTGCAGCGTTGGCCGAAGGGACCGGCTCGTCGGCGCCCATGGCACCGGCGGCTTCGGCTTCGGTCGGCTCTTCGCCTGCAACAGCAGGTGCGGCTTCTTCTTCAGCCGGGACGAATTCGGGCTTGGCCGGAGCGCCGCCGAAGGTCGCCATGTATTCCATGACATTGGCGCGGTCTTCGATCTTCGAGAGACCGGCGAAGCTCATCTTGGTGCCGTTGGCGAAACCGCGCGGGCTGATGAGCCACTCGTTCATGTTTTCCCAGGTCCACTGGCCGCCCTTGTCGGACAGGGCAGAGGAGTAAGCGAAGCCGGCAGCGCCGCCGCCGATGGCCTTGCCCATGATGCCGTAAAGGTTCGGGCCGATGCCATTCGCACCGCCCTGCTCGATCGAGTGACATGCCGAGCACTTGGCCCAGACACGCTCGCCGGCAGCCGCATCGGCGGTCTGCAGGACTTCTGCGAGGCTCGGGCCGGTCTCGACCGGGCCTACGGTTTCACCCTGCACGAAATAGCCGGGCTCCTGATCCTCGGGATAATCGTAGCTGTCGGCGTGGAAATACAGGCCCGATGCGATCGAAGCGCCTAGCGCGACGATGCCCGAGAAGAGAACCCAGCCGGAAGTGGTGTTAAAACGATCGTCCATTGCGTGATTGCCTGCAAGAATCCGTGTGATCTGTGACTTGGGCGTCGCTCTAGTGCCGCAAGGCCCCATACGCAAGTGCCGTGGCATGTCTTTGGCGCAATAGCGCTTGCGGCGGGTGAAATGACCGCTAACACGCATCCCCCATGCGTACTTTTGCCAAGCCCGCCATCGACATGGTCGACACGATGCGAACCGCCGCAGCGGCCGACCCTGCGCGCGCGATCGCTTTCGGCGGCGCGCCGGGTTCGAACTCGCACCAGGCGGCCATGCAGTTCGATCCCGAATGCCTGCCCCTGCCCTTCCTCGGCTTCGAGGACGCGCTCGACGCGGTGAAGCAGGGCAATGCGGGCTGCGCGATGATCCCGATCGAGAACAGCCAGCATGGCCGCGTGTCGGACATCCACTTCCTGCTGCCCGAAAGCGGGCTGTCGATCGTGGCAGAGCATTTCATGCGCATCACCCACTCGCTAATGGCGACCGGCCCCGGCCCGTTCGAAGCGGCCTACAGCCATCCGCAAGCGCTCGGCCAGTCGCGCCACTTCCTGCAGGAACGCGGCATCGTCGCCCTGACCCACGCCGATACTGCGGGTGCGGCGGCCTATGTCGCCGAGATGCAGGATCCGCGTTTCTGCGCCATCGCCCCGCCCATGGCCGCCGAGCTCTACGGGCTCGATATCATCGAGGAAGCGGTCGAGGACGCGCATGACAACACCACGCGCTTCGTCGTCCTCGCGAAGGAACCGCGCGATCCCGCCGGGATCGAGGCCGATCAGACAATGACCACCTTCATCTTCGAGGTGAAGAACATCCCCGCTGCGCTCTACAAGGCGCTCGGCTGCTTTGCGACCAATGGCGTGAACATGACCAAGCTCGAAAGCTACCAGAAGGGCGCAAGCTTTGCCGCAACGCGCTTCTATGCCGATATCGAGGGCGCGCCAGGCGATCCGCGGGTCGATGCCGCGCTCGAGGAACTCGCGTTCCAGACCAACGAAGTCCGCCTCCTCGGCAGCTACGCCCAGGCGCGCAAGCGGGGCTGAAGCTCGTCCTCCGACCTACCGCTTCGCTGCATCAGGCCGGGGCTGACATATAGGTTTCATATTGCTATCCATTCGCTCGGAAGGGAGTGGAGGATGCAGAAAGCCCTCAAGGCAGTGCTGTGGCTCTTGCCGTTGATTTTCGGCGTAGGCTTTCTGGCGCCGGTGATCGCCGAGGGCCTTGTGGCGGCGGGCATCGCGGCACCATTCGGTCTCGGCGCGCTGACCTTCGGCTTGCTCGTCGGCGGCGCTTGGGGCGCTTTCGCGACGGTCACGGGACGCTGGATATGAACGCGCCAGTCACCATTCCCACCGATCTCTCGGCGCTGTCGGACGCGGAACTGCGCAAGCTCGAGAACAAGATCGCCCGCAAGCATTCGGGCATGTTTCCCTGGGGCATAGTGGCATGGGCCTTCGGCAATCTCGCCGTATGGCTCGCGCTCTGGCCGCTTGTGATCCTCGACGCCATCCCGCTGTGGCTGGGCTTTATCGTCGCGACGATAAACATCTCTCTCGTCTACCTGCCCACGCATGACGCGCAGCATCACATCATCGCGCGGCCCGGACAGAAGCTCTACTGGCTGAACGAGCTGGTCGGCCACGCCACCAGCTGGGTCATGGTCTATCCTTACGAAGTCCTGCGCGTCACGCACATGGACCATCACAGGCACACCAATGATCCCGACCTCGACGTCGACATCACCAGCCATGCGGACAATGCCCGGGCTGCAATCTGGGAAACTGTCCGCCAGCGCCAACCGAACGGGAAGCGCCCAGGCGATTACCTGCGCTGCCTCGAGCGTCACGGCCGGCTGGACCTGATCCTCCTCGCGATCGGATACCGGCTCGGCTTCTATGCGATCCTGATCGCGCTCGCTTGGAGCGGCCTTGCGCTCGAAGCCTTCTTCCTCTGGTGGCTGCCCTACCAGATCGCGATCACCTACATCCTGTTCTTCTTGTCATGGGCGCCACACAGTCCGGGCATGGGACAGGGCCGCTATCGCGATACGAAGAACTGGCGCTCGAAGGTCGGGAATATTCTCAGCATGGGCATGCAGTATCACGTGGTCCATCACCTGCATCCCTACATCCCGCTCATGCGCACGCCGGCGGCCTATCGCGAGATGAGGCCCATCCTCGAAGCGCGCGGCGTCCAGCTGGAGATGTAGGCCGGACGCCTGCGCCCGGCCCCCATCCTGTTCGCGTCAGTCGCGCCAGACGAGGCGCTTGATAAGCACATCGCCCAGGACCTTGCGATATTTAGCGCGGTCGCCGCTTTCGGCCTGAAGCTGCTGGATGTTGCGCTGCATGTATTCGCGCATCTGCCGGTTGCGCGCTTCCCATTCCTCGTTGCTTTCGAACTCGTCGAAACGCGTGATCAGCCACATGTCGGGCTCGTCGGCACGGCCGTGGGTGTTCGACCAGATCTCGTAGCTTTCGATCCAGCCTTGCGAGACGGCGTAGTCCATGCGCTTGCGCCATTCGGTGGCAAGCCAGGTAGCATACTTCAGTCCGCCACCGTCTTCGATACTGATCCCGGTAACTTCGATCCATTCCGCGCCAGTCAGCGGATACTGGTCCTGCGCAGACGCGGCCTGCGGCATGGCAAAGGCCAGCGCCGAAGCGATCAGGGCGGATTTCATCAAGTGTTTCATGCGGGTGACTCCCCTCGTTGAGTGCTGCGACCCAAGAGCGGCGTCAGGGCCATCACGGCCCGATTGTTGTAAGATTATTCCCCAACGCGGCACGAAATCTGCGCCCAGCTTCGCGCCGAGTCAAAGCGCTACGGCAAGCCGTTGCGAAATCGATGTTTTAGGGCGGCAACGTGCGGCGTTGTGCGCCGCAGCAGAATCGAAAGCCTACTCGTCGCCGTAGATCGCGACCTCGTTCACGCCTTCGCTGGTCGCACGGCCCCGGTACATGCCCGCGGTGTTGAAGCTGTAGAGAGCATGGCCATCGGGCGTGACGACGATCACGCCGCCGTCGCCGCCAAGCGCCTTGACCTCTGCCATGACACTATCAGCCGCCCACTGCACCTCGTCCTCGGGCAATTGGCCGCTGATGTAGATCACGTCTCTCTCTTCCGCCCGTGCTACGGCTTCCATCGCGACGGCGACATCTTCGTCTTCCACCTTCTGCGCCATGCGCAGCCGCGTACAGATCTCGTGCGCCACGCCGACACGGATGAAATACTCGCCCCAGCCGGTCGCCGAAACGGCGCAACTGCGGTTGTCGGCATAGGTGCCCGCGCCGATGATCGGGGCATCGCCGATACGGCCCCACCGCTTGCCCGTCATCCCGCCGGTTGAGGTTCCCGCAGCCATGTTACCCTCCATGTCCAGCGCGACCGCCCCGACCGTGCCGAACTTGATATCGACATCGAGCGCGGAAAGCTGGCGCGCCTTCATCCGCTCGAGCGCCTCGCGGCGGCTGTCGGTGTCGAAATATTCGCCCGGCACCATTTCGAGGCCCTCTTCCGACGCGAAGGTTTCCGCGCCCTCGCCAGCCAGCATCACATGCGGACTGTCGGTCATGATCTTGCGTGCGAGCAGGATCGGATTGCGGATATTGGTGACACCTGCGACAGCGCCGGCATCGCGGTTGCGCCCGTCCATGATCGAAGCGTCGAGCTCGTGCCCGCCCTCCCAGGTATAAACTGCCCCGCGCCCCGCGTTGAAGCGCGGATCGTCTTCCATCAGGAGGATCGCCGCCTCGATCGCATCCATCGCGTTGCCGCCTTCGGCGAGAATTTTCGAGCCCGCGTCGAGCGCTCGCTGGAGCGAGGCGCGGTACTCCGCCTCGGCCTCGGCGCTCATGTTTTCGCGGGCGATCGTGCCGGCGCCGCCGTGGATCGCGAACGACCATCTCGGCTCGTGGTCGTCGGCCTGCGCGGGCGTGGAAAGGGCGGCGATCACAAGCGCGAAAGCCGCAGCGAAACGGGTCGGGAATCCTCTCATCAGGCTGGGATAGCACGCAAAGTTATCCACTCAATCCCCACCCGCCCTTTTGGATAGAAACGACAAGCGTGATAGCCCTGACGCTACGGAAACCAATGGGGAGAGGTTTCATGATTTTCGACAGATATCGTTTCGACCAGCAACTCGCCATGGAGCTTGGAGAGAAGCTTCTATTCGCGGCGGTTGCGCTGCTCATCACCTGGCTTGCCGCGCGCGCAGCCAAATGGACTTTCGCAAAGCTTGTCGACACGGTCGACTTCTTCAAGCGCGGGACCGGAAACGGCCAGTCGCTGGGTGAATCGCTCGGCAAGATAGTATCCTTGCTAATCTGGCTGTTCGGCTTGCTCGTCATCCTGAACATCCTCGAGTTGGGCGGGGTCGCAGGACCTATCGACAGCCTGCTCGAGAACGTTGTCGACTTCCTGCCCAACCTGCTGTGGGCCGGACTGATCTTCTTCATCGGCATGATGGTGGCGCGGATCGTGCGCGATCTTGTGGTCACCACGCTGCAGACGGTGGACTTCGACAAGTGGGCCAATCGCGGCGGGGTGGACAATGTCACCGGCAATACCACCATCAGCAAGACCATCGGCACGATCGTGTACGTCCTGATCGCCATTCCGGTGGCGATCGCTGCGCTCGAACAGCTGGAAATCCAGTCGATCAGCGAACCTGCCTCCGACATGCTGCGGATGATCTTTGCAGCGATCCCGAACATTATCGCCGCGGCGATCCTGCTCGGCATCGGCTATCTCATCAGCCGTTTCGTGGTGCAGATCGTGAAGGAAGTGCTACCGGGGCTCGGTGTCGACCGGGCGTTGTCGGAAAGCGGCCTTGTCGCTGAAGGCACCACCGCAAGCGGGATCATCGCCCGTATCGCACAGGTGGCGATCATCCTGTTCTTTGCCATCGCCGCAACGCGCATCCTCGGCTTTCCCGAGCTGACCGCAATCCTCGACCAGCTGCTCGAGCTGGGTGGACGGGTCATCTTCGGCGCAGTCGTGATCGCCTTCGGCTTCCTGATCGCCAACCTGCTGGCCCGCCTTATCGCCGGCGATGCAGGCAGCAGTACGGCGGCGACCATCGTGCGCTGGGCAACCATCATCCTGTTCGTCTTCATGGGCCTGCAGTTCACCGGCATCGGCGGGATGATCCCGGCCAATGCGCTGACGATCCTGATCGCCGGCATCGCGGTGGCAGGCGCGCTTGCTTTCGGCCTTGGTGGCCGCGATTGGGCGGCGCGCAAGCTCGACCAGATGGACAATGACCTGGGAGGAACAGGTCCCAAGACCTGACCGACCGGACAAGAACCAGTACCCCAAGGAGAGAGGGGCCTGAGAGGGCGCGGGACCAAAAGGTCTCGCGCCCCTTTTTCTTTGTGCTAGGCCTTCCCCGCAAAGGGAGATCGGCATGAAGGCATGGATTGGTGCGGGCGCTGCATTGGCGGCGCTTTGGTCGGCGACGGCGCTGGCGCAGGACGGAACGGAGGACGCGGCACAGGACGATCGCCGGTTTACCTCGCAGGACGTCTTCGACCTCGAATATGCCGACGATCCGCGCATCGCTCCCGACGGCCGCCACGTCCTCTACACGCGCCGCTCGAACAATATCATGACCGACCGCACCGAAGGCGCGCTATGGCTTGCCGCGCTCGACGGCAGTTCCAACCGCCTGCTGCTCGATGGCGCGAGCGGCGGCGAATGGTCGCCCGACGGAACGCGCATCGCCTACACCGGCAGCGACGATGACGGGCGTAGCGCCATTTTCATCCGCTGGATGGACACCGGCCAGGTCCAGCGCGTCGCGGCGCTCGACAAGGGAGCGGGCAACCTCTCGTGGTCGCCCAACGGCGAATGGATCGCCTTCACCTCCCGCGTCGATGGCGATACTGCCCCGCTTGCCAAGGCGCCGCCCAAGCCCGAGGGCGCCAAATGGTCCCCGCCGGTCAAGGTGATCGACCACGCCCGCTACCGCAGTGACGGCGCGGGCTTCATCGACGTGACCTTCAGCCATGTTTTCGTGGTTCCGGCAGGCGGCGGCACGCCGCGCCAGCTGACCAGCGGCGAATTCAACCACTCCGGACCGCTGGAATGGACAGCGGGAGGCGACGCGATCCTCTTCTCCGCCAATCGCAACGAGGGCTGGGAATTGCAGACGGTCGAGGGCGACATCTGGCAGGTCTCGATCGTCGACAAGGAACTGCGGCAGGTGACCAGCGGTGGCGGCCTCGAGGCCTCGCCGCAGCTATCGCCCGATGGCCGCAGCGTCGCCTTCGTATGCATGCCCAATGTAAAGCGACCCGTCTGGCAAGTGGACGTCTGCGTGCGCAATCTCGACGGCACGGGCGGGCGCAACCTCACCCAGGATTTCGATCGCGAGGTGGAGAATATCCGCTGGGAAGGACGCCACATCTATTTCGCCTTCGATGATCGCGGCATCCGGAAGGTCGGCCGCGTGTCGCCTTCGGGCGGGGCTGTCGAAACCGTGGTCCAGGGCCTGTCGGGCACCACGCTGGGAAGGCCCTATACCAGCGGCACTTTCGACGTATCGGAGCGCGGCACACTGGCCTGGACGCAAGGCTCGCACGACCGTCCTGCGGACCTTTACGCGCGCACCGGCCGAGCCACCCGCAAGCTAACCGCGCTGAATGAGGACCTCCTCGCTCACCGCGAGCTCGGCCAGATCCACGAGATCACCTACGCCTCCTCGCATGACGGGACCGAGATCCAGGGCTGGTACGTCACGCCGCCCGGCTTCGAGCCGTCGAAGAAGTATCCGCTGCTCCTCGAAATCCACGGCGGCCCGCATGCCGCCTATGGCCCGCATTTCTCCGCCGAGGTCCAGCGCTATGCGGCGGAAGGCTATGTCGTTTTCTACGACAACCATCGCGGCAGCTCTTCCTACGGCGAGGAATTCGGCTTGCTGCTCGAGCACAAGTATTCGAGCCCGGACGATGCGGCCGACCATATGTCCGGCGTCGATGCGATGATCGCCAAGGGCTTCATCGACGAGGAGAACCTCTTCGTGACCGGCGGTTCGGCAGGTGGCATCGCGACCGCCTACCTCGTCGGCCTGACCGACCGCTTCAACGCGGCCGCAGCAGCGAAGCCCGTGATCAACTGGCTGAGCAAGACGCTGACCGCCGACAGCTACATCTTCCAGACCTATCACCAGTTCCCCGGCCTGCCGTGGGAGGTGCCGATGCATTACTGGGAGCGCTCGCCGCTCAGCCTCGTCGGCAATGTGACCACACCGACGATGCTGTTGACGGGCGAGGAAGACCAGCGGACGCCGATTACCGAGAGCGAACAGTTCTACCAGGCGCTCAAATTGCGCGGGGTGGACACGGTGCTGGTGCGCGTGCCCGAAAGCGCGCATGGCATCGCCGCACGCCCCTCGCGCCTGATCGCCAAGGCGGACAATATCCTCGCATGGTTCGAACGCTACCGGACCGACAAGCAGACAGAGACACAGGAAGGCACTGACCAATGAGCCAGTTCGGATTTTCCAGCACCGCGGATGAAGTTCTAGAAGGCAAGGACCTTAGCGGGCGCACAGCCCTCGTCACCGGCGGCTATTCGGGACTTGGGCAGGAAACCGCGCGGGCCTTGGCGGCCAAGGGCGCGCATGTGATCCTTTCGGGCCGCGATGCCACCAAGCTTTCCGCCACCGCCGACGCGATTGCCGAGGGCACGGGAGCCAAGGTCGACACTCTGGTGTGCGACCTCGCCTCGCTCGACAGCGTGCGCGAGGCTGCCGCCGAAGCCAATGAGCGCTTCGACAAGATCGATCTCCTCATCAACAATGCAGGCGTGATGGCCTGCGACGAAGCCAAGACGGCCGACGGCTTCGAAATGCAGTTCGGCACCAACCACATCGGCCACTTCCTGCTCACCAACCTGCTCATGCCGCTGGTCGAGAAGGGCGAGAGCGCGCGCATCGTCAACCTGTCGAGCCGGGGGCATCACATCTGCCCGGTGGATTTCGACGACATCCATTTCGAGCGCCGCGACTATGACAAGTGGGTGAGCTACGGCCAGTCGAAGACCGCTAATGTGCTCTTCGCGGTCGGCCTCGAGAAGCGGCTGGGCGACAAGGGCATCCACTCCTATTCGCTCCACCCCGGCGGCATCATGACCAACCTCTCGCGCCACATGAGCGAAGAGGACATGGCCGACCTGATGGAGCGCATCCGCAAGAATGCCGAAGAGCGCGGTGAGCAGCCAGAGCCTTTCAAGACCATTCCGCAAGGCGCCGCGACCACGTGCTGGGCGGCCACCGCCGACGAATTGGCCGGGGCCGGCGGCCTCTATTGCGAGGATTGCCACGTCGCCGACGAAGACAATGAAAGCACCGGCGGCGGCGTGCGCAGCTATGCGATCGACGAGGGCAATGCCGACCGGCTGTGGCAGGTCAGCGAGGAAATGGTCGGGCAGACCTTCAGCTACTAGGCGAGGCGTTCGACGAGACCTTCGAAAAGCCAGCGGCGAAGCATGCTGCCCGCACGTTCGATAGCCTGCTCGCCTTCGCTGGCGAGCAGCTCTTCGCACGCCTCGCCATAAGTGGCGCCCGACATCATCGAGGAAAGTGCCCTGCCCTCTGCGGTGGACACGCTGACGAATACGGGCCTTTCGCCCTCCCGCCAGACGATGCAGGAGGCCGGTTTGGCTAGCGGAGCCGCACCGCCTGCCTCGCCCGCTTCGGCGAGGGAGGACCAGAGCGCATTGAGATCATGGCGGACGTCGCGCAGCGCGATGCCGGGGACGAATGCGAGGCGAAGGTTGGCCCAGTCCTCCTCGCCGAATGCGTCTGCCTGCCGGAGGAATTGCTCCGAGCCGAGCGGCTCCGCATCGCGCGCCACGAATGCAAGGTGCATCGACCATTCCAGCCATGCGAGTTCGGCGACTTCCGGATCGTTCGCGAAAAGCTCTTCGCAAGTTTCGGCAAAGCCTTGCCCCGCAAGATCGAGCGTCCAGCTAGATGGCGGACAGGTGATCAGGTGATGCGCTGCGGCGCGCGCGAAACTCGCTTCGCCGACCAGCCTTTCGGTCCGCTCGAAGGTTGCGCGCAAGGCTTCGACAAGCGCGCTTCGGTAATTGTTGCGATAGATGTCGAGGCCGGCGGCGTGCCGCGCGTTCCAGTCGGGTGGAAGCGCCCGCTCGTCGTCGAGCAGGCTCGCCATGAAATCGGCCTGTCTGGTCGCGAGCGCAGTCATGCCGCCCTCGCGTGGCTTGCCTGGCGGGCGATGACGCGTGCGCGGTCCAGTTCTTCCAGCAGCTCTGCGATCGGCGGGATGCCGTCGTCGCGCTCGATCATCGTCGCGACCGGACCGGTCTGCGCGATCGTCTCGGCATAAAGCGCCCACACGGCATCGCTGACTTCGCGGTCGTGCGTGTCGATGGTGATCGGACGCTCGTCGGTCGGAGGGGTGTGGCCGGCGAGATGGATCTGGCGCACGCGGTCGAGCGGCAGGCCGGCGATGTATTCGGCGGCCGAGAAACCGTGGTTCTGCGCGCTTACATAGACGTTGTTGACGTCGAGCAGAAGGTAGCAGCCCGTGCGCTTCGCCATGGCGGAGAGGAATTCCCATTCGGCCATCTCGTCTTCGGGGAAGGTCAGGTAGCTCGACGGGTTTTCGAGCAGCATCGGCCGCCCGAGCGCAGCCTGCGCGCGTTCGATATTGTCGCATACGACGCCCAGCGCCTCGCGGGTCAGCGGAAGCGGCAGGAGATCGTGGCTGTTGTGCGCGCTGGTCCGGGTCCAGCACAGGTGGTCGGAGACCCAGAGCGGATCGATCCGGTCGGCGAGGCTGCGCAGGCGCGAGAGATAGTCCTCGTCGAGGCCCTGCGCAGAGCCGACGGACATGGAGACGCCGTGGAGGATGACGGGATGCTTCGCGCGCACCTCTTCAAGCAGGCGCAGCGGCTTGCCGCCTTCGACCATGTAGTTTTCGGAAATGACCTCGACGAAATCGACCGGAACCTCGCCTTCGAGGAAGTCGGCATAGTGTGTACGCCTGAGGCCGAGGCCGAAGCCGGCGAAGGGGTCGATCGAGGTCATGGCATCGCTACCTTTCGGTGCAAAGGGGCGGCCCGCTTCCGG
Source organism: Qipengyuania sp. BR81-2 (assembly GCF_055693895.1). Lineage (NCBI taxonomy): Bacteria > Pseudomonadati > Pseudomonadota > Alphaproteobacteria > Sphingomonadales > Erythrobacteraceae > Qipengyuania > Qipengyuania sp. BR81-2. The sequence goes on from NZ_CM146344.1 coordinate 873,362, forward strand.
CCTGGTGAGGAAGGGCTCGAAGCTCCGGTCGAGCGGGCCGCCAAGGCTGGCAAGCGCTACGAAATGTCGCCGATGGTACCGCCCTTGGTGAGGCATTCGCCGGCCTTCATGGCCTTGAAGCCGTGGCCCTTGCACTCGTTCTGGCCCTTGCAGGCGTTCTCGGTGGTGGCGCAGTCGGCCTGGCCCTTGCAGCTGTGGACGCCGTAGCAATGGACGGTGTCTTCGGCATTGATCGCGCGGCCGGTGCTGCCGGCAGGCGGTTCGGCTGCGAAAGCCGAAAGCGAGGAAAGTGCGAATGCTGCTGCGGCTGCGGCGGTGGCTGCGGTCTTGCGAGTGGCGGTGGTCATGAGATCCAATCCCTTTTTTCCAGATTGCGTGCGGGGGTGCACAGGCAATCATTCGGCGTGCGAGGGCAGCCGGTTACAGCCGAAAAAATTTTGCGGGCCGCGTAACCGGATCGGATTCCTTCCCGAATGAACCGTCAGTTCCGGGGATGATTTCTCCGGCGCGACACTGAAGACCCCCAATCCGAAGAACCCAACCTGGAAGAGAATTGCCATGAACAACGCATCGATCGCCCGCCTCGCGGGTCTCGCCCTGACCGCCGGTATCGCCGGCTCAATGATCGCCGCCCCCGCCGCCGCGCAAAAGAAGCCGGCGATGGAGAAGTGCTACGGCGTCGCCAAGGCTGGCGAGAACGACTGTGCCGCAGGCCCGGGCACCAGCTGCGCCGGTACCTCCACCCGCGACTACCAGGGCAACGCCTGGAAGCTCGTTCCCAAGGGCAGCTGCGAGAACATCGAAACGCCCAAGGGCAAGGGTTCGCTGAAGCCGATCAACCGCTGAGGCCCTGACCTCCCCCTCTCCGCCAGCACCAAGCGAGAACCGAGCAATGCAAAACGTCCTGACCCTCTATGACCGGCTTACGGCATGGCTATCCTCCAGCCTGCCCGAAGGCCTTGCACTGCTCATCACTCGCGTGGCGCTGGCGGGGATCTTCTGGCGATCGGGACGGACGAAGGTGGAAGAAGGCACCGCGTTGTCGATCAACGAAACGACCTACTTCCTGTTCGAGTACGAATACACCGGCCTCCCCCTGCCGGTGGACCTGGCCGTCCCGCTCGCCACCTATGCCGAGCACCTTTTTCCCGTCCTACTGGTGCTCGGCCTTTTCACACGCTTGGCCGCGCTCTCGCTGCTCCTCATGACGCTGGTCATCCAGTTCTTCGTCTTTCCCGAAGCCTGGTGGGCGACGCACATCCTGTGGGTCGCGATGGCCGCGATCCTCGTCTCGCGCGGGGGCGGACTGTTCTCTGCCGACAGGCTGCTCGCTTCGCGGCGGGCCAAATGATAGCCTCGATCAAGGGGAGAGGTTCGACATGATTGCCGACGAAGCCGAAATGGCCAGCATGATGGCAGCCGCCCAAAAGGGCGATGCCGGAATGTACCGCGCCCTCCTCGCCGAGGTGCAGCTCTGGCTCGAACGCTATTACAGGAAGCGCGTGGCTCCCGCCCAGCTCGACGACCTCGTGCAGGAAGTTATGATGGCCGTGCACAACAAGCGCGCCACCTGGGATCCCAGCCGCGCCTTCTATCCATGGCTCGCGGCGATTGCCCGCTATCGCTGGGTCGACCATTTGCGCAAGGTCTACCGCTCCGCCGAAGACGAATTGGGCGATCACGACGCGCCCGAGGATAGCGAAGAAGAAGCGGTGATGGCCCGCATGAGCCTCGAGAGGCTCTTCGTCCACCTGCCCGAAAAGCAGGTCGAGGTCATCGAACTCGTCAAGATCGAGGGGCTGTCCATCGCGGAAGCCTCTGCCAAGACCGGCCAGAGCGAAAGCCTGGTCAAAGTGAATATCCATCGCGGACTGAAGAAGCTGTCCGCGCTTGTAGAAAAGGCCGAATGACATGAACCGGGTCCCTACCTCCCTGATCGACGAACTCGCGAGCGATCTTGCTCCGGTCCAGCCGCTGCGGCTGTGGCAGGGTGTTGCGCTTGTCGCATTTGCGGCCGTTGCCACCGTGCTCCTCGTCGAACTGCTCGACGGGCTGTGGCACGGCGCCTTTACCGGCCAGGCCTCGCCCGAATTCTTCATCACCAACGGCATGCTCGCGCTGCTCGGCGCGGCGGCATCCTTCGCGGTGGTCAAGATGGCCAGCCCGCGTGTCGGCAACAGCCATGAAGGCGCGCGCTGGTCGGCGCTGATGCTGGCGATTCTACCGGTGACCGCGCTCGTCATGCTGGGCGTTTCGGGCTTTTTCGGCACGGTGACGAGCGACATGTACGGTGTCGACTGCTTCCTTGCCGGCTCCGCCTTCGGTCTCGTGACCGCCGGCGCGCTGACGCTGTGGCTGCGCCGCGGTGCACCTGTCTCGCTGAACGCAGCGGGTACCTATACCGGCATCGCTGCAGGCGCGATCGGCAGCTTCACCTACGGGCTCGCCTGCCCGGTGGACCACATCGGCCACCTAGGCATCTGGCACGTTGCGCCAGTCATCCTGTCGGCCATCATCGGGCGTTTCGCGATTCCCCCGCTCGTCCGCTGGTAAGGCACGTTCGTCGGGCGGCGGCTTGCAAATTGGCGAGCTAGGGCGCACCCCTCCCCTCAACCAGGAGGGGAGAATCCATGAAGACCTTCGCCGCAGCCATTGCGCTTGCCACCGCCACGACGCTTGCCCTGCCCGCCGCCCCGCTGGCCGCGCAGGAAGCCCCCGCGACCCCCGGCTGGGTCGAGACCAGCAACGCCTACACGCAGAAAGTCATTGCGATGCAGGCGCAGTTCTTTCCGACGGGCGCCTCCTCGGCGGGCTATGAACAGTACGACGGGCTGGTCAACGACATGTCGCCAGACCGCGACGAGCGCTACATTGCCGCTGCCCGCTCGCTGATCGCCGAATTCGAGGCCGCCAAGGCCACCGAGACCAACCCCTACGTCCTGCAGGACCTCGACATCCTGATCGGCTCGCTCGAACAGGACATCGAGGGCATCGAACTCGGCAGCCGCTACATGCTCGAGTTTGCGCAGGTTCCCCAGGGTATGTTCGGCAATATCGGCCAGCTCCTGTCCGACCAGACCGCCGAGCACCGCCGCGGAAAGGCGCTCGAACTGCTGCAGCGTTACACCGGCACCTGGCCCGATACCGAGCCGATGACCGAGCTCGCCAAGCGCCGCTTCGAGGCCAGCCGCGGTGACGGCAAGATGGGCCCCTATGTGGTCGAGGTCGAGGAATCGATCGACAAGATCCCTACTTTCATCACGGGCATTCGCGAGCTCTTCGCCAAGTACGAGATCGAGGGTGCGGACGACGCGCTCGAAGCGATGGAGACGCAGCTCACCGACTATGGCGAGTGGACGCGCACCACGGTCGTGCCCGCCAGCCGCGACAGCGCGCGCCTGCCCGAAGAGCTCTACGCGCTCAGCCTCAAGCAGGTCGGCATCGATACCGACCCGCGCGAGCTGATGACCGAGGCGCGCCGCGGTTTCTACGAGCTGCGCGCCCAGATGGAGGCGCTCGCCCCACAGATTGCGGAGAAGTACGGCTGGGAGGAAACCGACATGGCTTCGGTCATGGCGGGCCTCAAGCAGATGACCGTCCCCAATGACGAGATCGAGGACTTCTACCGCGACGTGAACCGCAAGCTGGAGGCGGAAATCCGCCGCCACGACATCGTCTCGCTGCCGGACAGTGAATTGCAGATGCGCGTCGCCTCTGCTGCCGAAAGCGCCGCCCAGCCCGCGCCGCACATGCGCCCGCCGCGCCTGATCGGGAATACCGGCGAACAGGGTACTTTCGTCCTCACCGTGGGCAATCCGACCGCCGGACCGGACGACCGCTACGACGACTTCAACTTCCCCGCCGCGAGCTGGACGCTGAGCGCGCATGAGGCGCGTCCGGGCCACGAGATGCAGTTCGCAGCGCTCGTTGAGCAGGGCGTTTCGCTCGCCCGCATGCTCTACGCATTCAACAGCGTGAACGTCGAAGGCTGGGCGCTCTATGCCGAAGCAGAAATGCTCCCGCACGAGCCGATCGAAGGGCAGTTCATCGCGCTCCAGTTCCGCCTGCTGCGCGCGGCGCGCGCCTTCCTCGACCCGAGCCTCAACCTCGGCCTGATGAACCGCGAAGAGGCCGAACGCGTGCTGCGCGAGGAAGCCCTGTTCTCGCCCGGCATGACCAAGCAGGAACTCGATCGTTACGAATTCCGCATGCCCGGCCAGGCAGGGTCCTATTACTACGGCTATCGCAAGCTGATCGACCTGCGCGTCGAGACCGAACTCGCACTGGGCGGGGACTTCAACGAGAAGGCGTTCAACGATTTCCTGCTGAGCCAGGGCATCATCCCGCTCGAACTGATCGCCAAGGCCGTGCGCGAGGAATTCATCCCCTCGCAGCAGGCGGGTGGCTAACGTCTGGCGCTCCTGATTTCCTGGATCTCGAGGATGCGTCCGTCACCGACGTGACGGGCGCCTTCCTTTACCCGCCATTCGGAGCCTTCCTTGAGGTCCTCGAGGAGATCTCCGGCGGAAATGAAGGTCGCGATCGCCTCGCGCGATTCGCCCGGCATGACTGGCTCGGCACCGTCGAAATCGATCTGTCCGATGGCATGATGTCCGTCGGGGCGGCCGAAATCGTGATCTGGCCTGTAGTGCGGCGCCGGGTCCAGAGGCCTCGATCGCCCACCATCACCGGTGGGCACGAGGGTTATGCAAACCCGCGCCCGGACCAGCTCCCGTCTCAAAGCCACCTCAGGCGCCTGAAGACGATTATCAGAGTCACGAAGAGCAGCAGGCAGAATGTCACGACGGTCCAGAAGGCATCCGGATCGTTCATGCCCGGCATGCCGCCGACGTTGATGCCGAGCAGGCCGGTGAGGAAGCCCAATGGCAGGAAGATGCCCGCCACGATGGTGAGCATGTAGGTCGCGTGTTCGCTCGAAGCGAGACTGCGTGCGCGCAGTTCGTCCTGCAGCACCAGCGCGCTTTCCTTGCTGATGTCGATATCGTCGAGATAGCGGCGCAGGCGCGCAATACTCTCGGCGATCTCGCGCCGGTCTTCCTCCTCGAACCAGTAGGGTGAATCGCGGCTGATCTGTTCCAGCGCTTCGTGCTGCGGAGCCATGTGGCGCTTGAGGGCCAGGCAATTGCGCCGGATCGTAGAGATACGCTTGAGCATGCCTTCCGGATCGGTCTCGGGATCCTCCTCCTCGAGCTGGTCGAGCACGAAGTTCATGTCGACGATCGACTGGCTCATCCGTGCGATCATCAATTCGGCTAGCAGCGTGATCGTCGCGCCTGCGTCGGTCGGTCCGCTGCCGCGGTCGAGCATGGCCATGACCTCGCGCGGGGTCTGCAGGGGGTGGCGGCGCAGCGTGATCAGCCGCCTTCCGTCACACCACAACTGCATCGAGATCATGTCTTCCGGTTGTGCACCAGGATTGAAGTTGATGCCGCGCAGGGTGCCGACGAGTGTCTCACCGTCGCGAAAAGCCCGCGGACGGGTCTGGTCGCTGGTGAGCAATTCCGCTGTAGGTTCAGGAACAGCGAGCTGGTCCTCGAGCCACGCCTGTACACCCGGGCGATTGCGGCAAAGGTGCAGCCACAATACTTCGCGCGGAGTCGCGGGCTGCCAGTCCTGCGCCTCGTCCCAGCCGATCTCGCGTGCCCCGCCTTCTCCGTCGAGCACGCGGCCGAACAGCAGCGCGCCGTCGGTTATTCTTTCGTCTGTCGCTTCCCTCATCGCGCGCATCCAAGCGGCAGTTGGCCGGCGATGCAAGAAAAACGGGCGCATGACCGACCGGTCATGCGCCCGCGAAATGAGAGGCCGATAAGACCCGGTGCGTCAGAAGGTGAAGAAGATGCCCGCGCTGACCACCCAGGGATCGAGATCGTGCTCGGTCTCGATCAGGTCGGTGCCGCCAGCCGAGAAGGTCGCATCGGTGCCGACGAAATAGCGCTTGGCATCGATCGACAGGCCGAGACCGTCGTCGTTCAGTTCGTAGTCGAAGCCTGCCTGCAGGGCAAAACCGAACTCGCTCGACAAGTCGACGTCGTCGATACCAAGAGCGGCCGCCTCGGCACCGACATCCTCACCGAAGATGAGGAAGTAGGCCGGACCAGCGCCGACATAGGGCTTGAACGGGCTTTCGGTGTTGAGGTGAAGCTTCGCCGTTACCGTTGCCGGCAGGACGATCGCATCGATCAGCTCCGCGCCGTCGAGCGGGCCGCGGCCCTGCACTTCATGCGGGGTGATGCAGCAGATAGTCTCGATCGAGAAGTTCGGCGAAACGAAGTATTCTGCCGCGATGGTCGGGACATAGCTGTCGGAAACATTGGTCTGGGTACCGCCGGGAAGCCCGAAATCGTCACGATTGACCGCGGTGATTTCGCCGTCTGGCAGGACACCCGTTGCCATGACTTTGACCCTGATATCACCGGCTTCCTGAGCTGCAGCCGGAGCAGCGATAGGAAGGATCAGCGCCGCAAGCGCGACGGTGGGAAATTTGAACTGCATTCTGATTCTCTCATCCTAGAATCTCCCAATCGATCATCAATCGCGCCGCCCCATCGAGGTTCCCCGTTTTCGAGCGAAAACGGCCGCCGAACAGCTGTCATTGCCCCTTCATGATTGGCCCACTATATCGCGGCTCATGTCTTCGATCCGTCCCTGGCGCACCATCGAGCGCCGCCAGTCCCGCCAGATCATGGTCGGCAACGTTCCCGTCGGGGGCGATGCGCCGATTACGGTCCAGACCATGACCAACACGCCGACAGAGGATGTGGTCGCAACGATCGACCAGATCCGCCGCTGCGAGGACGTGGGCGCCGACATCATCCGCGTGTCCTGCCCGACCGAGGAATCGACCGAGCATTTCGACAAGATCACGAAGGCTGCGAATGTCCCGATCGTCGCGGACATCCACTTCCACTACAAGCGCGCGCTCGAAGCTGCCGACAAGGGCGCGGCCTGTCTGCGTATCAATCCGGGCAATATCGGCTCATCCGACCGCGTTGCCGAGGTGGTACGCGCGGCCAAGGCCAACGGCTGCGCGATCCGCATCGGCGTGAATGCAGGCAGCCTCGAGAAGGACCTGCTCGAGAAATACGGCGAGCCCTGCCCCGAGGCGCTTATTGAGAGTGCGCTCGACCACATCAAGTTGCTGCAGGACCACGATTTCCACGAGTACAAGGTCGCGGTGAAGGCCAGCGACGTGTTCCTCGCAGTCGCCGCCTATCACGGGCTGGCAGAGGCGGTGGACTGCCCGCTGCACCTCGGCATCACCGAGGCCGGCGGCCTCATCGGCGGCACGGTCAAGAGCTCGATCGGCATCGGCAGCCTGTTGTGGGCCGGCATCGGAGACACGATCCGCGTCTCGCTCTCGGCTGAGCCCGAGCAGGAAGTGAAAGTCGGCTTCGAGATGCTGAAAGCGTTGGGCCTCAGGACCCGCGGTGTCCGCGTCGTGTCCTGCCCCAGCTGCTCGCGCCAGGGCTTCGACGTGATCCGCACTGTCGAAACGCTCGAGAAACGGCTCGAACACATCAAGACGCCGATGAGCCTTTCGGTGCTCGGCTGCGTGGTGAACGGCCCGGGCGAAGCGCGCGAAACGGACATCGGCCTGACCGGCGGCGGCTCGGGCAAGCACATGGTCTATCTCTCAGGCGTGAAGGATCACCACATCGAGAGCGAGGACATGCTTGATCACATCGTCAAGCTGGTAGAAGAAAAGGCAGCAAGGATCGAAGCGGGCGAAGCGGTTGCTTTCGATCCACACGGGGGGTCGTAATTTGAAGAATTTTGTTGGCGCGGCAGCGCATGGTTTCCGGACAGTTTTTGCCGGAGGGACATCGCTGTTCTGGCTGGCGCCGATCATCCCGCTGATTGCGATCCTGCCTGAGTTCGTCCAGCACATTGCCGAAATCCGTATGGGCATGTTCGAAAGCCGCGAGGCTTTCTCCGCGCTTGCGAATGACGAGACCCGCTGGATGTTCGGCTATGCCAAGATCGCAGGTTTGTTCATCGCGATGCTCGCCGCGGCCCGTTATTGGGGTGGTCTGCGTGAGAGCTGGTGGGACCTGCGCAACATTGCATGGAAACCCTTCTTGATCGCGGTCGTTCTGCAGATCGCCCTGGCAGGTTTGCTCGCCGGTCTTGAACAGGTCGTGCCTTCGTCCATCAAGGACGTCGTCGATCTCGCGATCATGATCCTGACCCTGCCTTTGTTGGTCTATCTTGTAGGCCCCATCCTCGGCGATCACGCGATGACGCTGAAACGCGCCTATTCGAGCGGCTGGTTGAAAGCGATCGCAGTTGGCGTCTTCGGTTTCCTCGCGTTCTGGCCCGCACAACAGCTGCACGGCCTCAACCACGAATGGGCCTTCGGCGCCGCTACCTGGCAAGTCTGGGCACTGATGATCTGGGATACGTTGCTTGTCGGGCTCATGGCCTGCTGGATGGGGAGCGCTCTGGCGGCAGGTTATCTTTTCGGCGAAGCCGCCGATGACCACGACAGCATGGCCGCGCCGGAACCTGCAGCATGATGCGCGCTTTTCCGATTGCGAGCTTCGCGCTGGCGCTAACCGCATGTTCGACCGTTCCGGACACGCCGGCCGCGCACGACTATCCCGAGGCACGATCCTACGACGTTTCGCCCGATGCCTCGGCCGATGTCGATGCCGCGCTCGAGCGCGCCATGACCAGCGGCAAGCACGTGCTCCTCGTGATGGGCGCGAACTGGTGCCACGACAGCCGCGCGCTGGCCGGATGGCTCGAAACACCGCGCTTCCAGCAGCTTGTCGATGCCGAATACGAGCTGGTCTACGTCAATATCGGCATGCCGCAGACGGGCGACGGGCATAATCTCGAAATTGCGCGCCGCTTCGGGCTTGAAGAACTTCCCGGAACCCCGAACCTTCTGGTACTGACGCCTTTCGGGACGCTGGTGAACGCCGACACCGCTACGACCTGGCGCAATGCCGCCAGCCGCAGCGAGGACGAGATCTACGACGAGCTGGCACGCCTCGCCAGCTGAGCGCCTGAAAGGATAAGCCGATGACCCTCGAAACCGACTATCTGGTCATCGGCGCGGGCGCGACCGCCCTGTCCTTCGTCGATACCCTGCTCGCACAGGATCCCGACTGCGACGTCGTCATGGTCGACAAGCACGCCTCGCCCGGCGGGCACTGGAACGATGCCTATTCCTTCGTCGCGCTGCACCAGCCGAGCGCGACCTATGGCGTGGAAAGCATGCCCCTCGGACAGGACCGGATCGATGAGAGCGGGCCTAACAAGGGCTTCTACGAGCTCGCCAGCGGATCGGAGGTCCTCGCCTATTTCCAGTCGGTGATGCGTGACCACCTGCTGCCGACCGGCCGGGTTCGCTACTTCCCCAATTGCGAGTACCTCGGCGACAACCGCTTCCGCAATGTCCTCTCTGGCGAGGTGCACGAGGCAGAACCACGCCGCAAGCTCGTCGACACGACCTATTTCGCCACCTCCGTCCCCGCCACGCATGAACGCAAGTTCGAGGTCGCCGACGGGGTGCGGGTGGAAATTCCGGGCAGGCTTCCCGAGCTATGGCGCAGCGCGGAAGGCATCCCTGAGCATTTCGTCATTCTCGGCGCCGGCAAGACCGCGATGGACGCCGGCGTCTGGCTGCTCGAGGCCGGAATCCCGCCTGAGCGCATTAGCTGGGTCAAGCCGCGCGAGAGCTGGCTCATCAACCGCACGATTACCCAGCCGGGAGAGGAATTCTTCGAAGGCACTGTCGGCGGGCAGCTCGCCATCATGAAGGCTGCCGCCAAGGCCGAGAGCGTGCGTGCGCTGTTCCATCAGCTGGAAGAAGACGGCGCGATGCTGCGGATCGACCGGAGCGTCGAGCCGGAGATGTTCCACTATGCGACCATTTCCGAGGGCGAAGTCGAGAGCCTTCGCAAGATCGGAGACGTCGTGCGCAAGGGCCGCGTCGATCGGATCGAACCGGGTCGCATGTTCCTGCAACAGGGCGAGCACGAGGTGCCCGAAGATACACTCTTTATCGATTGCACTGCCTCGGCCGTGCGGCCGAAGCCGGTTTCTCCGCAATGGGAAAACGGCACCATCCGCCTGCAATTGCTTCACGTGCCGCTGGTCACATTGAACGCCGCCGTCACTGCCTTCGTCGAGGCCAATTTCGAAACTGACGAAGAAAAGAACGCGCTGTGCAAGCCGGTGAGCTTCGTCGACGATATCGATGGCTATGCGGGCACGCTGCTCGGCACCGGCCAGAATCGCTTCCTTTGGGCCACCAACGAGAAGATCTCTGCCTTCCTTTCGCAGTCGCGGCTCGATCCGGGCGCGCCGACGGTCCGCTGGCTCAAGCAGAACGCACCCGAGCGCCTTGCCGTCGCCGCCGAGATGCCCGCAGCAACGATGGCGGCCATGCCGAACCTGCAAAAGCTGGTCGCCGAGGCCGAAGCAAACCGCGGGTAGCGCCATTCTCCACGTCGTCCACCACGCCGATTACATGGCTCCCGCACCCACACGCGGGACATTCCGCTTCGACAAATACATGGCGGTCATGCAAGTGCTGCGCGAGAGCGGGTATGCGCTGACGGAACACGCCCCGCCGCCGATGCCGCGCCGCTGGCTCGAGGCGGTGCATTGCCCCGATTATGTCGAGGAAGTCTTCACCGCGAGCGTTCCGCAGAAGAAGGAGCGCCGGATCGGGTTTCCCGTGACGCCGCACATCTCCCAGCGCGTGCAGCACACCAATGGCGGCACCTGGCTCGCCGCGCAGCTCGCGAAGATACACGGATATGCCGCCAATTCCGCTGCCGGCAGCCATCATGCCCTGCACGATACCGGCGCGGGCTATTGCGTGTTCAACGACCTCGCAGTTGCTGCCAACCGGCTCATCGCGGAAGGCGATGCAAACCGCGTGCTGATCGTCGATCTCGACGTGCATCAGGGCGATGGCACCGCCAGCCTTACCGCGGCGCGCGACGACATCTTCACGCTGTCGCTCCACGCGGAAAAGAACTTCCCCGTGCGCAAGGCTCGCTCAAACCTCGACGTACCGCTTGCCGACGGGGTGGACGACGAGGGTTATCTCGAAGCGCTCGAGAAGCATTTGCCGGGTGTCATCGACACATTCGCGCCCGACCTCGTGCTCTACCAGGCTGGCGTGGACGTCCACGGCGACGACAAGCTCGGCCGCCTCGCATTGACCGATGCGGGACTGGAGCGCCGCGACGAGCTGGTGATCGGGGAAATCCGCAAGCGCGGCCTGCCGGTCGCAAGCGCGCTGGGCGGCGGATACGGCGCAGACCCGCTCGAAGTGGCGGGCAGACACGCCAGATCGATGCTGGCGTGCGCCAGAACGAATGCGCGCTATGCCGATAGGTCAGCTTCCGGTAAAACATATGCTATAGGTTAGGACCGATGAAACGCCGCGATCTCCTCAAGGGCACGATAGCCGCTGGCGCAGCCGCCGCGCTGCCTGCACGGGTGTTTGCGCAGGTCAATCCGACCGCCTCTCGCGATCGCCAGCTGATCGCCATCGCCCGCGAGCAGCTCGACAGGGTCGGTGCGGATATCTGGAAGAAGGACATCGTCGGCATCGCCGACTTCGGCCTGCATTCGGCGAACCAGCGCTTCCATTTCGTCGATCTCGTCAACGAGCGCGTCGAAAGCTTCTTCGTCAGCCACGGAACGGGATCGGACAGCGAACATGACGGCTGGCTCAAGCGCTATTCGAATATCGAGGGCAGCGAGGCGACCAGCCGCGGTGCCTACATGACCCGCAGCTGGTATCGCGGGAAATACGGCACATCGATCCGTCTCGACGGACTCGATCCGACGAATTCCAACGCCCTCCCGCGCGCCATCGTGATGCACCCCGCCGAATATGCCCGGCCCGAACATATCGGGCGCTGGGGCAAGCTGGGGCGTTCGAACGGCTGCTTCGCGCTCGGCCCCGACCAGTTCGCGAAGGTCCTGCTGGACCTCAGCGGCGGACGGCTGCTCTACGCCGAAAGCCTCGGCCTTGCTGAAGACGGCTCGCGGCGCATGCCTCCGATCGCGCAGACCGAATTGCTGCGCCGTCCCGGCGGAGGCACCTTCGAGAGGGCCAATCCCGGGGTATTCTGACGGGCGGCTGACGCGCCGCCTTCCATTCAGGCAGTGATCTGCATGTCGTCAATGATCTCGACGGCTTCCTCGCTCGTTTCCCGCGCACGATTAGATACGCGCGGCGCATCGAGCGCCTCCAGCACCGGCTTGTCGCGATCGTAGATGTCCTTGAACGCGCGCAGTTCGCCGTCGACGTCGGTCGCCATCGTGAAATAGGTTATGTAGACCGGCCACTGTTTGGCCATCGGATAGCGGGTATACTTGCCGCTCAGCGTGATCTCGCTGACCTCTTCCTGGATCGCCGGAATATCCTCGCGGCTGTTCGCATTGCCGAGCATCGACATGGTCATGGCAAGCTCGCGCGCGCCCTGCACGCGGATGCAGCCATGGCTGAGTGCGCGGTTGCCCTGAGCGAACAGGTGACGGCTCGGCGTGTCGTGGAGGAAGATCGCGTGCTCGTTCGGCATGTCGAGTTTCATCAGGCCGAGCGAATTGGTCGGCCCGGGCTGCTGCACCACGCCGATCCAGCCGCCGGCACCCTTGGTCGCCTTGTATCCCTCCGATGCGGCCCACTGCGGGTTGTTGAGCACCTTCTGGCCCAGCCCTTCGCCGACCACGATCGACTGCGGCACGGTCCAGGTCGGGTTGAAGATCACCGCCTCGACCATCTCGGCCAGCTGCGGGGTCGCGGTGCGGCCCGGCTTGCCCACCACGGTTCGGTAGCTCTTGATGATGCGGCCGTTCACCGTGAGGCGCAGCATATATTCGGGCACGTTGGTGATGAGGTACTGGCGGCCGAGGTCCTGCGGCAGCCAGCGCCAGCGGTCCATGTTGGCGCGGATCAGGCGGATCCGCTGCGGATCGGTGGCCGTCGCGAGCTCATCGCGAAGGCGCGCATAGTCGGGGTGGACCGGGTGCAGCCCGGTCAGCGTGGCGGCGATGTCGCCACCCGCCAGAGCATCTTCGAGGAGTTTCCAGGTGGGCATGCGATCCGCGTCGGGATCGACCACGAACCACTGGCGCCGGTTATCCATCGGCGTGCGGCCGTCGCGAAGGTCCTCGACCAGCCAGACGAACACCTCGCTGGCGAGCGTGTTGAGCGCTTCGCTCTCGCCCTGCGCTGCAAGCGCGGCGAGCTCGTCGGCACGATAGTCCGCGGAACGCAGGCCTTCGGCATCCATCGTCGGGATGAAGGCGATCAGCTCCTCAACCTGTTCCACGATCCACTCACCTTCGAGCGAAGGGACCTGTTGGACCACTTCGCCCGACTGCATCCGGATGTCGCCGAAGGCTTCTTCGACCGTCTGCGGGGCAGTCTGTTCGGCCTGCGCCTCGGCGGCAGGCCTGGCCTGCTGCGCGGCAGGCAGGATACTTTCAAGCTGGGCGCTTTGCGCCGATGCGGTCGAAACAAGGCCTGCTGCAAACAGCGCAGTGCCGGAAAGGAAACGGTTCTTCTTCATCAGTCCCACCAAGGTGCGTAGGCTTCCTAAATAGTCGCGCAAGACGCGGCCCGCCATCGCTTATTGTGCATATCTTCGGCGAATGCTGCTTGCGCATCGCTGAACCGTGATGACCTTGCCCGTTCACCTGCCTATGCTCGCCGGCAATGAGCACATCCGCCGAGCATCTTCGCCCCGTACTGGCGACCTTGGCGGGAATTGCGCTGTTTTCGGCGATGGACGCGGTCATGAAGAGCGCCTCTATCGCGATCGGTGCCTACAGCGCCTACCTGCTGCGCTGCCTCATCGGATTTGCCGTGATCGCCCCCTTCTGGTGGTGGAACAACCGCAAGCTGCCCGGGCGCTCCGTCCTGCGCATCCACCTCATTCGCGGCGTGGTCGTGGCCTTCATGGGCTGGACCTTCTTTGCGGCGCTTGTGCGCCTGCCGCTCGCAGAAGCGATCGCGATCAGTTTCGTGGCGCCGCTCATCGCACTGTTCCTCGCCGCTTGGCTGCTGGGCGAGAAGATCCAGCCGAAGGCCATTGTCGCGGCCCTGCTCGGCCTTGCCGGTGTCGTAATCATCGTCGGGGGGAGAATCGGGCGCGAGCGCATGACGGACGAGGCGCTTACCGGCCTCCTTCTCGTCGGAATTTCGGCGATGCTCTATGCCTGGAACCTTGTCCTCCAGAGGCAGCAGGCGCTCGTGGCAGGCCCCTCGGAGGTCAGCACGTTCCAGAACGGCATCGTTAGCCTAGTGCTGCTGGTGGGAGCACCATTCCTGCTGGTCCTGCCGCAAGGCGGGGTTTGGCTGGAAATCGGCGCCGGGGCATTGCTCGCAGTCGGCGCGGCGCTGTTTCTCGCCTGGGCATACGCCCGTGCGGAGGCGCAAAGGCTCGTTCCGGTCGAATATACCGGTTTTCTCTGGGCCTCGCTGTTCGGCTGGCTCTATTTTCGGGAGACAGTTGGGCCGACGACCGTGGGCGGCGCCATACTGATCATCGTTGGATGCTGGATAGCCACCCGCAGGCGGCCCGAGCAAAGCGCAATCTAGCGCTTTCGCTTACTGGTTGGCGGCAGCGACCTGAGGAACAGGCTCGCTCGCCTCTGCGGGTTCACCGGCAAAGGTGAACGCGGCAGTGAACATTCCGGCCACGCCAAGGGCAGCAGCAACAACGGCGACACGCAGGGTTCGGCGCGACTTGTCGGTCGCGTCCAGCAGGGCACTCATAACTAACTCCTCATTCGGGCCGCGCGCTTCCGGCGATTTGTGGCCGTGCGCAACAATTGCCCCGATTTTGCCTTAATAATCCCTGAAGTCGCCTCAGAGTTCCCGATGAGACGTTTTGCCTAGGCGGCGGACCTTGATTTTTCGGCCCATTCGGCGCAGAGGCGCGGCACATTCTGCCGCCTTGCCCATTGGCCAAGTGACGGCTTCATAAAGAAAGGACGAAAGCCCGCATGACCCAGGTCGGCCAGGACACGCTCGGAACACGCTCTACCCTCACCGTTAACGGCAAGGATTACGCCTATTACTCCTTCAAGAAGGCGGCCGAGAAGATCGGCGACGTGTCGAAGCTCCCCTTCAGCCTGAAGGTCCTGCTGGAGAACATGCTGCGCTTCGAGGATGGTGGCTTCACCGTTTCGACCGAAGACGCACAGGCGATTGCCGACTGGCAGAAGAATCCGGCGACCGGCAAGGAAATCCAGTACCGCCCGGCGCGCGTGCTGCTGCAGGACTTTACCGGCGTGCCCTGCGTGGTCGACTTGGCGGCCATGCGCGATGCGATCGGCAAGCTCGGCGGCGACACCTCCAAAATCAACCCGCAGGTTCCCGTGAACCTCGTGATCGATCACTCGGTCATGGTCGACGAATTCGGCCACCCGAAAGCTTTCGAAAAGAACGTCGAACTCGAATACGCCCGCAATGCGGAGCGTTACGACTTCCTCAAGTGGGGCTCGAAGAGCTTCAAGAACTTCTCCGCAGTGCCCCCGGGCACCGGCATCTGCCACCAGGTGAACCTCGAATACATCGGCAAGGGCGTGTGGAACTCGGAAGGCCCTGACGGCACCACCGTCGCCTATCCCGACACCTGCGTCGGCACCGACAGCCACACCACCATGATCAACGGCCTCGGCGTTCTTGGCTGGGGTGTCGGCGGGATCGAAGCCGAAGCAGCGATGCTCGGCCAGCCGATCTCGATGCTCATCCCCGAAGTCGTCGGCTTCAAGCTGACCGGCGCAATGGCCGAAGGCGTGACCGCCACCGACCTCGTGCTGACCTGCGTGCAGATGCTGCGCGAAGTCGGCGTGGTCGGACGCTTCGTCGAATTCTACGGCGAAGGCGTTGCCAACCTCACCCTCGCCGACCGTGCGACGATCGCCAACATGGCGCCCGAATACGGCGCGACCTGCGGCTTCTTCGGCATCGACGACAAGACGCTCGAATACATGCGCCTCACCGGCCGCGACGAGGAAACCATCGCGCTCGTCGAAGCCTATTCGAAAGAACAGGGCATGTGGTTCACGCCCGAGAACGAGCCGGTCTTCACCAAGACCCTGCAGCTCGACCTTTCGAAGGTCGTGCCCTCGCTCGCCGGCCCCAAGCGTCCGCAGGACCGCGTCGCGCTGCCCGAGGTCGACGAACTCTTCAACAGCGATCTCAAGTCGATCTACAGCAAGGACCAGCCGCTGCGCGTCGATGTCGATGGCAAGGACCACGATATCGGCGACGGCGACGTCGTGATCGCCGCGATCACCAGCTGCACCAACACCTCGAACCCCGATGTGCTGATCGCAGCCGGCCTTGTCGCCAAGAAAGCCCGCGACAAGGGCCTCCAGCCGAAACCCTGGGTAAAGACCAGCCTCGCACCGGGTTCGCAGGTCGTCACCGATTACCTCGTGAAGTCGGGCCTGCAGGACGATCTCGATGCCATGGGCTTCGACCTCGTCGGCTATGGCTGCACCACCTGCATCGGCAACTCGGGCCCGCTTGCCCCGCCGATCAGCAAGGCCATCAACGGCAACGACATCGTCGCCGCTTCGGTCCTCTCGGGTAACCGCAACTTCGAAGGCCGCGTATCGCCCGACGTGCGCGCCAACTTCCTCGCTTCTCCGCCGCTCGTGGTTGCCTATTCGATCCTCGGCACGGTGACGCAGGACATCACGGAAACTCCGCTGGGCCAAGACCAGGACGGCAACGACGTGATGCTGGCCGATGTCTGGCCGACCAATGCCGAAATCGCCGAACACCGCGCGGCCAATATCGACCGCCAGATGTTCGAGACCCGCTATGCCGACGTCTACAAGGGCGACGAGCATTGGCAGGCCATCAAGGTCGAGGCTTCGGATACCTACACCTGGAACCCGACCAGCACCTATGTCGCCAGCCCGCCCTTCTTCGAAGGCATGGACATGGAACCGGCACCGGTCACCGACATCACCGATGCGAAGCCGCTGGCGATCCTCGGCGATTCGACCACGACCGACCACATCTCGCCCGCAGGCTCGATCAAGGAAGACAGCCCGGCAGGCGAATACCTCAAGAGCCACCAGGTCTCGAAGCAGGACTTCAACTCCTACGGCTCGCGCCGCGGCAACCACGAAGTCATGATGCGCGGCACCTTCGCCAACATCCGCATCAAGAACGAAATGGTCCCCGGCACCGAAGGCGGCATCACCACCTACAAGGGTGAGCAGATGCCGATCTACGACGCCGCGATGAAGCACAAGGCAGACGGTACGCCGCTGGTCGTCGTCGCGGGCAAGGAATACGGCACCGGCTCCAGCCGCGACTGGGCCGCGAAAGGTACCATCCTGCTCGGCGTTCGCGCGGTCATCGTCGAAAGCTACGAGCGCATCCACCGTTCGAACCTGATCGGCATGGGCGTGCTCCCGCTGCAGTTCAAGGATGGCGACACCCGCCAGAGCCTCGGCCTCGGTGCGGACGACACCTTCACGATCCTGGGCCTTGCCGACCTAACCCCGGGCCAGGACGTCGAAGTGGAAGTGACGCATGAAGACGGCTCGAAGGCCACCTTCACCGCGCTCTGCCGCATCGATACGGCGAACGAGATGGAGTATTACCGCAACGGCGGCATCCTCCACTACGTGCTGCGCAAGCTCGCCGCATCGTGATGCTTCGCGGGGCCTTCGTCCTTCTCGCCGCGGCAGGTCTTGCGGCGTGCGGGAATACGTCCCCTGCGACTGAAACCGAGCTCCCCGGCCAGCGAGTGGCCGGGGTACTCACCATCGAACCGCAGGCGCTTGCCACGCGGCTCGACGCGGGCGAACCGATCCAGCTAATCGACGTCCGCACGCGCGAGGAATTCGCCGAAGGCCATATCGAGGGCGCTATAAACATACCGGTCGACGAGTTCGACCCGGCTGCCCTACCCGACTCCGAAGGCCGCGACCGCATCCTCTATTGCCGCTCCGATCGTCGCTCGGGCATCGCTGCTGAGAAGCTGGCGGAGGAGACCAATTCCACAGCCTTGCACATGGACGGCGGGATCGTCGCCTGGGAAGCCGCGGGCCTTCCGGTCCAGCAGTAACTACTTGTCGAACATGTCGCCCTGCGGCCGCTCCGGCGCGCTGGGCGGTGTCATGCCGAGATGCGTCCAGCCGCCATCGTTGAGCATGCGGCCACGCGCGGTGCGGGCGATGAGGCCCAGTTGGATCAGGTAGGGCTCGATCACTTCCTCGACCGTGTCGCGCGGTTCACTGAGACCCGCCGCGAGCGTTTCGACGCCCACGGGGCCACCCTTGTAGGTGGTCGCAATCATGGTGAGGTAGCGGCGGTCCATCGCATCGAGGCCTAGGCTGTCGACCTCCAGCCGGGTCAGCGCCTCGTCGGCGACCTTGCTGGTCACGGTCGGCTCTCCCAACACGGATGCAAAGTCGCGTACACGGCGCATCAGGCGGCCTGCGACACGCGGCGTACCGCGGGAACGGCGGGCGATCTCGCGCGCGCCTCCCTCGTCGATCCCCATGCCGAGCAGCCCTGCCCCGCGGGTGACGACCTTGAGCAGTTCATCCTCGGTGTAGAAATTGAGCCGCACCGGGATGCCGAAACGATCGCGCAAGGGGGTAGTGAGCAGCCCCTGCCGCGTGGTCGCGCCGACCAGCGTGAACGGAGGCAGGTCGATCCGCACGCTGCGTGCCGAAGGTCCCTCGCCGATGATGATGTCGAGCGCGCGGTCCTCCATCGCCGGATAGAGCACTTCCTCGACCACCGGATTGAGACGATGGATCTCGTCGATGAAGAGGACGTCGTTGGGCTCGAGATTGGTGAGCAGCGCGGCCAGATCGCCCGCCTTGGCGATCACCGGCCCTGACGTGGCGCGGAAGCCGACGCCCAGCTCCTTGGAGACAATCTGCGCCAGTGTGGTTTTGCCAAGGCCCGGAGGTCCGAAAAACAGCACATGATCCATCGCCTCGCCGCGGTTCTTCGCCGCCTCGATAAACACGCGCAGGTTCTCGCGCGCCGCCTTCTGCCCGACGAACTCCTCGAGGCTCTTGGGCCGCAGCGCCGCATCCGGGTCTTCCGGCTGCCGGTCGGGCGAATGGAGGGGGACGGGTTCGGTCATTCTAGAACGGGTTCACCGTATAGCCGCGCTGCTGGAGCTTGGCGTGGGCGGTCATGGCGGAGAGGTCCATCTCGACGCCCTCGATCAGCTCGTCCCTGGTCACGCCATAGGCCGCCGCGCTCTGGCCGCAGACGATGAAGCGCACGCCGTGGTCGAGCATCGCGCGGACCATGGCAGCGCTGCCGTTCTCACCTTTCAGATCGTGCGCCGCCCAGCCCTCGGCCGAGAGCAGGTCGTGGACCGCCTTGCCATGCACCACCACGGCGACGCGGATGTTTTCTTCCGCCACGCCATGCGCGACATGCATGTTGATGAAGCGCGCCGCGCTTTCGAAACCGCGATTGCGTGCGCCATCCTCGGCGGCCTTCGCCACGTCGAAGCTGTGCGAGAATTCGGTATCGGGCGCGAAGGTCTCGATGCCCTCGACCGGCGCGTGCGGGCCGAAATCCTCGAAAACCGGACCGGTCTTGAAGGCGCTCATGTCCTGCGCGCTTACCGCTGTCGCAATTAGGGCCGCTGCTGCGCTCATCAGACCAAGCTTCAATGCCGTCACTTTCATCCCGCTGCCCTCTTCAATGCGACGCGGATGAGGTCGCCCTCGCTCGCGCCTTCGCCCAGTTCGCCCTGCGCTGCCGCCACTGCGCGTGCCGCAACGGCAGGCTTGAAACCGAGATTTTCGAGCGCGCTCACCGCGTCGGCGCTCGCGCCGCCTGCCGGTGTCGCCGGAGCCACACCGCTCGCAGCGCCGCCGCCCGGAAGCGCGCCGGCCTTGTCCTTTAGCTCGTTGACGATGCGGCCTGCGAGCTTCGGCCCCACGCCCTGCGCACGCGCCACGGTGGCGGCATCGCCATTGGCGCAGGCCTGTTGCACTTCGCCGGTCGACAGTGCAGAGAGGATCGCGAGCGCAACCTTGCTGCCCACGCCCTGCACCTGCGTAAGCAAGCGGAACCAGTCACGCTCGGCAGCTTCGGCGAAACCGAGCAGGCGCATGTCGTTCTCTGATACTTGCAGATCGGTGTAGATCGTGCAGGCCTCGCCCCTCTCGCCCAGCGCGGCGAGCGTCTTGGTCGAGCAATGGACGAGATAGCCGACGCCCGAGACGTCGATCACCGCCCAGTCGGCACCGGTTTCGTCGAGCAGGCCCTTCAGCTTTGCAATCATAGGTCTCTTTCCGCGCTACGCTCCGCTGCATGAGCGCCTTTTGTTCTTGCGGCACAAGAAGGAATTGGTCCAGCGCGAATGGACACGCGCCCACAGTTGAGACAGGAAGGCACGCATGAGCTGGAACACATTCGGACGCGTGCTTCGCTTCACCACCTGGGGGAAAGCCATGGCCCCGCCATCGGCGCGGTCGTCGACGGGTGCCCGCCGGGTATCGAACTCACCGAGGCCGACATCCAGCCGTTCCTCGATGCGCGCAAACCGGGGCAGAACAAGTTCACCACGCAGCGCAAGGAGCCCGACGAGGTCCGCATCCTGTCCGGCGTGTTCGAGGGCAAGACCACTGGCACCTCGCTCAGCCTGCTGATCGAGAACAAGGACCAGCGTTCGAAGGATTATTCCGAGATCGCAAACACCTATCGTCCCGGCCATGCCGACTATGCCTATGACGCGAAATACGGTTTTCGCGACTATCGCGGCGGCGGGCGCTCCAGCGCGCGCGAGACGGCTATGCGGGTGGCAGCAGGTGCGGTGGCGCGACTGGCCATCTCTGAAGTCGAAATCCTCGCCTATGTCGCCGAGATCGGCGGCGACCGCATCGATCCGGCCAATTTCGACCGCGATGAGATCTCCCGTAATCCCTTCTGGTGCCCCGATGCGGAGGCCGCGAAGCGCTGGGAGAAGCTGGTCGACGATGCCCGCAGGGCAGGTTCCTCGCTCGGCGCGGTGGTCGAATGCGTTGCCACCGGTGTCCCCGCCGGCTGGGGCGCGCCGGTCTATGCCAAGCTCGACAGCGATTTGGCGGCAGGGATGATGAGCATCAATGCGGTCAAGGGCGTGGAGATTGGCGACGGCTTCGATGCCGCGCGCCTGACCGGCGAACAGAATGCTGACGCCATGTCACCGGGTGAGAACGGTCCGGAATTCGCTGCCAACCATGCGGGCGGTATTGCGGGCGGCATCTCGACCGGCCAGCCGGTCGTCTGCCGTGTCGCCTTTAAGCCGACCAGTTCGATCCTGACGCCCGTCGCGAGCGTGGACCGGCAAGGAGAGGCGACCGAGGTCCGCACCAAGGGCCGCCACGACCCTTGCGTCGGCATTCGCGGAACGCCCGTTGTCGAAGCGATGATGGCGCTGGTGCTGGCGGACCACAAGCTGCTCCACCGCGCGCAGTGCGGCTAG
Source organism: Qipengyuania sp. BR81-2 (assembly GCF_055693895.1). Taxonomy (NCBI): domain Bacteria; kingdom Pseudomonadati; phylum Pseudomonadota; class Alphaproteobacteria; order Sphingomonadales; family Erythrobacteraceae; genus Qipengyuania; species Qipengyuania sp. BR81-2. The sequence continues at coordinate 894,838 of NZ_CM146344.1, forward strand.
CCTTCATCCTTTCGGAAGCCTGCCTGAAATGAAGACCCTCGCAAATTCGCGCCCCTTGCTGTGGCTGGTGCTTGCCCTGCCCGGGATTTGGATGTGCTGGCGCTGGATCGCGACGCCCGACCTCTATGGCTACGGACATGCGATCGCAGACAGCGGTGACTGGGCGGCGTGGCTGTTGCTGGTGACGCTGGCGGTGACGCCGATCCGTCTCGCGTTTCGCAAGCAGAAGTGGGCCGTCTGGCTGATGCGGCGCAGACGGGACATCGGCGTGGCGAGCTTTGGCTACGCCGCGTTCCACACCGGCATCTATCTCTGGAAGAAGGCCTCGTTTTCCGCGGTGCTGGCGGAAATGAGCGATGCGTACCTGCTCACCGGCTGGCTGGCCTTCGCGCTGTTCGTACCGCTCGCCGCGACATCCAACGACATCGCGACGAGGGCACTCAAGCGGTCATGGAAGACGCTGCACCGGCTCGTGTATCCGGCGGCGGTGCTGGTCTTCCTGCACTGGGTCCTGTCCGCCTTCGATCCGACCACCGCTTGGATCCACGTAGGCATCCTGGTGGCGATCGAAGGGGTCAGGGTCGTGCTGCAGTATCGTCAGAGAGTGACGTAGTTGCGGAAGCGGGCGACTTCGGCCTCGTCCACGTACTTGCCGATTTCGCGGTTGAATTCGCCCATGTCCTCGTAGGGACGATATTCTTCGAACTCGTGGACCATCTTGTCGGTCATGCCCGGGATCAGGCGGATCTGCTCTTCGGTCGCCTCGTTGAGGTTGACCGGCACGAAAACGGCTTCGAGCACTGCAGCGGCTTCATCTGCCGACAGCGTTTCGAGGAGCAGAGCGTTGAATGCGGTCACATCGGTGAAGGGCTGGCCCGCGACGATTGCAGCGGCGAGTTCTTCCGACACACCTTCGATAGCAGCAAGCTGTTCGGCAGTCGCCGTGCTGGCGTCGAGGACACCGGTCGTTTCGGCAGCAGCTTCCACATCGGTGGCAGCGGCAGTCTCATCGGTATCGACAGCAGCGTCGTCCGCACCACCCGAGCATGCGGCGAGAGCAAGGGTGCTGCTGGCGAGTGCAGCGGCGAAAGCAAATTTACGCATATCGAATCCTCTTATTGCGAAGAATTCGCATTATCAGGAAAATTGGTAATGCGAAGGGAATTCTTGCAGAAAGAGCCGCGAAACGAACGTGATTGCGAAAAATGCACCATAAATGCCGCTCACTTGCAGTTTTCGAAAGTTCCAAAGGATTGATAGAAAATTCCGATGTTCGCAATCGCAACATATCGCTTTTGTGCATCGCAACAGCGCTTATCTGGGCCTCACTAGATTCAACCCGAATAACGGAGAAAAACCATGGGTATCATCGGAAGCACCATTAAGCCGTTCAACGCCACCGCCTTCCAGGCCGGCAAGGACTTTTTCGAAGTCACCGACGAAGATGTGAAGGGCAAGTGGGCCGTCTTCTTCTTCTATCCGGCCGACTTCACCTTCGTCTGCCCGACCGAACTCGAAGACCTCGGCGAGCAGTACGCCATGCTCCAGAAGATGGACGTTGAAGTCTACGCCGTGTCGACCGACACGCACTTCAGCCACAAGGCATGGCACGACACCTCGGACAAGATCGGCAAGCTGCAGTTCCCGTTCCTTGGTGACCAGAACCACGTCCTCGCCCGCAACTTCGACGTGCTCCGCGAAGGTGTCGGCCTTGCCGACCGCGCAACCTTCGTCGTCGATCCGGACGGTGTGATCCAGATCATGGAACAGACTTGCGAAGGCGTCGGCCGCAATGCCAACGAACTGGCCCGCAAGATCAAGGCTGCACAGTACGTTCGCGCCAACCCCGGCCAGGTCTGCCCGGCCGCATGGGAAGAAGGCAGCGATACGCTTGCACCCTCGCTCGACCTCGTCGGCAAGATCTAAGCTGACAGCCTGAGTTCAGGCGGCCGTTCGTAGAGCGTCCGCCACAAGAGCCCGAGAACGATAATCTCGGGTCGCTGGAAGACCCGGGGGCAATCCTCCCCCCTTTGGCCCCCGGGTCTTTTCCCCTCCCCAGACCACCATCAATCCGCGACACACGCCCGGAGTCTGTCCATGCTCGATGCGAACCTTACCCAGCAGTTGAAGACCTACCTTGCCAATCTGCGCGAGCCGGTCGAACTGGTCGCCTCGCTCGGCAATGATGAGAAATCGCGCCAGACGCGCGAACTGCTCGAAGAGATTGCCGCGCTGCACGACGATGTGAGCGCCAGCTTCGACGGTACCGACGATCGCAAGCCCAGCTTCTTGATCCGCCGCGCGAGCGATGCAGAGAAGTGGGTGCGTTTCGCGGGCCTGCCGATGGGCCACGAGTTCACCTCGCTGGTGCTCGCGCTGCTCTGGGCCGGTGGTCATCCGCCCAAGGTCGATGCCGACCTGCTCGAACAGGTCCGTGGCCTTGAAGGCGACTTCAATTTCGAGATGTACTTCTCGCTCAGCTGCCACAACTGCCCCGACGTGGTGCAGGCACTGACGCTGATGGCGTTCGAGAACCCGCGTATCACCGCGACGCTGATCGAAGGCGGCACCTACAAGGACGAAGTCGAAGCGCGCGACGTGATGGCCGTTCCCGCCACCTTCCTAAACGGCGAGCCCTTCTACAACGGCAAGATGGAACTGGCCGAGATCCTCGCCAAGATCGACACCGGCGCCGATGCGAAGGCAGCCGAGAAGCTGTCGGCCAAGGAGCCTTTCGAAGTGCTGGTGATTGGCGGCGGCCCTGCCGGCGCCGCCTCGGCGATCTACACCGCGCGCAAGGGCTTTCGTACCGGCATCGCGGCCGAACGCTTCGGCGGCCAGCTGCATGACACGCTCGGCATCGAGAACCTTCCCGGCACCACCTACACCGAAGGCCCGAAGCTTGCCGGAGATCTCGAACGCCATGTCGGCGAATACGACATCGACCTGATGAACCTCGCCAAAGCCGTGAAGCTCGTTCCCGCCAAGGAAGAAGGCGGGCTCCATACGGTCGAGCTCGGCAACGGCGCCTCGCTCAAGTCGCGCAGCCTGATCCTCGCGACCGGCGCGCGCTGGCGGAACCTCGGCGTTCCGGGCGAAGCGGAGTATCGCAACAAGGGCGTGGCCTATTGCCCGCACTGCGACGGCCCGCTGTTCAAGGGCAAGCGCATCGCTGTGATCGGCGGCGGCAACTCGGGCGTCGAGGCGGCGATCGACCTTGCCAAGATCGTCGGCCACGTGACGCTGATCGAATTCGACGAAAAGCTGCGCGCCGACGAAGTGCTGCAGGCCAAGCTTCGCAGCATGTCCAATGTCGAGATCATCATCAGTGGCCAGACCACCGAAATCACAGGCAAGGACGGCAAGGTCGACGGCCTCGTCCTAAAGGACCGCAAGAGCGGTGACGAACGCCGGATCGAGTTGGAAGGCGTGTTCGTCCAGATCGGCCTCGTGCCCAACACCGAATGGCTCGAAGGCAGCGGTCTCGAACTCACCAAGTTCGGCGAGATCTTTACCGACGAGGAAGGCCGCACCAACCTTCCCGGCGTCTTCGGCGCGGGCGACGTCACCGATGTGCCCTACAAGCAGATCGTCGTGGCCATGGGCGAAGGCTCGAAAGCCGGTCTCTCGGCCTTCGACTACCTCATCCGCACCGAGCCTGCCGAGAACATCGCACAGGCCGCCTGATTTGATCCAGATCATTTGAAAAAGCGCCGCCATTCCAAGCGAATGGCGGCGTTTTTCGTGCCTGGAACACGCCTCGTCGTAAGATCGCCTGAGCCAATCAATTTGAACCGTTTAATCGATTGGACGGATCAAAGGCCCCGGTTCATCCTCTCAAATGTCAACTCGGACGGGAGACCCGAGTCTTTTTTGAGAGGAGAGCGATTACATGGACGCCAAAACCGGAGATATCAGCGGCTGCCCGTTTCACGGAAATGCGGGCACGCGGGACCTTTTCGGTCGCCGCAACCGCGACTGGTGGCCCGACCAGCTCGACCTTGAAATCCTGACCGAAGGCGGCCGCGCGGCCGATCCGATGGACGAGGATTTCGATTACTGCGAAGCTTTCAACGCGATCGATTACAAGGCCCTCAAGCAGGACCTGACCGACCTCATGACCGACAGCCAGGAATGGTGGCCGGCGGACTACGGCCACTACGGTCCGTTTTTCATCCGCATGGCATGGCACGCGGCCGGCACTTATCGCACCGGCGACGGTCGTGGCGGCGGCGGCAGCGGCCAGCAGCGCTTCGCCCCGCTCAACAGCTGGCCCGATAACGGCAACCTCGACAAGGCGCGCCGCCTGCTGTGGCCGATCAAGCAGAAATACGGCAAGCACATCAGCTGGGCCGACCTTTTCATCCTCACAGGCAATGTCGCGATCGAGAGCATGGGCGGCCCCGTGTTCGGCTTCGGCGGCGGCCGCAAGGACGTGTTCGATCCCGAAACCGTCTATTGGGGCACCGAGGAAAAGTGGGTCGATACCGGCGCTGAAACGCGTATCCAGCCCGATGAGGGCATGGCGCTCGAAAACCCGCTTGCCGCGATCCAGATGGGTCTCATCTACGTCAATCCCGAAGGTCCGGGCGGCAACCCGCACGATGCCGAGGGCATGGCACGCGACATGCGCGAAACCTTCTCCCGCATGGCCATGAACGACGAGGAAACCGTCGCGCTGACCGCCGGCGGCCACGCATTCGGCAAGGCTCATGGTGCAGCGCCCGCCGATAATTTCGGCACGTCGCCCGAAGGCGAAAACCTCCACATGATGGGCTTCGGCTGGCTCACCGATCCCGACGAGATCGGCAAGGGCCACATCACCACCTCGGGCATCGAGGGCGCTTGGACGCCGAACCCGACGCAGTGGGGTGGCGACTACTTCCGCCTGCTGTTCAAGTATGACTACGAACTCGTCCAGAGCCCGGCAGGTGCGAACCAGTGGCAGCCGATCAACCCGGACCCCGAGGACATGGCGCCCGATGCGCGCGATCCGTCCAAGAAGGTCCCCACGATGATGACCACCGCCGACATGGCGCTGAAGCGCGATCCGGAATATCGCAAGATCTCCGAGCGTTTCCGCGACGACCAGACGGCGCTCGACGATGCCTTTGCCCGCGCGTGGTTTAAGCTGTGCCACCGCGACATGGGCCCCAAGGTCCGTTACCTCGGCCCGGAGGTGCCCGAAGAAGACCTGATCTGGCAGGACCCCGTTCCCGCCGGCACGCAGGTTTCGGACAGCGATGTGTCGGCCTTCAAGTCCAAGATTCTCGATAGCGGCCTGACGGTTTCAGAACTGGTCAAGGCGGCTTGGGCTTCGGCCTCTACCTACCGCAACTCTGACCATCGCGGCGGCGCCAACGGCGCGCATATCCGCTTCGACGAGATCAAGAACTGGAAGGTCAACGATCCCGAGGAACTGGACAAGGTCCTGGCCAAGCTCGACGAGATCCGTGGCGGTATCTCGATGGCCGATGCCATTGTCATCGCCGGTTCGGCCGCAGTCGAGAAGGCAGCGAAGGATGCCGGTTTCGACATCACCGTCCCGGTCACCACCGGCCGCGGCGATGCGAAGCGCGAAGACTTCGATGCAGAGAGCTGGGAGCCGCTGGAACCGTTTGCCGACGGTTTCCGCAACTACCTCAAGACCAAGGCTTCGGTGAAGACCGAGGACATGCTGGTCGACAGGGCGCACCTGCTCGGTCTCTCGATCCCCGAAATGACCGCACTGATCGGCGGGATGCGGGCCATGGGTGCGGTGACCAAGCACACCACGCATGGTAACCGCATCGGCGTCCTGACCGAGACTCCGGGCAAGCTGGACAACAGCTTCTTCGTGAATCTGCTCGGCATGGGTGTGATCTGGGAAGTTGTCGACGAAAGCGGCGACGAGGAATTCGTCGGCACCTGCCGCAAGACCGGCAAGCAGCTGTGGCGCGCCACGCGCACCGATCTCGTCTTCGGTTCGAACTCGCGCCTGCGGGCAGTTGCCGAGGTCTATGCCGAGAACGGCAACGAAGAGAAGTTCGTCCGCGACTTCGTCAAGGCCTGGACCAAGGTCATGGACGCTGACCGCTTCGACCTGACCTACGCCAAGTACCACGGATAAACCCAAACCGTCCCCGGGGGCATGCCCTTGGGTCGCAGAGAAGTCCCCGGTCCCTCGAGGGCCGGGGACTTTTTGTTGCTTTACCGTCCGTCCTGCTTCGCTAGGGGAAACACATGATCGTTTCGCACTCGTCCCTCTCGCGCCGCGTCGCGGGCACCGTCTCCATCGCCGCCTTCATCGCGATCGGCGCGCAGACCCTGATCAACGAGGGCAACAACCCGCTGCTCAATCTCGCGCTGATGCTGCGCTACTTCACGATCTGGAGCAACATGGCCGCCGCGCTCCTGCTGGGCTGGGTCGCGCTGCGCGGGAAGCTGGATGCACGGATAGCCTTTGCCCTTTCCACCGCCTTGGCGATGGTAGGCATCGTCTACCACTTGCTGCTGTCGGCAGACCATAATCCGGTGGGCTGGGACTGGTACACGAACCAGATGCACCACACCGTGGTCCCGCTCGCCACCGTGTTCTGGTGGCTGGCATTCTCGGGCGTGAACGCGACAGGCTGGCGCACGCTGCCGATCGTGATCGCGGTTCCGATCCTCTACACCGGTTTCGCGCTCGTCGTCGGCGAAGCGACCGGATTCTATCCCTATTTCTTCCTCGACCTGCCCGAGCTCGGCTGGGGCCGCCTGCTGCTCAACGTTGCCGGCCTCGGCCTTGTGTTCATGGCTTTCGGCGCGCTGCTGATGGGCGCGCGCAAACTGATTACCGCTCGCGCCTGAGAACGATGTAGAGCGCGCCCTCGCCGCCGTGGCGGATGTGCGCACGTCGCACGGCCGCGATTGCAGAGTGGTGGCTAGAAGCGGCCAGCCAGTCGAGCACCTTTGCGCGGATTGCTCCGCGTTTTGCTCCACGGTCGGCAGGATCGACGGGTCGCGGCTTGCCCGTCACCAGCAATATCGTCCGCGCTCCCATAGCCCGCGCCTGTGCCACACCGCTCATCAGCCGCTGGTAGGCGGCATCGAGATTGTGGCCGTGCAGGTCGAGTGTGAAATCGGGCTGGATCGCGCCCGACTTGAGGCGCTTGTCCCAATGACCGTCGAGATTGTTCTGGGGCGGCTTGGGCGCCTTCGGAATGGGTTTCGGCGCCGGCTTGGGCGCCTTTGGCTTCGCGAGCACCTTCTTCGGCGTGGCGGCAACCGGTCGCGGAGCCGGCTTGGCCGCGACCGAGCCGACATGCATCGGCTTCACTGTCGCCGCGACCTTCTCCCAAGCCGCCGCTTCTTCTTCGCTAAGGCCGCGCGGCGCGCTCATCGCTTGAGGCGCGCGAGCGTCCCTTTGGGAAGCAGCAGGTAGGCCTTGCCGCTGCTGCTCATCTCGCCCGCGATCTGCCTGGCATCCGCGCCATTGCCCCAGAAGGTGTCGAAGCGGTTCGCTCCCTTGATTGCACCGCCGGTGTCCTGCGCGATCCACAGTCCATCCGCGACATTTGCTTCCATGTCGAGCCAGACTGGCGCCCCATAAGGCACGAATTTCGGGTCGACCGCCACGCTGTCGCGCGCGAAGACCGGGACCTCGATCGATCCTAGCGGTCCCTCGGTGTCGAGCTCGCGGAAGAAGATCCAGCTCTTGTTGAGATCGAGGATCTCGTCCTGCCGTTCCGGATTGTCGCGCAGCCAGGAAATGATCCCCTGCATGCTGGTGGGATAGTCGGTGCCATCGCCGATCAGGCCCTGCTCGCGCATGGGACGCCCGATCGCGACATATTCGCGGCCGTTCTGCCCGGCATAGCCGATGCGCATGACGTCGCCGTCGGGCAGGCGCAGCAGACCGCTGCCCTGAATCTGGAGGAAGAAGAATTCGACCGGGTCTGCTGCCCAGGCGATGACAGGCACCTTGCCATCCAGCGCTCCGCCGGCGATTTCCGAGCGCTCGAAGTAACGGACGAATTCGCCGTTCTCGTCATAGCGACCGAGTGGCGGACGTCCCTCGCGCTCCTCTTCGGGCACGTCGGCAGGCCAAGCACGCTCGAGGTCGGATGGATAGGCATAGACCGGAACTTCATATCCCGGCCGCCGCTCGCGGCTGCCGAGGATTTCCGGCTCGTAATAGCCGGTTGCAAAGGCACTGCCGTCGGCGACCACCGCGGTTTCGAACTGGCTGCGGAAAAAATCGGCAGCTTCGCTCGACCAATTGGTCGCCGCACCGCAGGGCGCCTGCCAGTCGACGCGGCGCGTCAGCCCGCTGGTGTCCTCGCGAAAGAGGATCTTGTCGCACGACCGGCGAAAGGCCTCGAGCGCAGGCCCTGCATCGAAGCCGGCGAAAGGCATGGTTTCGATCGCCGGACCCGGCATGACGCCCGCGGCCAGCGCCGTGTCCGCAGGAACGGGCTCGGGCGCATCGACGGTGCCGAGATCCTGCGGAGGGCGCGCGTCGGGTATGACCGTGCATCCCGCTAGGCTCAGGGCTACGGCCAGCCCGGCGAGAATACGCATGAAACCTCCGGCGTTTGGGAAGTGGCGTCAGCCCTGGTCGGTCTCGTCGAGGACCCAGTTGGGGTCGAGCGCGTCGACGTTGCGGGTGAAGGTCCAGATGTCGCGGCTTTCGACGGCATCGTCGAGCGAACCTGCGATGACATTGCCATCCTTGTCGCGCGTGACCGAGGCGATGTCGGCGACGAACAGCACGGCGATGCGCGCGGTACGCTTGTCGAGATCCGCCGAGTGGATGGTCGCGTCCTCGATCCGGATGAGACGGTTGTCGAGCGTTTCACCGGCAGCTTCGCGGGCGTCGATCGCAGCCGAGAAGCCGGCATAGACATCATCGTCGGTCAGGTCGCGAAGCGTTTCCTTGTCGCCTTTCCAGAAGGCTTCGAGGATCATTCCGTAAGCACCCTTGGCACCTTCGAGGAAAGCTAGGAGGTCGAAGCGCGGATCGGCGCTGGCGATCGCACGAATACCGATTTCGTTGGCACTCGATCCGTTGTCGACGCTGCGCAGGCGCACGGGTTCGCGCGTCGGCGCGGCCGGACGTTCGGTTGCGGGCGATATGCGGTTTTCCGGCGAGATCGAAACGGTGGCTGATCGGCTCCTCCTCGTGCTCGGAGCGTTCGCCGAGCACGGAATAGAGGCGCAACCCCAAAAAGGCGGCAATGGCGGCGAGGATGACGATCTCGGTGATCACGTAGGCTTTCCGTTCAACTGCTATAGGAGCTACGCCCGGCGCGCTCCGGTAGTTCCTGTCTATCTACCCCTAGATAGGGTCGAATTACAAACGGGCAATGAACCATTGCAGATGTTCCGGTCCCCAACTGCGCCGGAGCGCCCCTTCCACCGGGCGCATTGCCCCTCGCGCGCGGCGGTGCTAGGCGCGCCGACGAACCGTGGGATTGCACAAACGCGCGAACCTGCAGCATTTTTCAAATTCTCGATGCAAGAAGTGACCAAAATGGCCGACGACAACAATGTTCTGACCGATCTCGACATGGATCCCGCGGCAGGTGCAAATGGCGCCGACAACCGCCCCGCGGTGAGCCTGCTCAACCAGTATGTGAAGGATTTCTCGGTCGAGAACCCCAACGCGCCGAAGAGCTACCAGTGGAACGACCAGCCCAAGGTCGACATCCAGGTCAACATCGGTGCCAACCAGGTGACCGACGAAGTGCACGAAGTCGAGCTTAAGCTCACTGCGCGCGCCGATTCCGAACAGGGCAACCTCTACATCGTCGAACTGGCCTATTGCGGCCTCGTGGGCATCCGCAACATTCCCGCGGAACAGGCTCATGCGTTTCTCTTCGCCGAAGCTCCGCGCCTGCTCTTCCCCTTCGCCCGCGCGATCGTTTCCGACGCCGTGCGCGATGCAGGCTTCCCGCCGTTGATGCTCGATCCGATGGATTTCGGTGCGCTCTACCAGCAGCAGCTCCAGGCGCGTGCGGCGCAGCAGGGCGAAGGCGCCCCGGCAGCTCCGGCCGGCGACGCCTAAGCGGCTCGTCGCGGCTCCACCATGAGCCTGCTCAAGAACGTCGGCACGATCGGCTCGCTCACCATGGTGAGCCGCATCGCCGGGATGGTGCGCGAGATGATCTTCTCCCGCGTGCTCGGCGCCAATGCGGTGACCGATGCTTGGTTCCAGGCGTTCATCATCCCCAATGTCTTCCGGCGCCTGTTCGCGGAGGGCGCGTTTTCGGCCGCCTTCGTGCCGATGTTCTCCAAGCGCCTGCACGGTGACGGCGGGCTCGAGAGCGCACGCAGCTTCTCCAACGACGTCCTGAGCATCTTCCTCCCCGTCCTGATCCTGCTGTGCGCGGTGATGATGATCGCCATGCCGGGCGTGATCTGGCTGCTCGCCGACCACCCGGTCGACCCGGACAATTTCGACATGGCCGTGATGTTCGCGCGGATCATGTTTCCCTACATCCTGCTCGTCAGCCTGGTGACGCTGTTCACAGGCATGCTGAACTCGGTGAGCCGTTTCGCACCGGGCGCGAGCTTCCCGATCATTCTCAACTTCGTGCTGATCGCAGCGCTGCTTGGCGGGGAATACGCTGCTGAGACCATGGGCTGGAGCGTAGAGCGCGTCGGTCTGGCCGTTGCCTGGGCAGTGCCCCTTGCGGGTATCATGCAGCTGGTGTGGCTCTACATCTGGACACGCGTCGAAGGCTTCCGCCCGCGCATCCTTTGGCCACGTATCACGCCCGAGGTGAAGCGCCTTTCGATCATCGCCCTGCCCGCGGCCATCGGCGGCGGTGCCTACCAGATCAACACGCTCGTCCAGCTCTTCTTCCTGAACCAGCTGGCGACCGGGGCGGTCAGCCACATGAACTATGCCGACAGGCTCAACCAGCTGCCGCTCGGCATAATCGGCATTGCGCTTTCGACAGCTATCCTTCCCACGCTGTCCAAATTCGTCGGCGGCGAGAACCGCGAGGGCGCCGACCGCGTCCAGTCCGATGCGATCGAGCTTTCCATGCTGCTCACGATCCCGGCCGCGGTAGCGCTGGCGATCTGCGCCACGCCCTTCATCACCATGATCTTCCAGGGCGGACGCTTCACCATGGAAGACGCAAATGCCGCCGGTGCCGTGCTGGGCGTTCTCGTCCTCGGCCTTCCCGCCTATGTGCTGGTGAAGGTTCTGGTGCCGAACTTCTACGCCCGATCGGATACGAAGACGCCCGTCGTCGCAGCCTTCATTTCGCTGTTCGTCTTCATCGCGAGCTGCGTCTGGAACATCGGTTTTTCGCTTCCCGGGATCGAGATCGAGCCGCTCGGCTTCGGCGTACCGGGTATCGCCGCAGCCAGCGTCATCGGCGCATGGATCAACGTGGCTTTCCTCTACGCCGTGCTCGTGCGGCGCGACTATTACACGGTCCCGTTCGCGCTGCTCGGCCGCGTTGCACGCCAGCTGCTCGCGGCGGCGGCCATGGGAGCCGCCTTGTGGTTCGCGCGCGATTTGCTAACCGGCTGGTATTCCGCCGGCCTGTTCGAGCGCCTCGGCGCATTGCTCGTGCTCGTGCTGTGTTCGGCGGTGGTGTATTTCGGCGTTGCCTTCATGGTCGGCGCCATCGACAGGCAGCGCATCGCTGCCCTCACAAAGAAGAAAGCTCCGTAAGTCATCATGCGCGTTGTTTCCGGCATCCAGCCCACCGGCAATCTCCACCTCGGCAATTACCTGGGTGCGATCCGCAACTGGGTGCGCATGCAGGACGCCATGGAAGAAGGCTCGCAATGCCTGTTCTTCCTTGCCGACCTGCACGCGATTTCCATGCCGCATGATCCGGCCGAGCTGCACAAGGGTACGCTCGAAATGGCCGCAGCGCTGGTCGCCTGCGGGATTGATCCTGCAAAGAGCGTGGTGTTCAACCAGGCACAGGTGCCGCAGCATGCCGAGCTGCAATGGCTGCTGGGCGGCACGGCACGCATGGGGTGGCTCAACCGCATGACGCAGTGGAAGGACAAGGCGGGTAAGAACCGCGAGGGCCAGTCCGTCGCGCTGTTCACCTACCCCGTGCTGCAGGCCGCAGACGTCCTGCTCTACCAGGCTACGCACGTGCCTGTAGGCGAGGACCAGAAGCAGCATCTCGAACTCGCCCGCGACATCGCGCAGAAGTTCAACAACGACTTCGCTTCGGAAGAAGCACCTGTCTTCGCCCTGCCCGATCCGATCGTGCCGCCGCAGGCCGCGCGCATCATGAGCCTGCGAGATGGGGGCAAGAAGATGAGCAAGTCCGATCCTTCGGACATGAGCCGTATCAACCTTTCCGACAGCGCCGACGAAGTGATGAAGAAGGTCAAGAAGGCGAAGACCGATCCCGAGCCGCTGCCGAGCGAGGAAAAGGGTCTGGAAGACCGCCCCGAGGCACTGAACCTCGTGACGATCTTTGCCGCGCTGACCGACGCAGGCGTCGAAAGCGTCCTCAAGGACTTCGGCGGCGAAGGCTTCGGCAAGTTCAAGCCAGCGCTGGGCGAACTGCTGGTCGAGACGCTGCGCCCGATCTCAGAGCGCTTCAACGGCCTTCTCGAAGACCGCGAGGCACTCGACGCGATCCTCGCGCGCGGCGCGTCACAAGCCCGCGAGATCGCAGTTCCAACTCTTGAGAAGACCTACGAGGCGCTGGGCCTCGTAAGGGGCTAGACCTTCACCGCGGTGCCGCTGGCCGAGACCATCAGCATCGATCCGGTATCGCCGATCACTTCGTAGTCGAGGTCGATGCCGACCACGGCATTGCCGCCGCGCGTCGCGGCCTCGGCCTGCAGTTCCTCGATCGCCTGGTTGCGTGCATCGGCAAGGATGCGCTCGTAGCTGCCCGAGCGGCCGCCCACGATGTCGCGGATATTGGCGAACAGGTCGCGGAAGAGGTTCGCACCGACGATCACCTCGCCGGTCACGATGCCCAGATATTCCCGGATCGGCTGCCCCTCGATGGTGGGTGTGGTCGTGACGATGACGCCGCGCGCATCTTTCCAGGGTCCGGGCATGTGCAGTTCCTTCATCTAGTCAAGGTGTATTGCACAGATAGGTCGGCTGCCGCCGAAATCAACCCATCCCGAGCGCGGCCTTGTAAGTGTCGAGGATGGTTTCCTGCTCGCTGCGCTCGTCCGGTTTCATTTTACGCAGGCGGATGATCTGGCGCATGATCTTGGTGTCGTAACCCACGGCCTTGGCCTCGGCGTAGACGTCGCGGATGTCGTCGGCGATGCCCTTCTTTTCTTCCTCGAGGCGTTCGATGCGCTCGATCAGCAGGCGCAGGCGGTCGTCGGTGGCTTCGGCCATTTGGGTGGTGCTCCAATGAAATGAGAATCGGTTGATGGGCTCGATAGCCATCGCCGCCTTTCGGGTGAAGGCAGCGACTCGCTAGTCCACGCGATTTTTCGCGATACTCGCTTCCATCCGGGCAAGCTGTTCCTTGGTCGCGGGCGTTTGGCGGGTCGCCTTCCACTCGTCGTGCGGCATGCCGTGGATCAGCTCGCGCGCGGCCGGCTTGTCAACTTCGAAGCCTGCATCGCGGATCCAGTCGGCAAGGCAGTTGCGGCAAAATCCGGAGAGCCCCATCAGGTCGATATTCTGCGCATCGTGGCGATGCTGGAGGTGGCGAACCAGCCTGCGAAAGGCCTGTGCCGCTACGGCATCGGGAAGGGCGTCGAGCGGGTCTGTATTCGTATCCATTTCACACTTGTCCTTGAGTTGCCACGTGGCTCTGCCATAGGCGTTGTCCATGCATAAGCTCGATCCAAAGCGTGTCGATCCGCGTGGCCGCAAGGTCAAGATCCTCGCCACCGTCGGTCCGGCCAGCCGGTCGCCCGAAATGCTCGCCCGCCTGTTCGAGGCAGGTGTCGACGCTTTCCGCGTCAACATGAGCCACGGCGAACATGCCGATCACGAGAAAACGATCAAGGCGATCCGCCAGATGGAAAAGGACTTCCATCGCCCGATCGCAATCCTCGCCGACCTGCAGGGCCCCAAGCTGCGCGTGGGCAAGTTCAAGGACGGCAAGGCGGTCATCCGCCATTCGGGCCATTTCACGCTCGACCGAAATCCCGAGCCCGGCGACGAAACCCGCGTCGAGCTGCCGCATCCCGAGCTTTTCGGCCTGCTCGAAAAGGGCCAGCGCCTGCTGATCAACGACGGCAAGATCCGCCTCAAGGTGATCCGCGCCGACGAGAACGAAATCCTCTGCTCGGCTGAAGTCGGCGGGGTCATTTCCGACCGCAAGGGCGTCAACGTGCCCGATGCCGAAGTCCCGATCCCTGCGCTGACCGACAAGGACCGCAAGGACCTCGCCTTCGCGATGAACCAGGGCGTCGACTGGATCGGCCTGAGCTTCGTCCAGCGCCCCGAAGACCTTGCCGAAGCGCGCAAGCTCATGGGCGGCGCGGGCGCGCTGTGCGCCAAGATCGAGAAGCCTATGGCGGTCCGCCGTCTCGACGAGATCATCGAGCTGAGCGACGGCATCATGGTCGCGCGCGGCGACCTCGGCGTGGAACTGGAACCGCAGGAAGTTCCGCCGCTTCAGAAGAAGATCGTCAACAAGACGCGCACCGCGGGCAAGCCCGTGATCGTGGCGACGCAGATGCTCGAGAGCATGATCGAGAGTCCTGCTCCGACGCGCGCGGAGGTCTCCGACGTTGCGAACGCAGTTTACGACGGTGCAGACGCGGTCATGCTGAGCGCGGAGACCGCAGCGGGCGAATGGCCCGAAGAAGCGGTCACCATCATGCACCGGATCGCGCGGCAGGTCGAAAGCGACGAGGCCTATCTCGAACGCGTGCGTTTCCTCGACACGCCGCCTGACAGCACTACGGCAGACGCGCTTGCCCATGCCTGCATGACCGTGGCCGACACCGTCGCGATCGAGGCGATTACCGTTTTCACCGGTTCCGGCTCGACCGCGCGCCGCGTTGCCCGCGAACGTCCGAACGTGCCGATGCTGGTGCTAACACCAAGCATGAAGACCGCCCGCCGCCTCGCCCTCCTGTGGGGCGCGCACGCGGTGGCGACGAAGGATATCGGCAGCTTCGAAGAGATGATCGCCAAGGGCAAGCGCATGTCGCTGCGCCATGGATTCGGCAAGGCAGGCAGCAAGCTGATCGCCCTCGCCGGTGTTCCCTTCGGAACCCCCGGGTCGACCAACCTGATGCATGTCGTCACCATTAGCGGCGACGAGCTGGAAAGGCACGGCGGCTGACGGACTTCCGCGGACCGCAAGGCAAACTGGCACCTCACAATTCACTGTGATCGGCTTCTTCCCGGAAAGACCGCGGCTGGTTTCCGTTGATCTCCTGAACACCAAATCAGGAGAATTCCATGTCGAGCCTTTGGGCAATCATCTTGATCGGCGGACCGCTGCTATTGCTCGCCGCATTCATCTATAGCTGGCTGCAGAACCGCAACATGCCGGAAGCGCAGAAAATGAAATCCGACCGTGCGGTCCGCGAACTGCGCGAGGAAATCGCCAGCGAACCAAACAAGCGTATCGATCTATAATCGTCAGGAGGACGCCGCCTGCAAACGCGCGCGCGCTTCCCTCTCTCCAATAAGCGGAAGCAGTTCGCCCATGTCTGGGCCGTGATCCATCCCGGTCAGCGCCTGGCGCAGCGGCAGGAAGAGCTGTTTGCCCTTGCGACCTGTCGCCTCCTTCAACGCGGAGGTCAGCGTGCGCCAGGGATCCTCGCCCCATTCGAGCTGCTGGGCGGCAGTCGATAGGTATTCGCGGTCCTCTTCGGAAAAATCGCGTTCGGCGATCGGTCCGGTCACCAGCCGCCACCATTCGCCAGCCTCGGATAAATGCGTGAGGTTCGGCCGGATGGCATGCCAACCCGCCTCGTCCATTCCTTCCGGCAGCCTGTCGGCCACCGCGTCGAAGGGCAGGGAATGCACGATCGCTGCATTAAGGCGATCGAGTTCGGTGTCATCGAACTTTGCCGGAGCCCGGCCGAAAGTGGAGAGGTCGAAAGTCTCAACTAGCAGGCCACGATCGGCGATCGGTTCGACCGGCTGCGACGTCCCGAGACGGGCAAGCAACGCAATGATCGCTTCGGGTTCGATGTCGCGCTCGCGGAAAGCATCGCAGCCCAGCGAACCGAGGCGCTTGGAGAGCTTTCCTTCCTTTCCGACGAGCAAGGCCTCGTGCGCAAACCGCGGAATTTGCTGCGCAGCATTTTGTGCAGCAATAAGCGCGGTAAACATCTGAATTTGCACTGCAGTATTCGAGACGTGGTCCTCGCCGCGAAGGACGTCGGTGACGCCCATATCTAGATCGTCGACAGCGCTCGGCAGCATGTAGAGCCAGCTTCCGTCTGCGCGGCGGATGACCGGGTCGGACAATTGCGCAGGGTGGAATGTCTGGGGTCCGCGAACGCCGTCCTCCCAGCGAATCGGCTCATCATGATCGAGCTTGAAACGCCAGTGCGGCGAGATGCCTTCAGCTTCCTTGGCGGCCCGTTCTTCCTCGCTCAGCTTGAGCGAACCGCGATCGTAGATCGGGGGCAATCCGCGCCCGAGCTGGATCTTGCGCTTGAGTTCGAGTTCCTGCGCGGTCTCGTATGCTGGGTAGACGCGGCCCGCAGCCTTCAGCGCTTCGAATGCGGCCTCGTACTTCGCCAGCCGCTCGGACTGGCGTTCCTCGCCATCGGGCGTCAGCCCGAGCCAGTCGAGGTCCTCGCGGATCGCCTCGACAAATTCCTCGCGGCTGCGCTCGGCATCGGTGTCGTCGATTCGCAGCAGGAAGCGCCCGCCCACCTTCCTGGCGAGCATCCAGTTGTGCAGCGCCGTGCGGATGTTGCCGACATGGAGCCTGCCCGTTGGCGATGGCGCGAAACGCGTGATCGTGGTCATGGGCTGCGCCGATAGCGCATGGCGAACAGGTTGGCGAGACGGTTGAGCGGCTTGCTCTTGCGCGTCAGGCGGCCTTGCCGCCGCGCCGCTTCACGGCCCTCGCGCGGCGCTCGCGATAGTCCACGAAGTCACTGCCCGGATGGGGATCTTGCAATGAAGCATCCTCAGCATCGGGGTTGCCCGGAACGAAATCTTCGGCCGGTGCCGGTCGGCAGATCAGAAAACCCTGCGCCTCCTCGACACCGAGCTTGCGCAGCATTTCGAGCTGCTCGGGATTCTCGACGCCCTCTCCTGTCGTCTGCATGCCCAGTGCATCGGCGAGGCGCGTGATGCTCGAGATGATGGCCTTGCTGTGCATGTCGGCAACGACGTCTTCTACGAAAACCCGATCGATCTTGATCCGGTCGAAGGGGAAGCTGCGCAGGTAGCCGAGCGACGAATAGCCTGTGCCGAAATCGTCGAGCGCGATCTTCACGCCGAGTTCGCGCAGGCGCATGAGTGTGGAGCGGCTGACATCGCTCTGGTCGAGCAGCACGTGCTCGGTGATTTCCAGTTCGACCCGCTCGGGGGTGAAGCCATGCTGGTGGATCGCCTGCGCCACCGTGGCGACGAGGTTGGGATTTTTCACCTGCGTCGGCGAGAGATTGATAGCGAGCCGGAAATCCCCCGGCATGGCCGAAGCCTCGGCGATGGATTCACGAATGGCCCATTCGCCGATAGCGGCGATCATGCCGGTTTCCTCTGCCACCGGCAGGAACTCGGTGGGCGGAATGACACCGCGCTGCGGATGATACCAGCGTATCAGGGCCTCGATCCCAGTCATTTCGCCGGTGTCGAGATCGACGATCGACTGGTAGTGCAGACGCATCTGGCCGCGCGACAGCGCATCGGCGAGATCGGCCTCCACCTGGCGACGTTCGCGTGCCTTGCGATCGAGTTCGGGCTCGAACAGGGCGAGGTTGTCGCGCCCTTTCTCCTTCGCCGCGTAGAGGGCGAGATCGGCCCGGCGCATCAGCTCGTCCGCATCGCAATCGCCATCGATGCAGCGGGCCACGCCGACGCTGGTCGACACGCGGTAGAGCTGGCCCTCGATTTCATATGGAGCGCGGATAACCGAGAGGAAGCGGTGCGCGCGCTCGATCAACAATCCGTCTCCGGCACGCGTTTCGATGAGGACGGCAAATTCGTCCCCGCCAAGGCGGGCGACGAGATCTTCGCTGCGGATCTCCTGCTCGAGCCGCGTTCCGACCTCGCGCAGAAGGCGGTCTCCAACGAGGTGTCCGCGCGTATCGTTGATTGCCTTGAAATCATCGAGATCGAGATAGAACAGCGCGATGCTTGCGCCATTGGACCGGTTTTCGCCCGCCAGCCCCCGCAGCCGCTCGTTGAAGAGGTAACGGTTCGCAAGGCCGGTGAGGTTGTCGTAATGCGCCATGAAGGCGACGCGGTCCTCGATCAGCTTGTCGTTGGTCACGTCGCGGGCGACGCCGCTCATCCGGCCATCGACGCGCGGCCGCGCGGAAAGGCGCCAGTAGCGCAGTTCGCCTGCCACCCGGAGCTTGACAAGCAGGTCGCGGAACGGGCTGCGCTCGACGATATGCCGCGCAAGCTCGTCTCGCTTTTCGCCAAGCTGGAAAAGGTCGAGCAGCGGTGAACCCTCGAGATCCTTCTCGTCCCGCCCGAGCGCCTCTGCGAGGCCTGATGTCACGTCGCGCAGATTGCCGCGCGGCCCGACCGTCCAGAGCCAGTCGGATGACTGCTCCTCGTAATCGTTCAGCAGCATGCGAACCGTCATGTCGCTCTCGCGCCGCTCGACTTCCGAGCGCGCTGCCTGGACGAAATTGCGGTCCTGCGCGCGGATGGCGGCCAAAAGTGCAAAGGCGAAGGACACAATCAGCACCATCGTCGGCCACGCGCCAGCACCGCCGATCAGCCACGCGGTGAGCAACAGCGAGGGCGACATCGTCAGCACGTGGAAAGTCGCAGCCTTCGGCGCGGTACGATGAACCAGCAGGACGCCGCAAAGGATCGCGGTCCCCACGATGCCGAGCACGGCTATGTCGAGACCCTGCGCATATTGCGCGAGATAGGGGAAGATCACGACATAGATCGTGCTTCCGACACCCTGCAGGATCAGGAATTTGCGCCAGTGGCGCCGCATCTCGTCGAGAGAGGCGGTCTCGATGTCGATCTGGCGGTCGAGGATCACGAATACGCAGAGCTGCGCGATCTGGGTCAGCGCCCAGGCGGCGATCATCGCCGGCGGTGCGTCGTTCCAGAATGTATAGAGAAGTGTGAGGATCGCCCCCACTGCTGGAATGAGCGAGATCGTTGCGCCGGAACTGAAACTGCGCAGCCGGCGATATAGCAGCAGGTGCTCGAGTTCATCCGAGTGAGGGGCCTCCCCGGGCCCCGATGACTGCTCTGTTTCGAGACCTGCAAGCTGCACGGCCTTACCCCCTTGGACACTCATCCGGGTGCGACTTATTCCCCTTCACGTCCGGGAGTGATGGTGCAAGTTTGCCGCCCAAGGGTCAAGCGCCGGTTTTCTGTGGTCTTACAGCCTTTCTTGAGGCCGATACAGAAAGACCCCGCCGGATCGCTCCGGCGAGGTCCAATCTGTCAGGTAACGAGAAGAGGCTTATTCGCCGTCCTTCGCCTCCTCATTCAGGTAATCACCCGCATCGGCATCGGTGCCGTGGGTTTCACCTTCCATGGCTGCCAGCGGATCGTCGCCGATCGCAGCTTCCGGGCCCTGGGCCAGTTCGGCTTCGTGCTCTTCTTCTGCGGTGTTGGCGGCGATGATCGCTTCCTGCGCCTTCTTCCACTGTGCACGGAGTGCAGCGTCGCGGCTGGAGGCGGTCACGCGCATGCGGTTCATGCCCGCACCGGTACCGGCGGGGATGAGACGGCCCACGATGACGTTTTCCTTGAGGCCAACCAGCGTGTCCTTCTTGCCCTCGACCGAAGCCTGGGTGAGCACGCGGGTGGTTTCCTGGAACGACGCAGCCGAGATGAACGAACGCGTCTGCAGCGAGGCCTTGGTGATGCCGAGAAGGATCGGGGTGCCCTTGGCGGGCTCCTTGTTCTTCGCGAGCTTCGCATTGGTCTCGTTGAGCTCTTCCAGATCGACCTGTTCGCCCGGCAGCAGCACGGTGTCGCCACCGTCGGTGATCTCGACCTTCTGCAGCATCTGGCGAACGATCACCTCGATGTGCTTGTCGTTGATCTTCACGCCCTGCAGTCGGTAGACTTCCTGGATCTCGTTCACGAGATACTCGGCCAGCGCCTCGATCCCGAGGACATCGAGGATGTCGTGCGGGTTCGGCGAGCCCGAGATCAGCGTGTCGCCCTTCTTGACGAAGTCGCCTTCCTGAACGTCGATGATCTTGGTCTTGGGGATCAGGTACTCTACCGGATCTCCCTCCTCCGGAACGATCGCGATCTTGCGCTTCGCCTTGTATTCGCGGACGAATTCGATCTTGCCCGAAATCTTGGCGATGATCGCATTGTCCTTCGGCACGCGGGCCTCGAACAGCTCGGCAACACGCGGCAGACCACCGGTGATGTCACGGGTCTTGGCGGCTTCACGCGAAGCACGGGCGAGGATGTCACCTGCCTGCACTTCGGCACCGTCTTCGACCGACAGCGCGGTACCCGGCGCCAGCATGTAGCGCGCGGCTTCCGTATCGTCGCCGGCATCGTTGAAGAGGGTAAGCCGCGGACGCAGGTCTTCCTTCTTCGCGCGGCCACTGGTGCGGATTTCGGTAACGACACGCTGGGCGATACCGGTGGCATCGTCGACGCGCTCTTCCATCGAGGTGCCGTCGACGAGGTCTTGGAACCGGACCACGCCCGACTGCTCGGTGATGATCGGCAGCGAGAACGGATCCCATTCTGCCAGACGATCGCCTTCCTTCACCTTGCCGCCATCCTTGTGCATCAGCACGGTACCGTAAGGCACCTTGTGGATTTCGCGCTCACGCCCTTCGGCGTCGATCACTGCCAGTTCGCCGTTACGGGCGAGCGACAGGATACGGCCCTTCTTGTCGGTGATGGTGGGCATGTCGCGATAAACGACCTTGCCATCCGACACTGCTTCGAGATGCGAAGTCTCGTTGAGCTGTGCGGCACCGCCGATGTGGAAGGTACGCATGGTCAGCTGCGTGCCGGGCTCACCGATCGACTGCGCGGCGATAACGCCGACAGCTTCACCGATGTTGACCGGCGTACCGCGAGCAAGGTCACGGCCGTAGCAGGTGGCGCAAACGCCCTGCTTGGCTTCACAGACGAGCGGCGAGCGGATCTTGGCGACCTGCGTTTCCGCTTCCTCGATGACCTTGACCATCGGCTCGTCGACGAGCGTGCCGGCCTTGACGATCACTTCGTCGGTCGAGGCGTTGACGATGTCTTCGGCAACCGTGCGGCCGAGGATGCGCTCGCCGAGCGAGGCGATAACGCTACCGCCCTGCACGATGGCGCGCATTTCGAGCGCGTTGTCGGTCTTGCAGTCCTCTTCGACGATGACGCAGTCCTGAGACACATCGACGAGGCGACGGGTCAGGTAACCCGAGTTCGCCGTTTTCAGCGCGGTATCCGCGAGGCCCTTACGGGCACCATGGGTCGAGTTGAAGTATTCGAGAACGTTCAGGCCTTCCTTGAAGTTCGAGATAATCGGGTTCTCGATGATCTCGCCCGAAGGCTTGGCCATTAGGCCGCGCATACCGGCCAGCTGCTTCATCTGTGCCGGGCTACCACGCGCACCGGAGTGCGACATCATGTAGATCGAGTTGATCTGCGCTTCCTTGCCGTCCTTGTCGATCGGCTGCGACTTGATCTCTTCCATCATGGCGTCGGCCACGCGGTCGCCACACTGGCTCCACGCGTCGATGACCTTGTTGTACTTTTCCTGCTGGGTGATCAGGCCGTCCTGGTACTGCTGCTCGTAATCGGCAACCAGTGCCTTGGTGTCCTCGACCATCTTCTCCTTGGAGTCGGGGATGATCATGTCATCCTTGCCGAAGGAGATGCCGGCCTTGAACGCGTGGCGGAAGCCCAGCACCATGATGGCGTCGGCAAACAGCACCGTGTCCTTCTGACCGGTGTGACGATAGACCTCGTCGATCACGTCGGCGATGTCCTTCTTCGTCAGCAGGCGGTTGACGATGTCGAAGGGAACCTTGTGGTTCTTCGGCAGGCATTCGCCGATCAGCATGCGGCCCGGCGTGGTGACGAAACGCTTCATTTCGACCTTGCCGTTCTCGTCGGCCTGCGGGACGCGGGCCATGATCTTCGAGTGCAGCGTGACCGACTTCACTTCGAGTGCCTGGTGGACTTCGGCCATGTCGGCAAACATCGGCAGGCGCTCGTGCTTCTCGCCCTTCTTGTCGCCGTCGACATACTCGGGCGTCTTCTCCTGACGTTCCATCGACAGGTAGTAGAGACCCAGCACCATGTCCTGCGAGGGCACGATGATCGGCTTGCCGTTTGCGGGCGAGAGGATGTTGTTGGTCGACATCATCAGGACGCGCGCTTCCAGCTGCGCCTCGAGGCTCAGCGGGACGTGAACGGCCATCTGGTCACCGTCGAAGTCGGCGTTGAAGGCGGCGCAGACAAGCGGGTGAAGCTGGATGGCCTTACCTTCGATCAGCACGGGCTCGAAGGCCTGGATGCCGAGGCGGTGAAGCGTCGGTGCGCGGTTCAGAAGGACCGGGTGCTCGCGAATGACTTCGTCGAGGATGTCCCAGACTTCCTTGCGCTCCTTCTCGACCCACTTCTTCGCCTGCTTGAGGGTCATCGAAAGACCCTTGGCGTCGAGACGGGCGTAGATGAACGGCTTGAACAGTTCGAGCGCCATCTTCTTCGGCAGGCCGCACTGGTGCAGCTTGAGTTCCGGACCGGTCACGATGACCGAACGGCCCGAATAGTCGACGCGCTTACCCAGAAGGTTCTGACGGAAGCGGCCCTGCTTGCCCTTGAGCATGTCGCTGAGCGACTTGAGCGGACGCTTGTTGGCACCGGTGATCACGCGGCCGCGGCGGCCGTTGTCGAACAGCGCGTCGACAGCTTCCTGAAGCATGCGCTTTTCGTTGCGGACGATGATGTCCGGCGCGCGCAACTCCATGAGGCGCTTGAGGCGGTTGTTACGGTTGATCACACGACGATAGAGGTCGTTGAGGTCCGAGGTCGCGAAGCGGCCACCGTCCAGCGGGACGAGCGGGCGCAGTTCCGGCGGAATGACCGGCACGACTTCGAGAATCATCCACTCGGGACGGTTGCCCGATTCGATGAAGCTTTCGACGACCTTCAGGCGCTTGATGATCTTGGCGGGCTTGAGCTTCGACTTGGTGGTCGCAAGCTCTTCCAGCAGATCTTCCTTTTCCTGCTCGAGGTCGAGATCCATCAGCATGGTCTTGACCGCTTCGGCGCCGATGGCGGCCGAGAACGCGTCTTCGCCATACTCGTCCTGCGCTTCGAGCAGCTCGTCTTCGGTCAGAAGCTGGTTCTTCTCGAGCGCGGTAAGGCCCGGCTCGGTGACGATGTAGCTTTCGAAGTAGAGAACGCGCTCGAGCTGCTTGAGCTGCATGTCGAGCAGCAGGCCGATGCGCGAGGGCAGCGACTTCAAGAACCAGATGTGCGCGACCGGAGCGGCGAGCTCGATGTGGCCCATGCGCTCGCGGCGGACCTTGGTCACGGTGACTTCGACGCCGCACTTCTCGCAGACGACGCCCTTGTACTTCATGCGCTTGTACTTGCCGCAAAGGCATTCGTAATCCTTCACAGGACCGAAGATACGTGCGCAGAAGAGGCCGTCACGCTCGGGCTTGAACGTACGGTAGTTGATCGTCTCGGGCTTCTTGATCTCGCCGAAGGACCACGAGCGGATGCGCTCGGGGCTGGCGATGCCGATCTGGATCTCGTCGAAGGTTTCGGGCTTCGCGAGCTGGTTGGTGAATTTGGTCAGTTCGTTCATGACTTAATTCCCTGAAGGGTAATTCAATTGGGCGGAAAGCGGAGGGGGTGGCTAACCCCCTTATTCCGCCGCGATCGCGAGGCCGTCGTCGTCTTCGTCGTCGCTGAGCGACTTGAGTTCGACGTTGAGACCCAGGCTGCGCATTTCCTTGACGAGAACGTTGAAGCTCTCCGGAATGCCCGCCTCGAAGGTGTCGTCGCCCTTGACGATGGCTTCGTAGACCTTGGTACGACCGATCACGTCGTCCGACTTCACGGTGAGGATTTCCTGCAGCGTGTAGGCTGCGCCGTAGGCCTGGAGTGCCCAGACCTCCATCTCACCGAAGCGCTGGCCGCCGAACTGCGCCTTACCGCCCAGCGGCTGCTGGGTGACGAGCGAGTAGGGGCCGATCGAACGGGCGTGGATCTTGTCGTCGACGAGGTGGTGCAGCTTGAGCATGTAGATGATGCCCACGGTGACCTTGCGGTCGAATGCCTCACCGGTACGACCGTCGAACAGGACCGACTGGCCGTCTGCATCGAGGCCTGCCTTCTCCAGTTCGACCGTGACGTCGCCTTCACGGGCACCGTCGAAGACCGGGGTGCCCATCGGGACACCGGTACGAAGGTTGCCAGCGAGCTCGACGATTTCCTCGGTCGAGCGCGACTTGAGGTCGTCCTTGTAGCGATCGCCATAGACTTCGTGCAGTCGCTCGATGACCGCTTCGGGCGGCTTGGCCTTGGAATAGTCCTCGGCTGCGTTCGGATTGGCCTTCTTCCACTCTTCGAGCTGCTCGCCGATCTGCATGCCCAGGTTACGGGCAGCCATGCCGAGGTGCGTCTCGAAGATCTGACCCACGTTCATGCGCGAAGGCACGCCCAGCGGGTTCAGCACGATGTCGACCGGGGTACCGTCTTCGAGGAACGGCATGTCCTCGACCGGCAGGATGCGCGAAATGACACCCTTGTTACCGTGGCGGCCGGCCATCTTGTCGCCCGGCTGCAGCTTGCGCTTCACCGCGACGAAGACCTTGACCATCTTGAGCACGCCCGGAGCGAGTTCGTCACCGCGCTCGAGCTTTTCCTTCCGGTCTTCGAACTTGTCGTCGATGACCTTCACGCTCTCGTCGTACTGCGACTTGACCGCTTCGAGCTGTGCTTGGCGGTTGTCGTCCGCAACGGCGAACTTGAACCACTCATGCTTGTCGACGCCCTCGAGCACCTCTTCGGTGATCTCCGAACCCTTCTTCACACCCTTCGGAGCTGCCGAAGCAGTCTGGCCGACGAGCATGTCGCGCAGGCGGTTGTAGGTCGCACGGTTGAGGATCGCGCGCTCGTCGGCGGCGTCCTTGCGCAGGCGCTCGATCTCTTCGTTTTGGATCGCACGCGTGCGGTCGTCGATCTCGATACCGTGACGGTTGAAGACACGGACTTCGACCACGGTACCGGCAACGCCCGGGGGCAGGCGGAGCGAGGTGTCGCGCACGTCGCTGGCCTTCTCACCGAAGATGGCGCGCAGGAGCTTTTCTTCCGGCGTCATCGGGCTTTCGCCCTTCGGCGTGATCTTGCCGCACAGGATATCGCCCGGGTGCACTTCCGCACCGATGTAGACGATGCCCGCCTCGTCGAGGTTGCGCAGGGCTTCCTCGCCGACGTTCGGGATGTCGCGGGTGATGTCTTCCGGGCCGAGCTTGGTGTCGCGGGCCATGACTTCGAATTCCTCGATGTGGATCGAGGTGAAGACGTCGTCCTTCACGATACGCTCGGAGATGAGGATACTATCCTCGTAGTTGTAGCCGTTCCACGGCATGAAGGCGACGAGGCTGTTGCGGCCCAGTGCCAGTTCGCCGAGGTCGGTCGAAGGACCGTCGGCGATAACGTCGCCGGCTTCGATCGTCTCGCCCACCTTCACCAGCGGACGCTGGTTGATGCAGGTGTCCTGGTTCGAACGCTGGAACTTCTGCAGCGTGTAAATGTCGACACCCGACTGGCCGGGTTCGACATCGCCGATGGCACGGATCACGATACGCGTCGCGTCGACCTGGTCGACGATGCCGCCGCGCTTGGCGGTGATCGCCGCGCCCGAATCGCGGGCAACGGTTTCTTCCATGCCGGTGCCGACCCAGGGTGCTTCCGCCTTCACGAGCGGAACGGCCTGGCGCTGCATGTTCGAGCCCATCAGTGCGCGGTTGGCGTCATCGTTTTCCAGGAACGGAATGAGCGATGCCGCGACCGAGACGAGCTGCTTGGGCGAGACGTCCATCAGCGTGATCGTGTCGCGCGGAGCCATCAGGTTGTCGCCGTTCTGGCGAGCCGAGACCAGCTCTTCCACGAAGCCGCCCTTGTCGTCGAGATCGGCCGAAGCCTGCGCGACGGTGTGCTTCTGCTCTTCCATCGCCGAGAGGTAGATGACCTCGTCGGTGACCTTGTTGTCCTTCACGACGCGGTACGGCGTTTCGATGAAGCCGTACTTGTTGACGCGCGCAAAGGTCGAGAGCGAGTTGATCAGACCGATGTTCGGGCCTTCCGGCGTTTCAATCGGGCAGATGCGGCCATAGTGCGTCGGGTGAACGTCGCGCACTTCGAAGCCGGCACGCTCACGGGTGAGGCCGCCCGGGCCAAGCGCCGAAACGCGGCGCTTGTGGGTGACTTCCGAAAGCGGGTTGGTCTGGTCCATGAACTGCGAGAGCTGGCTCGAGCCGAAGAACTCACGCACGGCAGCCACGGCGGGCTTTGCGTTGATAAGGTCGTTCGGCATGACCGTCGACACGTCGACCGAGCTCATGCGCTCCTTCACGGCGCGTTCCATGCGCAGCAGGCCGACGCGGTACTGGTTTTCGAGCAGTTCGCCGACCGAACGCACACGGCGGTTGCCGAGGTTGTCGATGTCGTCGACTTCGCCCTTGCCGTCCTTCAGGTCGACCAGTTCCTTGACCACGGCAAGGATGTCTTCCTTGCGCAGCGTGGTGACGGTGTCTTCCGCATCGAGGTCGAGGCGCATGTTGAGCTTTACGCGGCCAACGGCCGACAGGTCGTAACGCTCGCCGTCGAAGAACAGGCCTTCGAACAGGGCTTCTGCGGTTTCCTTGGTCGGCGGTTCGCCGGGACGCATGACCTTGTAGATCGCCTCGAGACCTTCATCACGGTTCTCGGCCTTGTCGACCTTCATCGTGTTGCGGATCCAGGGGCCGGTGTTGACGTGATCGATGTCGAGCAGCGTCAGGCTGTCGACGCCTGCAGCGTCGAGCGCCTCGAGGCTCTCGGCCGAGACCTCGTCACCCGCTTCGATGTAGATGCGGCCGGTGCTTTCGTCGATCAGGTCTTCGCTGGCGTAGCGGCCGAAGACTTCCTCGGTCGGGAGCAGCAGGGTCTTGAGACCGTCCTTGGCAGCCTTGTTGGCGGCACGCGGGCTGATCTTCTGGCCGGCGGGGAAGACTTCTTCGCCCGTCTTGGCATCGACCAGCGCGAAGGCCGGCTTCTGGCCCCGCCACTGCTCGGGCACGAACGGAATGTTCCAGCCTTCGCCCTTCTTGCCCGTGGCGCGCTTCCATTCGACCTTGTCGTAGAAGTGGTCGAGGATGCCTTCGCTGTCGAGGCCGAGAGCATAGAGCAGCGCAGTGACCGGCAGCTTGCGCTTGCGGTCGATACGTACGTTGACGATGTCCTTGGCGTCGAATTCGAAGTCGAGCCACGAACCGCGGTACGGAATGATGCGGGCAGCGAAGAGGAGCTTGCCCGAGCTGTGCGTCTTGCCGCGGTCATGGTCGAACAGCACACCCGGCGAACGGTGCATCTGCGAGACGATGACACGCTCGGTACCATTGATGATGAAGGTACCGTTGTCCGTCATCAGCGGCATGTCGCCCATGTAGACGTCCTGCTCCTTGATATCGAGCACGGAGCGGGTCTCGGTTTCCTGGTCGACTTCGAAGACGATCAGGCGCAGCGTGACCTTCATCGGCGCAGCATAGGTGATGCCGCGCTGGCGACATTCGACGATGTCGTATTTCGGCGCTTCGAGTTCGTAGTGCACGAAGTCGAGTTCGGCGGTGCCGGCGAAGTCGCGGATCGGGAAGACCGAACGCAGCGTCTTTTCGAGGCCGGAGACGTAGTCGATCTCCTTGTTCGAGCGCAGGAACTGTTCGTAGCTCTCGCGCTGGACCTCGATCAGGTTGGGCATGTCGACGACTTCGTGGATGTCGCCGAAGATCTTGCGGATACGCCGCTTTGCAGTGCCCGAAGCTGTGTTTCGGGTTGCCTTCGCCTTGGTAGCCATAAGGGGTTTGTACCTCTTCTCGTGTGCATCTGGTCCCGCGCGGTCGGGACCGGAAATCAGTGTCTCATGCGCGTGAGAGCCGTATCGCGAGACGCAAAAAGGCCGCAGCGAATGCACGCCAATAGCGGCGGCAGCTGCAGCTCATATAAAGCGTCGCGATATGGAAACGCCGCTTCCATCCTGTGTCCGATCCCCGCGCATGAATCAGACTCGCTCGAAGCGTGCGGTCGGGAGGGCATGTAGGAAGCGCGCGGGGCTTTGTCAAACCTCGTGAAACGACCCGAAATGTGGCGGTCTGCGGACTCGGGCAATCTGTGTTAGTACGGGCGCAGGAGAGGGAGAGATGATGCGCGCGATCCTGCTGTTCCTGGCGGCCATCTCGGCATTCGTTGCCGCACCAATGCACGCGCAGGAAAAAGAGGCGGCAGCCCGGATCGTCGCCGTTGGAGACCTTCATGGCGATTACGAAGCCTGGGAGGACATCGCCCGGCAGGCGGCCCTCATCGACGAGGAAGGGGACTGGGCCGGCGCGGACACCGCTCTCGTCCAGCTGGGCGACATCACCGATCGTGGGCCGGACTCACTGAGGATCATCCGGCATCTCCAGTCGCTGGGCGAACAGGCAGAAGCTGCTGGGGGAAGCGTCACCGTGCTGCTCGGCAATCACGAGGCGATGAATGTCATTGGCGACCTGCGCTACGTCGACCCGGGAGAATACGAGGCCTTTCGCGACGACAGTTCGGAAGCGCGGCGCGAGGCAACTTGGAAAGCGAACCGCGAAGCTCTCGAAGCCTTTTACAAGGAACGGCAACCGGGGCTTTCGAGCGAGCAAATGCGCGACATGTGGTTCACCGAAACGCCGCTCGGAATGCTCGAACATCGCAGGGCCTGGCGTCCCGGCGGCGAACTGGGAAGCTGGGCGGCCAGCCTCCCGGCTGTCGCGAAGGTCGGAAAAACACTCTTCGTGCACGGCGGGCTGAGCGAAGAGATGACGCGCGAGCCTATGGAGATGCTCAACGACCGGCACGAATACGCGCTCGGCAGCGGCGAGGCCATCGACCGCGGCATCCTCGAAGCACCGCTCGGGCCGCTCTGGTACCGCGGAAACGTCCGCCGCGAGGAGCCGGCTCCAGTAGATCCTGCAAGGCTGTCGCGCGGGGAAGAACTGGCGACCGTCTTGACCCGCTACGATGCGGACCGCCTCCTCGTGGCGCATACGCCGTCCGTCTCGGGCATCGTCACCGATCTCGGCGGCAGGCTCATCCGCGTCGATACGGGTATTTCCTCGCATTACGGCGGCCCGAGGAGTTTCCTCGTCATCGAAGGTGATGTGCTGACGGCGCATGAAAAAGACCGTGACGGAACCTGGAAATCACGCGCGCTCCACCCCCAACAAGAGGAGCCAGTGCAATGATCCGTTTGGCGAGCTTCGCTCTGGCCCTCGCCTTCGCCGCGCCCGCGAGCGCGCAGGACAGCGAGGTAGAGGCTACACCCCTCTTTGCGAGCGACGAGACACTCGACGTCACCATTACCGGCCCGGTCGGGCACATCTCTCGCCGCGCGCAGCGTTCTACCGATCCCTACCCCGCGCAGATCGAGGTCGCGGGCGAAACCCACGCGATCACGCTTGCGGCACGCGGCAAATCGCGGCGCAAGCGCGAGAACTGCCGCTTCCCGCCGCTGCGCGTCGCATTTCCTCAGAAACCGGATGAGAGCTCGCTCTTCCACCGCCAGGGAAGCATCAAACTGGTGACCCACTGCCGCGATCGCGATGCTTCGGAGCAGACGATCCTGCGCGAATACGCCGCGTACCGGCTCTACAATATCGTCACGCCCGAAAGCCTGAGGGTGAGGCTCGCGCGCATCAGCTATGTGGACGAGGGCGAGCTGGTGACGCAGCGGCTCGGCTTCTTCATAGAGGATGGCGACGATGCCGCACGCCGATTGGGACGCAAGGAAATCGATACTTCGGACATTTCGGTCAGCTGGCTCGACCAGCAAGATGCAGCGCGATACGCTCTCTTCCAGTACATGATCGGCAATACCGACTGGTCGATGGTGCTGAGCCCCGAAGGCCATGATTGCTGCCACAACTCGCGCCTTTTTGGCGCCGACAAGGCTGCACGCAGGGGCCTCACTCCGGTCCCGTACGATTTCGACAATGCAGGCCTGGTGGACGCATCATATGCCACGCCCCACCCTCAGCTGGAGACGCGGTCGGTAAAGACGCGCGTCTACCGCGGCTTCTGCGTCTTCAACGGGCTCGTTGCCGCCGAAGCAGAGAACCTGCGATCGCTGCGAAGCGAACTCGAGGCCGAGATCGCCGCCATCCCATACGCTGATGTACGGGCGAGAACGGCAATGACCGGCTATCTCGCGGAGTTCTTTGAAGACATTTCGAGCAGCGATACCATGGAGCGCGAGCTGTTCAGGAAGTGCCGGTAGGCCTGCGCCTCAGCGCGGCTCGCTGCCCTCGCCGGACTGATCATGCGTGTCTTCCGGCTCCTCGCGCTGGGGTGAGCGCAGGTAACGATGGGTGCCGTCCTTGGCGCCATAATCGACCATCCAGAGCAGCGCGAATGAGTAGTTGAACATGATCGTCATCACGAGCGCGATCTCAAGCGCGCCGATACCTGCGGCCAGGCCGATTCCGATCGCGAGCAGGATGTAGATCGCATCGCCAGAACTCTTGAGCGTGTTGCGGAAGCGCACCCCGCCGACGATCCCGGCGAGCGAGAATGCCAGCGCCAGCGAATTGTGCACCATCACGACAATGGCGGTCACCGCGATCGGCAGGACGATCATCGTCTCCACCAG
Source organism: Qipengyuania sp. BR81-2 (assembly GCF_055693895.1). Classification (NCBI taxonomy): domain Bacteria; kingdom Pseudomonadati; phylum Pseudomonadota; class Alphaproteobacteria; order Sphingomonadales; family Erythrobacteraceae; genus Qipengyuania; species Qipengyuania sp. BR81-2. Next base: position 925,761 of record NZ_CM146344.1, read on the forward strand.
CGCTTGGTCGTATTCCGCGCGGCTTCTGCTTGCCATGTAGGTCCAGGTCACCGGCAGCGTCGTAAGCACTGCGCCTGCCACGGCGACGAATAGCCAGAAAACCGATCCTCCGAGGTTGGCAACCTTCTCCGCACCGATCTGCACTCCGCCGAAGGGATCGCTCACGGTCTGGCTGAGCAGGGTCTGTGCGCCGCCTATTGGAAGGAAGTCCGCCACCGAGGGAGCGGCGGCGACGACGCCCAGCACCGCACCCGTCACCACGAGGTAGAACAGGGTGAGCCTGAACAGCAGTGCGCGAAAGATCATCCCGGAAAAGTCCCTCCCCTGCTCGACTATAGGCCCAATTCCTGCGGGCGCAAAAGCCTGGAAACCCGCAGCTTTCCGCGTGTCATATCGCAATTCGATCTTTCTCATATCGTTTTTCAATATTATTGATTGACAATAAATCCGACTCGCCTTATTGATTATCGATATTGAAGATCAAGGAGTTCGATAAATGACCCGTCTCACCAACCAATTCGCCGCTGCCTGCGCAGCCATCGTCATCACCGTCATGTCGCTCCAGACCGTGACCACCGTGCCCGCCGCACAGGTCGCGATCCTCGCAGCGCCTGCCATCGCCTGATCACCGGCCAAAGGAGACTGCCCGTGACAACCCGCCCCAATGACCCGCTGCTGCTCGCAGGGAAGGTGCTCGTCCTGTTTATGCAGGGCGTGGTGGCCCTCGGCGTCATCGCCCTCGCCATCGGCCTGCCGATCATCGTCTTCATGCGAGACCGCATCACCGCCGAAGCCGCCGCCGACCTCGGGAATCCCGATTTCGTCTTCCCCCTAGCACCTGTCGCCGGCGTGCTCATGTTCGCCATCATTATCTTGCTCGCCGCGTTCTGGTTCCTGCGCCTGCTGCGCCAGATCATCGGCACTGTCGGCGAAGGCGACCCTTTCGTGCCGGAGAATGCCGAGCGCCTGACCCTGATGGGCTGGATTGCGCTTACCGCGCAGTTGCTCGCCATCCCCGCCGCCGGTCTCGCTCTCTACATCGCCAAGCTGTTCGAGGATCATGAAGGTGTGACCATCGATGCAGGCCTCGATCTCACAGGTATTGTCCTGGTGGTCGTGCTGTTCATCCTCGCCCGCGTCTTCCGCCACGGTGCCGCCATGCGCGCCGATCTCGAAGGAACCGTGTGATGCCCGCTGAAGAAGGAACCCAGATCGTGGTCAAACTCGACGACATCCTCCACGAGCGCCGCATGACGCTCACCGAGCTGGCAGAACGTGTCGGCCTCACCCTCGCCAACCTCTCGATCCTCAAGACCGGCAAGGCCAAGGCGATCCGCTTCTCTACCCTCGAAGCGATCTGCCGCGAGCTCGAGTGCCAGCCGGGCGACCTGCTCGCCTACGAGACCGGCGCAGCCTAACGAAAGGCATGCTGGAAAGAAAATGCACCGGGGCCCGGCTCCGGTGCATTTTTCCTATTCGCGACTCGCTTGAATATGGCTATTTTATGGCCGCGCCGATCATGGCGCCAGGAAACGCCACCAAATGAAGAAAATCGCTTTCGTCGCCGCACTCCCCTTCGCGCTGACCCTCGCCGCTTGCGGTGAAACCGCCACCGAAGAAACCGCTGACGACGTCGCAACCACGGAAATGGAAGCTCCGGTCGAGACCGCCGAAGAAGGTGCTGAAGGCACTGAGCTCTCGGTCACCACCGACGAAGCCACCGTCACTGCAGAAACCGCTGACGAAACCGTTTCGGCGGAAGTCGAAGTTGAAGGCCCGTCGCTCTGACGCCTTTCGCTTGACAGAATCGCTGAATTCCTTAGAGGCCCGCCCCAGAAGGCGGGTCTCTTTGTATCTGCCTTCATCCGTCCGAGACAGTTGGTGACCGGGATCTGCCGGTCTTAATTTCCAGCCTAGACGGGGAAAAGAGATTTTCATGGTGGGCTTCTAGTCCGCCGTTTCGCGCCAATTGGCGCACTCCTTCCCCATCAACGGACTCGCCCGTGTCGTCTTTTCGGCATGGACAAACGTAGCCGATCGTTCGGGAGCCATCCCGTGCGGTCATAGTGAAGGAGTATGGCATGGATCGTTCGCAGAAAGCCGATTCGGTCGCCCAGCTCACTGAAGTCTTCAACCAGGCAGGTGTGGTCGTCGTGACCCGCAACCTGGGCCTTACGGTCGACCAGTCGACCGAACTGCGTACGAAGATGCGTGAAGCCGGTGCGTCCTACAAGGTTGCGAAGAACCGTCTCGCCAAGCTCGCCCTGAAGGACACCGACTACGCAGGAATCGATGAATTTCTGTCCGGTCCGACCGCCCTCGGTTATTCCGAGGATCCGGTTGCTGCAGCCAAGGCTGTGGTGGAATTCGCCAAGACGACCGACAAGATCGAAATCGTCGGCGGTTCGATGGGCGCGCAGAAGCTCGACGAAGCAGGGGTCAAGGCGCTCGCCTCGATGCCGAGCCTCGACGAACTTCGCGGCAAGATCGTGGGTCTCGTCAACGCACCGGCAACCAAGGTTGCTCAGGTCGTCAACGCACCCGCAGCCAAGCTCGCACGTGTCTTCGGCGCATATGCCGCCACGGAAGCCGCGTAAGAGCTGGTTCGACGCACGAACACATATTCATCGGGGCAGACCCGGTTGGGCACCCCGGCCTATTTATTGGAGTGAAACATCATGGCTGATATCGCCAAGCTTGTTGAAGAACTGTCGAAGCTGACCGTCATGGAAGCCGCTGAGCTTGCCAAGGCACTTGAAGAAGAGTGGGGCGTGAGCGCCGCTGCTGCTGTTGCTGTTGCTGGCCCGGCCGGCGGTGGCGACGCAGGTGCCGCTGCTGAAGAAAAGGACGAATTCGACGTCGTCCTCACCGGCGACGGTGGCAAGAAGATCCAGGTCATCAAGGAAGTCCGTGCCATCACCGGTCTCGGCCTCACCGAAGCCAAGGCTCTTGTCGAAGGCGCTCCCAAGGCGCTCAAGGAAGGCGTCAACAAGGCTGAAGCCGAAGAAATCAAGGGCAAGATCGAAGCAGCCGGCGGTACCGTCGAGCTCAAGTAAGCTTCGTTCTCGTTTCGAGAATTTCGAAGGGCGGTGCCGCAAGGCGCCGCCCTTTTTTGTATGCGCCCCGCCAAGCTTCGAATCAGGCATAGAGCCGTGATATCGATGGATACTTGCCCGGCTCGGATTTTCCTCGGAACACCTGCGACGAGCGATTTCGGTGCTGCGACGAGCTGAGTATAGGCCGCGTCGCGCCGCAGGTACGGCGCCAGAAAACAAGGAAAAATCGTGGTCGCAGTCATCGCAGTTCCTTGCGCGCTTTTGTGTGCGTGTTTTATTCTATCCGCACCGCAAATCAGGCTCCTGCCGCACAGCCTGACGGCGAGGGTTATCGGCCGACACACCTTCCTTTTCTGGCTCTGGCCAGTGTTGTCGACCGTCGAATTGATCGCGACAACGCTGGAAGGCGCCGTGACCGGAACGGAAAACCTGTTCAGCTGGATCTCAGGACGCAAGTCTCGATCGCGCAAGCGCATGACGCATTATCAGGCGTACTATCGGAACACGCGAACTCCTTCGGACGGGAGGCGCCGCCATTCTGCCACGACAAAGCGCGATAGCAGGCGGAAACACAGTCGCCGCGCCTGAATGCAATGAGGTTAAGCAAATCCCGCAGGTTGCTTAAGGACTTTCCGCAAGGGTGGCTGCGGGGTTCATGCTTCCGAACCTTCCAGAACTTATCAGCCTGTTAACCAGACCGGGAAACTGATCCTTGAGGCTGTGGCTCTAGCCATGGCTCCATGGTCGGAACCAAACTCATTTTCCGCTCTGCAGGAGTCGCGCTGGGCCTGATGCTTGGCTCGGCCGCGTTCACCCCTGCAGCTCACGCGATGTCCGGCGCCGCACTGGTGCCCGCCGCGCTCGCCGAAATGCCGGCCGCATGCGCACCCTTGTCGCCCGCTGCGCCGGTCGCCATAGCGGCTCCCGCGCCGAGCAAGGCATCGCAGATCCTCGGGGGAACAAGCGCGCTCGATGCGATCCGTGCGCAGCAGGCGGCACCTGCATCGCACCCGCTGCTCGCAGGTGGCACCACCCGGAAGTTCGAACCGGCCGCTGCTCCTGCTCCGCGCGTCCAGCCGGCTTGCAGTATTGAGCAGAAGCCCTTCTCCCTCGAGCCGCAGTTCGCGCAGCTTAGCCCGCGCTTCGCTGCACCGCGCCCGACGCTCACCTTCGTTGCGGCTCGCCCGAGCGGCAGCCGCGATATCGTGCTCGGCAGCCGCATGGTTCCGATCGGACGCACGGGCTTCGATGCCCAGTGGCGGCGCGTCAGCGGCGCTCGCACCGATCTCGCTCCGACATTGGCGACGATGGGCGTTGCCGGCACCAGCCGCCGTAACCTCATCGCTTCGGTGAACAGCTGGGTGAACCGCCGGATCGGCCATGCCGAGGATACCGAGCTGTTCGGCCGCAGCGACTACTGGGCCGATGCCGCGACCACGCTGCGCCTTGGCCGCGGTGACTGCGAAGATTTCGCGCTGCTCAAGATGGAGCTGCTTGCCGCTGCCGGCGTGAAGCGCGAGGACATGATGCTCACGCTCGCGCGCGACCTCATCCGTCGCCGCGACCACGCCGTCCTGCTGGTGAAGACCGACGAAGGCTTCGTGATGCTAGACAATGTCGGCTCGACGCCGCTCGATGCTTCGCGCAGCCACGGCTACCGCCCGGTGATGAGCCTGGGCGCGAAGCAGAACTTCCTGCACGGCTATTGAGCTCATTTGCCCGAGGCGCGGCGCTGCGGCACCACGCCCCTCTCCCCGAAACTATCGCTCGGTCATCGCGCGGTCGAAAGCGCGGTTCACCGGCTTGAAGAGGTAGGACAGCACGCTGCGGCGCGCGGTCAGGATCTCGACGTCGCAGATCATGCCCGGCACGATCGGCAGGCGGACGCCGCCCTTCTCGATGAAGGCGGCATCGGTTTCGATGACGACGGCGTAATAGGCCTCGCGCTCGACCTCGTCGAAAATGCTGTCGGCGCTAACCTGCACGACCTTGCCCTTCATTCCGCCATAGATCGAGAAGTCGTAGGCGGTGACCTTGACATTGGCGTTGTCGCCGACCTTCACGAAGGCACGGTCGCTGGGTGAAATACGCGCCTCGATCAGCAGCTTGTCGCCCACCGGTACGATCTGCATGATCTGCTCGCCTGCATTGACGAAGCCGCCCTGCGTCGAGACCTGGAGGTCGTTGACCACGCCATCCGACGGAGCGCGCAGCTCATTGCGGTCGCGCCTTGCGGCAGCTCCGCGAATGCTTTCCTCATTGACCGCAATCCGGGTCGAGATCTCGCTGCGCTCGGCAAGGGCCTGCTGGCGGAAATCGGCGCGGGCCTGGCTGAGATCGGCCTGTGCCTGGCGGATCGCTGCCGATGCGCGGCCCGCTGCCTGGCGGGCTGCCGAAAGGCGGCCCTGGAGATCGACGACGTCGCGCTGCGCCTGCAGCAGGTCGGTCTGTGGGACGATGTTCCGGGCCGCGAGCGGCTCGAGCATGCTGACCTGTTCGCGTGCGAGGCGAAGGCTGCTTTCGAGGCTCGTGGCGGTTGCCTGCGCTTCCGAAAGGTCGCGGCGACGCTGCTCGACGGCAGAGGCAAGCGAAGCTTCGCGGGCCCGCGCCGTATCCGCACGAGCCTGGGCGAGGCGGCGTTCCTCGGCACATGCTGTGCCGTCTTCACAGCCGAGCGTCCCGCCCGAAGCCTCGGTATCGAGGCGCTGGGCACGTGCCTGAAGGCGCTCGTTCTCGGTCTGGAGCTCTCCTAGCGCCGATGCGCTCTGCGAGATCATCGAGGCGGACCAGAAGGTCGCCTTTTTTCACGCTCTGCCCGTTGCGCACGAGGATCTCGGCAACGACCGAAGGTTCGGCAGGCTGCACGAGCTGTGCCTTGCTCGAGGGGATGACCTTGCCGGTTCCGCGGGTGATCTGGTCGACCTCCGCAAAGGCAGCCCAGGAAAACAGCAGGGCCATGCCCACAGCCGCCACGATGATGAGGCGGCGTGCGGCGGTCATCGCATTCCAGCGCTGTGCGACGCTCATTGCGCTTGCTCCGAAGAAGAAATGGTATCGGCGGGAACTTCGCCCTGCCCGCTCAGGGTCGAGCGATAGCTGGCGCTCAGCTGCACCGGGTCGGGGATCGTCAGGCGCCATTCCTTGGTGGTGTCGATCCGTCCGCCGACGTCGGCTGCCGCGTGGCGATCCTTCACGTCCGGGGTGACGGTGGTGCCGGGCGTATATTCCGGCACTGCACTGGCTGCGAGCTCGGCAGCAGCATCGCGGCGGAAGCGCGCGAAATCGATCGCCGGCTTGTATTCGCGGCCTGCCCACCGGCCGTAGAAGCTGGCCGAACGACCGGGCGAGCCCGGGAAGCGGTAGAAGATGTGACGGCCGACCTTGGCGATCTTACCGAGGCGATAGGCCCAGTACGGCAGGACATAGTCGGCGTGGTAATGGGTCGCGGTGCCCACTTCGGCGACTTCGTGACCGGCGAGCGCCTCGCGCGCGATGGCCTTGGCGTTGCGCCACAGGTCGGCACGCGGCTTGCGCATCAGCGCGCCGTCGCAAGTGAAGCTGAACTGGCAGACGGGCTGGTTCCAGCCCTGGTAGACCACGCCGCAGACGCTGTTCGGATAGGCGGGATGGCGCACGCGGTTGAGCACGACCTGCGCCACCGCACGGCGGCCCTGCTCGGGCTCGAGCGCGGCCTCGTAATAGACGGCCTGTGCGAGACAGTCGGTGGCCGTACCGTAGTGCGCGGAAGACATCGGGATGCCGGCGAAACGCCCTGCCCGCTCCACACCATTCTTCATGGTCGGGATTGCGAGATTGCCTTCGAGCGCTCCCTGCACATCGCTCTGCCGGAGCTCTGCAGCCGGTTCGGCGGCAGTAGTCATCGCGGCGAGGTCCTGCTGCAATTCGGGTTCAAGCTTGGCCATGGCAGCGACGCTCTGCTGCGGAACGAGCAGCGAGGAGGTGCCCACGAGGAAACTTGCCGCGCCGAGGACGGCGAAGGCACCATAGCGGCGCATGCGCTTCGTCACGAAGGCGCTCACGAAACCTCTCCGCGCGCCGCGCCTGCCTTGGCGAGGACTTCGGCGACCGGGCCGTCAGCTGCGATGCGGCCCTTGTCGAGAACGATCAGGCGATTGCAGATCGCGAAGAGCGCCGGGCGGTGGGTCGAGATCACCAGCGTCTGCTCTGGCTGCATCGCCTTCGAAAGACGCTCGACGAACAGCTTCTCGGTCTCGCTGTCCATTGCCCCGGTCGGCTCGTCGAGGAACAAGAGTTCGCGCGGCTCGACCATCGCGCGGGCGAGCGAGAGGAAGCTGCGCTGCCCGCCCGAAAGCTGGCGACCGTCTTCACCCACGGCGCGGTCGAAACCGCCGGCGTCACGCGAAAGATAGCTGTCGGCACCGGTCGCACGCATGGCGTTGACGAGCTCTTCCTCGGAAATACCCATGCGGCCGAGCGTCAGGTTCTCGCGCACCGAACCCGAGAAAAGCGCGGCGTCCTGCCCGACAAAGCCGAGTGCGGATCGCAGCTGCTGCGGGCGATACTGGCGGCTGTCGATGCCGTTCACCGTCATCGCGCCTTCGGTCGGCGCATAGAGGCCGCACAGTAGGCGTCCGAAGGTCGACTTGCCCGAAGCCACGCGGCCCACGATCGCGATGCGTTCGCCCGGCTCGATCGTGAGGTTGAGGCCGGAAAGCGCGGTCGGCGATTCCTCGCTGTAGCGGAATTCGGCATCCTTGAACTCGATACGCGGGCGGGTGATCGCACCCGGCGCAACGCTTGCGCCCAGCTTGCGCTCGTCACCGCCCTCGAACATGCGCTCGATACTGGCGAGCGTTTCCTTCGCCTGGCGACCGCGGGTCAGCAGGAAGGCGATCTGGCCGGCAGGAGCGAGCGAACGCGAGGCAAGCATGACGATGGCGATGATCGCGCCCATCGTGATCTCGCCAGCAGCGAAGAGGTAGTAGCCGCCGATGATCAGCGAGACGGTCGATATCTGTTGGAAGACCTGCGCGAGGCTGACGGCAACCGAGTTGATGTTGCGCAGGCGCAGCTGCGAGTGGCCACCGATCTCTGCAAGGCGATGCCAGCGCGACAGCATGCCGCCCTCGCCGCCCATTGCCTTCAGCGTTTCCGCACCGGTCAGCGATTCCACCAGCAGCGTCTGCTGGAGACCATAGTCGGCCTGTGCGTCCTGAGAGGCCTCGACGACCTTCTTCTGCAGGACGAAGCCGGCGATTGCCATCAGCGCGATGATCGTCAGAGGGACCAGAGCGAGCCAGCCTGCGATGATCGCGATGACCGCCACGAAGACGAGGAGGAAGAGCACGTCGACCACGAGCACGACCGAGGTCGAAGCGAAGAAATCGCGCACGGTGGCGTATTCGGCGACGCGCGCGGCAAGCGAGCCTGTGTGGCCCTTGCGCTCGGCCAGCGGCACGGCGAGCAGGCGCGAGAAGATCTTCTGGCTCAGCTTGAGGTCGAGCCGCTGCGCGATCTCGTCGACGATCGAAGTGCGCGCACGGCGCAGCGCGAATTCGAGAACGAAGGCAAGCAGCACGCCGGTGCCCAGCACCCAGAGCGTTTCCTGCGCCTGGTTGGGGATGACGCGGTCGTAGACGTTCATCGTGAAGATCGGCAGCGCGACTGCGAGCAGGTTGATCAGCAGCGAGGCCAAGAGCACGGGCATGAACGCCTTGCGCTCGCGGCGCAGCTCGCCCCAGAACCAGTGTGTGCGTGCCTTGGCGTGCCACGGCGCCTCGTCGGCGCGCATGCGGTCCGGATCGCCGTGAATCTGGATCAGGCGACCGGAGTAGGTTTCGGTGAACCCGCTGCGCTTTTCCCAGAGTTCGCTGCCCGTGTCAGGGCGCCAGACTAGAACCTCGTCGTCCTGCGCTTCGAGAAGGAGGACGTATTCGCTCTCGCCGAGTGCGACGATTGCGGGAAGCAAGCTCGAACCCGCCGGAAGGCGGCTGCGTTCGACAACATCGTAGTTGAGACCTGCCAGGTCGAGCGCGGCGGGAGCCTGGTGATAGGGCAGGAAGCCCTCGGCATTGCGAGGCAATTGCGCGAGCAGGTCGCGGGCAAAAGGCAGGCCGTAGCGGCGAGCCCCCTCTGAAATGCATTCGACGAGCGGGTCAAGGACCCGCCCGTCGATCTGTTCGGCAATTGCTTGTTCCATAGCCTAAAAGGCCCTTGCCCCTCGCGCGGTGTCAGTCTCCGTAAACGCGCCGCTGGAGCTCGGCATCGGTGGGCGGTCCGTAGTTGAAACGTCCACGTTCGTCCTCGCCCGCTCCGGCACCCGGAGCAATGTTGAGCGCGTCTAGGAAGTTGTTCGTAGCAGCTAGCGTTTGATACTGCGCGAACAATTGCGAGAAGCGTGCCGTTTCGAGACGCACCTGCGTATTGAAGCGAGTGTTCTGCGCATCGAGCACATCGAGCAGCGAGCGGCGGCCGATGTTGAACTGGCTGCGATAGCTCAGCAGCAGGTCATCGCTGACCTGGCTCTGGCGACCGAGTTGATCGGTGATACGGCGCTGCGTATCGAGCTGCTGCCATGCGAGGCGGACATCTTCTTCCGCTTCGCGCTGGCGATCGTGCAGGGCGTAGCGCGCAAGGCTCGCCTGGCGGACCGTTTCCTGCAGCTTGGCGCGGTTGATGCCACCGTCGAAGACGTCCCAGCGCAGGACCACTCGGGCCTGCACGTCGTTCGTCTCGCCGCGGAAACCGTCGATATCCTCGCCCACGCGGCCGCGTGCTTCGATACCGATGGTCGGCCACAGGTCGCCTTCAGCCGAATCGACCAGCGCATTGGCGGCATCGACATCGGCCTGCGCTTCGCGAACCAGCGGGTTGTTGAGGCGTGCCTGGCCGATGGCCGTCGGCAGGTCGCTCGGCATGGCAGCCGAGAGATCCGGCGGCAGCGTGCCGGTCGAGATATCCATGCCGGTCAGGCGACGCAGCGAGATGTAGGCGTTCTGGAGTTCCAGGTTCGCTTCTTCGCTGCGCACAAGAGCCGACTGGAGGCGCTCTTCGGCCTGCTGCTGGTCGGCGATCGAGATCGAGCCTTCGTCCACACCGCGCGACAGGTCGGTGACCAGCGACTGGTGGAACATAGCGTTGTCCTGCGCCGCGGCAGCGACACGCTGCTGGAGCAGCACGTCGAGATACTGGCGCGAAATCTGCAGCGCGATGAACTCGGAACGTTCCACGACGCGAAGCGATGCACCGTCGACACGTGCTGCCTGGCGCAGCAGTTCGCCGCGGCGGCGACCGAAGTCGAAGACGGTCCATTCGCCGGTGATGCCGGCTTCGAGCGGATAGAGCTCGTCATCGGCAATGCCCAGCTGGCGACGCGTGTTGTTCTCGAGGCGGCGGATACCCGCGCTGGCCTCGATATTGACGCGCGGCAGGTAGAGACCCTGCGCCTGGCGACGTTCGAATTCGATCGCCTCCTTGTTGAACTGGGCCTGCAGGATTTCCGGGTTCGACTGCATGGCGACCTGGATGGCCTCCTGCATCGTGACCGGTTCAGCCTGCGCGGTCTGCGCCATCACGGCCGGAGCCGACCCTGCGAGCAGGAATGCGGCAGCGGTTGCAAGGGTTGTCTTGCGCATTGTTCTGTCCCCTCTCTTACTCGCTAACGATGATTTCGACGCGGCGGTTCTGAAGCTCGCGTACGCCGTCGGCGGTCGGCACGCGGGGCGATTCCTCGCCCTTCGCCTGCGTGGTGATCGAACCGGCCGGAATGCCGCGGCTGGTCATGAGATTGGCGATCGCCTCGGCACGGTCTTCCGACAGGCCGATGTTGTAGGCACTGCTGCCCGCGCGGTCGGCGTGGCCGACGACGGTAAAGCTGTCCCAATTACAGGTCGGTGCGTTCTCGACGACGTATTCGACCGTCTCGACAGCATCCTGCTGCGGCACGGCGGAATCGAATTCGAAGAAGATCAGGCCCGGTGCCTCGGCATTGCAGACCTCTGGCGGAGGTGCCGGCGGTGCGGGCGGCGGCGGCGCGACGTAGGGCGTCGGCTCGCGGTTCATCATGTCATAGGCCATGGCGCACTTCGAAATGCTGACCTCGTCGCGGGTGTTCGACTTGAGATAGCCGAGCGCGATACCGCACTGGACCTTGGTCTCTGCCGCCCAGGTGTAACGCGGGTCGTTTGCATTCACGACGGCCGAGTTGTTGGTCATCGCAAGGCCAACATCATAGCGGCGCTCGATCTCGCCGCGCAGCTGGCTGCCTTCCATGCTCATCAGGTCATCTTGCGCGGATGCCGCAGCGGGCATCATGCCCACCGCGGCTCCGGCCAGCGCGATTGTCGCTGTCGTCTTCTTCATTGCAAAATCCCCTCTTGCAAATTCCGTATCAATCTTATGCCGTCGCTGCCAGCAGCGCGGCTTCATCTGCCTGGTCCGTCTGCACGATGCCGACGGCGTGGAACGGGTTGCCGTTGCCGACCATGCCGTCGAGCAGGCCCTCGACCGGGACGGTGAGCATGCCGCTCTCGTCCGATCCCATGTCGTTGGCGGCGAAGTGCGCCACCACGGCATCGACCTGTGCTTCGGCGTGGAGTTCGGCCACCGCTTCTTCGAAGGCGGAACCGCCTTCGACGAGGCTGCCAGCCGCATCCTGCGGCACACTCGCCTCGAGCATCAGCAGGGCTTCCATCGCACTGCCGGTATCGCCCATGGCGATGCCTTCGAATGCGCTCGGAACACCGGCGAAGACTTCTGCCGGATCGGCATAGTCGACCGCGTTGAGGTCGAGCCCCATGGCTTCCTCGATCCGCGAGCCCGAGAAGGCACCCGCATCGTCGAGGATGTTCGCCATCGCGATGTCCTGGCCTTCCATGGCGTCGATCTCGACACGGCCACCGAAGTGCGCTGCATAGGCTTCCGGAAGCTGCGGCGCCTCGATCATCGAGGCGGCAGCAAACTCGAAATTAACCATGAGATCATTCGCGGAAGCGATGTCGCCATAGGCCTGCGAGAACTCCGCTTCGATCGCCGGCATGGCGAAGGCAGCGGCGCTTGCCGCGATAGCCGTTGCCTCGTTGGCGCGGGCCATCATGCGCGAGCCTTCCATCGAGCGACCGGTCATGCCGGTGGCAGCCGTGCTGTCGCTCGCCAGCTGGAAGTCGAGCAGTTCGGGCTGGACCAGCAGGTCGCTCTTGATCGCGAGCGGCGCAGCAAGCGTGAGGTCGGCATCGACGAAGACCGAGAGGGTCGACACGCTGGTGGTGTCGCCATCGTTGTCCGTCGCGCTGACTTCGAAGTCGAGCGTAACGTCCTGCGGGAGGATCGAACGTTCGACTGTGACCGAGGTATCGAAACGGACGCTGCCGCTGCTGTCGATATTCTCGAGGCGCAGTTCGCTGAACGAGATCGTCGCCGGGATTTCCAGGACGCCCGCGCTGCTGACCGTAAGAACACCCGTTTCCGTCTCGGCGACCGTTCCGTCGTCGTTGTAACGGGTGACCGTCCAGCGGAAGTCGGTGGGACCGCCGCGAACCTGCTGAACCGTCAGCGAAAGGCCGGTAAGGATATCGGCGTCCACTTGCGGAGCGTCGTTGCCTACGGTTCCCGGCTCATGGAACTCCATCGTGAAGAATTCACCCGGATCGGTCCATTGGTTGCTGACACCGAAGCCCGGGGTCGACGCGTTCACACCGTTGCCGTTCGACGAGAATTCGATCCGGCCCGCTTCATTAAGAGCCGTCGTGGGATCATCCTCGAGTTCACGGAAGCCGGGTCCGCCCGCCGAAAGGTTGGAAAGCGAAATCGTTTCGCTTGAGCCCGTATCTGGCGCCAGCAGTGTGTAGGTATAATTGCCGTCGACATCGACTTCGAGCGTGTAGACGTCGGTGCCATTGGCCGAGGCCGTCAGGATCGCACCGTCGTTCTGCCCGTCGTTGTCACTGTCGATCTGCGTCAGCGTGTAGTCGAGGCCGTCGATCACCGGACCGGTGTAGGCGATGTGGAACTCGCCATGACCGTCGCCGCCCGGCGAATAGTCGAACGTGCCCGTGCCGGTAGCATTCTGGGCGTTGGCAACGGTGACGTTGGCCGGCGTCAGGGAGCCGATGATCGGGCTGTCGTCCTCGATCACCACGGTAATGCCGTCAGCAAGCGTCGTGGTGGCGGTTCCATCGCTGACCGAAACGTCGATGCTGAAGTCAGTCACGTCTTCGCCCGAGGTATTGGCGTGATCGATCGGACGAACGAGGCTGACCGTATAAGCGCCAGTGTCGTCGATACCGATAAGGATTACATTTCCCTCAGTGGTCGAACCGACGAGAGCTTGGCCATCCGGCGAAAGCTGCCAAGTGATCGGCAGGCCGTTCGAAGTCAGGCCTGGTGTGACCGGAACTGCCATTGCGACTGTGAAGCCCGTCTGCGTATCGGAAACATCGGGGTCAAAAATTCCGATCTGGCCGGAGGCCGTGGCGGAATTTGTGGTGTCTGTGGGAATGCCGATGGTGTCGGGATTGCCGTTGGCAAGGAACCCTTCTTCCGAAACGGCTACAGCGCTGCCTGCAACGAACGGAGCGTCATTCGTACCGAAGATGGTGATCGTTACCGTCGCAGTGGTGGTCGTGGTGCCGTCGCTTACCGTGTAGGTAAAGGTCTCCTCCACCGTCTCGAGGTCATCGAGTGCAATCACCAGCGTGTTGCTGCTGTCGAGCGTGTAGGTGTAGGTTCCGTCCGAATTGATGACGATAGAGCCGAAGGATCCCGTCAGCGGGCTACCGACGGTGCCGCCGGTCACACCCGTGACAGTCAGCATATCGCCGTCGACATCCGTGTCCGCAACGTCGGCGAAAGTGCCGGCAGGAGCGCCCGGGTGGTCGATATCTTCAAGGACATTGCCCGAAGTCGTCGGATCGGCACCGGTCGTCACGTCGAGCACCCAGTTGGTGTCGTCTTCAGCCTCCGGACCATCGTTCGCACCATTGATGGTGATCACCAGCGTGGTGGTGCTCGTGTCGCCATCGGCATCGACAATCGTGTAGGTGAAGCTGTCGGTCTCGCTCTCGCCGTCGTCGAGATACTGCACCGCCGCAGTGTTGAGTGCGTAAGTGTAGGTACCATCGTCGTTGAGCGTCAGCGTACCGAACTCGCCGGTGGTCGTGCCACCGATCGTTCCTGCCGCGCCGCCGAAGCCGGTGACTGCCGTCACGGCCGGGTTGCCAGCCATGTCGCCGCCGAACGAGTCGTCGGTGATGACGTTGCCACCGACGGAAGCCGTGTCTTCGGTGAGGCTATTGGTGTCTGGATCCGCAACAGGCGTGTCATCGTCGACCGTGATCAGAACCGAACCGGTCGCCGCGACAGTGTCGCCATCTGCGTCGGTTGCCTGGATCAGCGGACCGAAGTCGATCACGATGTCGTCTTCAGTCCCGGCAGTGGGATGATCGATCGGGCATAGCAACTCGAATTCCCAGTTGCCGTCGCCCGAAAGCGTGAAGGTGAAGATCGTGGCGGTCGGCGTGGTTGCCGTGATCGTATCGCCGTTCAGCTCGTAGACCAGGTCGTTACCGTGGGTCTGCAGGCCCAGGCTTTCGAGATAGGTGATGACCGAAGCCGCATCGAAGCCGTAGGTCAACGGGCTGTCCGCACCTGCCGAGAAGAGCGAAGTGACCGAACCAGTGGCTACGGTTGCTTCGCCGGCCACGTCGCCGTTGCCGCCCGGATTGCCGCCCAGCCCGTCTTCGTCGACGGTGCCGGTCGAATTTGCGTCGACTGCCGTAGGCGTATCGTCATCGACGTCGATCGAGAGCGAACCGGTGGCCGTATCGCCGTCGCCATCGGTGACGGTGTAGGTCAGCGAGAAGGCCTGGTTGTTCTCGTCGTTACCATCGGCATGCAGGACCGGCAGGTTCTGCGTGACCGTATAGTCGCCGGTCGTCGGGTCGAGTGTCACGGTAATAACCGTGACGAAACCGCTGCCCTGGTCCTGCTGGATCAGGATATCGTTGCCCGAAGCGACATACTGGAAGCCTGCCGGAGCGCCGGTGTTCGCGAATGCGACCGAACCTGCACCATCGGCACCGAAGTCGAGGCCGAGCGTGCCGGTGGTGTTCGCGCTGTCAGCATCGTCGCCTGTGCCGCCGGCGTTGCCGCCGGAAAGCGCATCGTCGTCGAGCAGGACCGTGTTATTCGGTGAAACCGAAGGACCATCATCGGCAAAGCGGATATTGCCCCCGAGATCGAGCAGGACGGTCTCTTCAGCCGTATCGCCGTCGCCATCGATGATGGTCGCGGTGCCCGAGAGCGAGAGCACGCCGTCGGCGAGCACTGCCAGCTGGCTGTCGTAGTTGCTGCTGTCGCCCGGCAGAACGTGATCAATCGCCTCGTACTGCGTCAACGTCACTTCACCGGTCGACGCATCGACCGAGACGCTGAAGGCCAGCACGCCGTTGGCAAAGCCTTCGACTTCCGAACCGTTCAAGACCAGCGTGATCGGATCGCCGCCACTGGTCAGGCCCGACGTCGCATTGTCGATGACCAGCGAGTAATCCCAGGCAATCGAGCCTGCGCCGTCTGCGCCAAAGTCGCTCGAGGCAATCGAGAACGCACCGCCGAAGTTGGCCGTCGATACGTCGGTGTCGCTGGCGAAGCCTTCGGTGTCGGCATCCTGCGTGGTCAGCGTGATCACGTCGCCGTCGGTGACCGTGGCATCGATAGCCGGGCCGTCATCGGCGAAGCGGACGTTGCCGCCAAGGTCGAGGACCACGGTCTCTTCAGCCGTGTCGCCGTCACCGTCGGTGATCGTCGCCGTGCCGGTCAGTTCAACGAGGCCCGTGCCGAGCACTTCGAGCTGTGCGTCGTAATTGTTGCTGTCGCCCGGGAGATTGTGGTCGATTTCCTGGTACTGGACGAGGGTGACCTCGCCGGTCGAGGCGTCGACATCGAGCGAGAACACGATGTTGGTTCCGTCGATCACACCGCCACCCGGCGTTTGGGTCGAGCCGATGATTTCACCAGCCACGTCGTACAGGTAGATCGCTACGCCGTTCTGGGTGAGGCCACTGTCGACGCCTGAAGATCCGACGATCGAGAGCGAGAATTCCCAGGCGATAGAACCAGCGCCATCGGCGCCGTAATCGGAGCTGGCTACCGAGAAGGCACCGCCGAAGTTGGCAGTTGAGACATCGGCATCGAAGTCCGCGCCCTCGGTTTCACCGTCCTGCGTGGTCAGCGTGACCGCGTCACCGTCAGTGACTGCCGCGTCAATGGTCGGGCCGTCGTCTGCGAAGCGGATGTTACCGCCAAGGTCGAGAAGGACGGTCTCTTCAGCCGTGTCGCCGTCACCGTCGGTGATCGTCGCCGTGCCCGAGATCGAGAGCACGCCGTCGGCGAGTGCTTCGAGCTGGCTGTCGTAGTTGCTGTCCGAACCCGGGAGATCGTGATCGATCTCTTCATACTGGGTCAGCGTGACCACACCCGTGGTGTCGTCGATAGCGACCGTGAAGACGAGCGTGCCGTTGGCACGGCCTTCGACCACGTCGCCGTTCATCGAGAGCGTCACGGCAACACCATCGCTGGTGAGACCCGAAGTCGCATTGTCGATGACCAGCGAGTAATCCCAGGCGATGCTGCCTGCACCGTCAGCGCCGTAGTCGCTCGAAGCGACCGAGAACGCGCCGCCGAA
The DNA here is from genome assembly GCF_055693895.1 of Qipengyuania sp. BR81-2. Taxonomy (NCBI): domain Bacteria; kingdom Pseudomonadati; phylum Pseudomonadota; class Alphaproteobacteria; order Sphingomonadales; family Erythrobacteraceae; genus Qipengyuania; species Qipengyuania sp. BR81-2. Next base: position 942,477 of record NZ_CM146344.1, read on the forward strand.
GTCGGCAACCGAGACGTCGACACTGGTGCCGCCGACGGTCTCTGCATCGAAGGTCGTCAGCGTAACCGCATCGCCATCGGTGACCGCAGCATCGATCGCCGGACCATCGTCGGCAAAGCGGACGTTGCCGCCGAGGTCGAGGACCACGGTTTCTTCGGCCGTATCGCCGTCGCCGTCGGTGATCGTCGCGGTGCCGGTCAGTTCGACCAAGCCCGTGCCGAGCACTTCGAGCTGCGCGTCGTAATTGCTGCTCGAGCCCGGGAGATCGTGATCGATCTCTTCGTACTGGGTCAGCGTCACGACGCCGGTCGTGTCGTTCACCTCGAGAGTGAAGACGAGCACGCCGTTGGCGCGGCCTTCGACCACGTCGCCGTTCATCGAGAGCTCGATGGCAACGCCGTCGCTGGTGAGACCCGAAGCCGAGCTCACGACCGAGAGGCCGTAATCCCAGGCGATCGAGCCTGCGCCGTCTGCGCCGTAGTCGCTGCTGTCGACCGCGAAGACACCGCCGAAGTCTGCGGTTGACACGTCGGTGTCGGTACCGCCGACAGTGTCGGCATCCTGCGTGGTCAGAGTGACCGTGTCGCCATCGGTGACCGAAGCGTCGATGGTCGGGCCGTCATCGGCGAAGCGGATGTTGCCGCCGAGGTCGAGAACGACGGTCTCTTCGGCCGTATCGCCATCGCCATCGGTGATGGTGGCCGTGCCGGAGATCGAGAGCACGCCGTCGGCAAGTGCTTCGAGCTGGCTGTCGTAGTTCGAGCTAGCGCCCGGGAGATCGTGGTCGATCTCTTCGTACTGGGTCAGCGTCACCACACCCGTGGTGTCGTCGATCGCAACCGTGAAGACGAGCGTGCCGTTAGCACGGCCTTCGACCACATCGCCGTTCATCGAGAGCGTGACCGGAACACCATCGCTGGTGAGACCCGAGGTCGCGTTGTCGATGACGAGGCTGTAATCCCAGGCAATGCTGCCTGCGCCGTCGGCGCCATAGTCGCTCGACGCGACCGAAAACGCGCCGCCGAAGTCTGCGGTCGAGGTGTCGACACCGGTGCCGCCAACCGTGTCGGCATCGAAGGTCGTCAGCGTGACCGCGTCACCATCAGTGACTGCCGCGTCGATGGTCGGGCCGTCGTCGGCAAAGCGGATGTTGCCGCCGAGGTCGAGGACAACGGTCTCTTCAGCCGTGTCGCCATCGCCATCGGTGATCGTAGCCGTGCCCGAGAGCGAGAGCACGCCGTCGGCGAGCGTTTCGAGCTGGCTGTCGTAGTTCGAGCTGGCACCCGGAAGATCGTGGTCGATCTCTTCGTACTGGGTCAGCGTCACGACGCCGGTGGTGTCGTCGACTGCAACGGTGAAGACGAGAACGCCATTGGCGCGGCCTTCGACCACGTCGCCGTTCATGGTCAGCTCGACCGGAACACCATCGCTGGTGAGGCCCGAGGTCGCGTTGTCGATAACCAGCGAGTAATCCCAGGCAATGCTGCCTGCGCCGTCAGCGCCGTAGTCGCTCGAGGCAACCGAGAATGCGCCGCCGAAGTCTGCGGTCGAGGTGTCCACACCCGTGCCGCCGACAGTGTCGGCGTCGAAGGTCGTCAGCGTGACCGCATCGCCATCGGTGACCGAAGCGTCGATGGCCGGGCCATCGTCTGCGAAGCGGACGTTTCCGCCGAGGTCGAGCGTGACCGATTCGTCGGCCGTATCGCCGTCACCATCGGTGATGGTCGCAGTGCCCGACAGCGTGACAAGGCCGTCGCCGAGAACGGCGAGCTGCGCGTCGTAGTTGCTGCTCGAACCCGGAAGCGCGTGGTCGATTTCTTCATACTGCGTCAGTGTAACGACGCCGGTCGCGTCGTTCACTTCGAGGGTGAAGACGAGCGTGCCGTTAGCGCGGCCTTCGACCACACCGCCGACCAGGGTCAGTTCGATCGGAACGCCGTCGCTCGACAGATTCGAAACCGAGTTCTCGACCACCAGGCTGTAATCCCAGGCGATGCTGCCCGGGCCGTCGGCGCCGTATTCGCTCGAAACGACGGTGAATGCGCCGCCGAAGTCGGCAGTCGATACGTCGGTGTCGGTGCCGCCGACCGTATCCGCATCCTGCGTGGTCAGCGTAACCGCGTCGCCGTCGGTCGAAGCAGCGTCGATCGAGGGTACGTCGTCGACGATGTTGACGCTGATCGTGCCGGTTCCGACGAGGTTGCCGAATTCGTCACGCACTTCGTAATCGAAGCTTTCTTCGCCGGTCACTGTGTTTGCGCCATTGTCGCCGCCTTGGCTGGGCACGAGCGAGTCTCCATCGACCGCGCTGGTCAGCGTGTAGGTGTATTCGCCCGTATCGCTGTCGAGCGTGAGCGTACCGTAGGTGCCGGTGGCCGGCGAAAGCAGCGTGAAGGTCAGCGTGCCGGTTGCACCCGGAGCGGTGATCTGGCCGTCGGCATCGATCTCGCTGTCGCTGGCCGCATCGCTGCCCGTGGCGAGGCCTGCCTCGTTCACGGTTGCATCGTCGTCGAGCACTTCGACACCGACATTGTCGATGTTGATCACAAGCGTCGCGGTCGACAGATCCCCATCAGCATCGACAACCTGGTAGGTGAAGGTGTCGGTGGTGTCGGCGTTGGTCGAGTCCGCGAAGCTTTCGTAGGTGTAGCTGCCGTCGGCCTGGACGGTGAGCGTGCCGAGCGCGGTCGTGACCACGAAGGGTGCGCTATCGTCGCCGCCGGTGCTGCCGGTGACGCCAACCACGGTGATCGGGCCGTCTGCGCCGGGAACGTCGACACCGAAGCCGTCGTCGTCGGTGATGACATTGCCCGAAACTTCGGCGCCTTCGGTGACCGTGTTCTCGTTGTCGAGAGCGGTCGGGACGTCGTCGATCACTGCAATGTCGAGCGAGGCGGTGTCGTTCGAACCGTCGGTATCGGTTGCGACGACATCGAAGCTGTCGACCAGCGAATCTTCACCCGAAACAGAGTGGTCGAGCGTGTTGTCGCTGAGGACGTATTCGTAGGAGACGGTTGCTGCGACGACATCGCCGTTCGCATCGGTCGTTACGTCGACGGCGGTAATGCGGACCGTGCCATAGTCGCCGGTGATCGTAATCGGATAGGTTTCGCCGCTACCCCAGATTTGGGTGCCGCCAACGGTCAGGACGCTGAGACCGTCCGGGCTGTCCACGGTGAAGCTGCCGGCCTGCGTCAGAGCGCCTGCATCGGGCGAGGAGCCGTCGGCAAGATCGTCTTCGTCGACGGTCAGTTCCGGCGTCTGGAGATCGAGACCGTTAATGGTCACGATATCGTCGTCGCCATTAATGGTGATCGTCAGCGTGGTGGTGCTGGGATCGCCGTCGCCATCGGTGATGGTGTAGGTGAAGACCTCGGTCAGGCTCTCGGTGGAGTCGAGGCCCTGAACGAGCGGATTCGTGTTGTCGAGCGTGTAGGTATAGCTGCCGTCAGCGTTGAGAACGAGCGAGCCATATGTGCCGTCGAGCGAGCTGCCCACGGCACCGTCGGTCGCGCCGAACGCGACGCCGGTGACGATCGCGCCGTCCGCACCTTGCGTATCCGCGCCGTCGTCGCCATTGGCCTCGGCATCGGTGATGACATTGCCGTCGGCGGTCAGCGGACCGTCCTCGGTGACGCTGTCGGTATCGGCCACTGCGGTCGGGACGTCGTCGACGATCGCGATTTCGAGATCGCCCGCGTCGCTGTCACCGTCCTGGTCGGTGACGACCACGGCGAAGCTGTCGAAGGTGTCGTCGCCGCTGGTGTTGGTGGTCAGCTCGTAGCTGTAGCCGATGACGCCGTCCGCAATCGAAGTGATCGTGAGCGTGCCGAAGCTGCCGGTGAAGGTCTGGCCGACAGCGGTGACCGGCGTGCCGTCGATGGTGACCGTCGCCGGGCCATCGTCCGCGTCATAAGTGAAGGTGCCGGCGGTGAACTCGCTGTCGCTGGCAGCGTCCGAACCGGCCGGAAGGCCTGCTTCGTCGACCAGCGTGCCTGCGCCGCCCGCGACCGGGAGGTCGAGTACGACGGGGCTGTCGGCGATGGTGATCACGAGATCTGCAGTGGCGGTATCGCCGTCGCCATCGGTGATCGTGTAGGTGAAGGTGTCGGTGACACCGCCTTCGGTGCCCGGATTCCGGGTGTAGGTGTAGGTGCCGTCGGCTGCGATCGTCAGCGTGCCGTACTCACCCTGGATGGTGTCGCCAGCTGCGCCCGAGCCGTTTGCTCCGGTGTAGGCGGTGACCAGAGCGCCGTCGGCGCCCTGAGTATCGTTGTCGAGGACATTGCCGCCGACAGGACCGTATTCGCCTGCAGCGATGCCGTTGGCATCGTCTTCAGCCGAAGGTGCGTCGTCGACGATGCCGATAACCAGCGTCGTCTGCGCGGTGTCGCCATCGCTGTCGGTGACGACCAGCGTGAAGCTGTCGCTGTCCGGATCCGACAGCGTATTGTCGGTCAGTTCGTAGCTGTAGCTGTAGGCGCCGCCGGAGACGGTGACGGTCAGCACGCCGCTGGCAGTCGTGACAGTGCCGCCTGCAGTGACGTCCACGCCGTTGATGACCAGCGAGGCAATGGTATCGCCGCCGGTCGAGATGTTGATGACGCCATCGGCGAATTCGCCGTCGCTGGCTTCGTTCGAACCGGCCGGTTCGCCGGGACGGCTACCAAGCGCTTCCTCGAAGACCGTGTCTTCGCCCTCAACCGCGATTTCGGGCGGGGAATCGGGCAGCAGGGTGATCGTGACGGTCGCCGTCGAAACGTCGCCATCGCCATCGGTGATGGTGTAGTCGAAGGTGACGACACCCTCTTCACCGGCTGCCGGCGTGTAGGTGAAGGTACCGTCGCCATTGTAGGCAACGCTGCCAGCGCCAGTAAGCGTGCCGTCGACCAGTGCAATCGCGTCGAGCTGGACCGAATCGGCACCCTGGACGTCGTTGCCGAAAACATCGACGGTGACCGGATCGTTTTCGACATCCTGGGTCGCGCTGTCGTCATTAGCCGTCGGGACGTCGTCGGTGACCGAGATGGTGAAGGTGCCGGTGGCTGTATCGCCATCGAGGTCGGTCACAGTCAGGTCGACGTCATAGGAAACGTCGTCGCCCGAGGTGTTGTCCTCGAGCGTGTACTCGTAGGTAATCGTGCCGGCGACCGGGTCATAGCCCGTGATCGTCAGCGTGCCTTCGCCCACGTCGAATGTCTGGCCGGGGCCGGTGACGACCACGCCATTGATCTCGACGCTGTCGACGCCGTCGGGCGAGACGAAGGTGATCGTGCCGGCAACGGTTTCGCTATCGGCGGGCTCTTCCGAGCCTTCCGATTCGCCGGTACGTGCGGGCAGACCCGCTTCGTCCACCAGCGTTTCGGCATCGCCGCTCGGCAGGCGGGTGATTTCAGGTGTGCTGTCGCCGATCTCGATCGTCAGCGTGGCGGTAGCCGTGCTGCCGTCGGCATCGGTGAGCGTGTAGGTGAATTCGTCCGAGACGCCGCCCGGCGCATCGTCGAAACGGGTATAGGTATAGCTGCCGTCGGCTTCGAGGGTCAGCGTGCCGTAGTCGCCGTCGATCGAATCGCCGGCAGAGCCCGAGCCGCCCGTGCCGCTGAAGACGGTGACCGAAGCGCCGTCGGCGCCTTCTTCGTCCGCGCCGGCAGCACCGGTGTCGGTGCCATCGCCGGTCATCACATTGCCGGCGATCGGGCCGTAGGTGCCGGCATCGACGCTGTCGACGTCGTCATTGGCGATCGGCGCATCGTCGATCACCCGGATCAGCAGGCTCGCATCGGCGCTGTCGCCATCGACATCGACGACGGTCATCGTGAAGAAGCCGTCGACATCGCGATCGACCAGGTTGTCGTTCAGCGTGTAGGAGAAGCCGATTTCACCACTGTCGAGATCGATGCTGGTGATGGTCAGCGTGCCGTCGTCGCTGACGAAGCTCTGGCCCACGGCCGTGATTTCAACGCCGTTGATCAGGACCGCGCTGACGCCGTCGGGCGCTTCGAACACGATCGTACCGGTTGCGGTTTCCGCATCGGTTTCGTCACGCGTACCCGCGGTCTCGTCGATGCCGTCCACGGTGCGTGCCGGAAGGCCCGCTTCGTCGACCGTCGCAACGGCGTTGATGACGCCGACCGGATTGTCCGGGGTTTCGACGACGATCGTGGGATCTTCGTTCACGTTATAAGGAATGACTTCCTTTTCTTCCGGCTCAGGGAAGAAAAGCTGCGTGTAGGGCAGGAGGTCACCGAGGTCGAAAGCATCCTGGATCGCGCCGGGATCGATTTCGAAGTTGCCGCCCGAGCTCTGCGGATTGCCCGCTGCAGGCTGCGGCTCGTTGCCGGTCAGGAGGGCGGCAAGGTTGGCGGCCGGGATGGTGACGCCGTCGAAGACAATCTGCGGGACGATGATCGCGCCTTCGGGAATGACGATGCGGGTTCCGTCTTCGAGGACGAGGACGAGATCGCGACCGTCAGCGCGAAGGTTATCGAGCGAAGCGCCTTCCGGCAGGATCACGACGCCGTTCGCGTCGGGCTGCAGGACGAGATCGCGGCGACCGGCGGTGGCCGCTACCTGCTCCTCGGAGTTCTCCATGCCTTCCTGGGCATCGGAGAATTCGTTGCGCGATCTCGAAGTTGTCCATGTCTTACGTCCTTGCCTGTGACGGGCAGGAAGGACTTTCGGTCCCCCCTTGTGCGGACATTTAAGGAAGCGTCAGTCGCGGATTGCTGCGCCTGATTGAAATCGCGAAGCAGGCATCATGCCCCAACCTCTCCGGCGATCTTCCCTAGTGTCCGCGTCCCGACTTTTATTGTCTCCACACGCCGACGAATCGTGCCCGCGTATGGATGAGCCGTTGCATAGGATGAAACCACCACTCGCCGCAGCATGCAAACCAATTAACGGTTTGATACTCTATTGATTTCTCGCACTACGCCTTTTGGGCCAACTTAATACGCCTTAACGCCATGTTTTTTCGAGATAAGTATGCCAGGTCCAATTTTGGGACACGGATTCAAGTCATGAGCTTCCCCCACCTGACCGAAGCGAAGAAAGCTCTGAGAACGTTAACGACTTTCAGGAGGTGAAGAGGCCCGGACTTTCAGCGGATCGATGCGGGCACGCCGCGTGTGTAACGCCCACGTACCCTGCAGCTCGCCGACGGCCGCACCCGAGCCTTAAAGCCCCCCGAAGTCGGAGCTTCCCGCTCTTATCGGCATTTTCCAATGGGTTGATTTAAGGCTCGCCGAATCGCACCAGGCAAGAATCGCTCAATTGCCCGTAACGTGTCTGAGATGAGAGTGACGGTTTCATACAATTAACTATTGGGCTTAACTAATCACCCTTCTTATCTACCTGAATTAAAGCGATAATGTCATTCCGTTTCAAGCAAGTTGACCGCTCGGTTCGTTTCAGTGAACTTAATAGTGCTTCGAAGGGAGCCAGCGTGCGGAAGCCGGCGTAAGGCCGGATATAATAATCGGGCCGCGCCGGTTCCAACTCTACCCCCTTCGAGCGGCCAATCCGGAAATAGATGCCGGGGCCTTTTCTTGGAACGGACATTCCCCAAGGGGGGACGTCTCAAATTAGACTTGGGGTAAATACTATGTTCAAGGCATTTCTTCGTGACGAATCGGGCGCTTCGGCTGCCGAATACGCTCTGATCCTCGCCGTTGTTGGCGCTGGCATCGCTGGTGCAGCTTTCCTGCTCGGCGGCGCAATCGACACCGCGATCGACGGTGCGACCACCGCCGTGGGTACGTGTAACGCTGCAGTCACCACCGGCTGCTAATTGCGACACAATTAACCGCCCTCGTCCCATTCCGGGCCGGGGGCGGTTTTTTACAATGCAACGAACGTTTAATTTGATGTATACGGGAATCAGAGGCGTCAATTGATCGTCTCGTAAATCAAAGGGGGAAGTAAGATGCGGGGGCGTAATCTTATAATCCTAGGCATCGCGATTGTGGCCGGCCTGTTTGCCGTATACCTTGCCAATGCCTATTTCAGCAGCGCCGAACAGCGCGAAGAACGCCGCGCGGAAGAGCTGCGCATGGCTCGCATCGCTGTCGCGACACAGGATGTCGCATTCGGACAGCCGCTTACCGAGACCAATCTGAGGCTGGTCAACTGGCCTGCAAGTTCGGTTCCGGCGGGCGCATTCACCAGTATTCAGGAAGCGGTGAACGGTGGCCGTGTGGCGCTTCGCCCGATCACCGTGGGCGAACCGATCCTGGCCAGCAAGGTCAGCGGTAACGACGGACGCGCCACGCTCGCATCCAATCTCCCCGAAGACATGCGCGCAGTCGCGATCCCGGTGAACAATGTCGCCGGCGTCGGCGGGTTCGTCCGGCCTGGCGATGTCGTCGACGTGCTCTTGACCCGCCAGATCCCTGGCGACGGTGCCCAAACGACCGACAAGATGACAACCGTCGTGCTCGAGAACGTGCAAGTCCTCGCGGCAGACCTCATCGCGGACGAAACCCAGACCCAGCCGGTCATCAGCCAGACCGTAACGCTGCAGACCGATTTGTTCGGCGCGCAGAAACTCGCTCTGGCTCGCGAGGTCGGCTCCTTCACCCTGGCGCTCCGCAACGTCGAGAACCAGACTGTCGGCGGCACCGAGACGGTTGTCGTAACCGACCTGGGCGGCGGCAACCGCCGGATCTACGGCCGCGGCGGCGACAATCCGGGCATCCGCAATGCAGGCGGCGCCTCGCAAGTTATCAATCTCGCCACGGCACGTACCGCCGGTGCGCAGACCACCGCGCCGCGTCGTCCGCGCGGGCCCACGATGAGCATCATCCGCGGCACTGAAGCCGAAACCTACGAAGTGGAGCGTTAAGATGGCTAAGTATACCAAGCCGCTCGCCGCGCTCGCGCTGGCTCTTGCCGGGACCACCCTGGCACCGGTCTCCGCACAAGCGCAGGTCCAAAGCCACGACGGCATGTCGATGCATGCCGGCACGGTCGAAATCGCAGTCAACAAGAGCCAGGTGCTCACCGCTGACACCACGATTGATCGCGCCATGATCGGCAATGACGCAATCGCGGACATCCTCCCGGTTTCGTCCAACTCGGTCTATGTACTCGGCAAGGAAGTGGGCACCACCTCGCTTACCCTTTACGACCGTTCGAACCGCGTCATCGCGGTGATGGACATTTCGGTCGGGCCCGATGTCGCTGGTCTTCGCGAACAGATGACTCAGCTTATTCCCGGTCAGCCTGTGGAAACGCGGGTCTCGAATGGCGCCATCGTCCTTTCAGGGACTGTAAGCGATGCAGGCGTTGCAGACCGGGCCGTGCAGCTCGCTCGTGCATACGCGCCCGAAGACAAGATCGTGAACCTCATGACCTTGGGCGGGAGTCAGCAGGTCATGCTGGAGGTCAGGTTCGCCGAGGTCTCACGCTCGATCGGCAAGGACCTGGGCGTACGCAGCTTCCTGAACAACAACGACAACTTCGTCGGTGCAATAGGCGACGGTGCTGGGACGATTCCCAACGGCGTTAGCCTAGATCCCGTTACAGGCTCTTTCGGCGTGCTGCGTAACATCTTCGGCGACGTGCTTGGTTCCGGCCTCGACATCGATGCCACCTTGACGGCACTCGAAGAGAAGGGGCTCGCCAAGACGCTCGCGGAACCGACCTTGGTTGCGCTGTCGGGTGAACGTGCGTCGTTCCTCGCCGGCGGCGAGTTCCCGATTCCGGTCGTTCAAAGCGGCGGCGGTACCGACAGCGATCGCAACAATGCGTTCACGGTTGAGTTTAAGCCATTCGGCGTCAGCCTGGGCTTCACTCCAACGGTGCTGTCGGATCGGGTCATCAATCTGATCGTCGAACCGGAAGTGTCGTCGATCGATCCGACGGCTTCGATCCGACTGAGCGGATTGGAGATCCCTGGCCTGCAAACGCGCAGAGCGAGCACCGTGCTCGAACTGCGTGACGGCGAAAGCTTCGCCATTGCGGGCCTTCTGCAGCAGGACTTCAAGACCACGGTCAACCAGGTCCCGCTTTTGGGTTCGATCCCGATCATCGGCGCGCTGTTCCGCTCTTCTTCTTTCCAGAAGGGTGAGACCGAACTGCTGATCATCGTGACGCCGCGACTGGTCGCACCGATCAAGCCCGAGCAGGTTCGCCTGCCTACGGACCGGATCTACGACCCGAGCGAGGCAGATGTACTGCTTCTCGACGGCGAGGCCCACAAGCCGCGCCCGCTCGAGCCGATCACCGGCGAAGTACCTGCAAATGCAACCGAGGGGGCAGACTATGACTATTGAGCGCACCCGCATCCTGATTGCCGGCGCAGCCCTGCTCGCGGCGACGGCTTGTGTGAATAATGACGGCCGTGTCGACCTGACACCGTCCGATCCGACCTGGGGCGATGCCAATCGCGCCACGATGGCCGCACAGGTCATCGACCCGTCGCCGGAATACGACACGCCGATCCCGCCGACGTCAGCATCGAATGCAGTACGCGCGGCTGACAATTATCGCGCAGGAACGGTCGAACAGCCTGAACGCATCAAGACCACCGACGGCGGCCCGCAGTAAGGACGATGAAAAATGAGGGCGACACACAGTAAGCACTTCTGGGCGGACGAGAACGGGGCGGTTGCGGCCACCTACGCGCTTGCGCTGATTCCACTCGTGGCCTTTGCTGGTGTCGCCTTCGACTATGCCCGCGTCATGGGCATGGACAGCGAATTGCAGAACGGTGCCGACCAGGCAGCGTTGGCAGCCGCCAGCCAACTCGACGGAAAGACCGGTGCCTGTTCGCGCGCTTCGCAGGCTGCATCTTCCATGCTGACGAACGTCGTGGTCCTTGCATCCGACAGCCGGTTCGTAACCGTCGGTGCTGAAGCGACTTGCGATGCCACGGGCCAGATCCGCTTCTACCAGGACAAGGCAAAGACCACTGCCGCGACCTCCGATGAAAACGCAAATTACGTCGAAGTCATCGTCGACGCGCGCGAAGTCGACTACGCCTTCCTGCCGATTACGGGCCGACTGACATCGGGCGATCTCGACGGAATTGCCTTTGCCGGACTGGGTTCTGCCATCTGCAAGGTCCCGCCGGTGATGATGTGCAACCCGCAGGAAGCTTCCGACCCGGAATTCAACACAGCCAATTATGTCGGACACGGGGTGCGCCTGATCGCCAACGACCAAGGCGGGCTCTACGGCCCCGGTGTCTTCGGCTATCTCGAAACCAATGCCGGTAGCGGCGCGAGCGCGACAGCACAAACCCTAGGGCGCGTCGACCCACCGGGCGATTGCGTCCAAATCGACGGCGCGGATGTGAAGCCGGGCCTTCAGGTCAGCGTGCTTGATGCACTCAACACGCGCGTGGGTGTATTCGCAAACGGACTCAACAACGCTTGCGGTTCCAACAACGGGCTCTGTCCGCCGCCGGCGAATGCACGCATCGACCTGCTGCAAAGGGGCGGCCAATGCTCGATCGGCAACAGCGGTTTCCAGGTAGGTCCCAACCCCTACCGTCCGACATCGCCCGTCAATGACCTTACAACGGCGGAATGGACGCCACTCGATCCCATGGGCTTCCCGCGCGACAAGTGTCATGCGGTCAGCCAGCTGGGATCATGCACGCTGGGCCCCATGGGCGACGGCAATTGGGACCGTACTGCCTACTATGGCACGAATGGTCTTGGCAGCATGCCGACGAGCTGGTCGAACTACGGCTACGCAGAACTATCCGGACGTTCGACGCCGACGCGTTACCAGCAATATCGCTGGGAGTATGATCAAGCAGCCGCTGGCGGATCGCAGCTCACGAATGTGAATGTCACAGGCGGCTATCGGACCCAGCGATCTCCTCTGTGCCATGGCCCGGGCGTTGCACCTGCGTCGACTCCCGACCGCCGCGTGTTGAGCATCGCGGTGATCAATTGCATCGCCGAAGGCGTTGGCTCCAACACGACCGATGCGACCATAGAGAAATTCGTCGACGTCTTCCTCGTCGAACCTTCGGCTCGCCGCGGCAGCGGTTCGAACCTCACTACTGAAGCAAGCGACGTCTATGTCGAGATCATAGGCGAAACCACTCTCGGCGGAGGGGCCAACCAAGGACAGGAGATCCGCAAGGATGTCCCGTATCTGATCGAATGAGCAAGTTCGGTATCTTTCTTCGCGACACGCGCGGCGCTGCAGCAACAGAGATGGCGCTCATGATTCCGCTGCTTCTGCTCTTGGCGTTCGGCGGGTTCGAGGCCGGTCACTACTTCTACACCGAACAACAGATCATCAAGGCCGTTCGCGAAGGCTCACGTTATGCTGGACGTCTCGGCTTCGATGCCTTCCCGTGCGGCGGGACCGCCGACGCGACGGCAGTCGCAAACATCCGCCAGGTCACGCGCACAGGAACTCTTACCGGTACCAATCCCCGCGTCCGCGGCCTCGCCCTAGACGACATCACCGTGACATACAGATGCGACGCCACTTATGCCAATGTCGGCATCTTCAAGGGCAGCTCGACAGGTGCTCCGATCGTCCTCGTCTCGGCATCGACAGGATACAATTCTTTCTTCGGCGCACTCGGCTTGGTCGAGACCACGGCCCTCGTGCAGGCGAGTTCAGAAGCAGTGGTGAACGGAATATGAGAGCCATCAAAGCCTTTATCCGCAACACGGCCGGCGCAATGGCGGCGGAATTCGCCCTCATGCTGCCGATCCTGATCCTCTTCCTGCTCGGCATCATGGACATCGGCTACTACGCATGGGCCTTGAATCAGGGCGAAAAGGCGACACAGATCGGCGCTCGTCGCGCGGTTACGACCGACTTCATTCCGTCGGGCCTCGCCAGCTACAGCTTTGCTTCGCAGGGAGGGATTTCGCAGGGTACGGTAGTTCCGCAAAGCGCGTTCCCCGGTGTCACCTGCAGGAGCACGGGATGCACCTGCAACGGAACGTGCAATTTTGGCACAACCGCCAACACGGCTGCCTTTAATGCCATCGTTTCGCGTATGCAGAGGTTCAAACACAACATCGAGCCGGCAAATGTCGAGGTCGAGTACAGTTGGTCGGGGCTCGGCTACGCCGGAGATCCCAACGGGCCCGACGTGGCTCCAATAATAACGGTTCGCCTAATCAATCTAGATCATCGTCCGCTCTACGGAATCCTCATCGGTTCGGTAGATCTCCCGGACTTCGCTTACTCGCTGACCGCTGAGGATGGCGAAGGAACAGTATCGAATTGAACGGCAAGAACATGACAAGTTTCGAAAGTATCTTCAAAGTGGCGAACGACAAAGCAGCCGGGATTCCGCAAAAGGTGTTCGTGTTCGCGCGTGCAGCAGAACTGGGCAACCTTGAATCCCTGGCCGATACCGTTTCGCTGGTTGAAGTCGAGCCTTACGATGCTCTGCCGCAAGAGTGGGGCTCTCAGGCGCACATCGCCGTCGTCGAAGTGGATCCCGGAGATCGCCGTTCGATCGCTCGCCTCGATGCACTGCGCGAAATGCGTCCGAACCTCCCGGTCATCGCAGCGATCCCACAGGTCGATCTGAATATTACGCGCATGTTGCTGCGCAAGGGCATCGGCGATGTTGTCGCAATGCCTTTCACAGTCGATGACCTCTTCACCGCCGTTCTGGAAGTCGAGCGCGAGCTCGGCGACACGCTGGTCGAGACCGAGGTCGAGCCAGCTCCGGTTTTCGCGGTGCAGAAGGCCCACGGTGGCGCCGGCGCGACCACGATCGCAACGCATCTTGCGGACGCTCTTGCGCGTGAGATGGGTGAGAGCTGCCGTGCCTGCGTTATCGATCTCGACCTGCAGAGCGGTGATGTCGCTTCCTACTTTGATCGCCAGTCGCGCCTCACGCTGACCGACCTCGTCGAAGCCGGCAAGCGCCTCGATGACGAACTCATGCGCGCTGTCGCCACAGAAGCAACGCCTGCCTGCGATATCATTGCAGCGCCGGCCGACATCCAGCCGATCGAGGAGATCGAGCTCTCCAAGCTTCAGGAAGTCATCGCGCAGGCCCGCCGGCGTTACGACGTTGTCGTTTTCGACATGCCCGGCGCACTTACGAATTGGGCAATGGCGGTATTGCTCGCTTCCGACGCAGTCGTGCTGGTCGGCGAAAGCTCGATCAACGCATTGCGTCAGGTGAAGCGCAAACTGCGATTGCTTCAGGATCTGGACTATCGTCCTGGACGTGTGGCGATCGCGCTCAACAACACCGCTACTGGCCTGTTCAAGAAGGTAGACCTTCGCGGGATCGAAGATGCCCTCGGCCATACCGTGTCCGCGCGCGTGACTTCCGACCAGCAACTGGTCGAGCAGGCCCAGGCACAGGGCGTGCTCGCCCGCAGGATCCAGCGCAAGAGCCGCTTCTCTGAAGATATCGCCAGGCTCGCTGAAATTTTGATCGATATGGTCGAAGGGGAGGAATGACATGTGGAAGGTGAAGACTTCCGCTGCCGTCGCTGAGGACCAGGAAATCATCCATGTTCCGAGCGCTGACGAGCAGGAGAGGATCCTCTTCGGAGAGAAGGACCAGCAGCGCGAAGCAATGCTCGACCTCAAGGTCGAAATTCACAAGGCGCTGCTCGACCGCCTTAACCTCGGGATGCTCGACAAGACGCCAGTCGAACAGCTCAAGAGCCAGATCGCCGGCATCATGCCCGAGCTGGTCACCGATCACGAATTCCCGCTCAACCGCCAGGAACGCGAAAACCTGATTCAGGAAGTGGTCGACGAACTGCTCGGCCTCGGCCCGCTCGAGCCGCTGCTGCAGGATGAGACCATCACCGATATCCTGGTCAATGGCTACAAGACGGTTTTCGTCGAGCGCCGCGGCCAACTCGAAAGCGTCCCCACCCGTTTCCAGGACGAAAAGCACCTGATGCGCGTGATCCAGAAGATCGTGAGCGCCGTCGGCCGCCGCGTCGATGAAAGCTCGCCCTTCGTCGATGCCCGTCTCGCCGACGGTTCACGCGTCAACGCGATCGTCGCGCCGCTGGCGATCGACGGTTCGCTGCTCTCGATCCGTAAGTTCGCCAAGCAGCCGATCAGCATCGAGAAGATGATCGGTCTCGGCTCGATCCCTGAAGAGATGGCCCAGGTGCTCGGGGCGATCGTCGCCTCGCGTCGCAACGTACTGATCTCGGGCGGTACCGGCTCTGGTAAGACGACGCTGCTGAACGCCATGTCGACCTTCATCGATGAAAAAGAGCGCATCGTCACGATCGAGGACTCAGCCGAACTTCAGCTCCAGCAGGCACACGTGGCTCGTCTCGAAACCCGTCCGCCGAACATCGAAGGTACGGGCGAGGTCACCCAGCGCGACCTCGTGAAGAACGCGCTGCGTATGCGCCCTGACCGCATCATCGTCGGCGAGGTCCGCGCAGGTGAAGCCTTCGACATGCTGCAGGCCATGAACACAGGCCACGACGGTTCGATGACCACGGTTCACGCCAACACGCCGCGCGACGCGCTCAGCCGTGTCGAGCAGATGATTGGCATGAGTGGCATCGAAATCACCTCGATGTCCTCGCGTGCGCAGATCGCCTCGGCCCTGAATGTGGTTGTGCAGGTCGGTCGCCTTTCTGACGGTCGACGCAAGGTGAAGAGCCTCTCGGAGCTGACCGGCATGGAAGGCGACACCATCACGATGCAGGAAATCTTCCGCTTCAAGATGACGGGCCGCGAGGACGACGGAACGGTACTAGGCCACTTTGAGGCCACCGGTATCCGTCCCAAGTTCCTGCAGGACGCCGAAGCGCATGGCATCAGCCTGCCGACCGACCTGTTCCGCCCGGACCTGAGGATCAGCTGACCATGACCGCGATTGCTATCCGCGTCCTGTTCCTCGTGGCGGTCTTCCTGGCCGTCTTCCTGACCGCGCAGTTCTTTGCGCGTGCGGCGGCACAGAAGCGCTCGCATTCGTCTGCAATCAATCGACGCATGTCGATGATCCAGTCCGGGGCCGACCGTGACAAGCTCGTCGAGCAGCTGCTTAAAAACAGCCCGAAGAAGCAAACGCAACTACCGCCGATCCTCCGCGGGATCATAGAGAGCTTCCAGCGTGCAGTCTTTGCCTCGGCTGTTCCCTACAATACGAGCACGCTTGCGGCGATCATGGGCATAGCAGGACTTTCTGTTTTCATCCTGGTGATCCTCGTTGCGGCCGGCTTCGGCGCTTCCATCGGTTTCGGCGTCATCTGGTTGGCTCTCTTGGTTGCGGTCGCGCTCGCCTTCGTCCTCCCGTTCCTAGTGCTCCAGCGCATCGCTGCATCGAGGCGGAAGAAGGTCGAAAAGCAGTTTCCGGTAGCGCTCGACATTTTCGTGCGCGCTCTGCGCTCGGGGCACCCGGTCGCATCGGCTATCGAACTTCTCACTAACGAGATGGAAGACCCGATCGGCACAGAGTTCGGGATTGTGGCAGATGAGGTTACCTACGGGTCCGACCTTGTCACGGCACTGCACGCCATGGCGGAACGCTGGGATCTCGAAGACATGCGCATGTTCGTAGTTTCGCTGGCAGTCCAGAGCGAGACTGGCGGCAACCTCGCCGAGATCCTCGAAAATCTTGCCGAGGTCATTCGCGCTCGCGCTTCCATGTTCATGAAAGTTCGCTCGCTGAGTTCCGAAGGTCGCATGACCGGCTGGATGCTGACGATCCTGCCAGTCTTCGCTTTTGTCACCACCTTCCTCGTGAGCCCCGAATTCTATCTAAACGTGATCGAGGATCCAATCTTCATAATCGGCTCGATCACACTGACGATCCTTTACATCATCGGGGTCATCATCATCCGCAAGATGGTGGATATTAAGGTCTGATATGCTCGAACTAGCCATCTCGAACCTATTCGTCCGCTTGCTGATCCTGGCATTGATTTTCGCTGTGGCGGTCGGATTGGTGCTCGTCCTCGTTAACTGGATCGCCAACCGTAGCGAGCAGTCACGTCAGCTCGCACGGTTGGGGGGCAATGGCGGCGCTGCGCAGAAAAACCAATTGCTCGATGAGGAGCGGGAGGGCCGCTGGGCGAGGCTGGCAGCCTCGATCGAGAACGCCGGCATAAATCTTACCGACAAAGGCAACGACAAGCTCCAGCAGAAGCTGAAAGCGGCGGGCTATCGAAGCGGCTCTGCAGCGCGCGTTTACACGCTGACCCGTATCTTGCTCACCTTCGGACTGCCCGCGATCTGGTTACTCCTGGTTGCCGCCTCTCCGAGAGAGCTGAGCATTCTGCAAATCTACGTGGTTTCAGCAATTGCCGCACTCTTCGGGTTCCTGCTTCCTCCCCTCTTTGTTGAAGCCAAGGCGGGACGCAGGCGCACAGCGATCATCAATGGCTTTCCCGACTCACTCGACCTCCTTCTTGTCTGCGTCGAAGCCGGCTTGGGCCTTGAATCGGCCTTGGATCGCGTCGGCCGAGAGATTGCATCGACGCACCCACTGGTTGCCGAACTGTTCACCGAGACGACTTTGATGATGCGTGCAGGTGCGTCGCGCGAAGTGGCGATGCGCCGCATGGCGGATGGTGCGGGAGTCGACGAGATCCGCTCCTTCGCTACCCTCCTCATCCAGTCCGACAAGCTCGGCACGAGCATTTCCAGCACCCTGCGCGTCTATGCAGGCGAAATGCGAGAGGCACGCCGCATGCGTGCTGAGGAAAAAGCGCACCGTCTGCCTGTGCTTATTTCGATCCCGCTGGTGACGTGCATGCTGCCAACCATGATTGGCGTTCTCATTCTTCCCGCAGCCGTGTCTGTGGTTCGGGAAATTCTACCGGCTTTGACAGGAGGCTAATATGAAACCTGCCACCACTCTCGTCCTGGCGGCTCTCGCTACCAGCCTTGGCGGTTGCCAGTCGTTGGTCAACGCCTTCGATTTCTCGCGCAACTCCTCGGCCTCGCAGTACCAGATCGGACAGGGCGACCTCGATGAGGGACGCGAGCACCTGCAGGCCGGCCGCTTCGGTAATGCGCTTGCTCCGCTGCACCGCGCCGCGCTCAACCCGCAGACGAGCGGCGATGCGCTCAATGCACTTGGCGTTGCCT
Source organism: Qipengyuania sp. BR81-2 (assembly GCF_055693895.1). Lineage (NCBI taxonomy): Bacteria > Pseudomonadati > Pseudomonadota > Alphaproteobacteria > Sphingomonadales > Erythrobacteraceae > Qipengyuania > Qipengyuania sp. BR81-2. The sequence continues at coordinate 960,498 of NZ_CM146344.1, forward strand.
ATGCCAAGCTGGGCCGCGCCGATCTGGCAGAACGTTACTTCATCTCGGCCCTCAGGATCGATAGCGACAACGCGCGCTATGCCGCCAATCTCGATCGTTTCTACCGCAGCGACCTCGCCCGCGATGCCCGCCTGCTCCACGCCCAGCGCGAACGCGCCCGCGAGGAATACCAGCGCTTTGCTTTCGAAGCGCCCGACAAGCCGTTCGAGGCGGAGCCCGAGCAGCGCCTGGTCCGCAGCGGCGGCGAGACGCGCAGCATCACCATCTCTGGCCCAAAGACCTCGAGCCGCATCGCTGTAGGTGCAGCACCCGCTCGCAAGGCCGAGGCAGCACCGGCGCGCGTTCGCATTTCGGGTGGCTCTATCACGCCTTCGGCGACCGCTCGCCCGGCCGAGATCTCGATCGGCAGTCCGCGCAGCCAGTCGCGTTATCCGGCACGGGTGCGCGTTGGCGGGATTGACAAGCAATCGACCTATCCGGTCCGCGTGCGCATTCCTGCGCGTCCGAACAACTAAGCTCCACTTATGGCCGTGGCGACAATCTGGCTTGCCGCGCTGAGCGTCACGTCCGGATTGGGCGCGCTGCTCGACGTAGTGACGCGCAAACTGCCCAACTGGCTGAGCCTGCTCATGCTGGTTGGCGGACTTGGCTTCGGCTTCGCACTTGATGGATGGACTGGCCTCGGTCTCCACTTCCTTCATGCCGTGCTGGCGCTGGGCCTCGGATACCTCCTTTTCATCTGGGGTGTATTCGGCGGCGGTGACGGCAAGTTCTACGCCGCCTGCGCCGCATTCTTTCCCGTCACGCAGATGCTCTGGCATTTCGTGATCATCACCTTTGCCGGCCTGATCCTCGCAATCATTTGGTTCACCGCGAGACGTGGCTTCGGGCTGCACAAGCGCAAGAAGGACGATTTCGCGAAGCTGCCCTACGGGGTGGCCATTGCTTCTGGCAGCGTCGCACTGGCGCTATACGGCATGCAATGACCAGCTACAGCTCCGCTGCCCGGCCCGAGCCGATGACCGACACACAGTTGGTCGGATGGATGCTCGCTCTCACAGCCATGACCTGCCTAGCGCTGGCGATGGGCGCACTGGTGGTCGAGAAGCTCAACAGCAACGCGGCCGTGCGGATCGCGCTCGACAAGGTCCCGGTGGAGAAGGTGGTCGAGTTCGGCCACGAGGACGGCACCTTTGCAGCGGCCCTGCCACTATCATCCGGCGAAATCTCTCCCGCCGCTTCGGAGCCGCACGTCGTTGATCGCCTCCCCGCTCCACAGCCCGCAGTCGCGATCGCGCCCCGGCCGGACAGGAACGGCGTGATACCGATTGATTTTTCGCTGGAGCAGGGCGAGACGGCGGTCGGTGGCGGCGTTGGCGTGCAGAAGACTATCGCCCTTTCTCAGGGCGCCATGACCGGGCTGAAGATCTTTATCGTCGGCGATGCAGTGATCGAGGTAGACCGGCTGGAACTTGCCCGCGCGCTTGCTGCGATCGGAGCGGAAAACAAGGCCGTCGACCTTCCCGCCGCGGGCGGCAATGGCAGGCTGTCCCTCGACCGCGTCAGGCATGCGGGCTTAGACTTGCGCTACGACGCAGTACGCGACCGGCTCGTCCTTCATCCCTGAGGGTTCTGGCCGGCTGCGGCCGACTACTCGCTGTCCCAGTCGATCGTGATTTCGACCTTCGCGCTGTCGACGCCCGCGGCCTTGGCAATGCGATGACGGCATGCGCGGACGATATCCGCCAGCGATGCATTGCTATCGTCTTCCTGAGTGACCGCACCGCGTCCGGGTGCGCCGTAGACGAGTTCGAGTTCGGTAACGCCTAGCCGGCTCGCCAGCCGCTGCATGGTCTCGTGGCGGGGACGGACCTGGTCGCCTTCCCACTTCCAGAGAGTCGGCTTGCTGACGCCGATTTCCTCCGCGAAAGCGCGCATGGAGGTGCCGTCAGCTGTCCGAAGCCGCTTGATCCTCTGGCCGAGCGTCTCGTGATCGACCCCGAACCGCGATCCGTCGCCGGAATCGTCGATCGCCGCAACGTCCGTAGCAGCTTCGAGTTCGTCCTCGCTGATGGGTTCGGGGAAACTGCAGCCGTAGAGTTCGTCGGCGAACCAGACGACCTTGGCGCGCACCGCACCGCTCTGCGGCAGGACCACTTCCAGCGGATCATCGAGCGACAGGTGTGCTCCGGTCCTGACCAGCATGCCGTTTCGCGAAAGGTTCAGGATTTCCGCATCGAAGGCGCGCCCGGCCTGGCCGACACCTGTATTGAGGCGGAGGACAAGCCGCGGTTGGCGGCGATCCTTCTCGCCCAGATTATCGACCATCGACTCCTGCATCACCCCTCGCTTCGAAAACCCATCCCTTCCAGACCCGATGGAAGAGCGCCGAGCTTCGTATTTTGAGCAACCTTTTGTGGTTACTCACGCGTCCCGATTTGCGGTGAAAGACCGCGGCCGACCCACAGGCCGGCGGGCCCGCAAGCCAAGCCCCACACCCTTCTAAACGCGGAAATGGCCGAATGCCAATAATCCAAAGGTTGGGTAACCAAATATCTGCGACGTAAAGTGTTAAAAAAGAGGGAAAACAGCGGAGACAATTGCCGCTTGAACACCCCATCGGGTTAGTCCGCCGACCGTTTCCAACGCGCTGCACGCCACAGCAAGAGAAGACTGCGCAATTGTCTCCGGTGCCTCACTGGCCTAAGCGGGACGGCTCTTTTGCCGGCTCCCGGCAAGCATACGACATGGCTACGCAAGTTTCTCCAAGGCCCCTGCCCACCGGCAGCGATGGCTGGCGCGGCGAGTTTCGCGCGACCTTCCGGCTGGCCTGGCCGCTGGCGCTCGCCAACCTTTTGCAGATGCTGATCTGGGCGATCGACGTGTTCTTCGTCGCGCGCCTCGGCGAATTCGAACTCGCCGCATCCAGTCTCGCCATTTCCCTGTTCAGCATTCTCGTCTGGGGCACGATCACCTTGGTTAGCATGGTGGCCGCGCTGATCTCGGCAGAGCTGGGACGTTCGCGCTTCGCCATCGCGGAAGTGAGGCGCAGCGTGCGCATGGGGGTTTGGCTTAGCATCGCCCTGGGTATCGCGGTGATGCTCATCCTAAGACAGACCGAAGCGATCCTTCTGGCAACCGGGCAGCGCCCCGAGCTAGCCGCGCGGGCCTACGACTATATGGGCCTCGTCCTGTGGTCGACAGTACCCCTGCTCGCCGCCAGTGTGCTGCGCAACTTCGTCTCGGCGCTCGGCCGACCGATCTTTGCCACCGCGATTACCGCACTCGCCATCGGGGTGAATGCGCTGGGCAATTACGCGCTGGTGTTCGGCAATCTGGGAGCGCCCGCCCTCGGCCTCGAAGGCTCGGCCATCGCAACCATTTTCACCTCGGTCTTCGTCCTCCTCGCCTACATCGTTGCGATCGAGTGGGACCGGCGCCTCAGGCGTTATGTCATCTGGGGCCGATTCTGGCGTCCGGAATGGGACCGCCTCAAAGAACTGTTCGTGCTTGGGACGCCGGTGTTCTTCACGACCATCGCGGAAGCCGGCCTGTTCGGCGGGGCCGCGATGCTGATGGGTCTGATCGGCGAATCCGAGCTGGCCGGACACACCATCGCCCTGCAAATCGCCGCCTTCGCCTTCCAAGTGCCATTCGGCGTCAGCCAGGCCGCGACCATCCGGGTCGGCTATCACTTCGGCGCTCGCAACCAAGAAGCGATAGGGCGCGCCGGGGCCGTGGCCCTCTCGATGGCCGTGATGTTCATGAGCTTCACCGCGGCCCTGATGCTGATAATGCCGGTGGCGATCCTGAGCCTCTACATCGACACGACTGAGCCGGCCAACGCCGCGATGATGGGCTTCGCCTTGCAATACATCGTGATTGCGGCGCTGTTCCAGCTCGTCGACGGGCTACAGGTCGTCGCAGCCGGTGCCCTACGCGGATTGCAGGACACGCGCGTGCCGATGTGGATGGCGATTTTCAGCTACTGGGTCCCTGGCTTCGGTACATCCTACTACCTCGGCTTCCACACGGCGCTGGAAGGTACGGGCATCTGGATCGGCTTTGCCGTGGGCCTCACCTCTGCCACGCTCCTACTGACCGGACGGTGGCTGCTGCGCGAGAGGCTCCAGCTCACCGCCCGTTCCTGAAGCTGCGAGGCGGTTCCAACGCACTCTGGCCACCCCGCGGCACGCTTCGGCGAAAGACCCGCAACATTTTTGTCCGCCGACCCGTTGACTCCCCGCATCGGCGCTCCCAAATGCGCCCCGCTGGCACTCTCGATAGGGGAGTGCCAATCGAACATTCACTCTCACTTGAGAAAGGTCATCATCATGGCATTTCGTCCGCTGCACGACCGCGTGCTCGTGCGTCGCATCGAAGCAGAAGAAAAGACCGCCGGCGGGATCATCATTCCCGACAGCGCCAAGGAAAAGCCGAGCGAAGGCGAAATCGTCGCTGTCGGCTCGGGTTCCAAGGCCGAAGACGGCACCGTCACCCCGCTCGACGTCAAGGCCGGCGACCGCGTGCTGTTCGGCAAGTGGTCGGGCACCGAGGTCAAGCTCGACGGCGAAGACCTGCTGATCATGAAGGAAAGCGACATCATGGGGATCATGGGCTGAGCCCGATCCGCGTAACGCTTTCAATCACCCAATAGAATTTCAGGAGAAACACCAATGGCAGCCAAGGACGTAAAGTTCGGCCGCGACGCGCGCGAAGGCATCCTGCGCGGCGTCGACACCCTCGCCAATGCCGTCAAGGTCACGCTCGGCCCCAAGGGCCGCAACGTCGTGATCGACAAGAGCTTCGGCGCACCCCGCATCACCAAGGACGGCGTCAGCGTCGCCAAGGAAATCGAACTCAAGGACAAGTTCGAGAACATGGGCGCGCAGATGATCAAGGAAGTCGCATCGAAGGCGAACGACGCCGCCGGTGACGGCACCACCACTGCAACCGTCCTCGCCCAGTCGATCGTTACCGAAGGCATGAAGTCGGTCGCTGCCGGCATGAATCCGATGGACCTCAAGCGCGGTATCGACCTCGCTGTCACCAAGGTTGTCGAAGACCTCAAGGGTCGTTCGAAGGACGTCTCGGGCTCGAACGAAATCGCGCAGGTCGGCATCATCTCGGCCAATGGCGACAAGGAAGTCGGTGAGAAGATCGCCGAAGCCATGGAAAAGGTCGGCAAGGAAGGCGTGATCACCGTCGACGAGAGCAAGGGTCTCGAATTCGAGCTCGAAACCGTTGAAGGCATGCAGTTCGACCGCGGCTACCTCTCGCCCTACTTCATCACCAACCCGGAAAAGATGACGGTCGAACTCGAAAACCCGTACATCCTGATCCACGAAAAGAAGCTCTCGAACCTGCAGGCGATGCTCCCGGTTCTCGAAGCGGCTGTCCAGTCGGGCCGTCCGCTGCTGATCATCGCGGAAGATATCGAAGGCGAAGCGCTGGCCACTCTCGTGGTCAACAAGCTGCGCGGCGGCCTCAAGGTTGCTGCTGTCAAGGCTCCGGGCTTCGGCGATCGCCGCAAGGCCATGCTGCAGGACATCGCGATCTTGACGCAGGGCGAAATGATCAGCGAAGATCTCGGCATCAAGCTCGAGAACGTCACGCTGGGCATGCTCGGTGAAGCCAAGCGCGTCACCATCGACAAGGACAACACGACCATCGTCGACGGTGCCGGTTCGGAAGACGACATCAAGGCCCGCGTTTCGGAAATCCGCACGCAGATCGACAACACCTCGTCGGACTACGACCGTGAGAAGCTGCAGGAACGCCTCGCGAAGCTTGCTGGCGGCGTTGCAGTCATCAAGGTCGGCGGTGCTACCGAAGTCGAAGTGAAGGAGCGCAAGGACCGCGTCGACGACGCGCTGCACGCAACCCGCGCAGCCGTTGAAGAAGGCATCGTCCCGGGTGGCGGTACCGCCCTGCTCTACGCCACGAAGTCGCTCGACGGCCTCGAAGGCGAGAACGACGACCAGACCCGCGGTATCGACATCGTTCGCCGTGCGCTTCAGGCACCGGTTCGCCAGATCGCAGCCAATGCCGGTCACGACGGCGCGGTTGTCGCCGGCAAGCTGGTCGACGCCAATGACGACACGCTCGGCTTCAACGCCGCGACCGACACCTACGAGAACCTCGTGGCTGCCGGCGTTATCGACCCGACCAAGGTTGTCCGCACCGCGCTGCAGGACGCAGCTTCGGTTGCCGGCCTTCTGATCACTACTGAAGCAGCGATTGTCGACCAGCCCGAAGAGAAGGGCGCGGCTCCGGCAATGCCCGACATGGGCGGCATGGGCGGCATGGGCGGCATGGGCTTCTAAGCTCGCGCCAACCAGCCGACAGGCAGACAAAAAGAGGCCCGGCGGGAGCGATCCTGCCGGGCCTCTTTCGGTTTTCCGCCGATTGCGCAAATGCCCCTACGGAATCCGTTTCCAGACGCGTGAACTGCCGCTATGCGCTGCGCCATGACAGATTCCACCGACAAACTCCCGCTCGTCGCCATCGCCCCGGGTGATGGTATTGGCCCCGAAATCACCAATGCTTCGCTGCGTATCATGGAGGCTGCCGGCGCGCGCTTCGAGCGCCGCGAAATCCAGCTTGGCGAAGCGCTCTACACGAGCGGCCACAGCTCCGGCATCGGACCTGAAACCTGGAACGATCTCGCCGAGGCGGACGCTCTCTTCAAGGGCCCCATCACCACGCCGCTGGGCTCGGGCTACAAGAGCCTGAACGTCACGCTGCGCAAGACCCTCGGCCTCTTCGCCAACGTCCGCCCTTGCCGCTCGCTCCATCCCGCCGTGGCGACACTGCATCCGGAACTCGACATCGTGATCGTCCGCGAGAACGAGGAAGATCTCTACGCAGGGATCGAACATCGCCAGACGCATGAAGTCTTCCAGACGCTCAAGCTCGTCAGCCGTCCGGGCACCGAGCGGATCATTCGCTACGCCTTCGAATATGCGAGGGCCAATGGCCGCAAGAAGGTGACCTGCTTCACCAAGTCGAACATCATGAAGCTTACCGACGGCCTGATGCAGAAGGTCTTCGAGGAGATCGGCAAGGAATATGCCGAAATCGAGCAGGACCACATGATCATCGACATCGCCTCGGCTCGCCTCGCCGCGCGCCCGCAGGACTTCGACGTCATCGTGACCAGCAACCTTTACGGCGACATCGTTTCGGATATCGCGGCAGAGCTGACCGGTTCGGTCGGCCTCGGCGCATCGGCGAATATCGGCCCGACGCTGTCGATGTTCGAGGCCATCCACGGCTCGGCACCGGACATTGCCGGCAAGGGCATCGGCAACCCCTCGGGCCTGCTGCTGGCAGGCGTGCAGATGCTTAACCACCTCGGACAGGGCGAAGTCGCGGGCAAGATCCACAATGCCTGGCTCCGCACGATCGAGGACGGCATCCACACTGGTGACATCTATCGCGAGGAGACCTCGACCAGGCGCGTCGGCACGCAGGAATTCGCGGACGCCGTGATCGAGCGCCTTGGCATGAAGCCCGAGAAGTTCGCTTCCGTCGACTACGAAGGTGGCAAGGCCGTCAGCATCCCGCCCTACGTCCGCCCTGCGGAAGAAGAGCGTGCGGAGCGTAAGCTGGTCGGTGTCGATGTCTTCGTCATGAGCACGGACATTCCCGATGTGCTGGCCGAACGCCTGCGCAAGAGCTGCGACGAGCATGTCACGCTCACCATGTTGACCAATCGCGGTATCAAGGTCTGGCCGGCGCACAATCCGGCGACCTTCTGTACCGACCACTGGCGCTGCCGCTTCATGTTCGAAGACGACGGTTCGGCAGACACGGCCGCGATTGTCGCCCTTCTCGGGCGCCTCGTTGAAAGCGGCGCCGACGTGATCAAGACCGAGCATCTCTACGAATTCGACGGCGAGGCCGGATACTCGCTCGGCCAGGGACAGTAATCCTGCCACCCAAATGCAAAGCGGCCCCGAAGCGATGAGCTCCGGGGCCGCTTCATTTTTTTGCGTGAAGGAGGTTAGCCTCCGTTGCGGCTGTCCTCGGCCGCCTCGACCAGTTCTTCGGGCCAGGTGACCTGCGTCTGCGTCTGCGGGTTGAACAGGTCGCCCGGATAGATCGCACCTTCGGCAGCTGCGATTTCCTCGGCCGTCAGGTGTTCGCTAGGCTCGAGAGCGAAGACGTCGAGGCCACGGGCAATCTCGGTCGCGTAGATGCGACCGTTGTACCAGTAGGACGACCAGTAGCCGCCGGTGATCAGCTGGTCCTTGTCGACCGGGCCGCGGTCGAAATAGGCGATCTCGAAGGGGTTCGAAGCATCGGTGAAGTCGATCACCGAGATGCCGCCCTGGTACCATGCCTGGACGAAGATATCGCGCCCCGGGACGGGGATGATCGAGCCGTTGTGCGCGACACAGTTCTCCTTGTCGCCCTGTGGTGCAGGCAGCTTGTACATGCCGCGGTAGGTCAGCTTGCCATCCTCGATCGCGTAGAAGGCATTGGCACCCCAGTTCAACGGGTCACCGGCCTGGCAGCGCGGGCGTCCGCCGCCACCCCATTCATCGGTGAACAGCACCTTGGTACCGTCATTGTTGAAGGTGGCCGAGTGCCAGTAGGCAAAGCCCTTGTCGGTTACGTCGTCGATACGGACCGGCTTCAGCGGATCCGAGATGTCGAGGATGATACCGTTACCCGAGCATGCACCTGCAGCAAGGTCCAGCGCGGGGAAGACGGTGATGTCGTGGCATTGGTTCGTCACATTCGTGCTCTGCGTGCCTTCGCCATGGTCGCCGCCGCGCCACAGGCCAGCGATCTGGTCGCCGGTGGCAAAGACGCGCGGGCTGCCAACGACGCGCGCAGCTGCCGGATTGGCGACCGGGATCTCGACTACGTCGATGCTGAACAGCGCGGTCTCGTCACCGGCGGTGTCGAAGCAGCCTTCCAGCTCCTCGTTATCGCGTACGTAGCTGGTGCCCGAATTGTAAACGATGATCGACTCATCATCCGCACTCACGATCGAATGGGTGTGACTGCCTCGGCATGTCTGGACGAGGCCGACCTGCTTCGGACGGGTGATGTCGGAGATGTCGAAGATGCGAAGGCCGCGGAAGCGTTCTTCGCTGACACGGCCCGCGACACCCTGAAGACCGCAGTCGATGCGAGCGCGGCTGTCTTGAACGCTCATAACGAGCAGGTCGCCAACAATCGAGACGTCGCCCTGGCCGCCCGGACATACGGTGGACGAGACCAGCTGCGGCACGCCGTCCTGACCGAGGCGATAGGCGTTGAAACCGTGATAGCTGCCCGCCACCATCATATCGCCCGAGAAGGCGATATCGGTGTTGGCGAAGCTCAGCAGCGATCCGCGTTGGCCGAAGCGGGGCTTTTCTTCTTCTTCCTCGCCATCAGCGGCTGCCTTTTCCTCACCTTCCTTTTCATCGTCCTTCTTCTCGATGCGCGGCTGCAGCTGCGCCGGGTTTTCCGGGTCGAAGAAACCTGTGGGCTTGGGCTGCGAGACGACGAGGCGAAGGTTCGAGATGGCCTCGCCCGCATCGCGGAAGCCCGCTGCCAGCGTGGCGCGTGGGTCGGTCGAAAGCTCGGCCAGCACCGAGTTCATCCGGTCGATCTCGGCCTGCTGGTCGCTGACCACCTCATTGGTGAATTCGAACATCACCGGCTCATAGGCGCTGCCCGGCGAGCGATGGAGCTCGCGGACCATGTCCAGGGCGCCCTGGTGGTGGGCGATCATCAGCTTCAGGAACTGTTCGTCGAAGGCGGTGCCGTTCGACGCCGCGAGCGCGGCCATTTGTTCCTTCGACGCCATGCCCTTCATCGCGCCGTGACCATCGGGGCCCATGTGCATCGAATGGGGCATCTCGATCTGCTCGCCGCGCGATTCGAGCCATTCGCGCATGAACTTCATCTCGTCCTTCTGTCCGGCTTCGATCCGGTCGGCGGTCTTCAGGACAGCGTCGTTATTGGTACGCGACTTGGCGAGCGTTGCCATGTCGAGCGCCTGCTGGTGGTGGACGATCATGCCCTGCATGAAATGCACGTCGGCAGGCGAATAGCGTGTATCGGACAGCGCGATCGCTTCGTCCTTGTCGATAATGCGCGGTGCTTCACCCGGTGCGCCTGGAAGCACGATCGGCACTTCTTGCGCAATGGCGGCGCTGGAGGTCGAAATAAGCAGGCCTGCGACAAGCGCACGCATGGTATGTGTCATATGTATAGTCCCCAAGATTTGCAGGCGCGATACAATTGCCCTGCCCCGCGCCGGTCAAGCGAAAGTTCTGCGAACGGCATATCGTATCGTGCAGGCGTCGACCCGAGCCGCTTTTTCCGGACCCCGCGAGCGGCTCGACCGTTGGTCAGGTGAACAATTAGATTCGAAAGAGGAGACTGATATGAAGCTGCCGCACAAGGCCCATGTCGCAATCGTCGATGGTGAGAACTTCACCGTCATGCAGAACAACGGCCAGCCGTTCGAACCGCGGCTCGAAGGCGCCAGCCATCCCGACCTCTCGGTGTCCAATTTCAGCGCCGGCGTTCGTCACCAGGACGAGATCGGGCAGCGTCATGGCCGGACCGACCTAGGCGAACTGGCCCACGGCGCCGCAGCGGCCGAATGGTTGAATGCCAAGGCTATTTCGGGAGAGCTGACCGATGTGCTGGTGATCGCCGATCCCAAGACGCTCGGCGAGATGCGCAGGCACTACCATTCCGAACTGGAAAAGCGGCTCGTTGGCGAGATCGACAAGACGGTCACGGGAGTGACGACAGAAAAGATCGAGAAGGTCATCGCGGCGGCCTGACCGGCCTTGTGAAATTTCATTACTCTGGAAGCATGAAACGCCCATGCGACACATTCCGTCGCATGGGCCTTGCGCATGATTCTGCATTGCCGTTAAGCTTCGCATAACCATGAAATTGGTAACGTAGGGCCATGTCGATGAAGTCATTTGGAACCTTGCTGGCCGCCGGCGCAATCGCGCTCGGTCTTCCCGCTGCCGCGCAGGCGCAGACTGCCGAGAACAGCTACCAGTCCCAGTTCGACAGTCTGCTGGGTACGGAAGTGCGGGCTCCGCAGGATTTCAACGCGGTCTATGACAACCCGCTCGAGGAACAGATCGCACGTCTCGCCGATGGTTCGCGCGGTCGGATCGGCGTCTACGCACTCGACCTTTCGAGCGGACAGGAGATCGACGTCCTTGCCGACCAGCGTTTCCCCATGGCCAGTACCAGCAAGGTGGCGATCGCGGCGGTTTACCTCGCGGGCGTGGACGCGGGGAAGTGGTCTCTCACCAGCGAATGGCGCCTGCCGCGCCGTGGCGGTGCCTATCTCACCGCCCGCGAACACATCGACCTGATGATCAGTAAGAGCTGTAATGCCTGCACCGACGCGATCCTCGACGCGGTAGGCGGGCCGGGCGTGGTCAACAAATGGATGCGCGATGCGGGAATCGATGGGTTCGAGCTTTCGCGCGATATCGCCACGCTGATCCGCGAAGACGGCCGGATCGATCCGGCTTCCAGTGTCGACCCACGTGATAGCGCGACTCCGCGCGCCATGGGCAAGCTGCTAGCAGGCATCTACCAAGGCAAATGGCTCAGCACGTCTTCGCGAGCCGTGCTGATGGACGCGATGCGCGCGACGACCACCGGAAAGAAGCGCATGCGCTCGGCTCTTCCGGTGAGCGCGGGACTGGCCAACAAGACCGGCACGCTTAGCCGCACCGCGAGCGACATCGGAATCTTTCACACGCCCGATGGCCGCGCGATCGCTGTGGCGATCTACGTGACGGGCCAAAGTCCTTCGATGGCCGTCGAGAACGGCAACCGCGGACGCAAACTCGAAGCGCGCCAGATGCGCGATGCGCGCATATCGACCATTACTGAAGCTCTATACCGCGGCTTCACCAGGCCGGGCGATGACCGCAGGGTCTGGACCGACGCCGATTACGGCGGCTGATAGATTACCCCAATAGGGCAAAAAAAGGGCGGCGCCGAAAGGCACCGCCCTCTTTTTTCTCGAGCGGCATGCCGCCCGTGAAGCGAATTACTCGGCTTCAGCAGCTTCTTCAGCAACTTCAGCTTCGACTTCAGCTTCAGCGCCTTCAGCAGCAGCTTCGACGTCAGCAGCAGCTTCTTCAGCGCCAGCTTCCATAGCTTCCATGTTTGCTTCAGCGTCTGCTTCAGCCGATTCCATGGTTTCTTCAGCTGCGTCTTCGGTAGCTTCCGAGCAAGCAGCGAGCGAGAGAGCGGCGGCCGAAGCGGCGGCGACGAGAGCGATCTTACGCATAAGATTAAATCCTTAAACAGCGAGTTCTGATTGCGAAGGGAAAGAGACCCCTACCCCTCGCGCAAGGTCCAACAAATCGGGCCTTACAGTGTCTAAATAGTGGCGGGATTGTGGCCTAGCAAGCGGATTCGCCACATTTGGCCATCATCTGGCCTCAATTCGCCGCAATTCCGCCATTTTTCGGCCCACATTTTTCATGGCCTTAGCGCTCCCCAAGGCCGCGACTCGCTGCTAACGCCTGCCGTGATGGCCGAAAAGAAGCACCTCTACCTCGTCGACGGGTCCGCCTATATTTTCAGGGCGTACCACCGCCTGCCTCCGCTGACGAACCCGGAAGGTACACCGGTCGGTGCGGTCTATGGCTACACCACAATGCTTTGGAAGCTGGCGGAGGATCTCGACAAGGCCGACGGCCCGACGCACCTCGCCGTGGTGCTCGACAAGTCGAGCAAGTCCTTCCGCAACGAGATCTACGACCAGTACAAGGCAAACCGCCCCGATCCGCCCGAGGACCTGGTGCCGCAGTTCCCGCTGATCCGCGACGCAACGCGCGCCTTCAGCCTGCCGCTGGTGGAAGAACCCGATGTCGAGGCCGACGACATGATCGCCTCCTATGCCCGCGCAGCGCAGGCGGAAGGTTGGGACGTCACCATCGTCTCTTCCGACAAGGACCTGATGCAGCTGGTCGGCGAGGAGAACGGTGCGCGGATCGACATGCTCGACACGATGAAGAGCGCGCGCATCTACATCGAGGAAGTCGAGGAAAAGTTCGGTGTGCCGCCCGAGAAGGTTGGCGACGTGCTCGCGCTGATGGGCGACTCGGTCGACAACATTCCGGGCATTTTCGGCGTCGGCCCGAAGACCGCGAGCAAGCTGATCGCCGAGCACGGCGACCTCACTTCAGCCCTCGATGCGGCTGCGGACATGAAGAAGTCCAAGCTGAAGGAGCGCCTGCTCGAGCACCGCGCGGATGCCGAGCTCAGCCGCGTGCTCGTCACGCTCAAGGAAGACTGCGGCCTTCCAATCGAGCTCGAGGACATGAAGCTCGACGGCGTTCCGCCCGATCCACTGCGCGCATTCTTGGAGACGCACGGTTTCACCAGCCTGATGCGCCGGCTCGACAGCGGGAACGGCAGCCCGGGTCGCCCGACAGACCTCAACCCGGCCAAGCAGGAAACTGCGGGCGCTCCGGCCGGCAGCAAAGGCAATTCGCAGCCTCTTCCGGAAATGCCCGCAATCGACCGCAGCGCCTATGAATGCGTGCAATCGATGGACCGGCTCGAAGAGTGGATCGAACGGGCGCACGCCACACGGCTAGTTGCCGTCGATACCGAGACCGACAGTCTCGATCTCGATCAAGGCGCGCCTTGTCGGCGTCAGCCTCGCGCTCGGCCCGAATGACGCCTGCTACATCCCGCTGGGCCATGGCGGCAGCGACATGTTCGCCGAGAAGCCCGAGCAGGTGGACAAGGCCCAAGCACTGGCCGCGCTCAAGCCGCTGCTCGAGGACGATGCCGTTCTCAAGGTCTTCCAGAACGGCAAGTACGATCTCAATGTGCTCGCGCGCGAAGACATCATGGTCGCACCGATCGACGACACCATGATCATCAGCTTCGCCCTCGATGCCGGACGCGGCGAAGCGGGTATCGGAGGCGGCCACGGGATGGACGAACTGGCGGAGCGCCATCTCGGCCACACCTGCCTCAGCTACAAAGAGGTCTGCGGCACCGGGAAGAAGGCGATTCCCTTCGGCGAAGTACCGCTCGACAAGGCCACCGAATATGCCGCCGAGGATGCGGACGTCACCTGGCGCCTCCATGCCCACCTCAAGCCCCGGCTTGCGACCGAGGGCGGCACCAAGATCTACGAGCGGGTCGACCGCCCGCTCGTGCCGGTCGTCGCCGGAATGGAACGGCACGGCATTAAGGTCGACCGCACGCGGCTGGCCAAGCTGTCGGAGGAATTCGCCACCGAGACCTCGCGCCTCGAAGGCGAGATCCACGAGATCGCCGGACAGGAATTCACCGTCGGCAGCCCCAAGCAGCTCGGCGAAATCCTGTTCGACAAGCTGGGATACAAGGGCGGCAAGAAGGGCAAGAGCGGCCAGTATTCGACCGACCAGTCGGTGCTCGAGCGACTGTCGGGCGACGGTGCGGAAATTGCGGACAAGGTCCTCGAATGGCGCCAACTCGCCAAACTCAAGTCGACCTATACCGACGCGCTTCAGGAAGCGATCAATCCCGAAACGAAGCGCGTGCACACCAGCTACAGCCTCGTCGGCGCGCAGACCGGCCGGCTTTCATCGACCGACCCGAACCTGCAGAACATCCCGATCCGCACCGAAATCGGTCGCCAGATCCGCGAGGCGTTCGTGGCCGAGGAAGGCAATGTCCTGCTCGCCGCCGACTATTCGCAGATCGAGCTGCGGCTGGCCGCACACATGGCCGATGTCGCTCCGCTCAAGGAGGCCTTCGAACACGGAGAGGACATCCACGCGCGCACCGCGACCGAGATGTTCGGCGAGGTCACGCGCGACACCCGCGCCCGCGCCAAGACGATCAACTTCGCCATTCTTTACGGCATTTCGCGCTGGGGCCTTGCCGGCAGGCTCGGTGTCGAGGCGGACGAAGCGCAGGAGATGATCGACACCTATTTCAAGCGCTTCCCCGGCATCCAGAAATACATCCTCCACACACTCGAAAGCGTGCGCGAACGCGGTTATTCGGAGACGCTCTTCGGCCGGAAGACCTGGTTTCCGCGCATCAATTCGAAAAACCAGGCCGAACGGCAGGGCAGCGAGCGTGCAGCCATCAACGCACCGATACAGGGCACCAGCGCCGATATCATCAAGCGCGCCATGGTTCGCATGAACCCCGCTCTTGAAGAGGCAGGCCTCGGCCATGTGCGCATGCTCCTCCAGGTGCATGACGAACTCGTCTTCGAGCTGCCCGAAGGCGATGTCGAGAAGGCCTCGAAGGTGATCGAGGATGTCATGTCCGGCGCCGCCGAACCGGCGGTAAAGCTCTCCGTGCCCCTCGGCGTGGAGATCGGCACGGGCAAGAGCTGGGGAGCTGCGCACTAGCATGATGACCCATCGCTTCAGGATGCCGATGCGTTGGCCCAATGCCGTGCTGCTGCTCTTGATCGGCGGCGCGATGCTCGGACTTATCTACCTCGTCTACCAGACGGTGGAAGCCGAGAGGGCAGAACGCGAGCAAGCGCAGCTGACCTCGGACATCATCGAGGAGCTGCAGCGCGTTCACACGGCCGCGCTCAACGGCGAGACCGGACAACGCGGCTACCTGATCACGCTCGATCGGCGTTATCTGCGCCCCTATCAGGAGGGCAGCGAGCAGATCGAACCGGCGCTACGCCGCATGCGCGACCTGCTGGGCGACAATGCCACGACGCGCCAACAGGAACTCCTCGACGAGATCGATGCGCTCTCGCGCGCCAAGTTCGCCGAACTGGAGAATTCGGTCTTGCTACTCGAGGACGGCCGCCTCCTCGACGCGCGCCGGCAAGTGCTGACCGACGAAGGTCAGGAGACGATGGAGCGGCTGCTGCGTGCACTCGGTGAAATGGAGGAAATCGAGCGGGATATCCTTGCCGAACAGGCACGCGATACCGCGCGCATCGAAGGCCGCGTCTTCCCGCTCCTTGCGGGGCTGATCTTCCTCTTGCTGCTGGCCATCTTCCTCGGCTCGCGGCTCGTTTCGCGCGCCGCCCGCGCCGAAGCGGAGGCCGCACAGGCTGCTGCCATCGGCGAAGCGCGTGACCGGGCCGACCTGCTCGCCCGCGAGCTCAATCACCGGGTCAAGAACCTGTTCGCCGTGGTGCTCGCGATCGTCCAGATGAGCGCGCGCGACAAGCCGGAGGCAAAGCCGGTTACCGATGCCATCGCCCAGCGTATCCGCGCATTGCTCACCGCGCACGAAGTCAGCCAGGGCGAGCTCGACCGCGAGCTCGCATCGCTCGAAGCGCTCGTCGAGACCTCGCTCGCACCGTACCGTTCTTCCAAGCATGTCGCGAAGATTTCCGGGCCCGAAGTGTTGCTTCCGGCGAAACGCATCACGCCCCTCGGCCTCGTCCTTCACGAGCTGACAACAAATGCGGTCAAATACGGCGCATGGTCTGCAAATGGCGAAATCGACGTGAGCTGGACGCGTGACGACGGTTTGGTGACGCTGGTCTGGAAGGAAACCGGAGTGGCACTCGACGGGGAACCCGACCGAAAGGGCTTCGGCAGCCTGCTGATGGAAAGCGCAGCGCGCCAGTTCGGAGGCAGCGTGAAACGCGAATTCGCCGCCGACGGACTTATCGTCACAATCACGGCTCCGGATAGCGATGTGCCAAGCCTTGCCACAGGCGGGCAGCGCACATAACCATTGGCGGGCATGCTGGACCGCTATGACCCGCGCAATTGGCCGATTTCCTATGAAGGCCTGATCCACACGCTGATCGTGCTTGGCGGCGCGCTGGTCGTCGCCTTCGTGGTCCACTGGATTATCTTCGCGATACTCCTGCGCCTGACGCGTCAATCGAGCAGCCCGATCGACGATGTCATCGTGGTCAGAATCCGGCGTCCGATGCGCTGGCTCATGTTCGGCTTCGCCGTATCCATCGCAGCGGAGAATGACGCGCTCGTGGGAAATGGCTGGGACCATTTCGCTGGCTTCATCACGCCCGCGCTTATCGGCTGGGTCGCCTTCGCTTTCGTGAAGGGTGTCGCCGCAGGTTACGAGCGCCAGATCGAACTCGAAGGGCGCGAAGTCGAAACGCGCGGCTATCGCACGCGCATCGCGATCCTTTCGCGCACGGCTCGCGTCGCGATCGTCATCATCACTATCTCGCTGATAATGTTCAACATCCCGGGCGTACGCGATATCGGCACGACCATGCTGGCCTCTGCGGGTCTTGCCGCGTTGGCCGTCGGTGCGGCCGCCCAGCCGGCCTTGAAATCGCTGATTGCGGGCCTCCAGATGGCACTAACCCAGCCGCTTCGTATCGGCGACCTGGTCAAGGTCGACGGGCAGGCGGGCCGCGTCGAGGAAGTGCGAATGAGCTTCGTGACCGTGCGTACTTGGGACGAGCGTGTCCTCGTGGTGCCGACAAGTCGCTTCCTCGACCAGAGCTTCGAGAACTGGTCGCGCGTCAGCGAAAAATTGACCGGCCCGGTCATGCTGCACCTCGACCCGGTCGCGGAGATTGAGCCAATCCGCGAAGAGTTCGAACGCTTCGTGAAGGCTCACGAACTGTGGGACGGTCGCAATCTCGCGCTCCTCATGACCGAGGCCTATCCCGAAAGCATCGAGCTGCGCCTGTCGATGAGCGCGGAAACGATCGGCGATTTGTGGACGCTGCGCTGCGAAGTGCGCGAGCACATGCTCGCGTGGCTCAGGGAGCACCAGCCCGACGCGCTGATCCGCCACCGCCTCGAGGTAGAGGCGGCGAACCAGCGCGCCATGGGCGGCTAGCTCTTTTCGTTTGAGTGCTTGCTGTCGCGGGTGCTCTCCAGCATGCCTTCGTGAATGAAGCCGATCGGCTGGACTTCGGCCGCACGCTTCTTAAGCTCGCCGCGCATCTTGCGATACTCGGCCTCCATGCGGGTCGTGACGGTCGCACGGCTGTCCTTGAGTGCTTCGGTAAAGTCTGCCGCGGTCACTTCCTGCACGTCTCCGCCTGCTCGCTGCAAGGCGTTGAGACCCGCGCGACGGACCACGTCTTCAAGGTCGGCGCCGGTAAAGCGCTCGGTCTTTTCTGCGACGGCGCCGAGGTCGACATCGTCCGCCAGCGGCATGTTCGCCGTATGGATACCAAGGATCTGCTTGCGCCCCGGCTTGTCGGGAGTTCCGACATAGACCAGTTCGTCGAAGCGACCGGGCCGCAGGAGTGCGGGATCGACCAGCGTGGGGCGGTTCGTGGCACCGATGACCACCACTGACTGCAGCTCCTCGAGCCCGTCCATCTCAGCAAGGATGGTGTTGACCACCCGGCCGGTCACCTGAGGCTCGCCCTGTCCGCTACCACGGGCAGGAACGAGGCTGTCGATCTCGTCAATGAAGACGACGCATGGCGCCACGGCGCGGGCGCGCTTGAACATGCGGGCAATCTGCTGCTCGCTCTCGCCGTACCATTTCGACAGGAGGTCGCTCGATTTCATCGAGATGAAATTGGCCTTGGCTTCCTTTGCCACCGCCTTTGCAAGCAACGTCTTGCCGGTGCCCGGCGGGCCATAGAGCAGGAAGCCCTTGGCCGGCCTAATCCCGAGCCTGTGGAAGGCATCGGGGTTCTTCATCGGCAGCTCGATGCCTTCCTTCAGCTTCTCGATCGCATCGCCGACACCGCCGATATCGGACCAGCCGACATTGGGCATCTGCACCATGACTTCGCGCATGGCCGAGGGCTGGATGCGTTTGAGCGCCGAGAGGAAGTCCTCGCGCGTCACGCAAAGCTCGTCGAGCACTTCGGGCGGAATGGTTCGCTCGTCGAGGTCGATCTTGGGCATGATGCGGCGCACCGCGTCGATAGCGGCTTCGCGCGATAGCGCGGCGATATCCGCGCCGACGAAACCGTAGGTGGCCTTTGCCAGTTCGGTGAGGTCGACCTTGTCGCCCAGCGGCATGCCGCGGGTATGGATGCCCAGGATTTCGCGGCGACCCTTCTCGTCGGGAACGCCGATCACGATCTCGCGGTCGAAACGGCCCGGACGGCGCAGGGCTTCGTCGATCGCATCGGGCCGGTTGGTGGCTGCGATCACGACAAGGTTGGACCGCGCTTCCAGCCCGTCCATGAGCGTCAGGAGCTGGGCGACGAGCCGCTTCTCGGCTTCACCCGGAACCCGGTCGCGCTTGGGTGCGATCGAGTCGATCTCGTCGATGAAGACGATGGCCGGAGAGGACTTGCTCGCCTCCTCGAAGACTTCGCGCAGGCGCTTTTCGCTTTCGCCATAGCCCGAGCCCATGATTTCCGGCCCGTTGATTGTGAAAAAGTTCGCATCGCTCTCGTTCGCGACAGCCTGTGCGAGGCGCGTCTTTCCAGTGCCGGGTGGGCCGTGGAGCAGCACGCCCTTGGGCGGGTCCACACCGAGACGGATGAAGAGCTCGGGATAGCGGAGCGGCAGTTCGACCATCTCGCGCAGCGCCTGGATGGTGTCGTCGATACCGCCGACATCATCATAGTTGACGACAGCGCGTGCATCGCGCGGCGCTTCGAATTCGGCGCGCAATTCGACTTCGGTATCCTCGTCGATATGGACAATGCCCTTGGGCGTGGTCGAGACGACCGAAAGCCGGATCTGGGTCAGTGCATAGGCAGGCGCGTTGAACATCCTGCGCACTTCGGGCGGCATGTTCTGCACCGGCTGCTGCCCCGTCGTCGCGACAAGGTCGCCTGCGGTCAGAGGCTTGCGGAAGAAGTTGCGCTTCAGCGCCTGGGCCGGACCCTGCAATCGCATCTCGCGCTGCGCCGGAGCGAAGATCACTCGGGTTGCCGGCCGCGATTCGACAGCGACCACCTGCACATGCTCTCCCGAACCGACTTCGGCATTGCCGCGCTGGAGACCGTCGAGGCGAATGACGTCGAGCGACTGGTCCTCGTCATACGCCGGCATGGCGATCGCGACCGTGGCGCGCTTGCCGGTGATCTCGACGGTGTCGCCCTCGGTTATACCAAGCGCCTGGAATGCGGAACGCGGCATGCGCGCGATGCCCTGCCCGCTCTCTTCCTGCCTCGCTGCTGCGACCTGCAGCCGAACCGTTTTTTCATCTGCCGCCGTCGCAGTGTCAGCATCGGCCATATGGGGTAAGCTCCCTCTCTTGCGTCATTCTCTTACGCTCCCAATTGGGTGCGCCTGCAGAAACTACAATGAGGAACGTCGCCCAGAGGTCCGGCGATCACTGGCTCCAGACAAGAAAAAAGCCCGGCGGGAGAACCCACCGGGCTTGGAAAGTCTTGGGAGAGGATGCCTGAAAGGCAGGCTTAGATATGCTCCCGAGAACCATTTTGTGCAAGTGCGAAAAGAACAAGGATTGTTGACTGAAACGCAACTCTAAGCACGCAACTCCATGTTTTTTAAGACATCGAGGCTGTCACTTACCTCGCAGGTGCAGCACAGGATCGCGCTTTTTGCGGCTCCAGAGACGTTCCGAGTGTTGCCACATAGTCGGTCTGGTCACCTGTCAGCGGATTGGTGCAGGGAAGTTTTTCGATCGTCAGGATGAAAGGCTCTTCCCCCGGCACAGCGCCTTCGAGTCCGCGGAAAATCCAGGTCGTTTCGTCGCCCCCTCGCAATACGTCCACCACGCGGTAGCCCGGGCCGCCATAGGGCTGGCTGATCGACATCTCTTCACCGCGGTTCTCGAATTGTATGAAAGGCTCGCTGAAATTCACCTTGAAGTCACCCGATCGCGGGGAACCGGCAAGGTGGCCGAGGCGCTCGTTCTCGCGTTCCAAGACCTGTGGCTGCGGCATCGGCGGTTGCGCATCCGGGGTCGGCTCCGGCTCACAGGCGGCGAGAAAGGGCACGAGGGCTGCCAGGGCTGCAAGGCGTATCATCGGCTCTCCTTCATCCGGGGGTGACACAGTCGCGGGCGGGCGCTAGCAGCCTCGCTTGTAACGGAGGACCGATGAACAAGCTCTTTCCAGATGCCGCTTCCGCCCTTGAGGGGCTATTGCACGACGACATGCTGATAGCCAGCGGGGGCTTCGGCCTCTGCGGCATCCCCGAGCGACTGCTCGAGGCGATCCGCGAGAGCGGGGTGAAGGGGCTGACCTTCGCCAGCAACAATGCCGGGATCGACAACGAGGGCATCGGCATGCTGCTGCGCACGCAGCAGGTAAAGAAGATGATTTCCAGCTATGTCGGTGAAAACAAGGAGTTCGAGCGGCAATTCCTGTCCGGTGAGCTCGAGGTAGAGTTCTGCCCGCAGGGTACGCTTGCCGAGCGCATGCGCGCAGGCGGTGCCGGCATTCCCGGCTTCTACACCAAGACGGGCGTCGGAACGCAGGTCGCCGAGGGCAAGGAAGTGAAGACCTTCGACGGCGAGGATTACATCCTCGAGCGCGGAATCTTCGCCGATCTCGCCATTGTGAAGGCGTGGAAGGCGGACGAGACGGGCAACCTCGTGTTCCGCAAGACCGCACGCAACTTCAACCAGCCGGCAGCGACCTGCGGCAAGGTCTGCATCGTCGAGGTCGAGGAAATCGTCCCGACCGGCAGCCTCGATCCGGACTGCATCCACCTGCCGGGCGTCTATGTCCAGCGCATGATCGTGGGCGCGCCCTACGACAAGAAGATCGAATTCGTGACGACACGCGAACGGGAGACCGCGTAATGCGCGCCGCACTCGTTTCGCTTGCCGCGCTCTCGCTGGCCGCATGCCAGACCGTGCCCGATGCCGCCGCACCCGCGACGGGTCTCGATGCGCCCGCTCCCTCCAGCATGCAGTGGCTCTACGGTTCGGGCGAAGCGGCAGGCGCCTCGATCCAGGCATGGCGCGGCATTGCCGACTATGCGATCGCACGCAGCCGCGAACGCCGCATCCCGCAGTCGGTAGCCATGGGCATCGGCGGCGACGTCGCGGAGCCGCAGAGCTGTGCACGCGGCGACAGCTGGAAGCCGCTCGCGGTCGTCTTCGACGTCGACGAGACGGTTATCCTCAACCAGGGTTACGAATACTGGTCGGCCTCGACGGGCAACGAGTTCACCAAGCCGACCTGGGAGATCTGGGAAAGGACCGGCGCCAGCTATGTTCGCCCGGTGCCCGGCGCGGTCACCGGCATCCGCCGCCTGCGCGAAGCCGGAATCACGCCCGTCTTCAACACCAATCGCGAATTCAGCCCCGAAGGCGCCGCGCGGGCGATTGCCGCTGCCGGTCTCGGCGAGGCGATCCATCGCGACACGCTGTTCCTGCGCGGTGATGACGGCGTCGACAGCGGCGACAAGGACGGCCGCCGCGCGCTGATCGCAGAACGCTACTGCGTAATCGCGCTTGCAGGTGATAATCTCGGCGACTTCGCCGATGTGTTCAACGACGACAGCCGCACACCGCCCGAGCGGCGTGAGCTGGCAGCACGCGGCGATCTCGCCCAGCTTTGGGGCAATGGCTGGTTCGTCCTGCCCAACCCCGTCTACGGCTACTCGCTCAAGGGCACGATGGGCGAAGTCTTCCCCGAAGGCACCCGCTGGAGCCCCGAGACCGCGCCTGCAGATGCGCCCGCAATCATGAATGAAGGCAACTGACATGACCGATACGCAAGCCCGCACCGGTTGGGACCGCAACCAGATGGCTGCCCGCGCCGCGCAGGAGCTCGAGGACGGCTATTACGTCAACCTCGGCATCGGCATTCCGACGCTGGTCGCCAACCACATTCCCGAAGGCATGCATGTCACGCTGCAGAGCGAAAACGGCATGCTCGGCATCGGCCCCTTTCCCTTTCCGGACGATGTGGATGCCGACCTGATCAATGCTGGTAAGCAGACGATCAGCGAACTGCCTCATTCGGCCTATTTCGACAGCTCGCAGAGCTTCGCGATGATCCGCGGCGGTCACATCGACCTCACCGTGCTCGGCGCGATGGAAGTGGCCGAGAACGGCGACATCGCCAACTGGATGATCCCGGGCAAGATGATCAAGGGCATGGGCGGCGCGATGGATCTCGTCGCCGGTGTGAAGAAGATCATCGTGGTCATGGATCACACCAGCAAGGCGGGCGATCCCAAGTTCATTCCCGAATGCACGCTTCCGCTCACGGGACAGAACGTGGTCGACATGATCATCACCAACTTCGGCGTATTTCACCGCAAGGATCACGACAGTCCGTTCCGCCTCATCGAGCTCGCACCTGGTGTGACCGAGGAGGATATCGCGAACAGCACGACTGCGAAATACGAGGTCGCTCTCGGCTGAGGCAGCAATGGCCGAGTGGCTCGACCATCCGCGCAACGAGAGGGCCCCGCTTGCAGGGCTTAAGGTGCTCGAACTGGCACGGGTGCTGGCCGGTCCTTGGGCAGGGCAGATCCTCGCAGATCTCGGCGCCGATGTGATCAAGGTCGAGAGCCCCGAAGGCGACAATACGCGTATCTGGGGCCCACCCTGGGTCGAACACGCGGGCGAAAGAACCAGCGCTTACTACCATGCCTGCAATCGCGGGAAGCGCGGTATCGTGGCCGATTTTCGCAACGGAGAAGACCTCGCCCGTGTGGCGGAGTTGGCGGCCGGAGCGGACGTTGTGCTGGAGAATTTCAAGCCCGGCGGTCTCGCCAAGTTCGGCCTCGATTACGAGACACTAGCAAAGGCCAATCCGGAGCTCGTCTATTGTTCGATCACCGGCTTCGGGCAGGAGGGCCCGCGACGCGACGAGCCGGGATATGATTTCGTCATCCAGGCAATGAGCGGTTTCATGGCCCTCACCGGAGAGCCGGATGGAGATCCGATGAAGATGGGTGTCTCGATCAGCGACCTGTCCTGCGGACTATGGGCTGCCAACGCAGTCCAGTCGGCGCTGCTCATGCGGCACCGTACCGGCAAGGGTCAGTGGATCGACATCAGCCTGCTCGATTGCTCGGTCGGCCTGCTCGCTAACCAGGCGATGAGCTACCTTGCCACGGGCGAGAACCCGCCGCGCATGGGCAATGCGCATGCGCAGGTGAGCGCCTATGGCGTGTTTCCGACCAAGGACGGCAAGGTCGTGCTCGCCCCTGCCAACGATGCGCTGTTCCGCAAGCTGTTGACCGTGCTCGAACGCACTGACCTGCTGGAAGACGAGCGCTATTCGACCAATGCGAACCGCGTCGCGAACCGCGAAGAGGTTGACGCGCTGATCGCCGAAGCCACCGCACAATGGACACGAGACGACCTTCTCTCAGCCTGCGCGCAAAGCGGCATCCCCGCAGGACCGATCAACGACATCGACGAAGTCTTCGCCGATCCGCAGATCAAGGCGCGCGGAATGAAGGTCATGCCTGAAGGCATGCCGGGCGTGCGCAGCCCGTTCGTGTTTTCCGATGCCGAGCTTGCGCTCGAGGTCGCATCACCCACCAAGGGGCAACACGACCCCAATTGAGATCAGGCCAGCGCCGCCTTGAGATCGTCGACCAGGTCGGTCCGCTCCCAGGGGAAGAAATCGCCGTCTGCGGTGCGACCGAAGTGGCCGTAGGCCGCGCTCTTGCGATAGATCGGCTTGTTGAGGCCGAGATGCGTGCGGATACCGCGCGGGGTCAGGCCGCCGAGCTTGTCGATGCCAGCAATCGCTTTTTCGAGCGCTTCGTCGGTCACGCCTTCGGCGCAGGTGCCGTGCGTGTCGACATAGAGCGAGAGCGGCTTGGAGACACCGATCGCGTAGGAGAGCTGGATGGTGCAGCGCTTGGCGAGGCCGGCAGCGACGATATTCTTCGCGAGATAGCGCGTGATGTAAGCGGCCGAACGGTCGACCTTGGTCGGGTCCTTGCCGCTGAATGCGCCGCCGCCATGCGGGGCCGCACCGCCGTAGGTGTCGACGATGATCTTGCGTCCGGTGAGACCTGCGTCACCATCGGGCCCGCCGATTTCGAAGGCACCGGTCGGGTTGATGTGCCACTCGGTCTCGTCCGACACCCAGCCTTCGGGCAGGATTTCGGTGACGACCTTCTTCACATAGGACTTGAGCTCGGCTTCCTTTTCGCCCTCGTGGTAACCCTTGCCGTGCTGCGTCGAGACGACGATTGCGGTGCAGGCGACCGGTTTGCCGTCTTCGTAGCGCAGCGAAAGCTGGCTCTTGGCGTCGGGCTCAAGGAAGGGCGCAGTGCCGTTCTTGCGGTCTTCGGCAAGGCGCTCGAGAATCTTGTGGCTGTAGTCGAGCGTAGCCGGCATGAGGTCGGGAGTTTCGTCGCAGGCGAAGCCGAACATGATACCCTGGTCGCCTGCGCCCTCGTCCTTGTTGCCGCTTGCGTCGACGCCCTGCGCGATTTCCGAGGACTGGCCGTGCAGGTGGTTCTCGAAGGTCAGCGTGTTCCAGTGGAACCCGTCCTGCTCGTAGCCGATTTCGCGCACGGTGCGGCGCACCGCCTGCTCGATCTCGTCCTTCGCGCCCGGAGCCCAGCCGCCGTTGTCGGCCCAGTCGGGGTTTTTCTTGTCGTACATCGGGGCACACCGGATCTCGCCCGAGAGGATGACGCGCTGCGTGGTCGTCATAGTTTCGCAAGCGACGCGCGATTCCGGGTCTTTCGCAAGCATCAGGTCGACGATGGCGTCCGAAATCTGGTCGGAGACCTTGTCGGGATGCCCTTCGGAAACACTCTCGGACGTGAACAGGTAATTGGTGCGCATGGAGACCCCGATAAAAGATATAAAGATAACTTTAAGTGTGGTCAGGTTGGTAGCGGGCAGAAAGCCGACTTGCAACCAGCGAAACGGCTAAAAGAACTATACCCCAAAATAGTGTCAGCCAGTGCCCGAAACGGGCAAAAAGAGTAGGCTCGCCAGCGGGCGGAACCACTGCGTCGATCCGCGCCGCCTCGTTCCTGCCGATTGCGTGACGAACGATGCCGCGCGCGTCGATGATGGCGCTGATGCCGGTAGTAGTGGCGCGGAGGACTGGTAGCCCCTCCTCCACTGCTCGCATGCGCGCTTGCGCCAGGTGCTGCGGCGGCCCCCATGTGCCGAACCAGCCGTCGTTGGACGGGTTGAAGATGTAATCCGGGCGGTTCCCGCGCTCCGCGACCTCGCCGGAGAAGACAATCTCGTAGCAGATCTGCATGCCTGCCTTGCCCCAGTCGCCGAAGTCGAAAGTCTGCGGTCCGGGTCCGGGAATGAAGTCGATGGAGCCAGCCACAAGCCGCCTGAGGCCGAACGGCTCAAGCCAGCTGCGCAGCGGCAGGTATTCACCATAAGGCACCAGATGTGCCTTGGCGTAGCGCTGGCCGAGATTGCCCTCCGCATCGATCGGGGTGATCGCATTATAGGCCCCGGTCGCGCGCTCGCGGCCGTCGACTTCACCGATTTCGAGATCGACAGCTCCGGTCAGCAGCAGGCTGCCCTCGCCGATCGTCTGCCCGATACGATAGCGGGCGAATGCCGGGTCCCCGCCGGCAGTCATCTGGACGTAGTAGCGCCGCGGATATCCTTCGCGCAGGTAGTCGGGAACGCCGCTCTCGGGCCACAGGACAAGCCGCCGGCTGACGGGTTTTTCCGGCCTGCTGAGCGCTGCAATGCGCTGGAACTGTTCTTCGAACTTGCTCGGGTCGTCGAGTTCTTCCTGCCGCAGGTTCGGCTGCACCAGCGTGACCGGAAGGAAGCCGTCCTCTTCGGCAGGGGCCGGCCAGAACATGCCCGCGGAGAACACCACTATGATTGCGGCAAGGGCAATCCACCTGCGGCTGGCGAGCGACCATGCCAGCAGGCCCGAAATCGCGACCGCGATGCCGGACAGTGCGTAAGTGCCTGTCGCAGGGAGCAGTCCCGCCAGACCTGCCCGCTCCCAGTCTCCCAGGAATGCCATCGAGAACGGACCCCAGGCATAGCCGGTGAAGACCCAGCTGCGCAGCCATTCGGCGGCGATCCAGGCGGCCCCGAAGGCGAGCGAAAATACGGGCAGCTTCTGCTTTCTCGCGATCAGCCAGCCCGCAAGTGCCGCCAGTCCCGGATATACTGCGAGGTAGAGGGACAGCAGCGGGACCGCCGCCCAGCCGAGCGCAGCGGGCAACTCGGCCTGGTAGGTGAAGGCCGTCGCGATCCAGTTGTTGGTCAGCGTGAAATGCGCAACGCCGAACACCCAGCCGACGAAGAAGGCGCTTCTCGCGCTCTCTTGCCGGTGAACGAGCCAGACGAGCGCACCCATCGCAGCGAGCGCGAGTGGCCAGATATGCAGGGGCTGGAAGCCGGTTGCCGAAACCAGCCCCAGCAGGAGCGCGCTCCATCTTGGGCGGCGCACCATGAACTCGGTGATACGATCCATCGCCCCGCCTGTTACGTCAGGCGGCGGCGTTGGCAAGGAAAAGTGAGATGGGCGAGCGCGATCAGCCGACCGCGCTCACGTCCTCGTCTTCTGCAGGCTTGCGGCTGCGACGACGCGGTGCCGGCTTGTCATCGTCGGTACCGATGGCCGGCGGAAGGGCCGATACATCGATCTCGCCCTCATTGCCTGGCGCGCCTTCTTCGCCCTTCTTCGCCTTGCGAGGGGCACGACGCTTCTTCGGAGCCTCGTCCTCGTCGTCCTTGCGGGTGAAGGGATTGTCGGCGGGCTCGAAGTCGTCGCCGTCATCGTCGTTCGAGCTGCGGCGGGGCTTGCGGCCGCGGCCGTCCTGCTGCTGACCCTGGTCGTCATCACGGCGACCGCGAGCCTTGCGGCCCTTGCGGCGATCGTCACCGTCATCGTCGGAATCGTCATCGTCCGACTGGTTCTGGCCGCGATCTTCGTTGCGCTTGGCCTTGGCCTCTTCCTGGCGGGCCTTGTTGTCGGCGATCACGCGGAAATAGTGGTCGGCGAACTGAAGATAGTACTCGGCCTGGACGCGGTCGCCATTGTGCTGGGCGTCCTGTGCAAGCTTCTTGTACTTGTCGAGAAGCTGGGGCGCGTTGCCCCGTGCCCGGCTGTCGATCCGGTTGGCAGAATTGCCGCCGCCCTGGTTGCGGTTGTTGTTACGACCGCGGCGACGGTTGTTGCGATTGCTGTTCAAGGAATACTCGTCCTTTTAATGGCGCGGCGCGAACCCTCGGCTCGCCTGTTATCCGCCTTGCCCATCGAACACGCTGCGCCCTCTCGCAGCATGCGCGCCCCTGTTTGTGCATGGTATACGAGCCGTTTGGCACGCACCGGAACTGCAATGTCGGAGCTTAGAACCGGCGGGTCGGACACGTCCGCGCACCACTGGCCTATGGCCAGAGGTAAAGCCTCGAATCGGCTTTGCCAACCCCTTTATGTCAAAATCAGGGCGCGTGGACGGTTTGCAAGGTCGCGCCTGAGCGCAACTTCGAAGCCTGCCGCACGCGCAATTTCACTCACAGCGCCGGATTGTTCATGTCCGATTTCGAGAATCGCTACGCCCCGGTCGGTCATTAAATTCCGCAATTGCGGAATGATGATACGATAGTCGTCGAGACCCTCTGGTCCTGCAAAGAGCGCCGAGTGCGGTTCGAATTCGCGCACATCCCTGTCCAACTGCGCCGCTTCCTCGACATAGGGCGGATTGCACAGGATCAGGTCGAAGCGGCCGAGATCGTCTGCCCATCCCTCTTTCCGCCAGTCGAGGAGGTGGAAACGCACTCGATCCTCTATGCCCAGCCGGTCGGCATTGTCGTGGGCCACCGCGAGAGCGGCAGGCGACCGGTCGGTACCGACACCCAATGCCCGCGTCTCCGCAACCACGCTGAGGAGCAAGGCGCCGCTTCCTGTACCGAGATCGAGAACGCGCTCCGCGTCATGCTTCAGCTCGAGCGCGGCCTCGACCAGTACTTCGCTGTCTCCGCGCGGGATCAGCGTATCGGGCGTAACAAAGAACTCGCGGCCATAAAACTCCTGATGCCCGAGGATATGGGCGACAGGCTCGCATCTGGCGCGCCTGTCCACCAGCGCCCCGAACTCCGCCGGAGCCTCGTCCCGCATTGCGCGCAGGAGCATGTCTGATCGCGCAATTCCGAGGACATGCGCCATGATTAGTTCGGCATCGAGCCGCGCGGTTTCGCTGGTCTGGGAAAGCCGGTCCGATGCGGCGCGGATGGCATCGGCGACTGTCGGGCGAGCAGCGTCAGTCATTGAGCGCGGCGAGCCGCTTCGCCTCGTCCTCGGCGATCAGCGCGTCCACCATCTCGCCAAGGCCCGGCCCAGCGATGATTTCGGGCAGCTTGTGCAGCGTCAGGCCGATCCGGTGGTCGGTCACGCGTCCTTGCGGGAAGTTGTAGGTGCGGATGCGCTCGGACCGGTCGCCGCTGCCGACCATGGCCTTGCGCGCTTCGGCCTCGGCACCCTGCGCCTCGTCGCGCATCTTCTCGTAGAGACGCGCGCGGAGCACCTGCATAGCCTTCACGCGGTTCTTCTGCTGGCTGCGCTCGTCCTGGCAGGTCACGACGAGGCCGGAAGGTTCGTGCGTGATGCGCACGGCGCTGTCGGTCGTGTTGACATGCTGCCCGCCCGCGCCACTGGCGCGATAGGTGTCGATCTTGAGGTCGCCTGGAGCGATGTCGATATCGACCTCGTCGGGCTGCGGGAGCACCGCCACGGTCGCCGCAGAGGTGTGGATACGCCCGCCGCTCTCCGTTTCGGGCACGCGCTGGACGCGGTGCACGCCGCTTTCGAACTTGAGCTTGGCGAACACGCCCGTGCCGGTGACGTTGGCAACGATTTCCTTGAAGCCGCCGACTTCGCTCGCATTCATGCTGACCGGCTCGACTTTCCAGCCCTGCTCGGCCGCGAAGCGCTCGTACATGCGGTACAGATCGCCCGCGAAGAGCGCCGCCTCGTCACCGCCCGTACCTGCGCGGATTTCCAGCATGGCGGGCTTGTTGTCAGCGCTGTCGCGCGGGAGCATTGCAATAGAAAGCGCGCGCTCGGCTTCGGGAAGACGCTCGCGCAGCGCGGCCAGCTCTTCCTCGGCCATGGCCTTCATCTCAGGATCGGCGAGCATTTCCTCGAGGCTCGCGATCTCCTCGCGCGCCGCCTTCACCTCGGCAGCGACCTTGGCGACGGGTTCGAGCTCGGCATAATCGCGGCTCGCCTTGACGAACTCGTCACCCTCGAGCGTGCCCGAGGCCATCCGCGCCTCGAGCTCGGCGAAGCGGTTGGCAATCTGGTCTAGGCGTTCGGCAGGAACCTGCATGATCAGTCGAGCAGCTTCTCGAGCGATTCGGTGGCATGTTTGTCCGCCTTGATGCGCACATGTTCCGCGCCGTCACGGATAGCGAAGGCAACGATCTTCTCCGCGCCCGCCTTCACTGCCTTGTCGAAGCGCTTACGCGGGCTTCCCGAGGCTATAAGTTCGGCCGAGTGACCCGCAGCCCTGATCTTTCCGACGGCGGTAATCGCGCGGTCGACAAGCTCGTCGTTCTCGACGACGACGATCACGTCTGCATTGGGTTCGCTTTTGTCACCGACCAGCATGGCTAGGCGCTCAATGCCTGCAGCCCAACCCACGGCAGGAGTCGGCGCTCCGCCGAGGCTTTCCATCAGGCCGTCATAGCGGCCACCACCGAGAATCGTGCTCTGGCTGCCGAGCCTGCCAGCCGCTTCGCTGCCCTCGTCGGGAATGAATTCGAAGGCCGTGTGGCGATAATAGTCGAGGCCGCGCACAAGGCTTTCGGCACGCGTCCATTTCACGCCTGCCGCATCGAGGCCGCTCGTCACCGCGTCGAAGAAGGCGCGAGCGTCGTCGGAGAGGAACTGGTCGATCTTCGGCGCATCGGCGACAAAGCGCTGGTCGCGCCGGTCTTTCGAATCGAGGATGCGCAGCGGGTTCTTTTCCAGCCGCTCCTGAGAATCCTCGGACAATTCGTCCTTCACCGCGCGGAAGTGCTCGACCAGCGCAGCGCGCCAGGCTTCGCGGCTATCACCGTCACCCAGCGTATTGAGGTGCAGCGTCACGCCCTCGATGCCGAGTTCCTTCAGAAGCTGGTCGGCCATGGCGAGAAGTTCGACATCGGCCTGCGGCTCTGCCGCACCGATGATCTCCGCATCGATCTGGTGGAACTGGCGGTAGCGACCTTTCTGCGGACGCTCGTACCTGAACAGCGGTCCGTGCGCCGCGACCTTGAGGGGCGCGTGCTGCTGCCAGCCGTTCGAAAGATAGGCGCGCGCGATGCCCGCAGTGAACTCTGGTCGCAGCGTCAGCGATTCGCCGCCGCGATCGTCGAACGAATACATTTCCTTCGACACAACGTCGGTCGTCTCGCCGATCGCGCGACTGAAAACTTCCGTTTTCTCGAAGACCGGCATTTCGACCCGGCGGAAGCGGTAGAGCTTGCGCACGCGCTCGAATGTATCGACGACAAAGGCGAATGCCTCGGCGTCGGGTCCGAAAATGTCCTGCGTTCCACGGATTGCTTGCGGTGTCTTTGGCATGGGAGGCGCGATTACGACCATCGTCCCCCTTCCGCAATGCCTCTCAAGGCGCTAGGGCGCGCGGCGAAGTCTTTCTGGGGAGAGGGGCCGACATAATAAACACGCAAGCTAGAGAGCCTAAATGCGCATCGACAAGATCCCCGTGGGCGATAATCCGCCCGAAAGCCTGAACGTCATCATCGAAGTTCCCACCGGCGGCGAACCGGTGAAATACGAGTTCGACAAGGAAAGCGGCGCGCTGTTCGTCGACCGCATCCTGCACACGCCGATGCGCTATCCGGCGAACTACGGCTTCATCCCGCATACGCTTTCGGACGACGGCGACCCGCTCGACGCGCTGGTCATCTCGCGCTCGCCCTTCATCCCGGGCTGTGTGGTGCGTGCGCGCCCGATTGGCGTGCTCAACCTCGAAGACGAGCATGGCGGCGACGAAAAGCTGATCTGCGTGCCGGTCGACACGACGTTCCCCTATTACTCCGACGTCGGCCAGACGAAGGACCTGCCTTCGATCATCTTCCAGCAGATCGAGCACTTCTTCACCCACTACAAGGACCTCGAGGCCGAGAAGTGGGTGCGCATAGGCAATTGGGGCGATGCCGAGGATGCCAAGCGCATCGTGCTCGAATGTATCGAGCGCTACGAGAACACGAAAAACTGATCACCGCAGGGGCGCTGAAAGGCGCCCCTTCTTCTTGGCGGTACGCCTATTCGACGGGCCGTGACGAGATCGAGCAGGTCCTTGTCCTGCTCTCCACCGCTTTCGCGCCGCTCCCGCTCCACCATTTCCGCAATTTCGTCGGCAGGCCGCACGTCCTCGTCGACCTCGGGAGCGGTGACCTGTCGTACTTCCTTCTTCGGCTGGGAAGGCTCGCTCCTCGCCTTGCCCTCCATGATGTTCTCGAAAGGAACGGCAGCCGAACGCGGATCGAAACGGACGCGATAGATCGGTTCGGGCAGACCGAAGCCGGCATCCTCGAGCGCCTTCTTGACGGTTACGATCGCCACGCTCTGCGACTTGAACCAATCCGCCTTGGTTTGGTCGATCCAGCCGAGGAAGCGGATCACCACATTGCTGTCACCCACTTCGACAATCCGGGCCTCGGGCGCCGGTTCGTCGAGCACGAAATCGAGCGCGGCGAGCTTGTCGCTGCCGAGCTGGCGTGCAGCACGTGCGTCGTCGTCGGCATCGACCCCGAGATCGAACTGGAAGCGCCGCTGCGGATTTCGGGTGAAATTCGTTATCACTGCGCGGAAGACCTGTCCGTTGGGAATGCGCAGGTGGTTGCCGTCGAGCGTCATGAGCACGGTTGCACGGCTTGTCAGGCGGATGACCCGGCCTTCCAACTGGTCGATCAGCACGTGATCGTTTGCACGGAATGGCTGGCGCAAGCTAAGCATCAATGACGCAAGGTAGTTCTCGATCGTCTCGCGCAGCGCGAAACCGAGCGCGAGGCCGATCACACCCGCGCCGCCCAAAACAGCGCCAAGCAGGGCCCCGGCTCCAAGGATGTCGAGCGCGACGACGAGGCCGCCTACCACGAAGATGAAGCGGATTGCGCTGGCAATAAGCTCTGCGAGGAAACCGTTGGGGGCGACCCTTTGCCAGAACCAGGACCATCCCGCGATCAGGTATCCGATGAACGAAATGATCGCCCAGATGCCGAGCGCAAGGCCGATCAATGGCAACATCTCGATGAAGCTGTTCCAGCGATCCGCCAAGCCAGCGATGCCCGAACCGTCACCCGAGATCGACAGGTCGCGCTCGAGGTCGTTCTCGACTGTCACGACCCCGGAGACCCGTGCAGCAATCGCCTCGGCGCGCGCCACGGCTTCCTGGTCGGGAACGGTGCCCGACAGGGTAACCACTCCCTGGCTGACATCGATCGTCACGTCATCGAATGCGGGAAGCTCCGAGAAGATGCCCCTTATGCGTTCTGCGATGCGCTCGTCGGCGCCTTCGTCCTGCGTGTCCTCAATCGTCTGGACCGGTATTTCGACCTCGGCGGGTACTTCGGGCTCGGGCGTGGCTGGAAGCAGCGCTGCAGCGGGTGTCGCCGCCAGGAGAAGAAGGCTGGCGAGCAGTCGCTTCATTCGCCGGCCACCGTCATGCCGTCGATGCGGAGCGTCGGCACGTTGACCGAACGGATCATCTCGAGATCGTTTGCCGGAGTGAGGGCACGGAACATGTCCTTGAGATTGCCAGCTATCGTGATTTCCGCAAGCGGTTCGGCGATTTGGCCGTTCCGGATACGGAAACCCGTTGCACCGCGGCTGTAATCACCCGTGACCATGTTGACCCCCTGGCCGAAGAGCGAGGTGACATAGAGACCGTCCTCGATATCGGACATGAGCTGTTCGGGACTGACGTCGCCTGCAGGCATGTGAAGATTGCTTGTGCTGATCCCAGGTGCACCGCCGCCGCCGCGGCCGGCATGCCCCGTCAGCGCCAGGCCGAGCTGGTTGGCCGACGCCACATTGGTCAGCCAGCCGGTCAGCCTGCCCCCTTCGATGATCTTGCGCGGCGTGCAGGCGACGCCTTCGGCATCGAAGGGCCGCGAACGCAGGCCGCGCTTGCGATGTGGCTCCTCGATGATCTCGATACCGCTATCGAACAGCTGTTCATCCTCGTGACCGAGCAGGAAACTGGATTTGCGCGCGATAGCCGGTCCGCCGATCGCGCCGATCAGGTGGCCGATCAGTCCGCCGCCGATACGCGGGTCGAGGACGACCGGGAATTTCTCGCTCGGCATCGACTTGGGGTCGAGTTTTGCGATTGTGCGCTCTCCAGCTTCTCGCCCGATCTCGGCGGCTGGCGGCAGGTCTGCGAGAAAGCGTGCACCGCGTTGCGCGTAGTCGGTCTGCATGTCGCCGCCTTCGCCTGCGACCATGCTAGCCGAAAGCGAGAAGCCGGTCCCTTCATACCCGCGCGCGAAACCGGTCGAAGTGGCGAGCGCGACCACCGATCGGTCGGCGCTGACGCCGGCGCCATTGCTGTTCGTGACACCTTCCACCGCCCTCGCGGCATCCTCGGTCGCGAGCGCCATCTCGCGCAGCGTCTCAGGGCCGGGTTCGGCGGAATCGGCAAGCTCGAGCTCGGGCATTTCGCCGGTAAAATGGCGATCCTCGGGGGCCAGGCCTGCGTATTCGTCCTCGGGCGCGTGACGAGCCATCTCGACCGCCCGTTCTGCAAGCGCCTTCAGTCCCTCAGGCGCAAAGTCGCTGGTATTGATCGAGGCCGAACGCTTGCCGACGAACACCCTGAGGCCGATCTCTTCGCTCTCCGAACGCTCGACCGCTTCGAGATCGCCGAGCCGCACGCTCACCGATTCCGAAGAGTTCGCGCGCGCAACGGCATCGGCCGCGTCGGCCCCCATCCGCTGGGCCAGCGCGACTAGGTCCTGGCAGCGCGCCAGAGCAGTTTCATGATCAATCATCTGGGGTCACAACTCCGAATTCCGGTCTTGGGGTCCGGCTAGGGAGGTGCGGCGTGTGGTGCAAGCCTCAGGCAGTAGCGGCAAAAATTGCCTTCAGGAGCCCGGTGAGGACAAAGGGCAAGCCGATGGCCAGTGCCCAGAGAAGGAACTGGTCGCGGCGAAACGCGGGACGCAGGTCCTCGTCGGCCGCCTCGGCATCGGAAAGGTCTTTCCAACGCTTTTCGAACCAGCGGCATGCCGGGATGATGGCTGCAACGAGGATGACGAGGGCAAAATATGGAAGCGTCGAGGAGCTGCCCTCCTTGAGGGCATTGACGGTCACGAAAATCTGAAGGCCGGTATAGACAATGAGGGCCGTGGCCACATTGTCGCTCATCGCCTTGCGCCAGTCGCGCTGATGCTCGTGCTCGTGGCTGTTCTCGATTGCCTCGCCCATTCTCAGTCTCCCCAGACTTCCTAGCGACTCCGATAGTTTCAAAAATGTTGCAGCATGGCAAGCGTCAGTGCGCAGATTGCTGCACTTCGACCCGTTCATGCACGAATCTTGCCAATTCGTCGATTAGGATGGCCTACGGGGGTTTTCCTGCAGGTTCTCCATGCTATGGCCCTGCGCATGGCCGAAGATCTCCTGAGCGCTGACAACGAAGCCGTACACGACGCTGCCCCGCCCATTCCGCAGGGCGGACTGGAAGTGATCTCCATCGCCAAGAGCTACGACAAGCGGCAGGTCCTGACCGATATCTCGCTGACCGTCGGCAAGGGCGAGGTGCTTGGCCTGCTCGGCCCGAACGGTGCCGGCAAGACCACCTGCTTCTACTCGATTATGGGCCTCGTGCGCCCCGACGCCGGCCGTATTCTCATGGACGGTGAGGATGTGACCAACCTGCCCATGTATCGCCGCGCGATCCTCGGCCTCGGCTACCTGCCGCAGGAAACGAGCATTTTCCGCGGCATGACGGTCGAGCAGAACATCAATTGCGTGCTCGAAATGGTCGAACCCGATCCTGACACGCGCGCTGCCGAACTCGACCGACTGCTCGACGAATTCGGCCTCACCCGCCTGCGCGAAAGCCCCGCCATGGCGCTTTCGGGTGGTGAGCGCCGCCGCGCCGAAATCGCGCGAGCACTCGCTGCGAAGCCCTCGATCATGCTGCTCGACGAGCCTTTCGCAGGGATCGATCCGCTCTCGATCAGCGACATTCGCGACCTGGTGAAGGACCTCAAGACACGCGGCATCGGCGTCCTGATCACCGACCACAACGTGCGCGAGACCCTCGAAATCGTCGACCGCGCCTGCATCATCTATGGCGGGCAGGTCCTATTCGCCGGCACACCCGAAGCGCTGGTCGCCGACGAGAACGTGAAGCGTCTCTACCTCGGCGAAAATTTCACGCTGTGATGACGGCGCGCGCCTGGAGTTGAGGTCATGGCGCTCGGTCCGAGGCTAGACCTACGGCAAACGCAATCGCTGGTTATGACGCCGCAGCTCCAGCAGGCGATCAAGCTGCTGGCGCTGTCCAATCTCGAAATCGAGACCTTCGTGGCCGATGCGCTTGAGAGCAATCCGCTGCTCGAGATCGGAGAGGTCCGTCACGAAAAGGGCGAGGATACGGGCGAGACGCAGCCATCAGAGCACGAGGCGACCCCCGATTTCGATGGCGAATCCGCGCTCGATATCGCCGAATATGCCCGCACCACCGAAGCGGCTCCCGGCGACAGCGGCGACTGGGCGCAGACGCCCGGCAGCGGCGGCGCAATCGATGGCCTGCCCGATCTTGAGAACCGATCCAGCGACGGGCCAAGCCTCGCCGAACACCTGTCCGACCAGATCGGCGCCCTGTCCTATTCTCCAAGCGAAGCGATTATCGCCAACCGCATCGTCCACGAGCTCGACGAGGCAGGTTATCTCCATACTTCCCTGCGCGACCTTGCCGACGACCTCGGCGCGCCGCTGGTCGAGGTTGAGGATGCACTCGAACTGGTCCAATCGCTCGATCCGACTGGTGTCGGCGCGCGTTCCTTGCAGGAGTGCCTCAAGCTGCAGGCCAAGGAGGCCGACCGCTACGATCCGTGCATGGCGCGGCTCATTGAGAATCTCGACCTCCTCGCGAGCGGCGACATCGCGCGCCTCCGGCGGCTGTGCGAGGTCGACGAGGAAGATTTCGCCGACATGCTCGCCGAGCTGAGGGGGTACGATCCCAAGCCGGGGTGCCGCTATGGCGGCGAGAGCGAGGCGGCGATCGTGCCGGATGTGCTCGTCTCGCCTTCCGATGGTGGCGGCTGGCAGATCCGCATCAACGAAGCGAGCCTGCCCCGCCTCGTGGTCAACCGCGAATATTACGTCGAACTGGAAGCGGGCGCGCGCGACAAGGCCTCGCGTGCTTGGCTGAACGAACAGCTGGGCGAGGCCGACTGGCTGATCCGTGCGCTGGACCAGCGCCAGAAGACGATCCTCAAGACCGCGAGCGAGATCGTCACTCTGCAGGAAGGCTTCTTCCGAGAGGGTGTTTCAGCAATGCGCCCGCTCACCCTGCGCGAGGTGGCGGAGAAGATCGAGATGCACGAATCGACGGTCAGCCGCGTCACCAGCAATAAATATCTCTCCTGCCCGCGCGGGACCTTCGAGATGAAGTATTTCTTCTCTAGCGGGGTTGCGGCAGCCGACGGTGAAGGCGCCAGCAGCGAGGCGATCAAGGCGCGCATCAGGGCCTTGTGCGATGCGGAGGACCCCAAGAAAGTCCTGTCCGACCAGAAACTTGCCGATCTGCTTAACGAGGAGGGCTTCGATCTCGCCCGCCGGACGGTGGCGAAATATCGCGAAGCGATCGGCATCGGATCGAGCGCGCAAAGGCGCCGCGAGAAGAAGCTTCGTAACATTTGATGCAGTGACTGGTGCAGCCCGACAACAGTCGAAAAAGTTAACGGCTTTTACCTCACGTTAACCTTTTCCATTCACACCCATATTGGTTAACGAAGACAAAGCCCCTCATCGGGGCCGGGGAAACAGGGCTAGGGGGACTAACCCATGCGTGTACTGCTGATCGAAGACGAACCGACAACCGCCAAAGCGATCGAGCTCATGCTCACGACCGAAGGCTTCAATGTCTACTCGACCGACCTGGGCGAAGAGGGCCTCGATCTGGGCAAGCTGTATGATTACGATATCATCCTGCTCGATCTGAACCTTCCGGACATGCATGGCTACGACGTGCTCAAGAAGCTCCGCGTCGCCAAGGTCCAGACGCCGGTTCTCATCCTGTCCGGTATCGCCGAAATGGATTCGAAGATCCGCAGCTTCGGCTTCGGCGCCGACGATTACGTCACCAAGCCGTTCCACCGTGAAGAGCTCATCGCTCGCATCCACGCCGTGGTGCGCCGCTCGAAGGGCCACAGCCAGTCGATCATCCGTACCGGCAAGCTTGCCGTGAACCTCGATGCGAAGACCGTCGAAGTCGACGGTGCTCGCGTCCATCTCACCGGCAAGGAATATGCGATGCTGGAGCTGCTTTCGCTCCGCAAGGGCACCACGCTGACCAAGGAAATGTTCCTGAACCACCTTTATGGCGGCATGGACGAGCCCGAACTCAAGATTATCGACGTCTTCATCTGCAAGCTGCGCAAGAAGCTCAGCCATGCTTGTGGCGGCGAGAACTACATCGAGACCGTTTGGGGCCGTGGATATGTTCTGCGCGATCCGAACGAAGAGGCAGAAGCCGCCTGAATTACTTGACCGTCTAGTTGACGGGAGGAAGCTCCGGCGGCCGAAAGGCCCCGGAGCTTTGTATTTATAGTGGAATCGGTTCTTATGTTATTTATTCCGGGAACGATTTCTGCTACGTAACATTACGTAATTTAAACGCATTATGCGTTTAGATAGTTCGTCTCATCAGGGGGAGTTTTGGTCGAGCGCAAGGGGGCTGCGCTTGCGATTTGTTTGCCGGCAACGGCGGAGGGTTTCGCAATGGTAGCTTCAATTCAACCGAAGGTGGCGATCGTCGAGGATGACGAGATTCTTGCCTTCATGCTCGATGAAACTTGCAAATCGGCTGGATGCACGGTCGTCGGCCGCGCTGCCAATGCCGCCGACGCGATCAAGCTGTTGCGCGATGCACCACCCGATTTCCTGATTCTCGACTTCGCTCTCGATGGCGATCACGACGGCCTCGAATTGCTCGAGGCGGTCAAGCGCTCGAGCCCCGACATGTTCACGATCCTGGTCACCGGCTGGGACATCAACGACATCGCCGCACGGCTCGACGGCATCCAGCCCGATCGTATCCTGCGCAAGCCGGTA
Organism: Qipengyuania sp. BR81-2; assembly: GCF_055693895.1. Lineage (NCBI taxonomy): Bacteria > Pseudomonadati > Pseudomonadota > Alphaproteobacteria > Sphingomonadales > Erythrobacteraceae > Qipengyuania > Qipengyuania sp. BR81-2. The sequence continues at coordinate 999,544 of NZ_CM146344.1, forward strand.
ATGCCGCACGTCCTGACGAACCTCATTGAAACGAGTTTCGCAGCCCGGCAGGACAGGCGTGGCACCGGCGAACTCGAGGCCGTAACCAAGCACTAAGTCACCCGGCCCGGCAGTGACTTCACTGCCGCTGCAAGGTCGAGCCCGCTCGGCTGCTGGTAGATGCGCAGGCCGAATTCCGGCAGGATCGCGAGCATGTGGTCGAAAATGTCGGCCTGGATCGCCTCGTACTCTCCCCAGTTCACGGTGTTGGTGAAGCAGTAGATCTCGAGCGGTAGGCCCTGCGGCCCCGGCGGAAGCTGACGGACAAGCAGGGTAAAGCCCTCGCCCGCGATGCGCGGATGGCTCTTGAGATAGGCGATCACATAGGCGCGGAGGGTCCCGAGGTTGGTAATCCGCCGCGCATTGATCTCGTCGCAATCGCTGGACAGCTCGTGCCGGTTCCACTCGGCGATCTCCTGCTCCTTGCGATCGAGGTAACCGTGAAGCAGGCGGAAGCGCTTGAGGCCCACCACTTCTTCTTCGGTCAGGAAACGGGCCGAATTTTGGTCGATCACGAGGCTGCGCTTGATCCGCCGCCCGCCGCTCTCGCTCATCCCGCGCCAGTTCCGATAGCTGTCGGCTATCAGCCTGTGCGTCGGGATCGTGGTGATGGTCTTGTCGAAATTCTGGACCTTCACCGTGTGGAGCGCAATGTCGATCACGTCGCCATCGGCATTCATGCTCGGCATCTCGATCCAGTCGCCCACGCGCAGCATGTCGTTGCTGGTCAGCTGGACGCTGGCGACGAGGCTGAGGATGGTGTCCTTGAACACCAGCAGGAGCACCGCGGCCATCGCGCCGAGGCCCGATAGAAGCAGTAGCGGCGACTGCTCGATCAGCACGGCGATCATCAGTATCGCCGCACCGAAGAAGATCGCGATCTTGAGGACCTGCACGTAGCCCTTGATCGGCCGGCTACGGGCTTCGGGGCGTCGCGAGTATAGCTCGTTGACGTAGTTCAGCGCCCAGTTGACCCCCATCGCAACCGACAGGACGATAAGCGATTGGGCCACATTGACGGTAACCGTCGTCACCTCTTCCGGCAGGTTGGGGACTGCCTGGATGCCGCGCGATATGATCAGCAGCGGGATGACCGTAGCGAGCCACGCCGCTGCCTTGTCGGCAGTCTTGCTGCGCGTATCGAGATAGGGCTCGGCAAAGCGCAGCAGCACCCGCTTTATGAGCCAGTTCACCGCCAGCGCGACGAGCGCCAGCCCCGTCAGCGCGATCAGCGACTGGAGCCAGAGGGCGAGTTCGAAATAGTCGTTTAGGAGATCATTCATGTCGCGAGGGCGAGTAGCGAAACTGCCCCTCCCCCTCAACCCCCGAATTGACCGTGCCGACAAGCTGGACAAGCCCCGCTGCCATCGCCTAGCGGGCTGCGCATGTCAGCATTCAAGGAAGGCGATCCGACCACGCTCAACCGGCTCTACGGCCGCAGCCAGGGCAAGCCCTTGCGCGCGTCCCAGCAGGAGCTGGTGGACAAGCTGCTGCCGCAAATCGCTGTACCTGTGGAAGGCCCCGTCACGTCAGAGGCGCTCTTCGGCTTCGACAGGCCGCTGCATTTCGAGATCGGTTTCGGTGCAGGCGAGCATCTTGCCTATCGCGCGGACCTGCTGCCCGACCATGGCTTCATCGGTGCAGAGCCCTTCCTCAACGGCGTCGCACAGGCGCTGACCCATGTGCGCGACGGCGGCCTCGCCAATGTCCGCATCCATCACGGAGACGCGCTCGATGCGCTCGCCCGCGTCCCCGACGGTGCGCTGACGATGCTCTACCTGCTCCATCCCGATCCTTGGCCCAAGAACAAGCACGCCAAGCGGCGCATGATGAACGACGGGCCGGTGCGCATGATCGCAGACAAGCTCAAGCCCGGCGGTGAATTCCGCTTCGGCACCGATCATCCGGTCTATCTGCGTCACGCGCTGATGGTCATGCGCCGCTTCACCGACGAATTCGAATGGGTGGTCGAGGACCGGCACAGCTGGGAAAATCGCCCCTCGGGCTGGTGCGAGACGCGCTACGAGCACAAGGCGCGCAACACGTATGGCCACGAGGTCTGGTACTTCCGCTTCCGCCGGAAATAACCGCTTTCAGAGCATTTCGCGCAAGGTCTCCAGCAGGGCCTCGGTATCTTCGGGCGTGTTGTAGAGATGCGGTGTGACGCGCAGCGACTGGCCGCGGAGCGACACGAAGACCTTCCGTTCCGCCAGCTTCTCCGTGAGCCCCTCCGGCACGCCGTCCGGAAAGCCGAGAGAGAGGAAATGCGGCGCGCGAACGCCGATCGGCGCCGAAGTCAGCCCGAGCTTCTCCGCTTCCGACGCAATGCGCAAGGTCGCCCTGCCCAGCTCTTCCGCGATTGCCTCGATTCCGAGCTCAAGCAAGAAATCGAACGCCGCAATCGCGCCGTTCAGGAGCGGTGGATTCGATCGCTCGCCGAAGTCGAAGCGCCGGGCGCCGGGCTGGTAATCATCGCGATAGTCGACCAGCCGGGTGAAATCTTCCGACCCTCCGCGGTTGATCCAGTTCTGCTCGAGCGGCTCGCCCTCGTGGTGCCTCGGATCGACGTAAAGCATACCGATCCCGTATGGCCCCATCAGCCACTTGTAGCAGGCGGCGACAGCGAAATCGGGTTTCACCGCCTCGAAGTCGAGCGGCAGGGCTCCGAGCGACTGGGTGAGGTCGAGCACGAGGGCCGCCCCCACCGCGCGGCACTTCTGCCCTACCCTTTCAAGGTCGACGATCCGCCCGTCGGCCCAGTGGCAATGCGGAAGCGCTGCAATCGCGGTGTCCTCGTCAATGGCTTCGAGGACTGCCTCGGTCCAGCACGCTTCGCTTCCGCGCGACACGGCCACCACCCGCGCGCCCCGCTCTTCGGCAAGCGAGCGCCATATGTAGACGTTGGAAGGAAACTGGTCGGAAAGCGTGACGATCGTCTGGCCTGCTTCCACCGGCAGATTGCGCGCTGCGACGGCGAGCCCGTAACTCGCCGAGGGGACGATCGCGATGTTGTAGGGGCGCGTGTCGGCAAGCTCGCCGGCCTTGTCGCGGAACGCCTCGCTCGCGGTGAAGAAATCCTGCGGCCTGTAGGCCCATGGCGAGCGCTTCAGCATCGCGCCGTCGACCATTGCCTTCGACACGCTGTCAGAAAGCGGCGCCATGTAGGCGCAGTTCAAATAGTGGATGTCGGGAGGAATCGCGAAGCGGTGTCGCTGGTTCGGAATGGCATCCATTTGGCAAGACTAGCCCGACCGTTCGCCGATTGCGAGACATAGGTGCGGAACACGCCCGCCCCGTGCCCATTGATGGTGCAAGAGACACGAAGGAACTCGTTTTGATCACGACCACCAATCCAGCGACCGGCGAGACGATTGCCACTTACGAAACGCTCGACGAGAATGGGATCGACGCGAAGCTCGAGACCGCGACCCGCACCTATCGCGACTGGCGCACCACCTCGCTGGACCAGCGCACCACGCTGCTTCACGCGCTGGGCGACATCTACGAGGAGAAGAAGGAAGAGCTCGCCCGCCTCGCGGTGACCGAGATGGGCAAGCCGATCACGCAGGCGCGCAGCGAAGTCGAGAAATGCGTGAGCCTGCTGCACTATTATGCCGACAACGGCCCACCGATGCTCGAGTCCAAGTTCTGGGACCTTTCGGATGGCGGCCGGGCCGAAGCGCGCTGGCTGCCGCAGGGCCCGGTGCTGGCCGTGATGCCGTGGAATTTCCCATACTGGCAGGTCATCCGCTTCCTGACGCCGACGATCCTTGCGGGCAATGTAGGCGTCCTCAAACACGCCAGCATCGTGCAGGGCGTGGCGCAGAAGATGGAAGAGCTGGTCCTTGAAGCCGGCGGTCCCGAAGGCCTGTTCCAAAACCTGTGTGTCTCGTCCGATCCGATCGGCAAGGTGATCGACGATCCGCGTATCGTGGCGGCGACGCTGACCGGCAGCGAGGGCGCAGGCAGCGCCGTGGCCGAGCGCGCGGGCAAGAACCTCAAGAAGGTCGTGCTCGAACTGGGCGGAACCGATCCCTTCATCGTCATGCCCTCGGCAGACATGGACCAGGCGGTGAAGGACGCAGTCTTCGCGCGCATCCAGAACAACGGCCAGTCCTGCATCTGCGGCAAGCGGACTATCGTCCATGCCGACATCTACGACGACTTTGCCGACAGGTTCATCGCGGCGCTCAAGGATGTGAAGCTGGGCGACCCGATGGAGGACGATACCGAACTCGGCCCGCTGTCGAGCGAGGGCCAGCGCAACACCGTTCTCGACCAGGTCGAAAAGGCAAAAGAAGAGGGCTGCACGCTGGTGTTCGGTGGCGAGAAGATCGACCGACCCGGCGCATGGATGACCGCCGGTCTTCTCACCGATGTCCCGCTCGCCAGCGAAACGGGGACCGACGAGATCTTCGGGCCCGTCGGACAGCTCTACAAGGCCAAGGACATCGACGAGGCGACGACCATCGCCAATGCGATCCCCTACGGCCTCGGATCGGCGGTCTGGACCAATGACGAAGACGAGAAGGAACACTTCGCCAATGCCATCGAGGCAGGCATGACCACTTTCAACGCGGTCAACGGCTCCAGGATCGAGGCACCATTCGGCGGCATCAAGCGCTCTGGCCACGGGCGCGAACTGGCCGAGTTCGGCCTCCATGAATTCATGAACCTCAAGACGCTGGTCCACCCGGCCTAGGAGATTTTCGAAATGAGCAAGCACGTACTCATCGTTGGCGCATCGCGCGGCATCGGCCTCGGCCTTGCAAAGGAGTTCAAGGAGCGCGGCTGGGACGTCACGGGAACCGAGCGCTCGCAAAGCGAAGAACTTCATTCGCTCGATGGCGTGGCTGTCGAGACTCTCGACGTGACCGATCCCTCGACCTTTTCGGTTGATGGCGAATTCGACGCCGTGATCGTCAATGCCGGCATCACCGGCGCAGGGCACCAGTCGAGCGAGCAGGCGACGTCAGAGGAAGTGGCTGAGGTGATGATGACCAACGCCTTCGGCCCCGCGCATCTCGGCAAAAAGCTGCTGCCGCAGATCAAGCAGGGCGGATCGCTGTCCTTCATGAGCTCGCTCATGGGCTCGATCGAGGACAGCTCGGGCGGTTACGAGCTCTACCGGACGAGCAAGACCGCGCAGAACATGCTCGCCAAGGGCATTGCTGAACAGGATGCGAAGGAGCGCGACATCGCCGTGCTCTCGCTCCATCCCGGCTGGGTGCAGACCGACATGGGCGGCCCGAATGCGCACATCACCGTCGAGGAAAGCGCAAGGGCCTCGCCGATGTCGTCGAGAACGCGAGCGGTGGCTACGCATATGTCGACTACACCGGCAAGGCCCTGCCGTTCTAGGAAGCCCGGCGCTTAGAAGCGCAGGCCGATACCGGCGACGATCTGGTCGGTCGTCGCTTCACCCTGGTCGATGTCGGCGAGGTCGTTGTACTGCGAGCGGCGGTACTCGAGGCGCGCCTCGAGAGCCGAGGGCAGCTCGATCTGGAGGCCCGCGCCATAGCGGATGCCGTCGGTGTTCTCCTCGAGATCCGAAAGCGAACCGCTGGAGGTAAAGGCGGTCGTGTCGAGCGAGGTGTAACCCACCTTGCCGTAGGCCGCGATGCCCGGGGTCAGCGCAAACCCGGCACGCGCACCGAGATAGTACTGGCCATTGGTTTCGAGGCCTTCGCGGGCACCGGCGAAGCTGCCGGGAAAGCTCGTCGAGCCGTCGCTGGTCGAAAGCTCGCCCTCGATACCGACGAATGCACCGCCAAGGCCGAGGTCGTAGCCTGCGTTGATACCGTAGACGGCGCTGTCGGCGGTCGCCGTGGCTGTGCCATCGGCCGATTCCACGTCGACGCCCTCATAGCCGCCCAGTGCGCCGATGAAGAACCCGCTCGGGGCCTCGTTGTCATCTGCCATGGCGGGGGTGGCGACGAAGCCGGCGCCAATGACGGCAAGTGCGAAAAACTTCTTCATTTTCTTATCCTTTCACATGCGATCCCTTGCACGTGAAGGATGCTGAAGCGCTCGCGCACTTGCACAAAGATGAACGGCTCGGCGGGCCGCGCCGATTGGGCGACGAACCGCCTCCTCAGCCCACCACGCCGGCGCTTGCGAGCACGGCGAGCGTGAGCACGTCGGGCGCGATCGCGGTCATCGGAGCGATCTGGACCGGCTTTTCCATCCCGACCATCATCGGGCCGATCGTGGTCTCGCCGCCCAGCTCGCGCAGCAGCTTGGCCGAGAGGTTGGCGGACTGGAGGCCGGGCATGATCAACACGTTGGCAGGTCCCGAAAGGCGGTTGAACGGATAAAGCTCCATCACCTTCGGGTTGAGCGCCGCATCGGGCGCCATTTCGCCTTCATATTCGAAGTTCACGCCCTCGTCCGCGTCGAGCAGTGCCACCGCATCGCGGATGTTGCCCAGCCACTGGCCCGAAGGATTCCCGAAGGTCGAGTAGGACAGGAAAGCGACGCGCGGCTCATGGCCCATGCGCCGGGCGACCGCCGCCGTCTCGCGCGCGATATGAGCCAGTTCGGCGGCACTCGGACGCTCGTTGATCGTCGTATCGGCGAGGAAGGTGGTGTGGTTCTTGCCCACCATCATGTGAATGCCGAAAGGCGTTGCGCCGGGCTTCGGATCGAGCACGCGGCCGACTTCGCGGGCGGTCTGCGCGAATGTGCGGGTCAGGCCCGAGATCATCGCCTCGCCATGGCCGAGAGCGACCAGCAGCGCAGCGAAGACGTTACGCTCCTGGTTGACCATGCGGCCCACGTCGCGCTCGGTATAGCCGCGGCGCTGCAGGCGCTTGTAGAGATAGTCGACCATTGCCGGGACCTTGTCCGACACGGCCGAGTTCTCGATGATCCAGTCGTCGGGATCGTCCACGGCCAGCTCGACGAGCTTCTCGCGGACCTTCTCTGTGCGGCCGACGAGGATCGGCTCGCCATAGCCATAGTCGCGAAACTGGATGGCGGCGCGCAGCACTACGTCCTCTTCCGCCTCCGCGAAAACGACCCGCTTCGGATTCGCCTTGGCCTGCTCGTAGATATTGGTGAGCGCACCGGTGGTCGGGTTGAGCCTGACCTTGAGCGCGTGGCGGTAGGCCTCGAAATCCTCGATCGGGGCCTGTGCGACACCCGAATCCATCGCCGCCTGCGCAACCGCCGACGACACGACTTCCATCAGGCGCGGATCGAAGGGCGCAGGAATGATGTAATCCTCGCCGAACTGGTGGCTCACGCCGTAAGCGGCGGCCACTTCTTCCGGCACGCGTTCGCGGGCGAGCTCAGCGATGGCCTGCGCGGCGGCGATCTTCATTTCCTCGTTGATCGAGGTCGCCTGCACGTCGAGCGCGCCGCGGAAGATGAAGGGGAAGCCGAGGACGTTGTTAACCTGGTTCGGATAGTCCGACCGGCCGGTGGCGATGATCGCATCGGGGCGCACGGCCTTGGCCTCTTCGGGCATGATCTCGGGTACGGGGTTGGCCATGGCGAAGATGATCGGCTTGTCGGCCATCTTCTCGACCCACTCGGGCTTGAGCGCTCCTGCAGCAGACAGGCCGAGGAAGACGTCGGCACCCTCGAGCGCTTCTTCGAGGCTGCGGTGCGGCGTTTCGACCGCATGTGCGCTCTTCCACTGGTCGACATTCTCACGGCCCGGATAGATCGGTCCTGCACGGTCGCACACGATCACGTTTTCGTGGCGTACGCCCATTGCCTTGATCAGCGCGGTGCAGGCCAGCGCCGATGCACCGGCACCGTTCACGACCATCTTCACCTTGTCGAGATCGCGGCCGGTCAGGTGGCAGGCGTTGATCAGGCCGGCAGCGGAGATGATCGCGGTGCCGTGCTGGTCGTCATGCATCACCGGGATGTTCATTTTCTCGCGCAGCGCCTGCTCGATGATGAAGCATTCTGGTGCGGCGATGTCTTCGAGGTTGATGCCGCCGAAGCTCGGTTCCATCAGCGCGACGGCGTTGATGAAAGCCTCCGGGTCCTCGGTGTCGAGTTCGAGGTCGATCGAATCGACGTCGGCGAAGCGCTTGAACAGGACAGCCTTGCCTTCCATCACCGGCTTCGAGGCCAGCGCACCTAGATTGCCGAGGCCGAGGATCGCCGTACCGTTCGAAATCACCGCAACGAGGTTCGAACGCGCGGTGTAGCGCGCCGCGTCCTGAGGGTTTTCGGCAATGGCTTCGACCGGTGCTGCGACGCCCGGCGAATAGGCCAGCGCAAGGTCGCGCTGCGTCGCCATGGGCTTTGAGGCTATGATCTCGATCTTACCCGGGCGGATAGTCTCGTGGTAGAACAGCGCCTCGCGCGCGGTGAAACCGGTCTGCTTTTCTTCGGCCATCTTGGTCCTCTGATTGGTCGGCCAAGCCCCTAAGGATATTTTTCGCCAAGTCATAGGGGAAAGGCGCCTTGCCCGACTCCCGAATCGTCAGGTGGGCCGCTACGGCAAGGCGCATGGCAGCTAAACCCACCCCGATGATGGAGCAGTATCTCGCGCTCAAGCGCGAGGCAGGCGATGCCCTGCTCTTCTACCGGATGGGAGACTTCTTCGAGCTGTTCTTCGACGATGCGAAGGTCGCCAGCCAGGTACTAGATATCGCGCTGACCACGCGCGGCGAGCATGGCGGCGAGCCTGTGCCGATGTGCGGCGTGCCGGTCCATTCGGCAGAGGGATACCTTGCAAGGCTCATCAAGGGCGGCTGCCGCGTTGCCATTGCCGAGCAGACCGAGACGCCCAACGAGGCCAAGGAACGCGCCAAGCGCGAAGGCAAACCGGTATCTAAGGCGTTGGTGGCGCGCGACATCGTACGCTTCGTTACGGCGGGCACGCTCACCGAAGAGGCCCTGCTCGAACCGCGGCGCGCCAACCTGCTGGTGGCGATCGCTCCGGTCCGCGACGGGGTGGGCATTGCTGCCTGCGACATCTCGACCGGTCGTATGAGCCTTGAGGATTGCGAGCCCGACCGGCTCGATGCGGCACTGGCGCGCCTCGGTGCGAGCGAAGTCGTTGCACCAGACGATTGGGACGACGGTTCATCGGACGTCATTCCCCGCCCGCGCCACGATTTCCGCAGCGACGATGGCGAGGCACGGCTCAAGGCCATCCACGGCCTCGCGACGCTGGACGGGCTTGGCGATTTCTCGCGCCCGATGCTGGCCGCTGCTGCCGGATTGATCGCCTATCTCGACCATACCGGACGCGGGAAGCTCCCGTTCCTCCTCCCTCCGGTCGCGCGCGGCAGCGGTGCTCATCTCGCGATGGATGCAGCGACACGTTCAAGCCTCGAAATCCTGACCGCACAGAATGGCGGACGCGAGGGCAGCCTGATTGCCTGTGTCGATCGCTGTGCGACCGGTGCAGGCGCACGCCAGCTTGCCGAGGACCTGTCGGCACCTCTGGCCGACCGCGCCGGTATCGAGGCGCGGCTTGCGAGCGTGCAGCATTTCCACTCCGATCCGCTCCTGCGTGCAGACCTTCGCGCGATCCTGCGGCAGGCACCCGACATCGGCCGTGCGCTCGGCCGCCTTGTCGCGGGACGCGGCAGTCCGCGCGATCTCGGCCAGATCCGCGATGGCCTGTCGGAGGCAAGCCGCGTGCGCGACATGCTGGTTGCGAGCGCGGATCTGCCGCCGCTGCTCAGCGATGCCTCGCAGGCGCTCAGCGGACATGCTGCCCTCGTCGATCATCTCGCGCGGGCGCTGGTCGCCTCGCCGCCCACCGAGCGCAGCCAGGGCGGCTTTATCGCTCCCGAATACGACCACTCGCTCGACGCGCTGCGCGAAACATCCGGCAATGCACGAAAGGCCATCGCCGCGCTCGAGGCCAAGTACCGCGATGACACCGAAACAGCGTCGCTCAAGATCAAGCACAACAAGGTGCTCGGCTATTTCATCGAGGTGCCCGCCAAGCACGGCGACAAGCTCATGGCGCCCGACAGCGGCTTCACCCATCGCCAGACGATGGCCGGCGCGGTACGTTTCAACTCCATCGGCCTTCACGAAGAAGCCGGCCGCATCGCCGAGGCCGGAGCCCATGCGCTGGCAGCCGAGGAAGCCCATTTCGAGGAACTCGTCGGCGAAGTCGTTGCCGCGCGCGAAGCGATCGCAGCAACTGCCGCAGCGCTCGCCCGTATCGACGTCGCCGCCGCGCTCGCCGAACGCGCCGTCGAAGGCGACTGGACGCGCCCCGAAATGTCCGACGAGCCTTGCCTAGATGTGACAGGCGGACGGCATCCCGTAGTCGAGCAGGCGCTCGCCAAGACGGGCGAACGTTTCGTCGCCAACGACTGCTCGCTCGGCGCCGACGATCGCCTGTGGCTCATCGGCGGGCCGAACATGGGCGGCAAATCGACCTTCCTGCGCCAGAACGCGCTGATCATGTTGCTGGCGCAGGCGGGCAGCTTCGTACCTGCCTTCTCGGCCCGTATCGGTATTGCCGACAGGCTCTTCAGCCGCGTGGGCGCATCGGACAATCTCGCGCGCGGGCGTTCGACCTTCATGGTCGAGATGGTCGAGACCGCAGCGATCCTCTCACAGGCGACCGAGCGCAGCTTCGTCATCCTTGACGAGGTAGGACGCGGCACCTCGACCTATGACGGCATGGCGCTCGCTTGGGCGGTGGTCGAGGCAGTGCACGAGCAGCTCGGCTGTCGGTGCCTTTTCGCCACCCACTACCACGAGCTTTCGCGCCTCGCCGATACTTGCGACGCACTGAGCCTTCATCATGTGCGGGCACGCGAATGGAAGGGCGATCTCGTCCTCCTGCACGAGCTCGCACAGGGCGCAGCGGACCGCAGCTACGGCCTCTCGGTCGCCAAGCTTGCCGGTGTGCCGCAGCCCGTCATCAAGCGCGCCAAGGCGGTGCTCGACAAGCTGGAAAAAGGCCGCGCGGAAACCGGCGGGCTTGCTGCAGGCCTCGGCGACCTGCCGCTGTTCGCGGTCACTGCCCGGGCCGAGGAAGAGCAATGCGACGCGCTGCGCGATACGCTCGAAGCGCTCGACGTGGATTCGCTCTCGCCGCGCGAGGCGCTCGACGAATTGTACCGGCTCAAGGCCGAGGCGGCGAAAAGCTGAAATTAACCCTTTCCCGCTAAGCGGAAGGAATGTCCTTGCGCGCGACATTCATTGGACTTCTCGTGATCACCGGCCTGTGTGCCGCGATGCTCTATGGCGTCTCGACCTATTTCGGCCGCGACGCCAATATGCGCAGCGCCGAACTCGCGTTCCATGAAAAGCACGGCACCAAGGCCCTGCCTGCCGGTCGTTCGATGGAATCGGGTGCCGCGGCCCCGCGACAGCCTGCTGCAGCGCAAATCGACGCTTCGATCGACCTCGATGCATGGTACGGCGAATCGGCAGATGAGGGCGGCAATGCCGCGCCCGCCACCACCAATGGCAAGGCCACGACGGATCTCGAGTTATGGTATGCTGCGGCAGGCTCGAATGACGGCCCTGCAGACACCACGCCGCCTGATAACAGCTATCTCGTCAACGATACCGAGCCCTTTGTCACTACGGACCCCCTGTAGGATCGGCGGAACCCTCGCGGCGCTCATCCGCTTGGACAAGCATGGCACAGGACGATCCGCCTAAGGGCAAGGACAAGAGCACAGAGTGGGCGGAGTTCCGCACCGACCTCGCCGAGGACCGCAATATCATGGCGATGGAGCGGACCTTTGCGGGCTGGATGCGCACCGCCTTTGCCGCAATCGGCATCGGACTGGGCTTTCGGGCTGTATTCGGTGAATTCGAGCCGCCATGGCTTGCAAAGGCCATCGCCACCATGTTCATCGTCGGTGGAGCCTGGTTGGCGGTTACGGCGGAGCGGCGAGCATGCAGAACGTTGCAGAGGCTCGACCCGCACAAGTTCGAGGCCATCCCGACCCCCAACTTCAAGATCATGGCCTATGCCGTGGCCACAGGCGCCGCGATCCTTACCGCGGGCCTGTGGATCCTCAATGACGGGAATTTGGTCGACTGATTAGTCGTTTTCGTTCGGGATGTCCGGATCGACTTCGTTGCTCTTGCCGTACTTGCCTTCGTTATCGTCATGGTTGGGTTCGCCGCGATAGGCGTCCATGTCGATCCGGCCCGAGCTTTCCATGTCGCGCATGTGATCGATGGTATCCTGCGTGGAATCACCCATCAGACCGGACTTGTTATCGCCCTTGATGCTTTCGGTGGGTGATCCGGTTTCGCTGGTCAGCTGCCGCGCCTGTTCGGCGACTTCCTGTGCCTGGCTGCGATGGTCGTCCTGCTCGTCATTATGCGTTTCGGGCGCGAGGCCCGACTGGCGCATTTCCTGACTCTCTACCTTGCGTTCGGTCATGCAAATTCTCCTTTGCACAACCAACGGGTGGCAGGGGCCGCTAGTTCCTATCGCGTGGGCGCGGGGACATCGCCCGAATAGTCGTAGAAGCCGCGGCCGGTCTTGCGTCCCAGCCATCCGGCTTCCACATATTTCACCAGCAGCGGCGCGGGGCGGTACTTAGTGTCGCGGGTGGTCTTGTAGAGCACCATCAGGATGTCGAGGCAGGTGTCGAGACCGACGAAGTCGGCCAGCTGAAGCGGACCCATCGGGTGGTTGAGCCCGAGACGGCAGCCCTTGTCGATATCCTCGATGCCTGCAGTCGACTGGCCGAGCACGAAGACGGCCTCGTTGATCATCGGCAGCAGGATGCGGTTGACCACGAAGCCGGGTTCGTCCTGACTCAGCACCACTTCCTTGCCGAGGCTTTCGGCAAAGCTCTTGGTGCGAGCGGTTGTCTCGTCGCTTGTCGCGAGGCCCGGGATCACTTCGATCAAGCCCATGACGGGCACGGGGTTGAAGAAGTGCAGCCCGATGAAGCGAGCGGGGTCGGGCGAATAGTTCGCCATGCGGGTGATCGGGATTGAGCTGGTGTTCGAAGCCATCACGGCATGGGCGCCGAGCTTCTGGCCTGCCTTTTCGAAGATGACCTTCTTGATCTCTTCTTTCTCGGTCGCTGCCTCGATGATGAAGTCTGCCTCGGTCATGCGATCGTAATCGCCGACGGGGGTGATACGCTTCATCGCGGCTTCTGCGTCGGCGATCTCGATCTTGCCGCGGCCGACCAGCTTGCCGAGCGCCTTGTCGATACCGGCAACCGATTTCTCGGCCACTTCGAGACTGACGTCCGCCAGCAGCACGTCCATCCCGTGCTGGGCGATCGTCTGCGCGATACCCGAGCCCATCTGGCCAGCGCCGATAATGGCGATCGTCTTGCTCATCGAGAAATCCCTTCGCATGTGCAGCAAAGCGCGCGGTCTAGCGAGGGGACAGAGGCTTGGCTAGCGATTAGCGCCGGGAATCCACTTTACGTCGCGCTTGCCGCCATCGTTCGCCACGCGGGCGAGGACGAAGAGGTAGTCGGAGAGCCGGTTGATATAGGCGAGCGCCTGCGGATTGGTCGCATCGACCGACGCCATGGCGGTCATCGCACGCTCTGCCTGGCGCGTTGCGGCACGGGCGATATGGAGCCTCGCCGATGCTTCGCTGCCACCGGGTAGGACGAAGCTCGTCAGCGGTTCGAGGTCGGCATTGAGCGCATCGATGGCTTTCTCCAGCCATTCCACCTGCGCCGTCACGACACGCAGGACCATTTCGCTCGGGGCGAAATCGTCACCCTTCGGTGCCGGCGTAGCAAGGTCCGCGCCGAGGTCGAACAGGTCGTTCTGGATACGGAAGAGCGCGTCGGCGTGCTGGGAGCCTTCCAAGGCGACGGCAGCTACGCCGAGGGCCGAATTGGCCTCATCGACAGCGCCGATGGCTTCCATGCGCGCGGCATGCTTCGGCAGGCGCGATCCGTCGACCAGACCCGTGGTCCCGTCATCGCCGGTGCGCGTGTAGATCTTGGTTAGCTTGACCACGAGGGGCCGCGCGTCAGTTGGCGACCGCGAGCATGATGGCAATCACCACGATCGCCACGGCCTGCCACTTCACGCGGGCCATCATGGCCCTGTTCTGCGCGAGCTGCATCTCCGTGGCATCGACCTGTTCGCCGCTCTCGAGATCGATCTTGGTGCTTTTCAGGAAAGCAACCACACCGCGCACGAGTGAGACAACGACCATGATCATGGCCAAGAGCAAAACGATGATGAAGAAAGTGTTCATGCCGCCTACTTAGGCACTCGCGAGCGTAATTCCAGCAGGGAATTCGCCGCGCCGGATGCGCCCCGCCAATTCGCGCCCGTCCTCGCCCTTTGCGCGGCGGTCCGCCAGACTTGGCGAATTGCGGCGCTTGGCGAGTTTCTGGTCATCCTCGCCTATCAGGATAGGGTGGTGGTGCCAGTGAGGCACGGGCAGGTGCAGCAGCTCCTGCAGGACGCGGTGGATGTGCGTCATCGCGAAGAGGTCCTGCCCGCGGGTCACGAGCGTCACCCCGTCGGCCGCATCATCGAGCGTCGCGGCGAGGTGGTAGCTTGCCGGCGCATCCTTGCGCACCAGCACCACGTCACCAAAAATCCGCGGGTCAGCGATCTGCGTGCCGTTGTTCTCGTCCTCCCAGAAAAGCTCGCCGAGTTCCGCCATGGCACGGTCGGAATCGAGCCGCAGCGCGACCGGCTTGTCCATGACCAGCGAGCGGCCCTTGCAGGTGCCCGGATAGATCGCGCCATCCGGTCCCATGCGCGGTTTGAGCGCATTGATCTCCTTGCGCGTGCATGTGCAGGGATAGAGCAGCCCGCGGTGCAGCAGGTCGCGCGCGACCTCCTCGTAGCTTTCCAGCCGGGTCGATTGGGCGGGCACCTCCTCCCATTCGAGCCCGAGCCAGGCGAGGTCCTCGCGAAACTCGTCGGGCTTGTCGGGCAGCGAGCGATCCCCGTCTATGTCCTCGATCCTGAGGAGGAACTGCCCTCCCCTCTCCTTCGCAAGGTCATGCGCGACAACGGCCGAATAGGCATGCCCGAGATGCAGCGAGCCATTGGGGCTGGGAGCAAAACGGGTAACCACCATGCCGGCCTCCTAACGCGCCTTCTGTGCATAGGCACGGGATAAGTCTGTGGATAGACAGTGTGTAACGGTCTTGACGCTTGAATGTGCGCATGGATGTATCGACGCAGTCAGGGAGGGACGCAAGAAGTGTTCAAGGCCGAACTGATCGAGAGAGCTGCGACGTTCCGCTCGGCGGAAGAGGATCCCACTCGGAACCTCCAGTCCTGCCCCAGCCTCGTGCTGAATGCGGATTACACGCCGCTTTCCTATTATCCGCTAAGCCTGTGGCCATGGCAGACCGCCATCAAGGCGATCTTCCTAGATCGGGTGGACGTGATTGCGACATATGATCGCGAGGTGCATTCACCCAATCTCGACATGAAGATCCCAAGCGTGATCGCGCTGAAGCAATATGTGAAGCCGAGCGAGTTCCCCGCCTTCACTCGCTTCAACCTGTTCCTGCGCGATCGCTTTTCCTGCCAGTTCTGTGGCGACATGAACAATCTCACCTTCGACCACGTGGTCCCGCGCCGCCTCGGCGGGAAGACCACGTGGGAGAACATCGCAACCGCCTGCGCGCCCTGCAACATGAAGAAAGGTGGCCGCACGCCGAAGCAGGCTGGCATGAAGCTCTACTCAGAGCCGATCCGCCCGACGCACTGGCAGCTGCAGCAACACGGCAAGCAGTTCCCGCCGAACTACCTCCACGAGACGTGGCGCGACTGGCTCTACTGGGACATCGAGCTGGAAGAGTAGCTCAGGTTACCGCAGAGCGGGTGCGGAATTCGTCGCGTTGCCACTCCCCGCTTTCGAGCACCTCGGCCAGATGCCCCGCGGCTTCCGCCATGTCCTTGAAACGAAGGTATGCGGGCGCGAAGCCGAAGCGCAGGATATCGGGATCGCGGAAGTCGCCGATGACGCCGCGTGCGATGAGGGCCTGGCAGATGGCATAGGCCTCATCGTGGCGAAAGGAGAGCTGGCTACCGCGCGTCGAAGGATCGTCAGGGCTGACCAGATCCAGCTTCACGCCATATTCGGCCAGACACTGGCGGAAGAACTCGGAAAGCCTTTGCGATTTGGCGTAGAGTTGCTCGACACCGATCTCGGCGATCAGGTCGACACCCACTTCGAGCGCTGCGAGACCGAGGATGCCGGGCGTGCCGCATAACAGGCGCTCGATGCCCGGCGCGGGCCGGTAATCGTCGTCGAAGGCGAAGGGCGCGGCGTGGCCCATCCAGCCCGAAAGCGGCTGCTGCGTGTCCGCGATGTGGCGCTGCGCGATAAAGGCATAGGCAGGCGCGCCGGGACCGCCGTTCAGGTATTTATAGCCGCAGCCGACCGCGAAGTCGGCCTCGCAGCCGCCCAAGTCCACCGGCAGTGCGCCTCCCGAGTGCGAGAGGTCCCAAAGCACCAGCGCACCCGCTTCGTGGGCCGCGCGGGTCAGTGCCGCCATGTCGAACAGCTCGCCCGTCTTGTAATGAGCATGGGTGAGGAGGAGCAGAGCAACTTCCTCGTCCAGCGCGTCCAAAAGCTTGACGCGCTCGACCAGCCGCTGCTCGGCGAGGCCCTGTTTCTGCAGCCCCTCGATCATGTAGATGTCGGTCGGGAAATTGCCCGGTTCGCTGAGCACGGCCTTGCGCCCAGGCCGAAGGGCGAGAGCTGCCGAGATCAGCTTGAAGAGGTTCACCGATACGCTGTCGGCGACGATCACCTCATGCGGCTGTGCGCCGATCAGAGGCGCGATCTTGCCGCCCAGTTTCGCGGGCATGTCGATCCAGCCGGCGTTGTTCCAGCTGCGGATGAGATCGCTGCCCCATTCCTCGCGCACGACCTGCTCGAGCCGCGCCGGTGTAGCGCTGGGAAGGCAGCCGAGCGAATTGCCGTCGAGATAGATCACGCCCTCGGGCACATCGAAGCGCTCGCGATAGTCGCGCAGCGGGTCGCCCGCATCGAGAGTTCTCGCGCGGTCGATCATTCGGCCAGTTCCCTCAGGATCGCACGGCACAGCCCCGCATCTCCGCCGCCGACCTTCAGGGGCAGCGCGATGAGTTCGTAGCGCCCCTCGGGCACGTCATCGAGCACCAGCCCTTCGAGGATGCGCATATCGTGCTTGAGCACCGCGTAATGTGCATCCATCGTCTTGCTTTCCTGCGGATCGACACTCGGCGCGTCGGTCCCGACTAGCTTCACGCCCTGCAGCGCGAGCCATTCGATCGTCTCGGCGGCAATCGGCGTCCAGTCGCTGCGCCAATCGTCATGCGGGAAGGTTTCCCATGTGCGAAACAACACGCGATCGACACTGTCGATATGCGGCAGGTCGGCGACATCGATTTCGCCCGAAACGCCGCGCGCGTCGATTACGAGACAGGTGCCGATATAGGGATCGAGCTCCATGCTCGCTGCATCGATACCCTCCTGCGAATAGTGCAGCGGCGCATCGGCATGCGTGCCCGAATGCGTGCTCATTGTCATCCGGCCGACATTAACCGGCGAGCCCTCGTCCATCCGCCAGGTGCGCTCGAAAGCGAAGTCGGTATCACCGGGCCAGACCGGCAGTCCGGGACGCAGGACCTGGCTGATGTCCCAGACCAGCCGCTTGCTCTTGTAGGAGCTCATATGGCGGTCCTCACGCTCAGCAATTCGGGAAAGAAGGCCGCCTTGAGCACGCCGGCAAGGTAAGG
Source organism: Qipengyuania sp. BR81-2 (assembly GCF_055693895.1). Lineage (NCBI taxonomy): Bacteria > Pseudomonadati > Pseudomonadota > Alphaproteobacteria > Sphingomonadales > Erythrobacteraceae > Qipengyuania > Qipengyuania sp. BR81-2. Next base: position 1,017,232 of record NZ_CM146344.1, read on the forward strand.
CACGCCCGGAGTCCCGCCCGTCCCCCGCTTGAAGCCGATGATCCGCTCGACGGTCTTGAGGTGACCGAAACGCCAGCGCTGGAAATGATATTCGAGATCGACCAGCTTTTCCGCCAGCTCGTAGAGGTCCCAATATTCCTTGGGGTCGCGGTAGATCTCTGCCCAGGCCGCTTCGACTTCGGGTGAGTGCACCCACGGGCTGCCGTGGTCGCGCTCGAGCACCTCTGCAGGGATGTCGAAACCGCGGCGAGCGAGAAGTGCCACTGCTTCGGCGTAGATGCTCTTGCGGGTGAGTTCCTCGCGGAGGCTCTCGGCTACGTCGGGCGTCGCCTCGTGCATGGTGATCATGTCCGGATTTCGGCCGCCGAGGAGGAATTCCATCATCCGGTACTGCGCACTCTGGAAACCGCTCGACCCGCCGAGGTGCGGGCGGATGGTCGAATAATCGTGCGGGGTCATCGTGCTGAGCACGTCCCAGCTCTGGATCAGCTGGCCCTGCGCGCGCGCCACGCGGGCAAGCATCTTGAAGGAGGGACGCAAACGGTCCTCGCGGATACATTCGCGTGCTTCGAAAAGTTCATGGAGGCACAGCTTGAGCCACAGCTCGCTGGCCTGGTGGACGATGATGAAGAGCATTTCGTCATGGGCATCGCTGGCCGGATGCTGTGCGGCGAGGATGCGCTCGAGGTCGAGGTAGCTCGAATAGGTGACGTCTGAAGCCATGGGCGTGAGCCCTAGCGCGCATTCGTCACTCATGAAACTACTGGTCGATGACCCGCGTCTGCGGATGATGCTTGTCGAGGTGCTTCTTGACCGTTTTCAGGTTCTTCGTGTTCGACCGGTAGACGAGGTCGAAGGCATCGCCGACCACGGGGATCGAGCCGACCGCGCTATCGACGCCGATCCGCCCCATCATCTGCCACAGTTTCCAGCGCGGCAGTCCGAGGTTCCTCGCCTCCCACACGAGATAGCTGCCCATGGCGGCAGTAATGATGTCGCCGACGACAGGGATGAGGCCGACGATCGAGTCGAGGCCGATCCGGTAGTTCGTGCCCGGAAGCACGAAACTGCGCTCGAGGATCATTTCCATCGCCTCGATCCGCTTGCGGATGGACTGCGGGTCGTTCCCCGTGGGGAAATCGAAGCGCAACGGGCTGGCCGCACCATCCGAGGCAGACGTTTCGGGCGTGTATGGCTTGAGGCGATTGTCTTCCATGCGACCTAGATGGGGGCGCGCGAGAGCGGGAACAAGGGATGGAAAGCCCAGGCATTCTCGGCAAAGCCCTCTACGCCGGCGCGGACTTGCGACCAGCGGATCGGCGCGCCGAGAGGGATATAGAGGTTGGTCGCCAGCAGCGTCGTCTCTGCCTCGGCAAGATAGCTGGCCTCTTCTTCGGGGCTCGCGGCATCGAGGGCAAGCTGGACGAGGAAGTCGGCGTCTTCCGAGCACACGCCCGGCGACACAGCGCAATTGAACTGGTTCAGGAACCACCGAGCGCCGGTGTAGCGGGCCGTCTCGTCCTTGAGCACGAGGTGCCCGCCTTCGCCCGGTGCAGCGCGCGAAACCGCGATGCCGACCCGTTCCATGTCGCTGCGAAGCGAGGCGAACATCAGGTCAGAGCCGGGGCCCTGCGGCAATTCGATGGTGAAAGCGGCATCGCGGCCATTGGCGTTCTCCCAGCTCGAGACGGCTGCCGAAGCGCGGGCGCGGCGCTGGTCGAGGGTCAGGGAGGACCAGCGCTCCTCCAGCCCCTCGCCGTAGCCGGGCAGGTTCAGCGGCACGATGCGGGTCGTGTCGGCCCAGCCGCCGAGATTGAGTTGCTGGACCATGGCCGAACGGTCGATGGCAATGGCCACAGCTTCGCGGCCTGCCGTACTGGACAGTAGGTCCTCCTGACGCGCTACTTCGAACCCCAACAGGCCGATAGGGGAATCGAGCCGGACCGTCCCGCGTGCGAGTGCCCCGGTGATCGCCAGCGGCAGGGAGGCTGCACGCCCGCCGAGGATCATGTCGAACTCGCCTTGCGCAAAGTCCCTGGCTGCCTGTTCCGCCGCGACCGGCGTAACAGCGACGGTTCGGGTCATGTCTTCCCATCCGGGCTGCTCAGCCAAGCCGCGGGCTTCCGGCGGGATCGCTTCCAGGACCCGCGTTTCCCCGTCCATTTCGAGAGACATCGGTCCGGCCAGCCCGCCCGCGATCGAAACGCCCAGTTCGGGCTGCGCAAGCAGCTGCAGGAAAGCCGGCATCGGGCTCGTGAGGCGGATCTCTATGACCCTGCCCGTCATCGCCCTGACGTCGGTAACCTTGGCGAGATCGAGACCGAGGCTGGTCCCTTGGGCATTGCGGATCGTCTGGCGGATCGAGGCGGCTACGGTCTGCGCGGTAAGGCGCGAACCGTCGGGAAGGTCGAATTCGGTAATGCGGAAGATGTAGCTGCGCCCGTCATCGGTGACGATCCAACGCTCGGCGAGCGCCGGGACGACCTCTCCCACGGCATTGAACCGCACAAGGCCCTGCCTGCTCGCAGCGAGCACCGCCCGCCGTCCCGCGAAAGATTCTCCGCTATCCACCCCGGCGGCGGCTGGCTCGATATAGGCGATATCGACCACACCGTCGTCCTGCGCGACACCGCAGGACGCGAGCGCGAAAGAGGCAAGCAAGGCGAAAGCCGGACGGATCATTGGGCGGGAGTAGCACCCCGCCTCGAAGGCGCAAGCGCCCTTTCTAGAGCGGGCGGACGCGCCAGTCCGAGCTTCGCGGTGCAACTGCCGGACGCGCATAGCGGGGCGCCTCGGTGTTTTCCGAGTGCACCGGCTGTCTTGCGGCCTGGGAATCGATCGGTGCGTCGAAGGAAATGCCGACACGCACGCCCTGCGTCCAAGCCACGCGACCGGCCACCGGGCCAATGGTCTTGAGCTTGACGATCACGCGGTCGCCGCGATCGAGTATCGATGCGGTATCGACCAGAATGCCCGTATCGGACAGGTTGCGGATTTTCACCTTTTCGGGCTCGGTCGCTCCCTCGGGCTGAAGTTCAGCCATCAAAAAGAGGCTATCCCGTTTCACTCCGCGCGTTTCGATTGCCGACATTGAGGCGCTTCCCTTTGTTCGTTCTAAACCCGCCCTTGGCGATCCCTAGCACGCACACCTAGCAATCCGACGATAACTGTCGGTTATGCAAGGTGGTTAATTTGGCAAGAAATCAGGCGGACACCTTAGTCGTCGCGAGAGATTTTTTCCCGTCTTTCATGGGCTTCCTGCGCCTCGACCGTCATCGTGGCGACCGGCCTTGCGATCAGGCGGCGAAGCCCGATTGGATCGCCCGTCACTTCGCACCAGCCGTATTCGCCCTGGTCGATCCGGCGCAGCGCTGCATCGATCTTCGAGATCAGCTTGCGCTGGCGATCGCGCGTACGCAGCTCGATACCCCAGTCTGTCTCGGAAGAGGCGCGGTCGTTGAGGTCGGGCTCGCGGATCGGGCCTTCCTGCAGCGACTGCAAGGTCTGCCCCGCCGCATCGTGGATGGATTTTTTCCAGTCGAGCAACAGCACGCGAAAATAGTCGAGCTGCTTTTCGCCCATGTATTCTTCATCGTCTGTCGGGACATAGTCCTTGTCGACAGCAGCCTTCGCTTTCGCGAGTTTTTCGGAAACATTCGACGCCGAAGTGGCCATTGAGCCCTTTACCCTTCTACCCAAATCGTATCCCGAAGAGCCGCCTGACCCGCCGGTCCGGATTTTTCCGGTACCGCAGCGCTCCGATGGCGCGGCCTATAGGAGGGCCACCGGACGCGCACAAGCGCCTTTCCAGATTCCTTCCATACCCTGTGACAGATTAAGCTCAGCCTACCGGATCGAGACATGGCGAAAGTCTTGATGCCGACGTTAACCATTTATTGACCATAACCCCCGAACTTGAGCTTGTCCGGCAGGGGAGCCGGTCGAAACTCGGGGGAGTAAGCAAATGGAACTCAAGTCGATCGAAGGCGGCGCCGGCCGCATCGAACAAAGTGACGAGGCGATGGTCACCATCGCGGAGCATCTCAGTGATTATGCGAATGGCAGCATCGATGCGCTTTATGCGCTGGGGGTTGCTTACTCGACCGGAAGCCACGGTTGCAGCGTCGACATGATCGAAGCCCATAAATGGTTTAATATCGCGGCATCGAAGGGCCACGAGGAAGCTGCCTGGTGCCGTGCTGATATCTCCGACGAAATGACCGCCCGCGAAATCGCCGAGGCACAACGCCGCGCTCGCGAATGGCTGCTCGACGGTTCGCGCAAGGTTGCCTGATTCAATTGTCTTTGCGGAAGGGCGTTCTTCGCTCGAGATAGTTGCGGTCGACGGCCACGCCTTCGCGCTCTCGCTCGAGGAACTCCGCCACCGCCGCGCGGAAGCCGGGATCGGCGAACCAGTGCGCGGAAATGGTCTCGACCGGTTCGTAGCCGCGGGCCAGCTTGTGCCCGCCTTGGGCGCCCGCCTCCACCCGCGCTAGACCGCGCTCGATGGCGATATCGATCGCCTGGTAATAGCAAAGCTCGAAATGCAGGAAGCGGACGTGCTTCGTGCAGCCCCAGTATCTTCCGTAGAGCGCGTCTCCCCCGACGAAATTGAGCGCGCCTGCGATAGGCACACCCTCCTCCATCGCCAGCACCAACACGATGCGGTCGCCCATCCGTTCGCCGAACAGGTCGAATGCGGCCCGCGTAAGATAGGGCTGGCCCCATTTGCGCGCGCCGGTGTCCTGGTAAAAATGCCAGAAGGCATCCCAGTGTTCGGGCCGAATTTCGCTTCCGGTCAGGCGAACGATCTCCAGCCCTTCCTGCGCCGCCGCGCGTTCCTTGCGCAGGTCCTTGCGTTTGCGCGAGGTCAGCGTGGCGAGGAAGTCGTCGAAGGTCGCGAAGTCGCGATTGAGCCAGTGGAACTGGATGTCGCTGCGCGGTAGCCAACCGGCCTGCTCGAAGAGCTCGCGCTGCTCGGGCTCGATGAATGTCGCATGGGCCGACGAGAAATCGTTCTGCAGGCAGAGTTGCTCGGCCGCCGAAAGCAGCGGAGTTGCGAGGGCCGGATCGGACAGTAGCAGGCGCGGCCCCGTGGCGGGCGTGAACGGCACGGCGATCTGGAGCTTGGGATAGTAGTTGCCCCCTGCCCTCAGATAGGCATCCGCCCAGGCATGGTCGAAGACATACTCGCCCTGGCTGTGGCCCTTAGCATAGGCCGGCATGGCTGCGAGCGGCGGTCCGTCATCGGCGGAGATAACAATCGGCACGGGCTGCCAACCAGTCCCCGGACCCACGCTTCCGGAATCTTCCAGAGCCGTCAGGAATTCGTGGCTGACGAAGGGATTGTCGCCGGCAAGTGCATTCCATGCAGCGGCATCGATACTGCCCACCGAACTGGCAATACGCGCTGCTAGCCCGGTTTCGCTCACGCCAGCCCGTCTCCCTCGGCGATCAGGGCATCTGCATGGCGTGATCCATTGGCATGTGTTTCCGGTGAATTGACCGTCCAGGTCAGCACCGGCAACCCGCGCTCGCGCAGACCGGCAACCATGGGATTGGGCAAGGCGGCGACATGATAGGCGATGAACTCGGGACGCGCGGCCCAAAGCGCCACGTGGCGCTGCCAGGCCTTCTGGGTCATGCCAATCTCGTCTTCACGCATTACCAGCCCGCGGATCGTCTCCGGCGATTTCCTGGCGAACCAGGCGCAGACCCGCGGATCGAAGCTCATCACCGCATGGCGTCCCGCATAGCCCTCGAGCGCGGCCGCAACCGCCTCGCAGCTTCGCGCGACATCATAACCGCGGCGCGACTTGATCTCGACGAGGATCGGCACCTTGCCATCCACGATCGGCAACAGGTCGTCGAGCCGCGCAAGCATGTGCTCGCTGTCGAGGAAAGCGATCTGGGCGAGTTCTTCAGCGGTGTGATCGGCCAGCGGACCGCTGACTGCGGTCAGCCGGTCGAGCTCCCAGTCATGAACCAGCATCGCGCAACCATCGCGGCTGCGCTGGATATCGCACTCGATCCCCAGCCCGCGCTCCACTGCGAGCGCGAAACCGGCAAGCGAGTTTTCAGGCACGCCCGGTGAATGCAATCCGCGGTGGGCATAAGTCCAGTCGCGGAGCCACCCGACCCGCTCAAGATCGGGCGCCTTGACGATCAGTCGGTCAAGCCTTGAGAGCAACGATCGCATCGACCTCTACCGCGGCGTCGAGCGGCAACACAGGAACGCCGACCGCACTGCGCGCATGCTTACCGGGATGGCCGAAGACTTCGAACATCAGGTCCGAAGCGCCGTTCACGACTTTTGGCTGATCGGTGAAATCGGGCGTGGAGGCAACGAAACCGCCGAGCTTCACCATATGCGAGACGCGTTCGAGCAGGCCGGCAGCCTCGAGCTGTGCGAGGATCATGAGACCGCACGCGCGTGCCGCTTCCTGCCCGCGCTCCAGCGACACGTCCTTGCCGAGCTTGCCGGTGACGAGATTGCCGTCGACGAAAGGCAGCTGGCCCGAAACGTAGGCGGTGTGCCCGTCGACCACGACGGGCTGGTAGCTTGCTACGGGTGCGGCGGCGTCGGGCAGTTCGACGCCCATTTCCCGAAGTCGTTCGTGAACACTCATGCTGTTTCCCTTTCCAATTGCCCTCTCAGCCAGGGCAGTGCCTCGTCCCAGCTGTCGATACGTGCATCGGCATGGCCCGAAGTGTGCGCGCAGTCGATATGAGGGGCGAGCATGGGTTCGCCGCACAGGTGCAGCGTGGTGATTTCGGAGATCGTTTCGCGCGCCGAGCGGTGATGCTGCGCGAGATCGTCGATGAAAATGGCTTTCGAGGGCCGGTATTCTGCAAGGATGTTCTGCAGAGCCGGTCCCTTGGGGCCCTGGTTGGTGAAGACCCGCGCATTGAGGCCATGCCCCGCCAGCTGCTCGCGGCGCATTTCCTGCCGCTTGTCGACGAGGTTCGTGAGGATCACCACGTCCGCCTCTTCAGCCAGGGTGTTGATGCCTTCAATCGCCCCGGGAATGGGGTTCTGGCGATACATTTCCGTATCGAAGAACCCGCCGAGCATCTTCCAGATCTGGTCGGGCGCCAGCACTTCACCGCTGTCATGCCAGCGCAGTGCCTGGCTGAAATCGTTGCCGCTCATGCGGAACTCGACGCCTTGTGTCTCGGCAAGCCAGTCCTTGAACGGCGCCACCATGTAGAGGAGCACCTCGTCACAGTCGGAGATAATCAGCGGTCGACTCATGCATTCAATTCCCTTGCAGCGGCAACCAGCACTTCGGGCCTGGTGTTGAGAGCGTCGGCTGCAGCAATGAGGTCCGGCTCGTGTCCGGCTAGAAATTCAAGAACGGCGGCCTGCACGGCTCGTTCCGTTATCCCGTGGCGCAGGCGTTCTGGCGTGAGCCCGGTCAGCGACAGCAGGCGTTCGGCGCGTCGTTCCTCGGTCAGCGCCCAGCCGAGCGCTTCCAGCGCCAGCACTTCGGCTGCGCGATTGTCTCCATCCGCCGATTTGTCGCCTGTCGGAATTGTCAGTCCCTCCGCTATTTCCTAAGCCCTGCCTCGAAAGAGACAGGAGATTTCGGCCCCGTGGCAAAGAGAATCCTCGTTGTCGAGGACAACGACCTCAACCGCAAACTGTTCTGCGACGTGCTGAAAGCGAGCGGCTATGAGGTTGTGCCGGTTTCGGATGGCAGCAATGTGGTGGCGACGGCAAAGAAGTTCCACCCCGAACTGGTGATCATGGACATCCAGCTGCCCAATGTCAGCGGTGTCGACCTCATCACCCAGCTCAAGGCGGATGCGGAGTTCGACGAAGTGCCCGTTCTCGCCGTAACCGCCTATGCCGGCAAGGGTGACGAGGAACGTATCCGCGATGCGGGCGCACAGGACTATCTCGCCAAGCCGGTGTCGATCGGACCTTTCATGGCGGCTGTACGCAAGCTGCTCGACGGCTAGATGCGGCCCTGCGCGCATTCGAATAGCCGCGTCTCGCGCTTGACAAGCGGCCCCGGAAACCGCTTTGCCGCCCCATTCGTTACGGTCCGCATAAGCGGGTCGCACTGCACAGGATAGAATTGGACCCATTCATGGACCGAGCACAGGTAGACGCGAAGATCCGCGAACTTGCCGAACCCTTCAACAAGAAGGGCGTGACGATCACCGAGGAAACGACTTTCCAGAACGACCTGGAATTTGACAGCCTCACCGTCATGGATTTCGTCGCCGAGATCGAAGACGAATTCGACATCATCATCTCGATGAACCAGCAGGCCGAGATCGAGAATTGCGGACAACTGGTCGACGCAGTGTGCAAGCTGCAGGCAGATTCATGAGCGAAGGCATTTCCCAGCCCGACCAGCCGCAGGAACTCGAGGGCGAGGGCAAGGACCTCTTCTCCAAGTTCGACGACATCATCGCGCTGCGCGAAGGACTACTGGCGACCGGTCAGACCGACCCCTTCAACCTCGTGATGGAGAAGGTCCTCTCGCCGACCCGCGCCATCTGCAACGGCCGCGAGACGATCCTGCTCGGCACCTACAACTACATGGGCATGACCTTCGACCCCGACGTGGTCGAGGCGGGCAAGCAGGCGCTGGCCGATTTCGGATCGGGCACAACCGGCAGCCGTGTGCTCAATGGTACCTACCAGGGTCACAAGGAGTGCGAGCAGGCGCTCAAGGACTTCTACGACATGGACCACGCGATGGTCTTCTCGACCGGCTACCAGGCCAATCTCGGGATCATTTCTACCATCGCGGGCAAGGGCGATTACATCGTCCTCGACATCGACAGCCACGCCAGCATCTGGGACGGCTGTGCGATGGGTCAGGCCGAGGTCGTGCCGTTCAAGCACAACGACATCGAGGCGATGGAAAAGCGCCTGAAGCGCATCCCCGCCGATGCCGGAAAGCTGGTCGTGCTTGAAGGCGTCTACTCGATGCTCGGCGATGTCGCGCCGCTCAAGGAGATGGTCGCTGTCGCGAAGAAGTATGGCGCAATGATCCTTGTCGACGAGGCGCACTCGATGGGCTTCATCGGCGACAATGGCCGCGGCGTCGTGGAAGATGCAGGCGTGATCGACGATGTCGATTTCATCATCGGCACCTTCTCCAAAAGCGTGGGCACCGTCGGCGGCTTCTGCGTCTCGAACCATCCCAAGTTCGAGATCATGCGCCTCGTTTGCCGCCCCTATGTCTTCACCGCATCGCTGCCGCCCTCCGTGGTCGCGACGGCAGAGACCAGCATTCGCAAGCTGATGCACGGCTCGAACAAGCGCGCGCACCTCTGGGAAAATTCGAAGAACCTCCACAAGGGGCTTCGCGAGCTCGGATTCAAGCTGGGCACCGAGGAGCCGCAGAGCGCGATCATCGCCGTGGTCATGCCTGATCTCGAACAGGGCGCGGCCATGTGGGAAGCGTTGATCCGCAACGGTCTCTACGTGAACCTCGCAAGGCCGCCGGCAACTCCTGCGAACATGACGCTGCTGCGCTGTTCGCTTTGTGCTGAACACAGCGAGGAAGAGGTCGGCCAGATCCTCGAAATCTTCGAAAAGTCGGGCAAGGAAATCGGCATCATCTGATCCCGGCCCGATCGGCAACGATCACTGTCATCGCAATTCTCAAAACGGCTCGCGGGTAACCGCGGGCCGTTTTCGTCGAACCTTCCTGTGTCCCAAATCACAGGAGAACGAGAATGCAGACCCAGATCAACACCAGCCGTTTCACAATCCTCGGCGGCACATTCGGTTCTTTCGCCGCGTTGCTTTCCCTTGCGACGCTGTTCGCGCCCGAGATCATGATGGCGATGTAGCTGGAACCGAGGCTTCGATCATGCGTCGGGTTGGCGAAAGGAACTTGGCATATGAAAACGACCAACACCGGCAGCGCGACCTACGAGGGACTAGGCAAGGACGGTAAGGGCCACGTCTCGACCGGCTCAGGCGCCCTCGCCGCCCAGCCCTATGGGTTCAACACCCGCTTCGAGGATGCACCGGGCACCAATCCCGAAGAGCTGGTCGCGGCAGCGCACGCCAGCTGCTTCACCATGGCGCTGTCTTTCAAGCTCGCCGAGGCCGGCTTTTCCGATGGTCATGTGACGACCAGTGCCGAAGTGTCGCTCGAAAAGCAGGATGACGGATTTACCGTCACGAGATCGGCCCTGTCGACCAAGGGGAAGATCCCGGGCATGGACCAAGCGAAGTTCGAAGAACTGGCAGCCGACGCCAAGGCGAACTGCCCGATCTCGAAACTGCTGAATGCAGAGATCACTCTCGAGACGCGCTTCGAGGGCTAAAATGACCTGACGGATTAGAAAGGCCGGTCGGGGGATCGAAGTCCGACCGGCCTTTCCGTTCAGGCGACCTCGGCGGTCGCCCCCTCTCCAACCGGTTGTTCGATCTTGTTCTCGGGAAACACGGGCCACATCAGCTGCTGGCCGAGTGTGGCCGGTGCGAGATTCTCGACACCGTAGCTTTTCGGATAGCTGCGCGTGATCTTCGCGGTACCGAACAGCACGTCCCAGAAGAACAAAAGGTTGCCATAGTTGCCCTTGTAGTGGGTCGCCTCGTCTTCGGCATGGCGGCCGTGATGAGCATGGTGCGTGGCCGGCGTCGAGATCGTCCGCTCGACCACCCACATAATCGGTGACAGCCATTTGATCGCGTAGAGCGGCTTGTCCCAGGCGACGTCCGAGTGGGCTCCGGTGATCACCAGCAGCTTCACCACGATGTAGGCCGCATAGACCCAGCCGAGCCCGAGGTAGATCAGCACCCCCGACAGCCAGATGCCGGGCATCATAGCATAGTAGAACAGGTTGTTGCGGTACACGAGGCGCACGCTCATGTACTTCGCGTTGTGATGCGCCCGGTGGAGGTTGTAGAGCCACGGGAAGGTGTGGCTCGCGCGGTGCCACCAATACTGCATCATGTCGTCGAGGATCAGGAACAGCCCGATCGCCGCGAAGACGTTGATTCCGGCAAGCGCACCTTCGTATTGCGGCGCCACCAGTCCTGCCAGCGCGGCTGCGGAGAACAGCACCATCGGCTGGGTGAAAGCGAGCAGCACAACCATGCTGACTGCCTCGACGATCCCGTCGTCGCGGGTCTGCTCTTCCTTCGAGAACAGCTTCGAACGCCACAGCTCGAGCGCGGCGAAACCGAAATAGATCGCGATGATGGCAATGGTCGATGAAGGCATGGGTCTTTTCCCGGCAATCTTGTCGAATCTCCTCCTAGCCTTTATCCAGCCTCAATAATGTCCAGAATTTTACAATTGAGCGCGACTCGGCGCTCGCTTGTCACGCCGATGCTGTTTTCGGCGCTCGATAGTGCGCTCCAGGCGCACCTGATCAGGACTTCGCGCGAACGGACATTTGCAGACGGACAGATCATCCAGCAGCGCGGCGACCCGGCCGACGGGTTCTGGCTGATAGAGGAAGGCGCAGTGCGCGTCGGCCAGTTCCTACCCGATGGCGAGTTTCGCGCGGTGGCCTTGCTCGGCGCTGGCGACTCCTATGGCGAACTGGCCGTGTTTTCAGGAAAGCCGCGGATCGTCGACGCCATATCGCGCGGCGAGAGCCGGGTGCGCCTCATCGCGGCACGACCCTTCCTCGATGCATTGGCGAACTATCCCGCCTCGACGCGAGAACTGCTGGGCGCCTTGTCCGAGCAGTTGCAGGACACGCTCTCGATCCTTGCAGGCCTGAGGCACGGCACCAATCCTGCACGTCTTGCGGGTCTACTGGCTACCATGGCCGGAGATGACGAAGGCGGGGCCAGCGTCACCATCACCCAGCAGGAGCTCGCCGACCTTCTCGGCGTGACCCGCGCCACTGCCAATGCTGCGCTGAAAGACCTGCAGCGTCGCGGGCTGATCGAGCGCGGCTACGGACGCATCCGGATTCCCGATTCCGAACGCCTCGCGCGCTTCGCCCTGGACTAGTCTTCCTGCCTCCCGGAGTTCACCAGCCATCCGGCGAGAACCGTCGCCGCGATGGCTCCGGCAATCTGCGCAAGGATGAAGCCGGGCACGTCCGCAGGCGCGATACCTGCAAAGCTGTCGGACAGGCTGCGTACCAACGTGATCGCGGGGTTGGCGAAGCTGGTCGAGCTGGTGAACCAGTAGGCGGAAGTGATGTAGAGCGCGACGGCCATGGGTATGGCCTCCGCCCTCGTGCGAAGCAGGACGAGGATTGTCAGGACGAGGCCAAAGGTCGCAACGAATTCACCGGTCCACTGGCCAAGGCCTGCGCGCGCCTTGGTCGAGAACTGCAGGATAGGCATGTCGAACATTAGGTGGACCGCAAAGGCGCCGATCACTCCAGCCGCGATCTGGACGAGAACAAATGCAAGCGCCGGCCGGATCTCGATTTCGCGCCTGAGCGCGAAAGCCAAAGTCACCGCGGGATTGAAGTGGGCCCCGGAAATAGGGCCCAGCATCGCGATCAGAACGTAAAGGATCGCGCCTGTCGCGACCGTGTTGGCGAGCAGAGCCAGCGCGTCATCGCCCTGCGCCAGTGCCTCGGCCATAACGCCCGAGCCGATCACGCCTACGAACAGGAAGAAGCTGCCGATCGCCTCTGCGGTCAGGCGGCGCGGGAGCGAATAGGTCACTGGACCTGCTCGAGCTGGGCGCCGGAGCAAACCCCGCCCTCTTCATCCTCGTTGCCCCCAAGCTGCGTCAGCACCAGGACGCCGCCGACGACAAGGACCACGAAGATCGTCGTGACTGTGCCCAGGTACTTGTCGATCACTCGCTTGATCGGGGCGCCGAAGACGCGGAACAGGATACCCACTGTCATGAAGATGAGCGCGCGGGCGAACAGGCTCGAGAGTACGAATGTCGCGAGGTTCATACCGACGAAACCGGCGGTAATCGTCAGCAGCTTGAAGGGAACCGGAGTCGCGCCCGCGATGAGGATTGCCTCGAAGTCGTATTCTTTGAGGTGGCAAGCTGCGACCGGAAATGCCTCGGTCAGGCCGAGCACCGAAATCAGCCAGACGCCCACCGTGTCGTACAGTCCCCAGCCGATTGCATAACCGAGCAGCGCGCCCGCGACCGATGAAAGCGTGGCGACAGTGGCGAACTTTACCGCCTTCTTCGGCTCGGCAAGGCACATGAGGCCGAGGAGCGGATGCGGCGGGATCGGGAAGAAGCTCGATTCGACGAAGCAGAAGAACGCCAGCCACCACACCGCATGCGGGTGCGACGCCTTTTCCATCGTCCAGTCGTAGAGCCCGCGAAGCGGTTTCATGATCATTGCAGGAGAGGTCTCTCAGGGCAGAAAAGGCGGCCCAAGGGTTAGGCGAGCGCCACGAGCTTGGCAATCGTGTTGGAGCGCCTGTCGAACTAACCTATTTGGCACTTTTATCTTGACATCGTAACGCTGTTTTGGCACATACAGGGAACATCGCGATAGTGTGATTCACTCGGGAGGGGCGGCCATTCGGTCGCCCTTTCGCGTCTGGCGACATCGCGCAACCGGGAGGCATGTCATGGCCGGACAACGCCGGGCTTACAGGGAGATGCGCCCGCAATTCCGCGAAGGGGAAAATGGCCGGGTTTCGACCAAGTGGCGCTCGCTATTCCTCGATTATCTCGCCGAAACGTCCAATGTCACCGAGGCCGCGAAGCGCTGCGGCGCCAATCCGAGCAGGGCGTACAAGCTGCGCCGGACCGATCCCGAGTTTGCGCGCCAGTGGCGCGATGCGTTGCTGGAGGGATACGAGCATCTCGAGCTCGAAACCTTGCGCCGCCTTCGCGAGGGCGTTCCGCCGGAAGGCCCGAAGTTCGATATTGCCAATGCGCTGAGGCTTCTCGCGCTTCACCGCGAAACCGTGGCCCGCGAGCGCGCCAGGATCGAAGACAGCGACGAGGCCAGCGTGCTCGCCTCGCTCAACCGCAAACTCGAGGCCATGCGGCAGAACGAGCTGGCTCTCGCCGGCAGGAAGCGGGCCAAACCGGACAGGGCGCATGAAGCTGACGTCTGAGTTCCTCGCGTGGCTGCGCAATCAGGACCAGGCAACGATGCGAGGCCTCATTGTGGGGCTGGAGGAGCGTGAGCGGGCGGCCATCGCCTACGACTGGTCGCTCTGGGCCCGTGCCAGCCAGTTGCCGCCGGAGGGCAACTGGTCGTGCTGGCTCGTTTGCGCGGGTCGCGGTTTCGGCAAGACCCGCATGGGCTCCGAATGGGTCCGCGAGCAGGCAATCGGCAATCCCGATGCGCATATCGCGCTCGTTGCCGCCAATTTGGGCGAGGCGCGCGCCATCATGGTGGAGGGCGAAAGCGGGCTGCTCAACATCTGCCCGCCGATGTACCGGCCCGAGTTCGAGCCTTCGCGCCGCCGCCTGACCTGGCCAAACGGTGCGGTGGCAACGCTCTATTCGGCAGCCGAACCTGACACGCTGAGAGGACCGCAGCATTCGCATGCCTGGTGCGACGAGATCGCCAAGTGGTCTACTGCATCCGACCGCGCGACGCAGGCCTGGGACAACCTGCTCATGGGGTTGAGGCTCGGTGACGATCCGCGCATCGTCGCGACGACCACCCCGCGGCCCGTGCCGCTGCTACGCCGCCTCATGCTCGAGGAAGGCTGCGGGCTGGTGGAAGTCACGAGGGGCTCGACATTCGATAATGCCGCCAACCTCCCCGCCGCCTTCATCGGCACGATGGACCGGCAGTTCGGCGGGTCGGCACTCGGGCGTCAGGAACTGGAAGGCGAGATGCTCGAAGATGTCGAGGGGGCCTTGTGGACCCGCTCGCTTCTCGAGGCCTGCCGCGCGGATACTGGCGCCGAGGCTCCGGTGCGCGTGGTGGTCGGCGTCGATCCCCCTGCCAGCGCGCATGGCGATGAATGCGGTATCGTGGTCTGCGCGCTTGACGAGGCAGGCGAAGGCCGGGTGCTGGCGGATTGTTCGATCGGCCCCGCCTCGCCCGAACGCTGGGCGCGCGCGGTCGCCCAAGCTGTCGCCGCCTGGAACGCCGACCGCGTGGTGGCGGAAGCGAACCAGGGCGGCGCGATGGTGGCAAGCGTGCTGCGCGCCGCGGACATCTCGCTGCCCCTGAAGCTGGTGCACGCGAGCCGCGGCAAGGCCGCGCGCGCCGAACCGGTCGCCGCGCTCTACGAAGCCGGGCGGGTAGGCCATGCCGGCATGTTCGCGAGGCTTGAGGACCAGCTCTGCGGGCTGATGGCAGGCGGCGAGTACAAGGGCCCGGGCCGCTCTCCGGACCGCGCCGATGCGCTGGTCTGGGCACTTACGGAGTTGATGCTCGGCAAGGTCTCGCGGCCAAACATTCGAAATCTCTAGCAAGGAATTCCCATGTCATTCCTCTCCAGTCTCGCCACCCCCTTCAAGGGCGGGGGCCAATCGCGCGTGCCTGTCTCGCGCGGTTTCATCTCGCCCTGGGCGAGCGCCTTCGACGTTACTCCCGCCCGCTCGCCATTCGACTATTCGCGCGAGGTGGGAGAGGCCTATCTCGCCAATCCGGTCGCCCAGCGTGCAGTCCGCACCGTCGCGGAAGGGGTCGGCGGTGCGCCGATCGCCTATCCCGACGAGAGGCTCGAGCGGCTGGTCGAATGTTCCTGCGGTTCGCAGCCGCTACTCGAAGTACTCGCCGCGCACCTCGCCCTCCATGGCAATGCCTATGTCCAGATCGTGAAGGATGCGGCGGGCGTGCCGGTCGAACTCTATCCGCTGCGCCCCGAGCGTGTGCAGGTGGTGGCCGGGGACGATGGCTGGCCTAGCGCCTATCGCTACATCCTCGCCGACCGCGCGTTGACAATCACGCTCGAAGATGAAGGCGGGTGGCCGAACATCATCCACCTGAAGAGCTTTCACCCCACCGACGACCATTACGGCGCCGGCTCGCTCGCCGCCGCGGCGCCAGCAGTCGCGATCCACAATGCCGCATCGGAATGGAACCGCGCGCTGCTCGCCAATGCCGCGCGTCCCTCCGGCGCGCTGGTCTATGACAGCGGCGATACCGCAGGCCTCAGCGCCGAACAGTTCGATCGCCTCAAGGCAGAATTGCAGGCGGCCTTCCAGGGCGGCGGCAATGCGGGGCGGCCGATGCTGCTCGAAGGCGGGCTCGACTGGAAAGCGATGAGCCTTTCGCCCGCCGACATGGATTTCGCGACCCTGAAAGCCGCTGCGGCGCGCGACATCGCGCTCGCATTCGGGGTGCCGCCCATGCTGCTCGGCCTGCCGGGCGACAACACCTATGCAAATTACCGCGAGGCGAACCGCGCCCTGTGGCGCCTGACCCTGTTGCCGCTGATCTCGAAGATACTGAAGGGCCTGCAATCGGGCCTCGCCGACTGGTTTGACACCGCTCCCAGCGTCGATCTCGACCGTGTCCCTGCGCTCGCGGAGGACCGCGAGAAGTTGTGGTCGCAGGTGAGCAGTGCGGACTTCCTCGATGCAGATGAGAAGCGCGAAATGCTCGGCCTTGCGAGCAGAAAGGATAGCCAATGACCCGCGAAGACATGTTGGCGCGGCTGGTCGCGCAGGCCGATACGCAAGGGGCCGACCTCGTGACCTTGCGCGCGATCGTCGAAGAAAGCTCGGAACTCGGCGCGCGGCGCGTGCTCGGGCGGCTCGGCCTCGACGATGCCGATGCCCAGGAAGATATCGACGAGCTGCGCGAGCTGCTCTCGGCATGGCGCGATGCCAAGGCTTCCGCCTGGAAGGCCGGCGTCGAATGGCTGGTGCGCGGGGTGCTTGCGCTGCTGCTGGTCGGGATCGCGGTGCGCCTTGGCCTCAGCGAGCTAATATCGTGACGCTCAGGATAGCCGGATACGCGGCTCTCTTCGAAGTGGCCGATGCCGCGAAGGACACGATCCGCAAAGGCGCCTTCGCCCGCACGCTCTCGGAAAGTCGCGGCCCTTTCCCGCTTTACTGGCAGCACCGTCCCGACCAGCGGATCGGCTGGGTGGAGACCGCGGGCGAAGACGAACGCGGACTGCGGATCGTGGCCAGTATCGACAATCCCCAAGGCCGCGCCGCAAAGCTGCTGCGCGAACGAGCCGTGAGCGGCCTCAGCTTCGGCTACCGGGCCCGCTCCTATCGCCGGACACCCGAGGGCCGTGACCTCGCCGACATCGAACTCTTCGAAGTGAGCGTGGTGACCCATCCGCTCCAACACGAGGCGCGCGTGCACTTCGTCGCCTGACACCCTCTCCCAACTCTTTCCCATCGCCGCCTTCCGGGCGGCTTTTTCATGCCCGCAAGAAAGGTGAATGCCCCTATGGATACCCCTACGACCACCCCCGACCAGGCCGAAGCGAGCTTCGACATCGTAGCCCGCCAGGACAAGACCGAAGCCGACGTCGCATCGCTGCGCAGCGATGTCGACGAGGTGAAGACCCGCGTCGACAAGATCGCCCAGGCTGCAACCCGTGCAGCGCGTCCGGCAATCGGCGGAACCGAGGACGCCGCGCCCGAAGTGAAGGGCTTCGTCGACGGTTACCTTCGTCGCGGCGCGACGGCCGAATTCAAGTCGATCAGCGGCGCCGTTCCGAGTGACGGCGGCTATGCCGTCCCGCGCCAGATCGACGCGATGATCGCCCGCGAACTGCAGGAGATCAGCCCGATCCGCGCGATCAGCCAGGTCGTGCAGACCGGAAGTGCGGGCTATCGCAAGCTCATCTCGACCGGCGGCACCTCGTCGGGTTGGGTCGGCGAGACCGCAGCCCGCCCCGAGACCGACACGCCCGACTTCGCCGAGATCGCCCCGCCGACGGGCGAACTCTTCGCCAACCCGGCTGCCTCTCAGGCCATGCTCGACGATGCCGGCTTCGACCTCGAAAACTGGCTCGCCAGCGAGATCGCCATGGAGTTCGCCCGCGCCGAGGGTGCAGCCTTCGTCGGCGGCAGCGGAGTCGACCAGCCGATGGGTTTCCTCTCTACGCCGGTCTCGGCTGCAGAAGATAGCCTGCGCGCATTCGGTACGCTGCAGTATGTCGGTTCGGGCGACGCATCGGGCTTTGATGCCAATCCGGATGCCAAGCTGATCGACCTCGTCCACACGATGAAATCCGGCCACCGTCAGGGCGCGAGCTTCGTAATGAACTCGGCCACGCTCGCCGAGGTACGCAAGCTCAAG
This sequence comes from Qipengyuania sp. BR81-2, assembly GCF_055693895.1. NCBI lineage: Bacteria > Pseudomonadati > Pseudomonadota > Alphaproteobacteria > Sphingomonadales > Erythrobacteraceae > Qipengyuania > Qipengyuania sp. BR81-2. The sequence goes on from NZ_CM146344.1 coordinate 1,035,343, forward strand.
ACCGCCGATGGCGCCTTCCTGTGGCAGCCGGGCCTCGTCGAGGGCCAGCCTGACCGCCTGCTCGGCTATCCGGTGATCGAGGCCGAGGACATGCCAGATATCGCGGCCGGTGAATATCCGATCGCATTCGGCAACTTCCGCCACGGCTACCTAATCGCGGAACGCAGCGCGACACAGGTGCTGCGCGACCCCTTCACCAACAAGCCCTTCGTCCACTTCTACGCCACCAAGCGCGTGGGCGGCCAGGTGCTCGACAGCAATGCGATCAAGCTTCTGAAAATCGAAGCCTGATCCGAATAGCGCCCGCGCCGCCACCCCTTCGGCGCGGGCGCACACTTCTTCCCCGCCCATCATTGCGAGCCGTACATGAAAAACATTGCCGCCCCGGCGAGCCTGTCGGGCGCGCCGCTTGCCGAGCTCAAGAGCTGGTTGTCGATCACCACGAACGGCGAGGACGAACTCCTCACCACGCTCGTCGCCAGCGCGATCGCGCTGTGCGAACGATTTACCGGTGTCGTGCCTTTGAAATCCGGAGTGCGCGAGACTGTCCTGCCCAGCCTCCTGCCGCAGCCGCTCCAAGCCGGGCCATTCATCTCATTGACGGGTGCGGAAGCATTCGAAGGCCTGCAGCGCCGGGAACTCTCTTCCGGCGAATACCGGATCGACCTTGCAAGCGATGGCACAGCGAGCTTCTCGCTGCCCGAGATAATCGGTGAACCGCAGATCGAAGTCACATATTTCGCCGGCCTCGCGAGCGAATGGCAAGAGATAGACGAAGGCTTGCGCCAGGGCATCATTCGCCATGCCGCCCATCTCTATCGGGAACGCGAAACGGCAGGCGCAGCCCCCTTCCCGCTTCGATTGCCGCGCTGTGGCGGCCTTGGCGGAGGCTGAGGCTGTGACCACGCTGGCAGAAGCACTCGAGCGCCGGGCGACCGCGCTTGCCTTCCGCCATGGCAAGCGGCGCATTCGCAATAATGCATCGGCCGGCTCCGACTGGCGAGATCAGGGAGTGCTCTGGCCGACATTCACAAGAGGATCATCGTGATGGAAAGTGCGTTCCGCACCGCTCTCATCGAATGGTTGGGCAGCGATGCCGACCTTGCGACGTCGCTCAATTCGATTCGCGAAGAGGGGCCCTCCCCAGCCCCGGCACCGAGCCTTTCGATCGCGGCCAGCGCAAGTGCGGACTGGTCGACCAAGACCACCGACGGGCGCGAGGTCCGCGTCGCTTTCGAGCTGGTCGACCGCACCGACGAACCCTCGCGCACGTCCCAGATCGCAGAGCGGATCGAACAGCGCATCGCGACACTCGCTCCCGAGCAGCCGTCCTATCGGGTCGTCTCGACCCAGTTCCTGCGCAGCCGCGTGGAGCGGCGCGCCCGTTCGCAGCGTGCAGTGCTGCTCGAATACCGCTTTCGTCTTCTCTCGACACTCTAGGAGTTCACAATGACAGCTCAAAAAGGCGCCGCCTTCCTGCTCAAGATCGGCGATGGCGGAACCCCTGTCGCCTTCGAAACGGTCGCTGGATTGCGCACGACCAACATGACGATCAACGGCGACACCGTGGTGGTGACCCACAAGGACAGCGGGGGCTGGCGCGAACTGCTGTCCGGCGCAGGAACACGCTCGGTTTCGGTCAGCGCTTCAGGCATTTTCCTCGGCTCGGATGCCGAGAACGCGATCCGCGCGCATGCCCTTTCCGGAACGCTCGACGACTATGAATTGAGCTTCGAGGACGGGGCGAAAATGCAGGGCGCATTCCTCGTCCAGCGGCTCGACTATTCGGGCGATTTCAATGGTGAGCGCACCTATTCGCTCCAGCTCGAAAGCTCTGGCGCAGTGGTGCCATCGTGACCGCAAGTAAGGCGCGCGGCGAGGCGGCAATCCATGTCGGCGGGCGGGAAATGGTCCTCCGCCCCACTTTCGAAGCCCTGTGCCGCGCGGAAGAGGAATTGGGATCGCTCTTCGCGCTAGTCGATCGCGCCGCCGACGGAAAGCTTCGCCTGGCCGAGATAGCATCACTCTTCTGGCATTGCCTCGAGAGGCAGGACGCTTGCAGTCGCGAGCAGGTCGGTGAGGCCGTGCTCGACATGGGCCTCGCCAAGGCATCGGTGCCGCTCAAATTATTGCTCGGCCAGGTGCTGCGCGGTCGCTGAATGGACCGCACTTTCAACGGCAACACGTTGGAGCTCGCTGCGCTTTCCGCACGCCTGCTCGGCTGGACGCCCGCGACCTTCTGGGCCGCGACACCGGCCGAACTGGCCGCGTGCCTAGGCCCGGGCAAGGCCAGCGCAGCGCCCCCGAGCCGCTCCGAGATTGACCGCATGATCGAAAGGGATCGCAATGGATGAGGAATTCGAAGAGCTGGTCGTCTCGGTGAGAGCCGAGACCTCCGGCTTCGCGCAGGATGTGGCAAGGATGAAGAGCGAAGTCGACGGCACGCTGCTTCCAGGTCTCGATTCGGCGGGCAAGGTTCTGGAGCGAAGCCTGACTGCCGCATTGCGCGACGGGAAGCTTGGCTTCGAGGAGCTGAAACGCACCGCGCTTTCCGTTCTCGACGAGATCGCCGGAAAGGCCATGGCGACAGGCCTCGGGCAACTGTTCTCCGGCCTCGGCGGGCAGGGCGGCGTCGGAGGCTTGCTGAGCGGTCTCTTAGGACTTCCAGGACGTGCCACCGGAGGCCTGGTTTCCCCCGACCGGCCCTATCTGGTCGGCGAACGAGGTCCCGAACTGTTCGTCCCCGATGGCGCAGGCCGGATCGAAACAGCCGCTGCGATCGGAGCTGCGCGGAACGACGTGCGTGTCTCGATCAACCTCGCCCAGCCGCGCGGAGCGTCCGCGCCTACCGCGCTCCAGCGATCCTCGCGCCAGGTGGCGAGCGCCGTGCGGCGCGCCCTGGCCAATTAGGAGCAGGCAGACATGGCTTTCTGGCTAGCTTCCGAACGCCGGAGGCAACATTCCGACTGGATACCGCGGTTCGATCCGCGGTTCTGGACAGTCAATTTCCCGCGCCCGATGATGGCAAGTGTCGTCACCACTGCGCATGACGAGATGCGCGTGAACTGCGAGTTCTATCACGAGGGCGAACTCGCGGGATTGATCTGGGAAAGCGAAGACAAGCTCGACCATCCCCTTCTCGCCTATGAGAACCAGCGAGACTATTCGCACTGTGTCCTGAGCTTCCGCTGGCGATCTTCCGGGCTCATCGAGCTCGACCAGCCCAATGGACCAACGCTTACAATTGAGGGTCGCGATGCCAATGGCATTGCGCGTTCGTGGTACGTACGGCTGTGGAACTACGCCAGCGGTACACCGAGCGATGCGCAGATCACCCTGCCATTCTCCGAGCTTCAATCGGGATACGCATTGCCGGGCGAGGCAATCGATCCGCGCGATATAGATCGTATGTTCGTCAGCCTCGCGCCAGAAGGCTATGTCGAGGGGTCGACTGAGAAATTCTCCACGCGCATCGATGGCTGGGCTGAGGTCACTGAGGTTTCGTGTGAAGGCGAGCGCGCCATGCTCGAGATTGGCGATGTCATGATCCCCGCCCATGGCGAGCAGATGGCAACGGCTTATGACGACGCTTTCAACCAGACCCCGGCAAGGCTCCTGCGACAAGTCGAGCAGCTCGGCTATCGCGGGCGCATCGTCCACTATGTCGGGATGAGTCACTATTACCGGCTGAGCCCTAGCAACATGCAGGTCGATCTCAGCGGCGATCTGTGTGAACCCGCCCGCGCCTGGCACGCCGATTTCTTCAACCGCGCGGTCGCAATGGATTTTGCTCCCATTGCTTCGCTCTCGTTCGAATTGCTGGCGCAGGATACGCCAAGCTGGTGCAACCAGCGCGATGTTTTCAGCCACCCGGCCCGGACCGGGTGGGATCCGCCGTCGACGTTGCTGTCACCTCTTCGCCCGGCTGCGCTCAATTTCCTGAAGTTCGTAGCGGCAAATTTTGTCGCGCTGCTCGAGGAGGCGGGGGCGGACGTCCTTTTCCAGATCGGCGAGCCTTGGTGGTGGGTTCAGCCTGACAGTTTCGCTCCGTGTATCTACGACGCCAAGGCACAGGAAGCGTGGGGCGCCAACAAGCCCGCCATCACGGACCTTCGCAAGCCGCTGTCCGATGCGCAAAAGGACCTGCTCGATCGTGCAGGCGAAGCGCTGGCGCAGGCAACCGCCGATTTGGCCCAAGCAGTGCGCGACGCGGCTACCGGCGAGGCCGAGGTTCTCCTGCTGACCTTCACGCCGACCGTGCTCGATCCGGCAATGCCGGAGTTGTACCGTGCGAACCTGCCGCAAGGCTGGGCCTACCCCGCCTTCGACCGGCTGCAGTTGGAGGATTACGACTGGCTGACCGCCGGTGCAGACGCAGCACGCCGCAGCGCTTTGGACTTTGTCGATGCGCGGCTCGGCTATCCGATCGAAAAACAGGATTATCTCGCCGGCTTCGTACTGGACCCCGGGGATGCTCCCGCATTCTGGCCACGCATCGATCATGCGCTCGATGAGGCACGCGCGCGCGGCGTGAACCAACGCTTTGTCTGGGCGCTGCCGCAGGTGTCGCGCGACGGATATACGAGATTACCAACCTATGAGGAGGACGAGGTGAACCCCTTCGACGATGTCACCTATCCGCTGTCGCTGGGCACGAATGCCTCGGCGAGCCCCGAATTCTCGACCAGCGTTGCGGTCACCGCTTCGGGACACGAGCGGCGCAATGCCCTGTGGAGCGATGCGCGCATGCGGTACGACGTCGGTCCCGGCGTGCGCTCACAGAGCGAGCTGCGAGATCCTGCTCGACTTCTTCCGCGCCCGGTTCGGACCGGCCCGAGGATTTCGCCTGCGCGACCCCCATGACTTCAGTTCAAATGGCGGAGCAGGAGAACCGTCTGCGGAAGACGAGATCATCGGTCTCGGCGACGGTCTGTCCGCCGACTTCCAACTGCGCCGGAACTACGGTGAGCAGCAAAGGCCGATCACCCGGCCGGAGGACGGCAGCATACTGGTCAGTATCGATGGGATTCCGGCGTCCGGTTGGACGCATGTCGGGAAAGGCCTGATCCGCTTCGATGTTCCTCCATCCGCCGGCGCGGAAATTCGGGCGGGGTTCCGCTTCGACGTGCCGGTACGTTTCGCTGAAGACCGCCTCGACATCTCGGGGGCCACTTTTGCAGCGGGCGAGGCACCATCAGTCCCCCTTGTTGAGATCCGGGAGGCTTCATGAGCCGGGTGTTCTTCGAGAGCGAACTCGATACGGTCGCCGCATACTGGCGGATCCACCGGCGCGACGGCGTGACGTTGGGCTTCACTACACACGACCGTGATATCTGGTTTCAGGGTATCTTGCATCGGGCAGCCCCCGGCATGCTGCCTTCGGCTATTCGCAAGACGATAGACCTTGCCGACGACGAGGCCGAGATCGAGGGCGCGCTGGCACACGACACCATTCGCAGCGCGGACCTTTCTGCCGGACGCTTTGATAATGCGCGCGTGGAAACCGGCGTCATCAATTGGCAAAGCTTCGAGACCGCCGCGCTCTATTCGGGCTCCATCGGATCGGTAAGGCAGGACGCTTCGGGCTTTTCGGCCCGGTTGCGCTCGGCGAAGGCCGACCTCGACATTGACCCGGTTCCACGCGCCAGCCCTTCGTGTCGGGCAAGATTCTGTGGGCCCGCCTGTTCGCTGCCGGCCGAAGCATTCTCGCTGCGAACGAGCATCGCATCGGTCGACTTCGAAACAAACAGCATCGCTCTTTTGGTCGGCGATCACGCTGCTTACGTTCACGGCGAGATTCGCTTCGTGGATGGACCGCTGACAGGCATGACTTCGCGACTTATTTCCCTGCGCGGCGGATACCTGGAGCTGGAAGACCTGCTCGATCAGGGTCTCGAGCCTGGGCACCGGGTTCGCGTTCGGCAGGGCTGCGACAAGACGATTTCGACCTGCGCGTCACGTTTCGCCAATGCGGTGAATTTTCGCGGGGAGCCCTTTCTCCCGGGCAACGATCTTCTCGCGCAGTATCCGCAACCACGATGACATCGCTCGCCGAGTGCTTCGCAGCGCAAGCGGAGGCACTGGTGGGGACACCTTTCCGGTTGGGAGGACGCGACCCGGCGACAGGTCTCGATTGCATAGGCATCGCAGCCTGCGCGCTCGGCCGAGCCGGGGGCGAAGTGCATTCGCCCACGGGGTACGCGCTGCGCAATATCGATATCGATCGCTTCCTCGAGACTGCGGCGCAATCGGGCCTTCGACCGGCTGGCGGCGAGCCCAAGCGTGGCGATGTCCTGCTGGTCCGAACCGGGCCTGCACAGCACCATCTCCTGATAGCGATCGGCACAAATCGTTTCGTTCACGCACATGCAGGCGTGCGTCGGGCTGTCGTCCAGTCCGGTTTCGAAGGCTGGCCTGTCTGCAAGCACTGGCGTCTCGCCGAAAATCGAGGATAGACCATGGCAACAATCGTCCTTTCCACACTTGGCAGCTTTCTCGGGCCTCTTGGCCAGATTGTCGGCACGCTTGCCGGCAATGCGATCGACAACGAGTTGTTCGGTCCGCCCGACCGCGAGGGGCCGCGCCTCAAGGAACTCGCCGTCAGCAGTTCCAGCTATGGCAATCCGATTGCCGCACTCTATGGCGCGATGCGGATCCCCGGCACAATCATCTGGTCCACCGACCTTCAGGAAAGCCGTAGCAGCGAGTCCAACGGCAAGGGCCAGCCGAAGACCGTAACTTACAGCTACTCGGTGAGTTTCGCCGTGGCTCTCTCGAGCAGGCCGATCGATCGGATCGGGCGCATATGGGCGGACGGCAACTTGCTGCGAGGTGCAGGGGGTGACCTGAAGAGCAGCGGCACCATGCGCGTCTACAAGGGTCTTGCCGACCAGCCTGTCGACCCGCTGCTACACGCGAAGCTCGGCGCCCAGTGTCCTGCATTCAGAGGATGTGCCTATGTGGTCTTCGAGGATCTCGACCTGACCGACTTCGGAAATCGAATCCCTGCTCTCAGTTTCGAGGTCATCGCCGACGGAGCATCTGACGTGGTCGAGAAGCTCGTGGCCGGGTCCGGAACCCGCGCCGATGCCGAGACGCGTTTTCCCGAGCTGACCGGCTTCAATCACGAGGGCGGGAGCGTGCGAAACGTCATCGGAGTAATCGACCGCGTCCATCCACTCACGCCCAAGCTCGGGGAAGCCGGCCTCTCGTTGGCCGGCGAAGAGGATGCTGCCTCGACCGCCATGGCCTTGCCGGAACCCGCCCTATGGGAAGACGGCGACTTCGGCAGGCAAAGCGGTCAGTCGCATGCCCGGGCAAACGGCACGGAACGGTCGTTCTCTGCACTCAGATATTATGACCCCGCACGCGACTATCAGCCGGGAATGCAGCATGCTGGCGGCGGCGATGGGCAGGTCCGGACTTACCAGTTCCCGGGCGCATTGACGGCCGGCGACGCACGCGAGCTCGCATCCAAGGCAAGCGCGCGGTCACTCGGGATGGCCGACACCCTCTCTTGGCGGATCGCCGAGCTCGACCCCGCACTCGAACCAGGAAGCTTGGTTACTATTCCAGCCACCGCCGGGGTCTGGAAGGTAACTGCCTGGGAATGGCGTGAACGCGGGGTCGAGGTACAACTGGCCCGCCATCGTGCAACTGGACCCGACGGAACGGGAGCAGATCCGGGTGCGAGCTGGACACCGGCTGACCGGCTTGCAGGAGAGACCAGCCTGCGCGTATTCGAAACGCCTTGGGATGGCATTGGCAACCCGAACGGGCGGAAAGCCTTCGCCGCGGCCACCTCGAGCGCGCCACACTGGCACGGCGCGGCACTCTACACGGTGCGTGACGGAGCACTTGTTCAGACCGGCCAGATCGTGGGGTCGAGGGCTTGCATGGGCGAGCTCTCAGAACCCCTCTCCTGTTCGAGCGCGCTGCGGTTCGAAGCAGGGGCGTCGATCACCGTCAATCTCGTCGATCCCGCAAGCGAGCTGTACTCAACGAACATGGCCGGCATTGCCCAGGGCGATAATCGTCTGTTGGTCGGCAGCGAGGTTCTCCAATTCTCGCAGGCTGAGCGTTTGGGCGAAGGCCGCTGGCGCCTCACGGGCCTGCTCCGAGGGCGCGGCGGCACGGAGATCGAAGCACTTTCGGGCCACGCTCAGGGAACCCCGATTACATTGCTCGATGCCGAACTCATCGCGCTGAGCGAAGAAACGATCGGGGCAATCAGGTCCGAGATGGCGGCACTGGGCCTCGGAGACACAGAGCCCGTGACTGCCACGCTTGAAAACGCAGGCGTCAGCCTGCGGCCGCCGTGCCCTGTCCATCCTCGCATTTCGCTAGGAACCGATGGATCGATCCACCTGTCCTGGAGGCGCCGGGCGCGCGGGCAATGGCTGTGGCCGGACGAAGTCGAAATCCCCTTGGTCGAGCAATCGGAAAGCTACCTCGTCGGCCTTGGGTCGCCTGATCAGCCTGCCGCCCAATGGGACTCGAACCAGCCCGGCCTCACCATCGACGGTGATCAGGCAAGCATACTTCGGCTCCAATATCCCGGACTCCCGTTCTGGGTGCGTCAGCGCGGAAGCCATGCCCTTTCGCGGCCGCTCGGCATCGGCACGCTCGATTGATTACTCGCTAAAGGAGCCAGCATGACCCAAGTCGCCAGCCTCACTTCGATTACTTCCCGGTACGCACTGCCCCTCTTGTTCTCGGGTCAGTCCCAGAAAGAGCTCACTGTCAACGAGGCGCTTGCGCGCCTTGACCTGCTGGTCCATCCGGCAATCGAGCAAGAGCTAGCCGATCCGCCCTCCGCTCCCTCGGCGGGAGACTGTTATATTGTCGGCCCGGCAGCCATTGGCGAATGGGCAGGCCGTGACGCATCGCTCGCCGGGTGGGATGGCACCCAATGGACTTTCGTCGAGGCACGTGACGGGATGACCGTCCGACGCCTCTCGGATGGAACTCTGCTGCAATACTCAGGCGGCTGGCAAAGCTACTCCGCGCCAATTGGACCGGATGGCGGCAGCACTGTCGATGTCGAGGCGCGAACAGCGATTTCAGAATTAATTACCCTATTGAAGGCGTTCGGGATTTTTTCCTGAACTGCTGGGAACTAGGCCCTATGCGCAGCGTTTGGGCAGCGTGATGGGAGAGACCTCTTTCCAGATTTCGCAACTATCGGTCGGGAATCGCGACATTCTTGCAACAGTTCCTGCCCAAAGGCCGCTTGCCAGTGAGACAAGGCAAAGTTAGATAAGTTTCACTCGGTGGCTCCAATTCGCAAAAAGGGGAAATAAATAATGCGGAAATTCGTCATTGGTATGGCGATGGCCTCTACGGCCCTTGCATCGCCAGCCCTAGCCCGGGACAATTCTTGGTACATCGGCGCCGAATTCGGCCCGATGATCGCCGAGGATATGACCCTCAACGACACCTCTGACAGCCAGCCTCTCGCACCCAGCCTCGGTATCGATTACGACACCGGCACGGGCTTCGACGGTGGTGGCTACGTCGGTTACGATTTCGGTGCATTCCGTCTCGAAGCTGAAGTCAGCTATCGTGACGTCAATCACGAAGAAGTCGCCATCGAAGGCGTGGGCAACTTCCCCGCTACCGATGAGACCAATTCGCTCGCGTTCATGCTGAACGGCATGTTCGACTTTGGCGACGACGACGGCATTCAGGGTTACGCCGGTGCAGGTATCGGTGTTGCACGCACCAGCCTCGAGGGCACGATCCTCGTCCCGGGCTTCACGAGCCCGAACCCGGCAATCGACGATTCGTCGAGCGACCTCGCATGGCAGCTTCTTGCCGGCGTCCGCGCTCCGCTGACCGACAACATCGACGTCGGCCTGCGCTATCGCATGTTCACTGCGGAAGACGTGACGCTGGTCGACAACACCGGCACCGAGCGTGAAGGTAAGTGGCGCACTCACTCGCTGATGGGCACGCTGAGCTACAACTTCGGAGCTCCGCCGCCGCCGCCGCCGCCGCCGCCGCCCCCGCCGCCCCCGCCGCCTCCGCCCCCGCCGCCTCCGCCGCCGCCGCCTCCGCCGCCGGCTCCGGTTTGCCAGCAGGGCCCGTACATCGTCTTCTTCAACTGGGACGAGTCGGATATCACTCCGGAAGCAGCAACCATCCTGGACAACGCGGTTTCGGCATACGCCAATTGCGGCACGGCTTCGGTCATGCTCGCTGGCCACACCGACACCTCGGGTTCGACGCAGTACAACATGGGCCTCGCCCAGCGTCGTAACGCCTCGGTCCGTGACTACCTGACCGCCCGCGGCATCCCCGACGGCCGGATCAGCAGCGAAGCATTCGGTGAAAGCCAGCTCCGCGTCCCGACCGCAGACGGTGTCCGCGAACTCCAGAACCGTCGTGTGGAAGTCACCTACGGTCCGGGTTCGGGCATGTAATTCACTCGCAAGAGTTGAAATTCGAGAAGGGGCCGGAGCGATCCGGCCCCTTTTTCGTTGGAGGTAGGAATGTCTGCCTCAGATAAGGACCACGCATGACCCGCAATTCTCTCCTCGCGTCTCTCGCCCTTGGATCGGCGCTGACTCTTTCGGCTTGCTCGACGATCAGCGACCTGCCCAACGAGAGGATCGCGGAAGCACAGCTGAATTTCGCGAATGGGTTGCCCGCCGGAACGGCTCAGCTCATCAGCAATGGGCAGGCCATCACCCTCGGCGCAGTCGCCACCGGGCTGGAGCCCGGTGAGCACGGCTTCCACCTTCACACCACAGGGAAATGTGAAGCGCCGGGTTTCACCAGCGCGGGTGGCCATCTCAATCCCACTGGCCGCGAGCATGGTTCGCTGAACCCGCAGGGCAAGCACTTAGGCGATCTTCCCAACCTGGTCGTCGGAGCCTCGCGCACGACGCGTACCGAAGTGGACCTTGGAGAAGACAGTGCGGAGCTGCGAGCCAATCTATTTGACGCTGATGGTACCGCCATCGTCATCCATGCCGAGGCGGACGACTACACAAGCGACCCCGCGGGCGATGCGGGGCCTCGCGTAGCCTGTGGGGTTCTCACGAAAGTGAGCTGAAACCCTCCGTCAGACCTCTTCGCCAGCCGCGCGGGCACGTTCGATGACCGACTGCTCCGCTTTCGGCACGGTTCGATAGGCGACAAGCAGCAGCACCAGCCCGATCGGGACAGCGATCAGCAAGCTCAGACCGCCGGTCGACAGGCTGCCGGACATCGTCGAGACCTGCCCGGCCATGTAGGGGCCGAGAGCAAGGCCCACCAGAGTGGTCGAGAGGAAGAAGGTTGCAGTGGCAGTACCTCGCATCCTCGGCAGAACGAGGTCCTGTGAGGTTGCCGCCGCAGCTCCGAGTGCCGAGCTTCCAAAGAGCGATTGCAGAAACGCGACGATGTAGAACGTCGTCGTATCTTGGGTTGTGAACATAACGTAGAGAAATGGCGCTGCTCCAACGAGGCCGAACGCGACTACGATGAGCCGGCCTGCTGCAAGACGCTTGCGCAGGAAATCGGCCATCCAGCCACCCATGATCACCCCGAGGAACCCTCCAAGGGCACCGGGCCCGCCGATCCACCAGCCTGCGGTGGAGGGCGCCTCGCCGAGGATGCGGATTGCGTACGGAGCTGCCCAGAACGATGCCGCGTAGGACATGAAGGCGACCATTCCGTACCCAAGAATGGTCGTCAGAAATGCGGGCGTTCCCCAAATTAGACTGAAAGTTGGTTCGTCACGACGCTTCAACGTCGTCGCCCAAGAAAAAATGGCGTAGTAGCCGATGCCGACCGCTCCCCATTGTTGGGCGTTGCCGGTGTAATCCGTCATCAGCCAGGCGATACTCCCGATAACCAGCGCACCGGCGAGATTGATGGCAAGCCCTCGTGCGCCACCCTGCGCCGCACCGATCAAAGTGAACGGCGGAATGACGGCAATGAGCTCCTTAAAAAAGCCGCGGAAGGGATCTTTTGGCGGCGGTGTTACAATGCCTTCACTCTGGCCGCGCAGCGGCTCACGAAGGGTGAATACGAGCAAGGCCAGCAACAGGCCAGGCAGGCCGACGATGATGAAGGCCGCCTGCCAACCTGCAAGGCCAAGAGGCGCGTCGACCGGATAGGCCGCGTTCCAGTTCTCGACTATGGCACCACCGATCAGCAGTGACACACCCCCGCCGATGTATAGACCCGACGAGTAGATCGCGAGCGCAGTTGCGCGCATCTTCTTTGGAAACCAGTCCGAAATCAGCGAGTAGGCACTCGGGCTCGCCGTCGCTTCGCCGACGCCGACGCCGATGCGCGCCACGCTCAGCGCGGCAAAATTCTTGGCGAAGCCGGAGAGGGCAGTGAATGCGGACCAAACGGCAAGGCCGATGGTCATCAGTCTTACGCGGTGCCAACTATCGGCGAGCTTGCCGAGCGGGATCCCGAAGAGCGCGTAGAATACGCCGAAAGCCGTGCCGTAGAGGAAACCGATCTGGTCATCGCGCAGTCCGAGGTCTGCCTTGATATCTTCGGCGAGGATCGAAATGATGTTGCGGTCGACGAAGTTCAGGACATACACGACAACCAGAATGCTCAGCGCATACCAGCTATAGGCTGGGACCTTGGTCTCCTCCTCGCCTGCTGAAATATTCATGGTCTCGGCAGGCGTGGGCTGACTCAATTCTCTACTCCGTCAATGCGGGGGCGTCCTTCGAATAGACGGTCGTATCGACTAGACCCGCCTCGTCAAAGCCTTTTCGCCGCAGACGGCAAGAATCGCACGCGCCACAGGCCGTACCTTCGGGCGTGGGGTCATAGCAGGACCAGCTCCAGGCGGGGTCGAGTCCGAGACGATGACACTCGCGCGCAATGTCCGCCTTGCTCATGTCCTGCAGCGGAGCATGGATGTTGAAAGGCTCTCCTTCCACGCCCTGCTTGGTGCCAAGCCTTGCGGTCTCCGCGAAGCTGGCGATGAATTCGGGGCGGCAATCGGGATAGCCTGAATAGTCCAGCGCATTGACGCCGATAAAGATATCACGCGAGTGTGAGCTCTCGGCAAATGCAGTAGTCAGAGCAAGGAAGACAAGGTTGCGCGCGGGAACATAGGTGACCGGGATGTCATTACCCACGCCATCCTTGGGGACGTCGATATCGTCGGTCAGCGCCGATCCGCCAAACCGGCGGAGATCGAGGGGCAACTCGACATGCCGGCGCGCACCAAGCCTTTCTGCAATCGCCTTCGCCGACTGCAGCTCGCGGATGTGGCGCTGCCCATAATCGATGGTCAGGGCGTGGACCTCGAATCCCCGCTCGTTCGCGATCGCAGCCGTGACCATGGAATCGAGACCGCCCGACAACAGGACGACGGCGGTTCCGGAATCATCTGGATGTGATTTGCTCATGCGCGCCAGCTAGGCGGTGGCGCGCCAATCGGCAAGTCAGCGGCAGGCACCCGTGCGCCTGGCTTCCGCCGAGAACTGGAACGGGCGGCCATCGACAATGCCCTGGCTATCGATCTGGACGAGGCCGGCCGATTCCTTGCGGATGTTGGTACGGCCGTAACCATTGCCGGGACAGGTGTATTGCACCGTCACTTCGTTGCTTCCGTCTTCGACGACAAAACGGTTGCAGCCGGTTTCGCTATGGCGGATTTGGATGAGTTCACGCCCGCTGCGCATGCAAATCCTGCGCGGCGGGGTGCCGTCGCGGAAGCGCAGTTCCCAGCTGCCGCGCTCGAGCGAATCCAGCATGGCAAGTGAGGATTGCGCAACGACCGGCGCGCCAAGGAAAGCGGCAGGGATCGCCGCCGCAAGCGCGAGCGTTCCGAGCAACTTTCGATTCGACACGATCTTCATGAGACAATCTCTATCACAATTGGTGCAGCGCAGTATTTCCGAACATTGTAAATCTTGCCGATGAACCGTTCTGGAACAGCGATAAACTGAGTTTCACGGCTGTGTCGGGGTCGAAAACCTAAGCTTCGATCGGGAACTTGCGAGAACAGAACGCGCAATCGACCATGATTATCCCGTTCTCGTCACGCATTTCCTGGCGGTCGGCTTCGGGAAATTTCGAGAGCACATCCACGTAATGCTCGACCGAGCAGCGGCAGCCCTTCCCGGTCGTGGCCATGCGTTCGATACGCACCTCGTGCTCTTCATGGAAAAGCCGCCAGATGATCGCTTCAAGCGACAGTTCGGGATCGACAAGCTCGTCATATTTCACCGAACCGCCAAGGATCGCGACATGCTCCCATTCCGGGTGATCCAGGCGCGCATGCAGCCGTTCGCGCCCTTCTTCACCATCGGGAAGATGCTGGACCAACATCCCCGCAGCCAGGCAATTGTCGCCTTCCGACCTCACAGCGGTACGGATCAGTGTCGGCACCTGTTCTGACTGATAGAAATAGGTTTCGCATGCTTCGGCCAGCGTCTCGCCTTCGAGAGGCACGATGCCCTGATAGCGCCCGCGCCCCTTCGCCACATCGAAGGTGATCGCGAGATAGCCCTTGCCGAACAGGGCGAAGAGCGAAGGATTGGCGCCCAGTTCGGACAGCCGTGCCTCGTCGAAATCGACGTAGCCACGCAGCTCGCCCCCACGATAGTCGCACACGAGGAGGTTGACCGCCCCGGCCTCGGTCTGGGCCTGCATTGTCACCTGCGAGCCATCATCCTTGAGTAGCGAGCCCATCAGGGTGGCGAGGACCAGAGCCTCGGCCAGCAGATGTGTGATCGGCGCCGGGTATTCGTGAGCCGAGAGGATCTCGTCGAGTGCCCCGTCAAGGCGCACGATGCGCCCGCGGCTATCGCGCGAGGGAATGGTGAAGCCGAGTGTGCGGCCCGAGTAAGTCTCGTCAGTGGCGGGGAAGTCTGGGTCATGCGGGCGCATATGGGAGTGCACCTGCGTCTTGAACAGGGGTGCGCCTATCCGCCGAGCAATCCGAGGCTCCACAGCAGGATCGATTTCTGCGCGTGGATGCGATTTTCCGCTTCGTCGAAGACCACTGATTGCGAGCTTTCGAACACTTCCTCGGTCACTTCGTCTCCCACATGGGCGGGCAGGCAATGCAGGAACTTTGCATCCCGCTTTGCGAGGGACATCAGCTTCCCGCCGACCTGGAACGGTGCCATGGCCGCGATCTTGTTGTGCGCATGGTCCTGACCCATCGAAACCCAGGTGTCGGTGACGATGATGTCCGCGCCCCGCGCCGCTTCTTCCGCATCATGGGTGATCGTCACCTGCGAACCGCCATTGCGGGCAAGCTCGACGAATTCCTTCTCCGGCTCATAGCCCTTGGGCACGCCGACACGGACATTGAACTTGAAGATGCCGGCTGCCTCGAGGATCGAATGCAGCACATTGTTGCCATCGCCCAACCATGCGAATTCGAGACCGGGGAGCGCCTTGCCTTGTTCGACCATCGTCAGCAGGTCGGCGACGATCTGGCACGGGTGCGACCGGTCGGTCAGCCCATTGATGACTGGCACGCTCGCGTGGTGTGCAAGCTCCTCTGCCTTTGCATGATCGTCCGTCCGGATCATGATCGCATCGACCATGCGGCTCAGCACACGCGCGGTGTCGGCGATGCTTTCACCGCGTCCGAGCTGGCTCGTACCGGAATCGAGGATTAGCGCAGAGCCGCCGAGCTGGCGCATCCCGATATCGAAGCTGACCCGCGTACGGGTCGAATTCTTCTCGAAAATCATCCCGAGCACGTATCCCGCAAGCGGAGCATCCGCGTCGGCCTTGCCCTTGGGCCAGCCCGCGCGCGCTGCCTTGCGGTCCTGTGCATCGGCGAGCATCGCGGCGATCGCGTCGCCCCCTGCATCGCCGAGGTCAAGGAAGTTCCTGACCACCGGCGCGAGGTCGAGCGCGTCGCCGCCCGCCATCAGCTTGCCCCCGGATCGAAGCTTGCCGCGCCGGCGGAAAGCTTGTCCATGAACTCGTCGAACTCGGCATCGTCGGCCACCAGCGGCGGAAGGACCCGGAGCGTCTGATCGCCCGCGGCGACGGTCAGCAGCTGGTGGTTGTCGCGCAGGTGGACGAAGAAAGGCCGGCTTTCGACCTTCATGCGAATGCCGAGCATGAGGCCCTTGCCACGCACGAAGTCGAACAGCTCGGGATAGTTGCCGATGAACTGCTCGAGGCGGCTGCGCAGGCGCTCGCCCTTCTCGGTGACCTCGGCGAGGAACTCGTCATTGGCGACCGCATCCATCACGGCCATGCCGGCAGCCATGGCAAGCGGGTTGCCGCCATAGGTCGAACCATGCGTACCGAAGCCCATGCCGCGCGCCGCTTTCTCGGTCGCGAGGCAGGCACCGATCGGGAAGCCTCCACCAAGACCCTTTGCGCTGGCCATGATATCGGGCTCGATGCCGTAGTGTTCGTAAGCATAGAGCTTGCCGGTACGCGCGACGCCGCACTGTACTTCATCGAACACCAGCATCAGGTCGTGCTCTTCGCAGATTGCCTTGAGCCCGTGGATGAACTCGTCCGAAGCGGGACGGATGCCGCCCTCGCCCTGGATCGGCTCGACGAGGAAGCCGGCGGTCTTGTCGCTCACAAGAGCCTTCGCGCTTTCGAGGTTGTCGAACTCGGCATATTTGAACCCGGCGAGCATCGGGTAGAAACCCTTGTGCATCTTCTCCTGGTTCGAGGCACTGATGGTCGCCATCGTCCGCCCGTGGAAGGCGTTAGTGAAGGTAATGAGCTCGGTGCGGTTGGCATCCCCTTCATCGTGCTGATGATACGCGCGTGCAGTCTTGATGGCCGCCTCGACAGCTTCGGCCCCCGAGTTGGTGAAGAACACCGTGTCGGCGAAAGTCTTGTCGACGAGGCCCTGCGCCAGCTCCTCGCCCTGCGGGCTTCCGTAGAGGTTGGAGACGTGCATGAGCGTCGCGGCCTGCTTCTGGATCGCGGAGATAAGGCCCTCATGGCTGTGACCTAGGAGGTTCACCGCGATGCCGCTGGCGAAATCGAGATAGCGCGTGCCGTCTTCGTCGATCAGGTGACAGTGTTCGCCCTTCACGGGGCGAACGCCGCAGCGGGGATAAACGGGCATCAGCGGGCTGATCGACATTGTCTTGCTAGGCTCCTCAAAAGGTCAAAGACAAATGGCGGCCCCGGGAAGGGAGCCGCCATCTGCGTGTTTGCCAGCGATCTATTCCTTCGCGTGGGGCACGTCAAACCCATCGCGAAGCTCTATCCGGTACCTTATTCGGCAGGGACCAGATTGACCGCGGAATACTTGCCGCGTCGGTCGACCTCGAGGTCGAACTCGTAGCGCTCACCCTCGTTGATGGCCGACAGGCCCGAACGCTCGACGGCGCTGATGTGAACGAACGCATCCGGCTGACCATCGTCACGCGTAAGGAAGCCGAAGCCCTTCATCGAGTTGAAGAACTTGACCGTACCAGTCGCCTTCTCGCCCGTGAGTTCACGGCGAGGCGCTTCGCTCTTCGCTTCGACAGCGATCACGTCGCCAACAACCTGGAGATCCTGTGCGGAAACCTTGCCGCCGCGATCTACAAGGTTGAATTCAAGCTCTTGGCCTTCTGCGAGACCTTCGAGACCGGCGCGTTCCACCGCGCTGATGTGGACGAAGATATCTTCTCCGCCACCTTCCTGCTGGATGAAGCCGAAGCCCTTCTGCGAGTTGAAGAACTTCACCTGGCCCTTGCCGGTGCCGACAACCTGTGCGGGCATGCGGTTTCCACCGCCGCCACCGCCACCACGCGGACCGCCGCCAAAGCCGCCGCCGCGATTGCCGCCGCCGAAGCCGCCGCCACCGCCGCCGCCACGGTTTCCACCGCCGCCGCCATAGCCACCGCGGTCTCCACCGCCGAAACCACCGCGATCGCCGCCGCCGAAGCCACCGCGGTCACCGCCTCCAAAGCCACCGCCTTGGTCGAAACCGCCGGCAGGAGGACCACCGAAGGGATCGTAGCTGTCTTCGCCGATGTTGTCCCGCTTGTCCCGTCCGCGGCGCCGCCCTCTGTCGTAACCCATAGTCCGTAAAATACCTTGTCGCGCAGCCAATGAATCAACGCGAGAGTACGTAGGCTGCAAGGCGTACCACTCGCATGCGGGTCGGGGATTCCTAGACGAAACCCTCCCGCACCGCCGTGGGGCATAGCGCGATTCTTCGCATCATGCGAATAATTTAGCCCCGCCCGCCTGTCTGCCGCACAATTGTGACATTTTCGCAAGGCTCTACGCTCATCTGTTTCACTTGCAAGGCGGGCCGGGCTTGGGCACGGAAGGCCGCCATGGATCTCATCGCACTATTTTCCGACCCCGCTGCATGGCTAGCCCTGCTCACGCTGATCGCGCTCGAAGTTGTCCTCGGTGTCGACAATCTGATTTTTATCGCGATCCTCTCGAACAAGCTGCCCGAGCATCAGCAACAGCGCGCGCGGCGCATCGGCCTCGCGCTTGCGCTGATCATGCGGATCGGAATGCTGATGCTCATCGGCTGGCTGGTGACGCTACAAACGCCGATCTTCGATCTCGGCATTGTTGGGCCGCCTGTAGAAGGCACCAACAAGGCGAGCTTCGAGACAGCCTTTTCCGGTCGCGACCTCATCCTGCTGGCAGGCGGCCTTTTCCTCCTATGGAAGGCCACCAAGGAGATTCACCACTCGATGGAGCCGGAAGACAATTCTGGCGATTTGCTCGACAAGACTCCCGGACCGGTCGATGCGGTCAAGGCAACCTTTGGTGCGGTGATCGCGCAGATCGTCGCGATCGACCTCGTCTTCTCGGTCGATTCGATCCTCACCGCAGTCGGCATGACCGACGAGATCCCGATCATGGTGATCGCGGTGGTCATCACGGTGGCCATCATGATGGTCGCCGCCGATCCGCTGGCCAAATTCATCGAGAAGAACCCGACGCTCGTAATGCTGGCCCTGGCATTCCTCGTGATGATCGGCCTCGTCCTGATCGCAGACGGTTTCGGTTTCCACGTCCCCAAGGGATACATCTACGCGGCGATGGGTTTCTCGGTTGGCGTCGAGATCCTCAACATTCTCCAGCGCAACCGCAGGACGGATACACCCCAACCAGAGGGAACGAACCAGTGAGCCAGTTCAAGACCATCACCGACAACTTTCTCGCTTCTCCGCAAATCATGCCGGAGGATATCGAGCAGGCGAAGGCTGAAGGCGTCACCCTCGTCATAAACAACCGCCCCGACGACGAGGCGCCCGACCAGCCCGCCGGGGCCGCGATCCGCAAGGCAGCGCTAGATGCCGGGATGGACTACAAGGCAATACCCATCAGTTCGGCTGGCTTTTCGATGCCGCAGGTAGACGCGATGGCCGAGGCGCTGGCCGGCACCACTGGTAAGGCGCTCGCCTTCTGCAGGAGCGGGACGCGCTCGACGCTGCTCTGGGCCCTCTCGCAGGCGAAGAACGGAGCCGACCCCGAAACCATCGCGGAACAGGCGGAGCGCGGCGGCTACAATGTCGCGCCTGTCCGCCCGACCATGGACATGCTCGCCGGCAAGTCTTCCGACTGATTACTTGCGATAATCGAGCGGGGGATCGCGGTCTCCCAGCAGCGAGACATATTCGTAATCCGCTCCGCGCGATGCGTCGAATTCGGCACGCGCCTGCGCGCGAAGCTCCGGATTGGTGAACAGTTCGACCGCCATCAGGGTCATCGCCTTGGCGGCATGCTGCGCCCCTTTCTGTCCTATGGAATGACCGCTGGCGGCCACTGCCTGCCAGCTGTGCGCGCTCGTACCGGGCACCCAAGTCGCCGTTCTCACGCCGACGGTCGGCGTCGCCCATGATACGTCACCGACATCGGTCGAGCCGTAACCCAGGGTCTTGCTGTAGGGCTGGACCCGCTGCGCTTCCTCGAGCGGGATCGCGTTATCTCCGAAGCTTTCCGAGATTGTTTCCGCCCATGCGCGCTCTTCGGCCGTGTATTCGATGCCGCCGAGCGAGCGCAGTTTCCTGTCCATAACGCGGGCGAGTGTCTCGTTCACGAGCAGCGGGTTATTGCCGTGGATGATCTCCCAGTCGACCTCGGTGCCGGTTCCGAGCGCCGCGCCCTTCGCGGTGGCCTCGAGACGGGTCCACAAGGCGCGTACTTCGTCCGCATCCGAATGGCGGACATAATAGAAGACCTCCGCGAAGTCGGGGATCACATTAGGCGCAGCCCCGCCCTCGGTGATGACGTAATGGATGCGCGTATCCATGCTCGTGTGCTCGCGCATCATGTTGACCATCATGTTCATCGCCTCGACGCCGTCGAGCGCGCTGCGGCCGCGTTCGGGAGCGCCGGCAGCATGGGCGGAAACTCCGCGGAAACGGAACTTGGCCGAGCGGTTGGCGAGGCTCGTGCGCGCCGCCGCACTGTTCTCGTCATCGGCGTGCCAGTGGATCGCGATATCGACATCGTCGAACAGGCCCGCCCGGGTCATGTAGACCTTGCCCGACCCGCCCTCCTCAGCCGGCGTGCCGTAAAGCCGGATGCGGCCGGGCGTTCCGGTCTGCTCGAGCCAGCGCCTGATCGCGATCGCGGCGGTGAGCGAACCAGCGGCAAACAGGTTGTGCCCGCAGGCGTGGCCTGCCCCGTGTTCCGATTGCTCGCGTGTCGCTGATGCGGTCTGGCTGATGCCGGGGAGTGCATCGTATTCCGCAAGGATGGCGATGACCGGACCTCCCTCGCCCCATTCGGCGAGGAAGGCAGTGGGAATGTCGGCGATGCCCGCTTCGACAGCGAAGCCCTCGCTCGTGAGTTCGTCTTGAAGAAGCCCGCTCGACCGGTTCTCGAGGTAACCGAGTTCGGCCCAGTCCCAGATCTGCTTCGCGACGCGATCCGTGCGTTCTTCCTGTGCCGCGACCTCGGCCAAGGGGTCGGCAGTCTGGGCAGCAAGCGGCATGGCGCTCGCCATGGCAAGGCTGGCGAAAAAGGCGGTTGTCCTCATATCTCTTCTCCCCGATTGCCGCGATGCTTGCCGCAAACCGGCGCCCGTGCCAATCGATCAATGCAATGGAACTGCCACCTGCCCTTCTCCAATTCCTCGGTTCGCTCGCCGCGATCGTCGTTCTTGCCGCCATCGCATGGGGCCTGAAGCTGGGTCCCGAACGCAAGCTGGCGAGCGAAGAAGAAACCCGTGCAGCAGCGGCGGAGGCGGTCGATGGATTCGTCGCGACCGACATCGCCCGCGACAAGGACGGAAGGGCCGCGCTGCTGGCGGATCACGGCGACCGGATCCTGCTCCTTCGTTCGCACGGGACACATATGGCCGGGCGAATACTGACCCGGGAGGCAAGCGCGCAGATCACCGACGGCGCGCTCTTGGTCGACACCGGCGAACGCCGTTACGGCGCCGTGCGGCTCGAAGTCGATGATCCTCAAGCTTGGGTTAAGCGCATCGAGGCTATAGGATAGCGCCGAGACATGCCCGATTTTTCGCCCACTGAATACGCCGTGCCCGGCTTCGTTGCGCTGGTCCTGATCGAGATGATCTGGGCCTGGCGGCGCAACCCTAGTGCCTATGAACCGAAGGACACGCTCACCAGCCTCGCCTTCGGACTGGGCAGCACGGTGGCAGGCCTCCTGTTCGGCGGGCTGTTCTTCGCGCTCTATCTCTTCCTGTGGGAATACCGGTTGTTCGACATCGGCTGGGCCTGGTGGGCATGGATCGCCTGCTTTGTGCTCGACGATCTCAAGTATTACTGGGTTCACCGATTCGGTCACCGGGTGCGCTGGTTCTGGGCGAGCCACGTGAACCACCATTCCAGCCAGCACTACAATCTGAGCACCGCACTCCGCCAGACATGGACCGGCTTCCTGACGCTGGGCTTCGCTTTTGCCCTGCCGCTGGTCCTGCTCGGCTTCCACCCGGCGATGATCGCCATCTGCGGCGGGTTCAACCTGATCTACCAATTCTGGATCCACACCGAGGCGATCGACCGCATGCCGCGCTGGTTCGAGGCGGTGATGAATACGCCGAGCCACCACCGCGTGCACCACGCGACCAATCCGCGATATCTCGACCGCAACTACGCGGGCGTCTTTATTGTCTGGGACAAGATGTTCGGCACTTTCGAGCCCGAAACGAAGGACGAGAAAATCCGCTACGGCATCGTCAAGCAGCTCGGCAGCTTCAACCTGCTGTGGGCCGTCTTCCATGAGTGGATCGGCATTGCGCAGGACATGTGGCGCGCACCTTGGAAGCACAAGCTGTCCTACCTGCTGCGCGAGCCCGGCTGGACGCACGATGGCAGCCGCCAGACCAGCGACGAAATCCGCGAGGCATGGCTAAAGCGCGAAGGCAAAACAGTTTCGGAAGAAAACCCGATTGCGGGCGAGGCCGAGCCTGCCTAACCTCTCGAATCGAGAGGAGACCCCATGGACGAATTCGATGTAGTGGTTGTCGGCGGCGGCAGCGGCGGAAGCGCGGTTGCCGGACGGCTGGCCGAAGCGGGCAAGAGCGTATGCCTGCTCGAGGCGGGCGGGCGCAATGACGGTTTCCGGGTGACGATCCCGGGGATGCTCGCTTTCAGCAACGACAAGATCAATTACCGCTTCGAAACGGTCCCGCAGAAAGGCCTCAACGGCCGGATCGGCTACCAGCCGCGCGGCAAGGGCCTTGGCGGGTCCTCGGCCATCAATGCGATGGTCTATATTCGCGGCCACCGCTGGGATTACGACAACTGGGCGAGCCTCGGCTGCACCGGCTGGGCCTATGACGACGTCCTGCCCTATTTCAAACGCGCCGAGACGAACGAGCGCGGCGAGAATGCCTATCACGGCGACGACGGGCCGCTGTTCGTCTCAGACCAGAAGTTTCCCAATCCCGGAAGCAAGGCCTTCATCGAGGCAGCGACCCAGCTCCAGCTTCCGCACAACACCGACTTCAACGGCGAGAAGCAGGAAGGCTTCGGCCTCTACCAGGTCACGCAGAAGGACGGCGAACGCTGGTCGGCCGCGCGCGCTTATGTCGAGCCGCTGCGCAGCAACAAGAACCTCGACGTCCGGATCGGCGTCACCGTCCAGAAACTCGAGATCGAGGACGGACGGGTCACCGGCGTGACCTACTCGGTTGGCAATCGCACACGCACGGTGAAAGCGCGCGGCGGCGTCGTGCTGAGCGCAGGCGCGTTCAACTCGCCGCAGATCCTCATGCTGTCGGGCATCGGGCCGGGCGCACACCTCAAGGAGCACGGCATCGATGTCGTGCTTGAGAAGGAGGCGGTCGGTTCGGACCTGCAGGACCATCTCGACTATGTGTCGAGCTGGGAGAGCCCCGACAAGGACCTGCTCGGCGGCAGCCTCAAGGGCACGATCCGCATGGCCAAGGGCCTTATCGAACACCGTCGCCATCGCACGGGGCCATGGACATCTCCCTATGCCGAGGCCGGCGGCTTCTGGACGGTGATGGACGATGCCCCTGCACCCGACGTGCAGTGGCACTTCGTCCCCGCCATGCTGGAGGATCACGGCCGGACCAAAGTGAAAGGCCACGGCTTTTCGCTCCATGCCTGCGTGCTGAGGCCCGAGAGCCGCGGCACCGTGCGGCTGGGCAGCCGCAACGCGGCAGACGCGCCGGTGATCGATCCCAACTTCCTCGGCGACGAACGCGATCTCGACGTGCTGCGCCGCGGCGTGCGCCTGTCGCACCGGATTGCCGGGGCCCCCGCGCTTCAGGCGTTCGAGCCGAAGGATCGCTACCCGATCGACATCGACAACGATGCCGAGCTCGACGAACTCATCCGCAACCGCGCGGACACGGTCTATCACCCTGTCGGCACCTGCCGCATGGGCCCGGATGAGAAAGACGTGGTCGATCCGACGCTCAAGGCTAACGGTATCGACGGACTCTGGATCGCCGATGCCAGCATCATGCCGCGCCTTGTTTCCGGCAACACCAATGCACCGAGCATCATGATCGGCGAACGCTGTGCGGACTTCGTGAAGGCCGAACTCGCCGCCTGACCCGATGGAAAAGGCCGGGAGCTTTCGCCCCCGGCCCTCCTCCCTCTCCCGAAGGGCTCGTGCCTTACCAGGTCTTGCGCATGGTCAGGCCGAAGGTCCGCGGCTGGTTGGTGCGATAGGCGAGGCGCGCGCGGCCGCCGCGTTCGCGGTCGAAGCTGAGCAGCGCGTTCTCGTCGAGCACGTTGTTGACATAGGCGATGAGCGACAGGCCGCTGTCGAAGTCGATACCGGCACTCAGGTTCACGATGTCATAGGACGGCAGCAGCAAGTCGACCGTGGTCTCGGCATCCGCCGGAGCACCAAGGTAGGGCAAGCCATGGACGAATGTCCGCGGGTTGTTTTCCTGGTCGGCAGGCTGCGTGTAGCGATTGCCCACATGGCTCCACGAAGCCGCAAGATAGGCATTCGCATCGCCGCTGATGGGCCATTCGTAGCTGCCCGAGGCGGTGAACTGCAGCTCGGGCACCGACGGCAGTCGGTTGCCTTCGCGAATACCCGTTGCCGTCACCAGCGCCGCATCGTCGGAGATCGTGCTGTCGAATTCCGCTTCGATCCAGCTGCCCGAGAAGACGAGGTCGAAACCCTCGACCGGCTCGAAGCCGATTTCCGCCTCGACACCCATCGAGTGCGCCTCGGGGACGTTGAAGACGACGCGCGACGAGCAGCTTCCGGCATCAAGCGTGACCTGCAGATCGCTGATGTCGTTATAGAAGCCTGCGACATTGGCGTAGAAGCCGTTGCCGGTCGCCTTGGCGCCGATCTCGTAGTTCCACAGCGTCTCGTCGTCATAGGACTGGAAGGAGCCGAACAGCGCCTCGTCCTGCGGCGAACACAGCGTGACGTTGAGCGGGTCGTTCACGCCGCCAAGACGGAAGCCCTTCGAGGCCTGCGCGTTAACGGTGAGATCGTCGTTCACGTCGTAGCTGAGAAGGATACGCGGGCTGATGCCGTCGCTTGCGGTCTCGTCGCGCGCGTTGTCGCCATTGGCGAACAGGCCGCCCGAGTTGAACTCGCGGTTCTCCTTGTAGTCATACCAGCGCGCACCGACGGTCACGTCGAACTGGTCGGTCAGCGCATAGGTCCCTTCACCGAAGACCGCGATCTGCTCGAGATCGTAGGGAAGGTCGGCATTGTAAGGCGAGATCGAGATTGGGGAACCCGTTGGCAACTGCTGCCGAGGTCCCTGCACCGAGCACTGCGTCGGTCACATTCGCATAGCCCGGTGTGGGCAGGCGCTGGCGGTAGAAACGATCGGTCTGCGAGTAGAACCCGCCGACCACCCACTGGAGCGGACCGTCGGTATCTGAGGAGAAGCGGATCTCCTGGGTGATCGCCTCGACATCGGTTGTGTCGCGCAGGTTCGATGCAAGGTCGATGCCGCCGGCATCGGGATAGCCGAGGTCGACCGAGACCGAGCCGGTGAGCGCGCTGGCATCGCGGCTCACCAAGATGTCGCGGTTGGTGTAGGAGCTGACCGAGGTCAGGATGACACTCCCGAGATCGGCTTCGGCAACGAGGTCCGCGATCAGCGTCTCGTCCTCGAAAGCCTCCCGCAGCTGCAGATACTGCTCGCGCTCGTCGAACACAGTCGGGTTGGTCTGGAAGGGGTTGGCGTAAAGGTTGAAGATTTCCTGCCGGTTGAACCCGTCGGCCTTCACCTTCTGGTAGATCAGGCGCGGCGTCAGGCTGAAGCCTTCGCCGGTGTCGACCCGCAGGGCGAGACGGCCACCATAGCGTTCGCCGCCATTAATATCTTCGCCGCCTGCAGGGCCGATCGCATCGATGAAACCGCCGTACTGCGTGTAGTAGCCGACCGCGCGCATCGCGACATTGTCGCCGATCGGGAGGTTCACTGCTCCCTTGAGGTGCCAGCCGAGATCGTCGCCGTCGACGAGGTTCACATTGGCTTCGACAGTGCCCTCGGTAACGCCCGTCACCGGCTGGTTGGTGATGTAGCGGATCGTCCCGCCCACGCTGCCCGAACCGAACAGCGTGCCCTGCGGACCGCGGAGCGTTTCCACGCGGTTGAGGTCGAACAGGTCGAGATCGGGCGTAAACAGCGAGAGCGAGATCACCGACTCGTCGAGATAGACGCCGACCTGCTCCTTAACGCCGGGCTGGTCGCGGACGACTTGGCCGGCCGAAACGCCGCGTACCGAAACCTGGCTCTGGCCCGGCCCGAGGTTCTGAACCGAGAGGCCGGCAACGTTGCGGCTGATGTCTTCAAGCGAGTTTGCGCCCGATTTCTGGATGTCTTCCTGCGTCTGCGCGTTGATCGAGAACGGGACGTCTTGGATCGCCTGGTCACGCTTGGTCGCCGTCACGATGATGATATCGCTGTCGCCGTCGGCCTCTTCGACCTCTTGGGCGTGTACGGATGTGGCCGTCAGGGCCAGTGCGCTTCCGGACAGCAGAGCTGCACGCAGGGCGCCAGACGTCATCTTGTGAGTCATTCGCATGGGTTCTCTCCTCCTGATTGGGGCCTTCAGGCCTTCTCGATCCGGCGAGACTGAATCCGTCCACGCATCATTACAATAAGCAGCGTTCGAATCTTACAACTTTGTTACAATCGGGCCACACTCTCAAAACCCAAGAAAAGGGGCCGGAACCCCTCAGAGTTCCGGCCCTTCGATAGGCTATGTTCGCAGGAGGAACATGGGTGGGCGAGGCCGCTCCGTTCGGAGAGAGAGGAGAGAGGGGCGGCCCCGCCGAGCTTGTGTCAGGTCCGGGCAAACTCCGGATAGGCTTCGATGCCCGTTTCGCCGACGTCGAGACCTGTCATCTCTTCCTCTTCGCTCGGACGCACACCGATGGTGTGCTTGAGCGCGAGCCAGACGACTGCCGAAGCGGCGGATGCCCAGATAGCGGTGAGGATGACGCCGACGGCCTGGCCGCCGAAGGTCGCATCGCCGGTCCACGGCACGATCATCGTGCCCCAGATGCCTGCAATAAGGTGGACCGGGATCGCACCGACCACGTCGTCGATCTTCAGTTTGTCGAGGATCGGGACGAAGATGACCGGCAGGAGACCGCCGATACCGCCGATTATGATGGCCTGACCAACGGTCGGGGCGAGCGGCTCTGCCGTGATGGCGACGAGGCCTGCCAGCGCGCCGTTGAGCGCCATGGTGACGTCGGCCTTCTTGTAGCGGACGAGCGTTGCGACGATCGCGACGACCACACCTGCGGCAGCTGCCATGTTGGTGTTGACGAAGATCTTCGAAACGTCGCTGACATCGCCGACGGTGCCCATCGCAAGCTGCGAAGCGCCGTTGAAGCCGAACCAGCCGAGCCACAGGATGAAGGTACCCAGCGTTGCCAGCGGGATGTTGGCGCCCGGGAAGACGTTGACCTTGCCGTCCGCACCGTAGCGGCCGAGACGCGGGCCGATGATGAGCGCGCCGACGAGCGCCGCCCAGCCACCGGTCGAGTGGACCAGCGTCGAACCTGCGAAGTCGGAGAAGCCGTGGACGCTATCGAGATAGCCGCCACCCCATTCCCAGCTCACCACCACCGGATAGATGATTGCGGTCAGGAAGAAGACGAAGATGAAGAACGGAACGATCTTCACGCGCTCGGCGACGGTGCCCGAAACGATCGAGGCCGTGGTGGCGCAGAAGACCATCTGGAAGAACCAGTCCGAGGCGACCGAATAGCCCGTCTCGAGGTCCGCTTCTCCCACGCCCTGCATGGAATAGGGGAAGCCGGCAACGCCGACGAGGCCCAGCGAGCCTTCGGCGAAGCCCGGATAGGCGATCGAGTAGCCGATTACCCAAAACATCAGGCCCGCAATCGAATATAGGCCGATGTTCTTGATGCACTGCACGCTGGTGTTCTTCGCGCGGACCAGTCCGGCCTCGAGCATGGCAAAGCCGGCGGCCATCCACATCACGAGGAAACCACCGATCAGGAACAGCAGCGTATTGAGGATGTAGACGGTGCCGCCACCGACGGCATCGGTTGCCGGTTCGGCAGCTTCCTGCGCCAGCGCCGGTTCGGCGAGCGCCATCCCGGCAAGCGCCAGGGGAGCGAAACGGGTAAGCAAACGGTTCATGTCTCTGGGTCCCCCTTAGAGCGCGGTTTCGCCGGTTTCGGCGGTGCGAATGCGCGTGGCGCTGGCGAGGTCGAGCACGAAGATCTTCCCGTCGCCGATCGCCTCGGTGCTGGCGGTCTGCTGGATTGTCTCGACCACCTGCGGCGCAAGATCGTCGGCAACCGCGATCTCCAGCTTCACCTTGGGCAGCATGTTGGTCGAATATTCGGCACCGCGATAAATTTCGGTCTGGCCTTTCTGGCGGCCGAAGCCCTTGACTTCGGAAACGGTCATTCCGGCCACTCCGATGCCGCCGAGAGCCTCGCGGACCTCGTCGAGCTTGAACGGCTTGATGACAGCGACGATGAATTTCACGCCTTCACCCCTTTGAATTGCGAACCGGACCAAGCACCGGCGTTCGCACCTGCAGCAAAGGGCGTGCCAAAAGCGAAATGGGAGAAAATTACGCGAAAACACCGCTTCGCGCAGGAATTATTGCCTAATAATTGGGCGCAAGCCTACTTTTTAATCAGTTCGAGCTTCGCAACGATCGGCAAATGGTCTGAAGCAACCGCCGATAGGCCGGTGTGATGGACCTCCGCCTCGACACAGCCCCAGTGCTTGCTCGCCACGATCCGGTCGAGCGTCGCCACCGGCTGGCGGGAGGGATAGCTGCGTCCCGGGGTCACGATCATCCAGCGTTCGGCGAACTCGCGCATCGCGCCGGTGCCGCGGCCCCACTGGTTGAAATCGCCCATGATGACGGTCGGCAGGTCGCGCGAACAATCGTCGACGAAGCCCACGA
Organism: Qipengyuania sp. BR81-2; assembly: GCF_055693895.1. Taxonomy (NCBI): domain Bacteria; kingdom Pseudomonadati; phylum Pseudomonadota; class Alphaproteobacteria; order Sphingomonadales; family Erythrobacteraceae; genus Qipengyuania; species Qipengyuania sp. BR81-2. The sequence continues at coordinate 1,064,109 of NZ_CM146344.1, forward strand.
GCGAGCGGATCTGGTCGCGCCGCCTCAGGCCCGACAGGTCGAGATGCGTTCCGATGATGCGGATGCGCTGGCCTTCGACCGTGATTTCGCCGCAGGCCGCTCCGCGTGGCTCGAGCGTCGGCAGTTCGAGAGCCTCGCCCTCGTGCACATCGAATTCACGGCGCACCAAGAGTGCATTGCCATGCCAGCCGATGCTGCGCGGCCGCTTCGCCACCTCGATCAACCGCCAGTGCGTATCGTCGATCTCGGCGCGCGGAATACACGTCTCGCGTGCGCCTATCCGCCTGTCGGCCTCCTGCAAGGCGATTACATCGGCATCGATCTCGTGAATGACCGAGAGGATGCGCTCGGGATCGCGCTTGCGATCCAGACCCACGGCCTTGTGAATATTATAGCTGGCGAAGGTTAGCTGCACGGGGCCTCAACTATTCGGCTGCGAGGGAGTTGCAGCGCGTTTCAGTCACCAGCGATGAAGCGGTCTGTCGGGCGGGTCGGCAGACCGTCGATGCTGCTGGTCCGGTCCTGGTATTTTGAAACCCACTCTCCCGGGTCGGTCTGGCGATGCGCTTTCTTCAGCGTCTGCCGCTCCTCTCGATATTCCATGAACGGGACGCCCCAACCGCAGCTGGTCTGGACACTCTCGACTTCGATATCGAAGATCTGCCGCGTGCCGGGCATCATCTCGAAATGCGATGACACCTGCGCCCATTCCGGGTCCTGCGGGAGCACGGCCCGCCCGCGACCATAGATGCGCAGGATCAGTGCGGGCCGGTCGAAATTGCAGAACATCAGCGTGATGCGCCCGTCGGCTGCGAGGTGCGCATGGGTCTCGTTGCCCGAGCCGCCGAGGTCGAGATAGGCCACCCGCTTCGGGTCCAGCACACGAAAGGCGTCGTAACCCTTGGGGCTCAGATTGATGCGGGCATCTTCGGCGGCGGTTGCGACAAAGAAGACCGGCTGCTTGCCGATCATCGCGATGTGCTTGTCATCCAGCGCGTCGAAGAAGTCTGCCATCAGAGAAAGTCCCGTATTGTCCTCATGAAGCGGTCGAACTGGTCATGGTGGAGCCAGTGGCCCGCGTTTTCGAACTCGATCACCTCGGCATTCGAGAAATGATCGAGCCTGCCGTCACCCTCCGGATTCGAGGCCCAGCTGTCGGCGCCATAGAGCAGCAGCGTGGGCGCAGTAATCGCGGCCCAGGTCTGGTGGAGGAATTCATCGGCGATGTCCTCGACCGCCCACACGTTGAGGTGCGGGTCGAACTTCCAGCTGTAAGTGCCGTCCTCATTTCGGTTCACGCCGTGAATGGTGAGATGACGTGCCTGCTCCTCGGTGAGATAGCTGTTCTCCTCGATCATGCGGGCAAAGGCGGCTTCGATGCTTTCGTACTTGCGGGGGATGCGGCCCGAGGCGGCGCGCTTCTTGCCGATCCACTCGTTAAGACGCTCGGGATAGCTCTTCTCGCGCATCTCGGCCTGCCGCTTGGGGCTGGGACCGAGGCCTTCGATTGCCACGATCTTGGTCACCATTTCGGGGAAGGTCCCCGCATAGCGCAGCGAGACATTGCCTCCCATGGAGTGGCTGACGATGGTCACCGGGCCCACTCCCAGCTGGTGAATGAGCTGGGCGAGATCGTAGACCATGTCGTTGGCCGAGTAGTTGCCGTCCGACACCCAGTCGCTGTCGCCGTGTCCGCGATGGTCCATCGCCACCACGTGCCAGTCGTCGCGCAGTTCTTCGGCGACCCAATCCCAGCTGCGCGCATGGTCGCGCCCGCCATGAACGAGCACCAGCGGCGGCTTCCCGCGATTGCCCCAATCGAGATAGTTGAGTCGCAGGCGTTGCGAGATGAAAGTCTGGGAAGTAGGGCCGGGAATGGTCATGCGGTGGCTTTGCATCGCCTCCGCGCCGGATTCAACCTTACCGTTCCTTCGTGGCCGAGAAGGTCAGGTCCGGGTTCTTCTCTTCTTGGTAGTTCACGTCCCAAGGGCTCTTGGCCATGAAGACGAGATCACCGTCGCGGTCCTTGGCGAGGGTGGAGAGGTTGAACTTCTCGAATTCCGCCAACGCCTTTTCGTCGCCCTTGATCCAGCGCGCGGTGGCGAAAGGCGAGGCCTCCAGCTTGGCCTCGACCTTGTATTCCGCCGAAAGGCGCGAAATCAGAACGTCGAGCTGTAGCTGGCCGACCACGCCGATGATCCACTGGCCGCCGATCTCGGGATAGAAGACCTGGATCACGCCCTCTTCGGAGAGATCGTCGAGCGCTTTTCTCAGCTGTTTGGTCTTTGTCGGATCGACGAGAGCCACGCGGCGCAGGATTTCCGGCGCGAAATTCGGCAGGCCGGTGAAGCGGACCTGGTTCTTCTCCGACAGCGTATCGCCGACGCGCAGAGTGCCGTGGTTGGGAATGCCGATGATATCGCCCGGCTCGGCCGTGTCGGCCACTTCGCGGTCCTGCGCGAAGAAGAGGATCGGCGAATGGATCGCGACCGGCTTGCCGAGACCCGAAGGCGTCAGTTTCATGCCGCGTTTGAAGGTGCCCGAGACCTGCCGCATGAAGGCGATGCGGTCGCGGTGATTGGGGTCCATATTGGCCTGGACCTTGAAAATGAAGCCGGTGACCTCGTCATGGTCGGGCGCGATCTGCGTGTCGCCAGCCGGCTGCGGGCGCGGCGGCGGGGCATGTTTGGCAATCGCCTCGATCAGCTCGGTGACGCCAAAATTCTTGAGCGCCGAGCCAAAGTAGACCGGGGTCAGATCGCCATTGCGATAAGCCTCGAGATCGAATTCGGGATAGCCGATTTGGGCGAGTTCGATATTCTCCTCGATCTCAGCTGGCAGGTCGAAATCGGAGACGCGCTTGCCCTTGAATTCCTTCGACGGGCCTTCTGGCACCACCACCTCACCGCTGTCGAAATCGAGGATGCCCTGAAATTCGCCGCCCATGCCGACCGGATACATCTGCGGGCTGACATCCAGCGCCAGCATGTCGGCAATCTCATCGAGCAGTTCGAAAACCGGACGCCCCTCGCGGTCGACCTTGTTGACGAAGGTGATGATCGGCACGCTGCGCAGGCGGCAGACCTCGAACAGCTTGCGCGTTTGCGGTTCGATACCCTTGGCGGCGTCAATCACCATGATCGCGCTGTCGACCGCGGTCAGCGTGCGATAGGTGTCTTCGGAGAAATCCTCGTGCCCCGGCGTGTCGAGCAGGTTGAAGGTGATCCCGTCTCGCTCGAACGTCATGACCGAGCTGGTCACCGAGATCCCTCGCTGCTGCTCGATCTTCATCCAGTCCGACCGCGCACGGCGAGCCTGCCCGCGTGCTTTTACTTCGCCAGCCAAGTGGATTGCGCCGCCGGTCAGCAGCAGCTTTTCGGTGAGCGTGGTTTTACCAGCGTCAGGGTGCGAGATGATCGCGAATGTACGGCGGTCTGAGGTCATGGTTCTCTTACGAGCGCGCGACGCGGAAGCCAGCGAAGTCCTGGCTCACCGGCATCAGCTCTATGCGATTGATATTTAGGTGGGGCGGCAGCTCGGCGATCCACTTGATCGTGTCGGCGATGTCTTGCCCGGTCATCGGATCGGCGCCGCGATAAAGGTCGTCGGAAGCCTGCTGGCTGCCTGTGCGCACGACGGTAAATTCGGTTTCGACCATGCCCGGCTCGATACTCGTCACGCGTACACCGGTGCCGTGGAGATCGGCGCGCAGGGCCAGCGTGAAGTGGTTCGCGAAGGCCTTGGAGCCTGCATACACGTTGCCGCCCGGATAGACGTAGCTGCCCGCCACCGAGCCAATCGCGATGATCGCGCCCTTGCGCTCGATCAACACGGGCAGGAGCTTGCGGGTCAGCACCACCATGGCCGTCACATTGGTGTCGATCATGGTCTGCCAGTCGTCGAGATCGGCTTCCTGCGCGGGCGAGAGGCCCTGCGCGAGACCGGCATTGTTCACCAGCAAGTCGATGCCCGCGAAGTCCTCGGGCAATGCTGCAATCGCGGCATCCATTGCCCCCGCGTCGCGCACGTCGAAACAGGCGGCATGGACCTTGTCCGGCCCCAGCTCGGCCACCAGCGCATCAAGCCGCTCCTTGCGGCGACCAGTCGCCACGCAGCGCCAGCCGCTCGCGACAAGCGTGCGGACGGTCGCCTCACCAATGCCTGCGGTGGCTCCGGTGACGAAGGCGGTCTTCATCCGCGAAGCTCCGCGCCCTGCTTGGCGGCGTTCTTCACGATGTTGTCGGAAATCGCTTTGATCTCTTCGTCGGTGAAGCTCTTCTCGCCCGGCTGGAGCGTGACTTCGATGGCAACCGACTTCTTGCCTTCGGGCACGCCCTGTCCGGCAAAAACGTCGAACACGCGCGCATCGACGATGGCCTTCTTGTCCGCACCGCGCACGGCTTTGACGAGGTCGCCTGCCGCAAGTTCTGCGGGGACGAGGAAAGCGAAGTCACGCGTGATCGCCTGCAATGCTGGCGGCGAATAGGCAGCGCGCGCGAAGCCGCCACCCTTCTTTGCGGGAATCGCATCGAGGAAGATCTCGACCGCTATCACCGGCCCGTCGATGTCGAAGGCCTTCAGCGTATTGGGATGCAGCGCGCCGAAACGGGCGAGCACGTTCTTGGGACCAAGCCGCAGGGTGGCAGCTTGGCCGGGGTGGAATTGGTCGCCCGCCTCGCCCATGACCATGAGGTTGCCGACCGGCGCACCGGCGGCTTCGAGCAGCGCCTCGGCCTCGGCCTTGGCGTCATAGGCGTCGAAGGTCTTTGCCTTGCCGCTATCCCAACCGCGCTGGGTCTTCTCGCCCGAGAGAACCACGCCGAGCGTCGGCTTCTCGTCGCTCGCGCCATTGGCCCCGCGGAAATAACGGCGGCCGATTTCGAACAGGCGCGCGCCATCCGCACCGCGGTCGGCATTGCGCTTGGCAGCCGAAAGCAGGCCCGGGATGAGCGAGGGGCGCATAGCCTTCATGTCTTCGCTGATCGGGTTTTCGAGTACCCAGAGCTCGGCGCCGTCGGCGAAGTGTTCGGCCTCAGAGGTCGGCAGGAAGGACCAGGTGATCGCCTCGTTGAGACCGCGCGCAGCGGCAGCACGGCGCAGCTTGCGTTCGGCCTGCTGCAGCGGCGTTGCCGTCGGCAGCGCGACGCCGGGGCGGCGGGGCAGCGGCTTGCTTTCGACCTCGTCGATACCGTGGATGCGCACGACCTCTTCGACGAGATCGGCAGGGCCTTCGATATCATGGCGACGTGGCGGACAGGTCACCGCCCAATCGTCACCGACCTTGAAATCGAGCGATTCGAGAATGGCCCGCTGCTCTTCCTGCGGGACGGCGAGACCGCCGAGCCGTTCGGTGAGGCGCGGGTCGAACTTGATCGTCAGCGCACTCTTTGGCGGCGTGCCTGCGCGCACGACCTCGGTCGGCTCGCCGCCGCAGGTCTTGGTGATCAGGCTGGTAAGGATCGCGAGACCATCGTCCAGATATTCCGGATCGACGCCGCGCTCGAAACGCGTGCGAGCATCCGAGGCGAGGCCCAGCTTGCGGCCCGTAACGCCGATGCGTTCGGGATCGAAATAGGCGATTTCGAGCAGGACATCAGTGGTCGTCTCGGTCGCGCCTGAATGTTCGCCGCCCATGATGCCGGCAATGTCGTGGACGCCATTGTCGTCGGCGATCACGGTCATGGTGTCGTCGAGCGTGTAGGTCTTCTCGTTCAGCGCCTCGACCTTCTCGCCGTTTGTCGCACGGCGAGCGACCACCGCGCCCGAAAGCTTGGCAAGGTCATAGACGTGCGCCGGACGACCGAAGGCGAGCATCAGGTAGTTGGTCGCATCGACCAGTGCCGAGATCGGGCGCTGGCCTGCTGCGATCAGGCGGCGCTGCATCCACTCGGGCGACGGCCTGGTGTTGTCGACGCCGCGAATGACGCGGCCGTAGAACGCCGGGCAGCCTTCCGGATCGTCAGTACGGATTTCGACCGGGCACTCACCTGAAGCCGCAATGGCCGAGGCTTCGACCGGCTTGAACGTGCCGAGGCCGGCAGCGGCGAGATCGCGCGCGATGCCCTGCACGCCCATGCAATCGGGGCGGTTCGGCGTGATAGCGACGTCGAAGACGGGCGAGGCATCGTGATATTCTGCGAAGGTCTGGCCGACCGGCGCATCCTCGGGGAGCTCGATGATGCCATCGTGCTCTTCGCCCAGTTCGAGTTCGCGCACCGAGCACATCATGCCGTTCGATTCGACGCCGCGGATCGCGCTCTTGCGCAGCTCCATGCCGTTCGCGGGGACCACCGCGCCGGGGAGGCCGAGCACGCCCTTCATACCGGCACGCGCATTGGGCGCGCCGCAGACGACCTGCAGCGGATCGCCATCGCCCGTATCAACGGTGAGCACCTGCAGCTTGTCGGCATCGGGATGTTTGGCCGCGGTCAGCACCTTGGCGATGCGGAAGCCTTCGAGCTTGTCGGCCGGGTCTTCGATGCCTTCGACCTCATGGCCGATGCGATTGAGCGCAGCCGCAATGTCCGCCACCGTAGCGTCGGTTTCGAGGAAGTACTTCAGCCATTCGAGCGAGAACTTCATGCCTTCGCTCCTACGCCTGCGGAAAGGGTCGGCTGGTCGAAAGGCGAGAAGCCGTAGTGGTCGAGCCAACGCTGGTCGCCGTCGAAGAAGGCGCGCAAATCATCCATCCCGTATTTGAGCATGGCGAGGCGGTCGACGCCCACGCCGAATGCGAAACCCTGCCATTTGTCGGGGTGGAGCCCGGCGAATTCGATCACGCGGCGATTGACCATGCCTGACCCAAGCAGTTCCATCCAGCCGTGGCCCGGCGCATCACCGTCACCGCCCAATACGCGACGGCCGTTCACGTCCTGCCAGCCGACATCGACTTCGACCGAAGGCTCGGTGAAAGGGAAGTAGGAGGGGCGCAGGCGCAGCACGATGTCGTCGCGCTCGAAGAAGGCCTTGAGGAAGGTTTCCAGCGTCCACTTGAGGTGACCGAGGTTGATGTCGCGATCGATCACCAGCCCCTCGATCTGGTGGAACATCGGCGTGTGCGTTGCGTCGCTGTCGCTGCGATAGACGCGGCCCGGCGCGATGATACGGATCGGCGCGCCGTTCGCTACCATGCTGCGGATCTGAACCGGCGAAGTGTGCGTGCGCAGGAGCATGCGATTGCCGTCGGCATCCCTGTCCGGGAAGTAGAAGGTGTCGTGCATCGCCCGCGCTGGGTGCGTTTCGGCCATGTTGAGCGCGGTGAAATTATGCCAGTCGTCCTCGATCTCGGGGCCCGTGGCGACCGAGAAGCCGAGGTCGGCGAAGATTTCGGCGAGCTCGTCCATCACCTGGCTGACCGGGTGCACGCTGCCGCGCGGGGCTTGCGGCGCAGGAAGGGTCAGGTCGAGGCGCTCGGAGGCGAGCTGGCTCTCGAGTTCTTCCGCTTCGAACTGCGCCTTGCGGGCCGCAATCGCATCCGCCACCGCGGTGCGCGCGCCCTGGATCTTGGGTGCCTGTTCCTGACGCTCTTCGGGGCTCATCTTGCCCAGCGTCTTCATCAGCGCCGAGATCGAGCCCTGCTTGCCAAGATATTCGATGCGCAGCGCTTCGAGCGCATCGGCGTCGCTCGCTTCTTCGATGCGCGAGAGCGCACCTGATTGCAGTGTCACAAGATCGGTCATGAATCTCTCGAGGGTAAGGTCCTTTGCGGCCTGCCTCTAGCGGCAGATGCAAGAATCCTAAAGCCCAGTTTCTCCCGAGGTGGAGTTCCGCCCTTCCGAGTGCCTGATACGCAACGTGCTCACGCGGATTCGGAGCCGCCTTTAGATAGGATAAGGATGGAAACGGAGCGGGCGGCCCGTCAGGTGGCGCCGGCACTCTGCGCGGCCGGCAGCTCCTCCGCCTTCGCCGGAGTGCCCCAGACCCGCTTCTGGTTCGGCATGAAGGCGTTGAGGATCGGGTGCGGCATTGACACATATTCGCTCGGGCTCATGCCCATGAAGTCATGGAACTCGTGCACGAAATGCGCCTGGTCATGGTAATGCGCGTCGATCGTGCGGGTCCAGCTCTTCTCGTCCGAAAGCATGAAAGCCGCGAGGCTGCGCATCATGCGCTGCCGCCTGAGAAGCGCCCTCGGCGGGAGGCCGAAATGGCGCCCGCAAATCCGCTCGAGAGTGCGAACGTTGAGCCCAGTCCTCTCGGCGAGTTGCCTGACTTCCAGCAGGTGCGGATCTTCCATCGCATGCTGGATCGCAAGTATGCGCTCTTCGTCGCGCGGCGGCGGGGCAAGCGAGCGGAAGAATTCGCACATGTCTTCCACCTGCTCTTCCGGATCATGCGAGGAATTGCACAGGATGCCGCACAGCGGGGCAAGCGACGCAAAATCCGGGTGCTTCTCCCCGTCCCAAAGTCCATTGAGATAGTCCTTCGCCGGTCGCCTCACGAAGCGGGCCCAGCCGAGCGGGGATAGCGCGATGCCCCACAGGCAAGTCGAACCGATGGTGAAGCGATTGGCCTTGCTGGTCGGACCGGTCACCGAGAACCGCGCGCTGAGCTCCGTGTCGCTATCGAGCGGCTGCGCCTTCGGCGGGTTCTTGTCGGCGAAACGCAGGTTCGCCCAGGCGGGCTGGAGATAGTCGGTGACGGTCTGGCCGCGCGGCAGGCTGACTTCGAGCCGGTAGAAATTGCCGAAGCACGCCTTGAGGTCTGGCGGCGGAGCGAAGAACTGCACCTCCAAGCCCGGTTTCCTGTCGGATGAATGGCCGACGTGTTCCATGGGCCTGTATTAGCGGCATAAGACGATCTGCGCCACGCCAAAAAAAGAAAACGGGCGCCTCCCGAAAGGGGAAGCGCCCGTTTCTATTATGTGTTTTCGCGCGGGTTAGGCCGGCAGGGCCTTCTTCGCCTGCTCGATGATCGCCTTGAAAGCCGCAGCTTCGTTCATGGCGAGATCGGCCATGACCTTGCGGTCGAGCTCGATGCCGGCAAGCTTCGTGCCGTGCATGAACTGCGAGTAGGTAAGACCTTCTGCGCGAACCGCAGCGTTGATACGCTGGATCCACAGGGCGCGGAAGTTGCGCTTCTTAACCTTGCGGTCGCGGTATGCGTACTGGCCGGCCTTTTCGACGGCCTGGCGAGCGACGCGGATGGTGTTCTTGCGGCGACCGCGATAGCCCTTGGCCTGGTCTAGGAGCCGCTTGTGCTTCTGGCGCGTGGTCACGCCGCGTTTAATGCGAGGCATTTCAGTATCTCCTTAGTTCGCGATCAGTCGAGGCCGTAAGGCGCCCACTTCTTCACCGTCTTGCTGTCGGCTTCCGACAGGACAGTGGTGCCGCGGTTCTGGCGGATGTACTTCGCATTGTGGCTGATCAGGCGGTGGCGCTTGCCGGCCACACCGTGCTTGACCTTGCCGTTTGCGGTGATCTTGAAGCGCTTCTTCACACCGCTTTTGGTCTTCAGCTTGGGCATTTTCATCTCCTTATCAGAGACACGTCCAACCAGCCCTGGCAGCCCTTACGGCCAGACCGGCAGATGAATCACGTGTCGGTGAAGGCCGCGCAGATAGCGATTCCCCCACCAAATGCAAGTCAGAAGTGGGTGACGTAGCCGCCATCGACGATGAGCGTGTGGCCGGTAATGTACGACGCGGCATCGGATGCGAGGAAGGCGACGGGGCCTGCGATCTCCTCGGGGCTAGCCCATCGGCCGAGCGAGGTGCGCCGCTGCAGGTGCTCGGCGATTTCGGTGGTGCCGGTAAACCATTCGTCGTTTGCCTCGGTCAGCACGAAGCCGGGCGCGACGGCGTTCACCGTTATACCGTCGGGACCAAGTTCTGCTGCAAGCGAGCGGGTCACCCCGTCGAGCGCCGCCTTGCTCGCCGTATAGGATGCATCGCCGCGCGCGATTTCGGACGCGATGGAAGTGATGTTGATGATCCGCCCCTGCGGCGATGCTCGTAGCAGCGGTGCAGCACGGCGCGCGAGGTCGAAGGGGGCGACGAGGTTCGCATCGAGCAGGCGCGCCATGTCCACGCGGCCGATTTCCTCGAATGCGCGCCGGTCACGCTGTCCGACATTGTTGACGAGGATGTCGAGGCCCTCTTCGGCGATCTGCGCAAACGCGCGCTCGCATTCTGCATCCTCGGTAATGTCGAAGGCCAGCGGGCATGCACTGGCGCCGATGCGCGCAGCAGATTCCTTTAGCGCCGCCTCGTCGCGCCCGTTGATCCAGACGCTCGCACCGTGATCGGCGAGAGCCTGCGCGATGGCGAGGCCCAATCCTCGCGCCGCGCCGGTGACCAGCGCGGTCTTTCCCTCAAGCGAATTGGAAGCCGTCATGCCGGACTTGGTAGCCGATCCCCCGCCAAGGGCCAGCCCCTCGGGCAAGAAAAAGGGCGGAGCGGCCGATTGCCGCCCCGCCCCAGAACGCGATCCTGTCGGTTGGCTTAGAAGCGCACGCCGAAAGCAGCGCCGATGTTCGAGCGCTGGAAATCGAAACCGTAGAGGTCGTAGTTCTCGCTGATGCCGACTTCGACACGGCCGTAGGCGTTCTCGCTGAAGCCATGCTCGTAACCGAAGGCGAAGTTGTAACCGCCACCCTTTTCGGTTTCGTCGATGGTGAAGGTCTGGTCGAGCACGACGTCATAGAAGCTACCCTCGAGCGTCAGGCTCTGCTGGCTGTAGCCGAGCTTGCCGAAAACGAGGCCGCTTTCACCGGTGGTGAGACCGACGTGCACCCCGGCGGCCCAGAAGCCGTCCGAGGAAAGGCACAGGTCGAGATCGCAGGATTCGACGGTCGACACGTCATAGGTGAAGTACGGACCGACAACGAGGTTGTCGCCTGCAGCGATGTCGTAGCCGATTTCACCACCGAAACCGACGGCATCGCCGAGTTCGTAGATGATGTCGTCTTCGGGATCGCCGATACGCTCGTAGAAAACACGGCCTTCGAAGCGGATGCCCGACTTCTCAAGCGAAGCAGGAGCGGGACGCTCGTCTTCATAGCCGTAGTCGCCGTCCTGTGCCTGTGCCGCCACAGGCATGCAGGCACCCGCCATTGCGAGCGCAAATACAATCTTCTTCATGGTAATATTGACCCTCATTCAGTTGCCGAAACTCCGGCACGAGGGATTGCTAACGCGAGAAACCTTGCCCGCAAGTTTACAGTGGCGCTTTTACTACAGCCATCCGGACACTGTTGCGCAATTACGCCAATCCCATGGCCTCGAGGACATCTTCGAGGCGTGCAGGATCACCGATCGCGAGCGCATTGCCGTCGCTTCCGGCATGCAAGGGGCCGCCCGACCAGTCGCACATGAGGCCACCGGCCCCCTCGACGACGGGCGCGAGCGCAGCAAAGTCGTGGAGTTTGAGACCGGCCTCGCAAACGATGTCGACATGGCCGCTCGCGACCAGGCCGTAATTGTAGCAGTCGCCGCCATAGATGATCTTGCGCTCGGCGACCGACTTGGCGAGCCCCATGAAGTGGTCGGCTTCATGGTCGGAGAATTGGTGCGGGGTGGTCGTCGCCAACACCGCGCCCGACAGTTCGCGACAGGCCGACGCGCGGACAGACTTTCCATTGAAGGTCGTGGCGTGTCCGGTGCGTCCGGCCCAGCGTTCGCGCCCGATGGGCTGATCGATGATGCCGAGCACCGGGAAGCCATCCTGAAGCAGGGCAATCAGCGTCCCGAAGATCGGACGGCCCGCGATGAAGCTGGTCGTTCCGTCGATGGGGTCTAGCACCCATTGGCGAGAGGAGCCCTCGTTACGGGTTCCATATTCCTCGCCGACGATGCCATCGTCCGGCAGCTCGCTCTCGATGATCGCTCGCATGGCAGCCTCGGCCGCCCGATCCGCCTCGGTGACGAAGCTGCGGTCGGCCTTCTGCTCCTGAGACCATTCGCCGCGATAGAGCGGCCTGATGGCCTCGCCGGCTGCATCGGCGAGACGGTTTGCGAGTGCGAGATCCTTGCTGGAAGCCATACGCGCGCCGCTATCAGGCAAGCCGATTTGAAGCCAGCGAATGTTGCAGGTGCAAAAGCGCCGAAACAGTGTACAAAGCCGACAGGGGCCACAGGGAAACCCGCATGAGCCGTGAAGGCGAAGGAACATCCCCCGGCCGGGAACCGGGGAAGCTTTTATCCCGCACGGGTCGCACCCGCGGTGGGGATCCGCTCGCCTTCAATCATGAGCCCTCGCCCGACCTTGCGCCCTGGTTCACATGGTTCAGCGTGACGGATGCCGAGATTCCGGAAGGTCACCAGATCGTCGACGGAATGTTCAACGATCACGCGATCATCAGGATTCTGTTCTGTGGGCGCTGGACGGCGCAGACCCGCGATGGCGAGGTCGTCCTTGACCCTGGCGAAGAAGGCATGACAGCTTACTTCGGGCCGCAGACCAGAATTATGCCGATCGCGGGTAACGGCAAGATCAAGGTCCTGAGCGTCCATCTCGGCCCGGGCGCAGCTTCGGTGCTTGGCGGACCACGCCAGGAAGACATGCTTGACCGCATCATCGATCACGACAAGTTGGTCGGCCACGGCAGCCTGAGCTCGCGCTTTCACGTCGACGGCACGCCGCTCGAGTGGCTGAAGACTTTCGAACACGAATTGCGAAAGTTCCTGCAGATCAACGGTACCGCACCCCCCGACCCAATCACACTCGCTTTCGAGCACGAAACGCTAGCGAACCCGTCCTTCTCGATGACCGAGTTTGCCGCGCGCCAGGATTGCAGCACGCGCACCGTGGAAAGAATTATCAAGCGCGACTACGGCTTGTCGCCAAAGCAAGTGTGCCGCAGGGCACGCGCGCTCGACATGGCGGCCGCATTGCTCGGCGTGGCCATGGAGGAGGAAGAGGCCGAACTGCGCCTTCGCTACTTCGACCAGTCGCATCTCATCCGTGAAATCAAGGCTTTCTTCGGCACCACCCCGCAGGAGCTGAGAACCGGAAGCCACCCCTTCCTCCGCCTCAATCTCGAAGTGCGCCAGTCGCGCCGGGTGCAGGCGCTCTCGCTCCTCCCGCCCGATATGATCGAACCGTGGCGCGACCCTGCGGCAGAACCCTACGCCGGCGATTGATCCGGTCGGCTCGCCGGGGGGTTTGACAGGCCGCCGTCAATCCGCAAGTTGAAGCCCAAGGTTTCCTGCCCTTCGGGTCGCGCTGGGGGATGCAGAGATAGCACGCGATTCACGATTGAATGAAGAGCAATCGGCCGAGGGACAAATTCCGTCGCTCACTTCGAGCACCGGCTCCACGCCCGACGGGCTCCCGCTTGCCTACAGCCGAGCGCCAGCGGCGGATATCGCACCTTGGGTCCAGTCACTCGCGGTCGGAGATATCGACACCAAGGGTGAGCCGCAGAATTGCCACCTGTTCGCAGCCAATCCGGCAATCCGCGTACTGCTGGCCGGAAAATGGCGTTTCGAAACCGCCGACGGGGTGCAGGAATTCGATGCCACCGAGCGGAGCCGGACACTCTATTTCGGGCCCCAGACAAAGGCGATGGCCGTCAGCGTCGAGGGGCCCTTGCGATTTCTCATCCTGCAGTTCCACCCAGGCGCACCACCGCTCGACCAGAGCCTCCGCCACGAAGACACGCTCGACCGGATCGAGTGCTTCGACGAGGGCGTTCCGGTCGAAGCCGATCGCTCGATCTTCAATTCCCAAGACAGCCGCGAGAAATGGCTCGATACATTCGAGGCCGTCGCGCGGCATATATTGTTCCGGAGGGTGAATGCGAAGCCGCCTGAGGTGGTGCTGGCATTCTACCGGAGGGTACTGACCGATCCCGAGTTCGACATGGAGGAGTTTGCCGACGAGTTCGGTATGAGCCGGCGGACGCTCGAACGGCAGATCAGGGCTGGCTTCGGCCTGTCTCCAAAGCAGGCGCTCAGGCGCGCGCGCGCGCTCGACATGGCCGCGGCGCTATTGGGTGTCGCCATGCCCGATGACGAGGCCGAGTTCAGGCTGCGCTATTTCGACCAGCCCCACATGACACGCGAGATCCAGGCCTATTTCGGCACTTCGCCGGGCGCGCTTTCGAAGGAAGCTGCAATCCTGCTACGGATCGATCTCGAGATCAGGCAGATGCGCCGCGCCGAAGCGATGCACGAGCTGGGAATCAAGGATGTTCCCTGGCGCAATCCCAAGGCGGAGCCTTAGTCGAACAGCGAGCTGACCGAGCTTTCGTCCGCAATGCGGCGCACGGCCTCGCCGATCAGCGGAGCGATTGTGAGGATGCGGATCTTGTCTGAATCCTGTGCCGCGTCGGTCGGGCGAATCGAATCCGTTATCACGAGCTCCTTTAGAGCGGAGCCGTCGACACGTGCCACGGCGCCGCCGGAAAGCACGCCGTGTGTGATGTAGGCTGCGACCGAGCTCGCGCCCTGGTCGAGCAGCGCCTGCGCCGCATTGCACAGCGTGCCGCCGGAATCGATGATGTCGTCGATCAGGATGCAGTGGCGGCCTTTAACGTCGCCGATGATGTTCATCACCTCGCTCTCGCCGGGGCGATCGCGGCGCTTGTCGACGATGGCCAGCGGGGCATTGTCGAGACGCTTGGCAAGCGCGCGGGCGCGCACCACGCCGCCGACGTCCGGCGAAACCACCATCAAGTCCTGGTCGCCGTAGCGCGCCTGAATGTCCGCAGCCATGACGGGCGCGGCATAGAGGTTGTCGGTCGGGATATCGAAGAAGCCCTGGATCTGGCCTGCGTGCAGGTCGACCGAGAGCACGCGGTCGGCGCCCGCTTCGGTAATGAGATTGGCCACGAGCTTGGCCGAGATCGGCGTACGCGGGCCGGGCTTACGGTCCTGCCTGGCATAGCCGAAATAGGGAACAACCGCCGTGATGCGCCGCGCCGATGCGCGCTTGAGCGCATCGATGCAGATCAGCAGCTCCATGAGATTGTCGTTGGCCGGGTAGCTGGTCGACTGGACCACGAAGAGGTCCTCGCCGCGCACGTTCTCGTGGATCTCGACGAAGATCTCTTCGTCGGCGAAGCGGCGGACGCCTGCATCGACAAGCGGCATTTCGAGATAGGCTGCGATCGCGCGAGCGAGCGGCAGGTTCGAGTTGGCGGCCATGATTTTCATGTAAGCGAATCCCCGTGAGCGCGGCTGTTGCCTCCGCCTAGCCGAGAGTCATGGGATTGCAACATGGAGGGGCGCGGTTTTGCGCGGCTCTCGTCAGATTTTGTGCTCGCCCTTGATCCAGCGGACGGTGCCGGAGCTTGCACGCATCACGACGCTCTCGGTCGTCATGGTGCCGCCGCGGCGGTACTTCACGCCTTCGAGAAGGCTCCCCGAAGTGACACCGGTGGCAGCGAAAATGCAGTCGCCCTTCACCAAGTCGTCGCGGGTGTAGATGCGATCGAGGTCGGTGATGCCCCACTTCGCCGCACGCGCCTTCTCGTCGTCGTTGCGGAACACGAGGCGGCCGTTGAACTGGCCTCCAACGCAGCGCAGCGCTGCTGCCGCGAGCACGCCTTCGGGCGCACCGCCCTGCCCCATGTACATGTCGATCGTGGTGTCCTCGTCGGTCACCGCGATCACGCCGGCAACGTCGCCGTCACCGATCAGCACGACGCCGCAGCCGATGCTGCGCAGTTCGGCGATCAGGTCGGCGTGGCGCGGGCGGTCGAGGACGCAGACGATGATGTCCGACGGGTTCACGCCCTTGGCTTCTGCCACCGCCGTCACGTTCTCGGTCGGCGTCTTGGCTAGGTCGATAATGCCCGCCGGATAGCCCGGCCCGACGGCCAGCTTGTCCATGTAGACGTCGGGCGCATTGAGCAGGCAGCCCTCGGCCGCCGCAGCGAGCACCGCGAGCGAGTTAGGGCCAGCCTTGGCGGTAATGGTGGTGCCTTCGAGAGGATCGAGCGCAATGTCGATCTTCGGGCCTTTGCCCGGAGCACCGCCGACCTTCTCGCCGATGAAGAGCATGGGGGCCTCGTCGCGTTCGCCTTCGCCGATCACCACGGTGCCGTCCATGTAGAGCGTGTCGAAAGCCTTGCGCATCGCTTCGACCGCTGCCGCATCGGCAGCCTTCTCGTCACCGCGGCCGATCAGCTTCGAGGCGGCAACTGCCGCAGCCTCGGTCACGCGGACCATCTCGAGAACGAGGACGCGGTCGAGCGGATTGTCCGAAGGCGAAGGCGAGTTCATGGGTGGTTCAGTCCTTGAAGCGTGTTTGGCAAGACCCGGGCCTGCAGCCCGTGCATTCGTATTCGCAGGGCGGATAGCCGCAGGAGCATTGGATTGTCGAGACATCTGGCGATTGTTTTTGCAGGCGGTTTGCTCGCCGCATCGCCGCCAACGGCAATCGCGCAGGAAGAGCCGCTCGAAAAGCGGGGCGGCGAGCCTCCCGAGCGCATCGACATTCTCGCCGAGCCGATCACCGACGAGCCCGAATACAACCCGGAATGTATCGAGGAGCAGGAAGCCGCGATCCTGTTCGGTGAAATCGTGGTCTGCCGCGAGCGGACGGGCGATGAAAACAGGCTCTACGACAAGGAGACCGCCGAGCGTAAGCACGCCGAGCGCACGGCGTATCACAACGACATCCTCGCGCCCGATACCGCCGGACCCGGTATCTTTCGGGGCAAGGCAACCGTGTCCGGCCTGTGCGTAGTTCCACCCTGCCCGCCGCCACCCGCTTACATAATCGATTTCGACGAGCTTCCCGATACGCCCGTTGGTTCCGACGCCGATCGGGTCGCGCGCGGTCTCGCTCCACGCGGCAACGACTATGGGCCGGACGGTTCGGTCATCATCGCCAGCGGCAGCGCATTGCAGTCGAACGCTGGTGAACTTGGCCTGCCGCCGCCACTCAGAAGCGACGAGGAAGACGGCGATGTCAGTCTTTCAGGATCGGCATCACCAGAGGAGTTGCCATAAGGCTTTCCGATCCCTCGAGCAGTGCAAGCGCCTGGCTTACACAACGTTCGGGGCCTTCATGCGTCACCATCGCCACCTGCACATCCCCGCCTTCGGCAGCACGGCCGCGCTGGATCAGGCTTTCGATCGAAACCCCCGCATCGCGCATTGCGGCGGTGATTTCAGCGAGCACGCCCGGGCGGTCGGCAACGGTGAAGCGGATGTAATCGCGCCCGACACGGTCGCCCGGATCGGCTTCTGCACAGGATTGAAGCGAAGATACGGGAACCGAGAAAGGCGCGCCCGACTGGCCGCGGGCGATTTCGATAAGGTCGGCCACGACCGCGCTGGCGGTGGGTTTGTCGCCCGCGCCTGCGCCCTGGAATAGGAGGCGGCCCGAGAAGTCACCCTCGGCCACCACCGCATTGGTCGGGCCCGTCACGGCAGCCAGCGGATGGCGGAACGGTACGAGACAAGGGCGTACGCGCTGCAACAGGCGGCACTCGCCATCACCATCTTCCAGCGTCGCAATGCCGACTAGGCGGACGACGTAGCCGAGCGCATCGGCCTGCGCGATATCGCTCGCCCGCACCTGTGTGATGCCTTCGGTCCGCACCGCTTCGAAATCGATCCGCGTGCCGAAACCGATGGCCGCGAGGATGGCCAGCTTGTGCGCCGCATCGACGCCTTCGATGTCGAAGGCAGGGTCGGCCTCGGCATAGCCTTTCTCCTGCGCGGCGGAGAGCATTTCGTCGAAGTCCGCGCCGGTCTGCTCCATTTCGGAAAGCACGTAGTTGCAGGTGCCGTTGAGGATTCCGTAAATCCGGTTGAGCGCGTTGGCAGCGGTGCCTTCGCGAAGGCCCTTCACCACCGGGATGCCGCCGGCGACGGCAGCCTCGAAGGCAAGCGGTGCCTTCTTGATCGCGGCAAGTTCTGCCAGCTCCATTCCGTGGTGTGCGACCATGGCCTTGTTCGCGGTGACGAAGCCCTTGCCTGCATCGAGCGCGGCGCGTGCCAGCGTCAACGCCGGGCCGTCGGAACCACCGACCAGTTCGACCACGACGTCGACATCGTCACGCTCCGCCATGGCCTGCATGTCATCGACCCAGGCATAGGGCGAGAGGTCGACGCCGCGGTCGCGGCCACGTTCGCGTGCGGTCACGGCGACGATCTCGATCGGGCGGCCCGCACGTGCTGCGATCATCGCCTGGTTCGTCTCGACCAGGCGGATCACGCCGGTCCCGACCGTGCCGAGCCCGGCAAGCGCGATACGAAGCGGCTCAGCCATCGGCATTCTCCAGCTCGGGGAAACCGAAGGCCTTGCGTACGGAGTTGGGGACCGGTGTGGGGCGGCCCTTTGGCAGGTCGACATGCACCGCGAGGAGGCGGATCTCCGCGCGCAAAGAATCGTCTTCCGCACCGTGCAGTGTGATGAGCTGTTTCATGCTCGAGTTGCCGATACCCTCGATTGTCATTCGACCCTCGATCAGCTCGTCGAGACGGACCGGTGCGATATAGTCGACCTCGGCCTTGCGGACGTGGAATTCGGCGTCGGCCGGCATCCCTCGACTGCGCGCGTCGCGGAAGAACTCGGTTACCAGCACGTCGGCATATTCTAGATAGCGCGAGTTGAAGACGACCGCCTGCGGGTCGACCTCGGCATAGCGCACGCGGAAGGTATGTCGGAAAGGCTCCATGGCTTTGCCGACTAGCGCACCCGGCCCGCGCAAGTGAACCAGTTTGTCTTGTGGGGGGCTAAGCGCGGATTCGCGCAAAGCCCTCAGCGCGGCAGGTTGCGCTCGCAGGGTCCGAGCTGCTCGAGCACGAAAGCGTAGTCCCTCGCAGCCAGCGCGCGTGCACGCGAATCGCGTGAAAGATTGGCGGCGCCGGGCAATTCGGCGGGGAGCGAACAGGCAAGGCGGTACCAGGCGAGCGTGCCGGGCTGTGGAGCGCGCGCCGACTGGTCGACGATCTCGGTCCAGGACACGCCCCAGCGCGGCGCCTGATTCGGGCGGCGCACGATTGTGATCGACACGGGTCCGTCCGCCTCGGTATCGAGGAAGAGCTGGGTTTCGGATTCGCCCACCAAAGTGCCCTCGACGGCCAGAGCATCGGCAACACGGGTGACGCGAGGCGGCGCATCGGGAGCGACGAGCGCGCTCAGGACAGGGCGAAGCTGCGCTTCGAAGGAGGGCGAATAGGGGCGCTGGGCGCCCTCACCCACGAGCTGGATCTCGCCCGGGCGACCGGCCACGGGACGCGCGAAGAGGATCATTTCGCTCTTCTTGAGCTTGGGCGCCTTGCCCTTCGCTGTCAGCGGCACATCGACAAGGTAGCGCAGCTCCTCGCCCACCGGCACGTTGCCCGCGATCAGCGCCAGGGTGCGGGCCTCGACGAACAGGCGGACATGGCCGGGAGCCACGTCGGGCGCGCGTTCGGGCTTGAGAGCGACCTGGTCGCGAATCTCCACTCGCAGGACCATTGCCGCGTCTTCGGCGAGCGAGACGGTGTCCGCATATGTCAGGATCGGCACTCCGCCGTCCTGCGCTTGCGCGGCGAAGGGTGCGCCGGCGGCAAGGGTGGCACAGATGAGGAAGTTGCGGAGGCGGAGCATGGGCGGAAAGGAACCTTTTGAAACGTTTGCTTGGGCGGCTTGCACATGGCCCGGTATGCTTTCCGGAACGGCTTGCCTAGGGTGCCGTGAATCGCCGGTTAACCGATAAAGCGTTTGCCCCTGCCCTTTATGGCAGCTAAGGGGAGCACCTGAACCGGGTTCATGATACAATATTGCTTCAACGCCTCTTTTGGAGGTATTTTGGAACAACCCGGGTCGATCGCCGTCGTTCCTTACAGGGTTCGCGCAGGTGAATATGGAATACGGCGCCAGGGAGATCGCCAGGTCTACCCAGCCCCCATGGCGTCAGAATGGCCCGATGCGAATCGGGTAGACACGATGGAGTGATGCAACCGAATGGCTTATGCTGACCAAGAGATGAGTGGCAATCGCATCGTCGCGATCATCATCGTTGCCCTCATCCACATTGCACTCGGTTATGCGCTGATCACCGGCCTTGCATATGATGCAGTCCAGAAAGTGGTCGAACGCGTAACGACGATCGATGTGGAAGAACCGCCGCCGCCGGAGCCGGAAGACGAACCGCCGCCGCCGCCGGAAGACATCCCCGAGACCGCGCCGCCGCCCCCGGTCGCGCCGCCGCCGCCGATCAACATCGCGCCTGCGCCGCCGCCGATCTCGCACGCAGACGACGATTCCGCCGCCTGCACCGCCGGCGCTCGTTATCCCGCCGCCCGCACCCCCGGCACCGCCACCTCCGCCTTCGATGGCGCGTGGCGCAAGCCCGGACAACCTGGCTCGTTGGGCCGCCCGTATTCAGGGCGACTATCCTTCCAGCGCGCTGCGCCGGGAAGAGCAGGGTACGGTTTCCATGCGGATCACCGTGGGTGCCAATGGTCGCGTCGAGGCATGTGCTGTCACCGGCAGCTCGGGCTCGAGCGCACTCGACCAGGCAGCCTGCCGCGGGATGCAGCGTTATGCGCGCTACAACCCGGCACTCAACGCTGCCGGCAACCCGATTTCTTCGACTACAAACCAATCGATCCGTTACGTTCTGCCCGACTAGGGACAAGTCGGCGATAACGACAATTTTCAAAGAGGATTTCTCGCTATGAATATCTCGCTTCTTGCGGCTCCGGCCAGCTCCTTCGGTTTCTGGGAAGCCATGGAACAGGGCGGCTTCGTCGCCTGGTTCATTCTCGGTGTGATGGTCATCATGTCGGTGGGCTCGTTCTACATCCTGTTCACCAAGCTGTTCGAACAGCAGAAGGTCATGAACCAGTACAAGGGTGTGAAGACCCAGTTCTGGCGCGCCAACAGCCTTAAGGAAGGCGCCACCAAGCTGGAAAAGAACAGCGCATGGCGCCAGCTCGTCGACGACGCGGTCGCTGCTGAAGAAAAGCACGCCAAGCTGAACGACAAGCTCGAAGCCCACGACTGGATGCACGGCACGCTGGCTCGTTCGGAGCACTCGATCAACGCCAAGCTCGCAGGCGGCCTGCCGTTCCTCGCGACCGTGGGTGCAACCGCTCCCTTCGTCGGCCTGCTCGGCACCGTGATCGGTATCTACCGCGCACTGATCAACATCGGCATGGCCGGCTCGGCATCGATCGACAAGGTCGCAGGCCCGGTTGGTGAGGCACTGATCATGACCGCCATCGGTCTCCTCGTCGCCGTTCCGGCCGTTTTCGCCTACAACTGGCTACAGAGCCGCAACCGTCGTATCGCCGACTTGATGACCGGTTTCTCGACCGATCTCCTGGCGAACATCAACTCGAACGGTTCGATCAAGCCGATGACCGCAGCTTCGACGAAGACTGCTGGCAAGGCTGCTGCCGGCCGTACGGTTCCGGGTGCCAAGCCCGCTACCGGCGCTACCACGCCGAAGAGCTAAGTGAATCAGGCGCGGGCGGATATCCTTTCGCCCGCGCCCTTCGCCTTTCTCACGCGTGAACTCAGGTAAGAATAGGATTTAAGCTATGGCGATTTCGATGGGAGGCGGCGGCGAAACGCCCATGTCGGACATCAACACCACGCCGCTCGTGGACGTGATGCTGGTGCTTCTGATCATCTTCCTCATCGCGGTCCCGGTCGCGATCCAGACGATCGAAAAGCTGGAGATCCCCATCCTCGAATCGCAAGAATCGAAGGATAAGGTGGAGAACCTGCTGCTGACCGTAAGCACCAGCGACGCTAACGGCCGAAGCGCAGGCGAACCCGGCTTCGAAGGTGCCGCGCGCAACGGTGAATGCCGCGTCTACTTCAACAACACGACCCCGGTCACCTCGGAAGAGCTGTATGACCAGGCGTTCGAGCGTCTCGACACGATCGTTCAGCGCGCTGGCGGTCCCGAAGCGATTATGGAGAACCCGGAGGACATCCCCCAGGTCCACATCCGTGGTGACGTGAACGCTCCGTGGTCCTGCGTTGCAGGTGCGATCTACAACGTCCAGTCGGCCGGCTATCCGACGGTCGGTTTCATCTCGAACCCGGTCGATCCGAACGGCTGATCGGTCCTTCGCGGGCCGGACAGCACGTCCAATTTTCTAGGAGTATCCCACCATGGCAATGTCAGGCGGCAAGGACGATGGCAGCCCGATGATGGAAATGAACATGACGCCGCTTATCGACGTCCTGCTCGTTCTCCTCATCATGTTCATCATCACCATCCCGGTCGCGACCCACTCGGTCGATATCGACCTGCCGCAGCCCAACCCGAACCCGCCGCCCACGGTTGTAGAGCCCGACAAGAACAAGCTCGTGCTCACCCAGGACGACCGGATGCTGTGGAACGGTGACGAGATCAACGAGGGTGACCTGGTCAACCTCCTTCAGCAGTCGCTGACGATTGATCCCGAGCCCGAGCTGCAGTTCGAGCCCGAAGCGCTCGCCAGCTACGAGCTGTCGGCCCGCGTGCTGAACATCATCAAGGCGAGCGGCGTCTCGAAGTTCGGCTTTGTCGGCAACGAGCGTTACCGCACTTTCGGCAAGGCCGGCATGCAGTAAGTTCGACCGGAACGAATCTCGAAAGGGGGCGGAGCGATCCGCCCCCTTTTTTGTGTCTCGCGGCGACGTCGAATCAGGACATCACGCTCGTGACAATCCCCTCGATTTGCAATTACTTGCTTTTTGTGATGTTATCACATTTTGCTTGAGAGGAGACTGCTCATGCCCTTCGCCGCCCGTCGCACTCCCGCACCCGATTCGATGTTCAGCGACATGAACGTCACCCCGTTCATCGATGTGCTGCTCGTTCTCCTGATCATGTTCATCATGGTGGTTCCGATCGCCACCCACAGCCTGCTCATACCGCTGCCCAACGGCGAGGGGCCGGAAGAGGTGCTGGAGACCAATGTCGTGCACATCGATAGCAGCGACCGGCTCTACTGGAACGGGGCGCAGATGGACCGGCAGACGCTCCTCAACCAGCTCGCCACGGCGGCAGCCCAGGAACGCCAACCAGTCGTCCGCTTCGAGCCCGATGCCCTGGCCAGCTACCAGACATCCGCGCAGACTATCGCGCTTATCAAGGACGCGGGAATCGAGAAATTCGCCTTCGTGGGCAACCATAAGTACCGAAACTTCGACGCCGCACGGTGACCTATCGCAGCGCCAAGGCTCGTGTCGTGCGTCGCGCTCGATACGATCACGGCCAGCCGATCCGCGCGATAGACACGCGACCGATCGCGATCTTGGTTACCCTGCTCGCAATCGTCATCCTGCTCGCCGCAAGCGGGACCAAGACACATGCGTTGGTGTTCGACTTGCCGAACCCGACACCGGCCCACACTGCGGGCCTCAGCATCCCCACGGACCGCCTGACCGTGACTGAAACTGATCAGGTGTTCTGGAATGCCCAGCCAGTTTCGATGAGCGAGCTGGCAAATATCCTCCAGGAACGACGCTACTTCAAAGGGTCCCGCGGCCTCGTATTCACACCCGATGGCCGGGCCTCCCATGACTACAGCCTCAAGGTTCTCGCTCTCGTCGAAAAGAGCGGCAATGCCCGCACCGACTTCTGCTTCGGTGGAATCGAGCAGCACAGGGCATTCGGCAAAGCGGGTCGCCCCGTTCCGGTCGACCAGCGTCTCCCGCTCCTGCCATGCAATGTCTCGCAGGGATGGTGACAATCCTATCCGTATTGAGTGGCGAAAACCTCATAGACAGCTTCCGCCCCTGCTGGGATAACCCGCCGCCAAGGGAGGCTGCATGGGCGCAATCAAGGCCGTTTTCGGGTGGATTTTTCGCAATGCACTCCTGTTCGCGCTGATCGTCGCCGCGCTCGTCGCGCATAGCGTCTGGACCCAGTCGCGCGAGGAACTCGCCAAAGAGGAAGAGGCGGCGTTCGCAGAGGAAACACGGCTGGCAGCGGCCCAGCAATCCGCACGCGAGGCACAGGCCGAAATTTCCCGCCAGACAGAGCTGGCCGGGCAGGAACTCGAGGCATTCGAACAAGAGACCCGCAACGCCACTCTCGCCGAGCTTCGCCGCGCCAAGGCGGAAGCGGAGAAGGAACGCGGCGAGCTGGCCGAACAGCTGCCCTCGGACGTCGAGCGGACCAGGCAGGCCCTCACCCTGGATGTCGATGCAATGGCCGGGAGGACCCTCCTCGAGCTGCAAATAGAGAAGCTCTCGCGCCAGATCAGCTTCCTCGATACCAGCATTTCGCTGGCGCAACCCGGCGGGCTCCGCGAACAGCTGCGCGATGCCGCGAGCACAGTTCGGAGCCTGAGGGCCGGAGTTGCGGGTGCGGAGAGCAGATGTACCAGGGCTACCGATGCCTGGAAGGAGGCAACGGGCGGCTTCATCGACCAGATGATCTATTCTCGGAAGGAGCGGCGTCTCGAGAGGGAAATGAACGCCGCATGCAATTTGGCCCGCGCACAAAGGCAACTCCTGACCCAGGCCCAGCTGGCCGAGCGATCGGCCCGCAATGCTCTTTCGCAGGGACAGGCCACCATGGATTCGGCGATGACCGCCAGCACGAAACTGTTGCGCGAAGCGGACGAGGAAGCAGGAAGGAAGCGAGAGGAACTGGTCCTCGCTCGCGAGACCATGCAGGACGAAGCGACCGCTTTTGCAGAACGCCACCAGCTCGCGCGCACCATGCGCAATGCCTTGCTGATCCTGCTCGGCATCATCGCGATGCCCTTCATCATCCGGACGCTGTTCTACTACGTGTTCGCACCCATGGCTGCGCGGCGCCCTTCGATCCGGATCGAGATCCCCGGCCTTTCTGCTGCGCCTGACCCGGTGGCCGAACGATCGCACGTATCATTGTCCGTCACCCTCGACCAAAGTGAAGAACTGCTGATCCGGCAGGATTATCTACAGACCAGCGCGGTCGAGGGTGAGAAGGCGACCCAGTGGCTGCTCGACTACAAACACCCCATCTCAAGCCTTGCCGCAGGGCTCGGCTTCCTCACCCGCATTCGCGGCAAGGGTACCAGCACCGTATCCGCAGTCCGCGATCCCTTTGCCGAGCTCACGGAGATCGAGCTGCCCGAAAAATCCGCCTGCGTCCTCCATCCGCGCGCGCTAGTCGCTCTGGTCCAGCCGACAGGTGAAACGATGAGCATCACGAGCCATTGGCGCCTGTTCAACCTCAACGCCTGGCTCACCATGCAGCTGCGCTTCTTCGTCTTCCACGGGCCTGGAAGACTGGTAGTCAAGGGCGGACGCGGCGTACGTGTCGAACGCGCCGAGCAGGGACGCATTTTCGGACAGGACCAGCTGGTAGGCTTCAGCGCCGACCTTGCCTATTCGGTCACGCGCACCGAGACCTTTGCGCCCTACCTCTTCGGCCGGGAGCCACTGTTCAAGGACAAGGTTCAGGACAGCGGCGGCATATTGATCATCGAGGAGGCGCCTCTCGCCGGGCGGCAGGGCGGCGAAGTCCGCCGCGGCCTCGAAGGCGCCTTCGACGCTGGGCTCAAGGCCTTCGGGCTCTAGTCGAGCAGGTCCTCGCCAAGGCCTTCGACCCGCATCGCCGCATCGGCGAGGCTTTCCGCCTCGAGCAGCAGCTCATCGTCGACCGAGCCTTGCGGTGTAGCCTCGCGCCCGATCATCACCATCACCGGAACGGCGAGCGGGCTGACGCGGTCTAGCTGCACATGGACGAGCTGTTCGGCCGAGCGGTCCAGCAGGTCGCCGAGCCTGCCGACATCGGTCATCCGCTCGCGCGCATCCGCCCAGGCGGCCTCGAGCAGCACATGGTCGGGTTCGTACTTGCGCAGCACGTCGTAGATGAGGTCGGTCGAGAAGGTGACCTGCTTGCCGGTCTTGCGCTTGCCCGGGTGCTGGCGCTCGACCAGTCCGCCGATCACCGCGACTTCGCGGAACGCACGGCGCAGCAGGTGGGAGTTCTGCACCCACTCGATGAATTCGTCCTGCAGGATATCGGGCGAGAGGAGCGGTGCAGGATCATCGACCGGCTTCAGGCCCCATACCGCGAGCGAATAGTCGTTCGCGACGAAGCCGCCGGGCATCAACCCGCGATCTTCCATGCGCCGTGTGATAAGCATGCCGAGGCTCTGGTTCGCGTTCCAGCCTTCGAAAGTGTAATAGACCGAGTAATGCCGCTTGGCATGCGGGAAGCTCTCGACGAGCAATTGCCCCGGCCCCGGCATCTGGCTGCGCCAGTCCTGCACCTCCAGCCATTCGCGCACATCGTCGGGAAAACGCGCCCAGCCTGCGCGGTCGACCAGCATCGTGCGCACGCGCTCGGCAAGATGCGTGGTGAGCGGCATGCGCGCGCCGCCATAGCTCGGGATCATGGCGTTGGAGGTCGCGGCCTTCACCAACACCTCCATGTCCTGCAGCTTGACCACTTCGAGGCTCATGCCGGCAAAGGCGAAGGTATCGCCCGGGCTCAACTGCGCGGCAAAACGCTCCTCGACCTTGCCGAGGCTACGCCCGCCCCGCCCGCGCCCGGAATTTATCCGCACTTCCAGCATCTCGCTGTCGATGATGATCCCGGCATTGAGCCTGTGGCGGGCGGCCTGTTCGGGATGGGTCAATCGCCACACCCCCTGCTTGTCGCGCACGATGCGCTTGAACTTGTCGTATGCCTGCAGCGCATAGCCGCCCGTGGCGACGAAAGTGAGCACGCGCTGCCAGACGTCCTCGTCGACCCAGGCATAGGCGAGGCTCGACTTAACCTCGCGCAGGAGCTTGTCTTCCTGGAAAGGCGCGGCGCAGGCGCACGCCATGACGTGCTGGGCGAGAACGTCGAGGCCACCCGGGCGGAAGTCCTCGCCATCGCGCTTGCCCTCGTCGACCGCTTCCTTGGCCGCAGTCGCTTCGAGGAATTCGAAGCGGTTTCCGGGCACGAGGAGCGCGCGGCTCGGCTGGTCGAGCCGGTGGTTGGCGCGCCCTATTCGCTGGAGAAGCCGCGAAGAGCCCTTGGGCGCACCCATCTGCACGACGAGGTCGATATCGCCCCAATCGACACCGAGATCGAGGCTCGCGGTCGCCACCAGCGCGCGCAGTTCGCCGCGCGCCATCGCGCCCTCCACCTTCCGCCGCGCCTCTTTCGAAAGCGACCCGTGGTGGATGCCGATAGGCAGGTTCTCCTCGTTCACATCCCACAGGTGCTGGAAAATGTACTCGGCGAGAAAACGCGTGTTGGTGAAGACCAGCGTCGTGTTGTTGCTTCGGATCTCTTCATAGAGCTGCGGGATCGCCCATGTCGCGGCGTGCCCGCCCCAAGGGACGCGCTCTTCGTCGGGCAGCAGGATCTCGACCTCGGCAGGCGCGCCCTCCTCGCCCTGCACCAGCGCGACCTCGTCGATCTCGCCCCACGGCGCGAGCCATTCGCGAAAGCCTTCAGGGCGGGCGACAGTTGCCGAAAGCGCGGTCCGCTGGAGGTCGGGCGCAATCGCCTGCAAACGCGAAAGCGCAAGCGCGAGAAGGTCGCCGCGCTTGCCGGTGGCGAAGGCATGGACCTCGTCGATCACAATACGCTTGAGACCAACGAACATCTCGAAACTGTCGGGATAGGAAAGCAACAGCGAGAGGCTCTCAGGCGTTGTCAGGAGGACATTGGGCGGCCTGGTGCGCTGGCGTTTCTTGCGGTCCGACGGCGTATCCCCGCTGCGTGTCTCGACCTTGATGGGCAGGCCGATTTCCTCGATCGGCGTGAGCAGGTTGCGCTGCACGTCATGCGCCAGCGCCTTCAGGGGGGACACGTACAGCGTGTGGAGGCCTTCTGGCGGCTCAGCACCATCGAGACGTGATGGTGCGAAGGCCGCCAATGTCGGCAGGAAACCGCCCAGCGTCTTGCCCGCCCCCGTATCCGCGACGAGCAGCGCGTGACGCCCCGCATCGCTCGCCTCGAGCATCTCGGCCTGGTGCCGCCGCACGCGCCAGCCGCGGCCGGAGAACCAGCTTTCGATTTCGGTCGGGACCTGCACCTTGCTCACGAAGGGAAAGCGCGGAGAACGCCGCGACGTTCCGCGATCTCCGTCACAGGCCCCGCAGCGTCTCGATAGGAACGCGGGATGGAGCCGAGAGCATGTTCTCGATGAGCGCAATCTGGACCCCGCACCTTTCGGAGTCTTCCGGGTCCTGCAGGATCTCGCTGAAGCGCGCCTCCGACAGCCCTGTATCCCTGCGCGCAGCATCGACCAGCCAGCCAGGGATCTGGTAAGTAGTGCTGCCGTTAATTGACGGTGTGGTGAGCAGCTTTTTCTCGAGCATGTCGCGCGCAAGGGCTCGTTCTCGTTCCTCGGTATCGGCGCCGACCTGCGGTAATCCGCCCGAGAAGCGGCCACTCAGGACATCCTCGCATTCCCCGCCACCATCCTCCCGGGCCGCCTTGAGCCATTCGAGATGCATGGCCTGGATAGCGAGCAACGCGTCGAAATCTGCTCGTTCGCGGGCAGCAAGCATGCGATTGCGGAGCAAGGGAAGTAACAGACGGCCGTCGAGGACATTCGCACGCACAAGCGGATCGACCATTCCGCCGAGCTGCGCGGCAAAGGCAGGATCGGTTTCGATGATTTCGTCATAGGTAATGCCTTCCCCAAACAGGGCAGCGGCGATCTTATCCTTCCCCTCCTCGCGGATAGCCTCCTGTTCCTCTGCCGAGAGCGGTGGCTGCACCGGCGCGCGATCGTCGGTCGAGGCGCAGAAGCGGAGCGCCTGGATCACGATGAAGACGATAAACAGGCGCTGGACGATCCATGAGACGACGTCGCTGGCGGGCTTCTCCCAGCTGTCGATACGCTCCCGGCTGAGCAGCGATTCGAGCTCGGGAAAGCTGCCCCTGATGGCGAGAAGCAATTTGTCGATCTGGTTGCGGTTGATCTTGAGGCGGTCGATCATGCTCGCCTTGCCCGGGCGCGAAAGTTCGAGCCAGGCCTTGTGCAGCGGATGGTCCTCTTCGAGCACGGCCTCGTGGAACCGCATGCCCTGCGTGCGCGCGTTGAGGAATTGCAGCGCGGGCCGCTCGTCCAGGCCGCCAGCTTCGCCCAGCCAGTGGAAGGCGACATTGGCGCGCTCCACCAGCGGCGCGCTGCGCGGCCATGCTGCAGCGAGCATCTCGGCGAGGTTGTAATCGACGCTGCCGTGGCGATTTAGGTCGCCGTCCTCGGCCCAGGCGATCAGCCGCTTCAGCGCGTCGTCGGCCTGTTTGTATTCCTCGCCGGTCAGCCCTTCGTCCGAATGCTGACGTCCGGGAAATAGGGTCGCGTGCAGCTCGTCATAGCCGTCGGGCAGTTCCGGCGGTTCGATTGCTGCAGTGACAAGTTCGTCGCCTGACAGGCCCGCATCGCCCAGATCGCCGGCCTCATACCCATCGACGAAATCGCGCCGTCCGATCTCCCACTCGAATTCGGCATCGTCGCGCCATTCGAGTTCGTCGAAATAGTCGTCATCCTCATAGGCATCATCGTAGTCGGGCTGGGCACTGCTCGGCGGCGGTGCCGGTGGCTGTGCAGCCAGCCTCAAGGCATAGTCGCGGGCATAGCGCAGCTGCGCATACTCCTGAACCTGCTCGTCGAGGTTCATGGTCTTCAGCTTGACCGAATAGGCCTTGCGGATCGCGGATTTCTCGCGCGTCTCCTCGATCCCGAGAATGCTCCAGGGATAGCCGCTCATATCGGCGGGTTCGCCTCGATCTCGTCGATCAGCAGCAGCAGGCTCTCGCGCGCATCGGCGATCACGCGGGGATCCTGTTTCTCGAGCGCCGCCTTGAAGTTGTCGAGCGAGCGGCCGATGTACTCGCGTACCGGTCCGGTGAAGCCTTCGTAGCTGCGCTCGGCGCGCTGCATGGCGGCGACATTCACCTGCTCGTCGCGCGGGTGGACCTTGAGCTTCTCAAGCGCCTTGCGGCTCTTATCGATTTCCTTGCGGCTGCGCTTGTCCTCTTCATCGACGATCACGACATTCTTGTGAAAGCCGGTCTCGGGAATATCGACGTCGATCTCAAGCATGCCATTGGTGTCATAGGTGAATCGTACTTCCACCACCACTTCGCCGCGCGGCTTGGCGGGGACAGGCACGACGAGTTCGCCAAGCTTGACGTTGTTTTCTACCTGGCGCGCCTCGCCCTGAAAGATACCGGTCTTGAGCTGGCGCTGCCCATCTTCGGATGTCGTATATTCCTGCATCCGGCTCACCGGGACGGGCGTGTTGCGCTCGATAATCGGCGAGAAGATCCCGTTGACCCGCCCGCCATAGGCATCGTCCATCCCGATTTCGATCCCCAACGTGAAGGGAGCGACGTCCGTGATGCGGATTTCTTCCAGCCCCTCGCCATCCGAGAGCAATCCCGCCTGGATCGCAGCGCCCAGCGCCACGGCGTGGTCGGGGTGGACGGTCGAATTGGGAAATCGCTTGAACATCCGGGTGAGCGCCTTGCGCACCACGGGCATACGCGTTGCACCGCCGACCAGAACGACATCGGACAGGCTTTCGACATCGACACCGCTGTCGCGCAGCGAGCGGATCACCGGATCGCGCAGCCGCCTCACCAGCGCTTCTGCCGCTTCCTCGAATTCCTGTGTGTCGATCTCTGCGGTGAAATCCTCGTCACCGACAGCGATCCTAAAATCGGCCTTGTTCTGGCTCGACAACGCACAGCGCGTCTTCTCTGCGGCAAGCTGCAGCAGGGCCGCGCGGCGATCATTGGGCAGCCGGTCGAGCACGTCGGCCGCATCGAGCTTGGGCTCCGCCAGCTTGACCATGACATCGTCGAAATCGTCACCGCCAAGCCGGTTGTCGCCAGCCGAGGCGCGCACTTCGACGATGCCTTCGAACATCTCCACGATCGAGACGTCGAAAGTGCCGCCGCCCAGGTCGAAGACGAGGAAGGGTTCGCGCTCTTCCTTGTCGATGAGCCCGAATGCGAGCGCGGCAGCGGTAGGCTCGTTGATGAGGCGTTCGACCTCAAGGCCGGCGATTTCACCCGCACGGCGCGTGGCGCGGCGCTGGCGTTCGTTGAAATAGGCGGGAACGGTGATGACCGCGCCGGTCGGACGCTCCCCGGTCGCCGCCTCGACATCGTCGACGAGACTGCGCAGCACGATCGCGGACAATTCTTCCGGAGTGTAGGAGCGCTTGCCGAGCGTCGCCTTGTTTGCGGTGCCCATCCGGCGCTTGAAGCTGGTGACTGTCTCGGAAGGATGGGTCGCCATGCGGTCGAGCGCCGCGCGCCCCACCCAGCTCTGTCCGTGATCGTCGATCGACACGGCCGACGGGGTCAGCAGCTCGCCGAGCGCGTTGGGCACGAGTTCGCTTTGCCCGTCGCGCCAGATCGCAACAGCACTGTTGGTGGTGCCGAGATCGATACCGATGATCATGCGGCCTGCCCCTCGCTGATTCCACGCGGCTCGCCATGCGCAAACGGCGCGAAAACCGAAAATCTCATGAAAGCGTCCCCTCGTCGTCTGAGCTTTCTGCCGCGCAGTGCAGTAAGGCTCAAGTATTCAGGCAGACCTAATGGAAAACGGTTCGCGATGCGCGTGTTTTTTACAACGCCGCGAGCGCCGGCAAGGCTTCGTCGCGCGGTCGCTCGAGCAGCGTTTCGACGAGTGCGATCGTCACCGCGCAGCGATCCTGGTGCCGGTCGTCGGCAAGCGCTGCGCCCAGCCCCTCCCGGGTAAGACCGGTGCGCCGCTGCGCCCCGGACACCGCCCATTCGGGCAGGGCGATACTATCGGCACCCTGGGTCGGAAGCAGCAGATGGCCGCGTTCCACGAACAGCAGGGACAGTGAGCGTTCGCTTGCGAGAATCACCGGGTCCTCGATGACGCCCGGCTGCAGGAAGGCTTTCGTATGAATGTCCCGGCAGGCGCCGGCGCCCTGTCTTCTCGCATCCATCAGCCACGAGAGGTAGAGCTGGCTTGCGGCAATAAGATCGGGTGCAGGGATTTCCGTGCGTACACGCATCATCTGATCGCGCACATAGGCCCGCGCCAGAACCGGATCGTTACCCTCCTCGGCGACATGAAATGCGAAGACATCGGCGAATTCGGAATTGCGAGCGGTGAGTTCGGCGAAGGAAATGCCCTCCCCGAAGATTTCTTCGGAGATGCTGTCGAGCATTGCCGGATCATAGGCGTTGCGGGATGCCGGGACTGGCGCGATTTCCCTCTCCGGCAGGCTGTCCTGCGACACCGAAGACGGTTCGTAGGCATCACGTCGGGGTTCGTCATCGCCCGAGCACATCGCCACGAGGAAAGTCAGCCCGACGAGCCACCAGAAGCCGTATTTGTCGAGCCTGTAGCGCTCGAAGAACGTCGAACTTTGCTGCGCGGAGAAAGCGACATCGGGCTCGTAACTGGAGGGCGAGGAGGTCTCGTATTCTGTGTCGTAGGAAGGGTCGGTGTAGGTACGCGGCACCGAAACCATGGCCTCGACTTCCGGCTCCGGATCGGGCTCCGGATCGGGCTCCGGCTCCGGTTCCGGTTCCGGTTCCGGTTCCGGTTCGGGTTCGGGTTCGGGTTCGGGTTCGGGTTCGGGTTCGGGTTCGGGTTCGGGTTCGGGTTCGGGTTCGGGTTCGGGTTCGGGTTCGGGTTCGGGTTCGGGTTCGGCGGGTGGTGGCACTACAGGCGCTTCGGGCAAGTCCGCGCGGACCTCGTCCACAGCCTCGGTATAGGCCGCCTCGCGCGGAGCGACTTCGCCCGCTGCGACTGCCTCGCGCTCGGCGCTGCGCTGCATTTCCGAGGCCAGGAAGAGCGCCTTCTCGCGCGCTTCGGTGAGCTGCGCGAAAGCCGATATCCGCATCGAGCCGTCGAGTTCGGCCTTGCGCGCCGAATAGGCAGCGCGGATCGCTTCCTTGTCGGATGTCTCCGCGATCCCGAGCAGGGACCACGGCCAGTTCTGCGCGACCCCCAATGCCAAGAACTAGTGCCCCACGCTTTCCCCGCGCTCGAGGCCCGACAGGGCGAGCTGTTCGTCGATCTGGCCTACCAGCCGCTCGAGACCTTCCTCGCTGTCGCTTTCTGCGCGCGCGACGAGCACGTCCTGCGTGTTCGAAGCCCGGAGCAGCCACCAGCCGTCATCGGTGTTCACGCGCACACCATCGGTGCCGTTGACGTCGGCATCGGTGCCGGACAGGCGCTCCTTGACCTCGTCGATCGCGGCGAACTTGCGGCTCTCGTCGACCTGGAAGCGCATCTCCGGCGTGTTGATCATCTGCGGCATGTCGCTGCGCAGTTGCGTGACCGATTTGCCCAGCCTCGCTGCCGAAGCCATCAGGCGCACGCCTGCGTAGAGCGCATCATCAAAGCCGTAATACTCGTCCGCAAAGAAGACGTGGCCGCTCATCTCGCCGGCGAGCGGCGAACCAGTTTCTTTCATTTTGGACTTAATCAGCGAGTGGCCGGTCTTCCACATCAGCGGCTCGCCGCCGCATGCCGCGACGTGATCGTAGAGCGCGCGGCTCGCCTTCACGTCTGCGATGATCGTTGCGCCCTTGCGTGATTGCAGCAGGTCCTCAGCATAGATCATCAGCAGCTGGTCGCCCCAGATCACCCGCCCCTCGCCGTCGATCGCGCCGATCCGGTCGCCGTCGCCATCGAAGGCCACTCCGAAATCGAGGGACTTTGCGGAGACGAGCTTTCGCAGGTCTGCAAGGTTTTCCTCGACAGTGGGATCAGGGTGATGATTGGGAAAATTGCCGTCGACTTCGGTGAAGAGGACATGATGCTCGCCAGGGAGCCTGGCGACGAGCTTTTCGAGCGCTGGGCCGGCGGCGCCGTTGCCCGCGTCCCAGCCGACGCGCATTCCCTCGAGCGCAGCCGTGTCGACACCGTCGAGTGCGGAAACCATCCGGGCGATATACTCGTCGAGGATATTGCGGTCCTCGACTTCGCCTGCCCCGTCGGCCCATTCGCCGGCGGCAGACAGACGACCCAGCTCCTGGATGTCCGATCCGAAGAACGGACGTCCCTTGAAGACCATCTTGAAGCCATTGTAATTGGGGGGATTGTGGCTGCCGGTTATCTGGATGCCGCCATCGATCTCGTCGTCACTGGCCTCGGCATAATATAGCATCGGGGTCGCGCCCAACCCCACGCGGACGACATCGCAACCGGCAGAATTGAGCCCCTCGACAAGCGCGCGTTCGAGCATGGGCGAGCTGACCCGCCCATCGTAACCGACAGCGACCTTCTTCCCGCCCGCCTTGCGCAGCATCGAGCCGAAAGTGCGGCCGATCGCGCGCGCGTCTTCCGCGCCCAGCGTCTCTCCGATGATGCCGCGAATATCGTACTCGCGCAGGACGGTCGGATCGAACTCGTGGTTCATTGCGGGGGTTCCTCAGGTTCGTAAGGTAGCTCGTCAAGCAGCAGGTCGCGTGCAGCATTCAGCTCCTGCATCTGCACCTTGCTACCGCCCTTGTCGGGATGCGCCATCGACGAGAGTCGCCGGTGCGCCTCGCGGATTTCGGAGTGATCGGCCCGCTCGGAGACATTGAGCAAGCGGCGCGCGCGGAAGATCGCCTGCGACCGCGTAGGCGCAGGTCGCAGATAGTCCCAAGGCCATTTCCCCAGCGCCCAGCGGCAGAAGAAGCTTAGCCCGACAAGGAACATGAGTATCTTGATCATGCGGTTTCACGCTCCTTGGTGCGGGTGGCTTCGGGCAAGCGGAGGGCCGCGATGAGACCGCGAAGCTCCTGCCGCGCGACGAGGTGGCTGGTCCCGAGATCGCCGAGGTGCCCCTTGTCGAGCAAGGTCAGGCCCGAGGGGAAAAGCTCCCGGTAGATGACGCGTTCGGAGAGGCCGTGTGCGACCCGGAAGCCGACGCGTTTCGACATTTCGGTGAGCGCCTGTTCGATGCGCGCGACGTTGCGTGCCTCGGTGTGACCCGTGCGGTTGCGCACCACCACCCAGTCCATCGGGGGGCGGTTCTCCTCGATCGCCTTGCGGCTGCGCTGGATCCTCGCTTCCCAGATGAGCTCGGCATAGAAGGACAGTTTCTTGACCTTGAAACTCTCGCTCTCGACCTGGCCGATAAGGTCGAAGTCGACGAAACTGTCGTTCATCGGCGTGACCAGCGTGTCGGCATGGGTCGCTGCAAAGCGCGCCAGCGGATCGTCACGGCCGGGCGTGTCGATCAGGATGAAGTCGGCGTCGCGCCCGTGGCGCTGTACCATCTCGCCGAATTCCTCTTCGGGGATCAGCGGCACGGTGTGGCACTCGACCGTGGGCAGATCGATCCCCCGTCGGCGCGCGGTGTCGGCGCGGTTCTCGAAATAGCGGTTCATCGTGCGCTGGCGATGGTCGAGATCGAATGCCGCGACCTTTGCCCCGCGATAGGCCAGCGCCACCGCGACATGGACTGCCGTGGTCGACTTGCCCGTCCCGCCCTTCTCGTTGGCGAAGGTAATCCAGTGGGGAGCGGCGTGCGGCAATTGCGTTCCAGATATTGAAATGTTGATGCCCGGCCCCGCGCGGCGCTAGGGCAGGTGATCTTTCCATCCTTATCCAAGGGGATGCATGCGTGCAAACAATCGGCAAGCTCGAAGTGTTGAGGAAAAGGGTCGCTGACCTGCGCGAAAGCGGTAAGACCATTGCGCTGGTGCCGACCATGGGAGCCCTTCACGATGGCCACCTGACCCTGATGCGCCGCGCGCGCGAGGCCGCCGATCACGTGGTCGCATCGATCTTCGTCAATCCGCGACAGTTCGGCGAGGGAGAGGATCTCGATGCCTATCCGCGCCAGTTGCAGCGCGATTCCGAACTGCTCGAGGCCGAGGGCGTGGCGCTGCTGTGGGCACCGCAGCCGGGCGAGGTCTATCCGAGGGGCTATTCCACCAACATCTCGGTCGCGGGTGTGAGCGAAGGGCTGTGCGGCGGCGA
The DNA here is from genome assembly GCF_055693895.1 of Qipengyuania sp. BR81-2. Classification (NCBI taxonomy): domain Bacteria; kingdom Pseudomonadati; phylum Pseudomonadota; class Alphaproteobacteria; order Sphingomonadales; family Erythrobacteraceae; genus Qipengyuania; species Qipengyuania sp. BR81-2. The sequence continues at coordinate 1,099,870 of NZ_CM146344.1, forward strand.
CCGCCCGGGCCATTTCGACGGGGTGGCGACAGTGGTCTGCAAGCTCTTCAACCAAGTGCTGCCCGACATAGCTTTCTTCGGCGAGAAGGACTGGCAGCAGCTCGCCGTCATCCGCCGGATGGCGCGCGACCTCGACCTGACACGGCCGCATGTCGAAGCGATCATCGGCGTGCCGATCGTGCGCGAGGATGACGGTCTCGCGATGAGCAGCCGCAACGCCTACCTCTCGGCCGAACAGCGCGCAAAGGCGGCTGCCCTGCCCAAGGCGATGCGCGATGCAATCGCCGTCATTGCGCAAGGCGGCGGGGCGGAGAGACCGCTCGGAAACCTGCGCGAAGTGCTGCAGGTCGCAGGCTTCGACAGCGTCGACTATGCCGAGGTGCGCGATGCCGACAGCCTCGAGCGGCTCGAGGCGGACAATGGCAATGCCCGCCTCTTCGTTGCCGCCCGGATCGGTGGGACTCGGTTGATCGACAACATGGCGATCAACCCGAAGCCCTAGGCCCAGCTACGCTCGCGTACTTGCTCGAAGCTGTGGCGCACGAGCAGTTCGCCGTTCCGCCACACCGGCTTGAGCAGGTTTTCCGCCGGATCGATCCGGTCGAGGCGCGTCGCGACAAGCTTGCCGTCCTTCGCGACGACTGCCTGCCGGCCCGCCTTGCTGGCCTTGCTCGGATCGGTCGCGGGCTTCTTCGAAACGTCCTGCCAACTGCCGTCAGCGACCTGCATGGCGTTCGCTTTCATGGCGAAACGTAGCGTATCACGGTTGACCAGCTGCAAGAGCCCGCCGCCCATGCCGAATGCGATGTTGTCGATCGCAAAACCGGCATCCCCGACCGCTTTCACCAGCCTCGCGATGCTGTCGACGTTCATGCCGTCGCCTTGGATCACGCGGACATGCGGATCGAGCACCTTGTAGCCCTTCGCGTTCACCTCGCCACCGAAGATCTCCCACAGCTTCTTGAGCGTACGGAGCGGTGTTTCGACGGGGTCGCCGCTGTCGGGCCGGACCACAAGAGTGCCCTTGCGCGCCAGCACCTTTTCGCGAAGTGCATCGCCCCAGATGCCCTCGACCGCATTGTCGAGGTCGTAGCTATCCGAAACCACAGCAACGATTGCATTCTCGCCGTCGAAACGGTCGAGCATGTTCTCGTAAGCTGCCTCTTCGCGCGAGCGGCCCCAGCTCGTCATCGTGCTGTGCTCGGCCGCTGGGATCGAGAAGCCTGGCATATCGGCATCGTAATAGCGCCGCGCCGCGAGGATGCCTTCGAGCGTATCGGTGCCGCTGAAGTTGACGAGATGCGCCATCCCGCCGAGCGCCGCGCTTTCACCACTCGACACGCCACGCGCACCGAAATCGTGGAGCTTGAAGGGCAACTGGCCCTCGGGATCGTCGCTCGTGCGATCGAGCCCGGCGGCGATCACGCTCTTGCACTTGCGGCTGAGCGTGGCGACCGTCGTGGGGTACCAGACGCTGCGCAGCAGGGCCGTTTCGACGAAGGTCGTCAGCCACGGCATCCGATCGTCTGTATTCTCGACCTGGAAAAGCGGGACCGAAGTCGGGACCATGCGGCCTTCTTCGAGCGCGCTGATTTCGATCGGCAGGTAGCCACCGTGGTCGTCGAGGATCGCCTGCCAGCCTTCGCGGTTGAAGGGCACGCCGTGCCCGGCGCACAGCTGTGCGGCTTCCTCGATGTCCTTCTGGCTCACCGGCCTGCCGAGATACTCGATTAGGAAAGGCTGGAGGCCCAGGAACAGCACTTCGTCGGCGAAATCATTGGTCCGGCTTTCGCCGTAAGCACTGATCGCGCGCGCCTCTGGCGGGTACTGCAGGAAGTGGCTGTGCTTGTAGCTGTCCGTCGAAAGGATGATGTTGTCTGCCATGGTGTGAACTCCTCACGTTTGGCGGGTGATGTGGCCCGGAACTCCTCCGAACCGGTTAATTTTCAAAGATTTGCCATCTGCTCGATGATCGACCAATGGTCCTCGAAGAGCTGCTCGGGACGCAGCTCGCCGAGGCGGTACCAGCGGGCGTGCGCGGCATCGTCACCCCCCTTCACCTTTGCCAGTTCGCGTCTCTCGGGAAGGCGGAAGAGGAAAGCATGGGTGATGATCCGACCGCGTAGGGACCTGCTCGGCGCATCGAAGATCCGCGTCGCGCTGTCCTCGATGAAGCTGGCGAGCATGGCGGGCGGGATCTGGCCCTTGCCGTCCGATATGCCCGTCTCCTCGCGCAGCTCGCGGATGGCGGCGTCGCGGATGCGTTCGTCCTTGTCGACGAAGCCACCGGGCAAGGCGAGCAACCCCTCGCCGGGAAGCTGACCCCGCTCGACCAGAAGGATATGGCCGGCCTGAACCACCACGGCATCTGCCGTGACGAAGGGACCACTGCCCCACTCGCCGGGATAGGCGTCTAGATATTCGCGCTCCGCGAGCAGGCGCTTGAAGTCATCGCCCCTCGCGAATTCCTCGAGTTGCTCGGCCACATCCTTGGACAGCGCCGCCTGCGGTACTTCGGGAATCCGCCGGAAGAACCGCTCGCGGACGTCCGTCGCTCCGAACGTCGAGTTGTTCGTCTCCAGCTGGATCGAGCCCCATTCGGGAAAGAGCTTCAGGTAGTAGCTCGTGTTGTCCTTCCCGTATCCCGCGAGCACCACGCTGAAATCGTTCGTGCCGTGCAGACCCAGTCCGTCCGGATTGGCATCGGCGAAGATGACGTCCGAGACGCGGCGCTGAGCTTCCGCGACCCATGCCGTGTCGGAATAGAGATGGTCGTCGAGCGGTTCTGCGATCAATCGGCCCTGCGCCATCTCATAGGCGAAGGAACCGCGCAGCATCTGCTCGCGCTCTTCGAAGGTGAAAGGATTGCGTGGATCGCGCGCAACATTCGCCGATCCGACCAGAACGATCAGTTTCCCGACACGCTCGAGCGCATCGCGTATGATATGTTCGTGACCAAGGTGGAGCGGCTGGAAGCGTCCGATGAAGACGCCGTAGTCGGCTTCGTATGCCATATCGAGACTCCCTCGATTGATGTGTTTACAGGCGGACTCCCCGCCTACGCATACGTATGTGATAACGGTCGCAAATGGTCAAATGTTTGCTTTGCAACAATGGGTTGCAGGAAAGTATAGTTAACCGGCAGTTGCATGTCCCGCGATTGGGGGACTGGAGTTTTAGAAAAAGGTAATATAGGGCGCTCGACAACGATTGGGCGCCGATAAAGCCCTTCGGGTAGCAAGGCCGGTTGTCCGCATCCCCCGCGGACATCCGGCCTTTTTCGTGCCGGTCCGAATCTGTCGAAAGGGAGTGGAGCGGGTAAGGGGAATCGAACCCCTCTAGCCAGCTTGGAAGGCTGGAGCATTACCACTATGCTATACCCGCATACCATTGGCCTGACAGGCCAATCGAGCGGGGCGCAGATGCCACCGCTCATGGCCATTCGTCAACACATCATTGTGGCTGATCTTGCGTCTGCGCTTCAGCAGCCCCTTGCGTCGATGCAGCATCCGGCCGGGTCAGGGTCTCGACCAGCGTCTGCTCGCGCTGGGTGCCTCGCGCCGTTTCGACGGTCAGCTCGACACGGCGGTTGGTGGCGCGGCCTTCTTCATTGGGGGAGCCGTCGGGCAAAGCATTGGGAGCAAGCGGGTTTTGCTCGCCGAATGGAATGATCGCGATGCGCTCTTCGGAAACTCCATTCTCGATAAGGAAGTCGCGCACCGCCTCGGCCTTCTCGCGCGACGACTGGAGCGTTTCGGCATCGCTGCCCTCGGCATCTGTATGGCCGCGCAGGATGATCGCCCCACCCGCATCCATTTGCGGCGAATCGACCACTGTCGCGAGCTCTGCGCGTGCAGCTTCGGTCAGGTCGCTGGTGCCGTCGGCAAAGGAGATGGTGGTCTCGAGCGGCCGGAGCACCGATGCCGGTACACCCGCACTGTTCGACTGGGCATCCTCGTCCTGAAAGATAGAGCGTGGGCCCTCGCCAGGATTTTCGGGCTCCGGTTCTTCCGAACGTGAACAGCCGGCCAACAGCGCAGCGGCGATCAAGGCGAATTGGATCGGTGCGTATCTCATGTCGGCTGCGGCCCCTGTTTCTTGCTCGCTTTCTTTGCCGCCATTTCCTCCGCGGTCTTCGTCTGCGGAGGCGAAAAGCTCAGGATGATATCGCCCGCACGTGGCTCCGGCTTGGCAGCATGGGTGAAGAAACGGATCGTGCCATTGTCGCGTACGAGCAGGAGCATGTTGGCCGCATTGGGCAGCTTCTCCTGCATCTTCTCGAAGTCGAATTCGTCCGACAGCTTGGTCTTGCGGAATACCCAGCCTTGTCGCTGACGTTCGCTGACGTCTTCCACTCCGAAACCGCTTTCGAACAGCGCACGGCCACGCAGGCTCTCAGGTAGCGCATGACGATCGTCGCCATCGGCACTTTCGCCGAGCTGGAAGACACGGTCTCTACCGATCTCGTGGGCGAACTCGTTGCAGACAAGCGCGTTGTAGGCCTCGTTCTCCGTAGCCGCGACGAGGTTCTGGTAGGGCGCGAGCTCGAGATTGTGTTCGGTCGCCTCATTGAGGATTTCACCATGGTAGAAGTCGATCCCCTTCTGCCTCGCAAGACCGAGCCGCTGCCAGCTGGCGTCGACGACGATAACCGGCGCTTTCAGCTCCCGCATCTGCTCGGCCAGGGCAATGGTCCAAGGCGTCGAACCGACAATAAGCATGCCCGGCCGCGTAACGCCCTTTACCTTGAGCAGCTTGGCGACGAAGTCGATCGTGAATCCGTGGGCGACGATGGTGACCACGACCACGGCAAAGCTGAGGCCGATAAGCAGGTTGCCATCGCTGTATCCAAGATCGGACAGGCGCAGCGCGAACAGGCCCGAGATGGCGACCAGCACGATGCCGCGCGGGGCGATCCAGGCGAGCAGGAGGCGCTCGTTCCACGGTACGCTGCTACCAAGCAGGCTCAGCAGGATCGTAGCCGGACGCACGAGGAACAGCAGCGCCAGCAGGAACAGCATCATGTTGAGGCCCGCAGGCGTCATCGGGTTGAGATAGGAAAGCTCTTCCCAGTCAAGCGATGCGGACAGCAGGATGAAGATGCCCGAGACGAGGAGGATCGCAATGTTCTCCTTGAACGGGTGGATCGACCTCAGGCTGGAGACATTCATGTTGGCTAGCGCCACGCCCATCACGGTCACTGCAACCAGCCCTGCTTCGTGTTCGATCAGGTTGGAAATCACGAATACGCCGATGACGGCTGCCAGGAGCACCGGGACCTTCAGGTACTCCGGCACGGCTCCGCGCGGGAAAGACCATGCGATCGCAAGTGCTGCGACATAGCCGATGAGGCCGGCCAGGATGGCAGCGATGATGAGCGGCGGGACGACCTGGAAGAGCGTCGCGTCTGGCGTTTCGGCGACCTTGCGGAAGTATTCATACGCGATGACCGCGCACAGCGCCCCGGTCGGGTCGTTGACGATGGCTTCCCATTTCAGGATCGAGGCCGGACGCGACTTGATCGAGCTCTGGCGGAGCAGCGGGATGACCACGGTTGGGCCGGTCACCACGAGGATCCCACCGAACAGGATCGCCACTTCGGGAGCGAGGCCGGCAATGTAGATGCCCGCCAGAGCTCCGAACAGCCATCCGAGCACGACACCGACAGTGGCCAGCCGCATCACCGCGCTGCCGCTATGGCGTAGCTCGCGGAAATCGAGGCTCAGACCGCCTTCGAAGAGGATCAGCGCAACGCCGACCGCAACCATGGGCTCGAGCAATTCGCCGAAGGCATGCTCGGGATCGAAGATGCCGAGGACCGGTCCTGCTAGGAAGCCAGCGGCAAGCATCAGGACGATTGCCGGCCAACCCGTGCGCCATGCGATCCACTGTGCCCCGATACCGAGGATGCCGACCAGCGCTATGACAAGTGTCTGTTCCATGCCCCTCGCAAGATTGCGCGCCGATGTGCGGCGCTCAGCAGGTTCAATGCCCTAGAGCGGGGAATTATCCAAGTTTTGCAATAAAAAGGCTTAGTCGGCTTCGAATTCCATCAGCGCCTCGACGGCGACATCACAGTCCTCGAGCCTAGCCGCGCCACCCAGATCAGGCAGGTCGATGACGAAGAAGGCATGTTCGACACGTGCACCCGCCTTGCGGAGCAACTCCGAAGTGGCGCAGGCGGTGCCGCCAGTGGCGAGGAGGTCGTCGACCATTGCGACAAGTTGTCCCTTGCTTACCGAGGCGGGGTCCATTTCGAGCCTGTCCGAACCATATTCGAGTGCGTAGTCGACTCCGATTGTAGCGCATGGAAGCTTGCCCGACTTGCGCACGGGAAGGAACGGAAGTGCAAGCCTTGCCGACACGGCGGCACCGAAAATGAACCCGCGTGCTTCCATTCCGGCGATGGCCTGCGCTCCGCTGGCTTCGACCCGCTCTGCCAGCCACTCGACCGTGGCGGCAAAGCCGTCTCCATTGCCGATCAGCGTGGTGATGTCGCGGAATTGGATGCCTTCGATGGGAAAGTCGGGAATTGTCCGGACCAGCGATTTCAGCTCTTGCGGGGTAATGATGCGTCTCCCGAAAATGAAAGCGCCCCTCGCATCGCTGGGATGGAGGGGCGCGTTTCGTGTTCGCTAGCGAAGCAGCTTACTTCTTGGGCTTCACGGCAGCCCAGATCTGCTTCTTCGACATGTAGGCAAGGATCGTTGCGAAGAGCAGGAAGACAAGGACCGGCCAGCCGGTCTGCTTGCGCTTGATCATGCTCGGTTCGGCAGTCCACGCGAGGAACGCCGCAACGTCCTTGCTCATCTGCTCGATTGTCGCCTCGGTACCGTCGTCATAGGTCACCTGTCCGTCCGTCGTAATCGGCGGTGCCATCGCGAGGTTGAGGTTCGGGAAGTAGACATTGTGGTACAAGCCCGGGCCCGGTGCCGCCTCGGGGAATTCAGCCAGCAGTTCCGCCGAAGGTTCCTGGTAGCCCATGAGCAGCGATGCGACGTAGTTCACGCCATCGCCGCGCGCCTTGGTCATCAGCGAAAGATCCGGCGGGATCGCGTTGTTGTTGGCGGCAGCTGCTGCAACATTGTTCGGATAGGGCGACGGGAAATAATCCGTCGGCAGGCCGGGGCGCATGGTCGCTTCGCCGGTGTTCGGGTCGATACCCGGAACCTGCTTGGCGGCAGCATAAGCCTTCACTTGGCCTTCATCGTAGCCCAACTGTTCCAGGTCGCGGAATGCGACGAACTTCAGGCTGTGGCATGCAGCGCAGACTTCGTCATAGACCTTGAGGCCGCGCTGGAGCTGCTGCTGGTCCCACTTGCCGAAAGGACCGGAGAACGACCAGTCGTAGTCGCTCGGCTTTTCGTAGGGCGCGTGGGGAACCGGCTCTTCGGTCGCAAGCGCGATGACGCCGACCACGAGGGCCCAGAGTGCCGCAACCGCGAACACGAGGCCGACTGCCATGGCTACGAGGCGGACGCTGAGGAGTTTGAGCATGACCTTGTATCTTTCTCGTATCGCTTAAACGGCCGGCGCGGTGTTCTCGCCCTTCACCATCGTCTTGTCCGAGCCGAGGACGGCTTCGGTGATGGAATAAGGCAGGGGTTCGGGCTTCTCCACGCTGCTGATGATCGGCAGGATCACTAGGAAGTGGATGAAGTAGTAAGCCGTCGCGATCTGGCTGAGGATCACGTAGGGCTCTTCGGCAGGGGCACCGCCGCAGATGAACAGGATGATCATCGCGGGGATCAGGCCGAACCAGAAGAACTTGCGGAAGAGCGGACGGTAGTGGCCGCTGCGCACCGGCGACTTGTCGAGCCAGGGCAGGAAGAACCACAGCAGGATCGATGCGAACATTGCGATCACGCCCATTAGCTTCGCCGGAATGAACAGGAAGTCGACCGTGAAGGCACGCAGGATCGCGTAGAACGGCCAGAAGTACCATTCGGGCACAATGTGCGCCGGGGTCGAGAGCGGGTTCGCCTCGATATAGTTGTCCGGGTGGCCGAGTGCGTTGGGCAGGAAGAAGACCATCGCGAAATAGGCCAGCAGTGCGATGCCGAGACCGAAACCGTCCTTAGCCGTATAATACGGGTGGAAGGGCACGGTGTCGCTTTCGCTCTTCACTTCGACGCCCGTCGGGTTCGACGAACCCGGGATGTGCAGCGCCCAGATGTGCAGGATCACGACGCCCGCGATCACGAAGGGCAGCAGGAAGTGGAGGCTGAAGAAGCGGTTCAGCGCGGCGTTGTCGGGAGCGAAGCCGCCGAGCAACCAGACCTGGATCGGCTCGCCGACGAGCGGGATCGCACCGAACAGACCAGTGATGACCTTGGCGCCCCAGAAGCTCATCTGGCCCCAGGGAAGCACGTAGCCCATGAAGGCGGTGGCCATCATGAGGAGGAAGATCACGACGCCGAGGAGCCAGATCATCTCACGCGGGGCCTTGTACGAGCTGTAGAACAGGCCGCGGAAGATGTGGAGGTAGACGACGATGAAGAAGAAGCTCGCGCCGTTCGCGTGAGCATAGCGCATCAGCCAACCCCAGTTGACGTTGCGCATGATGTGCTCGGTCGTCGCGAAGGCAACCTGCGCATTCGCCGCATAGTGCATGGCGAGAACCACGCCGGTCACGATCTGCACCATGAGGAAGAAGCCGGCGAGGACGCCGAAGTTCCAGAAGTAGGAAAGGTTGCGCGGAACCGGATAGCCGGCGCCGACAGCGTTATAGACGAGACGCGGAAGCGGGAGTTTCTCGTCGAGGAACTTGGAAACCGCGTTCTTGGGTTCGTACTGGCGTGCCCAGGGGAAGCTCATAGGTCTGTCTCTCGTCTTCTAGCTCAGCCGACGCGGATGACGGTGTCCGAGATGAACTCGAACTCCGGCACTTCGAGGTTGGTCGGAGCCGGGCCCTTCATGATGCGGCCGGCCGTGTCATAGTGCGAACCGTGGCAGGGGCAGAAATACCCGCCGAATTCGCCTTTCACCTCGCCCTCGGCGGCACCAAGCGGCACGCAGCCGAGGTGGGTACACACGCCCATGGTGACGAGGATGTCCTCATTGCCTTCCTTGGTGCGGTCGGCGAGGCTTTCCGGATCGCGCAGCGAACCGGTAGGATTGGCGTTGGCAGCTGCGATCTCTTCGGGCGTCAGGCGCTTCACGAAGAGCGGCTGCTTGCGGAACACGGCCTTGATGGCCTGGCCCACTTCGATGCCCGAAACGTCGACTTCCGTGGTGCTTGCCGCGAGCACATCCTTGGACGGAGCCATCTGGCTGACCAGCGGATAGACCACCGCGAGACCGCCGACACCGGCAGCGCTGACCGCTGCAATGTCGAGGAAATCGCGGCGACGAACGCCGTCTTCGCCCGTGGTGGGTGTTTCGGGATTAGCGGTTGCAGTCGTGTCTGCCATCAGCGCCTTGCCTTGCCTGCCTTGCATTCCGCGCCGGGTGGCGCAGGGAAAATGTTGCGATCCAGTCGCCGGTCCTTGCCGGAGGGCTGCGCCGAAAAAATTTGCGCGGAAGCCCCCGTTGGTTCCGGTTTGGTCGCGCCTCTAGCCGCTATGCGACCCCTTGCCAACCGCCATTTTGGCAACAGATGTGCCTCGCCGCGCAATGCCGCGTTACAATTACTGGCGCAGCGCTAGGGCAAGGCGATGGCGCTAACCTGCCGGCCTTCGGCCGGCTCCGCGCGGTGGGTCGCGCGGCGGTACGAATAAAAGCGGCTCTCATCGGCATAGGTGTCGAGCCCGATATCGACGATTCGCCCCACCCCCGCCTCGCGCAAACGGTGCGCGGCGTAGGCGGGAAGGTCGAATTGGAGATGCGCTTCGCGTCCCGACAAAAAGAACCGCTCGTCGGCTTCTTGGAACTGGTCGCGGAATGCGGCGTCCACTTCGTAGCTCGCCTGCGCGATCGTCGGTCCGATGACCGCGACGATGGCCTCGCGCCGCGCCCCGAGTTGCTCCATTGCGCTCACGGTGTTCTCGAGCACGCCGCCATGCGCGCCGCGCCAGCCGGCATGCGCCGCGCCGACGACGCCTGCTTCGCTGTCCGCAAGGAGCACCGGCGCACAGTCGGCAGTGACGATGCCGAGCAAGATACCACGCCGGTCCGTCACCATCGCATCGGCCCGCGCCAGCGCTCTGCCCCCTTCGCTCACCGTCACGACATCGGCCGAGTGCACCTGCTGAAGCATGGCGAGCTCACCGCCGGGCAGGATATCGGCCGCCTCCAGCCCCTTGCGGGTCGAGAACCCGTGCGGCACGCCTTCAAGCGCCGTGCTGGTCAGCACTTCAACCAAGCGAGCGAGAGACCTGTTCGAACGTGTCGCGCGACAGCTTCGGCGCAGCCGCGATGCGCTCAAGCTGTTCGTGCATCAATGCGCTGCGACCCGGTTCGAGCTTCCGCCAGCGACCCAGCGCCGGCACGAAGCGCGCAGCGGTCTGGGCGTTGATCGGATCGAGTTCGAGAATGAGGTCCGCGATCAGCTTGTAACCCTCGCCCGAAGCGGCATGGAAGCCGTGCGGGTTAGCGGCGAACGCCATGTAGAGCGATCGAACGCGGTTAGGGTTCTTCATCGTGAAATCCTCGTGGTCGGCGAGCGCCTTCACATGCTCGAGAACCTTGGGGTGGAGCGACATCGCCTGCAGCGAGAACCACTTGTCGATGACAAGCGCATTGCCGCGATAGCGGTTGTAGAAATCGATCAGGGCGTTGGTGCGCTCGGCACTGTCGATTCCGGTGAGCACCATCAGCGCACCCTGCCGGTCGGTCATGTTGTCCGCGTTCTCGTACTGGTGCGCTGCGAGCTCGGCGGCCTTCTGCGGGTCGTGCGCCGCGGCGTAAACGAGGATCAGCGTCTTCAGCTTGCGCGCACCCTTGGCTTCCGCCGAATGCGAGAAGGGAAGTTCGGCCGCGCGGTCGTAGAGGGCGCGCAGCTCGCCCTGCAGCTCGCCCGCGATGGCGGCCTTGAGCGCCTCGCGCTCTTCATGGATGCGGCCCGGGTCCGCCTCGCTCATCTGCTCGGCGAGATAGGTCTGGCTGGGCATCGACATCAGCTCGCCGCGCATGAGGTCGTCGAGCGCCTCGTCCTCGATCACGGCGCGCATGGCGGCGACGATATCCTTGCGGCCCGCCGCGCGGTCCTCGTCCCTGAGTTCGCCCTTGCTGGCCGCAACGAGGTGGCCGACCATCAGGTCCTGCATCGCCTCGTAACGAGCGAATGGATCGTCGTCCTTCGCGGCCAGATACACCAGTTCGTCACGCGCAATCTCGCGCTGGATCGTCACCGGTGCCGAGAAGCCGCGATTGATCGACAGAACCGGCTTCTGCGCGAAACCGCCGAAGCGGAACGTGTCGCTCGCCTTGTCGAGCACGATCAGCTGCTCGCCCGAATGCGTACCCGTCTCGCGATCGAACAGCGCGATCTTCAGGGGAATCGGCATGGGCTTCTTTTCGTCCTGCCCTGGCGTTGCAGGGACCAGCTGCGAAAGTTTGAGCACTGCCTCGCCGCCCTCGTGGGCGAACTCGACGCTCACTTTCGGTGTGCCCGCCTGCGAGTACCACAGGCGGAACTGGGTCAGGTCGAGGCCGGCGCCGTCCTCGATCGACTTGATGAAATCCTCGCAAGTCGCGGCTTCGCCATCGTGGCGGTTGAAATAGGTGTCGGTGCCTTTCCTGAAGGCCTCCTCGCCTGCCATCGTCCGCATCATGCGGATGACTTCGGCGCCCTTGTTGTAGACCGTGGCGGTGTAGAAGTTGCTGATCTCGCGGTAGCTGTCGGGCCGGATCGAATGCGCGAGCGGCCCTGAATCCTCGGGGAACTGCGCACCGCGCAGCACGCGCACGTCCTCGATCCGCTTGACCGGCTCGGACCCCATGTCCTGGCTGAACAGCTGGTCGCGCAGCACGGTGAAGCCTTCCTTCAGGCTCAGCTGGAACCAGTCGCGGCAGGTGATGCGGTTGCCCGACCAGTTGTGGAAGTACTCATGGCCGATCACGCCCTCGACCCCGTCATAGTCGCCATCGGTGGCGGTCTCCGGGTCGGCCAAGACATATTTGGTATTGAAGACGTTGAGCCCCTTGTTCTCCATCGCGCCCATGTTGAAATCGCTGACAGCGACGATGTTGAACAGGTCGAGATCGTATTCGCGCCCGAAGGCTTCCTCGTCCCACTTCATCGAGCGCTTGAGGCTTTCCATGGCATGCTCGGTCCGGTCGAGGTCTCCCTCGCGCACCCAGACGTTCAGCTCGACCTCGCGCCCGCTCATGGAGGTGAAGCTGTCGGTCCGAGCCACGAGGTCGCCGGCGACAAGCGCGAAGAGATAGGAGGGCTTGGGCCACGGATCGTGCCACTCGGCCCAGTGGCTGTCGCCATCCACGCCGGTCGCCACCTTGTTGCCGTTGCACAGCAGGATCGGGAACTGGTCCTTCGGCCCGCTCATCCTCACCGTGTAGGTGGAGAGCACATCGGGCCGGTCGGGGAAAAAGGTGATGCGGCGGAATCCCTCCGCCTCGCACTGGGTGCAGAGCATGCCGGAGGAGGCATAGAGACCCATTAGCTGCGAATTGGCGCTGGGATCGATCTCGGTCTCGATCGCTATCTCGTGCGCATCGTCGGACAGGGTGAGGACAAGATCGTCGCCATCCATCACAAAGCTCTGTGTCGGCTCGCCATCGACCTTGACGCTGGTGGGCTTGATCCCGTCACCGTCGAGCCGGATCGTGGGCGAGCGCGCAGCCCTGTTGTTATGCACCACGGTGAGCGTCGAGCGAACGCGCGTGCTCTCGAGGCCGAGCTCGAAGTCGAGTCGGGTCTCGGGCACCAGCCAGGGGAAAGGTGTATAGTCCTCGCGGCGGATGACCGGCGGATCCTTGGGCTCGACGGCGGCATCGGCCATTTCGATATTGCCGTCGGGCGTTGCGGGCGTGCGAGCGATATCCATGCTTTTCCTGTCAATTGCGGCTTCGTGAGCTAATACGCTCCGATGGCCCGATTGTTCATCTTCGGTCTCGGCTACACGGCGGGGCGTTTTGCGCAAGAGATGCGTGCGAAAGGCTGGCATGTCGATGCCACCGGAAGCGCGGGAAATGTAGAGTTTTCGGACCGCGGCGCGGTCAAGGAAGCGCTGGCCTCGGCTACTCATGTCCTGTCTTCGGTCCCTCCCGAGCGAGAAGACGGCCGCGACCCTGTGCTGCACGAGTACGGGGCCAATTTCGGAAAGGCCTGGCTCGGCTATCTCTCCTCCACCGGTGTCTATGGCGATGCGGCGGGCGCGTGGGTCGACGAGCACTCGCCCACCGGTGGTGGCCGGCGCACTGCCCGAAGCGAAGCGGATTCCGACTGGCTCGAGCTCAGCGCACGGGTATTCCGCCTGCCCGGTATTTACGGGCCGGGCCGCAGCATTTTCGAGCGGCTCGAGGCAGGCAAGGCGCACCGGATCGACCTGCCGGGCCAGGTTTTCAGCCGCGTTCATGTCGACGATATCGGTGCGGGCATCGTTGCGGCCATCGAGAGCGGCGCTCCGGCAGGTGCCTACAATCTCGCCGACGATCTACCGACCAGCCAGAATGCCGTGGTCGAGGAAGCGGCCCGCCTGCTCGGCATCGATCCCCCGCCCCTCCAGACGATCGAGGAGGCCGATCTCTCGCCGATGGCGCGCGGCTTTTATGCGGAGAACCGGAGGGTTGCGAACGGCAGGGCGAAGCGCGTTCTCGGCTGGGAGCCCGCGTACCCGACCTATCGCGAAGGCCTCGCTGCGATCAGGGCTCGGGCGTAGCGCGCCTGGGCGGCGGAGCTGCGCGCCCGCGCATTGCCACCACCATGCCCGCCAGAGTGATCGCCGCACCTGCGGCCGGCAGCGGCCCCCAGACGAACCCCTCGAACAGGGTCGAGAGCACCATGGCCACGATCGGAACGATCACCGAGCTGTAAGCTGCCGTGCCTGCACCGACCTTGCGGACCAGCCCGTAGTAGAGCGGGAAGGTGATTACGGATCCGGCGAGGCCGAGATAGAGGATGCCGAGCGTGTACTCGGGCCGCGAATCGAATTGCGGCGGCCCCTGGGTAGCGAGAGCAAACCCCGCATTGAGCACGACGCCTACCACCATTGACCATGCGAGCAAGGTGAGCAGCGGCTGGCGTTTCGCGCCTTCCATCGCCTGCACGATATTGGCCGCGCTCGCAGCGAGGATGCCGCCCACGGTCAGCGCGGCACCGGTCAGGACCTCGCCCAGTGTCGCAGGCGAAGCGCGGTATTCCTGGGCAAAGAGCATCGCGACCCCGATGGCCGCAATCGAGGAGCCGAGCACGAACTCGCGCCGGATCGGCTGGCCCAGCACGATCCGCCCGAGCACCGCATTGGGCACGACCAGCAGCGCGAACATTACCGCGACGAGGCCCGAGGTAATGAACTTCTCGGCATTGTAGACGAAGCTGAAATTGAGCGAGAACTGGAACAGGCCGAGAGCCAATGCCCAGCGCCAGCCCTCGCGCGGCAGGCCGAGCGGCTCGCCGCGCAGCTTGGCCAGCACGAACATGCCGAGCGCCGCCACGATGAAGCGCCAGGTGATCGACCAGCTCGGCGGGACGGAGGAAATCTGGTCGCGGATGACCAGCCAGGTGCCGCCCCAGATTAGGCTCACCAGCAGGAAGGCGGCAAGGTTTCTCGGAGCAAGCAGGCTTTCCCCACCGGTCTGCGCGCTCATAGACCCGCAATCGCCTTGGCGAGTGCACGCGCATCTTCCTCGCGCGTGTTCCACGAGGAGACGAAGCGCGCCGCATCGTCGCCCCAGTCGTAGAAGCCGAAGCCCTGTTCGCGCAGCACCTCACGTTCTGCCGGCGTGCAGCGCACGAACAACTCGTTCGCCTCTACCGGATGCATCAGCCGATCTGCGCAGGCCCCCGCGATCTCGGCCGCAGCGGCATTGGCCGCACGCGCATTCTCGAGCCACAGGTCGCCATCGAGCATGGCGTGGACCTGCGCGGCGAGGAATCGGCCCTTGCTCTGCAAATGGCCGGCACGCTTGCGGCGATAAAGCGCGACATCCGCAAGCGCGATGTCGAAGAAGACGATTGCCTCCGCGCTCATGCCGCCGTTCTTGACGAAGCCGAAACTGAGAGCATCGACCGCACCTGCCACTTCTCCTGCAGGAAGATCGAGGAAAGCCGCCGCATTGCCGAACCGCGCGCCATCCATGTGCAAGGCCAAACCGCGCTCGTCGGCGACCTTGCGGATCGCCGCGATCTCTTCGGGCCTGTAGGACCGGCCGTACTCGCTCGCCTGCGTTATCGAAATGGCGTGGGGTTGCACTTGGTGCACATCGTCACGGATCGGATCGAGGACTGCGCGGATCGCATCGGGTGTGAGTTTCGCGCCCTCGCCCGCCGCCAACAGGAGCTTCGCACCGTGGAGGTAGAAACCCGGCGCTCCGCCCTCGTCCATCTCGATATGTGCTTCCTCGTGGCAGACTACGCCGCCGTGGGGCGGGACCATCGTCGCAAGGGCGAGGCAATTCGCCGCAGTACCGGTTGCCACCCAGAGCACCTTCGATTCCCTTCCGAACAGGGAGGACATCTTTTCATCGAGCGAACTACTCAACCCGTCACCATCGTAGGGAGAATCAGGCGTGTCGGCGGCGCGCATCGCCTCCCAGACGCGGGGGTGAACACTGGCGGCATTGTCTGACAGGAACTGCATCGGAACGCGCATAGCGCCAGCTGCGTTGGTTGCACAGCAAGGAAAGATTAAGACATGGGTCACGCAGAAATCGAAATAGAACGTCGCGACAGGGTCACTCACGGTGATTATGTTGCAAAGCTGGATGCCGGCGACAGTCCTGCCAAGCTGAGCTGGACCCAGCGCGACGATGTCCGCCACGCCGAGCATACCTTCGTTCCGACCAGCCATCGCGGACGGGGCATCGCAGAGAAACTGGTCGAAGCACTGATCGAGGATGCCCGATCGAACGGTTTCAAGATCGCGCCCGATTGCTCCTACGTCGAACGCTATTTCGACCGCCACAAGGATCTGGCCGAGCTCAGGGCCTAGGCCAAGGGCGCACCCGGCGCATCGAGCAATTCGGAGAAGTCGGTCTGCGAAATGCTGTCGCAGATGGCTGCACGCCAGCGGCGCGCCTCTTCTACCGGCAATCCGTGAATCCTCAGCCGTCCGCCGGCTAGCCCGAGGTGCAGGCTCGCGTAGCCACGCAAACGCGCGATCGGCCCCTGCGCAATCTCGACAGACTGCAATTTCACCCGCGATGCGATGGCGAGGCTGGGCGAGAACCACCCGTGACGCGAATAAAGCTGCCGCTCACCGAGCGCGCGATAGTCGTGGTGCCAGCGCCACCATTGTTCGGCGAGCGTGAAAATCAGCCCGAAGGCAGGCGCGAGCCACACCCAGGAAGTTCCGACGATCGCGACGACGATGGTCACCGGCAGCAGGATTATCGTCGCCAGAACGGCCTTGTCGATTCGGTAACGGCTGACTGCGCGGTGCCATTCGGCATTTTCGGGCGGAAGGTGGAAACCGGTGACGCCCACGACCGGTTCTATCTCGCCCATCTGGCCGAAAGGGACGGCATCGTGGTTCGCTCCGCCGGTATCGCTGGCAAGGCTGATGACCTTGAGCGAGTGCCAGCCGAAGTGGCGGCGCAGGAAGCCCGTCCCGATACGCAGCGCCTGCACACGGTGGAGCGGCATCACGAGGTCGGTGCGCGTGAGCAGGCCTCGCCTGCGGCGAAGGCCCTTGGCTGTCTTCTCCAACCGGAAATCCCATTCGCGCAGTGCGGTGCGGACGAGACCCGTCAGGACACCCAATATCCCGAGAGACAGTAGGGCGAAGAGGATGCCCGCAAACTGCGCCAGCGGGCCGAGTGCAGAAAGCCACTGGCCCTGTCCCGCAATCCGTTCTTCCCAGCGGTCGAAGTCCCACAGGTCGAAGGGCAGCAAGAACTCGAATTGCTGCGCGAGGCCGCCGATCACCGCCACCACGGCCAGCGAGAATTCGAACAGGCCGAAGGTGAAGACGCGCTTCGGCCCCATGGCGAAGAGCACCTTGGCCTCTTCCGCCGGCTTGGCCTCGGCGCCTCCCTCCTGCGTGATTTCCTCGCCCTCGCGGCGAGCGCGCACCAGTTCGCGCAAGCGCTCGCCTTCGTCTTCGGAAAGGTAGGTGAGCGCGAGGTCGTCCTTCCCGCCCGCACCGGTCTCGAACTTGACCTCCACCAGGCCGAACAGGCGCGGCACCAGTTTCTGCTCGAGGCTGACGTCCTGGATGCGTTCAAATGGCACCGACCGGGCCGCACGCGAAAGCACACCGCTTTCCACGCGGATATCCGCCTCGCCCACCGTGTAGG
Organism: Qipengyuania sp. BR81-2; assembly: GCF_055693895.1. Classification (NCBI taxonomy): domain Bacteria; kingdom Pseudomonadati; phylum Pseudomonadota; class Alphaproteobacteria; order Sphingomonadales; family Erythrobacteraceae; genus Qipengyuania; species Qipengyuania sp. BR81-2. The sequence continues at coordinate 1,117,228 of NZ_CM146344.1, forward strand.
TGAGCTTGGTCCACTGGAGATAGGCGATGAAGACGTTGAGCAGGATGATGCCTGTCACGAGCGGCAGGAAATAGCCGACGAGATCGGTCACCTTGCCGTCGTCGAGGATCGTCGCCGAAGCGATCGCGATCGGGATGACGAGCTGGAACAGCATCATGACCGCGCGCACCGCGAAGCTGCGCGGGTCGGTCCTTTTCTCCTCGTGCAGGTCGGGCGTCATCGCGTATCGCGCCGGATCGCCGCGCGGATATCCTCGCGCATGGCTAGCGCAGTCTCGTGCGCAAGGCCCGGGAGCGAGACCGAGGCATTGTGCGAACCGGCGGTATGCACCGTCAGCGTCGCGAGACCGAACCCTCGCTCGAGCGGCCCTTGGTCGACATCGATGTGCTGGACCCTGCCGAAGGGGACGATCGTGTCCGAATGGAAAAGGACCCCGCGCACAACGCGCAGCCGTTCCTCGGCCAGCGAGTAGCCGCGCGTCGCGTAGCGCCGCATCGGCAGGTAGAAAACGATATAGGCGACCACCAGCAGGACCGGGGCCCAGACCACGCCGGTCCAGCCGGGAATGGCCAGCTCGGCAATCGTGGCGGCGACCAGCAGGACGATGGCGAACAGCCCCGCAACCAGGCGCATCATCGTCTTGTAGCGCGGGTCGAGCTGGGTGAGGTCGTCCGGCGAGCCTTCCTCAACGCTGGTCAGGCGGGGATCGTCGGTTGGCGCAGTGTCCTGTCGCGGAGCGTCTTGGGTGTCGTCCATACCGGTTTACCTATGCAATACAGCCCCTGCGTCAACGCCTTTGATCGAAACGCCTTCCCACGATCGCTGCCGCAATATTGGTCTTCTGCACATCGGTGGTGCCGCCAGCGATGCCCCAGGCAAAGCCGTCGCGCACGCGCTGCTCCATGCCGTATTCCTTGTGATAGCCGTATCCGCCCATCACCTGCATGCCGTTCGCGGTGACGCTGCGAACGATTTCGTTGGCGAAGCATTTCGCGGTCGAGCTCTCGTAGACGCTCGGCAGACCGCCTTCATTGTGTTCGGCATTCGCGGCCGCGCGGTAGATCAGGAGGCGCGCCGCCTCCACCTGCATCGCCATTTCGGCAAGGCGCATCTGCACTGCCTGGAAATCGACGATCGGCTTGCCGAAGGCCTGCCGCTCCTGGACATATTCGGTCGCCTGTTCGAGCGCAGCCGCCGCGAGCCCGAGCGACTGGGTCGCATTGCCGCAGCGCTCCAGCCCGAATGCGCTCATCAGTTTTCCGAACCCACCGGCGGGCAGGATGACGTTCTCTTCCGGCACCCGCACGCCGTCGAAAATAATGTCGCGCGTTTCGATACCGCGGAACCCCATCAGCTGCTCACGCTTGCCGAAGGAGACGCCTTCCATTTCCTTCTCGACCAGCAGCGCGCCAATCCCCTTTGCCCCGGGTGCATCGGAGAGGCGGGTGTAGACGACATAGTAATATGCGTGCCCGGCTCCGGAGGTCCAGCGCTTGGTCCCGTCAAGGATGTAGTGACCATTCTGGAGAAATGCGTTGGTGGTCAGATCCGTCAGCGCGGTTCCGGCATCGGGTTCCGACATCGACACGGCGACCGTCGCCGCGCCCCTAACGACCCTGGGAATGATCTTCGCTTTGAGCGCATCCGAACCGAATCGCTCGATCGTCCTGACCGGCCCGACAAGCGCTTCGAAGATCGGGAAAGCGACTGCGTTCGAGATCATCGCAAACTGTTCGAGAACCAACAGCGCCTCGAGATGGCCAAGTCCCAGACCGCCATATTCCTCGGGCAGGTTCACCCCGAGAAAGCCCATCTCGCCATAGCGCTGCATCATTTCTGGCGGCACGGAGAAGTCCTTCTCCTCCATCTCGCGCGCGAGATCGGGCAATTCCTTGCGCGCGAAGTTGCGCGCAGCGTCCTGAAGCTCGCGCTGCTGCTCGGTTAGGCGGAAATCCATCATGCTCTCCCTCGAGACCACGAGTGCCGCGAGGGCTGGGCGAGCGCAACCCGCTTTGTGGCGATAGCCGCTCCGCGTTTCGAGAAAGCCGATCAGTTCGCAATCGAGAAGACGTTTTCGCCCTTGAACACGAAATCACGATCCCTTTGACTTATCGCCTTCAGGAAGTTCTGGCTGTTGGCTTCCTTCGGCATCATCCAGTCATGAGTTTCGATGATGAGAAGCGGAAAACGATCTATCCAGTCGGTGTTGGCCGAGAACAATTCCTTCTCGAAGCCTTCAATATCGACTTTGGCCAGCAGCGGTACCGCATCGGCGTATTCTGCGATGATGTCGTTGATCGTCACGAGCTTGATCCCGGTATTCGTATCTTTCCGCACCATTTGGAACGCGTTTGCGTCGGCAGAGGGATCGGCGATTTCCACGAAGCCTGGCGTCGAGCCGATCGCGGCCCTTTTGACGACGACATTGGGCAAATGCTCGCAATTGCGCGCAATCATCTGGCAATTGCCTTCGTCGGGTTCGATTGCCACCAGCTTGGCATCGGGAAATTCTTCGGCGAAGTACCGCGTCGAAAGTCCGATATTCGCCCCGCAATCGATGATCAGCGGATCCTTACCGACCGCGAGGATCGCATCGTATTGTGCCGCCAAGTCCTCGTATCGCATAAGGAAGCGCAAATCGTAATCGTGATTCTTGTAAATCTGGTCCGCCGTACCGGAATCCACGTGCCCGCGAGAGTAAACATGGAATTTCTCTCGCTTCAGCTTGTCGTAGAAGGCGATTTTGCCGGACTTCGAAAACGACAGTCGGACGAACCGGATGCGATCCCGAAAGAAGCTGACTACAAGACGTGCAACGAAGGCAATGAAACTCTTCATGAATATCCGGAGACCTGATCAGGCGAAGTGCTTGATGCGTCGCCGGATCATCGCGAACAGGTTGCACGATGGCAAGCGCTCATTTCCGCAAAGACGGAGAAGAGTGTCCGGGTGTGTTCGGTAGAGAAAATGGTGCTGCTGGGGAGGATTGAACTCCCGGCCTCACCCTTACCAAGGGTGCGCTCTACCACTGAGCTACAGCAGCACATGCCGCCGCGAGAAAACCGTCGCGGGGTGGAGGCGCGCGCTATTGGCAGGCACGGCGAGAAAGTCAACCTTCGCTTGCAGCTCCGCGCGATTTTCGCAAAAGGTTGCGCGATGAGTGGCAGCAACGAAAAGATGACGCGTGAAGAACGCCTCGCCGCGAAACTTCGCGAGAACCTGCGTAGACGCAAGGTGCAGACACGCGAAATGCGCGAATCGGGCGATACAGGCCTTCCCAAGGATGGCGGGGACCGCTAACGCGCAGTGCTCCTAGGGGAAAACCGGAGTAATCATGTCGAAGCTGATCCTCGTTCGCCACGGCCAGAGCGAGTGGAACCTCGCCAACCGCTTTACCGGCTGGTGGGATGTCGACCTGACCGAGAAAGGTGTCGAGGAGGCCCGCGCGGCCGGACGGCTGATGCAGGATAAGGGCGTGCTGCCCACCACCGCCTTCACCTCGGTCCAGAAGCGCGCGATCAAGACGCTCAACCTCGCGCTGGAAGAATGCAACCGGCTGTGGATCCCCGTGACCCGCGACTGGCACCTGAACGAGCGCCACTATGGCGGGCTTACCGGCCTCAACAAGCAGGAAACCCGCGACAAGCACGGTGACGAGCAGGTGCACATCTGGCGCCGCAGCTTCGACGTGCCGCCGCCCGAGCTCGAACCGGGCAGCGAGTTCGACCTCTCGGACGACCCGCGCTACGCCGGCATCGACGTGCCGCGCACCGAAAGCCTCAAGCTCACGATCGAGCGCGTCCTGCCCTATTGGGAGGAAGCGATCCTGCCGCTGCTGGCCAAGGGCGAGAATGTCATCATCTCGGCTCACGGCAACAGCTTGCGCGCACTGGTGAAGCATCTCTCCAACATCTCGGACGACGAGATCACAGGTCTCGAGATTCCGACAGGAGAGCCGATCATCTATGATTTCGACGGCGCGAATGTGTCGGGCGAACGATATTACCTGAAGGACGCGTAAAATGGCGCAGGGGGAGGCGAAAGTCGCAATCGTCATGGGCAGCCAGTCCGACTGGTCGACCATGAGATGTGCTGCCGAAGTGCTCGAGGAGCTGGGCGTCGAAAGCGATGTTCGCATCGTCTCTGCGCACCGCACGCCCGACCGCATGTATGATTTCGCCAAGGCAGCTGAGAGCGAAGGCTTTCATGTCATCATCGCTGGCGCAGGGGGCGCAGCACACCTGCCCGGAATGATCGCGGCGCTGACGCATCTTCCCGTGCTCGGCGTTCCGGTCCAGTCGAAGGCGCTGTCCGGCCAGGACAGCTTGCTCTCGATCGTCCAGATGCCCGCCGGTGTCCCGGTCGGCACACTGGCCATCGGCGAAGCGGGTGCGACCAATGCGGGCCTCTTCGCTGCAGCAATCCTAGCCAATAACGACCCGTCGCTGGCGCAGCGCCTCAAGGATTGGCGCCAAGCGCGCAGCGACGCCGTGAACGAAAGGCCTCAAGGCTGATGCTGCCGCGCGGATCGACCATCGGCATCCTCGGCGGCGGCCAGCTCGGCCGGATGATGGCGATGAGCGCGGCCCAGCTCGGATACAGGTGTGTCGGCTTCGCGCCCGAGGGCGACAATGTCGCAGCCGCCGTCTGCGATGCATTCCACACCGCCGCGTGGGACGATGCCGATGCGGTAAGGGCCTTGGCCGACGCCTGCGACGTCGTGACCTGGGAATTCGAGAACGTGCCCGTAGAAACCGCGCGCACGGTGCCGGCCGAAAAAATCCATCCCGGTCCGCTCGCGCTAGAGACCGCGCAGGACCGCCTCACCGAAAAGCGCTTCATCGAAGGTCTCGGCGGCAGGCCCGCCGCCTATGCGCGGATCGATTCACGTCACGACCTCGAAGCTGCAGTCGACCGGCTCGGCGCGCCCGGCATCCTCAAGACCCGCCGTGACGGCTACGACGGCAAGGGTCAGTGGCGCATCGCCTCGTCGCGCGATGCGCAGGCACTCAAGCTGCCAGACGCCCCGCTTATCTACGAGGGCTTCGTCGAGTTCGACGCTGAGTTCTCTGTCATCCTGGTGCGCGCACAGGACGGCGAGATCCGCTTCTGGGATTCGACCCGCAATGTCCACGAGGGCGGCATCCTCGCCGCGGCGCACTATCCTGCGGGCAGCGCCGTCGAGGGACAGGTTGCCGACGCGCGCGTGCTGGCCCGCAAGGTGGCCGATGCGCTCAACTACGTCGGCGTGCTCACGCTCGAATTCTTCGCCACGCACGAAGGCCCGATCTTCAACGAGATGGCCCCGCGGGTGCACAATTCGGGGCACTGGACCATCGAGGGCGCAGCCACCAGCCAGTTCGAGAATCATATCCGTGCGATCGCCGGCCTGCCGCTCGGCGACACGCGGACCGTCGCGCCGGGCATCGAGATGCGCAACATCATCGGCAGCGAGATCGACGGCGCACACGCCTTCCTCGCCAGCAGCAATTCGCACCTGCACGACTATGGAAAGGCCGAGGCGAGCGAGGGCCGCAAGATGGGCCACATCACCAGGCTGTCGCTCGACACCCGCGGATGAGCCTGTTCCTCATCTATGCGCGCTCGGCCAATGGCGCGATCGGCAAGGACGGGGCGCTGCCCTGGCACCTTCCCGCTGATCTCAAGCGCTTCAAGGCGCTGACCATGGACAAGCCCATGATCATGGGCCGCAAGACCTTCGAGAGCCTTCCCGGCCTCCTGCCCGGCCGTCGTCATATCGTGCTGACGCGCAAGGAGCGCTGGGATTCGACCGGCGCGGAAGTGGTCCGTTCGGTCGACGAAGCCATCGCGGTGGCCGGCGAGGGGGACATCGCAGTCATCGGAGGCGCTGCGATCTTCGATATCTTCATGCCGCTCGCCGAACGGGTCGAGCTGACCGAGATTCACGAGCAATTCGAAGGCGACGTGTTCATGCCCCCGCTCGGCCCCGAATGGGAAGTGGCGGGACGCGAAGACCATGAGGCGGAAAGCGGGCGTCCAGCCTATTCCTTCCTCAGCTATACACGCGCGGACGAGGCAGGCGCATGAGGTTCCTCGACCACCGCGAACCGCTGCCCGAAAGCCTGCGCGGCGCGATCATCGCGCTGGGCAATTTCGACGGCTTCCACCTCGGCCACCAGGCAGTGGCGAAGGAGGCGATCGACTGGGCGCGCGCCGAGGGTCGCCCCTCCATCATCGCCACATTCGATCCGCATCCGGTGCGATTCTTCAAGCCCGATGCTGCGCCTTTCCGGCTCACCACGCTCGAACAGCGGCAGGAACTCTATCTCGCGGCAGGCGCCACCGCGATGCTGGTGTTCCATTTCGACGGTGAACTGGCGGGGACCACGGCGGAAGACTTCGTCCGCGTGCTGCTCGCCCAAAAGCTCGGCGCGAAAGGTGTCGTGACCGGCGGCGACTTCACTTTCGGAAAGGCGCGTGGCGGGAATTTCGAGAAGCTGGTCGAACTCGGCAAGGAAGTCGGCGTCGAGGCGCGTGCAGTCGATCCGGTGATGGATGGCGGCGCGCCCGTATCCTCCAGCCGTGTGCGCGAGGCGCTGCGCGAGGGCAAGCCGCAGGAAGCCGCGCGCCTGCTCACCCGCCCCTTCGCGATCTCGCGGTGTGGTCCAGCACGGCGACAAGCGCGGGCGCGAGATCGGCTATCCCACCGCCAACCTCTCGATCGAACATTACCTGCGCCCGAAATACGGCATCTACGCCGTGACGGGGCGCATCCTTTCGACGGGGCAGGAGCTGAAAGGCGCGGCCAATATCGGCGTGCGCCCGCAGTTCGAGCCGCCCAAGGAACTGCTCGAGCCCTATTTCTTCGATTTCTCCGGCGATCTCTACGGCCAGGAGATCGAGGTGGCCTTCCACCACTTCCTGCGTGGCGAGGCGAAGTTCGACAGCCTCGACGATTTGATCGCGCAGATGGAGAAAGATTGCGAGAAAGCGCGCCATCTTCTAAGCGCGCGCGGCAATGACTGAACAGCGCGATTACAGAGACACGGTCTTCCTTCCCAAGACCGATTTTCCCATGAAGGCCGGCCTCCCCCAGAAGGAGCCGAAGATCCTTGCGCGCTGGCAGGAAGAAAACCTATACCAGCAGCTGCGCGAGGCGCGTGAAGGCCGCGAGAAGTTCATCCTCCACGACGGCCCGCCCTATGCCAATGGCGACATGCATATCGGCCATGCGCTGAACCGCATCCTCAAGGACATGGTGGTGCGCAGCCAGACGCTGCTCGGCAAGGATGCGCCCTTCGTGCCCGGCTGGGACTGCCACGGCCTGCCGATCGAGTGGAAGGTCGAAGAGCAATTCCGCAAGAAGAAGCGCGACAAGAACGCGATCCCGGCGAGCGAATTCCGCGCCGAATGTCGCGCCTATGCGCAGAAGTGGGTCGACGTTCAGCGTGAGCAGCTCAAGCGCCTCGGCCTGATGGCGGATTTCGACAATCCGTACCTCACCATGCAGTTCGAGAGCGAGGCGACCATCGTTGCCGAGCTGATGAAGTTCGCCGAAGCCGGAAACCTCTATCGCGGTTCGAAACCGGTGATGTGGTCGCCGGTCGAAGAGACCGCGCTGGCCGAAGCCGAGGTCGAGTACGAGGACATCACCTCGACCCAGATCGACGTGGCCTTCGAGATCGTGGAATCGCCGATCGAAGAACTGGTCGGCGCGCATGCGGTGATCTGGACCACCACCCCGTGGACGATCCCGGTGAACCAGGCTTTGGCCTATGGGCCGGAGGTTGAGTACATTGGTTTCGAGTACGAGGGCCGTAAAATTATCGTCGCCAAGAATCTTGCTGGCGATCTCAATTTACGAGTGCATCCTCGAAAGCCAGAACCACACGTGCCAAGCAAGCCGGGCGAACTCGCGCCTGTTACTGCGCATGGATTCGGTATCACCACCAAGTTTTGGGAAGGCAAAGGCTCCGACCTCGCCGGAACCGTCGCGCGCCATCCGATGCACCATCTCGGCGGCTTCTACGCCAAGCCGCGCCCCCTGCTCGCAGGCGACTTCGTCACCACCGACAGCGGGACGGGCCTCGTCCATATGTCGCCCGACCATGGCGAGGACGACTTCCTGCTCTGCCGCGAACACGGCATCGAACCGGTCTTCGCAGTCATGGGCGACGGGCGCTATCGTGACGACTGGGAATGGCTCGGCGGCAATGACGACCGCCGCCGCGCGGTGATCAACAAGGCGTTCAATTCGCCCGAAGGCCCGATCTGTTCGGATCTGCGCGAAGCAGGCGCTTTGCTTTCGGCCAGCGACGACTACCAGCACTCCTACCCGCATTCGTGGCGCTCGAAGGCCAAGGTCATCTACCGCTGCACGCCGCAGTGGTTCGTGCCGATGGACAAGCCGCTCGACGTGGGCGACTTCGACGTGGCCGTGCCCGAGGGCTTCGGCGCGGCTGTCGCCATGGCCACGAGCAAAGACCACTCCACCTTGCGCGAAATCGCCATGCGCGAAATCGAGCGGGTGAAGTTCTATCCCGAAAAGGGCCGCCGCCGCATCGGCTCGATGGTCGAAGGCCGCCCCGACTGGGTGCTCTCCCGCCAGCGCGCATGGGGCGTGCCGATCACACTCTTCGTCCGCAGCGACGGAACCTACCTGCAGGACCCTGCGGTGAACGCCCGCGTGGTCGCAGCCGTGCGCGAACAGGGCGTCGATGCCTGGGTTGAAAGCCGCAAGTCCGAATATCTCGGCGCCGATCACGATCCGGCAGAATTCGAGATGGTCACCGACATTCTCGACGTCTGGTTCGATTCGGGCTGCACCCACGCCTTCACGCTGGAAGGCGACCGCTGGCCCGACCAGCGCTGGCCCGCCGACCTCTATCTCGAAGGCTCCGACCAGCATCGCGGCTGGTTCCAGTCGAGCTTGCTCGAAAGCTCCGCCACCCGCGGCCGCGCGCCCTATGACGCGGTGCTCACGCACGGCTTCACCATGGCGAGCGACGGCAAGAAAATGTCGAAGAGCCTCGGCAACACCATCGATCCCTTGAAGGTCATGGAACAGTACGGCGCGGACATCATCCGCCTGTGGGCATTGAGCGTCGACTTTACCGAAGACCACCGCATCGGCGATGAGATCCTGAAGGGCGTGGGCGACCAGTACCGCCGCCTGCGCAATACCTTCCGTTACCTCCTCGGCGCGCTCGACGGTTTCGTCGGCGACATGGGCGATGCGGGCGAGATTCCCGAGCTGGAAGTCTATGTCCTCGCGCTGCTCGCCGATCTCGATGGCAAGCTGAAGAAGGCCGCCGAGGAGTACGACTTCAACACCTACACACGCCTGCTGGTCGATTTCTGCAACGAGGACCTGTCGGCCTTCTACTTCGATATCCGCAAGGACGTGCTCTATTGCGACGGGCCCGACAGCGTGAAGCGCAACGCCTATCGCACCGTGCTCGACCTGCTGTTCCACGCGCTGGTGCGCTACGCCGCGCCGGTGTTGGTCTACACGGCCGAGGAAGTGTGGAGCACGCGCTATCCGGAAGGTGGCAGCGTCCACCTGCTCGACTGGCCGCCCGTCATGGGCGTGACTGCCGACGGCGAGCGCTGGGACAAGCTGCGCGCGCTTCGCGAACGCGTGACCGAGGCGATCGAGCCGCTGCGCCGCGACAAGACCATCCGCTCCAGCCTCGAGGCCGATGTCACCGTGCCCGCAAGCGCTGTGCCCGAAGGCTTCTCGGACGAGGATCTCGCCGAACTGTTCATCACCGCGTCAGTGACGCGCGGCGATAGCGACGAGGTGACTGTCTTGCGCACCGATGAAAGCAAATGCGGCCGCTGCTGGCGCCTGCTGCCTTCCGTTCCGGAAGACGGCGCGCTGTGTGACCGCTGCGAGCCGGTCGTCGCCCAGCTGGATGCTGCAGAATGAACCCGCTCCTGAAACTGCGCCTGATCGGCGTCGCCATCGCATTCGCGATCTATGGCGTGGACCAGTACATCAAGGGGCTGATGGTCGGCCCGCTCAACTTGCGCGAAGTGCGCGTGGTCGAGCTGCTGCCCTTCTTCGACCTGCGGTGGACCCAGAATTTCGGCGTTTCGATGGGCATGTTCGAGGCGACCAGTCTCGAGGCGCGCTGGATGCTGGTGGGCGCAACCGCGCTGATCGCGCTGGTGGTGACGATCTGGATGTTCCGCGAGAAGCTGTTCGGCGATATCCTCGGCCTGTCGTTCATCCTCGGCGGCGCTCTGGGCAATATCAAGGACCGCTATGAGCTCGGCTACGTCATCGACTATGCCGACCTCCATTTCGGGGAATTCCGCCCGTTCCTCATTTTCAACGTTGCCGATGCGGCTATCACCATCGGCGTCCTCATTATCCTTGCCCGCGCCTTCTTCATGCGCGACAAGGACGAAGAAGAGGTCGACGACCTCATGCAAGGCAAGCCGGCAGACGCCGCGGAGAGCAAATAATGAACACTATCGCCCGTATCGCCATTGTTGGTGCAGTCTCGAGCATGCTCGCCGCATGTGGCGGCGGCGGTTTCCTCAACCGCGACCGTCCCGATGAATTCGCAGTCCAGCGCCAGGCTCCGCTGGTGGTTCCGCCCGACTTCAACCTCGTGCCCCCTGCTCCGGGCGCCCCGCGTCCGGCCGAAGGCACCGCTGCCGACCAGGCACTCGAAGCACTCTTCGGCGGTCCCGCTCCGCGCAGCAGCGTCGAGACCAGCGCTCTCGACCGTGCCGGTGCTGCAGAGCCGGGCATCCGCTCGGCTGTGGGTTCGGAGAACACCAACACAGTCGCCAAGGGCGCCGTGACCCGCGACATCATCGCCGCCCCCGAAGGCGACGGCGCATCGGCACAGGCCGTAATTCCGGGTTGATCTCGTGTTTCGAACCCGCATCCGCGCGTTCGTTCTCACCTACTAAATCGTGAAGTCTTCCGGTTCTTCGCTCTTCGCCTTGGGCGAAATGTCGGTGACGAGGACCTTGTCGATCCGGCGTTCGTCGAGGTCGATGATCTCGAACCGCCAGCCCTGTTCCTCGAAGAACTCGCCTTCGCTCGGGAGCTTCTTCAGCACGGCGAGACAGAAGCCCGCCACCGTCGCGAACTCGCGGTCGTCGCCGTAGTCGAGGCCCAGCCGGTCGGCGAGCGCATCGGCGGAGAGCGAGCCTGCGACAAGCAATGACCCGTCGGCGCGTTCGACGATACCCGGCGCATCGCCGGGGTCCTGGTCGCTGGCGAAATCTCCGACCAGCGCGGTGAGCAGGTCCACCGGCGTCACGATGCCGTCGAGGTGGCCGTATTCGTCGTGCACCATGGCCATGGCGATATCGGCCTGCTGCAGCACACGTAGCGCATCCACCGCGTCAAGCTGGTCAGGCACGACCTCCGCCTTGCGCATCAGCGCTTCGAGCGCGACGCCTTCGCCCGCAAGCAGGACGCCGAGAACCTCGCGCACACGCACGAGGCCGAGAATCTTGTCGGGCGAGCCGTCGGCGACGGGCCAGATCGAATGCGGGCTCTCTTCCAGCAGGGCGCGGATGGCCTCTTCGTCGGCGTTGACGTCGATCCAGTCGACATCGGTGCGCGGCGTCATCACCTCGCGCACGGGACGCTGGGCCAGCCGTACGACGCCAGCTAGCATCTGGTGCTGTTCGGTCTCGATGACGCCGGTCTTGGTGGCTTCCGCAAAGAGCATGTGCAGCTCTTCAGCCGTGACCGCGCTCTGTCCCGCAGGTTTCACGCCCAGCAGGCGGATCAGCAGGCCCGAGGAAGTATCGAGCAGCCAGACCAGCGGCGCGGCAACGCGCGCGAGCAGCGCCATCGGGCGCGCCATGGTGACCGCAATCGGCACCGCCGCGCGCAGCGCGACCTGCTTGGGTACGAGCTCGCCGATCACGAGGCTGAAATATGTGGTGAGCGCGATCACGAGGGCGAAGCCCGCCTGACCCGCCCACTCGGAAGGCACGCCCAAAACGGCAAGGCGCTCGCCCACCGGCTCGCCGAGGCTCGCGCCCGAATAGGCACCTGCCACGATCCCGACCAAGGTGATGCCGATCTGTACGGTCGAGAGGAACTTGCCCGGGTCCTCTGCCAGCGCGATCGCCGTCTTAGCCCCTGCGCTTCCCTGCTGGGCGGCAGAGCGCAGCCGCGCGGTGCGGGCAGAAACGATCGCCAGCTCGCTCATGGCAAAAACGCCGTTGAGCAGGATAAGCCCGGCGATGATGAGAAGGTCGGTCCAGGGAAAGGGTGTCACCCCCTCTCGCTAGCACAAAAGTGCAGCCTTGGAAGCGTCTCTCGGAACAGGCTGTGAATTCACGTGTTTGGGAAGTCTAGAGACGCGGGTGGGTGCGTCCCTCCGCCTATGGGCATGACCGGCTCTCCCGAGCCCTTGTGTGTCCGTCTCGATGAAGGGGAAGAAACTATGAAAACATCAAGAATATTTCTCGCAGGCTTCTCGGCAGTTGCCCTGATGGGCACCTCTGCCTGCGTCACCGACCCGAATACGGGCGAACGCAAGGTTTCGCGCACCGTTCTCGGCGGTGTCGGCGGCGCTGTTGCCGGCGGCCTGCTCGGCGGCGTCATCGGCGGCAAGACCGGCCGTATCATCGGCGCGGCAGCCGGCGGCGCAGCTGGCGGCTACGTCGGCTACCGCATGGACCAGCAGATCAAGGAGCTGAAGGAGCAGACCGAAGGCTCGGGCGTCGATGTCACCGAAGTCGACGGCGGCGATGCTATCCTCGTGAACCTGCCCGACGGCGTGACCTTCGCCACCGGCAGCGCGACGATCAACTCGGCGTTCCGCGCCACGCTCGATAATGTCGCAGCGAACCTCGTCGAGTATCCCAACAGCCTGATCGACGTCTACGGCTACACCGACACGACCGGTTCGGACTCGCTCAACCAGCGCCTGTCCGAACAGCGTGCGCAGGCTGTCGCCAACTACCTGATCAGCCGCGGCGTGAGCTCCTCGCGTATCCGCTGGCAGGGCTATGGCGAACAGTACGAGCATCTCAAGATCAAGACCGGCGACGGCGTGAACGAACCGCTCAACCGCCGTGTCGAAATCAAGATCATCCCGTTCGACCAGGACGACGTCGACGCTGCACAGGCGAACCAATAGGTCGCCTTAGTACCGGGTTCTTCGGAACAGTCGCAGAGAGGGGTCGGGCACCAGCCCGGCCCCTTTTTACTTGCCCGCGACCTGGTGGGCGCGCTCCGAAAGATGCTCGATCGTCGCCGCATGGATTGCAGGCGCACTGGCCACGACACCGAAGGCGCGCGGGTCGCGCTTGTTGTAATCGAGCTTGCGACCGAAGCTGTCCGAAATCGCCGCGCCGGCTTCGCGGGCAATCAGACCTGCTGCGGCGATGTCCCATTCGAAGCCCCAGCGAAGCGTTGCCACGAGATCGGCCTCGTCGGAAGCGACCATGGCGATGCGCAGGGCGATCGAATTGGGCTGGTCGACCTTGGTCAGAATGCGGTCCTGCTTCATCAGGTCCGCTGCCGGCACGCGCGCACCTTCGAACTCGGTGCGCGTCGAAGCCGACAGCACCTTGCCATTGCGGTTTGCCCCCTGCCCTGCCACCGCCTGCCAGACTTCGTCGCGGGCGGGCGCGCACAGGGTGCCGATCAGCGGGCGCCCCGCGCTGATCAGCGCGACGGAAACCGCCCAGCCCGTCCGGCCCCGGATAAAATCGCGCGTCCCGTCGATCGGATCGACCATCCAGATGAGGTCGTGCTCCAGCCGGGCAGGATCGTCGGCAGTCTCTTCGGATAGCCACCCTGCCGCTGGAAGCAGCGCGCCCAGTTCTCGCTTCAGGAAGGCATCGACGGCAAGGTCCGCTTCGCACACCGGGCTGCCCGGTGTCTTCTCCCACGCGCGCAGCTCGGCACCTGCGCCGGGCCACAGGCCGAGCGCGATCTTGCCGGCTTCAGCGACAATAGTTTCGAGTCGTTTGCTGTCGATCATGGGATTGGGCGGCACTGCACCCGAAAGTCGCACTTTTCAAGCGGGCCTACGTATGCTTATGCGCCCCAGAAGAATCTCCGCACGCAAATCTCGCGAAGGACCAGATCCCCCATGAACATTCACGAATACCAGGCCAAGGAACTTCTCGCGAAATACGGCATCGCCGTTCCCGCGGGTCACGCAGCGCTCACCGTCGAAGAAGCGGTCGAAGGCGCCAAGAAACTTCCCGGGCCGCTTTATGTCGTGAAAGCCCAGATCCACGCCGGTGGCCGCGGAAAGGGGAAGTTCAAGGAACTCGGCCCCGATGCAAAGGGCGGCGTCCGCCTGTCGAAGAGCGTCGAGGAAGTCGAAGCCAATGCCAAGGAAATGCTCGGCAACACGCTGGTGACGATCCAGACCGGCGAAGAAGGCAAGCAGGTTAACCGCCTCTACGTCACCGACGGCGTCGACATCGCGCATGAATACTATCTCTCGATGCTCGTCGACCGCGCCACCGGCCAGGTCGCCATGATCGCATCGACCGAAGGTGGCATGGACATCGAGGACGTCGCGCACGAGACGCCCGAGAAGATCTCCACGATCACCATCGACCCTGCACAGGGCTTCATGCCCCACCACGGCCGCGCGGTGGCCTTCGCCCTCAAGCTGACGGGCGACACCAACAAGCAGTGCCAGAAGCTCGCCAAGCAGCTCTACACCGCGTTCATGGACCTCGACATGGAAATGCTCGAAATCAATCCGCTGGTCGAGACCGACAAGGGCGACCTGCTGGTGCTCGACACCAAGATGAGCTTCGACGGCAACGCCCTCTACCGCCATCCCGACGTCGAAGCGATGCGCGACGAGACCGAGGAAGACCCGGCCGAAGTCGAAGCCAGCGAATATGACCTCGCCTATATCAAGCTCGACGGCAACATCGGCTGCATGGTCAACGGGGCGGGCCTTGCCATGGCGACGATGGACATCATCAAGCTCAATGGCGCCTTCCCGGCGAACTTCCTCGACGTGGGCGGCGGCGCTACCACCGAGAAGGTCACTGCGGCGTTCAAGATCATTCTCAAGGACCCGGCGGTCGAAGGTATCCTCGTCAACATCTTCGGCGGCATCATGCGCTGCGACACCATCGCAGAAGGCATCGTGGTTGCGGCGAAGGAAGTCGAGCTGGACGTGCCGCTGGTGGTCCGCCTCGAAGGCACCAATGTCGAGAAGGGCAAGGAGATTCTCGCCAACTCGGGCCTGCCGATCGTTCCGGCAGACGACCTCGGCGATGCTGCCCGCAAGATCGTGGCAGAGGTCAAGCAGGCGGCCTAAGCGCCGATTCGATTTAAGCGGAAAGGCCGTGCCGGCTTCGTGCTGGCGCGGCCTTTTCCTTTACGGCGTCGGCTTCGGCTCGGGCAGGACAGGCGGCGTGCTGTCCATGTAGGTGAGCCAGTTGCGCCAGATGGTAAGCGTCCGGCGATCAGTCATGGCGATGCTGCAGTCCAGCCCCATCACGCCGCGGATCGTGCCTTCCTTCCAGTCTTCGTAAACAGCACCGCATTCCGCATCGCGATAGGCGAGGAAGGCCGCTTCGCTGGCCTCGATCTCTCTCGCCAGCTCGGGCCGGTCGCCATGGATCTCGACCGCCTTCGCGAGATAGGCCTCGCGCCGCTCGTCAGCCCGGCCGAGCACATCGGCATAGCACTGGTTCATATAGGTCGTGGTCATCGCGTCGGGGCAGCGCTGCGGATGCTCGGGGCCAAGCGCGTCGAAGCGGAACACCAACTCCCCGCCCGATTGCATGCGGACCGCCGCAAGCAAGCCTTCGCCCGGGAAGTTGGGGTTACGGCACCTCAAGGTGAGCGCATGAAAATAGGCTGCGCAATCCTCCACCGCGATCAGGCGGAAGGTTAGCATGCCGTCCTTTTCCTCCCAGCCGGTGAGGTCGGCGTTGAAATGCTTGAGGCGCAGCACCAGCGTGCCTTGTTCTTCCATCATGTACAGGTGCTCGGTGAAGCGGATCCCGCCCTCATCCGTTTCCTGAATGAAGCTCCCGACCATGGTTCCGCCGCTCGGCGGCAGCCAGCTTTCCATTGCGGGCGCGCCGCCGATGCCGGTGCCCGCCCACTGACCGACGAGCCAGTCCACCTGATCGAGCGTGGCCGGAGGAGGCGTGTGCCCCTCGGGCGCCACGCGCGTTTCCTGCGCCGCAAGCGGGCTCGCCAATGCCGCCAGCACCCCTGCGAAAATCGTCCAGTCGCGCATCGCAAACCTCCCGTCTATCCGCCGAAACTAGCGCGGCAGGCCCGCGTTAGTAAAGCAAGGCGCACCAGCGCGCTTGACCTCGCCACTGGCGCGGGCAATCACCCCGGGGCGCGACGCAAAAAGGCTTGCCCGTTCAACTTGACGTTTACGTAAACGCAAGCTAGGCGTGCGCCACAGATTCTATCGAGAGGAAGGTATCCCCCATGAAAATCCTCGTCCCCGTCAAGCGGGTGATCGATTACAACGTCAAACCGCGCGTGAAGGCCGATGGCTCGGGCGTGGACCTTGCCAACGTCAAGATGAGCATGAACCCCTTCGACGAAATCGCCGTCGAAGAGGCTATTCGCCTCAAGGAAGCTGGCAAGGCGGAAGAAATCATCGCCGTCTCGATCGGCCCGGCAAAGGCGCAGGAAACGCTGCGTACCGCGCTCGCCATGGGCGCCGACCGTGCTATCCTCGTTGAGACCGATGACGAAGTCGAACCGCTCGCCGTCGCCAAGATCCTCAAGGCCATCGCCGACGAGGAAAACCCCGGCATCGTGATGCTCGGCAAGCAGGCGATCGACGACGATTCGAACCAGACCGGCCAGATGCTTGCAGCCCTCATGGGCCGTCCGCAGGGCACCTTCGCCAACACCGTCGAAGTCGACGGCGACAGTGTCGTCGTGAAGCGCGAAGTCGACGGCGGTCTCGAAACCGTGAAGCTTTCGCTCCCGGCCATCGTCACCACCGACCTCCGCCTCAACGAGCCGCGTTATGCTTCGCTGCCGAACATCATGAAGGCGAAGAAGAAGCCGCTCGATACCAAGAGCCCGTCCGACTTCGGCGTCGACACCGCGCCGCGCCTCAAGACCACCAACGTCTCCGAACCGCCGGTTCGCCAGGCAGGCGAGAAGGTCGAGGACGTCGATGCGCTGGTCGCCAAGATCAAAGCGCTCGGCATCGCGTAAGAGCCCGGACAGGAAAGGAACACAATTATGAAAACTCTCGTCTGGGTCGAACACGACAATGCCGAGATGAAGGACGCAACGCTTTCGGCGGTGACCGCTGCAAGCAAGCTGGGTGAAGTGCACCTGCTGGTCGCTGGCTCGGGCTGCCGCGCCGTGGCCGAACAGGCTGCCAAGATCGCAGGCGTCGGCAAGGTCCACCTCGCGGACGACGCTGCATACGAGCACGCGCTGGCCGAGAACGTCGCACCGCTTATCGCGGCGCAGATGGGCCACCACGATGCCTTCGTCGCGCCCGCCACCACCACCGGCAAGAACATCGCGCCGCGCGTCGCCGCCCTGCTCGACGTGATGCAGGTCTCCGACATCCTTTCGGTCGAAGGCGACAAGACCTTCACTCGCCCGATCTACGCCGGCAACGCGATCGCCACGGTCGAATCGACCGATGAAAAGCTCGTTGTCACCGTCCGCGGCACCGCCTTCGAAAAGGCAGCTGCCGAAGGTGGTTCGGCCGAGATCGAGGACATCTCCGGTTCGGGCGACGCTGGCATCTCCAGCTTCGTCAGCCAGGAGATCGCCGAGAGCGACCGTCCCGAACTCACCAGCGCCAAGGTCATCGTTTCGGGCGGTCGTGCGCTCAAGGACGCAGAGACGTTCGAGCAGGTCATCACTCCGCTCGCCGACAAGCTCGGTGCAGGTATCGGTGCATCGCGTGCCGCAGTGGACGCAGGCTACGTCCCCAACGACTACCAGGTCGGTCAGACCGGTAAGATCGTGGCTCCGGAAGTCTACATCGCCATCGGTATTTCCGGCGCGATCCAGCACCTCGCCGGGATGAAGGACTCCAAGACCATCATCGCGATCAACAAGGACGAAGACGCCCCGATCTTCCAGGTCGCGGACATCGGCCTCGTAGGTGATCTCTACAAGATCGTGCCGGAGCTGACTGAAAAGCTTTGACGCAAAACCTGATCTAATTCAGACCCCTTCGAACCAATACTGGTTCGGAGGGGTTTTTTATGCGGTCGCTCGTTAAATTCATCTCGCCGTTGCTTGCGGCAACTTGCCTTGGCAGCGCCAATGCCGCGTCGGCGAAGGACAGTCCGGAGCTCGTCTTGCTCGAGCCGTCTAGCCCGTGGAATCTCGACATGGGCGAACACAAGTGCCGGATCGCGCGGCTGTTCGGCGAAGGCGAGAAGAAGACGATTTTCATGATCGACCAGTGGGACCCGTCGAACACGGCGCAATGGACCGTCGCGGGGCCTGCGCTGGAGAAATACCGAAACGGGCGTGACACTTCCTTCGAGTTCAGCGGCGGGGGTGACTCTGGCGAGTTCGAATTGCTGGGCTCGTTCTTCGGAGAGTTCGGAAACGCGGTGCAGAGTTCGAGTGCATTCGTCGCAAGCGAACCAGAAGGTACAGACGAAGACGAAGAGCCCGACTACGTTGCAAATCCCCGCAGCCTGCCCGCGCTCGACGCCAAAGGGGCGGAAAATATCGAGTGGCTGACACTCACCCAGCGCGGGCGCACTCCGGTGCGGCTCCGTCTTGGCTCGCTCGAGGCACCGCTCGCGGCGATGAATGTCTGCATGGAGAATCTTGTCGAGTTCTGGGGGTTCGATCTCGAAGAGCAGCGTAGCGTTGCCAGTCCTCCGAAAGTTTCGAACATGCCACAGGTCGCGCGCGAAGTGGCCGAGCGCTATCCGGATTCTGCGCTCAGGCGCGGTGCCCAGGCGGATTTCCATATTCGCATGACGATCGACACACAGGGCCAGGTCGAGAACTGCGTGCTGTTGAGCCAGACGGCGGCGGACGATTTCGAGCTTGGCGGCCATCCCTGCACGGCCTTCGAGCGCTACGCGAAGATCGAGCCTGCGCGTGACAAGGTAGGGCAGCCGGTCAAAACCTATCTGACCAACCGGATCGTCTACCGCATTCCCTGAAATCGGTCGGCTTTAGCCGAAGAGCTCCATCAGGCCGTGGAGCGTCAGCCCGACGAGCCCGCCCACCAGCGTACCGTTGATGCGGATGAACTGGAGGTCTCGGCCTACCGCGCTCTCGACACGGTCGGTTAGTGTGGTCGCGTCCCAGCGGCGAACTGTCTCGCTCACCAGCTGGACGATCTGGTCGCCATAGCGCGTGGCGATTCCGACCGCGGTGCGTCGTGCGAAGCGGTTAACCTGTTGTTGCAGCCGCTCGTCGTCGCGCAATGCTTCGCCCAGTTCGGCGAGCGTTTCGCCGAGGTAGCCGCTACCCGTGCCGCCGCTGTCGCGAATGCTGGTGATCAGGCGGGCACGGATACGCTCCCAGACCGATTGCCACCAGTCGGCGATCGCGGGATTGTTGAGCAGCTCGACCTTCATCCGCTCGACCCGTTCCTGCATCTCGCGATCCTCGCGCATGCCGCGCGCGAGTTCGTGCAGGCCTTCCTCGATCTTGTCGCGCAGCGGATGTTCGGGATCGACCAGCACTTCGGCGAGCAGCTTGTAGAGACCGTCGATGACGGAGTTGGCGAGCCTTTCGTCGAGGCCGGTGAGGCGCAGCACCGCATTGGCGCGTTTGTGCACCATGTCGCGTACCATCTGCTCATTGTCCTCGAGGACGAGGCCCGCCCAGCGGATGATCTTGTCGATCACGATCCGGTGGCGCCCGTCCTCGATCATGGCGTCGAGCATCGATCCGAGCAGCGGCGCGACCTCGAGCTTCTCGATCTGGGCGGCGAGGCCCGAGCGGACCTGCGTGCCCAGTCGCTCGGGATCGAGCGATTCGAGCACTTCGACCGCCAGCTCGCCTGCGCCGATGCGCACGCGCGAGATCCTTCGCGGCACGCGGTTCGGCCAGATAGCCCCCCACCGCACCGGCAAGATTCATCGCGCCCATGCGGCGCGCGACGACCTGTGGGGTGAGGAAGTTCTCGCGCAGGAAGCCCGCCATCGTATCGGCGATGCGGTCCTTGTTCTCGGGAATTATTGCCGTGTGCGGGATCGGCAGGCCAAGCGGGTGGCGGAACAGCGCGGTAACCGCGAACCAGTCGGCCAGACCTCCGACCATCGCCGCTTCGGCGAATGCGTGAACGTATCCCCAAGCCGGATGCACATCGAGATAGCGCGCGGACAGGATGAAGATCGCCGCCATCAGGAACAGCATGCCCGTAGCGGTCCGCCGCATGGCGCGCGCACGGTCAGGCGGGAGCGGCGCTCCCCCATCATTCCCGTTCCGTTTGATATGCCCGCCATAACCTAGGCGACGCTTACTCCGCCGGTTCGATCCCGGGCTGCTGGCCCTGGGTCGGGATGACGCGATCCTCGTCGCCGGGGCGATAGGTGAGGAACTTGTTGCGCATCCACGGGCCGGCCCGCTTCTCGAACCCGTCGGCAAGGCTGAAGCCTGCCGGCACGATCAGCAGCGTAAGCAGCGTCGAAAGGATCAGGCCGCCGATCACGACCGTGCCCATCGGGGCGCGCCATGCGCCGTCGCCCGAAAGGCTGAGCGCGGTCGGCACCATACCCGCGGTCATGGCGACCGTGGTCATGACGATCGGCTGCGCACGCTTGTGACCGGCATCGATGATCGCGTCGATCTTGCGGGTGCCCTTGTCCATTTCCTCGATGGCGAAGTCGATCAGCAGGATCGAGTTCTTCGAGACGATGCCGAGCAATAGCAGGACGCCGATCAGGACCGGGAAGGAGAGCGGTTGTCCGACGATCCAGACCAGGAAGATACCGCCCAGCGGCGCCAACGCCAGCGAGGTCATGTTGACCAGCGGGCTCATCAATCGCTTGTAGAGCAGCACCAGCACGGCGAAGACGAGCAGGACGCCTGCGATCAGCGCTATGCCGAAATTGTCGAGCAGTTCCTGCTGCAGTTCGTCTTCGCCCACCTGATCGCGGATGACGCCCTGCGGGAGATTGCTCAGCGTGGGAAGGGTGTTGACCCGCTCCATCGCATTTCCGCGCAGCACGCCGCTCGCAAGGTCGGCACCTATCAGAACGCGGCGGTTCTGGTTGTATCGCTGGATGGTCGTTGGGCCTGCACCGAAGGAGATGTCCGCGATCCGGCCGAGCGGGACCGAAGTGCCGTTGGCGGTCGGAACCGGCAGGTTCTGGATCGTGGTAATATCCTCACGCGCTGCCTCCGGAAGGCGGACGCGGATCGGGATCTGGCGATCGGACAGCGAGAACTTGGCGGCGTTCTGCTCGATCTCGCCCATCGTCGCGATACGGATCGCCTGACCCACGGCTGCGGTCGAGACCCCGAGGTCCGCCATCAGTTCGGGGCGCGGACGGATGAGGATTTCGGGACGCGGAACGTCGGCCGTGATGCGCGGCGCGACGATCATGTCGAGTTCCTTCATCTCCTCGACCAGCTGGGCAGCCGTGTCGTTGAGCAGGACCGGATCCGAACCGGCGAGCATGATCGAGAGGTCCCGGCCGCTGCCGCCTCCGCCCGGACCGTTCATGTTATTCCAGCGCACGCGGGCGTCGGGAATGCTCGACAGGGTCGGGGCAAGGTCTCGGGTAAAGACGTAGGACGGACGCTCACGGTCTTCGGACAGCGTGATGTAAAGCGTCGCATTGCCTTCCGAGACGCGCTCGAGGACACGCTCGACTTCCTGCTGTTCGTAGAGCAGGGCAGCAACACGGTCTGCCACACGTTCGGTATCTTCAAGCGTGGTGCCCGGTACCATTTCGATGCGCACCTGCGTGGTCGAGATCGTCGACCTCCGGATTGAACTGGAACGGCGTCTGGCCGAACAGCAGAATGGTCAGCAGGAATGCGAACCAGCCCACGCCGAGCATCCACACGCGGTGATCGTAGAAGCGCGCTTCGAGATAGCGCCAGCTCTGGGACAGGCGCTGTCCGAGGAAACGCAGCACGAAGCCGAGCACCTTGAGCAGGCCGAAGGCAAGCGCGAAACCGATAGCCGTTGCCACCGAGAGCTGGATCAGCTGCAGCGGACGCATGATCAGCGAATGGAGGAATGTCTCTTCCTCCGCCGCTGCATTGGCCAGCGTCTGCGGAATCTGCAGGCCGTCGATCGCGTTGTAGCTCATGAAGACGCCGATGGCCGAGATGACCAGCAGCAGGATCGTCGTGAAGAGCAGCGAGAGCGCATAGGCCCAGCGACGCTTGGGCGGCGTCACGCCATCACGGCGCTTGTGCATCTTGCCGCGCTCGAGCGACCAGTGGAGCACCTTCATATAGCGGTCCATCCACTTGCCTTCGCCATGCGCTGCATGGCCCTTGGCCTGCAGGAAGTAGGCCGCCAGCATTGGCGTGATCATACGGGCCACCGCGAGGCTCATGAGCACTGCGACGACGACCGTAAGGCCGAAGTTCTTGAAGAACTGGCCGGTCACACCGGGCATGAGGCCGACGGGCAGGAAGACCGCGACGATACAGAAGCTGGTGGCAACCACGGGCAGACCGATCTCGTCGGCTGCGTCGATCGATGCTTGATAGGCGCTCTTGCCCATTCGCATGTGTCTGACGATGTTCTCGATCTCCACGATCGCATCGTCGACCAGCACGCCTGCCACGAGGGCGAGCGCGAGCAGCGACATTTGGTTCAGGTTGAAGCCTAGCAGGTCCATGAACCAGAAGGTCGGGATCGCCGAGAGCGGGATGGCGACGGCGGAGATAAAGGTCGCACGCCAGTCGCGCAGGAAGAAGAACACCACGACGACGGCGAGGATCGCGCCTTCGATCATTGCCGCGATCGAGCTCGAATACTGGTCCTTGGTGTATTTCACCGTATCGAACAGCTGGATGAAGCGCACGTCAGGGTTGGCCGCCTCGATCTCAGCGATCTTCTTCTGCGCTTCGGCGAAGACGGTCACGTCGGAGGCGCCCTTGGCGCGGCTCATGTAGAAGTTGACGACCTCCTGGTCGCGGACCTTCGAGATCGAGGTGCGCTCCGAGTAGCCGTCGCGCACGGTCGCGACATCGCCCAAGTTGAGCGTGGTGCCGTTCGAAAGGCGGATCTGGCGCTGCGAAAGTTCGTAAGCGGTGCCGGTATTGCCGAGAACGCGGACCGACTGGCGGGTCCCGCCGACTTCGGCCATGCCGCCTGCCGCGTCGAGATTGTCGCGGCGCAGGACCGAGTTGATCTCGCTGGCGGTAACGCCGTAGGCCTGCATCTTGGGCAAGTCGAGAATGACCTCGATCTCACGGCTCACGCCGCCGAAACGGCCGGCTTCCGCCATGCCGTCGATCGACAGCAGTTGCTTGGCCACCGTGTCGTCGATGAACCAGCTGAGCTGCTCGATCGTCATGTCGTTGGCTTCGACCGCGTAGATGCCGAGAAAGCCACCGGCGATCTCGACCTTCTCGACACGCGGTTCGAGAATGCCGTCGGGCAGGCTCCCGCGCACTCGGTCGATCGCGTTCTTGACCTCCGCAGTGGCGTTGTTCGGATCGGTGCCGATCTCGAATTCGACGAAGGTGTTGGAGCTGCCCTCGCGCGCGGTCGAGGTGATCTTGTTCACCCCGTTGACCGAGCGCACCGCGGCTTCGACCTGCTGGGTGATCTGGTTCTCGATCTCGGTCAGGGCGGCGCCCGGCTGCGAGATCGTGACGTTGACCGCGGGGAATTCGATGTCCGGGTTGTTCACCACATCCATGCGGGCAAAGCTCAGCATGCCTGCGAGCAGAAGCGCGGTGAACGCAACCAGGGGGATCACCGGGTTGCGGATCGACCAGGCAGAGATATTGCGGAAGTTCATCGCGGGAAGTCCCTTATTCGCTGGCCGACCGCGGGTTCACCGTCTCGCCTTCGGTCAGGAAGCCGCCGGCGCGCAGGACGATCTTCTCGTTGCCCGAGATGCCGCTCTCGATGACGACGCCATCGCTGGTGACCATGCCGGTTTCGACCGCCATACGCTGCACCTTGTTCTCGTCATCGACGACGTAGACGAAGCTGCCCTGGCTGTCCGACAGGACGGCGCTTTCGGGAAGCAGCGGCGCGGTGGTGGTACCACTGAGTATGCGTGCGGTGGCAAAGCCGCCCGGACGCAGGGCCGGGTCGTAGGACAGCGCGATGCGCGCGGTGCCCTGGCGGTTGCGGGCATCGATCGTCGGCGAGATCTGCCACACCTGACCGGTGAAGGTCTGGTCTGTGCCCACCGGCGTTACCTCTGCCGAGACGCCTGCGCTGAGGCGCGCGAGCTGTTCTTCGCCGACCTGAGCAAGCATTTCGATCTCGCCGCCGCGTGCGAGGCGGAACAATGCGCCCGAGCCTGCCGAGACGGTGGCACCGACTTCGACATTGCGTTCGAGCACGAGGCCTGCCGACGGAGCGACGATGTTGAGGCGTGCGTTGCGGGCGTTGAGTTCGCTGAGCGAGGCCTGGGCCACGCGTACACGGGCCACGGCGGCATCGCGCGTTGCAGTCAGGCGATCGACGTCCGCGGTCGAGACGAAGCCGCGCTCGACCAGCTGGAGTGCGCGGTCGAGGTTTGACTGGGCGAGGTTGGCATCGGCCTGGGCCACTTCGACCTGCGCTGCGGCGGCGCGCGCCTGCTGCGACTGGACCGAACGGTCGATCACCGCGAGGACCTGGCCCTGGCGGACCCAGTCACCTGCTTCGACGGGGATCGAGACCACGCGGCCGCCCTCGCCAACAACGCCGACGGGCGCTTCGCGGCGGGCAGCCAGTACACCGGTGGCGACGATCTGGCCTTCGACCGTGGTGCGCCCGGGCGAAACGACGGTGATAGCGGGGGCCTGCGCGCCGCGATCGGCTACTTCTTCCTCCGCGCCCATCGTCAGGAAGACGTAGGCAGCAATGATGGCCGCGAGCAGCGCAAGGCCGATGATCACGTACAGGCGCGTGCGCGAACGTTCTTCCGCAGGCTCACCGATGGTGTTGCCATCGAGTGTTACCGCCACGGGTTCATCGCCCTGTGCCTTGATATCCGATTCATACGTCATCTTATCTGCCCCGTCTTGTCGCGGCCGTCGTTGGCTGAGTGTATTAGTCGACTAAATCACAAAGCGCAAGACCGTGGATTTGTTGCCTAGAACCATGCGTGAGGCGGGGCAATCTGCAACTCGACCGGGGGCATAGCACGCCTGACGAAGTGCGTCGCGCGCCGCATAAAATGCTAAAAGGGCGGCACGAGTGACCCGTGCCGCCCCTTGTTGGCTCAAATTTTCGCCTGCGCTTACCGCACGCGACCGCGCTGAACGAGGTTGGCGATGCCCAGCAGGACGACGGCGCCGACGATGGCGATGATCAGTCCGGTGAGCGAGAACTCCTGCACGCTGCCCGAAATACCCAGCAGCGGGCCGGCAATCAGGTTGCCGATGACCGAGCCGACACAGCCGACCACGATATTCCAGAAAATGCCCATCGAGGCGTCACGGTTCATGACGAGGCTCGCAAGCCAGCCCGCGATACCACCGACGATAAGTGCGATTATCCAACCCATTGCAATTCCTCCTGTTTTAGCCCGATCAGGACATCACCTCGCAATGCGCAAGGCATGCCGGACCGGCCCCCCTTTCTGCATGGGGACAGGATTCAAGCGGGAATGCAAGCGAAAGGTTCCCGCGCCGCAGGTGGCGGATCGGCGGGATCGCCCCTTGGATCAGTACTTGAACTGGCGCTCGTAGAGATCGCGGTAGTGCTGGATGCGGGTCACTCGGAGGCCCTGCATGCCCGAACGATCGACAGCACGCTGCCAGGACGCGAATTCTTCCAGCGTCAGGCCGTAGCGCTCAAGCACTTCGTCGATAGTAAGTAGGCCCCCGTTCACCGCAGCGACCACTTCGGCCTTGCGACGCACCACCCAGCGCTTCGTCTTGGGCGAAGGCAGGTCGTCAAGGGTCAGCGGCTCGCCAAGCGGGCCAATCACCTGTGCAGGGCGGATGTCCTGGTTTTCGATCATCTATTTCTCTCGGTCGCCATGCACCGCACCATTTGCGGCTCGACCACTCTCTAACCCGCTTGATTTGCCATGAGTTAAATCAGCTTGGTTAACAGGCCGTTTACTTTCTTCATCGCTTTCGCGGCGCACTTCGCCGAAAGCCTCGAACCCGCCGGTCTCGGATTTCGACAGTTCCTCGCGCAGCTCGCGAGTCGCCGACAGCTTCGCGACCAGGTCGGTCCAGCGAAACTGGTGCAAAACGTCGGATTCGCGCCCCTGCACGAATGCCTTCTTATTGATGTGCCCCTCGAACATGCGACTCGGAATAGTCCAACATGGTAAAGAGTCTGTGAAACATCGCATCGCAGGCGTTCCAAGGGAAATACTGGAGGCGCGCGGCCAAGGCGTGTAAGGGGCGCGCCATGCCCGAATCCCGTCTTCTCGATGCGGCCTCTGCCGCCGACCTGTTCGACTTGCCGCGCCCCGCGTCCGAATGCCGGATCGTGGTCGCCATGTCGGGCGGCGTCGACAGCTCGGTCGTCGCCGCGCTCGCCGCGAAAAGTGGCGCGGAAGTCATCGGAATCACGCTCCAGCTGTACGATTATGGGGCAGCGACCGGCCGCAAGGGCGCCTGCTGCGCGGGCGACGACATCGCCGATGCGCGAGCGGTCGCCGACCGGCTCGGCATAGCGCATTACGTTTCCGACCATGAAAGCGCCTTTCGCGAGGAAGTGGTCGAGACCTTCGCCGACGAATATCTTGCAGGTCGCACGCCGGTGCCCTGCATCCGCTGCAACATGGGTCCCAAGTTCACGGATCTCTTCGCAATGGCGCGCGAACTGGGCGCGGACTGCCTCGCTACGGGGCATTACGTCCGCCGCGTGATGGGACCGGCCGGGCCCGAGCTGCACCGCGCACTCGATCCGGCGCGCGACCAGTCATACTTCCTCTACGCCACGACCGAGGACCAGCTCGACTTCCTGCGCTTCCCTCTTGGCGGCCTGCCCAAGAGCGAGGTGCGCGAGCTTGCCGAGGCCGCCGGCCTGCGGAATGCGGCCAAGCCCGACAGCCAGGACATCTGTTTCGTGCCCGACGGCGACTATGCGAAGATCGTCAAGAAGATGCGCCCCGAGGGCGCGCGTCCGGGCAAGATCGTCCATGCCGCGAGCGGCGAGACCCTGGGCGAGCACAAGGGCGTGATCCACTACACCGTCGGCCAGCGCCGCGGCCTCGAAATCGGCGGGCAGCCCGAACCGCTTTATGTCGTGGGCATCGATGCCGAGAATGCAGAGGTGAAGGTCGGACCCAAGCGCATGCTTGCAGTGGAAGCGGCGCATATCGTCGAGACCAACCGCATCGGCCCGCTCCCCGACGTGCAGCTGACAGCCAAGGTGCGCAGCCTTGCCAAGCCGGTTCCCGTCACGCTCGACGGCCCGCTGGGCGACAATGCGCCCACCACGATCCGTTTCGCGGAGCCCGAATACGGCGTCGCGCCCGGGCAGGCCGCTGTCCTCTATGCAGGTGACAGGGTCGTCGGCGGGGGCTGGATCGACGCAACGACGGGGGTTTCCGCCTAGGCGACGCTTGCCAAACCGGCGGCCCATTCCTTACCGCAGCGCCATAAAAGGAGAAACGGGTTGAGCGCCAAGCGGGCATTGATAACCGGGGTAACCGGACAGGACGGGTCGTATCTTGCACGCCTGCTCCTGGAGAAGGGCTACGAGGTCCACGGCGTAAAGCGTCGCTCGTCCTCCTTCAACACCGGCCGGATCGAAGACATCTACGAGGATCCGCACGATCCCGATCCCCACATGCACCTGCATTTCGGCGACGTGACCGATGCCACCAACATCATCCGCGTGGTGCAGGAAGTGCAGCCGCACGAGGTCTACAACCTTGCCGCGCAAAGCCATGTGCAGGTGAGTTTCGAAACGCCCGAATATACGGCCAATGCCGACGCGCTCGGCGCGCTCCGCCTGCTCGAGGCGGTCCGCATCCTCAAGCTCGAAGGCCACACGCGTTTTTTCCAGGCCTCGACCAGCGAGATGTTCGGGTTGGTTCAGGAAACGCCGCAGACCGAAACGACGCCTTTCTATCCGCGCAGCCCCTACGCGGTGGCCAAGCTCTATGCGCACTGGATCACAGTGAACTACCGCGAGGCGTACAACATGCACGCCTCCTGCGGGATCATGTTCAACCATGAAAGCCCGGTCCGCGGCGAGACCTTCGTCACTCGCAAGATCACTCGCGGTGTCGCGGCGATCGCGCTTGGCCTCGAGGACCGGCTCTATCTCGGCAATCTCGATGCGCAACGCGACTGGGGCCACGCACGCGAATATGCGCGCGGCATGTGGATGATGCTGCAGCAGGACATTCCGCAGGACTACGTGCTCGCGACGGGCAAGACCTCAAGCGTGCGAGACTTCACTCGCTGGGTGTTCGAGGACGCAGACATCGAGCTCGAATTCCGCGGAGAGGGCGAGGACGAGAAGGGTTTCTGCGCGAAGACCGGCAGGTGCCTCGTCGAGATCGATCCGCGCTACTTCCGGCCGACCGAAGTCGATTTCCTTCTCGGCGATGCCTCCAAGGCCAAGGCCGAACTTGGCTGGGAAGCGCAGACCTCGGCGCGCGAACTGGCAAGCGAGATGCTGGCCGCGGACATGGAAGCGATAAAGGCCGCGAAATCGTGAGCCGCTACGCGCTTTCGGGAAAGCGCATCTACGTCGCCGGCCATCGCGGCATGGTCGGGCAGGCACTGGTGCGGCGGCTCGAAAGCGAGGACTGCGAAATCCTCACTGCCGAACGTTCGCTCGACCTGCGCGAACAGGCCGAGGTGCGCCGCTGGTTCTCCGACCACAGGCCCGATGCGGTCATCCTCGCTGCGGCAAGGGTTGGCGGTATTCTCGCCAATAGCGAGCGGCCGGGGGAGTTTCTCTACGACAACCTTATGATCGCGGCGAACGTGATTGAGGCCGCCAAGAGGCAGCGCTGCGAGAAGCTGCTGTTCCTCGGCTCCTCCTGCATCTATCCCAAGCATGCCGAGCAGCCGATCCCCGAGGACGCATTGCTCACCGGCGCGCTCGAGCCGACCAACGAGGCCTACGCGATCGCGAAGATAGCTGGCCTCAAGCTCGCCGCCAGCTATCGCCGGGAGTACGGCTGCGATTTCATTTCCGCCATGCCGACCAATCTCTACGGCCCTGGCGACAATTACGACCCGCAGAGCAGCCACGTTATCCCGGCGATGATCCGCCGCTTCCACGAGGCGAAGCTATCGGGTGCGGACAGCGTTGCGATCTGGGGCAGCGGAACGCCGATGCGCGAGTTCATGCATGTCGACGATCTCGCCGATGCCTGCATTTTCCTGCTGCGCGAATATTCGGAGGAAGGGCACGTCAATGTCGGCTCGGGCGAGGAAGTCTCGATCAGCGACCTCGCCGGTCTCATCGCGCGAACGGTCGGCTTCGAAGGCCTTATCGAATGCGACACTACCAAGCCCGACGGCACGCCGCGCAAGCTGATGGATTCTTCGCTTCTCAAGGCGATGGGCTGGACCGCTTCAGTCGGTCTCGAGGAAGGCCTGCAAACGGCCTACGAAGCTTTCCTCGGCGACGTCGCCCGCTGATCAGCGATCCCACTGCTGCAATACGCAGCCGTATCCTTCGCGGTAGGACGCCGTGTCGGAAGCCACGAAGGGGATCGACGCGGTCACGCTCCGGTTGGTCTTGTTCTCGCTCAGCATCACCAGCTCCATCCCGGCAAGCTTGTCCTTCCCGCAATCGTCGAGGCTGCGCCCGGCGACATAGCGGCACGAACAGGCAACCCGCGCCGCATAGGCCGTGCCCGCCTCGCTGGTGCGCCGCATGTCCTCGCCATAGGCGACCCAGCCGGCCGCCAGCAGCGCGGCGACGACCACCAGCAGCCAGAACCACCAGCGGGTGAAGAGAGAGCGTTTTTTGGCCATTGCGCGGGTCAGATCCTCATGCGAGTGACGATTGCATGTCAGTGTGGTCGCGCCCCCTTATCGCCCTTGCCCTTGCCGCTACAAGCCTTGCGAGCTGCGGTGCCCCCGGCCCTGCCGAAGAGCCCCCGCTTTCGGACGAAGCGCTCTCGTCGGTGACCGCCGATCCGGGCGCGCCGACCAAGGCGCTGGCGCGTGAGGTGGACGACCTTTTCCGCATGGAAGGTCTCGGCGAAACGCGCGCGCTGATCGTGATGCATGACGGCAAGCTCGCCGCCGAACGCTATGGCGCAGGCTACGATGCCGAGACCCGCCTTGTCAGCTGGTCGATGGCCAAGACGGTCACCGCGCTCCTCATCGGACAGCTCGTCGGCGACGGCCTGCTGCGGCTCGACGAGCCCGCCCCCGTGCCGCGCTGGCAGCGCAGCGGCGATCCGCGGGCGGACATCACCCTGCGCCACCTCCTCCAGATGCGCGCCGGTCTCGAGCACACCGAG
Source organism: Qipengyuania sp. BR81-2 (assembly GCF_055693895.1). Taxonomy (NCBI): domain Bacteria; kingdom Pseudomonadati; phylum Pseudomonadota; class Alphaproteobacteria; order Sphingomonadales; family Erythrobacteraceae; genus Qipengyuania; species Qipengyuania sp. BR81-2. Next base: position 1,147,705 of record NZ_CM146344.1, read on the forward strand.
GCCGGCCCCGTGCCCTACGAGAGCAGCGAGGTGCGCATGCTCTTCCTCGACGGGCGTGACGACATGGCGGACTATGCCACGGCGCAACCGCCCGAGGCCGAGCCGGGCGAGAAGTTCGAGTATTCCTCGAACACCACTGTCATCCTCGCCGATATCGCGGCGCGCACGCTGGCCGATGCAGACCATGCCGAGGCGCGCCGCCGCGCGGTGAGCGACTATCTCGACGCGCGGCTCTTCGAGCCGCTCGACATGACCTCGATGGTCCCCGAATTCGACCGCGCGGGCACGCTCGTGGGCGGCAGCCTTATGCACGCTACCGCGCGCGACTGGGCGAAGCTCGGCGAACTCATGCGCCGCAAGGGCTCGCATCGCGGCGAGCAGCTCGTCCCGCGCAGCTGGATCGAGAAGATGGTCACCCCCAGCCCCGCCAGCCCGCATTACGGACTCCAGACCTGGCTGAACCGCCCCAATGGCGAGCCCGAGCACCCGCTCTTCCCTAACCGCGCACCGCAATCGATGTTCGCCATGATCGGCCATATGGGCCAGTACGTGATCGTCTCGCCCGAACAGGGGCTGACGATCGTGCGCCTCGGTCATTCGAACCGCGAGGAGCGCATCGCCATGCTCCAGCAGGTCGCCGACATCATGGAGCTCTACCCCGTTCAGGGCAGGTAGAAGCTACCTTCCACCACGGTCACGCAAGGTCCGCCAAGGATCGCCTTGTCGCCCTCGAGCCGGCAGGTCGCATGTCCACCGCGCTGCGATGCCTGGAAGGCGGTGAAACTGTCGCGCCTGAGCCGGTTCGCCCAGAAATGGGTGAGGCAGGCATGGGCCGAGCCGGTGAAGCTGTCCTCGTCCACGCCGCCACCGGGTACGAAGACGCGGCTGACGATGTCGGTGTCTGATCCGGGAGCGGTGCAGATGAACTGGTCGTTCCCTAGCGCCCTGAGGCCACGCAAATCGGGATCGAGCGCGCGCACCTGTTCCCCGGTCTCGAACAGGTAGATGCCGTAGCCATCGGGGTTGAGCCAGACTTCCTGCGGCGTGCTACCCAGCAGCGCGACCGCCTCGTCCCACTCGCCGCGGGTCGTCGGGATGGCCGGCAGAGCTAGCTCGTAGCCATCACCTGCCTTCGACACTTCGAGGATGCCCGCCTTGCGCGTGCGCAGGGTGACCCGCTCGCCGCCGTCCCGCGTCAGCAGCACATGCCCGCTCGCCAGCGTCGCATGCCCGCACAGCCGGACTTCCTCGGTCGGGGTGAACCAGCGCAGTTCCCAGTCGGCCTCGCCGCTCGCATCGGGCACGACGAAGGCGGTTTCGGCAAAGTTGTTCTCCTCGCCGATGGCCTGCAGCTCATCGTCGGGCAGCCAATCCTCGAGCGGCATGACCGCGGCCTGGTTTCCCTCGAAGGGGCGCGAGGCGAAGGCATCGACATGCCAATAGGGAAGCGTCTTCGTCATTCGTCGTCCTCAAGCTTGGCGAATTCGTCGGTCTCGGCGAGCGGATTGTCCGGCTCGTCGACGTGGCCTTCGGGGTCGATATGGATGAGCAATTCCATCCCGGGGAAGCGGCCGCAAAGGTCTTCCTCGACACGCTCGATGATGTCGTGTGCTTCCTCCACCGTCATTTCGCCCGAAAGGTCGACGTGGAACTGCACGAAGTCCCGGTTGCCGCTGGTGCGGGTGCGCAGATCATGGAGGTTCGAAAGCTCCGGATGGCGCGCCGCCGCTTCGACGAAGGCCAGCCGTTTCTCCTCGGGCCATTCGCGGTCCATCAGGTCGTCGACCGCATCGCGCGCCGCCGAATAGGCGCCCCAGCCGAGCCATGCGGCAATCGCGAGGCCGAACAGCGGGTCTGCCCCCGTCACGCCCATGAACTGGTCGATCACGAGCGCTGCGATCACCGCGAGGTTGAGGAAGAGGTCCGACCTGTAATGCAGGTGGTCGGTCTGGATCGCGAGGCTGCGCGTCTGGCTCATCACGTAGCGCTGCCAGCCGAGCAGCGCGAAGGTCAGCACGATGGCGATTACCGAGACGGCGATACCTTCTTCGGCCGCCTTGACCTCGCTTCCTTCGACGAGCTGCGTGATTGCTCGAACCGCGATACCGAAAGCCGAAAGGGCGATCAGCATGACCTGGAAGATCGCGGCCAGCGCCTCGGCCTTGCCGTGGCCGAAGCGGTGGTCCTCGTCGGCGGGCATCGAGGCGATCCACACGCCGGTCAGCGTCGCGATGCTCGCAATGAGGTCGAGCGCGGAATCGGCAAGGCTGCCGAGCATGGCGGTCGAGCCAGTGCGCCAGCTCGCCCATGCCTTGAGCAGGACGAGAATCACCGCGACGGTGATCGATGCCATGGCCGCCGAGCGGGCCAGAAGGGCGCGGTTGTCGGTCACTCGTCAGGCCTCACGGATAGAGCAGCGTGTTCGACCAGGCGTCCTTCGGTCCCTCGCGGGTGAAGCGGCGGCGGTCGTGAAGTCGGTACTTGCGGTCGTGCCAGAACTCGATCGCGCGCGGGCACAGCAGGAAGCCGGTCCAGTGCGGCGGGCGCGGAATGTCGCCTTCGGGGAAGTGCTCTTCCAGCGCGGCCACACGGTCGAGATAGACCTGCCGTTCGGGCAGCGGGCGCGACTGGTCGCTTGCCGCCGAGCCGATCTGCGAGGCGCGCGGGCGCGAGTGGAAGTAGGCATCGGCCTGCTCTTCGCTCACCTCGGTAAGCGGGCCCTCGATGCGGATCTGGCGGCGCTGGCTCTTCCAGTGGAACAGCAGGCTGGCGTGCATGTTGGCGCGGATCTCCTCGCCCTTGCGGCTTTCTGCGTTGGTGTAGAAGACGAACCCCCCGCCCTCGCCCAATCCGCTGCCGTGACCCTTCAGCAGGACCATGCGCACAGAGGGGCGGCCCTCGGGGGTCGCGGTCGCGAGCGCCATCGCGTTCGGATCGTTGAGCTCGGTTTCCTTGGCCTCGCCGAACCACTCCTCAAACAGCGCGAAGGGATCGGTGACCGGAATCGCGCTCTTCGTATCGTCCACGGTGTCGGTCAATTGCTACTCCTACAGCTTGGAACGGATGGAACACGGTCCAGGGCGAAAAAGCGCCGCTTGCATATTCCGCCCTCGATTGCCGGAACTTTGGCGGGTTTGCGAGGATTGAGGCAGAACATGAGGCGCGCTCTAGCGATACACATAAATGTAGGAAAGGCTCGCCGTTCGTTGCCCGCTATATGCGACAATGGTAGTTGCAGGAGATGGATCTGTTCAATCTGATGCTCGGCGTTCTCTTCGTCATTGTTGGGATCGGGGTGTTTCTGGGAATACCTGCTTACTACCTACGCCGGGGGTACAGGGACGGCATGTCGTTCTGGGGCGACCTGAAAAGCTTCACCGCCTTCATCTTTTTCCTCTTTGCCGCTCAGGTGGCGATGTATGCGTGGCACGGTGAGCTCAGTGACCTCCTCCTCAAGACAATGCTGGCGATGATGGGCTGGCTGATCGCCTCTGCTAACCTCGGATACGCAATTGGTCGCTTCCTCGGGAACAGGCACGGAAAAATCAAAGGATAGACGCGGGACAGGGAGAGTCCTTGTTTTGGCTCACTGTTCCAACTAGCTAACACACCATGGCAGACCCGTATTCCACCCTTGGCGTATCGCGCTCGGCAGACGAGAAGGCGATCAAGAGCGCCTATCGCAAGCTCGCCAAGGAGCTGCATCCGGACAAGAACAAGGACAATCCCAAGGCGGCGGAGAAATTCTCCGACGTGACCAAGGCCTACGACCTCCTGTCCGACAAGGACAAGCGCGCCCAGTTCGATCGCGGCGAGATCGACATGGAGGGCAACCCGACCAATCCCTTCGGCGGCATGGGCGGCGGCTTCGGTGGTGGCGGCGGCGGTTTCGGGGGCGCGGGCGGCGGCCAGCGCGGCTTCCGCGCGGAGGATTTCCAGGGCTTCGGCAACGACCAGGTCGACCTCGGCGACATCTTCGAAGGTCTGTTCGGCGGTGGCCGCGCACGCAGCGGCGGCCCGGGCGGAGGCTTTGCCGGCAGGCGCCCGCCCCCGCGAAAAGGGGCCGACATCGGCTATACCCTGCGCGTGCCCTTCATCGATGCGGCGACACTGCGCGACCAGCGCATCACGCTCGCCGACGGCAAGACCATCGACCTGAAACTGCCCAAGGGCCTCGAGGACGGCACGCAGATGCGCCTCAAGGGCAAGGGCGAACAGGGCCCGGGCGGCGCGGGCGACGGGCTCGTCACGATCAGGGTCGACGGCCACAAGCTTTACAAGCGTGCAGGCGACGACGTGCGGTTCGACCTGCCGATCACGCTCGACGAGGCGGTGAACGGCGGCAAGGTCCGCGTGCCCACGGTCGATGGTCCGGTGATGATGACGATCAAGCCCGGCACCGACGGCGGCACAGTCCTGCGCCTCAAGGGCAAGGGCTTCACCCGCAAGAACGGCACCCGCGGCGACCAGCTCGTGACGCTCGAAATCCAGCTTCCTGAAGATCTAGAGGAACTTGCCAAGCGGCTCGATGGGTGGAAGGACGAGAGCGACCCGCGCAGCAAGCTCCAGGTGTAATCCTGTCCGACGCCGATCTACCCCCGCCCAAGGAACGCGAGATCCACTCGCTGTCACCCGAGGCGCGACGGAAGGAAGCGGCCCATTTGCGAGGGCGCCTCAGCGACACGGTCGGCCCCGGCACGCGCGCATGGGAAGTGGCCAAGCGCACGCTGATCGGCACCTATAACGACGGTTTCATCCACGCGGGCAACCTTGCCTATCTCGCCATGCTGGCGATCTTCCCTTTCTTCATCCTCGGCGCGGCGATCTTCTCCGCGATCGGCGAGGAAAGCGAGCGTGCGGCGACCATCAATGCGGTGCTCTATGCCCTGCCCCCCGTGGTCGGGAACGTGATCGAACCGGTGGCGCGCGACGTGATCCAGGCCCGCTCGGGCTGGCTCCTGTGGGCGGGCGCGGCAGTGGCGCTGTGGACCGTGGGCAGCCTGATCGAGACGATCCGCGACATATTGCGCCGCGCCTATGGCACCGAACCGACGCAGGCCTTCTGGAAATACCGCCTCTTCTCGACCGCCGTGATCCTGGGTGCGGTGCTGCTGCTGATGCTCAGCCTGATGGCGCAATTCGTGATCGGCACCGCGCAGGAGATCATCGAGGCCTATTTCCCTGAATTGATCGACCGCCTCGCCGCGCTGCAGCTCTCGCGCATCGTGCCCGCTTTCGGCCTCTTCGCCTCGCTCTATCTCATCTTCTACACGCTCACGCCCTCGAAATATCGCGGCAGTCGCTATCCGAAATGGCCAGGAGTACTCCTGACGACCTTTTGGTGGATAGCGGTGACCACGGTTATGCCTGCGGTGCTGAGCCGTTTCTTCGCCTACAACCTCACCTACGGCGGGCTGGCAGGCGTGATGATCGCGCTGTTCTTTTTCTGGCTTGTCGGGCTCGGGGTGGTTATCGGCGCGGAATTGAACGCTGCGCTGGCCGAAACGCCCGAAGAGGAATTGGCGGACGAGACCGACGAGGGACGCCGGGCGCAGCTCGAGAAGGAAATGCTCAGCGAGCAGGAAGGATGCGGAACATGAGCGGATTGATGGCAGGCAAACGCGGCCTCATCATGGGTCTCGCCAACGACAAGTCGCTGGCTTGGGGGATTGCCAAGCAGCTGAAGGACCAGGGTGCGGAGATGGCGTTCTCCTACCAGGGCGAAGCGCTCAAGAAGCGCGTCGGCCCGCTCGCCGAACAGCTGGGCAGCGATTTCGTCTTCGAATGCGACGTGTCGGACATGGACGCGCTCGACAAGGCATTCGACACGCTGAAAGAGCGCTGGGACACGATCGACTTCGTGGTCCACGCCATCGGTTTTTCCGACAAGAGCGAGCTGCGCGGCAAGTATGTCGACACCAGCCTCGACAACTTCCTGATGACGATGAACATCTCTGCCTACAGCCTCGTTGCAGTGGCCAAGCGCGCGCGCGAGATGATGCCGAACGGCGGAAGCATCCTGACGCTGACCTATTACGGCGCGGAGAAGGTCATCCCGCATTACAATGTCATGGGCGTGGCCAAGGCGGCGCTGGAAACCAGCGTGCAATACCTCGCCAACGATCTCGGCCCGGAAGGCATTCGCGTGAACGCGATCAGCGCAGGTCCGATCAAGACGCTGGCCGCCAGCGGCATCGGAGACTTCCGCTACATCCTGAAGTGGAACGAGTACAACTCGCCGCTGCGTCGCAACGTGACGATCGAAGATGTCGGCGGCTCGGGCCTCTACTTCCTGTCGGACCTTTCCAGCGGCGTGACCGGCGAAACGCATCACGTCGATGCAGGCTACCACGTGGTCGGCATGAAGCAGGAAGACGCGCCCGACATCGCGCTCGACAAGGGCTGACGGCACAACGGGGGGTGACTTGGCGAGAGTACTGGTAACCGGAGCCGCAGGCTTCATCGGCGCGGCAGTGGCAGAGCGGCTCTGCGCGCGCGGCGACGAGGTTCTCGGGATCGACAACCTCAACGACTATTACCAGGTCTCGCTCAAGCACGACCGCGTGGCGCATGTGCGCGAGGCGGCCCCCGACGCCTTCGCCTTCAAGCAAGTCGATTTCTCCGACTGGGACGCGCTTTCCGCCGCGCTCGATGGCGAGGCGTTCGAGAGCATCGTGCACCTCGGTGCGCAGGCGGGCGTTCGATACAGCCTCGAGAACCCGCGCGCCTATGTCGAGGCGAACCTTATGGGCCATGTGAACATGCTCGAGGTCGCCCGCCACCGCGGAAGCGCGCACATGGTCTATGCGAGCTCGTCCTCGGTCTATGGCGGCAACGACAAGCTGCCCTTCTCGGTCGAGGACCGCGCCGACCACCCCGTCTCGCTCTATGCCGCCACCAAGAAGGCGGACGAGCTGATGAGCGAGACCTATGCCCATCTCTACCGCACGCCGCTGACGGGCCTGAGGTTCTTCACCGTCTACGGCCCATGGGGCAGGCCCGACATGGCGCTCTGGCTGTTCACCGACGCGATCCTGTCCGGCAGACCCATCAAGGTCTTCAACGAGGGCGAGATGTGGCGCGACTTTACCTTCATCGACGATATCGTCAGCGGTGTGGTCGCCTGTCTAGACAAGCCCCCGGCAGATGACGGGGCCGAGAAGGCGGGGGGCAGCGTGAAGCCGCATGCGGTCTACAATATCGGCAACCACCGCAGCGAGAAGCTGACCCGCGTCATCGAGCTGATCGAACAGGCCTGCGGGAAGAAGGCAGAGGTGCAGCTCATGCCGATGCAGCCGGGCGATGTCGAAAAGACCTATGCCGATATCGACGCGATCCAGCGCGACATCGGCTACCAGCCGACCACGAGCATCGAACAGGGCATCCCGCAATTTGTCGAGTGGTACCGCGCGTACCACAAGGTCTAGGCGTCAGCCGGCGAGCAACTCGCAGATCCGCTGCGCCGATTTTCCGTCACCATAGGGATTGTGGGCCCGCGCCATCGCGGCATGCGCGCGCGGATCGTCGAGCAGGCGTTCGGTTTCGCGCACGATCCTGTGCGGACAGGTACCGACCAGCCGTGCTGTGCCCGCCGTCACGCCTTCGGGCCTTTCGGTAGTCTCGCGCATGACCAGTACCGGCTTGCCCAGCGCGGGGGCCTCCTCCTGCACGCCGCCGCTGTCGGTGAGGACAATATGGCAGACCGAGAGCAGGCGGGTGAAATGCAGGTAGTCGAGCGGCTCGATCAGCGCGACATTGTCGAGGCCGCCCAGCTGCTCATGCATGATGGCGCGGACCACGGGATTGCGATGCATGGGAAAAATAACCGCAGCGTCATCGCGTAAAGCGACATGTCTAACCGCTTTGGCAATATTCGCCATGCCCTGCCCAAGATTCTCGCGGCGATGGCTGGTCAGGCCGATGATCCGCTTTCCGGCGAACCGGTGTTCGAGCTCGGTCATCCCGGAAACGAGTGAAGGATCGGCATCCGTGCGCTCCGACACCCAGTGCAGCGCGTCGATGACGGTATTGCCGGTCACGCGGACGGTCGCGGAAGGGATGTTTTCGCGCAGGAGCGCCTCGGCGCTCGTCCTGGTCGGCGCGCAATGGAGGCTCGCGATCGCTGCAACCATGCGGCGGTTCGCCTCCTCAGGCCATGGCTGCGAGAGATCGCCGCTGCGCAGCCCCGCCTCGACGTGGCACACCGGTATCTGCCGGTAATGCGCGGCAAGCGCGGCGGCCATTACCGTGGTCGTATCGCCCTGTACCACCACCCAGTCGGGGCATTCCTCGTCCAGCACCTTCCCGATGCCGGTCAGCGCACGCGCGGTCAGGTCGTCGAGCGACTGGCCTTCGCACATGAGATCGAGATCATGGTCGGGGACGATGCCGGCAAGGCCGAGCACCTGGTCAAGCATCTCGCGGTGTTGGGCGGAAACGCAGACCCGCACTTCGAAGCGTGGATCAGCTTCAAGCGCATGGATCAGCGGGAACAGCTTGATCGCTTCGGGCCGCGTACCGAAGATAACAAGAATGCGTGCGCCCGACCCCATGGCCGGGGTCTAGCGCCAAACATCCTGAAATCAAACGGAAATTCAGCGCTCGGGATCGCCCGCGACAACTTCGGGTTCGCTCGTGGTCTCGGGCAGCGGCTCTTCATCGCCGGTTTCGCCCGCACGCTCGCGTTCGAGCCGCTCCATGTAGGCGCGCTCGATCGATTCCACCTCGGCCTGGGTGCGCTCGGCTTCCTCGTCGATACCGGCGAGGCGCTCTTCGCGCTGGGCATTGATGATCTCGCTAAAGCGCACTTCGGAGGCGTTCTCGCGGTCGTCGTAGGCTTTCGCGATCAGCTCCTGCGTACAGCCGGTGAAGCCGCCCGCACCGGTGGGAGAGCATGACATGATGCCGCTCTTGCCGACCATCTCGAGGCGTTCGACACGTTCTGCCCAGGCCTGCGCCTGCGGACCGTCGGTGAAGCGCAGGGCCTCGGGAATGCGGTAGCGTTCGCTTTCCGCTTTGCGCGCGCAGACGACGATCGTGCCGTCGTCGCCCTGCGGGCATTCATCGTCGCCGTAGACGATGACCATGTTGTAGCTGTCGTCGCCCGTTTCGACCGGGGTCTGCGCCTGCACGGGCGCGGCGATTGCTGCTGCGCCGAGGGCGGAAAGGGCAATGAGGGACTTGGTCATGCTGGGCCTCGCAATTGGGTCGATGCGCATTTAGGCGCCTTGTCGGGTGAACTGTCAATGAAGCGCGTGGGCGCGCCCCGCGCCTTCGCGTCAGATACGCTCGGAAATCTTGATCGCGGCCTTGCAGCCCAGGCGGATGATGCCTGAAAGCAGCGGATAGGCGGGCGCACGTTCGGCACCTGCCGCCAGCGCGGCATCGCGGTGTTCGCGCTCGTCTTCGCGGAATTCCTCGATCATGGCAGCGAGTTCGGGATCTTCGTTGGTCGCCTCGAGCTGGTCGAGCTGGTCCGAATAGTGCTTGTCGATCTCGGTTTCGACCGCAGCGGTACAGGCCATGGCAGCCTCGGGGCCGATCAGCGCGGTGGCCGCGCCGAGCGCGAAGCCCGCCTTGTCCCAGAAGGGCTGGAGCGCGGTCGGGCGTACGCCGCGGCGCGCCATCAGCGCGTCGAACTTGGCGCGGTGCCCGGCTTCCTGTTCGGCCATCCCGGCAATCTCTGCCGAATCGGGTCCGCGGTCACCCATCACGGCGAGCTGTCCGGCATAGATCCGCGTTGCGCCGAACTCGCCTGCCTGGTCGACGCGGATCATCCGGGCGATGTGGTCGGGAGTTTTCTTGGTCATTCTCGGGTCTCTATGCCTTCGCGGCGTCCTTGCGCAGCAGGTTGAAGATGACCAGCGCAGCGCCGGTCGAGATCAGGAAATTGAATCCCGCCAGACTAATGCCCAGAAGCGTCCATGGTGCCTCGTCGCAGCGAATGACCGGCGCATTCATGATCGCATCGAGCGCGCTCTCGCCTTCGACCGCCTGCGGGATGGCCGTGCAAGAGGTCAGCCCTTGCCACCAGTCGTATTCGACGCCCGCATGGAAGAGGCCGATGAGCCCGGAGGTGAGGATGCCACCCGCTGCGAGCGAAACCCACAGCCGCTTGGGCGCGAGGAAGAAGCCCATCAGTGCAAAGGCCAGCGCGGCGAAATGGGGCCAGCGCTGCCACCAGCACATCTCGCACGGATAGAGGTCGAAACCGTATTGCGACACATAGGCGCCGGCCAGCAGGGCAGCGGGCACGGCAAGCGCGAGGCGCTGGGCCATTCGCAGTGAAGAAGTCTCTGTCATTGCGCCCGAAGCGCTATCGTTACTTTGCGCGGCTGGCAACGGCGGTCGGCGTGGTCCGGCGCAGCGTTTCGATCGCGTAGTGCAGCTGGAAGTCCTCGATGCCCTGCTCTTCGAGCTCCTCGGCGGTCAGCTGGAAACGCGGATCTTCGCGCTGGTCGCGCTCCATGTCCTCGTCCTTGAGGCCGAGTTCGTTGACGAGGTGACCGCGAAGGTCGCTCTCGCGCATGATGAACTTGCTGCGACGGGCGAGGTCAGGATCGGACAGCTGCGGCACGTCGATATCGGGCTTGATGCCACCTTCCTGCACCGAGTGGCCCGAGGGCGTGTAATAGCGAGCAGTGGTCAGCTTGAGCGCGGCGTCGCGGCCCAGCGGCAGGAGCGACTGGACACTCCCCTTGCCAAAGCTGCGATTGCCCATGACTACCGCGCGGCGATGATCCTGCAGCGCTCCGGCGACAATCTCGCTGGCCGATGCCGAACCTGCGTCAATCAGCACGACGATGGGGAGGCCTTCGGCGATATCGCCGCGGAAGACGGTCTCTGCATCGTAAGCCACCGATTCGCCGCGGGCGCGGCCACGCTGGGTGACGATGCGCCCTTCGGAAAGGAAGAGGTCGGAGAGCGCAACTGCCTCGTCGAGCGAGCCGCCCGGATTCGAGCGCAGGTCGAGCACGAGGCCGTTGATACGGCCGGTCGCCTTGGTCTGAAGGTCCTTCCACGCAGCAAAGACATCGCTGCCGACATCGCGCGAAAACTCGTTGACCATGATGTGGCCGATGTTGCCATCCTTGAGTTCCCAGGTGACGGGTTCGAGCTCGATCACGCCGCGCGTCACGTCTACATCGAACGGTTCGTCGCGGCCCGGACGGAAGACCGTCAGGCGGATCGTCGTGCCTTCGCGGCCGCGCATGCGGGCGACGGCTTCGTCGAGTTCGAGGCCGTAGATGAGTTCGCCATCGAGGTGGGTGATGTAGTCGCCGGCCTTGATGCCGGCCTGGTCGGCGGGGCTGCCGCGGAAGGGCGAGATGATCTTCACCGCGCCGTCGTCGCTCACGACCGAGAGGCCGAGGCCCGAATAATTGCCGTCGATCATGGTTTCGAGGCGCTGGAGATCGCTGCCATCTAGATATCCGGAGTGGGGATCGAGCGCAGCCAGCATGCCGTCGATCGCGCCGTTGATCAGGACATCGTCCTCGACCGGTTCGACGTAGCTCGCCTTGACCCGCTCGTAGACCGCGAAGAGCTTGCCGAATTCGGGTCCGGCATTGCCGTCTACACGGGCGAGGCCGGCCGTGGTTGCCGGGATCAGCGCCACCGCGGTAACGAGTGCGGCCGAACGGGCGAGATTGGCGATCTTCATGCAGCGAAATCCTTCAGGGCTCTTCGTGCGCATTCTATAGCGCGACTGGAGTGAATGGAAGATGACCCTGTTTAGCGCAGAAATGCGAGAAAAATTCGACGAATGTCCCGATCGGGGGCGATAATCGCCCGCTAGCGCTGGAAATCGAGCGGATTGACCGGTCTTCCGTTGCGCCGCAGTTCGAAGGCGATGCGCGGACGGGCCTGGGTCGCGAGGCCCAGCGGCGAGCCCGCGGTCACGCTCTGGCCAACCTCCACGCTGACCTGCCCCAGGCCGGTTACGAGGCTGGTCCATTCACCGTCGTGCTCGAGGATCACGATGCGCCCGAAACCCTCGTAGGGGCCGGCAAAGGACACGCGACCTGCTGCGGGAGAGACAACCTGCGCGCCGGGACGCGGCACGATGGCAAGGCCCGATGCGCGGCCGCCCGAAGGGCCGGTTTCTCCGAAGCCTTCGGCGACATGGCCGGAAACAGGAAGAAGAAATCTATCCGGTGAGTTTCGCAGTGTAGATGAACCAGATTGGCGAGGTGGGGCGACCGCCTGCCCGCTCGCAGGACGCGGAAGGGGGCCACCAAGCGCAGCAAGCCGCTGGCGCATGGCTGCATCGGACTCCAGACGGCCCACAAGCCCGTCGAGGTCGCGCGCCTGTTCGGCGAGTTCGACCGCCAGTTCGGCCTCGCGATTGGCACCGCCAAGTGCCTGGCGCGCAAGAATTCTCTCCTGCTCCGCCTTGGCGATGACGTCACGGCGCCGGCTTTCGAGGCGGCTCTCCGCCTCGCGGCGGTCTGCAAGCACGCCTGCCCGCTCGACTTCGAGTGTACGGGCGCGGTCGAGTTCGCTCCTGAGCGAAGCCGTGCGCGCCCGCACGACCGGCACCGTGCTCGCAAGTACGGCGCGGGTATGGACGACATCGCGCAGCGATCCTGACTGTAGCGCCGAGAGTGCAAGCGGGCGGCTCGCCATGGTCTGCAGCGCGCCGGTCAGTCGCGCCAGCGGTTCGCGCCGCTCGGCCAGCCGCGCATCAAGCGCCTTGCGCTGCTGCTCCACCAGCGAGAGTTCTGCTTCGGCAGCCGCGATCGCGGCCTCGGCCTGCTGGACGCGCGCGGCAAGCGCCGCCGCCTCCTGGAGTGCCTGCTGCGCGGCTTCGCGCGATTGTGCGACCTGGTTTTCGAGGCGCTCGGCACGGCTGCGCGCATTGCGTTGCTGCTGGCGGGCAATCTCGAGCGCCTCGCGTGCGTCCACCGCCTCCTCCGAAGATAAGGGGGCGGTCGAAGGCTGAGCGACAAGTGCATGAAACCCAAAGGCAAGTGCGCCGCTGGCGGCTAGGCAGGCAAGGGCAGCGCGGGTCATGACGTCAGTATCCCTGCCGCATTATCCGCTGCGATGATAGGGGTGGCCGGCGATGATCGTCGTCGCCCGGTAGAGCTGCTCGGCGAGCATCGCACGGGCCATCAGATGCGGCCATGTCGCCTTGCCGAAGGCGAGCAGCAGGTCGGCCTCGCGCCGCTCCTCCTCACTATGCCCGTCAGCCGCGCCCAGTACAAAACGGCACTCGCGCATGCCGTCATCGCGCCAGCGCTCGAGCGTTTCGGCCAGCTTTTCGGAGGAAATGTCCTTGCCGCGCTCGTCGAGCAGCACGGTCTTGTAGGGCGTCTGCGGATCGGGAATGCGCCCGCCGGTCTCGGGGAGTTCGGTGAATTTCACCGGCCAGGTCAGCCGCTTCTCGTACCGCGCGACCAGCTCCGCCTCCGGAGAACGGGCAATCTTGCCGCGAGCGATGACATGAAGAAGCAAGGATAAACCCCTGAAATTCAGGCCTCCCTGGTCACGGCAGTCATAGGCCGACTGGCCGCCCGCAGGTGCCCGAGGATCCGCACCGAGGACACTCGCGCGAAGGCGCGAGCGAAAGGCGATTACGCCGTACCGGCCACCGGCGGTGCGTCGCCAAATGCCCACATGCGCTCGAGATTGTAGAAGCTGCGCACTTCGGGGCGGAACAGGTGGACTACGATGTCGCCCGCGTCGAGCAGCACCCAGTCGGCCTGCGGCAGCCCTTCGAGCTTCACCGGGCCATAGCCTTCGTGCTTCAGCTTTTCGGCGAGCTTCTGGGCGATCGAGGCGACCTGGCGGGTCGAACGGCCCGAGGCGATGACCATGTGGTCGGCGATCGAGCTTTTCCCGGCGAGGTCGATGGAAACCACCTCCTGCGCCTGGTCGTCGTCGAGCTGCGTGAGCACGAGGTCCAGCAGTTCGTCCTTCTTGGCGTCAGTCATCTTCACGACCTTCGCCGTATCGGCTCCGGCAGCAGCCGGATTTGTATGCGCCTGAGTCATAGGCGAGTGTATTACTCCTGATTTTAGAGGCTTGGTGCATGAAACAATCAACGCGCATCATGGCGTAGTCGTTTCCTCCCCTGAAGGAATGAGGTGGTGTGTCACCTGGTCTCGCGGGGAAAAACCGGCGTGGCGCGATGCCCAGTCGGGATCGGCGCGGCGGATGGCCGTGGCCGAACGCGGGTCGGGATCAAATCGCAATGTCACCAGTGCCGGTGCGCTCCATTCGCCCCTGTTCCGGAAGCTGGCGAGCGGCACGCGGTAGCGCCGTAGCCAGGCCATCGCGGGGCTTGCGACAGCAACGCCATCATAGCCGGGCCGCGCGATCACCGCAATCGGCATGCTTCGCGCGATCCCCCGCCAGTCGCGCCAGCGGTGAAACTGGGCGAGGTTGTCGGAGCCCATCAGCCAGGTGAATTCGTGTCGCGGGAAGCGTCTCTGGATCGCGCGCAAGGTGTCTACCGTGTAGCGCGTGCCGAGTTCGCGCTCGATCGCGGTGACGCGGATCGGCGCGCGCCGGGCCTGCGCTATGGCCGAGGTGACGCGGGCGGCGAGCGGTGCCATGCCCGCCTTGGGCTTCAAGGGATTTCCGGGCGATACCAGCCACCAGACCTCGTCCAGCCCCAGCGCATCGCGTGCAAACAGGGAGATCTTCCGGTGACCACCATGCGCCGGATTGAAGCTCCCGCCGAGCAGGCCGATCCGGCTCATGCCTTGCGCCCCGTCGGCGGTGCAGGAAAGCTTGCGCTCATGGCGCGACGCCTATCAGGCGAAGTCCCCCGTGTCAGCGCTTTGGGAACGTTACCGATTCGGAATCGGAAAATTAACCTCCCGGTAACTTTTGTGGCGCGCAAATGAACGAAAGTTCCCTCTCGGCGAAACGCTTCATCCCATCGAGCACTCGACTCGTGGATTCGGGGGAGATGACGGTTCGATTTTATTAACGATTGTCTGTAGGGAATGGCCAAGGGTCAAAGACCAAGGGACGGGTCGTTTTGGAACACACTATCGCCAAGCGCGGTTGGCTAGACCGCATCAACAGCTGGTTTCCTGATCGCGAATTTTTCATGCGGTCGGAAGGCCAGGTTCGCTTCATCACCATTTCATCGCGCGTGCAGAAGGCAGCTGCTGCCTCCGCGCTGCTCGTCGTCGTGGTGTGGGCGGTCTCGCTGGCGATCGCCGGCTGGGCGCAGTACAGCGCCAGCGCCGACCGCATGTCGCTGCTGAGCCGCGAAGCGAAGGTGGCGACTTCGGAAGAACGCCTCGCCGCCTATGGCGACAATCTCGAAGCGGTCAGCGAAGATCTCGACCGCCGCATGGAATTCATCGAAGGCGTCGCAGAGCTCCTCCCGGAAAACATGAAGGTCGATACCGCGATCAGCGATTCGACCGGCGAAGCGGCAGCTACGGTCGAAAAGGTCAGCGCAGCGTTCCCGCAGGCCACCGAACTCGCCCGCATCGAAGCGCGCCAGCTCGCCATCGTCGAAGGCCTGACCCGCTACGCCGACTGGCGCTCGGCCCGCGCTGCCGAAGCGCTCAAGAAGCTCCAGCTCAATCCCGACGCCGTGATCCGCCGCAGCGAAAGCCAGGCCATGGGTGGTCCGCTCGAGGGCCTCTCGACCAGCGCCAATGGCGAAATCGACCCGCGTTTCGAGCGTCTCGGTCTTTCCATGGCGCGCATGTCGGCTCTCGAAAGTGCGCTCGACGGCGTCCCTCAGTTCGCGCCCGCTGCAGGCGGCGTGACCTCGAAGTTCGGCTATCGCCGCGACCCCTTCAACCGCCGCGCCGCGATGCATAACGGCATCGACTTCCGCGGAGCGATCGGCAGCCCGATCTACGCCGCCGCCAAGGGCCGCGTCAGCTTCGTCGGATGGAAGGGCGGCTACGGCAAGACAGTCGAGATCACGCACGGAAATGGCCTGATGACGCGCTATGCTCACCTTTCGCGTTTCGATGCTAAGGTCGGTGACCGGGTTGCGGCAGGCGAGAAGATCGCCGGCATGGGCAGCACCGGCCGTTCGACGGGTTCGCACCTTCACTTCGAAGTCCGCATCAACGGGCGACCCGTAAACCCCCGTACCTTCCTGGAGACAGCCCCCAATGTTCTCGAAGAAATCCGCCGAGCCCCAGAGCTCGCCCACGCTTCCCACTAATCCAGGACGCAGCAATTCCATGGCTTCCAAGAGCAGTTCCACGTTTTCGGTCCTCGGTTCGGACCTCGCCATCAAGGGCGACATCAAGGCTTCGGCCGACCTCCACATCGACGGCAGCATCGAAGGCGACATCGCCTGCACCAGCCTCGTGCAGGGCGAGACCAGCAAGGTCACCGGCGCGGTCCAGGCGGAAACCGCCCGCCTTGCAGGCACGGTCGAAGGTTCGATCACCGCACGCGAGCTCGTGATCCTCAAGACCGCCAAGATCACCGGCGACGTCTTCTATGATGCGCTGACCATCGAACAGGGCGCGCAGGTCGAAGGCCGTTTCGCCCACCGCGATCCCAAGAAGAGCGCACAGCCCGCCGCCAAGGCGCAAGGTGAGAGCAAGCCCGAACTGCAGCTCGCCAACTGATTCATCCGGCTAGGAGAGGACGAAGGCCGCTTCCGCAACGACGGGGGCGGCCTTCTCTTTATGGTGCGGTGGTGGATCGGCGTCAGGCGCCGACTTCGGCGCGCAGGGCCTTGCGGTCGAGCTTGCCGATGATCGTCTTCGGCAGGTCGTCGCGAAGGACGATCTTTTCCACCCGCTCGTGCTTGCCGACACGCTTGTTGAGCCACGCCTTGAGCTCATCGGCGCTTGCCTTGGCATCGGGCTGGAGCACGACGTAAGCATAAGGGCACTCGCCGCGATATTCGTCGGGCTGGCCGATCACGAGCACTTCCTTCACATCCTCGTGCTCGAGCAGGACGTCCTCGACCTGGCTCGGGAAGACCTTGAAGCCGCCGACGGCAATCATGTCCTTGATGCGGTCGACGATCTTGAGGAACCCGTCCTCGTCCATCACGGCGACATCCCCGGTGCGCAGGTAGCGCTTTCCGTCACGCGTCACGAAGGTCTCGCCATCGGTTTCCGGGCGGTTCCAGTAGCCGCGCATGATCTGCGGGCCGTGGACCGCGAGCTCGCCCGGCTCGCCTTCGGGGGCGAGCTTGGTCGGATCCTCCTTGTCGAGGAAGACCACTTCGGTGCCCATGACCAGCTGGCCGATCGTGCCTTTCTTGCGCTCCCCGGCATAGGGACCGGCGGATACCACGCCCGAGCTTTCGGTGAGCCCGTAACCCTCCACCACGCGCACACCCGTGACTTCCTCGAAGCGCGTGTGCACCGGTGCCGGCATCGGCGCGCCGCCCGAGATGCAGACCTTGATCGATGAGACGTCGGTCTTGGCGATCTTGGGGTGATCGAGCAGCGCCTGGAACATGGTCGGCACGCCGGGAAAACCGGTGGTCTTGTACTTGGCGATGGTATCGAGCACCTGGCCTGCCTCGAATCGCGGGACCATGGCGATCGAGGCGCCGGTAACCATCGCGTGATTGAGGAGCGCGGTGTTCGCAAAGACATGGAAGAAGGGCAGCGCGCCCATGAAGACTTCGCTCGACGCGGTGCCGAATGGATTGAGCCCGGCAACCTGCTGCGCGTTCATCGAGAGCTGCGAATGGCCGAGCATCGCGCCCTTGGGCCGGCCGGTAGTGCCGCCGGTGTATTGCAGCAGGGCGATGTCTTCGGCGACGTCGACTGCCGGGAATTCCGCTGTCGAGGGATCGGCGAGCATGTCGCGCCAAGAGCGGATGTCGCCGCCGTAGTCGACGCTTGCGATCTTGCTGCGGCCGAGGGTCTTCAGGACGAGACCCTTGTACCAGGGCAGCATGTCGGCGAGCGAGCCGACCACCAGCGTCTCGAGCTCGGAGGTTTCGAGCACTTGCGATGCCGTGCCGAACAGCTCGGGCACGTCCACGGTCACCAGCAGGCGGGTGCCCGAATCGGCGACCTGCCAGCTCAGCTCCTCGACCGTATAGAGCGGCGAGAAATTGACCACGATCGCGCCCGCCAGCATCGCGCCGTAATAGGCCGAGGCGTAAATCGGGACGTTCGGAAGGAACAGGCCTACACGGTCGCCCTGCCTGATCCCGCTGGCGATCAGCCCGGCTGCAAAACGGCGGGCCTCCTCGTTGATCTGAGCATAGGAATAGCTGCGACCGAGGAAATGCAGGAACGGCGCCTGCGGATTCTTCGCAGTCGTGGCGGCCAGCATATCGGGCAGGCTCGCCGGCGTGAATTGCGCGTCCCAAGGGGTGGGATGGTGATAGGCGAAACTATTGACATCCATGTAAGTTACATGGCGCATCCCGCCTTAAACGCAAGTAAAAAGGGCGGGAAAAGCCGCTGCCCTTCCCGCCCTTCGTGATTTGGTGCCGTGCGCTCAGGCTTCGCCCGGCGTGTCGCCTGCCTCTTCGCCGGCTTCCTCGGCAGCGCGCTTGGCGGTGAGCCATGCTTCGGCCTCGGCCTCCTGCGCAGCTTCGGCGGCAGCCTTTTCGTTGGCTTCGCGTTCGGCGCGCAGTTCCTCGATCAGCTTCTCGCGATCGCTCACCCCGCTCGGTGCTGCGGGGACTTCGCCCTCTTCGGGTGCGGGGAGGTTCTTGGCGGCCTTGGCAACCACGGCATCGAGCTCGCGCTGCGAGCACAGGCCGAGCGTCACCGGATCCTTGGGCTGGATGTTCTGGATGTTCCAGTGGCTGCGCTCGCGGATCGCGGTGATCGTATTGCGCGTCGTGCCGATAAGCTTGGAGATCTGCGCGTCCGAAATCTCGGGGTGGTTACGCAGCAGCCAAGCGATGCCGTCGGGCTTGTCCTGGCGCTTGGAGACCGGCGTGTAGCGCGGGCCCTTGGTGCGGCTGACCGCGACCGGAGCGCGCTGCATCTTCAGCGTGTACTCGCTGTCGGCCTCGCCCTTGGCGATCTCTTCCTGGGTCAGTTCGCCCGAGTGGAGCGGGTCGCGGCCCGTGTACTTGCTGCCCGCGAGATCGTCGGCCATCGCCTGCACTTCGAGGATGTGGAGACCGCAGAATTCTGCGATCTGCTCGAAGGAGAGACCGGTGTTGTCGACCAGCCAGGTGGCGGTCGCATGCGGCATCAGCGGAGTGGGTTGGTCGGCCATGGAATATGCCTTTTCTCGAAACTCAAAATAGAAGGGCCGCCCCTCGCGGAGCGGCCATTGCGCCTCCCATGTAGGCGAGCGCGCCGGATTCGGCAAGCAAATGCCGTTCTAAGAGTTGCTTAACGACCTTTGGCTATACTTCCCCGCGCAAATCGAAGGGGAACATGATTATGCGTCAATGGGTTGCACTTGCCGCTGCGCTGGGACTGGCGGCCTGCGGAGGAGGCTCGGACTTCTCGGTCACGGTTAAGGGCGATGCCTCTGCAGTGAAGCAGAACCTCGCAAAGGCCGGCGGCGGAAGCAGCCTTACCGGCGTCGCTCCGGCCACGATGACTTCGGACGCGAACTCGCTCCTCTTCAAAATCGCCGCTGCCGAGGGTTACGATCCAGCCGAGATCAAATTCGAGTTCCTTCAGGAAGGCGAGCAGACCAAGGTCGACGTGACCGTGGACGTGCCCGAGGTTTCGATGGGAGTGAACGAGTACCTCAGCGAATCCAAGGTCGAGGGCGAGCTGCGCAAGAACCTCAAGAGCTGGGCGCGCGATTATAACAAGTCGGGCAGCATGGCGAGCACGGGCGAGATCGCGCTGACCATGTCGCTCGTCGGCGTGGCCGCGCAGCAGGTGAACATCGACAACGTCTATTTCGCGAGCGACTGGTCGACCGGTGAAGCCCGCGAGGTCGATTATGACAATTGGGCCGGTGCTGGCGAAGACGACAGCGGCTGGTCCTCGGATGCCTCCTATGACGACGGCGGCTGGGGCGACGGCAGCTAGGCCGGCAACGGCTCTCCATCGAGCGCGGCAAGGCCGGCCAGGAACTGGTCGGTCGCCGCTTCCCAGCTGAAACGGGCTCCGCAATCCGCACAACTGCGCGGGTCGCAATAGAGCGCAGCATCGATCGCGCGGTCGATATCCTCGGACATGGCGCCGACATCGTCGGTCACGATGTCGCGCGGCCCAGCGACCGGATAGGCCGCGACCGGCGTGCCGCAAGCCAGCGCCTCGATCATGACCAGACCGAAAGTGTCGGTGCGGCTCGGGAAGACGAAGACGTCCGCCCCCGCATAGCAGCCCGCGAGCTCGCGGCCAGACTTGCGGCCGAGGAAATGCGCCTCGGGATAGCGTGCCCTCAGCTTTTCCAGCGAAGGGCCATCTCCGACCACGACCTTGCTGCCGGGATGCTTCGCCTCGAGGAAGGCCTCGATGTTCTTCTCGACCGCGACGCGCCCGACATAAAGCTGGATCGGGCGCGGCAAGTCAGCGAACTCGGGCGGCGGCGGTGCAAGCGGGTCGAAACAGGCAAGATCGACGCCGCGGGTCCAGTGATGCAGCTTCTCGAGGCCATGCGCGCGCAATTCCTCGCGAATGCTCTCGGTCGCAACCAGCACCCGGTGCGCGGGCGCGTGAAACCACTCGATATAGCGCCAGAACCAGCGAGCCGGCAGGTGCGTGCGCCTCGCGACATATTCGGGAAACTGCGTGTGATAGGCGGTAGTAAACGGCGTTCCCGCACGCCCGCAGTATCGCCGCGCCGCCATGCCGAGCGGGCCCTCGGTCGCAATATGGATCGCCTCGGGCGCGAAATCGCGCAACTTCTTCGCCACTGCACCTGGTCGGCTGATGGCGAGGCGTATTTCGGGATAGGTGGGACAAGGCACGGAGGCGAATTGGTCGGGCGAGATGAGCATGACCTCGTGTCCCTGCCGTCGCAGGATCGCGCAGGTCGTGGCAAGCGTACGGACCACGCCGTTCATCTGCGGACGCCAGGCATCGGTAACAATCGCGATGCGCCCAGGAGCCGGGCCGGCAGTCCCGGGGGCAGGCATCCCCTCTTCGGGCAACTTCACGCCGCCTCCAGCACTTCGGCCGCGGCGAGCACGGTTTCGCGTTTCGCCACTTCCTCGGGCCAGTGGAGCAGTTCCATCGTGCCGTCGAAATGCTCGACCAGCGCGTTGCAGCCTTCGACCCAGTCGCCGTCGTTATAATATGCGACCTTGCGGCCCTCATATTCGAAGTCGCGGATCTCGGCAGTGTGGATGTGGCCGCACACGACGCCATCGACGCCCCGCTCGCCCGCGGCGCGCGCCACCACCTCCTCGTATTTGGAGATGAATTCGACCGCGTTCTTGACCTTGTGCTTGGCCGCCTTGCTGATCGACCAGTAGGGCAGGCCGAGCATGCTGCGTGCCTTCGCCACCCAGCCGTTGAGCTTCATCATCATGTGGTAAAGCGCGTCCCCCACGAAGGCGAGCCAGCGGTGCGCGAGCATGATCGTGTCGAACTCGTCGCCGTGCAGCACCATCAGGCGGCGGCCGTCGGCAGTATCGTGGAAGGCGGCACGGCGGATCTCGACATCACCGAAATTCATGCCCGAGAAGGGCCTCACCATCTCGTCATGGTTGCCCGGGATATAGACGATCCGCGTGCCGCGCTTGGCGCGCTTGAGGATGCGCCAGACAATGTCGTTGTGTTCGGGTGGCCAGTAGAACTTCTTCTTGAGCCGCCAGCCGTCGATGATGTCGCCGACGAGGTACATGGTCTCGCTGTCGGTATGGTCGAGGAAGTCGATCAGCAGCTCGGCATTGCAGCCCTTGGTGCCCAGGTGGACATCGCTGATCCAGATCGTGCGGTACTTGCGCCGCTCGTCGACAACTCTTTCCGGGACGCTCGGTTCAACCGGCGGGAAACCCGCCACATTGGTGAATTCGGCAAGGTCCTTGGGCAGTTCGGTCATGGTCCATCTCCCGAATCTACGTTGGGAGAGCCATGACAGCCGAATGTTACCGGAGAATCTCGTTTCCGTTACGGATTCAATGATTTGCTACAGATTGGCGTCAATCCGCCGCACGCACCTCGAGCACGATCTTGCCGATGTGATCGCCGCCCTCCATCCGCGCATGGGCCGCGCCCGCCTGTGCGAGCGGGAAGGTCTTGTCCATCACGGGAGCGATGGTGCGGTCCTCGAACAGCGGCCAAGCGTGGTTGTAGATCTCATCGGCGAGCAGCGCCTTGAACTCGTCCGAACGCGGGCGCAGCGTAGATCCGGTCAGCACTTGCCGCTTGCTCATCAGCTTGGCCATGTTGATTTCGGCCTTCAGCCCGCCGAGCACGGCGATAGTCACGTGGCGGCCATCCTCGGCAAGGCAGTCGAGATTGCGCTGGACATAGTCGCCCGACACCATGTCGAGAATGACGTCGACACCCCTGCCGCCGGTGAATTCGTTGGTCTTCTCGACGAAATCCTCGGTCTTGTAGTTGATCGCAAGGTCGGCGCCCAACTCGCGGGCGGCATTGCACTTTTCCTCGCTACCGGCAGTCGTGACCACATTCATCTCGAAGGCCTTGGCGAGCTGGATCGCCATGGTACCGATGCCCGAAGTGCCGCCATGCACGAGCAATGTCTCGCCATCGGCGGCGAAACCGCGCTCGAAGACATTGTGCCAGACGGTGAAGAGCGTTTCGGGGATCGCGGCGGCAGACGCCATGTCCATGTGCCGCGGAACGGTGAGGCAGTGCGCCGAATGCGCGAGGCAGTATTCGGCATATCCGCCGCCCGAAACGAGCGCGCAGACCTTGCGGTTGAGCATTTCGGGTGCAACGCCCTCGCCCACCGCGACGACCTTGCCCGACACCTCGAGCCCGGGAATCGGCGAAGCGCCCGGCGGCGGCGGGTAGAAGCCCTGCCGCTGGATGACGTCGGGACGGTTCACGCCTGCATGGCTGACCTCGATCAGGACCTGGCCCTCGCCGGGCTGCGGGACGGGCAATTCCTCAGCCCGGAGCACGTTCGGGCCGCCGGGCTGGTCGAAACCCATTGCAGTCATGGTCTTAGGTAAGCCGGTCGCCAAAGGAGCCCCCTCGAATGCGTGACGTCGTGCCGGAGAAACGGTGCATTACAGCGGGGGCGTGTTGACAGCAACCGGGCTGAGGAGGATTGTGTAGGGGCAATGGAAGACGACGATCGTCCACGCCCCAAAGGCGACGCCGCGAGCAAGCTCGCCGCCGAGGATCTCGGCCCATACTCGCAAGACGAGCTCCAGGAACGCATCGCCCTGCTCGAGCGCGAGATCGCACGGGTCGAATCGCACCGGCTGAAGGCCGCAGCGCACAGGGATGCTGCAGAATCGCTTTTCGGGCGAAAGGACTGAGCGTGGGCCGGACCCTTCCAAACCGGCGCCTCGTACCCATATCACCGGAACATACAGCTTTGGCTAACCTTCATAAGGTAGCCTGTCTTCCTCTCGCGAGTTTGCGAGTCCCCGCAGAAGTAGAGACCTGATGCCCAGTTTTGCTGCCAATCTTGAAAAGACCCTCCATGCCGCGCTGACCGATGCTGGCGAGCGCCGTCATGAATACGCCACGCTCGAGCACCTGCTGCTCGCGCTGATCGGCGACGAGGATGCTGCTCAGGTCATGGCCGCATGCGGCGTCGACACGGGCGAACTCGAAGCGGTGGTGAAGCAGTATCTCGAGCAGGAATACCAGTCGCTCAAGAGCGAGGACGGCGCCGATCCGCAACCGACTGCGGGATTCCAGCGCGTGATCCAGCGCGCGATCCTGCACGTCCAGTCCTCGGGCAAGGACACGGTGACCGGCGCAAACGTACTCGTCGCACTGTTCTCCGAGCGTGACAGCTACGCGGTCTATTTCCTCCAGCAGCAGGACATGAGCCGCCTCGACGCGGTGAGCTACATCAGCCACGGCATCGGCAAGGGTGGCAAGCAGGTCGAGAACAAGACCCCGCAGGGCGCAGCAGAAGGCGCAAATCCGGCCGAACAGGGCGCCGAGAGCGGCAAGCCCGGCGACAAGAAGGAAACCGCACTCGACCAGTTCACGGTCAACCTCAACCAGAAGGCCGAGGACGGCCGGATCGACCCGCTGATCGGCCGCGGGCCCGAGGTCGACCGCACGGTGCAGATCTTGTGCCGCCGTTCAAAGAACAACCCGCTCTACGTGGGCGATCCTGGCGTGGGTAAGACCGCGATCGCCGAAGGTCTCGCGCGCAAGATCGTCGAGGGCGACGTTCCAGACGTACTCGAGGACGCGGTGATCTATTCGCTCGACATGGGCGCGCTGCTTGCCGGTACGCGCTATCGCGGCGACTTCGAGGAACGCCTGAAGCAGGTCGTCTCCGAACTCGAAGACATGCCCGAGGCGATCCTCTTCATCGACGAGATCCACACGGTCATCGGCGCCGGCGCGACCAGCGGCGGGGCGATGGACGCCTCGAACCTCCTGAAGCCCGCGCTGTCGAGCGGGGCGATTCGCTGTATCGGATCAACGACTTACAAGGAATTCCGCAACCACTTCGAGAAGGACCGCGCATTGCTGCGGCGCTTCCAGAAGATCGACGTCAACGAACCGACGATCGAGGATACGGTTGCCATCCTCAAGGGACTACGCAGCGCCTTCGAGGAACACCACAAGGTCAAGTACACGCCCGACGCGCTCAAGACCGCGGTCGAGCTGTCGGCGCGCTACATCAACGACCGCAAGCTGCCCGACAAGGCGATCGACGTGATCGACGAGGTCGGCGCGATGCAAATGCTGGTCCCGCCCAGCCGCCGCAAGAAGAAGATCACCGCCAAGGAAATCGAGGCCGTGATCGCGACGATGGCGCGCATTCCGCCGAAATCGGTCAGCTCGGACGACAAGAAGGCGCTCGAGAACCTCGAACGCGACCTCAAGCACGTCGTCTTCGGCCAGGATCCGGCCGTCGAGAAGCTTGCGACCGCGATGAAGCTCAGCCGCGCAGGCCTGCGCGATCCGGACAAGCCGATCGGCTCGTTCCTGTTCTCGGGCCCGACCGGCGTCGGCAAGACCGAGGTCGCGCGCCAGCTCGCCTCGATCATGGGTATCGAGCTGAAGCGCTTCGACATGTCCGAATACATGGAGCGCCACAGCGTTTCACGCCTGATCGGTGCGCCTCCGGGCTATGTTGGTTACGATCAGGGCGGCCTTTTAACCGATGCGGTTGATCAGAACCCGCACTGCGTCCTCCTGCTCGACGAGATCGAGAAGGCGCACCCGGACCTGTTCAACATCCTCCTGCAGGTGATGGATAACGGCCGCCTGACCGACCATCACGGCAAGACGGTCGACTTCCGCAACGTGGTGCTCATCATGACCACCAATGCCGGCGCGTCCGACATGGCCAAGCAGGGTATCGGCTTCGGCGACGTGTCGAAGGAAGATGCGAGCGAGGAAGCGGTGAAGCGCATGTTCACCCCCGAGTTCCGCAACCGCCTCGATGCGATCGTACCCTTCGGCTATCTCAACAAGTCGACGGTGGCCCGCGTGGTCGACAAGTTCATCCTCCAGCTCGAACTGCAGCTGGCCGAGCAGAACGTCGACATCCAGTTCGACAAGGAAAGCCGCGCGTGGATGGCCGACAAGGGCTACGACAAGCTCTACGGTGCCCGCCCGATGGGCCGCCTGATCCAGGAAAGGATCAAGCAGCCGCTGGCCGAGGAACTGCTGTTCGGCAAGCTGGCCGATGGCGGCGAGGTCTCGGTGACGATGAAGGACGGCAAGCCCGCCTTCGAACTCACCCCCGCCCCGCCCAAGACCAAACCCGCCGCCAAGAAGAAGGCCGCGCCGAAGAAGAAGGCTCCGGCAAAGAAGAAGCCCGATGCCGGCGCGAGCGAGAGCAAGGGCGGCGACAAGGACGAGAGCTAAGCCACCGGACTCGCTTCGACAGCGCAAATGTGATTGAACCTCCCCCGCACCTGCAGGGGAGGTTTTTTCATGCGCAAAGCCATCGTTCTGGCTCTCTCACTCGGCATCGCGGCACCGGCTTACGCCCAGGACGCGAACGACCGGCACTTCACCGTCGACGACTTGTTCGGACTGACGGTGGCCGCCGATCCGCAGATCAGCCCCGATGGCAGGCAGGTCGCCTATGTCAGGCGCGCCAACGACATCATGACCGATGCGGCAGTCAGCTCGATCTGGATGGTCGATACTTCCAGCGGTGCGCAGACCCCGCTGGTTACGGGCGCAGGAGCGCATTTTGCACCGCGCTGGTCGCCCGACGGCTCGCGGCTCGCCTATGTCTCGACCGAAAGCGGCGGAGGACCCGAACTGCATGTGCGTTGGATGGCCAGCGGCGAGAGCGCGAACATCACCGCCCTGCCCGAAAGCCCGGGCAGCCTTAGCTGGTCGCCCGACGGCACGATGATCGCCTATACCGCGCGCGTGCCCGGCAAGCCCGTCTCGCTCGGCAAGCCCGCCAGCAAGCCGGAAGGCGCGCAGTGGAAGGCGCCGCCCGCGATCACGGATGCGGTGACCTATCGCTTCGACGGCGCCGGCTATCTCAAGCCCGGCTACACGCAGGTCTTCCTCGTCTCGGCCACGGGCGGTGCGCCGCGCCAGTTGACCTTCGGCGACCGCAACCACGATGGCCCCATTGAATGGATGCCCGACGGCAGCGCGCTCCTCATCAGCGGCAATCGCGACGAGAACTGGGA
Organism: Qipengyuania sp. BR81-2; assembly: GCF_055693895.1. Lineage (NCBI taxonomy): Bacteria > Pseudomonadati > Pseudomonadota > Alphaproteobacteria > Sphingomonadales > Erythrobacteraceae > Qipengyuania > Qipengyuania sp. BR81-2. The sequence goes on from NZ_CM146344.1 coordinate 1,174,322, forward strand.
GCTCGCCGGCCTCGACACCGAGGTTTACGCGATCGACATCGCTAGCGGCGCGATCCGCGAACTCACCACACGCGATGGCATGGATGCCTCGCCGCAGGTCAGCCCCGACGGGCGCCGGATCGCCTATCTCGGCTTCGACGACGAGGGCCGCGATGCCCATATGGCAGGCCTCTACTTGATGGATGCCGACGGGACCAACCATCGCCGGATCGCCGCCGGTTTCGACCGCAGTTTCGACAGCCTCGAATGGACCGAGGCGGGCATTTTCGCGGGATATGAGGACGAAGGCGTCTACCGCGTGGCACGAGTCTCCACCTCCGGTTCGGTCGATCCGCTGCCCGCGCGCATCGCCAGCCCGGCCTACACCCGCCCTTATGTCGGCGGGCAGTGGTCGGTATCGGATCGCGGCGGTCTCGCCTTCACTTCCGGAAGTGCGACGCGGCCTGCCGATGTCTCGGTGCTGCGCGGCAACCGTTCGGTGCAGCTCACCCGGCTGAACGAGGTGTTCCTCTCGGGCAAGCAGCTCGGCGAGACCCGCGAAATTGCTGTCACCATGCCCGATGGCACGGATATCCCGAGCTGGATCCTCCTGCCGCCCGGTTATGTGGAGGGAACGCGCGTGCCCATGATCCTAGAGATCCATGGCGGCCCGCACGCCGCATATGGCGCGCATTTCGCGAGCGACTATCAGATCTACGCGAGCGCCGGATACGCCGTGCTCTTCACCAATCCCAGCGGCTCGTCGGGCTACGGTTCCGAGTTCCTCGGCGGCATCGACGGCACCTATCCCGAACCCAACGATGTCGAGCTGCTCGCCGCGGTCGATGCGGCAGTGGCAGCGGGCTATGCCGATTCCGACAACCTCTTCGTGACCGGCGGCTCGGGCGGCGGCATCCTCACCGCCTGGCTGGTAGGCAAGACCGATCGCTTTGCTGCTGCGGCCTCGAACAAGCCGGTCATCAACTGGACGACGATGGCGCTCGCGGCCGATGCCTATCCCTTCTTTGCGCGCTACTGGATGAAGGGCATGCCCTGGGAGAACCCGGAAGGATACTGGGCGCGCTCGCCGCTGGCGGCAGCCGACAAGATCAACACGCCCACGCTCGTGCTCGTCGCAGATGAGGATTACCGCACCCCGCGCTTCGAGGCAGAGCAGTTCTACGGTGCGCTCAAACTGCGCGGGGTCGACGCGGCGCTGCTCGTGACGCCCGGCGGCAGCCACGGCGATACGACCATGTCGCCGAGCCAGCTTGGGGCGAAGACCTCAGCCGTGGTCGCATGGTTCGACAAGTACCGGACCGACTCCGGAGCCGAATAGGAAACTTGCGCGCGCCCCCGCCGTTGAGACGGGGATGCGCGCGCCATTTTCCTGGATAAAGCCCGAACCGCACGGGATCTATATCGAGCCGGCCGATTGCTGGGTCGATCCCTCACGCGCGGTCGACAAGGCGCTGGTGACGCATGGCCATGCCGACCATGCGCGCGGCGGGCATGGCGAGACCGTGGCGACGCCCGAGACGCTGGCGATCATGGAGCTGCGCTACAACACGCGCGAGGGCGCAACGCCGGTCGAATATGGCGAGACCATCCGCCTCAAGGGCGGTGTCGATGCGACCTATATCCCGGCGGGCCATGTGCTCGGCAGCGCGCAGATCCTGCTCGAGCATGCGGGCGAGCGCGTGATCGTCACCGGTGACTACAAGCGACGCGAAGACCCGACCTGCCCGCCCTTCGAGGTGCAGAAGTGCGATATCTTCATCACCGAGGCGACCTTCGGCCTGCCGGTTTTCTGCCATCCGCCGATCGAGGAGGAGATGGCCAAGCTGCTCGACCGATTGCGGGCCCATCCCGATCGCTGCGTGCTCGTCGGCGCCTATGCGCTCGGCAAGGCGCAGCGCGTGATCGCGGAGCTGCGCCGCGCGGGCCATAAGGAGCCGATCTACCTCCATGGCGCGATGGAGAAGATGTGTCGCCTCTATGAAGAGCATGGAGTCGACCTCGGCGAGTTGAGGCTGGTTGCCGATCACGAGAAGGATGACATGCGCGGAGCGATCGTCGTTTGCCCGCCGTCGGCGCTCAACGACCGCTGGAGCCGCCGTCTGCCCGACCCGATCACCGCCATGGCCAGCGGCTGGATGCGCATCCGCCAGCGGGCGCGCCAGCGCAATGTCGAGCTTCCGCTGGTCATCTCCGACCATGCCGACTGGGGCGAACTCACGCGTACGATTCTGGAGGTCGACGCGCATGAGAACTGGATCACCCATGGCCGCGAGGATGCGCTGCTGCGGTGGTGCCAGCTCCACCAGCGCCGCGCCCGCGCGCTGGCTCTGGTCGGCTACGAGGACGAGGACGACTAGGCGTGGAAGAGTTCGCCGCCCTGATCGACGCGCTGGTCTACACGCGCAGCCGCAACGAAAAACTGCGACTGATCGCGGAGTATTTGCAAGCGACGCCCGATCCCGACCGTGGCTGGGCCTTAGCGGCGCTGTCCGACGGGCTCGACTTTCCCGCTGTGAAGAGCTCGACCATCCGCAACCTCTTGAAGGACCGGATCGACCCGGTGCTGTGGACGCTGAGCCGCGACTTCGTGGGCGATACGGCGGAAACCGCCAGCCTGCTTTGGCCCGCCCCTGAGGAACCGCCCTCCCCACCATCGGTCAGCGAGACGGTCGGCCTGCTTGACGCCATGAATCGAAAAACGGTCCTCACCGAATTGCCGCTGCTGATGGACCGGCTCGATGCCTCGGGGCGCTACGCGCTGCTCAAGCTGGCCACGGGCGGAATGCGGATCGGCGTCTCCTCGCGCCTCGCCAAGACGGCATTCGCGCAAGCCTTCGACGTCTCGGTCGACGAGGTCGAGGAGTACTGGCACGGGCTGAAGCCGCCCTACCCCGAATTATTCGCCTGGGCGGCGGACGGCGAAGATCCGCCCGATATCGAGAACCTGCCCACCTTCCGCCCCTTCATGCTCGCTCACCCGCTCGAAGAGACGGTTGTGGAACTCAATGACTATGCCGCCGAGTGGAAATGGGACGGCATTCGCGTGCAACTGGTGCGCGCCGGCGGTGAAACGCGGCTCTATTCTCGTTCGGGCGACGATATTTCGGCCACCTTCCCCGAATTGCTCGACGTGCTTCCGATGAACGCCGTGCTCGACGGCGAACTGCTGGTGCGCGGCAGCACGCAGGGCGGCGAGGCGGGCGGCGCGGCGAGTTTCAACGCGCTCCAGCAGCGGCTCGGGCGCAAGACCGTCTCGAAAAAGATGCTCGCCGAGTATCCGGCCTTCGTGCGCCTCTACGACGTCCTGCTGCTCGAAGGCGAAGACCTGCGCCCGCAGCCCTGGACCACACGGCGCGAGCGGCTCGAAGCACTGGCGTCACGCTTGCCGGTTTCGCATTTCGATATCAGCTCCGTAGTCGAAGCATCTGATTTCGAACACCTTTCCAGGATCCGCGAAGGCAGCCGCGAGGACGCCATCGAGGGACTGATGCTCAAGCGCAAGGACAGCCCCTACATTGCCGGGCGCCGCGTGGGATACTGGTACAAGTGGAAGCGCGACCCGCTGCTGGTCGACTGCGTGCTGATGTATGCACAGCGGGGCAGCGGCAAGCGGTCGAGCTTCTTCTCCGACTACACTTTCGGCTGCTGGAACGGCGATCCCGACAAGGGCGCGGACCTGCTGCCCGTCGGCAAGGCCTACTCGGGCTTCACCGATGAGGAGCTGAAGAAAATCGATCGCCACGTGCGCCAGAACACCATCAACCGCTTCGGGCCGGTGCGCGAAACCGAGAAGAAACTCGTCTTTGAAGTGGCTTTCGACAGCGTGCACGAGAGCAAGCGCCACAAGTCGGGTCTCGCCATGCGCTTCCCGCGTATCCACCGCATTCGGTGGGACAAGCCGCCGCACGAAGCCGATCGGATCGACGCCCTGCGCACCCTCATCGCAGATTGACGGCATGCTCCCAGCCGCTAACCCTTGGCGGCACACGGGAGACACGAATGACCCACAAGGATTTGATCGTAAACGCGCACCTCAACATGCTGGGGACGCTCGACGGATTGCTGGCCAAGGCGGCCGCGCACGAGAAGGGCGAGGCGCTGCTCGGCGCGAAGCTCGCCGACGACATGCTGCCGCTTTCAACCCAGGTGCGCTTCCTATGCAATATGCCCGGCGAGGCCATGGCGCGCCTTATCGGGCTCGACTTCACCTCGCGCGAGGAGGACCCCGAAACCATCGCCGAAGCGCGCGAGATGGTCGCGGCCTGCAAATCCGATATCGAGGGGTGGTCGCAGCAGGACTTTGTCGGCGAGGACGATGCCATCGAGATGGTCATCCCGAACGGCATGGCGTTCGACCTGACCGCAGGCGAATACGTGCGCGACTGGGCCGTGCCGCAGTTCTACTTCCACGCCACCACCGCCTATGCGATCCTGCGCAGCGAGGGGCTGGAGATCGGGAAAGCCGATTTCGTCGGCTACATGTTCAAATATCTGCGCCAGCCTGCGGGCTGAAGAGGCTTTACTCGCCCAGCGCCGCTGCGACGGCCTCGGCATGGTGCTTGGCGTTCTCCGCGTAATGCGCGGTGCCGATGCGCATGCCGGCAACGGCATTGTCGTCGAGATCGCGCATCTTGCGCGCGGGACGTCCGCCCCATAGCTCGCGCTCGCCCATGACCTTGCCTTCGGTAAGCATCGCGCCCGCCGCCAGCATGGCGTCGGAGCCGATGACTGCCTTGTTCATCGCGATGGCGCCGAGGCCGACGAAACCGCGGTCGTGAATCGTGCAGCCATGCACCATGGCCATGTGACCGATCAGAACGTCGTCACCGATGATGAGCGGACTTCCCTCCGGATCGCCCGGGCGCGGCGGGTCGCAATGGAGCACGCTGCCGTCCTGCACATTGCTGCGCTCGCCGATGACGATGCGGCTGACGTCGGCACGTAGCACGCAATTGTACCAGATCGAGCTTCCAGCGCCGATCGTGACGTCGCCGATGATCGTGCAGCCGGGCGCAATGAAGGCGCTCTCGTGGATCTGCGGCGTCTTGCCGTGGATCGGGACGATGTTGACGCCGGGACGTGTGGTCATTTCTGGCTCCCCCATTGCTCTTTTGTGAGCGAATACTGGATCGTGCGGCGATCCTCGGGCGGATAGTCCGGATCGTCGAAATCGAGGTCTTCGCGCCGCACCATGCCGAGTTTTTCCATCAGCTTCCAGCTTGGCACATTGGCTTCACTCGTCAGCGCCACGACATATGAGGCATCGACCCGGCCAAATGCCCATTCCAGCACGGCGCGCACCGCTTCTTCGGCAAGCCCAAGCCGCCAACGGTCCTGGCGGATGAGCCAGCCGATCTCGTGATCGCCCTGGTTGGGCGCGAGCGGGTTATCGACCAGCTTGATCCCCGCGTGGCCGACCAGTTCGCCGGTCGCTTTCTCGACCAGCATCAGGAAGCTGAAGCCGCGCGTCGCATACCACTGCATTGCCTTGGCATGCTTCGCTTCGATCTCGTGCAGTTCCTTGGGTCCGCCCAGCCGCGCCATGACCGCCTGCGTGTTGAGCACCCGGTACTGTTCGGCCGCGTCGCTTTCCTTGATCGTGCGCAGGATCAGCCGGTCGGTTTCGGCAATGATGTCAGCCACGCTGGGTTTTCCATGCTGCGCGGTCGATCGAATAGACGATGATGAGGGGATCATCGACGTCCCAGCTCGCATCCTCGAAGTCGAGATCAGGTCGGTGTTTCATGCCGAGCCGCTCCATCAGGCCCCAGCTCGGACCGTTCCCCTTAACAGTCAGCGCAACCACCTGCTCGGCGCCAAACCGGTCGAAGGCGAGGTCGAGCGAAGCGATGGCGGCTTCCTTTGCATAACCCTTGCCCCAGGCATCTTCGCGCAGGCGCCAGCCGACTTCCATCTCTCCGACCGGTCCGCCCTCCTGGTTGCAGCGCTTGAGGCCGCAGAAACCGAGCACGGCACCATCTTCCTTGCGTTCGACGAGCCAGAACGTGTGGCCGTGATCGCGCTTGTATCCGAGCAACCTGTCCTGCGCGCCCTGCCGCTTGGGCTCGTCGCAAACACCGCCGAGCCACTGCATGACGGCGGGCGTGTTCGTGCCTTCCCAGAAGCGCGGCCAGTCTTCATCGCGCCAGTCGCGCAGGACCACCCTGTCGGTCTCGTGGCGGAACTCAGCCATTCAACACGCGCGCGGCGAGCGGCGCATGATAGGTCAGCACGCCGGAACATCCGGCGCGCTTGAAGGCGACCAGCTTTTCCATGAGCAGCGCCTCCCGGTCGGCAACGCCTGCCGCGGCCCCGGCCTCGATCAGCGCATATTCGCCGCTGACCTGATAGGCGAAGACGGGCACGCCGAAGGCCTCCTTCGCACGCCAGATGACGTCGAGATAGGCAAGGCCCGGCTTCACCATCACGCTGTCGGCGCCCTCGGCGATGTCGAGCGCGATCTCGCGCAGCGCCTCGTCGGCATTCGCCGGGTCCATCTGGTAGCTCTTCTTGTCACCCTTCAGCAGGCCGCCCGAGCCCACGGCGTCACGAAACGGACCGTAGAAGGCGGAGGCGTATTTCGCCGCATAAGCCATAATCTGCGCATTGGGAAAATCGTTCATTTCCAATGCCATGCGGATCGATTTTACGCGGCCATCCATCATGTCCGAAGGCGCGATGATATCCGCACCTGCCTGCGCCTGGTTCAGCGCCTGGTCGACGAGTACTGCCACCGTGTCGTCATTGAGGACATAGCCGTGATCGTCGATCAGCCCGTCCTGCCCGTGGCTGGTATAGGGATCGAGCGCGACGTCGGTGAGAATGCCGACGTCCTTGCCGCATGCATCGCGCACGGCCTTAATCGCCTGGCACATGAGATTGTCCGGATTGAGCGCCTCGTCGCCCTTGTCGCCGCGCTTGTCCGCGGGAGTGTTCGGGAACAGGGCGACGCAGGGAATGCCGAGCTCGACCGCTTCCTTTGCGCGCTTCGCAATCCCGTCGACCGACCAGCGCGATACGCCGGGCAGGCTGGCGACGGGTTCTTCCACGCCGCTCCCGCTTGTCACGAAGAGAGGCCAGATCAGGTCCGCGGGCGTGAGCACGGTTTCGCGGTGCATCGCACGGCTCCAGCCGTGGGCGCGAGTGCGGCGCATGCGGGTCGCAGGATAGCTTGCATTGGTCATGGACCGAAGCCTTGCCGCAAAGCGCGGGGCTTAGCAATCGGGCCAGGTCAGCCGATCTTGCGGGGCCGGTCGAGCTTGTCGATCTCGCGGGCGGGCTCTTCGCTCGCCGCTTCGGCTTCAGTCGGGGAAAGATCAGCCAGCGCAGCGCCTTCTTCGACCTTCTTGAGGTTCTGCAGCGTGTCGCGGAACTTGGTGAGATCCTCGCCCGAGAGCTGGCGGCGCGTGACGAAGCTGACCGAAGCCGGGTTCACGTGCTTGCCGCCGCGGTACATCTCGTAGTGCAGGTGTGGGCCGGTCGACAGGCCGGTCGAACCAACATAGCCGATCACCTGTCCGCGTCGGACGCTTTCACCGCGACGAACCGAGATGCGGCTCATGTGGCAGTAGCGCGTGTCGATTCCGTTGCCGTGGCGCAGGCGCACGGCGTTGCCGCAACCACCCATCCGGCCAGCGCCGGTCACGCGGCCATCGGTCACGGCGACGATCGGCGTGCCATGACGCGCGCGAAAATCGACGCCTGCGTGCATGCGGCGATAGCCGAGGATCGGGTGGCGGCGCATGCCGTAGCGCGAACTCATCGGGCCGGGCACGGGTGCCATCAGGCCGCCCTTTTCCTCGCCTTCGCCATCGGCGCTGTAGAACTCGCCGTTCTTGCCCCAGCGCATCAGCTGCACGCCGTTGCGCGATCCGCGCTCGAGACCTGCAAACAAAAGCTGGCCTGCCTGGCGTTCGCCGGTGGCGGCGCGGCGATGCGAGATGATCATATCGAACTGGTCGGTCGAACGCACGTCGCGCTGGAGGTTCACTTCCTGGCCGACCGCCTTGAGGTAGGCCTGGATCGCGCTCGCGGGGGCTCCGGCGGCGCGCGCCGAGCGGTAGAGGCTGTCGCCCACGGTGCCGCGGATGCGCAGCGGGGTCTCGTCGACGCGGATGAGGCGGCGGGTGAGCGCGAGCGGGCCTTCTTCGTCGAGACGTGCGACCTTGAGTTCGAGGTCGAAACGCGCGCGCAGGTTGAGCTGGTCGAGCGGGCGACTTTCGCCCGGGGCTGGGCGGCGTCCGAGGGTGATGTCGATCTGCGTGCCCGGTTCGATATCCTCGAGGTCGACGGCCCTACCGATCAGCGATGCGACCTCGTCGGCTTCCTCGCGGCTGACGCCTGCACGGCGCAGCGTGCGGTCGAGGCTGTCGCCGCGACCGAGCGTCGCCAGCATCTGCATCTGCGGGCGTTCGGGCGCTTCGGCGAGCGGACGGACCAGCGCGGTCGGTCCCATTCGGCGACCGGTATCGGCGCCGAGGCCGAGCGGCGTGATCATGTGACTGCGGTATTCGCCGCGTACTTCGGCGTCGTCGGGCAGCGGCGAAGCTGCTTCGAGCGGGGCGAAGTCGGGCCAGAACGCCAGCGCAACCACAGATAGGCCGACGAAGGTGCCGAGGCCGCGGAACCAGCGGCGCGAGCCGATGTCCGAGCCGAGGTCGGGCGCGATATCGAGAGCTTCTATGCGTGCGTAGGCCTTTTCGCGAAGCTGGCGAATGGCCGAGGAGGGATTGCGCGATTCATCGCCGGCAGGCGCGTGGCCCGCTGCTTCGAATGCCATCGAATACTGCTGGGTCTGGTCCTTGCTGGACTGATCCACCAAAATTCCCTCCGCCGCGGACCGGCCGGCACCATCCTGTGCCTTGGCGTTCGATCCATCTGCATGAATGACGTGAATCCATAAGGAAACAAAGTAAAGGGCGAATTAACGGACAGCACTGCTCGGACATAGGAAGCGGTTGTCCGGCACTTGCGGGAGACCAGCGGTTGCACTGGGCCTTGCGCGCTGCCACCTAGGCTGCAGTGAACGACGCCAGCATCAAGGCGGTCCTCGGGCCCACCAATACCGGCAAGACCCATCTCGCCATCGAGCGGATGTGCGCACACTCGAGCGGGGCTATCGGCTTCCCGCTGCGGCTGCTGGCGCGCGAGGTCTACGACCGCGTGGTCGCGATCAAGGGCGAGAAGAATGTCGCGCTGATCACCGGCGAGCAGCGGATCGAGCCCGAGGGCGCCCGTTACCTCTGCTGCACCGTCGAGGCGATGCCGCGCGCATCGAATGAGCGGGCCTTCGTGGCGCTGGACGAGGCGCAGCTTTCCGCCGACCGCGAGCGCGGGCACGTCTTCACCGACCGCCTGCTCAACACGCGCGGCCGCGAGGAAACCATGCTGCTGGGCGCAGCGACGCTCGCGCCGATGGTCGAGGCACTGGTGCCAGGCGCCGAGACCTCCGAGCGGCCGCGCTTCTCCACCCTCACCCAAATCGGCCCGCGCAAGCTCTCACGCCTGCCCCCGAGAAGCGCGATTGTCGCCTTCAGTGCGGAACAGGTATACGCGGTCGCCGAAATGCTTCGGCGTTTCCGCGGCGGGGCTGCAGTGGTCATGGGTGCGCTTTCACCGGAAACGCGCAACAAGCAGGTCGAATTGTTCCAGAATGGTGAGGTGGACTATATTGTCGCCACCGATGCCATCGGCATGGGACTCAACCTGGACGTCAACCACGTCGCTTTCGCCGGGCTGACAAAGTTCGACGGCGTTCGCATGAGGCGGCTGCAACCTGCTGAAATGGCACAGATTGCAGGCCGCGCGGGCCGCCACCAACGAGACGGCACCTTCGGCACGCTTGCAGGTGGCGGTGGCAAAACGGGCCCTGCGCCCGAATTCACCGAGGAAGAGATCTACGCGATCGAGGAACACCGCTTCGCTCCGATCACCAAGCTCTTCTGGCGCGAGCCGGAGCCACGCTTCGATACGCTTTCCACGCTCATCGCCGACCTCGAACGCCCGCCCGAGCACGAGGCGCTGCGCCTCGCCCCCGAAGCGATCGACCTCGCCACGCTGAAGCGCCTTGCCGAGGAGCCGCTCGCCGAGACGATCCGCGGCTCGGGGCAGGTCCGGCGCTTCTGGGAGGCTTGCTCGCTGCCCGATTTTCGCGCGCGCGGCCCCGACGTCCATGCCCGCTTCGTCGCGCGCCTGTGGCAGGACCTGCGTTCAGGGTATATCGGGGCGGACTATGTTGCCGCTCGCATATCCGAACTCGACAATGTCAGCGGCGATATCGATACGCTGCAGGGCCGCATCGCTGCGATTCGCAGCTGGGCCTATATCTGCCAGCGGCCCGACTGGGTGCTCGCCCGCGACGAAATGGCGTCACGCGCCCGCGGGGTCGAAGCCAAATTGTCGGACGCGCTCCATGCGCGGCTCACCGAAAGATTCGTCAACCGAAGGACTGCCATTTTGATGAAATCGCTGGGACAGGATGCCTCCATGCTCCCGATCACGCTCGCCGAGGACGGCACACTGCTCGTCGAGGACGAGGCACTCGGCAAGGTCGAGGGCTTCCGCTTCGAAGTCGACCCTGCCGCCAACCACGCCGACCGCAAGATGCTGCTCGCCGCAGCCGAGAAGGCGCTGCCCCGCATCCTGGGCGAGAAGGCCGAGGCGCTGGCGGCTTCGGACATGGCTGACGTCGAGCTGTCGCGGGGGGCGATCCGCTGGAACGGCCAGATGCTGGCAAAGCTCTCGCCGCGGGACGGGCAGGTGAAGCCCGTGCTCGAACCTTCGCGTGAAATCTCCGCCCTGCCCGATAACGCCAAGAAAACATTGCTCGATGCGCTCGATGCATGGCTCGACAAGAAACTCGAACCGCTCGAGCCCCTGCGCAAGATGCATATCGCCTCGGCCAATCCCGAGGCAGGCAGCCAGGCGCGCGCGCTGCTGCTCAACCTCATCGCCGGTCATGGCTTCGTGACCCGCGAGAAGGCGGGGATCGAGCATCTGCCCAAGGAAATGCGCCCATTCCTGCGCAAGATCGGCGTCACTTTCGGCGCGCTGGACATCTTTGCGCCGCTCCTGCTCAAGCCGGCACCCCGCCAGCTGCTGAGCGCGCTCGGCACCGATCGCCGCCCGCTGCAGGAGGCGATGCTGCCGGTCATCCCCGACGCCAAGAAGCTGCCCGCCGGCTATCGCCATGCCGGGACACAGGCGATCCGCCTCGACCTGGCCGAGAAGATCTTCCGCGCCGCGCACGAGGCGCGCTCAAAGGCCGGCAAGAGCCGCCAGTTCACCCTAGACCTGAGCCTGCCGATCTCGATCGGGCTGGAAGAGAAGAACGCCGAGCGCTTGCTCGGACAGGCGGGCTTCCGCGTCCAGCGCGCAAGGCCACTTGCGGAAGGCGCCTTCGGCCCACCGCGCCCAGATAGCTGGGAATGGCGCCCTTCGCGGCGCAAGCAGCAGCGCGGCAAGCCCCGCTCCGAGCAGAAGCCACGCGAGGGCAGCGCCTTTGCCGGCCTCGCGGACCTGATCAAGCAGGGCTGAGGCTTGCGGATCGACCGCCTGCTCTGCTTCCTGCGCTTCGTGCGCACCCGCAGCGCCGCACGCAAGCTGGTCGACGAGGGTCACATCCGCCTCAATGGAGAGCGCGTACTACGCGCCAGCCGCGATATCGCCGCGGGCGATGTCCTCACCCTGCCGCTTGGCAAGACGGTGCACCTCGTCGAGGTTCTCTCGCTGCCGGAGCGGCGCGGGCCGCCGCGCGAGGCGCAAGAATGTTATCGGGAACTTGACCCCGGTGCATGATTAGCCATAGCAGCGCAGAAACACCTACCACTCAGGGGAAACACGCCCAATGACCTATGTCGTCACCGACGCCTGCATCAAATGCAAATACACCGACTGCGTCGAGGTCTGCCCGGTTGACTGCTTCTACGAGGGCGAGAACATGCTCGTCATCAATCCTTCCGAATGCATCGATTGCGGAGTGTGCGAACCCGAATGTCCGGCCGAGGCAATCCTGCCCGATACCGAGGACAATCTCGAAAAGTGGCTTGAGCTGAACACCAAGTTCAGCGCCGAATGGCCGAACATCACCGGCCAGAAGGAACCGCCCGCAGATGCCGACGAGCACAAGGGCGAAGAAGGCAAGTTCGAGAAGTACTTCTCGCCCGAACCCGGCGAAGGCGACTGATAGCCCTTTCCGGTGCTTGCCGACCTCAAGGCCGCCTGGGTCGCGGGTAGCGACGACAATATCTCGTTGATTGCCGCGGGCATCGCCCATTATGCGCTGCTGGCGCTCGTACCTGCGCTGGGCGCGCTGGTTCTCGCCTATGGCGTGTTTGCGGACCCCGAGACGGTGGCAGGCCACATCCGCTCGCTGTCCGAAAACCTTCCTGCCGCAGCTGCCGAACTGATCGGCGAGCAGTTGCGCAATGTCAGCGAGGGCGCGGATGGTGCGAAGGGGTTTGGGCTAGCCGTTTCGCTCCTCGTCGCGCTGGTTGGTGCCCGCGGAGCTGCGCAGGCATTGATGACGGGGCTCAATATCGCCTTCAATGTCGGCGAGATGCGCGGATTCGTGCGCGGCAACCTTGTCGCCCTTGCAATCACCATAGCGGCGATCGTGGTCCTCATCGCCATAGGAGGCGGTAGCGCCGCGCTGGCAGTTATTTCCGGCCCGGTCGGCGGGCTCATCAGCTTCGCGGTGCTCGCAGGCGCCGCGACGCTCGGAGCCGCCCTCCTCTACCGCTTCGTGCCCAACAAGCCTGCACCTGAATGGATTTCAATCTGGCCCGGAGCGATCCTGTTTGCGCTTGGCTGGATAGCCGCGACCGCCGCCTTTGCTTTCTATGCCGCCAATTTCGGCAGCTACAACGCGACTTATGGCTCGCTCGGCGCCGTCGTGGTCCTGATCACCTGGTTCTATGCCAGCGCGATGATGCTCTTGCTGGGTGCCGAACTCGCGGCCGTGAAAGGAAGCGGTAAGGCCAGCAAGGTGCCTTAAACTGCGAAGACTCGCAATATTCCGCCTGCTGTGCTATATAATGCAACAACTGCCCCGGCCTGAACCGGTGTAGATGTGAGAATTGAAAGGGCCGTACCAGCCGCAACACCACCATCGGAACCAGACTGCACACCGTCAGACGGCGTGCGGCCACGGCTTTCTTTGGCGTTGCCTCCCCCGGCCCCGACGAAAGGATTGATGCATGGCGAGCAAGGCGGACGCCTTCGACGTTGGCGATTACGTTGTTTACCCCAAGCACGGCGTTGGCCGTGTCATCGAGCTCCAGAGCGAGGAAATCGCCGGCATGCAGCTCGATCTCTATGTCCTCCGTTTCGAGAAGGAGCGCATGACGCTCCGCGTTCCGGTCAACAAGGTCGAATCGATCGGCATGCGCAAGCTGTCCTCCGACAAGACGCTCAAGGAAGCCATGGAAACGCTGAAGGGCAAGCCCAAGGTTAAGCGCACCATGTGGAGCCGCCGCGCGCAGGAATACGAAGCGAAGATCAACTCGGGCGAAATCGTCCTGATCGCCGAAGTGACCCGCGACCTTTTCCGCCCCGATGACCAGCCCGAACAGAGCTATTCGGAGCGCCAGATCTTCGAAGCGGCCTCGAGCCGCCTCGCACGCGAACTCGCTGCGATGGAAAAGACCGACGAGCCGACCGCTCTCGAAAAGATTCTCGACGTGCTGCGCGAGCACGCTCCGCAGTATTACAACAACGAGGAAGAGGACGCCTGATCGCCTAACAGCCATCGGCACTCGACGAAGGGGCCGCTCCGCAGGGGGCGGCCCTTTTGCTTTGGGTTGAAGTCGGTCCAATGCTGTATTATATCGCCAATACGGCGGGCAGGAGCTCGCGCCAGGATTCAAAGGGATGAGACTTATGATTCACAAGCTTCTGAAAGGCCTCGCTCCGGTCGCCGCGCTTGCTGCGAGCGCCATGCTGACAGGCTGCAACGTCGACATGCAGATCGGTGACGGCAAGGGCGTACCGCTGGCCGAACTCGATCGTGGCGGCGATGCACCGACCGAAATCATCCTCGCGGGCCCAGATACCGTGATCATCAACACGGGCGAGACCTTCGATATCGACGTTTCCGGCGATGATGACGCCGTCGCGGCGCTGCGTTTCCACCGCGAGGACTCCTCGCTCGCCATCTCGCGCGAGAAGAACAGCGGCAAGGGCCTCGGCAGCGCAACCGTTCGCGTCACCGTACCCAGCCTGACCGCCATGGTCCTGGCCGGTTCGGGCACGATGGAAGCCGACGAGATGACCGGCAGCGCCGAGGTCACCATCGCTGGTTCGGGCACCGCCAAGGTCGCCCGCATGGATGCGGAAAAGCTCGACATGACGATCGCCGGATCGGGCGATTTCGAAGGCTCGGGCACCGCAGACCGTCTCGACATGACCGTTGCCGGTTCGGGTTCGGGCAAGATGGAAGGCCTCAAGGTCGAACGCGCCGACATCACGATCGCCGGCTCGGGCAATGCCGCCTTCGCTTCGGACGGCCGCGTCGAAGCCAGCATCGTCGGCTCGGGTGACGTCTCGGTGACCGGCAGCGCGACCTGCGAAGTCAGCGCAATGGGTTCGGGCAAGCTGCGCTGTTCTGCAGGCACGACCGAAAACGCCAGCTGATTCACCGAATACTCACCTAAACTGCTATAGGCGGTGCATCGAAAGGAACCTCGATGCACCGCCTTAATCTTGTCGCCCTTCCACTTAGCGCTGTCTTGCTCTCCGGCTGCCTCGGCACCGTTGCAGACGTGGTCACGGCACCGGTCAAGGTCGCCTCCAAGGGCGTGGACCTCGCCACCACCAGCCAGTCCGAAGCCGACGAGAAGCGCGGCCGCGAGCTTCGCAAGCGCGAGGAACGTCTCGGAAAGCTCGAGCGCGACTATGAAAAGCAGCTCGACGAATGCGAGGAAGGCGACCGCCGCGCCTGCGACGATGCGCGCGACACCTATGCCGAGATGCAGCAGATCATCCCGACCATCCCGGTCGAGCCGGAAGGCTAATCCGCCGGCGTGGCGGCGCGGCGCAGCCGGTCGTTGATCGCCTTGCCGATGCCTTCCTCCGGTATCGGCGCAACGGCTATACGCGGCTTGTCCGAGGCCGCGCCGAGGTGCAGGCACGCGTAGAGGCGTGACGCCGCTTCACCGAGATTGCCTTCGGCAGAGAGCGAGCAGTCGCCGCCAACCTCCTTGAATCCAATCAGGAATTCGTCATCGCCCGCATGGGTGGCGTCAAGGCGAACGGGTTTGCCGGGCGCATAGTGGCTGGCGAGCTGTCCGGGCGCTTCGACCCCGCCCTTGCCGCCGGTACCGCTTGCGATATCGAGCGGCCCCGGGCGCAATTCCTCCACCGAGCCATCTGCGCGGACCGCGACAATGGTGGATTCGACCCCGGCACTGCATTCGCCGCCATCGACAACCGCATCGATGCGACCCTCGAGCGAGGCCAGCACATGCTGCGCGCTCGTCGGGCTGATGAAGCCGCTGCGATTGGCCGAGGGCGCGGCAAGTGGCACACCTGCCTCGGCAAGCAGCGCCTGCATCACCGGGTGGTCGGGCATCCGCAGCGCGATGGTAGGGAGCCCAGCCGTCACGGCATCGGCCAGACCAGCGCTTTCCTTCCTCGGAAGCACGATAGTAAGCGGCCCCGGCCAGTGCTCGGATGCCAGCTTCTCCGCTTCCGGTTCGAAATCGGCCAGCTTCTTCGCCTGCTCGATGCTCGCCACGTGCACGATCAGGGGATTGAAGCTCGGGCGTCCCTTGGCCTCGTAGATCCGCGCCACGGCGTCATCGCTATCGGCCCGCGCGGCTAGCCCGTAGACCGTCTCGGTCGGGACAGCCACGAGGCCGCCTGCACGCAGGATTTCTGCGGCGCGCTCAATGCCACTCTTTGTCGCCTCAAGCGTTTCCGTAGCGTATTTGCCGCTCATGCCTGCGCGCTATATCTGCAGGCACACAAAGCCAAGAGGATTGAACGTGACCTATACCCCCGCAACGCAAGACCAGCTGCTCGCGATCCGCGTGAACGCCGGAATCGAGGAGCTTGCGAAGTCGGAGAAATTTGCCGCTGCCGAGCCCGACATGGTCGAGGCTATCGTCGAAGGCGTGGGCCAGTTCGCGGCCGGCGAATTCGCCCCGCTCAACCGCGTCGGCGATCTCGAGGGCGCGAAGCTGGAAAACGGCGTCGTGCGCCTGCCCGATGGCTATGCAGAGGCTTATGCCGAATATGTCGAGCAGGGCTGGAACGCGATCGCATCGCCTGAGGAGTTCGGCGGCCAGGGCCTGCCCTTCACTCTCGCCTGCAACGTGCTCGAGAACCTCGGCACGGCCAACATGGCGTTCAACCTCCTTCCCATGCTCAGCGTGGGCGCAATCGAGGCGCTCGAACATCACGGTTCGGAAGAGCTGCAGCAGAAATACCTCCCCGATCTAGTAAGCGGGAAGTGGTCGGGCACGATGAACCTGACCGAACCGCAGGCAGGCTCCGACGTCGGCGCGCTGCGCAGCACCGCGCATCTCATCGAGGATGGCGAGCATGCGGGCAAATACCTGATCAAGGGCCAGAAGATCTACATCACCTGGGGCGAGCACGAGCTGGCGGAGAACATCATCCACCTCGTCCTAGCGCGCCTGCCCGATGCACCCGAGGGAAGCCGCGGCATCTCGCTATTCGTGGTCCCCAAGTACCATGTGAAGCCTGATGGCTCGCTCGGCGCGCGCAACGACCTGCGCTGTGTCAGTCTCGAGCACAAGCTCGGCATCAACGCTTCGCCTACCTGCGTGATGAGCTATGGCGACAATGACGAATGCATCGGCGAGCTTGTGGGCGCGGAGAACCGCGGTCTCGCGGCGATGTTCACGATGATGAACAATGCGCGCATCAACGTCGGCAACCAGGGCGTGCAGATCGGCGAGCGCGCCACGCAGCAAGCGCTCGGCTATGCGCAGGACCGCGTGCAGTCGGCCCGCGCGGGTTCGCCGGACAAGAACCCCGTCTCGATCATCGAGCACCCTGACGTTCGCCGCATGCTGCTGCGCATGAAGGCGCTGACCGAGGGTTCGCGCGCACTGCTCTATTACACCGCCGGACAGGTCGATCGCGGCGTTCTGGGCGACGAGGCCGCCAAGGCGCGCGGCGAGGTCCTCACCCCGCTGATCAAGGCCTGGGGCACCGATATCGGCATCGAGGTCGCAAGTCTCGGCATCCAGGTGCACGGCGGCATGGGATTCGTCGAGGAAACCGGCGCGGCGCAGCACTGGCGCGATCTCGCGCATTGCCCCGATTTACGAAGGCACCAACGGCATCCAGGCCGCCGATCTCGTCACGCGCAAGCTTGGGCTCGACAACGGCGAGGCGCTGATCGGCCTGACCGAGGATATTGCTCGAGACGCGTCGGACGAGCCGGCGCTGTTTGCGCTCGCCGGTGATTGCGCGGCGATCGCCAAGTGGATGCGCGAGGATGCCAGCCTCGACGACCGTCTCGCAGGCAGCGTGCCCTTCTGCACCATGCTCTCCGTGGCGACCTCCGGTTGGCAACTTCTGCGCCAGTTGCGCGCAGTCGAGAGTGGTGAGGCTCCTGCCCTCGCCAAGACCAAGAAGGCCAGCGCGCGCTTCTTCCTCGACCGGATCGTGCCGGAGGCTGCGGGCCTCAAGGCCGCGGCGACTGCGGGTGCGCAGCCGCTCTACGAACTCGATACGGCGACGCTGCTCGGCTGAGCGGTGCCCCTCGCGATTACTCTGCCGTCACTTCGCGGGCGAAGTCCTCTTCGCCGAAGGTCGCCCGCTGCCCGCGTAGCTCGCGCTGCGGCGGAAGGCGGCGGCCGGTGATCCGCTCGATAGCGGCCTGCGGTTCTGCACCCGGCGCCGTGACGCGCCAGATGATCCCGGCGGTATCGTCGCTCACCAGCAGCGAACCGTCACCTGCCCACTCGACCCAGGTCGGGCGGCCGCGCGTCGTGCCATCGTCCTTGAGGAAGCCGGTCAGGACCGGGACGGGCTTGCCCTGCGGATTGCCGCGCTCGTCGAACTCTACGTAAACGACGTCATAGCCGGACGGCGGCTTGCGGTTCCACGATCCGTGGCGTGCGACGAAAGCGCCGCTCGAGAAGTTCTCGCCCATCCTCGCGCCTTCCTTGCTGAAGACGAGGCCGAGCGCCGCGACGTGCGGGCCCATCGAATATTCGGGGCGGCGGACGTAGTTGATGTAGGCCGGGACCGGCGCATCGACGCGGCGGTCGTAATTGTCGCCCCAGTAGACCCAGGGCCAGCCATATTGCGCACCCACCGGCACATTGGTGAGGTAGTCGGGCACAAGGTCGCTGCCGAGCATGTCGCGCTCGTTGACCGTGGTCCAGAGCTCGCCCGACCAGGGATTGAAGTCGAGGCCGTTGGCGTTGCGCAGGCCGCCCGCGAACTGGCGGCGCGAACCGGTTTCCAAGTTGATTTCCCAGATGAGCGCGCGGCCCTCTTCTGCCTCCATACCGTCCTCGCCGATATTGCTGGCCGAGCCGACTGCTATGAAGAGGCGGTCGCCTTCAGGATGCAGCTCGAGATTGCGCATCCAGTGACCTCCACCGGGCGCGAGATCTGTTACCCTGGTCGGCTCGCCCGAGGGCGCATCAGCGCCAAGTTCGTAAGGAAACGCAAGCACTTCGTCGTGGTTTGCGATGTAAAGTGTGCCGTCATTCCAGGAAAGACCCGAGGGCGAGTCCAGTCCGTCGACGAGAACCTGCCGTGTCTCCGCCACGCCGTCACCATCACCGTCGCGCAGCAGGACGATCTGGTTCGCGGATTCTCCCGTGGCGCCCGCGCGGGTCATGAGCCTGTTGGCGATCCATCCCATGATCCCGCCGCCACCCTGACTGGGAGAGCGCGTGAGCGAGACGAGGATATCGCCATTGGGCAGCGCGTAGAGAGTGCGCGGATGGTCCAGCCCCTCGGCGAAGCGCGAAACCTGCAGACCCTCCGCGGCAACCGGTACCTCGCCATCTTCCCAACCGACCGGCTCTGCAATCGCGACCGTGGGGAAGGTTTCCGCATTTGCTTCGTCGAGCGTGGGATCGGTTCCTGTGACCTCGTCGAAGGGCACGTCGGCCGTATCGCCGCGCGAGATGAAGAAGAACGCGATCGCAAGGACCAGGATCAGGACGAGAAGGGCAATGCCCAGCTTCTTGAGGATACTCATGGGCCTAGCGTTACGACAGCGCCGCTTTGCCCGCAACGCCTCTTGCAAGCGCAGCGCTTCGCCCTAAGTGACGCCCCATGTTCGATTTCCGCCCCGCGCCCGATTGTCCCAAGCCCGAAGCCTATCGCCAGCTGGTCGACGCCGCCGACGCCCTGACCTCGGGAGAACCGGATCCGGTCGCCAATATGGCGAATATCGCAGCGCTGCTGTGGGACTTCCTGCCGGACCTCAACTGGGCCGGCTTCTACCGCATGGTCGAGGGCGAGCTGGTGCTCGGCCCCTTCATGGGCCGCCCTGCCTGCATCCGTATCCCGCTCGGCAAGGGCGTTTGCGGTGTCGCCGCCAGCGATGCGGCGACGCAGCTGGTCGAGGACGTGCACGCTTTTCCCGGCCATATTGCCTGCGATTCCGAGACGAATTCCGAGCTCGTTGTGCCGGTGATCCGCGGCGGCGACGTCGTGGCGGTGATCGACCTCGACAGCCCGCTCAAGGCGCGCTTCGACGAGGAAGATCGCGAGGGAATTGAGGCACTTGCGGCGCTTATCGCCGAGCGCATCTGACCTTTAGATATCGCCGCCCGTGAGGCGCTGACAGATCAGGTCGAGCTGGTCGAGCGTGCGATAGCCGATCGTCACCGCGCCGGTGCCCGGAGCGCCTTCGGTCTTGATCTTGACCGGAAGGCCGAGGAATTCCTCGAGATGGCCCTGCACGGCCGCGATGTCGGCGTCAGTGGTGCTGTCCGCGACCGGCTTGGTTGTTCCGGGACTCGCCTTCTTGGGTTTATCTCCGCGCGCCAGCTTTTCGACTTCGCGGACCGAGAGATTGTCGTTGGCGGCACGGCGCGCGATTTCGCTCGCTTCCTCGTGGCCGATCAGCGCGCGGGCATGGCCCATGCTGAGCTTTCCGTCCGCAACCAGGGCAAGCACATCGTCGGGCAGCGCGAGCAAGCGCTGGAAGTTAGCGACGTGGCTGCGCGATTTGTCGACGAGCTTGGCGATTTCCGCCTGGGTCATCCCCTCGTCGTCCGCAAGCTTCTGATAAGCCTTGGCTTCTTCGACCGGATTTAGGTCTTCTCGCTGGAGGTTCTCGATCAGCGCGAGCGCCATCACTTCGCGCTGGTCCAATTCGCGTACGATCGCGGGGATCGTGTGGAGGCGCGCGCGCTGGGCGGCGCGCCAACGGCGTTCACCGGCGACGAGGCGATAACGGCCCTTTTCCGCCGGAGTGACGATGACGGGCTGGATAACGCCGCGCTGTGCGATCGAATCGGCGAGCTGGTCGAGCGCTTCCTCGTCGAAATGCGTGCGCGGCTGTCCGGGAAGCGGTGAAATGTCCGCTACCGGGATGTCCGCAAGGCCGCTTGCCGGCGTTGCGGGACCGACTTCGTTGCCACCGGCCTCTTTCGGGCCCTCTTCACGTACCAGCGGCTCTTCGCGCTGGATTTCGCCCATCAGCGCGCCAAGGCCGCGGCCGAGTTTCTTCTTGCGGTCGATAGCGGTGCTCATGCGGCTTTCCTCTTCTCGGGCAGGCGTCCGATCAGCTCGCGCGCCAATCCGATATAGGCGCGGCTGCCGGGGCAGTTATGGTCGTAGATCAGGGCGGGCATGCCGTGGCTCGGCGCTTCCGAGAGGCGGACATTGCGCGGAATGACGTTCTCGAAGACGAGATTGCCGAGACAGTCGCGCACGTCGTCTGCCACCTGGTCGGTCAAACGGTTGCGGCGGTCGAACATGGTCAGCGCAATACCGACGATACCGAGATCGGGATTGAAGCGCTGCTGGATGCGTTCGACCGTCTGGAGCAGTTGGCTGAGCCCTTCGAGCGCGAAGAACTCGCACTGCAGCGGCACCATCAACGTATCTGCTGCGCCGAGCGCATTGAGCGTCAGGAGGCCCAAGGAGGGCGGACAATCGATAAAGGCGATGTCGTAACCGGCGAAACCGGGTTGCGGCGCATCGAGCGCCTTCTGCAGGCGGTGTGTGCGATCCTCGACCGAAACCAGCTCGACTTCTGCGCCCGAGAGATCCTGCGTCGCGGGGACGATATCCAAGCCTGGGATCTCGGTCGGCTGCGCGGCCTGCGCGAGCGTGGCTTCACCCAGCAGCAGGTCGTAGGTCGTGTATTCGCGGGCGGAGTTTTCGATGCCGAGGCCGGTCGAGGCATTGCCCTGCGGGTCCATGTCGATCAGCAGCGTTTTCCAGCCGGACGCCGCCATTGCCGTGGCTATATTGATTGCGGTGGTCGTCTTGCCCACCCCGCCCTTCTGGTTTGCGATCGCGATTGTGATCATTTTCCCGTCCCTATCTTGCCGCCCCAATTCGACCTCGGCCGACCACGATTCCGGCCTCATCGTCGGTCAGCGATTGTTCCACGTGGAACAATTTTCGCTGGGCTTTCGGCAGCTCGCTTACTTCTTGCGCCGCCGATCGCCCTTTGGGCAACACCCAGTATGTGCCCGCTGTGGAGAAGCGTGAGGATAAACTGAGGAGTTTAGGAAGTGGCGCAAAGGCCCGGGCCGAGATTACCGCGGCTTTGCGGCTTTCGGCGAGCTCGAGTCGTTTACCTTCGATTTCGCATTTTTCGAGGGCAAGCTTCTCCTTCATCGTCTCCAGCCAGTCGACGCGGCGGCGACGTGATCTCGACGAGGACGGTCGGCTGCTCCGGTCGGAGGATGGCGAGGACGAGGCCGGGAAAGCCTGCCCCGCTGCCCAGGTCGAACCAGGCGCCCTGTGTTCCACGTGGAACATGCGTCAGGAGCTGCGCAGAGTCGGCGAAATGCCGTATCCACATGGTGTCGAGCGATCCGCGCGAGACGAGGTTCTGGCGCTCGTTCTCTTCGCGCAGGGCCGCGCCCAATGCCTCAAGCCTCTCGATAGCATCCGCCCCGCCCCAATCGGAAATGAATGCGCGTGCCTGCGCTTCGTCGCGGATCATGCAGCGCGCTCCTCTAGCCGGCGCGCATGGACAAGCAGGGCCGCAAGTGCAGCGGGAGTGATGCCCGGCACACGCCCTGCGGCAGAAAGAGTCTCGGGCCGCGCCTTGCTGAGGCGCTCAACCATCTCGTTCGAAAGTCCCGGAACGTTCCCATACGGAAAGTCCTGCGGGAGACGGAGCTTCTCGCCCGCCTTCAGGTCGCGCAGTTCGGCCTCCTGCCGTGCAAGGTAGGGTTCGTAGATCGCGTCCTCGACCATTTCGACGGTCAGCGCATCCTGCGCGTCGAGCCCCCCGACAATCCGCGAGAGTTCGTCGATCGAGATTTGCCCACCCCTCAACCAGTCCCGCAGGCGCTGCGAACCGCGGTCGGACTTGGCCTTCACACCGCCCTCGATCAGGGCGTTGGCATGCACCTCTTCGTCGAGCTGGTTGTCGATGACCGAGCGACGTGCCTCACGCGATGCGAACCATTCCGCCCGCTCCTCGCCCACCAGGCCTGCTTCGATGCCAAGACCGGTCAGGCGGGTATCAGCATTGGCAGCACGAAGTCGCAGCCGGTATTCGGCGCGCGCCGTTAGCATGCGGTAGGGCTCGCTCACGCCCTGGAGCGTGAGGTCGTCGACCATCACGGCGATGTAGGAATTGCTTCGGTCGAGGCCCACGGGATCGCGGCCAAGCACCTTCGCCGCCGCATTCATGCCGGCGACGAGGCCCTGGGCGGCCGCTTCTTCATATCCGGTCGTTCCGTTGATCTGCCCTGCACAATAGAGACCCGGCATATCGCGCAGTTCGAGCCCTGGCGTCAGCGCGCGCGGGTCGATGTGGTCGTACTCCACGGCATATCCCGGCACCGCCATCTCGACCCTCTCGAGCCCCTTCATGGCGCGAAGCATGTCGTGTTGGACGTCGACGGGCAGCGATGTGCTGATGCCGTTGGGATAGACGAGATGCGTCGACAGTCCCTCGGGTTCGAGGAAGATCTGGTGGCCTTCACGATCACCGAAGCGGTGGATCTTGTCCTCGATGGACGGGCAATAGCGCGGCCCCGCAGCACCGATCGCTCCGGAAAAGAGCGGCGACCGGTCTAGGTTTGCGCGGATGATGTCATGCGCTTCAGCATTCGTCCGAGTGATGGCGCAGAAGACCTGCGGGTTCATACGGCGCTTCGACAGCGAGGACATGGTCCAGCTCTCGCCATCGGAAGGCTGCTCCTCGAGCGAAGCCCAGTCGATCGTGCGCCCGTCGAGGCGGGGCGGAGTACCCGTCTTGAGCCGCGCCATCGGCAGGTCGGCCTCGCGAAGCTGCGCTGCAAGGACGCGCGCGGCGTCCTCGCCGATCCGTCCGCCTTCGAAGCGCTCCTCGCCGCGGAACAGCGTTCCGCCGAGGAAGGTGCCGGTGCACAGGATCACCGCCGAAGCCTCGATTGCGGTTTCGTCGGCCAGGTTCAGTCCGCAGACCGCCGCGCCCTCGAAGCGCAGCGAGGCGGCCTCCCCCTCTACGAGAGAGAGGTTGTCTTGTTGCGCAACCAGGCCCTGCACCGCCTTATGGAAGAGAACACGGTCGGCCTGCACGCGCGGGCCCCAGACAGCGCTACCCTTCGAGCGGTTGAGCATGCGGTAGTGGATCGCCGCGGCATCGGCCGCGCGGCCGATCACCCCGTCGAGCGCATCCACCTCGCGCACGAGGTGGCCCTTGCCGAGGCCCCCGATTGCCGGATTACAGCTCATCGCGCCGATCTTGGACAGGTCGAAGCTTACGAGTGCGGTGTTCGCGCCCATGCGTGCGGCCGCACATGCCGCCTCGACGCCGGCATGACCGCCGCCGACCACGATGATGTCGAAACTCTGCATGTGCGGGCCGATACCGCAATCATCCGCGCGATCAAAGACAAAGCTGTTCCACGTGGAACAATCGCGGCGAAATGCGCGAAGTCACTTCCCGATACAGAAGCGTCCGAACAAAGCGTCGAGCATGTCTTCGGTCGAATGGCGCCCTAGCAAACGGTCGAGCGCGAGCCGCGCAAGACGCAGGCGCTCACCGGTCAGGAGCGGGTCGTCATCGGCGGAAATGTCTTTGATCGCAGCAAGCGCCTCGACGAGGGCGGAACCCTGCCGCGCATTGAGCGCCGCTTCACCCGGTTTCGGAAGTAACGACCTCGCCGCATCCACCAGCCCTCGGGTGAGATCGCCGACTCCGGCACCGGTTACTGCCGAAACCACATACTTTGGCTCTCTCTTTGCGCTATCATCGACATCGCAGCGCGACGCGATCTCCCATGCGCCATCGGGACCTTCTCCCTCCGGACCGAGCCACAGGACGATATCCGCCTTTTCGAGTTCGGTCCGTGCACGGCCGATACCGATCTGTTCGATCTGCCCCGCCCCTTCCTCGCGCAGGCCTGCGGTGTCGACCAGCACGAAGGGCACGCCCGAGAAAGCGACCGGGCGCTCGATCACGTCGCGTGTGGTGCCGGCCTCCTCGGAGACGATCGCCGCGCCCTCGTCGAGCAGTGCATTGAACAGAGAAGACTTGCCCGAGTTCGGCGGTCCGGCAAGGACCACCCGCACCCCGTCGCGCAGGCGTTCCGCGCGCGGAGCCTCGATCGTCTCTCGCCACTCGCCCGCAAGCCTCGAAAGTTCCACGTGAAACATCTCGGGCAGAGCATCGACATCATCCTCATCGCCGAAATCGAGAACGGCCTCGACTAACGCGGACAGATGCAGGACCCGGTCTCGCCACTCTTCGACCGTGCGCGACAAACCGCCGGCGGCGGAGGCCTGCGCAGCGCGGCGCTGCAATTCGGTTTCAGCCGCGAGCAGGTCTCCGAGCCCTTCGGCTTCGGCGAGGTCGATCACGCCATTGGCAAAAGCACGGCGGGTGAACTCGCCAGGCTCCGCGCGGCGCAAACCCTCGATTGCTCCGAGCGCGTCCTCGATAGCGGCAACGACCGCCCTGCCACCGTGGCAATGGAATTCCGCCAGGTCCTCACCCGTCGCGGTGCGCGGGCCATCGAACCACAGCACGAGAGCACGGTCGAGCTGGCGTCCCTCGCCGTCACGCAGTGTGCGCAAGCTCGCGCGGCGGGGCTCGGGAAGCTCACCGGCCAGCGCGCGCACCGCGTTACCGGCTGCAGGCCCGCTGATCCGCACCACACCGATGGCAGCGGGTGGCGCTCCGCTCGAGAGGGCGAAGATCGTGTCAGTCATGCGCTGGGCGAGAGTATCAGTCGTCGGAGGGTTCGGGCTTCTTGTTCTGCGCCTTGGCAGCCTGCGCGCCTTCCATGAAGCTCTGGAAAAGCTTGAAGCCGGCCTGCCCCATCGGTGCGAGCTGGCGTGCATAGTCCTGAAGCTGGTCGGTGTTAGAAACACCCTTCATCGCCTTCGACATCATGTCGACATAGATATCGTTCGCCTTGCCCACGTCGGGCAGGCCCATGAAAGTCCGCGCCTCCTCGGGCGTGCAGTCGATTTCGATATGGACCTTCATCGCGTTTCCTCCGTTAGAGCTTGCATCAAGCCGCTTCTTGCGCCCTATCTGGGACTGCAAGTCGCGTCATGCAAGCATAATACACCGACCCAAGTCGAGGGAGACTTTTCGAAATGAGCGAGACCGTCAAGATTGCCACCCTTTCCGGCGATGCGAAATTCGATGCCTATGTCGCCCGGCCGGCCGGTACGCCGCGCGCATCTATCCTCGTGATCCAGGAGATTTTCGGGGTCAACGCCGGCATTCGCCGCAAATGCGACAAGCTCGCCGAAGACGGATACCTCGCGGTCGCGCCCGACCTGTTCTGGCGGCTCGAACCGGGTGTCGAACTCGATCCGGATGTCGAGCCCGAGTTCCAGCGCGCCCTCGACCTGATGGGCAAGTTCGACCAGGACCAGGGCATTCGCGATATCGAGGCGACGATCCACCACATCCGCCGCGAAGAAAGCGTCGAGAAGGTCGGCTGTGTCGGATACTGCCTCGGCGGCCGCCTCGCCTACATGACCGCAGCGCGCACCGACGTGAATGCTTCGGTCGGCTATTACGGCGTCGGGATCGATGGCCTGCTGAACGAGAAGCACGCCATCGCCCATCCGCTGATGCTGCACATCCCCACCGAAGACGGTTTCGTCGACAAGGATACGCAGAAGGCCATGCACGAGGGGCTGGATGACCACCCCAAGGTCACGCTCCACGACTACGAAGGCCTCGACCACGGGTTCGCCACCGAATTCGGCAAGCGGCGCAGCGAGGAGGCGGCCAATCTCGCTGATGGGAGGACCGCGGAATTCTTCAGGGAGAACCTCGCATAGGGCGCGCTCGTGATCGAACGCATTCCCTTCCGCTATTTCGTCCCCGTGGCGCTGCTGCTTCTCGTGGTGGCGTGCTGGGTGGTCGAACCGCTCCGTTGGACTCTCTGGATCCTGGTCCCGCTCACGCTGCTGGCTATATGGGATTTTTCCAGCCACATCATACACTTAGACGAAATTATCCGCTGCTGGGCCGTATCAGGTGGCTGATGGAAGACCTGCGCCCTTTCGCTCAGGCCTATATCGTCGAGGACGATCTCGAAGGCCGCCCCTTCAGCCACCAGGCGCGCGCGCTCGTCTATGCGCGCGCCAAGGGCGATCTCGACAAGCACCCGATGGGAACCGAGCTCGACGTCTATTCGGACGAATACGAGTGGGTCGGCCACTCGATCGCGCCGAGCCGCAACACGCCCGAAGAGTGGCGCGTCACGGTCGGCGAAGGCGTTTGCGACAAGCCCTATTCCTCATCGCTCCTCAATATCTCGGCCATGAGCTTCGGTTCGCTCTCGGCGCGCGCCATCGAGGCGCTCAACGCCGGCGCAAAGCTCGGCAACTTCGCGCACAATACAGGTGAAGGCTCGATAAGCCGCTATCACCGCAGCCCTGGCGGAGACCTCATCTGGGAACTGGGAAGTGGCTATTTCGGCGCCCGGCGCGAGGACGGCCGCTTCGATCCCGACCAGTTCCGCGAGAATGCCGCGAGCGACCAGGTCAAGATGATCGAGCTCAAGCTCAGCCAGGGCGCCAAGCCCGGCCATGGCGGCGTCCTTCCCGGGGCCAAGGTCACGCCCGAAATCGCCGAGGCGCGCGGCGTCCCCGTGGGGGAGGACGTACTCTCTCCCGCAGCGCATCCTGAATTCGACACGCCGATCGAGATGCTCGAGTTCGTCACCCGCTTGCGCGAATTGTCGGGCGGCAAACCTACCGGAATCAAGCTGTGCGTCGGGCTGCCGCACGAGATCTTCGCGATCGGCAAGGCCATGCTCGAGACTGGACTGCACCCCGACTTTATCACGGTCGACGGTGCGGAAGGCGGGACCGGCGCTGCGCCGCTCGAGCTCAGCAATTCGGTCGGCATGCCGCTGCGCGAAGGCCAGATCTTCGTGCGCAACATGCTCGTCGGCATCGGCATGCGCGACAAGGTGAAGATCGCGACCAGCGGCAAGATTCACTCGGGCGCACAGATGGCCAAGAGCTTCGCGCTCGGCGCCGACTGGTGCAATGCCGCACGCCCCTTCATGTTCGCGCTCGGCTGTGTGCAATCGATGAATTGCCACAAGGGCACCTGCCCCACCGGCGTCGCCACCCAAGAGGAATGGCGCCAGCGCGGCCTCGTCGTGGAAGACAAGGCGCCGCGCGTGGCCCGTTTCCAGAGCCAAACGCTGTTTTCCTTGCGCGAAATCGTGATCGCCATGGGCCTCGACAGCCCTTGGGAAATGAAGCCGCTCGACATGCGCGAACGCATCAATGGCGCACGCTCGGATGCCTTCGACAAGATCTACTATTTCGCAGAGGAAGGCGTGCTGCTGCACAAACCGCAAACGACGCCTCTGGCAAGGCACTGGTCGGCGGCACGGGCGGACAGTTTCCGGCGGGCCTGACGCGGCTCAGCCTGCGGCCAGGAAGGCCTCGAGCGCGGCCTGCAACTCCTCGCCACCCTCTTTCTGGGCAACGATGCCGCGGATTTCCTCCATCGCTGGCTGAGCGCCGAAATTGATGAGCTGTTTCATCGACCAATCGGGAAACCAGCGCTCCTGCGCGGTCTGCCGCAGAAGCACGGTCAGGTCGCGGTGCCGAGGATCGCGCTCGATATGGGCAACCAAGCCTTCGACGGCGAGTGGCGGGCCTTCGAGCAATTGCAGGAACCGGTCCGCGTCGTGGATGAGGAAACCGGTTACTTCCCGATCGGGGTTATTGCGCGAGGAGGTTTCGATGATCTCGAACACGTCTTTCGTGCCGACCCCATCGTTGGCGATGCTCTGGTAAAGCAGCCGCTGCATTGCCCCTCGCGCTCCCTTCTTTGGCGGTTACTGGTTCATCGTAGCGAAGAAGTCTTCGTTGGTCTTGGAATCCTTCATCTTGTCGAGGAGGAATTCCATCGCGTCGACCGTGCCCATCTGCATGAGGATACGGCGCAGGACCCACATCTTGGAGAGCTTGTCCTTCTCGACCAGCAGCTCTTCCTTGCGGGTGCCGGACTTGCCGACGTCGAGCGCCGGGAAGATACGCTTGTCGGCGACCTTGCGGTCGAGGACGATTTCGCTGTTACCCGTGCCCTTGAACTCTTCGAAGATGACCTCGTCCATGCGGCTGCCGGTGTCGATCAGCGCGGTGGCGATAATCGAGAGCGAGCCGCCTTCTTCGATGTTACGCGCCGCACCGAAGAAACGCTTCGGGCGCTGCAGTGCGTTCGCATCGACACCGCCGGTCAGCACCTTGCCCGAGCTGGGCACGACGGTGTTGTAGGCGCGACCGAGACGCGTGATCGAGTCGAGCAGGATGACGACATCCTTCTTGTGCTCGACGAGGCGCTTGGCCTTCTCGATCACCATTTCTGCGACCTGCACGTGGCGGTTGGCAGGCTCGTCGAAGGTCGAGGAGATGACCTCGCCTTTCACGCTGCGCTGCATGTCGGTGACTTCTTCCGGACGCTCGTCGACGAGCAGGACCAGGAGGAAGACTTCCGGGTGGTTGTCGGTGATCGCCTTGGCGATGTTCTGCAGCAGGACAGTCTTACCCGTACGCGGCGGCGCGACGATCAGTGCGCGCTGGCCCTTGCCCTGCGGCGAGATGATGTCGATCACGCGCGCCGACTTGTCCTTGACGGTCGGATCGAGCGTATCGAGGTTGAGCTTCTCTTCCGGATAGAGCGGCGTGAGGTTGTCGAAATTGGTGCGCGTGCGCACGTTCGCCGGATCCTCGTAATTGACCGAGGTCAGGCCAGTCAGTGCGAAGTAGCGCTCGCCTTCCTTGGGCGCGCGGATCTGGCCTTCGACGGTGTCACCGGTCCTGAGACCCCATTTGCGGATCTGGTTGGGCGAGACGTAGATGTCGTCGGGGCCGGCGAGGTAATTCGCCTCGGGGCTGCGCAGGAAGCCGAAGCCGTCCTGCAGCACCTCGATCGTGCCGATGCCCATGATCTCTTCGTCGTATTCTTCATCGTCCGCGAGTTCGCGGAGGATGCAGAACATGAGGTCCTGGCGGCGCATGGTGCCCGCGGCCTCGACACCCAGCTCTTCGGCCATGGCCACGAGCTCTGCGGGTGCTTTTGCTTTCAAGTCTTTGAGATGCATGTATTTTCTCGAATATTCGAATGTGGAAATGGCCGGCAGGTCGATGGGCTTGGAGAAAGCGGACCTGGTCCCGTTATGGATGCGGGACCTCTCGCCGGTCGGTAGGGTTCAGATAAATTCGCTTGGAGGCCGCGTCAATCGATAACGCGGACGCATCACATGTAGCGGAAGACGACGACGGTCACCACGATCAGCGCCAGCAGCACGCCGGGAACCTCGCCCCACATGCGCAGCTGTTTCTCAGTCAGCGGGCGTTCGCCAGCAGCCATCTTCTTCGATTGGGCCACGAGATAGCCGTGGAAGCCGCTCAGAGCCACGACAAGCAGCAATTTGACGTGCAGCCATCCCTCACCCCACACCTGCAGCGTTTGCGCCAGAAGCAGGCCCAGGATCCACACCACGATGATGCTGGGTGTGAGGATGATCTTGCGTAGCAGCCCCATGCGCTTCGCCCAGAGCTTCGATTCTTCCGAATCCGGCGCGGCCGGGTGGAGATAGATCATCTGGCGCGGAAGCATGAAAAGTCCGGCAAGCCAGAAGACCATGAAGATGATGTGGCCTGCCTTGAGCCAGAGATAGGTCATCGAAAGCACATCCTGCATGACTGCGATGTAGCGACACCGCGCGCCGATTTCATCCCCGCCTGATCAGACGGCGTGTTTGCGAACCGCAGCGATCAGCCGCTCGACGTGTTCGATCGGCGTGCGCCGGTCGATCCCGTGGCCGAGATTGAAGACATGCGGCCGCCCGGAAAAGGCATCGAGGATCGTGCGCACGCGCTTTTCGAGCTCGTCCGATCCGGCAAGAAGCAGCAGAGGATCGAGATTGCCCTGTACCGGCATGCCTTCGGGCAATTCGCGCGCGACCCAAGCGGGATCGAGCGTTTCATCGACGCCGACGGCCTTCACGCCCGTCTCGCGGGCATAGGCGGGAAGCTTCTCGCCCGAACCCTTCGGAAAGCCGATTACCGGAGTATCCGGGTGCTTCTCGGCCAGCGCTGCAACGATGCGCGCATTGGGCGCGATGACCCATTTCTCGAATTCGTCGGGAGCAAGGCTGCCTGCCCAGCTATCGAACAGCTGGACTGCTTCTGCTCCCGCCTCGATCTGGCCGGAGAGGTAAGTGATCGTCTCGTCCACGATCGCATCGATAATCACCTGAAGCGCTGCCGGATCGCAATAGGCGAGTGCGCGGGCCTCGTGCTGGTCGCGGCTCCCTTCGCCTGCCACCATGTAGGTCGCCACGGTCCAGGGACTCCCCGCAAAGCCCAACATGGTCACGCCTTCGGGCAGGCGCTTTCGGCACAGGCGCACCGTCTGGTAGATCGGCTCGTAGCGCGAGGGGTCGCGCGTGAGTGCATCGAGCGATGAATCGACCAGCTTGGGCGAAAGCTTGGGTCCCTCGCCCGCAAGGAATTCGAGGTGCTGGCCCAGTGCATGCGGCACGATCAGGATATCGGAAAACAGGATCGCCCCGTCGAAACCGAAGCGGTCGATCGGCTGCAAGGTGATCTCGCAGGCTGCCTCGCTATCGTAGGCCATCGCGAGGAATCCGCCCTTCTTGGCGCGCAGCTCGCGATATTCGGGAAGGTAGCGCCCCGCCTGGCGCATGAGCCAGAGAGGGACCTGGCCGCTAGGCGTGCCGTTCAGCGTGTCGAGAAGGAGACCGGGCATTCAGGAGTCCAATAATACCTAGTTATTATAAGGATTGATGGAGTCTGTTGGCCCTGTGGATATCGGGCACAAGCGGCCCCTGCCCGAATTCTTCGGCGATTGGAAGGCTTCTGGCGGGTTTGCGACTCGTGGTCGCACATGAGTCGAGTCAAACTTGTCCCCACTGTTCCCAGCCTGCGCAAAACTCGTCCCTTGGTGTGCGGGAATCACCCCCGAAGATGACTCGTAGCGGGGAGGGAATTCATCACCGAACTTGTCGCCAGACCTGTCCCGTGGTTTATCCCGCCGCTGTCCACAGGCCGAGAGCGAGGCTCCTATCTCCCAACGCATCCATCTCCACCTGCTCTCCGATTCCACCGGCGAGACACTGGAAATGCTGGCAAAAGCGGCGCTAGCGCAGTTCGACGACGCCGATGTCGTGCGCCATTTCTGGCCCATGGTCAGGAGCAAGCAGCATCTCGACCGGATCGTACCCGAACTCAAGGCCAATCCCGGGCTCGTGCTGTTCACGCTGGTCAATCCCGAGGCGCGCGGAAGGCTCGAAGAGGTCTGCGCGCAGAACGGCCTGCCCGCTGTGCCCATTCTCGACCGCGTCACCGAGGCACTGGAAAAGGCGCTCGGCCAGCAGGCCCACGGCCGTCCGGGCAAGCAGCACCAGATGGACAAGGCCTATTTCGAGCGCGTCGAGGCGATCCAGTTCACCATCGCACATGACGACGGTGTCGGCTGGGAGAACTGGGAGGAGGCCGATATCCTGCTCGCGGGCGTGTCGCGCAGCTCGAAGACGCCGACCAGCATCTATCTCGCCAATCGCGGCTACAAGGTCGCCAACATCCCGCTGGTGGTCGAAAGCCCGCCCCCGCCCAAGCTCTTCGATCTGAAAGGCCCGATGATCGTCGGCCTGACGACCGCGCCCGAGCGGCTCGTCCAGATCCGCCGCAACCGCCTGCTGACTCTCAACGAGAAGTCGCAGACCGACTATGTCGACAACGAGCGGGTGAAGAGCGAGGTCGCCTTCGCGCGGCGCATGTTCGCCGACAATGGCTGGCCGGTCATCGACGTCACGCGCCGCTCGATCGAGGAAACCGCAGCCGCCGTGATCCGCCTGCTTGGCGAACGCGAACAGCGCGAACAGGGCCTGTTCGAAGGGATGAAGCCGATATGAGCGGGCTTGCGAAGGAAACAATCGTGCTCGCCTCCAACAGCGCATCGCGCAAGGCCATGCTCGAGGCGGCGGGAGTCCCGTTCGAAGCGCGCGGAGCCGATATCGACGAGCGCGGCCTCGAAGCCGAGATGGAAGGTGCAGAGCCGGCTGAGATCGCCCAGGCGCTGGCCGCAGCCAAGGCAGCCGCGGTCGAGGCGGACGGGGTCGTGCTCGGCAGCGATTCCCTCGTCGAAGTGGACGGTCGCCGTTTTGACAAGCCCGCCAGCCGTGAGCAGGCCGCCGAGCACCTGAGGTTCTTCTCGGGCAAGGTGATGACGCTCCACAGCGCGGCGGCGCTGGCGAAGGATGGACAGATCGTCTGGGTCGGTTCCGATTTCGCGCGGCTACGCGTGCGCGACCTGTCGGAGGAATTCATCGAGGCCTATCTCGATGTCGAATGGCCCGAGGTCTCCTATTGCGTCGGCGTCTTCCGGATAGAAGGTCCGGGGGTCCAGCTGTTCGAGAGCATCATGGGCGATCAGTTCACCGTCCTCGGCATGCCATTGCTCCAAGTGCTCGCCGCGCTTCGCAAACAGGGTGTGCTTGCCTCGTGACGATATATGCCGAAGTGATCGGCGATCCGATCGCCCAGTCGAAGTCTCCGCTGATCCACGGTTCCTGGATCGAGCAGCTCGGGCTCGACGCCGAGTACCGTGCGCATCATGTCACGAGCGATGATCTTGCGGACTATATCGCCTCGCGGCGCGAGGATCCCGACTGGCGCGGCTGCAATGTCACCATGCCGCATAAGCAGGCGGTGATCCCGCTGGTCGACCGGCTCGAACCGTTGGCGAAGCGCGTGGGTGCGGTCAACACGATCCACCGCGCCCCGGACGGCAAGCTCGTCGGTCGCAACACCGATGTCGCGGGCTTCCTCGAGCCGCTGCGTGAGCGGCTGGCGAAGCAGCACTATTTCCGCATGGCGCGGGTGCTCGGTACGGGCGGGGCGGCCCGCGCGATCGTGGCCGGGCTCTCTCGCGAAGGCTTCACCATCGTCCTTGCCGGCCGCAACCCGGGAAAGGCGGGCGCGCTCCTGTCCGAACTGGCCGAGGGCGAGCATCACGCCGCCGATCTTGCGCATTTCGCAGAAACGACAGACTTCGACTTCGACGACCGCGAAGGCTGCTGCGACCTCGTCGTGAATGCCAGCCCGCTCGGCATGCGCGGCCAGCCTCCCCTGCCCTTCGACTGGAGCCATGCGCCGCCAGGCTCGCTCGCTTATGACATAGTCACCGATCCGGTCGAAACGGACTTCCTCGCAAATGCCCGCGCGGCCGGTTTCGAGACCATCGACGGGCTCGCCATGCTGATCGGCCAAGCCGCGGCTGCCTTCACCCACTTCTTCGGCGAAGAGGCGCCGCGCGATGGCGACGCCGAACTGCGCGAAAGGCTTCTTGCATGACGAAACCGCTCATCATCGGCCTCACGGGTTCGATCGGCATGGGAAAGTCGACCGTCGCGGCGATGTTCGAAGCCGCGGGCGTGCCGGTTTTCGATGCCGACGCCGAAGTGCGCGCCATGCAGGGGCCCGGCGGCGAGCTGGTCCCTGCGATCGAGGCGGAGTTCCCGGGAAGCACCGACGAGAACGGCGTGCTGCGCGATCATCTCGGCAAGCAGGTCTTCGGCGACAAGGAAGCGCTCGCCCGGCTAGAGGCGATCGTCCACCCGGCCGTGGCGGCGAAACGCGAGGCTTTCCTGATCGAGCATTTCGGCGCGCCCTTCGTCGTTTTCGACATCCCGCTCTTGTTCGAGAAGGGCGGCCATGCGGCGGTCGACCGGATCGTCGTCGTCTCCGCGCCTTCGGAAGTGCAGCGCAAGCGCGTGCTCGCCCGGCCCGATATGACGCCCGAAAAGTTCGCCCATATCCTCTCGCTTCAGACACCCGATGCCGATAAGCGAGAGCGCGCCCACCACATCATCGATACCGGCCAGTCGCTCGCCGAAACGGAAGACGAGGTGATCGACCTAATCGCGCTTCTGCGAGCCGAGATAGGTAGCCAAGACCCCTTGTAATCTGCGGAATTGAGTCCGATAGGTTAGCCAATGCGTGAAATCGTTTTCGATACAGAAACCACCGGACTCGACCCCAAGACGGGCGACCGGATGGTCGAAATCGGCTGCGTGGAAATGTTCAACCTCGTTCCCACCGGGAACACCTACCACGCCTATTACAATCCCGAACGCGACATGCCCGCGGGCGCAGAAGCGGTGCACGGCCTGTCGAGCGCGTTTCTCTCCGACAAACCGGTCTTCCGCGATACCTTCCACGAGCTGCTGGAATTCATCGGCGATGCGCCGCTGGTCGCGCATAATGCGGGCTTCGACTTCGGATTCCTCAATGCCGAGCTCACCCTGATCGAGCGCGAGCCGATCTGCATGAGCCGGATGATCGACACGGTGCAGATCGCCAAGAAGCGCCATCCAGGCGCCAAGCTGTCGCTCGATGCGCTGTGCACGCGCTACGGGATCGACCGCAGCCACCGCGTCAAGCACGGAGCGCTGCTTGATGCCGAGCTGCTCGCGCAGGTCTATGTCGAGCTGAAGGGCGGTCGCCAGATCGGGCTCGAGCTGGCTGCCGAGGCTTCGGTCGTTTCGATTACCGAGGAATTCACGGCCGTCCGCAAGGCGCCGGAGGGCCCGCGCCGCGAACCGCGGCCGCATATGCCAACCGCCGAAGAGCTGGAGCGGCACAGGAAATTCATGTCCGGGATCGACAACGCCCTCTGGGGCTAGGTCACCGGCCAAGACATCCGGCGGATGGGGCCGGAAGGATCGTCGGGGCGTTATAAGAGGAGAACGACGCTTATGGATATCCGTGTTTCGGGCCACCAGATCGACACCGGTGCAGCTCTGCAAGCGCATGTCGAGGATCGACTGGAAAGCATCGTGGAGAAGTACTTCAACCGCGCGATCTCCAGCCACGTCACTTTCGGCAAGGCCGCGGGCGGCGCCTTCTCCTCCGACATCGTCACCCACGTTATGCAGGGCCTGATCCTCAAGGGCCATGCCGAGGCGCATGACGTCCACCAGGCTTTCGATGCGGCTGCCGCCAAGATCGAAAAGCAGCTCAGGCGCTACAAGCGGCGGATCAAGGACCGGCACGAACAGGCCGATCATGCCATGCGCGAGCAGGAGGCGGCCTATACGATCTTTGCCGCGCCCGAGCCCGATACCGAGGAAGAGGTCGATCACGAGAGCCCGCCGGTGATCGCCGAAACCAGCGCGATGATTCCCGAATGCTCGGTCGCCGATGCGGTGATGCTGCTCGACCTGCAGAACACCAATGCGCTGTTTTTCAAGAACGGGGCTACCGAAGCGCACAATATGGTCTATCGGCGCCCCGATGGTTCGATCGGCTGGGTCGAACCGCGCGGCTAGGAAAGGCAGGGCGACAGGACCATGGACGGGGCGGCAAGCAGCGGAGCCGAACGGCATTGGCGCGCGCTCGAGAGCCTTTACGCCTCCGCTCCGGTCAATTCGAAGTTCGAATCCTCGCTTGAGGTGACCGGCGAAGGAACCGCGCGGATCACCTTCGAAGTGACCGAGGCGTCCTATCACGCGGCCGGCGCCGCGCACGGCACGATCTACTTCAAAATGCTCGACGATGCGGCATTCTATGCCGCGAACACGCTGGTGACCGATCGATTCCTGCTGACGACCTCATTCAACCTCCACTTCACCAAGCCCGTTCGCAAGGGGCAAGTGGTGGCCGAGGGGCGCTGGGTGAGCGGCAAGAGGCGCGTTTTCGTGGCGGAATCGCGATTGGTCGATGCCGAGGGCGACGAAATCGGGCGCGGAACCGGGACATTCATGAAATCGCGCATCCCGCTCTCCAGCCTCGAGGGGTATACCGGCTGATGGAAGACGCGCGCCTTCCAGCGCATCTGGAAGTGGCCGGATTGCTGCGCCTGGCGCAGGAATTGGGGGGCTTCGGCATGGTCCTGCAGAAGGGTGAATACGATGCCGGAACTATCGCCATATTAACCACACATAGTGGCAAAAATACCCGTTTGTGGGAGCGGATGCCGCAGATGGACGGGTCTAGAAGGTTTACCTGCACCCGCGAGCAAGACGATGAAAACGTGCAGGAATTCGACGAATATATCGCCCGCAGGAAGCGCCAGGATCCCGATTGCTGGTTCGTCGAACTCGACGGTCCCGAAGTGGAACGCTTGATAGATTCACCCGCTCGTTAACTTGACAAGGTTTCAATTGAGACTATTTGGCCTCGCAGCTTCGATGCGTAGGCGGTCGGGATCGGCAATGGGGTCGAATTGACAAGCACGCAGACGGGGAGCCAGCGGCAGGCCCGCTAAACGGATTCTAGTTTAAAGACGCAAGGTAACGCGCACTGAATCCCAGCCTGTGACTGCTTGCTCACCGCCTTAACAAGCGGAATTATGCGTAAATCGATTTTCGGCATTGCGGCGGGCGCCGCAGCCATGATTGCAACGTTTGCCGGTGCGGAAGAAACCGGCGCCCAGGTCGCTGATGCGACTGCAGAAACCACCGCCGAGGAAACGGTTCTCACCGACGAGGTCGTTCCCGTTTTCGTCAGCGAAGAAGTGGTCCAGGAGCTTCCCGAGGAAGCCACCCCCGAATATATCGGAGACGTTCCCGCCGCGGCGAACAGCCTGCGCGACCTTGTCGCTGCAATGTCCGCGCCCGAGGAGCTCACCGACGAGATGCGCTGCCTTGCCGGCGCAGTCTATTTCGAATCCCGCGGCGAACCGCTTGCCGGCCAGCTGGCCGTTGCGCAGGTCGTGATCAACCGCTCGGAATCGCGTCGCTTCCCCTCGAGCTATTGCGGGGTCGTGTACCAGCGCGCGCAGTTCAGCTTCGTGCGTGGCGGTACCATGCCGCGCATCAAGACCGGTTCGGCCGCCTGGGCGCGCGCCAAGAAGATCGCGCGCATCGCGCATCAGGGCCTGTGGGAAAGCGAAGCCGACGATTCGCTCTATTTCCACGCCACCTACGTGAACCCGCGCTGGGCTTCGAAAAAGACCCGCCGCGCTGCGATCAAGACGCACATCTTCTACCGCTAAGCGGTAACTTGGACGGGAAATCCGAGGGCCGTCGCTTCATGCGGCGGCCCTTTTCCTTTGTGCCGCTGGCTCAGTCGGCGATCTCGACCCAGACGGGCGTGTGGTCGGAAGCCTTTTCGCGCCCGCGATACTCCTTGTCGACGCCCGCCGCCGTCATCCGGTCGGACAGTTCGGGCGAAAGCAGCAGGTGGTCGATCCGGAAACCGTGGTCGCGCTGCCATGCTCCGGCCTGGTAGTCCCAGTATGTCCACACACCGCCGCGCGGGTTGAGCGTGTTGATGGCATCGGTCCAGCCGTCCGCAAGCAGACGCCGGTAAGCATCGCGGCTTTCGGGCTGCATCAGCGCATCGCTGGCCATCGCCTTGGGCGACCAGACATCCTTGTCTTCAGGAATGACGTTGAAGTCGCCCAGCACCACGGCGGGCACTTCCTCGTCCCAGACCGCCTTCATGCGTGAGCGCAGCTTCTCCATCCAGGCAAGCTTGTAGTCGAACTTGGGCCCGGGGTGCGGGTTGCCGTTGGGCAGGTAGAGATTGCAGATACGTACGCCGTTCACCTCGGCCTCGAGATAGCGCGCCTGCTCGCCCTCGCCGTCCTTGGGCCCGTCAATCCCCAGACCGCGCTGGATTTCGACCGGCTTGATGCCATCGGCAAGGATGGCGACGCCGTTGAAGCTCTTCTGCCCGTGCCAGATGGCCTGGTATCCGATCTTCTTGAACTCCTCGACCGGAAAGCCTTCGTCCATGGTCTTGATTTCCTGCAGGCAGGCGATCGTGGGCCGGGTTTCCTCGAGCCATTCGATGAGGCGCGGCAGGCGCGCCTTGATACCGTTGATGTTGAAAGTGGCGATACGCATGGAAAGGTCCATGCCCCAAGCAGCCGCGCGGGTCTAATCTAAATCCCGAAACTCGATCCGCAGCCGCAACCGGCGGCCGCATTGGGGTTTTCGACCCGGAAGGCCGCGCCGCCCAGCGATTCAACGAAATCGACCTTGCTGCCCGCCACCAGGTCGAGGCTGACCGGATCGACGACGAGGAGCACGCCATCCGTCTCGCTGACCATGTCGTCATTCTCAGCCGCCTCGGCGAGGTCGAACTTGTACTGGAAGCCCGAGCAGCCCCCGCCCTCGACCGACAGGCGCAGGATTGCGGGCTTTGCCTGTTTTTCGGCAATAGCGGCCACGCGCTTGGCGGCGGCGTCGGTCAGGGTGAGCATTTCGGCCATGGTCGCGATGTAGGAGGCGTTGCGCCTGGTCTCAAGCGGTCTGGATATATTCGCGCATCGCTTCGGCTTCGTGCTGGATCTCGTCCAGTCGTGCCTTCACGAGATCGCCGATCGAGATGAAGCCGCACATCGCCTTCCCATCGATTACCGGAAGATGGCGGATACGACGCTTCGTCATCAGCGAAAGTGCATCTAGTATAGGCGTGTCGCTGGTCGTCGTGATGGCGGGAGAGGTCATCACCTCGCCAATCGGGCGATCGAGGCAGGCGGACCCTTCATCGGCCAGCCGGTAGATCACGTCACGTTCGGAGAAGATCCCGGCAACCCTGCCACCGGACATGACCGGCAGCGCACCGATGCGCCTCGAAGCGAGCAGTTTCACCGCTTCCCTGACGGGCTGGTCGACATTGACCGAGATGATGTCCGAACTCGCCCGGGCCTCGATCAGGTTCCCAATGTTCATTCGCGCCTCCTCAACTGACCACGAAAGAATGCCACTTTTGGCCGCGAAAAGCCAGCGAGCGGCCCCGAAGGCGTTGAAACGCGGGCCGTTGACGTCCATGTGGGCCGCCGATGACTGGCAATTCACCGCTCGACGATCCCGAAGCAGCTGCATTCGCATGGGCCCGCTATCGGCGCATCATGCGCTCCCTGCTGCTGTTCACGATCGGCCTTGTCGCGATCGCGATGGCCCTGCTCTACAAGTTCGGCGGCGAGGTCTCGGTGCACTTCTACATCGCGACCGCGCTCGGCGTGGGCTTCGTGATGCTGCTGGCAGGCGCGCTGATGGGCCTGGTGTTCCTGTCATCGGGAACGGGC
The DNA here is from genome assembly GCF_055693895.1 of Qipengyuania sp. BR81-2. Classification (NCBI taxonomy): domain Bacteria; kingdom Pseudomonadati; phylum Pseudomonadota; class Alphaproteobacteria; order Sphingomonadales; family Erythrobacteraceae; genus Qipengyuania; species Qipengyuania sp. BR81-2. The sequence continues at coordinate 1,214,001 of NZ_CM146344.1, forward strand.
CATGACGAGTCGGTCGATAACACCCTGCCCGACAACGATCCCGATAATTAAGCCGGCTCGCCGCTCTGCAGGCGGTATTCTTCGACCGGAACGCCGCCGATCAGGTGGTGCTGGATGATCGCCTCGAGCACTTCCTCGTCACACGAATGGTACCAGACGTTGTCCGGCCAGACGACGGCGATGGGCCCGTGCGCGCAGATCTGAAGGCAATCCGCCTTGGTCCGCTGTACGGTTCCCCCGCGACCGACGAGCTTCAACTCCTTCAGCCGCTTCTTAAGGTAGTTCCAGGCCGCCTTCCCGTCATCGCGCGAGCAGCACTTCTGTTTCTCGCTCACCGCGCACAGGAAGATCTGCCGCTCGGCCGTCTCGCCGCCGATCTTGCCGAGTGCTTTTTGCGCCTTTTCGAGGCTGCCCTTCTTACTCACCGGGCTTCAGCCAGCGATCGAGCCAGTTGAAGACCGTGTTGTGCCATTGCAGCGAGTTCTTCGCGCCGAGCACCCAGTGGTTTTCGTTCGGGAAGACAAGCAGCTGACTTTCGATGCCGCGCTCCTGGAGTGCGGTGAAGCTGGCGAGACCCTGCGTGTAGGGCACGCGATAATCCTTCTCGCCGGCGATCACGAGCATCGGCGTCTGCCATTTGTCGACGTGGTTCACCGGATTCCAGCGCTCGTAGAGCTCGCTGTTCTCGGTGTAGCTGCCGCCGAAGTCCCACTTGGGAAACCACAGTTCCTCGGTCGTGTAGTAGAAGCTGCGCATGTCGAAGAGGCCGTCGTGCTGGACGAGGCAATCGAAGCGATCGGGCCAGTTCCCGGCAATCCAGTTCATCATGTAGCCGCCGTAGCTCGCACCCATGGCGCAGGCGCGGCTGCCGTCGATCTGGGTGTCTCGTTCGATTGCTGCGGCGAGGCCTAGCTTGAGGTCCTCGAGCGGCTTGCCGCCCCAGTCGCCGTTGATGCTGTCGGTGAACTCCTGCCCGTATCCGGTGGAGCCGTGGAAATCGACCGAGATCACTGCATAGCCCTGGCTCGCGACGACACGCGGGTTCCAGCGGCTCGACCAGCCGTCGTTGAAAGAGCCTTGCGGTCCGCCGTGGACGTAGAGGATCGCAGGCATCTTGCCCTCGTGCCCCTCGAGCTTGGTGATCTGGCCCCAGACGGTTTCGCCGTTGGCGCCGGCGAAGCTGAAACGTTCGACCACCACGGGCGCGAACTTGCCGATCGTCGGGGTGGCGACCTGCGTGAGGGGTTCGGCCATGCCCCAGTCCTTCGAAAGGAACATTTCCGAAGGTGCGCCGATCGAGATCGCGCGTGAAGAGGAGGTCGCCGCCGGCGAGCGGGGTGACATTGCCGATATGCGCTTCATTGCCCGCCATCAGGTCGAGGCGTTCGACCGCGCCGCTGCGCGGATCGATCCGGAAGGCAGGAGTATCGAGCACGTCCTGTGCGGTCGCCACGATCCAGCGCGAGTCGGGCGTCCATGCGAGCGTGTAGAAGCTGCGGTCGAAATCCTGCGTCAGCGCGCGCGTTTCGCCGGATTCGAGATCGCGCAGCATGATGACCTGACGGTCGCTTTCGTAACCGGGGCGAGACATCGCGACATAGGCGAGGTGCCGGCCGTCGGGCGAAGGCGTGGGCAAGCCGTCGAGGGCTTCGTTGGCGGCCGTGAGATTGGTGGGCGCATTCCCCGAGAGGTCCGACCACCAGATGTCGAGATTGGTGGAATAGGGCTCGCTCGCCCCGCCCTCGCGCGCGACGAAGTAGAGGCCCGAACCGTCAGGAGCCCAAGCCACGTCCTCGCCGCCGCCGAACGGCTTGGTCGGCGTGTCGCCCTGCGGCCCGCCCGCGCCGAGCGGTCCATCGGCAGGCGTAAATTCGCCCGCCACGCCGTCGGTCAGATCGGCAGCGAACACGCGGGTGTAGATGCCGGGGGTTTCCCAGCTGTCCCAGTGGCGGAAGAAGCCGCCATCGCCTTGGTAGAGGCGCCCGTCGCCGGGGCCCGGAAGGTGGGCCTGCGCGCTGTCGTCACAAGAGAGAACGGTGCAGCTGCGTGCGATATCGGTCCAGATCGCAATCTTCGCGCCATTGTCCGCAACGCTGTAACCATGCACGCCGCGGGCGATGTCGCTGACCTGCGCGGTGCCGGACATGGAGCCGTCGGCAGCGAGGCGCGTGCGCCAGACCTGCGTGGCGTCGCTCCCCTCGCCCGCCGCGAGGTAATAGAGCCAGCCATCGCCAGCAAAGCGTGCCGAGGCGGCCTGGAGGTCGAGGGCAATCGGTGCTGTGTCCTCGTCGGCGATCGAACGCAGGTAGAGCTGGCCCGACCGCTCAAAAGTCTCGCTATCGGTGGTCGTCACCGAATAGACCGCCATCGTACCGTCGGGCGAAACCGTCGGGCTGCCGAGGCGCGGCATGGTGACGAGGTCCTTCGCCTGCATAGGCGAGGCATCGGCCTGCGCGGCGAGAGGAGTGGCGATGAGCGCGATAGCGCTGGCGAGCGGGAATGCGGCCCGTTTGATTGCAGTCATGGCTGCGCGGTCTAGCGCGCTATGCAGCCTTGCGTAAGGGGAATCAGCGCTTCTTGCCGGCGATGCGCGCGATCTCGGCCTTGACCAGTTCCTCGACCATCGAGGGCAGGTTGTCGTCGAGCCACTGGGCGAGCATCGGGCGCAGCATCTGGCGAACGAGGCCTTCGAGCGAGGTTTCGCCCGAACGCACGATCTGCGGCTGCTTGCCGGGCTTTGCGAGCATGCTGAGCGCCGCAAAGTTCTGCTGCATCGCGCTGCGCGTCGCGTCGGCGATCAGGCTTTCGTCGAGGCTTTCCTCGTCTTCGCCCGACTCGTCGCCGAAACGGGCGTTGATCGCGGCATCGTCGTCCAGCGCGTCTTCATCGAGGATGAGTTCCTCGCCTAGCTCCGCGCCCAGTTCGAGCACTTCCTCGGCTTCTTCGGCATCGGCAGGCTCGGTGCTTCCGGCTACGAGGCCGCGGCGACGGCCGAATGCGGCGGCAGGCGTCTCGCCGCTGTCGCGCGCGATCACCTTCTTGATCGAGTCGAGGATTTCTTCGACCGACGGTTCGCCGTTGTTCTGCATCTTGCGCCCTGCCCTTGCCTCAAGTCCGATCCCGAATCGGGAAGGATTCCAGTGCTAAGGCCAATCGGCCCCGTCTTCAATCCAGCGCGTGGTCAATCCTGCGGACCCTGCACCTCGGCAACATCCGAGGTGGCGGGAGGGATGTCGACCGTACGGGTCGATTTGGCTGTCGGCTCGGGGTCGCGGCCCCAGTCCCAGATGCTTCCGCCAACGCGCTCGTAATTGTCGATCGGGTCGTAGAGCACACCCTCGTCGCCGAGGCCGAGGTCGCGTGCTTCGGCGCGGCCCATGGCTGCGAGCAGCGAGAAGCCGGCGACATAGGCGTTGCGGCGTGCGGTCACGAGCTGAACGCGTGCGGAAAGCAGTTCCTGTTCGGCGTTGAGCACATCGAGAATGGTGCGGTTGCCGATCGAGTTCTCGGCGCGCACGCCCTCGAGGCTCAGCGTGGCTGCATCGACGGCTGCCTGCGAGCTTTCGATAATGGCAAGGCTTGCCTGCCAGCTCGAATAGGATGCGCGGGTCTGCGCGATCACGTCACGCTCGGTCGCGATCACCTGTTCGAGCGCCGCCGATTCGCGGGCCATCGCCTGGCGCTGGCGCGCAGCCGGAAGGCCGCCCTGGAAGATCGGGATGCTGACCTGCACGCCGGCATTGGCGGTGGTCTCGTTCTGGGCGATCCCGCCTGCACCACCGGCAAGCGTGTCGAAGTAATTGGTGTAATCCGCGCCGGCGAACAGCGAGAGCGTCGGCAGACGGCCGGCTCCGGCCACTTCGCTATCGTAACCCGCGGCCTGCGCGCGCTCCTTTGCAGCGATCAGGTCGGGATTGTTCTCGAGCGCGACATCGACCGCCTCGATGGCACTATCGGGAAGGCCGGGCAGCGGCGGGGGCGCCTGCAGGTCCTGCGGCGCATCGCCCACCAGCGCGATATAGGTCTCGCGGGCCTGGATCAGGGTTGCCTGTGCGCTCCGCAGGTCGCTCTGCGCCACGGCGAGGCGCGACTGCGATTGCGCGACATCGGTGCGCGTCAGGTCGCCGATCTCGAAGCGGTCGCCGGTGGCCTCGAGATTGACCGTCAGCACGTCGACCTGGTTTGCCGACAGGGCCACCAGCGCCTGTCCGCGCAGCACATCCATATAGGCGGCAACGACCTGGCTGAAGATCGCGCTCTCGGTCGCACGCAGGTCTGCGCGTCCGGCATCGACCCGCTCGCGCGCTGCCTTGATGCCATTGCGCACGGCGCCGCCGGAATAGACCGGCACGGTGAGATCGGGGCCGACCTGCAGCCGGCGATCGGGCGCAGTAAAGCTATTGGGCGAGTTCTTGATGAACTCGATGTAGTTGCCGCTGGCTGTGATCGACGGGAGACCCTGCGCGCGCTGGATCTGCACGCCCTCGTCGGTAGCGCGCTGGTTGGCACGGGCGGCCTCCAGCGTCGGGTTGTTCACATAGGCATCGGTCAGCGCTTCCTGCAGCGTGTCCGCATGGGCAGGAGTCGTCGACAGGGCGAGCGCGACCACGCTTCCCGAAACTGCCAGCTTTTTCATGACCCCTCCCGTCTGCATTCAGAAACTCCAGCTGGCCGGTTTGTCGAAAGCGCCCATGCGCGGCACGCCCATTTCGGCAAGCGGCAGAAGTGCCAGCGCCTTGCCTGCCTTGCGGCCAGTGGCGAGACGGGTGACGCCGCGCTCGACCAGGCCGGTGACGATGCGGCCGCCTTCGGCGACCAGCTTGGCCATATTGGCCGGAACATGTTCGATCGCGCCGTCGACGAGGACGAGCGTGTAGTCGCCCTTCTTGGCTTTCAGCGCCTCTGCCGGGGTGATCGTCTTGACCGATGCCACCAGCGGTTCGACCAGCGCGGTCAGGTAACCGCTGCCGCCATCGACCACGAGGACCTTGTCGTCGCTCTTCGGGCTCGCCTCGGCCAGCATCGCGCCGTGGAACAGCGGAGCGGGCAGGAAGCCCCCGTCCACGAGCCGGATCGCGCGGTCCATATAGGCGGTGCCCTTGGCGTTCTCGGGCACGTGATCCTCACGCGCGACACTGCCCATGCGCTCGAGCACGAAGGGCTCGTTCACGCCGCTGGTGCGCAGCTGGCTGTCGATCATCGCCTTGCGGGCGGCGGCGTAGTCGGGGCGGGTCTTGGTCGTAGTGGTCATAAGTATCCGAGGGGCTGTATTACATCGATAACACGGCTTGGCAAGCCCTGTCCTCGATAGGGTCTGTCACTGGGCGTTGCCTTAGGCGCAAGACCCTTTGCTTCCAAGCGCTTTGACCGATGGCCGCAAACGCGCCTATCGGGGAGCGCAATTCTGCAACATGGGAACGCGCAGCGATGAACGGCATGGTGGTAATCAAGGAAGAAGACCTAATCGAGAGCGTGAAAGACGCACTCCAGTACATCTCCTACTATCATCCGATGGATTATATCCGGGCGCTGGGTGAAGCCTATGAGGCCGAGCAGGGTCCGGCGGCCAAGGACGCGATCGCGCAGATCCTCACCAACAGCCGCATGTGCGCCGAGGGCCACCGCCCGATCTGCCAGGACACCGGCATCGTCAACGTCTTCGTCAAGTGGGGCATGAACTGCCGCCTCGACACGACCCGCAGCTTGCAGGAAGTGGTCGATGAGGGCGTGCGCCAGGCTTACAACCATCCCGACAACAAGCTGCGCGCCTCGATCCTCGCCGATCCCGCCTTCACCCGCCGCAATACGCGCGACAACACGCCCAGTGTCCTCTCGGTCGAGATGGTGGCGGGCGATACGATCTCTGTCGATGTCGCGGCCAAGGGCGGCGGCAGCGAGAACAAGTCGAAGTTCAAGATGATGAACCCCAGCGACAACATCGTGAACTGGGTCGTCGAACAGCTGCCCTCGATGGGTGCGGGCTGGTGTCCGCCGGGCATGCTCGGCATCGGCATCGGCGGCACGGCAGAGCATTGCATGAAGCTCGCCAAGCTATCGCTGATGGACCCGATCGATATGGGCCAACTGAAACAGCGCGGCGCGCAGAACGATATCGAGCAGCTGCGGATCGACATTTTCGATGCCGTCAACGCGCAGGGTATCGGCGCGCAGGGCCTCGGCGGCCTTTCGACCGTGCTCGACGTGAAGATCCTCGATGCGCCCTGCCACGCGGCGGGCAAGCCTGTCGCGATGATCCCGAACTGCGCCGCCACGCGCCACGCGCATTTCACGCTCGACGGCTCGGGCCCCGCTTATCTCGATCCGCCGAATATCGACGAGTACCCGGATGTGACCTGGCAGCCGGATGCGGCGGCCAAGCGCGTCGATCTCAACAATCTCACGCCCGAGGAAGTGGCGAGCTGGGAGCATGGCGATCGCCTGCTGCTCTCGGGCAAGATGCTTACCGGACGCGATGCGGCGCACAAGCGCATCCACGACATGCTCGAGAAGGACGAGGAGCTGCCGGTCGAGTTCAAGGGCCGCGCGATCTATTATGTCGGCCCGGTCGATCCGGTTATGGGCGAAGTTGTCGGACCGGCTGGCCCGACCACGGCCACCCGCATGGACAAGTTCACCGAGATGATGCTCGACCTCGGCCTGCTTGCCATGATCGGCAAGGCGGAGCGCGGTCACGATGCGGTCGAGGTGATCAGCCGCTTCAAGGTCGCCTATCTCATGGCCACCGGCGGCGCCGCCTATCTCGTCAGTCGCGCGATCAAGGGCGCTGAGGTCGTCGCTTTCGAGGATCTCGGCATGGAAGCGATTTACGAGTTCGAGGTGCAGGACATGCCGGTGACAGTCGCGGTCGATGCGGCAGGCAACAATGTCCACACGCTCGCCCCGGCGCGCTGGCGCGAGAAGATCGCGAAAGGCGAGGTCGAGACCGCCTAAGGGGCGTTCCTGCTCGACAAACGGCAATGCGTATTCGACGGCGGCGCTGGCCTTCGCCCCGTCAAAACGCCATTTAGAGACCGTGTCGGACGCTGAACCCCAGATTAATCGCACCGAGGCGCGTGCGCCGGTCAAGGTCATCGCCTTGTCCATCGTCGGCCTGTGGATTGCCTACTTCCTGCTGATCACCGCGCGCGGCGCCGTGGTCGGGCTCGAAATGCAGAACGAGCTGCTGTGGAGGCGCGCCGTCGTGTGCCTCGCAGGTGGAGGGATTACCGTCCTGCTGTGGATGTTCCTCCGCCTCTTCGATGCGCGCAGCCTCGCCTTCAAGGTTGGTGTCGCCATCGTTGCGGCAGTGCCCGCATCGCTCGCGATTGCGCAGATCAACACGATGATCTTCGCGCCGATCGAGGACGAGGTCCGCCAGAAGATCGGCGAACAGCGCGGCCTCACCATCCGCCGCGACGAATCGGGCAACCTGCTGCTCGATATCCCGGGGCAGGGCGCCGAGGGTGGCTCGCGGCGCGATGCCGGCGATCCCTCGTCACCGGGTCCCGCGTCCATCGTGATCGAACCTGCGCCAACGGCAGCTGACTACTGGCGCCGCCTGACCGATCTTGCCCTCAGCCGCTACTTCCTGCTGCTCGCATGGGCAGCGCTGTACCTCGCGATCGTCGCCGGTGCGCGTGCGCGCGCCGCCGAACGGCGCGGCGAACGCTTCCGCACCGCTGCCAAGGCGGCCGAGCTGCGGAGCCTGCGGTACCAGGTGAACCCGCATTTCCTCTTCAACACGCTCAATTCGCTGTCCTCGCTGGTAATGACCGGCAAGGCCGACCGTGCTGAGGAAATGATCCAGTCGCTCTCGCGCTTCTACCGCCATTCTCTGGCCGACGATTCGACCGGCGATGTCAGCCTCGAGGACGAGATCGACCTTCAGGAGCACTATCTCGAGATCGAATCGGTGCGTTTCCCCGACCGCCTCAAGGTGCGCGTCGACCTGCCGAGCGAGCTCGCCCAGCTCAAGGTCCCGGGCATGATCCTTCAGCCGCTGGTCGAGAACTCGGTCAAATACGGTGTGTCGGCGAGCGCGCAGCCTGTGACGATCAGCATCGTCGCACGGGAGGAATACGGCCGCCTGGTGATCCGCGTCAGCGACAATGGCCCCGGCGTTCCGACCGGCCACTCGGGCGGTTTCGGCATCGGCCTCGCCAATGTACGCGACCGGCTCGAAGCGCGCTTCGGCCAGGAGGCGACGATTTCTTCCGGCCAGTCGATCGATGGCTATGAAACCGAATTGAGGCTACCCATGGTGAAGCATGGCTGAGGAAACCGAAGACAAGCTGCGCACGCTGATCGTCGACGACGAACCGCTGGCGGTCGAACGCATGCAGGTGATTTGCAGCAAGATGGATGCCCTCAACGTGGTCGGCACTGCGAGCGACGGGGCACAGGCCCTGCGGCTGGTCGAGGCGCTCACGCCCGACCTCATCCTGCTCGACATGACCATGCCCGAAGTCGACGGTCTTTCGGTTGCCAAGACGCTCGCCAAGCAGGAGCAGCGCCCCGCGGTCGTCTTCGTGACCGCACATGACAATTACGCGGTCGAGGCCTTCGATCTCGACGCGGTCGATTATGTCCTGAAGCCGGTGAAGCCGGAACGCCTCGAACGCGCGATCCAGCGTGCGCTGGCCCGCCGCGGCGATGGCGACCGCGAGGAGAGCAAGTGGCTCGAGGAGCTGTGGATCCCGCATCGCAGCGAGCTGATCCGGATCGACACCGAGGAAGTTTCGCGCATCGATGCTGAGCGCGACTATGTCCGCCTCCATGTCGAGGACCGATCCTACCTGCTGCTGCAGACCATCGCCGGTCTCGAAAAGCGGCTCGACCCGGCCAAGTTCATTCGCATCCACCGCTCGACCATCCTCAGGAAGGACCGCATCAAGGGCCTGCGCCACGATGGCCTGGGCGTGTGGTCGGTGGAAATGGAAGACGGCGAAGCGCTGCGCATCGGCCGGACCTACCTTCCCAAGGTAAAGGCGATGGCGGGACGGTAAGTTTCCTTGCTTTTTCGAGCCGACCTCCGTCGGTTCGTCCTCGCTTGACATGCAGCAAGCTGCACCCGCTGCGGGCGGTCGCCCTTGCGGTCCGCTGTTCGCGGACCGGGCCACCGCCAGATTAATCGAACTGTTCTTGGTCACGGCAGTCAAAGCGCGACCGCGCGCCGCCGCCAATGCGGCGAAGCCCAGGGACGCGGACGCGTCGCGCCCGGCGTTTGAGGGAATCCAAACATAAAAGCGCCCCGGCCGGGGGACTGCAATCCGGCCGGGGCGCAGGTTGTAGCGGGCTGGGGGTTGATCAGCCGCCGTTCGCGCGCTGCTCTTTGACAGCTGCGAATTTCTTGGACGCCGAGGCCTTTGCCTCGAGGTAGCAGCGGCGCGTATCTGCGCTGCGCATGCGGGAGCCGGTCTCGTGGCGGCTGTAACGGCAGGCCTTGCGGGCCGCGACGTCGATGCGCTCTTCGAGGGTTTTCTGGCCGTGCGCGCTGGCAAGGTCGAGGTCGCGATATTCGACTTCGAACGAAGCGGTCTGCGCGCTGGCAGGGAGTGCAAAAGCGGCAATTGCGAGAGCTGTGAGGGTCTTCTTCATGGGTTTTTCCTCCGGGTCTGCGGCGGGCCCTAACTTTACTGGGGGACTGTCTTACCGGACCCGCCGCACAACCTGTATTGCGCAGCTACAACTGTAATTGCACGCAGCTATCGACGGGCGGGAACGCATTCTGGACCGATGGTCGAGAAGTACCGACGAAGTGCGATTGGCAATCGGCGAACGGCACACCTATCTTTGGAGGGATGCTGATTTTCCTGCTCTTCATCCTCGGAACCGCGAATTTCGCCATGCAGAAGGCCGTGCTGGAGAGTCGCCACCCGATGCTCGATGCGCTGCCGGGCTTCTACAAGCGCAGCGGCGGGCGCTTCTCGCTGGGTTTCGAATTCGTCGTGCTCGTCGTGGCGATGCTGCTCACAGCGCAGGGCTGGGCCGGCGCAGCCGTCGCCTATGGTATCTACAGCGCGCTCAACCTCGCGACCGCCTGGCTAATCCTTTCCGGGCGAATCTGAGGCTGGCGCGCCGCCGTGCCAATCTGCTAGCGCGCGCCCATGGCTACTGACGCGCGTCGCATCTTCCATCTATCGGACGTCCATTTCGGCCTCGAAAACAATCGGGCGCTCGACTGGGTGAAGCAGGAAATCGCCGAGAAACGGCCAGATGCCGTCGCCATCACGGGCGACCTCACCATGCGCGCGCGGCACCGCGAATTCGCCGCAGCTACCGAGTGGATCAATTCGCTCGATGCACCGGTGACGGTCGAAGTGGGCAATCACGACATGCCATACTTCAATCCGATCGAGCGCTTTCTTGATCCCTATCGCCGGTTCAACGGCATGAAGGACAAGGTCGAGAAAGAGCTCGACCTCGGTAATCTGGCGATCATTCCTCTCAAGACGGCCGTCCGCGCGCAGCCGCGGCTCAATTGGTCGAAGGGCTGGGTTACCGATGCCGCGCTGGAGAAATGCCTCGCAGCGATCGATGCCATGCCCGAGGGACAACGCGCCCTCGTCGCGGTCCACCACCCCTTGCGTGAAGTGGGGACGCAGGGAACCGCGCTGACCAAGAACGGGGAGAAGGCGCTGCGTGCGCTCGCCCGCCGCCCGGTCGAGGCGGTGCTTTCGGGGCACGTCCATGACGCCTTCGACATCATGGAGGATACGAGCGAGGGGCCGGTCCGCATGATCGGTGCTGGCACGCTGTCGCAGCGTACCCGTTCGACACCGTGCAGCTTCAACGAAATCGAATGGGACGGCAGCCGCCTGACCGTCGCGGTGCGTAACCTGCAGCATGTCGAGACTGCGGACATGCAGATCGACGACGTCCCCGAGAACGCGCTCCCGCCCCGCGATCCGGAAGACCCGGTTGCGCCCGTTCGCCAGATTCCGCGGGTCGATCCTCCGGTGCATTAACCACCGCCGTCATCGGTTTCGAAACCCGGAGACGCGAGGTTCACCCTGAGCCACACTGACCGGAGCCATGGGGGAAAGCCGGTGATCGAACTGTTCAAGGCCGTGCCGCTGGGCTCGATCCTGACATATGTGGTGGCGCTCGTGGTGGGCAGCCAGGGCTCGCGCGGAGGGTACCTCGCGATCTTCCGACAGGAAATCTATCAATACGAAATGTGGTGGAGCTGGCCGCTGTTCTTCGCGGGCACCGCCCTCGCATGGGGCATCATGACGCTCCAGCGCTGAGCCTTTCGGGTTCGCTGCGAGAAAGACAACTCGGCGCAAACGAAAAGGGCGGCCCCTCGTGGGACCGCCCTTCCTCGGTGATCGTAAAGATCGGTGTCGAAACTTAGCGCTTCGAGAACTGGAAACTACGACGTGCCTTGGCGCGACCGTACTTCTTACGCTCGACCACGCGGCTGTCGCGGGTGAGGAAGCCGGCGGCCTTGACCGTCGAACGCAGGGCCGGCTCGTACTTGGCGAGAGCTTGGCTGATGCCGTGCTTGACCGCACCGGCCTGGCCCGAGAGACCGCCGCCGCGAACGGTGGCGACGACGTCGTACTGGCCCTGACGCTCGGTGATGGCGAACGGCTGGTCGATCACGAGACGCAGCGTCGGACGTGCGAAGTACACTTCCTGGTCCTTGCCGTTGACGGTGATCTTGCCGCTGCCGGGGACGAGCCACACGCGTGCGGTGGCGTCCTTACGGCGACCGGTTGCATAGGCGCGGCCCTGGGCGTCGAGCTCCTGCTCGCGCAGGGGAACGTCGGCCTTGGCAGCGATTTCTGCCGAATCACCTTCAGGTGCGTCGCCAGCGATGTCCTTCAGATCTGCGAGATCCGAGACGGTTTCGTTCTTGGTTTCGTCAGCCATTACGCAACAGCCTTGTTCTTGCGGTTCATCGAAGCGACGTCGAGCGTCTTGGGCTTCTGGCCCTCATGCGGATGCTCGGTGCCGTTGTAGAGGTGGAGCGCCTTCATCTGCGCACGGCCAAGCGGGCCGCGCGGGATCATGCGCTGCACGGCCTTTTCGAGGACGCGCTCGGGGAAACGACCGCCCAGCACCTTGGCAGGGGTGGTTTCCTTGATGCCGCCCGGGTGGCCGGTGTGCTTGTAATAGATCTTGTCGTCCATCTTCTTGCCGGTGAACTTCACCTTGTCGGCATTGATGACGATGACGTGATCACCGCAATCGACATGCGGCGTGTAGCTCGGCTTGTGCTTGCCGCGCAGGATGTTGGCGATGATCGCCGCGAGACGGCCGACGACGAGGTTTTCCGCGTCGATGATGTGCCAGTCCTTTTCGACCTCTGCCGGCTTGGCCGACTGGGTCACTTTCGTGAGAGCCTTCATGGCTTGATGTCCGTTTGCTCGAGTTATCGCGCCGTGCTTGTGGCGCTAAACGATTGCGCGGCCCCTGCTCGAGGAGCCGCTAAGCGGGCGCCAAATGGCGGTGTGCATGCGATTCGTCAAGCAATTCTGCGGATCAGAGCGGAGGTAAAATAATACCGACAGGGTTCCGGGCAGGGTATCAAGCGATCGCCCAGGTCTCCCGCGACACCCTTGCGCTGTTGCCGATCCGGGTGACGATCCGGCGCTCGCTCTGCCTCAGCAGGCCGTTGGCGGGTTCGGCGCTCACGCTGACCGAAACCTCGTAGCTGCCTTCGGCGCCGCCGGGCAGGTCGAGTGCGCGGCTTTCGCTACGCTTGCCCGCCTGCGGGAAGAACAGGTCGCGCGGGACCTGGCTTACCAGCGAGGCTGCCGTCCGGCCGATCTCGGCAAGCTGGCGCCTTACGTCCTGCGATGCAGCCTGCTCCCTCGCACGCTCCTCGATAACCCGCGACGCGCGCTCGACGGCGTGCTGGATGCTCGCATCGCCTTCAGGCCAGCCGACGATCACGCCATTGCTGTCGAGCGTCAGTGGAAAGAGGCCGGTGACTTCACGCTTGCGCTCTATCTCCGCCAGCGAAGCAAGCGTGGGAGGGGCATCGACCGTGACGGCGAGTTGCCGTGCCTCGATCTTCGCACCGCTTTCGAGCGTGCTGAAGCGGCATTCCCATTCACGGGTCACGAGTAGGCTTGCGCCGCCCCCGAGACCGCGCTCCAGCTCACGCCTCAGACGCAGAGGGCCTTTAGGAAAGCTCACCATACGCTCGCTCGCGGAGAGCGGGATGGAAATGGAAAGCGCAGGCAGTGCGGCGCACCACCCCAAGGCGTTCAGAATATTCCTGCGACTAGCTTGCGACACCCGAATTCCCCCGTTCAATTGTCCCAGCCAGGCGCTCGTTCCGGCGCTCGCCTCGCAGGGCCAACCTACTATTGCGGGGGTATCGTAAGGGTGCAAGTGTTCAATGCGATCAATAGCTTGATGCAACTTCGAGGCATCTGTCTTGAGCAGTGCGGGGACTTCCTCACCTTCGCCTCTCTCCCCGTCCCAGACGAAGAGCGAACGGATCGGACCGCCGATATTGATGCAGCCGATCAGCTGTTCGTCGAGCAGTTGCGCGCCGATCTTCTCTGCCGTCTCCCGATCGGGAAAGGGGCAGTAGATCAGCGCGGTCATCCCTCGTGGCCTATCGCGTGGGCGCCCCAGGCGTACGCCGCCACGAGCAGCGCGCCCACCAGCTGGTGCAGCACGGCGAGATAGAAATCGACACCCGTCATGACCGTCGCGATGCCGAGCAGGATCTGGATGCCGAACGCCGAGTGGATGGCAATCGACGCCTTGCGGTTCACCGGCTTCACCTTGCGGGCCATGATGACGAGCGCAGCGACCGCGACCCAGGCCCACCAGCGGTGCATCCAGTGGATCAGGAAGGGGTCGTGCGTGAGGGCCCAGAAAATGCCCTTCGACGTATCGTATTCGGGAATGAAGCGGCCCTGCATCAGTGGCCAGCTATCCGAGGCGAGGCCTGCGTTCAGGCCAGCAACCCAGGCGCCGAGGAGCAGCTGGATGAACAGGATCACGCCGGTCCAGCCGCCGACGGCGAGCATCCGGGCCGGGCGCTCATGACCCTTGGCCAGGGCGCGCAGGTCGAGCGCGGTCCAGATAAGGCCGCCGAGCAGGATCAATGCGGTGCACAGGTGGATCGCAAGGCGGAAGTGGCTCACGTCGGTGCGCGACTCGAGGCCCGAGGCCACCATCCACCAGCCGAAGCTGCCCTGAAGGCCGACCAGCGCCACCAGCGCGAGGAGGCGCCAGAAATAGCCCTGCGGGATGATCTTGCGCGCAGCGAAGATCGCGAGCGGGACCGCCAGAGCAAGACCGATCAACCGACCGAGCTGGCGGTGGATCCACTCCCACCAGTAGATCGTCTTGAACGCTTCGAGATCCATGCCAGCTGGCCCGTTAATCTCGATATACTCCGGGATCTTCTTGTAGAGTTCGAACTCCGCTTCCCAGTCGGCCTGGTTCAGCGGCGGCAAGGCTCCCAGGATCGGCTTCCATTCAGTGATCGAAAGCCCGCTTTCGGTAAGGCGCGTGATGCCACCCACCGTCACGATCACGACGACCTTGAAGGCGACAATAAGGAGCCAGTTGGACAGCAGCAGCGGGCGGGCGCGAGAGGCGGTCTCGTTCATGATGTGCGCTATGTGCTGTCCGGCGCGAAAATCGCAAGTGCAAATGGCTCAATCGGCATACCGGCCACAGCAAGCGACAAAATGCGTCCCGGATCGCAACTGGCTCTTGTAACAGGTGATACTATCACATATCTGCAGTGACATGTTGCAACGCGCCATCTTGCCGATCTCGTCGGAGGCTCGACCGTTTCGGTATCGGGCTTTCGGGTCTTTGCGCGCTGCATTGCCTTGCCAGCATCGTGCTGGTGTCGGGCCTCGGCATCGGCGGGGAATTCTTCTTCGCGCCTGAAATCCATCGCTGGGGCCTTGCGATCGCGACGCTCGTCGCGGCCGTCGCCATCGGCTGGGGCGCGCTGCGCCACAAGATGGCCGCACCCTTCGTGATCGCGATGACCGGTCTTACTTTCATGGGCGGCGCGCTGGCCGTCCCGCATGGCTACAAGGAAGCGATCCTGACCATCATCGGAGTCGCGCTGGTGTCGCTCGGTCACATCCTCAACCTGCGCCATGTGCACTCCGCCGCTTGCAAGGAGCGCTGCGGCGACTAAGTGACGCGGGCTATGATCAGCCTGACCGTCAATGGCGAAACCCGCCGTACCTCCGCCCAGACCATCGCCGACCTCGTGCGCGAGCTCGATCTCGATCCTGCCAAGGTGGCGGTCGAGCACAACGGGACGATCGCACCGCGCAGCGAGCTTGCCGACCACACCATCGCCGATGGCGACACGCTCGAGATCGTCCATTTCGTCGGCGGCGGGCAGGATGACGGCAGTGACGACACTTGGAGCGTTGCAGGGCGCACCTTCAAGAGTCGCCTCATCGTCGGCACCGGCAAGTATAAGGATTTCGAGCAGAACGCCGCAGCCCTCGAGGCGAGCGGTGCGGACATCGTGACCGTTGCCGTGCGCCGCGTGAACGTCAGTGACCCCAAGGCGCCGATGCTCACCGACTATATCGATCCCAAGAAAGTCACCTACCTGCCCAACACCGCGGGCTGCTTCACCGCCGACGATGCCATCCGCACGTTGCGCCTTGCACGCGAGGCAGGCGGCTGGGACCTCGTGAAGCTCGAGGTGCTGGGCGAGGCCAAGACGCTCTATCCCGACATGCGCGAGACGCTGAAGGCGACCGAGGTGCTGGCCAAGGAAGGCTTCCATCCCATGGTTTACTGCGTCGATGATCCGATTGCTGCCAAGCATCTCGAGGAAGCGGGCGCGGTCGCCATCATGCCGCTGGGCGCGCCGATCGGTTCGGGCCTCGGAATCCAGAACCAGGTCACCATCCGCCTGATCGTGGAGGGTGCCAATGTGCCCGTACTCGTCGATGCGGGTGTCGGTACCGCTAGCGATGCTGCCGTGGCAATGGAGCTCGGCTGCGACGGTGTGCTGATGAACACCGCCATCGCAGAGGCCAAGGACCCGATCCGCATGGCACGCGCGATGAAGCTCGCAGTCGAGGCGGGCCGCGAGGCCTATCTCGCCGGGCGCATGGGGCGGCGCAAATATGCCGACCCTTCGAGTCCCCTTGCCGGACTGATCTAGGAGAAGCGCCATGACCGACCTTGCTATCGAACTGGAAGAAAAAGGTTCGAAGGGCCGCTACGTCTACAGTCCGGCCAGTGGCGATCCTGCGGAGATCACCTATTCGGTCGTGAACCCGACCAAGATCATCGTCGACCATACCGGCGTACCCGAAAGCATGCGCGGGCAGGGTGTGGGTCAGGCTCTTGCCGAGCATGTGGTAAAAGATGCGCGGGCGAAGGGCATTTCGATCATTCCGCTGTGCCCCTTCTTCAAGGCGCTCGCCCAGCGCCACGAGGACTGGCAGGACGTCGTCGAGCTCTAGTTCGCGGCTCCCAAAACCAAAAATTAACCATCGCAATGCAGGGTATCCCTTGAAACAGGGAGTGCCGACTCATGGCCGTTACCAATGCCGCTTCGATGACGATCGCCGAGATGCGCGAGTTCGCCAGCTTCACCGCAGCCGAACAGCGCTACATCCGCCGGAGCCTCGATATCGGGCTAAGCCGTTGTGACGCCTTCCGTATCTGGGGCCGCACGCAGGGCGAGACCGCCGCGATCCGCAGCCAGTATGTCGCCTACCAGGAACTCAAGGCACTGCGGGGCTCGATCCCTAGCGAATCGGGTTTCGATGCGATCGAGGAATTCATCGGCAAGATCACCCGCGTGGCCGCATTCGACCTCGCGCAGGAGCGCATCGAGTGTTTCTCCGCCTTTCGATTCCTTTACGAACGCCTGCTCGGTGCCGAAGCGCGTCCGTGGCTGCCAAGCGCCTTCTGCGCTGCCGCTGCCCTGCCGCAGATCCGCCCCGAACGCCGCAAGATGCTCCTCCAGAGCCTGAGCGAAGCCGCCGCGACCGCCCCGGGCTGGTCCGACCGCGCGCCGAGCTTCTATCCGGAGTTCATCGAGGAAGTGGCTGCTTAATCTAGAAAAATTGCGTCGACGAATTATGCTGCGCAGAGCATGTCGGTCAAAAAATCCACTCGGCTTTCCAGCATACACCTTGGACCAGAGTATCTGGCCTACTTCTGGCGCGGTCATTGCTTGAATCATTTCTCACGGGGCGAAGTTGCGATCGCTGATTGCATTGAAGCCATCCGTGATTCCGGTGGCGAACTAGATTCCGAGAACAATCACCCTGGGGCCGCAGCGCGAAGTCGTTCCCTCGTCGCCGCGCTCAGATGCCAATCTTTTGGCGGTCACGAGAAGGTCGCGATCCAGCGATTGGTCGAGTGGGACGAACTTTCGTTGGAGCGCGCTGCACTCGCGCATGGGCTTTTCGAATTCAAGCAAGATGGTGTGAAGGTTTCGTTGACCGAGTACATGTCCGGGGAGCGAAGAGATCAACCTCCGAAGTTCTACTCTTCCGAGGATATGCGTAGCTTTCTAGCGATGCTCGAAGTTTGCGTTCAAAATCTCGCCGTCCAACTCGGTCAAATTGAGGCCATCTGTCGCAAGCGCATTTCCTAAAGCTCTTCCACGATCAGATAGGTGACCGTGGTCTCGCCCACGTTCACGACCTCGTGCCACTCCGTACCATCGCTCGAATAATCCGAGCCCGTCTCTAGCGTCGCCGTGCGGGTTCCGCTCTCGCTGGTGAGCTGCATCGTGCCTCCGCTCAGTGCGTAGCCGTAATGCGCCGGGTGGTAGTGGCGCTCATGTCCCACGCCCGGCGGGAAGGTGCAGCGCAGGACGCGGTGCGTGTCGGTCTGGTGGCGCAGCTCGCAAACCCGTTCACCATTCCAGCCGGCCTCGAGAGCCGACGGCAGCGGTTCCCCGGCGTCCTTGGCATGCGCACCGGCCGCAAGAGTGGCCCCCGCGGCCAAGGGCGCGGCGATCGTCAGCAAATTGCGCATAATCAGCTCCGGTAAAGCCCGTCGAGACGGTCGCCGTAGCGTTCCTTGATCTTGTGGCGGCGGATTTTCATCGAGGGGGTCATTTCCTCGTTCTCGATGGTGAAGCCCTCGTCCGCGAAGGCGAATTGGCGGACCTTCTCGATCACCGAGAGATCCTTGTTCACCCGGTCGACCGCCTTGCGCACGGCCGCGCGGAATTCGGGATCGTCATTGAGGGTCTTGAGATCGAACTTCTTGCCGTTCGCTTTGGCCCAATCGAGCGCCCATTCGGCGTCGGGCACGATCAGTCCGACGATGTAGGGGCGCTTGTCGCCCGCGACCATCGCCTGGCCGATTTCGGGCTGCAGCGTGAGCATGCCCTCGACCTTCTGCGGGGCGATGTTGTCGCCCTTGTCGTTGACGATCATGTCCTTCTTGCGGTCGGTGATGACGATCCGCTCTTTCTCGTCGAGATGGCCGATGTCTCCGGTGTGCAGCCAGCCGTCCTTGATCGTGCGCTCGGTCTCAGCCTCGTTCTGCCAATAGCCGTGCATGACCAGCTCGCCGCGGCACAGGATTTCCCCGTCCTCCGCGATCTTGACCTCGACCCCGCGCATGGCCGGACCGACCGAGTGCATGGCGATGCCCGCCTTCGGGCGGTTGCAGGCGACGACCGGGCCGGCCTCGGTTTGGCCATAGCCCTGCAGCATGGTGAGGCCCATCGATTCGAAGAAAATGCCGACGTCGGGGTTGAGCGGCGCGCCGCCCGAGACCATCGCCTTGATCCTTCCACCGAAGCGCTGGCGGATCTTGGGTTTGAGGAGGGTACCGACCACGGCGTCCTTCATTCCGTCGCCGAACTTCTTCTGGCCCTCGGCGCGGCGCTCACCGACCTCGAGCGCGGTGTTCATCAGCTTTTCGGCGAGGCCGCCCTGCTTCTGGACCTGCTTCATGATACGCGTGCGCAGCACTTCGAACAGGCGCGGCACCACGACCATGATGGTGGGCTTCGTTTCCTCGATATTGCTGGCGAGCTTTTCGAGACCTTCGGAATAATAGATCTGCGCGCCCACCGCGATCGGCAGGAACTGGCCGCCGGTGTGCTCGTAGGCGTGGCTCGCCGGCAGGAAGGAGAGGAAGCGCTCGTCGTCGTGGATGCCGAAATCCTCGATCAGGATATCGGCCGCGCCCGCGACATTGCACAGGATCGCGCCGTGGTGCTGCATCACGCCGCGCGGGGCACCGCCGGTGCCGCTCGTGTAGATGATGCAAGCCGTGTCGCCGCGCCCGATATGCGCGATGCGTTCGTCCACTGCCTTGCGGGCCGATGCCGCATCACCGGTCGTGAGCGCGTCCCAGTCGTGATAGCCGAAGCTGCCTGACTGCTGGCGATGGAGATCGTCTATGCCGATGACGTGTTCGGCAATGCCCGAGGCCTGCAGCGCGCCGTGGAGCGGGCCGAGCAGCTTCTCGTTCGATACAATCACCGCGCGCGCACCCGAATTATCGAGGATGTGGACGTGATCACGCTCGGTATTGGTGATGTAGGTCGGCACGGTGATGCAGCCGGCCGCCATGATCGCGAGGTCGGAGATGCACCATTCGGGGCGGTTCTCGGACACGAGGCAAACGCGGTCGCCGGGCTTCAGGCCGAGCGCGATGAGGCTCTCTGCGAGCACGCAGACCTGCTCGGCCGCTTCACCCCATGTGATCGTCTGCCATTCGCCGTCGCGCTTGGCGCCCAGGAACGGCTTGTCGCTGCGCGCATCGGCGCGCTTCAGGAACAGTTCGACAAGATTGTTGGCGGAATCGATATCCGACAGCACAGGCAGACTCCTCAGCGAAATTACTTTTTCATGCAGTCAACTCGGGCGCGATGCTTAGGCTCCCCGATGCGCCACGGCAAGAGAGGGTACCCGGACCTGCGCAAACGTCCTCAGGGCAGGTCGAGCACGCCTTCGAGCCGCGGATCGCGCTCGCTCTGCCACGTGCCGTCGCGATAGAGGATGGCGCCGGCCTTGATCGGGGCCTGGCGCACGATCAGCTCTTCGTGGCCGAGCGCACGGAAAGCATCCGCCGAGGATTCCAGCCAGGTTCCTTCCTCGATCAGCACGCGATCGCCGAAAGCCATGATGAAGGGCAGGTCCAAAGCGTCTCTTGCCGACATGCCGAAATCGATCGCGCCGATGATGCTGCGTACGGTCGAGACCGGGATCGTGGTTCCGCCCGCCGCGCCTACTGCCATGAATGGTTTGCCTTCCGGATCGTAGATCACCGTCGGCGACATGGACGAGCGCGGACGCTTGCCACCTTCGACCCGGTTCGCCACTTCGCGCCCGTCAACGACTGGCGAACGGCTGAAATCGGTGAGCTCGTTGTTGAGGTAATAGCCTCCGAACATCAGGCCCGATCCGAAAGCCCCTTCAATGGTCGAGGTGTAGCTCACCATAGTGCCTGCGCTGTCGACAACGGCGAAATGCGAGGTGCCCTTCTCTTCGGGCTCGTCGCCGTCGGCCATGATTCTGAGCGCGCCCGGCGGCGTGCCGGCCTCGACCGTCTGCATCCTGCTATCGGCTGAGATCAGCTCGCTGCGTTGTGCCAGATAGTTTTTGTCGAGCAAGCCCGTGACCGGGACAGTCACGAAGTCGGGATCGGCGAGATAGATCTCGCGGTCGGCGTAGGCGAGGCGCTGCGATTCGAGGAACAGGTGCCAGGTGACCGGATTGTCGGCGCCGAGCGCGGCAAGGTCGAAGCGTTCGAGCTGGCCGAGAATCTGCTGCACCGCGACCCCGCCGGACGTCGGAGGGCCCATCGAGCAGACGCGGTATTCGCGATAAGATGTGCAGACCGCATCGCGCTCTTTCGCCTCGTAACCGGCGATGTCGCGGTAGGTCATCCCGCCTGGCTTGGGCGTATCCTGCGCGACGAAGAGCGAGACGCCCATCGCATTCTCGCCCTCGTAGAAAGCTCGCGCGCCGCCATCGGCAATCTGCTCGAAAGTGCGCGCAAGCGCTTCGTTGATTACAAGCGTACCGACCGGCAGGGGCTCTTCGTCGCTGCCGAAGAACAGCGCGCGGCCCTCTGCGGTGAACGCAGCGCGGTTTTGGGCGCGGGCGAGAGAAGTGTTGAGCCGCGGATTGATCCGGAAGCCCTCGCGCGCAAGGCGAATGGCGGGCTCGAAAAGCTCGGCCCATGCTAGCTTGCCATGCGCTTCATGCGCCTTGGCGGCGAGCGCGATATTGCCGGGCACGCCGACGCTCAGCCCGCTGCGGACCGACTGCATGTAGGGCGGCACTTCGCCATTCTCGTCGAGGAACCACTCGGGCGTGGCTCCCGAAGGTGCGGTTTCGCGGCCGTCATACGTGGTGACATCGCCATCGGCCTCGCCGCGAACGAGGAAACCCCCGCCGCCGATGCCCGAACTCTGCGGTTCGACCACGGTCAGCGCGAGCATGACCGCGATTGCCGCATCCGTTGCACTTCCGCCCTTCGCGAGGATCTCTTCGCCGGCCTCCTGCGCACGCGGGTCGGCAGCCGTGACGGCCCCGATAAATATGGGCTCTTGCGGGGTGGAAGGTGTGGTCTGGCACCCGGTAAGGGCCAAGGCGCTGAGCGAAGCTAGGGCAATACGGTACATCGTGCGCGACGCTATTCGCTTCCCACCGCCTCTGCAATCGAGGAAAAGCCCTCGCGCTTCATCAGGCTTTCGAGCCCGCACGTGATGCGGTGCGGCAGGCCGGGGCCTTCGTAGACCATCGCGCTGTATAGCTGGACGAGGCTCGCGCCCGCCTTGATCCGTGCCCAGGTATCCTCGGCGCCGGCAATGCCGCCGACGCCGACGAGCGGAATCGCGCCCCCCGTCGCCTTGCGGAAGTCGCGCACGCGCTGGAGGGCGAGATCGCGCAAGGGCGCACCCGAGAGGCCGCCTGCTTCGCCGGCGTGAATCGAGCGAAGCGGCGGACGCGAGATCGTGGTGTTCGAGACGATTAGTGCGCCAAGGCCGGTGTCGCCTGCGATGCGCGCGATCGCATCGATGTCTGCGGGCTCCAGATCGGGCGCGACCTTGAGGAAGACCGGCGGGCCTTGCTCGCCGCGGGCTTCGAACACGGCCTCAAGCAGGCCGACGAGAGCGCCCTCATCCTGCAAGGCGCGCAGGCCCGGCGTGTTGGGGCTGGAGATATTGACCGCAAGGTAACTCGCGAGCGGCGCCATGATGCGGGTCATCGCCGCATAGTCGGCGATCCGGTCCTCGCTGTCCTTGTTCGCGCCGATGTTGATGCCGACGATACCCGGGCGCCCTGCCCGGCGTTGGAGTCGCGCGTGGGCAAGCTCGGCACCGCCATTGTTGAATCCCATCCGGTTGATGACCGCTCGGTCCTCGACCAGCCGGAACAGGCGGGGCTTGGGATTGCCGGCCTGCGGACGCGGGGTGACCGAGCCGACCTCGGCAAAACCGAAGCCGAGCCCAAGCAGTTCATCGGGTACTTCGGCATCCTTGTCGAAACCCGCTGCCATGCCGAGGGGGTTGGGAAACTCGATCCCCGCGACCCTTGTCGCAAGCGCTCCGGCGCGGGCGGGGCCGCGCTTGGGCGACAGCTTCAGGGCCTTGATCGTGAGGCCGTGGGCGCGCTCGGGATCGAGTGAAAACAGGGCGGGACGGGCAATTTCGAACAGCATGGCGCGCCGCCTATGATCGAAGCGACAGCCGCTGTCGAGCGGCGCGCGGGCGGTAAAGTCCCGCTTGGGGACAGCGTTGTAAATTTCCGCCAAAATGCATGCGCATGAGATCCTCTGTCGCCTGCATACAATCAACTGTAACAGAATCAGGCTAGCACACTTTTGCGACCCGAAGGGCTCGGAGCAGCAATGCAACGAGTTCTCACCTATAGAGGGCGGCTCTTCAACGGGCCGCCCTTTTTTTCTTGGTCATGCCTGAACCACTTGGCAGCCGCGCTTCCGCCCGCGATGCGGATTGTCGGATTTTTACTATTTACTGACCCCAAGCTTCGTGCTCAGGCGCTTTTCGATTATTTCTTCGAGGAGACTTCGCATGCGAGCCAGCAGCCGCACCCTTTTCACCTGCGCATCCGCCGCAGTTCTCGCTGCCTGCTCGGCAGCACCTGCGCCGCAGGCGGAAGTTTCCGACCCGGTCGTGCAGGCTCCGGCCAAGAGCGCGGCGCTGGCCGAACTCTTCGAGGAATACGACGCCGCAAGCCTCGCGATGTCGCCGATGGGCAAGTCGTATCGCGGCATCCGCGACGAGGACTACGGACGCTGGGACGACATGAGCGATGCCGCAGAGGTGCGTAGCGAGCAGCTGACCCAGTCGACCGCGGCGCGCATGCGCGAAAGCTTCGATCTTGCCGAACTCTCTGCCGAGGATGCCCTCAGCTACCGCCTGTTCAACGCCATGGCCGAGCGCAGCGCACGCAGCCACAAGTTCCGTCGCAACGGTTTCATCTTCAACCAGATGTTCGGCGCGCAAAGCCAGGCCCCGGCATTCCTGATCAACATCCACCGCGTGAGCAATGCGAGCGATGCCGAGGCCTATGTCAGCCGCATCGAGGGGATTGCCCCTGCTCTCGACACCCTCATCGCGGAAGCGCGTGCGCGTGCGGACGACGGCGTGATGCCGCCCGACTGGGTCTACCCCTACGTGATTTCGGACGTCGAGAACCTGCTCAATGCGGGTGATGACAATGCAATCATCGAAGACTTCATGGGCAAGGTCGACGGCATCGAGATTGATGACGATGCGCGCGTCGCACTGAAGGAAGATGCGCTCGCCGCGTGGAATTCCTCGGCCCGCCCGGCTTACGGGCGCCTGCTTGCCGAAATGAAGCGCCAGCAGGCGATCGCACCGACCGATGACGGCATCTGGCGGCTCGACGACGGTGCCGAATACTACCAGGCGCTGCTGACCAACTATACGACGACCGACCTCACCGCCGACCAGATTCACGCGATCGGCTTGCGCGAAGTCGAGCGCATCCACGGCGAGATGCGCGCGATCATGGAGCAGGTCGGGTTCGAAGGGTCCTTGCAGGACTTCTTCCAGTATACCCGCACCGACGATCGCTTCTTCTATGACAATCGCGAGGACTACCTGGCCGATGCCGCGGCCAAGATCGAGGCGATGGAAGAGAAGCTGCCCGAATATTTCGGCGTCCTTCCAACCGATCCGCTGGTCATCAAGCCGGTCGAGGCATTCCGCGAGAAGAGCGCCGGCAAGGCCTTCTACCAGCGCCCGGCACCCGACGGTTCGCGCCCCGGTACCTATTACGTGAACCTCTACAACCTGCGCGACATGAGCAAGAACGAGCTCGAGGCGCTGGCATATCACGAGGGGCATCCGGGCCACCACCTGCAGCTCTCGATCCAGACACAGCTCGGCGACGTGCCTCCCTTCCGTCGCTTCGGCGGGGTGACTGCCTATAGCGAGGGCTGGGGTCTCTATTCGGAAGAGCTCGGCAAGGACATGGGGTTCTACACCGATCCCTATTCCGACTTCGGCCGCCTGGGCATGGAGCTATGGCGCGCGGCGCGCCTGGTGGTCGACACCGGCCTCCATCACAAGCGCTGGAGCCGCGAGGAAGCGATCCAGTACCTCACCGACAATACGCCCAACCCCGATGGCGACATCCGCAAGGCGATTGAGCGCTATGCCGTGATGCCCGGACAGGCGACCGCCTACATGATCGGCAAGCTCAGGATCATGGAACTGCGCGAGCGTGCGCGGGTTGAACTGGGCGATAGATTCGACATTCGCGCGTTCCACGATACAATCCTCACCAGTGGGCCGGTGCCTCTTTCCATCATGGAAGAGAATGTTGAGACCTGGATTGCCACCGAAAAGGCAGGTGGCTGAAGGTCGTCAGGGCGAATAAGAGGGGCGCAGGGCATGACCACCAATCCGAGCAATGGCGCAGACGCGGCCGAGCCCTATAGCTTCGAATGGGTAGAGGCGCCCGAGGATATCGCGCGCTATCTCAACTCGCTCTATATCCTCAGGACTGGTCCGCAGACTGTGGACGACATGATGCCCGCCTATTCGGGCCAGTTGCTCGTGACGGTACGCGGCGGTGGCGTCATGCATTTTGGCGAGGGCAACGACCAGACTACTTTACCCGCCTACATCCAGTGCCCTTTGACCGAGGCGCGCAAGTTCGAGATCGATGCCAACACGGTAATGCTGGGCGTCTCGCTCAATTTCCGTGGCTGGGCGGCGCTCACCGGTCTTCCGGTCAATGAGAACCACGATGACTACCGGCTGATCGAAGATGTGCTGCCGCACGAAATCGCGGTGCGCATTGCCGCAGTCGGCCCGCGCGTGACTGCCGGCGAGATCACCGAGCGCCAGGCGCTCGACGAGCTGGCCGATATCGTGCGTGACGGGTTCAACGAGTTGCCCGAGCGCCAGGCGCAAGTCATCGACACCACGCTCGACTGGCTTTCAGCTTCGTTCAAGCCGGAGATCGAGACGCTGCTCGACCGGCTGCCCTATTCGGAACGGCAGGTGCAGCGGCTGGTCACGCAGTATTTCGGCGCACCGCCCGTACGCCTAATCCGCCGCTATCGCGCCATGCGCGCCGCGACGCTTCTCGCAATGCCCGATCTCGACTCCACGCTCGAGGCCGAGATCCGCGATGCGTTTTACGACCAGGCGCATATGATCAAGGAAATCCGGCACTTCACCGGCCGCACGCCGCGCCGCCTGATGCCCAAGGAGCATTCGGTCATCAAGGACACGCTGGCTCCCGATGGTTACAGTTCGGTCGACCTGTTCGGCGGGAACCAGGACCAGGAGCTTGGCAAGGAGTAGTCCGGGCCAGTTGCTAACGACTCGCAACAGGCGGTTTTCCGTTGAAAATCGGCCAGTCCGCTCATAGCTGGCTAATCGGAACGGATTCGTCCGATTTAAGCTGAAGCGAGCAGATGCGCCTTTCGAACCTTGCAGACTATGCCGTGGTCACGATGTGCCAGGCCGCACGCCATTGCGGTGGCGGGCGCGTCAGCGCGAGCGAACTTGCAGCAGAAACCGGCCTTCCGGCCCCCACGGTGCAGAAGCTGGTGAGCAAGCTCACGGCGGCGGGCCTGCTGCGCTCGGTGCGCGGCGCGGGCGGCGGATTGCAGCTGGCGCGTCCGGCGGCAGCGATCACGCTCGCCGACATCGTCGAGGCGATGGAAGGACCCATCGCGCTCACCGCGTGTATCGAAGGCAGCGAGTGTTCGGTGGATCATGATTGTCGCGTCCGGCCGCACTGGCCGATGGTGAATGAAGCGCTGCGCAGCGCACTGGCGGACATCAGCCTCGTGCAGCTGGCGCAGGAAAAGGAAGTCGCGTGAACGAACAGGTAGACATCCAGTCCCCCGACGACACGGGCGAGGAAATGGACCGCGAAGCCAAGGAAGCCGCCGCGAAGGCTGCGGAATACGAGCACGGCTGGTCCTCCGACATCGAGACCGAATTTGCCGAGAAGGGCCTGACCGAAGATACGGTCCGCTTCATCTCGGCCAAGAAGAACGAGCCGGAATGGATGCTCGAATGGCGCCTCAAGGCCTTCCGCCTGTGGCAGACCATGGAAGAGCCCGACTGGGCCAAGCTCGGCTATCCGGCGATCGATTACCAGGACGCCTATTACTACGCTGCGCCGAAGAAGAAGGAGCAGCTGGAAAGCCTCGACGAGCTCGATCCGGCGATCAAGGAAGTCTACGACAAGCTAGGCATTCCCGTGGCGGAGCAGGAAGTGCTCGCCGGGGTGAAGGGCGCGCGCAAGGTCGCGGTCGATGCCGTGTTTGACAGCGTTTCGGTCGCCACAACCTTCCGCGAGGAGCTGAAGAAAGCGGGCGTCATCTTCCTGTCGATCAGTGAGGCGATCCGCGAATATCCCGATCTGGTGAAGAAGTGGCTCGGCAAGGTGGTGCCGCAGAAGGACAACTTCTTTGCCACGCTGAACTGCGCGGTCTTTTCCGACGGCACCTTCGTCTACATTCCGGAAGGCGTGCGCTGCCCGATGGAGCTCAGCACCTATTTCCGCATCAATGCCGAGAACACCGGCCAGTTCGAGCGCACGCTGATCGTTGCCGAAAAGGGCAGCTACGTCAGCTATCTCGAAGGCTGCACCGCGCCGATGCGCGATGAAAACCAGCTCCACGCCGCCGTGGTCGAGCTGGTCGCAATGGAAGATGCGGAGATCAAGTACTCCACCGTCCAGAACTGGTATCCCGGCGATGCCGAGGGCAAGGGCGGCATCTACAACTTCGTGACCAAGCGTGGCCTGTGCCAGGGCGCACGCTCGAAGATCAGCTGGACGCAGGTCGAAACCGGCAGCGCGGTGACGTGGAAGTACCCCAGCTGCGTGCTCAACGGCGAAGACAGCGTCGGCGAGTTCTACTCCGTTGCGGTTACAAATAACTACCAGCAGGCGGATACGGGAACCAAAATGGTTCATAATGGCCGCGGCAGCCGCTCGACGATCATTTCCAAGGGCATCTCGGCGGGCAAGTCGAACAACACATATCGCGGTCTCGTCCGTGTCGGTGCGAATGCCGATGGCGTGCGCAACTTCACCCAGTGCGACAGCCTGCTGCTCGGCGACGAGTGCGGCGCGCACACCGTGCCCTATATCGAGGTGAAGAACCCCGGCGCGCAGATCGAGCACGAGGCGACCACCAGCAAGATCTCGGACGACCAGCTGTTCTACGCGATGCAGCGCGGCCTCGACGAAGAAGAGGCAGTAGCGCTGATCGTCAACGGCTTCGCCAAGGACGTTCTGAAAGAGCTTCCGATGGAGTTCGCTGTCGAAGCACAGAAGCTGTTGGCCATTTCGCTGGAAGGAAGCGTCGGATGAGCGAGCGCAAGACCCTTGGACTTCGCGATCCCTCGGAAACCGCCGATGCCGCGCCCAATCTCAAGAAGAAGGGCCGCGGGTGGGAGATTTCGGAGAAGCGGCTCGATGCGCTGCACGAGCAAGCGCGCGATATGCGTCGCCATTCGAGCGAGGCACACAAGGCGCTCGCCGAGAAATTCGCCAAGGCCAATATGGGCCCCTTCACCTTCAAGCGCCACGCCGTGGTCGGTAGCGCGATCGTCGATTTCAACTGCCACAAGCTCGGCATGGCGATCATGATCGACGAGGAAGGGCAGGACGACACGCTCGCCAAGCGCCGCGACAAGAGCCTCGAATCGGTCGGCATCCGCGTGATGCGGCTCGCGGCGAAGGACATCCTCGAGGACATGGACGCAGTCCTCGAACGCATCACTCTCGGCATGCGCAGCCGCATTGCCGACAAGCGCGAACGGCGCGCAGCCCATAACGAAGGTCGGTCCTCATGATTGCAACTGCCAGCGCTGCTCTCACCCTCATCTTCGCTCAGGCCGCGAGCGACCGCGTGCGCGCCGAATATCCCGAACAGCAGTGGGAGCTCGAATATCCGGCGCTGATCGGCGGCTTCGTCGATGACTATTACAGCTGCCTCAAGGGCGGCAACTACGTGATCGGCGACGGCAGCGGTTTCGAGGACCAGTATCGCGGCGATATCCAGCGCTGCCGCAAGCAGGCCAGCGAAATGGAAGAGGGCGCGAACGAACTTCTCGCCAAGCGCGGACGCGATGCCGATACGCCTCCGACGCAGGTCGCCAATATCTTCGAGACCGTTCGCCGCATCCATGTCGAGCGCGGTGCGAGCCTCGATCGCGCCACGAACAGCCGCATCGTCGCTAGCAATGCCTACGCAGAAGCGCGCGAAGTGGCCGACGCAGCGCCGCCGCCCTGCATCGCCTATGTCAACGAGCTGCGCGAAGCGCGCCAGAACCACATGGAGACCCAGGGCGAGAGCGTGAAAGCGATCTACGACAAGCCCGAATACACGCAGGACGACCAGCGCCTGATCGCCACCTACAACGCCGAGCTGATGCGCCTCACCGGTGCGATCACGCTCGAACTGAGGGCCTGCCCGCAGGCGAACTATCGCGTCTACGAAGAAGGCACGGAGACGCCAGAAGGCTGACCCGGACAGACAACGGAATACACATGCTCAAGATCGAAAATCTCACCGCCGAAATCGACGGCAAGCAGATCCTCAACGGCCTCAGCCTCGAAGTGGCTGCGGGCGAGGTCCATGCCATCATGGGCCCGAACGGCGCGGGCAAGTCGACCCTGTCCTACGTGCTCGGTGGGCGGCCCGGCTATGAAGTGACCGGTGGCTCGGTAGAATTTCGCGGACAGGACCTGCTCGACATGGAACCGCACGAGCGCGCGGCTGCAGGCCTGTTCCTCGGCTTCCAGTACCCGGTCGAAATTCCCGGGGTCTCGAACGTCCAGTTCCTGCGCGAAGCGCTCAATGCGCAGCGCAAGGAGCGCGGCGAAGAACCGCTGACAGGCGGCGAATTCCTCAAGCTCGCCAAGGAAAAGGCAGGCCTACTCAAGCTCGACATGGAAATGCTCAAGCGCAACGTGAACGTCGGCTTCTCCGGCGGCGAGAAGAAGCGCGCCGAGATGGTCCAGATGGGCATCCTCGACCCCGCTTTCGCCGTGCTCGACGAGACCGACAGCGGTCTCGACATCGATGCACTGCGCGTGGTGGGCGACGGCATCAACGCGATCATGCGCGACGAAAAGAAGGGCGTGCTGCTGATCACGCACTACCAGCGCCTGCTCGACGTCGTGCAGCCGGACAAGGTCTCGATTCTCAGCCAAGGCCGCATCGTGAAGACCGGCGGTCCCGAACTGGCACTGCGTCTCGAGAACGAAGGCTATGACGCGGTGATGGGTGAACCGGCATGATTGCCGCGCTGACACTGATGCTTGCACAGGCCGCTGCGCCTGCCGCCGGGGCCGAATTGCCTTCGGAGGAGGACGTCGCGCGCGAAATCGTCACGATCAACAAGGTGCTCGACAAGTGGAACGGCGGCATCCTCAAGCGCGACGGGCAGATCACCTGCCGCATGGAGGAAAGCTCCGGCGACCAGGCGGTCGATGTCCTGCGCTGCGGCGCAATGGTCGCCTGCTACACGCCGCGCGTGGATGAACTCGATGCGATCGTTGCCTCCGACGCAAGCGCCGACGAGCGCCGGGCGCAGATGCGGGCCATCATGGACGAGGTCCAGCCATGTGTCGCGCGGGTCGAGCGAGAGGGCGTGCGCCGCCTTGCTTTCGTGAGGGCCTCGAAATGACCGGAACGCTCGATCTTCCCACCCGCAAGGACGAAGCCTGGCGCTATGCCGCAGTCGAGAAACTGCGTGCAGAAGACCTGACCGACTGGCGCACGATCGACGTCGCCGCCGGTGAGACAATGCGCGAAATCCTCGTCGTAAGTGACGAGAATGCCAGCGAGATCGAAATGCATCGCCTTCGCGTGAAAGTCGCGGAAGGCGCGCGCTGCGAGATCTTTGGCGTCATTGCTTCAGCCGACTATGCCCGCGTCGAGGTCGAAGTCACACTCGGCCGCGGCGCGCATTTCGAACTCGGCGGCATCACCGTCGGCGGGCGTGAAACGGTGCGCGAATTCGTCACCCGTGTGGTCCACGCAGAGCCCGACGGCACCAGCAACCAGACCGTGCGCTCGGTTCACTGGGGGCAGGGCACCGGCAATTTCCTCGGCAGCATCGACGTCGTGCGCCACGCGCAGAAGACCGACGCCGCGCAGGACTTCAAGGGCCTGCTGCTCGAGAAGGGTGCGAGCGTGAACGCCGTGCCGCAGCTCGAAATCTTTGCCGACGACGTGAAGTGCGCCCATGGCGCCACCGTCGGCCAGCTCGATGAAGCCGCACGCTTCTACATGGCCGCTCGCGGCCTCACTCCCGAACTGTCGCGCCGCCTGCTGGTGCAGGCCTTTATCGGCGATGCGCTGGTAGGACTCGAGGACGAGGACGAGCAGGAACGCCTGATGCGCGCCGCGCTCGACAAGCTGGACAAGCACCTGTGAACGAGACCGTGACCGTTTCCGCGCCGAGCGCGCTGAAGGCCGATTTCCCCGGGCTGGTCACGCCTGACGGAAAGCCGTGGCACTATCTCGACACCGCCGCATCGGCGCAGAAACCGCAGGCGGTGATCGATGCGATGAGCCGCGCGCTGGGCAAGGACTACGCCACGGTGCACCGCGGCGTTTACGGTCGTTCGGCGCAGATGACGCTGGGCTACGAGGCTGCGCGTCGCCGGACTGCCGAGTTCATCGGTGCGAAGTCCGAGAACGAGATCGTCTTCGTTCGGGGTGCGACCGAGGCGATCAACCTCGTCGCCGCCACCTGGGGCATGACGCGGATCGGGCAGGGCGACCGGATCGTGCTCTCCATGCTCGAACATCACTCGAATATCGTTCCTTGGCAGATGCTTAGCGAGCGAACCGGAGCAGAGATCGATGTCTGCCCACTGACGCAAGACGGCCGGATCGATCTCGGCGCGCTTGAGGCGCTACTTACACCGAGAACCAAACTGGTTTCTCTCGCGCACGTATCGAATGTGCTTGGTTCGGTTCTCGATGGCCGGAAAGCAGCCGACCTCGCTCATTCTGTTGGCGCGAAGATCATGCTCGATGGCTGCCAGGCGGCGCCTCGCATGAGACTCGACATGGCCGCACTCGATTGCGACTTCTACGCCTTCTCGGGCCACAAGCTTTACGGTCCGACTGGGATCGGCGTACTCTGGGCGCGCGAGGAGCTGCTCGAACAGATGCCGCCGTACCAGGGCGGCGGTGCGATGATCGAGAAGGTCGCCTTCGAGGGCACCACCTATGCGCCCCCGCCGCAGCGATTCGAGGCGGGAACGCCGATGATCACCGAGGCGATCGCGCTCCATGCGGCGATCGATTACGTCGACGCCCTCGGCCCCGATAAGCTCTTCGAACATGAAAGCGGCCTCGCCGCGACGCTGCGCGAGGAGCTGCGCAAGCTCAACGCGGTGACGCTGTTCGGGCCCGAGGAAAGCGCGGGCATCGTCTCCTTCGCTCTCGAAGGGGTTCACCCGCACGATCTCGGCACCATATTGGATGAAGAGAATGTCGCGATCCGCGCCGGCCACCACTGCGCGCAGCCGCTGATGAACCATCTCGGCGTACCCGCGACTGCTCGGGCCAGCTTCGGCCTCTACAGCGACGAAAGCGATATCGATGCGCTCTTGCGCGGAATTGAAAGGACCCGGAGGATCTTCGGATGAACAAGCCATCTGACGACAAGGACTTCATCGCCGCGCCCTCGCCGGCCGATACGGTCGTGGGCAAGCCCCCGCGTGCGCGCGT
Organism: Qipengyuania sp. BR81-2; assembly: GCF_055693895.1. Taxonomy (NCBI): domain Bacteria; kingdom Pseudomonadati; phylum Pseudomonadota; class Alphaproteobacteria; order Sphingomonadales; family Erythrobacteraceae; genus Qipengyuania; species Qipengyuania sp. BR81-2. Next base: position 1,246,176 of record NZ_CM146344.1, read on the forward strand.
TTCGGACGCCGTCGATCCCGACGAGACCCCGGGCGAGAAGCTCGAGCGTAAGCGCGACTATCTCGAAGGCTTCCTCGCCAAGTCGCCCGAGACGGAAAGCGCGACGGGTGCCGGCGGCAAGCTGCAGCAGGCGGTGGTCGATGCGCTGAAGGAAATCTACGATCCGGAAATCCCGGTAAACATTTACGACCTCGGCCTGATTTACGGTGTCGAAGTCGATGACGAGTGCGATGTCACCGTCACCATGACGCTCACCACTCCGCATTGCCCGGTTGCCGAAACCATGCCCGGCGAAGTCGAGCTGCGCGCCGCCAGCGTGCCCGGCGTCCGCGATGCCGAAGTTAATCTCGTCTGGGATCCGCCTTGGGGCCCCGACAAGATGACCGACGAAGCGCGTCTCGAACTGGGGATGCTGTGATGGCCGACACCAGCGCCCGCCCTGCTCCGAAGGCCGCCGTCGTCCTGACGCCGCGTGCCGAGGAACGCGTCGCCGAGCTCATGGCGAAAGCTCCCGAAGACGCGATCGGCGTCAAGCTTTCGACGCCGCGTCGTGGCTGCTCGGGCCTCGCCTACTCGGTCGATTACGTCACCGAAGAAGCCAAGTTCGACGAGAAGATCGAAACGCCTGGCGGCATCTTCTACATCGACGGCGCAAGCGTGCTCTACCTCGTGGGCAGCACGATGGACTGGGTGGAGGACGATTTCTCGGCCGGATTCGTGTTCGAGAACCCCAACGCCAAGGGCGCTTGCGGCTGCGGCGAAAGCTTCATGGTCTGAGCGGGGCCTGAGCCCCGCCCGACCGCGCAATTCCTATTCCTCGGCGAGGAAATCGAGCAGCGCCTGCTCGTATTCGTCGATCTTGCCGTCGGCGTTGACCTTGGCATCGAGCCAATCTTGCTCGCGCAAGGTGACCTCGTGCGCTGCGGCGACTTCTTCAGCGCGAGACGGACCACCGTCCTGCTTGCCGAAGACCGTCCCGAAGACATTGGGCGAGCTCTTGCCAACCCGCATGAGGAAGCTGCCCACACCGTGGTTCGTGTCGTTCATGAACGCCTGCAGCTCGGCAGCGCGTTCGCGGCTGATCTGGGCGTTGGCATCGGAATACCCTTGGAGGTAGTTCGCTACGCCCTGCACGAAGAGCCGCTTCCACTCGGGCGAATTGTTGCCGCCGATGGTCGCGTCCTTGATCCGGAAAAGCATTTCCGCCTCGCCGTGCCCGACTGCCGCGGGGCGCTCGCTCGCCGGAGCGAAGATCGCGCGGCGCAGCAGCCTCGCCTCGGTCTCGTTGACGTTGCCGGCTTCCAGTTCGCCGCCGCAGCGCGTCGGGCCGGTGCCTTCCAGCACAGCTTTCTCGATCTGCTTCTCGGCATATTCCTTCAGCGCGACAGGCACATTCTGCGCACGCTCGAAAACGCGAACGAGCAATTCGAGCTCGGCCATCGAACCGAGCTTACCGTCAGCATCGATCTGCGCCATCAGCCAGTCGGCATTTTCCTGGTCGACATAGCCAAGCGGCGCGCGCTGGTTGAGCACGTATTCGCCGAGCGCCTCGACGAAGAAGTCGGTCCATTCGAGTCCACGCTCCGACAGCTGGCGGTTGAGTGCGAAAATCGCCTCCGCCTCGTCCTGCGAGATGCGTCCGTCAGGCCAGCATTCGCGGCGCATCGCCTGCACCTCGAGTGCGTTGACCTTGCCGTCCGCGCCAGCGCGGCGGGCGATGTTTTCGAACTGGATGCTCATGATAGTGGCTTTGCCCCTCGTAATTTGCGGGCAAACCCTAGGAAATCGGCGTTAAAACCGCGTTACCGCGCTTTCAGCGCCTTAGCGCTGTCACGCAGGAGGCGCGGTCGACATCCTCCCCGTCGCTCGCGCGGCGGGCCTCGACATGGGTGGCGCTCGGTGATGCGCCCGGCCTCAGCGGGTAGAGATAGATATCGAGCACGCAGGCTTCGCCGGTGAATTGCAGCTTCATCGCGTCGCCTTCGCGCACCTCAAGTCGCGGGGGGCCGAACATATTGGCGAGCGCGGTGCCGTTCTTGCCGATCACGCCTTCGAGCCCCGGCAGGTTCATGACCGTCGGCGCGCGGAACTGCGCGGTCGAGGGGGCAGCGCGCACCGGCGCTTGCGGTGGCGGCGTCTGGGCGGCAGCGGGGCGCTCGGGAAACTGGTAGGTCTTGGGCGAACTCATGCAGCCCGAAAGGCTCGCCGCGAGCATTACCAGTGCGGCAGTCTTACGCATTCACGGCTCTCCCGCGGTGGACCATGTGGGTTGCACTCGCCGCGCCGATGACAGGGGCGAGCAGGTTGACGAAGGGCAGCATGAGGAGGCCAGCGATCGCCCCTCCGAGCATGAAGCGGTCACCCTGGCCCATCGGAGCGATCTCGTGGCTATCTTTGCGATGGCGCAGCCAGACCATGTCCTGCAGCTCGCGCCCGAGAAGCCAGCCGTTGACTGCCCAGAAGAGCAGTGCCGTGCCAACGCCCGTGAACAGCAGCACGATCGCGAAGGGCAGGGCGAGCAGGTTCGCTCCCAGCGCCCTCAGCGCCGCGCGCAGGCCTTTCGACATTTCCTCGCTGAAGGGGAGCGACCGCGCGGCGCTCGCCTCTTCGGGATAGTGCATTGCCTCCACCGCGCGCACCACGTCCTCGGCATAGAAATTAAGCACGAAGAGCGCGACGAAGCGGAATAGCAGCCAACCGAAGATCAATAGCATGATGACTGTCAGGAGGACGCCGGCCCCGTGGACCGGGGTCCAGCCGAGATAATCTGCAAGCCAGCCGAGCGCGAAATAGAGCGCCGCGCCGAGCACTGCGAAAATCGCCAGCGTCACGAACAGGCTCTTCACCACCACACGAATGATGGCTGCATCGCCCAACTGGCTGAAAGACAAGGCAAGGGCGCGCGGCAGCGTCATCATAAGGCCTTGGCGAATCGCCTGCCCGCGCGGCCAAGTCAACGCCGCACTTGGCCTTCGCGCGATGAACCGCTAACCGCGCCCGACGAACTTTCCCCGCACAAGAGATTCCCGGAGTATCCATGACCGACCCCCGCTACGACGTCGTCGCAATCGGCAATGCCATCGTCGACGTGATGGCCCCCTGCGAAGACGAGCTGATCGACGAGCTCGACCTTGCCAAGGGCGGCATGACCCTGGTCGATACCGAGCGGGCGAAAGAACTCTATTCCGCGATGGGCCGCGCGACCGAGATCTCGGGCGGTTCGGCTGCCAACACGCTCGCCGGCATGGCAGCGCTCGGCGCGCAGTGCGCTTTCATCGGCCAGGTCGCCAAGGACCAGCTGGGCGAGATCTTCGCGCATGACATCCGCGCCGTCGGCATCGATTACGACACGCAGCCCCGCGAAGGCGATCCGCCGACCGCGCGCTGCCTGATCTTCGTGACGCCCGATGGCGAGCGCACGATGAACACCTTCCTCGGCGCCAGCCAGTTCCTGCCGCCCGCAGCGCTCGACGAAGAGCTGATCGCCAGCGCCGGCGTGCTCTATCTGGAAGGCTACCTGTGGGACCCCGAAGAGCCGCGTAGTGCCATGCGCCGCGCCATCGAGGTTGCCCGCAATGCCGGCCGCAAGGTCGCCTTCACCGCTTCGGAAAGCTTCGTGATCGACCGCCACGGCGACGATTTCCGCGCGCTGATCGAGGAAGGCCAGATCGACATCCTTTTCGTCAACGAGCACGAGCTTGCAACGCTTACCGGCGAGGAAGACTTCGACAAGGGCCTCGACATGATCAAGGACAAGGTCCCCGTCCTCGTCGCCACCCGCAGCGCCAAGGGTGCGGTCGCCATCCAGAATGGTGAGCGCGCACAGGTCGCCGCCGAACCGATCGACAAGGTGGTCGACACCACCGGCGCGGGCGATCTCTTCGCTGCAGGCTTCCTCACCGGCCACACCCGCGGCGAAGACCTCGAGACCTGCCTCAAGATGGGCGCAATCTGCGCCGGTGAGATCATCAGCCACATCGGTGCGCGTAGCGAGAAGGACCTGAAGGCGCTCGTCGCCGAAAAGCTGGGCTGACCTGCACGCGGCGCAAGTTGATGAAGTACATGCGCTGCCGCCGGTAATTCATTGACAAAGGCAGCTGCCGAAAACGCGAAAGCCCCGCTCGAAAGGCGGGGCTTTTTGCGTGGGGGGAACACGATTTGAAAGAGCGGTTCTGACGTTACCGAAGGTGCAAGCGAGTAGGAAAGAGCAGTTTTGCGACCGCTGACTACCGTCCCCTTCCCAGCGATATTTCCGGCAAAGCAGACATTCCGCTAATGGCCTGATAGCCGACTTTCACGACATGACGGCAATCATCTCACAAGCGTTGGCCGGGTCTGCTGAACTTAAGTTGCAATCCATCTCAATTTTACGAGGATTGGATAAAGCCTCCCAAGTCACTCCGCCGATTATCGGATTGCCATCCCCATTCATCAGCCGCACCTGGACGCTCTGTGATTTTTCATCTCGGAATACTAGTTCATGCTTCATTTGAGGCGTTAAGCAAGTTCCGTTGATTATCTTACAGGACGAAATTCGCTGGTCAGGTGCCAAATTGCCATCGCGAAATGGATCGCTGCCGTCTTCCCCATAAATGACCATGAGCCTGCTTCCATCAGGGACATTCCGCTCGTTTACAATTTCAATCTCAACTTGCGGCATCAATGGATGCCACATGGCAGCGGCATAGGACGCTCCCCCCGCCACCAAAATACCAATTGCGATTATTGTTCGCGTGCGCTTCATGCTGCCCCCAGTATTTCGCTTGTTGTTTAGCCTACATGCCGGAGTGGATACTTCAAATTTTGAGGGTAAGTCGTTTCGAGCTTAGGTGTCGCCCATGACCGCTTGCCGCCCACCTGACGACGGTTTCACCGAGCTGGCGATGTGCCAAGAGCGGACCATGCGCCAAACGACCTGATTGCTGATGTCAGCCTAAGCTCGAGAGTCGAAGCGTTCATCAATTGCAGGGAGCCTCCTTCTGATCGAGATAAGACCGGAAAGGATAGAGAATGCGAGAATGCCGAATAGTGCGTTCTGCAAACCTGTGACTGCGACTGCCGGAAACCCTTTGATAATAGCGCTTACGACGAAAAAGACGCATGCGAAGATCCAAGCTGCAGACAAAGCGATGGCAAGATAGAGTGTGGCCGTTATTATTCTCTCGGGCATGTAAATCCTCCTGCCGTGACTTTATCCTATTGTTTTCAAATGGCAATGACTGCTTGTTACCTAATTTCGCCCGCAGCGATCCAGCTGTCGGGTGTCCAAGAGCGAACATTGGCCTAGGGCGGTTATCTCACCCGTGCCGTTCGCGGCGCACTTCGCGCTGGCCGATGTCGCGGCGGCAGAAACCGTCGGCGAAATCGATCGCGTCGACCGCTTCATAGGCATTGCGCTGGGCCTCGGTGGCGCTCGATCCGCGAGCCGTCACGTTGAGCACGCGGCCGCCGTTTGCGACCAGCTGGCCACCCTCGCGCCTGGTGCCTGCATGGAAGACCTTGGCGTTGTTCGCCTCTGCCTCGCAAAGGTCGATGCTGCCGCCCTTCTTGGGCGTACCGGGGTAGCCTTCTGCCGCCATCACCACGGTCAGCGCGAAATCGTCCGACATGGTCGGCGGGTCGATATCGCCGAGCCGGCCCTCGGCGCAGGCGAGCATCAGTTCGACGAGGTCGCTTTCCAGCCGCATCATCAGCACCTGGCATTCGGGATCGCCGAAACGGACATTGTATTCGATCAGCTGCGGACCGTCCTTGGTCAGCATCAGCCCCGCATAGAGAACGCCCGAATAGGGCATGCCTTCCTCGCGCATGGTGCGCACGGTGGGCTCGATGATCTCGCGCATCGTCCGCTCGCGCAGGGCATCGGTCAGCACAGGCGCGGGCGAATAGGCGCCCATGCCGCCGGTGTTGGGGCCCTCGTCGCCATCGCCTACGCGCTTGTGGTCCTGCGCGCTGGCGAGCGGCACGATCGTCTCGCCGTCGGTCAGTGCGAAGAAGCTCGCCTCCTCGCCCTTGAGGAACTGCTCGATCACGACCTCGCTGCCCGCGCTGCCGAACTTGCCGTCGAACATTTCGGAGAGTGCTTCCTGCGCGTCCTCGCGGGTCTCGGCGATCACCACGCCCTTGCCCGCCGCAAGCCCGTCGGCTTTCAATACGAAGGGCGCATCGAACTTCTTGAGCGCGCCCCACGCCGCCTCGAGCGAGGTGCAGCGGATGAACTTGGCGGTCGGGATCTTCGCGCGCTCGCACAGCTCCTTGGTAAAGGCCTTGCTTCCTTCGAGCTGCGCGGCGGCTTTCGACGGGCCGAACACGGCGACGCCTGCTGCCCTGAGGCTGTCCGCAAGCCCTTCGACCAGCGGGACCTCCGGGCCGATCACCACAAGGCCGATCGTGTTGTCTTCGCAGAACTTGACCACCATGCCGTGATCTGAGCTATCGAGCGCGACGAGGCTGGCGCATTCCTCCATCCCGGGGTTGCCGGGGCTCGCCCACAGCTTGTCGCATTGCGGCGATTGCGCCAGTTTCCACGCCAGCGCATGTTCGCGACCGCCGCTGCCGAGCAAAAGGATATTCATGGCTGCAAATTTCCCACCGGATGACAACAATGAGGGGTTGGTAGCGAGGTCCCGCGCCGGCGACAACGCCGAGCCGCTCTCGGTGAGCGAAATCTCCAATATCCTGAAGCGCACGGTCGAAGACCGCTTCGGCTTCGTTCGGCTGCGCGGCGAATTGTCGGGTGTGAAGCGCGCCGCTTCGGGGCATCTCTATGCCAGCCTCAAGGACGAGAAGGCGGTGATCGATGCGGTCATGTGGCGCGGCAATACGCAGCGCCTGCCGTTCCAGCCGGAAGACGGGCTGGAGGTGGTCGCCAGCGGCAAGCTCACCACCTATCCGGGGCGCTCGAAATACCAGATCGTGGTCGAACGAATGGAGCTGGCGGGCGAGGGCGCCCTGCTCGCGTTGCTCGAAAAGACCAAGGCGCGGCTTCAGGCCGAGGGGCTGTTCGACGACAGTCGCAAGCGCCGCCTTCCCTTCCTGCCCAGGACCATCGGCGTGGTCACTTCGCCTACCGGCGCGGTGATCCGCGATATCCTCCACCGGCTGGCGGACCGTTTCCCGAGCCGCGTGATCGTCTGGCCGGTGCTGGTGCAGGGGCAGGGCGCTGCAGAGCAGGTCGCAGGCGCGGTGCGCGGCTTTTCCGGGATGCCCGAAGGCCATGCCAACCGTCCCGATCTCGTGATCGTCGCGCGCGGCGGCGGCTCGATCGAGGACCTGTGGAGCTTCAACGAGGAAGTGGTGGTGCGCGCCATCGCTGAATGTTCGATCCCGACGATCAGCGCGGTGGGGCACGAGACCGACACGACGCTCGCTGACTATGCCGCTGACCGCCGCGCGCCCACGCCCACTGCCGCCGCCGAGATCGCCGTGCCCGTGCGCGCCGAGCTTGCAGCGACGCTGGCCGATTTCGGCGCACGCAAGAAGCGCGCGATCCTGCGGCCGGTGCAATTGGGCCGCGAAAGGCTGCAGACGCGCGCAGAGCGGCTGCCCTCGCCCGAGGCGCTGCTCCAGCCGCAAGGCCAGGCGCTCGACGATCTGTCGGAACGGCTGCGCAGGGGGCTGCATGACCGCGCGGCGCAGGGCCGCGAGCGGCTGGGTAATCAGCGCCTCTCACCCGCCACGCTCAAACGGGGCCTGCGCGATGCGAAGAAGTCGCTTGAAAATGTCAGGCTGGCACCCTCGCTGATCGAGCGCCCGCTTGCCGACCGGCGCGAGAAGCTTGCCGCCATCGCGCGGTTGGCCGAACAGCTCCATCCCGACCGTCCGCTCGAACGCGGCTATGTCCGCGTGACCGGCCCGGATGGCAGGACGCTCACCGACCGCGCCGAAGCAGCGAAGGAAGCTGCGCTCACGCTCAAGTTCCGCGACGGCGATCTCGAGGTCTCGACCGGTGATGCGCCGCCGCCGCGCCCCGCGCCCGCCCCTCGCCGCAAGCCGGCAAAGAAGGGAACGCACCCAAAGCAGGATGATTTGTTTGGGTGAGCGAGCCCTGCTAGGATAGGCCCATGCTGATGAACAAGAATTCCGGCCCCGCCTCGGGCGAGGCCAAGCTGCAATACGGTCCCAACGGCTTTCGCGTGCTGCGCGCGGGCCAGCACGTCTTCTGCGCGGCCAGCGGTACGCCGATCGCACTCGAGGAGCTGCGCTACTGGTCGGTCGAATACCAGGAAGCCTATGCGAGCGCCGAACTGGCGACCGAACGCCTGAAACCGTGAGCTGGCGCAGGGCCGCACCTCTCGTCCTGATCGCCGGTCTCGTGCTGGCCACCCCGCAAGCCTTTGTGGTTTCCGCCTCGGAGGCCGATCCGGCTGAGACCGCGGCCCGAACCGAACCCCTGCCCACAGCGCCGATCCTCGGTACACCCGCGCCGCCGCCGATGCCGGCTGAGCTCGACGGCGAGCTCGAACAGGGCGGCTGGATCAGGGGCGTGCTGCCGCCCGGTGCGGTCTCCGCCACTTTCGGCGGCGAGCCGATTGCATTCGACAAGGCAGGCCGCGAATTCTTCATCGGGCTGGACCGCGATACTGCTCGTTCGGCGGAGCTCGTCTTCCAAGGCGCGGACGGCCAGACGCGCAAGCAGACGGTCGCAATCGCCCCGCGCGACTGGCAGATCGAGCGCGTGAACGTCGCCAAGGGCACAGGTGGCGGTAGCGAGGCCTGGTGGAAAAAGCGCGAGCCCGAATGGCTGGCGATCCGCGATGCCCGCGCAAAGGAAACCGGAGCCGAGGGGTGGAGGCAGGACTTCATCTGGCCGGTCACGGGCCGCATCTCGGGCCGCTTCGGGCGCCAGCGGATCTATCGCGGCGAGCCGGGCAGCTACCATTCGGGCATCGATATCGCTCCCGGCAATGGCGTCCCCTTCGTCGCGCCCGCCGATGGCACGGTGGTTCTCGCGCGCACGGGCTTCAGCCTAGAGGGTGGGATCATCATCCTCGACCACGGGGCAGGGCTCAACAGCGCCTTCATCCACCTCTCGCAGCTTGCCGTGAGCGAGGGCGACAAGGTCGAACAGGGGCAGTTGCTGGGTAATGTCGGCGCATCCGGGCGCGCAACCGGGCCGCACCTGCACTGGAGCCTCATGTGGCGCGATGCGCGGCTCGATCCGCTGCTTTTCCTGCCGCCGATGCCGTGATCGCGATTCCGCCCAGCCGTCCGAAAGGCTAGCTCCGCAAGGCCGATGAGTGTGACGCGCAAGATCCTCGCCGGGCTGCTGGCCCTCTCGCTCGCGCCGGGCACCTGCGTGCGCAGCGAACTGCCCGAGCCCGACTACACCTCCCCCGTCGAGATCACCCGCCTCGACGTGCAGGGCCTGAAGGCTGGGCCGCTGGTGCTCGAGGGTGCCTGGGAGCTTGCCAGCGAGAACGACCACTTCGGCGGCTATTCCGCGCTGATCCGATGGAAGCCCGGCGTTTTGCTTGCCGCGAACGATGCGGGCCGTCTGATGAAGCTTCCGCGGCCCGACGGGCCGGCAGGAGAAATCGCGCTCGAACAGTTCCTCGCCTCCGAGCAAGTCGACAAGAAACGGGTCGATCTCGAATCGCTGACCAACGACCCGAAGACGGGCCGCGTCTGGGCGGGTCTCGAATGGACGCAGGAAATCATCCGCTTCGATGCCAACCTCAGCCTCGAGAGGCAGTACAGTCCGCAGGCGATGAAGGACTGGGGCGAGAATTCGGGCCCCGAATCGCTCGTGCGCCTGCCCGACGGCCGCTTTATCGTCATCGAGGAGCGCAGGCGCAGCGACGGTCACCATCAGGCGCTGCTGTTTCCCGGCGATCCTGTCACCGGCCAGAAGCCGGTCCCGTTCCTTTTCGAGGGGCGCGAGGGATACAGGCCGGCCGATGCGGCGCTGCTACCCGATAGTCGGCTCGTGGTCCTCCTGCGGAGTTTCGAGCTGGGTCTCCCGCCACGCTTTCCCGTGATGCTGGCGACTGCCGATCCCTCGCGGATCGGGGAAGGCAAGGTGCTCCGAAACCACTTCCTCGCGCAGATCGACGAGCCGCTTCCGAGCGAGAACTACGAGGGCATCACCGTGATCGCCGAGAGCGACGGGAGCTGGAACCTGTGGCTGATCTCGGACGACAATTTCGCCAGCTATCAGCGCACATTGCTCCTCAAGCTGAGCTGGCAGCCTGACCAGCGCCGCGCACCACAAAAGGCGCGCGAGTGAACCCGCGCGCCCTTGAAATCGGCAGATAGCTGACGCCGGAGCGTCGCGGCCTTACGAGGCGGCGACGGCCTTCTTCAGCTCGCGCTTCACCTTGAGCGCGTTGGCCGAAAGCTTTTCGTCCTTGGTCTTCAGCAGCCAGTTGTCGAGACCGCCATTGTGCTCGACCGAGCGCAGGCCCTGGGTCGAAACGCGGAACTTGAAGCTGCGGTCGAGCTTTTCGCTCAGCAGCGTGACGTTCTGCAGGTTCGGCAGGAAGACCCGCTTGGTCTTGTTGTTGGCGTGGCTCACATTGTTGCCGACCTGGCGGCCCTTGCCGGTGAGTTCGCAAATGCGCGACATGATACGTCTCTCGTTCGAATGGGCGGGCGAGTTCCCTTGGCCGCAAATGCGGGTGCGGGGCTCATTATTCCCGGAAAGCGGCGCGCATAGCGGCGGGTAGCCGAATCGTCAAGCACGTTGCGCGCCTGCAAAGCCGGGGCTAGCGAGGGTGCAGATATGTCTTCCTGGACCCTCCCGCAACCGATGAAACGTGCGCTCGAACTGGCCAAGGCCAGCGCGGCTGCGGGCGAAGTGCCCGTGGGCGCGGTGATCACGCGCGGCGGGGAGGTGATTGCCGAGGCGCACAACGCCCCGCGCGAGCGTCACGACCCGACCGCCCACGCAGAGGTGCTGGCGATTCGCCGCGCTGCCGAGGCGCTGGGGCAGGAGCGGCTGACCGATTGCGAGCTATGGGTGACGCTGGAGCCCTGCGCGATGTGCGCGGGTGCGATCGTCCATGCGCGGATCGGTAAGCTCTACTACGGCGCGAACGACCCCAAGGGTGGCGCTGTCGAACATGGCGCGCGGGTCTTCGAGCAGGAGCAATGTCTGCACAAGCCGGAAGTCTATGCCGGGATCGGCGAGGCGAAAGCGGCCGAACTGCTGCGCGAATTCTTCAGGGAGCGGCGCTGACGATCCATTGCGGCCGCAATCGAAACGGGCCGCAGCAGATGCCGCGGCCCGCTACTCGGTGATGGTTGCTTGGCCTCAGTCCTGAAGCGCAGCGACGCATTCGCCCTGCGTGGAGAAGCCGAAGGATTCGAGAGCGTCGAAATCCTTCAGCGACTTGCAGAAGGCGACAGGCCCACCGACCTTATAGAAACTGATGCAGCTGCCCTTCGTGGGCAGGCCCGGCCCGGTCGAATCATTGCCGAAAGCGGTGCAGAATTCGACGATGAACTTGTTGAAGTCGCTCTGGCCCTGCGCAGCTGCGGGTGCCGAAACGGCCATCGCCGATGCCATTGCCATGGAAGTGACGCAGAAGATTACCTTTTTCATGAAACATACCTCTCGAGACGGCTTGCGGGGAATTCCGCATTTTCGACAGGCGACCTTATTGTCCGCACAACATCAGTGAATTCGTTGACCCCTGATTGATTGCGTTGCGCAGGAATAGGCACTTAGCAAAAAATTCTAAGGCCGACAATTTTCATTTATTTTCAATGATTTTCCGTTTTAAACGGAAACCGTAAGTTGCGGGCTGGCGTTTCTCAAAGCCCGCGCCAGATCTTCGCAGCTGTACCATCCTTCGCCCCATAGCGTTGCCCGTCGCAGGCTTCGGGCATGAAGCGCTTGTCGTAGCAGAGACGCAGCTCTTCCAGCCATCCGCGGCTGTCGAGCACCACGCCGACCGCCTCGGGAAACCAGCCCGGATTGGCGTCGGCGAAGCGTTTCCGGATCGTGCCGACGGTCAGGTCGTCCTCTCGGCTGATGCGCACGAAGTCCGGCCATTGCAGGCCGCCGTAAAGGATGCGGGTGACCTTGAAATAGGTCGAAGGGCGGCGGGTCATGCAGCTGCCGTGCTTCGCCCATTGGCGGGCGAGCAGCCTTGCATCGGGGCTGATGCACAGGTTGGGGCGAACGTCGCTTTGGCTCGGCTGCTGTCCACCGCACCATTGCGGCCAGCTGCGCTCGCTGTCTGGCCAGAGGCCGTGGACGATGAAGCCGAAGCGGCCGCTGTCACCCGAACATTGGCGCGCATGGCGCCGCTGGTCTTCGCGGAAACGGCAGAACTCGGGCGACCAGCTCAATGCCAGCGTATAGCCGGTGACCGGCAGGCGGCGCGGCCTCTCCGTGTCGATACGCGGCACCTCGACGCTGCGGGGCAGGCTGCATTGGTAGGCTTGTGCAGCCAGCGGAGTGGCGTTCGCCAACGCCGCAAAGGCCAGGAGGCAGGCAGCGGCGCGCGTCACTTGAGGCCCTCTCCTTGCCTTTCCTCGCACGCCGGGGCGAGGGGATCGATCCGTTCGAGGCAGAGTATCGATGATGACCACATGGGCTTCCTCTACAAATCAGGCGAGGAATTGCCCAGAAATCAGAGCGGCGTAAAGTCCAAGCCGATGTCTGCTGCCGGCGCGCTCTGGGTGAGCCTTCCGACGGAGACGTAATCGACCCCGGTGGCGGCCTTGGCGCGGATCGTATCGAGGTTGATCCCGCCGCTGGCCTCGGTGGGCACACGGCCCGCGACCAGCGATACCGCTTCGCGCAATGTGTCGGGCTCCATATTGTCGAGCAGGAGGCGCGTTGCGCCCGCTTCGAGCGCAGGTTCGATCTGGTCGATCCGGTCGACCTCGCAGATGATGTCCTTCACGCCCGCCTCGACCGCACGGCGCACTGCCTCGCCCACGGATCCGGCGACGAGGACATGGTTGTCCTTGATCATGGCCGCATCCCACAGGCCCATGCGGTGGTTTGCACCGCCACCCATGCGCACGGCGTATTTCTCGAGGTGGCGCAGTCCCGGAATGGTCTTGCGCGTATCGAGCAAAGTGCAATCGGGATTGTCCATGGCCGCCACGTATTCGGCGACCATGGTGGCGATGCCCGAAAGGTGCTGGACGGTGTTAAGCGCCGCGCGCTCTGCGGTGAGCATGGCGCGCGCATTGCCCTCGAGCCGCATCAGGTCGGTGCTGGCGGGAACACTGGCGCCTTCTTCGACTAGGATGTCGATCTGCATGTCTGGGTCGAGCGCGCGGAAGAACGCTTCGGCGACCGGCAGCCCTGCAACATGGATCGCATCGCGCGTGTCCATCACGCCTGCAAACCGCGCATCGGCCGGAATCACGCTTTCACTGGTGACGTCATGCCCCCCGCCCGGCAGCCCCTCACCGAGATCCTCGGCAAGTGTGTGCTGCACGAATGTGTCGAGATCGAAGCCGGTCAGATCGAATTTCATGAAGCGCTCCTAACCGGGCCGGGGCAGGCCCGGCAAGGGCAAGCGCCCGCCCGCAGCGGGTGCAGCTTGCTGCACGACTAGCGAGGACGCCCGCGCGGATGCGCGGGCGAAAAGCAATCTAATGAACGAAACGCGCCACGACGTCACGGTAGGAGCGGCTCACCTTCACCTCCGCCCCGCTATCCAGAACGAGGAAGCATTCGCCGTTGGTGTGCGGCTTGACCTGGCGGACCTGGTCGAGGTTCACGATGGTCGAGCGGTGGACGCGCTGGAAGGTGCGCGGATCAAGGCGGCGTTCGAGATCCTTCATCGTCTCGCGCAGGATCAGCGAATTGTCGCCGGTGTAGATGCACATGTAGTCGCCCGCGGCCTCGATATGCTCGATCGTGTCGACCTCGACGCGGAAGATCTGGCCGCGGTCCTTGACATTGATCAGCTTCTCGTAGCGGCCGGCGGCCTCGGCATCGTCGCCTTCCATGTCCTGAGCCGCTTCGGGAGCGACTTCGGAGAGGACACCGCGAAGGCGATCTGCCTCGTCGCTACTCTTCTTCTCGGCAAGACGCTGGCGCACGCGTTCGATCGTGTCGGCGAGCTTGTCCTCGTCGACCGGCTTCATCAGGTAGTTGACCGCATTGGCCTCGAAGGCGCGGATCGCGTGTTCCTGGAATGCCGTGACGAACACGAACAGCGGCGGGTCGATTTCCATCACGCCCTGCACAACGGAAAAGCCATCGAAACCGGGCATCTGGATGTCGAGGAAGACGAGATCGGGCTTCAGCGTCTTGATCGCGCGGATCGCCTCGCGTCCGTTCTGGCAGGTCTCGATGACCTCGACGTCCTCGAAGGGTTCGAGCCTCAGCTGGAGGCCCTGGATAGCGAGCTTTTCGTCGTCGACGAGGATCGTGCGGATGGTCATCTTGCAGTACTTACCTTTTGGGGCGTTGTGGGGGATTCAACGCTTCGGGGGTGGCCGGTTTCACCGCAGCTGTCGAACGGCCTTCGGCGGAAGGCTCCGCAGCGTCGGCGAATTCGTGCGGAATCTCGATCAGCACGGTGAATCCGCCGCTTTCGGGCGACCGGATTTCGAAGCGGTGATCGTCGCCATAGGCCTGGGCGAGACGGTCGCGGATGTTGGCGAGGCCGACGCCGGTGGAATCGCGGCGCTTGTGGGTGGCCATGACCGCGGGCAGGTCCTCGGCCACGCCGCCGACATCGACGCCGGGACCGGTATCGGAAACCGTGATGCGCAGGCGCGGCCCGACGATCTGCGCGAGCAGCGAGATGGTCGCGCCTTCCTCCTGCGGGCTGACGCCGTATTTGATCGCGTTCTCGATCAGCGGCTGGAGCAGCATCGAGGGGATCTGCGCCTTGGACGCCACTTCCTCGACGCGGAACTCGGTTTGCAGGCGCTCTTCGAAGCGCATGCGCTCGATATCGAGGTAGAGCTTCAGCGTCTCGACTTCCTGCGCAACGGTGACCTTGCCGCCCGGCTGGGTGACGAGCGTGTGCCTGAGGAAGCTCGACAGCCGCGTGAGCATGGCGTTGGCCGGCTCGGACTGTTTGAGCAGCACCAGCGTGCTGATCGAATTGAGCGTATTGAACAGGAAGTGCGGGTTGAGCTGGTAACGCAGCATGGCGAGCTGTGCGCTCGTCGCCTGTGCCTCGAGACGTTCGAGCCGGTCGGCCTGCTGCTCGACCTGCAGGAAGAAATTGATTGCGTAATAGAGCGCCGACCATGCGCCGAGCAGCGTCAGGTCAAAGAAGTAGATGCCGATGAAGATGCGCACGAAGCCGGTTTCCGCGGTCGAGCGCGTGAGGCCGAGCACCCAGCTGTCGATGAAAGCATAGGCGCCCACAGCAACACCCAGCACCAGCGCGGTCCCGCCCCAGGTCACGAGCGGTCGCTGCCGGATCAGGTGGCCGTAGATAACCGAGAGGATCAGGCTGATCGAGAAGCCGGTGATCGTGGCGATAAGGATGACGAAGAAGAACTCGAGCGGCTGGCCGTTGGCGAATGCCGACATGGCGCGCAGCAGCGCGGTTCCGCCCCAGCCTGCCAGCTGGAGGTTCCAGAACGCCTGGTTCTTGTTCGCGAAGAACGGCGTCGGACTGAGGGGCAACACGGCCATTGGCTTCGATCCCTAGCGCAATTGCAGGCGCGAGCGCCAGCGGCTACTATGTGGGGTGTTGGAGGAGAGTCTCAATGAACAAGCCGGAAAACCTTGCCCACTCGCTCGCCGAACGCGCGAAGTTCCGTGAAATGAAGGAAGGGACCAAGGAAGACTGGGCGATCATCGGCGCGGAATACCGCGAGTTCGCGAAAGACCTCCCCGATCGCGTGCTCGACCACCTGAAGCTGCTCGACGGCGATTTCGGCGGCTTCCCCGTCGACCGTCTCGAACATTCGCTCCAGACCGCGACGCGCGCCCACCGCGACGGGCGCGGCGAGCAGTATGTCGTGATGGCGCTGCTCCACGACATCGGCGACACGCTGGGCAGCTACAACCACCCGGAGGTCGCCGCGGCGATCATCAAGCCCTTCGTGACCGAGGAGATACACTGGATCTGCCAGAACCACGGCGCCTTCCAGGGCTATTACTACTTCCACCACCTCGGCATGGACCGCGACCTGCGCGAGAAATTCCGCGACAGCCCGCATTTCGATGCCTGCGCGGAATTCTGCGAGAAGTACGACCAGGCCGCCTTCGATCCCGAATACGAGAGCGAAAGCCTCGAATTCTTCGAGCCGATGGTGCGCCGGGTGATGGAGAAGCCGCTGGCCTCGATGTACAAGACCGCGATCGAGGATTGAGCCGCTAGCGCGCTTCGCGGCGCGCCAGCTCTTCTGCGAGTTCCTGCCGGAAATGGGTGCGCCAGTCGGCTTCGCCGCGCGTCCAGCCATGTTCGGCGATCTTCGCTCGTAGCGTGGCGACCTCGGCCTCGATGAACTCGACGCGCTCGTCCCAGCCGTCATGCGTGCGCTTGCGCAGCAGCCCGCCGCCATGCTTCGGGCCCCATGCCTGCATCCAGCGCACCGCGCCGCGCGGGTCGTAGCCGGCATTCCAGAGGAGCCAGGGCATGATCCGGTCGGCATCGCGCTCCGAAAGGCGGGTCAGCGTCCGCTTGCGGCCGGTTTCCTTGAAGGTGACAAGATGGCCAAGGACATTGTGCGCAAGCTCGTGGGCGACCGAGGCGGCGAAGGCATCCTCGTCCTCATACGCAAACGGCGGCCACTTGCGGCCCATCGCCACGCGCTTGCCGTCGGCCCATGCCGCATCGGAGGAATCGAGCACCTCGAAACGCGATGCGCATGCGGGCGCAGTGGGTATCGACATGCGGATAAGGTCGCTGCCGGGACGCGCAACGAGCAGGTCGAGCGTCCCGTCTTCTCCCTCGCTGGCGATGGCGCCGAGCAGCGTCACGCCGCGCTGCCAGCCTTCCTTCGTCGGAGGCCATGTCGTCTCGACCATACGCTCGCCGATGGCGAGGATCGTGTCGTCCCGGCGCAGACCGGCGATCTCGGCAGGAGAGCCCGGCACGACCGCCTGCACCCCGATATCGCCCCGTAGGCCGAGGCGGGCGCGAACCGCCTCGGCGTCGCCATAAGAACCGGCGTCGTGGATCGCGAAGCCGCTTGCCGGAACGGTATCACTGCAAAAGGGCGCATTGCCGAGCGCAAGGCCGTAGCCGGCCTCGTATAGCCGTGCATCGAGGCGCTGGAAGTCGCGCAGGGGATCGTCCTCTGCCGCTGCCGGTGACAGCGGCGCGAAGGCCAGCGCTGCGATCAGGAGGACGAGGGGCCTGATCAAGACGCCTCGTTGTTCACCGCTGCATTGAGCTCGGCAAAGCCGACCGCGCCTTCGAAGGCCGCATTGCCGGCAATCCAGCTCGGCGTGCCCGTGAAGCCCAGCTGGCGGGCGAAAGCCTCATTGCGTGCGAGCTCTGCGGTAGCTGCATCGGAGGATCCGAATGCTTGAGCCGCTTCCATGTCCATCCCTGCGCTGCGGGCGGCGGCGGCAATGCTTTCGGCCGTGGGCGGGCCGGCTTCGAACATGGCGTGATAGAACACGTCGAACTTGCCCTGATTCGCCGCAGCGAGCGCCATGCGCGATGCGGCCTCGCTGCCCTGGAAGATCGGCCATTCGCGGATCACCACGCGCAGCTCGGGGTCTTCGGCGATCAGGCGGTCGACATCGGCGACGCTGGCGCGGCAGTATCCGCATGCATAATCGGTGAATTTCACTAGAGTGCGCGAACCATTCGGGTTCCCGAGCACGGCTCCGGGGAAAGGCTCGCGCACCTCGTCACCGACCGAAGCGAGCCGGTTCTCGGCCTCCTGCGCCTGGTAGGCGCGCGCCATTTCCGGAAGAATTTCAGGGTTCTCGATCAGGTAGTCGCGGGTCAGCGAGTTGCCGACACCGGTCATCGACCAGATCGCCGCACCGGCAAATCCGCCGAGCACCGCGATGACCACGGTCAGGAGGTGTTTCATCTGCTTGCCCCTCGTAAGTTCCTAGCGCCGCCCGCGCTCGTTGACGCAATTGCGCCCGTTCTGCAGCTCGCACTGCTGTTCCATCAGCGCGCGCGCTTCCATGACGATATCCTGCGCGCGCAGCCAGTCGGCCGAACCGTAAGGCAGCGCGGCCTCCGCGGCCTGTGCGCTGCGGAGCGCCAGCGGGTACTGTCGGTTCATGACCTGCTGCTCTGCGCTGGCCAGGCGCGCACGCGGCATGTCACCGCGTTCGGCATAGACTACACCAAGCTGGTACCAGGCAAAGGGATTGTAGCGGTCGCGTCCCACGGCGGCACGCAGCACGCCTTCGGCTTCCTCGTAATTATCCTTATCCTCGGTCGCGATGAGCGCGTGGCCGAGCAGCGAGGCGATCAGCGGTTCGGCCAAGGTCAGCTCGGTCGCGCGGCGCAGCGGTGCGATGGCCTCTTGCGGGCGGCCCGATTCGAGCAGCACCTGCCCCTTCAGCTCGAGGAAATAGGGATCGTCGGGATCGCGGGCGATCAGTGTATCGGCAGCCTCGAGCGCGCGGTCGACCCGCGCTTCCTTGTGGTAGGCATAGGCGCGCGCCAACAGGGCGGGCGTGGACTGGTCGGTTTCGGGATAGTCGCGCAAGGTCGCTTCGGGCTTGGCGATATAGCCCTGCAGCTTGGCCTTCACGCGCTGGAAGCGGCGTTCCCAGTCGGGGTCTAGCGGTGCGTCCCAGGCGGGATCGCTTTCGTAGGTCTCGCGCAGCTTCGAGATTCGGTCACCCGAGAGCGGGTGGGTGCGATAGAAACCCGCCTCGTCGTTCTGGCTGATGCCGTAGCGCATTTCCTGGTTCAGCAGCTTGCCGAAGAAGGCGAGCGAACCGCGGCCCGAGATGCCCGCGCGCGAAAGGTATTCGGCGCCTGCGGCATCGGCGCTGGCTTCCTGCGTGCGGCTGAAGGCGAGGAACTTGCCGATCGCCGCCTGCTGGCCCGCCATGATCAGGCCGAGTGCTGCATCGCCCGCGCCTGCCAATGCTGCGCCGATACCGGCAAGCATCGAAAGAAGCGTGATCTGCGTGGCCGCGCCATAGCCTTCGCGGATGCGGATGATGTGCCCGCCGGTGATGTGGCCGAGCTCGTGGGCGATCACGCCTTGCACTTCGTTGGCGGTGTCGGCGGCGTCGATCAGGCCGGCGTGGATATAGACCACCTGCCCGCCCGCCACGAAGGCGTTGATCGAGGGGTCGTTGACCAGCACCACTTCGACATTGCCCGGCGCAAGGCCCGAGGCCTCGACCAGCGGTTCGGATATGTCCTGCAGGAAGGCCTCGGTCTCGGCGTCGCGCAGGATGGACTGCGCGGCGACCGGCTGCCCGACGAAGGTCGCGAGCGCGATAAAGGCGAGAAAATGGGCAAAGAGACGCATCGGCGGCCAGCCTAAGGGGTTTGCGGCTGAACCGGAACTGAAACTTCGCCCCGTGTCGCGCTGCGGCCGAGAAATGCCGCGACAGTTTCGAACACGCGACCGTCGCGCCGCCACGGACTGGCGAGCCCGAGCAGCGGTGCATTGTGATCGCCTTCGGGCAGGATCAGAACTTCCACATCGCTGCTCGCCGCCTCCAGCTCGCTGGCCAGCGCGCGCGAGTTGCGCGGTTTCACCAGCGTGTCCGCTTCGCCATGCACCAGCAGCATGGGCGGGGCCCCGCTGCGCGCATGGGCGACCGGCTGGCTCGACCCGTCGGCCCCGACAGAGCCAAAGGCGGCTTCGGTCGAAGCGCTGTCGAACGGATAGAAATCATAAGGGCCCGCAAGCCCGATTACACCGCTGATCGCATCGCGCGGCGCGCCGGCCTGTTCCAGCCAGCGCGTCTCCAGCGCCACCTGAGCCACATTGTATGCGCCTGCGGAATGCCCGCCGACGAAGATACGCGCCGGGTCTCCGCCGTGCTGCGCGATGTTTGCGTGCACCCAGGCGACGACCGAGGCGGTATCCTCGAGCATGGCGGGATAGCGCCCAGCTTCGCCGAGGCGATAGCCGCCGAGCACCACCACAAAACCCTGCGGGGCGAGATTGCGTGCGATGAAGCCGTAATGATCGGGATCGCCGTGACTCCAGCTTCCGCCATGGAAGAAAACGAAGACCGGCAGCGGGCCCTGGACGCCTTCCTCGCGATAGACGAGGAGGCGCTGCGCGGGATCATCGCCCGTGCTCGCCTGGCTCACCTGTTCGACCGCGTGCGAAGGGCCGGCAATGCGGTCGACCGTATCGAGCACCGCATGCGGATTGTTGCGCAGCGCGAGCGTCAGCCCGCCGTAGCCGGCGAGCACGAGGACAATGATCGAACCTGCAATCCACATGATCCTGCGCCTCACGCCGTCGCCTTCTCTTCTTCGGTTTCACCATGGCCCACCGACTTGACGACCGCGTCGGCCTCCTCGTCGTCGAGCAATCCGATCGAGGACAGGAACTTGCGTCCCTCTTCGTAGCCTTCGCCAAGCCATAGCGGAATGTCCGCGGCCTCGAGAGCGGCCTTGGCGGCGACTTCCTCGGGACTCATCTCCTCGCCCACCTTGCGGATGAACACGGCGCGGATGCGGTCGGGGTTCTCGACCGCGATGGCGGAGAAGGCGGTGAGATCGCCCTGTGAATCGTCACCGAGGAGCGCGAACTTGATCTCGGGATAGGTCGCGAGAATGCCCATGATCGCCGCCTTCTTGTGCGCGCCGTGGCTCGACGATCCGAAGGTGGCCCGGTTCAGCCCCCAGTCGCGCAAGCTGATCGGGCCAAGCGGCAATCCGCGCCCGCGCATGTAGGTGACGAGATAGGAGAAGAGGTTCCAGGGGCTGGAGGACACGTAGAAGAATGGGCGGCGCGATGCGGGCAGGTGGTCGCCCGCATGGCCTTCGCCCTCGGGCAGACCCGCGTTGCCGCCGAGCGCATTGTAGAACATGTCTGCGCCGGGCACGAGGATGCGCTCTTCGGGCATCTGCATCAGCACGCGGCGCCAGTTGCGCAGCACCGCGCGGAAATCGCCGGTGATGCCGGTCTCGATTATGGTGTCATCGATATCGGAGATCATGGCGAGCGCGGTGCTCTTGCCGGGCGCCAGCACATGGCCGTCGCCGCATTGCTTGCCCTCGCCGTTCTCCCAATGGAAGGTCACTACTTCCCATTCGGGATGCTCGGCGTAGGGCCAGTCGCCTTCGAGCGGTACGTCGAACCGGACGAAACCTTCCTTGTCGGTCACGCCCTGGTGCCGCTGCATTTCGCCGGAGGGAGAGACCAGCTCGAGTTCGACAGTGAGATCCTTGACCTCGTGGCTGGCGAACTGCCCCATCATCGTGCGCATCGCGCGCCATTTCCCGCGTTTTTCGAAATTGCCCACACGCGACCGCAGGGCCCGGGCGGTGATGAAGAGCCGTTCCGTGTTGCGATAGCCGAAATAGGGCTGGATGCGGATCGGCGCGGAGGGGAAAAGGGCATGGGCCCGGTCGCTAGCGCGCCGGGCCCCAATACCACAAGGCTTTTGTCTTAAGGGGCTTAGCGGCCGAGCAGCTTGCGCGCGGCATTGCCGACCAGCGCCTGCTCCTGCGGGACTTCGCCCAGCACGGTCAGTTCGCCGTTTTCGCCCCGGCGCACCATAACGAGCGCGAATTCCGGACCGCGGATCGAAAGATCGCGAAGGTCGCGCGCTTCGAGTTCGCGCAGCTGTTCGGCAAGTGCATCGATGCTGTCGGACGCTTCCTGCGTGACGGCGGCATTACCTTCATCGCGCAGGTAGGAGGCGAGGTCGTAGGCGAGGCGAACGGCTTCGTAGAGCGCCTTGCTTTTGTCGCCGCCTTCGACAGCACCCGGCTGCGCGAGGTGGCTCGCCACTTCAAGGCTCTGCTCGAGCTCCGCCGCGCTGATCGGCTGCGGACCGGCATTGGCAGGCTCTTCGGCGACCGGTTCTTCGAAGACCGGCTCTTCGGCCTCGGCTTCCTCGACGATGGCTTCGACCACCTCGTCTTCTTCGGCCACCTCTTCAACGCCAGGCTCTTCTGCAAATTCGGGCGCTTCGAGGACGATTTCCGGTGCCTCGAGGACGATCTCAGGCTCGCTCTCGGCAAGCTCTTCCTCGAAAGCGGCTTCCTCGCCGAATTCCTCGATCGCCTCGTAGGCGTCTTCCTCGATGAATTCCTCGGTCAGCTCGAAAGGATCTTCTTCGGCCTCGACGGCTTCGGCTTCCACGAAACCGGCGTGCTCGTCCGAGACCGCTTCCACCTCGTGAACGGCTTCGAACCCGGTGTCTTCTTCGCCGACGACTTCGAGTTCGTCCTCGCCAGCCTCAGCAGCGAAGACTTCTTCTTCGGGCTGCTCTTCGGCCAATTCTTCGTGGGCTTCCTCGGCGAAGTGTTCGGTCGTTACTTCCGAGGGCACTTCGAGAACCGGATCAGCTTCGGCTTCGACGACCTCTTCCTCGGCCACTTCGGGAGCTTCGAACTCGGCTTCCACCGGCTCTTGGGCGAATTCCTCTTCGACTTCTTCCGCGACAGGCTCGAAAGCATCGGGCTCTTCGAGGACCGGCTCGGCGTAGTCTTCCGCGTATGCTTCTTCCTCGGCCAGCGATTCAGGCGCCGGTTCCGCGTCGAAGTCTTCGCCTGCCTCTTCGGCTGCGAAATAGGTGTCGTCCACACTGTCGAGGCTTTCGGCTTCCTCGGCAGTTTCGTCTTCGCTTTCCTCGCCATGGAGGTCGAGCGACTTCTTGACCCGAGCCTGCGGGTTCACGAGCGAGAGCAGGCGGCTGTTGAGGTCGATATCGGCGAGCGGGTTGATCACCTCGTCTACGTCGTCTTCCTCGTAATCCTCTTCATCCCACTCGGGCAGGCCGTAGTCGGCTGCGGTCATCGGGCTGTTGTAGCCCTCGTCGCCCTCGCCGGCTTCGCCCTCGCCGGCAGGTGCGCCGCCGATCGGGTTGCCCAGTGCGTCGACGCCGCGGCCCTTGGCAGCAGGCGCTGCGAGCGGGGCGGGAGCGGAGGCTTCTCCTGCTTCCTCGAAGGCCTCGGTTTCGCACGGAGACTGCTCTTCGAACGGGGCCGGTTCTTCGACCGGAGCTTCGAAAGCGGCCGGGGCAAGGCTCGGCGATGCTTCGGGATCGGAAAGCCGAAGCGGGTTGCGCTTGCGCAGCGGTGTCGGGTTCGGTGCCTCGGCGACGGGCGCTACGGCCTCCTCTTCCAGCGCATCGTCGATCTGCTGGAGCAGCGCGTCGGCCATCTCGGCGTCGGCCACTTCCTTCCAGTTGATCACGGCATAGACGAAGTCGAGCGTTTCGCAGTCGCTCGAATAGGGCAGCAGGATGCCGCGATAGAGCACGGTTGCGCCCTTGGCGTTGACGAACTCGGCTTCGAAACCGGTCGGCGCCTGTTCGGACACGATCTTGAGGTAATTGTCAGCGATCTGGCTGAGCAGCGAATCCTGCGGGACCTCGGACAGGTCCTCGATATCCTCGTAGAGGCCGCATTCGCGCGAGAGCTTGTCGCCGATGAACTGGATCGTGGGCGTTGACGAACCAGTCGAGAAGTCGAGCAGGACCGAATGCGGGCCGAAATCGCCGAGGAATTCCGGCTCGAGATCCTCGATCGCCGGCAGGCGGCTGTCGCCCAGGAGGCTCGCCCAGTGATTGTAGGCGCGCACCTGCATGCGGCGCTCGTCCTGGCCCACCGGCGAGGGTGGAGGGTTCGAGTGCGAGTCGCTGTCGTCGACAAAATCGTCGAAAGAATCGTGACCGTCGAACGAATCGAATGCGCCGCCAAGCCTGTCCATAGGTGCAATTGCCCTTCGAAATACGAGTTTCGTTATTCAGGCAAACCTATGGAGGAGCTGTAGTAAAATTAGGGTTAAGGATAATGGCCCGGCGGCGCGGGCCCCTAGAGCATGTAGCGCATCTTGATCGTCAGCGACTGGTCTTGCGCGCCCATTTCGAACACCGCGTCTGAGAACTTGGGCGGGCCCATGCGGACCTTGGCATCGCGCGAGAAGCCGAAGCCTTCCTTGGGCATCATGCCCAGCGCGCGATCGGCCTTGCCATTCTCATTCTCGTCATGGAGCAGCGCGATCGCATAGTGGCCGGGTTTCACGCCGTCGAAGGTCAGCGTGACGGTCCCGTCGCTTGCCGCGACCGTGGCGGCATGCGCGCCGGCAACGCCGCGGCAACGCGGGAAGGTCTTCTCCTGCGTGGTCATGCATGCGCGCACCACGCCGTCCGCATTGCGCATGTTGGTGATCGTCACCGTTATGCTCGCACCTTCCGTCTGGGCTTTCGCCGGCGCAGGAGCAGGCGCGCCCGCGCCGAGGGCCAGGGCGATCGCAGGCAAGGCGGCCGCGCGCATCATGCGTTGGGGCTCAAGCCCTTGTCGGTCCCGCAGAGCCGGTCCCAGAAGCGGAAGTATAGGCCGTAATTGCATCGATACTCTTCATGATGTCGCTGGTGATGGCTGGCGGTTATCAGCCATCCCCCTAACCGCGAGTGAACCAGCGCGCGGGGAAACATTTCCCAGCCCATGTGATTGGTGACGCCCATGATCGTCATCACCAGCAGGACAAGCCCGAGCATGGCGACGTGGATCGGCACGAACAAGACGAGGACGGGTATGACGATCGCCCCCGTGATCGCTTCCCAGGGATGGAAGCTCATAGCCGCCCATGCGGTGGGCGGGCGGCTCGCGTGGTGAACGGCGTGCATGGCGCGGAACCAGGCGGGGCGGTGCATCAGCCGGTGCGTCCAGTAGAACCACGTATCGTGGAGGACGAGGTAGATCAGCGGCGCGAGAGGTAGGTACCACAGCGGCATCGCGTCCCAGCTGGTGTAGATCTGCGTCCAGCCATGCTCCTGCCAGCCCCATGCGACGATCCCCGCGGGCACGCCGTAGATGGCCGCAGAGGCGAGCGACCAGACGATCTCGCGCCGGATCTGCGGGCCGAGCTCGGCATGGTAGCCGGGCCGCTTCTTGCCGGTCACCCAGGCGAAAATGCCCGAAGAAGCGAGGTAGCGCAGCGCGACGATCGCGGTCATCGCAGCAGCTGAAAGGAATATCGCGGTCCACATGGCTACAGCGAGCCTATGGCGCACGCAGCCGCGCGGCAACAGCGCAGTGTTATTCGGCGTTGCCCCAGGGGCTGCAGTGTGGATCGAGCGCAACGGTTGCGCGGCGCATGGCCGCACGCGCAAGCCGCTCGACCTCGGTCTTGCGGCGTGCCGCTGCGAGCGGCTGGAGCGGTGCGGGACGGACGATCTCGCCGTCATAGCCATCGGCCACCACGATGCCGCAGCAATCGGGGCGGTAGTCGTCGAGATCGAGCACCGCGCGGTCGAGATGCGGCGGGAGCCCCCAGTAGAACCGGTCGCAGAAATCGAGATAGTCGGGCCACTTGCCGTCACCGAGCAGGTCCCCGCGCTGGACCTTCACCTCGACGATGATCACGCGGCCCTTGGGGTCGACGCCCATCAAATCGGCGCGGCGACCGTTGCGCAGCGGCATTTCGGGCAGCAGCCAGACGTCGTTGCGCGCGAACAGGCGCTGGATGCCGCGAAACACGCTGGGCGCGTCGAGCGCGGGATCGATAACGGGGGAATCACTCATGCCCCAAAAATGGAACAGAATGGGAACGCGGTCAAGCGTGCGCTTGCCGGGAAACTGCCTCGAGCCGGGTCCTCAGCTTTCGGGCACGAGAGCGGCGATCGCCTCGCGCGCCTTGTGGAATTCGCGCCACAAGGTCAGCGCCGCGCTGGTCGTGTCCTCGCCCTTGTCGGTCATCGCGAGCAAGGCCCTGAGACCCGGCTGCATGACTGCTGCAAGATCGTCGATCGCGCAGGCCACGATGGCGTAATGCGCTTTAGAGAGGGTGGTCGCGCGTGCCGGCAGTGTGCGGGTCGCCTCGTCCTGTTCCTCGCTGCCGAGCTGCGCAAGCGTCGCGACCGCTGCGGCGGCATCGTGCACCGCATCCCACTGCGCGGCGAGTTCCTCCGGCCCGGGCACGGCACCGCCGCGTTTCTGGGCAGGAGGC
This sequence comes from Qipengyuania sp. BR81-2, assembly GCF_055693895.1. NCBI lineage: Bacteria > Pseudomonadati > Pseudomonadota > Alphaproteobacteria > Sphingomonadales > Erythrobacteraceae > Qipengyuania > Qipengyuania sp. BR81-2. Next base: position 1,272,141 of record NZ_CM146344.1, read on the forward strand.
AGCATGGTTGCCCCGGACAGGTCGAATTCGTGCGACATCGAGCTCATGGGAAAAGACGCTAGGGCGTGCCGCTTGCCAAAACCCTAATGCGGGACCTTGTAGATCGGTTAAAGGCGGCTCGCCGAAGGAGCGTGCGGCGATTTTCGCTGGCAGCGGCGCGCCCGCCTTGCTAAGCGCCCGCGCCACGGCATGCACCCGTAGCTCAGCTGGATAGAGCGCTGCCCTCCGAAGGCAGAGGCCACAGGTTCGAATCCTGTCGGGTGCGCCAGTTTTTCGCGATATCGCCAGCGCGCTCCCTCGTGTCATTGTTTCGTCGCACTCGCCAAATCGTACGAAACGTCCTAGATCGACGCCGAGAAAAAGCCATGGAGCGCAAGATCTACCAGTTCGAAGACCTGCCTGAACAAGCGAAGGCGGCGGTCGTGCGCGCTCCGGAGGGGCCCGCGCACCTGCAGCGGATCGGGGTGATCCTCAATACGCGCAGCCATCACAACAAGGACCGCGTGCCCAATTATGGTGGCCGCGACAATGTCTCCATTGCCCGCCCGCAGACGCGCCGCGACATTGCCATCGCGCTCGCCGAATTCGCCGAGCAGGGCATCGGCCTCTTGGTCATCAGCGGCGGCGACGGCACGGTGCGCGACGTTCTCACCATGGGACAGGCCGTCTTCGGCGACAGCTGGCCGCAACTGGCGGTGCTTCCGCGCGGCAAGACCAATGCGCTGAACGTCGATCTCGGCAGCCCGCGGGACTTCTCGCTGGCACAAGCCATCGCCTCCTTCGAGAATTCCGAAACCGGCAAGCGTGTCATCCGCCGCCCGCTCGCGGTCAGCGCAGCGGGCAGCGAGGATCCGCCGATGCTCGGTTTCATCTTCGGCGCCGGTGCCTTTGCACTCGGGGTCGAGGCGGGACAGGATGCGCACCGCGCAGGCTTTTTCAACTCGATCGCGGTCGGCGTCACCAGCGCCTGGGGCGTGGTGCAGGCGCTTTTCGGTAGCGACACCAATGTCTGGCGCCGCGGCGCGCAGATGAAGCTCGACTACCTGCCCTCGGGCGAGCCGATGCCGCATTCGCATCATGGCGATACGGAGCGGCGCACGCTGATCCTCGCTTCGACGCTCATGACCATGCCGCTCGACATCAAGCTGTTCGGCAAGGGGCAGGGTGATATCCGCCTGCTGATCCTCGATGCGCCCCGTCGCCGCGTGCTCTTCTCGGTACCGGCGATCCTTGCCGGCTGGCACCCGGAATGGCTGGCCGAAGCCGGTCTGCACCATCTTTCGGCAAAGGGCTTTGCGATCACGCTCGATGCGCCCTTCATCCTCGACGGCGAGCATTTCCCTGCGGGAAGCTACCGCGTCGAGCAGGGCCCAGAACTGACTTTCGTCGCCGGGTGACGGGCAGGCTCGAAGACAGGATCGCGCAATCGCTCGGGCGCGAGGTGCGCGATGAAGTCGCGGCCTACGCACGCATGCTGGGCGAGGAGGCGGGCGCTTCGGCTGTCCTTTTCTACGGCTCCAACCTGCGCACCGGATCGCTCGAGGGCGTGCTCGATTTCTACGTGCTCCTGCCCGGCGAGCAGGCCGAAAGAATCTGGCCCAAGGTCAGCTACCGCGAGTGGGAACATGGCGGCGAGACGCTGCGCGCCAAGATCGCCACCATGAGTTTATCCAAGTTCGCCGAAGCGGCGCGCGGAGACAGCCGCGACACCACGATCTGGACGCGCTTCGTCCAGCCGAGCGCGCTCATCTGGTCAGCCGACGAGGCTGCGCGTGATCGCGTGCACGGGGCTATCGCCGATGCCTCGATGACGGCTGCGCGTTTCGCTGCTGCACTGGGGCCTGCATCGGGCAGGGCGGAAGACTATTGGCGCGCGCTGTTCCAGGCGACCTATCGCGCCGAATTCCGCGTCGAGAAGGCCGGGCGCGAGGACTCGATCCTCTCGGTCAATCGCGAGCATTTCGAGGGATTGCTGCCGCAGGCGTGGGAAGCTGCCGGACTCGCCTTCGGGGAAGAGGGTGGCCAGCTCTCGCCGCAGCTCGCGTCGGATGAGCGCAAGTCGGTCCTTTCGCGCTGGCGCACACGCGAAAGGCTCGGCAAGCCGCTCAATATCCTGCGGCTGGCCAAGGCGACGACCACGTTCGAAGGGGCCGCGCGTTACGGCGCTTGGAAGCTGGAACGGCACACCGGCATCAAACTCGAAGTGACCGAATTCCGGGAGAACCACCCTCTGCTCGCCATGCCGGGTGCGGCATGGGAGCTATGGCGCGCCCGGCGCCGCGCAGCGAAGGATCAGCGGTAGCGCATCCGGATCGAGATCTTCTCGACATCCTCGCCGACATCGAAGCCCACCTTCTTGTAGCTCGGGCGGCCGAGGTTGAAGATGTTGATGCTCGGATCGTTCGACATGGCGCCGCCGTCTCCGAACAGGTCGGTCTTTCCGTCACCGTCGAGGTCGTGACGCACTGCGATGGCATAGTGGCCCGATGCGGGCAGCGGCATGCAGAAGCGCATCGTGCCGGCCTTGGCCGGAGCCTCCATGCGGTAGATCCAGCGGCCCTTCTTGAGCCAGTCTTCCTTGGTCGCGCGATAGGACTGGATGCGGATCGTGCCTTCGCTCCGCTTCACGTCGGTAATCGTCACCCACACGGCCGGACCCGCGCCGGCATCGCAGCGCTGTGTGTCGTGCGTGATCTTCTCGCGGTACTGCGCCTCTACCGGCGTGGCGAGCGACAGGCCCGCAAGGGCGATGGCTGCGCTACCGGTGAGGGCTGCAAGTTTCGTGCTCATCGTTTTAGCCCCATGTTCAACGTGTCGGCACGCGCAGATGCGCATCCCGTGCGGCGATTCAAGGCCGCGATCTGGCATGCGTTATAGGGAAATGCGCTGAATTGCGGCTGAATTCGGTGTTCAGCCGGAGGCGAGCCGCCCCTGTTCGAGCCGCACGACCCTGTCGGCGATTTCGGTGAGCAGGCCCCGATGCGCGATCGCAAGGACGGTGCGCCTGCCCGCCATGGCATGGAGCGCGGCGCCGACCGCCTCCTCGCTCTGGGAATCGACCGAGCTCGTCGCCTCGTCGAGCACGATGAGATCGGGATCGCGCAGCAGCGCCCGGGCGAGCGCGATACGCTGCCGTTCGCCGCCCGAAAGCGCCTTGCCGCCCTCGCCGAGGTCGCAATCGAGGCCTTCGGGTAGTCGTTCGACGAAATCGGCTGCAGCCTCCTTCAATGCCGCGCGGAGCTGGTCTTCGCTCGCATCGGGTTTCGCCCAGAGGAGATTGTCGCGCACCGTGCCGGAAAAGAGTACCGGCTCCTGCTGGACATAGGCGACGCGGGTCCGCCAGGCGCGCCGCGCGCCCTCGCCGAGCTTCGCGCCGTCGATCGAAATCGACCCCTCGTCGGGCGCGATCAGCCCCGCCGCGATATCGGCCAGCGTGCTCTTGCCCGACCCGGAGCGCCCGGTCAGCGCTAGCATCTCGCCCGCCTCGATCCGCAGGCTTATGCCGCTGAGCGCGGGCCTTCCCGGCTGGTGCGAGAAACTCACGTCTTCGAGTTCGATCCGCTGCGCGAGGCGAGGGGCGTCGCCGTCCAAAACCGGTTCTGCCGCCTCGCTCGCCGCCTCGATCATGGCAAGTCCATCGGCGATCGCGGGTGAGGCATGGCTCCAGCCCTGCATGGCCGACTGGAGCGAGCCGACGAGCGGCAGCGCGCGCACGAAGATCGCCGCCAGCGCGAGCACGATGGCCAGTTCCAGCTCGAGCAGTTCGAGCGCGAGCCAGGCGAGGCCCGCTGCCATGATCGCGCCCCCAATGTGCAAGGCCGCCTGCCCGATCGCGCTGTCACGGACGAAGGCGAATTCGGTGCGACGAAGTTCGCGCAGGCTCTCCGACAGCTCCTGCGACGCCTGTGCCTCGCGCCCGAAACTCTTGAGGATGCGCTGCGCGCCCAAGGTCTCGCCGAGGCGCGAATAGAGGAGGTCGTATCCGCGCGAGAGCGTCTCGCCCAGCGCGCGGGCACGCCGGATGAGCGGGCGATAAAGCAGCAGGACGAAGGCGGCTGCTCCTCCTCCGGTAAGCGCTGCCGCGGGCGAAACCAGCATGGCAGCCAGTGCCAGCGCAAGGAGCGCAAAGGCAAGACGCACGAGCCGTGCCGCCATCTCCACCGCATAGCCTGCCCGGTCGACATTGGTGACCAGCAGAGCCTCGCTCTCTCCGCGCCGCCGCGTCATCGCCCAGCGCCAGTTGGCGTTAAGTAGCGCATCGAGAGCGCGGATGCGGAGCCCGTCGACGATGCGCGCGCGCAAATCCTGTTCGGCCAGCGCCCGCGCGACGTCTGCGACAGAGCGCAGTATCACCAGAACGACGAAAACCGCGAGCAGCACTCCGAGCGATAGCGAAGGCAGCGCGAAAGGCAGTGCGGCCACCTCTCCGCCCTGTGCCGCGAGCGCGATCAGCGGGACGAGGAGGACGAAGCCGATGCCCTCGCTCGCCGCGCCGAGCAGCGAGAGGAGGAGGACCCGCACGGTGGCAGCGCGCGTGCCGATCGCCAGGAGTGCGGGAAGGGTCCGGTCGAAGGCCATCGCCGGTCCTATGCCGCAGCAAGGCAGCGCCGCAAAGGGCGCTCAGAAATCATTGCGCTGCTCGGTATACGACACGAAGGCCGCCGCGGTGAGAGCGCGGGTGATGCCCATCTCGCGCGGGAGGCGGTCCGCCAGGTCTTCGGGCGTCGCCTCCGGCCAGTCGCGCAGCAGGCCCTGCAACCGGTCGATATCGAGGATTTCGGAAAGCTGCCCGTGGCTGCGGATCGCATCGGCCTGCGCGATGAGTTCCTGCCGGCGTGCACCGATGCGGGCGTGCCAGTCTGCGTTGTGACGGCCCTGCCTGCGCTCGAGCCGCTGCGCTTCGGGCATCATGCCCCTTGCCATGCGGCGGGCGAGGAAACGGTCGGTGCCGCCTCGGCGAAGCTGGTCGGTGGGCAGGCCGTGGCAGAATTCAAACAGCGGGCGATAGGCAGTGACGTCGCGGTGCGTGATGCCGTGAAGCCGCTCCAGGCCGAGGTCGACATCCTCGCCGCTGTCGGCACTGGCCCACATCCAGCGGATCGCTTCCTCGCGGCTGGCCGAGACTGTCGCCTCGTCGAACACCGATTGCGAGCGCCGCCGTGCCGCCCGCTCGCGCCAGCTCTTCGTGGCCGCCTCGCTGAGCAGCGATCCGATCGGGCGATCGCCGAAGCGTTCGGGGTGGAAGGCCTTGCGGACGGCGCGTTGCATGCCGTCGGACAGATTCGGCAAGACCGCCTTCGACAAGAGGCGACGCAGGGCCGAATGCCGCTCGTCCTCATGCGCATCGGCAAGCAGGCGGCGCAGCTTGAGGAAGCGGCCGCGCCGCAGTGCTTCTGCAGGCGCCCAGTCGGCATCGAGGCTGATCGTGAAATTGCCGTGCAACCCGGTGAACATGGCATCGCGGCCCTGCCGCTTCGCCGCCTCGAACAAGGGATGGAAGATGCCGATATTGGCGACATTGACGCTGGCCACCTGCGACCGCGCGAGCAGGTCGCGCAGGCGGTGGTCGTGCCCGCCTGCGCCCGGATCGGGGAAATGCGCCTGCAGCCGGGGATGCATTGAAGCGAAGCGTTCGACACGCTTGCGCTCGTCGCCGAATGTGCCTTGTGGAGACGCTCCGTCCCAACCGGCGACCGGCCCGAAAGTGTAGCTGTGCAGCACCGCGTCGCCGGGAAGCTGGCGAAGCAGGGCAGCGGCGGCGAGCGGGCTGTCGAGACCTCCGGAAAGCATGATGGCGGGGGCCCTCACGCCGGAGAGCGCATGGCCCGCTGCTTCGTCCAGCAGCTCGATGCCGCGATCGACATAGGCCTCGTCCGAAGGCAGCTCGACCCGCGGCACCTTGACCGGATCGTAATAGCGCTCGACCTGCCAGTCGGCGCCATTGCAGCGCACCCGGCTGCCGAGCGGCACGCGCCCGATGCCTTCGAACCAGCCACGCGGCTGGCAATCGTGGTGGTCGTAGGCGAGCTGGTCGGCGAGATGATCCCAGTCGATGCGCTTCTCCACGCCCGCGGCAAACAGCGCGCCCAGGAGTGGCGAGGCCACGAGGCAGTCCCTGCGCGCGGCAAAATGCAGGGGCGGCGCGGTCCATGGCGAACGGACGAGCCTCAGACGCTGCGGCCCTTCGACCGTGATCGCGCAATAGTGGCCAACGAGCTTGAAGTCGGCCTCGTCGCCCCAGCGCTCGAGCGCGGCATCGTAGATTTGCGATGGTGCTGCGCTGGCACTGAGGCCAAGCGCGGCGGCGTACTGCGCGGCATTGTCGAGGCGCCCGAAAAAGACCGTCCGCTTTTGTTGCTCAAATTGCGAACCTTCACCCCAGAGAGTGAAGCCGAGGCAATCTTGGTGCGTTGGGTGACAGTTCTTGCCTTCAGCAACGGCCCTGCCGATGGCCTCGAGCCTCGGCGGCTCCAGCCCTCGTCCAAGCCAAGCGGCCGCGATCATCGAAGGGGGCTGCCGGTGCGACGACTGGTCAGGATCGGCGGTTGGGTCCGGCCTGGAAGCCCGAACCGACCGGCCCGGCGATGTCACGGATAGTTCCGAGCCGTTCGAAAGAGGGCTTCTCCCACTGCGGCTTCTTCGGCGTCCCGTTCGTATCGTTCTTGCGCATCGTCACATTTCCTTTGGTGCAACGATAGCAAACCGCTCCGTCACGTCCAAGGCGCTATTGTCCGCTATGCGCAACCAGAGATGCAGCTTCGAGCTGGGTAATCAACTCGGAAACGTCGCGGGCTATGGCCTGGCTATCGCCCTCGTGCTGCTCGGCCATTTCCGCCGCGATCTCTTTTTCGCTCCGCTTGCCGTCGATCGCTTCCCAGACGCTGCGCGCGGTACCTTTGAGCGAGAACAGCTCGCCCCCGTCGAGATCGACGATGAGTATCTCGTCATCCACCTTGGTGGCGACGAAATTTTCCGAGAGCTTGCGCAGTGCGACCATGCGAGGCTTCTAGACGGGCCTGCCAGCCAATCCAAGCCTCGGCACTCGTGGATAAGCCTGTGCGCAAGCTTGTGGGGCCTCGGTGGAGAAGGGTATTTCCGCGAGCCAGCTTCCCGACCCGCGCCAAGGCTGCACCGCATGACCGCTCCGCTTATTTCCCCCTCGATCCTGTCGGCCGATTTCGCGCGCCTTGGTGAAGAGGTCCGTGCCGTCGACGAGGCGGGTGCCGACTGGATCCACATCGACGTGATGGACGGGCATTACGTGCCCAATATCACCATCGGCCCGGCGGTGGTGAAGGCGCTGCGCCCGCACACGAAGAAGACCTTCGACGTCCACCTGATGATTTCGCCGGTGGACCAGTATCTCGAAGCGTTTGCCGATGCAGGCGCGGATATCATCACGGTGCATCCCGAGGCGGGGCCGCACATCCACCGCACGCTCCAGGCGATCAAGAACCTCGGCAAGAAGGCCGGTGTGGTGCTTAACCCGGGCACGCCTGCGAAGATGCTCGACTACCTCATCGAGGAAGTCGACCTCGTGCTGGTGATGAGCGTCAATCCCGGCTTCGGCGGACAGAGCTTTATCCATTCGCAGCTCCGCAAGATCGAGGCGATCCGCAAGATGATCGATCAATGCGGCAAGGACATCCGGCTCGAAGTCGATGGCGGCGTCGATCCGACTACCGCGCCGCTGTGTGTCGATGCGGGCGCCGACGTGCTGGTCGCAGGCTCGGCCACTTTCCGCGGCGGGCCGGAGAAGTATGCGAGCAACATAGCTGCCCTGAAGGGACAGGGATGAGCGAGGGGCACTCCGACCTGCTGAACGCGGCGCGCGAGGACGCGGCCGACGAGATGCAGGTCGCGCTGCCCTTGTTCGACGACCCCGAACCCCACGTCGTCGACGCCGACGAACCCGAGGTTCAGGTCGAGGAACCTGCAGTTGAAGTTCCGCCGGAGCCGGCTCCGCAGCGCAGGCCCGTTCCGCCGCCTGCCAATGATGCAGAGCCCGAGCCGCTGGAACCTGCGCGCGCACTGGTGCCGGCCGATTTCGCCCTGCCGCGCACCGGCCCGATCGAAAGCGTCATGCGGTGGGGCTACCGGCTCGGCATCCCGGGGCCGATCCTCGCTGCACCCTTGCGCAAACCGGCCAAGCCGCGCCTGCTCGGCACCGTCGAGACGCCGCTTGCAGGCGACAGGATCGCGGGCATTTCGCTGCGTGCGGGACAGATGCAGGTCGCCGGCCTCAAGGCTCCGCTCGACAAGATCGACTACAATTCGCCGTCCAAGCTCACCCCGCCCTTCGTACGGGCGGTGCACGGCTTTCTCTGGATGCGCGATCTCTCGTCCTGCGCGACGCGCGCGCAATGCGCCGGGACGGCAGGTCCGATCTTTGCCGCATGGCTCAAGGCCAATCCGCAGGTCGGCAAGGGTCCGGCCTGGAGCGTCGAGCTGGCTGGCCTGAGGCTGCTCAACTGGCTGGTCCATGCACCGATCCTGCTCATCGGAGAGGGCGAGAAGCACAAGCCTGCGATGCTCGAGGCGATGGAGACGACTGCGCGCTGGCTGGACCGGCAGGTCGCGAGCGAGAACGACCGGCTGGCGCAGGTTTGCGGCTGGGCGGCGATCACCGCCGCAGGCCTCCTCATGCCCGATGGCAAGCCGCGCCGTCTTTATGGAGAGGCGGGCCTGCTGCGCTCTCTTGGCGAACTGGTCAGCGACGACGGCGGCGTTCTGTCGCGCAGCCCGAGTGCGCAGGCCGAAGCGATTGCGCTGCTGATCGACCTGCGCGCCTGCTACGCCGCCGTCGGCCGCGAGCCGCCGCAGGGCATTGAATCGATCCTCGGCCTGCTCGTGCCCGCGCTTCTTTCGCTGCGCATGGGCGATCGCGGACTGGGCAGCTGGCACGGCTCTGCGGCGATGAGCGAGGAAGCTCTCGACGCGCTGGTCACTGCCAGCGGCGTGCGCAGCCGCCCGATGCTCGAATCGCGGCACTGGGGTTACCAGCGCATTCGCGGCAAGGACGGCGTGCTGGTGTTCGACGCCGCGCCGCCGCCCAAGCCGCGCCATGCCCGCCATGCCTGCGCCTCGACGCTCGCCTTCGAATTCTCGCATCGCGCACAGCGGATCATCGTCAATTGCGGCGGTGCGGAGCTTGCAGGCGCGCTGGTTCCGGCGCGGATCGAGCAGGGCCTGCGCGGAACCTCCGCCCATTCGACGCTGGTGCTGGAGGAAACCAACTCCACCGCCGTCCTCCTCCACGGGCAGGTGGGCAAGGGTGTCGAGGAAGTCGATTTCTCGCGCGAGACCATCGAGCAGGGAGCGCGCAAGGCGACCAGGTTCGAGGCGGTCCATAATGGCTATGCCTCGCGCTTCGGCCTGCTTCACCGCCGCATCCTGATCCTGTCGGACGATGGCGGCGAGTTGCGCGGCGAGGACGTGCTCGAACCCTCCACTCGCAAGGGCAAGCGCGGCAAGATCGGTTTCGCCATGCGCTTCCATCTCGGTCGCGGGATCGAGGCGCGGGTGAGCGACGATGGACATGGTGTGCACCTTGCCCTTCCCGACGCAAGCTACTGGCAATTTCGCCTCGCAGGCACTAGCGGCGAGGCGCACTGCACGCTCGAGGATTCGCTGTGGGTCGATGGCCACGGCCGTCCGCACGCCGTGCAGCAGATCGTGGTCGAAGGCATGGCCGCTCGCAGCGGGGAACGCTTCCCCTGGCTGCTCAAGAAAATGGGATAGAAGTTTCAATGGCAGACGTGGCGATCAAGCGGGCGCTTCTCTCGGTGTCCGACAAAAGCGGTTTGGTTGACCTGGGCAAGGCATTGGCCGCGAAAGGCGTGGAACTGGTGTCGACCGGCGGCACCGCGAAGGCGCTGCGCGAGGCGGGCCTCGAGGTGAAGGACGTCTCCGATCTCACCAGTTTCCCCGAGATGATGGACGGCCGCGTGAAGACGCTGCACCCGATGGTCCACGGCGGCCTTCTCGCCGTACGTGACAATCCCGAACACGCCGCTGCCATGGAAGAGCATGCGATCGGAGCGATCGATCTCGTAGTCGTGAACCTCTATCCCTTCGAAGCCACCGTGATGCGCGGCGCCGAGCGCGACGAAATCATCGAGAATATCGATATCGGCGGCCCCAGCATGGTGCGCAGCGCGGCCAAGAACCACGCATTTGTCACCATCGTCACCGATCCGGCCGATTACGACACGCTGATCGGCGAGCTCGAAGCGAGCGGCGCGACCTCGCTCGACTTCCGCCGCAAGTGCGCGGCCAAGGCTTTCGCAGCCACGGCGGCCTATGATTCGATGATCAGCCAGTGGTTCGCTTTCGCCGACCAGCAGCAGCTCTTCCCCGACTTCCTCGCGGTCAACGGCAAGGCACCGGTCGAGCTGCGCTATGGCGAGAACCCGCACCAGAAGGCGGCGCTCTACACCCCCAGCGGCCCGCACGGCAAAGGCATCGCGCAAGCCGAGCAGCTGCAGGGTAAGGAGCTGAGCTATAACAATTACAACGATGCCGACGCCGCGCTCGAACTTTGCGCCGAATTCGCGGGCGGGGAACCGGCGGTGGTCATCGTCAAGCACGCCAACCCCTGCGGTGTGGCGCAAGGCTCGACGCTGATCGAGGCATGGAACGAGGCCCTCGCTTGCGACAGCGTGTCGGCCTTCGGCGGCATCGTTGCGGTGAATACCGAGCTCGACGGTGAGACCGCCCGCGCGATCTGCGAGATCTTCACCGAAGTCGTGATAGCGCCGTCCGTTTCGGACGAGGCGGGCGAGGCCTTCGCCAAGAAGAAGAACCTGCGCCTGCTCGTTACCGGCGACCTGCCCGATCCGCGCCGCGGCGGGCTGATGGTCAAGCCGATCACCGGCGGCCTGCTGGTGCAGACGCGCGACAATGGCGCGATCACCGAGGCCGATCTCAAGGTCGTGACCAAGCGCGAGCCGACCGAACAGGAATTGAAGGACTGCCTTTTCGCCTGGACCGTGGCGCGCCACGTCAAGTCGAACGCGATCGTCTATGCCAAGGACGGCGCGACCGCGGGCATCGGTGCAGGCCAGATGAACCGCCGCGATTCTTCGCGCATCGCCGCGATTAAGGCTGCAGAGGCTGCCGAGAAGTATGGCTGGGAGCAGAGCCGCGCCGTTGGCAGCGCCGTGGCCTCGGATGCGTTCTTCCCCTTTGCCGACGGCCTGCTGGCCGCTGCCGAGGCGGGCGCGACTGCGATCATCCAGCCGGGCGGTTCGATCCGCGACGAGGAAGTGATCGCGGCGGCGGACGAGCAGAATCTCGCCATGGTGTTTACCGGAATGCGACACTTCCGGCACTAATCGGGTGACCGAGCTGCGGAACGGCCGACTGATCGGCTGAACCGTTCACAACAATCGCATTCAGCACGTTGCAATTGGGCGGCGTGTAACCACGTGGGATATTCCCGCGAAAGAACACAACATGAGCCTTTTTACCCCCGACCTCTATCGCAATTTCGGCATCGGCTTCCTCGCCGGCGCCATTATCGTCGCTTTCTCGAACGGAGTCGAAATCGTCTCCACGATCGCGGCCATCGTCTGATGCGTCGAATTGCCCTCCTCCTTGCCGCAGGTGCACTGGCAACTACCAGCGCCTGCCAGCAGCCCGCCATTGCCGCCGAAAAGGTGGTCGAGGCGCCGGCTGCCGCGCGCAAGGCGAACGAGGGCGCCGGCCTCAAGACCGCCATCTTCGCAGGTGGCTGCTTCTGGGGCGTCGAAGCCGTGTTCAGCCATACCAAGGGCGTGACGAGCGCCGTTTCCGGCTATCACGGCGGCACCAGCCGCGAGGCCAAGTATAGCCTGGTTTCTGCAGGCGCGACCAACCACGTCGAGGCCGTGAAGGTCGTCTACGATCCGAAGGTCGTTCGCTACGACCAACTGCTGCGCATCTTCTTCTCGGTGGTCATCGATCCCACGCTCAAGAACCGGCAGGGCCCCGATCGCGGGGCGCATTACAATGCCGAGCTCATTCCCTTGTCGGCTGAACAGCGCAAGGTCGCCGCATCCTATCTCGCGCAGCTCAAAAAGAGCGGGCTTTGGTCCAAGCCTATCGTGACCAGCATCGAGCCTGCGCGCACATTCTATCCGGCTGAGACCTACCACCAGGATTTCGCCGACAAGAACCCGCGCCACGGCTACATCGTGCGCTGGGATGCGCCCAAGGTAGCCGCGCTGAAGCGGCTTTATCCCTCGCTCTACCGCGCCGAGTTCAAGCGCGACTGACCTTGCGCAGCGCCCCGCGCGGGCTTACCTCTCGCGCATGGCAGGACACGCACACGCACATAAGGAACATTCGGGCGAGGATCTGATCGATGCCGCCCGTCACACGCTGACCGATGCGGGCGAACAGTGGACGGGCATGCGCCAGTCCGTGTTCGAAGAGCTCGCGCGGCACGAAAAGCCGGCCAGCGCCTATGACATCGCCGACAACCTTTCGGCAGCGCGCGGCAAGCGCGTGGCGCCCAACAGCGTGTACCGCATCCTCGACCTGTTCGTGCGCAACAACCTCGCCAACCGGATCGAGAGCGCAAACGCCTATCTCGTCAACACGCATCCGGGCTGCCGCCACGATTGCATCTTCCTGATCTGCGACGATTGCGGGAAGGCGCGCCACCTCGATGACGAGCGCGTGACCGGCGCATTGCGCGAAGCGGGCAAGGATGCCGGCTTTACCGACGTGCGCCCGGTGATCGAGCTGCGCGGGCTGTGCGACGATTGCGCCGCCTAATTTGGTCGATAGGGCGTGCTTTTTTGTCGACGAACCGTTCATCGACAGTTTCGAAAACCGCGTGTAAGGCATTCGTATGAGTGAACGCCCCCAGACCCCGTTGCTTGACACGGTCAACACCCCCGACGACCTCCGCAAGCTTGAAAAAGATCAGCTTCGCCAGCTCTCTGACGAACTGCGCGCAGAAATGATCGACGCCGTCGGCACCACCGGCGGGCACCTCGGTTCGGGGCTCGGCGTGGTCGAGCTGACCACCGCGATCCACTACGTATTCAACACGCCCGAGGACAAGCTTGTCTGGGACGTGGGCCACCAGTGCTATCCGCACAAGATCCTGACCGGTCGCCGCGACCGTATCCGCACGCTGCGCCAGGGCGGGGGCCTTTCGGGCTTCACCAAGCGGGCGGAGAGCGAATACGATCCCTTCGGCGCTGCCCACAGCTCGACCTCGATCAGCGCCGCACTCGGTTTTGCCATGGCGAACAAGATGCTGGGCAAGCCCGGCCGCGGCATTGCCGTGATCGGCGACGGCGCGATGAGCGCGGGCATGGCCTATGAGGCGATGAACAATGCCGAACAGGCGGGCAATCGCCTCGTGGTCATCCTCAACGATAACGACATGTCGATCGCGCCGCCGGTCGGTGGTCTTTCGGCCTATCTCGCGCGAACCGTATCGAGCAGCGAATATCTCGGCCTTCGCAGCCTTGCCTCGCGCCTGTCGAAGAAGCTCAGCCGCCGCGTACACCACGGTCTCGAAAAGGCTGAAGAATATGCCCGCGGCATGGTCACCGGCGGTACGCTGTTCGAGGAACTCGGCTTCTATTACGTCGGCCCGATCGACGGCCACAATCTCGACCACCTCATCCCCGTGCTCGAAAACGTGCGCGACAGCGAACAGGGCCCGGTCCTGATCCATGTCGTGACAAAGAAGGGCAAGGGCTACGCGCCCGCCGAGAACAGCGCCGACAAGTATCACGGCGTCGCCAAGTTCGACGTCGTCACCGGAGAACAGAAGAAATCGAAGGGCGGCCCGCCCGCTTATCAGAACGTCTTCGGTGAAACGCTCGCCAAGCTCGCGAACGGCGATCCGCGCATCTGCGCCATCACCGCCGCGATGCCCTCCGGCACGGGCGTCGACAAATTCGCCACGGCGCATCCCGACAAGGCCTTCGACGTCGGCATCGCCGAACAGCACGGCGTCACCTTCGCTGCAGGGCTTGCCGCCGAAGGCATGCGTCCCTTCGCCGCGATCTATTCGACCTTCCTCCAGCGCGCCTACGACCAAGTGGTGCACGACGTGGCGATCCAGAACCTGCCCGTGCGCTTCGCAATCGACCGCGCCGGTCTCGTGGGCGCCGACGGCTGCACGCACGCAGGCGCCTTCGACATCACCTATCTCGCCACGCTGCCCAACATGGTCGTGATGGCCGCCGCCGACGAGGCGGAACTCGCGCACATGACCTATACGGCTGCCGAGTATGACGAGGGGCCGATCGCCTTCCGCTATCCGCGAGGGAGCGGCACGGGCGTCGAAATACCCGAGCAGCTCGAGAAGCTCGAAATCGGCAGGGGCCGCATCGTGCGCGAAGGCAGCAAGGTCGCGATCCTCTCGCTCGGCGCGCGCCTCGAAGAGGCCAAGAAGGCTGCCGACCAGCTCGAGGCCAAGGGCCTTTCGACCACGGTCGCGGACATGCGCTTCGCCAAGCCGCTCGACACCGAGCTGATCGAGAAGTTGATGCGCAGCCACGAGGTCGTGGTGACGGTCGAGGAAGGCGCCGTCGGCGGCCTCGGCGCGCACGTCCTGACCTTCGCCAGCGACAGCGGCCTGACCGACAACGGGCTCAAGGTGCGCACCATGCGCCTGCCCGATGTCTTCCAGGATCAGGACGACCCTGCCAAGCAGTATGACGAGGCGGGCCTCAACGCGCCGCATATCGTCGACACGGTGCTCGGCGCGCTTCGCCACAATTCAGCAGGCGTGGAAGAGGCGCGCGCTTGAGCCGACTGGTCCGCGTCCTCATGTGGATCGTCGGCCTCGCAATCGTAGCCTACCTGATCGTGCTGGCGCTGCTGTGGGCGCAGCAGGGGCGGCTGATCTATCCCGCGCCCACGGCGCTCACGTCCCCGACCGGCGGGTTCGAGCAGGTCGCCTACCGCACGAGCGACGGGCTCGACCTTGCCGCCGGATACCGTGCGGGCGAACCCGGCAAGCCCACCATCCTCTACTTCCATGGCAATGGCGCCGACTGGGTGTCGAGCGTGGTGGCGACGGACAGGCTCGTGCCCTCGGGCTACGGGGTGTTGGCCGCCGAATACCGCGGCTATCGCGGCAATCCCGGAACGCCGTGCGAGGAAGGCCTCTACCGCGACGGACGTGCGGCGCTCGCCTTCCTTGCGGACCGTGGCATCCCCTCAGAGGATGTCGTCATGATCGGCAATTCGATCGGTTCGGGCGTTGCGGTCCAGATGGCCAGCGAGCAGGCGCCACAGGCGCTCGTGCTGATCTCGCCCTTCGCCAGCCTGAGGCAGCTCGTGGGCGAGAAGATGCGCTGGGTCCCGAGCGGCCTGTTGCTGCGCGACCGCTACGAGAACGCGGAGAAAATCACCGGCATCGATGCGCCCGTCCTGCTGCTGCATGGCGATGCAGACACGCTGATCCCCGATACGCATTCGCGCCAGCTGGGCCGGTTGCGCGATGATGCGAAGCTGGTCATCTTCGAAGGCAAGGGACACGACCTTGCCTGGCACGACGAGGCCGAAGAGGCCGTGCTGTCCTTTCTCGATACTTTGAATACGCGAGGCACCGAGCGATGAGCCTGCTCCAGATCGAAACCGTCGACCATGTCACCACGCTGACGCTAAACCGGCCCGACAGCATGAACCCGCTCGGCGCGGCGGGAGATGGCGACGCCTTTGCCGAGGCCTGCGATGCGATCAACGCCGACATGAACGTGCGCTGCGCGATCCTGACCGGGGCGGGACGGGCCTTCTCAGCCGGTGGCGATATCAAGGCGATGAAAGATAAGACCGGCAATTTCGGCGGCACCGCGCCGGAAATCGCCGATGGCTACCGCAACAACATCCACAAGATCCTGCGCGCGCTCTACTCGCTGCGCGTGCCGCTGATCGCCGCGGTCAACGGTCCCGCAATCGGTCTCGGCTGCGATCTGGCCTGCCTTGCAGACATGCGCATCGCGAGCGAGAAGGCGAAGTTCGGCGTGACCTTCCTCAAGCTCGGCATCATCCCGGGCGATGGCGGTACGTGGATCCTCCCGCGCATCATCGGCGAAGCGCGCGCGGCCGAGCTGTTCTACACCGGCGATGTGATCGACGCGCACACCGCGCTCGACTGGGGACTGGTGAGCCGTGTCGCCGCGCACGAGGAGCTGATGGGCAAGGCGCAAGCGCTTGCGGCCAAGGTCGCCGCCATGCCCCCGCACGCATTGCGGCAGGCGAAGAACCTCATGCGGCAAGGACGCTCGACTTCCTATGATGCCGCGCTCGAAATGGCCGCCAACGCGCAGGCGCTGATGCACTCGACGCAGGATCACATGGAAGGCGTCGACGCGCTGATCGAGAAGCGCGCGCCGAGGTTCACCGGCCGGTAGTGTTGGGTGCGGCGTTGGATATGCCCGATTGGCTCTTCGCGACCCTGTTCGTGGGGATCTTGGCCATTGTAGTCGGGACAATTGCGTGGCGAAACACTGCCCGTGAAATCATGCGAACCGCCGCTCGTCGTCCGAGCCCGACGCAAGAGGAATTCCTCGCCATGATGACGCAGGACGTTTCCGAGCGAACCGCCCTTTTCCTGTGGGACAGAGCAATGGACGGATTGCCGTCATCGCTCACTCCGCATCCGGATGACGACCTTGTCGAAGACTTGCCGATTGATGACGAAGAGTGGAGTCTTGATTGGCCGAGCGAGTACGCCCAGCTGAAGGGATTCCACGAAAGCAATCTCGCCGACTGGCCCGAAAGTTGGCCGCCGACGCTTCGTAATTATGGAAAGTGGCTCGACCGCTCTCCGAAAGCCTAACCGACCCAGCGCCAGATACCGGCAGGAATGCCGCCCGCACCGATGTGCCACCAGGTGATCCCGAGCCAGGCAGCGATGCCGGCGACCCATAGCAGCAGGCCTGCGCCCGGGAGTTTGCCCCATTTCGGCCAGTAGCTGGTCTTGGCTTCCCACTCTGCCCATGCCTCGCCCATCAGCACTTCCTTCTTGCGGTCCTGCATCCGCGCACCGACCAGCGCGAGCACGAGGATGGCGAGCGCGACCACATTGGTCCGCCAGCTCCACCACAGCACGAGGTGCGAGATCGCCCAGAGCGCGAAGCCCCACATCATCGGGTGGCGGGTAACCGCAAACACGCCCTTCGGGTCGCGCGCGGCAAGCTTCTCTGCGCCAGGCGCGGGCAGGGCCGGATTGCCGATGAGCGATCCGAGGAAAAGTACCAGTGCGGGCAGGGTGATGATCGTTGAGACGATCCAGCCGATCTCCCCGGTCCCGCCCAGCCCTCCGGAAGGTGCAGCGACGAATGCGAAGTACATCCACGCCATGCAGGCCGCCGCGACGATGCTGTAGAGCACGCTGAAACCGCCTGCCCCGACCGCTTTGACAAGCGGTGCGCGCAGTGGATGCGAAAGGGCAAAATGCGTGCCGACAAAAGCCAGCGAGGCCGCGACAAGCGAAACGAGCGGATCCATGACAACCTCCCCTTGGTCAGCGGGAGGCTATCACAAAAGCGCCGGTCGGCAAGCGCGGCTCAGCGCCCCTCGATACCGATCAGCTCGACCTTGAACTTCAGCGTCGCTCCGCCCGGGATCGGGCCCTTGCCCTTGGGCCCGTAGGCTAGGTCCGCAGGCGCGGCGATCTCGATCGTGTCGCCCACGCCCATTTCTGGGATCGCCATCTGCCAGGCCTTTATGAGGCGCCCGAGCGGGAAGGTCACGGGCTCGCCGCGATCGTAGCTCGAATCGAAGGTCTCGCCGTCGATGAAGGTGCCCGCGTAGTGGACGGTCACGCGGTCCTCGACGGTCGGCTTCACATCCGACCCGGCATAGCTGACGTAGCGCCAGCGCAGCCCGCCATCCATCGTGTACCAGCCGTCCTCGGCCTTGAGTCCGGCGAGATAGGCCTGTTGCGCGCTCATCCAAGCAATGTCTTGCGAGCGGTCGGGCCCGCCGTCCTGTGCGGTCGCGGCGGCAAAGCCCACCGCTGCAAATGCCGCGCCGAGCGCGATCAGCGTGCTGCGCATGTCGTTAATCGTTCCTACCAGTCGTAAGCCTTGGGAAGATCGCTTTCGTCGAGGTCGCGATAGCGGTCACGCAGGCGGCTCTGGTGGTTTTCAAGCGGCTGCGCAACCCCGTCGATATAGACCTGCGTCGGCACCGAGCCCACTTCGAGCGGATCGCCGTCCCAGATCACGATATCGCCCGCTGCGCCAGGCTTCAATACGCCTGCCTGGTCGCCCATCCCGCTAATCTCTGCAGGGACGGAGGAAATCGCGGCGAAGGCCTGGCCCCAGCTCAGCCCGTCGGCACCCGGAACGCGGGTCAGCGCGACGAGATTGCCGGCATACTGGTTGAGGTTGCGCGGGTTCTCCATCGCCGAGGCGTTGATGCCCACCTTCACCCCCGCCGCGACCATGCGGCCGATGTTCGACTGGGTGGAGCCGAGCTGTTCGAAGCTGCTGGGCAGGTCGTCGAGGCCGTCGGCGATCACCGGCACGCCTGCAGCGGCGATTTCGGGGGCGACCATCCAGCCCTCGCTCGCGCCCACGAGCACGAGGTCGAGTGCGCGGTATTCGCGCTTGAGGTCCAGCACGCCGCGAATATCGGCGGCGCGTTCGACCATGACGTAGAGCTTCTGGCGCCCGGTCACGACCGGAACCAGCGCCTCTGCATCGGCGCGGGTGAGCATGGCGCTTTCAGCATCCCAGCGGCCGTTCGCCGCCTCGCGCGCTTCGCGCAGGGCATTGGCGAATTCGACATAGCTGGCCACGCGGCTGCCGCCCGCAAGCCTCGCGCCCGCTTCGCCGAGGCGCACGGTCTGGAATGCACGGGCCTTGGTCACCGGATCGGGATCGGCGCCGAGATCGATCAGCGCGCCCTGCCCGCCGAAGATCGAGCCGGTGCTGCCCATCAGCGTCGCCGCACGAGTGACGCCTGCGGCGCGGTGGATCTTGATGTGCTGCGAGGCAGGATTGATCGCGCGGCTCACGTCGAGAGCTGCGTTGAAAGGCGAATCCCCGGCACGCGTATCGTTCGATTCGCTCACCGCGCCGACATCCCAAAGGCCGAGCGTGGTGACCGTGGCGAAGAGGCCGGGCGTGACCCAGCGGCCTGTACCGTCGACGACGGGCAGCTCGCTATCCGGAGTGACGTTCTGTCCGACCATGACGATGCGCCCATTGCGGACAATCACGCTCGCATCGGTCATCGGTTCGCTGCCATCACCCTTGGCTACAGTCGCATTGGTGATCACGAAATCCTGTGCGCTCAGCGGGCTGGTCATTGCGAGGGCAGCCATCCCGGCGGCAAGGGTCAGGGCGCGCTTCATTTCACATCTCCTTCACCGGGCTGGCCGAGCTCGAAATCGCTCACCGGCCGCCGCTTGCGGTCCATCGCATCGAACATCAGCGCACCGTCGATCCAGACCTTTTCGGGCCTCGAATAGACGCTCAGCGGATCGCCGTTCCACAGCACCACGTCGGCCATCTTCCCGGTCTCGAGGCTTCCGGTCATGCCGTCGATGCCCATGGCCTTGGCCGGGTTGAGCGTGATCCACGAGATCACCGTCGCATCGGGAATGTCGATACCTGCACGAAGGCCTGCTGCCTGCGCCTTGGCCGCTTCCTGGTTGAGGCGCTGGATGCCGTTCGCATCGTCGGAGTGGATGACCACGCAGGCATCCTCGCGCTGGAGGTAGGCGGCGTTTTCGAGGATGCCGTCATAGGCTTCCATCTTGAAGCCGTACCAGTCTGCCCAGATCGCGCTGCACACGCCGTTCTCGCGCAGCAGATCGCCGATCTTGTAGGCTTCGACCGCGTGGTGGAAGGCCGAGACGCGGTATCCCATCTCCTTGGCCATATCCATGACGAGCGCCATCTCGTCGGCGCGGTAACAGTGGTTGTGGACGAGGATGTCGCCGTCGAGCACGCCGACCAGCGTTTCCTTGGCTAGGTCGCGCTTGTCGCGGTCACCTTCGGCATAGGCGACGGCATCGAGCCAGGTCTGGCGGTTGACCGCGAAGTTGCCCATGCGGGTCGAGGGCATGCGGCCGCGGTTGCCGTAGACTCGCTTGGGGTTCTCGCCGCAGGCCATCTTGAAGCCGTAGGGCGCGCCGGGGAACTTCATCCCCTGAACGGTGCGCGCGGGCACGTTCTTGAGCGTGGAGGCCCGCCCGCCCATCAGGTTTGCCGAGCCGGGCAGGATCTGCAGACTGGTCACGCCGCCATTGGCGAGTGCGCGCGAGAAGCCCGGGTCCTGCGGCCAGATCGAATGCTCGGCCCAGACTTCGGGAGTGGTCGGGCTGGTCGCTTCGTTGCCATCCGAATGCGCGTCGACCTGCGGGCTGGGATAGTCACCGAGGTGCGAGTGGATGTCGATCACGCCGGGCGTGACGAACTTGCCCGCCGCATCGATGCGGTCGTAGCCGTCGGTCGAAAGCGAGGCGTCGCCGATTGCGACGACCTTGCCGTCGCGGAAGAGGACCGTGCCATTGTCGATCCGCCCGCCGGTACCATCGTAGACGACCGCGCCGACCAGCGCGGTGGGGCGTCCGGGATAGGGGGTGTAGGTGGACGGGAAGGGCTCGCGGCCGTCCTTGCCGACCGGCGCGCTCCATTCCTTGTCCGAAGCGCCGTCGGAAGCGGACGCGACGTCCGGCTTGGCATCGGCGGTTGAGCAGGCGGCGAGGCTTGCGGCGAGCGCAAGCGGGGCAAGTTTCTTCATGCAGTCCCCCAATCAAAGAACGGGCCGGAGCATTGCTGCCCCGGCCCGTCCGGTCAATTACATTCGGTCGAGGGAAATCGCCCGCTGGACGATCTCCCGCAAGCCATCAGACGCGCGAAGTCGGGTGAACCCCGCCTTCCTGCGGCTCGAGACCTGCTTCCGCCTGACCTTCGAGACCGTCGTCCTTGATCGTGTCGAGGTGCATCAGCTTCTTGATCAGCGGGCTGACGACCATAACGCCGACACCGATGGCGACGGCATACCAGCCGACCGTCGAGTAGACATCGAGCACCACCTGCTTGCCGGCTTCTTCACCGACACCTTCGCCGCCGGTTGCAGCTGCGATCAGGCCGGCTGCGAAGTTACCGGTGGCCGAGGCAAAGAACCAAGTACCCATGATGAGCGAGGCCATGTGGGCCGGGCTCAGGCGGTTCATTGCCGACAGGCCGACCGGCGAGAGGCAAAGCTCGCCCGTGGTGTGCAGCAGGTAGATGAGGAAGATGAAGATGACCGGCGTCGGCACGTTGATGCCGGCGCTTTCCGCGCCCCAGACGAGGACGAGGAAGCCGAGGCCCACCTGGATCACGGCGAGGCCGAACTTCATCGGCGTGCTGGGCTCGGCGCCCTTGCGCGCCAGCCCCTGCCACAGCATCGCGAAGAAAGGAGCGAGCAGCACGATGTAGATCGCGTTGATCGACTGGAACATCGATGCGTTCACGCCCTGCGTATCGACATGGCGATCGGTGAAGACGTTCAGCGACGAACCCGCCTGCTCGAACAGCGCCCAGAAGACGATCGAGGTCAGGATGAGGAACATGGCGGCAAAGATGCGGTCACGCTCTTCGGGTGCCAGCTTGGTCACGGCGGTGAAAAGCACGTAGAGCACGAGGCCGCCACCGAAGATGCCGAGCACGGTGCCGACCAGTTCCTGATACTGGATAGCGGCCCAGCACAGTGCGACCATAGCAAGGCCCGCGCCGTATATGGCGTATTCCTTGCCGCCCTTGATCTTGGCCGGATCCTTGGGTTCGCCCTGGCCGAGCAGCAGCGGCTTGCCGACCACGAAGAAGATCAGGCCGATGAGCATGCCGATACCGGCAAGACCGAAGCCGTATTCCCAACCATAGGTCTGGCCGAGATAGCCGCAGATGATCGATGCGGTCGCCGCACCGACGTTAATGCCCATGTAGAAGATGGTGTAGGCCGGATCGCGGCGCACGTCGGTGCGCGGATAGAGCTGGCCGACGATGACCGAAATGTTGGCCTTGAGGAAGCCCGAACCCACGATAATGAGGGCAAGTGCCAGCCAGAAGACGTTGATCATCGGATCGGCCTGTCCGCCGGTCCCTTCGAAGGCCATGAAGAAGTGGCCGAAGGTCAGCAGGACTGCGCCGAAGAGGACCGCCTTGCGCTGGCCGATATACTGGTCGGCCAGATAGCCGCCGACAACGGGGGCGATGTAGACTAGCGCGGTATAGGCGCCGTAGATCACGTAGGCCTTGTCTTCTGCGAACATCCAGTGCTGGATGAGGTAGAAAATCAGCAGGGCGCGCATGCCGTAGTAGGAGAAACGCTCCCACATTTCCGCCATGAACAGGAGGAACAGGCCCTTGGGGTGCCCGATAACCTCTTCCTGCGGGCGGGTGATCAGCACCACGCCGCCGATGAGAAATGCTGCCAGTGCGACCACGGCAACCCTGAAAGTCCACATTTCGAACGCTGAGTCGAATGTGAAGAAGACGCCTTCAACCATCCTGATCGATATCCCTTATTGTCCCGAAAGGCCCCGCGATGCGCAGCGCCCCTCCCCGAAGAAGCGCGCACCCTAGCGCCCTCGCACGCAATGTGAAGCATTAGTTACAGGCGAGACCAACTGCCCCGAGAAAGTCGGGAACCTTGCGCGCCGCGCTGTATTATGGCACTGAAGCACTATTCCAGAACCGGGGATTCGCCATGAGCAACCAGTCCAAGCCCGTCTATCTCAAGCTGCGCGACATGATCGCCGCTGCGATCATCGACGGACGCTACGAGGAAGGCGAGATGCTGCCCTCGGTCCGCGCGCTCGCGGCAGAGCAGGGGGCAAACCCGCTGACCGTCGCCAAGGCCTACCAGCAGTTCCAGAACGATGGCCTCGTCGAAGTCCAGCGCGGTGTGGGCATGTATGTCGCCAAGGGCGCCTCGGCCACCCTGCGCCAGCGCGAGCGCGAGGCATTCCTATCCGAAGAGTGGCCCGAAATCCGCACCCGGATGGAGCGCCTCGGCATCGCTCCGGCAGAGCTGCTCGAAGACGCCTGACCCGCCGCGGGACAAGCGGGGAAATGCTCGCTTGCGGGAAACCGCCGTTTCTGGCACAAAATCCAAGCAGCGGGCAGGTTTAGGCTCGCTTACAGGGGTCGTGTATAAAGGTATTTGACTACCGCAATCGCGGCAGTCAGGAGAGCGTGCATGATCCGATCCGAATTGCTCACCGCCATCGCGGAAGACAACCCAGACCTCCGCGCCGAAGAGGTCGAGCAGGTCGTCGACATCTTCTTCGAGGAAATAGCCCAGCGCCTGGCCGAGGGCGGCCGTGTCGAACTGCGCGGCTTCGGTGCTTTCTCGACTCGCGAACGTGACGCGCGGCAGGGCCGCAACCCGCGCACCGGCGAAGTGGTCGACGTGCCGGCCAAGCGCGTGCCCTATTTCAAGCCGGGCAAGGAAATCCGCGAGCGCCTCAACGAGAACTGAGCTTCGCGCCTGCGCGAAACGCGCTTCGGCGATTGCAGCCATTCCAATCAATGACTAGGCACACCCGTGCATCGGGCGGGTGTGGCGGAATGGTAGACGCCGGGGACTTAAAATCCCCTGTCCCTTGGACGTGTGGGTTCGAGTCCCACCACCCGCACCATGCATCCCCGGT
The DNA here is from genome assembly GCF_055693895.1 of Qipengyuania sp. BR81-2. Taxonomy (NCBI): domain Bacteria; kingdom Pseudomonadati; phylum Pseudomonadota; class Alphaproteobacteria; order Sphingomonadales; family Erythrobacteraceae; genus Qipengyuania; species Qipengyuania sp. BR81-2. Next base: position 1,295,758 of record NZ_CM146344.1, read on the forward strand.
GCTGCATCAGCCCCGCCCCGAGGGCTTTATCCCCGTGTTAACACCTACCTCGATAATAGAGGCACCTAAGGGGACGCACGTTCAAGACGTCAGCAAGCGGTGCGCAAGTTGCCGCTGTTCTTGGGGATACGAAGAGACATGGATTATTCCGCTACGCTGAATGCGGACAGCACGAGTGACCACGATCCAGTCGAGCAGCGCGGTGCGCCGCGATACGCCTCGCTTATCCGGGCGGCAAAGCTGGTCTGCGGGCAGGGCGAGTTCATCTGCGTGATCCGCGATGTCTCTGCGACCGGCGTTTCGCTGCGCACATTTCATGCGCTGCCGCAGGATCAGCAGATCGCGCTCGAACTGCAAAACGGCGAGGCCTACGATATCGAGGAAGTACGCCGCGAGGGGTTCGAGGCGAGCTATCGCTTCAAGGACGAGATCGAGGTCGAAAAGCTGATTCAGGAAACCTGGAATTTTCCCAAGCGCCAGCTACGTCTCAACATCGCGCTTCCGTTGACTATCTCCTCGCTCAGCGGTTCGGGCGATGCGACGACGGTAAACCTTTCGCAGCAGGGTGCACGCGTGGAATGCGATGCAGCCTTCGCGATCGACCAAACGCTCAAGGTGACCGGTTCCGCCTTCCCCGACACGCGGGCCAAGGTGCGCTGGCGGCGCGATTCCCATTACGGGCTCGTGTTCGACAACACGCTCTCGCTGCGCCAGTTCGCGCTGCTTGCCGCGAGTGTGCAGTGCCCTTCGATGCTGGACGACATGCCGGCCTGACCGCCTTTTTGCGGGGCGCATTAAACACCTTTTAACCAATATCCTTCACCTCCGGATCAACAAACATTTCGGGGGTATTCATGGGTACGACCAACAATCCGCTCAAAGTCGATGTCGCAATCATCGGGGCGGGTCCCGCCGGTCTCACGGCCGGTTATTTGCTGACCAAGCAGGGCAAGACGGTTGCCATCGTCGAAAAGGACGAGACCTATGTCGGTGGAATCAGCCGCACGGTCGAACATGAAGGCTACCGCTTCGACATCGGCGGCCACCGCTTCTTCTCGAAGAGCCAGCAGGTCGTCGACCTGTGGAACGAGATCCTCGGCGAGGACGATTTCATCCAGCGCCCGCGCATGAGCCGCATCTATTACGAGGGCAAGTTCTACAGCTATCCGCTGCGTGCCTTCGAAGCGCTGTGGAACCTCGGCATCCTGCGCTCGACCGTCTGCATGGCGAGCTATCTCCAGTACAAGCTCTTCCCCAAAAAGGACGTGAAGAGCTTCGAGGACTGGACCACCAACCAGTTCGGCCACAAGCTCTATTCGATCTTCTTCAAGACCTACACCGAGAAGGTGTGGGGCATGCCCTGCGACGAGATGAGCGCCGACTGGGCAGCCCAGCGCATCAAGGGTCTCTCACTCTGGGGTGCAGTGGTCGATGGCCTGAAGCGTAGCCTCGGCCTCAACAAGAAACCGAATGACGGGCAAGCGGTGAAGACGCTGCTCGAAACCTTCCGCTACCCGCGCCTCGGCCCCGGCATGATGTGGGAAGCTGCCCGCGACAAGATCCTCGCCACCGGTAAGGGCCAGCTGTTCATGGGCCATGCGCTCAGACAGCTTTCGGCCGATGCCAAGGGCGGCTGGCGCATGAGCGCGAGCGGTCCGGATGGCGATATCCTGATCGAAGCCGATCACGCGATCAGCAGTGCGCCGATGCGCGAACTGTCGAAGCGCCTCCACCCGCTGCCGCAGAGCACGCTGCAGGCGAACGACCTCAAGTATCGCGACTTCCTGACGGTTGCGCTGATGGTCGAGGGCGAAGACCTTTTCCCGGATAACTGGATCTACATCCACGACAGCAAGGTGAAGGTTGGCCGCGTGCAGAACTTCCGCAGCTGGTCGCCGGAAATGATCCCGGACGAAGACATGGCCTGCGTCGGTCTCGAATACTTCTGCTTCGAAGGCGACGGCCTGTGGTCGATGGACGACGACGACCTCGTCAAGCTCGCCACCGACGAGATGGAAATTCTGGGCCTCGTCGACCGCAAGAAGGTCAAGTCGGGCGCAGTGGTCCGCCAGGAAAAGGCCTATCCGGTCTATGACGAGGACTATGCCGCCAATGTCGATGCGATGCGCATCGAGCTGGAGGAAAGGCATCCGACGCTGCACCTCGTGGGCCGCAACGGCATGCACCGCTACAACAACCAGGACCACGCGATGATGACCGCCATGCTGACGGTCGAGAACATCATCGCAGGCGAGCGTGTCTACGACACTTGGTGCGTCAACGAGGACGCCGAATATCACGAAGCTGGCAACGAGGGTGCTGAACACACTCTGCCCAACCGCCAGCTGACGGAGGACCAGGCCGCCGCGCTCAACTCGGTTCGCGATGTTCCGACCAAGGTCGAGCCCAAGGACCGCGAGGCCGCCTGAGGCTGAGCGCGAGAGGGGGCAGGCATGAGCAAGGTTCTTTCCCGGCTGCAGCGGATCCGCTTGCTGCGATACGGCCTTGCCAGCGTCGCAGCGCTTGCTGTCGACATGGGGCTGTTCCTTGCCCTGCTCGCATTCGCGGTTCCCGCCGCTGCCGGTTCGGCGCTTGCCTATTCGGCCGGCATTCTCACCCACTGGCTGATCTCGAGCCGCGCCGTTTTCGCCGATACCGTAGCCGAGCGCGGGCCGGAGCGCACGCGCCAGAAGGCACTGTTCGTCGGGTCGGCGCTTGTCGGCCTCGCCCTTACCACCGCTATCGTAGGTATCGGCGAGATCGCCGGTATCGACCCGCGGCTGGCCAAGCTATTCGCCATCGGCGTGAGCTTTGCCGCTACATGGCTATTGCGCAGCCGCGTCGTCTTCCGCTCTAACGCCTGACATGGCTTACGATCGGCGCGAGCGCCTCGGAGAATTCCCTGCTGTGCAGCTGCTCCTTGCATGGGCGGCAGTGAGCGCGATCCTGTTCCTTGCCGGCCTCGGCAGGCTTGCCCAGGGCCAGTTTCCCGACCCCGACGATGTGCTGAGGCTCGTGCAGGTGCGCGACCTGCTCGCCGGGCAGGAATGGTTCGACACCACGCAATACCGCATCGATCCGCCCGCCGGTACCGCGATGCACTGGACGCGGCTGGTCGATCTCCCCCTCGCGCTCGTGATCGGCGGACTCACCCCGCTGATCGGGCAGGCTGCAGCCGAGACCGTCGCACTCGTGGCCGTTCCGCTCCTGACCTTCGGCCTCGCGGCATTTGCCATCGGCCGCCTCGCATGGCGCATGCTCGGTGCGCGCGCAGCGATCTTTGCCGTGCTTGCCTGCGGCTTCCTCCCGGCCCTCCTGTTCCAGTTCCGCCCGATGCGGATCGATCATCACGGCTGGCAGATCGTCAGCGTCGCCTTCGCGCTCTGGGCGATCAGCTGGCGCGACACGCGCAAGGGCGGCTGGGTTGCCGGCCTCGCCATGGCATTCGGCCTCAGCATCTCGCTTGAGATCCTCCCGCTCGCCGGCGCATTCGGCGCGATCCTGTTTTCGCGCTGGTGGCTCGATCACGCGCAGCGCGGCTGGTTGGTCGCCTATATGCAGGCGCTGTCGGGCGGTCTCGTGGTCTTCTATCTCGCGACGCGCGGGCCTGCCGCGTGGACGCAATATTGCGACGCGATCTCTCCTGCGCATCTGGGCTTCTTCCTCACCGCCGCACTCGGCACCTGGACCCTCGCCAAGACGACGAAGCTGCGCGGCTTCGGACTGATCGTGCTCTTCTCGATTGTAGGCGCAGCGGCATTGGCCGTCTTTGCGATGTCTTCCCCTACCTGCCTTACCACGCCTTTCGCGGCACTCGACCCGGCAGTGGACGCGCTGTGGTATCGCCGCGTGCTCGAGGGCCAGCCTCTGTGGTCGCAGGAGATCGGCACCATCGTTCCCGCGATCATCCAGATGCTCGCTGCAATCGGCGCCACCATCGCGATCCGCGCGCGCTCGATCGACTGGGTGCGCGGCTGGTGGACCGAATACCTGCTGCTGCTCGTGATGGTGAATGTCGCCGCGCTGCTGGTCGTGCGTTCGCTCGGCCTCGCCTCGATCATCGCCGCGATCCCACTCGGCTGGCTGGCGGCGAGCCTGCTCGACCGCGTACGCCGCGAGAAGGCGATCGTCGCGCGGGTTCTATCCGTCCTCGCGCTGGTCCTCCTGCTCGCGCCGATGACGCCGGTAACGCTCTCCAAGCTTGTGGCACCGCAGACAGGCGGCGAAGGGAACACGACTGCCAAGGTGCAGGAAGCACGCTGCGCCATCCGCGACCAGGCCGAAAGGCTCGGCAGGCTTCCGCAGGGCACGGTCTTCGCACCCCTCGATATCGGGCCGACCATCCTCCTGAAAAGCCACCACAGCGTGATCGCCACCGGCCATCACCGTGCGAACGATGCAATGGCCGATGTCATACATGCCTTCACGAAAGAGCCCGGGGAGGCTCGCGAGATCGTGGCGGAACATGATGCCGATTATCTCGCCTTGTGCAGCGATTTGGCCGAGGCGAACCTGTTTGCCACGACCGCGCCCGACGGGCTTGCGGCAGAGCTGCTCGCGGGCAATCCGCCTGCATGGCTGGAACCGGTCGACCTTGGCGGACCGAAGGAATTCCTGGTCTACCGCATCGCCGACTAGGCGGGGATGAAGTCCAGCGCGAGGCCGTTGATGCAATGGCGCTTGCCGGTCGGTTTCGGTCCATCATTGAAGATGTGCCCCAAGTGCCCGCCACAATCCGCGCAGTGCACTTCGGTGCGAGGATAACCGATCTTGTAGTCGGTGCTGGTGCCCACCGCACCCGTGTCGATCGCCTGCCAGAAACTGGGCCAACCGGTGCGCGAATCATATTTGGCTTTCGAGCTGTAGAGCCGGTTGCCGCAGCCCGCGCACACGAAAGTGCCTGCGCGCTTCTCGTCATTGAGCGGCGATGTATAGGGGCGCTCGGTCCCTGCTTCGCGCAAGATGTAGAACTCGTCCCTCGTCAGCTTCTTGCGCCACTGCGCCTCGCTGAGCGAAATCGGATAGTCCCTTGCTTGCGCCTCGTTCGATCCGCATGCGGCAAGCGCCGTCGCGGCGACGCCTGACCCAAGCAGGCCAAGGAAGGCGCGCCTGTTTTCTCGAATATCGTGCATGTCTCTACCCATAGGCTGTTGCCTATGAATACGCGCGAAACGGCGAAAAGGTTACGCCTCAGAACTCGGTGATCTCGACTTCCAGCTTGCGGAAGCCGTGCACGAAGTTCGCCCGGACCCGCTCCACGTCGCCTGCCAGGTGCACGCGCATGCGGCGCTTGTGCATTTCCTCGAGCAGGATGCGCAGCTGCAGTTCGGCAAGGCGCGCACCGACGCAGCGGTGGATGCCGTAGCCGAAAGCGATGTGCCGGCGCGCATTCTCGCGCTCGATGTCGAGCTTGTCGGGGTTCTCGAAGACCTGTTCGTCGCGGTTCGCGCTCAAGTACCAGAGAACGACCTTGTCGCCTTTCTTGATCTTCTGGCCGAAGACTTCGGTATCCTCGGTGCAGGTGCGGCGCATGTGCGCGAGCGGGGTCTGCATGCGCAGGATTTCCTGCACCGCGTTCGGGATCAGCTCGGGCTTCTGCTCGAACAGCTTGCGCTGGTCGGGGTTCTTGTCGAGCTGGTAGATAATCCCGCTCATCGAGTTGCGGGTGGTGTCGTTGCCGCCCACGATCAGCAGCACGAGATTGCCCATGAATTCCTCGGGGCGCATCTGGTTCATCGCCTCGGAGTGGATCATCATCGAGATGAGATCGTCACCCGGCTCCTTGTCGTGCGTGCGCTCGATCCAGAGCGACTGAAAATAGGCTGCCATCTCGTGGAGGAAGCCCCAGCGCATTTCGTCGAGCTCGCGCACCGTGGCGAGCTCAGTGTCGCCCGACCAGTCGGACCAGAAGGTTAGCAGGCGGCGGTCTTCCCAGGGGAAGCCGAAGAGGATCGCAAGCATGCCCGTGGTGAGCTCGATCGAGACCTTGTCGACCCAGTCGAAGACTTCTCCGCGCGGCAGGCTGTCGAGCAGTTCTCCGGTGCGCTGGCGGATTTCGCCTTCCATCTCGGCCATGCCGGAGGGCGTGAACTTGGGCGCGACGGTGCGGCGCTGGCCGGTGTGTTCGGGGCGATCCATTGCGATGAACATCGGCAGCTCGCGGCGGTCTACACCGCTTTCGGCAATCTCTTCCTCGCTCAGCCGGTTGAGAATGGTGATGCCGCCATGCTCCCAGCTCGACGAGAAGACTTCGGGCAGCGCCTCGATATGCTGGATCGCCTTGTGCTGGACGACCGCCCAGTACGGGCCGAAGGGGCTGTCGGGAATGTAATGGAGCGGCCCTGCCTCGCGCATCTCCTTGAAGATCGGATGCCAGGTATTCTCGGCATAGATGTCGCTGCGGCTCACATCCCACTTGTGGGTGTGCTGCAGGCGCTCTTCGGGATGTTCCTCGAAATGCTTCTTGAGCGCTTCGTAGGCGGTGGGGCTCGAACGGACTTCGGGCCGCTGCGGGGCGATGGTGGCCATGTTTCTCTCCCGGGGGCGACTCCATCAAGGGCCGCCTCTCTCTGCTCGCATCCTGCCGCAACTGACAGTCGTGTCAATAGTGCGTTGCAAAAACGAACCTAATCGCCTGCCTTGGCGGGAGATTGGATGGAGGCGACGCGAATTCGCGTTAGGACGAGGCCGCGCCTCCGACATGGCCCTTAACTGCACGGCCGCCTTTGCCCGATTTCATCACGCGGCGGCGGAACAGCGTCGCGCCGGCCTTGATGAAGATGGCGACGCAGATCCCTTGCCAGACCAGCGCCACGAGATGCGGCCAAATTTCCGGCGACTGGGCCGCGCGCGCCAGCATAGCGAAGGGTGAAGACAGCGGGAAGACGGCTGCGAACAGCTCGAGCGGCGTGCCTGGCGAGGTCATCGCGTATGCCGCGAGGAAGAACACCAGCAGCTGCGCCATCGTGACCGGCATGGAGAGCGTCTGCACCTCGCGCACGGTCGTCGCCATGCCGCCGATGGTCAGGAACAGCGATCCCAGCAGCAGGTAACCCATCGCGAAATACGCAACGCCCAGCAGGACGAAGAGCGGCCAGCCGAGCGCCGGTTCGGGCATGTTTGGCACGGCATCGCCCGCGAGCGCGAAGATCGCACCGCCGAATGCGCCCCAGACGGCAATGCCGACAAAGCTCACGCCGAGCATGGCGAAGAGCTTGCCGAAGAACACCGCGTCCATCGGAATTGCTGCGGCGAGCACCTCGATGACCTTGTTGGCTTTCTCCTCGACGAGGTTCGACAGGACCATGCCTGCCAGCAGCATCATGAGGAGGAAGAGCAGGAGCTGGCCTGCCTGCGCGGTCTTGATCCGCTCCGAGCGCTCGGCTGCGGCGCTGCTTGCCAGAGGACGTTCCTCGATCTCGGGAAACTCGGTCGGAGCCGAGCCGTTCGCCATGGCTGCAAGGAGCGAAACCGCGCCCTCCCAGCGATGGATCTGAACGTGCGGACCGGTGAGGATCGGGCGCTCGAGGTCGCCCGTTACCACCACTGCATAGTTTGAGCGGGTGAGGATCTCTTCCGCCGAGAGGTCCTCCTCGCCTTCGCTCTCGACCGCTTCGAACTCGGGTATGCCGACCATTGTCTTCGTCGCCACTTCGCGCGCTTCGAGGATCGCGGCATTGTTCTCCGCCGACATGGCGAGCGCGACCGTGTTGACCAGCGTCTCGCGCTGGACCTGTCCGCCGATCCCGCCGGCAAGCCCGCCGACGATGATCGGGAAGAGCGGGCCGAGCAGGAAGAAGAAGAAGGCGCGACTGAACAGGATCGCCTTGAAGTCGCGGCGCGCCACGACCCATGCAGCCTGCAGGAGCGAGAGGCGCGAGGCCTGGTCGGAACTCTTCATCGCACGTCCTCCGCTGCATCATCTTCGAGCGCGCGCGCTGCGGCCTCGCCCGCGATTTCGACGAACGCATCATGAAGGCCGGCACGCTCGATCGAGAGCGAGAGGATGCCCGCCTCGCCATCAATGAGCCGCTTGAGAAGTGCCTCGATCCCGCCTTCTGGAATGGGGAAGTACCAGAAGTGTCCGCTGCCTTCCTTGGCATCGTGGCGCGTGTCTTCGGGAAGCGCGCTGCGCCATTCGCCGTCCGCATTGCGCGTCTCGAGACGCACCTGCGCGGGGATGCGATCACGCGCGGCATCGACCGACCCGGCATAGGGCACGCGGCCACCGGCGATGATCGCGACATCGTTGCACAGCCGTTCGGCGTGATGGATCACGTGGGTCGAGAAGATCACGGTCGTACCTTCTTTCGCAAGGTCGCGGATCATCACTTCAAGCTTGCCCTGGTTGATCGCGTCGAGGCCGCTGAAGGGTTCGTCGAACACCACCAGTTTCGGCCGGTGGACGAGCGTGCCGAGCAGTTGCACGGTCTGCGCCATGCCCTTCGACAGCTGGCGGATCTGGCGGTCGATCGCATGGCCGAGGCCGTGGTTTTCCATCAGCTCACGCCCGCGTTTCTTGCCCTCGTCGAGCGGGAGCCCGCGCAGTGCGCCCATGAATGCGATCGCATCGTCGCATTTCATCGCCGGATAGAGACCGCGTTCTTCGGGCAGGTAGCCGATCCACTTGGCGATCTCGTGCGGGCGGTCATGGCCGAAGACGCGGCGCACGCCCTCGTCGGGATCGATGATGCCCAGCAGCATGCGCAGCGTGGTCGTCTTGCCCGCGCCATTGGGGCCGAGGATGCCGTAGATCGCTCCTTCGGGAACGGAGATGTCGACCCCGTCCACGGCGAGCGTATCGTCGAAGCGTTTCACCAGCCCGCGCGCCTCGATGGCGAGCGGACGGTTGTAATCCTGCGAATTTGGCGACATCGCACCCGTCTCGGTCAACATAGGCCGACGAGTTAACCGTGCGATGTGAACGGGAGCAACAGCAAGTTTGGTTAAAGCCGTCTCACCAGACGAACTGCAGGAGGCCCTGAGAGCCGAGGCGAAGGCGCTCGGCTTCGCTGCCTGCGGCTTTACCGGGGCGGGCGAGGAACCCTTGCGCGCCGAGCGGTTCGAGCAATGGCTCGGCGAGGGCCGTCACGCATCGATGGAGTGGATGGAGAGCCGCAAGGCGCAGCGTGCCAGCCCGCAGGGTCTCTGGCCGGAGGCGAAAAGCGTGATCGCCTTGGGCATGAGCTACGCGCCCGATGTCGACCCGCTAGCGCTCGAAGAGCATCCCGACAAGGCGCGGATCTCCGTCTATGCGCATGGACGCGACTATCACGACGTGGTCAAGAAGGCGCTGAAGGCGCTTGCCCGCTGGCTCATCGCGGAGGCGCCTGAAAGCGAGCTCAAGGTCTTCGTCGACACCGCCCCGGTCATGGAAAAGCCGCTCGGCGAGGCCGCGGGGATCGGCTGGCAGGGCAAGCACACCAATCTCGTGAGCCGCGAGCACGGCAGCTGGCTGTTTCTCGGCGCGATCTATTCGACGATACCCTTCGCGCCCGACGCGCCGCATCGCGACATGTGCGGATCGTGCCGTGCCTGCCAGGACGCCTGCCCGACCGACGCTTTCCCTTCCGCCTACCGGCTCGATGCGCGGCGGTGCATTTCCTACCTTACGATCGAGCACAAGGGGCCGATACCGGAGGAATTCCGCAAACCGCTCGGCAACCGCATCTACGGCTGCGACGATTGCCTCGCGGTGTGCCCGTGGAACAAGTTCGCCGATGCCGCGCACCGGCACATGAAGCTCGCGCCGCGCGGGGAACTGATTGCCCCGCCGCTATCCGACTTCCTTGCCTTCGACGATGCGGGCTTCCGGCAATTCTTTTCCGGCTCGCCCATCAAGCGCATCGGTCGCGACCGCTTCGTGAGAAATTGCCTCTATGCCGCAGGGAACAGCGGCGACGTTTCATTGACGAAGCAGGTGGAGGCCCTTCGGAGCGACCCCGATCCGGTGGTGGCGGAGGCAGCCGACTGGGCAGCCGCGCGGCTTCTCAGCCCATCTCCTTGAGCGGCACTTCGGTGTCCGCCAAAAGGTCCGGATCGACTTCGGCGCGGCCCATCACCAGCTTGCGTCCCTGCGCATAGTCGCGAGTGTTGTTGACGCAGTCGAGCGCGATCACCGTGCCCTCGCGCAGGTAGACCAGGCTGAACTTGCGCTCCGCCGGATCGCCGCGCAGCACGGTCTGGTCGTAGCCATTGGCTATGCCGACCGTCTGTAGCCGCAAATCGTACTGGTTCGACCAGAACCACGGCACTGCATCGTAATCCTGCTTGTCCCCCATGATCGCCTTGGCCGCGACACTCGCCATGTCGTTGGCGTTTTGCACCGATTCCAGCCGGATGATGGCATTGTCGGCATAGGGGTTGGGATGCGCGGCGCAGTCGCCGATGGCATAGATATCGTCGAGCGAGGTTCGACAAAACGTGTCCACGTCGACCCCGTTGCTGCCCGCAGCGCCTGCCGCGATCAGCGGGCCGACGGCCGGAACGATGCCGATGCCGACGATGACGATCTCGCAGGCGATGGTCTCGCCGGTCGAAAGCGTGACGCCGGTGACCTTCTCGCCGTCGCCCTCGATCCGCTCGACACCCGTCTCGAGCCGCAGGTCGACGCCGTGGCTGCGATGTTCGGCGGCGTAGAATTCCGAGATTTCGGGTCCCGCGACGCGCGCGAGCACGCGATCCTGCATTTCGACGACGGTCACTTCGCGGTCCATCTTGCGCAGCACGGCCGCCGCCTCGAGCCCGATATAGCCCGCGCCGATGACCACGGCGCGCTGTGCGCCAGCGCCCAGCTCCGCCATCAGCGCGTCGGTATCGCGGCGCGTGCGGATGGTGTGGATGCCTGCCAACTCAGCGCCCGGGCAGCCCAGTCGCCGCGCATCGCCGCCGCCTGCCCAGATGAGCTTGCGATAGCTGACTATCGTGTCGTCAGAGAGCGCGATCGTGTGCTTGACCGGATCGACCTCGTTCGCATTCGCGCCAAGCCGCAGGGTCACATTCCTGTCGGCCCAGAATGCCTCGGGACGGATGAGGATCTTCTCGAAGGGCTTCTCGCCCCCGAGGTATTCCTTCGATAGCGGCGGGCGTTCGTAGGGCGGATTGCGGTCGCGGCTGACCATCAGGATCGAGATCCTCATGGCCTGCCTGGCGCAAGGCTATTGCTGCCTGCGCGCCGCCGTGTCCCGACCCCACGATGACGACGTCATAATGATCCATGGCCACTACGGCTGGCGTCAAACTCGCGCGCGGTCAAGCTTTGCAAGGATCGTCAGCGCGCCAGGACATTGCGCGCCATGCTTGCGATCTGGGCGAGCATGGCCGGCGCGACAGGCGTCTGCGATTGCGCACGATCGACCATCAGGCGGAACTGGCGCATCGCGACCGACTGGTCATCCGCCCAGCTCTCGACCACCTGCGGCATGTCGCTCTTCGCGTCCTTGCGGCGCGAAAGGCGACGCAGCAGTTCGATCCGCATCTGCTGGAAGTCGCGGGCAAGGCCCGAGGTCAGCAAACGCTCCCAAACATCCGAAGGGTTCATCTTGGCCGCGGTGCTCTGCGCCCAGTCGATACCCATCATTGCGCCGATATCGGTGAAGCCCTGCGTGAGCATCTTGGGATCGATTTCCGTGTCGGCGGCGAGGCGTGCAAGACCGACCGAGCCGTCGAGATCGAACATGTGCGTCACGCGGCTGGCGATCGCATCGGGCGCGCCAGCAGTCGTGAAAATATCGTGCTGCCTGGCCGACTGGCTCTTGATCTCGCTGCCGAGCAGCTGGTCCGAGCAGTTGATCAGCACCGAGACGTTCTTGCCCAGTTCGGAGACCATCTCGCCCGGCTTTACATGGCCTGCGCTGGTGCGCAGCACATCGGACATGAGGTTGCCGGTTGCCGCAGCCAGGCGGTCGAACATGAGGAGGCGTGCGCCTTCCTCCATCTTCGCGCGGTCGAGTTCGCCCCACAGGCTGCGCAGGTCGAAGAGATGCGCCACCGCAACGAAGGCGGCTGCGACGGCGGCGAGTTCGACGCCTTCTTCCTCTGCCAGCTCGAAAGGATGAATCATCCCGAGGCGGTTGACGATCGCATTGGCGAGCTTGGTCGCGATGATCTCGCGGCGCAGGCGGTGGTTTTCGATCTGCGCCTTGAACTGACCGCGCATCGGTTCGGGGAAGCTGCGCAACAGCAGGTCCTCGAGGATCGGGTCGTCGGGCAGGTCGCTCTCCTCGATGGCGTCCTGCAGGACCAGCTTGGTCGAGGACAGCAGCACGGCCAGCTCGGGCCGCGTCAGGCCGATGCCGTCTGCTGCGCGGCGCTGGAGCGTCTGGTTGTCCGCCAACCCCTCGGTGCGGCGATCGAGATTTCCTCCCGCCTCGAGCGTTTCGATGAGGTGCAGCTGCGAGGCCATGGCGCGCGCGCCGCCGATTTCCGCGACGGACAGCGCGAGCGCCTGCAGGCGGTTGTCCTCCAGGACCAGCGCGCTGACCTCGTCGGTCATCTCCTCGAGCAGCTTGACGCGGCGCGGTTCGGCGAGCCTTCCCGCGCGCTTGGCCGCGGCGAGCGCGATCTTGATATTGACCTCGTTATCCGAGCAATCGACGCCGGCCGAATTGTCGATGAAGTCGGTGTTGCAGCGCCCGCCATTGAGCGAGAACTCGATGCGTCCGGCCTGCGTGGTGCCGAGGTTGGCGCCTTCGCCGATCACGCGAGCACGCACTTCCTTGGCATCGACGCGCAGCGGATCGTTCGCCGGATCGCCGACCTGGACATTGTTCTCGCTTGAGGCCTTGATGTAGGTGCCGATGCCGCCGAACCAGATCAGGTCGACCGGCGACTTGAGGATGATCGAGATCAGCGCTTCGGGCTCGAGCTCCTTCTCCTCGGTGCCGAGGACCTTCTGCATCGCCTTGGACAGCTTGATCGTCTTGGCATCGCGCGGGAAGACCCCGCCGCCCTTCGAGATCAGCTTGGGATTGTAGTCCTCCCAGCTCGATCGCGGCAGGTCGAACATGCGCTGGCGTTCCTTCCAGCTCTTGGCCGGATCGGGATCGGGATCGAGGAAGATGTGGCGGTGGTCGAATGCGGCGACCAGCTTGATCGCCTTCGACAGCAGCATGCCGTTGCCGAACACGTCGCCCGACATGTCGCCGCAGCCCACGACCTGCACGGGCTCGCTCTGCACGTCGATGCCCATCTCGAGGAAGTGGCGCTGGACGCTGACCCAGGCACCCTTTGCGGTGATGCCCATGGCCTTGTGGTCGTAACCCTTCGAGCCCCCTGATGCGAAAGCATCATCGAGCCAGAAGTCGCGGCTTTCCGCGATCGCGTTGGCGACGTCGGAGAAGCGTGCCGTGCCCTTGTCGGCGGCGACCACGAAATAGGGGTCTTCGCCATCGGTGATCACGACATCGTCGGGGTGCACGACCTTGTCGTCGATGATGTTGTCGGTGACCGAGAGCAGCGTGCGGATGAAGACCTCGTAGCTCGCCTGCCCCTCTGCAGCCCAGCCGTCACGGTCGATCGCCGGATCGGGTAGCTGCTTGGGATAGAAACCGCCCTTCGCGCCGGTCGGCACGATCACGGCGTTCTTCACGCGCTGCGCCTTCATCAGGCCAAGGATCTCGGTGCGGAAGTCGTCCCGCCGGTCGGACCAGCGCAGGCCGCCGCGCGCGACGGGGCCCGAACGCAGGTGGATACCTTCGACGCGGCGCGAATAGACGAAGATTTCGCGCCAGGGGATCGGCTTGGGCAGGCCCGGGACGAGCGAGCTGTCGATCTTGAACGCAAGCGCTTCATTCGCTGCCTGCGCGAAGGAATTGGTGCGCAGGATCGCGTCGATCAGCGAGTTGTAGAGACGCAGCAGGCGGTCGTCGTTGATCGCCTTGACCTTGGCGAGGCCGCGCTTGATCGCGTTCTTGGCGATCTCGGTCGCGCTTTCGCGATTGCCCTCGAACGCGGGGTCGTGGCGCGCGGTGAACAGGTCGATCAGCGCGCGGGTGATGTCGCGGTTCTTCGCCAGCGCGTCGACCACGGTGTAGATGGTGAAACCCATCCCCGCCTGGCGCAGGTAGCGATAAAAGGCGCGCAGCCAGTTGGCCGCAGAGGCATTGAGCCCTGCTTCGGCGACGAGACGGTTGAAAACGTCGTTCTCGGCGTGGCCGTTGAGGACTTCGGCAACCGCTTCCTCGATCGCATCGGCCCGCTCGACGAGATCGCCCGCATCGACACCCGGTGCAAGCTGCAGCGCGAAATCGTGGATCGTGCCGAGTTTGCCCTCGCTCAGCACGGTGGGCATTTCGCCCTGCACGTGGAAGCCGAAGTTCTCGAGCACCGGCACGGCGTCGGACAGCGGGAGACTGCCCTCGGCCTGGTAGAGCTTCAGGCGCAGGCGCGGCGTTTCCTCGCGCTCGCACAGGTAGAGGCGCGCACCGCGATGGGGCGCGTCGTCGTCTTCCTCGTCCTCGGCATGGATGCCGAGCGCGCGCAGGCGGGCGATGTCCTCTGCCGCCTCGCGCGGGCCGAAGCGGGCGCGGTAGGCGGTGGGGAAACTGTCGGCAAAGCGCATGGCGAGACCGGCCGCGCGGCCCTTCTCGACCATGTCGAGCAGCTCGTTCTCGACCGCCTCGTTCCAGCCGCGCAGCAGGGTCTGCAGCTGTTGTTCGAGGGCCTTTTCGTCGGGAGCTCTCGCCCCGTCACGAATATCGAGCACGAAACGCAGCATCGCGAGGTTGCCGCCCTCGACCTCGAGGCTCCAGTCGAGCAGGCGCGCGGCTGCGCTGTCTTCGAGGAGCGACTTGATCTGCAGGCGGACCTGCGTTGCCAGCATATCGCGCGGCAGCCAGACGAAAGCGAACAAGTGGCGGGCGAGCGGCGCCTCGACCAGCGCGAGGCGCGGGCGCGGGCGGTCGACCAGACCCATCATGATCGTTGCGACACGCTCAGTATCTTCCTCGCTGAAACCGATCAACAGGTCGTGCGGCAGCGCGGTCATCGCGTGGACCAGCGCCTTGCCGGCATGGCCGCCTTCATCGAAATTCAGCTTGTCGCGGATCGCGTCGAGACGCTCGCGCAGGATCGGCACGCCGCGCGGAGGCGTGGCGAGCGCGGCAGAGGTCCACACACCGGCATGAACCGACAGCGCCACCAGCTTCTTGCCTTCGCGGCGGGGCACGATGAACAGGTCGAGCGGTACGTGGCGGTGCACGCGGCTGAGATGGTTGGCCTTGATGATCAGCGGAGTGCGGGCGTCGCCCTTGCCCTCGAACCACTTGAAGGCGCGCTCGTAGCTCGCATCCACCAGCAGTTCCGGCTCGCCCGCACGGCAGATGCCGAGCTCGCCCTGCTGCGTCCCGTCGCGCAGGCGCACGACGTGGCCGAGCTGTGTGAGCATGCCCGAATCGAGCCAGTCGAGGAGTGCCTTGCCTTCCTCGTCCTCGAGCGTCTTCGCATCGGCGCGCATCTGCTCTTGCAGCTTGGGCCAGTCGGTGACGGCCGCACGCACGTCCTCGAGCGTCTCCGCGAGCTTTTCCTGAAGCGCGCGGCGCTGCTTGGCGTCGACGCGCGTGGTCTCGATGTAGATCATCGATTCCCAGTAGGCGTCCTCAGGCTCGCCCTCGTCGATGCGGCTGAGCGTGCAATCCTTGGTGCGTTCTACCGGCACGACCGGGTGGACGAGACGGTCGATCGAAATGCCTAGCGCGGCAATGGTGCTCGCGGTCGAATCGACCAGGAACGGCATGTCGTCATTGATGATCGCGATGCGCGTGTAGCGGTGCCCGTTGGAGACCGATTCCACGGCCATGGCCGCTTCGCCAAAGGCGCGCTTCTGGGCCGTTTCGGTCACGAATGCGGCGGCCTCGTCGAGGCGCTTGGGATCGAATGGTGTGTCACCCGGCAGCATAGAGTCGCGCATGTGCTGCGCGAGCGCCTTGGTCTGGGTTGCGGGGGAAGTGGCGGTCTTGGAACCCATCTGGGGCCTCTCGCTTGCGGCGCGAAAAAATTGCGGCGCCTTGTAATATCCGAGTCGTTACCCGGCTTTGTCAGAGGCGGCGATTAGGCCTGTTGGAGAGCCACTTCAAGCGGCGAGAATGCATTTTTGCATTCCTATGCACGTGCCCGCTGCCGTAGCGTCAGGCGGCAAGCTGTTCCATCGCAAGCCGCAGCGAGGAAATGCGCGCCTGCGGATCAAAGGTGGGGCCGGCGAAGATGATCTCGTCGGCGCGGGTGCGGGCAAGGAAGTTGCCGACCGCCTCTGCGCACTGCTCGGGCGTGCCGATGGCGCTGGCCTGCCCGATATGGGCGAGCATCGCCTGTGCGGGCGCGGGCAGCTGGTCGCGATAACCCACGACCGGAGGCTTGAGTTTCGAGGGCTTGCCGGTGCGCAACGCGACGAAGGCCTGCATCTGCGAGGTCGCCAGGGTCTCCGCCTCTTCCTGCGTTTCGGCGCAGAACAAGTTCATCGCGGCCATGACGCGGGGATATCTGTGCGCATCGCTGGGGCGGAAATCGCGGCGATAGATCTCGAGCGCCGCATCGAGATGATCGGGCGCGAAATGGCTCGCGAAAGCGTAGGGTATGCCGAGCCGTGCGGCGAGTTGCGCACCGAACAGGCTCGAGCCGAGCATCCAGAATTCAGGGTTCGCGCCGCGGCCCGGCGTCGGGTGAATCTCACCTTCGCCTGCCATCAGCGCCATCAGCTCGACTACGTCCTGCGGGAACATCTCGGCGGCGCGATGGAGATCCTTGCGCAGCGCACGCTGCAATTCGGGACCGGCTCCCGGAGCGCGGCCAAGGCCGAGGTCCACGCGGCCGGGAAAGAGCGCATCGAGCGTGCCGAACTGCTCGGCGATCAGGAACGGCGTGTGGTTGGGCAGCATGATCCCGCCCGAGCCGATGCGGATGGTGTTCGTCGCATTACCGACATGGGCCAGAACGACCGAGGTCGCGCCGCCGGCGATGCCTTCCATCGCGTGGTGCTCGGCGACCCAGTAGCGCGCACAGCCCGCTTCCTCGGCAGCAACGGCAAGCGCCGTGGCCGCCTCGAAGGCCTCGCCCAGAGTCCCGCCTTCGCGCACGGGCACGAGATCGAGGACCGAGTAGGCGGTCATTCGGGGAAGATGTCCTCTTCGGGAAGCTCGGGTTCTTCGGGGCCGAGCTGGTCGAGATAGCGCTGCGCCCTGTCCGCCTCGCGGCCGCCCGGGGCTACGGCCAGCACCGAGCCGAAGCTTGCCCGCGCATCGCTCTCGCGCCCCGACATGGCGGCAATCACGCCTGCCTCGAGACCGACCTGTGGATCACGCGGAGTCAAGAGCGCCGCACGCTCGATCTGCGCCTGCGCTTCGCCGAGCCTGCCAAGCCGCCGCGAGAGCGTCGCAGAAAGCAGCCAGGCCTCGGCATCGTCGCCGTCGGCCTCGCGCGCTTCGCCCAACGCCAGCGCGGCGTCTTCCTCGCGGCCCACGCGCACGAGCACACGCGCAAGGTCTACGCGCAGGTCTGCGGCAAGCGCGCCGTCACCGGCTGCCAGCGCCTGCCCCCCGGCGCGGTCGAGCAGCGGCAGTGCGCCTTCGACATCGCCCGCGGCGAGCGCGGCATTGCCGGCCATTGCCGCCAGCCTTGCCGAATAGGAAAGGTTGTCTGCCGGTGCTTCTCCGCTCCCGACCTCGAAGGCGCGGCGCGCCTCGTCGAGTCCGCCCAGCTGCACCAGCGCTAGGCCGAGGCAATGGGCGGACTGGGCAAATTCCAGGTCGGTCTGGGCGGTTTCGCGCCATGCCTGAGCGCGGTCGAGCGCGGCCTGGGGAAAGGACGATGCCTCGCGCAAGCATTCCGAAAGCGATTCCTGCGGCGCCTGCATTTCGCCACGCTCCGGCCGGTCGGCGAGTTCATCGGGCAGGCCCGGCATACTGCCCACGGAGGGATCGGGTCCGACCTGCATCAGCAGGATTAGGGTGGGGGCAAGGATCAGGGTCACGCGTGCTCCGGAAAATTACTGTGCCAGCTCGGCCAGAAGGCCGCTGGCGGTGCGCAGGAGCAGGGCGATATCCTGCTCGCGCGAAAGGCGGTGGTCGCCATCCTTTACGAGGGCGAGTTGAACGTTGTCCGAACGCAGTGCGCTCGCCAGCCGCATGCTGGTGTCCCACGGAACATCCTCGTCGCGCTGGCCATGGAGCAGGCGCACGGGGGCATCGATCGCGATCTCGCCGGAAAGCAGTAGCTGAGCCTGTCCGTCGGAGAAGAAGCCGGGATGGGTCGGAGTCGGCTCGGGGCCGTAAGGGTTGTCCTCGAAGACCGTCTCGCCTCCCGCCATCACACGCTTCTGCGCGATGGTGTAGCCCCATTCGGTGAAGTCCGGCGCTGCGGCGATGCCTATCATGCCGGCAAGCCGCTCGCCGAGTTCGAGGCCGCAAAGCAGCATCAGCCATCCGCCCATCGACGATCCGACGAGCACGACCTCGCCGCTCACATATGCGCCGATCAGCGCGATCACTTCCTCGCGCCAGCGCGACAGGCTTCCGTCTGCGAAATCGCCATCGCTTTGCCCGCAGCCCGAATAATCGAGCAGCAGGCAGGCGCGGCCTTCCCTGCGGGCCCATTCGAACAGCGCCGTGGCCTTGCCGCCATCCATGTCGGACATGTAGCCGGGCAGGAAGACCAGTGTCGGGCCATCGCCCTCGAGATGACGGAAGGCGATGCGGCGTCCGTCGGCGAGATCGTGGAAGCGGATGTCAGTCATCAGCGGGCGGTGTCGGACCTGCGGCGCGCGAATGCAAGGGGGCGATCAGAACAGATCGAATTCCTCGACATCGCGGTCCTGCTTGCACATCGACTTGAGCGCGTTGAATTCGCCCTCTGTCAGGACGGGAGCGAAGTTCCCTCCCTCGGCCGCCTCGCGATAGGCCTTGGCGCGCTCGGCCGGTTCGGGGTGGCTCGACACCCAGCCGGTGATTGCATTCTGCTCACCCTCTTCATCGCCGCCGAGACGCTCGAAGAAGCGCGCAGCGCCGAGCGGAGAAACATTGCTTTCCTCCATCCGGTCGCGTGCGAATTGGTCCGCCTCGCGCTCGGCATCGCGCGAATAGCCCATCGAGGCGAGACCGAACACGGTATCGCCCACTCCCGAATTGGCGCCCGAGAGGAGGATCGACAGGCCGAACTGTCTCAGCAGCGCGGTCATCACGTGGCGTTCGCGCACGTGGCCGACCTCGTGGCCGAGCACGCCGGCGAGTTCCTCGGGCGTTTCGGCTTCCTGCACCAGCCCGTCGAACAGCAGCACCTGACCGCCGGGCAGAGCAACTGCGTTGACCATCCCGATATTGGCGACACCGGCGCGGACCTGCTGGTCCTCCGGGTCGACCGCGTCGAGCAGCTTGGCGAGCGCGGCATCGCCCTGCGGCGTGCTGCACAACCGGTTGCCGAGATCGCCGACCATCGCATCGCCGAGATTGCGCTCCCAGCTTTGCGGGATGCGCGGGCCGAGCCATTCGGGCGCGGTCATGAACAGCGCGACCGCACCGATACTGAAAGCGGCGAAAATGGCAGCCGCCTTGCCGAGGCCGAGCTTGTCGACCCATGCGCCGTAGGTCTGCTTTGCGGGCAGGTGCGCGGCGAGGCCGGGCGGCAGCTCTTCGGGCAGGATCAGCCGGAAATCGGGCTGGCTGGTACTGCGATAAACCAACTCCCCGCCGCGATGCTCGCCATATTCGAGATCGGAGAGCTCGATTTCCATCTCGCTCGTGAAGCCGCGCAGCGTTAGCTTGCCCCTGCCATCCCAGGTGGCCTCGCCCTCGTGGCGGACGGCGCTATGACCGTCATACCACTGGGCCGGGGTCTGGAATGCCCTTTCCATCGATCAGATCGCCCCGATGTCGAAGGCGTCGAGCAGGCCTTCGCCATGCTTGGAGGTCGCGGTGGTCGACTGCGTCAGCTCGTCGAGCAGGATGTCGCCGCTGGCTTCCATATGCGTGATGAAGAACTTCCAGTGACGGTACGACAGGAAGACATAGCCGAGGCCGAAGGTCAGCACGACGAGGAAGAAGTCGCCGATATAGAGCTTCACCCAGTCCATGGTGGAGGCTTCGAAGTTGAAGTTGAGGTCCTTCCAGAGCGTCTTGGCGACCACTTCGCGGTAATATTTCGCATAGAAGGCAGCCGCGATCAGGCCGAGCGCGAAAAACCACACGAACAGCGCGATGATGATGCCGAGGCCCATGCCGATGCCCATCCCGGTCTCGCCGCCCAGACCGCCTCCGATGCCGCCCCCGGTTACCGCGGCGAAGCCCATCGCCACGAACAGGAGGATCGGCGCGAGGTAAAACAACAGGTAGCGCGCGAAGATGTTGCTCGAATCCGCATAGGCTTCGAAACGGTACGGGCCGAAGCTCATCTTGCTCCAGCGCTCGTTCCACAGGCTGGTCATCGACCAGGGCACGAGCAGGCCGAGCACCATCTGGCCGACCATGGTCTTCCAGAAATAGGACCAGCCGTATCCGAAGCCGGGATCGTCGCTGCCGCCGCGAATGCCGCGCCAGCGGGTGCGCGACAGGCGATAACGCAGCGCGCGGAAGCGGGCGAGGCCGGTGAGGTAGAGGGTCAGGACAAAGATCGTCAGACCCATCACGCCGACCCATTCCTGCATTCCGCGGAAGATCAGGCCCTGTGCGATGAAGTTGATGAGGGCGAAGGGAATGCCGAGCACTACCGCCACGATCAGAAAGCCGATGAACAGCTCCATCCCCTTGCCCGTCCATTCGAGACGCTCGTCGACGAAGCGCGTGTGCGACCACAGGTACTGGCGCTCGCGGGTGGTTGCCCAGAAGCGGTAAATGCCCAACGTGACGATTGTCAGCAAAAGGTTCGGCAGGGCGATTTTCGCGAAATCCTGCCACGTGCCGTCGAAGCCGAAAGCGCTTTCGGCCTGCATATCTTCATAATACATAAGTAAAGGCGACCCCCCAACGAATGTCGTATCAATTCCCGTCCGGGAAGGACAATCGATTGGAGGGTCGCCCAAGTCAAGCGCGGCCGGGTTCAGTCGCGCTCGAATATCTCTTCGATGGGCATTTCGAACACATCGGCGATCTTGAAGGCGAGCGGGAGCGAGGGGTCGTAGCGCCCGGTCTCGATCGCGTTCACGCTCTGGCGGCTGACCTCGAGCCGGTCGGCGAGATCCTGCTGGCTCCAGTCGCGCATGGCGCGCAGCACCTTGAGACGGTTCTTCACAGCGCACCCCACGAACCATGGGTGATCCGGTTGGACGCAGCGCCGATGAACTGGCCGCCGAAGAAGGCGACCGCGAACCAGTAGGCAGGGATGTGCGGCACCACTTCGCCCGCCTCCAGGAAACCCCAGATGGTTGCGAAGCCGAGGGCGAAGCCGGTCGCGATCAGCGTCTGGCGCACGATCAGCATGCGGATGAATTCGTCCTTCTCGTCGAGGATCAGGCGTCCGATGGCCCAGAAGATCCCGCAAATGGCGAGGCCGGGCATGACCGACAGGGCCGCGCGCGCTGCAAGCGAGGCCTCGGACGTATCGTCGCCGCCGAGCAGGCTGACCTGCAGGGCGATCACGACGAGATAGGTCGAGGCGAAGATCGCGACCCGCTTCACATAGAGGCGCTGTGCCTCTCCGCGTCCGCTGCAGGCGGTGGCGGTGTTGGCGACCCGCATGGTCTGGAAGAACAGGCCGGCGGGAACGATCATCAGGATGAGGGCTGTCGCCGCATTGATGGCGTCAGACAGGGCGAGGCCCATGACGGCCCCGAAGGTGCCGAACGCCAGCCCGGCCCAGAAGGGCACTGTGCGCGTGAAGCTGCTCATGCCTTGCTCTTCTTCAGTAGATTGCAGGACCGGTCAGAACCGAGCCATGCCCCGGGAAAAAGGGCGAGGAGGAGAAAGGGCGAGAATTGCGCCACCTCCTCGGGCACGATTTCAAACACGGCGAGCACGGCGATGCCGATCATGGCGGCAGCGACGAGCAGCGAGAGATAGATCTGTTTCATGGCAAGCGTCCTTTTCTAGATGTAAAGCGTGTTTGTCATGATTCGCCCATCGTGTCAAGTGTGCTTTCCATAATGGAGCGCTCGCTTGTCAGGTCGTGCATTCCTGCTTGTCATTTCGTCGTCATTGGGCGCAGGCATGAGGGCCCAGAGGAGAGACATCGATGTTCAAGACCGAGCCACCCGCTGCCGCCCCAATTGCAAGCCTCGACCGGCGCAGCCTGCTCAAGGGAGGCGTGCTGGGCGCAGGCGCTCTTTCCGCGCCGCTCTCGGCGCAAATGGCATCGGGGAAGTCCGGCTTCACGCACGGCGTGGCCAGCGGCGAGCCGGGCGTCGACAAGGTGCTCCTGTGGACCCGCTATGTCGCCGACCAGTCCGTTGCGCTCGAATGGCAGGTGTCCGAAACGGCTGATTTCGCATCGACGGTCGCTGGCGGCAGCGCGCTCCCGCGCGCCGAGAACGACTGGTGCGCCAAGTCGTGGGCCGACGGTCTCAGGGCAGGGACCTGGTACTACTACCGCTTCATTGCGCCCGACGGGACGGTCTCCGATATCGGCCGCACGCGTACGCTTCCCGAGGGGCCGACCGCGCGCTGGCGGATGGCGGTATTCTCATGCTCGAATATCGGATTCGGCTGGTTCAACGCCTACGCCCACGCGGCAGAGGCGAACGAGTTCGACTGCACGCTCCACCTCGGCGACTACTTCTACGAATATCCGCAAGGCACCTATCCGAGCGAGCGCGAGACGCTTCCCGGCCGCACCCCGCTCGACCCGCAGGGCGAGACCGTTGCGCTGGCAGAGTACCGCGCACGCTATGCGACCTACCGGGCGGACAAGGACCTCCAGCGCATCCACCAGCTCTACCCGATGATCTCCGGCTGGGACGATCACGAGAGCACCAACGACAGCTGGGAGGGCGGCGCCCAGAACCACCAGCCCGAGATCGAAGGCAGCTGGTCGGTGCGCAAGGCTGCCGCGATGAAGGCCTATCGCGAATGGATGCCCGTCTCCGATCGGCCCTGGGAGACCTACGAGATCGGCGACCTCGCCACTCTCTACCGGCTCGAAACGCGCCTGAGCGCGCGGGCGGAGCAGTTCGATTACGGCTCGCTGCTGCGCGGCATGACATCGCAGGAAGAAGGCATTGCCCGGCTCACCGCTTTCCGGAACGGAGATTATCTCGATCCGACGCGCGAAGTGCTCGGAAGCGACCAGCAGGCATGGCTGGCAGAGGGCCTCAAGGCCTCGCGCCGCGCCGGAAAGACTTGGCAGGTGCTCGTCCAGCAGGTGTTGATGGGCAAGGTCGCCTCGGCCACTTCGCTTACGGATACCCTGCCCGAGGGCCTTCCCGATTTCGTCCGGCAGCGTGTCATCTCGGGTGCCATGGCGAGCCGCGCAGAGCTGCCGCTGAACATGGACGCATGGGACGGCTATCCCGCCGCCCGCGCAAGGCTCTACGAAGCAGGACTGGCAGCCGACGCGAACCTCATCAGCCTGGCCGGGGACACGCACAATGCCTGGGCCTTCGATCTCGCGCATGATGGCGAGGCGGCCGGCGTCGAGTTCGGCGTCCAGGGCGTGACCTCGCCCGGCCTCGAAAACTTCCTGCCGCAGCTGGCACCCGATGACATCGCCCGCGCCCTCGTCGCGCGTAATCCGGAGCTCAAGTGGATGGATGCCTCGCGCCGCGGTTACATGGCGGTCGAACTGACCCCGGGCAGTGCCAGCAGCGAGTTCCGCTTCCTCTCCAGCGTGCGCGAGAAGGGCGCAAGTGTCGTGGCGACCCGGCGTGTCACCACGCTCGCCGGTGCGCGTAAACTCGATGCTATCGGATAAGGACGGGTTGAGAAATTAACCCCTCGCCGCTATCTGGTGGCGCATGACGCAGGCACGCATCACGACCACTACTACCACCACCTCGGGCAACCGGGGGCGGGTAGTCGCGGACTGACGCGAGCTGCCGCCACCCGGTTTCGGGTGGCAGGCGTTCCTCCCGAAATCGCGAAATTCTCCCAAAACGCCGCTTCAAGCGTGCGCCCTGTTGTGCCATGGGCCTCGACAAGCAACGGATGAGACGATGACGGAACTTTTGAAGATCAGCCTGCCCGATGGTTCGGTGCGCGAAATGGAACCCGGCAGCACGCCTGCCGACGTCGCCGCCGCGATCGGCCCGGGCCTCGCCAAGGCCGCCATCGCCGCGCGCGTCGATGGTGAGCTGCGCGACATTAACCGCCCCTTCGAAGGCGATGCCGAGCTCGCGCTGGTCACTGCCCGAGACGAGGACGATGCGCTCGAGCTCGCACGTCACGACTTTGCACACGTGCTCGCAGAAGCCGTCCAGTCGCTCTTCCCCGGCACGCAGATCACTTTCGGTCCTGCGACGGACGATGGCTTCTATTACGATGTGAAGGCTCCCGACACGCGCGAGCCGTTCTCAATGGACGACCTCCCCGCAATCGAGGAGGAGATGCGCCGCATCATCAAGGCCGACAAGCCATTGAAGCGCGAAGTCTGGAGCCGCCAGCAGCTGATCGACAAGTGGGAAGCCGAGGGCGAAGTCTTCAAGGCCGAATGGGCCAAGGAACTGCCCGAGGACGAGGAACTCACGGTGTACTGGTCGGGCGAAGACTGGCTCGACATGTGCCGCGGCCCGCACCTTGCGTCGACGGGCAAGCTCGACCCGCAGGCCTTCAAGCTCATGCGCGTCGCCGGTGCCTACTGGCGCGGCGACCAGAAGAACGCGCAGCTCACGCGTATCTACGGCACGGGCTGGCTCAACAAGAAGCAGCTCAATGCACATCTCACGCGGCTGGAAGAGGCCGCCAAGCGCGACCACCGCAAGCTGGGCCGCGAGATGGACCTGTTCCACCTGCAGGAAGAGGCGCATGGTAGCGTCTTCTGGCACCCCAACGGATATCGCATCTGGCGCGAGCTGGAGGCCTACATGCGCCGCAAGATGGACGGGGCGGGCTATCAGGAAATCAAGACGCCGCAGCTGATGGACGTGCGCCAGTGGGAGCAGTCGGGCCACTGGGGCAAGTATGCCGAGAACATGTTTGCCGTGCCGGACATCGTCCCCGAGGTCGAAGGGCTGGGCGATGACAATGACGGCAAGGGCGCGAGCCCCAAGGTTGCCGACGACAGCGACTGGATGGCGATCAAGCCTATGAACTGCCCGGCCCACGTGCTGGTCTTCAAGCAGGGCATCACGTCCTATCGCGACCTGCCGATCCGTCTTGGCGAGATGGGCTGCTGCCACCGCAACGAACCTCATGGCGCGCTCCATGGGCTCATGCGCGTGCGCCAGTTCACGCAGGACGATGCGCATATCTTCTGCACCGAGGAACAGGTCGTCGAAGAGGTCCGCGCCTTCTGCAAATTGGCCGACGAAGTCTATCGCGACTTCGGATTCAGCTATCACGTGAAGCTCGCGCTGCGCCCCGAAAAGCGCTTCGGCAGCGAGGCGGACTGGGACAAGGCGGAGCAGGAACTGCGCGACGCCGTGGCCGAGGCAGGCATGGCGAACGAGGAATACGGCTGGGAGGAACTTCCCGGCGAAGGCGCCTTCTATGCGCCCAAGCTCGAATGGCACCTCACCGATGCCATCGGCCGCACTTGGCAGGTCGGCACGATCCAGGGCGACCGCGTGCTGCCCGAACGTCTCGATGCGACCTATGTCGGCGAAGACGGCGAGAAGCACCGCCCGGTCATGCTGCACCGTGCGATCTTCGGTTCCTACGAACGCTTCATCGGCATCCTGATCGAGCATTTTGCCGGCCGTCTGCCGTGCTGGCTCGCGCCGACGCAAGCGGTGGTCGCGACCATCGTCTCGGACGCAGACGACTATGCCAAGGAAGCGGTCGCCAAGCTCGAAGCTGCCGGCATCCGCGTTGAAAGCGATCTTCGCAACGAGAAGATCAACTACAAGGTCCGCGAACACTCGGTCGCCAAGGTCCCGCACCTGCTGGTGGTCGGCAATCGCGAGGCCGAGGAAGGCACGGTCGCCGTGCGCACGCTCGGCCAGCAGCATCAGAAGGTGATGCCGCTCGAGGAAGCGATTGCGATGCTGAAGACCGAGGCGACTCCGCCGGACCTGCGCGAAGGATAAGCGCGCGCGATGGAGCTGCTTGCAGGCTACGGCTGGGCGGCGATAGTCGCCGCGCTGCTGGCCGCTTTCGGCTCGGCTTTCGTGCGCGGGCTGACCGGTTTCGGCATGGCGATCCTGCTGGTGCCGGTGCTCGCCCTGGCATTGTCGCCGCTCGATGCCGTACTGCTGACGAACTTCCTCTCGGTCTTTATCGGCCTGTCGGAGATCCGGCGCTTGCTGCGTAATGCCGAACGCTCGGCATGGGTGATCATCGCCCTGGTGGCAGTCACCACTCCGGTCGGCCTCTACCTGCTGAGCGTGACCAGCCCTGCGCTTGCGCGAGTGGTGATCGCCTTCATAGCGCTCTCGGCATTCCTCGCCATCCTGCTCCCGCGCCGCGGCGCGCTGGACCACCACCCGGCGACCACTGGGAGTGTCGGCGTGATGAGCGGGCTGATGACGGGCTATGCCGGCATGCCCGGACCGCCCGTGGTGCCCTATTACGTCGGGCGCGACATCCCGCGCGAGACCGCCAAGGCATCGATGCTGCTGATTTTCACCTGCGCCTCGACAACCGGGCTGGTGAGCGGCGCAGCGCTCGGCGTGCTCGAGGCGACGCTCGTACTGCTCGCTGCCCTGCTGTTCCCTGCCGTGCTGCTCGGCAACTGGCTGGGCAACAAGGCGTCTGGCCGGATAGCCGACAGGACCTGGCGCATCTGCGTTGGCCTCGTGCTCGGTGCGGCGGCGGTCGCGGCGCTTGTGAAGGCGCTCGGCTAGATGCTCGGCCTGCTACTCGAAGCGATCGCCATCGCGCTGCTCACCGCGCTTGCGGCGGGCTTCGTTCGCGGGCTGGCGGGCTTCGGCCTCTCGGTCGTTATCGTGCCGGTGCTCGCGCTCACCATCGCGCCGAAAGAGGCGGTGCTGGTGGGCAATATCTCGCTGTTCCTCATCGGATTGACCGACATCGGGCGCATCCGCCGCGATGCCGACCGCTCGGCGATTCCGATCACGCTGCTCGCGCTCGCCTGCATGCCGCTCGGCCTCTGGGCGCTGGTGACGCTGAGCGCCGACTGGGCGCGCCTCCTGATTGCCATGGTGTCGCTCGGAGCCTTCGTGCTCGTGGTGGTCCCGCTCGGCAAGGTGGCCATGCCGCGCAAGCCCGCGATGGGCCTTTCGGGCTTCTTCACCGGCTTCTTCGGCGGTTTTGCCGGAATGCCGGGCCCGGGCATGGCGCCTTTCTACCTGCGTGGGCGGCTCGAACCGCGCGCCGCGCGTGCCTCGATGATGGCGATTTTCCTGGTGCTGACACCGCTGTCTTCGCTGCTTTTCATCCTGCTCGGCGTGGGAGGCATGCGCGAGGTGCTGCTCGCCCTCCTTCTCTTCCCCGCGGTCCTGGTCGGAGACCTCTTCGGCCATGCCGCTTTCGGCCGCGTGAGCGCACGCCAATGGCAGGTCTCGGTCGCACTCGTCCTCGGCGGTGCGGCAGCAGGCGCGCTCTACAAACTCTTGGAAGGGTAGGATTTTCTCAAGGCCCCGGTGCTATGATCCCGTCCGGATTTGAGGGGTCAATGATTTGAACACCAACGCAGACATTGCCGCGCAGCGCCGCGACGAGGAAGATGCCCGGCTGGTAACGGGCGCGGCAGATATCCTTGCAGGCATTGCCAGCCTGCTCGGACTGGTCGCTCTCGGTGCGGCGCTGGCCGTGCTCGGGCCCTTCGTCGGGCCGGTAATCGCAGCGGCTGCAGCAGGTCTCGCAATCCCGCTGGTGAAGCAGCGCAACTTCGCCTTCAGCGGCATCGTCCTCGCGGCCAGCTTTGCTGCCGGCGTATTCGTGCTCGCCTCGCTTGTCGACATGGCATCGGGCCTTGTCGTGGCGGGGGCGATGGCGTGGTTCTGGCACGCCTACCGTGTGCCTTTTGCAGGTGCGCTCGTCGTGGCGGCGCCGGTCGCAACGCTTATCCTCGGCATGGGCGAGATCCTCGAGACGGCATGGGGTGGTGGCGGCCCGCTACAGAGCCTTGCCGCGGGCATCATCCTGTTCGCTGCCG
Source organism: Qipengyuania sp. BR81-2 (assembly GCF_055693895.1). NCBI lineage: Bacteria > Pseudomonadati > Pseudomonadota > Alphaproteobacteria > Sphingomonadales > Erythrobacteraceae > Qipengyuania > Qipengyuania sp. BR81-2. The sequence goes on from NZ_CM146344.1 coordinate 1,323,883, forward strand.
CCATGGCAGTCGATATGTCCGACCCTGAACGCGAGACGCGCAGGTCGGGCATCGCTTTCTGGCTGCACATCTTCGCCGCGCCCTGCCTCGTCCACGGCATCTTCCTGATCGGAGGCTTCGACCCCTCCGCCGCCGAGCCGATTGCAGCGATTCCCGTGCTGGCGATCGTTGCGCTGCTCGCGCTCGTGGCGCTGGTGATCGACCGCCGCCCGCTACTCGCCTCGAGCATCGGCTACGTCGCCTATGCTCTCGCTTCGCTGGGAGAGGGGCTGGCGATCGAGACGCGGCTGATCGCCGTCAGCTTGACGCTGGGCATCGGCATCCTCACGCTTGCCGCATTCTGGTCTCCGCTGCGCCGTGCAGCACTCCTGCTTGCGCCGTCGGCGCTGAAGGAGAAGCTTCCGGCTGCCGGCGCCTTCGTGCCTCCGCCCAAGCCCGTCGCGCCCGAGACCCCGGCGGAAGAAGAGCCGGTCAGGCTCGTTTCGGGCTTCAACGACATCTTCGTGGTCATGGGCACGCTGCCGGTCGCTTTCGGAGCGTGGATCGTCGCTGGCGTCTGGCTCTACCAGTCGGGCATCGTAACGCGCGGCGGATTGAGCGAGGACTGGCTGTGGCGCACGATGACCGCGCTGCTGATCCCCGGGGTCGCCATCTGGCTGGTCGCCGAATTCTTCGTACGCGTGAGACGCATGGCATTCCCGGCGATCGTCCTTGCAGGACAATTCGCATTCGTGGCGTTCTTCGTGGGCGGTCTCTTCGGTTACGCCGCGATCAATCCCGAGGGGCGCGATCTTTCCGGCTTCCGTGATGGGATAGACCCGCTCGGCGTGGTCATCGCCTGCCTTGTCTCGGCGCTGCTCAACGTGCTGTTCGCCTTCAGGCACCGCGTGCCTCTCGCTCTCGCCATGGCCGCTGCCGCGCTGCTGCCGATGTTCTTCATCGACCTCCTCGCCAGCACCGATCCGGCGAGCACGCTTCCCGAACCGACTGAGACGAGCATCCGCATCCGCCTGTTGCTGGCAGGCGCATTGGCTGCCGGGCTCGGCGTCTGGCTCGATCTGTCGGACCGCGAGCGCCGCACGCAAAGCTCGGACACGGCGTTCTGGCTCCACATGCTCGCAAGCCTGTTGCTGGTGCCGAACCTGTTCCACTTTGCCGCCACGGGCGAAACGGTGCTGCCGGGTGCCGTGGTGATCTTCCTCGGCCTCGCGATCTTCGCGCTCGCAGTGAACCGGCGCGCCGGACTGATCGTGGGCCTGCCGTTTCTCGCCTGGGCGCTGGGCGACACTTTCGAAGGGTTTGGCTCTAGCAGCCTTGCGATGCTCGCATTCAGCGGTCTCGTCCTGTGGGCGGCGATCAAGTGGCAGGAATTGCGCGCGGCACTGTTCGCCTGGATCGACCAGGACGAGCGAAGCGGAATCTAGCGGGAGCGCTTAAAGCGGAAGCACGGGGCCGGCGAGGATCAGCGCGAGGCCGCAACCGGTGACAATGACAACGCGTGCGTGCTCGGCCAGCGGAAGTGCCGGAACGTGTGTACGAGCGAGAGCGATTGCCTTTGCCATGCGGGCCATTCTCCGCCCGAAATCCTAACGAAGGGTTAACTTTTCCATCCGGCTGAGGGCATTTGCTGGCTGGCGCAGTGGAATCCGCCCCCTCCGGCAAGCACGGCGTCCCCGCGGACACCGATGGTTGCGCGGTCGGGGAAAAGCTCCGCGATAGCCGCAACACCCTCTTCGTCATGCGGGCTGCCGAAGGTCGGCACCACGACGAGATGGCTGGTAATCGCGAAATTGGCGTAGCTTGCCGGTTCGATCCGGTCGCCGCTGGTGACGAGGCCGGGCGACGGGATTTCCTTCACGGTGACACCCGCGGCCTCCGCGCGGGCCTTGGCGTCGGCATAGATCGCGCCATTGGGATCGTCGTTGCCCGTCGCGCGCGGTAGGGCGAGCGTGTTCGGCGCAACGAACCGCGCGAGATTGTCGACATGGCCGTCGGTATGGTCGTTGATGAGGCCCGCGCCGAGCCAGAGCACGCGGCTGAAACCGAGATCGCGCTCGAGGCGCTGCTCGATATCCTCGCGCGATAGCTGCGGGTTGCGATTGGGATTGAGCAGGCACTGCTCGGTGGTCGCGACGAGGCCCGTCCCGTCGCCGTCGATGGCGCCGCCTTCGAGGATCCAGTCGGCAATCTCGAGCGGCAGGTCTTCATCCCTCGCGAGCTCGGCCCCGATCGTCTGGTCGCCGTCCATCAGGTACTTCCCGCCCCAGCCGTTGAAGCCGAAGCGGCGCGCTGCGCGATTGCCGTTCCCGCCCGAAAGGATCAGCGGGCCGGTATCGCGAAGCCAGACATCGCCATAGCTGCGGCGTTCCAGCTTCACGGCGCCCGTCACGAGGCTGCGCGCTCGCGCTTCATTGGCTGCATCGCGCACGAGCAGGCGGACCTCCTGCCCGCTTTCGGCAACCGCATTGGCGAAAGCGGCGATCTGCTCCTGCGCTGCGGGGAGCACTTCGGGCCACTCGTCGGCGTTGTGCGGAAATCCGATCCACAGCCAGTCCTGCGGCGCCCATTCGGGGGGCATGGTCCATGTGGGCGTATCGCTCATGGTGCTGCGGTTAGGCGCGGCCGACGGGACTAGGCAATAAAAAGGGGACGCCGAAGCGCCCCCTTCTCTTTGCGTATCGCCTGCCGATCAGGCGTCGGCGTTTTCGCCCCCGGACTGGTTGGCGTCTTTCGACTTGCCGTTGGCCGGGAGTGCCTTGCGCTTCTCCTTGGCTTCGGTTTCGTCTTCGACTTCGAACCCGCCGGTCTGCTCTGCCGGGCCCTTCACGAGGCTGTTGAGGCTTGAGCCGTCGAGGCCCAGTTCCTTCATCAGCCCGTCGAGCACCGGAGCCTGCGCACGGTAGGCCAGCGCTGCGCTGACCGCATCGGTCGCGAGGTTGCCCGATCCGCCAGCTGCAGCGACGCCGTTTCCGGCACCCTTGCCGCCGCCATTGGTAAGGCCATCGACCTGGACGATCTTGATGCTCTCGATCGCCTCCATAGGCTTGGCGCTTTCCTTGACCAGTTCGGGCAGGACCTTGAGCAGGGCCATCTTGGTCTGCAGGCTGATCTGGTCCGAGGACAGGATGTTCGCCGCCTCGTTGATCGCCTTCTGACCGGCTGCCTCGACTTCGAAGCGGACGCGTGCAGCTTCGGCACGCAGCTTCTCGGCCTCGGCCTCGCCCTGCGCTTCGAGACGCAGCGCTTCGGCGCGGTTGGTGGCTGCGTCCTTTTCGGCTTCGGCTTCCACTTTCACCGAGATGGCGTCGCGCTCTGCCTGTTTCGAAGCTTCGATCAGCTGAATGCGCTTGTCACGCTCTGCGATCTCGGTTTCGCGGCTGGTTGCGACCTGTTCCTCGGCAGCGACAGCCTTGGCGCGGGCTTCGTCGGCTTCCGCCTTGGCCTGGCTTTCCTCGCGGCTCTTGTTCTGGACCGCGATCTGCTGCTCCTGCCGGGCGATTTCGAGCGCACGCTGCTGGTCGATCCGAGCCTCTTCGACGAGACGGTCGGCTTCGATCTGCTGCGCATCGACCTGCTTCTTCGCCTCGATCTTCGCTGCATCGGCTTCACGCTGGCGTTCGGCCTGTTCGCGGGCAATCTCCGCCATCTGCGCGGCACGGCGCACCTCGACTTCGCGTTCCTGCGCAAGCCGTGCGTATTCCTGGTCACGTCCGATTTCGAAGCTCTTGGTGTCTGCTTCGAGGTTCTTCGTTTCCATCTGGACGCGCGTATCCTGCTCGATGTCGTTGCGCAGTTTCTTGCGCGCCTCGATCTGCTCGGTCAGCTTGGTCAGACCTTCAGCGTCGAAGGCGTTGTTGGCGTTGAAGTGCTCGATGCTCGTCTGGTCGAGACCGGTCAGCGAGACCGATTCCAGCTCCAGGCCGTTCATGGCGAGATCGTTCGAGGAGACCTGCTGCACCTTCTGGACGAAGTCGGCACGCTGCTCGTGCAACTCGTTCATCGTCATGCCAGCTGCGACGGAACGCAGCGCGTCGACGAACTTGCCCTCGACGAGGTCCTTGAGCATTTCAGGTTGCATCGTGCGCTGGCCGAGCGTCTGCGCGGCCATGGCGATGGCATCGCTGTCGGGCTTAACGCGGACATAGAACTCCGCCTTCACGTCGATCCGCAGGCGGTCGAGCGTAATCAGTGCCTCGCCATCCCTGCGGATGACCGAAAGCACCAGCGTGTTCATGTTGACCGGCATGGTTTCGTGGAAGACCGGCAGCACCAGGGCGCCCCCGTTCATCACGACCTTTTCGCCGCCCACGCCGGTCCGCACGAAGGCAATTTCCTTCGAGGCACGGCGATACATTTTCAGCAGGAAGGTGATGATGATGATGCCGAGTAGAGTGGCACCCCCGATCATAACCAGTGATGTTCCAAATAGACTGTCCATTGCTCCTCCTTATTGATTGACTGTTGGCGACAGGCGGCGCTCGGCGAGCGCGGTCGCGTAGAATTGGTTGCCCTCGCGGCGGACAAGCAGGACTTCGTCGCCTTCGTGGAGTTCGCTCGATTCCTCGTGCGGCTCCACCATGACCCGGTGGGTCTGGCCGTGAATGTCCTTCACCCTCGCTCGCGCAGGCGATCCTGTTCGGGCGACACCAATGCTGATCGTCGCACGCCGGCCGACAAGGCTTTCGGTGCTGACGGCGGTGGTGTGGTCCTTGGGCATGATGCGTCCCAGCGGGCGGGCGAAGACGCCCGTCACCGGGATTGCGGCGACGCCGGCGATCAGCGCCGCAAGCCAGCTGTAGAGCGGGCTACCCGTGAGGCTCGTCGCGAGCTCTTGGATCGACAGGCCGATACCTGCGAACATGAGCAGGAACAGCGCCAGCCAGATCGTCAGCGGGATGCGTCCGATGCCGAGCAGAGTCAGCAGCCCGTCGAACATCCCCGCATCCGGCAAACCCTCGCCATCCAAGTCCAGATCGACATCCGCGTCACCGAAATCGGCGACACCGATCATCTGCACGATCGCGAGGACGAGCATGATGCCAAGAGCGGCCGCAAACGGCATGTTGTGCGGCTCGAGTAATGTCATGTTCCCCCCTTTCTGATGCGCAGGAAGTCCCGCCCTCCGGTTTCACCCGAAAGCGGATCGTCCTACTGTTGTAGTCATGTGGTTCACTTAGCAAATTTCTACGATGAACCGTAGGAATATGCGACGAACCGAGTTCGATTTTCCCCGCAATTGCGCGGGTTTGACTTCGATTGGGGGGATTTAGACTTCAGGCGGGCGTGAAGCGTAAAGGCAGCGTCTTGAGCCCGCCGACAAAGGTCGATTTCGAGCGCGCCGGTTCGCCTGCGAGCTCGACCGTCTCGATCCGGTCGAGCAGCGCCTCGAACAGGATGCGCATCTCCAGCCGGGCCAGGTGCAGGCCGAGACACTGGTGCGCGCCCGCGCCGAAAGCGAGGTGCCGGTTCGGGCTGCGGCTTGCATCGAACTTGCGCGGATTGTCGAACTGCGCCGGATCATGGTTCGCGGCGACGTAGTTGATCATCAGCCAGTCACCCTCGGCTATCTCCTGTCCGCCGACCTCGGTATCCTCGGCCGCAGTGCGCATGAAATGCTGCACCGGGCTCGTCCAGCGGATGGCTTCCTCGACGATTCCGGGCAGCAGCGAGCGGTCCTCCCGCACCCGCGCCCATTGTTCGGGGTCCTGCGCCAGCGCCAGCATCGCGCCTGCCGTACTCGCACTCGTAGTGTCGTGACCTGCCGCGGCGACGATGATGTAGTAGCCCATCATGTCGCGGTCGTTTAGCGGCTCGCCGTCGACAGTGGCATTGGCAATCGTACTGGCGACGTCGTCGGTCGGGTTCGCGCGCTTCTCTGCCGTCAATTTTGCGAAATAGGCCTCGAAGTCCTTCACCGCGCCCGCCACCAGCTGGGTGATCGCCTCGGGCGGCAAATCCTTCATGCCCGACTGGTTCAAGTCCTCGTCCTGCCCGCCGAACATCTGCTGGGTGAGCATCAGCATGCGCGGCTCGTCCTCTTCGGGCACGCCGAGAATCTGCATCACGACGTGCAGGGGATAGGGCTGCGAGACGAGCTTGCAGAAATCGGCCTCCGGTCCCTCTTCGAGCAAGCGGTCGACCGTCTTGTGCGCAAGCTCGCGGACCTCGTCCTCGATCTGCCGCAGGTTCTTGGGCATGAACCATTCCTGCGTGAGCTTGCGATACTTCATGTGGATCGGCGCATCGAAGGTCACCAGGCTCGCCACCATGTGCGGGCTGCCACCGGTCAGGTTCTTGGCGAACTCGATTCCCTCGGTAAGGCTGAAGACGACCGTCTGCGGATTGTTGAGGAAGGTCGCATTGTCCTTCGAGATGCGCATCACGTCGTCATAGCGCGTGACCAGCCAAAAGGGCGGATGGCGGCCCTCCGGATCCTCGACCCAGGCTACCGGAGCTTCTTCGCGCAGGCGGTCGAACGTATCGAGCAGCGGGTCCCAGTGCGCGTAGCTCTCGGGAGAAATCACCTCATAGGCGGTTTCGGGATCAAGCCTTGGTTTCGCCTGGGTTGCCATCACGCCTGCTCCGTTTCTTCCTCTGCTTTCCGCAAGTATTCGTCGCGCAGTTCGCGCTTGTAGAGCTTGCCGTTCGCTTCGCGCGGGAGTTCGGGGCGGAAGTCGAAGAGCTTGGGCATCTTGATCTTGGCGAGGCTTGGAGCGAGGAAATCGCGCAGCTCTGCCTCGAGGCTTTCGCCGGCCTCGCTCATGTCCTTTGGCTGGACCACGGCCACCACCTTCTCGCCGAAATCGGGGCAGGGCGCGCCGATCACAGCCGCATCCATCACCTTGTCATGCGTGACCAGCAGATTCTCGATTTCCTGCGGGTAGATGTTCACGCCGCCAGAGATGATCATGTGGCTCTTGCGATCGGTGAGGAAGAGGTAGCCGTCCTCGTCGAGGTGGCCGATATCGCCCAGCGTCATCCAGCCCTTGGGATGCATGGCCTCACGCGTCTTGTCGGGGTCGTTGTGATAGGTCGGGATGAGGTCGTTCTCGAAGAACAGCAGCCCGTCCTGTCCGGCGGGGACTTCATTGCCCTCGCCGTCGCACACATGGATCTTGCCGTAGATCGCCTTGCCGACGCTGCCCGGGTGGGTGAGCCAGTCCTCGGCCTTGATCAGCGTCATGCCGATACCTTCAGAGCCTGCGTAATATTCATTGATGATCGGCCCCCACCATTCGATCATCTCGCGCTTGATCGGCACCGGGCATGGCGCGGCAGCATGGAGGGCGCGCTGGTGGCTGGAGAGGTCGTAGCCTTCGCGCTCGTGCGGCTCGAGCTTGAGCATGCGCACGAAATGGGTGGGCACCCATTGGCTGTCGGTAATCTTGTACTTCTCGATCGTCTCGAGCGCATGCTTGGGCTCGAAATGCTCCATTACCACGACCGTGCCGCCGAGACGCTGCGCGGTGGTGCACCAGCCGAGCGGAGCCGCGTGGTAGAGCGGCGCGGGCGAGAGATAGACCATGCTGCCGTCGGCGGGCATGCCAGCGCCCATCACCGCCAGGCCGACCAGCGGGTTCACCGCCTCGATGTCCTCGCTGTCGGGCGGAGCGGGGCGCACACCCTTCGGGCTGCCGGTCGTGCCCGAGGAATAGAGCATGTACTGGCCCGGCGCCTGGTCGGCAATCGGATCGGAAGGCTGCTTGCCGAGCGCGGCCTCGAAATCCTCCTCGCCCTCTCCGCCGAGCACGAGGATTTCCATGTCGCCGCACCCTGCGCGGATATCGTCCATCCGGTCGTCGAACTTGCGGCTGGTGATCAGCAGCTTCACACCGGCATCGTTGAGGATGTAGCAGATCTCGGGTGCGGTCAGGCGGGTCGAGACCGGGACCATCATCGTGCCAGCACGCTGCGAACCCCAGACCATCGGCAGGTAATGGATCGTGTTCTCCATCAGCACGCCGAGGTGGTCGTGCCGTTTCAGCCCTCTCGCGCGCAGCAGCTGGGCGAAGCGATTGGCGTAGGCGTCCATCTCGCCGTAGCTCATCGTCTCGCCGCTGCCGCTCATGATGATCGCGGGATGGTCGGGCCGTGCCTTGGCGTGGCTAATAGGGTGCATCGCTGGTCCTCTCTCGTGCCGTCGGTCCCTGTTGGCGGGACTCGTCCGGTTGCAGGGAGAAACCTACCTGCCGCAGGACTTTGGGCAAGAGAAAAGGCGGCGAGGTCGCCCTCACCGCCTTTCCTCTGCGAACCTGCGCGGGCTTTCGCCCGGCGTATCTCTTATTCTTCGTCGTTGCCGCCCTGGCCGCCTTCGCCGATCGCGAGGGCGAAAGCCTGCTGCGCCTGCGATTCGATCATGTAGGGAACCGGGTTCACCGCTTCACCGTCGATACGGACTTCATAGTGAAGGTGCGGACCGGTCGAACGGCCGGTCGAACCGACGTAGCCGATGATGTCGCCCTTCTTGACGCGGGTGCCCGGCGAAACGGCAATGCGCGACATATGAGCGTAACGCGTCTGGATGCGCGCGCCGTGCTCGATCGCGACATAGTTGCCGTAGCTCGACCAGCGCTGTGCCTTGGAAACATAGCCGTCTGCGGTTGCATAGATCGGCGTACCGGTCGGCGCGGCAAGATCGACACCCTTGTGGCCGAGGCGGCGGCGCAGCACGGGGTGCGTGCGCATGCCATAGTCGCTGGTCAGGCGTGCATCCTCAAGCGGCATGCGCGAGGGTACGGACACCTGCGGCGCGACGACTGCATCGATCGCGTTGGGGCTTTCCCAGCGTGCGAACAGTTCGGTGAACTGGGCATCTTCGCCCTGCGTCTGGACGCTGGTCACCTTCGACATGTCGATTGCGCCTTCGGCAGCCGTTGCAGCAGCAGCGACGCCATCCGTGCCGGCCTGTGCCGGAGCGGCGGCAACGAGCATTCCTGCAGCAGCCATGGTGAAAGCAAGCGATGTGCGCTTGGTGATCATGCTAAACCCGTCCGTGTGGCGCGTCGTGGCGCCTACTTTCCTTGATCGAGTGGGGCGTCCCGGCCCGTCGTCGATCGATTTTTTGTCCCGCCGGAACCCCCCGGCAATTCGTGAGTATGGGTTATGGGCCTAAAGGTTAATCACGCAATACCAGCGTAGAAGTCCCGCGATAAACCGGCTGCGGAACGCGCCGAGTCGTTGAATGGTGGCTTCAGCCCTCCCGCAAAGTGCGTTTTGACCAAATTTCGCCATGTTTCCGGCGGCTTCTCGTCGCGTTGGGCGCAGACTGCCCGAAAGTGTTTGGCCCCGTAGGCGACGTGACGGATTTCGTCGTCAAGGATTCGTTGCAGGATTTTCGCGCCGTTTTCATCGCCTTGCGCCCGCACGCGTTCGAGCGTTGCCGGGGTGACATCGAGCCCGCGCGCCTCGAGCACCATGGGCACGATCGCAAGCCGCGCGGCGACATCATGAGCGGTGTCCTGCGCCGCACTCCACAGCCCGTCGTGCGCAGGCAACGCTCCGTAGTGCGAGATCGAGCGAGATCGAGTTTTCGCTCTAGCAGCGCGAAGTGCATCGCCTCGTCTGCGGCGACAGAAAGGAAATCGGAAACAAAGACTTGGCCCATCGATTCCCCGAATCGCCCGGCCATGTCGAGCGCAAGGTCGATGGCGACGAATTCAATATGGGCGAGCGCGTGCCACAGCGCGATGCGGCCCTTTCCGCTCCCGCCCTTGCCGCGCCGCGGCATGTCGCGCGGCAGGCGCAGCTCGAGTTCCCCCGGCCATTCGGGTCGCTCGGGCATGGTGCAATCGAAGGTGAATTCGAGCCGTCCCATGCGCCAGTCGCGCGCGAGCTTGCGGGTGGCGAAGACCTTGGCGGTCTTGTCACCTGTCAGCAGGACATCGCGGATGGCGCGCGAGACGGAGCTCATGCAGTGCGCGCGGCCTCGAGCACTTCCTCGGCATGGCCTTTCACGCGCACCTTTGGCCAGATACGCAGGATTCTGCCGTCTTCATCGAGCAAGTAGGTCGAACGGATCATGCCCATATAGGTGCGGCCGTAATTCTTCTTTTCGCCCCAGGCGCCGAGTTCATCGGAGAGGCCGTTTTCTTCGGCATCGGTCGCGAGATCGACTTCGAGGTCGTGCTTGGCGATGAAGTTCTGGTGCTTCTTCGCCGAATCCTTGCTCACGCCGAGGAGATAGGTGCCGACCTTTTCGAACTCGCTCTTCAGCGCGGTGAAGTCCTTCGCTTCGGTGGTGCAGCCCGGCGTGTTGTCCTTGGGATAGAAGAAGATCACTGCCTTCTTCCCCGCGAGGTCAGCCTTAGTCACGGTGCCGCCATCAGGGGTTTCCATCGAGAAATCGGGAAAGGCGTCGCCTTCGTTGTAGGTGCTCATCAATCCAGCTCCAAATTCTCGCCGAATATGTCGTGCCACTTGGCAGCCACTTGTCCGCGCGCCTCGGCAAAGCGCGCCTGCAGCTTCTTGAACTTCTGCGCCTCGCACATCCGCGCCAGGATCGCGCGCGATGCCTTGCCCGGAATGGCGAGGTCGGGTGCGAGGAGGCGCGTACCGACCAGTAGGCGGGTCATCAAGTCATGCGCGTCGGCGAGGGAGGCGAGCTCGTCGAACTCGGTCAGGGCATAGCCGAGCTTGGGGGTGAGACCGCGGCGCTCGCGCAACTGCAGGAAGTGGACGAGAAACTCGAGATCGACCAGCCCGCCGCGCAGCAGCTTTGCATCGAGCGGACCCTTGGCCGCTTTGTGTTTCGCCATCTCCCCGCGCATTTCGAGCAGGTCGGATCGAAGCCTCGCAGCATCGCGCTCGCGGCACAGAACGTCCGAAAGGATCGCGGCGACCTTCTCGCGAGCGCCCGGGCTGCCGGTGAGCGCGCGTGCGCGAGTCAGCGCCATGTGCTCCCAGGTCCAGGCATCCTCGCGCTGATAGCGCTCGAAGCTGTCGAGGCTGACTGCCAGTGGTCCCTGCGCGCCCTGCGGACGCAAACGCGTGTCGACTTCGTAAAGCGCGCCTTCCGCGGTCGGCACAGAAAGCGCGGCGCTCACCCGCTGGGCAAGGCGGTTGAAATAGAGCGTGGCGCCGAGCGGCCTGTCGCCATCGCTCTCGGCCTCGTGGCTGCCGGTGAAGAGATAGATGAGGTCGAGGTCGGACGCGTAAGTGAGCGCCCCGCCGCCCAGCCGCCCTAGGCCGAGCACGACGAGTTCGCCGCCCTCGATCCGCCCGTGGCGCCGGGCAAATTCTTCCTCGGCAGCCTCCTGCGCGCATTCGAGCGCGGCCTCTGCCGTGCGCGAGAGCGCGGCAGCGATATCGAGCGGGTCGTGCGTGGTCTCGATCAGCTGCACGCCCAGTGCAAAACGCGTTTCGCCGGTCACGATGCGGATGCGGTCGAGCCGGTCCTCGTAGGTATCGCCGCGTTCGCTGCGGCGCATCTCGTCGGCCAGCTCCTCGCGGCTGCCGGGAAGGTCCAGCGCGCTGCGATCGATCAGCGCATCGACCAGCTCGGGGCGCCGCGCGATGGCGTCTGCCAGCGGCGGGGCGAGAGTGAGGCAATCGGCGAGCAGCTGCATGAGCCCCGGCCGCGCTTCCATCAGGCGGAAGAGGTTGATCGCGCTCGTCATGCGTTCGAGCAGGCTTTCCCACCGCGCCACGGCGCGTTCGGGGTCCGGCGATCCTGCGAGCGATTCGACCAGCATCGGACGGATCGCTTCGAAGGCACTGAGTGCCGCGTTGCTGCGCAGCGGCGGATAGCGCCCGTCGGTCCAGTTGCGCACGCGCTCTGCAAGCCCTTGGTCGAGTTCGACCTGCGTACCCGGCGCTTCGACATGGGGGCTGTCGGCGGGCACCGAAATCTCGTCTTCGGCAAGCAAGGCGTCGTAACGTTCGGCTACCGGCGCGCAGAGTTCGGCAATGTGCGCGAGCCAGGCCTCCCCGTCTGAAAAACCGTCGAGCCGCGCGACATTGTCGAGCGCCTCGCCAGAAGGAAGCGTGTGCGTCTGCTGGTCGGTGACCATCTGCAGCCGGTGCTCGATCCGCCTCAGGCCGTCGTAGCTTTCGCCGAGCAGCCGTGCGTCGTCCTCCCCGATACGGCCGGTGGCCGCAAGCGCATCGAGCGCGGCGCGGGTGCGCTTGTGCCGCAGCGAGGGATCGCGTCCGCCGTGGATCAGCTGGTGCGTCTGCGCGAAGAACTCGATCTCGCGAATTCCGCCGCGGCCGAGTTTCACGTCATAACCGGGCGAGGGCTCGCGAGGGCCAGTCTGCTTGTCGCGGATGCGATGCGTAAGCCGGCGCACCTCGTCGATCGCGCCGAAATCGAGGCTGCGGCGCCAGACGAAGGGGCGGATATGATCGAGGAAGGCCTCGCCCGCCGCGATATCGCCGGCACAGGACCGCGCGCGGATGAATGCGGCACGCTCCCACGCGAGGGCCGAGCTTTCGTAATGCGTGATCGCTGCATCGAGCGGGAGGGCCAGCGGGCTGACTTCCGATGCGGGCCGAAGGCGCAGGTCGACGCGGAAAACGTAACCCTCGCTCGTCACTTCCGACATCAGCCTGACGATTTCGCGTGCGTAGCGCTGGGCCGCTTCCCCAGGCTCGTCGCGTTCGCGGCGCGGGAGGGTCTGCGGATCGAACAGCAGGATCGGGTCGATGTCGGAGGAATAGTTGAGCTCGCCGGCTCCGTGCTTGCCCAGCGCGAGGCCGATCATCCCTTGCGGCTCGGCGCCTTCCACGCGGCGCGCGATGGCAGCTTCGATCGCGCGGTGGAGCGCGCGATCGGCGAAGACCGAGAGTTCGCGCATGACCTTGTCGAGGTCGAACGCGCCGGCAAGGTCGCCGATCGCCAGCACTAGGCCCAGTGCGCGCTTTTCTCTTCTCAGCGCTAGCCCCGTGTCATCGATGCCTTCGCCGGCGACCTTGGCCAGCACCAGCGCCTCGTCGCCCTTTCCTTCCGCAAGCAGCGCGGCAAGCTCGGGAAGCTTCTCGAGACCACGCGCAAGGAAGGGGCGTGCCTGCGTGCCCTCTCGAGCGCATTGGTCCAGTCGACGTCCATCACTCGCGGCTCTGCCCAAGCCGACCGGCAGGCGCAAGCTTGCGTGATTGCCTTGGCTGCGGCAACACACGCGCCGCACTTGCATTATTGAAGAGAGGTTGCCCCCCATGATCCGCACCAGCCTGGTCGCAGCATCGGCACTGCTGCTCGCCGCCTGCAACGCCGATATCGAGGAATCCGCCAGCACCGGCGGGCTCGATATTCCCGACGTCGCCAGCGGCGATATTTCCGAAGAGACGATGAAATCGATCACCGAAGAGCTTTCTTCGGACGAGTTCGAAGGCCGCATGCCGGGCACGAAGGGCGAGGAGCTTACCGTCGCGCTGCTGACCGAGCGCTTCGAGGCCGCAGGGCTCGAGCCGGGCAACAACGGCAGCTGGGTCCAGCGCGTCCCGCTGGTCGAGATCACCGGCAGGGATTTCGCGCCGCTGACCATTTCGGGCGGCGACGAGGAGATGAGCTTCGAATACGCCAGCCAGTGGGTCGGCGTGAGCTACCGCGAAGAAGAAAGCGTCAGCCTTGAGGACAGCGAGCTGGTCTTCGTCGGCTACGGCATCAACGCGCCCGAGCGTGACTGGAACGACTACGAAGGCATCGACATGACCGGCAAGACCGCGGTCATCCTCGTCAACGATGCCGACTTCGGCACCGAGAGCCTGGAAGGCCCCTTCAACGGCAAGGCGATGACCTATTACGGCCGCTGGACCTACAAATATGAAGAGGCCGCACGCCAGGGCGCCGCAGGCGCGCTGATCATCCACGACACCGAACCTGCTTCCTATGGCTGGAACGTGGTCGAAAGCAGCTGGTCGGGTCCGCAGGCCTATGCCCAGCGCGGCGAGAATGCTCCGCCGCTTACGGTCATGAATGGCTGGGTCCAGAACGATGTCGGCCGTCAGATACTCGAAGCAGCCGGACAGGATGTCGATGCGCTCATGGCTGCGGCGAAGAAGAAGGGCTTCAAGCCGGTCCCGCTCGGCCTGTCCGCATCGACCAGCTTCTCGAACGACATCCGCACTTTCGAATCGCAGAATGTCATCGGCGTGCTGCCGGGCAGCGAAGCGCCCGACGAATACGTCATCCACACCGCGCACTGGGACCACCTCGGTCGCTGCACGCCGGCGCCCGACGGTGACGACATCTGCAACGGCGCGGTCGACAATGCGACCGGCACCGCGGCGCTCGTCGCGCTTGCCGAAGCGCATGTGAAGGCGGGCGCCACGCGTCGCAGCCAGGTGTTCCTTGCCGTGACTGCCGAAGAGTCCGGCCTTCTCGGTGCGGACTATTACGCTGCAAATCCGGTGTTCCCGCTCGATCAGACGGTCGGCGGCATCAACATGGATGCTTTCCTGATCGCAGGGCCGAGCAAGGACGTGGTCGTCGTCGGCCCGGGCAAATCCCAGCTCGACGAATTCCTCAATGCCGCACTCAAGGCAGATGGCCGCACGCCGACGCCCAACCCGAACCCTGAAGCCGGTTACTACTATCGCAGTGACCACTTCGCTTTCGCCAAGCGCGGCGTACCGATGCTCTATGTCGATGGCGGCGAGGATCTCGTCGACGGCGGTGTCGAGGCCGGCGCTGCCGTGGCGAAGGACTATCGCGACAATCGCTACCACGGCCCCAAGGACGAATACGATCCGAATTGGGACTGGTCGGGCGTGATGGCCGACCTGCAGCTGTTCTACCGCCTAGGCCGCATGCTCGGCATGAGCACCAGCTGGCCAAACTGGAACGAGGGCGACGAATTCAAGGCCACGCGCGACGAGAATTGCGCCTCGGCCGAAACCGGCTGCTGATCGCCTGAACCTGCTAACGAAAAGGGCCGGTCCACCCCTGCGGCGGACCGGCCCCTTTTCTTGTTTGGAGAAAACTAGCGCGCCAGCAGGCGCTCGGCGATTGCGCGAACCTCGCTGCCCATGTCGTCGCGTTCCAGAGCGAGCGCCAGCGTCGCTTCGACGAAACCGGTCTTGCTGCCGCAATCGTAGCGGTTGCCCTGAAAGGTCACGGCGTGGAACGCCTGGTTGCCGATCATGCGGGCCATCGCATCGGTCAGCTGGATTTCGCCGCCGGCACCTTTGCCCTGCGTTTCCAGCGTGCGCATCACTTCTGGCTGAAGGATGTAGCGACCCGAGATGATCTTGTTCGATGGTGCTTCTTCAACGGGCGGTTTCTCGACCAGGCCGGTGACTTCGGTGAGCGTGTCCGAGACATCGGCGCCCGGCGCGATCACACCGTAGCTCGACACGTCCTCCTGCGGCACTTCGAGCACCGAGATCAGGTTTCCGCCGACCTCGTTATAGGCTTCGACCATCTGCTTCATGCAGCCGGTCCCGCCCTTGCTCGCAACCATCAGTTCGTCGGGCAGGAGGATGGCGAAGGGATCGTCGCCCACGATCGCACGCGCGCACCAGATTGCGTGGCCGAGACCCATCGGGACCTGCTGGCGCACGGTGATGATATCGCCCGGCGTGGCGCGGGTCGGGTCGAGCACGCTCATGTCCTTGCCGCGCTCTTCCATTGTCGTCTCGAGCTCGAAGGCAACGTCGAAATGTTCGACGATCGCGGTCTTGCCGCGGCCGGTGACGAAGATGATCTGCTCGATTCCCGCCTCGCGCGCCTCGTCGACGGCGTACTGGATGAGCGGGCGGTCGACGATGGGCAGCAATTCCTTCGGGATCGCCTTGGTGGCGGGAAGGAAGCGCGTGCCGAGGCCGGCAACGGGGAAGACGGCTTTTTTGATGGGTTTATGCTGGCTCATGGCACTTCGGGGTAGGTGGGCCTGCGGAACTGGTCAATCTTTCGCGGATTGGGAGGGGCATGGACGGGCAGCATGACAGGGCGGTGACGCTTGCCAAGTGGCCCGGGAGCACTAAGAGCAGGGGCCCATGGACAAACTACTCATTCGCGGCGGCAATCGCCTTTCCGGCACGATCCCCATTTCGGGTGCGAAGAATGCAGCGCTGACGCTCATTCCCTGCGCCCTGCTGACCGAAGAAGCGGTCACGCTGCGCAACCTGCCGCGGCTCGCCGATATCGATGGCTTCCAGCACCTGATGACGCAGTTCGGGGTGAGTCACACGATCCCCGGCAAGCGCCCCGAAGAGTTCGGCCGCAATGTCACGCTCGAGGCGATGCGGATCACCAGCTCGGTCGCGCCCTACGATCTCGTGCGCAAGATGCGCGCCTCGATCCTCGTGCTCGGCCCGCTTCTGGCGCGCACCGGCGAGGCGACCGTGTCGCTGCCCGGCGGCTGTGCGATCGGCAACCGCCCGATCGACCTCCACCTGAAAGCGCTTGAGGCTTTCGGCGCGCATATCGAACTGGCGCAGGGCTATGTGAAGGCGATCGCGCCCGATGGCGGCCTGCCCGGCGGCGAATTCGACTTCCCCGTGGTTTCGGTCGGCGCGACCGAGAACGCGCTGATGGCGGCCGTGCTGTGCAACGGCACCAGCAAGCTCATCAATGCCGCGCGCGAGCCGGAAATCGTCGACCTGTGCAACCTTCTGACCGCGATGGGAGCGGAGATCGAGGGCATCGGCACGTCAGAGCTCACGATCCACGGCGTGAACAAGCTACACGGTGCGACCTACCGCGTGATGCCCGACCGCATCGAGGCGGGCTCGTATGCCTGCGCCGCTGCCATCACCGGCGGCGAAGTGCGGCTGGAGGGCGCAGATGCGGACGACATGGGTTCGACGATCCACGCGCTGCGCAACATCGGCGTCGAGGTCGAGACCGATAAGAAGGGCGTGAGCATCGCGGCCAATGGTCCGCTCAAGGCGCATAACCTCACCACTGCACCCTTCCCCGGCCTCGCCACCGACATGCAGGCGCAGCTGATGAGCCTGCTGTGTAAGGCGGAGGGCGCCAGCGTTCTCAAGGAGACCATCTTCGAGAACCGCTTCATGCACGTTCCCGAGCTCACCCGCATGGGCGCTAATATCGAAACCACGGGGCGTACCGCTGTCGTGCGCGGGCCGGTCGAGCTGACCGGTGCGGAAGTCATGGCGACCGACCTTCGTGCCTCGATGAGTCTCGTGATCGCAGGGCTTGCCGCGAAGGGCGAGACCACGGTGCGTCGCCTCTACCACCTCGACCGTGGTTACGAGCGCCTCGAGGAGAAGCTGCAGCTGGTCGGCGCGGATATCGAACGCGTCGGCGACGACTGAGGATCGAGTTCGGACCTTTCGGACCGCCCAACCGTTGGTGGGGTAAGTCGTTATTTCGAAAGGAAAGACACCATGATTCTCAAGCTCGCAGCCCTTAGTGCGCTCGGCTATGCCGGTTATCGCTTTTTCGAGAAGAACCGGGTGGACAAGAACGGCGTCGCATTTGCCGACGGCGAACCCGAAGGCCAGTTCCGCAATGCGGGAGCGGCATCGACCACCACGCATGATGCGATGAGCAGCACGGACGAAGCGCTGGACGAAACCTATCCGGCCAGCGACGCTACTGCGAAGTACTAAGCCTGGTCGGCAAGACCGTTTTCTTGGGCGGCGGGAGCGATCTCGCCGCCCAATTCATATCTGGAGACAAGCTCGTTTGTCGCGAGCCATACACGGATCGCGCCGGCGAGGCCCGGGGGCGTCGCGCTGCGGATGCGTTCGGCGTCGATGCTCGCAACCAGCGTATTCACCGCCATCCCGCGCCGCGCGGCCGCTTCGCGCAGCAGGTTCCAGAAAACCGGCTCGAGACTGATCGAGGTCCGGTGGCCGTCGATACGGACCGAGTATTTCACGGGAGGATGGTAGGGCGTTGTCATCCCGAGCGGCCTTAGTGATGCGAGTCGCGAAGTGCATTAGCATATGATGCATCCGGCCACCTTTCCTGCATTCGGCGGCCGCGATCACCCTGAATTTTTTGGGGTTGGCGCTTCGTACCGCCAGTTCCTAGACAGTCGGACATGGACGAGGGCTACGACGCGCTGAGCGAAAAGGAAAAGGAAACGCTGCGCCTGATGGTGCGCGGGCACGATGCCAAGTCGATGGCGCGCGAACTTTCGCTCTCCGTACACACGATTAATGACCGCCTGCGCGCTGCACGCCGCAAGCTGGGCGTGACCAGCAGCCGCGAGGCGGCCCGACTGCTTTTCGAGCACGAGGGAGAGACACCCGAAATTCTTGCGGGCAAGGAATTGGGGAGTGCACAGCCGGCTGCGACCCACGATCATCACATCCATTCGAAAACGGCCCCGCGTCGGGCCATGTGGTTTGGAGGAATTCTTGTCATGCTGACTATCGCAATCGCTGCCGCCCTTGCCCTTGGTGGACATCCCGAAACCGAGCGTCCTGAAGGAGACCCTGCTACTGCAGTCGAAACGGTGCTGGTCGAGAGGTTCGAGGCCGAAGCGCTGGAATGGCTCGCGCTTGTCGATGCGGGCGACTGGGACGCGAGCTTTGCCGAGGCGGGCCGCACCTTTCGCGATCTCAACACCGCCACTACCTGGCGCGAAGCATCGGAGATGGCGCGCGTGCCGCTTGGTGAAGTGAAGGAGCGCACCACGCTCACAGTCGGGCTCGTGCAGACCGGCGCTGACGGCAGGGAAAACCTCGAGCAGGCGATCGTGCGTTTCGCGACAAGCTTCGAGAACCGCGATGAAGCAATCGAGACCGTCACGCTCGAGGAAGAGAACGGGAAATGGAGAGTGGTCGGCTATCTGATCGATTGATCGACCGGCCCCTTAGTACATGTGCTGGCCGCCGTTGATGCTCATGGTCGAGCCGGTGACGAACTCCGCGTGTTCCGAGCACAGGAAGCTGACACCGCGGGCGATTTCGCTGGCCTTGCCGAGACGGCCGACGGGGATCTTCGCGACGATCTTCTCGAGCACCGGCTCGGGCACGGCGGCAACCATGTCGGTATCGATATAGCCCGGAGCAATGGCATTCACGGTAATTCCAAAGCGCGCGCCTTCCTGTGCGAGCGCCTTGGTGAAGCCGTGGATGCCGCTCTTGGCAGCGGCGTAGTTGACCTGGCCGTACTGGCCCGCCTGCCCGTTGATCGAGCCGATGTTGACGATCCGGCCCCAGCCGCGCTCCTTCATGCCGGCGAAGGTCGCCTTGGCCATGTTGAAGCAGCCGCCGAGATTGGTGCGCATGACCGCATCCCAGTCCTCGTAGCTCATCTTGAGGAGCGTGCCGTCGCGGGTAATGCCGGCATTGTTCACGACGATGTCGATCGGGCCGTGCTCTTCTTCGACCTTCTTGCAGGCTTCCTGCACCGCATCGTAATCGCCCACGTCGAACTTCACGGTCGGAATGCCGGTCTCTTCGGTGAACTTCTTCGCCGCTTCGTCATTGCCCGCGTAATTGGCAATGACCGTGCATCCGCGTTCGTCACGAAGGCGCTCGCAGATGGCGCGTCCGATACCGCGCGTTCCTCCGGTTACGATGGCAACACGTCCCATAGTTCGATCTCCCAAGCATTCCGTAACGTTACCGCACCCTATGCGTGGATGTGCGACCACGCAAAGGCAATCCGCCTTTGGTCTTAGGCGAACAATCGTATTCTTTGGTTGGGAGGCGCCGAAGCGCAGCCGTCAGAAGCGGATCTGCGTTCCGACGTAGACGGCCTGGTCGTCTTCGACCCCGTCGGTGAGCGGGGCGAGACGATCGCGTTCCTGCGACAGGCGCACACCGGCAGTCACATCGAGGTTGCGGCTCAGGCGGTAGGAGCCGCCGAGATCCACACGCTGCGAGCCGACACCCTGAAGCGTGTTGGGCGAGCTGCCCGCACGGTCACGCTGTTCGAGCGCGATCCGCGACTGGAAACGGCTCGGCTTGCCCTTGTCGTCGCCGCTCTCGAAGGTCGAAAGATCGGGCATGGCGATATCGCGCAAGTCTTCGCGAACGCCGGCCGTAACGGAGGCCGAGCTGACGGCGCGGCTGGGCTGGGCGAAGCTCTGGAAGCCGCGTGCGATGCCGAGATTGTAACGCGTGCCTGCAATCGGGCTGATCGCTTCGGGCGTAGCCAGAGCGACCTTTCCGGACAGGTCGCCGCCCGAGATCGAGCGCGCAGTCGCATCATCGACGCGGACTGCGAAATTGACGGTGCGTTCGCTCGACTGGCGCGGCTTGCTTGCGGGCGTGAACCGCAGCGCGTCCTCACCGATCACCTCTGCTACCCTGCGGGCAAGTTGCGGATCGGCACCGGCCGGAGTGAAGGGGAGGTATTCGATCGCGCCCGGGGCAGCGCTCGAAGTGTCGGGGGCGCCGACGGCGAGAACGGCGGCAGGCATGGCAAAGGCGAGACCGGCGACAGCCAGCATGGCCGGCGCAAACCGTCCCTTGCTATTGCTGTGCAGCTTCTCGCCCATCGTGTGTGCCTCTATCCCCTGAAATTCGGAAACGTTCACCTACCCAAAGGCAGCCTGTGGCTTAACGGTTCCCGAACGAAGCCGAAACGACTCCAATACAGGCAGTTAGCGTAGGCCTCACTTGCGACGAATGGAAGCTTTTCCACAGGCCCTTTCGAGATACTCCGGACGGTGTTGCGGGATTCGCACAGGGGGTGTCCGATTAAGCCGATGTTCACGCGCTGGCGGGTGTCTAGGAGCCGGCTTGGGAGCACGCAGAACTTGCCCCCGTGCGCCGAGGCTATATAGAGCCGCTGCACCAAAAGGATCCAAGGACCGTCCATGACCGCAATGAGCAATTCCCGTCGTACCCTCGCCATCGCTTGCACCGCGCTGGCCAGCCTCGGGCTCGCGGCATGCGGCAGCAGCGACCGTCCGCGTGCGGACCTCGCCGCGGCTCAGGTCTCGACGATCGGCGTGAACTCCTATCTCTGGCGTGCTTCGCTCGAGACCGTGGGCTTCGCTCCGCTGCTCCAGGCCGATAGCGCCGGCGGCGTGATCGTGACCGACTGGTACGCGAACCCGAGCAACCCGGGCGAGCGCGTGAAGATGACCGTCTCGATCCTCGACACCGACCTTCGCGCCGACGCGCTGCGTGTCGCTGCCAGCCGCCAGGTCAACCAGTCGGGCAATTGGGTCGATGCGCCGGTCCAGGCCGCAACCGTCCAGAAGCTGGAAGACATCATTCTCACCAAGGCACGCGAACTGCGCCGCCAGGCCATCGCCAACGACTAGGCGCCGCAAGCCCCGCGCTTAGCGGGTTCCATTCGCGCCTGAAATCCTTACAGGCGTCTTAATGAGTGATACCCGTTTCGATCCGGCAAGCGCCGACTCGCGCTGGCAGGCTGCCTGGGAACAGGCGCAGACCTTCCGCGCCGACAGCAATTCCGAAAAGCCCAAGAGCTACGTGCTCGAGATGTTCCCCTATCCCAGCGGGCGCATCCACATCGGCCACGTCCGCAACTACACGATGGGCGACGTGCTCGCGCGGTACAAGAAGGCGACGGGTCACGAGGTCCTCCACCCGATGGGTTGGGACGCTTTCGGCATGCCCGCGGAAAACGCCGCGATGGAAAAGGGCGTGCACCCCGGCGGCTGGACCCGCGACAATATCGAACACATGAAGGCGCAGCTCAAACGCCTCGGTTTCGCGCTCGACTGGTCCAGAGAGCTGGCGACCTGCGAGCCCGACTACTACGGCCACGAGCAGGCGCTCTTCATCGATCTCTATGAAGCCGGCCTCGTCTACCGCAAGGAAAGCGAGGTCAACTGGGACCCGGTCGACATGACCGTGCTCGCCAACGAGCAGGTGATCGATGGCAAGGGCTGGCGCTCGGGCGCAGAGGTCGAGAAGCGCAAGCTCAACCAGTGGTTCCTCAAGATCACCGACTTCGCCGAGGAGTTGCTCGAAGGTCTCGGCAGCCTCGAGAACTGGCCCGACAAGGTCCGGCTGATGCAGGAAAACTGGATCGGCAAGTCGAAGGGCCTCGAATTCAGCTTCGACCTTTCGAACGGCGAGAAGCTGCCTGTCTACACGACGCGTCCGGACACGATCTTCGGGGCGAGCTTCGTTGCGGTCGCCGCCGACCATCCGGTGGCACAAGGCATCGATAGCGAGGAGGCACGCGCCTTCATCGCCGAGTGCAAGAAGGGTGGGACGACCGCTGCCGAACTCGAAACCGCCGAGAAGCTCGGCTTCGACACCGGCATCACCGCCAAGCACCCGTTCACCGGCGCGGACCTACCGGTCTTCATCGCGAACTTCGTGCTGATGGACTACGGCACCGGCGCCATCATGGCGGTGCCGGGCCACGACCAGCGCGACTTCGAATTCGCCACCAAATACGGCCTCCCGATCCCGCGCGTCGTCGCACCGAGCGTCGAGGATGCGGGCAAGCCTTTCGATGGCGAAGCCGAAGCGGGTGATGGCCTGATCGTCAACTCGGATTTCCTCGACGGGATGGAAGTCGAAGACGCCAAGCGAGAGATCATCCGCCGCATAGAGGAACAGGGCCGGGGCGAAGGCAAGACCGTCTGGCGCCTGCGCGACTGGGGCGTTTCGCGCCAGCGTTACTGGGGCACTCCGATCCCCTTCATCCATTGCGAGACTTGCGGCGTAGTGCCTGCGCCCAAAGACAGCCTGCCGATCACGCTGCCCGAGGACGTCGATTTCCAGACCCCGGGCAACCCCCTGCTGCGCCACGCGACGTGGAAGCACGTCGATTGCCCCAAGTGCGGAGGCAAGGCCGAGCGCGAAACCGACACGCTCGACACCTTCGTCGACAGCTCCTGGTATTTCCTGCGCTTCGCCAGCCAGCCTGCCGACAAGCCCTTCGATGCGGAGGAAGTCGCCAAGTGGATGCCGGTCGAACAATATATCGGAGGAATCGAACACGCGATCCTGCACCTTCTCTACGCTCGTTTCTGGACCCGCGCGCTGGCGCACATGGGCCAGATCGATGTGAAGGAGCCCTTCGCCTCGCTCTTCACCCAAGGCATGGTGACCCATGAGACCTACAGCCGTGCCGGTAACGGCAAGCCGGTCTATTTCTCGCCCGACGAGGTGGAGCGCACCGCCGATGGCGCGACGCTGACCGCTGACGGCAAACCAGTCGAAATCGGACGCGTCATCAAGATGTCGAAGTCGAAGAAGAACGTCGTCGACCCCGACACGATCATCGACACCTACGGCGCCGACGCAGTGCGCTGGTTCATGCTTTCCGACAGCCCGCCCGAGCGCGACCTTCCCTGGTCCGAAGCCGGGATCGAAGGGTGCAGCCGCTTCGTCCACCGCCTCTGGCGCCTGTTCGGTGCCTATGAGTCGCAAGCCGAAGGCGAGGACAAGGCGCTGGCGCGCAAGACGCACCAGACGATTGCTGCCGTGGCCGAGGACATCGAAGCGCTGGGCTTCAACAAGGCAGTTGCGCGCATCTATGAACTCACCGGTGCGGTCGAGAAGGCAAAGCACTCGGCCAGCCGCAGCCACGCAATCCGCAGCCTCGTCCAGCTCGTCGCCCCGATGATGCCGCACCTTGCCGAGGAGGCATGGGCCGGTCTCGGCGAGAGCGGGATGGTGGCCGATGCTGCATGGCCCGAAGTCGATCCGGCGCTGCTGGTCGAGGACGAAGTTACCATCGCCGTCCAGCACAGGGGCAAGCTGCGCGACACGCTCACCGCGCCCAAGGGTGCGTCGAAGGAAGACCTCGAAGCCATGGCGCTGGCATCGGAGAAGGTGCAGCGCTCGCTCGACGGTGCAGAAGTGCGCAAGGTCATTGTGGTGCCCGACAGATTGGTCAATATCGTCACCTGATGCGCATAGCTTTCGCCCTCGTCGCCGCACTTTCGCTGTCCTCCTGCGGGCTTTCGCCCATGTATGCGGGTGGCGGTAGCGGGCAGGTCGCGCAGGGGCTCGCGGCGGTCGACGTGCCGCCGATCCCTGGCAAGGCCGGATGGCTCGTGCGTAATCACCTCAACGACAAGCTCGGCGCGGCGGGCGCAACAACCCCGCGCTACCGCCTCGACGTGCGACTTGACGACAGCCTCGAGGGCCTGGCTGTGCTGGCCGACGATACGGTCAGCCGCGAGCGTCGCACCTTGCGTGCCCGCTACCAGCTGGTCGACGCGACCACGGGCGAAATTCTGCTCGACGCGACCGAGGGCGCGGACGCCGGGATCGACGTCGTCTCGAGCGAATATGCGACCATCGCCGCCGAACAGACCGCGCTCGAGAACCTGTCGGTCGAGATTGCCGACCGGATTGTGACTCGCGTCGCGCTGACGCTGCGGGACCAGTGAAACTTACCGGACGCGACTTCGCTGCCAAGGCGCGCGGCGCGGCGGAGACCTGCAAGGTCTTCTTCTTTTGCGGGCAGGACGAGGCAGGCGCGAGCGCTGCCGCCAATGACATCGCATCGATGCTGCCCGAACCGGGCGAGCGGGTCGAAATTCCCGGTGCCGAACTGCGCGCGGATCCGGCAAAGCTCGGCGACGAGGCGCGCTCGACCTCGCTCTTCGGCGACAAGCGGCACATCTGGTCGCGCGTTGCCGGCGACGAGGCGCATGAGGCGCTGAAGACATTGCTCGAAACGGGCGACATGGGCGCGGGCGAGGCCTGTCCGGTAATCGTTGTCGCCACTTCGGCCACCGACAAGTCGCGTACCGCCAAGCTGCTCGAGAAGCGCAAGGATGCGGTCGTCGCGATGTTCTATCCGCCCGATTTGCGCTCGGTGACGCAGAGCGTCCGGGCGATGGGCGATGCAGCTGGCGTGCGGCTCGATGGCGCGGTCGCCGAGCGGATCGCACGCGCTGCCAATCTCGACGTCCGGCTCGCGCAGAGCGAGGTCACCAAGCTCGCTACCTATCTCGATGCGACCCCGCAGTCGCCGCGGCCCGGCACGATGGAGGACCTCGACGCGATCGGCGCCGCCACCGAGGAGGATGGCTTTGCCAGCCTCGTGAACGCGGTGCTCTCGGGCCATGGCGGCAAGGTCGCGACCGAGATTGCGCGCATGAAGCAGATCGGCCTGAACCCGGTTGGCACGCTGCTCGCGGTCGAACGGCGCGCGGCGCAGCTGGCGCGCATTTCGGCGGCACTCGGCAATCGCCGCTATCAGGATCTCGACAAGGGCGAGAAGGCGCGCCTCGGCATCTTCTGGAAGGAAGAGCGCGACATTTCAGAACAGGTCCAGCGCTGGCGGGGGCCCAAGCTCGACCGGCTGACCATGCGCCTGACCGAGCTCCACCGCGAACTGCTGACCAACAGCCAGTCTTCCGAACTGCTGCTGGCACAGGGCCTCACGGGTATTGCCCGCGTGGCCGGCGCGGGACGCCGCTAGCCTTCCATCCACTTCTGCAGGCGTGCCGTGGCGACCGCATCGCGCCGCGTGTCGCCATCGAGCGCGCTTCGTCCGAGGGACCATGCGCGCTGTGCCAGCTGGCCTGCGCGCCCCAGTCCTCCGCTAGGGCGCTCGGCCCGGTCGAGCGGGTGCTGTCCGATCCTGCCGCCGAACTGGCCCGTTGCCGCCGAAGCGAGCGCGCTCACATCCTTTCGGGCATCGAGATCCTGCACGAGGAGCATTTCCGCTTCCTCCAGCAAGTCATCTTCGGGTGATGCGGGGGCTCCGGACCGGGCGAGAAAGCCGGGCCTGCGCCAACGGTCGACCAAGGCGAAGGTCAGCACGGCCGGACGCTCGAACCCGTTAGCGGCGGCGCGCTTCCAGAAGGCGTCCCAGTCGACTGCCCGCGTCGTGCACCACAGGTCGATATCGACCAGCGCCATCGGTCCGACATTGAGCAGGTGCGAGCAGGCGGCATGGACGACGAGATGGGCGAGCATGTCTTCGGCAGACGGAACGGCAGCGCCCAGCGCTTCGTCGTGAGCGGCGCGTGAGAGCAGCCCTGCGTCGTCGGCGAGCGGCATGGTCGATCCCGGCAGCGGCGCTTCGCCCCAGACATGCGCGTGCAGCTCGCACATCACGCCTTCCGGCGAATGGAGCGGGGGCAGGTGCGCCTGCGAGCCTGCGATTCCCGCAAGTTCCTTGAGAGTCAGGTCCGGTGCTGCCCACCCCGACCGGCGCAGCGCCGCATAGGCCGCCGGAGCTTCTTGCTCGCCGACCAGCAGGTCGATGTCGCGCATGATCCGTTCTGCAGGGGCGGGCCAGACGGTCCAGGCAAGCGCCGAACCCTTGAGGGCGATCGCAGCAATCCCTTCCTCCGCCAGCACCGCTACCGCCTGCAGCAGTGCACGGCGCTGTGCGAGCATGGCGATGCCGTTGGCGCGGTGCGTTTCTTGCCAGGTCTCGCTAATCGCAGGGGGCACCGTGCCGATCTCGCCGCGCGCAAGGCGGCCGTGCAGGAATGGACGAAGCCTGTGCTGGTCGGCCAGCGCATCGAGTTCGCGCCAGTCGCTATCGGTCGGTTCGGCACATTCACGCGCGCGGTGCCCGCACAGCGCCAGCAGAGCCCGACCGATGCGGGCGCGGCTCATCAGTTCTCGGGAACGGAGAAGGTGCCCGAAACCCTGCCGCCCGAAGACTGGCCTTCGCCTGTCACCGAGGACGATCCGCTGGAGCGGCCGTCGATGCTGGAGACGCCGCTCGCCAGGTCGATCACAAGGCGTCCGCCGCTCAGCGTATCGCCGCCGCGATTGAGGCGCACATTCCCCGCCATGGTGATCACGCGGCGGTTGAAATCATAGACCGCCGTATCGCCGCGGGCGCGCTCGTTGCCGCGGCTCACATTGACCCCGCCGGTGGCCATGATGCGCTGGATGCTGAGATTGCCCGCATCCGAATAATTCACGATCGTGCGCGCCGCATTGAGCGTGAGGCCCGCCTGCGTGATCTGGACGTTGCCCGAGAGCACGACGCGGTTCTGCCGGTCCTGCAGCTCGATCCGGTCCGCGGCATAGGAGACGGGCGCGTTCGAGTTGTGGCTTGCGATCGCCTGTGCGGAAAGCTGGATGCCTCCGAGCGCGGCACAGGTCAGCGCGAAGCCGGCAAGGGCGCTCTTGGCCATAGTGGGTAGGTGGCTTTTCATCAGGGCATCCTCAGCTCGCCGGGTTCCATGCGCAGCCGCGCCTGTCCCGACAGGGTTATCCGACGCTCGGACAGGTCGGCATCAAGCCTGTCCGCGCTGAAGGTGCCGGCAGGAATGGCGCCTTCCACGCCGCCCGCGCCTTCGAGCGTTTTCTGTTCAAGGTTGAGCGACACGCCGCTGACGCGCATGCGGTAGCCGTCGGCGGCTTCCATGCGCATCGTGCCGTTGATGACGACGGTCTCTTCGTTGATGTCGTATTGCCCGCCGGGGGCCGAAACGCGGGCCGGGCCGTCTTCCATGAGCATGCGCGCGACGAGATCGTCCATCCGCACGATGCCCTCGGCGCTCGATCGCTGCACGGCCTCGCCCGCGGTGAGCGAGAAGGGTCGGCCCTGCTCGTCCTGTCCGCGGTAGAGCGCATTGTCGACGCGCAGGCGTTCGGTGATGACGGCGACCTCGTTGCGGTCGAGCAGGAAGCTCACTTCGCCGCGCGGGGACAGGGGCGTGATCACCATCAGCGCGGCGATGACGCCGACGCCCATCGGCAAGACGCGCGAGAGGAACAGGACCAGCTTGTCGTGGCTGCCGCCAGGCGCAGCGAAATGCTTTCGGCGAGAGCGCAGCTGCTTCGCCTCCTGCGTTTCGATCCTGCGCTTGCGGAATACCATGCTGGCCGATGTGCTCCTGTCAGGCTGACGCGTGGCTGAAGATGTCGTGGTCCTGCCAGCCGAGAATGTCGAGATGCGCGCGTGCAGGAAGGAAATCGAAACAGGCCTGTGCAAGTTCCGTGCGGCCTTCGCGTTCGAGGCGGCGGTCGAGCTCTTCCTTCATCCGGTGAAGGAAGCGTACGTCGCTCGCGGCATAGTCGCGCTGCGCATCGTTCAGGACCGGGCCGCCCCAGTCACTGCTCTGCTGCACCTTCGACATGCTCTCGCCGAGAAGTTCCTCGACCAGGTTCTTGAGGCCATGGCGGTCGGTGTAGGTGCGCACCAGCTTGCTGGCGATCTTGGTGCAGTAGCAGGGCGCCGCGGTGACCCCGAGATAGTACTCGATCGCGGCGAGGTCGAAGCGCGCGAAGTGGAACAGCTTCAATCGTTCCGGATCGGCGAGGACCGCCTTCAGGTTCGGCGCGTCATAGGTGCTCTCGGGCCCGAAGCGCACGAGATGCTCGTCACCTTTGCCGTCGCTGATCTGGACGACGCACAGACGGTCGCGGATAGTGACGAGACCCATGGTTTCGGTATCGACGGCCACCGGGCCATCGGCGAGGACGCCTTCGGGAAGGTCTTCTTCGTGGAAATGCACTGCCATGGCGAAGGGCCTTAGGCGCATCGGGGATAGGAGGGAAGGGGCCACTGGTCGCCGGCGCTTCCGGGGCGCATTGTGCCGCCCATGAGCGAGAGTGTGCCTGCAAGCTGGAAACCCGTCCTCGATCCCGTTCTGGCGAGCGCGGAGGCGCGCCAGCTGGGTGGCTGGCTGCGGGCGGAGGAGGATGACGGCAAGATCGTCTATCCGCCGCGCGGCAGCCGGCTGAAGGCGCTCGAACTGACCCCGCTCGACGAGGTGAAGGTCGTGATACTCGGACAGGACCCTTACCACGGACCGGGGCAGGCGATGGGCCTGTGCTTTGCCGTGCCCGAAGGCGTCCGCGTGCCGCCGAGCCTCGTCAATATCTACAAGGAGCTGGAGGCCGATCTCGGCATACCGCGTGCAGGACACGGCGACCTATCGGGCTGGGCGCGGCAGGGCGTGCTGCTGCTCAACAACACGCTGACGGTCGAGGCGGGGCAGGCTGGAAGCCATGCGGGGCGCGGCTGGGACGCGGTGACGGATGCCTGCGTCGCGGCGGTAGCGGCACGCGAAGAGCCCAGCGTCTTCATTCTCTGGGGCAGCCATGCTCAGGCCAAGGCCAAGCGGATCGCGGGGCTTCGCGACGGACCGCATCACGTGATCGAGAGCCCGCACCCCAGCCCCCTTTCCGCGCATCGCGGTTTCTTCGGGTCCAAGCCGTTCAGCCGCACGAACGCGTTTTTGGCCAGCAACGGCCGCGGCGAAATAAACTGGTCGCCATGACCGAGAACGAGGCCCGGGAGCGGCTGATTGCCCGCCGCAGTGAGTTGGACGCGGAAGATTCGGCCAATGCGGATTCGCGCGACACGGTCGAATTGCAACAGGACAGCGTCGGCCGTCTCAGCCGGATGGACGCGATGCAGCAGCAGGCGATGGCACAGGCGACCGCGCGACGCCGCGTAGCCGAACGCGCGCGGATCGAAGCGGCGCTGGCGCGGCTCGACGAGGGCGAATGGGGCTGGTGCACGGTGTGCGGTAACAAGGTCGCCGAGAAGCGTCTGGCGCATGATCCGAGCGTGGCGAAATGCGTGGAGTGTGCGGGTTAGGCGAGGCCGGCCCTCGCTTGTCTCCGCGAAAAGTAGGAGCGCAGCGCGAGCTGCACCGGATGTTCGAACCAGTAGAAGGATGCTGCGGCGAGCAGTGTCGCGAAGCCGAGCACCAAAGGGAAGCCGATGACCGGTGGGAATACGCCCCGCTCGGCCAGTGCGGTGGCGCCGTCGATCACGAAGGGGTGCAGCAGGTAGAGCGAGTAGGAAATCTTGCCGTACCAGCGCAGCAGCGGCGTCCTGAACAGCGCGAAGGGGCCGAGGAGAAAGACGCTGCAGAACAGCAGCAGCATCGGGTATCCGAAGGTGATCGGGTCGAGATAATTCACGAGCACCGTGAAGCCGAGGTCGCGCCGGATCTCGGGTGGCGCGATCACCATCAGCAGTAGGGCGAGCCATCCGAGGCTTGATATGATCCGTGCATGCCTCGAGTTTTCGAGCCTTTGTTTCAGCGGCTCGTAATAGGCGCCGATCAGGCTGCCGAAAAGAAACAGGTGAAGCCAGGAAAACAGGATCGGCCCGTATCTGATGTCGATCAGGTAGAGGAACACCAGTGCCGACATCTGGGCTGCGGCCAGCAGCGCGATCGACTTCAGGAACTTGCCCGAATTCGACGCGAACCAGAGTGCCACGAAAATCACGTAGAAATGGACTTCGACGGGGATAGTCCAGAGAACCGAGGATCCTTTCAGCAGGAAGATGTTGCCGATAATGTCCTGGACGGAAAAGACCTTCAGCAGCGAGAGGTCGAAGGCGAGGAAGCAGATCCCCACGAATGTTGCCACGAGGTAGTAGAGCGGCAGCACCCGCGTTGCGCGGTTGATCGCATAATCCTTGAGACTGGCCGGATTGAGTGCCTTCTCGCGGTAGAGATAGGCCATTAGGAAACCGCTCAGGCAGAAGAACAGCGCGACCCCCATTTGCCCGAGGCCGCGGCCGAGACTGCTCGGCAGGAAACCGAAGGCCGCGCAGTGGGAGATGACGACCACCAGCGCTGCGAAACCTCGCAGTCCATCCAGCTGGGACAGGTGAGCGGTCTTCACGATTGGTCCCCCAAGAGCAGCACGTGCGACCGGGGCCTTATTGGCGGGCGTTTCGCCCGCACACAGGAGGATGTGCCAGAATCGGCTGCAAGACAAGCCTTGCGCCGTCCCGGAGATGCCGGACCCGGCGGCTCTAGCCTACCTCGGCAGTTCGCTCACCCCCATCAGCGCCTCGTCCACCGCACGGGCGCACTGGCGGCCTTCGCGGATGGCCCAGACGACGAGGCTCTGGCCACGCCGCATGTCGCCGCAGGCGAAGACGTTTGGTTCGCTGGTGAGGTACCACTGCGTGTCGGCGGCCACATTGCCGCGGCCGTCGAGCTCCACGCCGGCACGGTCGAGCAATCCGCGACGCTTGGGGCCGGTGAAGCCCATGGCGAGCAGGATGAGGTCGGCCTTCAGCGTGAATTCGCTGCCCGGCACTTCCTTGATCTTGCCGTCTTCCCATTCGATCCGCACGCATTCGAGGCCTGCGACATCGCCGTTTTCTTCGACCACGCGCTTGGTCATCACCGCCCAGTCGCGCTCTACGCCTTCCTCGTGGCTGGAGGAGGTGCGCAGCTTCACTGGCCAATCGGGCCAAGTGAGCGCCTTGTCCTCGTGTTCGGGCGGCTTGGGCATGATCTCGAGCTGGGTAACGCTGGCCGCGCCCTGCCGGTTGCTCGTGCCCACGCAGTCGCTGCCGGTGTCGCCGCCTCCGATCACGATCACATGCTTGCCGGTTGCAGTCAGGCTGCCGCGCGGAGCAGCGCGCACTTCGTCGTCGCCCGCGTTGCGCTTGTTCTGCTGGGTGAGGAATTCCATCGCGAGGCGCACGCCGGAAAGCTCGGAGCCGGGGATGTCGAGTTGGCGCGCTTCCTCCGCGCCGCCTGCAAGGACCACCGCGTCGAAATTCTCTTTCAGTGCCTCGAAGCTGACTTCTACGCCGACTTCGCTCGATGTGCGGAACTGGACCCCCTCGGCTTCCATCTGCACCGCGCGCCGGTTGATGAGGTGCTTCTCCATCTTGAAGTCGGGAATGCCGTAGCGAAGCAGCCCGCCGATTCGGTCGGACTTCTCGAACACGGTGACAGCATGGCCAGCACGCGCCAACTGCTGCGCGGCGGCGAGGCCTGCCGGGCCCGAACCGATCACCGCGACCGACTTGCCGGTCTGCTTTGCGGGCACCTGCGGCTTGATCCAGCCTTCCTGCCAGCCCTTGTCGACGATCGCGCACTCGATGCTTTTGATCGTCACCGGTGCGTCGACGATGTTCAAAGTGCAGGCGGCCTCGCACGGTGCAGGGCAAATGCGGCCGGTGAACTCGGGGAAGTTGTTGGTCGAGTGCAGGACCTCGAGCGCGTTCTTCCAGTCGTCCTCGTAAACGAGGTGGTTCCAATCCGGGATGATGTTGTTCACCGGACAGCCGTTGTGACAGTAAGGAATGCCGCAGTTCATGCAGCGCGCCGCCTGCTTGCGCAGCGCCTCGGGGTCGTGCGGGACCACGAATTCCTTGTAGTTCTTCAGCCGCTCTTCGGGATCAATGTAGCTGCGATCCTCGCGCTCGTATTCGAGAAAGCCGGTTTCCTTGCCCATTATTCGGCAGCCTCCATTGCCGCATCCTCGCGCTCGTCCTCGAGCGTCTTCAATGCCCGCTGGTAGTCGCGCGGCATCACCTTGCGGAAGTTCTTGAGTTCGTTTGCCCAGTCATCGAGCAGCGCCTTGGCGCGGCCTGAGCCGGTGTGGAGATAGTGGCGCTCGACCAGCACCTTCAAGCGTTCGGCATCGTGGTAGAGCGGATCGCCCATGCCCGGATTGTCGACGCTGACGGCGCGCTGCTGGGGCTTGCCCCAGCTCTTCTCCGCACCCTCGCCATCGCCGGTCTTTACGTCGAGCACGTCGACCTGCGCGTGATTGACCAGTTTCTCGAACTCGCCATCCGGGTCGTAGACGTAAGCGATGCCCCCGCTCATGCCTGCGGCCACGTTGCGGCCGGTCTTGCCGAGGATGCAGACGCCGCCGCCGGTCATGTATTCGAGCGCATGGTCGCCCGTGCCCTCGACCACGGCAACCGCGCCCGAATTGCGCACGGCGAAACGCTCACCCGCGACACCGGCGAAATAGGCTTCGCCCGCGATCGCGCCATAGAGCACCGTGTTGCCGACGATGATGTTGTCGGTCGGCTCGCGGCCCACGCTTTCCGGCGGCTTCACGGCAATGCGGCCACCCGACAGGCCCTTGCCGACATAATCGTTGGCATCGCCGGTGAGGCTCATGGTCACGCCATGAGCGAGCCACGCGCCGAAGCTCTGTCCGGCAACACCGGTCAGGTCGATGCGGATGGTGTCGGGCTTCAGACCCTCATGGCCATGCGCCTCTGCGATCCGGCCCGAAAGCATGGTGCCGACGGTGCGGTTCACATTGCGGATCTCGCGGCTGATCTGGACTGCCTGGCCGCTTTCGATGGCCGGCTTGCAGGCCTCGATCAGCTCGACGTCCATGGCTGCGGCCAGGCCGTGGTCCTGACCCTCGGTGTGGTGCAGCGACTTGCCTTCGTCGAGCGGGACTGCGTGCAGGATCCGCGTGAGGTCGACGCCATGCGCCTTCCAGTGGCGGGTGACGCGGCGCATATCGATCTTGTCGACGCGGCCGACCATTTCCTCGACCGTGCGGAAGCCCATCTCGGCCATGATCTGGCGGAGCTCCTCGGCGACGAAGAAGAAATAGTTGATGACGTGCTCGGGCGTGCCAGTAAAGCGCTTACGCAAAACCGGGTCCTGCGTGGCGACGCCGACCGGGCAGGTGTTGAGGTGGCATTTCCTCATCATGATGCAGCCCGCTGCGATCAGCGGGGCGGTGGCGAAGCCGAACTCGTCCGCGCCCAGCAGCGCGCCGATAGCGACGTCGCGGCCCGTGCGCAGGCCCCCGTCGACCTGCACCGCGATACGGCTGCGAAGATCGTTGAGGAGCAGCGTCTGCTGCGTTTCGGCAAGGCCGATTTCCCACGGGGAGCCGGCGTGTGTCAGGCTGGTTAGCGGGCTCGCGCCGGTGCCGCCTTCATAGCCCGAGATGGTGAGGTGGTCGGCCTTCGACTTGGAAACGCCCGCGGCCACCGTGCCCACGCCAACCTCGGACACCAGCTTAACCGAGATGCGGCTGTTCGGCTGGACGTTCTTCAAATCGTGGATCAGCTGGGCGAGATCCTCGATCGAATAGATATCGTGGTGCGGTGGCGGCGAGATCAGACCCACGCCCGGCGTCGAATGGCGCACCTTGCCGATGCGCTTGTCGACCTTGTGGCCGGGCAGCTGGCCGCCTTCGCCGGGCTTCGCGCCCTGCGCCATCTTGATCTGGATATCGTCCGAATTGACGAGATATTCCGTAGTCACGCCGAAGCGGCCGCTTGCAACCTGCTTGATGCGGCTGCGCATCGAATCGCCATTGTCGAGCGGGCGGAAGCGCTCTGGCTCCTCGCCGCCTTCGCCGGTGTTCGAGCGGCCGCCGATGCGGTTCATGGCGATGGCCAGCGTCGAGTGCGCCTCGTGGCTGATCGAGCCGAAGCTCATCGCGCCGGTGCTGAAACGCTTCACGATCTCGACAGCCGGTTCGACTTCGGAGAGCTCGAGCGGACGCTCGGCCTTCTTCAGCTCCATCAGCCCGCGGATCGTCAGCAGCCGCTCGGACTGCTCGTTCACGCTGCGGGCGAACTCGTCGTAATTCTTTATGTCGTTCCCGCGAACAGCGTGCTGGAGGTTCGCGATGTTCTGCGGGGTCCAGGCATGGTCCTCGCCGCGGATACGGTACTGGTAGATGCCACCCACATCGAGCATGCCCTTGTAGAGCGGACTGTCGCCGAAGGCCTGCGCGTGGCGCTTCACCGTCTCGCGCGCAACTTCCTTGAGGCCAATGCCCTCGATCGTGGTCGCGGTGCCGGTGAAGTAGGTGTCGACGAACTCGGACGAGAGGCCGACCGCGTCGAAAATTTGCGCGCCGCAATAGGACTGGTAGGTCGAGATGCCCATCTTGGACATGACCTTGAGGATACCCTTGCCCACGCCCTTGACGAAGTTGGCCTGGACGTCGCCCGGATCGAGATCGGGCAGCTTTTTCGCGCGCAGCGCCTCGATGGTCTCGAAGGCGAGATAGGGGTTGATGCCTTCCGCGCCGTAACCTGCGAGCGCGCAGAAATGATGAACCTCACGCGCTTCGCCCGTCTCGATGACGAGACCGGTCTGCATGCGAAGGCCCTGCCGCACCAGCTGGTGGTGCACGGCCGCGGTCGCGAGCAGCGCGGGCATGGCGATACGCTCGGGCCCCTGTGCGCGGTCCGACAGGATCAGGATGTTGGCATCGCCGAGCACGGCCTCGGTCGCCGCCCAGCACATTTCTTTCAGCGCCATGGCGAGGCCATCGGCTCCGGTGCTCGCATCCCAGGTGATGTCGATCGTGGCGGTGCGGAATGCACCGTCTAGCGCGACCTCGACCGAGCGGATCTTCGCCAGATCGGCATTGGTAAGGATCGGCTGCTTTACCTCGAGGCGCTTGTGCGTACCCCCGTCACGCCCCAGAAGGTTCGGGCGCGGGCCGATCATCGAGAGCAGGCTCATCACCAGCTCTTCGCGGATCGGGTCGATCGGCGGGTTCGTCACCTGCGCGAAGTTCTGCTTGAAATAGTCGTAGAGCAGGCGGCTCTTCTCGCTGAGCACGGCGATCGGTGTGTCGGTGCCCATCGAACCGATCGGGTCCTCGCCCTTGGCGGCCATGGGTTCGAGGAAGCGCGAGAGGTCTTCTTGCGTGTAGCCGAAGGCCTGCTGTCGCTTGAGCAGCGAAAGTTCGCTTTCGCCGATTTCGGACAGCTCGGGGTCGATGTGGTCGAGGTCCTCGAGCTTGTACTGAGCCTTGTCGAGCCAAGCCTCGTAGGGGTGCGCTGCGGCGAGGTCGGCCTTCAGTTCCTCGTCCTCGACGATGCGACCCTGTTCGAGGTCGATCAGCAGCATCTTGCCCGGCTGGAGGCGCCACTTGCGCGTGATGTCTTCCTCAGCGAACGGCAGAACGCCGCTTTCCGAAGCCAGCACGACGAGATCGTCTTTGGTCGTGCACCAGCGCGCCGGCCGCAATCCGTTGCGGTCGAGGCAGGCACCGATCTGGCGGCCGTCGGTAAAGCACACGGCAGCGGGGCCGTCCCATGGCTCCATCAGCGCGGCGTGATATTCGTAGAAGGCGCGGCGCGCGGGATCCATCTGCTCGTTCTTCGCCCAGGCTTCGGGCATGAGCATCATCATCGAATGCGCGAGGGAGTATCCGCCGGTCAGCAGCAGCTCGAGCGCATTGTCGAGGCAGGCGGTGTCCGACTGGCCATGCGGGATCAGCGGCCACATCTTGTCGAGATCCGCGCCCAGCAGCTCGCTTTCCATCGTGCGGCGGCGCGCTTCCATCCAGTTCACATTGCCGCGAACCGTGTTGATCTCGCCGTTATGCGCCATGAAGCGATAGGGGTGGGCGAGCCGCCAGCTGGGGAAGGTGTTGGTGCTGAAACGCTGGTGCACGAGGCCGAGCGCCGAGACGCAGTCGGGATCGCGCAGATCGTCGTAGAAACTGCCGACTTGGTTGGCGAGCAGCAGGCCCTTGTAGACAACGGTACGTGCGGAGAAGCTCGGGATATATGCCTGGCTGAGGCCGGGGATGCCGTGCTTTTCTTCCAGCGCTGCGAGCGGGTTAAGCGTCTGCTTGCGGATGACCACCAGCTTGCGCTCGAAAGCGTCCTGATCGAGGCAATTGGTGCCGCGTGCGATCACGCACTGGCGGATCACCGGCATCGAAGCGATCACCGCATCGCCGAGCCCGTCGAGCGTGGTGGGGACATTGCGCCAGCCGACGACGCGCTGGCCTTCCTTCTCGGCGAAGCGTTCGAGCTGCTTCTCGACGAATTCGCGCGCCTCGTCCTCCTGCGGGAGGAAGCACATGGCGAGCGCATAATCGCCTTCGTCCGGCAGCACGTGACCCTCGGCATCGGCCCATTTGCGGATCAGCGGGTCGGGGGTCTGGATCAGGATGCCCGCGCCGTCGCCCAGCAGGGGGTCGGCGCCGACCGCGCCGCGGTGGTCGAGATTGGCGAGGATGGTGAGCGCCTGCTCGATAATCTCGTGGCTCTTCTCACCCTTGATATGCGCGACCATGCCGACGCCGCAGGCATCGTGTTCGTTGCGCGGATCGTAGAGTCCCTCACCTGAGGGTTGGAATTGAGCCGGTACTTGCATTCGCCGAAGCGTCCTCCACCTGTCCCGTCTCCTCTTGCCGCAGGCTGCGGTCCGGGAGCGGGCGAAATTGTGCAGCGCGGCATGCGCCACCGCCAAAATGTCGCGTGGAGGCCTTTTGCAGGCAAGAATACAGTTTTGCAATGGGACTCGCGCGTAGCAAAATTTCACGAGACCCAAGATTTCCCGGACTTTGCTGCATTGCAGCAATCACGAATAGGTATCCGCATTGGGCGCTGGCGGCCCGGCCGCAAGGATTTCCGTAGCGTCAGTCGCCCGGCTTGCCGACCTTGCCCAGCTTGTCGAGCGCTTCGCGCAGGGCGGCCTGCGCGTCATAGTCTCGCTGCGGCGGTTCGGGCGTTTTTTCGGGCATCTTGCGCGATGCTTCGCGGCGCAGAAAGGCGATGACCGGATCGTCCTCATCGGGATCGTCGAGGTTGGATTCGGCCTGATCTTCGTAAGGCGCCGGTGCCTCTTCCTCGGCTACCACGTGAGGCGGGGCCTCGGGCGTGCTTACCTTTGCGGCCTGCTTGCGGCTGTCGAGCGCGGCGGCGAGCCGGTCTTCGAGCTGCTTGAGCGAGAGGTCGGCAAGCGGAGCTGCAGCCGATGCGTTTCCGGTCTGGGCGGCTTTCGTTTCCTCATCAACGACCTCTTCATCGATCGTTTCGAACTCCGCTTCCTCAATGATGACATCCTCTTCGGGTTCGCGGTATTCATCCGCGAATGCTCCCTCGTCGGAGAGATCGATCGGTTCGTTCTCCGCTTCCCAGTCTTCTTCCGGCACGACCTCGGGGATGTCGGCGAGTATCTCCTCGAAGGCACGCGAAGGTGTCTCTTCGTCCTCGACCACGACCTCTTCGGCGATACCGATGCCATCCTCGCCGATGTCCTCGCGTGCCGAGAAGACACGGCGGCGGCGCGGCTCTTCTTCCATCACTTCGCCATCGTCCCAATCATCACCATCGTGCGGCTCGAGCCCGGGAGCGATCGCACGCGGCGCGGTCGCAGCAGCAATGCGCGAAGCGATTGCCCAGCCGAGCATGAGGCCAAGAAGACCCGCGATGACTGAAACGAGCAGACGGCCGCCGAGGCCTGTCGCCTGGGCGATGCTCGCATGGACGGTGGAGGGCATCAGGAAAAGCCCGCCGCCAAACAGCAGCGCGAACCACACGGCAACGGCCGGTTTGAACCACCGCTTCGATGCCATACCCTGATCTGACCAGTCGTCGCCCATTTAGAACCTATAGTGAAATCCGGCTTCGGCGCTTAGCACCGCTTGGTTAATTGCGCGATAACGCGAAGCCGTCTGCGAGCGATGGGCTCGACGCCCCTGTTGCGGGTCCGGCCATGCCGTAACGGCAGTTTTCCGGCGGTTGCGCGCCTCCCGCGCATGCGCCATGAGTCCCGCCGCAAGCGCGCTCGCGGAGTCGCGCAAAGGCCATGATTTTCAAGGAGAGGTACCTATGACCCCCCAGGACGTAGCAGCCAAGGTCGGCGAACAGGTCGGCACCAGCGAATGGGTCGAGATGAGCCAGGAGCGAGATCAACCAGTTCGCCGATGCGACCGGCGATCACCAGTTCATCCACGTGAACGAGGAAGCGGCCAAGATGACGCCCTTCGGCGGCACCATCGCCCACGGCTTCCTGACGCTCTCGATGATCCCCTACCTCACCGCGAACAGCGACGTTCCGCGGGTCGACGGGATCAAGATGGCCGTCAACTACGGCGGCAACAAGACGCGTTTCATCGCCCCGGTCCGCTCGGGCAAGAAGATCCGCGGTCACTGGAAGCTGCTCGAAATGAACGAGAAGCGCCCCGGCCAGTGGCAGCAGACCATGGAGATTACCATCGAGATCGAAGGCGAGGACAAGCCCGCGTTGATCTGCGAATGGATGACCATGTACTTCGTCTGATTTCTTCTTCCTCCCCAGCGAGGAACGGACGTTCAACCACTCAAGACTTTAAGGAATGACCATGCGTGACGCAGTCATCGTATCCACCGCCCGTACCGCTATCGGCCGGGCCTACAAGGGCGGCTTCAACGCCACTCCCGGCGCGACGCTGGGTGCCCATTCGCTAAAGCCCGCCATCGAGCGCGCCGGTATCGACGCCGGCGAGATCGACGACGTGCTCTGGGGCGCCGCGCTTCAGCAGGGCGCGCAGGCCGGTAACCTCGGCCGCCAGGTCGCCCTGCGTGCAGGCTGCCCGATCTCGGTCAGCGGCATGACCATCGACCGTCAGTGCTCCTCGGGCCTGATGACGATTGCCACCGCCGCCAAGCAGATCATCACCGACCGCATGGACGTGGTTGCAGCCGGCGGCCAGGAAAGCATCTCGCTGGTCCAGACCAAGGAAATGCGCGTGATGCCCGATCCCGAGCTGATCGCGATGCACGGCGCCATTTACATGCCGATGCTGCAGACCGCCGAAACGGTCGCCCAGCGCTATGGCATCAGCCGCGAAGCGCAGGACGAATACGGCCTCCAGTCGCAGCAGCGCACCGCCGCGGCGCAGGAAGCCGGAAAGTTCGATGACGAGATCGTCCCCGTCACCACCACGATGAAGGTGCAGGACAAGGAAACCGGCGAGATTTCCGACAAGGAAGTCACCGTCGCCAAGGACGAGGGCAACCGCCCGCAGACCACGCTCGAAGGCCTCGCCTCGCTCAACCCGGTCATGGGTCCGGGCACCACGATCACTGCTGGCAATGCCTCGCAGCTGTCGGACGGTTCCTCGGCTTCGATCCTGATGGAAGCCAAGGTAGCCGAGAAGAAGGGCCTCGAGCCGCTCGGCCGCTATGTCGGCATGGCCGTTGCCGGCACCGAGCCCGATGAAATGGGTATCGGCCCGGTCTTCGCCATCCCCAAGCTGCTCGAAAAGTTCGACCTCAAGGTCGACGACATCGGCCTGTGGGAACTGAACGAGGCCTTCGCCGTGCAGGTGCTCTACTGCCGAGACAAGCTCGGCATCGACAACGACATCCTCAATGTGAACGGCGGCTCGATCTCGATCGGCCACCCCTACGGCATGACCGGCGCACGCTGCGTCGGCCACACGCTGATCGAAGGCAAGCGCCGCGGCGCCAAATACGGCGTCGTCACCATGTGTGTCGGCGGCGGCATGGGTGCAGCGGGTCTGTTCGAGATTTTCTGATCCTCGACAAGCTTGAAACACACTGGAAGGCGCTGGCGATCCTCTTGGTGGTCGTCAGCGCCTTCGACTATTGGGACCATATCTCGCGCCCTGGCGATTCATTCGGCGAAGCTCCGGTGGCATGGCTCGCCTTCACGCTTGCGGCAACCGTGACTTTATGGATCGCATCCATTGTTTCCGCCAAGCTGCTCGGTCAGACAGGTATACCGCAGCTGGTGGCCGACACGCTTGGCATGGGCCTCGCGATCGCGCTGCACCTGCTCGTCACCGGGCCCTTGTGGGACCGGGTTTTCTGGACCGGCCAACTCTATTTCGACGCGGTGGTGATGCCGGCCCTTGTAGCATGCGCGCTTTACCTCCTTTTTCGCGGAGCCTTTGCCGGGGTTTCTCGTTGGTTCGTCGCTAGGGCAGCATCGCGCTAGCCTAGGGAGACGAGACATGACCCAGCGCTGGCCCGCGCTCGATCTTGCCGCCGACCGTCCGGTCATCGAGAGCCTTCACGCCTACCTGCAGGTCATCGGCAAGCTTCCCACGCGCGCGCTGCCATGGTGCAATCACAGCTGGCACCTCGCCTTGCGCGTCGTTCCGCGCGGCTTTCGCAGCTATCCGGTCGAGATGCCTGGCGGCGAGCTCGAGGTGATCTTCGATTGCCTGTCGAGCGCGGTTGCGGTCGAGACATCGACCGGCTTTGCCGACGGTTTCGAAGTGACCGGCCAGACGGTCCAGCGCTTTCACGAGCAGCTTTCCGAACTGCTCCGGCTTGCTGGAGCCGATACTTCC
Organism: Qipengyuania sp. BR81-2; assembly: GCF_055693895.1. Classification (NCBI taxonomy): domain Bacteria; kingdom Pseudomonadati; phylum Pseudomonadota; class Alphaproteobacteria; order Sphingomonadales; family Erythrobacteraceae; genus Qipengyuania; species Qipengyuania sp. BR81-2. Next base: position 1,364,428 of record NZ_CM146344.1, read on the forward strand.
ATTTCCGGCGCGCCGAACGAGGTGGAAGATGCAGTGCCCTTTGCCGAGGACACGCGCGAACGAGCGTGGGACGAGGCGACGCTCGCCCGGATCCACCGCGCCTTTTCCGATGCCAACCGCGTTTTCGAACGCTTCCGCTCCGGCTTTGTCGGCAAGTCGAGCCCGAGCCACTTGTTCTGGGGCAGCTTCGACCTTGCGGTCACGCGCTTTTCGGGTCGCGAGGCGCCGCTCCATCCCGGGGGCTTTCCCAACCTGCCCGACCGCGTGACGCGCGAGGCCTACAGCCACGAGGTCGCCAGTGCCGGTTTCTGGCTGGGTGGCGGGGGCGTCGATGAGGCTGCTTTCTATGCCTATGGCTACCCGACGCCGGACGGGTTCGCGGATGCGACAGTGCAGCCTGAAGAAGCATACTGGCTCGCCGACCTCGGCGAGTTCGTCCTGCCCTACGAAGCGGTCCGGAACAACGACGATCCCGAGGGCGCGCTCATGGCGTTCCTGGAGAGCACTTATGCCGCCGTCGCCGACACAGGCGACTGGCCGCGCGAAACGCTCGAAATCCCGCGCGGCGCATTCGGCGAGCCCTATGATGTAGAGGCCCTGCGTAAGCGCTGAGGCCTAGCGCTTCCTGATTTCGCCCGAGCCGGTGTGGCTCACGATGTCGACGTTCTTAGCCGCGATGTAGAGGATGTCGCCCGAACCGCTGCTCCGGGCCACCAGGTTGCCGACCTGCGCCGCGATGATGTCGCCCGAACCGCTCAATCGCGCGTCAAAATTGCCGACCGGGCCAATGGACAGGTCACCGGAGCCGCTAGCAGTAGCCTCCAAATTGCCAACTGCCGCGCTTGAGAAATCGACGTCGCCCGAACCACTCGCCACTGCCCGAAGCGAGCCGAGGGCACCTTCGAACAGGATATCTCCCGAGGCGCTGCTCTCTGCAAACAGGCTTTCGGCGGCCCAGCCGTCGACCTTGATGTCACCAGACGAGACATTCTCGATCCGCTCCAGCGAGGGGAGGGTGACATGCGCGACGAGGTCCTGTCGCGGCGAATAGCTGGCTTCGACCGAAATGGTCAGCACTCCGTCCGCGCTTTCCGCCGTGACAAAATCGACGAGATTGTCATCGCCCTTCACCACCAATGCCGGTGCGCCCTGCGTCAGGACGACATCGACAGGTCCTTCGAGCACGAGCGTTCGCGCTTCGCCGATCGGCCGTGCCTGTTCGGCGAGAACGCCGGACCCGGTAATCTGCCCGCCATAGCTCGAAGATGAAGGCGTGTGGCTGCACGCCGCGAGCGCCAGTCCGGCGGCGCAGCAGGCGAGTAGGGCTTTGACGGGAAAACGCATCCGGGCCTCCGTATTATTAATGTAATACAGTGTATAGCGAGTGCAATCCTACCTGTCAGAATCTGGTCATACAGACGGCTCACCAAGTTGGACGAGCGCGCAAAAGAGGCGCATAGTCAGGTGCATGGGCATCATGGAAATCATCGGGATAGCCGGAAGCGTCAGCCTGCTGGCGGGCTGGCGGCTCTACCTGAGCATCTTCGCCACTGGTCTCGCCATGCGGATGGAGGCAATCCCGCTGCCCGACCATTTGCAGAGCCTCGATGTCCTCGCCAACCCGTGGGTCATGGGTATCGCCGCGGTCGCCGCGGTGGCTGAATTCTTCGCCGACAAGGTGATGTGGCTCGATAGCGCGTGGGATGCGACCCACACCTTCGTGCGCCCGATCGGCGGGGCGCTGCTCGCGCTGGCGATCATCGATCCCGCGGACCCTGCGACACAGGTCGTGGCGTTCCTTCTGGGCGGCGGCGCGGCGCTGACTGCGCATGCCGGCAAGGCGGGTGCGCGCGGGGTGGTGAACGCGAGTCCCGAGCCGGTGAGCAATATCGCGGTGTCCTCGGTCGAGGATGTGGCGACGGTCGGCCTGCTCTATCTCGCCTATGAATATCCCTATGCGGCCGGCGCGATCGCGCTGGTGCTGCTGGCATTCGTCGTCTGGCTGATCTGGCTCGCGCGCAAGCTGGTGCGCGGCTTCTTCGGACGCGGGATCAAGGCCGAGCCGCCGCCCGGCTAGGCGCTCAACGGCTGAGCTGGAAGACCGCGAATTCGGCGCGCCAGTTGGTGCCCGCGGTCACCGGCTTTCCACCAGAGAAGAACCATTCGTGTTCGATCTTCGCGCCCTTCTCGCGGGCCAATTCGCGGAAGTCCTTCACGGTGACGTGGTGGATGTTGGGCGTCTCGTACCAGCTCACCGGAATGGCACGGGTCACTGGCATCTTCCCGCCGAACATCAGCGCCGAGCGGGTGCGCCAATGCGCGAAGTTGGGAAAGCTGACGAAGGCCTGCCGCCCGACACGCAGGAGCTGATCGAGCATCTCGTCAGGCCGCGTCGCGGTCTGCAACGTCTGGCTGAGGACGGTGTAATCGAAACCCTTGTCGGGATAGTCGGCAAGATCGCGATTGGCGTCGCCCTGCACCACCGAAAGCCCCTGCGCCACGCAGCGCTCGACGCAGGCCCCGTCGATCTCCATGCCGCGCGCATCCACCTGCTTGGCGTCGCGCAGGTTCGCGAGCAGTGCACCGTCGCCGCAACCGATGTCGAGGACGCGCGATGCAGGCGCGATGGCCTCTGCAATGGCCGCAAGGTCGGGCCGCAAGCTCATTGGATGAAGCCTTTCACCACGCGGTCGAGTGCCGGCACGTCGAGCAGGAAGCTGTCGTGTCCATGCGGCGCGGAAAGTTCAACGAAACTCACCGCCGCGCCTGCTGCATTGAGCGCGCGCACCAAGTGGCGGCTTTCGTTGGTCGGATAGAGCCAGTCGCTGTCGAAGCTGACTAGGCAGAAGCGCGCAGCTGTCCCGGCGAAGGCGTCGGCGAGCTTGCCTCCATGCTCTTCGGCGAGATCGAAATAGTCCATCGCGCGGGTGATATAGAGATAGCTGTTCGCATCGAAGCGCTGGGTGAAGCCGCTCCCCTGATAGCGCAGATAGCTTTCGACTTGGAAATCGGCATCGAAGCCGAAGCTCTTGGCCTCTCGGTCCTGCAAATTGCGTCCGAACTTATCGGTCAGTGCCTCTTCCGACAGGTAAGTGATGTGCGCCGCCATGCGCGCCACGGCGAGGCCTGCATCGGGCTGGTCCGCCGCGTCGTAATAGTCGCCCTGTCGCCAGTTCGGATCGGCCATCACAGCCTGCCGGCCGAGCTCGTGGAAGCCGATGTTCTGTGCCGAGTGGCGGCTGGTCGAAGCGATCACGAGCACGCGCGCGGCTCGTTCGGGCCAGTTGGCGGCAAGGCTCAGCGCCTGCATCCCGCCCATCGATCCGCCGACCACCGCGTGCAGCGTCTCGATCTCCATTTCGTCGAGCAGCGCGACAAGCCCGCGCACCATGTCGCGGATGGTGATGACCGGGAAGCGCATCGCATAGGGCTTGCCGTCCGACGCCTCGCTCGCTGGGCCGGAGGAGCCCATGCAGCTGCCGATGACGTTGGCACAGATGACATGGTAGCGATCGGTATTGATCGGCTTGCCGGGGCCGACCATCCGCTCCCACCAGCCGGGCTTTCCGGTCACGGGATGGGGCGAGGCGACGTATTGGTCGCCGGTCAGCGCGTGGCACAGGAGGATAGCGTTCGAGCGATCTTCGTTGAGCTCGCCATAGGTCTCGTATGCGATCACCGCGTCCACCAGCGAGCCGCCGCCATCGAGCGGCAGCGGGTTCGGCAAATGCAGCGTCTTGGATGCCCCGGCCATATTCCAAGCCTCTAGCGCCGCAACAGGTGCTTGTCGAAGGGCGCTTTTTCTTTCATGCGCCGAAGCCGAAATGGCAGACGCACCGCAAATGAAACCCTGGATCGAGAAGATCCACGCCTATGTCCCCGGCAAGAGCAAGGGCGCCGACGGCCGCGAGCTCATTAAGCTCTCGGCCAACGAGAACCCGCTGGGTTGCAGTCCGGATGCGCTCGCCGCGCTCGCCGAACCCGCATCGCCCGCGCGCTATCCCGATCCGGACTCGACCGCGCTGCGCGCCAAGATCGGCGAGATCCACGGGATCGATCCCAAGCTGATTGTATGCGGCACGGGCTCGGACGAATTGCTCAACCTTGCCGCGCAGGGTTTTGCCGGCCCGGGTGACGAGGTGCTCTACGCGCGCTTCTCATTCGTCGTTTACGAGATAGCCGCGCGCCGTTGCGGGGCGACCCCGATCGAGGCGCCTGACCGCGACTATGCGACCGATGTCGACTCGCTGCTCGGCGCGGTGACCGAGCGCACCCGGGTCGTCTTCCTCGCCAATCCGAACAATCCGACCGGCACTTTCCTGCCGCGCGGCGAGATCGAGCGTCTGCATGCTGGCCTGCCGAAAGATGTGCTGCTGGTGGTCGACCAGGCCTATGGAGAATATCTCGAAGAGGACGAGGACGATGGCGGGCTCGCACTCGCCGCGGCGCATGACAATGTGCTCGTCACGCGCACCTTCTCGAAAATCTATGGCCTCGCGGGCGAACGCATCGGCTGGGCGACCGGCGCGCCGCACCTGATCGACGCGCTCAACCGCATTCGCGGGCCGTTCAATGTGACGAACTCGGGCCAGAAGGCGGCCATAGCAGGTCTCGAAGACCAGGCCTTCGTCGCCCGCTCGCGCGAAGAGAACAACCGCGAGCTGGCACGCTTCGCTGACGCCATTGCCGCCATGGGCAACCACGGCCTTTGCGGCATACCCAGCAAGGCCAATTTCCTGCTGGTTCTGTTCGAAGGCAAGCTCACCGCAGAAGCCGCCCTCGCCGCCTTGGCAAAGGGCGGATACGCCGTACGTCACCTGCCCGGTCAGGGCCTGCCGCATGGATTGCGCATCACCATCGGCACGCCCGGGCAGATGGACGAAATCGCCAAAATCCTGAGGAAAGCCGCCGACGCCGCCTAGTCGTTGAGCGCGTTGATCGCGTCGAGGACTTTGCGCTCGACCTCGTCGCGCGGAAGACCCGGTGGGATCGGTTCACCGAACCTATAGGTGATCGTGCCGGGGCGCTTCAGCGTGCGGTGATAGACCGGCCCGCTCTTCACTGCGACCGGCACGACCGGCAGGCCGAGCATTTTGTAAAGGCCCGCAAAGCCGGCCTGCAGCTCGCGCCGTTCGCCATGCGGGACCCTCGTACCTTCGGGGAAGATGACTAGCGGACGGCCGTCGGCAATCATGCCCTTGGCGCTCCTGATCATGCCCATCAGCATTTTCGCGCCCTGGTCGCGCGCGACGGGAATGAGGCCGTAGGCAAGCGCTGCGCGGCCCCATCCGGGGATAGCGAAAAGCTCCTTCTTGGCGAAAACCGAGGGGCAATCGAGGAGAGCAGGCGCATCGATCGCCTCGAAGAAGCTCTCATGCTTTATCGCGTAGAGGACAGGTTCGTCTTGCGGTTCGCCTTCGATCACGAGGTCGACGCCGATGATGTGCTTGAGGCACCAGCGCTGCCACTGGGCCCAGTTGCGCACCCTTGCGCGGAATGCGGCAAGCGAGAAGGGCGCGCTGATCAGTGAGAGCGCAGTAATCAGGAACGAGCCGATATAGAACGCCGGGTAGAAGGCGATATTGCGCAACAGGATCATCGGATCAGACCGGCAGCCCCTGCGAAATTTCCGAGGCCAGCAGCTTGTTGTATTCAAGGAAAAGCGTGGCGAGATCCGGGTGCGAAACGACCGCGTCCTTCACGATCCTTGTGTCGGCGGGCAGCGATCCGGAAACTTCCGAATGGGCGCGCGCCATGTGCCAGTCGGTCGTCACGAGGCGGGCGGAGGTGAACTCCTTTTCCTTCATCCACTGCGCGACTTCGCCGGCATTGCTACGCGTGTCGACAGCGAGGAAGCCGAGCGTGACGCAGCAGTTCATCAGGCGGTTCGAGACTTCGAACTGCTCGGCGAATTCGGCGGGCTTCACTTCGGGGTCGACGCCCGAAACGAACATTTCCTTCGCCATGCCCTGCTCGACCACTTCGATGCCGCGCGCGATACGGCCCTGGCCGCCGGTAAGAACGATCACCGCGTCGGTTTCCGTTTTCGCGGCAGGCGCAGGCAGCGAGACCGCAAAGGCGAGGAAGCCGAAGGCGTAGATCAGGAAAAGCGCTGCAAGGAAGCGTAGGATCACAGCATTTTCCGCAAGCTGGAGATAACCGTCATGCGCGCGGTGTAGACCGCAATTCCGACCGCGAAAAGCGGGATGAGCGCAAGAATCGCCCAATCGAAGGCGGAGAGTGTCCCTCCTGCAACCATTCCGGAATCGAGCGCGGCGAAGCGCGAGGCCATGAAGGCGATGAAGACGGCACCTGCGACGAGGCCGAGCAGGCCGCCGGCAATGGCGTCGAACAGGATCGACCTCTGGAAGACACGGGCGATCTGGTCGTCATTGCCGCCGAGCAGGTGGACGATTTCGATCGTGTCGCGGTTTCCTCCCAGAACGTTGCGGGCCGCAAGCCAGACCGCCGCCGCGCCGACGAAGGCGAGTAGCGCGATCATGCCCAGCGCCATGAGCTGGAGGGCGCGCAGCGCAGAGAGGACCGGCGCGAGCCATTGCGCCTGGCTGTCGATGCGCGAGCCTGGGGCAGCGTCTTCGATGGCGGCACCGAGCCGTTCGAGTTCGGCCGGACCAGTGGAACCGCGCAATTCGACATCGACGAGCGCCGGGAGCGGGACGGCCTCCATGCCTTCGCCGCCGCCCAGCCAGGGCTCGAGCAGCTCGGCGACCTCGGCTTCTGGCACGACGCTGAAACCGGAAACCGCCTCGTCCTGTGCGAGCAGGTCGACGACCACCGCCACCTTCGCTGCGCGGGCTTCGGGGTTCGCCTCGATGACCTGGACGGTAGCGCTCCCGGCAAGATCGCCGCGGGCGCTCGAGACCATGTTCGACAGCGCGAGCGCGCCGCCGGCGGCAAGCACGGTGAGCGCCACCATGACCGCGATCACCCAGGGGATCGGTCCGCCGAACCTTGCGCGCGGCAGGAGGTGAGCCGCGCGTCTTCCGCGAAACGGCGCAAGACCCCGGTCGACCGCGCTGCCGATAGTGGGAGGCCGCTTCGTCATGCGCCCGTCCCCCCGCGCCGTGGCGGGTATTTGAGCGCGCCGGTCGGATCGAGCATCGTCCCGTTGCTCAGCCGCATGATCAGGCTGTCGGGCACCTTGCGCAGCAACTGCAGGTCGTGGGTCGCCACAACCACGGTCGTGCCGAGACGGTTGAGCGCCTCGAACAGCCGCATCAGCTTCAAAGCCATGTCGGGATCGACGTTACCGGTCGGCTCGTCGGCCACGAGAATCTCGGGACGCCCGATGACCGCACGCGCAATCGCGACGCGCTGCTGCTCGCCGCCCGAAAGCGTTGCGGGGCGCGCATCGGCGCGGTTGGCGAGCCCGACCCATTCGAGCATGTCCTCGACCGGACCGCGCAGGTCTGCTTCGCGCACGCCCGAGACACGCAGCGGCAGGGCAATGTTGTCGAAGGCGGACAGGTGGTCGACCAGCCGGAAGTCCTGGAACACCACGCCCATCCGGCGTCGATAGGCGGGCAGCTTGTCGCGCGGCAGGGTAATGACGTCGCGTCCGAACATGCGGATTGCCCCGCGTGATGGGCGCTGGGCGAGGTAAAGCAGCTTGAGAAGCGAAGTCTTGCCTGCGCCGCTTTCACCGGTGAGGAAGTAGAACCGCCCGGAAAACAGCGTGAACGAAATATTCGACAGGACCTCGCGCTCGGTTCCGTAGCGCAGTCCGACGTTATCGAACTGCACGATATCGCTTTCCGCGACGCTCACCGCGGGCTCTTGGCCGATTGGGGAAGGGGAAATACCGGGCTCATTGCTTCAATTGGGCCTATAACCCCCCTTCGGTGTGGAAAAAAGCCGCTTAGACCTTTCGCGCACAGCTCCGCCGCTTGTCGTGATCTCGCCAGCCCCGATAGAGCCTCTGTTCACCATGATTATTGCCTGCCCGGCCTGCAGCACCCGTTATGTCGTGCCCGACAGCGCCATCGGCGTCGATGGCCGGACCGTGCGCTGCGCCAAGTGCAAGCATTCGTGGTTCCAGGAGGGATCGAGCGCGGAAGCAGTGAGCGAGAGCGAAGCCGTCGCTGCTCCTGCCCCCACTCCCGCGACTCCCCCGCCGCCGCCATCCGCTCCGCAGCCCGAGCCTGCTGGCGAGGTCGCCGAGAGCCAGCCCGCGCCGCCGGCAAGCGCCCGCGAGAGCCTGCCCGATTTCGACGAGACGCCGCCCCCGTCCTACGACGAGCCCGCGCACCGCGAGCCCAGTTTCGATGCCGAGCCCGAAGAAGAGCCCGTCCACGAAGACGATCTCGTTTCGCGGTTCGACCGTTCGCCGCCCTTCGGACCGCGTCGCAATACGCTGAAGCTCTGGACCTGGGCCGCAGCGATCTTCGCCCTGCTGGCGGCAGGCGCGCTGTTCGCCATGACGCGCTATGGCACGCCAACCTGGTGGCCGGTCGAAAAGCCGCTGTTCGGCGAGGCGCAGCCCGACCTTCAGATTGCATTCCCGGCTGACCAGCAGCGCTGGCGCGAGCTGGAGAACAAGACCTGGATGTTCACCGCCCGCATCGAGGTGACCAACACCGCCCGCGAGGCGCGCAAGCTTCCGCCGGTGCTGATCGTCATGCTCGACCAGCGCGAGCGCCAGGTTTACAGCTGGGTGGTGCAGCCCCCGCAGCCCACGCTCGCTCCCGGAGAGACGATCACGATCGACGAAGCGCGCACCGATGTGCCGCGCGGAGCGGTCTATGCCGACGTGGGTTGGGCCCCTCTCTGAACGCATAGTCGAAAATAGGTGCTTGCCGCCCTGCGAAGCTGTTGCTAGGGGCGCGCTCCTACCGGCGGGAGCAGCTTCTCATTCTCATGAGATCTCGCTTCCGATGCAGACTGTGTGCGGTCGTGGCGGAACTGGTAGACGCGCAACGTTGAGGTCGTTGTGGCCGCAAGGCCGTGGAAGTTCGAGTCTTCTCGACCGCACCAACAGTCCCCTTCACAGGAAGGGGCAAGCCTTTCGAAAAATCAAGCACTTGCGCTTGGCGCATCCATGCTGCACTCCCTTGTGTTCAACGGGAGGGGGAGCGGATGCATCAGGCTGCGTTCGGCGTGCTTTTGTCTGTCTGCCTGGCATCGTCTGCGCTCGCGCGCGATGCTGCGGACGATCCTTTCCTTGCCTACGAATCCGGACAATTCGCCGAAGCGGCTCGGGCTGCCGAAGATGCTCTCGTGCGCGATCCGGACAATTCCGTCTGGTGGGCCCTGCTGGGCGAGGCGCGCGCGAAGCTGGACCTGCACGCCGATGCGGCGGAGGCTTTCTCCAATGCCGCGAAGAACCAGACCGATGCCGAGCGCCGGAGTTATTTGCTGCGTGCGCAGGCCTTGCAGCTTGTGAGCGCGGGCAGGCGAGATGAGGCGCGGGCTGTTGTCGGCGCCGCCATGGCGGATGATGCCCTAGAGGCGCGAGGGTCGCTAGACTGGGCGATGGTCGCCATCTCGGCAGGTGACGATGCGTCGGCGCAGGCCATCCTTTCGGACGAGACCCTGTACTCCGGCTTCTCGCGCCAGAGTGCGCTCGACGCGGGATATAGTGCCAAGCGCGAAGGGCTCGATGCGCGCGCCGTGCGGTTCTTCGAGATCGGGCTGGCGCTCGACGCGGATGAATCGGAGCCGCTCTCGTCCGCGAAGCGCAATGCCATTCGCCGCGAGACCCGCGAGCTCTCGCGTGAACGGGCCTTCCTCTTGCAGGCGGGCTACAGCTCTGCCGATCGCCCGCTGGGTCCTGCCAGCCTGCCGCTGGGCAATGAAGAAGCATGGCAGGTGGGCGCCGAGGTTTCGCGCCGCATTGGGGGTTGGCGCAATGGCCGGCCCGTCAGCGTCTTCATGCGGATTTTCCAGTCCGAGTTCCTGTCGGGCGATGCGGCGATACGCGATACGACGCAGGGCTGGGTGGGCATTCGCTACAAGCCCATTGCCACGCTCAACCTCAACCTCGAGGCGAGCAGGCTGATGGCCATCGACGATGAAGCGCTGGACGACTGGTCGTTGCGCGCTCTTGTCTCGGGCGGGCGCGGCCTTGAACCGGAGACGGGCAAGCGCAGCTGGACCTATGCGCACTACTATGCCGATGCATCCTACCTGCTCGATGCGGACGTCACCTATGCGGTGGCGGAAGGCCGGATCGGGCGCTCTTTCCTCATCGACGGGGACGCGAGCACGCTGACCCCTTACGCGGTGGCGCGCGCCGGTCTCGACACGGGCCGGATCGAGGAGGAGGCCATCGGTGCAGGCGCCGGGCTGTCGCTTCGACACTGGTTCGACGAAACCGGAACGACCGCAGCGCGCGGCTTTATCGACTTCGACATCCAGGCCCGCGAGCGGATCGCGGGGAGCGAGCGCGCATCAGGCGTGATGGTGACCATGACGATTGGGCGTTGAGCGCGGGTCGAGCGTCGCCATTTCCCACCAGGGACCACCTTCGCGTTCGACCTTGTGACGGCCGAGGTCGCGCAGGCACGCCATGAAGGCGGGCTTAAACATCTCGCTTTCCTTGCTGCAGTCCGCGCCTTCGCACTTGCATTCGAAATCGTCGTAGCCGTCGGCCGTCGTCACCCAGATGCGGCCGTGCGGATTGAGCAGGCGCAGGTTGGCGATGGCGCCGATCTCGCTCTCGTTGACCAGCAGGTCGTAGCCGCGCTGGCCATTGGCGAGGGGGCCGTCGTTCGCATCGAGATCGGGGTCGGGCTTGCGCACTGTCGGGCCGTTGCGGACCACAAAGAAATCTGGCGTCACTTCCTCCTGCTCGTGCCCGGCGGGATTGTCGTCGTCGGGATGGCCGGCCTGCTTGCGGACCTCGTCGTGCATGGCCTCCATCGCGCGTTCGAAGAAGACAGAACGACGCACGCCGCCGTCATAAAGCGAGCGGGCGCCATGCTTGCTCTTGGTGACGCGGAGCTGCTGGTGGAACACCGGCATGGCCGACGAAGCCATGGTGGCTGCGGTAAGCGCATCGACGGCGCTTTCCCAATTGGGAGCATCTCGCACCAGCCCGCGTACGTCGACATAGTGGAACAGGCCGCAGTGAGCCTCGACGAAGCCGATGTAGCCGGCAATCGAACTGTCGCGGATCGCCTCGAGCATGGTCGGATCGCCGTTCTCGAAGACGGCATTGCGGATGCGCTTGCGCAAGGGGCCGGTGCCGGCCTGCGCGCCGCGCAGCAGCATCTGGATCATCCCGCGATTGTCGACGACATCGCTCTCCTTGGTCGGCGAATAGCCCCATTCGAGCCGCTCCATCGCGTAGCGGCGGGTCTCCTCCTTTGCCTTTCCATCGAGCGCGACCATCAGCAGGATCGTCTGCAGCGAGCCGGTCGAGATGCCGGTAATGATGCGCACGTTGTTGATCGCGAGGCCGTTGGGGCTGCGATCGTGGAGCGTCTTGAAAAGTCCCGCGCCATAGGCACCCCACTGCCCGCCGCCCGACAGCATCAGCACCTTTTCGCGCTCGCTCATCGCGGCCTCTTCGGCCTTGGGGCGCGGCGCGCCCTTCAGCGCGGGGGCGGCAGACCGGGTGACCATGTCCTTGAACTCGCCCGCCATGGGATCGGGCTCTTCGTCGTGATGGTCGACCACCGCGTCGCGCTGGATGTCGCGGATGAAGCGGCTGGGCGCTGCATGGTGTACGTGATCATGGAAATGCTCGCATGGGATTTCCTGCGGCCCCCAGTTGAGCCAGCGGCGTAGGAAAAGGAAGCCGCCGACAAGTACGGCGATAGTCGCGATGGCGATGAGAATTGTCTGCAACATGCTCTTCCCCCCATGGATGTTGCCTTGCACGCTGATTGCGCGTCGTTTTTAACCAATAGCCTGCGCGAAGGAAGGCGGTATTGGTTACTGCCGACATTCGTCGCGTTTCCAGCGCGGCAGGGTTCGCGACCGGGGGGATGCAAATGACGCAGATCGAGAAGAAATTCGGCGGGCCGTGGATCAACGAGCACCGCTCGATCGCGAAGATCCACCGCCGCAAGTACGAGCTGCACGAGGATGCCGGCGACGACCTTGCCCACGAATTGGCCGGAAGGGGTCGCATCCTGCGCGAATTTATCAGGTCCGAGGCCGATCGCGACCGCGAATTGTGCATCACCGGATCAGGCTGGTCGCAGAGCGATCTCTACTACAATTTCTCCACCCTCGTGACGACGGACAATGACCACGGGATCTGGGAGATCCCCGATGAAGCCTTCCGCGAAGGCGTGGAGGGCCGCCATCGCTATGTGATGGTCACCGGCGGCACCAAGATCCACCAGCTGATGGACTGGCTGGGGCGGAGCGGGCGCGATTTGTCGCTGCGCACTGCCGGTTCGCACAAGGGGCAGTCGTTGGCCGGCATCGTGGGCACCGGCTCGCATGGCTCGACGCTCAAGGAGACCGGTTGCGAGACGCATATCCGCGGCATGGTGCTTTCGCGCGGCAAGAACCGCGACGTCTGGCTTGGCTCGCCCGACCATACGGTCCTGCGCGACGACTGGATCGAGGAGTTCGCCTCGGTCGGCGATAGCGCGATGTTTGCCGATGCGCTGGTCCATCTGGGCGGCATGGGCTTCGTCTCGGCCTATCTGATCGAAGCGGTGGACGAGTTCTACTGCGGCCTCGTCAAGCGCGCGCGCGTCCTGCCCGACAACTGGTTCGAGCTGGTCGAGCAGGGCCGTTTCGCCGAGGCGGTGGGCGACGTTACCGATGGCCGGGACCCGCATTACTACGAACTGACCTTCGACCCCTTCGACGGGCTAGGCCACGAGGTCTGCGAGACGATCTGGACCGAATATGCCGCCACCACGAAACCCGACAATCTGGGCGGGCAGGTCACGCGCACAACGCTCGAGGCGATCAGCGAGAAGGGCGCCAAAGGGCTGATCGGTGTCACCAAGCACGAGGACATCGATGCGAACCCGCTTCCGGCGGAAGACATCGAAGGCCGCATCCGCGATCTCATCGATGTGCCCAAGCAGATTTTCGACGACTTCAAGGAAAACGCCACCGACGAGCGCGACACGCCGCGCACGCTCGCCCAGCTGACCGCCGAATGGCAACCGCACCGGCTGATGAACATTCGTGTCGACGTTTACAATGCCGCGCTCGCCGTCCCGCGCGAACGGCTGGGCGAGGTGATGAAGATCGCGATGGACATGGCCGAGGGCGAGGGGAACATCCGCCAGTTCAGCAAGGACTTCGTCTATACCGTCCGCTTTGCCAGGAAGAGCCCGGCGACGATGGGATTCCTCAAGTTCGAGGACAATGCGATCATCAATATCGACGGGCTGCCGAAGAACTTCATCCTAGGCACCGATGCGCCGATGGCGGCCGAGCGCCTGCAGCACCTTTTGAAGAAGGCGGGCATTCCCTTCACCATGCACTGGGGCAAGGATGCGCAGCTCGGTGCGAAGGCTATCAGGGAACAATACGGCCTTGCGGTCGACCGCTACCGCGCCACCCGCGAAGCCCTGCTCGAAGAAAACGCCGAGGTGTTCGTCTCGCCCGCACTCGAACAGTGGGGCCTCGGCGAGGACTGATGCTCCCGCCTAGCCGTGCGCGCCGAACTGGTTGGCGATCGCGGTCGAGATGCGCAGTGTGAGGGCGTAGGAGTCCTCGATCGGGTCGATGTAGTCGCGCCGGATCGCGTCGTAGCCTTCGCTTCCTGCCCGCGGGTATTGCGCGGCCTCCTCCATCGCGAAGTCCTGCGTTGCGGGGATACTCGCCGGGAAGGCACGGCGCATCTGTGCGAGCGCCTCGTCCACGCGCAGCGTGAACACCATCTCCAGCACGTCGCGGCGGGAGATATCGTTGGCGCGGCTGAAGGCGGGGACCGAGACGGCTTTCAGGAACATGTGCTGGAACAGCGCCAGCCTCAGCGATTGCAGCACGCCGATGGTGCGGCGCGCCTGTTCGCGCTCGGGATGCGGTTCTTCGTCGGGCACGAGATCGAAAAGCCGGTGCAGCTTCAGGGCATCGACGCGCAGGCGCGAGGCGAGGCGGCGGAAGACACCGTTGCGATCATCTTGGATGAGGTATTCGGCCAGCGTCTCGCAGGCCTTCGCGAGGTGCTCCTCGGTTCCGCGATAGGGGCGGCTCGCCCAATAGGCCGAGTTGAACAATTCGCCATAGGCGGCAACCGTCTTGATGCTGGCGAGCGCGTTCGAGGCGCGCACGAGGCGCATGATCTGCCGCCCGCGGGGGCTTTCGCGCAAGAGCTCCGCGATATCCTCGTAATTGCTCTGCGCCGCGCTGCCGACACCGGCGATGATGTTCACCGGATAGCCGAGCTGCTGGAGAATCGCATTGTGCGGGATCGCGCGGATCTGGCGCAGGCTCATGTCGCGGTCCGCCGAGAGGTCCGACTGGCGGCGCGAGACGCGGCTGCCGGTAGAGTTGAGCAGGCCCAGGCCAAAAGCGGTCACCGCGCGGCTGTAAGTCCGGCTTTCGAGGTGCGACTGCTGGTGATCCTTGATCGCGCGGTAGAAATCGAGGCTGAGGTCGGTGCGCCGGTAGAAGGGATCGGTCGGGACATCCGGATCGGTATCGGCGGGCGCGAGCTCGGCGATGGTCGAGAGCGTCGCCAGCGCCAGCTTCGGCGTTGCGAAGAACATGTAGCCATCGCCGCCCTGGAAACTGGCTTCGGGTTCGAGCCGGATGCCCGCACGCGCGAAGCGGCGGCGCGCCCATGGGCTCATTGGCCATTCGAGCCTGTCCTTGAAGCTGTTCGGGTGCGCGCCGCGGCCCATGCCCTCGCCATGCGTGTTGAACACGAGGGCTGCGACATCGGTCATGTCGTTGGCCACCATGGCATTGGCGAGCCGCCCCTGTAGGCGTTCGATTGCAAGGCTCGCCGGGATCTGGCCGACGAAGCGGCCGGCATCGGAAAAGCCGGTCTGGATCGCCACGCGGCCGCGTTTCCGCGCATAGTCGCGATAGGCCTGCTCCTTGAGCAGCGAATCGAGGAAGCGCCCGCCATGCTCGAGCGCGGTCTCGGTCTCGAACAGCGGCGAGACGTCGACCTTCTCGTCGATGCCGAAGAGCCTGGCGAAATAGAGTGCGGAAAGGACCGTCGCGGGCTGTTCGCATTCGGCCACGAGCATGCGGATCGGCGCGTCGGCATCCACGTGCTTGAGGATCTGCGCCATGGCGAGGAACTGGCGCACCGCGGTCGAGCTCTCGACTGCCAGCGACGCGAAGTTCGCCGAAAGCGGCTGTGCGTTGGAGACCAGTTCGCGCAGCGCGCCGACCGCGCCCTTGCTGCCGAGGTCGAGATCGGCCCCGCCCTCGATGCGCGAACGTATCGCGTTGTGGAGCTGCTTGGCGTTCACGCGGAAATGGATGTGGCCCATTCCGAGCCCGTCGGCTCGCATTGCGGCTGCCAGCGTCTTGAGGGCAATCGCGCGTTCCGCATCGGCCGACAGCGCCTCTTCCTCGAGCTGCGAAACCAGCGGTGCAAGGCTCAGCAGCTTGTCCTCACCTTCAACCGTCAGGCGATCTCGCCGCCGCCGACAGGTCCGCATGGTCCGACAGGTCGCCCGCAAATTCGTCGGCGCTCGAAGCTGCGCGAGCGTGTGCGGCGCGTAGCGTTTCGACCAACGCATGGCCTGCGTCGGTTTCCTCGAGCTGCGAAGCATATCGCTCGAGCCGCTGGGCCTTCTCGGAAAGGCGGAAGGCGATCGAGGTGTACCACTTGATGTCGGTACGCCCGTCCATGTCGTAGCCCACCCAGCTGGCGAAACGAAACGGCAGGGGATCGAGGCTGCGCCACTGGTCGGGCCAGTGCGATGCCGCGCAGGACAGGACGCTGCGATTGATTTGGTCGCGCGCATCCTGCGCATGGGCAATCGCCCGCATTGCGCGGGTATGCTCGTACTGCAGGGTGATCTCGGGCCGTTCGGCGTTCGTTGCTGCGGAAACCGGATCGCCTCCACCTGCAGCCTCGGCCACCGCATCGGACTGGTCCGGCGTCAGCAGGAAGGTCGGATGGGCGGTGAAGACGACGTGCAGCTGGGGATGCGACCAATGGTCGCGAAAAGCTTCGAAACCATCCGAAGCCTTGCAGAATTCCTTCATCCGCCTTGCCGCGTCTTGCGGTTTGACGAGGGTGCACAGCCGGTCGGCCCGCGTCTCGAGCGAGCGCGTTTCGAGTTCCTCGACCAGCGAGGCAATGTCGCCGAGCGAGATTTCGCCCGCTTCCAGCTCTCGCGACAGGTCATGGGCCAGCTGGAATACCGGGTTGAACAGCGGCGTTTCCTGGGTGCGTTGGTGCAGGTCGCGCAGGCGATGCGTGAGGGTGGCAAATGTCAGCGGCTGCAATTCCGGCACGGTCCGGTTCTCCCAAGGCTCCAACTTATCTACGATGATTGCGCGGCAAAGTGCCGGTCGAGTCAAGCTGGCACGCTGCATTGCAGCATGAATAGGTTTGCGCATCCCAAATAAGTGCATGCTTTACTTGTGCCTTGGCTTTCTTCACCCCTGCCGGACCGTTAACCCAAAGCGCCAACCCTCCGGTGACATGCCCCGTGCTTGGGCAGTTCTCGGGGCAATCAGGGGGCAGAATACATGAGCGAGTGGACCATCGGCATCATCGGGGGCTCGGGCCTCTATGCGATGGACGCGCTGGAGGACCGCCAGTGGATCGAGGTTTCCTCGCCCTGGGGCCAGCCTTCGGACAAGATCCTGTGCGGCACGATCGGCCATGTGCGCGTGCGCTTCCTGCCGCGGCACGGCCGCGGGCATGTTCATCTGCCCTCGAAAGTCGATGCGCGGGCCAATATCGACACGTTGAAGCGTGCAGGCTGCACCGACATCCTCGCGATTAGCGCGGTCGGTTCGCTGTCGGAAGAGCTGCCGCCGGGCCGCTTCGTCGCGGTCGACCAGTTCATCGACAACACGAAGGGTCGGCCCTCGACATTCTTCGACAGCGGCTTCGTCGCGCATGTCTCGATGGGCGATCCGGTCTGCTCGCGCCTGTCGAAGCACGCCGCCAAGGCCGCCGAGAAAGCCGGTGCGGATGTAACCGAAGGCGCGACCTATCTCGCCATGGAAGGCCCGCAATTCTCGACCCGCGCAGAGAGCAAGCTTTACCGGCACTGGGGGGCGGAAGTGATCGGCATGACCGGCATGCCCGAGGCGAAACTCGCCCGCGAGGCCGAGCTGCCCTACGCGCTGCTCGCGATGGTCACCGACTGGGACAGCTGGCGCGATAGCGAGGACGCTGTCGATGTCGGCGTGATCATCGAACAGATGAACAAGAATTCGGCGATTGCGGTCAAGACGGTCGAAGCCTTCTGCAAGGGCCTGCCCAAGAAGCGCACGCCCTCGCCGATCGACCGCGCGCTCGATGATGCGGTGCTCACGGCGCCCGACAAGCACGACCGCGAATTGATGGCCAAGCTCGACGCGGTCGCCGGACGCCTGTTCCGCGCTCAATGAGCGAGGCCTACGACCTTCTCGTTATCGGCGGCGGTATCAACGGCGCGGGGATCGCGCGCGATGCCGCCGGTCGCGGCATGAAAGTGCTGCTGGTCGAGAAGGACGACCTCGCCTCGCACACCTCTTCGGCCAGCACCAAGCTGGTGCACGGCGGGCTGCGATATCTCGAGCAATTCGAATTCCGGCTCGTCGGCGAGAGCCTGCGCGAGCGCGAAGTCCTGCTTGCCAACGCGCCGCACATTATCTGGCCGCTGCGCTTCGTCCTCCCGCATTTGAAGGGCATGCGTCCCAAGTGGATGCTGCAGCTGGGGCTCGCGATCTACGACCGGCTCGGCGGGAAGAAGACGCTCCCCGGATCGCACCGGCTCGACCTGCGCAAGGCGCCGCACCAGGCGATCCTGCAGGACAGCCTCAAGTCGGGCTTCGAATACGCCGATTGCTGGGTCGAGGATTCGCGCCTCGTCGTGCTGACGGCGATGGATGCCGAAGCGCGCGGGGCCAAGGTTCTCACGCGGACCGAATGCACCGCGCTCGAACGCCATGCGGACAGCTGGACCGCCACGCTCGAAGGCGACGGGGGCAAAAACACGATCGAGGCTGCCTGCGTGGTCAATGCAGCAGGACCCTGGGTCGATACGGTCGCCAAGACCGCGCTCGGCAGCGGCACGCCTGCGCACCTGCGGCTGGTCAAGGGCAGCCACATCATCGTGCCGCGCGCCTATCCGGGCGACCACGCCTATATCTTCCAGCAGCCCGACAAGCGCATCGTCTTCGCGATCCCCTACGAACGCGACTTCACGCTGATCGGCACCACCGACATGCTCTACGAAGGCGATCTCGATCGCGTGGAGATCAGCGCAGAGGAACGCGCTTATCTGCGCGAGGCGGTCACGCGCTATTTCAGGAGCGGGGTGACCGAAGAGGACATCGTCTCGACCTATGCAGGCGTGCGCCCGCTCTACGAGGACAAGGCGGCGAGCAATTCGACGGTGACGCGCGATTACGTGTTCGAGGTCGAGGCCGGGGGCGGCGCGCCGATCCTGTCGGTCTATGGCGGCAAGATCACGACCTATCGCAAGCTCGCCGAGCATGCGCTCGAGAAGCTGTCGGGTCACATCGATGTGCCGGGCGAGGGCTGGACCGCCGATGCACCGCTGCCCGGCGGCGACATGAAAGATGGCGATTTCGCGCACTTCCTGTGGGAGGCAAGCGAGCGTCATCCCTGGATCCCGCCGGAGATGTTGCTGCGCCTCGCCCGCGCCTACGGCACGCGGCTCGACATGGTGGTGGGCGAGGCCAGTTCGGTGGACGGGCTGGGCGCGTGTCTCGGGGGCGATCTCTACGAGGCCGAACTCACCTATCTCGCCACCCACGAATATGCGCGCAGTGCAGAGGATGTTCTGTGGCGTAGGAGCAAACTTGCCCTGCATTTACCGCCGGATGCGATCCTTGCGGTGGGGGCGTGGTTCGACGCTCGCCGCGAGGCAGCCACGCCGTAACGGCGGCACCCCTTCACAAAGCTTGAAAGCGCCCTTCATCGGGTCCAAGTGGCGGGCATACTCATTCAAGCTGCCCCGGAGTCGCATGGCCCTGCACGATCCTGTTCGCCTTACCCCCATTTCCCGCCAGTCCCTGCGCGAAGCATACAGGGCCGAGGAGAATGCCTGTGTCGCCGAGCGCATCGCACAGGCCGCGAACGCCGCTGCAAAACACGATGAGGCCGCCGGGCTGGCAGCACAGCTGATCGAAGGCGCGCGCCGCCGCAAGGCGTCCGGGATCGACGCTTTCCTCCACCAGTACGGCCTCGCCACGGAAGAGGGCGTCGCGCTCATGTGCCTCGCCGAGGCACTACTGCGCGTGCCTGACGCGCCGACCGCGGATGCGCTCATTCGCGACAAGATCGGCGACATCGACTGGGCCGAGCATATGGGCGAAAGCGCCTCGACCTTCGTCAATGCGGCGACCTTCTCGCTGATGTTGACGGGCGAAGTCCTCGAGCGGCCGGAAGAAGCGCAAAGGGGCATGGGCAAAACCCTGAAGCGCGCGGTCAACCGCCTCGGCGAACCCGTGATCCGCAAGGCGACGCTCCAGGCGATGCGTATCCTCGGTGGGCAGTTCGTCTACGGTCGCACGATCAACGAGAGTCTCAAGCGCGCCGCACCCGAGCGCTCCAAGGGTCTTACGCACAGCTTCGACATGCTCGGCGAAGGCGCGATGACCTATGAGGATGCCGAGAGGTATCGCCAGGCTTACGAGCGCGCCATCGACCGTCTCGCCCGCGAGGCTTCGGGCAAGGTTTCGACCAGCCCGGGCATCTCGGTGAAGCTCTCCGCGCTGCATCCGAAATACACCTTCCTGCACACGGACAAGGCAGTGACCGACCTGCTGCCGGTCTTGCGCGACCTTGCCGCCAAGGCGCGCGATGCGAACATCCATTTCACCATCGATGCGGAAGAGGCCGACCGGCTGGAACTCTCGATGGACATCATCGAGGCGCTGGCGCGGGATGATACGCTGTTCACCCGCGAAGACGGCAGCCAGTGGCATGGCTTCGGCCTTGCGATCCAGGCCTACCAGAAGCGCGGTGTGCCGATGTGCGAATGGATCGCCCGCCTTGCCCGTAAATACGATCGCCGTTTCTTCGTCCGGTTGGTCAAGGGTGCCTATTGGGACACCGAGATCAAGCTCAGCCAAGTCGGCGGTTTCGAAGACTATCCGGTCTTCACCCGCAAGCTTGGCACCGATGTCAGCTACCTTGCATGTGCAGAGAAGCTCTTCGCTGCAGATGACGTGATCTACCCCGCTTTCGCCACTCACAACGCCTATACGATCGGCGCGATCAAGGCGCTGGCGGGATCGAAGCCCTTCGAATTCCAGCGCCTCCACGGCATGGGCGAGGACGTCTACGGCGCGCTCGCGCAGGTCGAGGGCAACCGTCGCACCAATGTGCGAATTTATGCGCCGACCGGCACGCACAAGGACCTGCTCGCTTATCTGGTGCGCCGCCTCCTGGAAAACGGGGCGAACTCCAGCTTCGTCAACCGGATGGCCGATGCCGAGGTGCCAGTATCGGACCTCGTGACCTGCCCCGTCGCCGACATGCAGGCGCTCGAGCCCTATCGCAATCCGGCGATCCCGCTGCCGACCGACATCTTCGGCAGTCGCCGCAATTCGGCGGGCATCGACCTGTCCGACCCGCTCGTGCGCGAGCCGCTGATGGAGCGCCTCGAAGAGCTCGAGGGCAAGCAGTGGCGCGCGGAGCCGACATTCATGTCTTCGGGCGAAGGCGAGGTCGCTCCGATCAACAAGCCGCACGATCTCACCGCACAGGTGGGCACGCGCCGCGACAGCCTCGATTTCGAAGTCGAGGAAGCGATCGCCCGCGCAGAAGCCATCCAGCCCGGCTGGAATGCGCTCGGCGGCGAAAAGCGCGCGCTGCTGCTCGAGGCGGCAGCCGACCTGTTCGAGGAACACACCGACGAGTTCCTTTCGCTTTGCCAGCGCGAGGCCGGCAAGACGCTGACCGACGCGGTGCTGGAGCTGCGCGAGGCGGTCGACTTCCTGCGCTATTACGCCAGCGAAGCGCGCCGCCAGTTCACCGGGCCGATCCCGCTGCCCGGGCCGACCGGAGAAGAGAACCGGTTGAGCCTTGCCGGCCGCGGCGTGTTCGCTTGCATCAGCCCGTGGAACTTCCCGCTCGCCATCTTCATCGGCCCGCCGGCCGCCGCGCTTGCTGCAGGCAATACGGTGGTCGCCAAGCCTGCAGAGCAGACGCCGCTGATTGCCGCGCTCGCAGTCGAGCTTTGCCACGAGGCAGGCATTCCCGAGGAAGCCTTCCAGCTCTTGCCTGGCGCGGGCGACGTGGGCGAGATGATCACCTCCGATCCGCGCATCGCAGGCGTGGCTTTCACGGGATCGACCCAGACCGCACAGGCGATCAATCGCAGCCTCGCCGGACGCGACGGCCCGATCGCGACTTTCATTGCCGAGACCGGCGGCCAGAACGCGATGATCGTCGATTCGACCGCGCTGCCCGAGCAGGTCACGCGCGATGTCGTCGCCTCCGCCTTCCAGAGCGCGGGCCAGCGCTGTTCGGCGCTGCGCGTCCTGCATATCCAGGACGACGTTTACGACGAGATGCTCGCGATGATCCGCGGTGCTTTTGAAGCGCTCACCATCGGCGATCCGGAAGAGCTTTCGACCGATGTCGGCCCGGTGATCGATCCCGACGCCAAGGCCGCGCTCGAGCGGCACGTCGCACGCCGCAAGACCGGCGGTTCGCAGGTCTGGCGGCGCAAGCTGCACCGCGGTTCGTCGAAGGGCTGTTTCGTCGCGCCCACGATCATCGAACTCGACAGCATTCTCGACCTGAAGCGAGAGAACTTCGGCCCCGTGCTGCACGTGGTCCGCTATCGCGCCTCGGAAATCGCCCGCGTGATCGAGGAGATCAACGCCACCGGATACGGTCTCACGCTCGGCCTCCACAGCCGCAACGACGACATGCGCGCCTTTATCGAGGCACGGGCGAGGGTCGGCAATTTCTACGTCAACCGCAACCAGATCGGCGCGGTGGTGGAAAGCCAGCCGTTCGGCGGCGAGGGATTGTCGGGCACCGGCCCCAAGGCGGGCGGCCCGCATTATGTCGCGCGCTTTGCGACCGAGCGCGTGGTCTGCATCGACACGACCGCAGCAGGCGGCAACGCGACCCTGCTGGCAAGCTGAACCGAGCTGCTGGAGGTTGCGAAACGCAGCGGGCTTGGATTAAGTCCGCGCCATGGTTCGCATCCTCCGCAGTCTCGTCCTGCTCGTTGCGCTCGGCTGGTCCTCGCTGGCCGCCGCAGCTGTCGACATCACCTTCCATTCGTTCAACGGATCGGTGCTGGCAGGTCGCTATCCGCATACCTTCGTCTCGATGGTCGGCACGCTGGAGGACGGCACCGCAATCAAGGAGAACTTCGGCTTTTCCGCCAAGAACACCGGCCTTCACCTGCTCAATGGGCCCGGCCGGCACATGATCCTGGTCGAGAAGGAGAAGTGGCTGACCAAGACCAACCGCCACTTCACGATCACGATTTCTGACGAGACCTATCACGAGGTCCGCGCGATGGTGGAAGAATGGCGCAACGCACCGGGCAAGTTCTACGACCTGAAGACGCGCAACTGCATTCACTTCGTTGGCGAGATTGCCAGGATCGTCGGCCTCCAGGTGGCCTATCCCGAAGACATGCTGCGCCGCCCGAAGAAGTGGCTCAACCACATCACCGGGCTCAATCCGCAACTAGGCGCCAGGGTTGTCGACTAGGCTGCGACCTCGTCGCGCTGCTCGGCGAGGATGCTCCAGCCCGCGATGAACAGGCCCGCGACCAGCGGCCCGACGACAATGCCCGACAAGCCCATCAGCGCGATGCCGCCGAGCGTCGTGATCAGGATCAGCCAGTCGGGAATGCCGGTGTCGCGCCCGACGAGGATGGGGCGCAGGATGTTGTCGGCCATGCCGATTACAGCAACGCCCGAAAACAGCACCACGATACCCTCCCAGATCGCGCCCGTCGCCAAGAGATAGAGCGCGGCCGGCGCCCATACGATGGCCGGGCCGATGGCGGGCAGGAGTGAGGCGATGGCCATGATCACGCTGAGCAGGAGGACCGAGGGCATGCCGACGATCCAGAAGGTGATCGCGCCGAGCGCGCCCTGCACCAGTCCGACGACGACCGAGCCCTTGATCGTTGCGCGCACGATGCCGAGGAAGCGCTCGGCCAACTGGTCGGCAACGCCGCGTTCCATCGGGAGCGCATGGAGCACGGTCTCGCCAATCTTGCGTCCGTCGCGGATCAGGAAGAAGCTGACGTAGAGGCCGATCGCGAAGGCCAGCACGAAACCGAAAACGCTTCCGCCGATGGCGATGGCCTGCTGCGCGATCAGTCCGAGACTGGCCTGCAGGAAGGCCTGTGCACGGTCGAGTAGGGCAGGGAAATCGCCCATTCCGCTCTCGGTTAGGCTGGCCTGCAGGCTGGCGGGGAGTAGGCCGAAGACCTGCTCGAACCAGTCTCCGATATTGATCTGGCCCTGCTGGAAGGCGACCACCAGACGGGCCGCTTCGCTGACAACCGCGCTGCCGATCCAGAGCGCCGGAATGATCACCGCGATGAAGATCACCAGCAGGGTGAGTAGTGCGGCCTGCGTGTCCTTGCCGGGGCGCTTGGCCTGGAACCAGCGGAACAGCGGCTGGAACATGATCGCCGCCAGCGTCGCCCACAGGAGTGGGTTGAGGAAGGGCAGCACTACCACCAGCGCGGCGAGGCTGACGAGCGCGAGGAACAGCAGGAAGCCGCCCTGTTCGATGCGCGTCTTGCCGAGATGTTCCATGTCGCTCCTCCCCTTAGAGCGCTATCAGACGTCGAGATTGGCGACGTTGAGGGCGTTCTCCTGGATGAACTCGCGGCGCGGTTCGACGACATCGCCCATCAGGCGGGTAAAGATTTCGTCGGTCACGTCGGCGTCCTCGACCTTCACCTGCAACAATGCGCGGTTTTCCGGATCGAGCGTGGTCTCCCACAGCTGTTCGGCGTCCATTTCGCCCAGGCCCTTGAAGCGGCTGACCTTGAGACCCTTGCGGCCCGCGGCCATCACCGCATCGACCAGCTGCGTGGGCAGGATGATCGCATCGTCACCGACGACTGGTGCATCGTCCGCCTCCTCGACATCGGCTGCGTCAACCTGCTCCTCCGCATCGTCTTCGGTGCCCTTGATGAGGCGGACGGGCGAGGCATAGACTTCCGCGTTCTCCTGCGCGACGCGGTGGAGCTTGCGCGCCTCCGCGCTTTCGAGGAAGCGCGCTTCGATCTCGTAGACGTCGGTGACGCCGCGCCACACGCGCATGAAGCGGACCTGACCGTCTTCGCCCATTTCGGCGGACCACTTGGCTTCCGGATCGCCCATCTGCAGCTGCGCCGCAGCCTTGGTGAGCGCCGGCGAACGATCGCCGCCCGCCGGGTTCAGCGCACCTGCCAGAGCCATCGCCTCGATGATTTCGGCGTTGTACTTGCGCGGCACATAATTCATGTGGTTGCGCACGCTCAGCGCATGCTGGACCAGCGCCTCGAGCTCACCCGAGGCGCGCGCGCCGCCGGCGGTTTCGAGAATGCGGCCCTGCAGACCGGCATCGATCAGGTAGCGATCGAAGGCGGCCTGGTCCTTGAGGTAGACCTCCGACTTGCCGCGCGTGACCTTATAGAGCGGTGGCTGCGCGATGTAGAGGTGCCCGGCCTTGACGATCTCGGGCATCTGGCGGTGGAAGAAGGTCAGCAGCAGCGTACGGATATGCGCGCCGTCGACGTCGGCGTCGGTCATGATAACGACCTTGTGGTAACGCAGCTTCTCGAGGTCGAACTCATCGCGGAGGCCCGTGCCCATCGCCTGGATCAGGGTGCCGACTTCCTTGGAAGAGATGATCCGGTCGAAACGCGCACGCTCGACGTTGAGGATCTTGCCCTTCAGCGGAAGGATCGCCTGGTACTGGCTGTCGCGGCCGTTCTTCGCCGATCCGCCTGCCGAATCACCCTCGACCAGGAAGAGTTCGGCCTTGGAGGCGTCGCGCTCGCGGCAGTCGGAGAGCTTGCCCGGCAGCGAGGCGATGCTCATCGCGCCCTTGCGGCTCATCTCGCGCGCACGGCGCGCGGCTTCGCGGGCAGCGGCGGCGTCGATGATCTTCTGGATGATCGCCTTGGCTTCGTTGGGGTTCTCTTCGAGCCATTCGCCCATCTTCTCGCCCATGAGGCTTTCAAGCGGCTGGCGGACTTCGGAGCTGACCAGCTTGTCCTTGGTCTGCGAGGAGAACTTGGGGTCGGGCAGCTTGACCGAGACGATGGCGGTGAGGCCCTCTCGCATGTCTTCACCCGAAAGCGAGACCTTCTCCTTCTTCATCAGCCCGGAATTGGTCGCGTAGTTGTTGAGCGTACGCGTCAGCGCGGCGCGGAAGGCTGCAAGGTGCGTGCCCCCGTCGCGCTGGGGGATGTTGTTGGTGAAGGTGAGGACATTCTCGTAATAGCTGTCGTTCCATTCGAGAGCGACGTCGATGCCGATGCCGTCCTTCTCTGCCGACACGGCGATCGGATCGGAGACCAGCGCCTGCTTGTTGCGGTCGAGATATTTCACGAAGGCCGCGATGCCGCCCTCGTAAAAGAGATCGTGCTCGAGCGCCTCTTCCGGACGGTTGTCGCGCAGGAGGATGCGCACGCCCGAGTTGAGGAAGGCCAGCTCGCGGTAGCGGTGCTCGAGCCGGTCGAAATCGAACTCGGTCACGTTCTTGAAGGTTTCGTCGCTCGCCATGAAAGTGACGCGCGTGCCCTTCTTGAGGCCGTTCTCGTCGCCGTTGGAGGCGACCGGCGGGGCATCGCCCACGACGCGCAGGCTCTCCACCGCATCGCCGTGCTCGAAGCGCATCCAGTGTTCCTTGCCGTCGCGCCAGATGGTGAGTTCGAGCCATTCGGACAGCGCGTTGACGACCGAGACGCCCACGCCGTGGAGGCCGCCCGACACCTTGTAGGCGTTGTCATCCGAGGTGTTCTCGAACTTACCGCCCGCATGCAGCTGGGTCATGATGACCTCTGCCGCCGAGACTCCTTCTTCCTTGTGCATGTCCACGGGAATGCCGCGGCCATTGTCTTCCACGCTCACCGAGCCATCGGAATTGAGTTCGATCAGCACGAGGTCGCAGTGACCTGCCAGCGCTTCGTCGATGGCGTTGTCCGACACCTCGAACACCATGTGGTGAAGGCCCGATCCGTCGTCGGTATCGCCAATATACATGCCGGGGCGTTTGCGGACTGCGTCGAGGCCCTTGAGGACCTTGATCGAGTCTGCGCCGTAACCGTTCTTCTTCGGCGCTTCTGCGCCCTGTTCTGGGGTGTTCTCGTCCATGACCATCATATAGGCTCTGGAGGGGTAAAAACCAAAGATTTCGGGCCAATTTTACCCACAGGGAAAAGGGCGGAAGGTTGCAACTGCAACCGGTTGATTTCGGCCCCGTTTGGGCGCATCGATCATTCATGCTTTCTGTGCTCGACATCTTCCGGATCGGGATCGGTCCTTCTTCCTCGCATACGGTCGGGCCGATGCGCATCGCGCGGACCTTCGTGCGCTCGCTGGCGAAGGGCGGGAAGCTGGAGAAGACCGCGCGCCTCGCAGTGGAATTGCAGGGTTCGCTGGCGCTGACCGGCGTCGGGCACGGCACTCTCGATGCGACGATGCTCGGCCTCATGGGCTTTGCGCCCGACACCACTTGTCCCGACGAGGCTGCGACGGCGCTCGCGAAGCTGCGCGAGGAAAAGCGTCTTCTGCTTGGCGGCAAGCATGACATCGTCTTCAACCCGGAGGCGGATATCGACCTTGCCGGACACATCATTCCCGAGCTCCACCCCAATGGCATGAAGCTGGCTGCGATCGATGAGTCCGGCGGGAAGCTTGCCGAGCGCACCTATTACTCGACCGGCGGCGGTTTCGTCGCCTCGGCAGCGCAGCTGAAACGCAAGCCCAAGGACGACCGGATCAACGCGGGGATGCTGGTTCCCTTCGACTTCGGTTCGGCGGAAGAGCTGCTCGCCAGCTGCGAGGCGACCGGCAAGCCGATTGCCGAATTGGTGCTTTCCAACGAAGACGCATTTCGGCCGCGCGACAAGACGCTCGAAGGGATCGACCGGGTTGCGCGGGCGATGGACCAGTGCATCGAGCGCGGCCTGACGCAGCGCGGTATCCTGCCCGGCGGGCTCAAGGTCCAGCGCCGCGCTCCCGACATGTGGGACAAGCTCTCGGCCAATCCGTTGTCGAACGAGCGCGAGCAGCTTTTCGACTGGCTCAACTGCTATGCCATGGCGGTGAACGAGGAAAATGCCGCGGGTGGCCGCGTCGTCACCGCGCCTACCAATGGTGCGGCGGGCATCATCCCTGCCGTGATCCGCTTCTATTGTGTTACCGAAGGCGAGGAGCCTTGCCGCGATAGTCGCCGGACTTTCCTCCTCACCGCCGGTGCGATCGGCCTTCTTTACAAGCAACGGGCAAGCATTTCGGGTGCGGAAATGGGCTGCCAGGGTGAGGTTGGCGTCGCCTGCTCGATGGCGGCGGGCGGACTGGCCGCATTGTGGGGCGCCACACCTGCTCAGGTCGCAAGCGCTGCGGAAATCGGAATGGAGCACAACCTCGGCCTGACCTGCGACCCGGTTGGTGGACTGGTGCAGGTGCCATGCATCGAGCGAAACGCCATCGGCGCGGTGAAGGCGGTCAACGCGGCGCGCCTCGCATTGCACCGGACAGGCGCCGAAAGCACCGTCAGCCTCGACCAGGTGATCGAGACCATGCGCCAGACCGGGCTCGACATGAGCAGCAAGTACAAGGAGACTTCGCAAGGCGGGCTCGCCGTCAACGTCATCGAATGCTGACTCGACAGCGCCGCGCCTGTCGATAGGGTGCGCGCCATGGGAGACAGCTACGACCTCGCCGCACCATTCGGCAATTTCAGCGACATCTTGGGCAGGAATGTCCGGCAACTGGGCGAAGCGCTCGCCCTGCGCGACGAACGCGGCGACCTTACCTGGGCAGAGCTTGGCGAGAGGGTCGAGCGTATCGCCGCCCGCCTTCTCGAAGATGGACTCGAGCGCGGGCAGGCAGTCGCCATCCTAGGCTATTCGAGCACGGCCTATGCGCTCGTCTTCCTTGCCGCCGTTCGCGCCGGCGGTG
This sequence comes from Qipengyuania sp. BR81-2, assembly GCF_055693895.1. NCBI lineage: Bacteria > Pseudomonadati > Pseudomonadota > Alphaproteobacteria > Sphingomonadales > Erythrobacteraceae > Qipengyuania > Qipengyuania sp. BR81-2. The sequence goes on from NZ_CM146344.1 coordinate 1,392,634, forward strand.
TTGCTGCGCCGCTGACCACAAGCGCCAGCCCGCAGCAGCTGGCGGGAATGGCAAAGGACTCGGGCGCGAAGCACATCTTTATCGACCGCGCCAAGCTTTCCGAACTCGGTGATCAAAGCTTCCCCGGCATGACGAAGATCGTTCTCGACGAAGAACTCGATCGCTGGATGGCGCCTGCAGGCACCACTGCGCCGGAGGTCGAGCACCAGCCTTCCGATCCGTTCAACATCATCTATTCATCGGGCACGACCGGCACGCCCAAGGGCATCGTCCACTCGCACCAGATGCGCTGGCGGCAATTCGCTGCAACGGCAGCAAGCTGGCTAGAGGCCGGGCTCGAAGTCCGCAGTCTCGCCTCGACACCGCTCTATTCGAACACGACGATGGTCGCCTTCCTGCCCGCCCTCCTCGCCGGGGGCACGGTGCGCGTGATGGGCAAGTTCGACCGGCTGCGGTGGCTCGAGCACGCACAGTCCGATCGTACGACGATCACGATGCTCGTGCCGGTCCAGTACCAGCGCCTGATGGACGAGCCGCGTTTCGACGAGTTCGACCTTTCCTCGCTCACGCTGAAATACTGTACCTCCGCACCCTTCTCCGCAGAGCTGAAGCGCGAGGTGCTCGAGCGCATGCCGGGCGCACTGATCGAGATCTATTCGATGACCGAGGGCGGCGTCGTCTGCCTGCTCGAAGCGCACAAGTTTCCAGACAAGCTGCACACCGTCGGCCGCCCCGCACCGGGGAGTGAACTCAAGGTCCTCGACGACGATGACAATACGGTTGCGCCGGGCACGCCGGGCAATCTGATCGGGCGCAGCCAGACGATGATGACGGGCTACAAGAACCAGCCCGAGAAAACGCGCGAGGGTTACTGGACCGACCCCGAAACGGGCGAGGTCTGGCAGCGCATGGGCGATATCGGGCGCGTCGATGCGGAAGGCTTCGTCGAACTTGTCGGCCGCGCCAAGGACATGATCATTTCGGGCGGGTTTAACATCTTTCCGGTCGACCTCGAAAATGCATTGCTCGAAGAAGGCGACGTGCTCGAAGCGGCCGTGATCGGCGTGCCGTCGCGTCAGTGGGGCGAGACGCCGGTGGGCTTCGTTCGGCTGGAAGAGGGCGCGCGCGATCCGGAGGCAATCCGCGAGGCCGTCAATTCACGGCTCGGCAAGACCCAGCGGCTGGCACTGCTGCATGCCATCGAAGAGATGCCGCGCAGCCATATCGGCAAGCTGCTCAAGACCGACCTGCGCGAAGAAGCGGAGCGCCGCGGCCTGCCTGCGTGATGTGCGCCGCCGCGATTCGAGACGCGGCGCCGACACATTGGGGGGAGGGGAGAGGAGTGTGTGGGCGGCCGCGTCTCTACTCGCTGCCATATCGCCTCCGGGGGAGCGTTGCCCTGCGCTAGGAGTTCGCAGTGCCGTTCCGGCTGGCCCGCTGGCCCGGAGGAAGGCGACGACAGTATCTTGGGGAAGGGACTGTCGCCATCTCGTTGCGACGCTGAGAATATTGGGAGGGACATCTCGGCGTCGTCTGTGAGGCTTGTAATAATATTGCAAGCGTTTGAACGAAAGTGAGAAAACGTCGACTATAGTTGCGTTTTACGCAAGTGTCGACGGCAGCGCGCCCTCGGTGTGCGGTTGCGTGCACGGTTGCGCGCCTTGCAATATTCCTACATCCTGTCGCCATAACAGTGGGTTGCCGAGTCGTATCCGGGGTCGCATCCGGAGGAACCGCTTGGCCACGAGACGCTACAAGGCATTCATCAGCTATTCGCACCGCGACAAGCGGGTCGCGAACTGGTTGCACGGGCAGCTCGAAAATTTTCGTGTGCCCGAGGGTATCGACGCGCCCGGTCTCGAGAGTGGATTGCGGCCGGTGTTCAAGGATCGCGAGGAACTTCCGGCCTCGGAAGACCTCGGCGCCGCGCTGGAAGAAGCGATCAGGAACAGCGACGCGTTGATCGTCCTGTGCTCACCGCATTCGGCCATTTCCCCTTGGATCGCGAAGGAGATCGACCTCTTCAAGAGGGTCAACGGCGACGCCCGTGTGTTTCCGGCAGTCATCGATGGCGAACCGCCCTACAATATGCCCCCGCCTCTGCTGGTTCATTACGAGGACGGAACACCGACCGAAGAGCTGGCGGAGCCGATCGCGGCCGACCTCCGGCCCGAAGTCGACGGGCGCAAGCTAGGTGTCCAAAAGCTGGTCGCCGGACTGATCGGGGTGGGGCTCGACGAGCTGGTCGATCGCCAGTCGCGCCAGCGCAACCGCCGCATGGCCCTTATTGCTGCGGCCTCGTTCATCGGCATGGTCGTCGCCATCGCGATGGCGCTCTACGCCCTCCAGCAACGCGACACCGCACGCGCCGAACGCGCCGAGGCCAACGGCCTGATCGAGTACATGCTGACCGACCTGCGCAAAGAGCTGGAGCCGGTGGGGCGGCTGGACCTGCTCGATAGCGTCGGCGAACGGGCGATGGATTATTATGCCTCGCAGGACCTCGAAGATCTCAGCGCCGAAGAGCTCGCCCGCCGCGCGCGCGCCGTCCAGCTTGTCGCGGAAATGCACAACCTTCGCGGAGACAACGACCGGGCCCTGCCCGCTTTCCGGCAGGCGGCCCGGACCACCAAGGAGCTGATCGAGCGCAATCCGAACGATACCGATGCTCTCTTCGCCCATGGCCAGAGCCTCTACTGGGTCGGCTACATCGCATGGCAGCGCGGCGATACGGATGCCGCGCGGGAATCGCTCGAAGGCTACGCGCGCATTTCCACCCGGCTGGCCGAGATGGACCGGTCGAACCTCGATTGGCAGATGGAAGAGAGCTACGCGCTCTCGAACCTCGGCACGCTGGCATTCGACGGCGGGGATTACGAGACCGCGCTCCCCTTGTTCGAGCGCAGCGTGGAAACCGTCGAGCGCGTCGCGGCGGCAGAGGGCCGGCCGGCAGCCCGCCTGATCGAATGGGGCGAGGGCATTTCCTGGGTCGCCAGCACGCAGAACAGTCTCGGCGAATTCTCCGAAGCGCAGCGAACGCTCGAAAAGGAGATCGCGCTTTACGAGGAAGCCTTGAAGAAGGCTCCGCGCAACTCGGACGCGCTTCGTCCCTTGGTATTCGCCCGCCAGCAACTCGGCTGGCTGCTGGCCGCTACAGGGAAACAGGCGCAGGCGCGCTGGGCGCTCGACAATGCGGCGGCCACTGCGGAGAACCTCCTTGCGCAGGACTCGGAAAATACCTGGACCATCGAGATGGCCATTTCAGCGATCGGTACGCGCGCAATGCTCAACTGGACTGCGGGGCGCGATGCCGAGGCTTCGGCCGACTTCGACCGTGCGCAGACCTTGCTGGCCGACTTGCAGGGCCGCGATGCGAAGAATGTAAACTGGAACGTCGAACGGCCGGCCACGCTGGAACTCAGCCGCGGGCTTACCGATCGTGCCGATGCGCCGCCGGCAGAGCACCTGCGACTCGCTCGGCGCTGGATCGACCGGCTCGGCGAAGGCGATGCTCCCACGACATGGCCGCTGGTCGCCGCACACCTCATCGAGGCGTCCGCTCTTCAGCGGATGGGCGACCGGGCGGCGGCGGCTGCCGCCTATGCCCGGGCGATCGCTCTCGAAGACGAGAAGGCAGGTCTCGACGTAAACATGACCGCACTGCGCGCAGTGGCGGCCGAAAGGCTCGGGCAGGGCGACCTCGCCCGCCAGCTCCGACAGAAACTCGCAGAAAAGGGAATCAGCGCACTGATCGACAAGCGGATCGCAATCTGAACGCCTGGAACAGGAGGCAAGAATGACGACCACAATCAAAGTGAACGTGATGGGATTCAATCTGAAGTGGCAGAACGGCCAGGGTAAGGAATTCTACACCGGCGACTTCATCTTCCAGCAGGTATCACCCTCGGGTCCGGTCCTTATGACCGAGGATGGCTCTCTCAACCTCAATGCGCTCGATATCTCGGACGATGTCGACATCGTATATCGCTGGAAATCCCCCTTCGTCGCCATCGACGGGGTCCTCTATCCCGCCGCGTTTTCTCTGATAGCGGAAGACAATTTCTGGGTGCTTCCCGGCAACGCAAAGCCCAACAAGGCCAATGTGCCGCAGCAGGGCGGCCAGTTCGCGGTGACGTTCGACGCGCCGGACGAGCTTCGCGTGAGTGACAAGAACTCGGACGCTGGCGACTATACCTATTGCCTTGCGCTCAAAGTCGGCATCGACGTCGATGGCTCCGGCAATCCGGCTTGGCTCATAGCCGATCCCAAGATCACAAACCGGGGCAGCACGCGCCTTCTTGCGCTGGAATCGTCAGGAAGCGCCGACTGAATTCCCGAAACCCGCATTCCAGCCTCGTTTCGGGGCGCAATTGGCCCTGCGCTTCTTGCCCTTCGGCTCGCACCACCTTAACGCGCGCGAATGGACGACGCGCACCTTCCCGATTCCATCCTCATCGTCGATTTCGGCAGCCAGGTCACCCAGCTCATCGCGCGCCGCGTGCGCGAGGCGGGGGTCTATTCCGAAATCGCTCCCTTCAGCCAGGCGGAGGAGGCGTTCCATCGCCTCAAACCCAAGGGCATCATCCTCTCGGGCTCTCCCGCAGGCGTCCCCGAGGAAGGCTCGCCGCGCGCTCCGGAAATGCTCTACGAGGCGGGTATCCCGATCCTCGGCATTTGCTACGGCCAACAGGTCATGAGCCACCAGCTCGGCGGCGAGGTCCGCCCCGGTCATGAAACCGGCGAAGGCGGCGAATTCGGCCGCGCCTTCCTGACCGTCACCAAGGACTGCGCGCTGTTCGACGGCCTCTGGAAAGAGGGCGAGCGGCACCAGGTCTGGATGAGCCACGGCGACAAGGTCACCAAGTTCGCCCCCGGCTTCGAGATCGTCGCGATCTCCGACGGCGCACCCTTCGCGGTCATCGCCGACGAGGAGCGCAAGTTCTACGGCACCCAGTTCCACCCGGAAGTCGTCCACACGCCTGACGGCGGCAAGCTGATCGCCAACTTCGTGCGTCACGTGTGCGGCCTCAAGGGCGACTGGACCATGGCCGCCTATCGCGAGACCAAGGTCCACGAAATCCGCGAGCAGGTGGGTGACGGCAAGGTGATCTGCGGACTGTCGGGCGGTGTCGACAGCTCGGTCGCCGCGATCCTCATCCACGAGGCGATCGGCGACCAGCTGACCTGCGTCTTCGTCGACCACGGCCTGTTGCGCCTCAATGAGCGCGAGCAGGTCGAGACCATGTTCCGCGACCACTACAACATCCCGCTGGTGGTGGTGGACGCCGAAGACATGTTCATGGATGGCCTCGCCGGCGTCACTGACCCCGAGGCGAAGCGCAAGTTCATCGGCAAGACATTCATCGACGTGTTCGAAGCCGAGGCGAAAGCCGTGGGCGGTGCGGACTTCCTCGCGCAAGGGACGCTCTATCCCGACGTGATCGAAAGCGTCAGCTTCACCGGCGGCCCATCGGTCACGATCAAGAGCCACCACAATGTCGGCGGCCTGCCCGAGCGCATGAACATGAAGCTCGTCGAGCCGCTGCGCGAACTGTTCAAGGACGAGGTCCGCGAACTTGGCCGCGAACTCGGCTTGCCCGACATGTTCGTCGGCCGACACCCCTTCCCCGGCCCCGGTCTCGCGATCCGCATTCCGGGCGAGGTCACCAAGGAACGCTGCGACATCCTGCGCAAAGCCGATGCGATCTATCTCGAGGAAATCCGCAATGCGGGTCTCTACGATGCGATCTGGCAGGCCTTTGCCGTGCTGCTGCCGGTCAAGACGGTCGGCGTGATGGGCGACGGGCGCACCTATGACAGCGTCTGCGGCCTGCGCGCTGTCACCAGTACCGATGGCATGACCGCCGATGTCTATCCCTTCGATGCCAGCTTCCTCACCGGCGTCGCCACGCGCATCGTCAACGAGGTCCAGGGCATCAACCGCGTCGTCTACGACTTTACCTCGAAACCTCCGGGGACGATCGAGTGGGAGTGATTTGCAGCTTCCGCTAGGTCCCGACCCGCGCACCCAGACACTGCGCCGGTTGCAGGACCTGCTCGTCCAGCGAATCGGCAGGATCGAGCGCGCGGCTGCCGAATGGCGGCGGCCCGAGTGGGTGTTGGTGCAGGGTGTCATTGGCGCGAGGACCAAGTCCGAAGTCTCCAACGCGGCAACCGACCGGCTGTTGAAGCGCTACGGTTCGTGGGAGGCCGTCGCGGAGGCGCCGCTCGAAGCATTGCAGGCTGAGCTTTCGACACAGACCTATCCCAACATCGCGGCGGAGAGATTGAAAGGCAGTCTTGGCGCGCTGGTCGAGCTGCGCGGATCGGTCGACCTTTCGCACCTCGCGGAGATGGAGACGTTGGCGGCGATGCGCTGGCTCGAGCAGCTACCCGGTATCGGGCGCAAGATCGCTGCGGGCATTATGAACGCCTCGACGCTTGATCGCCGGGCGATCGTGCTGGACGGGCATCACACGCGCATCTTGCAGCGCATGGGGTTGGTCCCGCCCAAGGCGAGCACCGACCGCGCCTTCGAGGTGATCATGCCGGTCATGCCAGAGGAATGGGACGGCGGCGATTTCGACGAGCACCACCTGCTCATGAAGAAACTGGGCCAGACCTGGTGCCGCCCCGCCGCGCCCGACTGTGCCGACTGCCTTGCGCTCTCCCTGTGCAAGACCGGAACCGAGCGCGTCGGCAACCGCTGAGAGGACATGCTGGACGCGGAACAGGTCGAGGAAGTCTATCGCATCCTCGCACGCGAGATGCCCGGACGCACTCGCGGCGCGAAGGGGCCGAAGGGCCAGCCCGATGCTTTCCGCTCCTGCATTTCCTGCATGCTGTCGGCCCAGTCGCTCGACCGGAACACGGCCAAGGCCAGCCGCGCGCTTTTCGCGCTGGCAACGACGCCGGAGGAAATGCTGGAGCTGGACGACCGCGACATTGCTGCCGCGATCAAGCCTTGCGGTCTTTATAACAATAAGACCCGTTCGATCCGCCGCTTCTGCGAGGCTTTGCTCGCCGAGCATGGCGGGGTGGTGCCGGATACGCGCGAAGGGCTGATGAGCCTTCCCGGCATCGGTCGCAAATGCGCCGACATCGTCATGAGCTTCACATTCGGCAAGGACGTGATCGCGGTCGACACGCATGTCCACCGGGTATGCAACCGTATCGGCCTGACCGAAGCCAGAACGGCCGAGAAGACGGCCGAACAGCTAGAGGCCCGCTCGCCGGATTGGGCGCTGGCCGACGGGCATTTCTGGCTCATCCAGTTCGGCAAGAAGGTGTGCATGTCCCGAGCACCGAAATGCGAGCGCTGTCCGGTCGCGAGGCATTGCGAGTTCCATGGGGCACAGCTAAGCCAAGGCGCATGAGTTGGGATGATTATTTCGCTGCCGATGCAGGCGGGGCAGAGGCCGAAGGCCGGGGCAAGAAACGTACCGTTACGGTCGGCTGGACCGTAAGGTTCGGCAAGAGCGATGCCATCTGGGGGCCGCCACAGTCATTCAGCAGGAGCGACCCTAAGGCGAAGAGCGCCAAATCGATCCAGGCCTGTCCTGCGGCGATCGATTTCGACAGGCGCCACTTCATCATTCCGTGCCCGGTCGACATCAACCTCGCCTTCGTGCGAGATGCGCAGGGCCGGCTCCAGCTGGCCGACGCCGACGGTGACCAGTCGCCGATGCGGCCGCAGGGACGCGCGAACCTGTTCCAGCTCCAGCCGCCCAACGAGTGGCGCCATCCCGAACGGCCGATCCTGCAGTTCACGGCGCCTTACGTGTTCGTAGCGGACGAGCCTTGCTGGGTGGCGCAGACCGAACCCTATATGCATTGGTTCCCCGAGCGGCGGCCGGGCGTCGCAATGGGCGGACGCTATCCGATCCATATCTGGCCGAGGCCGCTCGCCTGGGCTTTCGAATGGTACGATTTGTCGAAACCGCTAAAGCTCAAGCGCGGCGAGCCCTGGTTCTACGTCCATTTCGAGACCGAAAACCCCGGCGCGCATGTGCGCCTGGTCGAACAGGAAATGACCGACGAGCTTACGAAGTATCTCGATTCGATCATCGACGTGTCGAACTATGTCAACAAGACCTACGGCCTCTTCGGCGAGGCACAGCGTATCCGGCCCGAGAAACTGCTCAAGCCCAAGGGATAACCGCTTCCGGGTGGATCAGCCTTCCGCGTCGGGGAGGCGATAGGGCACGAAGTCGTCGAGGAAGATGATGCCGGAGAAGAAATGGCCGGCGCGGCTGTATGTTTCGACCTGATCGGTCCGGCACAGCTGCGAGGCCGAGAACTTGCGGATCACGAGATAGTCGAAATCGTCGATCGCATCGGGCGTCTTGGTGTAGTTGACCCAAATCGTGTCGCCGGCACGATAGACCAGTGCGGTATCGTCGATCTGGACGAGGCTGCGCGAGGGGATCGTGCGGATGCAACGCTCCGGCTCGCCGGCCACGCGGCCCTTCAGCATCTTGGCGAGGCGCTTTTCGCCCTTGGTCATTTCTGCAGGCTGCTCGGCAGGCTCTTCCGCCTGTACGGCAGGAGCGGCAAGGAGGCCGATGGCTGCGGCCGAAAGGGCAAGGCGTTTGAACATGGCGAGTCTCCAGATTGCAGGGTGACTATGTATCAGACAACGCCTGAACCTGCGATGAGTTGCCTCTCCCGTCCGGTCAGGCGGTGCCGCCCACGGTGAGTCCGTCGATCAGCAATGTCGGCTGGCCGACGCCCGCAGGCACGCTCTGTCCGCCCTTGCCGCAGATGCCGATACCTTCATCGAGCGTCATGTCGTTCCCGATGCCGGTCACGCGGGTGAGCACGCTGGGGCCGTCGCCGATCAGCGTCGCACCCTTGATCGGCGCGACGATCTTGCCCTTCTCGACCTTGTAGGCCTCGGTGCAGGCGAAGACGAACTTGCCGCTGGTGATGTCGACCTGCCCGCCGCCGAAGCTGGTAGCGTAGATCCCGTCGTCGACGCGGCTGAGCAGTTCTTCCGGATCGTCATTGCCGCTCTGCATGAAGGTGTTCGTCATGCGCGGCATCGGTGCGTGCTGGTAGCTTTCGCGGCGCCCGTTGCCGGTTGCCTCGACCCCCATCAGGCGCGCGTTGAGGCGGTCCTGCATGTAGCCCTTGAGGATGCCGTCCTCAATCAGAACGGTCTCGCGGGTCGGCGTGCCCTCGTCGTCGATGCTCAGCGAGCCGCGGCGTTCGGCCATGCTGCCATCGTCGATCACGGTGACGCCGGGTGCGGCGACGCGTTCGCCGATCCGCCCCGAAAAGGCGCTGGTGCCCTTGCGATTGAAATCGCCTTCCAGCCCGTGGCCGACCGCCTCGTGCAGCAGGACGCCCGGCCAGCCGGGGCCGAGCAGCACGGTCTGTTCCCCAGCGGGCGCTGCCACGCTGTCGAGGTTAACGAGCGCCTGGCGCACCGCCTCGTCGATCGCGCGCATCCATGCGCCCTCATCGAACAGGCGGTCGTAAAGATAGCGCCCGCCCATGCCGAAGAAGCCGGTCTCGCGGCGGCCGTTCTGTTCGGCGACCACCTGGATATTGAGGCGCACGAGCGGGCGGATGTCGCGCGCGGTGTAGCCATCGGGCCGCACGATCTCGACCACGCTCCAGTTGGCAAGCAAGCTGGCGGAAACCTGCGCCACGCGGGGGTCCTTCGCGCGGGCGACCGCGTCGATCTTTTCCAGCAGCGCGGCCTTTTCCTCGAAGGGCACGAGATCGAGCGGGCAGGCGTCCGTGTAGAGGTGGCGGTTCGTCCGCTCGGGCGGCGCGGCCAGCGGGCTTTGCGTCGCATCGAGCAGCTTCAGCGTCTCGCCCGCGCGCTGGATGGCGGCGGCGCTGATCTCGTTGGCGTGGGCAAAGCCGGTGGTCTCGCCCGAGACACCGCGCAGGCCGAAACCCGAATCGCGCGAATAGTCGGCGGTCTTCAGCCGGCCATCGTCGAAACCGAATGCTTCGGATGCCGTGAACTGGAGATAGAGCTCGCCGTCATCGCAGGGCGTCAGCAGCTTGCGGGTGAGCGCCTGTGCCTCTTCGGGGCTGAGCTTGTTGCCGTAAACGAGTGCGAGCGGATCGGTGATCGGTGCGGTCATGCGCCCTATGTAGGAAGGCGCGGCCTGCTTGGCGAGGCCCTAAGGACTGCGCTTACCGGTGGCCGGGATCGCCGCCTTCGGAAATATCCATGAGGGTCGACTGGTCGACGCCGTCGGCCGGGCCGCCTTCTAGGACGAAGCGACGATCGCAATAACCGCAATCGACATAGCCGTGCTCGTCGATCTGCAGGTACACCTTGGGATGACCCAGGGCGGCAGCGCGATAATTCTTGCCGGTGCGGATATCGGTCGCACCGTCGCACCACACGCGGCGCGTGGTGACCTTGGACACTTCGGGAGGAGGCAGACTCATGGAGAGCGCCGATAATGGGTTTTGTCGAACCGCTCAAGCGCCTAGGGCACTCGCATGAGCACTCCGCCAGCAATCCGGATCGACAATCTCGTCAAACGCTATGCGCCCAACGGCAAGGGTGACGAGGGCAAGCTTGCATTGAAAGGCGTGAGCTTCGACGTGCCGCAGGGCGGCGTCTTCGGACTGCTCGGTCCCAATGGCGCGGGCAAGTCGACGCTGATCAATATCCTTGCCGGCCTCGTGCGCAAGACCAGTGGCAGCGCGGAAATCTGGGGCTTCGACATCGACGAGCAGCCGCGCAATGCGAAGCGTTCGATCGGAATCGTCCCGCAAGAAATCGTCTTCGATCCCTTCTTCACGCCTTACGAGGTGCTGGAAAATGTCGGCGGCTTCTACGGCATCGGCAAGGCCGACCGCCGCAGCGAGGAACTGCTCGCCGCAGTGCATCTGGCTGACAAGCGCGATGCCTATGCCCGCACGCTGTCGGGCGGCATGAAACGCCGCCTGCTTATTGCCAAAGCCATGGTGCATTCACCGCCGATCCTCGTGCTCGACGAGCCGACAGCCGGGGTCGACGTCGAATTGCGCCGGCAGCTGTGGGAGCTGGTTCAGGAGCTCAACGCCGAGGGTGTAACGGTCGTTCTGACCACGCACTACCTCGAAGAGGCCGAGCAGCTCTGCGACCGGATCGCCATCATCAATCACGGCGAGCTCATCGCCAACAAGCCGACCCGCGAACTCGTCGGCATGGCGCGCGAGAAGATCGTCTCGGTAAGCGTCGACAAGGACCTGGGCGGTCCGATCATGGAGGAGGCCTTCCTCAAGGCCGAGGTTATCGAGCCGCGCCGGCTCGACATCACCTATGACCGCGACAAGGCAAGCGCCGGGCAGGTGCTCGCGCTCGTGCAAAGCCACGGATACGGGATCGAGGACGTCACGACGCGCGAGGCCGACCTCGAAGACGTTTTCGTGCAGTTGACCGGCGCAGGCTGAGCCGCGCCGGAACTGTCAATCGATCAAACGAAAGTGCGCGGGCCGAGCCCTGCGTCCTTTACGCGCAGCACTTCCCAGACATGCGGCTCGACCTCTTCCATCGGTGCCCTGCAGCACTTGCATTTGCCGACATGCATGCCGCCGGCCTTTCGCATATTGGTTGAATCGACCCGGTGATGCCCGAAAGCGCAGGCGAGAAGTCCCATCCTCATTTTATTTGCGACCCTTGTTTAGTCCCTGTCCCTGTCGATTCGGGCGATAGCGCGCGTTAGGGCCGCGTTAACTGCAATTTCGGCAGAATCGTTCTCTGCTTGCCGCGTGATGATTGGATCGGCATGACGCTCGCATGACAGACCACGCACACGACGTCCTCGTCATCGGATCGGGGGCCGCAGGCCTGACCGCGGCGCTCGAGCTTGCGCAGAGCAAGAAGGTGCTGGTGCTCGCCAAGGGCAAGCTGACGAGCGGATCGACCGCCTGGGCGCAGGGTGGGATCGCCGCCGTGCTCGATGCCGGCGACACCTTCGAGAATCACATCCGCGACACGATGGTAGCAGGTGCGGGTCTCAACGATCTCGAGACTGTCGAATTCGTGATCGAGCGAGCGCCCAAGGCGATCGATCGGCTGTGCGAGCTGGGCGTGCCGTTCAATCGCGATCAGGGCGATCTTCATCTCACGCGTGAGGGCGGCCATTCGCATCGCCGGATCGTCCATGTCGACGATGCGACGGGCTGGGCGGTGCAGGCGGCGCTGCTGAAGGCGGCGGAGGAAAACCCGAACATCACGCTTATGCCGCACCAGAGCTGCATCGACCTCATCACCGGACGCAACCAGAAGGAATATTCTGGCTCCGGTCGCGTATGGGGCGCTTATGCACTCGACGAGGAAACGGGCGAGGTGGTCAGCCATGTTGCGCGGGCCACGGTCCTGGCGGCTGGCGGCGCGGGGCGCGTGTACCTCTTCTCGACGGCTCCGCGCGGAGCGACGGGCGACGGCATCGCCATGGCCTGGCGCGCCGGTGCGCGCGTCTCGAACATGGAGATGATGCAATTCCACCCGACCTGCCTCTACAATCTCGAGGTCAAGAACTTCCTCATCACCGAGGCGGTTCGCGGCGAGGGCGGACGGCTGTTCAACCCGGTCACGGGCGAGCGCTACATGGAGCAATACGACAAGGAGCGCATGGAGCTTGCCCCGCGTGACATCGTGGCGCGCGCCAATGACGACCAGATCAAGCGCTACGGGCTCGACTACGTCCATCTCGACATCAGCCACCAGCCGCCAGAATTCGTGAAGCAGCATTTCCCCACGATCCACGAGAAGCTGATGGGCCTCGGGATCGACATGACCAAGGGACCGATTCCCGTCGTCCCGGCGCAGCATTATACCTGCGGCGGTGTGAAGATCGGCCTAGATGCCAAGACCGACCTGCCGGGCCTGTGGGCCGCAGGCGAATGCACCGAGAGCGGCTTGCACGGCGCCAATCGACTTGCCTCGAACTCGCTGCTCGAATGCTTCGTTTTCGGCGAAGCGGCAGCCGAGGACATCCTCGAATGCTGGGACAGGCTCGACGACCCGCCCGAGATCCTGCCCTGGGACGAGAGCCGCGTTACCGATTCCGACGAGGAAGTGGTCATCAAGCAGAACTGGACCGAGATCCGCCGCTTCATGTGGAACTATGTCGGTATCGTCCGCACCACGAAGCGGCTCGAGCGTGCAGGCAACCGAATCGATATGATGAGGCAAGAGGTCGAGGATTATTACGGCAGCTTTCGTGTCACGACCGACCTCATCGAACTACGCAACCTCCTCGATTGCGCAGGGCTGATCGTGCGCAGTGCCCTGAAGCGCGAAGAGAGCCGCGGCCTGCATTTTACGCTCGACTATCCCGATACGGAGAGTGTCGCGCGCGATACCGTCCTCGTACCCTAAGGCAAGATCAAGCCCGCTCAGAAGCTCTGAGCGAAGAAGCCTCGCGCTCGATCGCCTGGCTTAGCGGCGGAAGGCGCCGGCCGAAGCCGTCGGTGGTGGCGATGTCGCCGAGCGTCTTCATATCTGGCAAGGCGAAATAGAGCACTGCGGCGCGGCTTAGCGGCTCGCGAAACTCGACCCCCGCATGCGCGCCCGAAATCCAGCGTACCGTACCTGCAACCTCGATATCGCCCACAAGGGTCAGGCCGAGCGTCGCCCCTTCCTCGATGGCAGGATCGGCGTAGGCAAGCTTGCACCCGTGCGGGGAGAGGTCGCACAGCCGCGTCTCAGACACATTGCCAGCGAGATCGCAGACAATGCTGCCTGCCACCGGCAATCTTTCGCTTTGACGCTTTTGCATGTGCAACCCTCCGAAATGGTTCTGATGCATCTATCGAACAGGATTGAAGATTTATTGCAAAAAGCCGCCATAAGTTACTGCGACATTAACCTTTTACTTGTCTCACGCGGCAAGTTATTGGTCTTTATGGTTTTTAGAGAGGGGCGAAATATTTTTCGTTGCTAGGCGCGCCTGAGGTGCCAGTCGTCCAGCGCGTATCCGCTCACGATTCCCTTCGGTACGGGTTGGTGGAACGAGATGCCCAGCGCCTCGCCCAGTTGCCATGCGACGCGTCCGCTTGCAGGGAAGCCTGGATGCAACTGGAGCTCGCAAATCTGCCCGACGGAAACCTCGATATCACCGCATTCGACCATGCAGCCGGCCGCCGAGAGATTGCGCATCAACGCTTCGGCCTCGACGCCGGCGATGACGATCCGCACGACATCGCGCGTCGGATATCGCTCCGCCTGCCTGCGCTCTTCCAACCCCATTTCTTGCGCCCTTCCTCCCACGAGATAAAGTATATCTGCGCGCGTTCGAATGAATTGGAGATTAGCGACAATAGAAGTCTGAAATTTAATTTTCGTTTACTTAGATTGCCGGCTGCGCGGCGGCTTCGTTCCGGAGTGGACAAGCCCCGCCAACTCGTGCCTATTGAAAGCGCAAAGTGCAAACAAGGAGAGGGGCGAAATGCCGCAGGTGAAGGCCAACGGGATCGACATCCATTATGAAGAGCACGGCGATCCGGGAAATCCGGCCATGCTGCTGATCATGGGTTTCGGTGCGCAGTTGACCCTCTGGCCCGACGAACTGGTCGAGGCGCTTGCCGGCGAAGGCTTTCGCGTCATCCGCTACGACAATCGCGACATCGGGCTGAGCCACAAGTTCCACGGCGTGAAGGCACCCGGTCTCGTCAAGATGACATTGATGTCGAAGATCGGGCTGACGCCGAAGGTCCCCTATAAGCTAGCCGACATGGCGGCCGACGGCATTGGTGTGCTCGACGCTCTCGGGATCGACAAGGCGCATATCGTTGGGGCGAGCATGGGCGGGATGATCGGCCAGCACGTTGCGGCAAACTATCCCGACAGGTGCCTGAGCTACACCCAGATCTTCTCCACCACCGGCAACCCGAAGCTGCCGCCTGCGCGCAAGGAAGCGCTGCAGGCGCTGGTCACCCGTCCGAAGAGTGATGAGGAAGACGTGCTTGTGGACCATGGCGTGATGCTCGCGCGCACGATCGGTTCGCCGGGCTATCCCTCGGACGAAAAACGCTTGCGCGAACGCACGCTGACCAGCGTGCGGCGCAGCTTCTATCCCGAAGGGCCCACGCGTCACCTCTCCGCAATCGTTGCCGATGGCGACCGCCGCGAGATGCTGCGCAAGGTCGAGGTGCCGACGCTCGTGCTGCACGGTGAGGACGATCCGCTCGTTCCCTGCGAAGGCGGGCGCGAAACGGCCGAATGTATTCCGGGCGCCAGGCTGAAAACGATCCCCGGCTGGGGTCACGATCTCCCGCTCGACCTCGTTGATACGCTGGCGTCCGATATCGCGGGGCATGCCCGCATGGCGACGAACTGACGACGCCAATCGACGAGCGTTTGTGGCACTCGACGAAGGGGACGAGCAACGATCGTTGCACGCTTTGAGTCGATTGCCGAATGCGGAAATCTTTCTCTCTGCGCAGGCAATTCGCCCAAAGCCCCTCCGCACTTTTATTACAGGTTGGGGGTCCGCCATTTCAATATTGTAGGCTCACGACACATTTTCCTGCCTTATTTGACAACACCCTGTCGCGGGCGCATCAAAAATGCAGATCCTGGCGGACCCGCAGTCGGTAGGATCCGATCGACCAACGAGGTCATCGCTGAACGATAAAAATGGACTGTCGCGTTTCTAAGCGAACTTTCTGCGGCCGATCATCTCTTTGTTTTGAAAAGGATGATCACAATGTCAAAAATCTTTGCAATTTCACTCGCTACTGCTGTCAGTGCAGCTGTCCTAGCGGTCCCCGCAACATCCCAGATCGTCGTCACCCCGGCGGCTGAGGTCGACAAGATGGTGAAGAAGGTCTCTCGTGACCTCGACCGTCAGCTTGACCGCTCGGCCGACTTCCGCGGCGTTGCCGGCGGCAACGGCATCACCATCGTGCGTTTCCAGACCAATGAAGAGGGCACTCCCGAGAACCTCCGCATCTACCGCGAATCGGGTGACGGACGTCTCGACCGCGTCGCAGTGCATGCCGTCCGCAACCTGCGTACGCTCGACGAGGCACCCGCCAGCATTGCGGATGACCAGGTCTATCAGGCCAACATCATCTTCGCCGACAATGCCTGGTCGATGAAAAAGCTGAACCAACAGCTGGCTGAGGAGGAGACCACACGTATCGCCTCGAGCCCGGCTGAGCGTCTCATCCTTGCGCTTGGCAGCGTGCCCACCGGCAAGCCCGGTTCCTGAACCCGCTGCCCATCCCGACCTCCCCCGGTCGGGACCGCTCCGGCGTCGACCCTGATTCTCTGCGGGCAGGGTTCGGCGCCGGAGTTTTTGCGTCGCCCATCCGCGACCGAAACCGCGCGCGGGCAAGAAAATTGCCGACCTCGATTCGATTGATTCACAAGTCTCGCGAGCACGATTGTGCACGCAAAAATTTTTTCACTGATTCATTTTTGGGCTTGCGATCTCGCAAAGCCAGCTTGGTCCACGCGTCGCTGCGTTGCATCATGATGATACACCCCGCCATTCTGCATCTCAGAGCAGTTAAAATCGCGTTGACCCTCTTGCGCAGATTCGACGTCTGATTCAGTATCTAGTGGTCGGTTGCCTGGGGGTACCTACAAGACCTAGCGATTTCACCTTTCCTCCCCATATTGGGGTGAAGGCGGATTCGGCCCTAAGTCTGTGGAGAAAACTGGATAAGTTTTCGACCTCTCCCAAGGCTTTCGATGCTAGGCGGGGGGAGGTTCTCGCCGACTCGATACAGGCGAATTGGCGGGGGCGCAGACCTGCTCGTTCGGACGAAATTGGCGAACACACAAACGGCGGGGCTAATGATGGATTTCAAGAGCGGAGACGAAGCGGCGATGGGTCTGGATCTGGATACGCAGGACACTGTCGAAGATACCGCTC
Source organism: Qipengyuania sp. BR81-2 (assembly GCF_055693895.1). Lineage (NCBI taxonomy): Bacteria > Pseudomonadati > Pseudomonadota > Alphaproteobacteria > Sphingomonadales > Erythrobacteraceae > Qipengyuania > Qipengyuania sp. BR81-2. The sequence goes on from NZ_CM146344.1 coordinate 1,409,481, forward strand.
CCGCGAAGGCGAAAAAGAAGCCGGAAAAGGCAGTGGCCATGGAAAAGACAGACAAGGGCAGTGAAGAGCTCGTCGCCGAAAAGGCCGGCGAAGCGATGGCCGGTGCAATGGCGGAAGTCGCCAAGGCCGCCGCTGCGAAGGATGACAGCAAGAAGGTCCTGGATCGCCGTTTCGACGTGAAGACGGACGACAGCCGCAACGATCTGCTGACCGAGTTCGGCAAGGAAACGCTCGAAGACCGCTACCTGCTGCCCGGCGAAACCTATCAGGACCTGTTCGCGCGCGTCGCCGACTATTTCGCCGATGACGCCGAGCACGCGCAGCGCCTCTACGACTACATCTCGAAGCTGTGGTTCATGCCCGCAACGCCCGTTCTCTCGAACGGCGGCACCACGCGCGGCCTGCCGATTTCTTGCTACCTCAACTCGGTCTCGGACAGCCTCGACGGTATCGTCGGCACTTGGAACGAGAACGTGTGGCTCGCCTCGAAGGGCGGCGGCATCGGCACCTACTGGGGCAATGTCCGCGGCATCGGCGAGCCGGTCGGCCTCAACGGCAAGACCAGCGGCATCATTCCCTTCGTACGCGTGATGGACTCGCTGACGCTTGCCATCTCGCAGGGTTCGCTGCGCCGCGGCTCGGCAGCTTGCTACATCGACATCACCCACCCGGAGATCGAGGAATTCCTCGAAATCCGTAAGCCCTCGGGCGACTTCAACCGCAAGGCGCTGAACCTGCACCACGGCGTGCTGGTCACGGACGCATTCATGGAAGCGGTCCGCAACGGCGAGGAATTCGACCTCGTCAGCCCGAAAGACGGAAGCGTCCGCAAGACGGTCGACGCTCGCGGTCTCTTCCAGAAGCTGGTCGAAACACGCCTCGCCACGGGCGAGCCCTACATCGTGTTCTCGGACACGGTGAACCGCATGATGCCCAAGCATCACCGCGATCTGGGCCTCAAGGTCTCGACCTCGAACCTGTGCGCGGAAATCACCCTGCCCACCGGCATCGACCACCTCGGCAACGACCGCACTGCGGTCTGCTGCCTGTCCTCGCTCAACATCGAGAAGTGGGACGAGTGGAACGAAGACAAGCAGTTCATCGAGGACGTCATGCGCTTCCTCGACAACGTCCTGCAGGACTACATCGACCGCGCACCCGACGAGATGGCTCGCGCCAAGTACTCCGCCTCGCGTGAGCGCAGCGTCGGCCTCGGTGTGATGGGCTTCCACTCCTTCCTCCAGCAGAAGGGCATCGGCTTCGAAAGCCCGATGGCCAAGGTCTGGAACCTGAAGATGTTCAAGCACATCCAGGGCAAGGCTTCGGAAGCATCGATGATGCTCGCCAAGGAACGCGGCGCATGCCCCGACGCGGAAGAAATGGGCGCGATGGAGCGCTTCAGCTGCAAGATGGCGATCGCGCCGACCGCGTCGATCTCGATCATCTGTGGCGGCACCAGCGCCTGCATCGAGCCGATCCCGGCCAACATCTACACCCACAAGACGCTTTCGGGCAGCTTCGTGGTGAAGAACCCGTACCTCGAAAAGCTGCTCGACAAGAAGAGCAAGAACTCGACTGCGATCTGGAACTCGATCCTCGAGAAGGGCGGCAGCGTCCAGCACCTCGACTTCCTGACGCCGGAAGAGAAGGCGACGTTCAAGACCAGCTTCGAAATCGACCAGCGCTGGTTGCTCGAATTCGCAGCCGATCGCGCCCCCTATATCGACCAAGCGCAGTCGCTGAACCTCTTTATCCCGGCCGACGTCGACAAGTGGGACCTCATGATGCTGCACTTCCAGGCGTGGGAGAAGGGCATCAAGTCGCTCTACTACCTCCGCTCGAAGTCGGTGCAGCGCGCCGGTTTCGCCGGCGGCGTCGAAGCCGACAACACCGCCGACGCGGCGAAGTACGAACTCGCCGCCGAGCAGACCGATTACGAGGAATGCCTCGCCTGCCAGTAATCCGGCAGAGACAATGCAAAAGCCCCGCCCTCCGATCTGGAGAGCGGGGCTTTTTCGTGGCCGGAAGAAATCCGGCTAGACCGGCTTAGGCGTCTTCCATGACTGCCTTGTTGCCGAGACCTTCGGGAATGCGTGCGCCTTCCTTCAGGTAAATGCGGTTGTCGTCGATCTTCTCGACGTCATCCAGCGACAGGAAGTGGTGCATGTCGTCCGCGCTGTCCGACTTGGTCAGCTTGATGGCGTCGTCCTGCACTGCATCGACGGTCCCGACGTGGAGACCTTCCGAGTTGGCGACTTCCATATGTTCCTTGATGCGTAGCTTCTCAAACATGTAAAACCCTTTTGTTTTGCGTTGCTTATACCTTACCAACGGGCGGTCGAGGGTATCGGTCCACGCTTCGTCGAAGCTCATGCACGGGTTGAAGAAAGGGGTGCGGAGGACCGGCAAACCGCCTTCGGGAAGCGCTCCTTGCGACTGGGCAAGAGTTCAACCAACCGCAGCGCAGCCCTAGGCCAGACAGATTGACGCCCCGCCTTTTTACGGACGGGGCGCCGGGGTTGCGAGACTTGCCCGCAAAAGGGGAAAACCGAACAAGTCCGCTTAGCCCCGTACTGTGAAACTCGTGTGGGTCAGCTCGAGCCGAGCGGCCTGTTTGCGTCGGCCGCGGCGCGCTCGTCGGGACGCGAGGAAATTTCGCCCGGCTGCGCGGTGCCCGTCGAGGCATCGCCCTGCGCAAGCGGCTGGTCGCCGAGGCTGTCGGTCGCGATGTCCTGTTCCATCTGGCCGTCTTCGTTGCGCGCATTTCCGTAACCGCGCTGGGCCTCGCCCTGCTGCGACTGCTCTTCCTGCTGCTCGTGCTGGCGCTGGCGTTCGCTTTTCTCGATTTCATGCCAGTTGCTCATCGATTGCTCGGGCCCGGCATTCTTGTGGATCGTGCGCTGGTCTTCGGGTGCGTATTCGCCCATTTTTCAAACTCCTTTGCCCGAACAACGGGCCGGAGCGGGATCGCGTTCCACCGTTCGTCGTACGCTTCGGGCGGGTTCGGGAGTATTCCGTGCCGCGGCACCACGGGGACAAAAAAACTTATCCAGTCTTATCCCCGCCGAATCATTACCTCTTGCCTTCGATTCCGGCTTCTGATTCCCTATATGAGTCGCTGAACACAAACGCCGGAGACACAAGATGTCGTTGCTCGAAGCCAGAAAGACCTACAAGCCCTTCGAATACCCGTGGGCCTATGAATTCTGGAAACGCCAGCAACAGATCCACTGGATGCCGGAGGAAGTTCCCCTCGGCGAAGACTGCCGCGACTGGGCGCAGAAGCTTACCGAGCACGAGCGCAACCTGCTCACGCAGATCTTCCGCTTCTTCACCCAGGCCGACGTGGAAGTGCAGGATTGCTACCACGACAAGTACGGTCGCGTGTTCAAGCCGACCGAGATCAAGATGATGCTCACCGCCTTCTCCAACATGGAGACGGTGCACATCGCGGCATACAGCCACCTGCTCGACACGATCGGCATGCCGGAAAGCGAATATTCCGCCTTCCTCGATTATGAGGAAATGGCCGACAAGCACAATTACATGCAGCAGTTCGGCGTCGACAACGACGAGGACATCGCCCGCACGCTGGCCATGTTCGGCGCCTTTACGGAAGGCATGCAGCTCTTCGCCAGCTTCGCCATGCTGATGAACTTCCCGCGCTTCAACAAGATGAAGGGCATGGGCCAGATCGTCAGCTGGTCGGTGCGCGACGAGAGCCTCCACTGCGAAGGCATCATCCGCATGTTCCACGAGTTCGTGCGCGAGCGTGACTGCCTGACCAAGGCGGTCAAGGAAGACATCGTCGACATCTGCCAGAAGACGGTGCGTCTCGAAGACAACTTCATCGACCTCGCCTTCGAAATGGGCCCGGTGTCGGGCATGACGGCGAAGGACATCAAGAAGTACATCCGCTACATCGCCGACTGGCGCCTCGGCCAGCTGGGCATGCAGCCGATCTACATGATCGACGATCACCCGCTGCCCTGGCTCGCCCCGCTGCTGAACGGCGTGGAGCACGCCAACTTCTTCGAAACCCGCGCGACCGAATATTCGAAGGGCGCGACCAAGGGCGACTGGAACACCGTCTGGTCGAGCTTCGACAAGCGCCAGAGCGCCAAGGCGGCGAACGAGGAGGAAGTCGCAGACGACGGTCCGGGCCTGTTCGAAGACGGCGAAGGGGCTGTCGCGGCGGAGTGAGGCCGTACCTCGTTATTGGTGAAGTGAGAGATTTTTGGCTTCGGCTCCCGGAAATTGGACGAAGAAGAGCGAACTGTTCGCGACGATAGTTTTTGCGATCCTTGGGTGGCAGCTTACCAGCATGATTGCCGCTACTCGGGACGGGAGTGTCCTGCTCTATTCGTTGCACACGACCGTCCAATACCCGGGTGACGAGGTGACTGTTCTCTCAGTCGAGAACGCATCCCGCGATAGCGTCATAGGCGTATTTGAGTTTGCCCTGACTTGTCCCGATAGGCGACCATGCTTCCGCAACGAGGGCACCATAACTCCTTCAAAGCCTGTCGCACCTCAGGGTGTCGAACGAGATGTCAGCGGGACTGAAGTGGTCCTATCTGCAAAGCTTCCCCCTGGCAGTTACCTGTCATTTGAAATTGACCGAGTAAGCCAATCCGGTGATCTAACTATGGTCTTCAATTCACCGGATGAGGGCGATGGGGTCCGATTGCTAAAAGCAGGATCTCTTGAAGGACTCGTAGTGGCTCACTGGATGGCGATCTTGGTATTTGGAACCCTGATCGCTGCAATCATTCTGGCTATCATATTGTTTAAATAGCCAGGCCGCAGATTGGGTTTAGGTCGACTCGATCTGTGCCATTGGGCGGGTTTCTTGCTTGTTTTTATCGAAGTAGCGAGAAAATCTGGCACGATTGAGATGATTTCCATGGGAGGCTCATTATGACTGTCCGCATTTCCGTAGGCCTCAGCTTGGTTGCACTTTGGGGTATCGCTTCTCCGAGTTTTGCTCAATTTCGCGTTGATGTAAAAGAAGAGTCATCCGGCGAACCTATTCGTGCCAAGATTATGGTCGTGAACGGTGAAAGTCGACGCGTCATTGGAAGAACAGAGGGGGAGGATGGTTTTCAAAGCGAACAAGGCTGTGATGGACAACAGTTATCAGCAGAACCTGTAGCGAGATTTCTCTATGAAAAACCGCCAGAGGAGGAGAGGACGGCGGACTGCGCATCAAGCGTTGTGTTCACTTTCCGCGAGCTGGGCTTTAGTTCGGCTACCCTGGAAGTTCCCCGACTTGGGGAATTGACTGCCGAATTAGTGGATCAGCAATACGTCGATGAGATCGAACCCTATCTCGCAAATCTAGCAGCTACGGCAGATTCTAGTACAAACTCTTACGAAATCGGTTCAGCAGCAGGCGCGTTGGCGCAGCAATTGGAGCGCATCGGGTACGGAGATCAAGCAGAGCGCTACTGGGCTCTTTCAGCGCAAGCTACGCTATCTCAAATAGCTACATTGAAAGGCTTGGACGAGAATCGTGCATGGGTCGAAGGGAATGCATCTAAATTTCAATTCACGTCTGAAGCAAAAGCATTGGTTATGGATTTCCAAGCCGACGAGGGCTTGCCGATAGTCGGTGTGATCGGACCGCTTACATCGAGAGCATTGAAGGCGAAAGTCGAACAGGCCGAAGAGGACTGACAGACAAATCCTCTGATTTCTGCTCAAAACTCATACCAACCGCCGCGCCGCAGCCTCCAGAAGGTGCCGCGCGTACCAGCGGTGGGCGCCTCTCAGGCGGCTGACGATCGGGCCCTCGAATTCGCGGACGGCGGTGCCGAACCAGATGAAGGTCCGGCCCGTCTCCGGCACCGGCAGCGGGCCGTCGAGCGCTCCGTCTTCCCCGCGCGAGGACACCGCCAGCCAGCAGCAGGTCTTGTCGAGGAAATCGTGCATCAGGAGCTCGTCCTCCTCGCGCGCCTCGACTTCCCATGCGGCGAAGCCCTGTGTCCGGCCCGCGGCGAGCGCAGCGATTTCCGCATGGCCCGCGCCGCGTCCGATCAGGTGCAGCGCCATGCGCTCGGTCAGGAAGGTGCGGCTCGAGAAGAAGGCGGTGATCAGCTCGCCCAGCGAGACCTCGCCCGTCACGCTGGCGCGGAAGGCATCGCGATAACACTCCGGCCCGCGCCGCCTTGCAAGCAGGCTCTCGGGCGGAAGCTGGGGTGCGGTGACCTGCGTCATGCGAGCGGCCATAGCACGATCAATGCCCCCGCGCCTTGCCGCTTTGCGCGCGACGCTGCGCGAAGCCGAGGACCAGCCCCGGCATCAGGCCGAAACCGATCTGGCCGATCGTCCCGTAGAGTTTGGGCGCCCGCCACATCTCTGCCAGCCACTCGCCCGCCGTCTGGCCGAACAAGCCAAGGGCAAGCGCCATTTCGGCTGCGAGCAGCAAGGCGAATGCCAGCCCGCCCATTGCGAGTGCCTGCGCCAGATTCGCTATGCCGAACCGCCCGGTCAGCCACCGCGAGGTCGCGAAGCTGGCGGCGAGCATGACCGGCACTTCGATCAACACGAAGACAGCCTCGCCGAGCGCGGGCGCACCCCACAGGACGCGCAGCGTGCCGAGCGCGAAACCAAGCGCGAAGATCGCCGCCCAATAGATCAGCCCGGCACGGAGGATATTCATAGCCCGACTATGCCCGGCCACCGGTGCTTTGTCTTCAGCCATCGCCGGCGCACCAGTCCACCGCCTGCGCGCCCCAGCCGCTGCCTTCGGCGAGGCCTGCCTCGATCATGTGGTCGGCGAGTAGGTTGTTGCCCCGCCGCGCCTCGCGCAGCTCCCGGCCGTAGCGGTCGTATGGCGGCTCGCTGCCGCCGGTCCATTCGAAGCGGCCCTTCGCGAGCCAAGCGTGCAGCTGAGCGCGGGCCGCATGGGCCTTGGCGCGCTCCGCCGCGCAAGCCCCGTCGAGTTCGGGAGCGTCATATCCGGTAAGACGTACGCGGCGCTTGCCGATGGCCACGGTATCGCCGTCGATCACGCAAGGCCCGCGCCCGCGCTCCCCGCACAGGCCGAAGGTCGTGCCGACCGTGCTGAAGGGCGCCGGTGGATTGATGCGGTCGCGAAAGAGCAGTGAGGTGGCGAGCAGGGCGAGAAGCAGCACCCACCAGGCGCCGCGCCGGAATTTCCTGATCACGCTGCGGCGTGGGGACCTGAACCGTGCGTGCTTGACCATCGGGCCGCACGATAGCGTGATGCGAGCGCTCCGCAATCGCCGCTGCCGGTTTCCTACTCGCTTGAGGACCGCCAAGGTTACGCCCATGATCACGGCCCTCACCAGCACCGCGGAACAATGGGAACGAGCGCTATTGGGGCGGTGCGATTTTTCCTGCCAGGACCGTGTTCCATCTGTTCCATCCTGTAGGCGTTTGCCGCCTGCCCGGTCCAAAGCGCGCATGGGCCGCACATGCGCCAGCTCTCTGGCCGATTTGATCTGGCTCAAGGATCGGTTCCTCCAACCGCGCTAGGCCACGCTGCAACACACGAGAAAGGACACACGCATGTCGCAGCACACACCGAACGAACTGACCAAGATCTTCGAAAGAGATCGCGAGCTGGTCACGCAGCTCAAGACGCAGGATGCGCATTTCGCGCGCCTCGCCGACGAATATCACGAGGTGAACCGCCAGGTGCACCGGATCGAGGCAGAGACCGAAGCGGCGAGCGACGAGCGCTTCGAAGCGCTCAAGAAGCAGCGCCTCAAGCTGCTCGACGAGATCACCGCGATCGTCACACGGGCGCGGGCGGCGGCCTGACCGGCCCCGCTTGCATCGCCTCACTGCAGGTGCAAACCTGCGCGTCCATCGGCGGGAGTCGCCTGCCTCACAGGAGAAGTGGTCATGACCAAACTCGACATAATCGCCCGTTCCATCCTGCCGCTCGGTGCGGCGCTCGCGCTGGCTGCCTGTGGCGGCGAGGCCGAGGAGCCGACCTATGAGGCCGATGCGGAGGACCTGAGCGGCGGCGAGCTGATCGTCACCGAGGAGGATCCCGATGCGGTGCCGGTCGACACGCCCGACACGCCGATGACCCCGGTGCCGGAAGAAGGTGGTGAACCCGCCGAATAGGGCCGCGCTTCCCTCCCGACCTCCGCCTTGCTAACACTGCGCGTGCAGGGTCGACGGGTCGCGCCACGTCCGGGAGGGGCATATGGTGCTGGGAGTCGGCCGCCGCGCGCGGAACCTTGAAGAATTCGGAGCGAACATGGGCGCGCTGGCCGGGCTGACCGAGCCGGCGCCTCGGCATGCGGTCACGCCTCAGGACGGCGATGTCTACATCACCAGCTGGGCCAAGAGCGGCACCACGATGACGCAGCAGATGTTCCACCAGCTGCGCATGGTCGCCGCTACCGGCAAGACAGACATGGACTTCGACGACATCAGCCGGATGACGCCGTGGGAGGACACCGCGACGATCCTCGACATGGATATGAATGCGCCCCAGCGGGCCCATCCGCGCGGTTTCAAGAGCCACCGCGAATACGAGCGGCTGCCTGCGGGATCGCGCTATATCGTGACGCTGCGCGACCCGCACGAGACCTTCGTCTCGATGCACCGCTTTTTCGATGGCTGGCACCTCGAAAGCGGGGCGATCTCGCTCGAGGAATTCATGCCGCTTTGGCTCGGCGGTGGGCCGGGCGGCTGCGACTACTTCACTCACTTGCTGAGCTGGTACGCGCGCCGTGACGAGGACGACACGCTGCTCGTCACCTATCGCTGGGCGGCGAAGAACCAGCCCGCGATGATCCGCATGATGGCCGGTTTCCTGGGATTGGACCTGAGCGAAGAGGATGTCGCCGCCGTCGCAGCGAGCACGTCGCGCGAATTCATGCATGAGTACAAGGACCGGTTCGACGATGCGATGGTCTGCGCCGTGATGGATGAGAAGCTGGGCATTCCGGCCTCGAGCGATTCGACCAAGGTGCAGGCGGCCGGCAGCGACAAGAAGTCCGTGCCCGAAGCGATCGCCGCCGAGATCGACCGCATGTGGGCAGAGCGCGTCGAGCCGGTAACCGGCCACGCTGACTACGCTTCGCTGGCAGCGGAGATCGACGCGCGCGCGGGTTAGCCGGATTGCGCGCCAGGCTGTCCTAGAAGAGCAGGGTCTGGGGGTCCGGCATCGGCTCGCGCCGCTGGGCCTTCATGAGGCTCATCACGCTGCGCACGCCGAACCAGATCGCGATGATCGGGAACATGAGCAGCCCGATGAACACGATGCTGAGCAGCGTCGCGACGATACCTGCGAGGAATGCGTACCAGAATGTCCTGATCAGGTAGCTGTAGTGCGAGGCCATCCACTCCTCATCGTTTTCGCCCTGCCATACGTGGGCCAGAACGATGCCGATGAGACCGGTGATACCGGTCACGAAGCTGGCGAGATAGAGGATCGAGACGATGGTCGGCCGGTTGGCATCGAAGCCTTGCGAGGGCTGCGGTGGGCGGCGGCGTTCTTCGACCGGCGGCGGCTGCGTGCCCAAGCGTACGCGGTCACCTTCGAGATTGTTTCTGTCGTCGGCCATGCTGTCCCTCCCAGAAAATGCGATGACGGCGAGTGTAAGTCATTTGGGAGCAAAGGTAAAACGCAGGGCTTGACCCTTGCGATTACTGTATTATTCAAGCCATACACCAAGGGAGAGAACGATGTCCGCCTTAGCCGCAATACTGCTTGCCCAGGCCGCGCCCGCCGTGGTCGAAGTGCCTGTGCCTATGCCCGTCGGCGAGGAAATGACGGCGCGCATCGAGGCCAACGATGCAAAGCTGTTCTGGGGGTTCTTCGAAGGCTGCGATCCCGACATGGTCGCGCCGATGCTTCATGCCGACTTTCGCATGATCCACGATCTTGTCGGCTTGCCCGCATCGAGCGCGGAGGAGTTCATCGGGCAGGCGCGCAAGAATTGCGACAGCCGCAAACCGGGCCAGCCGAACGAAGGCTACAAGAACCGGCGCCTGCTGGTCCCCGGCAGCCGGACGATCGGCAAGCTCGGCGAATGGGGCGCGCTCGAAGAGGCGTATCACACCTTCCATGAATGGCGCGGCGAAGAGATCGGCTGGGTACAGACCGGTGGCGGGCGTTACCTGCATATCTGGCAATGGATGCCGGAAGAGGGGCGCTTCCGCCTGCTCGAAAGCCTGAGTCTCGATCACGGCCCCGCGCCGCAATATCCACCGGCCACCGACTAGCGTTCCTCCCCTGTATCAAAAGCTCTGGCGGGCAGGCTTCCTACCCGTTAAGCCATTGGCAACAGGGAGGACTGTCATGAAATTTCACCACGCGCTTGTCGCGTCGTTTTCGGCCATGGCGTTGGGCGGATGCGTTACCACCGTCGCGCCTCAGACCGATGCCAATACCGACTTCTATCTCGCCCGCATGCTCGCCGGGGAATCCGCTGTCAGCGGCGGCGAACTCGACAAGGCGCTGGCCGAGGCGGCGCAGCACCCGCTTGGCTCCAGGCAGAACCCCGTGCGCGCTTCGCGTCCGCAGGGTCAGCGCGCCTATCTCTCGCGCCTGCGCTGCGCCGATTTGTCGCGCCCCGAATTCACCCGCGCCGGCAATGTCGGCATGGGACCTTTCGGCAATATCGTCGACGCCTATGTCGTGACCTGTGCCGGCAGCGAACCGGCCGAACGCACGATTTACATGGACATGTACCATGCCGGCTACGTCGAGAACGAGGCTGTCGAAGGCTACGGCATCACCGGCGGGAAGCCCGAATGATGCGCCGACCCGCCTCGGCTGCACTCGCCGGAGCGCTGCTCCTCGCGCCGCTCTCGCTGGCCGCGCAGGATCAGCAGCCCGACGGCGATCCCGTAATGACGGTGCGCGACACTGACGAGCGAATGAATGCGGCGAAAGCAAAAGCGCTCGAGACGAGTGATAAATGGCTTGCGATTCTCGCCGACCCGCCCCTCGGCACGGCGAACATCACCTTCAAGTTCCCGCTCGAAGGATATGAGCATATCTGGGTCGATAATGTCGCCCGCGACGGTGCCTATCTGACCGGGCGGCTCCAGAACAATCCGCATGCGGAAGGCTGGCGTATGGGCGATCCGGTGCGCGTGCCAATCAGCGAGATCAGCGATTGGGGCTATGTGGACCCGGTTGGGAAAGCGCACGGCTTCTACACCGTTCGGGTCATGCTGGACTACATGCCTCCCGAAGAAGCAGCTGCGGTCCGCAAGTCTTACGGTTGGGACGAGTGAGCTGATCGCCCGAGACTGATCGTGCTCACCAGCCCCAGGCTGGAGGCGGCGATTCCACCGGTTCCGTCAGGTCGAATTCGACCCGGAACAGCCTGCTCGGGTCGTTCCTGCGCGTGAGCTGGTAGGCAAAGCGCGCGTTCTCGGTGCCCGCCGGGTCTACTTCCACCCGCCAGACATTGGTCAGAGAGGCATTCAGTCCCTCGCGCTCGAACAACGCGATCGAGTAGGCGTCGACAGGGAAGTCCTGTGCGCCGGCGCTTCCTGCCGTTGCGGTGTCTCCGCCATACTGCGTCACGGCATCCTCCTCGCCGTCATCGTGGCGGTGATCATGCTTGAGCCGCAGTCCTTCACCGGTTCGCGAGATGAGCCAGGTGCGCGACCTGTCCCATCCGCTGCCGTCGGCTTCCTCGACATGGAAGGCGATGGCGATGCGATCCTCATCGCAGCTCGCCCAATGTGCGACCATTGTCCGACCCGCCCAGTCCGCATCGCGCTCGTCTTCGCTGGCGAGCGCGCCTTCGTAGGCCTTGCCGCAATGGCTTTCGAGCGCTTGCCAGAAGCCGGGGGCACCCTCGGTGTCTTGCACGGTCGAGCATGCGGCAAGCAACAGGGCGAAGGAGGGCAGGAAATGTCTGATGTGCATTGGGGGACCATACACAAGCTGGCGCATTACGGAACGCTCTCGTCTCCAACCCATTGGGAATGCAACGATGTAATCAAACTGGAGACTACGCATGAACGACCCTGTACCCGATACCAAGGCCCCCGGAACCCGCTGGATGTGGGTGGGCGTGATCGTGCTGATAGCGGTGGCTTTCGTCTTCGTGCTCTTCAACACGGATGGCGACGCGGGACCGGAGACCATTCCCGATGAGGCCATCACCACCACCGAAGAGCGGTTGAACACCGATCTCGACCTTGCCGGCGATGATGAGTTGCCGCCAGTCAATGGCGCCGAGAACGACACGACCATCACGGCCGAGGGCGGTGAAGTCGAGGTCGTGACCGACCCTGAAACCGCCGAATAGGGCTGAAGCCCCTTCCGCCCGCGCTGCGGGCAAGCTAACGCCTGCGCTGTTCGAAACAGCGCGGGCGTTTCTTTTCGATGACCGAGACCACAGCCACCGACACACAGGGCGCGAGCGCCAAGGCGCAGACGCTGATCGAGGCCCTGCCCTATTTCCAGCGATATGCGGGCAAGAGCTTCGTGGTGAAATACGGTGGCAACGCGATGGGCGACGAAGACGCCGCGCGCGAATTTGCCGAGGACGTCGTGCTGCTGAAGGCGGTCGGGATCAACCCGGTCGTCGTCCATGGCGGAGGTCCGCAGATTGGGGCCATGCTCGAGAAGCTAGGTGTCGAGACCAAGTTCGTCGACGGCCTGCGCGTGACCGACAAGGCGACTGCAGAGGTCGCGGAGATGGTCCTCTCAGGTGCGATCAACAAGTCGATCGTCGGCTCGATCGCGCGGGCCGGCGGGAAGGCGGTCGGCCTTTCGGGCAAGGACGGCGGGCTGGTGACGGCACGCAAAGTCGAACGCACGACCAAGGACCCGGAAAGCAATATCGAGAAGGCGCTCGACCTCGGCTTCGTGGGCGAGCCCAGCGCAGTCGACACGACCATCATCGAGACCGCGACTGCGGCGGGCATGATCCCCGTGATCGCGCCCATCGGCAGCGATGCGGAGGGCCATACCTACAATATCAACGCCGACACCATGGCGGGCGCGCTTGCGGCGGCGCTGGGTGCGGCGCGCCTGTTGCTGCTGACCGATGTCAGCGGCGTGCTCGACAAGCAGGGCAATCTGCTCACCGACCTCACTCCAGCCGATATCGCCAAGCTGCGCGAGGACGGCACGATCAGCGGCGGGATGATACCCAAGCTCGAGACCTGCGTGAATGCAGTCGAGGCAGGCTGCGAGGCGGCGGTCGTTCTCGACGGGCGCGTGCCGCATGCGATGCTGCTCGAATTCTTCACCCAGCGCGGTGCCGGTACACTGATAAGCGCTGCTTAGGGGTGGCGGGAGCGAGCGGCCTCTTGTAGAGGCTGTGCCACCGGGATTGCCAAACAGCCAACGGGGTTCGACCTAAGTGCTCATCACCCTCTACCAGATCATCGAAATGATCACGTCCATCTTCGTGATGCTGATCATCATCCAGTTCATCATCGGCCTGCTGTTCGCGTTCAACGTGGTCGGCCGCAACGAATTCCTGATGAGCGTCTATGATGCCATCAACCGCCTGCTCGATCCGGTCCTCGGGCCCATCCGCAGGCTGATGCCCAATACCGGTGCGATCGATTTCTCGCCGCTGGTCCTGATCATCGTGCTGCAGATCATCCTGATCGTGCTGCGCAACATCATCCTCGCCGTATGACCGCAGAACGGATCGACGGGAAAGCCTTCGCCGCATTGCTGCGCGAACGCGTCGGTGCGCTCGCTTCGCAGTTCGAAGGCAAGTCGGGCCGCAAGGCAGGCCTCGCGGTGGTTCTGGTTGGCGAGGATCCTGCAAGCCAGGTCTATGTGCGGAGCAAGCACAAGGCGACTGTCGCTGCGGGCATGGAAAGCTTCGAACACCGGCTGCCCGCCGATACCTCGGAGGCCGACCTTCTCGGGCTGGTGGACCAGCTCAACAGGGACGATGCCGTGGACGGTATCCTCGTGCAGCTTCCCCTTCCGGACCATCTCGACGAGCAGGCGGTCATCGCCAGCATCAGCCCCGACAAGGATGTCGACGGTTTCCACGTCACGAATGCGGGCCGGCTCGCCGTGGGCCAGAGCGGCTTCGTGCCCTGCACCCCGCTCGGCTGCATGATGTTGCTGACCGACCGGCTGGGCGATCTCTCGGGCCTCGAAGCTGTCGTGATCGGCCGTTCGAATATCGTCGGCAAGCCGATGGCGCAGCTGCTGCTCGACGCCAACGCGACTGTCACGATCGCGCATAGCCGGACGAAGGACCTGCCCGCTGTGGTCAAGCGCGCGGACATCGTCGTTGCCGCGGTGGGCCGGGCCGAGATGGTCAAAGCCGAGTGGCTGAAGGACGGTGCGACAGTGATCGACGTCGGCATCAACCGGCTTCCCCCCGCCGAGGGCGAGGAGAAAGGCCGCCTGGTCGGCGATGTCGACTATTCTGGTGCGCAGGGAGTTGCCGGAGCGATCACGCCCGTGCCCGGAGGCGTGGGCCCGATGACCATCGCCGTGCTGCTGCGCAATACGCTGGTCGCGGCCTATCGCAATGCAGGCCTCGAGGTGCCCTCGAGCCTGTGATCACCCGTGCACTCTCGATCGTGGCTCTGGCGGCAATGCTCGCAGGCTGCGCTCAGCAGAGGTTCTCGCGCGACGCCTATGCGCGCGCGCTTTACTCCGCACCCGGTGCGGCGCAGCCCAGCCGGATCGTCGCCCGCGAAATAGAGAAGCTGCAGCGCGCGCGCGAGGTGGGCCGCAGGTCGGCGCTGTCCGCATTCGCTTCGGCCAACTCCACACTCCTTCACGGAGGCGAGCTGGCCGCAAGCTGGACGCCCAAGCTCGTCTGGATGAGCTGCGACGGGCGTTTCGCGGTCAGCGACGGCCGCTTCGAAACTGCCGATGGCGAGGTGGGTGAGTACGTCACCAGCTGGCGCCGTAATCTCTCGGGCGACTACGACTGGCTGCAGACGATGGCCGCGCTCGACGATCCGCAGCCGCCGAAGCGCCCCGAACAGCCGGCGCCGCAGCCTGGCGAGATCGTGGTCGACGGCCTCGTATCCGCCGATGGCAGGGTGGCCGATTGCAAGACACCGCCCGGCGCGCTTCCGCCTGCTGCCGACGGCATGACGGAAATGCGTTCGCGCGACCGGACGCTCGCCTGGCGCTGGAATGCCGACGGCGCCGGACGCAATTTCGAAGTCATGGCCTGGACCGCAGACGGCTGGGCCACGGTGATGGACCATAGCTGGCCCGCGCAGGAGCAAGAATGACCCAGCTTTTCCTCTCAGCTTTCATTACGCTGTTCGTGGTGATCGACCCGCCGGGGTGCGCGCCGATCTACGCCGGGCTGACCAAGGGCGCGACGCAGGCGCAGCGCCGCAACATGGCGATCCGCGCATCCTTCATCGCGGGCGTGATCCTGCTGATATTCGCCCTCTTCGGAGAGCAGTTGCTCGGCGCGCTCCACATCGACCTCGACAGCTTCCGCATCGCGGGCGGCCTCATGCTGTTCTGGATCGCCTTCGAAATGGTCTTCGAGAAGCGCACCCAACGCCGCGAGGAGCGTGCAGAGAAAGTCGCTGCCACGCCCGAGGTCGAGGACGTCTCCATCTTCCCTATGGCGATCCCGATGCTGGCCGGCCCCGGCGCGATCGCCGCGATAATGCTGCTCATGAACGAGGCGGACGATCTCACCGAGACGCTGACGGTTCTTGGTGCATTGGGGGCAGTGCTCTTGATCA
Source organism: Qipengyuania sp. BR81-2 (assembly GCF_055693895.1). Classification (NCBI taxonomy): domain Bacteria; kingdom Pseudomonadati; phylum Pseudomonadota; class Alphaproteobacteria; order Sphingomonadales; family Erythrobacteraceae; genus Qipengyuania; species Qipengyuania sp. BR81-2. The sequence goes on from NZ_CM146344.1 coordinate 1,425,141, forward strand.
CCATGCTCGCGCTGATTGCAGCCGGCCCGCTGTTGCGGCTGCTCGGCGACAAGGTCGAAGCCGCGATTACCCGCGTCCTCGGCGTGCTGCTGGCAGCGCTCGCGGCGCAATATGTCATCGACGGGCTGCGCGGCTCTTTCGGGATCTAGCGCCATTCGCGCCCGGTTCACCTCGGGGCGTTAGAGTGCCGGTGATGCGCTTCTTTCCGGCTCTTGTCGCCCTGGCCTTCGCCGTCCCTTCGGCCGCGCAGCCGCTGCCGAACTACGACATGGAGGAGCTTCGCAGCGCCATTGCGAAGAAGGACCTCGGCAAGATCGCGGTCCTCGCGGCGGAACAAGGCGGGGAGCGGGTATTCCTCGAGCACTTCGACGGCGAGGATGCCGGAACGCCGATCGACATACGCTCGGCGGGCAAGTCAATCACCGCGCTCGCAGTCGGCACGGCAATTGCCGACGGCGCGCTCGCCGATACGCAAGTGAAGGTCTGGCCCTATCTCGGGCGGCCGCGCGGCGACCCCTGGGATTCGATAACGGTGGGTGACCTTCTAGGAATGTCCTCGGCGCTCGACTGCAACGACTGGGATCGCAAGTCGCCCGGGCAGGAAGAGCGCATGTATCGCACGCGAGTCTGGCGGGACTTCGCCCTCGACTTGCCGGCACGCGATTACGAACGCGACACGCGGGGCGAAGGCCCGTTCTCCTATTGCACGGCTGGCGTGTTCCTCTTGGGGCAGGTCGTCGAGAAAGCGACCGGCCAGCGCTTCGACACCTATGTTCAGCAGCGCATCTTTGACCCGCTCGGTATCGAGGGCGTAGTCTGGCGTACCTCGCGCAGCGGTGAGATCCAGTCGGGCGGCCAGCTCACTATCGGCGCCGAGGCACTTCTGAAGATCGGCCGTCTCGTGCTCGACAAGGGCCGCTGGGAGGGCGAACAACTCATTCCCGAAAGCTGGATCAGGGAGATGGTCGCGCCGCGCCACCAGCTAGGCCAGCATGTGCATTATGGAAGTCTGTGGTGGTCGACACCGCTGCGCTCGCCGCGTGGTTACGAGGGCGCTGTGATGATGAAGGGCAATGGCGGGAATATTGTCGCGCTTGTGCCCACCTATGATGCGGTGCTCGTCGTGCAAGCGGAGAACTATAATCGGAAGGATGCCGAACGGTATGCCTTCACTGCGCTCACTGCCATGCTCGGTGCGCTCAAGGCGCCCGAAGGCATCACTGCAGAGTAACGATCTCGTCCCCGTCGTCGCGCAGAGCGAAGAATTGCATCAGCTGGATCATGAGTTCGCAGCGTTCCGATAGGGTTCCGGCCTCGAGCAGCGCCTGCTTGGCCGCCGGATCGAAGGGCGCGATCTGGGCAACGCCATTGATCAGTGTCTCGTCGTCCAGCCGTTCGACCGAATCCCAGTCGACCGAATAACCCTGCATGGCGGCGAAGCGCTTGGCCTCGAACTCGAAGCCGGCGCGCTCGACGCTGGCGAGCACCTCGCCTTCGGGGTCCTCGATCAGCTCTGCCTCGACCTGGCGGAAGGTAGTGGTTACATTGAGTTCGCGCAGCACGCGGAATCGTGCCTCGCCTTCGAGGACGATATTGTAGCGGCCGTCCTCCAGCGCCTCGACATCGCCGATGCGCCCGACGCACCCGATCTCATATAGCTGAGAACCCTCGCCGTTCCGCTGCGGCTGGACCATTCCGATGAGCCGGTCCTTGGCAAGTGCGCTGCCGACGAGCTCGCGGTAGCGCGGCTCGAAGATATGCAGCGGCAGCTGCAGGCCCGGGAAAAGGATTGCACCGGGCAGAGGAAATATGGAGAGGCGCCGTGTCAAACCGTGCTTATCCGAAAAGCAGCTTCGAAAGCCGGCGCCGTGTGGTCACGACCCAGGGATCCTCAAGGCCGATGGCATTGAAGATGTCGAGCAGCTTGGTGCGCGCAGCGCCCTCGTTCCACTCGCGATCGGCTTCGATCATGGCGAGCAATTCGTCTGCGGCCGCATCGCGGTCGCCAGCGGCAAAGGCTGCTTCGGCATAGGCCAGCCGCGCATCCATGTCGGCGGGGTTTGCCTGTGCCTTCTCGCGCAGGGCAGCGAGTTCGCCGTCATCGACTTTGTTGCCCGCCAGCTCGAGTGCAGCCTTGGCGTTCTCGATCTGCGGGTCGCTTGCAAGCGCCGGGTTCGCCTCGGCCGCGGCCAGCACGCCTTTTGCTTCCTCGACCTGGTCGGCCTGCGTCAGCGCGCGGATCAGGCCCGCGTGGGCGGCGGCATTGTCGGGCGCCATTTCGGTCACCTGCGCGAACAAGCCTGCTGCACGCGCGGCATCGCCCTCGCCAAGGATTTGCTCGCCCATCGCGATATACTGTTCGACCTGCTGCGCCATCTGCGCTTCTGCACCGCCCGCATCGCCGCCTTGGATGGGCAGCTGCGAGAGGATCTGGTCGAGCGTCTGCTTCAATTGCGATTCGCTGCGGGCATTGGTCAGGTCTGCAACCGGCTGGCCCTGGAACATGGCGTAGATCGTCGGGATCGACTGCACCTGGAACTGCGCGGCGATGAACTTCTCTTGGTCGACATCGACCTTCACCAGCACCACGCCCTTGTCGGCATATTCGGCGGCGACCTTTTCAAGCAGCGGGGCGATCGCCTTGCAGGGCCCGCACCAGTCGGCATAGAAATCGAGGATGACGAGCTTGCTCATCGAGGGCTCGACGACATCCTGCTTGAATTTCTCGACTGCCTTCTGCTCGTCGATGCTCAGCCCCATGCTTGCCACGTAATATCGCCTTTCATGCGTTGGATTGTTCGCTCCCCATGTGGGCCTTCACGCGCGAATGTGAAGGGGCGGAGGTGCGCCTGCAAGGCTTGCGAAAATTTGCGCATTTTTTTGCTTGCGGGACTCACGAGGCGTTGCTAACTGCGCGCCTCCCCACCGGGCCACGCCCGGTAGAGCGCCAGTGAGCGGGCGTAGCTCAGGGGTAGAGCACAACCTTGCCAAGGTTGGGGTCGGGCGTTCGAATCGCCTCGCCCGCTCCATTTTCTCCATATCGAGAACGATCGACACACGGCCCTGCCGTGCAGTTTGTCGTGCGTATATGCAATTCGTCGCGAAAATCGTTGCGGTTGCAAAATGAAACGTTATTACGCACCGATATGTTGTATCACACCTCATCGCTTCGCCGCAGCTTTGCTGCATCGTTGTCATTGATTGCCGTGGCGGCAGCCACGCCGACACTGGCGCAGGACCAGTCCGCCGAGGAAGAGGTCGAGACGACCACCGCCGAGGATGACCTGCACAATCGCCGGATCGGCCCGGACGGTACGATCATCGTCAGCGCCGAGGGCCTGCGCCAGTTCGACCTGCTGGCAGGTACCAGCGTGATCGATGGCGAAGAGCTCGACCGGAACATGGACGGCCAGCTCGGCGAAGTGCTGACCGACCTGCCCGGCGTGACCGCCACCGGCTTCGCTCCCGGAGCATCGCGCCCGATCCTGCGCGGTTTCTCCGGCGAGCGTGTGAAGGTGCTGGTCGACGGCATCGGTGCCATCGACGTTTCGAACACTTCGGCCGACCACGCCGTCTCGATCGATCCGCTGACCGCCGAGAGCATCGAGGTCCTGCGCGGCCCGGCAGTGCTTCTCTACGGTAGCCAGGCCATCGGCGGCGCCGTCAACGTGATCGACAAGCGCATCCCGCGACGCGTCCCTGCAGAAGATTTCCACCTCGACGCGCTCGTCCGTGCCGACACCGTCTCCGACCTTCGCGAAGGCGGTGCATCGCTCGACGTGCCGCTCGGCGGCGGCTTTGTCTTCCATGTCGACGGCGTTTACCGCGAGACCGACGACCTCGAAGTGCCCGGCTTCGTCCTCTCCGACGATCTTCGTGCAGACCTTCTCGCCGATGCGGAAGAGGAAGAAGCCGAGGGTGAATTCGAGGAAGCCGAAGAGCTTCGCGAGGCAGCGAATGCGGAAGGAACGCTTTTCAATAGCGGCACCGAGACTTGGGCGGCCAATGGTGGCCTGGCCTTCTTCCAGAACGGCTCCAGCCTCGGCGTGTCCTTCGGCGTCTACGACACCTTCTATGGCGTACCCATCCTTCCCGGCGCTCACCACCATGAAGAAGGTGAAGAGGAGATCGAGGAAGAGGAAGAAGGCCCCGAGACCGTCAGCATCGGCCTGCGTCAGTACCGCGCCGATATGCGCGGCGACATCCTGCTGGGAAGCGGTTTCTTCCAGCGCCTGAAAATCCGCGCGGGCTATTCCGACTACACCCACACCGAATTCGAAGGTGACGAAGTCGGCACCGTATTCGATGTCGAGGGCATCGAGGCGCGCGCCGAGCTGGTCCAGAACCCAAACGGCGTGCTGCGCGGTTCGATCGGTACGCAGCTCTATATACGCGATTTCCAGGCCGAAGGCGCCGAAGCCTACGTAGCCCCGAACAGCACTGAACAGCTCGCGTTCTTCGCACTGCAGGAATATGGCGATGGTCCCCTCCAGCTTGAAGGCTCGCTGCGTTTCGAGACCACCGATGTCGAATCGACGCCGCTGGGCATCGAGCGCGATTTCAATGCGTTCTCCGGCGCGGTCGGTCTTGCATATGACCTGACCCCGAACTTCCGCACCGGCATCAATCTCTCGCGCGTGGCGCGCGCACCGAGTGCCGAGGAGCTGTTCTCCGAAGGCCCGCACATTGCCACCCAGCAATTCGAAATCGGCGATCCCGACCTCAGTCTCGAAAAGGCATGGGGCGTGGAGGTCTTCGCTCGCGGCAGCCTCGGCCCGGTCGACCTTTCGGTCGCCGCATACCGCCAATGGTTCGATGACTTCATCTACCTGAGCGGCACCGGCGCCGAGGAAGACGAACTACCGGTCTTCGTCTACCTGCAGGAAGACGCGACCTACACGGGCATCGAAGGCCAGCTGGCCTGGAACTTCATCGACACGGACGGGCTCGATGTGACTGCCGACCTGCGCGCATCCTACATCGATGCAGAGCTAGACAACGGCTTCAACGTGCCGCGTATCCCGCCGCTCAGCCTGCTGGGCGCGCTGGAAGCCGACACCGGCAACCTGACGCTGCGCGGCGAAGTTGAATGGTTCGACGACCAGACCGAGGTTTCGCCCTTCGAGACGGAAACCGACGGCTTCACCTTCGTCAACGCCTCGGCAATTTGGCGGCCGTTGGCCGACGATCCGACGCTGGCGGTGATCCTCAAGGCGGAGAACATCTTCGACGAGACCGGTCGTCGCCACTCGAGCTTTACGAAGGAATTCGTGCCGCTCCCGGGCCGCAACTTCAGCGTCGCAGTACGCCTTAGCCTCTGATCAGGAAGATCGGGCTGAATGATCGAGGGGAGCGCCGGGCGCTCCCCTTCTTCGTTGGTCAGTCCTCTACAGCGAAGGTGAGGTGCGCATGGTCGCGCAGGCGCTCGACCAGCGCTTCGCCGAGGAACGAGCCGGGCGTGCCCACGCCGCCCTCGGCATCGCTTTCGAGCAGCGCCATGCCGGTCTCGCCGATCATGCGGCTGGTTGAACCGTAGCCCGGATCGAACTTGCCCTTCACGCCGTATTTTATGGTCTTTCCGTCGGGCCATTCGCCCGTGAACAGTACGTCGTAGAAACCGTTTTCGCGCTCTTCCTTGGTCGGGCCCTCACCCGGCTTGGGCGGCTTGGCACCGAACGGGTTCTTCATCATCTCGACCATGGCGTTGGCTGCTGCCTTGCCTGCATCGCCGGGGCTGGTGAGGACCATCTCGTCATAGCGGAAGTCCTCGCCATAGGGGTGGCCGCGCAGGAAGTTGGTGCGATGGACGTTCTTAGTGTTGATCGGCGCCATGACGAAAGGCGCGGCCCACTTGCCGAGCGCGTCTTCATAGTGCGGCACCATGCCCGAGGGCTGCTCGGGGCCTTCGAAGCCCGGCGTCAGCGCGAAGGGATCGCGCAGGATGCCAATGATCTTCGGGTTCTTCATTGCCGCCTTCATGGTGGCGCCGAGGCTGGCTGCCGTACCGCCCGAGAACGTCCCCTGCATCGCGCGCACGCGGCCCTTCACGCGCGGCGCGGGCGATCCCTCACGCGCCACGGCTTCCTTCTGGAGCATCAGCACGCCGAGATCGAACGGGATCGAATCGAAGCCCGAAGAGAAGCAGATGCGGGCGCCGCTCGCCTTTGCGGCCTCGTGGTGCTGCTGGATCTTCTCGGCCATCCAGGCAGGTTCGCCGCACAGGTCGGCATAGTCGGTGCCCGTCTTCACGCAGGCCTCGACCAGCGCGTCGCCATAAAGCTGGTAGGGACCGACTGTCGTCAGGACGACCTTTGCGCGCTTGCACATGGCCTCAAGGCTCGCCGGGTCTTCGGCATCTGCCACGATCATTGGAGTGGTGGAGGGTGCGCCGATCTCGTCGCGAACCGCGGTCAGCTTGTCTTCGCTGCGGCCTGCCATCGCCCATTTCGGGCCGTTTGCCGCACTACCGTACTCGCGCACGAAATGCTCTGCGACGAGGCGGCCGGTGTAGCCGGTTGCGCCATAGACGATGATGTCGAATTCACGATCTGCCATTATTGCATCTCCCATTTTCAAGGGACGATGTGCGCCGAGCAGGTACGAGAGTCAAAGACGCAGCGTCAGCGCCGCATGCGGGTCAGAGCCGCGGTAGCGTGACTCCCCGCTGGCCCATGTATTTGCCGGCACGGTCGGCATAGGTCACTTCGGGGCGCTCGTTACCCTGTAGGAACAGGAACTGGCAGGCGCCTTCATTGGCATAGATCTTCGCTGGCAGCGGTGTCGTGTTCGAGAACTCGAGCGTGACGTGGCCTTCCCAGCCCGGTTCGAGCGGGGTGACGTTCACGATGATCCCGCAGCGCGCATAGGTGCTCTTGCCGAGGCAGATCACCAGCACGTCGTCCGGAATGCGGAAATACTCGACCGTGCGTGCCAGAGCGAAGCTGTTGGGTGGGATGATACAGACGTCGGTCTGCTTGTCGACGAAGCTGTTGCTGGCGAAATCCTTCGGATCGACCACTGCGCTGTCGATGTTGGTGAAGATCTTGAACTCGTCCGCCACGCGCGCGTCGTAGCCGAAGCTCGACAGGCCGTAGGAGATGTTTCCCTCGCGGCGCTGGGCCTCGGTGAAGGGTTCGATCATGCCGCGGGTCGTTGCCGCCTCGCGGATCCATTTGTCGGAGAGAATCGCCATGCGTGATTGATTCCGCATGGGCGGCCTCGCGGCAAGCGGGAGGGGCATTTAATCCCCTCCCGTGTGCGGGCCTCAGGCGTCGGAGAAGAAGGCTTCCTCTTCCCAGCGCTGCCAGTCGCGATTGTAGCTGAACTCGATCCAGTCATAGGCATTGTCGAGCACGCGCGTCTCACGCACGCCGAATGAATTCGATGCACCTTTCACGAAGCGGATCGCACCGGTTGCCCCATCCTTCACGAATCGGATGCGCTGACCGTCGACATAACCGTGGTCGGCCCCGCCCAGCGGCGTGCGGGCAAGCGTCATGTCGGCGATGATGCCGCTGGTCATTTCCACCGTCATGAACGGGGCACAGGGTAGCAGTTCGCCCGGACCGGAAAGCTGCGGCAGCTTGTACCAGCCGCGCGGCCAGAAATTGCTGGTCGGCTCGGATGCCGCATAGGTCACCCGGGGCATCGACGCCGGCGTTGCTCCGCCATGAGGCACGCCGCCACCTGCACTCGCACCGGCGACATGCAGCTCGCAGGAACGATCGATATAGCCGGTCCAGAAACAGCCGAGCCACTGGTGGCCCTGCTCCTGCGCATAACGGGTGCGATGATGCGCGATCCTGATCCGCACGTTCGAGGGTGGCAGCTTGTAGATCCCCGCAGGCGCTCCGGACACGGGTTCGGTCAGGCTGTCGACCCCGTAGAATTCAAGTGCGTGTATGCCCGTCTTGCGGTCGAGCCAGGATTCGATCGTGAGGTCGGTATCGCGAAGCGCCAGTGCCTCTCCGCCATTGAGCGAAATGCCGCAGTCGATCGTCCGGATGCTGCCGCGCACCCAGCTTGCGAAACGCAGCGAACGGATATCGCGGAACTCGCAATTCTCGAGCAGCGTGAGCGGCGGAGCGAGGGTTTCGTCACGCGTGGGATAGGCCTGCGCGAAATAGACGCCATTGGCCGAACCGCTGCCGAGCCCCATGGCGTCGCAATCGTACCAGGTGCAATTGCGATAGATCGCGCGATTCTTGGCCACGTCCTCCTGCGCCTGGAAGCAGTCGCCGAAGCTGCAATCGACCGCGAGGATCTCCGCATCGACACCGGGATTGAGCGCGCTGCCATTGCTGGTGGCGAAGCGGCAGCGTGTGAGCTCTATCCGCTCGACTGCGTCGGCCTCGCCCGCGGTGAAGAAGATCTCTCCCTTCCAGCCGATCATGTCGGTGTCGCGGCAGACGATCTCGCCGGCAAAGCAGTCCTGCAGCCACAGCGCCTTGTCGGTAATGTCCCAGCCGTCACCCGTCTGGGCATCGGCGGGCCACTCGTAAGCGCCGGTGTGCTGGCGATTGCCCTTTAAGACCAGCCGGTCGAGTTCGAGCCGGCCGATGGAGCGGTTGCCCGCGCCCGGATCGCTGACGTCGCCCTGTAGCAGGAGGCCGCCGCCGCGCCAGACAGCGAGCGTCGGGTCGCTGCCCGATGTGGCGACCAGCTGGTAATCGCTCTCCGGGTCCCCGCCATCGAGAGCACGGAAATCCAGCACGGTCCGTTCCGCCGCGCAGCCGCGAAGCGCAATCGAGGCGCGCACGACGAGCGGATGGCCGTCCTCTGCGCGCTTGTCCTCGGCGGGCGAGAGGCGCGGCGTGCAGTGGAGACGGTAGAGAGGCGCTTCGAACCGGACTTCGCTTGCGCCGACGGCATGGGCGTAGTCGATCGCGGCCTGGATCGCAGGCTGGTCGTTGATTGCACTGTCACCAGCAGCGCCGCCTTGTTCGACCGCGAACGCACCTGCCTCGGGCAGGAGGCGGAAGATGCGCCCGTTCTCGGTTTGGAAGACAAAGCGTGGGTGGGCGGCCAGCAGGGCAGCGTCACATAGCGCATCGCTGATGTATCGCGCCGCGCCCTTGCCGGGCACCGCATATCCTGTCGATTCCAGGAGCGAGACTTCGGCGGACGGAGAGCGACGGGCGAGGTCGGGGAAGAGCGCGGGAAGTCCCTGCGCGGCGCGGGTGGCGAGTCCCATTGCGGGGAGGGCGAGCGCGCTCATTGCGAAATCCTGTAGCCAAGCGTGCCCGAGGAAATTCGGCAGTCAAGCCAGAGGGATGCGTCGCTTTCGCTTTCCTCCCAAACCGGCTCGCACGCATTGGCGGTGAAACTGCCCCAGGGCGCTCCCGCAAGTGTGAGCGGTTGGAGGGTCGCGCCGCCGTCGGTCGAGCGCTTGAGCGTGACGCTGCCCTCCCAGTCGCCCGTGAGGCTGCAATAGACCGGGGTCATTGCAGCCGGGGCAAAGGGGCCTGCGATCACGTCAGTCGTGCTCTGCCCCTCGAGCGGGGCGGGCACGCTCGGCGGAGATGCGTGGACTGGAAGCGGGCGCGCATCGGCGACGAGGGCGAGATTGCCAGTACCATCGTCGAGGCCGAGCGCGAAGGCGGGCGCGAAGCCGCCGGGGGTCTGCAGGGGAACAGGCTCGCTCATATGTTTGGTTCCTTGATCTGATCGAACGAGCCAAACCGGTTAATCACGTGCCTGCGAGTAGGAAAATGCTTTTTGGACTTCGCCTGCAACGCCGCTAGAGCGTTGTGCGATGCAGGTGGCTGTCTTCCATCCCGGTACCCAGCACAGTCGCCAGACGGCTTTGGCCCTGCAGGAGCTTGGCCGGCTGGCATTCCTCGCGACCGGACTGTTCGATCACCCTGACAATTTCCTGCGACATTTCGCGCAGCGTCTCCCGCAGGGCCTGGCGCGCCAGGTCGAGGGGGAGCTTGCGCGCTTTGCCTTTGCCCGTTTGGACCCTGACAAGGTTCGCGCAATGCCGGCCTATGAACTGCCTGAACGAATTGCCGCGCGACTTGGTGCTCGCCGGCTGGCAGGAATGCTGGACACAGGTCTGAACCGGGCGTTCGGTCGGAAGTCTGCTGCGATGGCAGGGGCGGAGGGTCCGCTGGCGCTATGGGGCTACGACGGCTCATCCGCCTCGGCCTTCACCGACAAACGGACGCGCGGTTGCTACAAGATCCTCGACCGGACGACCGCGGATAGCCGGTCATGGAACCTGGAGCGCGAGCGGATTGCGGAAACCCATGGCGACTGGCTGGGTGAAGGTTCGCCCGCCTGGAGCAAGCGCCGCATCGAACGCGACGATATCGAATTCGAGGCCGCCGACACCATCGTGTGCGGCAGCCCCTTCGTGATGCAGACGATCCGCGAACATTCGCCGTTGCCTGGAGTGGCCGACAAGCTCGAACTGCTGCCCTATTGCTTCGATGCGGAGCTGTTCGCGAGCGCGAAGCCGATTGTGCCCGCAGCGAAGGGGGAACCGGTCCGTTTCCTGTTCGCCGGGCAGGTGTCCGCGCGAAAAGGTGTGCAACACCTGCTCGAGGCAATTGAATGCCTGCCCGCCAGTGATGCGCGCCTGACGCTGCTCGGTCCTGTCGCCGTTCCGGACAAGATCCTCGCGCGGTATCGTGATCGCGTCGATATCGTCGGGCCGGTCTCGCGCAGCGAAGTCCCCGCAATCATGCGGCAACATCACGCGCTGGTGTTCCCGAGCCACAACGAGGGTTCTGCGGTCGTGCTCCTCGAGGCCATGGCTTCCGGGCTAGCCATCATCCAGACCGCGGCTTCGGGGATGGGGGCCAGTATGCAAAGCGGTTTCGTCCTCGACCGCCCCTCAGCCGGTCCCGTGGAACAGGCCATGCGCAGTTTGATCGACGATCGCGAGATGCTGCAGGCGATGCGAGAAGCGGCGAAGGCGGAGGCCGCCGCGCACGACTTCAGCGCCTATCGTGCGAGCATCGATTCCCTGCTTGAGCGCAAGGGCATCTAGCCCAGCAGCCGCTCCAGACCCTCCTCGAAGCAATCGACCACCGACTCTTTCGACCAGGCCGTGCGGGCACGCTCGCGAGCGGCATCGCCCATTGTCTTGCGGTAGTCGGGATGAGCCGTCAGCGCATCAATGGCGGTAACGATCGCTGCAGGCGTTTCGGGCGGCACGACGATGCCGCTGCCGACAAGCTCTCGGGCAATGCCGGTACCCGGCCGCACGGTCGCGACAACAGGCCTGCCCGAGGCGAGCATGTTGCCGAGCTTCGAGGGGAGAACGAGATCGGCAGCGTCATGCAGCTGCGGAAGCAGATGGATGTCGGCCATGGTCAAGAGGTCGCCCATGCGCTTCTCCGGCTGGAGATCGTGGAAGATCACGTTTTGCAGCCCTTGGGCCAGTGCCTCGAGGTTCTCGCGATTGGGGCCTTCACCGCAAATGACGAAAAGCACGTCCTTGCGATCCGCCATCAATCGCGCAGCCTCTATCACCACATCGAGGCCCTGCTTGTTGGCGATATTGCCCGAATAGAGCGCAACAGTCCTGTCACCAACACCCCATGCCTCGCGGTAATGCCGGGGGTCGCCGCGGGAAATCGCATCCGAGTGATTGGCCCAATTGCGCATTTCAAGGATGCGTTCTTCGACAACGCCTTTCTCACGCAGCAGCTCGCACATCGGATGGCTGATGGTCGAAACAAGGTCCGCAGAATGCAGCATGCGGTCCTCGAAGCGCGCAGCCGCATCGGCCGTCCGGCTGCCGCGATCGATGAGCCCTGTGGCGAGCGCTGCACCGACCTCGAAGTCCTGCACATGCAGCCACAGCGGCACGCCCGCGCGGCGCGCCATGCGCAAGGCGACGGGAGCGGCGATCATGGCCGGCGCTACGGCAAATACGAGGTCCGGCTTCATCTCGCGGCGCGCCCTGCGGGCAGTGGGATAAGCGCTGCTGGCAAAACTCGCGTGATGGGCGATGCGCCGCGAACCGGTCGGGTTAGCAGGTATGTAATGGGGGCAGCGGGTAATCTTGACGCCGCCTTCGATCGAGGATTTCCACCTTCGCTTGAAACGCGGGTAGAGTTTCCATTCGGGATAGTAGGGCTGGCCCACGATAGCGCGCACTTCGTGACCCCGCGCGACCAGCGCTTCTGCGAGACCGGTGCTGTACGGCCCGATGCCGATGGGCTCGGGAGCGTAATTCAGTCCGATGAAAAGGATGCGACGGCCAGCCATCGAGCCGTCACGCCGCGTGGAGGCCCTTGGTCGATCTTGCCCCGCCGTCCGCTGCAACAAGACCGTCGAAGATCGCATCGACGATATGCGCGAGCTTGTCCTCGGTTAGCCGGTCGCCGAGCATGGCGATGCTGTAGGGCTGGAGATAGGTCGAAACGATCTGGTTGATCACCGATCGCGCGAAATCGACGTCGAGGCCCTTCAAATGTCCCTCAGCCTGCGCCTCTGCGATGATCTCGCACAGGTAGTGGTCGCCGAGGTCAATGTAGCTTTGCGCGTACTCGAAATAGCGTTCGCCCATCTCGATGTAGAGGCGGAAGGCGGCCGGATCTTCCTGGAAATTCTTCTGCAGGCGGACGAAGCGCCTTGCCACGAATTCGTACATTTTTCGGCGCGGGGGGAGATCGCTCGCCATCACCTCGTCCATGATTGCGATATAGGGCGCGAACCATTCGCCGGTGATGGCATCGAGAAGGTCGCTTTCCTCGGGAAACACGACATCGAGCCGCGAACGCGCGATCTTGAGCTCGGCAGCTAGCCGCAACCGGGTCACTTCCTCGCCGGTGCGCTCCATCAGCGCCATTGCCTCGCGCGCGAAGCGGCTGCGCATCTGATCGATTTCGTCTTCGCTCACTGGCGTTGTTTCCCTCAAGATTGGCGCCAATGTAGCCATTCACGCGGAAGGTTAAACCCCGCTGAGCCTTGATTAAGCGCTTTTCTTGGGCGGCATGGGAATGAAGGCGGAGGTGCGTTTCTTGTATTCCTCGTAGCCGGGGCGCGAATGTTTCATGCCCTTCTCGAGCAATGCCGCGCCCGACCACTTCACCAGCGTGAAGGTAAGGAAAAGCGGTCCGGCCACGGTCCACAGGGCGACTTCCCAGCTGACGCTGGCGACAACAAGCCAGATGCCCCACCAGGCACAAGCATCGCCGAAATAATTCGGGTGACGGGTATAGCGCCACAGGCCCTTGTCCATGACCTCGCCCTTGTTCGAAGGGTCCTTCTTGAACTGCGACAACTGCCAATCGCCGACCCACTCGAAGAAAATGCCCACGAAGTAGAGCGCAAGACCGGCTATGGTGAGAGCGGTCACCTGCTGCGCGGGATCGCTCGAGAGAATGCCGACCTGTGCGGGCGAGGAGACGAGAAACAGCAGAAGCGCCTGCCCGAGCCAGATCTTGGTCAGCGCGGCGAAGGCGAAACGGCCCTTCTCGCGGTCCTTCCTGAGCATGCGTTCGTAGCGCTTGTCTTCGCCTTCCGCGCGCCAGCGGCGCAGGAGATAGATGCCGAGGCGCAGGCCCCACGCGGCCGTCATGGCGAGAAGGAGATGCGCGAGGATCCCGCGCTCTTCCAATTGCACCCAGCTGGTGAAGGCCATCAGCGCCATGCCCGCACCCCAGAAGCTGTCGATGAAGGAGACGTCGTCGATCTTCACCGAGATCGCCCAAAGGACCAGCACGACCGCCACCAGCACAGCGGCATTCACAAGCAGCATCTCAACCATCGGCGCGTTCCTCCTCGATCAGCTTCCGGGCCTGCGCTTCGAGCACGTCGAAGCGGTGGTAACCCGGGAGCTTGGATTGCATGAAACGGGTGATTTCGGCGAGCGTCTCGCCATAGCTTTCTGTCGGAACGATGGGCGGGCCGAAGCCCAGCGTCATCGTGTCGTTGTTCACATAGGCAGGCACGATCGGCACGTTTGCCGCGCGGGCGATATGATAGAAGCCGGATTTCCAGCTGCCGTCGGTCGAACGTGTGCCTTCTGCGGCTATCACCAGCGCTAGGCGCTCGCGTTTGGCGAATTCTTCTGCAACCTGCTCGGTGACGTTGGCGCGCTTCCTCCGGTCGACAGATATGCCGCCCATGTCGAACATGAAGTTGCGCATCATGCCCTGGAACAGCGTGTGCTTGCCCATGAAATTGGGCTGCACGCCTTCCTCGGCGGTGGCGCCGATGAAGAAAACGAAATCCCAGTTGGAAGTATGCGGCGCACCAGCGATCACGAACTTGTCGAGATCGGGTAACCCCCCTCGATCTTCCAGCCCTTCCAGCGGTACAGCACCATGATGATGCGCCGCACGATCCGGCTCAGCAGCGACGGCTTTCGAAAATTGGCTCTGGGCATTCTCTCTCCTGCCTGCGAGGCCTAGCAGCTACGCTACGGAAAGCGAGAGGGATGCAGCGGTTTCCCGCCAATTACATGCGGAACACACCGAACTGCGGCTTCTCCGGAATGGGGGCCTCCAACGTTGCTGAGAAGGCCAAGCCGAGCACGTCGCGGGTCTGCACCGGATCGATCACGCCATCGTCCCACAGGCGCGCGGTGGCGTAATAGGGATTGCCCTCGTCCTCGTATTTCTGGCGGATCGGGGCCTTGAAAGCTTCGGCCTCTTCTTCGCTCCAGCTGTCGGCATCGCGGTGGACGGTGGCGAGGACCGATGCGGCCTGCTCGCCGCCCATCACTGAAATGCGAGCATTGGGCCAGGTGAAGAGGAAGCGCGGCGAATAGGCGCGGCCGCACATGCCGTAATTGCCAGCGCCGAAGCTGCCGCCGATGACCACGGTGACTTTCGGCACGGTCGCGGTGGCGACCGCGGTGACGAGCTTCGCGCCATGCTTGGCGATGCCTTCGGCCTCGTATTTCCCGCCGACCATGAAGCCGGAGATGTTCTGGAGGAACAGCAGCGGGATGCGGCGTTGCTGCGCGAGTTCGATGAAGTGTGCGCCCTTGCGCGCACTTTCGGAGAACAGCACGCCGTTATTGGCGAGGATCGCCACCGGCATGCCCCAGATATGCGCAAAGCCGCAGACCAGCGTGCTGCCGTAATGCTGCTTGAACTCGTGGAATTCGCTGCCATCGACGAGGCGGGCGATGATTTCCTTCACGTCGTAGGGCGCGCGCACGTCTTCGGGCACGATGGCGTAGAGGTCTTCCGCGTCGAACTTGGGCGGGCGCGGTTCCTTGAGGGCAACGTCCTGCGCCGCGCCGGTGTTCGCGCCCAGCTGGCTGACGATGTCGCGCACGATAGTGAGCGCGTGTTCGTCGTTTTCGGCCAAATGATCGACCACGCCCGACTTCTTGGCGTGGAGGTCACCGCCGCCGAGGTCTTCGGCGCTGATTTCCTCGCCCGTCGCGGCTTTCACCAGCGGAGGCCCGGCGAGGAAGATCGTGCCCTGGTTGCGCACGATGATCGTCTCGTCCGACATGGCAGGCACATAGGCGCCGCCCGCGGTGCAGCTGCCCATGACGCAGGCGATCTGCGGGATGCCCAGCGCGGACATGTTCGCCTGGTTGAAGAAGATGCGGCCGAAGTGGTCGCGGTCGGGGAAGACCTCTGCCTGGTGCGGCAGGTTCGCGCCGCCACTGTCGACGAGATAGATGCACGGCAGGCGGTTTTCCTGCGCGATTTCCTGTGCGCGTAGGTGCTTCTTCACCGTCATCGGGTAATAGGTGCCACCCTTCACGGTGGCATCGTTGCACACGATCATCACCTGCCTGCCCGAGACGCGGCCGATCCCGGCGATCATGCCCGCGCCGTTGATCTCGTCCTTGCCGTACATGCCGTTGGCGGCGAGCTGGCCTATCTCGAGGAAGGGGCTGCCTGGATCGAGCAGGCGCTCGACGCGCTCGCGCGGGAGCAGTTTGCCGCGCCCAACATGGCGTTCGCGGCTGCCTTCCGAGCCGCCGAGAGCGGCTACGGCGACGGTGGAGCGCAAGTCGGCTGCGAGCGAGGTGTTGTGCTCGAAGCGCGCCTTGGCGTCAGGTGCCTCGCGGTCGAGCGTGGATGTGAGAACGGGTGCTGTCACGAGGGCATGTCTCCGGGCTCGAGGCCTTTCACGATAATGGCTTCGGCCGTGCTGCCCGCGTCGCGGTGCTTGCCGATTTCCTGGTACTCGGGCGAAGTCAGCCAGGCGAAAAGCTGCGGCTTGGTCGGGAATTCCATCAGCACCGAGCGCGTGGCTTTCCACTCGCCGGCCACGACCTGCGGTTCTTCGTCGACGCTCAGAAGCTTGCCGTCGAACTTGTCGAAGATCTCCATGAAGCGCTCTTCGTACTTGTCGTACTCGACGCGGTCATGGATCGTCATCCGCGAGATCATGTAGACCGGCATCAGCCAGCAGCTCCGATAAGCTCGCGACCGATCAGCATGCGGCGGATCTCGTTCGTGCCCGCGCCGATATCGAGCAACTTCGCATCGCGCATGTAGCGCTCCACCGGCCAGTCGAGCGTGTAGCCTGCGCCGCCCAGCGCCTGGACGCTTTCGGCGGCCACGCGGAAAGCGTTTTCCGATGCCAGCAGGATTACACCGGCCGCGTCGAAACGCGTCGTCTGCCCTGCGTCGCACGCCTTGGCGACCGCATAGGTGTAGGCGCGGGCCGATTGGAGCGCGACATACATGTCGGCGACCTTGGCCTGCATCAGCTGGAAGGACCCGATGGGCTTGCCGAACTGCTTCCTCTCGCGAAGATAGGGGATGACCGTGTCGAGGCAGGCCTGCATCACGCCGAGCTGCAAGCCGGCAAGCACCACGCGCTCGTAATCGAGGCCGCTCATCAGCACGCCGACGCCGCCGTTTTCGGGACCCATCACGTTCTCTTCCGGCACGAAGCAATCGTCGAACACCAGCTCTGCCGTGGGCGAGCCGCGCATGCCGACCTTCTCGATCTTTTGACCGATAGAGAAGCCATCGAAATCCTTCTCGATCAGGAAGGTGGTGATGCCGCGACTGGCGGCCTCAGGTGCGGTCTTGGCATAGACCACCAGCGTGTCCGCAAAGGGCGCGTTGGTGATCCAGAACTTGGTACCGTTGAGGACATAGCCGCCGTCGACCTTCTCGGCTTTGGTGCGCATCGAGACGACGTCCGAACCGGCGCTCGCCTCGCTCATGGCAAGGCTGCCGACATGTTCGCCGCTGATCAGCTTGGGCAGGTATTTCGCCTTCTGCTCGTCATTGCCCCAGCGGGCGATCTGGTTGACGCACAGGTTGGAGTGCGCGCCGTAGGAAAGGCCGACTGAAGCGCTTGCGCGGCTGACTTCCTCAACCGCGATCACGTGTTCGAGGTAGCCGAGGCCGAGGCCGCCATCCTCTTCGGCCACAGTGATGCCGTGAAGCCCAAGCTCGCCCATGGAGGGCCACAGCTCGGCCTTGGGGAACCAGTCTTCACGGTCGACCTTCTCGGCGAGCGGGGCAATCTGTTCGTCGGCGAAGCGCGAGACGCTTTCGCGGATCATGTCGGCGCTTTCGCCGAGCTGGAAATCGAAATCGGGGGTAGCGCGCAATTCTCTCTCCTTGGGCGGGTGCGGCCCGCCAGCAAATTCTTCGCCGCGCGATAGCCGAGGTGAAGGACGCGTGCAAACGTATGAAAGCGCGCAGAGATTTGCGCTTTTGCGCAAAAGTGAAAGCCGTTGAAACTCCGTGGTTTATAGCTAAAGTGCCGGCGCAAACGATGGATATGGTAAAATCCAAGGGGTCCACTTGGCCGATCGGCGAAGGGCCCTCGCAGCAATTCTGCGGCGAGGAAGAGCGCCTCTCCGTGCTCGCGAGCTATGGCGGCGAGGAGTTGGTCGGCGATCCTGAATTGCAGGGCATTGCCGAATTTGCCGCAAAGCTTTGTTCGACACCCATGGCGATGGTCACCTTCGTCGAGAAGGACGACCAGCGCTTCCTTGCTCGCACCGGCCTCGATGCTGAAACGACGCCGCGCCGCACCAGTTTTTGCGCCCATGCCATGCTCGGGAGCGAGCCGATGGTGGTGCTCGATGCGCGCGAGGACGAACGGTTTGCGAACAACCCGCTGGTCACCGGCGAACCGAATATCCGCTTCTATGCCGGTCACCCGCTGATCTCGTCCGAAGGCGCGCCGCTAGGTGCGCTATGCGTCATCGATACCGAGCCGCGCAGCGAGGGCCTGAGCGATCTCCAGCAGGAGGGGCTCGCGATTCTTGCGCAGTCCGTGATGAGGCGGCTCGGCCAGCGGCGGCTCGGCAGGCACATCAATGCGACGCTCCAGCAGCAGGAACGCGAACTGCGCCAGTTGATCGACAGCGTGCCCGGCATCGCCTGGCGGGCGGACGACAAGGGTAACTTCTCGCACGTCAACGCGCGCTGGCAGGAGCTTACCGGCCTCGAGCCTCCGAAGAAGACAGAGGACTGGCGTCGGGCGATCCATCCTGACGACTGGGAGCGGTCGCTGGGCCTTTTTCAGGCGGCGGTAGAGCAGGGCACCCTGTTCGAGGACGAATGGCGCCTGAAGCACTCAGACGGTTCCTACCGCTGGGTCCAGTCGCGCGCGGTGCCGATCGTCGAGGAAGGCCAGCCCGTCAGCTGGTTCGGCACGGTCACCGATATCGACAAGGCGCATCGCCTGTCAGAGTCCCGCGATTTGCTGGCGCGTGAGCTCTCGCACCGCATCAAGAACATCTTCGCGGTCGTCTCCGGCCTGATCGCGATCCGCTCGCGCGGGCGCAAGGAAGTGGAAGGCTTCGCGAAGGAGCTGACCGATACGATCCGCGCGCTGGGCACGGCGCATGATTACGTGCGCCCCATGAGCGAGCGCCGCGGCGAGACGCTGTCCGGCCTGCTCACCGACCTCCTCGCGCCCTACGATCCCAAGGGCGGAGAACGGTTCACGATTACCGGGCCCGGGGTGAAGATCGGCGCACGCGCTGCCACGCCGCTGGCACTCATTTTCCACGAGCTGGCGACCAATTCGGCAAAATACGGCGCATTGTCCTGCGCCGAAGGCCACGTCACGGTGACCGTCACCGACGATTGCGAGGAAGACGGCCGGATCTGCGTGACTTGGGAAGAGCGCGCATCGCCGTGCGGCATCGATGCCAAGCAGGAAACAGAAGGGTTCGGCTCGCGCCTTTTGCGGATGGCGGTCGAAAGTCAGCTCAACGGCAGCTTCGAACGCAGCTATTCGGACGACGGCCTCGATGTCCGTATTGTGTTGCCACACAAGAGCATTGCAGACTGACGGGCCGCCGCATTGCCCCGCGGCAAATGACTGCCTAGGGTCGCTGCGAAACTTGCGGGAGGGCCCATCGCGATGCGACCTACATCCATACTGATCCTCGCCAGCCTCCTTGTGGTCGGCTGTGCTCCGGCTGCGGAGGATGAAGCGCCGCAGGAGACCTTCGAGACGCCCGATGGCAGCGGCACGGAGACTGCATCACCCACGCCTCCCGACAGTCTTTCCGGCACCGCATGGCGGGCCGATGCCGAAGATGGCGCGCGTTTCGTCACCTATCTAGACGAGGACGGAAACTACCGGGATCTGCGCAATGGCGATCCCTACCAGCAGGGCGAGTGGACCTATGCCGAAGGCGCACGCGGCATGATGCTCTGCTTCACGCCCGATGACGAGGCGGGGATCGAGACCTGCTGGGAGCCGGGCAAGCGCGAGGATGACACGATGATCGTCACCGGTCCCGAAGGGCGTCGAGTCGAGCTGACCAGCGTTTCCTATGAGCCGCCTACAGAAGATGCCGAGGCCGAAGAGGAGGCCGGCGAGCAATAAGCGCCATGCCCCAACCGATCCTGTCATTTCGCGGCGTATCGAAAGCCTACGGCACGACCCGCGCCATCGATTCGCTGGACCTAGACATCGAGGCCGGGAGCTTCGTTGCGCTGGTCGGTGCTTCGGGATCGGGCAAGTCGACACTGCTCAAGACGGTCAACCGGCTGGTCGAGCCGACCTCGGGCGAGGTCCTCTTCGAAGGCGAAGACGTCGCCGGCCTTCCGCAACCCGCGCTCCGGCGACGGATCGGCTATGTCTTCCAGTCCATCGGCCTTTTTCCGCACATGGGCGTCGCTGAGAATATCGCGATCGGCCCCCGGCTCGGCGGCGAGCGCCTTCCCGCAACGCGCATTGCCGAACTGCTCGCATGGGTCGAGCTCGATGAGAGCATGGCGGGGCGCTTGCCGGACGAGCTTTCAGGCGGCCAGCGCCAGCGGGTCGGGGTCGCACGCGCGCTCGCTGCGGAGCCGCACCTGTTGTTGATGGACGAGCCTTTCGGCGCGCTCGATCCCGTCACCCGCGACGCGCTGGGCGAACGCGTGCGCAAATTACATGACGAACTCGGCCTGACCACGGTCATGGTCACGCACGACATGGCCGAAGCCCTGTTGCTGGCCGACCGGGTGCTGGTCTTGGATGCCGGGCAGATTGTCGCCGACGAAGGGCCGGCGGCATTGCTGGCAGGCAAGGGCGGCAAGATTGCACAGGCGCTGGTCGCGGTCCCGCGCCACCAGGCCGAGCGGTTGGCGGAGCTTTCGCAATGAACGATCTGTGGGATGCACTCACAGGGCTCGGTGACCAGCTTGCCGCGCATGTGCTGCTCTCGGCTGCCGCGCTGGCGCTCGGCATCGTGGTCGCGCTCCCTCTGGCCGTTTGGGCAAGCCGCTCGGAAAGGGTCGCGCGCGCCTCGCTTGCTTTTGCCAGTCTCGTCCAGACGATCCCCGCGCTTGCGCTGCTGGCCTTGTTCTTCCCGATCCTGCTGAGCCTGCGCGCCGTCTTCGGCGAGGGGCTGCCGACGCTAGGTTTCCTGCCCGCCCTGCTGGCACTTGCGCTCTATGCGCTGCTCCCGATCCTGAGGAACGCTGTGACCGCGCAGGCCAATCTCGATCCCGGCGTGATCGAGGCGGCCGAGGGTGTCGGGATGAATTTCCGCCAGCGGCTGATGCTGGTCGACGCCCCGCTGGCCGCACCCTACATCATGGCGGGCATCCGCACGGCGGCGGTCTGGACGATCGGTGCGGCGACGCTGGCGACCACGATCGGACAGAAGAGTCTCGGCGATCCGATCTTTGCCGGACTCCAGACACAGAACTGGGTGCTGGTGCTTGCCGGTTGCATAGCAAGCGCGGGACTTGCGCTACTGGCAGATACTCTGCTCGGCGTGATCGAGCGGGGTTTCCGCGAGCGGCGCAGGGGGCTCTGGCTGGGCGGCCTTATAGCGGTCGCACTTGGCGTTGGCGCAGCGTTGTTCGCGCAGTTCGGCGGCGGGGACGATGAAGACCGCGTGGTCATCGGTGCCAAGAGTTTCTCCGAGCAATACGTCCTCGCGCGCCTTATCGGCCAGCGGCTCGAGGCGGAAGGTTTCGCTGTCGAGTATCGCGACGGGCTCGGCTCGGCAGTGGCACATAGCGCTGCGGCGAGCGGCGAGGTCGATGTCTATGTCGATTACACCGGTACGATCTGGACCAACCAGATGAAGCGCGAGGACAATCCGCCGCGCGATACGATGTATGACGAGATCGTCAGCTGGGAGACCGAAAATACCGGCATGCGTGTGCTCGGGCGGCTGGGCTTCGAGAATGCCTACGGCTTTGCCGTTCCGGTCGAAGTCTCGCGCATGCGCGGGATCGAGAGCATCGAGGATCTCGCCAATGTCGCGCCAGAACTGACCGTGGGCGGCGATCCCGAATTCTTCGAACGGCCCGAATGGATCGCGGTGCGCGACGCTTATGGTCTGCGCTTTGCCGAGCAGCGCAATTTCTCTCCGACCTTCATGTACAACGCGCTGCAGTCGGGCGAGGCCGACGTGATCGGCGCCTATACTTCCGACGGGCGGATCGAGGCGGACAACCTCTTCATCCTCGCCGACCCGCGCGGCGCGTTCCCGAACTACGATGCAGTCCTTTTGCTGAGCCCGGAAGCTTCGCGAGACGAGGCGCTGGTGGCGGCGCTCCAGCCGCTGATCGATGCGATCGACGTGGAAGCAATGCGCGAGGCGAACTACGCGGTCGATCGTGAGGAAGAGAAGCTGTCCTTCGACGAGGCTGCACGGCTCCTTGCCGAGCGCGCCGGGCTCTAGCTCAGCGGGCGCGTTTCCACGTCTGCGTCTGGCAGAACGGCCCGATGCAGCCCTTCACTTCGAGTGTCGTCGCATTGATCCGGCGTATCACCGAGCGGTAGGTTTTGCCGCTTTTCGGATCGTAGATCCGGCCGCGCCAGAGATCGTCCTCTTCGACGAAGCTGGTCAGCACCGGCATGCCGAGCAGCTTGCGCGAACGCAGTTGCGGGTCGCGGTTGTTGACGTCGCGCTGGTCGGCGCCTTGCGGAGGCAGGACGAGGAAGCGGCTGATCCGTCCGCACACGGACCTGCCGCAATCACCGATGGTGATGACCGCGTCCTTTTCCGCCGTAATCCAGCGCCCCTCGACCGGTGCCGCTGCAGCGAGCGGGGTGGCCACGAAGACGGCAGCAAGGGTGATCAGGCGTTTCATCATCTCTACCCTTCCTTCGTGCCGCAGCCATGTGGGGTTAAAGCTGTACCCCGACTTGCCTGAACCTCAGCCGAAGCCGGCACCGCGCGCGGCATGGCGCGGCGTGATTGCCATGACCTTGAACAATGCGCCCATGGCATCGACGCCGATGAGCCGGTCATGCGCGGACTTCAGTTCTGCAGCGCGTTCGGGGCTACGCTGCGCGAGTGCCTGCATCCTCATGCCGAGACCCATCGCGGTCAGCCAGTCGCCCTGTGTGGCGGTATCTACCGCGAGGCCGGCGCGTGCTGCGATCTGTGCAAGGATGCCGAAATCGACCAGCGCGGTCAGATCCATCTCGCCGGGCGCATCGAACACGCCGACTCTCTCGTGGGCGCGCACCGCCTGCAACGTTTCGCCCGGGCGGCTCTCGAGATAGCCGTAGTCGATGAACAGCGCCGCGCCGCCCTGTACGTCGATGCGGCGGGCGATTTCCTCGACGATGGCGGCTGCACCCGGACAGGTCTCGATGACCGTGCCGACGGCTTGCGCGCTAAGCTCTTCCGGGACCGCGTTTTCCATCGGGTTGGGGCCCGCACCGAAGACGAAATCCTCGCCGTCGAGAGCAACAAGCCGCTCGCGCCACCCGCGCTCGGTCATCACGAGCTGGCGGATCGGCAGCGCGTCGAGGAACTCGTTGGCGATCAGGTAGAGCGGCTGGTCCTCGGGCAGCGTGGCGATGGAATCGTGGAACAGCGCTTCGCCGAGGGCGGAGCCCTGCGCCTCGCGCAACGCCTGCGATCCCTCGACAAGATGGACCGGCGGGCGCAGGCCTTGGCTCGACATCGCCCGCAGCGCATCGCGCGCCAATGTACCGCGCCCCGGTCCGAGCTCGACATAGGCGGCATCCGGCTTGGCCGAGCGCGTCCAGATATCGGCAAACCACAGGCCGATCATTTCGCCGAACATCTGGCTGATTTCGGGCGCAGTGGTGAAGTCGCCCGCCTGCCCCAGCGGGTCGCGGCTGTCGTAATAGAGCGCGTTGCTTTCGCCCATGTAGCGCGACACGGGCATGGGCCCGTGCCGCTGGATCAGGCGCCGGAAACGGCTGGCGAGGTCGCTGGCGGCCTCGTTCCCGCTCATGCCGCTTGCGGCTTGGGTGCGGACTTGCCACCGCCCACGGGCGGACGGAGCAGCGAATAGATCACCACGATTACGCCGACGGCGATCATCGGGACCGACAGCCACTGGCCCTGGCTGAGACCGGTCTCGACCACGCGGTGCGCCAGATGCGCATCGGGCTCACGGAAGAACTCGTTGACGAAGCGGCCAACGCCCATGCCCACAGTGAAGAGCCCGACCAGCAGTCCGGCGCGGTAGCGCGCACGCGTCTGCCAGAAGAGTGCGATCAGTAGAATGCCGAGCAGCAGCCCCTCGAGGCCGGCTTGGTAAAGCTGGCTGGGGTGACGCGCGATGTCGCCGCCGCCGGGGAAGACCATCGCCCAAGCGAGGTCGCCTTCGACCGGGCGGCCATAGAGCTCGCCATTGATGAAGTTGGCGATGCGGCCGAGCATATAGGCCAACGGCACATTGACTGCGATGTAGTCGCACACGCGCAGCCAGTTGAGATTGCCGCGCCAGGCGACCCAGCTGATCGCGATCAGTACGCCGATCACCCCGCCGTGGAAGCTCATCCCGCCTTCCCACAGGCGGAACACCGCCGCGCTCTGGAAGAGTTCGGGCTGGTAGAACGCCGCATAGCCGAGCCGGCCGCCGATGATGACGCCGAGCGTGCAGTAGAAGAACAGGTCGTCCGCATGACGCTGCGCCATTGGTGCGCCGGGTGCCTTGATCATCTTTGACAGATGCCAGTAGGCCAGCAGGATGCCGAGCAGGTAGGCGAGCGAGTAATAACGCAGCTGGAAGCCGCCGATCTCGAACAGATAGGGCCTTAGGCCCAGTTCCGCCCACTGGATCGGGTCCGAAGCAGCCGCGGTCGCAGCCAGTAGTGACAGCAAGGTTTTATCCCCTTAGAGAAAGCGCGAAGGCCGCCATGCGCGACCCGTTTCGGGGCGGCTTTTGGCATAGCAGGCGTTTTGGGGAAAGCCTGTGTCGCAAATCGCTCGCGGCGATCCATTGCCGGTGCGGACTGCGGCATTTGCCCGCGCGAGACTATGGAGAGGACAAGACACGACCATGCCGACCGATCTCGACAAGGACATCCATCGTTTTACCGCCGCAGTGACTTCGCCCGGCCAGATGTTCGAGACTACCCCAATCGAACGCCGCGGCGTGGAAATGCCCGCATTCAAGAATGCGCCGCCGAGTCTCGCGCACTATTTCGCCCACTTCTGCAACGAGAAGAAGGACGAGCTCTTCCTCGTCGACGGCGACCTGCGGCTGACTTTCGGACAGGTCTATGGCGCTGCCGCCTGCGTTGCGCACGGGCTTGCGACCAAGCACGGCGTCAAGAAGGGCGACCGCGTCGGTATCGCGGCGCGCAACTCGGCCAACTGGATGATCGCCTACATGGGCACGCTGATGGCGGGTGGCTGCGCGACGCTGCTCAACGGCTGGTGGACCGGGGAGGAAATGGCCTACGGCATCAACCTGTGCGAATGCTCGCTCGTACTCGCCGACGAACAGCGCGCAGCGCGCATGGAAGGTGAGGACATCAAGGCCGAAGTCGTCGTGTTCGATCACGGGGTGCCTTCCGAAGGCCTCGCGCCGATCTGGGCAGAAGGCGACACCGCCATGAAGATGCTCGGCGAAATCGGCCCGAGCGATCTTGCTACTATCCTCTATACCTCGGGTTCTACCGGCCACCCCAAGGGTGCCTATTCGGACCATCTCGGCGTCGTCTCTGGCGTGATGAACTATGTCGCGCAGACCGCGATGATACTCGCCATGCTGACCGAGAAGGGCGAAGCGCCGACGGTCCAGCCCAGCGCGCTCGTCGCCGTGCCGCTGTTCCACGTGACCGGCGAGGTTCCGCTGTTCCTGCAAAGCTTCGCAATGGGCCGCAAGCTGGTGCTGATGCCCAAGTGGGATGCGGGCGAAGCCCTGCGTCTCCTGGCGGAAGAGAAGGTGACCTATTTCGTGGGTGTGCCGCTGATGAGCTATGAAATGGCGACGCATCCGGACAAGGACAAATACGACCTGTCGGAGTGCAAGAGCTTCGCTGCCGGCGGCTCGGCGCGCCCGCCGGAACACGTGAAAAAGATCAAGGATGCCTTCCCCGAAGGCTTCCCGCTGCTGGGTTACGGCCTCACCGAAACCAACGCAGTGGGCTGCGGCAACTTGAACGAGAACTACATGGCCAAGCCCGGCTCTACCGGCATGCCGTCAAAGCCGTTGGTCGATCTCGCCATCCTCGACGATGACGGCAACAAGCTCGCGCAGGGCGAAGTCGGCGAGGTTTGCATCCGCTCGGTGGCCAACTTCCTCGGCTACTGGAAGAACGATGAGGCGACCGCATCGGCCTATACCGATGATGCCTATTTCCGCACAGGTGACCTCGGCTATCTCGACGAGGACAACTACCTCTTCATTGTCGACCGCAAGAAGGACATCATCATCCGCGGCGGCGAGAACATCTCCTGCATCGAGGTGGAAGAGGCGATCTATGCGCATCCGGCAGTGGCCGAATGCTCGGTCTTCGGCCTGCCCGACGAACGGTTCGGCGAAGTCCCGGCAGCGGTCTACTACACCCATGAGGGCAAGGACCTAACACCGGAAGAGCTGCAGGCATTCCTTCGCGAGCACATCGCGCCCTTCAAGATCCCGGGCGTCTTGTGGAAGGCGGAGACCCAGCTGCCGCGACTTGGCACTCAAAAGGTCGACAAGCGCACCGTCAAGGCAACCTACGCCAAGGAATACGCCGCGAGTTGAGCCACGCACATATCCCTGACCAGCGCGCGATCATCGACAGGCGCAAGCTCGCCTCCGCTATCGAGGCGCTCGTCGGGGAGCATGGCGACAAGTCGCGACCGCATGTTGTTGCGGCGCTGAAGGAAGCGCTGGGTTCGGGCCGGGCCGAGATGGAACGGAGGCTCGAGGCACGGCCTTCTGCCGGCCACGCGGTGGCGGGGGGCTATTCCTTCCTCGTCGACCAACTGGTCCGGGTCATCCACGAATATGTGACACAGCATGTCTATCCCGCTGCCAATCGCAGCAGCGGGGAACGGCTCGCGGTCATGGCCGTGGGCGGATACGGGCGCAGCGAAATGGCGCCGCATTCGGATGTCGACATCGCCTTTCTTGTCGGCGAACGCCGCAATGCCTGGTGCGAACAGGTGGTCGAGGCGATGCTCTACCTGCTGTGGGACTTGGGCCTGAAGGTCGGCCATTCCACCCGCACGCTAGATGAGGCGATCCGCTTGGCGAAGGATGACCTCACGATCCGCACTGCGCTGCTCGAAGGGCGCTATGTCTGGGGCGACCGTGATCTCTACGACGAGGGCGAACGGCGCTATACGCGCGAGGTCGTGCACGGCAACGAGCGCGCATTCCTCACCCAGAAGCTTGGAGAGCGCAACGCGCGGCACAAGCGGATGGGCGACAGCCGCTACGTGGTCGAACCCAATGTGAAAGATGGCAAGGGGGGCTTGCGCGACCTCCAGACGCTATACTGGATCGGCAAGTTCATCCACCGGGTATCGAGCGCCGCCGAGCTGGTCGACACCGGCCTTATGACGCAGGTCGAATACCGCAGTTTCCGCCGCGCAGAACGCTTCCTGCTCGCGGTGCGCTGCCACATGCACATCATTACGGGGCGCGCAGAGGACCGGCTGACCTTCGACCTGCAGCGCCAGATTGCCGAACGGATGAATTTCGCCGATCGCCCGGGCAAGAGCGCGGTCGAGCGGTTCATGCAGTTCTATTTCCTGCAGGCGAAGCGCGTGGGCAGTCTCACCGGCGTTTTCCTCGCCCATATCGAGGACGACCTTGCCAAGAATGCCGCACGCCGCGGCTTCTTTGCCGGTTTCCGCCCGCGGCCGCGCGACGTGAAGGGATATCGCGTGTTCGGCGGCCGTATTGCTGCGCCCTCCGACGAGTGGTTCCAGAAGGACCCGGTCCGGCTGATCGAGATTTTCCAGGTCGCCGAAGCCGAGGAGCTGGAAATCCACCCAGAAACAATGCGCCAGGCCGATCGCGACGCCAAGCTGATCGACCAGGAGGTGCGAGAGGATCCGCGTGCCAATGCGCTCTTCCTCGATTTGCTTTGCGGACGCAACGACCCTGAGATGGTGCTGCGCTGGATGAACGAGGCGGGCGTTTTCGGCCGGTTCGTGCCCGATTTCGGCAAGGTCAACGCGCAGATGCAGTTCGACATGTACCACCACTACACGGTGGACGAGCACACGATCCGCGCGATCGGCTTGCTGAACAAGATCGAGAAGGGCGAGCTGAAGGACGACCATCCGCGCGCGACGCGGCTGATCCACAAGGTCAATTCGCGCCGCGTCGCCTATGTCGCGGCGCTGCTCCACGATATCGCCAAGGGTCGCGGCGGCGACCACTCGGTGCTCGGCGCGGAAGTAGCCGAGGAGCTATGCCCGCGCTTCGGCCTGAGCGAGAGCGAGACCGAGCTGGTATCATGGCTCGTGCTCAACCACCTGCTGATGAGCCATACTGCACAGAAGCGCGATCTCACCGATCCCAAGACGATTGAGGATTACGTTGCGCAGGTGCAGAGCGTCGAGCGCTTGCGCCATCTCGCGATCCTGACCGCAGTCGATATCCGCGCCGTGGGTCCGGGCACATGGAACAGCTGGAAGGGCCAGCTGCTCGGCGAGCTCTACGACAGTTCGTCCGAACGAATGCGCCTCGGGCACATGCGCCACGGCCGCAAGGAGAAGGTGGCGGCCAAGCGTGCCGATGTCGCCGAACTGCTCGGCGAGAAGGCCGATCTTGTCGAACAGCTCGGCAAGACTTTCGGCGATGCCTACTGGATCGCCGAACCTGTCGACATCATCGCGCTCAACCTTGTGCATTATGCCGCTGCGCGCGAGCTCGAACACGAGCTGTCTGTGCACTGCGAATATTACGAGGCGCGCGGTGCGACGTTGGTCACAGTCATCGCCGCCGACCACCCTGGCCTGTTCTACCGCATCGCGGGCGGGATCCATCTCGCCGGCGGCAACATCATCGACGCGCGCATCCACACCTCGCGCACCGGCTGGGCGATGGACAATTTCCTCGTCCAGGACCCCCACGGCGCCCCGTTCCGCGAGGAACAGCAGTTGCGCCGGATCGAGCAGAGCATCGCCGATGCGCTCGCCAATCGGATCGACCTCACGCCGAAACTCGCACAGCGCCCGCTGCCTCACAGTCGCTCGAAAGCCTTCGACGTCTCGCCCCGCGTGGAGTTCGACAACAAGGCGTCGAACCGCTTTACCGTGATCGAAGTCAATGCGCGCGACCGGCCTGCACTCCTGAACCGCCTTGCACGGGTGCTTTTCGAAAATCGGCTCGTGGTCCACTCGGCGCATATCACCAACTATGGCGAGCGTGCGGTCGACACCTTCTATGTCACTGATCTCACAGGCGGAAAGATCGCCGAGGGTGAGCGCCTAAATCTTCTCGGCGCACGTCTTGTCGAGGCGGCGGGTGATGCATTGCAGGCACGCTTGGAAGACGCCTGACTGCAGTTCGTGGTTTGGATGTTGCAGTTAGGTTGCAAATCGGCCACTGATTTTCGCGAGAGATTACCAACAGGAGAGAGTTCCCATGAGGACCACTACGCTTTCGTTGCGCACGCTCGCCCTGCTCGGGGCAGGTTTCACGCTGCTCCCCCAGGCAGCGCTGGCACAGGATGCAGACGAAGACACCACGGTTCAGGCCGAGGAAGAGGCGCCCGAGCAGCGCCGTGGAATCGACGCGCTGAACGTGATCGTCGTCACCGGCACTAAGACGCAGAACCCCGAAGACGTGCAGGACGTGCCGCTGGCCGTCACCGCATTCAACTCGGAAAGCCTCGACGCGCTGAAGGTTCGTGAAATCCAGTCGCTGACCTATTCGGCGCCAAACGTCTCGCTCGACCAGATCGGCACCAGCCGCGGTACGGCGAACTTCTCGATCCGCGGTCTCGGCATCAACTCCTCGATCCCCTCGATCGACCCGACCGTCGGCGTCTTCGTCGATGGTGTGTACCTCGGCTTCAACGGCGGCGTCGTGTTCGACGTTTTCGACCTCGACAGCGTGGAAATCCTGCGCGGTCCGCAGGGCGTGCTGTTCGGTCGTAACGTGACCGGCGGTGCCGTGCTGATCAACACCGGCAACCCGACCGATGAATTCAGCGGCAAGGTCCGCGCATCGGTCGACGGCCCGTGGCTCGACGGCGGTCGCGGTGGTTCGAACTACACCGTCAGCGGTGTCGTCTCCGGCCCGCTCGTTGAAGACACGCTGCTGTTCAAGCTTGGCGGCTACTACAACAAGGACGAGGGTTACTTCACCAACCTCTTCGATGGTGAGAACCACGGCGAGGCGGAAACGAAGATCCTGCGCGGCGCGCTCGAAGGTCGTTTCGGCGACCTGATGATCCGCGGTAAGCTCGACTACTTCACCAGTGAAGGCGACGGTCCCTCGGGCCAGAACCGCGGTATCTTCCGCCGCGACACATTCGATTTCTCGATCGACTTCCCCGGATTCTACGACAACGAGATCTGGACCGGCTCGGTCACTGCAGAACTCGACGTGGGCCCGGGCACGCTGACCAACATCTTTGGCTATCGTTCCTATGATGCCGTGACGGGCGGCGACATCGACTCCGCTCCGTTCTTCGGTTTTCACTCGGACACCCAGACCGAGCAGGAGCAAATCTCGAATGAGCTGCGCTATGCGATCTCGGGCGATCGTTTCGACCTGACTGTCGGCGGATTCTTCTTCGATCAGTCGATCTCCTACACCGAAATCCGTGATCTGCCGCCGCTTTCGCCGCTGACCTTCTACGGTGGCGGTTTCCAGGACCACCAGGTTCTCGGCGCATTTGCCAACGGCCAGTTCTACCTGTCGGACGATTTTTCGATCATCGCAGGTCTCCGCTGGAGCCGCGAGGAAAAGGATGCTGGCGTAACCTACATCCGTCCGCGTCCCGAATGTTCGGTCGTCGACGGCACCTGCCCGACTTCGGGCACCAACCCCTTCATCCCGACCGAGAACAACGGCTTCACGGATGACAACAGCTGGTCCAACTGGTCGCCCAAGCTCGGCGTCCAGTACGAGTTCAGCACCGGCCAGCTCTACGCGCACTGGACGCGTGGCTATCGTTCGGGTGGCTACAACTTCCGTATCACCAATGCGAACGTCTTCGAGAACGTCGTGGTCCCGGCAACGGGCGGCAACTTCTCGTTCGACGAAGAGAAGGTCGACAACTACGAACTCGGCGGGAAATTCCAGTCGGTCGACGGCGACTTCACGCTCAACGCCGCTGTCTACCTGACGGACATTTCGGACATGCAGCGCGAAGTGAACCAGTCGAGCCCGACTGCCGGTGTCTCGCAGTTCATCCTCAACACGGCGGATGCCACTATCCTCGGCTTCGAGGCCGAAGGTCGCATGCGCGTGTCGGACGGCCTGCTGTTCACTGCCAACATCGGTATCATCGATGCCGAGTACGACGAGGTCGCGTTCGACATCTCGGGTGACGGCGTCATCAACGATGCCGACCTCGCCCTGTCGCTCCCGCGCGTTCCCCCGATCACCTGGGGCGTCGGCGTAATCCACGAACTGCTGCTCGGCTCGGGTTCGATCACGAGCCGCGTGAACTACCAGTTCCGCGACGAGTTCGCCTACACCGACAACAACTTCGGTTACATCCAGGACGTGCAGAACCTTGATGCCAACATTACCTGGGAAACCCCGATGGAAGGCCTCAGCTTCTCGCTCTACGGCAAGAACCTGCTCGACCAGGTCCAGGCCGGCGGCGACACGCAGCTGCCCTTCGGTGGCCCGCTAAGCAACGGTGTGAACCGTCCGTTCGACTTCTTCCCTGCAGGCGGCACGCTTTCGCCGCTCGCCAAGGGTCGCCAGGTCGGCGTCGAAGCGATGTTCGAATTCTGATCGGACACGCCTGAAGGAAAAAGAAGGGGCGCCCGAGGGCGCCCTTTTTGTTTCTGCCTAAGCTGCGCTTCCCGAGCGCCGGATGGCGAGCCCTTCTCGTTACGAGGGACGCTCGCCGAAGAGCGCGGTGCCGACGCGGACATGGGTTGCGCCGAGCATGATGGCGGTCTCGTAATCGCCGCTCATGCCCATGCTGCGCCCTTCCAGACCATGGTCGCGGGCGAGCTTGTCGAGCAATGCGAAGAACGGTGCAGGCTCGATATCGGCGGGAGGCAGGCACATGAGGCCGGCGAGCGGGATATCGGCATCGCGCGCCTGCGCGATCAGCGCGGGCACGTCCTTGACCGGGCAACCGCCCTTCTGGGGTTCGTCGCCGACATCGACCTGGATGAAACAGGGCACGCGCCTGCCGGTCTTGTCGTAGCCCTTGGCCAGAGCCTTCACGAGGCTGGGGCGGTCGAGCGAATGGATGAAGTCGAACAGCTGTGCGGCATCTTCCGCTTTGTTCGACTGGAGCTGTCCGACGAGGTGCAACTGCACGCCGGAATGGCGTTCGCGCAAAGCGGGCCATTTCGCTTGCGCTTCCTGCACGCGGTTCTCGCCGAAATGGCGGTGGCCCTGGATCAGCAGCGGCTCGATCGTCTCGGCGCTATGCCGCTTGCTGATTGCAACAAGCGTGACATCGCCCGGATCGCGTCGCGCGCGCTTGCACGCCTGTGCGATATTGTTGCGGACCTGTTCGAGCGGAGTATCTGCCTTTTCCATCGCGGCGCGCTATAGCGTAGCTGTGACAACGCGCCAGACCCTTCCCCTCCTGTGGCTGCTCTCGGACGAGCGTAACGATGCGCAGCTCGAAGCGGCGCTGGCTGGCCTACCGCGCGGGTCGGGCTTCGTGTTCCGGCATTACCACCTCGCACCGGAAGAACGCCGCGCGCGTTTCGACCGGCTGGCAGCCATCGCTCGCGATCACGGGCACGTCGTCATACTCTCCCGCGCAAGCGGATGGGGAGAGGACGGCATCTATGGCCCGCCCCAAAGCTTCGGCGAAGGGCTGAGGCTCGCCACGGCACATGACGGCGACGAAATCCGCCACGCGATGGAGGCAGGTGCCGACGGAATCTTCCTTTCGCCCGTCTTCCCGACCGCCTCGCACCCGGGCGATGCTACGCTCGGCGCTTTCGGTTTCAACGTCCTTGCCCAGCAATCGAGTGTGCCCGTTATCGCGCTGGGCGGCATGGATGCGCAGCGCGCTACCGAGCTCGGCTGGCCGCGCTGGGGCGCGATCGACGGACTCGCTTCGACGAAGGTCGCTTGACGGCGGACTCGTCGAGGATTCATACTGTGCGCTAAGACGGTAGAAGGGAAAATTCCAATGGCCACGCGCGCAGGCGCCAAACCCGACTGGCGGGCGGCTTTTCGCCGTTCTCTTCGCCGCGCGACGCATATGGCGGGTGCGGGCATTCTCTTCGTGCTGTTGCTGTTCCTTGCGCTGGCGCTTGTCAGCTACACGCAGACCGATCCGAGCCCTTCGACAGCGGCCGACGGAACCCGGATTTCCAATTGGATGGGCGCGAGCGGTGCATGGGCATCCGAGCGTGCCTATTTCCTCTTCGGCCTGCCCGCGCTGCTGCTCCTTCCGCTGCTCTGGATTTCCGCCCGCCGCCTGTGGACCGGTGTCGAGGATCCCGACGAAGAGGAAATGCCTGGCAAGTGGTGGAGCCCTTTCGCGCTGCTCATGCTGGCCATGCTGCTCCTCGGCACGGTCATCGCGCTACTGTTCGAAGGCAGCCCCGGCCCATTCCCCGCAGGCGCCGGCGGCCTGGCTGGCCTGCTCGGTGCAGGCGGTGTGGAAGCGGTCGCGACGCGCTTCGGAGGAGGCTTCTCCGGCTGGATTATCGGTGCGCTCGGCCTGGTTGCGCTGGGCGGGGGGCTGGGTCTCGTCACCAAGGTCTTCGCCATCGACTGGGCGCAGTTCTTCACGCTTCCCGACATGCTGCGGCGTAGGACGGAGAAATCCGAGATCGACCTGCCGCTACCGCCCAAGAAGCAGAAGCGCGCGAAGGCCGTGGTCGAGGATGACGACGATGAGTCCGGGGCTGCCCGCGAGCCGCGCCGCGCGCCGGAAATCGCCGACCCGGTTGCAGCGCCTGCTCGCTCGCGCCCGGCCAAGGCCAAGCAGCGCGACATGTTCGCCAGCTACCAGCTGCCGAGCCACGAATTGCTAACCGACCAGCCCGAAAACAACGCGCCCAAGCTCGATAAGATCGCGCTCGAGCGCAATGCGCGCCTGCTCGAGAACGTGCTCGACGATTTCAACGTGAAGGGCGAAATCACTGCAGTGCGCGCTGGCCCCGTCGTGACCATGTACGAGCTGGAGCCCGCACCCGGCATCAAGGCGAGCCGTGTGGTCGGCCTTGCCGAAGACATCGCCCGCAACATGAGCGCGATCAGCGCGCGCGTCTCGCCGATCCCCGGCAAGACCGTGATCGGGATAGAGCTCCCCAATGCCGACCGCCAGATGGTAAGCTACAAGGAGCTAGCGACCTCGGCCGCCTTCGTGGACCACAGGGGCAGCCTGCCGATGATCCTCGGCAAGGATATCGCGGGCGAGCCGATTATTGCCGACCTTGCCGCCATGCCCCACCTGCTGGTGGCAGGTACCACCGGCTCGGGTAAGTCGGTCGGCCTCAACGCGATCCTCCTGTCGCTGCTCTACCGCTTCACGCCCGACGAGTGCCGCCTGATCCTGATCGATCCCAAGGTGCTCGAGCTCAAGACCTACGACGACATCCCGCATCTCCTCAGCCCCGTGGTGACAGAACCGGCCAAGTCTGTCCGTGCGCTCAAATGGGCGGTCGAGGAGATGGAGAAGCGCTACCGCATGATGAGCAGCGTGAATTCGCGCAACATCGCGGGCTTCAACGAGAAGGTTCGCAAGGCCGCGGAGAAGGGCAAGCCGCTCGGCCGACGCGTACAGACCGGTTTCGATCCCGAAACCGGCGAGGAACTCTACGAGGAAGAGCAGCTTGACTACGAACCGCTGCCGCTGATCGTTCTGATCGTCGACGAGCTTGCCGACCTCATGGTCACGGTCGGCAAGGAAATTGAGGTTCTGATCCAGCGCCTTTCGCAGAAATCGCGTGCTGCCGGCATCCACCTGATCATGGCGACGCAGCGCCCCTCGGTCGACGTCATCACCGGCGTCATCAAGGCGAACCTGCCGACCCGCATCAGCTTCAAGGTCACAAGCCGGATCGACAGCCGCACGATCCTGGGCGAGCAGGGCGCGGAACAGCTACTGGGCAAGGGCGACATGCTCTACAAGCCCAACACCGGCGCGATGGTGCGTGTGCACGGGCCGTTCGTGGGCGACGACGAGGTCGAACGCGTGGCCGATCACTGGCGCGCGCAGGGTAAGCCCGATTACGTCGATGCGGTCACCGAAGAGCCGGAAGACGGTGGCTTCAACTTCGAGGACGAGTTTACAGCTTCCGACAATCCGGACGAGCGCAAGTATCGCCAGGCTTGCCAGATCGTGATCGAGAACCAGAAGGCCTCCGGCTCGTGGCTCCAGCGCCAGATGGGTGTGGGCTATAACACCGCCGCCAAGTGGATCGAGCGCATGGAAAGCGAAGGTCTTGTGGGCCCTGCCAACCATGTCGGCCGCCGCGAGATTTTCCGCGACCAGGACGGAAATCCCATCTAGGGGAACCCGATGAACACGACGCCCGCAAGCGCCTCCGCCGACGAACAGCCCGAGCGCGTGGCACGCTGGGTCTATTCTCCTCTCGGGCGCTCGATCGCGCCACTGCGCAGCTACTGGCGCAACAAGGTCGCAAGCGACGTCGACCACAAGGCAGTGGTTGCCAAGGTGGCGCTCGAATGCCCGGCGACCGCGCGCTATTTCCTGATGACCCTGATGTCGGCTGGCATCGCCATCCTCGGACTGCTCCTGTCATCGGGCGCAGTCGTGATTGGGGCAATGTTGCTCTCGCCGCTGATGAGCCCGATTCTCGGTGTTGGTTTCGCGCTGGCTACCGGCAAACAAAAGTGGCTGAAAATCAGCGCCCGCTCGCTTGCACTCGGAAGTATTGCGGCAGTGTTGTTCTCAGCCCTGCTCGTGACTTTCTCGCCGCTGCAAACGGTCACCGAAGAAATCGCCGCGCGCACCCGACCAAACCTCCTAGACCTTATGGTTGCGCTGTTCTCCTCGATTGCCGGTTCCTACGCCATGATCCGCGGGCGCGAGGGCACAATCGTCGGTGTCGCCATCGCGACCGCCTTGATGCCCCCTCTGGCCGTGGTCGGCTTTGGGTTGGCGACCTTCAACTGGACGATCTTCTTCGGCGCGCTCGGTCTGTTCATCACCAACTTCCTGACGATCGCGCTGACCGCCACGCTGATGGCCCGACTCTACGGTTTTCGCACCTCGCTCTCGACCCGGCAGGGCTGGTTCCAGAACGTCGGCATATTCGTGATATTTGTCGCCATGGCGATACCGCTCGGCCTTTCGCTTCGATCGATCGCCTTCGAAGCCGGCGCGCAGCGCATCGTAACGACCGAAATCTCGAATTCCTTCCCCGAAGACGCAGAGATCGGCGAGGCAAGTATCAATTGGGAAAGCGACCCCGTGCAGATCGGGGCGAACGTCTTCACGCCCGAATTTCGGACTGGCGCCGAGGCCGATCTCACACGGCGCCTCACGCAGCGGCTCGGCCGCGACGTGATAGTTTCGCTAGACCAACTTCAAGTCAGCACCGATCCGGGCGCGGCCCAGCAGGCCGAGCTGGCGCAGGCGCGCGTGGCCGAGCAGGCCGCGGCAACCGAACGGCAGGTGACGGCGATGATCGAACGCATGGCAGCTGCCGGCGGTGTCGCGCGCTCCGATGTCATGCTGGACCGCGACATGCGGCGCATTTCGGCGACCGCGAAGCCGCTGCCCGAGCTGACCCTGCAGGGCTACCGCGAACTCGAGCGGCGCGTCGCTGCCGCAACGCCGGGCTGGACCGCAGAACTGCGTCCACCGCTGCTCCAGCTCCCCCGCGTTTCTACCAACGACGAAGGCGAGCCGACTGCCGAAGGGCTGACCAGCATCGACCTCGCCATCTGGGCGGCGAGCCGGACCGGGGTCGAGGTAATGGTGATCGGCAATGCCGAGGAGGCAGCTGCGGTCGCAAGGGCGCTCAACGATGCGGACATCGTGACCAGCATTACGACTGTTCCGGGTGCCGTCGGCGTCGAACTCGCCTGGATCACGCTCTAGGCGAGCAAGCCAAGGCAATACCGGAAAATCGGACCTGCAGGGCTGCGACAAGCCTTGCGGGACAATGGTTGCAGATGTAACGGGTTCGCCAAATCAAGGAGTCCCCCATGCGCATCGGTTGCCCCAAGGAAATCAAGAATCACGAGTACCGCGTCGGCCTTACGCCGGAGAGCGCGAAAGAGCTGATCGTGCAGGGCAACGAGGTCTGGATCGAGACGCAGGCCGGTTGCGGCATCGATGCGACCGACGAGCAGTATATCGAAGCCGGCGCGAAGATCGTCGACACGCCCGACGAGATTTTCGCCGAGTGCGAAATGGTGGTGAAGGTCAAGGAACCGCAGGCGGTCGAACGGGCCAAGCTGCGTGAAGACCAGATTCTCTACACCTACCTCCACCTGGCACCCGATCCCGACCAGACCAAGGACCTGGTCGAGAGCGGCGTGACGGCAATCGCCTATGAGACCGTCACCGGTCCGCGTGGCCAGCTTCCGCTCCTCAAGCCGATGAGCCAGGTTGCCGGACGTATGAGCGTGCAGGCAGGCGCCACCGCGCTTGAAAAGGCGCATGGCGGCCGCGGCGTGCTGCTCGGCGGTGTCCCGGGCGTGATGCCGGGCAAGGTCGTCGTGATCGGCGGCGGTGTTGTCGGTTTCAACGCCGCGCAGATGGCAGCCGGTCTCGGTGCGGACGTCACCATTCTCGATCGCGATCCGGAAGTGCTCGAAAAGGTCGGCACGCATTTCGAAACGCGCGCGAGCACCCGATTCTCGAATGCTGCGAACCTCTACGACGCGGTATGCGGCGCGGACCTCGTGATTGGCGCGGTCCTGATCCCCGGTGCGGCTGCTCCCAAACTCGTCACGCGCGAGATGCTCAAGGACATGCAGAAAGGTGCAGTGCTCGTCGACGTTGCGATCGACCAGGGCGGCTGCTTCGAGACGTCCAAGCCGACAACGCATGCCGACCCGACCTACATCGTCGACGATATCGTGCACTATTGCGTGGCCAATATGCCCGGCGCTGTGGCGCGTACCAGCACCTATGCGCTCAACAATGTGACGCTGCCGCACGCGCTGCGCATTGCCCGCATGGGCTGGAAGAAGGCTCTGGCTGCCGACCCGCATCTTGCCGAAGGTCTTAACGTCCACCAGGGCGAAGTGACCTACAAGGCGGTCGCGGACGAGCTCGGTTACGCCTACCGGCCGGTCGCAGACGTCCTAACCGGATAAGGTTAAGGAAACTCCGGTTTTCGTAACCTGTCCTTAAGTCGGCACCCCTACATGGCACGGATGGAGAGATTCCATCCGCCAGTCTTCCAGCGCATGCTGCGCCTGGTCCTGCTCGCCGCTTTGGCGCTGCAGCTGGTTGTGCCTGCGGGTTTGGCGGCTCAGGAAGCACAATTTTCTTCGGGATCGGTCTGCCACACCTCGGCCAAGCCGGACGAGACCTATGCGGACATTGTCGCCGATGCGGCACGCTGGAATTGTGACGGGACGACGTTTGACTGGGACAAGACGCGCCATGTCGTGCGCCACGATCTTACCAATCGTGCCGAAAATGCACCGGCGGTGCGCTTCGCCGAGTTCGAGCGCAACGAATACGAACAGCTGACCCTGATCGCCCTCGAGGCCGACGGGTCGCAAACCTCGGCCAGCTACAGTTTCGCAGACACCCAGTTGGGCTCCTCGAGCCTCAAGTCGATTACAGAGCTCCCCAAGACCAAAACGCCGCCAATCGCCTTAATCATGGTCCTCGACGGGGGCTGGTGGCCCGAAATGCTGGTGAAGGCGAAACTCGTCACCGAGCCGAGCGTCGAGGCGAATGCGGGCTACATTCACCTGCTCGCAGCATTGCTCTGCGGCCTGTTCCTTGCGCCGATCATCTTCGATCTCGGATTCTATCGCGCGCTGCGCCGACCCTTTCCGCTGTTCCATGCGGTGTTCTGTGTCATGGCCGCGATCCAGACCGCTGCGGTCTCGGGCCTCATCGCGCTGCTGCTTCCGCTGTCGTACCAGACCGAGCTCGCGGTGACCTATTTCAGCCTCGACCTGATGATCGTGGCGACCTTCCTGTTCGCCTACAACTTCATCGAACGGGAATTCATGGAGAGGCGCCACAAGCGGATCCTCGGCACGATTGCCGCGGCGAGTTTCTCGAGCGCTGTCGCGACGACCTTCTTCCCCGACGTGTTCGACGTATGGATCGACCATGCCTATTTCGGCGTGTTGTGCAGCCTGCTGGTGGGCTATTTCTACGTGCTGTTCTCGGTTCGCGCCGCGGGCAGCCGGATGGCGCCTTACCTCATCCTCGGCTTCACACCGCTTGCCTTCATCATCCTGATCCAGGCCACCACGGTTTTCGTGGCCGCGCCGGGAGATGTGACCGCCTTCACGTTCGACGAGACCTGGCCGCAGAATTTCGCCCTGCTGTTCGAGGTAGTTGCGACCGCGCTCGCCGTGGCCGACCGCTTCATCTCGATCCGCCGCGAGCGTGACCGTGCGGTCGACGCCGCGCGTGCGATGGAGGAACTGAGCGAGCATGACGAGCTCACCGGCCTGCTCAACCGCCGCGCGCTCAAGTCGCGCTTCAAGGAGCTCATCGCCGAAGGGTTCACGACGATGGCCATCGTCGACATCGACCGTTTCAAGGCCGTCAACGACATCCATGGCCACCCCGTGGGTGACGAGGTGCTCAGGCAGACAGGTGCCGCGCTCGACTCCGGCACGGACGAAGACCTCGTCGCCTTCCGCATCGGAGGGGAGGAATTCCTGCTCTTGTTGCGCGGTGACGACGCCTCGAAGCGGGCTGAGGAGCGCCGCAGGGCGATCAGCGCGCGCACGCTCACCT
The DNA here is from genome assembly GCF_055693895.1 of Qipengyuania sp. BR81-2. Taxonomy (NCBI): domain Bacteria; kingdom Pseudomonadati; phylum Pseudomonadota; class Alphaproteobacteria; order Sphingomonadales; family Erythrobacteraceae; genus Qipengyuania; species Qipengyuania sp. BR81-2. Next base: position 1,464,747 of record NZ_CM146344.1, read on the forward strand.
ATGTCGAGGGGCTGGAAGAACCGATCACGGCCAGCATGGGCCTGCTCGATTTCACGGCCGTCTCGAAAGATATGGAAATGCGTTTCGGCCCGCTCTACTCGCGCGCCGACCAGCTTCTTTACGAAGCGAAAAATGGGGGCCGCAACCGTACGGTCGAAGACACGATGGCGTTCTTCGTCCCCGAGGCGCAGAACGCGCGAAACGCTGCCGCCTAGACTTCCCTGAAGGGGGCTAGAACCTCCGGGCGAACGCGCACGAGCCGCTGGCTTTCGCGGTCGAGCATCGCCCAGGTCGTGGCCGCCGAAACGAGCACCTTGCCAGCTTCATTGCGGAAATCGACCCGCCTGATCGACGTCGCGCCGCGCGGGTCGCCTTCGATCCAGGTCTCGCCCGTCACGCTCTCGCCTTCGGAGACATTGCCGCGGTAATCGATCTCGTGGCGGGTCACGACCCAGAAAAACTGCTCCGCGTCTTCGGGCCGTGCCGTATCGTTCCAGTGAGCCGTCGCCATGTCCTGGATCCAGCTGACCCAGACCGTATTGTTGACGTGCCCGAGCTCGTCGATGTGCTCGGACCTTGCCGTGAACGTCTGCTCGAACCGGTGGCTCACTCGGTCATGCCCATCTGCCACAGGATGAAGGCGTACTCTTCCGCGACCTCGTAGATCGAGGCGAAGCGACCCGACTTGCCACCGTGGCCTGCGCCCATGTTTGTCTTGAGCAGCAGCTCGGTGTCGTTGGTCTTCAGTTCGCGCAGCTTGGCGACCCACTTTGCAGGCTCCCAATAGGTCACGCGCGGGTCGTTGAGCCCGGCGGTGACCAGCAGCGGCGGATAATCCTGCGCCACGACCTGGTCGTAAGGCGAGTAGGACAGGATGTAGGCGAAGGCCTGCTTGCTCTCGATCGGGTTGCCCCACTCCGGCCATTCGCCCGGCGTGAGCGGCAGGTCCTTGTCGAGCATGGTGTTGAGCACGTCGACGAAAGGCACATGCGCCACCACCGCGCCCCAAAGCTCGGGGTTGGTGTTGAGCACGACACCCATCAGCTCGCCGCCGGCCGAACCGCCGCTCGCGCTGATCTTGCCCTTGGCAGTGTAGCCCTTGTCGATCAGGCCCTTCGCGACATCGACGAAGTCGTTGAAAGTGTTGGTGCGCTCGTTGAGCTTGCCCTGCAGATACCAGTTGCGGCCCAGGTCGTCGCCGCCGCGGATGTGCGCGATGGCAAAGGCGAATCCACGATCGACCAGGCTGAGGCGCGTGGTCGAGAAGTTGGGCGGATAGGCAAAGCCGTATGCACCATAGGCATAGAGATGCAGCGGGCCGCCAGCCACACGGTCCTTGCGGCTGACGATCGAGACGGGGACCATCGTGCCATCGCGCGCGGCGATCTCGATGCGCTCGACCTGATAGAGGTTCGCGTCATAGCCGCTCGGAATTTCCTGCTGCTTGAGCAGCTCCAGCTCTCCGCTGTCGACGTGATAGTCATAGACCGAATCCGGCGTGACCATGCTCTCGTAGGTGAGGCGCAGCTTGCGCTGGTCGTATTCCGGATTGTTGGAAAGGCCGGTCGAGAAGCTCGCCTCGGTGAAGGCAATCGGTTTCACGAGGTTCGGATCTGCGTAGGAGCGCAGCTGGATCTGGTCTAGGCCGCGCAGCCGCCCTTCGGTCACGTAGAAGTCCTTGAACAGCTCAAAACCGTCCAAGTAGAACTCGTCCGATCCCTCGATCAGAGTGGTCCATTCACCCGGATTGTCGAGGCTTGCCGTGGCGAGGCGGAAGTTCACGTGATCGTCGTTCGTGTGCACGTAGAGCGTACCGTCACGCACATCGACATCGTACTCGCGCCCAGTCATGCGCGGCGCGACGAGGATCTGTTCGCCGGTCGGATCGTCGGCGCGAACGAGGCGCACTTCGCTCGTCTCGCTGTCGCCGACCGAGATGATCAGCCAGTCTTCCTGTGCCGAAAGGCCCGCGCCGACGCGGAAGCCCTCGTTCTCGGTTTCGCGGTAGAGCTCGACATCCTCGCTCATCGGAGTGCCGAGCACGTGGAGGCTCGCATCCTTCACGCGCCACTGTTCGTTGGCGAGGCCGTAGACGATCGCCTTGTCGCCCATCACCCAGGTCAGGCCCGACAGCGTACCGGGGATCTCGTCGGGCAGCAGTTCGCCGGTCTCGAGGTCCTTGATCCGCGCGGTGAAGCGTTCGGACCCGTTGGTGTCGGTCGAATAGGCGAGATAGCGCCCGTTCTTCGAGACGGAGAAAGCGCCGAGGCGGAAGTATTCGTGACCATCGGCCAGCGCATTCTCGTCGAGGATGAGCTGCGCATCGCCTCCGGCAACCGGGCGGCGGTAGTACTTGCGATACTCCGCGCCCTCTTCGAATTCGGACCAGTAGAGGAATTCGCCGCGGCGCTGCGGGACGGTGGAATCGTCTTCCTTGATGCGCGCCTTCATCTCTTCGTAGAGCTCGTCGACGAGGGCCTTGTGCGGCTCCATGCGCGCTTCGAACCAGGCATTCTCCGCTTTCAGGTGGTCGAGCACATCCTCGTCATCCACCGTCGGATAGCTCTGGTCCTTCATCCAGTGATAGGGATCCGAAATGGTGATCCCGTGGTGGGTGTAGGAATGGTCGCGTTTCTCGGCAGTCGGCGGAGAGGTGGGTGCGGTCACGGATGTCCCTTCGGCAGTTTGGGCAAATGCGGGTGCGGCAAAGGCCAGCGAGGCGGCACATAGGCACGCGGCCAGTCGGTTGAAAGTCACGAGCGAACCCTTTCGTGCGGCACAAAGGTGGAAAGAGCGGCCGCGAACCCCTATTGGAAGGGAGTGATTATGCGCGAGCAAAGCTCGCCGCAAGCGCTGCTTCGCCCGAATGCCGAGCAGCTCCGACGAAAGGATCTCGATACCGTCATGCTTATGCAAACCCACGAAGCCCGTCTCGACGCGCTGCGCACCGAACTGGACAAGCGCGGCCTCGACGGGTTCGTCATCCCGATCTCCGACGAACACATGAGCGAATATGTCGGCTCCTATGCCCAGCGCCTCCACTGGCTGACCGGCTTCGGCGGCAGCGCGGGCAGCGCGGCGGTGCTCAAGAACAAGGCCGCCATGTTCACCGACGGCCGCTACACCGTTCAGGTGCGCGAGCAGGTCGACGGCAAGCTCTACGACTATGAAGACGTGCCAGCGACCTCGCCGGCAAAATGGCTCGCAGAGCATGCAACCCAAGGCGCTAAGATTGGTTACGACGCATGGCTTCACGGCATCGAATGGGCCGAGGAAGCGCAGAAGTTCTTCGCCAAGAAGGGCATCGAACTCGTTCCGGTCGAAAGCAATCCGATCGACACTGTCTGGGCCGACCGCCCGCAGCCCTCGCTCGCTGCGGCAGTCCCGCATGACGACAAGTTTGCCGGGCGTTCGAGCGCCGACAAACGCGCCGAGATCGCCGACTGGCTGCAGCAGGAAGGCTATGACGCAACCGTCATCACCGCGCTCGATTCGGTCGCGTGGGTGCTGAACATGCGCGGCGAAGATGTCGACAACACGCCGGTCGCGCTCTCTTACGTGCTCGCCCATGCCGACGGAACGGCAGAGCTGTTTGTCGCGCCCGAAAAGGTGACGCCCGAACTGACCAAGCATCTCGGCAATGCAGTCAGCATCCGTGATCGCGCGGATTTCCAGCCTGCGCTGGCGGACCTTAAGGGGAAGACCGTGGCGGTCGATCCCAAGCATGCCGTGGCCGGCATCTTCCATGCGCTGGAGCAGGGCGGTGCGACCGTCGTGCGCGATGCCGATCCGGCCGTCCTGCCTAAGGCGATCAAGAACTCCGCCGAGCAGCAGGGCCACCGCGATGCGCAGGCGCGCGACGGTGCTGCCGTGGTGAAATATCTTCGCTGGATCGAAGAGAACGCGCCCTCGGGCGAAGTGGATGAACTGACTGCGGCGGCCAAGCTGCGCGAATTCCGCGGCCTTTCGACCGATCTCAAGGACACCAGCTTCGATACCATCAGCGCAGCCGCCGGCCATGCCGCATTGCCGCATTACAAGGTGGACGAGGACAGCAATATCCCGATCCCGCCCTCGAGCATCTACCTGTGCGATTCGGGCGGCCAGTATCTCGATGGCACGACCGATATCACGCGCACCGTCTGGGTGGGCCCGGGCGAGCCGACCGCCGAGATGATCGATCGCAACACGCGCGTGCTGAAGGGGCATATCGAACTCGACCTCGCGCGCTTCCCCGACCAGACCAGCGGCGGCGCGCTCGATGCGCTGGCGCGCATGCACCTGTGGCAGGCAGGCGTCGACTATGGCCACGGCACCGGCCACGGCGTCGGCAGCTATCTCTCGGTCCACGAAGGCCCGCAGCGTATCTCCAAGCCCGGCGGCGCTTTCCCGGGAACCGAAACCCCGCTGCGCGAAGGCATGATCCTTTCCAACGAGCCTGGCTATTACAAGCCGGGCGAATACGGCATCCGGATCGAGAACCTCGTGCTGGTGGTGGATGCCGAGATCGAGGGCAGCGAGGGCAAGTACCTCACCTTCGAAACGCTCACCCACGTGCCGCTCGACCGCCGCCTTGTCGACAAGGACCTGCTGACCGACCGCGAGATCGCATGGTGGAATGCCTATCACGCGAAAACCCGTGATATCCTCGCTCCGCAGCTGGAGGGTGATGACCTCGCGTGGCTCGAACGGGAATGCGCGCCGCTCTGAACCGGCTTGTAGGATTATGTATGTTCACGTAATGTTCCGCCGGTCGCGAGTCGTTATTTGAGAGGAGACAGGCGGATGATCGGATACGTAACAGTGGGCACGAACGACCTCGAGCGTGCGGCGAAATTCTACGATGCCATCGCCGCCGAACTCGGCGTCGGCCGGATGATGGACTTCGAAACCTTCATTGCATGGGGCAAATGGGACGGCGGCGCAGGTATCGCTGCAACCAGGCCATTTGACGGCGAAAAGGCGACTGTCGGCAACGGCACAATGGTCGCGCTCGAGGCCAAGGACCGCGACCAGGTGAAGCGGCTCTATGAAATCGCGCTTGCCAATGGCGGCACGGACGAGGGCGAGCCGGGACCGCGCGGAGAGCCGGACGAGAACGGCATGTTGTTCTATGCCGCCTATTTCCGCGATCCCGACGGCAACAAGCTCAATGCCTTCCTGATGGACAAGGTCGCCTGATGGCAAAGGTGCGCCGCCTCGCCGAGAACTGGGTCCACCTCGGGCTCGGGGCGACGGCGGTGCCGCAACCGTCGTTCGACGGGATGGAATGGTACGAGGCCTATGGCAATCGCCATGCCGCCGACGGGCGCGAGGGCCGGCTGGTCAGCCAGCACACTTTCACCGACGGCTGGCCGACCTGGGAAATGCACCCGCTGGGTGACGAGGTGGTGGTCTGCACTTCGGGCGAAATGGTGCTGAGGCAGGAATTCCCTGATGGCCGGCAGGAGGAGGTGACGCTGCGCGCGGGCGATTACGCGATCAACCCACCCGGTGTCTGGCATATCGCCGATATCGAGACCGAGGCGACCGCCGTATTCATCACGGCGGGCGAAGGAACCCAGCATCGCCCCCGCTGACTTTTCTGCAGCATGAACAGGCACTTCTTCCTGTGACAAAGCGTTACAAAACACCCGGTTCACGGCATATTGCTGCGACATTGGGTGCCTAGAAAGGGCACACGAGCTGCGGCGCCCGCATCCCCTCCCTCGCAAGTCCCCCGGCGCTGCAGCTCCCCCTATTTCCAGGAGCTTGAAGATGAAGAAGACGACCCTTTCGCTGACCGCCACCGCGCTCGTGCTTACCGGCACCGCGGCGCTCGCCCATGGCCACATGGGCAAGATGAGAATCGATGCCGATGGTGACGGTCTCGTCACGCGCACCGAGATGACTGCGCACGCCGACCAGATGTTCTCCCGGATGGATGCGAACGGCGACGGCGTAATCAATGCCGAAGACCGCGCAGCCCGCCGTCAGGCACGTTTCGTCAAGGCCGATACCAATGCCGATGGCGAACTGTCGCAGGCTGAAATGCAGGCCATGCACGCAGAGCGAATGGAAAAGCGCGAAGAGCGCCGTGCACAGCGAGGCGAACGCCGTGAAGGACGGATGGCCCAGCGCTTCGAGCGTCTCGACACCGACAATTCAGGCGGTCTTTCTCAGGAAGAACTGCGCACGGTTCACGTCCGCGCCGGCGATCGCGAAGGTGGCGAGCGCAAGGCCCGTGGCGGCAAGCGCGGTCATCGCGGCGGCATGCACATGCTGCGCCTCGCCGACACCAATGGCGACAAGACGATCACCCGCGCCGAATTCGATGCGGCTGTCGCCGACCAATTCGCCAAGACCGACACCGATGGCGATGGCCAGGTGACGACTGCCGAAATGCAGGCCCGTCACAAGGCGATGCGCGAGGCCATTCGCGCAGAACGCAAGGCCGGTGGCCAGTAAGCCGCTTGCGCGCAACGCAAACCAGAAGGTAGGCGCTAAAAGGAGCCTATGACCGATACTGCGCCTACCTCACTCCTGCTTGTCGATGACGAGCGCACCTTGCGCGAACCCCTGGCGGAGTATCTTTCCGGCCAGGGGTTTGCCGTGCGCGAGGCGGAAAGCGCAGCACAGGCGCGCAGCCTGCTCGAAGGCGACACGCCCGACCTCGTCCTGCTCGACATCATGATGCCGGGCGAGGACGGGCTTTCGCTCTGCCGCCACCTGGCCGAGAGCCGCCAGCTTCCCGTGATCCTGCTGACCGCCAAGGGCGAGGCAATGGACCGGATCATCGGGCTGGAAATCGGCGCCGACGACTATGTCACCAAGCCGTTCGAACCGCGCGAGCTAGTCGCTCGTATCCGCTCGGTCCTGCGCCGGTCGGAGCGTTCGGGCCCGGCTCCTTCCGAAGACCTCGCCTACAGTTTTGAAGGCTGGACGCTTGATCCCTTGAAACGCCGCTTGACCGACCCCGAGGGCACGCTGGTGCCGATCTCGACGGCCGAATTCCGCATGCTTCGCGCCTTCTGCGAACACCCACGGCAGGTCCTCGACCGCGACCAGCTGCTCGACATGGTACAGGGCCGCGAGGCGCATCTGTTCGACCGCGCCGTCGACAACCAGATCAGCCGCCTGCGCCGCAAGATCGAGACCGATACCCGCAACCCGCAATTCATCCAGACTGTGCGCGGTGGCGGATATCGCCTCGCTGCCGACGTCACCCGCGTGCCCGCGTGAAGCGTTTCCTCCCGAAAAGCCTGCTCGGCCAGGTTACGCTCGCCCTAGGGCTGACGCTCTTCATCGTGCAGGGTGTGAACGGCTTTCTCGCCTATAGTATCGAGAAGGACCGCGTCGAAACCGCACTGGTCAATACGCTCAGCCTGCGTCTCGTCGCGTCAGCGCGTTTCGCCGACGATCCGCTGGTCGTAGAAATCGAGCCTCGCCGCGCCGCGCGCGATGCGGAGGATCGGCGGCCTCAGCGTCGCCCTGGACCGAACCGGCGTCGCTTCGCCAACACCGATTTCCGGCAGGCGGACACCTTCGAGATCCTTCCGGTGGACGTCCGCCGCCCCGAACTGGAAGAGCGGCTGGCCGAGAACCTGCGCGACAACGGCCGCACATTCTCGGACATAAGGGTGATCGAGCGGCCGGTCACTGCCGATCCGGTGTCGCAGCGCTTCCTCCTGAGGTTGGCCTTGCGCCGCGGCCTGACGGAGCGCGAATTGCCCAAGACGGTCGCGCTGGCGGGTATCTCCGATGGCGAGGGCTGGGAGATCGTGCGCGCGCCGGTTCGCGATACACATCGGCATTTCGGCCCCGTTTTCCCCCTGCTGAGGGCAGCGGCGCTCACCCTGCTCCTGTCCTTCATCCTGTGGCTGGTCCTGCGGCGCCTGACAGGGCCGCTCGCCCAGCTGACCCGCCAGACGGAGCGGTTCGCCGCCTCCCCCGGCCAGTACGAGCCCATCGAGCCCCGCGGGCCCGAGGACGTGAAGCGGCTGATCACGGCGCATAACGCCATGGAAGCGCGCATCGGTGCGATGCTCGAGGAGAAAGACGTTATGCTCGGCGCAATCGGGCACGACCTCAAGACGCCGCTCGCCGCGCTTCGTGTGCGGGTCGAAGGTGTCGAGGACGAGACCGCGCGTGCCCGGATGGTCGACAGCATCGAGAACATCACCCTCACGCTCGATGAAATCCTCGCCCTGGCGCGGGTCGGCAAATCGAACGAACTGCCCGAACGCACCGACCTTGCAGCGCTGGCTGCCTCGGTCGTCGAAGAATTCGAGGACATGGGCGAAGAGGTGACGCTCGACGCGGCCCGGGTTGTCGCCCCGGTCCATCTCACCTGGCTCAAGCGCGGCCTCAGAAACCTCGTGTCGAATGCGCTGCGATATGGGGGCGATGCCAATGTGGCGATCGCGCGGGAGGGCGACGAGGCGATCCTGCGTGTCGAGGACAATGGCCCCGGTATTCCCGAAGACCGCATTGCGGAGATGCTCGAACCCTTCACGCGCGGAGAGGCAAGCCGCAACCGCGCTACCGGAGGCGCAGGCCTCGGCCTGACCCTCGCGCGGGCGGTCGCCGAACAGCACGGCGGTACACTTAGACTGTACAATCGCCCGGAAGGCGGCCTGCGGGCGGAATTCCGCCTCCCGCTTTAGCGCATCAGGCCGCCGACGATGTTGCGCACGAAGGCGTTGAGCCCGGTACGGACCGGGTCGGCGCGCGATTTCTTGCCCAGCACCGTCGCAACCGCGATCGAGCTGAGCGATCCTGCGGCAGCCGTCGCCGCGGCCTTGCCCGCCTTGGTCCACATGGAAGGCGTCTTGCGCTCGCGCTTGCGGACTTCTTCCTCTCCCTTTTCCTCGACCTCCTTCGCGGTCGCGGCGGCATCGGCAGCCTTTGCGGCGAGCACCTCCTCGGCGCTCTCGCGGTCGACCGCCTCGTCATACTTGCCGTCGAGATCGGAGACCGAGTTGATGATCTTGCGCTCCTTCTCGGTGACCGGGCCGAGACGCGAATGCGGCGGTTTGATCAGCGTGCGCTGGACCACCGAAGGCGCGCCGTCCTCGTCGAGCGTGGAGACAAGCGCCTCGCCGACCCTGAGTTCGGTAATTGCTTCCTCGACGTCGAGATCGGGATTGATGCGGAAGGTCTCGGCAGCCGCCTTGATCGCGCGCTGGTCGCGCGGGGTGAAAGCGCGCAATGCATGCTGGACGCGGTTACCCAGCTGGCCCGCGATCTTTTCAGGGATGTCGATCGGGTTCTGCGTCACGAAATAGACGCCCACGCCCTTCGAACGGATCAGGCGAACGACCTGTTCGACCTTGTCTTCCAGCGCCTCGGGCGCATCGTCGAAGAGGAGGTGCGCCTCGTCGAAAAAGAACACGAGCTTCGGCTTGTCGGGATCGCCCACCTCGGGAAGCGTCTCGAACAGCTCGGCGAGCAGCCAGAGCAGGAAGGTCGCATAGAGCTTCGGGCTGCGCATCAGCTTGTCGGCGGCGAGCACATTGATGATGCCGCGGCCCTGTTTGTCGGTGGCGAGGAAATCGTCGATCTCAAGTGCAGGCTCGCCGAAGAACTCGTTCGCGCCCTGGCTTTCAAAGCTCAGCAGCTGGCGCTGGATCGCGCCGACGCTGGCCTTGGAGACGTTGCCGTAGACTCCCGAAAGGTCTTTCGAATTCTCATAGGCGAAGGTCAGCATCGCCTGCAGGTCGCCGAGGTCGAGCAGCAGCAGGTTGTTCTCGTCGGCGTAGCGGAAGATGATGTTGAGCACGCCTTCCTGCGTCTCGTTGAGGTCGAGCAGGCGGGCGAGCAGCAGCGGCCCCATTTCCGAGATCGTCGTGCGGATCGGGAAGCCCTTTTCGCCGTATAAATCCCAGAAAACCGCGGCGTTGTCGGCATAGGCATAGTCGTCCATGCCCAGTTCCTTCGCACGGCCTTCCAGCTTGTCGGCATGCTTGAACTGCGGCGATCCAGCCATCGAGATACCTGCAAGGTCGCCCTTCACGTCGGCGACGAAGACCGGCACGCCATTGGCGGAAAAGCTCTCGGCAAGGCCCTGCAGCGTGACGGTCTTGCCGGTCCCGGTGGCGCCCGCGATCAACCCGTGGCGATTTGCCTGTTCAAGGCGCAGGTGCTGGTTCTCGCCATTGCCGCCCAGTCCGAGAAAAATCGTGCTCATTACCGCCCGTCCCTATGATCAAATCGTTGTCCGGCATGTGACGCAGCAGGCGGTGGAAGGTCAAGCAATCCCTCGACTTGCGCCGCCAAGACGCTAAAGGCTTGATGTCTATGGCGGGCCGGACCCCATTCGTATTGCTCGACGATGCGCGCGAAAGCGGCGCTGCAGACGGCCTGCTCTATCGCGATCCGAAGCAGGTATTCGTCGCCCGCCGCGCGGACGAGGTCGAAGCCGTGCTCGAAGCGGCCGAAGCAGCGCGAAGGCAGGGCGGGGAGCTCGCCGGCTACATCGCCTACGAGGCAGGCCTCGCGCTCGAGCCGAAACTGGCTGGACTTGCTGATGCTCGTAGCGGTTCGGCCGGGCCGCTGGTCTGGCTCGGCCTGTTCGATGCGCCCGAGCGAATTGCCGCAAATGAGATGCCCGCCTGGCTCAAAGCCAATGCGCAAGGGCGCGGCGGCGTCGGGCCGCTCGAACCGCAGCTCTCGCCCGGCGGCTATGAAGCGGCATTCGAGCAACTGCAGGAAGCGATCCGTGCCGGCGATATCTACCAGGCCAACCTGACCTTCCAGCTCGCCGGCAATTTCACCGGCGATCCGCTCGGTCTCTATGCCGCACTCAGGCCGGCAGCGCAGGCGGGCTACGGCGGAGTGATCTTCGATGGGTCGCACTGGCTGCTGAGCCTCTCGCCCGAGCTGTTCGTCTCGCTCAAGGGCAGCGAGGCCAAGGCCAAGCCGATGAAGGGCACGCGCCCGCGCAGCGACGACCCGTCGCAGGACAAGGCGCATGCCGATGAGCTTGCCGGCTCGGTCAAGGACAAGGCCGAGAACCTGATGATCGTCGACCTCATGCGCAACGACCTCTCCCGCGTGGCGGTGGCAGGCAGCGTGCGCGTCGACGAGCCTTTCGCGATCGAGAGCTATCCCACGGTCCACCAGATGGTGAGCGTGGTTCGCGCACAGCTGGAGGAAGGCAGGGGCGCGACCGATCTCGTGCATGCGCTCTTCCCCTGCGGTTCGATCACCGGCGCGCCGAAAATCCGCGCAATGGAGCTGATCAATGCGGTCGAGCGCGATCCGCGCGGGCCTTATTGCGGTGCGATCGGGCGTATCGGGGCAGACGGCGATGCTGCTTTCAATGTCGCGATCCGCACGCTGCGGCTTACCGAGATCGAGAACGCTAAGGGCAAGGCCGTCCTCGGTGTGGGCGGCGCGATCGTGGCCGACAGCGAGCCGCGCACCGAATGGCGCGAGGCGCTGATCAAGGGCGCCTTCGCCCGCGCATCCTCGCCCGAACACCAGGCTGCGCAGTTCGACCTCATCGAAACGATGCGCTTCGACATCGAAGGCGGTTTCTCCTTCCTCGAGGAACACCTGCTGCGGATGAAGACAAGCGCGGCGGAGCTCGGCTTCACCTTCGACCGGCACGAGGCGCGCAACCAGCTCCATGCGCTGTGCTTCGTGCTCGAAAAGTCGAGCCGGGTGCGCCTCCTCGCATCGCGCAGCGGCGCAGTCGCGATCGAGATCCAGGACCTTCCGCCCGCATGGGAGGAGCCTGCGCAGTGCATCGGCCTGCCGCTACCCGTCGACCCGGGCGACTGGCGCCTCAGGCACAAGACCACCGATCGCAGTTTTTACGAGGACGCGCAGGCGGTTGCGCGTGACCGGGGCGCTCAGGAAGCGCTGTTCGTGCGCGAGGACGGCCTGCTGACCGAAGGCGCGATCACGAATATTTTTGTTGAGCGTGGCGGCGAATTGCTTACTCCGCCCGCCAGCCTCGGCCTGCTGCCCGGCGTCCACCGGCAATCGCTGCTGGACGAAGGCAAGGCGCGCGAGGCCGAACTCACCATTGCCGATCTCGAGGACGGTTTCTTCCTCGCCAACGCGCTGCGCGGCATGATGCGCGCGCAACTGAAGACTGCATGACCGATATTCCGATCATTTTCGAAGACGGCGAAGCGCTCGTCATTGACAAGCCTGCGGGCCTTCCCGTCGACCGTCCGCGCCGCGGCGGCCCGTGCCTCGAAGACCATTTCGAGCAGCTGAAGCTCGGCTTCCAGCGCCCGCCTACGCCTGTCCATCGGCTCGACACCGACACGAGCGGCTGCCTGCTGCTGGCGCGCAATCCCAAGGCGCTGAAGCGTTTCGGCAAGGCATTCGAGGAGCGGCTGGTCGAGAAGCGCTATCTCGGCATCCTCGCGGGTATCCCGGAGGAGGACGAGGGCACGATCGAACTGTCGCTGTCCAAGATCAGCAGCGCGGACAAGGGCTGGCGCATGATCGCCGCCAAGAAGGGCAAGCCTTCCATCACCCACTGGCGCAAGCTGATGGAGCATGACGGCAAGGCGCTGCTCGAATTCCGGCCCGAGACCGGCCGGACCCACCAGATCCGCATCCATTGCCAAGCGGGTCTCGGCCTGCCGCTGCTCGGCGACCCGGTCTACGGGACCGGAAAGGGTGCGCCGCGCACCATGCTCCACGCCGCGGGCATCATCGTCCCGCGCGAGAACAAGCCCGCCATCGAGGCCGCCGCGCCGTTGCCGCGCGACTTCGCGGGCCTCGGCTTTGCGGATGGGTAGGATTGCCGACCGCGCACTGGAGATAGCCGAGGAGAAGTTCATCGCCTCCTCCGGCCCGGGCGGTCAGAACGTCAACAAGGTCGCCACCGCCGTCCAGCTGCGCGTCGACGTGTTCAAGATCGGCATGTCTCCCGATGCCTTCGAACGGCTCAAGGAGGTTGCCGGCAGCAAGCTCACCAAGGGCGGCGAGATCGTGCTCACTGCCAACGAATACCGCACCCAGGAGCAGAATCGCGAGGCGGCACGCGAACGGCTGGTCGCGCTGTTGAACGAGGCGCTGACCCCGCCCAAGAAGCGCAAGAAAAGTCGGGTAAACCGCATCGGCAAGGTGAAGCGCCTCAAGGCGAAGAAGGCGCGCGGCGAGGTGAAGGCCAGTCGCGGCAAGGTCGATTGGTAGCGCGCAGCACCTTCCGCGCTTGACTTTTTCCCGTGAATCACCCAATGGGCGCGCCGGAACGGCGGTGCTACGCGCGCCGCCCTTATTTTTTCGGCTTGAAACCCCACATGGGGTCGGCCTCATTAGAGATCTTTAGGAACACGCCATGGCGAAGCCCGCAACCGTCAAGATCAAGCTCGTCTCGACCGCCGACACGGGCTTCTACTACGTGACGAAGAAGAATCCGCGTAACCACACCGAGAAGTTCGTCTTCAAGAAGTACGATCCGATCGTCCGCAAGCACGTGGAATTCAAGGAAGCCAAGATCAAGTGATCTGGCCGGCCCGTGCGGCCGACAAGCTGAACCGCGGGAACGCGATTAGTTCAGTGACAGTTCAATGCTCCGAGCCTAAATCAGGAGCATGAACACCTTGACCATCTTCAAGAATCGACCCGTCATCTCGGCCGTGGCATTCGCCATGGCCGTTGGCGTACCTGCGTCCTTCTATGCGACGCCTGCCCCTGTCGTCGCCCAGACAGGCGATCTGGACCGCGCGGTCGAGGCGCTCCGCGGCATTTCGACCATGAAGGCCGATTTCGTCCAGACCGACCGCAACGGCCAGGCCGTGTCGGGCGTGATGACATTGAAGCGTCCGGGCAAGATTCGCTTCGAATACGAAAAGGGCGTCGACCTGCTCGTCGTCTCGAACGGCAAGTCGATGTACATGATCGATTACGCCGTCAGCCAGGTCCAGCGCTGGCCGATCAAGAATTCGCCGCTCGGCGCATTGCTCGATCCGAGCCGCGACGTGAAGAAATACGGCCGTCTCGTGCCCACCAGCCATTCGGATGTCGTCAGCATCGAGGTGCGCGACAAGAATCGCCCTGAGTTCGGCGTGATCACGCTCATCTTCGCGCGAGATGCCTCGGCGCCGGGCGGGTTGCGACTGACGCACTGGGTGGCGCTCGACTCGCAGAACCACCGCACCACGGTCCGGTTGCGCAACCACCGCTACGGTATGGCGGTTGCAGACAGCACGTTCAGGTTCCGCGACCCGCGTCGCTCGACCCGTCGCCCGGGATAAACGCTTCGGCGACGAAACGTTCGGATATTGCGGCTTCTTGCGACCGAATGTTCATTGAGTAGCAAGTCAGGCAAGAGTAAAACGGAATTCACGAAGCGGCGGAAGGCATTTTCCCCCCTGTTGAATGCCTGACCCAACAACCTCTTCGTATCCAAGCGTGACGAACGCTCACAAGGAACCCTCGAGCCAATGCCCCCGGCTCGAGGGTTTTTTGTTTGGGGGTGTGGACCGGCTGGCGAGAGCGCCCTATCTCCGCGCCATGGTTTCTGTAGCTACCTGGAACATCAATTCCGTCCGCCTTCGCATGCCCATCGTCGAGCGTTTCCTGAAGGAGACCTCGCCCGACGTTTTATGCCTGCAGGAAATCAAGTGCCAGGAGCACCAGTTCCCCTACGAGGCTTTCAAGGAACTGGGCTACGAGCACGTCGCCGTGCACGGCCAAAAGGGCTATCACGGGGTCGCCACGGTCAGCCGCGTGCCCTTGCGCGAGTTCTCGCGCCACGACTGGCAGGATAATGGCGAGGCGCGCCACGTCGGTGTCGAACTTCCCGAGCATGACGGCATGATCATCGAGAACGTCTATGTTCCCGCAGGCGGCGACGAGCCCGATCGCGAAAAGAACGTCAAATTCGGCCAGAAGCTCGACTTCCTCGAGCGGATGACCAAGTGGGCGGACAAGGTCGATCGCCCCACGCTGATCGTTGGCGATTTCAACATCGCACCGCTCGAAAGCGACGTGTGGAACCACAAGCAGCTCCTGAAAGTCGTCAGCCACACGCCGATCGAGGTCGAGAGCCTCCAGCGCTTCATGGATGCGCACGGCTGGTCCGACATCGGTCGCGAGCACATCAAGGCTCCCGAACGCTATTACAGCTGGTGGAGCTACCGCGCGAAGGACTGGAAGGCGAACGATCGCGGACGCCGCCTCGACCACATGTGGGCGAGCCCCGAGCTCGCGAAGCAGGCGAGCGCGCACTCGGTCCACGAATATGCGCGCGACTGGGAAAAGCCTTCCGACCACGTGCCGCTGGTAACGGAGTTCGATCTCTGAGCGAGCCGTCACCCTCACGGCGCGCGGCGCTGGCGGTGGACGCACTGCGTCACGGCTGGCCGATCGCGATCGAGGGTGCACCGCTGTTGCAGCCGGTCGAGACCGCATTCTCCGAAGTGTCGGGCGACGCCATGCTGGTTTCAGCCACACGCGCTGCGACACTCAAGCTGGCGAACCAGCGCGAAGCCGCTGCGCCCCGCCAGCCCGTCCTGATGCGGAGTGCAGAGACCTTCGACCTTCCGGCCGCATTGGCTGTCGCCGATCCTGCCCTCGATTTGCAGAGCCCGCTCAAGGGTCCGTTCAAAGCGCTTACCCTCGATTGGGAGGAGCAGGCGAAGGCCGCGCTCGAACTGGCTCGTATCGCTGGCATCCTGCCCGCCTTCCTCGTCGATCCCGAAGGCGCATCGGAAGCGACGCATTTCTCGGCAAGCGATCTCGATGCGTTCACCGACCCGCAGCGCCTGCGCATCGCGACGCGCGCTAAGTTGCCGGTGGCCGCGTCCGAGGACGCCAAGATCGTCGCCTTCCGCAGTCCCGATGACACGCGCGAACATGTCGCGCTGGTGATCGGCAGGGAGCGCAGCGACCGCGCGCCGCTCGTCCGCCTGCATTCCGAATGCCTGACTGGCGACATCCTCGGCAGCCTCAAATGCGATTGCGGCCCGCAGCTCGATGCGGCGCTTCACGCGATGGCGGAGGAAAGCGAGAAAGGTGGCTGGGGCGTGCTGCTCTACATGCGGCAGGAGGGGCGCGGGATCGGCCTGGTGAACAAGCTGCGTGCATACCGTTTGCAGGACCAGGGGTTTGATACGGTCGATGCGAACACGCGGCTCGGCCTACCCGACGAGGCGCGCGACTTTCCGACTGCGGCGCGCATGCTGGAGCTGCTTGGAGTCAGGGAGATCCGGCTGATGACGAACAACCCCGCCAAGGTCGAAGCGCTCAAGGCGCAAGGCGTGAGCGTTGCCGAACGCGTGCCGCATTCGCTGCCCGATAATCCTCACAATGCCCGCTACCTCGCCACCAAGCGCGACCGGGCAGGACACTTGCTGCCATGAGCGCTTTCGCGATCCGCCCTGAGCGTGCAGGCGATGAGCAGGTGATCCACGACCTGACCGAAGCCGCCTTCAGGGACATGCCTTTCAGCGACGGCGACGAGCAGGATCTCGTCGACCGGCTGCGCGCGGATGGCGACCTGACGCTGTCGCTGGTGGCCGAAGACGCCAACCGGGTCGTCGGCCATATCGCATTCTCGCCCGTCACGATCAGCGACGGCTCATCGGATTGGTACGGGCTTGGCCCGGTCTCGGTTCTTCCCGAGCTGCAGCGTGGCGGAATCGGCGGCAAGCTGATCCAGAGAGGCATCGCGGATATGCGCGCCATCGGAGCGCGTGGCATCGTCCTGCTCGGCAGTACCGATTACTATCCGCGCTTCGGGTTCGAGCATGACCCGCAGCTCGCCTATCCGGGGCCGCCCGCAGAGTATTTCCAGCGACTGGTGCTCGAAGGCGATGCGCCAAGCGGAACGGTGAGTTACGCGCCAGCTTTCGGCTGAAGTCGCTTGCCGATCGCCTGTCCCATGCGGACGGCATCGCCTGCCTTGAGGTTCGCGTCCCATTCGACCTTGCCCGGTTCGAACAGCAGCACCACGGTCGAACCGAGGATGAAGCGGCCCATTTCGTCGCCCGCTTCGAAGCTGTGTTCGCTGCCCTGAAAATCCTGTCGCACCAGCCTGGGGTTGTGCGTTTCGACGAGACCGCTCCAGACAGTCTCGATACCGGCCACGATCATCGCGCCGACCATCACGCTGGCGAACTTGCCGTCGGGCCCGCAGAACATGCAGGCGAGCCGCTCGTTGCGCGCGAACAATCCGTCGACATTTTCCGCGGTGACCTGGTTCACCGAGAAGAGATCGCCCGGCACGTAGGTTGCAGAGGTCAGCGCACCGGCAGCTGGCATATGGACGCGGTGATAGTCGCGCGGGCTGAGATAGATCGTCGCGAAGCTGCCGCCCTCGAAACGCTGCGCCGCTTCGTCGTCGCCACCGAGGAGCTGGGTGGCGGTGAAGTGCCGCCCCTTGGCCTGGAAGATGCGGCCTTCCTCGATCCTGCCGATCTGGCTGACGGCACCGTCGGCAGGGCTGAGGATGTGCGTGGAGGCATCGGCGAGCGGTCGCATGCCGGGCTTCAGTTCGCGGGTGAAGAAGTCGTTGAAGCTCTTGAATTGCTCCACGCCTCGTGCCGCCTCGCTCATGTCGACGTCATAGGCATCGATAAAGCGGCGGATGAGGAGGTTTTTGAGCCAGTGAGTTTCGGAAGAGGCGATTTTTCCCGCTCCGCGCGAGACGGCGTGGTGCGGGAGGGCGTGCTGGAGCCAGATGAAGGGTGAGGCCATGACGGGTCTGTTGGACCAGTGGAGGCGCTTGCGCAAGCTAGTCGGGCTTGCGGGGCCTCCACTTCCAGCCGCCGCGCGTTTTCGACTTGGCGATCAACAGGAAAGCGGCAGTGGAGGCGAGGAAGAGGACGATCCCGGTGGGCACGTAGACCTCGTCACCGGTCTCCCAGAGCAGGCCCGCGACAGCCGCTGCCGCGATGTAGAGCAACATCACCGCCCAACCTTGCCACGCTATCGGAAGGCCGCTTCCGTAACCGACTTTCTTGGCGGCGAACCATGCGTCGTCCTTGTCGCTCATCGTCCGGTCCTAATCCTTGTTCGTCACGAAATCCGCGATCGCCTCGACCAGTTCGGGCGTAACGGGTTTCGAGGGATCGGCATAGGCCGCGAGGTTGGCGGCGCGACCTTCCCCGGTGACCGACTTGAGCACGTGGTTCATGTCGGCAATCTCGACATAGACCGCGTCCGGCTGCGCATCGGCCAGCGCCTTACCGTCGGTAGGCGGCGTCTGGATGTCCTTGCCGCCCGAGACGACCAGCATCGGGACCTCGACCGAGCTGGCGAGTTCCGCCGGATCGCGGGCCATCATGTCCTTGAGGAAGCCCTGCACCTGCGGCGCGAAAAGACCCATGAGCGCGGGGTGCATGCCGGTAACATCGACCGTGCCTCCCGCCTCCAGCGTGTCGATCGCCTCCAGCGCCTGATCGAGAATCGGCGCATTGGCCGGGTTCGCCTGCAGCTGCTCTCGCAGGATGGTACCGGTCTTGCGGCCCATCGAGGCGACGAGAAGCAAGCCGCAGATGCCTTCGGGCCGCTGCGCTGCCTCGAGCGCGACCAGCCCACCTTCGCTGTGGCCGAGCACCCAGACGCACTTGGCGCCGGTCGCGGTCTTCGCAGAGGCGATCCAGCTGTGTACGTCATCGGCATAGGCGGCGATGGTGACGTCGTTCGCGTCGGGGATCGCGGCGGCGCTGCCGAACATGCCGCGCTTGTCGATCCGCACGCTGCCGATCCCCCGCTCGCCAAGCGCCTCGGCAAGGAGGCGATAGCTCGCGGCGGTGACACCCATAGGGTTGTTGCCGTCGCGGTCGGTAGGGCCCGAGCCGGGGATGATCAGGACGACCGGCTGTCCGTCCTGCGGCGCGATCAGCGTGCCGGCGAGATCGCCTTCGGGGCCTGCAGCGGTGATCGCTTCCTGGCTTAGCGCGGGGCTTCCCGCGGCTAGGCCGGCTGCAGCGAAGATTGCTAGCGTCGTTCTCATGGCATCACTCCTTGGGCGGCCTTCCGCGCTTGGGCGCTGGGCTCTGTTTCACCTCGATCCCGCGCTCTTTCAGCGCCTCGCGCAAAAGCATCTCGATCTGCGCATTGGCGCTCCTGAGCTCGTCTGCGGCAAGGCGTTCGACCGCAGCGTGAACCGCCGGGTCGAGACGCAATGCAAAGGCTTTCTTTTGCGGCATCTAATGACTCTGGGGAATTTCCCGTTCTGCCCCCGGGGGTTAGTAGATCGATCCGGCGTTGATGACCGGATGCGCTTCCTTCTCGCCGCACAGCACGACCATCAGGTTCGAAACCATCGTCGCTCGGCGTTCGTCGTCCAATTCGACGATGCCGTCCTGCGACAGCTTGGTCAGCGCATCCTCGACCATGCCGACCGCTCCCAGCACGATCTTGGCGCGTGCGGCGATGATGGCATCGGCCTGCTGGCGCTTGAGCATCGCGCTGGCGATTTCGCTGGCATAGGCGAGGTGGGTGAGGCCCGCCTCGTCGACGACGATGCCAGCGACCTTGAGGCGGTCGTTCAGCTCTTCGAGCAGCTCGGCATTGATCACCTCACCACCACTGCGCAGCGTGACTTCCTCGCCTTCGAAATCGTCATAGGGGTGGCGTGAGCCGACGGTGCGGAGACCCGCCTCGATCTGGATGTTCACGAATTCCTTGTAGTCGTCGACGTCGAAGCTCGCCTGCGCGGTATCGCGCACGCGCCACACGACGTTGCAGGCGATCTCAATCGGGTTGCCGCGCAGGTCGTTAATCTTGACCCGTTCGGAATGCATGTTGTGCGCACGCGCAGAGATTTTCTTACGTGCCATCCACGGCCACACCCAGCGCAGGCCCTCGGTCCGCTCCGAACCGCGATATTCGCCGAAGAGGGTGATCACGGCAGCCTGGTTGGGCTGGATCATGAAGAAGCCCGAAGCAACAATCAGCACTGCGATCAGCGAGATCACGAGCGAGCCGACGAACATGATCTTGGCCGCCTTGGTCGCGCCGTCGCCCGGCACCATGCCCGGCAGCAGCAGCGCCAGCACGGCAATAAGCCCGACAAGCACGAGCAGCATGATGTAGCCATTATAGCTGGTCGCCGCCCTCTCGCGGCTGGTCTTCATTCCTGACAATTCGACTGACATGACGAATCACTCCTCCGATATAATTATGATATCATATTTATATCGTCGGGAGGGATTTGCAAGGAAAACCGGTCAGTGGCGCGCGATCTCCATCAGGAAGCGCTCGCCATAGGCCTCCAGCTTCTTTCCGCCGACGCCGCCGATGCGGCCCATTTCCGCCATGCTGGACGGGCGTGCCGCAGTCATTTCGCGCAAGGTGCTGTCGTGGAAGATGACATAGGGCGGGACCTGCGCTTCGGCGGCGAGCTCGCGGCGCAGTTCGCGCAGGGCCTCGAATAGAGGATCGCCGACGGGGTTCGCTTCGTCACCTCCGCGCCGTCCGCGGCGCTGGCGCTTGGGCGGGACGACGATGGCGACGTCCCGCTCGCCTTTCAGGATCTCGCGCGCGCTACCGCCCAGTGCCAGCCCGCCGTGTTCTGTGGGGACGAGGTCTCCCCGCGCCTGTAGCGCCCTGCCCAGCGGCTGGAGCAGGCGCGCCTCATCGCCCTCGACGATACCGTGGACGCTGAGCCGGTCATGCCCTTTCGAGCGCACGCGTTCGTCCTCGGCCCCGGTGAGCACCTTCTGCAGATGGCCCATGCCGAAGCTTTGTCCTGTCCGGTAGACGGCGGAGAGCAGCTTGCGGGCAAGTTCGGTCACCTCGGTCACTGCGGGCGGATCGAGGCAATTGTCGCAATTGCCGCATCGCTCGGGCGGGTCCTCGCCGAAGTGGCGAAGCAGGATCGCGCGTCGGCAATGCGGGGTCTCGACCAGTGCGGCGAGCGCATCGAGGCGCGAACGCTCGGCATTGCGGCGCTCCTCGTCTACCTCGGAAAGGCGCATGCGGGCGGTGGCGAAGTCGCCCGCTCCCCAGAACATGGTGGCGGCGGAGGGATCGCCGTCGCGGCCTGCGCGGCCCGTTTCCTGGTAATAGGCCTCGATCGACTTGGGCACGCCGACATGCGCAACGAAACGCACGTCGGGCTTGTCGATCCCCATGCCGAAGGCGACCGTGGCGACGATCACCATGTCCTCGCTCGCCACGAAGGCGGCTTGGTTGGCGGCGCGCGTTTCGGGGTCGAGACCCGCGTGATAGGGCAGGACCGATCTACCGGTCGTGGCAGCTAGCTTCTCGGCGAGTTCCTCCACCTTCCTGCGGGTCGGCGCGTAGACGATGCCCGGACCCGGCCGCTCGCTCATCAGCGTCGTCAGCTGGCGGACCGGATTGTCTCGGTGGCGGATGGCGTAGCGGATATTCGGTCGATCGAAGCCAGCGAGAACCAGCCCGTCTTCCGGAATGCCGAGCTGGGTGAGGATGTCTACGCGCGTCTGCTTGTCGGCCGTCGCCGTCAGAGCGAGGCGCGGGACCTCGGGAAAGGCGTCCATCAGCGGGCGCAGCATGCGGTAGTCGGGCCGGAAATCGTGTCCCCATTCGGATACGCAATGCGCTTCGTCGATCGCAAACAGGGCGAGGCGTGCCGAGGAAAGCAAATCACGGAATGCCGGCTGGCTCGCGCGCTCGGGTGCGACATAGAGCAGGTCCAGCTCACCTGCGCGGAAGGCGTCCTGCGTCTCGCGCCAGTCGGCATCGGCGCTGGTCAGCGTGGCGGCGCGGATGCCGTTCGCCCGCGCGCTCCTCAGCTGGTCATGCATCAGCGCGATCAGCGGGCTGATCACGACGCAGGTGCCCACCCGCATGACGGCAGGCAGCTGGTAGGTGAGCGACTTGCCCGCACCCGTTGGCATCACCGCCAGCGAGGATCGCCCGGCAAGCGTGCGCTCGACCACCTCGGCCTGTCGTCCGCGGAAATCGTCGAAGCCGAAGGTCGCGCGCAGCGTTTCGCGCGCGTTCGGCATATCGAGGACTGGACTGGAGGCCATGCCTCCTGTTGCCACATGGTCGCGCCCACGCAAGCTGGCGACCATGCTTTTTCCCTTGGCGTGAGGCCAAAGGTGCGATTAACCACGCCCGCACATACCACTCGAGGAGAATATTCGATGAAATTCCGTCTTGCCGCCGCCACTGCCGCATTGCTTGCCCTCGCTGCTTGCGGCAGCGCCGACGATGCTTCGACCGAGGCCGAGGCCAACACCGTCGAAGTCGCTGCAGACGAGGCGATGGAGCCGGTGACCGAAGAGCCGGTCGAAGATCCCGCAGCGGATATCGAGGAAGACACCGCCCCGACGGCAGCCGAAGCAGCTTCGGTCGAGGAAGCTGGCGACGAAGCTGCTGCAACGGCTGCTGCCGCGCTCGACGCGATGGCCGACGACAGCCAGTAATCTGGCTCAGGCAGGGCGCGGGGTCACTTGCCCCGTCGCCCTTGCCGTAACGTCCTTTGCTGCACCTGAAAGGAGGGATAGCCTGATCCCGATGAAGCGACTCGCGCCCCTCCTTCTCCTGGCCTCGCCGATACTGGCCGGCTGCGATACCTCCGCAGGCGAAACGCCGCTGCCGCCGGCGACGCAGCAGGAGGAAGATGCGCTCAAGGACGCGGAGGCGATGCTCGAGGAGCAGCGCAATCCACCCGAGACGGTCGCCACTGAAGGAGAGAGTGAGTGAGCACCCCCAATCCCGGAATGGACCAGGACACCTTCGACCAGTTCCTAGAGCAGCTCGAACGCTATGTCCGCGAACGGCTGATCCCCGCGGAAAAGGATGTCATCGCCAATGACGCCTTGCCCGAGGATATCGTCTCCGAGATGAAGGAAATGGGTCTGTTCGGCCTGACCGTTCCCGAAGAACACGGCGGTGCGGGCCTCAACGTGACGCAATACGCCAAGGTCGTGCAGACCATGGCATATGCCGCGCCCGCCTATCGTTCGATCTTCTCGATCAACGTCGGCATGTTCAATTCCGCAATCAAGAACGGCGGCACGGCCGAGCAGCAGGCCGAATGGTGGCCGCGCATTGCAGCCGGCGAGATCGCCTGCTTCGGCCTCACCGAGCCCGGCAGCGGCTCGGACAGCGCTGCGATGCAGACCATGGCCAAGCCCGATCCCGAGGGTAACGGCTGGATCCTCAACGGCACCAAGCGCTACATCACCAACGCCCCGCACGCCGACGTCGGTCTGATCATGGCGCGCACCGAGAAGGAAGCGCTGCCCAAGAACGCGCATGTCAGCGCCTTCATCGTACCGATGAATACTCCCGGCGTTTCGACCAGCAGCCCCGACAAGAAGATGGGGCAGGCGGGCAGCCATATCTCCGACGTCATGCTCGACGACGTGCATGTTCCCGGTGACGCGCTGCTTGGCGGCGAGACCGGCAAGGGCTTCCGCTTCGCCATGATGAGCCTCGATAACGGCCGCATCTCGGTCGGCGCGGCCAGCACGGGCTACGCGCGGCGCGCGCTCGACAGCGCGATCAAATATGCCAACGAGCGCCAGGCCTTCGGTGAGCCGATAGCCAATTTCCAGCTGATCCAGCAGATGCTCGCCGAGAGCTGGACCGAGATCTACGCCGCCGAGGCGATGATGGCGGACGTGACCGCACGCGTCGACCGGGGCGAGGATACGGTGAAGGAAGCTGCGGCTTTCAAGGTCTTTGCGTCCGAGATGTGCGGCCGCGTGGTCGACCGCGTTGTGCAGGTCTATGGTGGTGCGGGCTATCTAGCCGAATACGATGCAGAACGTTTCTTCCGCGACGCGCGCATCTACCGAATCTACGAGGGCACGACGCAGATCCTCCAGCTGCAGATCGCCAAGCGGATGCTGCGCGAATATGCGGCGGGCCTCTGAGGCGTGTACGGCTTACTCAACGACCTGAGCATCATCGAGGCCTCGAGCTTCGTCGCCTCGCCTACCGCCGGCCTCTACTGCGCGCAGATGGGTGCCGAAGTGATCCGCGTCGATCACAAGGAAGGCGGGCTCGATTACGACCGCTACATGCTCACGAAAGAGGGCCGCTCGCTTAGCTGGGAAAACCTCAACCGGGCGAAGAAGTCGGTCGCGCTTGATCTGAGGAGCGGCGAGGGGCGCGAGCTTCTTGTCGAACTGTCGGCGAAGACCGGCAATCTCATCACCAACTTGCCCGAAAAGAGCTTCCTCTCGCACGAGGCCGTGGCGGCGAACTGCCCCGATCTCGTCAGCGTACGCATCATGGGCTGGCACGACGGGCGGCAGGCGATGGACTTCACCGTCAACGCCGCGAGCGGTTATCCGCTCATGTGCGGGCCGGAGGAATGGGACGAGGCAACAGCCCCGCCGGTGAACCAGGTCCTGCCCGCGTGGGATTTCATCACGGGAGCCTATTGCGCCTTCGCTCTAATCGCAGCGATCCGCCACCGAGACCACACGGGCGAGGGTAGCGAACTGCGCGTGCCACTGGGCGATGTCGCCATCGGCACGGTCGCGAACAGCGGCGCGATGGCCGAAATGCTCTATCGCGGCGCCGATCGCGAGCGACTGGGCAATGCGATCTGGGGCGCCTTCGGACGCGATTTCCGCAGCCTCGACAACACGCGCTTCATGGTGGCGGCGCTGACGGCCAAGCAGTGGTCCGGCCTGGTGAAGGCATTCGGTGTGGAAGACGAGATCGCCGCTCTCGAGCAGAATTGCGGCGTGCGCTTCGCCGATGGGGACGATCCGCGCTTCAAGCATCGCCATGCGCTGTTCGACCTCTTCCAGTCGCGCGCCGGAACGATGGACTGGCCCGAACTCGAACGCCGCATGGCCGCCGAAGGCTGCACCTTCGAACGCTATCGCACGATGCACGAGGCTGCGAACGACCCCGTGCTGGTTGGCGACAACCCGCTCTTTACGCGCACATCCGCAAACCCCTCGGGCTTCGAATATCCCGCCACCCGCAGCTTCGCCAATATTCCGGGCCGCGAGGCCGGCGGGCCAGCGCCTGCACCCTATCTTGGACAACATACCGAGGAAGTCCTCGCGACACGCCTCGGCCTGTCTGCGGGTGCGATCGGCAAGCTCGTCGACCGCGATATCGCCCGCCTTTCCGACAAGGATTGACCCATGACTGAACTCCGCCGCGTCGCCATTTGTAAGCCGCTCCGCACGCCGGTCGGCAAATTCCTCGGCAGCCTTGTCCCGCTCGAAGCGGGCGCGCTGGGCGCGGTGATCATCAAGGCTCTCGTCGAGCGTTCGGGAATCGATCCGATGCGCGTCGACGACGTCGTGTTCAGCCAAGGCTATGGAAGCGGCGAAGCACCCGCCATCGGACGCTGGAGCTGGCTTGCCGCCGGTTACCCGATCGAGGTTCCGGGCATGCAGCTCGACCGGCGGTGCGGCTCGGGTCTGCAAGCGGTCGCCACCGCTGCGATGATGGTCCAGACCGGTGTCGCCGACTGCGTACTCGCCGGCGGCGTCGAGAGCATGTCGAATGTCGAGCACTACACCACCAAGGCCCGCCACGGTGCGCGCATGGGCGACATGGTGCTGTGGGACCGCCTGACGCGCGGCCGACTCCTCAGCCAGCCGATCGAGCGGTTCGGTGTCATCACCGGCATGATCGAAACGGCGGAAAACCTCGCCAAGGACTACGACATCAGCCGCGAGGCGTCGGACGAGTTTGCCGTGCGCAGCCACCAGAATGCCACTCGCGCATGGGCCGAGGGCAAGTTCGACGAACAGCTCGTGCCGGTCGAAATCCCTCAGCGCCGCGGCGATCCGGTTCTTTTCGCAAAGGACGAGGGCTTCCGCGAGGATGCGAGTATGGAGACGCTCGGCAAGCTGCGCGCGATCGACCTCAAGCGCGATCCGGAGGCCATCGTCACCGCGGGCAATGCCAGCCAGCAGAACGATGCGGCCGCTGCCTGTCTCGTGGTGGCAGAAGACAAGGTCGAGGAGCTCGGCCTCGAACCGATCCTGTGGCTCCATTCATGGAGCGCGGCGGGCTGCGATCCCAGCCGCATGGGCATCGGCCCGGTTCCGGCGGTCGAGCGGCTGTTTGCAAGGAACGGGCTCGGCTGGGACGACATCGGCCTGATCGAACTCAACGAAGCCTTCGCTCCGCAGGCGCTCGCCGTGCTGAAGGGCTGGGGCTTTGCCGAGGACGACAGCAGACGCGAAATCGTGAACGTCAACGGCTCGGGCATCTCGCTCGGCCACCCGATCGGTGCGACGGGCATCCGTATCCTTGCCGACTTGGCGCACGAAATGCAGCGCCGCGAAGTGCGCTACGGCCTTGAGACCATGTGCATCGGCGGCGGGCAGGGCATGGCCGCCGTATTCGAGCGCGCGGCCTAGTCCAGCCGGTACTTCGCGATCGGCTCGATCACACCATAGGTTTCTTCGCGCGGCTCGCGGTCGAGGTCGGGAAAGTCGATTGCCGGCGGATCGCATTCGGTATCGGGCATGCGGTCGAGCAGGTCGCGCACCAGCGTCAGCCGACCAAGCTTCTGGTCGTTGAAATCGACCAGCGTCCACGGCGCGTGGCTGGTATGCGTGTGCCTCAGCATTTCCTCGCGCGCCTCGGTATAGGCATCGTATTTGTCGCGTGCGGCAAGGTCGATCGGTGACAGCTTCCAGCGTTTGAGCGGGTCTTCCAGTCGCTCACGCAGCCGCTCTTCCTGCCTCTCCTGGTCGGTACCGAGCCAGTATTTGAACAGCAGAATGCCATCGTCGACGAGCATCTTCTCGAAGGTCGGGACCTGGTCGAGGAACTGCTCGACCTGGGCGTCGCTCGCAAAGCCCATGACCTTCTCGACGCCTGCCCGGTTGTACCAGCTACGGTCGAACAGGACGATCTCGCCCTTGGTCGGCAGGTGGTCGACATAGCGCTGGAAATACCACTGGCCCTGCTCGTCCTCGGTCGGCTTGCCCAGCGCGACGACATGGCACTGGCGCGGATTGAGCTTTTCGGAAACCGCGCGGATCGCTCCGCCTTTGCCGGCTGTATCGCGCCCTTCGAAGAGCACCACGATGCGCTGGCCGGTGACGCGCGCCCAGCGTGCCATGGCCACCAGTTCTTCGCGCATGGGTTCGAGCTCGGCTTCGTATTCTTTGCGTTTGATGGGCAAGGGCATCTCCCGATTTGTATGGCGCCGTCAAAGCTACTATCTAACGCAGTGATATGGCTACGCTAGCAGAACCCGAACACGATTTTTCGAAGCTTCCCGATTTGCCGGACGATGTCTTCACTGCGCCGCTGAAAAAGCCGGAGCATGTAGGCGACGACTGGCTGGAGCCGAAGCAGACCGAATACGACAGCGAAGACGACGCGATCTGGGACGATCTGTTCAAGCGGCAGATGCAAATGCTTCCCGGCCGAGCGGCGACCGCTTTCATGGAAGGCACCGAGAAGCTCGACCTCGGGCGCAGCGGCGTTCCCGAATTCGGCAAGCTGTCCGAAGAACTCGACAAGCTGACCGGCTGGAGCGTGGTCCCGGTGCCCATGTTGATCCCCGATCACGTGTTCTTCTGGCACCTCGCCAACCGACGTTTCCCGGCAGGCAATTTCATCCGCACGCGCGAGACCTTCGACTACATCCAGGAACCCGACGTCTTCCACGATGTCTTCGGCCACGTGCCGATGCTGACCGACCCTGTCTATGCCGATTATATGCAGGAATACGGCAAGGCCGGCTGGAAGGCGATGCGCTACAACCGGCTCAAAGCGCTGGGTTCACTCTACTGGTACACGGTCGAATTCGGCCTGATCGAGGAAAAGCCGGGCGACATCCGCGCCTATGGTGCGGGCATCCTCTCGGGGCCGACCGAGGTGGTCTATTCGGTGGAGGCGGAAAGCCCCAACCGGATCATGCTCAATGTCGATCGGGTGATGCGGACCGACTACGTGATCAGCGATCTGCAGCCGACCTATTTCGTGATTTCCAGCTTCGAGGATCTCTACCGCCAGACGGTGGAGCGCGATTTCGACAAGCTCTACAAAAGTTTGGGTGCCGGGTTCACCTATGCGAACACCGCGGTCATCGACGTCGACTACGTGGTCAATCGCGGGACGCTCGAATACACGCTGCGCGGCGGGCGGGGTAGCGGCGCGAAGCCGGTCTAGGACATAAGAAAACGGCCCCGGATCGCTCCGGGGCCGCCCAAATTTCCAAAGCGGAAATCTCTTGGAATTACATGCCGTCCAATTCGTCGGCAGCTTCTTCCATGTTGTCTTCAGCTTCGTCAGCTGCTTCGTTCATGGCGTCGGCCTCGGCTTCCATGCCGGCTTCTTCCATCGCGTCAGCTTCGTTTTCCATGGCAGTTTCGGTGGCTTCAGCCTGGTCTTCCATGGCTTCTTCCTGCGGGCCGTCGCATGCAGCGAGGCCGAGGCTCATGGCAGCAGCCGAAGCGACGAGAGCAGTTTTGGTGAATTTCATCGGTATTCCCCTTTTCCAGTCGATTGAAGAGCCCGTCGCGACCTCGCGACCATTCCCAATCATGGCAAAAATGTGGTTCGGCCCCATTGGTTCCGGTCAGACCGACAAAAAGGGCCCCGGATCACTCCGGGGCCCTTCGAATTCCGTTAGGAACGACCTAGCTTACATGCTCTCGTCGACCACGTCTTCCGCGTTTTCTTCCATCGCGTCGGTCTGGTCGTCGATGACGTCGGCCTGGTCTTCGGTGATTTCGCCGGCCTCTTCCATGGCGTCGACCTGTGCGTCACGCACGTCTTCGGTCGCTTCGATTTCGTCTTCCATCTGGTTTTCGGCTGCGCTGTCGCATGCTGCGAGGCCGAGGCTCATGGCTGCGGCCGATGCGACGAGTGCGGTCTTGGTGAACTTCATTGTGTTTTCCCCTTTGAAGATGGAGCGCGGAAAGATTTGGCCGGGCTCCTGATTGATTGAAAGCGTCGGCAAGCGCTCAGCGGAATGCCCGTTCGCGCACGACGTTGTACAAACCGATTACCACGATGGCGCCCAACACGGCCCACAGGAGCGTCGATGCCTTGATGGCACCGAGAAAAACGCCTCCTGACGTGACCAGCCCTACACCCAGCGAACCGACGATACCGGCAACGACATTGCGAAGAATGCCGCGTCCTTCCTCGATCTGCAGGGCGATCGTGGCCAGCCAGCCCAACAGGGCGCCGGTAACGATCAGGATAATCAGACCCATCTAGTCTTCCTTGCGGTTTGCACTTGCACAATCAAAGCGGAGTGCGGCGGAAGGTTCCGAGAATGTGACTAAAAGGTGTCAGAACAATGCCGGCAATGTGCCTCAAAGTAGCAGGAGAAGGGCCATTCCGAGCAGCACGCGGTAAACCACGAACACCATCATCGAGGCCTTCTTGAGGAAGTTCATCAGGAACATCATCGTGGCCAGCGCTGTGAAGAAGGTCAGCACGCCCGAAACCAGCGCATCCTGTTGCATCTGCGCAGTCGCCTCGGACAGGTCGAAGGCGGCGAGCAGGCCCGCCCCAGCGACGGCGGGGATTGCGAGCAGGAAGGAGAAGCGGGCCGATTCCACGCGACCGTAGCCCAGCGCGCGCGCCGCAGTCATCGTGGCGCCCGAACGGCTGGTGCCGGGAATGAGCGCCATGGCCTGCGCCAAGCCGACGAGGATCGCGTCCTTGAGGCTCATGTCCTCATAGGCCTTGGTCTGCTTGCCGAACTTGTCGGCGAGGCCGAGCAGGATGCCGAAGACGATGAGGTTTGTCGCTACGAGGTCGGTCGAGCGGAAACCTTCGAGATAGCCGCCCATCTTGATGAACAATCCAGCGAGTACGGCCGGGATCGTCCCGATGACGATGAACCAGAACAGACGGCGCTGTTCGTCGTCCTTGCCGAGCCCGACGCTGGCGAAACCGCCGCGTGCAAGGCCTGCCACATCCTTCCGGAAGTAAAGCATGATCGCGAGCAGCGAGCCGATGTGGACCGCCACGTCGATCAGCGGTCCCTGGTCCGGGAAATCAGTCAGCTTCGGGATCAGGATGAGGTGTCCCGAGGAGGAAATCGGGAGGAACTCGGTGATGCCCTGGACGATCGCGATGATCAATTCTTGAAGGAAGGTCATGGGCCGTGGGAATTGGCAGAACGGCTTGCCAAGTCAATTTCTTTTGTTTTGCGCACCCGCCTCTGCGGGCGCGTCCTCGCTCGACGTGCGCCAAGCCGCACCCGCTGCGGGCGGGCGGTCGCCCTGTCGGTCGGCTGGTCGCCGACCGTAAAAAACCCCGCCGACCATCGGCCGGCGGGGTTCCACTCCTCTCTCTTGGAGCTTGTCTTACCAGATCTTGATGCGCTCTTCGGGCGGCAGGTACAGCTCGTCCTCGGGGCCGACATTGAAGGCGTCGTACCAAGCGTCGATATGGCGTACCGCATTGTTCAGGCGGAATTCGCCCGGCGGGTGGTTGGCGGTCATCACGCGGTTTCGCAGCGATTCCTCGCGCTCCATCCCGCGCCATATCTGCGCGAAACCGAGGAAGAAGCGCTGGTCGCCGGTAAGGCCGTCGATCACGGGTGCTTCCTCGCCGTTCAGCGAGAGCTTGTAGGCCTGGTAGGCCATCTGCAGGCCGACCACGTCGCCGAGCGTCTCACCCATCGACTGGCCGCCGCGCAGGCAGACCGGGCCTTCCGGGCTGTCGACCGGGCAATAGGATTCGATGAACTCGGCCATGCGGGCAGTGTACTGTTCGAAGCCCTCACGGTCTTCATCCTGCCACCAGTTGCGCAGCGTGCCTTCGGCATCGAATTGGCTGCCCTGGTCGTCGTAGCCGTGGCCGATCTCGTGACCGATCACAGCGCCGATGCCGCCGTAGTTTACGGCCTCGTCTGCTTGCGCGTTGAAGAACGGCGGCTGCAGGATCGCGGCGGGGAAGACGATGCGGTTGGTGAGCGGCGAATAATACGCGTTCACCGTCTGCGGGAACATGCCCCACTCGGTCGGATCGACTTCGGTTCCGAGCCGCTTGCGGTTGTCCTCGACGTTCCAGGCACGCGCATTCATCGCATTGCCAAGCGGGTCGGTGGGATCGATTTCCAAGCCCTCATAGGTCTCGAACTCGTCGGGATAGCCGATCATCGGGGTGAAACCGTTGAGCTTGGCGCGCGCCTCTTCGATCGTTGCGGGCGTCATCCACTCGTTGCGGTCGAGAGCGCCCGACATGGCGCGCTGGAGGTTGGCGACCAGCGTGTCCATGCGTGCCTTGCTCTCGGGCGGGAAGTAACGCTCGACATAGAGCGCGCCGAGCTGTTCGCCGAGTGCGCCTTCGACAGCCGAGATACCGCGCTTCCAGCGATCCTGCTGCTCTTCGCGGCCACTGATCGTGCGGCCGTAGAAATCGAACACGGTCTCGTCGAGCTCGCTCGACAGCAGCGCCGCGTTCGAGCCGAGGAAGCTCTTGGCCATATAGGCCTGAAGCGTCGGCAGCGGAGTTTCGGTGAGCAATGCCATCATACCGGGCAGGCCGCCACCGATCATCGCCTTCTGCTCGTCGGTGAGCTTCTCATTGGCGATTTCTTCGTCGGTCGGCGGAAGCTGGCGGGCGAGGAAACGGGTCTCGCCGTCGAACTTCGCGGTCGCAAGCAAGGTTTCGATCGGGAAGTCGCCGGCCATGTCGGCCAGTTCTTCACGGGTGAGAACGTTGTAGGTCAGCTGCGGACGGCGCAGCATCTGGCGCGCCCATTCGAGCTCGGCGACCTTCGTTTCGAAGGCGTAGACCGATTCCGCCGCATCGCGCGCATCGGCATAGCCGGCGGCGCCGAGGACGGTGGTGAGATAGTCGAGATAGGCCTCGCGGATCTTCAGGTTGCTTTCCGAATCGACGAGGTAATAGTCGCGGTCGGGCAGGCCCATGCCGTCGAAGCCGATGCTGACAGCATATTGCGTCGGGTTGCGGGCATCGATGCCGACGCCTGCGCTCACGAGCGAGGGGTAGCCCGGAGTGCCGAACAGCTTGACGAGATCATCGAGGCTCTGCGCGCCGAAGATCTGGTTGAGATAGGGCTGTGCGGGCGCGAGGCCCGATGCGTCGATCGCCTCGACATCCATGTAGGAATTATAGGCATCGACAATGCGGCGGGCAGCCGTGCCGGGCTCCGGGTTGGAGGCGGCAAGGTCGTTCACCAGTCGGCGGACGTCGTAGATTGCCTCTTCACGCAGCATGTCGAAGGCGCCGTAACGCTGGCGGTCGCCGGGGATCTCGTTCGAGGAGATCCAGATGCCATTGACGTAGGCGTTGAAATCGTCGCCCGGATCGACGCTCTGGTCGATCAACGAGGTGCCGACACCCCAGGTGCCGAAGTCCATGGTGGGCGCCGTGCTTTCCGTTTCGGCTTCTTCTGCAACGGCGGGTGCCGCCATCATCAGGGCAAGCGCGGATGCGCCTGCGGCGAATAGTGTCCTAGTCATCTGGTAACTCCCGGTAATGTCCGGTCCGGCGCCTTCCCAGGGCGCGCGAAACCTCGTGCAGTCTGGCTAGCAGATCGGGAGCAAAGGAGTTGCCGCTCGTCGGGCGAAGCGCGGGCTTGGTCGAGGAATCAAGCCGTTTCGGTGCCGAATTGCAGTTTGGCAAGCCGCGCATAGAGCCCGCCATTGGCCGAAAGCTGGTCGTGCGTGCCCTGTTCGACGATGCGCCCTTCTTCCATCACCACGATACGATCAGCCGCGCGTACGGTCGCGAGGCGGTGCGCGATGACCAGCGTGGTGCGGTCTTCCATCAGGTGCTCGAGCGCGTCCTGCACGAGCCGTTCGCTTTCGGCATCGAGCGCGCTGGTCGCTTCGTCGAGGAGCAGGATCGGGGCATCGCGCAGCAACGCGCGGGCGATCGCGATGCGCTGGCGCTGGCCGCCGGAAAGCTGGGTTCCATTCTCGCCGAGATGCGTGTCGAGGCCCTGCGGCAGGTTCTCGAGGAACTCGGCCGCATTGGCAGCGCGGGCTGCTGCCCAGACCTGTTCGTCGCTCGCCTCCCAATTGCCGTAACGCAGGTTGTCGCGCGCATTGGCGGAGAACAGGACGCCCTCCTGAGGGACGAAGGCGATGCGCTTGCGGATTTCTGCCGGATCGGCCTTGGTCAGCGGGATGCCGTCGAGGCGCACCGTGCCGGCCTGCGGGTCGTAGAAACGCTCTGCGAGCTGGAAGATGGTCGACTTGCCTGCGCCCGATGGGCCGACGATGGCGACCGTCTCGCCCGGCTCGACCTCAAGGCTGAAGTCCTCGATCGCGGCGGTTTCGGGCCGCGTCGGATAGCGGAAGTCGACATTGCGGAACGAGAGGCTGCCGCGCGGCGGCACGGGCAGCGGCATGGGCTTTTCGGGCGCGGCGATCTCGGGCGTCTCGTCGAGCAGCTCCGAAAGGCGGCTGGCGGCACCCGCGGCGCGCAACAGGTCGCCATAGACCTCGGTCAGTGCGCCGAATGCACCGGCTACCAGCGCGGATGCGAAGACGAAGCTGACGATCGTGCCATAGGTGATGGCGCCGTCATTGGCTGCTTCCGCTCCGCGCCAGACGAGCACGGTGATGCCGCCGAAGATGAACAGGATGATGCAGGCCGTCAGAGCTGCACGGATGATGATCCGGCGCTTGGCGACGGTAAAAGTGCGCTCGACCGTGTCCTCGAAGCGGGCGTGCTCGCGGCTTTCCTGGTTGAAGCCCTGCACGATCTTCATCGCCGAAAGCACTTCGGTCACATTCGCGCCGATATCGGCAACGCGGTCCTGGCTGGTGCGGCTCACTTTGCGCAGCCTGCGGCCGAACAGCGTGATCGGGATCACGATCAGCGGGATAATGAGCACGAGGCCGATGGTCAGGCCCGGCACGAGGTAGAAGAGGTAGGCCGTCCCGCCGATCGCCACGAGCACGTTGCGCAGGGCGACAGATACGGTGGTGCCGACCATGGTCTCGATCAGCGCCGTGTCGCTGGTCATGCGGCTGGAGATTTCCTTGGGGCTGTTCACCTCGTAGAAGCCCGGCGCGAGGCGCAGGAGGTTCTGCTGCACGCGTTTGCGGACATCGGCGACCACGCGCTCGCCCAGCCAGCTCACGAAGTAGAATCGCAGCGCCGTGCCCAATGCCAGCACGCCGACGATGGCCAACAGGACCTCGAACCAGAAGGTGAGCTGCGAGCCATCACCGCCCATCCCCTGGTCGACCACGTACCGGAGCCCGGCCGGGATCGCCAGCGTGGCGCCCGCGGTGATGATGAGCGCGACCAGAGCCATCGCGACATGGCCCGGGTAGTTGCGCATTTCGGCAAAAACCATGCGCAAGGGCCGCAGCGAACGCGGCTCGCCCTTGCGTCGCCGCGCGAACAGCTTGCGCTTTTTCTTCTGTCCGGCGCCCGTCTCGTCCATTCCGCCCACCTAGTGTGCGCGTTACCCAAAATCCACAGCAGAGCGGCCTTACCGGCACTTTTACCCAGTTTGTGCATTGCACAATGACGATCCACGGGGCAGAACCGCCGTCCGACTTTCTCCCGCAGAGAACATAAAAAGCGCGGGCCGCAGGGGACGAGAATGCTTTACCACGCCTATGAACTGCAGCGCAGCTGGCTTTCGAGCGCCAGCACCTGGGCCTCGATTGGTGCCGAGATGCTGTCCAATCCATCGCTGCCTTTCGGTTACATGGGCATGGGGCCGGTCGCCGCGAGCGCCCTCGACGTGTTCGCCCACGCCACGGCGACCTATGGCAAGCCTGCATGGGGTATCGAAACGGTCGAGGCAGACGGCCGACACCACCCGGTCGAGGAAGCGACCGTGGTCAACAAGCCCTTTGGCGATCTCAAGCGCTTCCGGCGCGAGGACCTGCCCGAAGATGCGCCGCGCCTGCTGATCGTCGCGCCGATGAGCGGCCACTACGCCACACTGCTGCGCGGTACGGTCGAGCGTATGCTGCAGGAATACACGGTCTATGTCACCGACTGGGCCGATGCGCGCAATGTGCCGCTGCACGAAGGCCATTTCGACCTCGACGACTACATGGACTACGTGATCGAGTTCCTCGAGCACATCGGCCCCGGCGCGCACGCGATGGCGGTGTGCCAGCCCTCGGTGCCCGTATTTGCCGCGACCGCGATCATGAATCGCGACAAGCACCCCTGCACACCGAAGACGCTCACGATGATGGGCGGCCCGATCGACACGCGCTGCTCGCCTACCAGCGTCAACGACCTCGCGATGGAACGCCCGATCGAGTGGTTCCGCCAGAACGTGATCGCCACCGTGCCGATGCAATATCGCGGCGCTGGACGACGGGTCTATCCCGGCTTCATGCAGCTCGCCGGCTTCATGAGCATGAACCTCGGCAACCACATGATGAGCCACTACGAGATGTTCAAACACCTCACCGTGGGCGATGAGGCGAGCGCGCAGGCGACCAAGGATTTCTACGACGAATATCGCAGCGTCTGCGACATGACCGCGGAGTTCTACCTCCAGACCGTGCAGGAGGTTTTCCAGGACCATGCGATCCCCAAGGGCACTTTCATGCACCGCGGCAAGCGTATTGACCTCGGCGACATCACCGAGACGGCGCTTCTCGCCATCGAGGGCGAACGCGACGACATTTCGGGCCTCGGCCAGACCAAGGCTGCGCTCGACCTGACTCCCAACCTCAAGGACGCGAAGAAGCGCTACTATATGGCCGAAGGCGCCGGGCACTACGGCATCTTCAACGGCAGCAAATGGCGCGGGAAGATCGCTCCCGTGGTCGAAGAATTCATCGCCGCGCACGGGTAAGGGCGACTCCACAGCTCCTTCGGGGAAACCCCGCTTAAAGAACGGCTTGTCGGTGCTTTTGCGAAAGGCGCCGGCCGGGTCTATGATTCCTACCATTGAGAGGGTCGCTCATTGGGAGGAAACCATGAGAAAATCCGACGCTCTCGCAGCCATTGCGCTGCTCGCTCTCGCCGCCGGCTGCAGCAAGGTCGAAGAGGCTGATAACGGCGCCGCAGACGGTGCCGCCGCCGAGACTACCGCCGGACAGACCCCGCTAGAAAGCGCGCTCTCGGCAGGTCCCGAAGACGTGACCAACAACGCCACGGTGCTCGATGCCGACGGCAATGTCGTCCGCGAAGGGACCAACGGCTGGACCTGCATCGCCGAGACTCCCGGCATGGGCCCGATGTGCAACGACGCGGTATGGATGGAAGCGCTGGGTGCGCTGCAGGCTGGCGAGCCCTTCCCGACCGGGAAGTTCGGCATGTCCTACATGCTGGCCGGCGAGGGCGGCGCACCGGGTGTCAGCAATCTCGATCCGTCGGCGACCGAACCCACGGATGACAACATGTGGATCAAGGATGGTCCCCACCTGATGATCATCCTGCCTGACCCCGCGCTCTACGCGGACATGACCAATGACACGTCCGAGCCGGTCTATGTCATGTGGAAGGACACGCCCTACGCACACCTCATGGTCCGGATCGCGCCAGCAGAAGAGTAATGGGCTCGCGCGGGCCGGGCGGCGCTACTCGTTAGCCGCCATCACCGTGATGGGTACTGCCGTCGTCTCGGCATTGACGCGTGCATGCGTGATCAGGACATGCGTGCCAGGCGCCATTTCGCGCCTCAGCCGCGTCAGCATTCCGTGCGGCATGCGAAGGCGGGAAAGCGCCGTCGCGTCGACACCGTGCGGGTCGTCCTTGTCGTGGCCGGGCAGCGGCACGAGCGACCAGTGCGGCGAGCCTTGCGCATCGACCGTCAGTGTCGCGACCATCGTGGCACTCGGCGCGCCGGGCAGTTCGACCCTCGAGCGGCCGACCTCGATCCCGTTGCGCATGACGACCATCTCCTGGTCGGAGGTCGAAATGACCACCGCCAGCGGGCCTTCGGCACCTTCCACTTCCTCCCACCGGAACGCGGATTGCAGCGGCTCGTAACCCTGCGGCAGGCCTTCGACCGTTGCCGGCGACAGGACCCCTGCCGCGGGAATTTTCACCGGAGCACCCGCGCGGCCTTGGACGATCACGGTTCCGCCCATCGAGGTAGTGCCGAACAGCTCGTGCGCGAAATTGTAGGGCAGGTGCACACAGCCGTGGCTCTCGGGATAGCCGGGCAGGCCGCCCGCGTGCAGCGCAACCCCGTCCCACGTCAGCCGTTGCTGGAAGGGCATCGGCGCGTTGTTATAGGTCGAGGAATGGTGGTTGCGGTCCTTCTGGAGGATCTTGAAAACGCCGGTCGGCGTCTCGTGCCCGGGCTTGCCGGTGGAGACGGTCGAAACTCCGATCCTGATCCCGTTGCGATAGATATCCGCGACCTGCCGCGACAGGTCGACATAGACCACCACCGGGCCATCGGGCGAAATTTCCGGAGCCCAGACCCATTCGCCGGGCTTCAATTCGCTCGCGCGCTGGGCCAGCTCGACGGGCGAGGTGACCTTAGCGCCTTGTGCAAGAGCAGCAACGGGCGCGCAGGCTGCTGCGATCGACAATGCAAGGGCCGTAAAACGCATGAATTCCTCCCGCTCTTTGGATTGCGAAGTCTGTCCAAGCGCGCGGTGCGGGTCAATAGCCCCAAAAGTGGGTCCGGCCCCGCTTGGCGGCAGGAGGCGGAAAGTGGTAAGGTAGCCCCGTCAATCCGAGGGTCGCTCTTCCTGACGAGGGGAAGTGCACATGCTCACCATTACCAAGCTATCGTCCAACCGCGTCGATATCGATCTCGACGGCAAGATCGATGCCGACATTATGCGCAGCGCGCTCGACGACCTGATCGCCAAGTCGGAGGGCGTCGCCCACGGCCGTATGCTCTACCGCATCCGCAATTTCGAGCTGCCGACACTGGGCGCCATCGGCGTCGAGTTCAGCCGCCTGCCCAAGCTCTTCGGCCTGCTCGGCGCGTTCGACAAATGCGCGGTGCTGAGCGATTCCGAATGGCTCAGGAACGCCGCCGAGATCGAAGGCGCGGTCTTCCCCGGCATCAAGATCAAGGGCTTCAACCTCGATCAGCAGGACGTCGCGGAGGAATGGTTGGCGCTTTAGCAAGCCCTTGCAGCCGCGAAGCTTATTCTTATTTGCAGATCGACTGCGGGGTGGCGTGATAGCGTCGTCCAGCGCAAGATATAACTCCCGACAGAGGGGCGGCCTGAATTTCGGCCGTTGCGCATCCGCTTGACCAAAACGTCAAAGCGAGATGCGTTTATAAAACTGAATAAAATCCGTACCCGGAAGGCCGCTGAACAGAGTGGGCGCTGCCATTATTGCTGCCAGCCGACGTGGGCGAAAGACCCAAAGAGGTTTGCAGGAAAATATGGGCTGACACTCAAGCAGGTGCCCTTGTTTAAGCAAACTGCGGAACACCTCATCCCTCAATGCGATGGGGGAACCGATTTGGCTTCCAACATCGTTATGGCCTGTCACTACTGCAATTCACGCCGCCATCGGTGCTGCAAGCCACTAGGCGCGGCGGAATATCGGGAGCACGTGCAGAAGAGGCTACGTCAGGGCAGGTGGCATGGGTTCGTCGCCAACCCAATCGCTCCGCATGCCACATCACGTGTTCGGCCATGAAGGTCGAGATGAAGTAGTAGGAGTGGTCGTAGCCCTCCTGCATGCGGATTTCGGCGGGGATGCCTGCCTTGGCGCAGGCCATCGAGAGGAGACCGGTCTTGAGCTGTTCCTCGAGGAAATTGTCAGCCGTGCCCTGGTCGACCAGCATGTGGTCTACCCGCGCGCCGCTATCGATCAGCGCGACTGCGTCGTATTCGGCCCAGGCCTCGCGGCCCTCGCCCAGATAGCGTGACAGCGCCTTTTCGCCCCACGGCACCTCGCTCGGCGCGACGATGGGGGCGAAGGCACTGACCGAGCGGAAGCGTTCCGGATTGCGAAGCGCGATCGTCAGCGCTCCGTGGCCGCCCATGGAATGTCCGGTGATGCCTTGGCGCGCCATGTCGGCGGGGAAGTTCGCCTCGATCAGTGCGGGCAGCTCGTCCTCGATATAGCTTCGCATGCGGTAATGCTTCGACCACGGCTCGCGGGTCGCATCGACATAGAAGCCCGCGCCCTTGCCGAAGTCATATTCGTCTGCCGTGTCGGGCACGTCCTTGCCGCGAGAGGAGGTGTCGGGCGCGACGAAGATCACGCCATGCTCGGCGCAGGCCCGCCGGTATTCGCCCTTCTCGGTGACGTTTGCATGGGTGCAGGTGAGGCCTGACAGATACCACAGCACCGGCAGCTTCGCGCCTTCCTCATGCGGCGGGACATAGACCGAAAAGGTCATCTCGGTCCCCGTCGCTTCCGAGTGGTGCGAAAGGACGAACTGGTCGCCCCCGAAGGCCTTGTTCTGCGAAAGGTATTCGAGCGTCATTGGGTATCCTGGAAGTCAGTCCTGCGCGGGAATGTCAGCGACGAGCGGCGCATGCCCCCAATGCTCGAGCAGCCGCAAGGTGTCCGCGCCGGACAGGCCGATGGTCGCGGTATTGCGAAGGGGGTGGACATTGATGCGCTCCGCCCGGGCAAGACCGCGGTCTAGCACCACGGTAATGCTGCCGGGCTCCGCGTTGATCGCGCCCAGCGGCGTGACCGAGCCGGGCGTGAGGCCCAAGAGGCGCTCCATCGCCTCGGGCTTGCCGAAGCTCACGCGCTTGCAGCCGATGGCGGCGGGCAGCCCCTTGAGGTTCACGCGCATCTCGGCAGGCACGGCGACCAGCCAGAAGTCGCCGCCCGCATCTTTCAGGAACAGGTTTTTGGTATGCTCGCCGGGGATGCTCGCCTTGATCTCGCGGCTTTCCTCGACGGTGAATACGGCCTCGTGTTCGTGTTGCTCGAAGGGGATTGCGAGCGCCTTCAGGTCGGCCCGCAATCCCGCTTCGCCGCGATGTTCGCGCTCGCTCAATCGGTTACGCGGTGCAGCGCGCAGAGCTTGTTGCCGTCCGGATCGCGCAGGTAGGCGAGATACATCTTCATGCCATTGCCTTCGCGGATGCCCGGCGGGTCTTCGATTGCCGTGCCGCCGGCTTCGACGCCCGCTGCGTGCCAGGCATCGGCCTGCTCGGGGGTCATGGCGAAGCCGATGGTGCAGCCGTTGCCCGCCGTTGCAGGCTTGCCGTCGATCGGCGGCGTTACGAGGAACAGCCCGCCATTGTGCATGTAGATGAGACGGCCCTTGGGATCCATGCTGCCCTCGCGGCCGCCGATGGCCTTGAAGGTCGCGTCATAGAATTTCTTCGAACGCTCCATGTCGTTCGAACCCACCATCATGTGACTGTACATCGGTCTCTCTCCTTCATGCTTCGACCGCCTTGGTCGCAGTAGCTTCGTCTCCGGTATTGGGCGCGTTCTCGGGGTCGAGCAGGAGGACCTGCACTTCGCCCTTGCGCGCCACCGGCTTGTGTTCTTCGCCCGCCGCGATCAGCAGCAGGTCGCCGGGCAAGAGCGTTTCCGTGCGGTCGCGGAACTCGATATCGAGTTCGCCGTCCACGCACAGGAACAGCTCGTCATGGGTGTGGCTGTGCCAGTCGAACTCGCCTTCCAGCTTGGCGATGCGGACCTCGTGACCCTCGTAACGCGCGACGATGCGCGGCGCCCAGTGCTCGCTGAAGCCAGCGAACTTTTCGGCCAGGGTCACCTTGGCAGGCATCAGTCGTAGACGACCACGCTGCGGATGCTTTCGCCTGCGTGCATCAGGTCGAAGCCCTTGTTGATCTCTTCGAGCTTCAGGACGTGCGTGATCATCGGGTCGATCTCGATCTTCCCGTTCATGTACCAGTCCACGATCTTGGGAACGTCGGTGCGGCCCTTGGCCCCGCCGAAGGCCGTGCCGCGCCAATTGCGGCCCGTGACCAGCTGGAAGGGCCGCGTCTCGATGGTCTTGCCTGCCTCGGCCACGCCGATGATCACGCTCGTGCCCCAGCCCTTGTGGCAGCATTCGAGCGCTTGCCGCATGACGTCGGTATTGCCGGTGCAGTCGAAGCTGTAGTCCGCCCCGCCGTCGAGCATTTCGACGAGATGCGCGACCACGTCAGAAGTCTCCTTGGGATTGACGAAGTCGGTCATGCCGAACTTCTCGCCCCACTCCTTCTTGGAATTGTTGATGTCGACGCCCACGATGCGGTCCGCGCCGGCCATCTTCGCGCCCTGGATCACGTTCAGCCCGATGCCGCCGAGGCCGAAGACCACGACATTGTCGCCCGGCTTCACCTGCGCCGTGTTGACCACCGCGCCCACGCCCGTCGTCACGCCGCAGCCGACGTAGCAGGTGGTGTGGAAGGGTGCGTCCTCGCGGATCTTGGCGACCGCGATCTCGGGCAGGACGGTGTAATTCGAGAAGGTCGAACAGCCCATGTAGTGGTAGATCGGCTGGCCCTTGTAGGAGAAGCGCGTCGTGCCGTCGGGCATGAGCCCTTTCCCTTGCGTCTCGCGGATCGCGCTGCACAAATTGGTCTTGCCCGAAAGGCACATCTTACACTGGCGGCATTCGGGCGTGTAGAGCGGGATCACATGGTCGCCCGGCTTGACCGAGGTCACGCCCTTCCCGACTTCGCGCACCACGCCGCAGCCTTCGTGCCCGAGCACGCTGGGGAAGATCCCCTCGCTGTCGAAACCGTCGAGCGTATAGGCATCGGTGTGGCAGATGCCCGTCGCCTTGATCTCGACCAGCACCTCGCCGTCTTTCGGGCCTTCGAGATCGAGTTCGACGATCTCCAGAGGCTGCTTGGCTTCGAAGGCGACGGCTGCACGGGTTTTCATCTGAAACGAATCTCCTCTTGGGCGAGTGGGTAGGGAAGCGCGGGGCGGTGGGCAAGTTGCTTGCCGTTCACCTGCATCTCTCTAGGATGCGGCGCATGACCAGGCCCCTGATCCTTCTCGCCGCTCTCGTCCTTCCGGTCTCGCTGGCCGCACAGGAAGCGGACGCGCCGGTCGATCTTCCCGCGCTCACGCTCGAGCAGCAGACCAATTTGCGCTGCGGTGTCGTCTTCGGGATCGTCGACGGCTACCAGTCCCGTAATGACGAGCGCGCGCTCGCCTATCCCACGATTGCACCGCGCGGCCGCGAGTTCTTCGTGCGCACCACGGCGAGGATCATGGAGGACGAGCGGTTCACGCGGCCCGTGATCGTCAGCCATGTCGGACAGCAGATGGCTTCGCTTGAAACCGATGGCGGGCACGATTTCGAGGCGATCGACGAGATCATGCCCGCTTGCCTGACCCTGCTCGACGCATCGGGCCTCTGAGCGCTCCGTTCAGCCCGCTTTCAGCGCCCTCCGCCTAGGTCTGCGCGAGTCGCAGAAACCCCGGAGGGATCTCCCCATGCGTAAGACGTTGCCTCTCGCCCTTTCGCTGGCCGCATTTGCCGCACCGGCTCCTTTGTTCGCGCAGGACGCCGACCTGCCGTCGCCCGAGTTGGCGGAGGAAGACGAAAAGGCCGAGCTGGCCGGGAAATTCGCCGATCCCGAATACCAGCGCCAGACCGCGCTGATGGTCCGCTCGCTCGCCGAGGTGCTGCTCGACCTTCCGCTCGCCCCGCTGATGGACGCGATGGGACAGGCCGCGGGCGAAGACGCACCGGAGGTCGCGTCCGGCACGACGCTGCGCTCGATGGCGCCAGAGGCTGGCCGCATCCCGGAAGAAATCGAGCGCAACCTGCCGCGCGCTATGGAAAGCATGGCCGCTCTGTCCGAAGCCTTCGAGGCGATGAAGCCCGCGCTCGAGGACATGGCCGAGCGCATGAAAGAGGCCGCGCCCGAAAACCCCTAAGGCGCTGTAGCGAAAAAACTTCGCCTACCCCCATTGGACTGGTGGACGCGCGGGTGCAGCTAATGCAATAGCATTGGCCAGCATGTGGCAGCTCCACCAATTCCCTTTGTGTCCTTTCAGCCGGAAACTCCGCCTCGTCATGGCGGAGAAGTCGGTTGCCTACGAGCTCGTGCGCGAGAACCCGTGGGAAGGGCGCGATGCCTTCTGGCAGCTCAATCCGGCGGGCCGCACACCGGTGCTGCACGATGCCGCACGCGGCGTGACGCTGTGCGACAGCCAGGCGATCTGCGAATTCCTCGAGGAGACGGTCGAGCGTAAGCCGATGATTTCTGGCGGGGCGCGGCAGCGCGCGGAAATCCGCCGCCTCGTCGCGCTGTTCGACGAGAATTTCTACGCCGATGTGACCGAGCCCGCGCTGCACGAGAAGATGAAGAAGCGCATTATCCTGCGCCAGCCGCCCGACGGCCAGGTGCTGCGCCAGATGGGCCGGATGCTGCACGGCCACCTCGACTATATCGACTGGCTGGTCGACACGCGCCAATGGCTCGCGGGGCCGCAGCTGAGCCTTGCCGACCTCACCTGCGCGGCGCATCTCTCGGTGGTCGACTATCTCGGCGGGATCGACTGGCGCGGCCACGAGCAGGCCCAGGGCTGGTACATGGTCATGAAAAGCCGCCCCAGCTTCCGCCCGCTGCTGAGCGAGAAGATGGACGGCCTGCCCCCGCCACGGGAATATGCCTCGCTGGATTTGTGAGGCCCGGGGCTAACTAGCTCGCAGCGCGTCGCTCGCGGAACCACGGTTCGGCGACTTCCTCAACGAACATTCCCAGTTCTTCGACACACCGATCGAAGGTGCTGCCCGTATCCGCATTGAATCTGTGGTGGTAGCAATAGCCCGTCGACCTGCGGATTCTTTCCGTCTCGTGATGGCTCAAGTGAATGGCCGCGCCATCGGGCAATTGGCGGGAAGATAGCGCTACCTGCAGCATGACGCTGGCGCTCGCTGGCGCCCCGTAAGTCGCGCCGCTTCGGGTAATCGAAATCTGCTCTTCGCAACCGTCAACCAGGCGGACCCACTTACGGCCGCTTCCGCGTCGAAAGCCTTTGGGGCCTACGATGCCTGTGAAGGCGCTGGAAGCGCGGTTCATGCCTTCCGAGACTGTCTTCGAAAGATCCGACATCTCAGTCTACTTCTGACAAACCGGACAAAACCACGTGCTGCGCCCGCCCTGCACGATGCGGCGGATCGTGCCGCCGTCCTCGTGGTGGCAGGGCTCGCCCTCGCGGCCGTAGACGTGGAAGCGGGTGGCGAAATAGCCCAAGTTTCCGTCGGGCTGGGCGAAATCGCGCAAGGTGCTGCCGCCGTCTCGGATGGAGCGCTCCAGCACGTCCTTGATCGCGGGGACGAGGCGGCGGAGCTGCGGCATGGTCACCTTGCCGCCGGCCTTTCGCGGGTGGATCCCCGCGTGCCACAGCGCCTCGCAGACATAGATATTGCCGAGGCCCGCCACGATGCTCTGGTCGAGCAGCAGCAGCTTGATCGCCTGCTTGCGCCCGCGCGTCGCCTCGCGCAAGTGTTCGGGGGTGAGATCGTCGCCCAGCGGCTCCGGCCCCAGCGCGGCGAAGGGTTTCCAGGTTACCAGCTCGCCATTGGTCATCAGGTCCACCGAGCCGAAACGGCGCGGATCGTTGAGCGCGAAGCGGTGGCCCGCGGTCTCGATCACGAGATGGTCGTGCTTCTCGTCTGCCTCCGGGTCGATC
Organism: Qipengyuania sp. BR81-2; assembly: GCF_055693895.1. Classification (NCBI taxonomy): domain Bacteria; kingdom Pseudomonadati; phylum Pseudomonadota; class Alphaproteobacteria; order Sphingomonadales; family Erythrobacteraceae; genus Qipengyuania; species Qipengyuania sp. BR81-2. Next base: position 1,509,072 of record NZ_CM146344.1, read on the forward strand.
CGCCAGCGCCCGCTCATGCCGAGGTGGAACACCATCGCATGGTCGCGGCTGGTGTGGATCAGGCCGTATTTCGCCCGCCGCGTCAGATGCGTCACGCTCGCGCCGGTCAGTGCCTGCACCAGGTCGGGCGGGAAGGGGCGGCGCATATCGGGCCGGTTAACGGTCACCCGCGTGATCGTCTCGCCTTCGAGGAACCGCGCAAGGCCGCGCACCGTTGTTTCGACTTCAGGTAATTCGGGCATGAAATACCCTCTAACACCCTTTGCGCTCCGCTCAATTCCCCCTAAGGCCCCACCCTATGAATGACACCGTTTCCTTCGGCTACGAAGATATCGATGCGAGCGAGAAGACCGGCCGCGTAGGCGAGATCTTTTCGAGCGTCGCCGCCAAGTACGACATCATGAACGACGCGATGAGCGGCGGCATGCATCGTCTTTGGAAGGACCGTTTCGTCAAGCGCGTGAAGCCGCAGCCGGGCGAGCAGATCCTCGACATGGCAGGCGGCACGGGCGACATCGCCTTCCGCATGGCCGAAAAGGGCGCGAGCGTTACCGTCAGCGACATCAACCAGGACATGCTCGACGTCGGCATCGAACGCGCGATGGAGCGCGGGATCGACGGCCTCGTCTGGAGCCGCCAGAACGCCGAGGAGCTGGCGTTCTCGAGCCGCACTTTCGATGCCTACACGATCGTGTTCGGCATCCGGAACGTGACCTTCATCGACAAGGCACTGAAGGAAGCGCACCGCGTGCTCAAGTACGGCGGGCGCTTCTATTGCATGGAATTCAGCCAGACCGACTGGCCCGGCTTCAAGGAAGTCTACGACCTCTATTCGCACCAGCTTATGCCCAAGATCGGCAAGGCGATCGCCAATGACGAGGAGAGCTATCGCTACCTCGCCGAATCGATCCGCCGCTTCCCGAGGCCGCCCGAATTCGAGGCGATGATCCGCGATGCGGGCTTTGCGAATACGCGGGTCGAGAAGATCCTCGGCGGCGCGGTCAACATCCATTCGGGGTGGAAGGTCTAGCAGGTGGCCAGACCCGCTACGCATATCTGGCGGCTGCTGAAGTGGGGCCGCACGCTCGCGCGCCATGGTGCGCTGCGCGGGATCGAGCGCGATCCCAATACGCCGCCGCCGGTCAAGCGGCTGGTGCGGATCGCCCGCTTCGGCACGATCCAGCCGAAGGAGCCGGACTATGCCGGTGCCTTTCGCGAGATCGGCCCTGCGGCGATCAAGCTCGGCCAGACGCTGGCGACCCGCCCCGACCTCGTGGGCGAGGATGCCGCGCGCAACTTGCTGAAGCTGCAGGACGATCTGCCGCCGGTAGGCTTCGACAAGATCAAGCAGAGCATCGAGGCGAGCTTCGAGCAGCCCCTCGAAGCCCTCTATTCCGAATTCGATCCCCAGCCGGTCGGCGCGGCCTCGATCGCGCAGGTCCACCGCGCGGTCACGACCGACGGCAAGAAAGTAGCGGTCAAGGTGCTGCGCCCGGGCGTCCGCGAGCAGTTCGCGCGCGATATCGACACCTATGAGTGGGCCGCAGCGCATGTCGAGGCGATGGGCGGCGAAGCTGCGCGACTGCGCCCGCGGCTGGTCATCGCCAATTTCAAGCGCTGGACCAATCGCGAGCTGGACCTGCGCCGCGAGGCAGCCAGCGCCTCCGAACTCGCCGAACACATGGTCGGAACCGAGGGCTACGAGATTCCCGGTATCGACTGGGACCGCACCAATGGCCGCGTGATGACCGTCGACTGGATCGACGGGATCAAGATCAGCAATACCGAGGCGATCCGCGCTGCGGGCCACGATACCGACGAGCTGGCGAGCCGCCTCGTCCTCGCTTTCCTCAAGCAGGCGATCGCCGCCGGTTTCTTCCACGCGGACATGCACCAGGGGAACCTGTTCGTGAAACCGGACGGGACCATTGCCGCGATCGACTTCGGCATCATGGGCCGGATCGACCGGCGCGCGCGCATGTGGCTGGCAGAAATCCTCTACGGGCTCACGACGGGCAACTACAAACGCGTCGCCGAAATCCATTTCGAGGCGCAATACGTGCCGAGCTATCACAATGTCGACGAGTTCGCGACGGCGCTGAGGGCGGTGGGCGAGCCGATGCGCGGCAAGCCGGTGAGCGAGCTTTCGGTCGGCCAGATGCTCGACGGGCTCTTCGCCATCACGCGCGATTTCGACATGCAGACGCAGCCGCATTTGCTGCTCCTGCAAAAGACCATGGTGATGGTCGAAGGCATCGCCACTCAGCTCAATCCCAGCATCAATATGTGGGACACGTCAGCGCCCTATGTGCGCAGCTGGATCCGCGACGAACTGGGGCCTGAAGCAGCGATTGCGGACCGGATCAAGGAAGATACCGCGACGCTGCTGCGCATTCCCGACCTCGTGCGCCGGATCGAGGACCGCTTCCCGCCCAAGGGCGGCGCGCCCGAGCCGCCGCCGCTACCCGAGGTCGAGATCATGTGGGAACGCAAGCAGCGCCGGCAGGACCGGCGCGGCTGGCTCGGCTATATCGCGGTATTCGCAGCCGGCGGCGCGGCCGCCTGGCTCGCTGTTACGCAGGGGCTGCTGGGCTAGTCCCGTTCCAGGGGAAGGCCCTGATTGCGAGGCCGATCACGATGATGTGGAGCGCTTCCACCGTCATCGGCTGCCACCAGCCGTCGTAATCTCCGACCACGATCAGGTTCACCAGGCGCCCGGAAAAGGCGATGGTGAACAGCGCGAGCGCGGGCCAGAGCACGTCAGCGCGGCGCTTCCATGCACCGATGCCCATGCTGATCGCGGCGACCCAGAAAAAGGCCGCGAAATCGCCGCGCATAGCGGATAATCCCATGGGTGTGGGCGATTGCAGCCCGAAATCCACGCCTGCAGCGGCCGGGTCGACGAAGAAGCTCGCGCCAAGGGCAAGGTCCAGCAAGGCGCCCAGCGCCAGCAATGCGGCAAGTATGAAATGCACGGCAAATCCCCTCTCGTTACCGTTTTCTCAACCATAGGCTGCCAAGGCTTACCGTCAATTGCGCTCGAACCGGCTTGCTGAAGCCTGCTCGAACGCGCTGGCAATGACGGACAGGGGGCGCTAGCAAGCGCATCGATGACGCAATGGGAATGCACCAGCCGATCCGCGCAGCAGGCGCTGCGCGACATGAAAACAGCGAGGGTTCGCGCGTGAGCGGTCCGAAGATCCTGCTCGTGATCGGTGGCGGTATCGCCGCCTACAAGTCGTGCGAGCTCGTGCGCCTCATCAAGAAGGCGGGCGGCGATGTCACCTGCGTCCTTACCGAGGGCGGCCAGCAGTTCGTCACGCCCATGGCGCTTGCCGCCCTGTCGGAAAACAAGGTCTATACCTCGCTCTTCGATCTCAAGGACGAGGTCGAGATGGGCCATATCCAGCTTTCGCGGAATGCCGACCTCGTGGTCGTCTGCCCGGCGACTGCGGACCTGCTCGCCAAGATGGCGGCGGGTATTGCCGACGATCTCGCCACAACGCTGATTCTCGCCACCGACAAGCCGGTCGTCACCGTTCCGGCGATGAACGTGCGCATGTGGGAGCATTCGGCGACCCAGCGTAACGCCGAATGGCTGCGCCAGGCGGGCGTTACCGTGATGGACCCGGATGAGGGCGCGATGGCTTGCGGCGAATTCGGCCCCGGCCGCCTGCCCGAACCTGCCGCGATCCTGCACAAGATTGCCGAGCAGCTCGATCTCGACATCGACGCTGCCGAACTCGCTCCGCCTGCGCCTGCGCTCGCACCGCCTGCCCCTGCCGAAGAAGCCGAGGTCGAGGAAGATCTCGAGGCCGACGAGGACGAGGACATCGCACTCGAAGCGCTCGAGCCCGAGGAAGAGGAAGAGCCCAAGAGCGGCCTTGGTAGCCTGCTCTCTGCGATCATCCCGCGCTCGACAGCCAAGCGCACCCACGAGGAGATCGAGGAAGAGTACGAAGAGGTCGACGAGGAAGAGGAAGACCTCGAGAACCTCGAGGACCTCGAGATGCTCGATGCGGAAGCGCTGGTCGAGGATACCGATTTCAAGCCCGACATGGGCGGCCTTCTGGCCAAGAAGGGCGGCGCTGCCGGCGCTCCCCCGACCGACCGCGAGGCGATCAACCACACGGTCGGCAAGAAGGACAAGCGCGCCGTTGCGCAGCCGATCCCGGAAGAGGTCGAGGTTCTCGAGCCCGAAGAGGCGCTCGAAGCCAATCCGCTGCACGGCCAGGCGATTTTCGACGAGGATCCGGAGCACCGCCCGCTTTACGGCAAGCACGTGCTGGTCACGGCCGGCCCGACCCGCGAGCCGATCGACCCGGTACGCTACATCGCCAACCGTTCGAGCGGGAAGCAGGGCTTTGCGATCGCCGCAATGGCCGCTGCCGCAGGCGCGCGCGTCACCCTGATCTCCGGTCCCGTTCACCTGCCGACGCCGATCGGTGTCGACCGGATCGACGTCGAGACGGCAGACGACATGGCCGAGGAAGTGCGCAATGCGCTGCCCGCCGATGCCGCCTTCATGGTGGCCGCCGTCGCCGACTGGAAGAGCCGCCATGTCGCAGGCGAGAAGATGAAGAAACGCGGCAGTGCGCCGCCCGCCCTCATCCTTGCCGAGAACCCCGATATCCTCGCTGCCGTGGCAGCAGGCCGCAAGCGCCCGCACCTCCTCATCGGCTTTGCCGCCGAGACGGAAAACGTGGTCGAGAACGCCAAGTCGAAGCGCAAGCGCAAGGGTGCCGACTGGATCGTGGCCAACAATGTCGCGGGCTCGATCGGCGAAAGCGTGATGGGCGGGGACCTCAACCAGGTCCACATCGTCACCTCGGACGGGGTCGAGAGCCTTGCGGAAATGCCCAAGGAAGAGGTCGCGCGCCAGCTGGTGATGCGCGCCGCAGAAGCTCTCGCAGAGCCGGAGGAAGACCCGCGTGACTAAGCCCGTCGGTGTCCAGATCAAGCGGCTGCCGCACGGCCACGGGCTGGACCTTCCCGCTTATGCCACCGAAGGCTCAGCCGGCATGGACGTGCTCGCGGCGGAAAGCGTCACCATCAAGCCGGGCCAGCGCCACGCCGTGGCCACCGGCCTTTCGGTCGCGATCCCCGAGAATTACGAGATCCAGGTCCGCCCGCGTTCGGGCCTTGCCTTCAAGCACGGTATCACGGTGCCCAACACGCCGGGCACGATCGACAGCGATTATCGCGGCGAGTTGAAGGTCCTGCTGATCAACCACGGGACCGACGATTTCGCTATTCAGCGCGGCGACCGCGTCGCGCAGCTGGTGCTCGCACCGGTTGTGCAGGCGAAGTGGGAAGAGGTCGAAGAATTGTCTGAAACGGTTCGCGGCGAAGGCGGCTTCGGTTCGACCGGCGGACACGCCAAGCTGGCCTAATCGAACAGCCCGACGGCAAGCTCGGCCCAGACCAGCAGGAACAGCGCCAGCATCGCGCCGATGGCGAGCATCCGCGCGCGTGTGCCGAGCGCTGCCTTGAGGGCCATCTCGATGCCGATCCCGACCAGCGCGAGCAGTCCGCCCATGATCGCGAAATCGCCCGGGCCCCAGTTGACCTCGGCGGTGACTTGCATCGCAATCGCAGGCAGCAGGAGCACGAGCGCGGCGACGGTCCAGTAGATCGCGCGTATCCGTTTGGCGGCCGGTGCGGCAAGGGCGGTCATCATCTCATCTCCCTGAATTGGCGGGATTTATAGCACACTCGCGGCATTTGCGGGAAGGGCACGAAAAAGGGCGGCCCGATCCATGGCCGCCCTTCCTCGGTGTTCCCCGTCCATGACGATGGACGATTCTGTTTAGTCGATCCGGCGGACCTTGTTTTCCTCTTCCGGCTTGACCGAGATGCGCACCGTCTCGCCCGAATTGCCCGGGAAATCGGTGAACATGGCCTCGACCAGGTTCGGCACGAGATACTGCAGGCGGTTCGAGGTCGACAGGGCCTGCGCCTTGCCTTCGAACAGGCGTTCGCCGGTCGCCGCGCGGTCGATCTTCATGTCGATGCCACTGGTGTAGACAGTGTAGCTTCGTACTTCGGGGCTGCCGAACCACGGATCGTAGAAACCGTAGCCCCACGCCCTGCCGACGCTGCGGGTACGCAGGAGGCGCCCGTCACGCGTGCGGATGTAGCGCGTCCGAGGATAGTAGCCGAAAGCACCGCGATAGCCGTACCAGGGCGAATAGAACGGGTCGTGGAAGCCGGTCGTGCGCACACGCTCGCGGCCATTGTCGACGCCGTAATCGAAGCGCACGAGCAACGTCGCATCTTCGGGCGTTGCCGCTTCGGCATAGCCCAGGCGTTCCATCTGCGCTTCGACGAGGTCGGCATATTGCGAGAATTCGAGGCCGCCGGCGAGCGCCGGGTCATCGGCTACGACGGCAAAGCTTTCGCCCTGCGGGGCGGGCAGCTGCGTCTGGAAACGCGAGACATCGGCCTTGAACGGCGTGGCACAGGCGGCCAGGCCTGCGAGGATCATCGGTACGGAGGCCAGCTTGAGCTTCTGCCCCCAACCCTTCTTGCGGGTAGTCATGGCATTTGTCCTTATTCATCGCGCAAGCGAACTGCTGCATGCAATTGCGCTTCATACACGAAATTTCCTAACAGTCGCCGCGTGCCGTTTCCCCGGGGCATTCTTCCAGCGAATGATCAGGGGTTTAGCGCCTTGGCCATGAACCGGCTTTGAATGCGCGGATTCACATTTGTTGCAGGCCTTACGAGGGTTGTCGTGAGGGGGTGGGGCGGGCTAAGGGACCGCCCGATATCCATTCATTTGCGCACGGTAAGAAAACCCATGGCAGGCCATTCCAAGTTCAAGAACATCATGCACCGCAAGGGCGCGCAGGACAAAAAGCGCTCGAACCTGTTTTCCAAGCTCAGCCGCGAAATCACCGTGGCCGCGAAAATGGGCATGCCCGATCCGGACATGAACCCGCGCCTGCGCCTTGCGGTCAACGCTGCCAAGAGCCAGTCGATGCCGAAGGACAATATCCAGCGCGCAATCGACAAGGCTTCGGCCGCGGACGCCGAGAACTACGAAGAAGTTCGCTACGAAGGCTATGGCCCGGGCGGCAGCGCGATCATCGTCGAAGCGCTGACCGACAACCGCAACCGCACTGCCACCGCCGTACGCACCGCGTTTTCGAAGAACGGCGGCAACCTCGGCACCGAGGGCAGCGTCCAGCACGGATTCGAACGCCTCGGCTTCATCTTCTACCCGGCGGACGCCGGCGACGAGGAGAAGGTCCTCGAAGCGGCAATGGAAGCTGGCGCGGAAGACATCTCCTCCTCCGAAGACGGCCACGAGATCTGGACTGCGGCTGACGACCTCCACCAGGTCGCCGGCGACCTCGAAAAGGCGCTCGGCGAGGCGGAAACCGTCAAGCTCGCGTGGAAGCCCAACCTCACCGTCGAGATGGACGAGAAGGGTGCAGGCACGCTGCTCAAGCTGATCGACGCGCTCGAAGAGGATGACGACGTACAGACCGTCTGGGGCAATTACGACATCTCGGACGAGGTGATGGAGAAGGTGGGCGCCTGAGGCGGTCCACGATGAGCCTGCGCGAATGGGTGCTGGCTATCATTCTCGGCGGGGCCTTCCTGCTCGCTATCGCATGGCGGCTCGGCTGGATGATCGGGCTCGAATAGGAATGGACGCTTCGTGATCATCCTCGGCCTCGATCCCTCGCTCAGCTGCACCGGCTGGGGCGTGATCCGGGCCGAGGGTTCGCGCATCACGCATATCGCCAACGGGCAGGTGCCGACCGATGCCAAGGCCCCTATGGCGCGGCGGCTGTCGCATCTTCAGACAGCGCTCGAGGCGGTGATAGCCGAGCATAAGCCCGACCGTGCGGCGGCGGAAGAAGTCTTCGTCAACAAGAACCCGCAATCGACGCTGAAGCTTGCGCAGGCGAGGGGCGCCGTGCTGGCCGCATGCGGTTCGGCGGGACTCGATGTTGCCGAGCACGCGGCGCGGCTGGTCAAGAAAGCCGTCGTCGGTACGGGCGGTGCGGACAAGGCGCAGGTGCAGGCCATGCTCAAGGTGCTGCTGCCGGGTGTGAAGATTGCCGGCGCAGATGCTGCTGATGCGCTTGCCGTGGCGATTGCCTCGGCGCACCTGTCCTACACGCCGCAAGGGCGCTAGGCAGCTGTCATGAAGCCTCAGGAACCCGTCTCTAACCCCGATCTTGCGCGATTTATCCGGCCACGCGCTTTTTCGCGCAGGACCGTGTTCCATCCGTTCCAAGCTGTAGGAGGCAGCGCTTGACCATCCAGTTTTATGGCATTCCCAATTGCGACACCGTGAAGAAGGCGAGGAAGTGGCTCGACGCGCAGGGCATCGCGTACGACTTCCACGACTACAAGAAGGAAGGCGCGGACGCGGCCAAGCTTGAGAATTGGTCCGATGCGGCGGGCTGGGAGGCGTTGCTCAACAAGCGCGGCACCACTTTTCCTAAGCTGCCCGATGAGGAGAAGGCCGATATCGACCGCGCCAAGGCGGTGCGGCTGATGGTGGAGAACCCGAGCATGATCAAACGCCCGGTGGTCGAACATCAGAACGGTGTGTTGGTCGGTTTTTCGGAAGATGCGTGGAAGGCGGCGCTTCAATAGCCGCTGGTGTCGCCCCAGCCGCTGTGATCGCCATTGGTGACACTGCGCGCGTTCTCGTTCGCCGCACTCAGGATGTGGCGTTTGATCGTGCCGAAATCATTGCCGGACCCGTAGATAAGGCCCACGACAATGGCCGCACCTAAGAGGAGCTTCTTGAACATGAGTGGGGAAATTACCCGATTCGTCCTCAAGATTTCGTTAATCCTCGCGGTTTTCGGCGCCTCTGCGCCTGCCTTGGCCGAGGACATGCTGGTCATCGCACATCGCGGCGCGAGCGGCGAGCGGCCCGAGCATACGCTTGCGGCCTATGAGCTTGCGATCGACCATGGTGCGGATTACGTCGAACCCGATCTCGTAGTGACCAAGGACCTCGTCCTCGTCGCGCGGCACGAGAACGAACTTTCGGACACGACCGACGTGGGAAGCCGCGAGGAATTTGCCGATCGGCGCCGCAGCAAGACGATCGACGGGCGGCTGGTCAGCGGTTGGTTCGCGGAGGATTTGACGCTTGCCGAATTGCGTACGCTTCGCGCGAAGGAGCGCCTGCCCGGTATGCGCCCTGCCAACACGCGGTATGACGGGCTCTACCAGATCCCGACCTTTGCCGAGATCGTCCAGCTCGTCCGTGCCAAGGAAGCCGAGACTGGCCGCACGATCGGCCTCTATCCCGAACTCAAGCATCCGACCTTCCTGCTGCAGGATGCCGGGATCGACAGCGTCGACCTGCTGGCAACCGCGCTGCGCGAGGCGGGGCTCGACGGCGCCGATGCCGCGGTCTTCGTCCAGTGCTTCGAAGTGGGCCCCCTGCGCCGGCTGGACCGGTTGATCGATGTGAAGCTGGTGCAACTCGTCAATACGAACGACGGTCCGGCGGACGAGCCTGCCATGCGCTATGGCGACATGGTCTCGCCCTCGGGGCTCGCAGAAATCGCCGATTATGCCGATGCGGTGGGGGTGAATATGAACCTGCTTTTCGGTCCGGAAGGCATTCCGAGCGGCCTTGCTTCCGATGCCCAGGATGCGGGCCTCGCGGTCCATGCCTGGACCCTGCGCAAGGAGAACGCCTATCTCCCGCCCGTCCTGCGCCGTGGCACAGCGGAGAACGGCACGGGCGATGTGCTCGGCATGGTCACGATCCTGAAGGCACAGGGAATCGACGGTGTCTTCACCGACGATCCGGGGCTCGTGGTCAGCGCGCTCGCGCAGTGACGATGTAATTGAGCGAGAGGTCGTCGGAGAGGTGGAGGCCTCTCATCGGCGAAAAGGCGATGCCGCGCGGCTCGCCCATTTCGAGGCCGGCTCCCGCGAGGATTTCGGACAGCTCTTCGGGCGTGACGAAGTCCTCCCAGTGATGCGTACCCCGCGGGATGAGGCCGATGCCTTCGGCAGCGCCGATCATCAGCGCGCGGCTGCGAACTGTGCGGTTGGGCGTCGAGACGACCATCAGTCCGCCGTCTGCAAGCCGCGCCGCCAGTTGCGAGGCGAAGGCCTGTTTGTCGGCAACGTGCTCGATCACCTCCATCGCGGTGACGAGATCGAAAGTGCCGATGTCGTGCGAAGCAAGCTCGCCGGCCATGTAACGGATGTCGAGGCCAGACCGTTCGGCGTGGATCGCGGCGGCCGCGGTGTTCTCGGGCGCTGCATCGACACCGGTCACGTCGGCTCCCAGCCGCGCCAGTGGCTCGCACAACAGTCCCGCGCCGCAACCGACGTCGAGAGCGCTCTTGCCAGCGAGCGGTTTGGCGCTGCGGATGTCGCCCGCCCAGTGCAAATCGATCGCCTCGCGCAGGAATTCGAGCCGGACGGGATTGAGCTTGTGCAGCATCGCGGAGGAGCCTTTCGGGTCCCACCAGTCTTTCGCCAGCTTGCCGAAATGCGCGGCCTCGTCGGGCCGGATCGTTTGGCCGGCTGAAGTATTGCTTTGACGGCTCGTGGTTGCATCGCTCATTCCGCGTGGCTAGCAGCCATATCCCACGCATTCCAGCACGGAGAATTCCTCGCTTGGCACGTATCGTGATGAAATTCGGCGGCACCTCGATGGCGGGGACGGAACGCATTCGGCGCGTCGCCAATATCGTGCGCAAGCAGGCCGCAGGCGGCAACGAGGTCGCGGCGGTGGTCAGCGCCATGGCGGGCGAGACCGACCGGCTCGTCAATTTCTGCCGCGAGGCGAACGCGCTTTACGACCCCGCCGAATACGACGTCGTGGTCGCCAGCGGCGAACAAGTGACCAGCGGGCTTCTCGCGCTCACGCTGCAGTCGCTAGGCTGCAAGGCGCGCAGCTGGCTCGGCTGGCAGCTTCCCGTCCGCACGGTCGAGGCGCACGCCAAGGCACGCGTCGACAGCATCGACGGAGAGGCGCTGGCCAAGTCGATGGCCGAGGGCGAGATCGCGGTCATTCCCGGCTTCCAGGGCGTATCGGACGAGGGCCGCATCACCACGATGGGTCGCGGCGGCTCGGACACTTCGGCAGTCGCGGTAGCTGCGGCAGTGAAAGCCGACCGCTGCGACATCTATACCGATGTCGACGGCGTCTACACGACCGACCCTCGGATCGTGGCCAAGGCTCGCAAGCTGAAGGCGGTGACCTACGAAGAAATGCTCGAACTGGCGAGCGTGGGCGCAAAGGTGCTCCAGACCCGCAGCGTGGGCCTGGCAATGAAGGAGGGCGTGCGCGTGCAGGTCCTCTCCAGTTTCGTGGGCGACGATGCCGTCCCTGCGGACGAGCTTCCGGGCACGATGATCGTGTCGGAAGAGGAAATGGACGAATTGGTGGAGAAGGGCGAAGTGGAACGCCAGCACGTAACCGGCATCGCGCATGACAAGAACGAAGCCAAGATCATCCTCACCCGCGTGCCCGACAAGCCCGGCGCGGTGGCGCATATCTTCGAGCCGCTTGCCGCCGCGAGCATCAATGTCGACATGATCATCCAGAACGTCGGCCGCGACAAGGGCGAGACCGACGTGACCTTCACCGTCCCGCAGGCCGACCTCGCCCGCGCTCAGGCGCTGCTGGAGGACAAGCGCGACGACATCGGTTTCAACCGCATCATCACCGACAGCCAGATCGCCAAGATCAGCGTGGTGGGTGTCGGCATGAAAAGCCACGCCGGTGTCGCAGCGACGATGTTTCAGGCGCTCGCCGATCGCGGGATCAACATCCAGGCGATCACCACCTCGGAAATCAAGGTCAGCGTGATGATCGACGAGGACGAAACCGAACTGGCGGTGCGCGTGCTGCACACCGCCTACGGTCTCGACGCGGCGGACGAGGCTGCGTGAGCCACACCGCGAAGATCCTCCTTCTCGGCTCGGGTGAACTCGGCCGCGAGTTCGTGATCTCTGCCAAGCGCCTCGGCGCATATGTCATTGCCTGCGATGCCTATGACGATGCGCCCGCCATGCAGGTGGCCGACGTGCGTGAGGTCTTCTCGATGCTCGACGGCGACAAGCTGCGCGAGGCGGCCGAAAAGCACCGTCCCGACTATATCGTGCCCGAGATCGAGGCGATCCGCACCGCCGTGCTCGCCGAGCTCGAGGAGGAAGGCTTCACCGTCGTTCCCTCCGCGCGCGCCGCGCAGCTGACCATGAACCGCGATGCGATCCGCGACCTCGCGGCGCACGAGCTAGGCCTCGTCACTTCGAAGTATCGCTACGCCAAGAACCTCGAGGAAGTACGCGCTGCGGCCGAGCACACCGGCTTCCCCTGCGTGATCAAGCCGGTCATGTCTTCCTCGGGCAAGGGCCAGAGCACGGTGCGCGAGGAAGCGAAACTCGAGGAAGCGTGGGACTATGCCTGCGCCAATATGCGCGGTGACCGCCAGCGGGTGATCGTCGAGCAATTCGTCGATTTCGACTACGAGATCACTCTCCTCACCGTGCGGCACAAGGGCGGGGTGACCTTCTGCCCGCCGATTGGCCACCGGCAGGAACGCGGCGACTACCAGGAAAGCTGGCAGCCCACGCCGATGTCCGATGAGGCCATCGCCAAGGCGCAGGATATGGCGCGCAAGGTCGTCGACGACCTCGGCGGCTTCGGCCTGTTCGGGGTCGAGTTTTTCGTGAAGGGCGAGGAGGTCATCTTCTCCGAGCTTTCACCGCGTCCGCACGATACCGGCATGGTCACTCTGGTGAGCCAGAACCTCACCGAATTCGACTTGCATGCGCGCGCCGTCCTCGGTCTTCCTGTTCCTGCCGAATTGCGGGCACGGCCCTCGGCCAGTGCGGTGATCCTTGCCGATCGCGACAGCGAGGACCTAGCCTACGAAGGCCTCGACGATGCCTTGTCCGAACTCGGCACCGACCTGCGCATCTTCGCCAAGCCGACCAGTCGCCCCTACCGCCGCATGGGTGTGACGCTTGCGACCGCAGGCGACACCGACGATGCCCGGAGAAAGGCCCGCGATGCCGCCCGCAAGGTGAAGATCGCTTACGGCGACTAGCCGAACAGCATCACGTTCATGAGGCGCCCCGGCAGTGCGATGGCTGCGATGCCAGGGATCATGAGCGCGCCGAAGAAGAGGCCGATGATTTCCTTGCGGTGCGTCACCATGTCGCCCTTGCGGGCACTCGAGACAATGAGCCACGATGCGCGGTAGGTGATCGGCACGAAGATGTGAATCCACGAAAGGCGCATGCCGTCGTGGATGAAGAGCGTCGAAGTCGCCGTGATGACCATCAGCACGATCCATAGCTTGCCGAGCTGCTTATGCCGGGGTGTCCCCTTGCGGGCGAGCAGGAGGTAGACCCCGAGCGGTACGCAGGGCAGCACCGTCGCGACATGGAATGCGATGGCCACGTTCGAGAGGTGCGGCAGGTCGGCGGTGAAGCCGAGCAGCGCACGGGCGATGGCGAAGAAGCAAATGGCGGTCATGGCTCCGCCGACCCCGATGACGAGGGCTCTTGTGATGGGGGTGATGTCCATCGGTCCGGAACGGCGGAACAGGTGGTTAGAAAGGCTGAGTGCGGTCATCGAATGTCTCCGTTTGCGGTGTGTTGGAGACCATGATGACGCCGGCCCGTTCGCACGCAACGCTAGCTTCGCGGACAGGTCATCGGGTTCGCGAAAAGCGCGCAAATCCTGCGCTTTGCCACTTTACGAAGCGTAAACGGGCGCTAGTTCTGGACGGCGATGGAACAGGGCGCACGAACCAAGAAGCAACAAAAGCTGCGCAAGCTGCTGATTGACCTTGCCTGCATGGGAATGATCGGCGTGGTGCTTGCGCTGATCGGCCCCTTCGGAAGCTTCCAGGACCCGCTCGCGCTCAGACTGATCGTCTGGGTCGGCTTCGCCTATCTCGGTTACTTCCTCTATGCGCCAATCGACGGTGTGGCCCAGCGGCTTGCCCCCGCCCTTGACCTGCCCGCCTGGGCAGTACGGTTCGTTGGCGTGATGGCCGCATCGATACCGATGTCAGCTGCGGTCTGGATTCTGCCACGACTGCCGGACAGACTGCGCTGGCCCGATGCGGAAACCGCGCTCACCCAGTATCTCTATGTCGCCGTGGTCGGGGGAATGATCACGCTACTTTTCACACTAGGCCAGCGTGGTTCTGCCAGCGAGCCGGAGCAAGAGCAGGCGCAGCCTAAGGACACCGCACGTGAACCGGAGCCGGCTACGCGTTTCATGGATCGACTGCCGCCCGAGCTCGGCGCGGACCTGCTCGCGCTGGAGATGGAGGATCATTATGTTCGCGCGCACACGCGGCTCGGCAGCGACCTTGTCCTGATGCGCCTGGGCGATGCGATTGCCGAATTGGAGGGCATCGACGGCTTGCAGGTCCATCGCAGCTGGTGGGTTGCTCGCGACGCGGTCGAGGAGGTGCGCCGCGAGGGGCGCAACCTCCGTCTATCGCTTGCAAACGGGCTGGAAGCGCCCGTTTCGCGCAACCGGGCCGGCGAACTCAAGGATGCCGGCTGGCTCTGACTATCGGCAACGACCCCGGTCGAGTTCGCGGCCGACGATAGCTCCGCCGGCAGCGCCAAGGATCGTGCCGAGAGTGCGATCGCCACGCGTATCGATCTCGCGCCCCAGAATAGCGCCGAGAGCACCGCCGACGATCAGGCCGGTCGTCCCGTCGTTCTTGCGGCAATAGACCCGTCCGTCGCGGCCGCGCCAAACGCGGGTATGACGGTAGACGGGCTCGCCGTAATAGCGGCCACGGTCGCGGCCATAGTAGCGGTCGCGATAACGGCGCTTCTTCCAGCGATCGTCATCATCGTCGTCATCGTCCTCCCAGTCGTCATTGTCCCAATCATCGTCCCAATCGTCGGGATCGGCATGGTTCCGGACCTGTTCGAGGCCGGGAAACGACTGCTTGGCCATCATGGGCCCGGGCTCCGCTGCGTGCGCGGGCATGGAGATGACGGCACCGCCCATGGCGAGGGCGAGCAGTGATGATTTGGTTTTTTCGAGCATAGTCCCACCTCCAGATTCGATGGTCATGCCCATGCGCCCGCGAAAATGAACGGCGTGAAACCGCCGTTGAAAGCTTTGCGAAAGTTGGGATGAACTGCGCCCTGCAAGCGCTGGATCGCTTGCCGTGGAGCCCAGCGCGGCTTAAGCGCCACTCGTATGACTACCTATCCCAAGACCGACCGCCTGATGCAGCGCGGCGCAGAATTCCTCGGCTCGCGCTATGCCATCCTGTGCGGTGCGATGAGCTGGGTCTCCGAGCGCAACCTCGTCTCCGCCATCTCCAATGCGGGCGGTTTCGGCGTGATCGCCTGCGGTGCCATGACGCCCGAACTGCTCGAGACCGAGATCGCCGAGACGCAAAAGCTCACCGACAAGCCCTTCGGCGTGAACCTCATCACCATGCACCCGCAGCTCTTCGACCTGATCGAGGTGTGCGACAAGGCGGGAGTGAGCCACGTGGTGCTGGCCGGCGGCATTCCGCCCAAGGGCAGTGTCGAGGCGATCAAGGGCGGCGAGAATCCCGCCAAGGTCATCTGCTTTGCGCCGACGCTGGCGCTGGCCAAGAAGCTGCTGCGCTCGGGCGCAGATGCGCTGGTGATCGAAGGCATGGAAGCGGGCGGCCATATCGGCCCCGTTTCGACCAGCGTTCTCGCACAAGAAATGCTTCCCGAGCTTTCGGAAGATCACATCATCTTCGTTGCGGGCGGCATCGGCCGCGGCAATGCCATGGCCGGCTATCTCGAAATGGGCGCAGCGGGCGTCCAACTCGGCACGCGCTTTGCCTGTGCGACCGAGAGCATCGCGCACGAGAATTTCAAGAAGGCCTTCTTCCGCGCCAATGCCCGCGACGCTGTGGCCAGCGTGCAGGTCGATCCGCGCCTGCCGGTCATCCCTGTGCGCGCGCTCAAAAACAAGGGCACCGAAGAGTTCACCCGCAAGCAGATCGAAGTGGCAGGCACGCTCGACCGCGAGGAAATCGCGATGGAAGAAGCCCAGCTGCAGATCGAGCACTACTGGGCCGGCGCACTGCGCCGCGCCGTGATCGACGGCGATGTCGAAAACGGCAGCCTTATGGCCGGCCAGTCGGTCGGCATGCTCAAGGCGGAAGAGCCGGTGGCCGTCATCATCGAGAAGCTCATGGCCCAGAGCGAGGAAGCGCTGACGCGGCGCTAGGCATGTGATCCGCCGCCTCGACCTCGATGTCGCGATCTACCGCGACCGCGTGCAGGTGACGCACGAGGCGAGCGAGACCTTTGTCGATCAGCGCGCCGAGTTTCCCTATTCTTCGGACGATGCGCTGATCGCCAATGCGCGTTACTTCGAGCACACGCTGGTGCGCGCCATCGGCCAGGTCCTGAGGCAGGGTGGCTTCTCGCTCAAGGAGCCGATCGCGCATGTGGTCCGCTTCGATGGCGATCTGGACGATCGGCAGCGTGCCATCGTCGAGACCGCGCTGCGCGAAACGGGTATGACCGAGATCATCTTCGCGCTCGAGGACTGACAAAACCCGCTTGGCCGCTGCCTAGCGAAACGCGCTTGCAAGGCCGCCGCCACGAACGCCAAGAGTAGGTCTATGTCCGATCCGCTCGTCCTTACCCTTTCATGCACCGATCGCCCGGGGATCACCGCGCAGGTGACTTCTTTCCTGTTTGAGAGCGGGGGCAATATCCTCGAGGCGCAGCAGTTCGGGGATCGTGCTGCCAACTCCTTTTTCATGCGGGTCGAGTTCGATCCTGGGGAGACCGGCCGCGAGGATATCCGCGAGGGCTTCGCGCCGCTGGCTGCCGAGTTCGGCATGGATTGGAAGCTCGCACTGCGCGATCGCCCGCGCAGGGTCATGATCATGGTCAGCAAGTTCGACCATTGCCTCGCCGACTTGCTTTATCGCTGGCGCATCGGCGAAATGCCGATGGAGCCGGTGGCGATCGTATCGAACCACCCGCGCGAGGCGATCGAGCACACGCCGTTGGGAGACATTCCGTTCCATCACCTGCCGATCACGAAGGACACCAAGGGCGAACAGGAAGCGCAGGTGCGCGAGCTCGCCGAACACTACGACGCCGAACTGGTGGTTCTCGCGCGCTACATGCAGATCCTTTCGGACGAGCAAGCGGCGCATTTCGCCGGGAGGTGCATCAACATCCACCACTCCTTCCTGCCGGGCTTCAAAGGCGCCAAGCCTTACCACCAGGCCTACGAGCGCGGGGTCAAGATGATCGGGGCGAGCGCGCATTACGTCACCGCCGATCTCGACGAGGGTCCGATCATCCATCAGGCCGCCGAGCCCATCAGCCATGCCGACAGCCCCGAAGAGCTCGTGCGCAAGGGCCGCGAGATCGAGAGCCGCGTGCTGGCCGAGGCCGTGCGCCTTCACCTCGAGGAGCGGGTGCTCCTCAACGGCAAGCGCACGGTGGTCTTCAGGAGCTGATCAACGCGCTGCGACGCGCATCTTGGCGCGTTCGAGCTCCATCTCCTTGTCCTCGTTGGCGCGCTTGATGACGTACTGGCGGATCGCTTCCACCTCGTCCTCGCTCAGCGATTGGGAGAAGCTCGCCATACCATTGTCCTGCAGCGCGCCGCCATGGACGATCTGCAGCCATGTCGAACGGTTCTCGAGTGCGCCCGACCGCCTGAGGTCGGGCAGCTCGGTCGAGCCGACTGCCGCCGGTGCGTGGCACACCGCGCAGTAGCGGGCGTATTTCTCGCGGCCGAGCTCGATCGTCTGCGCGCTGGCCTTCGACAGCGGCGGATCGAGCGGTGCGAGCGCGAAATCGGGCTCTTCGGGAAGTTGTGCCTCGCCGCCCAGCTTGAACACCAGCAGGCGGCTGATGTTGCGTACCGGTTTCATCCGGTCGATCAACTCGCCGTCGGCCGTGATCGCGAAGGCGCCCCCCCAACCGGCAAGCACGGCGACATATTGCTCGCCGTTCACCGTGTAGGTCATAGGCGGTGCGACGATCCCGGTCTGCGCGGGGAAGCTCCACAGCTTGCTGCCGTCCTTCGCGTCATAAGCGGAGAATTCGCTGCCCGAATTGCCCTGGAATACGAGACCGCCGCCCGTGGCGAGCAGGCCGCCGTTCCACGGGCCCGGATGTTCGACCTCCCAGCGCGGTTCCTGCGCGACCGGGTCCCAAGCCACGAGCTTGCCCTTGATTGTGCCGAGAATTTCGCGACGGATACCGAGATCGGGCGGCAGGTCGCCCGCTCCGAGGTCGAAGCCGACGTTGAAGCCCCGTGCACGATCGGGCTTCCAGTTCGCTTCCGGCTTGTAGAGCATCGCGGCCTCGAAGGCAGGGATGTAAACGAGGTTCTCGCCCGGATGGTATGCCATCGGGTGCCAGTTATGGCCGCCCAGCGGTCCCGGCATCACGATCGCGGGCTCACCGGTGACGTCGATCCGGGTTTCGGGGTTCATGATCGGGCGACCGTCGTCAGTCATACCGGTCGACCAGTTCAGCGGGATGTAGGGTTCTGCCGAAATGAACTCGCCCGTCGCGCGGTCGAGAACGTAGAAATAGCCGTTCTTGGGTGCCTGCATCAGCACCTGACGCTCGCGCCCGTCGATTTCCATGTCCGCCAGCACGATGTGTTGCGTGGCGGTATAGTCCCAGGTTTCGCCCGGCGTGGTCTGGTAGTGCCAGACGTATTCGCCCGTATCGGGCCGGATTGCGACGATGCTGGAAAGGTAGAGGTTGTCTCCTTCACCCGTACCGTCGGGGCCGGGGCTGCGATAGGCGCGGTTCCACGGGCTTCCGTTGCCGACGCCGATATAGAGCAGGTCGAGATCGGGATCGTAGGCCATCGAGTCCCAGACGGTGCCGCCACCGCCGATGCCGTTCTCGCCGCTTAGCGCATCGCCGCTCCACGTCTCGGCTGCTGCTTTAAGGTATTCGGGCGCATCATCCCCGTCGTCTCCGGGTACGGTGTAAAAGCGCCAGAGTTCTTCGCCGTCCTGGGCATCATAGGCGGCGATATAGCCGCGCACGCCGAACTCGGCCCCGCCGTTACCGATCAAAACCTTGCCATCGATCACGCGCGGCGCGCCGGTGACCGTGTAGCTCTTAGACTGGTCGACGGTGACCTTCTCCCATGCGACCTCGCCCGTATCGCGATCGAGCGCGACAAGGCGCCCGTCGAGCGTGCCGAGGAAGAGGTGCTCGCCCCAAGCGGCGAGGCCGCGGTTGACGACGTCGCAGCAAGCTTTCACGCCCGTCTCGCCGGGCACTTGCGGATCGTAGCTCCACAGCGGTTCGCCGGTCGCGGCATCGAAGGCAAAGACCTTGCTCCATGCGCTGGTCACATAAAGCTTGCCGTCCAAGACGAGCGGCGTCGCTTCCTGCCCGCGGGCCGTGTCCATGTCGGCAAACCATGCGAGGCCGAGATCGCCAACGCTATCGCGATTCACCTGGTCGAGCGGCGAAAAGCGCTGTTCGGAATAGGTTCGGCCGTGGCTGATCCAGTTCGCGCTGTCCTGGTCCGCATTGACCAGCCGCACCCCATCGATGCCGCCCTCCGCCACATCGCCGCTATCGCTGCATGCTGCCAGAAGCAGTGCAGCCGCCATCGCAAAGCCCCGAAGCTTCATCCCTCTCTCCCTTGTCAGGCGACCTTTTGGTCGCTCAATTGAAACCCATCCTGCCCGTCAACCGTATCCTTGTCCATGACCGGCACTTGCGTGCGCGCGGGGACAAGCAAGGGAGATGCGGCATGTGCAATGAAAGCCACCTCGAGCGCTGGGGCAAAATGGAGCTGAACCGCCGGACTTTCGGCGCCGGAGCCATCGCCGGCATGGCAGCCGCCTGCGCGCCCCTGGAGGGCGACGCGATGGCAGCCGCCGATCCTAAAGCGGTTTCGATGCGCGAGGTCTCCTTCCTGACCGGCGAAGGTGCGCTCGACGGCGAATTCTACATCGTCGGCGACACGGCGCGGCCGGGCGTGATCTTCTGGCCCGATATCGCCGGCATCCGCCCGGCCAAGCGCGAGATGGCGACGCGGCTGGCGAAGGCAGGATATGCCGTGCTCCTTGCCAATCCCTATTACCGAGACGTCACCGGCCAGCAGTTCGAGGATTTCGCGAGTTTTGCTGCCGCCGGCGGTTTCCAGAAGGTCCGTCCCTGGCGCAGCAAGTTCACGGCCGAAACGATCTCGCTGGACAATGCGGCTGCCGCTTCATGGCTGCTCGAGCAGGCGGCGGTCGACAGTGACCGCGGGATCGGCGTGCAGGGTTACTGCATGACCGGCAGCTTTGCCGCCCTTGGCCCGTGGTCGGACGAACCCATCCAGGCTGGCGCGAGCTTTCACGGCGGCGGCCTAGTGCAGGATGGAGAGAACAGTCCGCATCGCAGGCTCATTCCCGATGCCCACTACCTGATCGCCATCTCTCAGGATGATGATGCGGAAGAGCCCGGCGCGAGGCCGGCCTTGCGGCAGGCAGCCGAAAAAGTCGGAACCGATGCGGAAATCGAAGTCTACGCAGCAGACCATGGCTTCTGCGTACTAGATAGCCCAAGTTACGACCGCGAACAGGCGGAGCGCGCGTGGTCGCGCCTTCTCGCGCTCTATTCCAAAGCGCTCTGACGCGAAAATCAGGGATTTCTTCGCGCTTCTTCTTTCCCTGTTAATTCCTGCGCGCTAGCATCGCTCCCGGACAATTATTCGGGGGTCACAATGGATTTACTTGGCGTTCTGGTCGCGATTATCGGCCTCGTCGTTATTTTTCTCGCGATGGGCGTGCGCGTGGTCAAGCAGGGCTACGTCTACACCATTGAGCGGCTGGGCAAGTTCACGCTCGCCGCAGAGCCTGGCCTGCATCTCATCATCCCTTTTATCGACCGCGTCGGTCAGAAGGTGAACATGATGGAGCAGGTGCTCGACATTCCGGGCCAGGAAATCATCACCAAGGACAACGCCATGGTCGGCGTCGATGCCGTGGTCTTCTTCCAGGTGCTCGATGCGGGCAAGGCCGCTTACGAGGTTTCGAACCTCTACAACGCGATCATGGCGCTCACGACGACCAACCTTCGTACGGTGATGGGCTCGATGGACCTGGACGAGACGCTGTCGAAGCGTGATGAGATCAACGCCCGCCTGCTCGCCGTGGTCGACCATGCGACTTCGCCCTGGGGGTCAAGATCACCCGCGTCGAGATCAAGGACATCCGCCCGCCGATCGACATCTCGGAAGCGATGGCTCGCCAGATGAAGGCGGAACGTCTCAAGCGCGCCGAGATCCTCGAGGCAGAGGGTGACCGTGCTTCGGAAATCCTTCGCGCAGAAGGTTCGAAGCAGTCGGCCATCCTCGAAGCCGAAGGCCGCAAGGAAGCCGCTTTCCGCGACGCAGAGGCACGCGAGCGTGAAGCGGAGGCCGAAGCCAAGGCAACGCAGGTCGTGAACGATGCGATCGCCGGTTCGGGCGGACAGGCTCTGAACTACTTCGTCGCGCAGGAATACACCAAGGCGGTCGGCAAGTTCGCCACCAGCCCCAATGCCAAGACTATCCTCTTCCCGGTCGAGGCGACCCAGCTCATCGGCTCGCTTGGCGGGATCGGCGAACTGGTCAAGGACTTCGCCAGTGACGGTCCGGCCGGCGGCACGCCGCCGACCCCGCCGACGCGTCCGACGCCTTCGCCGGCACCTCGTCCGCAACCGCGCAGCTCCACGCCGAGCGTTCCGCGTAGCGGCACTCCGGGAGCACGCTGATGGACTGGTTCGAAACGCTTGAACCGCACTGGGTCTGGCTGGGACTGGGGTTCTTCCTCGCCGCAGCAGAAATCCTGGTGCCGGGATACTTCCTGATGTGGCTTGCCGGTGCCGCGCTGATCACCGGGGTGATCGCGTTCGCCCTGCCCTTCGGCATCCCGCTCCAGGTCGTGATCTTCGCCGTGCTGTCGATCGCCGCCGTTTTCATCGGGCGCAACTACCTGCGCGCCAATCCGGTCGAAGATGCCGACCCCAAGATGAATCGCCGCGGCATGCGCCTCGCGGGCGAGACAGCCGTGGTCGTCACTGCTCTCGATGGCGGTACGGGCCGGGTGAAGCATGGCGACAGCGAATGGCTCGCCAAGGGCTGCGATGCGGCCGTCGGCGAGAAGGTGCGGATCAGCGGCAGCGATGGCGCCGTGCTGATCGTCGAAAAGATCTAGGGGCCGGTCCCGCTCAGGCCGACAGGCGCGGCTCGAAGCGGCCGTGCTTGCGGTAGCGGGTCATCCACTTGTCGAGGAACAGGCCGAGCGGCTTGGGCTCGATGCCGAACTTCTCGAAACCCGGGTAGTCGCCGCTTGCGACATTGCCCTGCTTGAGCAGGCCCCACTGGTCGCTGCCCATCGGCGTGCCCGGAAGGGCCGCAAAGGTGGCCGACAGGCCGTCGGGCATCGGCAGGAAGGTGCGCTTGCGGCGCTGCGCCTCGGCGATGCGCTGGTTGATTTCCATCATGGTCAGCTTTTCGGGTCCGCCCAGCTCGTAAGTCTTGCCGCCATGCTTGTCCGGGTTTTCCAGGCTGCGCGCGATCACTTCTGCGACATCGTCGACATAGACGAGCTGCAGCTGCGAATCCGGTGCGAACACGGGCAGGACCGGCAGGGTCGAGATCAGCCCGCCGAACATGTTGAGGAAATTGTCGTCCTTCCCGAAGACGATGCTCGGACGCACGATGGTCGCGTTCTTGAACGCTTCGGTCACCTTGCGCTCCCCGCGATGCTTAGCCGCTGCGTAGTCGTTGGTCGTGTCTTCGTCGGGCTCGGCCGCAATCGCGCTGACATGCACGAAGGCATCGGCGCCCTGCTTGGCGGCAGCCTCGGCCATCCAGCCCGGCGCATCGCCCATCAGCTTGTAGAGATCGCCTTCGAAGCTTCCGACCAGGTTGACCACGGCATCGGCGCCTTCGATGCAGCGCTCGACGCTCTGGCGGTCGGTCGCATCGCAGCGCGCAAACTGCATCTGGCCAAGGTTAGCGAGCGGCTTGAGGCTGAACGCCTTCTCCGGATTACGCGCCGCGATCCGCAGGCGCGCACCTCGCTCGAGCAGGGCCTGCGCCACGTAATTGCCGAGAAAGCCGCTTCCGCCCATCAGGACGACGAGTTTGCCGCTAAGCGCGCTGCTGTTTGCCATTATCTGCCTTGCAAGTTGAAATTTCGGGGCCGCCTGTAAACGCAACCCGCATCCACTCGCAAGCGTTCCTGCGCGCAAGGTGCGAATAGCGTTGACAAGACTCGCACCCCTTCGCTAGTGGCGCGCCCCTACCCGCAAGCAGTGCTGTGATGACCTGCTCGCATGTGTGCCCAGATGGCGGAATTGGTAGACGCACCGTCTTCAGGTGGCGGCGCTCGCAAGGGCGTGGAGGTTCGAGTCCTCTTCTGGGCACCAGTAGCTTCTTCGTGCAATAGCGCGATCAAGCGGAAATCACTGAAAATCATTGAGAAATTTTGTGGCGTGCTTCGCGCTTGATCGCCGGGGATTGCGTAAATACGCATGTTGCGGGGGTCAGTTTGGGGGTCTTTTTCAATCGACCCCCAAACCTTTAGGCGCATTCGTCTGCTTCAGAGAATCGATCTTGTCCGACCACCACTGCATCATCCTGACGCGCTCGTCCCAATATTGCGTGCGATTGTAGACCGCGCGGATGGCATTGCTGTCTTGGTGCGCCAAAGCACGTTCGATCGCGTCGGGATGAAACTCGTTGCTCTCGTTCAACAGCGAGCAGGCGGTCGTTCGGAAGCCATGCGCTGTCATCACTCCGGCGTAGCCAAGCCGCTTCAGCGCGCCAGTGACAGCGTTCTCGGACAGCGGCGTCTTCGGGTTGAAACTGGGGAACACGTATTCGCTGTAGGCTGCGACGTCTTCCATTGAGCGTATGATCGCAATCGACTGCCGTGACAGGGGCACGCGGTGCTCCCGGCGCATTTTCGTCCCACCGGCTGGTATCGTCCAGAGTGCAGCGTCGAAATCGAGATCCGCCCATTCCATCTGGCGGATTTCGCCTGGGCGTTGAAACAAATGCGCAGAAAGCTTCAATGCAGCATTAGTGGAGGCATAGCCTTCGTAGCCATCTATATCTCGAAGGAGCTTTCCGAGCGCTCTTGGTTCGATCACGGCTGGATGATGGCGCACCGACGGAGTGGCGAGCGCTCCTCGCAGCGCTGGCGCCGGATTATTTTCTGCACGGCCTGTTGCAATGGCATAGTTTAGCACGCGGCTGACGAAAGAACGGAGCCGGCGTGCCGTTTCTCTCCGACCCGACTCCTCAATTTCACGAAGAGTGGCAAGGAGCACGGGTGCATTGATTTCCCTGACGGGCAAGCGACCAAGCTTGGGTTCGATCAAGGACAGGAGCCATTCGGCTTTTTGCCGCGTTGTTTCGCTTATCGCTTTGTCGCCATCATTGGCTCGCTTCACGATATACTCGCGCGCGACCCCAGCAAAGGTGTGTTCCGATGCGAGTTTCGCTTCTAGCTTTCGCGTTTTGCGCTGCTGAAGCGGATCGACGCCATCAGCGACCAACTTACGCGCTTCATCTCGTTTCACACGGGCTGACTTAAGGCTGACGTCCGGGAATGGGCCAAAGCTGATCTTCTTTTTCATACCTTGGAATGAGTAGCGAAGATGCCAGCGCTTAGAGCCGTTGGGCGAGATCAGGAGATAAAGCCCCCTCTCGTCGGCGAGTTTCCAAGGCTTCGCTTGGGGCTGGGCAGATTCGACTTCCTTTACGGTGAGGGGCATGGGGTTGCTCCCCTTCAAACGGCGTGGCGCTGAAGAAGTGCGTCGACCGAATCTGCAGAGATCAGTGTTGAGCGGCCGAGCTTGATTTTCTGAAGCTCACCATGGCGGATGAGCTTATGGATAGTGGTTCGACCCAATCCAAGCGCTTGGGCGACCTCGTCAATTTTGTATGTTTTGCGTTGCATTTCTCATTCCTCATTATGGAGCCTGCGTGCGTGAACAAACACACACGAACATCGATATGAGTGTTATACAACACACGTCGCGGAAGTGCAAGCAGATTGACACACACCATTGTCTGCCTAGACCGGCGGAATGACCCGCGAGATTGATCCGGAACTTGCTGATAGCTTGGCTGCGCGCATGCTCAGCGAAGGCTTGGAGCGCGCGTCGCGCCTTCAGGGACTGAGCCAGAGGAAAATCGCCGCGATGCTCGGTTACAAACAATCCGTGGTTTTAAGCCATATGACGAGCGGACGAGTGCCGATCCCGATTGATCGGGCGGAGGACATCGCCGCGGTGCTTGAACTCGATCCGGCCACCTTTTTGCGTGCCGTGGTGCGGCAGCGCCATCCGTCTGTGTCTTGGTCACTGCTCGACAATCAAGTCGAGAGCGACGACACGATTGCCAATGAGCTCCTTGTTAGCCTAGGCAAGCCACTTCGAGACCTCTCTCAAGAGCAGCGGGGAGTTATGCGAGAGGTCGCTGCTGAGCCGCGGCCTCGCCGACGATGGCTCACGGTCCATGAATTGACTGCGGTAGCGATGTTGCGTGAGCTGCGTCCTACCTTAGGCTCTAATGGATTGGGCGCTCACGAACTCGAGGCGATACGCGAAGCGCTGGGGACGAAAAGGCAGTGATGACTAAGTGAGTGGTCCGACCCTGGCGCGCCAGCATTTGGTAATTAAGACTAGGGCCGACGAGGCATAAATCGCTAGCTGACCTACTCAATGCACACTGAGCTCGTCAGACTCATGACGGGAAGAGTCATCACTAGAGCCGTCAGTTTCAGACGCCCCATGCCCTGCCGGTTATTATAATTCGGAGTGTTTGCCATTCCCGATGGTAATCAGTTCTCCGTGTATTCCACGACGTAGTGGCAATTCAGCACGGAGGGGTGCTTCTAATTTGATAACCGACCGAAATGGTCATTGCCCACCCGACACCCTTCTCAGTCGCTGACATGGTGCTCAAACCGACAACAACAAAGGTGTCACCATGAACGTCTACCAAGTCAGCGATATTGAGTTCGAACCAATCATCATGCTCACCGATCATCACGAGCGAGCCATTTCCAAGTTTCAATGGGCTCTCGCCGGAGGGCTTGGGTTCCTCCCTCCGGTGAACTTCACGCTATCGTGGATCGATCCCACGACCCTGCCGTCATATGCGAGCCTCGAGCAGCTGATCGCGGAAGACCTCGAAGGCTTCGTTAACTGCCCCCTCGGGACGTGGGGACGCTTCGACTTCAAGTAGTGCCCTACCCAGTCGATGCGCTGCCTGAGCTTGACGAAAGACTTCTCGCGCTCCGAAACCTTGCAACGCATCGACAGTCCCTCTCGGGGACCAAAACCCGCAGAAATGGACAAGTCCTAGGGGATTTGCACTTCCTCCACCCGGAACGTGCCAATCGCCGGGGTCTATTGACGCGTTGTCCTTGCAACAGGCTACGCCACACTCCGATGCGTTCACTTTCTCAGAAATGAGAAGCCATCTCCCAGCTGCGAAGCAGCTGCGGAGTGGCTCGTGTCGGCGCCAGCTTGCTGGCGACGGCACAACTAATCTTTCTCATCTATAAGGTGTGTAGGGGGAGTCATGCCCCCATCTTTCATAGATTCAGTAGGAATCTATTACACGTCGGCGATGTAACACCTCATTTCGCCCGAAACCCACGGATTCCTGCAGCGTTGGGCTGACAGCTCAAAAAATAGTCGGATCGTCCAATGTAACAGCTCACGGCTGGGCCGACCTACCATGGGATGTAACAGCTAGCGTTACCGCTGGATGATTGAATTTTGGCCATATCGGAGCGCCGCCATTGTATCCGGCGCTGGATTCTAGTTTCTTAATCAGCAACAGATCTCGCTTCACCATTTGTCTGAGGCTTGTGTGTGCATACTCATCGATGCGCCCCTCCTTGATCGCGATCGTTGCGATGCGACTAGGGTTTAGATTCTGTCCGGTATAGCGCACAAACTCGCGAGACCACCAAACACGACATACCCGCGCGATGGAATTCGAGGGAAATCTAGCGAGGTAATTCGGCGGCTCCTCTCTCTTGATCGACTGGTAGAACGCAATCGCGCGAAGCTTCGCCCCTTCATCGAGACCGGCCCGCAGTCGATCAAGGTTTTCTCCCGCCTTCCATGCCTGTCTGAGCCGGTGCCGCTCTTTGCCCGCATTGACCTTAGCGGCCTTTCGTTCTTTTTCGATCCAGTAGCGGCGGACGTAAGCAGCGTTCGCGTCGGCGAAATCGGCGATCTCGAGAGGATATGTCAATGCCGACCAACCGCGTTGTTTGAGCTTGCCATATGCGGTGTCGAAACCGGCCTTGCGTAGCCCACCGGCCCTAATCCATGCCTTGAAGGCTTCGGCAAAATCGCTGTCGTGTCCTGCGACCACCTTAATGCGCTCGAGAACGACTGACTTGCAGGCTCTGGCCGCGAGGCATCTATCGCATCGAGCATTGTGCTCCTTCTCCTTTGTGCGCTTCACATAGACGGGATTAAGGTGTGCATGTCTCAGCCAAGCGGTCGGAATTCCGAAACAGGGCTTTTCGGCGAATGCTGGAACTGAAAGGATGTTGCCGAGCTGGTCTGTTTCGATGTCCTTCGGCTCAAGCATCGGTTTGATAGGCAGACCATAGCCGTGCCCCACAGGGTCTTCCCGCTTCCATCTTTCACATTTCTCCTGGTAGTTCATTAGATCTAGGCGTTGAACACGCCGGTCCCTTCGGGAAAGCACCATGACGGCCCTCCATAGTTTGAAATCCGCCCACGCTTGTTTTTCGTTGAGCGAAATAATTCCAGTGCGAGAGAATGGGGCGGCGACGCAGAGAGGACGAGATGTCGCCGCAGCCCCATCAAGGCTAGGCTTGTTTAAAGCCAGCAATGCTTCAGTCGCCGGCTTCCACAGCACTACTCGTGAAGTAGCACCAAGCGAATGTGACGCTATGAGTTTGGCCGCAGTCAAGACGATCAGAATCGATGGCAGCTCTACACCAGGCAGCCAATTTCCTGCGCTGCTCGCGCAACGAATGGGTGTCGCACGAAAGCGCGCGCGACTCTCTCCTCCAGTCGCTGAATTTAAGGTGCGGGAAGCAACAGAAGAAAGCCGTTCGCGCTGCAAGCATAGGATCGGGTGGAGGCATAGGGACGTCGCTGACCACACCGGCCTTCTCCAAAGCCGCTGCCAATTCTCTTGCGCTATCTTTCTGAATTTTCATGGATTACTCCTTCGTTCGAATTGAACTCACCGACCAATTTCGGCGAGGAGCTCCCCTATCTGCACATATTTTCGCGAAAGTCTCTTGGCTTATTTTGTTCCACTTTGTGTCCGCGCCGAGTAAGCGATGCCCATGCCTATCAATATAGAGAAGCAACGCGCTCGCTGGCGACGAAACAAAGAGGCTGAACGGAAAAGGAAAAGAACTGAGCCACGCCCGCTGAAAAGTGACTTAATCAAAGCGGTGCTGTCCGAACGGGATCAGCGAGCAAAGCTCAGTCAAGAAGCTTCCTATGCGATCCGTTATGAGCATTTTTACAAGACCGGGAGTTGGGAACGCGCCGTGGGTTTTGCCGCAGATGTGTGGGCTGCAGCCACGCTCGTCGAGGCGGAATACGGTGAAGAGAACGCGACACCGACGCGGATCAAAGCGAAGCTTCAGGAGTTGGGCCGAACCCATGACTACAGCGACCAATCGCTTAGGAAGATGATCTATCGGGCCCGTGGTCGCATTCATATACTAGAGTCGACTGGCCACCCTTGGTCCCCCGAAAAGCCGTTCTGGAAGCCTTTCAAACTAAGTTGATTTCCAACGTCATTCAGAGAGTTCGTCAGGCACGGCACTCAGTATCGTGGTCTAAGACGACGACCGCGGCTGGTCGCTGATTTGGCAGGAAAAGATTGCCTCGAATTGGTGTTCCAGTTCGAGGCAAGCTTTTCCAAACCTGCCAAATGAAAAGTCATCTCTGGCATATGCAGCATAATCCAATTAGCGTTGCGGCTGAACCAGTTAGGGGGAGCCGGTGCCAACAACTAACCAGAACCCAGAGCAAATTGCCCGCGATGGCATCGACAGGCAATTGGTGGCGGCTGGCTGGGTGATTCAGGATAAGAAGTCGATTGATCTCAACGCCAATCGGGGTGTCGCGGTTCGGGAGTATCAAACAGATGTCGGCCCAGCAGATTACGTACTTTTCGTGGATGGGAAGGCTGTAGGCGTTATTGAGGCCAAGGCCGAACACGAAGCGCAGAATATCACCACGCACGAAGAGCAGTCTGGTGGATATGCGGCGGCAAAGCTCAAATGGGTAAACAACCAGGAGCCATTGCCCTTTGTCTATGAGAGCACTGGTGTGGTTACCCGATTTACCAATGGAAGAGATCCCAAACCCCGGTCGCGCGAGGTTTTCACATTTCATAGGCCGGAGACGCTGAAGGAATGGGCGGAAGCACCATTGTCATTGCGCACCCTATTGACCCAATTGCCAGTTCTCGATGACGCCGGACTGCGTGGATGCCAAACGCGCGCCATTCTCAAGCTAGAACAGTCATTGGCTAAGGATAGACCGCGAGCGCTGATCCAGATGGCTACGGGATCTGGAAAGACCTTCACTGCGATCACCGAAGTCTATCGGCTCCTCAAGCATGCCGACGCAAAACGTGTGCTGTTTCTCGTCGATACAAAGAACCTTGGCGAGCAGGCAGAGCAGGAGTTCATGACCTATCTTCCGAATGACGATAATCGGAAGTTCACCGAACTCTATAATGTCCAGCGGCTCAAATCCTCGTTTGTCGCCGCTGACAGCCAGGTTTGCATCAGCACTATCCAGCGGATGTATGCGATCCTCAAAGGTGAAGAGTTGGATGAGGCGGCTGAGGAGTCACCACCGCCAGAGGGATCGTGGCGCAACAAGAAACCTCTTCCGGTGGTTTACAATCCGAAGATTCCGCCGGAGTTCTTCGACTTCGTCATCATCGATGAAGCACACCGCTCGATCTACAACCTGTGGCGGCAGGTCCTCGAATACTTCGATGCATATCTCACCGGTCTCACCGCCACACCAGATGATCGGACATTTGGGTTTTTCCAGAAGAACGTCGTAAGCGAGTATCCCCATGAGGAAGCTGTCGCTGATGGCGTGAACGTGGGCAATGAGATCTATCTGATCGACACCGCCATCACCCAAGGCGGAGCGACCGTCAAAGCTGAGCAACTCGTCGAAAAGAGGGAAAAGCTCACCCGCAAGAAGCGCTGGGAAAAGCAAGACGAAGACGAGGCATACACCGCCAAGAAGCTCGACAAGTCGGTCGTCAATCCTGATCAGATCAGAACGGTTATCCGCACTTTCCGTGACAAATTGCCGGAGATCTTCCCAGGGCGAGAGAAAGACGGAAAATTTGAAGCCCCAAAGACGCTGATTTTCGCGAAGACCGATAGCCACGCGGATGACATCATCCAGACCGTGCGAACCGAGTTCGGCGAAGGCAACGAGTTTTGCAAGAAGGTAACCTACGGCTCGGAAGAGGA
Source organism: Qipengyuania sp. BR81-2 (assembly GCF_055693895.1). Lineage (NCBI taxonomy): Bacteria > Pseudomonadati > Pseudomonadota > Alphaproteobacteria > Sphingomonadales > Erythrobacteraceae > Qipengyuania > Qipengyuania sp. BR81-2. Next base: position 1,539,575 of record NZ_CM146344.1, read on the forward strand.
TCCAAAATCGGTCCTCGCCCAGTTTCGTAATGACTACTATCCGCGCATCGCGGTCACGGTGGACATGATCGCCACCGGGACGGACGTGAAGCCACTCGAATGCCTACTGTTCATGCGGGACGTAAAGTCGAAGAACTACTTCGAGCAAATGAAGGGGCGCGGCACCCGCGTCATCGACAAAGATGACCTGAAGAAGGTCACGCCCTCGGCCAAAGCAAAGACCCATTACGTGATCGTGGATGCCGTTGGAGTTACGAGGTCGCTGAAGACAGCCAGCCAGCCGCTGGACACAAAACCCTCTGTGCCACTTAAAGATCTCGCCATGGGGCTTATGATGGGCGCGGACCGTGATGAAGAGACGGTCAGCTCTTTCGCTGGGCGCTTGTCGCGTATCGATCGGCAGATTGACGACAAGCGGAGAGCGAAGATCGAGGAGGTCGCAGGGGTTCCTCTCGGCAGCCTGGTCAAGACGTTCCTGGAGTCCATCGATCCAGATTTGGTGCAAGCCGACGCGAAGGAAACAACAGGAGACGACGAGCCGAGTGAGGAAGCTCTGGCTGCCGCTCAGAGCAAGCGTATCGCTGAGGCCGCAAAGCTTCTGACCGGCGATGTGGTCAATACGCTCGACACCATTCGAAGAGATCTCGAACAGACGGTCGATCATGACAATCTCGACCAGGTGACGCGTGCCGAGTGGGCTGGCGATGCGGATGAGAACGCGCAGAAGATGGCGCAAGAATTCAGCGATTATCTAGTCGAGAACCGGGACAAGCTTGAAGCGCTCACAATCTATTTCTCCCAGCCTGCGCGGCGTTCCGAAATCACATATCAGATGATCCAGGAGGTGCTGGATGCGATAAGGAAAGGTCGCCCGGCACTATCGCCGCTGCGGGTTTGGCGGGCCTACGCACATCTCGACGAGGTGAAGGCAGGCGACCCGGTGAGTGAATTGACTGCTCTAGTGGCACTCATACGGCGCGTTTGCGAATTGGATGATAAACTCACGCGGCACTCGGATCGGGTTAGGAAGAACTTCCAAGACTGGGTGATGAACAAACAAAAAGGGGATGGTCCAAAGTTCTCTGAAGAGCAGATGGAATGGCTTCGCATGATCCGCGATCATCTAATGAGTTCATTCCATATCGAACGCGGCGATTTGGAGTTCTCACCCTTTGACGGGAAGGGCGGTATGGGCCAGATGCACGCGCTCTTTGGGGCTCAAATGGATGAGGTCATTTCTGAGATGAACGAAGCCGTCGCCTAATGAGTGATCTTCCGACAGGTTGGGCCTGCGCCCCTTTATCAGAAATTATCCGTCCGCGCGGCGAAAAGGCCCTTCCCGCAGATCATCCCACTTTGCCTTTCGTTGGTATGGATCATGTTGAGGCGCATACGACACGTATCTTGGGCTCGGTCCCAGCCTCAACCATGAAGAGTGCGGCGGCAAGATTCTACGCAGGTGATGTCCTTTACGGTCGGCTTCGACCCTATTTGAATAAGGTTGCTAAGCCTAGCTTTGACGGGCTGGCATCGGCGGAGTTCATGGTCTTTCCCCCGAATGGCGCTCTTGATCAGAGCTTTCTCCAGCTCAGACTCAATGCGACTGATTTCGTAAATTTCGCTTCTCACCTCGATGAAGGTGACCGACCACGTGTCGACTTCGACCAGATAGGGGTCTTCGAGTTCTGGTTACCACCAGTCAAAGAGCAGCGGCGTATTGTAGAAAAGACAGAGCTACTCTTCTCTGAGCTCAAGGCTGGCGTCGAAAGCCTTGAGAAAGCCAAAGCTCGGTTGTCGCTGTATCGGCAATCAGTCCTGAAGGCTGCATTTGAAGGCCGCCTGACAGCTGATTGGCGCGCCGAGAATCCTGACAAGCTCGAAGATCCCGAAGCGCTGCTCAAGCGAATACAGGAGCAGCGTGCTGCCCGCCATAAGCAAGAGCTAGACGAGTGGCAGCTCAAACTCGGCGAGTGGCGAGCAGGAGGTGAACAAGGCAAGAAACCTGCGAAGCCACGGAAACTGAAAGTGGTCGAGTCGCTAACAGGCGCTGAAATGGAAGATCTAGGCGAGATACCTACTGGTTGGTGCTATGCGAAGGTCGCACAGGTTGCCGTGGTGGGAACAGGAGTTACGCCGCTCAAGTCCAACCGATCATTCTATGAACCAGCCGAAGTCCCTTGGGTTACGAGCGGGGCTGTCAACGACGCTTTCATAAGAGAGCCTTCGAGCATGGTCTCTCAAACGGCGCTCGATGAGACGAACCTACGTCTTTATCCGCCGCACACTCTGCTCGTCGCCATGTATGGCGAAGGCAAGACGCGCGGCAAATGTTCGGAGTTGTTGATTGAAGCGACGACAAATCAAGCCCTAGCAGCTTTGCAAGTCAGTGAGGCCGGGTCCCACCTCCGCGATTATGTGAAATTCTTCTTTCTCAAGAACTACCAAGACCTCAGGCGTTTGGCATCCGGCGGTGTTCAGCCAAATCTGAATATGGGCATTATCGAGAACCAGCCGTTTCCACTCTGCGGACCTGACGAGCAGAAAGAGATCGTAAACCGTCTTGAGGCAACTCTCACGAACATCGATGCGCTTGACGAGCAGATCGACACCGATCTGGCGCGAGTAAATGCTATGCGGCAATCAATCCTGAAGCGTGCGTTCTCAGGAAATCTCGTTGAACAGGACCCAAGCGACGAGCCAGCAGCTGTTCTGCTCAAACGCATAAAAGCTGAGAAAGACGAAGCCAGAAAGAGTAGGCGGAAGCGCAAAGCATGAGCAATTTCCAGCGAGAGGGCTCAATCAGCAATGCGCATGTAGGTCGAGATTTCGAGGAGCGCGCAAAGGGGATCCTGTCTGCGCATGGCATAAACCTTGACCTCAATCACAAGGTCCCCTGCGGCCTTGGGAATGACAAGAAGCTGCATTGCTTCGACCTAGGTTCAGAGGATCCGCCGGTGATCGTGGAATGCAAATCGCAGACGTGGACATCAGGCGACAAGGTGCCGAGCGCCAAGATGAAGAATTGGGCCGAGGCGATGTTCTACTTCCACATGGCTCCGGCACACTATCGCAAGATCTTCTTCGTCGAGCAGAGCTTGAGAGTGCGCACCGGTGAGAGCTTGCTCACGTATTTCCGACGCACACAAAGCCACATGATCCCGCCGGAAGTCGAGTTTTGGGAGCTGCCGCGAGACAGTGATGAAGTGATTATCGAAGGGGGAGCAATAAATGGACGCTGATGATCATCCAGTAGAGGTCGTGGTCATCCGCTGGCGCGGACTGGAGAACAACGCATGAATACGGCCTCGATTGTCACGAAGGTTTGGAGCTTCTGTAATCTACTTAAAGATGACGGCGTCAGCTATGGCGACTATCTGGAGCAGCTTACCTACCTAATCTTCTTGAAGATGGCGGATGAGTATTCAAAGCCGCCCTACTCGCGCGAAACTGGGGTTCCTAAGGAATACAATTGGGCCAGTTTGCGAGGAAAGCGGGGCGCTGAGCTTGAGGCACACTATGTGAAGCTCTTGCGCGAACTTGGGGCATCAAAGGGAATCCTCGGCCAAATTTTCACGAAGGCTCAAAACAAGATCCAGGACCCCGCGAAGCTCTACCGGCTGGTCTCGATGATCGATGAACAAAACTGGGTCATGATGGGCGTGGACGTCAAAGGCGACATCTACGAAGGGCTCCTCGCGAAGAACGCTGAGGACACCAAATCAGGCGCGGGACAATACTTCACCCCACGCGCCTTGATCCGCGCCATGGTCGAATGTGTTGCCCCTGAACCGAAGAAGACAATCTCCGATCCAAGCGCCGGGACTGGGGGTTTTTCCTCGCAGCATATGACTTTTTGAGTTCTCGGTCAGACCCGCCGCTCGACAAATCGGACAAGGAATTCCTGAAGAACGAAACCTTCTTCGGGCATGAGATCGTCGCGAACACGCGACGGATGTGTCTGATGAATATGTTCCTTCACAACATCGGCGAAATGGGTGGCGAAAGTTTCGTTTCGCCGACCGACGCCTTGGTCTCTCCACCGAGTGAAACATTCGACTACGTCTTCGCCAATCCACCATTCGGCAAGAAGAGTTCAATGAACTTCACGAACGAGGAGGGCGAGCAGGAAACTGACGATCTAACCTACAACCGTGCGGACTTCTGGACCACGACCTCCAACAAGCAGCTCAATTTCGTCCAGCACATTCGGACAATGCTGAAGTCTACTGGTCAAGCTGCGGTCGTGGTGCCTGACAACGTTCTGTTTGAAGGTGGAGCGGGAGAAACCGTCAGGCGTAAGCTGTTGCACGCGACAAACCTGCACACGATCCTAAGGCTTCCGACTGGGATCTTCTACAAGCCAGGCGTTAAAGCGAACGTCATATTCTTTGATAACAAACCTGCTTCTCCGACCGCTCACACCAAAGAAGTGTGGTATTATGACTACCGGACAAACATTCATCACACGCTCAAAAAGAAGCCGATGACCTTTGAGCATCTGAAGGAGTTCGTCGAGCTTTACAAATCCGGCGACACTCACGAACGCGAGCAGACTTGGAATGAGGACAGCAATCCCGAAGGTAGATGGCGGCGCTTCTCTGTCGATGAACTGCTGGAGCGCGACAAGGCAAGCCTCGACGTATTTTGGATCAAGGACAAATCGCTAACCGATTTGGACAACCTTCCTGAGCCAGATGAGCTTGCAGAGGAGATCATCGAGGACCTTGAAGCGGGGCTCGCCAGCTTCAAGGACGTCTTGGCCGCCCTGTAGGGCTAGGGGGATTTGAAGATGTTCGAGGCATGGCGAAAATGGCGATACAAAAAGTATGAGATGCGCGAAGCCAGTGCAGACGACTTTGCTGAATTCGAGCAGTGGGCATCCGGTCCTTGGAGCCCCAAAATTGCATCACGAATGCCTTGGGATAAGTTGATTAGAGGTCCGCAGTTGGGAGCAATTGATGAAGAAACCAGGCGGATCATAGATTTGGAGATCGATAAGAGGCATCGATCAATGCAGCCGGTCTACGCCAACCTCATCTCCGCCCTCGCGTTGATCGTCGCTATCGTTGCATTGCTAAGGTCGCAAGACCTGGTAGCGGAGGAGGGACCCGAACCCCCGACGCGCGGATTATGATTCCAACGGAACTGGAGCGTAGACGCGTCTACATAGCGCATGCGGTTTTAGATCATCGTGACCTTGCCAAAGTCATTTCGAAAATCGCGCAGCTTTTCGGCCAGATCGTCGTTTCCATCTTCGAGAAAATGAATTGCCGCCGCTAGCGCAGACATCACGACCTCGTGGACGAACCTGTAGTCTAACCGGAAAATATCGAATGGCTCACGATGCTCAACGTTTTCAAGAGCGTCAGTTTGCGCCCTCCCATAAGCTAATCCACTCTTCGATCTCACCTCTACGAAGAGGCGGACGACATCGGCGGTGCCCGTTTCAATAGCGTGTTGGATAGATACATTATCATTAATGAGATCAGAAAATCCGGCTTCTTCTTGGGTGCAGACGATGTCGAAGTCATCGGTCAAATGCTCCCAAACTTTTCGAGGCGCTGGTGCTGCTGCCATTTCATTACTCCGCGGCCTAACTAGGATTCCTCATACGAACGTAGGATGAGCGCTTTCGCCCGATCCAAGTCCTGGTGGGAGCCTATCGTCAGTTCGAGGTCGCCGGTTCCGAAGTGGCCGATATTGCGCACATCGCGTGAGAAGCCTTCTTTCAAATCGACCGTGTCGGGATCGAGCTTCAGGAACATCTTCAGCTGATTGAGGGTAGGCCGCACCTCGACGCAGGCGAAGTTCTTGATTCGCCGGTAGGCGAGGTAGAACTGCGTGACTTTCTTCGTCACGTCATCGCCGCGAGCCAGCAGGTAGGTTTCAGCATCCGCGAACAGCTCAGCCAGTTCAGGCCCCATGTCCTGCATATACTCGGACACGGTTTTGTCCTTGCGGGGCTTGGAGCCGTTACCGGCCGAAATTGCTGTGCTGGTTGAGCTTGTCGCAGACACGGCCGTCAGCAACTCGAGCAGCAAGAGATCATCGCCGAACTTGCGGTAGCGCACCAATTCGATGTTCCTGCCCATCTGCTTGACGGCGTGTTCGTCATACTTCGTGAAGTCCGCCGCGATACAGATCAGGCGTGGTGCGCTCCATTCGATAGCTTCGGCGTCTTGCTTTCCATAGCGATCGCGCACGAGGATCTCGAAATCACCGCGGTGGTCCATCAGCCAGTCGAGATAGAAGAGCCCTTGGTTGATGACGTTTTCGGAGCGGTCGCGCTTGTATTCGATGATGACGGGATAGCCATTCTCGTCGATGCCTAGCGTGTCCATTCGTCCCCCGTGGGTGGTTGCATATTCACTTGCGAGGAAACGCACACCAAGCAGCGTATCGAGGTTTGTCTCGAACTGCGTCTGTAAACTCTTCTCCAGAGGAGCAGAGCTACTTTCAAGCTCGCACATAACGCCCGAACTTGTCTGGAATAACTTCAGATCACTCATCGGGTCCCTATAAGGTTTTGAGCATTAACATCCTAAAAATCGCGGCCCGATCAGTAAGGAGCGGAATCGACCTGAGCGTTTAACATGAAAAAGAAAATGATTGCGGAAAGTATCGCAATCCCGCCGCCTATCGTGGCGGCCGCGTCCCATTTGTCAGCGCCATCACCACGAGCCTTAGCGGCACTAAACAACTCGAAAGCTTTGACGAACATGTAGGCGCAACCAAGCCACCCGATAATCTGAAGCATTTTACCCCCTCTTTGACTTACGATGGCCAATTGCACTCTATGCCTTAGCCCATCGCCGATGATCGCTGTCCCATTCAATAAGGCAAGCCCAGTAGGTGGGGTATTCAACACACGTTGGCTCACAAGCCCCTATTTTTGCAGCTAAAAGGCCCCGCTCTATCTCATCTACGATGTCCATAGTCCTCTTGAGGAACCTTGAAGTCGGTAACGACCGAGTAGCGGCGCCGCAGACCATGATTTCAACGGAAATGGCTGATAGACGCATCTACGTGGACTACCTTCACCTTCGTGCGAGCTATTCGTAGTTCTCCAAATCGCGTCCGTCAGCCCAGATAAGCGCTTGAAGATCGGCGGGGTCCCATTGTCTCACAAGGAAATCTTGTTCGGTAAGATTCCATCCGTCGAAAGCCGCAACCGTAAATCGATCTTGATCTGTCACATAGAATTCAACCCCTCGGTTCCGAAGAGCGTCATAATGATCATCAAGGTCGTCGGCGGTCCCGAGCTTTACGAAGGCGGGGTCTCCGTCCCATGCCCGACGTTCTATCTCGTATAGGGGCAGCCACGCGGGTGAGCGCAAATCTGTGTTGAGATAGCGAGACCGTAAGATCGCCCGTTCTAAGGTGAACAATCCCTCGTGGCGGCCGTGAACGAGGGCAAGATCCACCAATTCATTTCCGATGGCTACGCATTGAGCGCAGAGCGCCGCACCAATTCGCGTGCGTAGGAACAACGCAGCGTAGAGAAACCACAGCAAATTTCCTACGTCATTGCGACGAGCACACACATCGATGCCCCATTTGATCAGCCTATTGGTATCCGCGTCGACGCCGTCCCGTCGGTATATCCCTAGAAGGAGCGGCAGAACGAACCTAGCCTGATGCGGAGCTGCATAGAGCAATCGTTGCAAGTATTCCTGCACTAGCGTCTGCTGGTGACTTGCAGCTAATATGCGAGCGAACCTTTTTAGAGCATATCCTATTACATTTACGTTTGGGTGACTATCTACCAGACCATAAAGAATCTCGAAGAAGTGCTCCACGAAATGATCGTCGTGGGTTTTCAATACGTCGAAATGCCTCTGAAAATTGGAGGGAGCAAATTTAAGGCCATGTTGAACCGATGTCTTAAAATCGTTCAATCTTAGCCCATACCTGCTTATGACCCTAACGAATTTGCTTTCAGCATCTTCCGCTTCATGCTCTGACATCACACCGAATTGGTAGTCATCGATCGCATGATAGATTTGGGTGGAATGGAGACCGGAGCCAATCGCGGTTAGCTCTGCATCGATGCGTGACAGGATGATCTCGGATACTATCCGGGACGTGTCAGGGCCGATCGGCAACCCTATTGTCTGAGCTTGATTACAGCCCCTCACTAGAATGTCGAGTGTGTCGCTCCAATGCCCCCGTAGCGTCCGGGCCCTATATCGTCTTTTCCCCTCCTCCTTTCCTAGAACTGCCCAGGGTATCGAGTGAGTATAGATAGAGCCGTAGAAGCGATTCAGGTCGAGATTGAGAATAACTGGGTAAACACTTGCAAGGTGCTGTTGCCTCTCTCGCTTCGCTGCAAGTGTTGCTGTTCCAACCGCTCGCCCATGGACAGCCATTGCTGGGAATTTTGGCCGCGCTCCAGAGCATGAACTCAGTCGATATACGCCGGCTACCTGGCCCCAATTCTCGGCGATGAAGTCGCTAAGAAGGTAATAGCTAACGGGGTTGATCACACCGAAAGTGCGTAAGGGACCGCGAAAGGTGGCGCCATCAAATGTCGTGGTGCTTCCCACGTAATTCGCAGGAGGATTTAGGCTCCCGATGGCCGAAGCGAAGTTCTTAGTCCGAAATGTGGGAGGAAGCTCCATTGGATAGAAGCCTCGCTCTAGCAATCGAGTTAGTCTGGTGCGCTTCGACATACGCCTACATAACGGCTATCGTTCAAATGAGAACTAGTTCGGTCGCATAGAGAATTTACGCAGCCACTAGCCGCAGCTCCATCTCGCCCATGAGGTCCATGTCCTTCGCGGGATCATGAAACAGGTGCCCGTAGAGATCGAAAGTAGTCGTGGTCGTCGAATGCCCCAGAATGGTCTCCATCTACTTCTGACGTATCTCCTGCCAGCGGAGCCATCTACTGACGCCAGGGGATCAGTTTGGGGTTGAGTGTCGGGAGTGCGGCAAAAAGAATAGCGCAAATTCAGAAGTTTGTATTGAGCGTGAGATTCCTCTTCTGGGCACCATTTCACTGAAAATTCTAGAGATAGATGGCGCTCACGAGCTCGCCTAGCCTCGCAGCATTCGTGCCTGCCGGGCGGCGAATGAGGTGGTCCGCGCCCGCAAGCGGGTGCTGCGCGCCGCTTTGCTGATTGCTGACAGGCACGAGGCCTTCTTCGGTCATTTCGGCGCGCAGGAAGGTTTCGCGCTGCCCGGTCGCCTCGACGGGCGCGGCAAGGGGCAGCGGTGCGAAGCGCAGCTCACCCTTGACCGAGCCACCCTGCAGCGCGGCGAGAAGCGGGCGCAGGAAAAGCCTTGCGGTCACCATCGCCGAGGTCGGGTTGCCCGGCAGGCCCAGTACGGGCTTCTCGCCGACCTTGCCCAGCCACACCGGCTTTCCCGGCTTGATAGCGATGCGGGAGAAGACGAGCTCCATTTCATGTGCGGCAAACATCGGGCGCGCGAGGTCGTGATCGCCCACCGAGGCTCCGCCGATCACCACGACACAGTCCGCCGCTGCGAGCGCCTCTGCAGCGAGCTCTTCCAGTTCGCCCAGTGTATCGCGGCCATGGGCCCTGGCGACGACTTCCGCATTCATGGCGCGGCACAGGGCCGCGACGCCGTGGCTTGCCGTTTCGGGCATAGTGTCCGCGCTTTCGTGAGCCTTGCCGGGGGCGACAAGCTCATCCCCGGTCGCGATGATGGCCACTTTCGGTCGCTTGCCGACATCGAGTGTGGCCCGATCCGCCGCAGCGGCCGAAACCATCGCGGGCGGGGTCAGCCGCGCTCCCTTGGCCAGTAGCCGGTCGCCTTCGCGAAAATCGCTTCCCGCAAAGCGGATGTGGCGCGCTGGCCCGTGTCCTTCGGCAAAGCGGACCAGCTCTCCCTCGCGCGTGGCGTACTCCTGCATGATAACGCAGTCGGCTCCTTCGGGAAGCGCGGCGCCGGTGAAGATGCGGACTGCCTCGCCGTCGCCAATCCAACCGTCGAAGGGCATGCCGGCGCGCGATTCTCCCGCGACGCGCAATGGCGCGCCGTTCTCGACCGTACCGATCGCGACCGCATAGCCGTCCATCGCGGAGACATCGCGGCGTGGAGCATCAATGCGCGCATGGAGGTCTTGGGCGAGATAGCGCCCTGCGGCTTCGGTGAGGGGCAGGGCCTCGCTGCCGAGAGGTGCGATGGCGCCGGAAAGGAGCGCGTGGGCCTCGTCGAAGGAAATCATACCGCCGGCTTTCCTAGCCGCCGATCGAGGCGAGGTGCGGTGTCGAGCCGCTGTTGCCATCAAGCAGCCGGTGCGCACGCATCTTGCCGGGCATCGCCTCAAGGATGCGTGCGACCAGCTCGTCCTGCTGGTCGTCGCTCTGGAGGAGGTCGCGCAGGTCGAGGCCGTCATCGCCGAACAGGCACAGGTGCAGCTTGCCGCGGCTCGACAGGCGCAAGCGGTTACAGCTGTCGCAGAAACCCGAAGCATAAGGCGCGATCAGTCCGATCCGCCCCCGATAATCGGGATGGGCGAAGTCGCGCGAGGGGCCCGCACCCTCTTCACTGGGCAATTCCCGCCAGCCCGCTTCTTGCAGCCGCGAAAGGACTGCGTGACCCGGCGTGGACTGTTCGCGATGAAAGGACGCATTGTCGTTGGTGCGCATGAGCTCGATGAATCGCCAAGAGATATCGCGCTCCGCCACGAAGGCGAAGATGTCGTCGAGGCCCGATTCCGGCAGCTCTCGCAGCAGCACGCTGTTGACCTTGACCGAGGAAAACCCAGCATCGAGCGCCGCATCCACTCCGCTCACGACCTCGTCCAACCGGTCGTGACCGGTGACGCGGGCGAAGTCTTCGCGGTCGAGCGTATCGATACTGGCATTCACCGCGTCGATGCCCGCCGCCCGCCATTCGCGGGCATTCTCTGCAAGGCGATAGCCGTTGGTCGTCATAGCGAGGCGGCGGATGCCCTCGGTGGACGCTATCCTTTGGGCGATCTCTGCAAAATCACTCCGAACGGTCGGCTCGCCGCCGGTCAGCCTCACCTTCCAGAGGCCAAGCTTCGAAAAAGCGCTCACGGCGCGGGCGATTTCGTCTGCCGACAGTTCCGCACGCAGGCCCTTCTGTTTCACGTAGCCGTTCGGCAGGCAGTAGGCGCAACGAAAATTGCACCGCTCGGTCAGCGAAACGCGGAGATAGGAAAAGCGCCGCCCAAAGCTGTCAGCCAGCAAGCCTTCCATCGGCATCGCGGCCAAGCCTTCGCCGCGAGAGGGTGGATCGAAGAGCGCCATCGGAGCATTCCTATACGGTGCAGGGCACGAAGACCACCGCATCCTCCGTACTGCGCATCCATTGACAGTGACCACTCTAATATTAGATAATACTCATATGACCCAGGCCAACTCATCCAGCCAGCCCGATGCAGCGCTCGCAAAAGCGCGAGAACAGGTGCTTGCCGCCAGCGCGGACAAGCCGCTGCGTCCTTCGATTGCAGGGTTCTTCGACGAAGCGACCAATACCGTCAGCTACGTCATCCATGATCCCGCAACCAGCAAGGCCGCGATCATCGATTCGGTACTCGATTATGATGCTGCGGCCGGCCGCACGTCGCATGGCTCGGCTGACCTGATGATCGAATATGTCGAGAAGCATGGTCTCAAGGTCCAATGGCTGATCGAAACGCATGCGCATGCCGACCACCTTTCGGCCGCTCCCTACATCCAGGAAAAGCTCGGCGGGAAGCTGGCCATCGGCCGCGAGATCATTCGCGTGCAGGAAGTCTTCGGCAAGCTCTTCAATGCGGGCAGCGACTTCGAGCGTGACGGGTCGCAGTTCGATCACCTCTTCGAGGATGGCGATACGTTGAAGCTTGGCGAGATCGAGATGATCGCGCTGCATGTGCCCGGCCACACTCCGGCTGACTATGCCTTCATCTTCGGCGATGCCGCCTTTGTCGGCGACACCATCTTCATGCCTGACTTCGGTACCGCGCGGGCGGACTTTCCGGGCGGGGATGCGCGCCAGCTCTATCGTTCGATACAACGCCTGCTCGCGCTTCCCGAAGAGACGCGCCTGTTCCTGTGCCACGATTACAAGGCGCCGGGACGCGACGAATATGCGTGGGAGACCACCGTCGGACAGCAGAAGCGCGAAAACGTCCATGTGAAGGACGGCACCAGCGAGGATGAATTCGTCGAGATGCGAACTGCGCGTGACAGCACGCTGGCGATGCCCCAGCTCATCATGCCCAGCGTTCAGGTGAACATTCGTGGCGGGCGACTGCCGGAGCCAGAGGAGAATGGCGTGAGTTACATCAAGATCCCGGTGAACGCGGTATGACGCTGCCAGGTTTCCCCGACGCCGCTCCTCTTGCCGGGCTGGCCGGCGGCGTGTTGATCGGTCTCTCGGCGGCCCTGATGCTGCTCGGGGCAGGACGCGTGACCGGCATTTCGGGCATCGTTGCCCGTGCCTTCGGCATCAGCGACAGCGGCATGTCCTATTCGAGTGCCTGGACCTTCGTGATCGGACTGCCGCTCGGCGCAGCGCTCGTCACCTGGCTGACCGCTGCACCCACGCCGGAATTCATGCCGCTGCCTTTGCTGGCCGTGGCCGGGGTCCTAGTGGGTTTCGGTGCAAGGCTGGGTAGCGGTTGCACCAGCGGCCACGGTGTGTGCGGTGTCAGCCGCCTGTCGCAGCGTTCGCTCGTGGCGACCGCGACGTTCATTACGGCGGGCATCGCGACCGTCGCGGCAATGGGGGCGTTCTCGTGATCCGAAGCCACCTTCCTCCGCTCGCATCGGGCACGCTCTTCGGTGCCGGGCTCGCGCTTGGCGGGATGACCAATCCGGAACGTGTTCGCGGCTTCCTCGACGTGTTCGGCAACTGGGATCCGACGCTGGCCTTCGTGATGGGCGGCGCGGTCTTGGTCATGGCCGTCGCGTGGCGCTTCGTCCCGCGCATGAAGCATCCGCTATTCGCGCCCAAGTTTGCGCTGCCCGACCGCAGCGACCTGACGCCGCAGCTCCTCGGCGGAGCCGCGCTCTTCGGTGTGGGCTGGGGGCTTGCCGGGCTCTGCCCCGGGCCGGGCGTGGCGATCCTGTTCGTCCACCCGCTCGAAGCCGCGGTCTTTGTCGTCAGTCTGCTTGCAGGGATGGTGCTCCAGCGACTGATGTTCGAGCGCGCGTCACCCGCCGCTTCCAACTGACTCAGTCGGTCGCGCTCAGGCGCAGAACTGTTCGTAAAGCGTGCCGATGACCGCCTGAACGTCTTCGCTGTCGAGCGAATAATAGACGAATTGCGAGCTGCGCCGCGTCTTCACCAGACCTTCGCGCCTCAGCAGCGAAAGGTGCTGGGACAAGGCGGATTGCGACAGGGGGACAACCTCCGCGAGTTCACCGACCGACATTTCGGCCTGCGATAGCTGGCAGAGGATCAGCAGGCGGGATTCATTCGCCATCGACTTCAGGAGCGCTGTCGCGCGCGCGGCATTCTCCTGCAGAAGTTCCATGGGTAAGTCTGGCATGGTGTCGCCCCGAGTGTACCTCTGATCCCTTTTCAAAGATTAGCTGCCCGTTTCATTTGGTGCAACACGCGCAGGCACCTTGGCGGCGAATCCGATTTATCCTTTCTGATCAGCCAGTTCAATCCGCAAAGGATGATGGCAAATCGGTCGCTTTCTCGGTTTCCCATCAATCCTGTTGCTTTTGCGCTTCCTTTCGCATTGTGTGCGTCCGCGTAAACAAGAGGAGAGAGAGATGGGTGAGAGCGGCTCGAACGGACCGCTGACAGGCCTCAGGGTCGTCGAGTTCCAGGGAATCGGACCAGGCCCGCACGTGGCCATGCTGCTGGCCGACCTCGGTGCGGAAGTGGTCAGGATCGAGCGGCCGGGACACCAGCCCATGAACACCGTCGTCGAGCGCGCCAGGCATCGCGCCGCCGTCGATCTCAAGAGCGAGGACGGGCAGGCTTTCGTGAAGAAGGCGCTCGCCAATGCCGACGTGCTTATCGAGGGCTTCCGGCCCGGCGTGATGGAACGCCTCGGACTTGGCCCCGATGTCGTGCTCGAAGCCAACCCGCGTCTCGTCTACGCGCGCATGACCGGCTGGGGGCAGGACGGCCCGCTTGCGCAGGCCGCCGGGCATGACCTCAACTACATCGCCATCACCGGCGCGCTCGACAGCATCGGCGCGAGGGGCGAGCTGCCCATCCCGCCGCAGAACCTCGTCGGCGATTTCGGTGGCGGTTCGATGTACTGCGCCTTCGGCATCCTCGCAGCGCTCTATGAAAGGCAGAGCAGCGGCAAGGGGCAGGTGGTCGATGCAGCGATCGTCGACGGCGTCACCAGCCTGATGAGCTTCTTCTACGGCCAACCGCACAGTGCGCTTCGCACCACGGAGCGCGGCGCGGGCCTCCTTGGCGGGGCGGCCCATTTCTACCGTTGCTACACCTGTGCAGACGGCAAGGAAGTCAGCGTCGGCGCGATCGAGCCGCAATTCTATGCCGAACTGCTCCAGCGTGCAGATGCGCCCGAAGAGCTTCGCGAAGGCCAGATGGATCCCTCCAACTGGGACGATTACACCGAAAGGCTCGCCGCACTCTTCAAGACCAAGCCACAGGCCGAATGGGTCGAGCTGCTCGAAGGCACCGATGCCTGCTTCGCGCCGGTCGTCCCCTTGGACGAAGCAAAGGACCATCCGCACATGAAGGCGCGCGGTGCATTCGTCGATCATGGCGGCCGTTCGCACACTGCGCCTGCACCGCGCTTCGACCGCACGCCGGGCGTGATCCGCGACAGTGCGACTGACGGCGAAGAGGTGGTGGCGCGCTGGTCGCAAGGGAGCTAGAGAGCCGCGCATAAGGAGAGAATTTCCAATGCGCGATTGCACCAAGTTCTACATCGACGGCCAGTGGGTCGACCCGGTCACCGAGAATACCCAGCCGGTCGAAAATCCCGCCACCGAAGAGACCATCGGCCACATCAGCTTCGGCACCAAGGCCGATGTGGACAAGGCGGTCGCCGCCGCACGCCGCGCGTTCGAGAGCTTCAGCCAGACCACCAAGGAAGAGCGCCTCACCCTGCTGCGCGCGATCCAGGCCGAGATCGCCAATCGCAAGGACGACCTCGCACTGGCGGTCAGCGACGAGATGGGCGCGCCGATGAGCCTTGCCAACGGTCCGCACACGGGCCTTCTCGCCGGGCACTGCCAGACCGCGATCGAGGTGCTCGAGAAGTTCGAATTCGAACGCCAGGATGGACCGACGCTCCACATCTGGGAGCCGATCGGCGTGGTTGGCATGATTACCCCGTGGAACTGGCCGCTGAACCAGATCGCCTGCAAGGTCTTCCCTGCGCTGGCGGCCGGCAACACGATGATCCTGAAGCCCAGCGAGATTGCGCCCTTCGACGCCTATATCTTCGCCGAGATCATGGATGCGGCGGGCGTGCCTGCGGGCGTGTTCAACCTCGTCAACGGGGACGGGCCGGGCGTCGGCGAAGCGATCTCGGGCCACCCCGACATCGACATGGTCAGCTTTACCGGCTCGACTCGTGCCGGCATCCTGATCGCCAAGAACGCTGCCGACACGGTCAAGCGCGTGGCGCAGGAACTGGGCGGCAAGAGCCCGAACATCATCCTTGACGACAGCGCCTTCACCCAGTCGGTGATGCGCGGCACCACCGCCATGATGGGCAATTCGGGCCAGACCTGCACGGCGCCCAGCCGTATGCTCGTTCCGCACAAGCGCATGGAAGAGGCCAAGGCCGCGGCCAAGGAAGCCGCCGAAGGCGTGATCCCGGGCGATCCCAAGGGCAATGCCACCATCGGCCCAGTGGTCTCGAAGGCGCAGTGGGACAAGATCCAGGGCCTGATCGAGAAGGGTATCGAGGAAGGCGCAACGCTCGTTGCTGGCGGCCCCGGCAAGCCCGAGGGGCTGGAGACCGGCCACTATGTGAAGCCCACCGTCTTCGCCGATGTCACCAACGACATGACCATCGCGCGCGAAGAGATTTTCGGGCCGGTTCTCGCGATCCTCGGCTATGACGATTACGAGGATGCGATCCACATCTCGAACGACACCGAATACGGCCTCGCCAGCCACATCATGGGCGAGGATGTCGAGACCGCGAAGAAGCTCGCCAAGCGCATCCGCGCGGGCCGCGTCGCGATCAACGGGGGGTATGACATGAACGCGGCCTTCGGCGGCTACAAGAAGTCGGGCAACGGCCGCGAATGGGGTGAGTGGGGCTTCCACGACTTCCTCGAAGTCAAGGCAGTGATGGGGCACAGCTGATGGCGGGCAAATTCTTCGACGAATGGAAGGTCGGCGACAAGCTGACCCACGAGATCCGCCGCACGGTGACCGAGGCGGACAATCTCTTCTTCACCGTGATGACCCACAATCCGCAGCCGCTCCACCTCGATGTCGAAGCGGCGAAGGAAAGCGAGTTCGGGCAGATCCTCGTCAACGGGACCTATACCTTCTCGCTCATGGTCGGGCTGTCGGTCGGCGACACCACGCTCGGCACGCTGGTGGCGAACCTCGGCTACGACAAGCTGGTCATGCCCAAGCCGGTCTTCATCGGTGATACGTTGCATGCCACCAGCGAGGTGATTGGCCTTCGCGAGAGCAAGTCGCGCCCCGATACGGGGATCGTGACTTTCCTTCACGAGGCGGTGAACCAGCGCGGCGAGGTGGTCTGCCGCTGCGAGCGGTCTGCACTGCTCAAGAAAAGCGCCTGAAACCGGCTTCTTGCACCCCAAATGCCCTTTCGCGCATTGAGGTGTGAAGGGGAGAGTGCATGAGCGACAAGCAATCAGGTCACGAGCCCGAAAGCGTCGAGGACGTTATCGGCGAACTGGACGAGCTCGCCTCCCACAATGAGAAGGTCCGGATCGGCGACGTGCTCGACGATTTCGGCGGACGCAGTTTCGGCCCCTTCATCCTGATCTTCGCGCTGATCGAGATCACTCCGATCGGCGCCATTCCCGGCGCGCCGACAGTCCTCGCTTCGATTATCGCGCTGGTCGCCGTGCAGATGCTTTTCGGCAAGGACCACATCTGGATGCCGCAGTTTATCCAAGACCGCGCGGTCGGCTCCAAGAAGCTGCACAAGGCGGTTACCAAGCTGCGCGGAACTGCGCACTGGCTCGACGATCACAGCCGCGACCGGCTCGGTTTCTTTACGGAGGGCAAGTGGTTGAGACTTGCCGCAATCGCGATCCTGATGCTCTGCGCCACCGTACCGCCGCTCGAAGTCGTGCCCTTCGCAAGCTCCGCCCCGATGCTCGCGATCGCGGCCATTGCGCTCGCGTTGATCGTGCGTGACGGACTGGTGATGCTCGCCGCGCTGCTTCTCGCGGCAGCGGCTCTCGTCGCCGGAACCTATTTCTACAACAGTTCCGATGAAGAGGGTGAGGCGGGAGGCATGGCCCTTAGGCAGCCACACGCCATCGAGCTTCGCTTGACCTGACCGCTTTCCTTCGCGCACATTCCCTGATGGAGAGGGGAAGAGGCGATGAAGAAATTCGTGGCGGTATCGATGGCCGCCTTGCTTGTCGCAGGATGTTCCGAAGCTGCAGTCGAGGAAGCCCAGCGCGGCGACGGGACCGACACGATCGAGCTCGCGGAGTTTCCCGACCGTCCCTATTGGGGGGACACACATCTCCACACCGACGTCTCGGTCGATGCCTTCGGCTTCGGCGTCAGGTTGGGGCCCGAAGAAGCGCTCAAGTTCGCCCGCGGCGAGGAAGTGACCGCTACCACCGGCATGACAGCAAGGCTGGACCGGCCGCTCGATTTCCTGGTCATCTCGGACCATTCCGACGCGATGGGCGCAACGCGCCGGCTTTACGATGCGCCGCGCATGATGGTCCGCGACCCCACGCTCAGGCGCTGGCGTGACATGATGCACGAGAGCCCCGAGCAATCGACGCTTGCAGTCGCCGAGCTTATTACCGCAGCGGCCAATGACGAGATCCCCGAGGCGATGCGCGATCCCGAGCGGCAGGCCAAGGCGACCCGCGAACTGTGGGATCGCCATCTCGACGTGCTCGATCGCTATAACGAGCCGGGCAAGTTCACCGCATTCGCCGGCTTCGAATGGACGCTGATGCCGGGCGGCAACAATCTGCACCGCGTCGTCATGTTCAGGGACGGCAGCGCCCGCACCAGGCAGGTTCTGCCCTTCCCGGGTATCGACACCACGGTCGAGCAGCTGTGGGACTATATGGACGCCTACCAGGACACCACCGGCGGGCAGGTGCTGGCGATCCCGCACAACTCCAACCTGTCGAACGGCATCATGTTCGAGCTGACCGGACCGGACGGCGGCGCTATGAGCGCGCAATATGCCCGAAGACGAGCTGCGCGCGAGCCGGTGGTCGAGGCGACCCAGATCAAGGGCGACAGCGAGACCCACCCCTTCCTCTCGCCGAATGATGAATTTGCAGGTTTCGGTGTTGCGGGCTGGGATCTGGGCAATCTGCCGCTGACGGCTCGGACCACGCCCGATATGTATGCGGGAAGCTATGTGCGCTCGGCATTGCTTCGCGGGCTGACGCTCGAGGAACAGCTCGGCGTCAATCCCTATGCTTTCGGGATGATTGGCTCGACCGACAGCCACACTGCGCTCGCGACAGGTGACGAGGACAATTTTTTCGGCAAGCACACGGGCGTCGAACCGCGCGAAGGGCGCGCGATGGAAGGCCAGAACCTCGGTACGCGACAGGGCCGTTTCGGATGGCACTACCTTGCCGGCGGCTATGCGGCGGCCTGGGCACGCGGCAATACGCGCGCGGAAATCTTCGATGCCTTCATGCGCCGCGAGGTCTATGCGACCACCGGTCCGCGCATGGTCGTTCGCCTGTTCGCCGGCTTCGATTTCGCCGAAAGCGACTGGGAGGGTGACTGGGTTCGCGCGGGCTACACGCGCGGCGTTCCCATGGGCGGCGAACTGGAAGACCGGGGAACCGCGCCCACCTTTCTCATCTCCGCGCTCAAGGACCCGGACGGCGCCAATCTCGACCGCGTGCAGGTTGTGAAGGGCTGGGTCGATGCCAACGGCGAGGCGCGCGAGAAGGTCTACGATGTCGCTTGGAGCGAGCGCGAGATGGACGGTGCATCCGACAGTCCGGTTCCGCCGGTCGGAGACACGGTGAACCGGCGCGAGGCTACCTACGAGAACTCGATCGGCGCTGCCGAACTGCGTACCACATGGACCGATCCAGACTATGCGGAGGGACAGCGCGCGTTCTATTACGTGCGCGTGATCGAGATCCCGACGCCCAGCTGGGTGTTGTTCGATGCCAAGCAGTTCGGCATCGATCTGCCGGAGAATGTGGTCGAGGCCAATGTGATCCAGGAGCGCGCCTACAGCTCGCCTGTCTGGTTGCGGCCGCGCTCTACGCCCGGTGATGCGCCAGCGATCATGGATAGCGAATGAGCGGAAACTGGCTGCGCGATCCCCTCGCGCATTTCCTGATTGCAGGGGCCGCGATCTGGGGTCTGCTGGCCTTTTTGGGCGATCCGGTCGACCCGGCCGCGCGCAGCATCACGCTCACGCGCGAGCAGCAGGCGGGCCTTGCTCTCGGCTTCGAGCGGACGATGGGCCGCCCGCCGACCGACGCCGAACTCTACGCGCAGATCGAGCGCTGGCTACGCGAGGAAGTGCTCTATCGAGAGGCGCTTCGGCTCGGGCTCGATCAGGGCGATCCCGTCGTGCGGCGAAGGCTGGCCGCCAAGATGGACGAACTGGCCAGCGCGGAAGCCGAGACTGCTGCGGTCTCTGATGCCGTGCTCGCGCGCTGGCTCCAGGACCATCCGGGGCGTTTTGCCGAAGGCGAGCGTTTCACCTTCTCACAGAGATACTTCCCCGACGAGGATGCCATGACGCGCTTCCTGAAGGGCGACGAGCGGGAATACTCGATCTCGCTGCCAGCACGGATGGAGCGCGCGACCTATGACGAGGTGAAGGCGGTGTTCGGAAGCGAGTTCGCCGAGCAGATCGCCGCGATGCGCGAGGGCCGGAATGCGCAGCTGCCGTCCGGTTTCGGCTGGCACATCGTCGATCTCGAGGAGCGCGAGGAGGGCCGGCCGAGACCCCTTGAGGAAATCCGCGACCGGGTGGAGGACGACTTGCGCAGTTCGACAGCCGCTGCGCGCCGGGAGCAGGCATTCGACGTTCTGCGCGAAGCCTATCGGATCGAGGTCGAATGATCCGCTGGTTTCTGGCCTTGCTGGTGGTGTTCCTCCCGCAACCGGTCCTCGCCGACGAGCTGCGCCCGGTCTCAATCACTTTCGAACAGGTCGGCGAGGGCGAATGGTCGCTCGGCTGGAGGCAGCCGATGGCGGGCAGGCAGAGCGGCGAGCCGGTGCAGCCGATCCTACCCGCAAATTGCCGGATGGACGGTGATCCGCGGCTCGATGTCGCAGTGCTCGGGGTTAGCGGCCGAGTTCCAGTGCTGTGCGACGGGCCGGTGGACGGACAGGAGATGGGTTGGCCATTCACCACCCCGGGGGAAGCGATTCTGCGGGTGGCTCCGCAAGACAGGCCGCTCCAGGTCCACCGCCTCACGCCCGAAAGGCCGAATGCGACGATCATGGCGAAGCCATCGAGTGCGCAGGTCTGGCGCAGCTATTTCGTGATCGGTGTCGAGCACATCCTCATGGGCTGGGACCATTTGCTCTTCGTCATCGCGTTGGTGCTACTGGTTCGCGGCACATGGCCGGTCGTAAAGGCAGCGACCGCCTTCACCGTTGCACACTCGATTACGCTGGCTGCGACGACGCTGGGTTTTGCAGGACTGCCGCAGCGCCCGGTCGAGGTAATGATCGCGCTGTCGATCGTGTTTCTCGCCGTGGAAGTCGCACGCGGCGACAGGCAGACGCTGACGCACCGCCTACCATGGCTCGTCGCCTTTGCTTTCGGCCTGTTGCACGGCTTTGGTTTTGCTGGCGCCTTGCGCGAAATCGGCCTGCCCGAAGGCGAGGTCCCGGCGGCGCTGGTGAGCTTCAATCTTGGCGTCGAAGCCGGACAGCTGCTGGTGATCGCAATCGTGCTCGCGCTACTGGCGGTTGTCAGGAAGGCGCGCCCTGGGGCGGAGGCGGGCGCGGTGAAATTCGCGTCCTATGCAATCGGGATCACGGGAGCCTACTGGCTGGTGGACCGCGTGATCGGCTGAGGATCGCCGCCGAGCGCCTGCCACAGGAGGACTCGCGCGCGCTTTGCCCTGCCGAGCGCTGCTGCGGCACGTTCGCCGCTCGCATCAGCTGCGCGGCGTGCCTCAAGCACGGTCAGGAAATCGGCGAGGCCTGCTTCCTGCCGGGTCTCGGCAAGGCGGGCAGCGCGCTGCAGGCTGTCGGCTTCGGCCTGCGCAGCGGCCAGTTCGCGATCGGCGGCGGCCACTAGGCCATATGCGGTCTCGGCATCGCCCAGCGCGGTGTAGACTGCGCCGCGATAGGCCTGGAAGGCGGCGCGTTTCTCGGCTGCCGCAACGTCGATTTCGGCCTCGATGCGCCCGAAGTCGAACAGCGGTCCGGCGATGGCCGCTGCGAGCGAGCCGACGACGCTGTCCTCATCGAAAAGGTCGCCGGGATCGAAGGCGAGGAGGCCGATTGCCGCGGACAGGTCGAATACCGGGAAACGGCGGCGTGCGGTGGCGGCAAGCTCCGCATCCTCGGCTGCGAGAGTCGCAGCTGCTGCAAGGACATCCGGCCGGTTGACAAGCAAGGTCGAAGGCAGGGCAAGAGGCGCTGCAGGCAGTTCGCCCGCCACAGGGGCGAGCGCGAGGGCGGAACGGACCTGTGGCGCACTTTGCGCGGTCAGTGCCATGAGCCTCCCCGTCAGCCGGGCGCGCTCGCTCTCGAGGGCTGCAAGTCGGCTGCGAGATGCATTTGCGGCGCTCTCGGCGCGGACACGGTCGAATCCCGGTGCGATCCCGGCACGCTCACGCACTCCGGAGAGCCGCGCCAGTTCCTCGGCGGCCTCAATGTCGTCCTCGATCTCGGCCTGCCGCGCCTCGAGCGTGCGCCAGTCGATCACGCTGCCCGCGATTTCGGCAAGAAGCGCGTTTCTTACGGCGAGCGTGGAGGCGTCGGCGGCATCGACGCGGGCGAGTGCGGCCCGCTCCTGTGCGCGCAGGCGGCCAAAGATGTCCAGGTCCCAGCGTGCAGTGAGGTTTGCTGCATACGCGACCTGTTCGGCGTCGAAATCGATGCCCGGGGGCAAGGCGCCGCCAAATTGCGCCGGGTTGGTCCGCGTGCCTGTTACCGACGCGTTTGCGCCGATGCTCGGAAGCCTTTCGGCTCCGGCGCGTCCGGCACCTGCGCGTGCCTGGTCGATGCGGGCGATGGCCTCGCCCAGCGTCGGCGAGCCTGCAAGCGCCTGCGCGGAGAGCGTGTCGTAGGCCGGGTCCTCTTCTGGCAGCAGCGCGGCGAGGCCGGTGTCGGTTTGCCCGTCGGGCGCAAAGTAGTATTCGGTGGGCAGGACGGGTGTCGGCGTGGCGATCTCGGGCGGCGGTCCTCCCGCGCAGGCCGAGAGCGCCAGCGCGCTTGCAACGATGGCGAGGCGGCGCATCACTCGGCTCCCTTGGCCGGCATATAGGCATCGACCTGCTGGCCGACGCGGAAGAGGCCGTTGTCACCGACTGCCTCGGCGGGCAGCTCGTAGATCAACTGAAGCACGCGCACGTCGACGCGCTCTGCGGCCGAATTGGTAAGCGAGCGCTTGGGCACAACAAGCGGTTCGGCACGGACGAAGCGCGCCTGCACCTGCTGGTCCGATGCTCCACGCGGAGAGACGGTCGCCGGCTCGCCCATCGCAAGGCGCGGAGCCTGCTCCTCGTCGATATCGATGCGCACGTGCATGGGCTGCGTCTGGCCCATTTCGATGAAGGGCTGCGAACCGCCGCCGCCCATGGTCGAGACGTACTCCCCCTTGCGGATGTTCACGGCGAGGATTTCGCCTGCAATCGGCGCGCGGACGGTGAGGCGGCCAAGCTCGGTCCGTGCCGAGGATGCACGCGCTTGGGCTGCTTCGAGGCGCGCACGTGCGAGACGCAGGCGCTCGGCGGCAGCGTTCGCCTCACCCTCGGCGCGGATGACTTCGCTGCGGCTGACGGCGGCAGGATCGTCGACATTGCGGTAGAGGGCGAGCTGGCTGGCGGCCGTGGACTGCGCGCTCTGTGCTTCGGCGATCGCCGCGCGGGCTTCGCCGATAGCGGCATTGGCTTCGCGCAGTTGCGAACGCACCGCGCGGTCATCGACGGTAAAGAGCGTCTGGCCTTCGGTCACACGATCGCCGGGCTGCACGAAGAGGCCGGTGACGAGGCCCGAGAGCGCGGAGCCGATCTGGACGACTTCACTCGATGGCTCGACGATGCCCGAGCCTGCCACGCGGGCCTCGTCGGCAAGTGCTTCGGGCGCGCGCGGAGGTTCGCGCTCAGGGTCCGACAGTTCGCGATCGGGCTGGCCCGACAGGATGTAGATCGCGGCGAAGACCAGACCGATCACTGCGATCACCGGCAGGATCTGCCGCGAGAAGCTGAGGTTGCGAATGTCGAGTGCCATTAGTGATCCTCCGGCATGTCCGTGCCGTCATGGGTGACCTTCCCGTCCTCGAGCACGAGGATACGGTCGGCCATGTCGAAAATGCGATTGTCGTGGGTGACGATGATGCAGGCGCGGTCTTCCGCGACCGCGACTTCCTTGAGCAGGTCCATCACGCGGCGCCCCGAAGCGGCGTCGAGCGCGGCGGTCGGCTCGTCGCAGACAACGAGGCGCGGTTCGTGGACCAGTGCGCGAGCGATGGCGACGCGCTGCTGCTGGCCGCCCGAAAGCTGGTTGGGCAGCTTGTCGGCTTGATCGCCGATGTTGAGCTTTTCCAGCATGGCGACCGCCCTTTCGCGCGCCTCGAGCCGGTCAATACCCTGTGCGATGAGCGGCACGGCGGCATTGCTCGCCGCATCGATTGAGGGGATGAGATTGTACTGCTGGAAGATGAAGCCGATGTTCTGGAGACGGAAATCGACGAGCTCGTCGTCGGACAGGTCGTAGATGTCGGTTCCGAAAACCTTCACTTCGCCCTCGGTCGGCCAGAGGATGCCGCACATGATCGAGATGAGCGTCGTCTTGCCCGATCCGCTTTCGCCCACGAGGAAAGTCAGCTCTCCCGCCTTCACATCGAGGTCGATGCCATGGAGCACGGTGATTGTCTGCTGGCCCGCCTGGAAGTCGCGCGTCACGCCGCGCGTGCAGATGGCCGCTTCGGGATTGCAGCCGCCGATGGCCGAGGTGTCCATTTTCGTCGCCATTACCTGAACACCGCCGCAGGTTCGGTCTTGAGGACACTGCGCAGCGCGAGCCAGCCGGTCAGCGCGAGGATGATCGTGACTGCCGCGGCACTGATCAACGGGATTTGCCAGGGGATGTAGAAGCCCTTGAAGGTCGGGTCGGAGGAGAAGGCCTGGATGAAGCCGACCGTGCCCAGCACGCCGAGGCCGTAGCCGATCAGCCCTACGAGGCCGGCCTGCGCCGCGACCATCTTCCGGATCTTGCCATTGGTGACGCCGATAGCCTTGAGCGCGCCGAACTGCTTGATGTTGTCGCGGATGAAGAGGCTGAAAGTGAGACCAACGATCGCCACGCCGACGATGAAGCCGAGCGCAACGGTGATCCCGAAGTTAAGCGGAATACCGGTGTTCTCGATGATGAATTGCACCCCGTCGCGGGCGAATTCCTCGCGCGTCTGGGCCTTGAGGCCGGTTTCTTTCTCGATTGTCTCCGAAAGCGCCTTGGCCTCGGCCGGGTTTTCCGCGCCCACGAGCACGAAGGAGAGACGGTTGCGCGTGCCTGGCACGTAATTCAGCGCTTGGCTGTACTTGGTATAGAGCACCACCGTGCTGGTGAAGCTGGGAATTGCATCGGCAATCCCGCGGATGACTGCACGCTGGTCGTTCAGCTCCAGCCGCTCCCCGATAGGCGATTGGCCGGGAAACATGCGTGTCGTGCCGACATCGTCGATGATGACGCTGTCGGGCTGTGAGAGCACATCGACCGAGCCCTCGAACATGTTCTTGGGCAGGCCGATCAGCGTTGCATCGTCCACCCCGATCACCGCCACGCCTTCGAGGTCGCCGTCCTTGGTGCGAACCGATGCCTGCGCACGGATATGCGGAACCGCCCATTCGACGCCGGGCACGCCGCGCACCTTGTCGAGCGCGGTCGAGGGCATGGCATAGGCGACATCGGTGGTACGGCTGACCGGGTCCATCACCCAGACATCGGCGCTCGAGACGTTATAGACGCCGCTGGCCCCGCGCTCGAGCAGGTTGATGAAGATCGTCAGCTGTTGGGTGATGAGCAGGGTCGAGAAGGCGATACCGAACACCAGCCCGAAGAACTTCTGCGCATCGCCGGTAAGCATGCGGATAGCGATCCAGATCATGGGTTTGCGACCTCTGCTTGCGTTACGCGGGCGACTCGTTCATTAGTGAACGGTGGCGTTCAACTGAACGGAGGCGTTCACTTTGTCAAGTGGCGAATTGAAACGGACTGGCAGGCCTGCTGACGAGGCCAAGCGCGCGGCGATTGTCGCGGCAGCCAGCCGTGCCTTCTTCGAACATGGATATGCGGCTACCTCGATCGAGCAGGTTGCCGCCGATGCCGGCGTCTCGAAGGTCACTATCTACAACCGGTTCGGCGATAAACGTTCCCTTTTCACTGCTGCGGTCGAACACGAATGCGAGCGGATGCGTGGCAGTTTCGAGGTCCCGGCCATCCCGAAAGGCAGTCTGCGCGACCGCCTGACTGCGATCGGCGAGGCGATGAGCGCCTTCCTCTCGCGGCCCGAAATGGTCCAGTTCGAGCGCAGGATTGCTGCCGAGACCGAGCACGACCCGGAAGTCGGCGCAACTTTCCTTGCGGCAGGCCCGCACCGGATGAAGGCCGCCTTTACCGCCTTCCTCGTAGCGATGCAGCAGGCAGGCGAAATCGATGTCCCCGACCCCGAGCTCGCGGCCGAACAATTCGTGAGCATGTGCAAGGGCATGGGCGATCTGGAGCGCCGGTTCGGCGCGCCGCTGGATCGAAAACGCGATCGCGAGCGCATCGAAGGTGCGGTGGAGACTTTCTGCCGCGCCTATGCAGTCGATGAGTGTGATCGCAATTAGCTGCTCGTCGCGGGGCGTGCTAAACTTGTCATTCACCCCCGCGCTCCTACATCTGGGGCTCAACCTTTGTAAGGATTGTCCACCGCAATGCGCGACGAAAATCAGAACCAGCCTCCCGAGCCAGAAGGCAATGGCCCGAATCCGTGGATCAAGAGCCTCATGGTCTGGGGCGGGGTCTTCCTCGGCCTGCTCCTGGTCGTTTCCATGTTCGGAGGCGGAAACCAGGCGGGCGGTACGCCGCTCCTCTACTCCGATTTCAAGGACAAGGTTGCCGAAGGCAAGGTCGAGACGGTCGTCATTTCGGACGAGAGCATTGCGGGCAAGACCACCGATGGCGAGAATTTCAGCACTATTCCGGTGAAGAACGATCCGGGCCTAACCCAGTTGCTAGAGGACAATGGCGTCCAGTATTCGGGCAAGGAAGAGGATAACGGCAACATGCTGATCTGGGCGCTGGTCCAGATCCTGCCCTTCCTGCTCATTCTCGGCATCGCCTTCTTCGCCCTGCGCCAGGTCCAGAAGGGCGGCGGCGCGGGCGGCGCGATGGGCTTCGGTAAGTCGAAGGCCAAGATGCTCACCGAAAAGCAGGGCCGCGTCACCTTCGAGGACGTGGCCGGCATCGACGAGGCGCGCGAGGAACTGGAAGAGATCGTCGAATTCCTGAAGGACCCGCAGCGCTTTTCCAAGCTCGGCGGCACGATCCCCAAGGGCGCACTGCTGGTCGGTTCGCCCGGTACCGGTAAGACGCTGCTCGCACGCGCTATCGCGGGCGAAGCGGGCGTGCCCTTCTTCACCATTTCAGGTTCGGACTTCGTCGAAATGTTCGTCGGCGTGGGCGCAAGCCGCGTGCGCGACATGTTTGAGCAGGCGAAGAAGAACGCACCCTGTATCCTCTTCATCGACGAAATCGACGCGGTCGGTCGTAGCCGCGGCCACGGTCTCGGCAATTCGAATGACGAACGCGAGCAGACGCTGAACCAGCTGCTGGTCGAGATGGACGGCTTCGAAGCCAATGAAGGCATCATCATCATCGCGGCGACCAACCGGCCCGATGTGCTCGACCCCGCGCTGCTGCGTCCGGGCCGTTTCGACCGCCAGGTCGTGGTGCCGATCCCCGATATCGACGGACGTGAGAAGATTCTCGCCGTGCACATGAAGAAGGTGCCGCTGGCACCCGACGTGAACCCGCGCACCATCGCGCGCGGTACGCCCGGCTTCTCGGGTGCGGACCTCGCCAACCTCGTCAACGAAGCAGCCCTGCTTGCGGCCCGCCGCAACAAGCGCCTCGTCGCGATGCAGGAATTCGAGGACGCCAAGGACAAGGTCATGATGGGCGCCGAGCGCAAATCGATGGTCATGGACGAGGATGAGAAAAAGATGACCGCCTATCACGAGGCAGGCCACGCGCTGGTCAGCCTCAACGAGCCGGCATCCGACCCCATCCACAAGGCGACGATCATCCCGCGCGGCCGTGCGCTGGGTATGGTGATGCGCCTGCCCGAACGCGACAACTACTCGTACCACCGCGACAAGATGCACGCGAACCTTGCCGTCGCCATGGGCGGCCGTGTGGCGGAAGAGATCATCTTCGGTCACGACAAGGTCTCGAGCGGCGCGAGCGGAGACATCCAATACGCCACAGACCTTGCGCGCAACATGGTCACCAAATGGGGCATGAGCGACAAGCTCGGACCGCTCCAGTACGAGGCCAGCCAGGAAGGTTATCTCGGCATGGGTTCGACCCAACGCACCATGGCGGGCGCGGAAACCAACAAGCTGATCGACGCCGAAATCAAGGCTCTGGTCGAAGGCGGTCTCAAGCGTGCAAACGACGTATTGACCGAGCAGGAAGACAAGCTCCACCTCCTCGCTCAGGCGCTGCTCGAATACGAGACGCTGACCGGCGAGGAAATCGACCAGCTCATGAAGGATGGCAAGATCGACCGTCCCGACGAGCCCAAGGGCCCGGTCGCGGTCCGTCCGGCTGGCAGCTCTACCGTACCCAAGGCCGGCAAGAAGTTCGGCGGATCGGGCGACAGCGCTCCTGCCGGAGCCTGATCAGCGCCGATCGGAAGAATACGGGGCGCCGGGGGAAACTCCGGCGCCCTTTTCTTTTAGTCTCGCGTCAAAGCGCGCCGATCAGCAGCAGAAGCTGGAGGAATATCGTCAGCACCACGAGGATGAAACCGGTGAGGACCAAGAGTCGCCAGAAAGCCGAAAAGCGCGACAATCCATAGGCACCGCGAAGGTGCTTGTAGATATGGATCGGCGGTATCAGGACCGAGGAGAAGAAGAGGATCGCCTCGTGTGCGCCGGCCAGTCCCATCATCGTTATGGTCAGGATCAGCAGTGACATGAAGCTGAGCGAATAGGTTACGAAGATCGCGTGGTCATAGGCGCGGAAGCGCCGCTTCCAGAAGAACAGCAGCCACACGAACGGGATCGACAGCGGGATCAGCAGCCAACTGAATTTATAGAAGTTGGTCTGCAGCTTGTAGAGCATGAGCGTCGGGTTCGTGCGCCACTTCTCAAGCGCCGCATCGATCCATTCGACACCCGAAGTCCCCACATTCATCTTAGTGTTGCCGTCGACGCTAAGCGGTATGGTAGTGTTGCCTTCCTCGTCGGTCTGGACGGGAATACCGCCCACGACCTCTTCGCCGGAAGCCTCCTGATCCTTTATCAGGTCGCGAAGCACGGGGACTTCCTCGGCAGCGGCGATAGCCTCGATCTGCTCGTCTAGCTCCGTTAGCCTGCGCTGCGCCGATGCGAGTTCAGGCTCCGAAAGCGTGCCGGACTCAATGCTCGCGGCGAGTTCGTCGCGGCGATCCTGCATCGTGCCGATCTGCTCGCGGGCCTGGGCGACGACCTCGTCGGTCTGTTCGTTGCCAAGATTTGTCGGCGTGCTGATGCCCGCGAACTGGAAGATCGCGAACATGAGGAAGATCGAGAATAGGAACAGCGCCATCGGAGAGACGAAGCGCGCGCGCTCGCCGTCGATGTAGCGGCGCGTCAATTCGCCCGGCTTGAAAAAGAGCTTGGGCAGAGTGCGCCAGGTCCGGCCTTCGAAATGCAGCGCGCCGTGGAGCAGATCGTGCATGAAAGCGCCCAGGGTACGGTGCAGATGCGCCTTCTGGCCGCATTCGTGGCAGTGCGCGCCGAGAAGCTCGGTGCCGCAATTGAGGCACTGTCCCTCGGCGAAATGTCCCTTCTCGAGAGGTGTATCGCTCTTGGCGCTACCGCCGACTGCCTTGGCGAAAAGCCCGCCTTCGACTGCCGTCCCGATTGCTTCGCCGAAATCACTCACGCCGTTCCCCCTCGTGTGTTCGCGAGGCGCAACTATACGGCTACGCGCCGGGAAGGCCAACTGCGGCGATCCGTCTTGCACAATGGCCGCGCTGCGCCGACATAAAGGCCGATGGAACCGATCGGCATGCAGGAACAGCTTGGCGCCTTCGCCGCGATGGCTCTCGTCTTCGCACTCTTCGCGGCTATCGAGTTCGTCCGGCCCGCCCGTTCGGCGCCGCGCGGCAGGCGATGGTTCACCAATCTCGCTCTATTCGCGATCGATACGCTGGCTGTGCGACTGCTCGTGCCTTTGCTGATGGTGGGTGCGGCTGTGCTTGCTGCCGAGCGTGGCTGGGGGCTCTTCAACCTCGTCGAGCTGCCGACATGGCTCGGCATCGTGCTCGCCGTCGTCGCGCTGGACCTCGCGCTCTACTTCCAGCACTGGGCGACCCACCGCGTCCCGCTGCTCTGGCGATTGCACAAGGTCCACCATTCCGATCCGGCATTCGACGTGACCACGGCCGCGCGGTTCCATCCCTTCGAGATCCTACTGAGCATGCTCTACAAGATGGCGGTCGTCGTGGCGCTGGGCCTGCCGGTCTGGGGCGTTTTCCTGTTCGAGGTCATCTTCAATCTCGCAACGCTGTTCACCCATGCAAACTTCGCGCTGCCGGTGCGGGCGGAGAAATCGGTTCGCGCTCTATTCGTCACGCCGGACATGCACCGAATCCATCACTCGGCGATCGAGCGCGAAACCAACAGCAACTACGGCACGCTGCTGTCGGGCTGGGACCGCCTTTTCGGTACCTACACGAGGGAAGCTGGAGGCCGCCTCACCATCGGGCTCGAGGATTATCAGGACACGAGGCCGCATGCGCTCGGCTGGAGCCTGCTGCTACCGTTCCGCAAATAGCTTTGCCGCAAATGAAAACCCGCCCGGTGAGGGGCGGGTTTTCAATTTTTCAGTTCGCCTGAAAGCGATCAGCCTTCGTAGTCGGCCCCGATCGAGGTCGAGCGGGTCGGCGCCGATGCGGTGATACGCAGCGCTTCGGCCGACTGGCTGAGCGAGCCGACTTCATCCATCTCGTCATCGTCGTCCGGCAGGATCTTCTGCAGGTTGGTGACGGCCGCTTCCTTGAGGTCCTTCGGCTTGACGGTCTGCTCGGCGATTTCGCGCAGTGCGACGACCGGGTTCTTGTCCCGGTCACGTTCGAGAGTGATCTCCGCGCCGCCAGAAATCTCGCGTGCACGCTGGGCAGCCAGCAGGACGAGATCGAAACGGTTGGGAACCTTGTCTACGCAGTCTTCGACGGTAACGCGCGCCATTGGGCACTCCGATGCAAATTCGAGAGAATCTTGGAAAGGGCGCCAAATAGGGAGGAGGTGGCCGATAGTCAAGGATTTGCGCCTTTGGCCGGGCGCGCTAAAGGTGGCAGCCACATGGGAGATCAGGCTCAGCAGGGGAAGGCCTTGGCCTATCGCGACCCACCGCCTTTCGAGGCCGAGGCGCAGGGCCAGTCGCTCGTCTTCTATCCGGCAGGCAAGGACCGCCGCGATGCGCTGATGGATCTGGTGCGTTCGGCCCGCGAAACCCTGGATATCTGCTTCTACATCTTTGCCGAGGACGAGGTTTCGACCGAGCTGCGCGACGGCTTGATCGAGGCGGCCCGGCGCGGGGTGGAGGTAACGCTCATTATCGACCGCTTCGGCGCTTCGGCGAGGGACGAGTTCCTAAAGCCCCTGCGCGAAGCAGGCGGTCGCTATCTCTTCTTCAGCCCGCGCTGGTCGATGCGCTACCTCATCCGCAACCACCAGAAGATGGTTATCGCCGACAATAGCCGCGCGATGTTCGGGGGCTTCAATATCGAAGACGACTATTTCGCCCCGCCGGAGAGCAACGGCTGGAACGATATCGGCATCCACATCGAAGGCGATGCGGTCCAAGGTCTCACCGACTGGTTCGCGAGGTTGCGAGACTGGACCGATGATGACCAAGCGCATTTCAGGGCGATCAAGAAGACCGTGCGCGACTGGGCATGGACTTCCGGCGACGGGAAAGCGCGCTGGCTCGTGGGCGGGCCGACCCGCGGTCTCTCGACTTGGGCGCGCTGCGTCACGCAGGACCTGAAGCAGGGCGAGAAGCTGGATATCTTCATGGCCTATTTCTCGCCGCCGTTCACGCTGCTGAAGCGGATCGCACGCGTCGCAAGGAAGGGGCAGACGCGGCTGCTCATGGCAGCCAAAAGCGACAATGGTGCCACGATCGGTGCGACCCGCTCGCTCTACAATTACCTCCTCAAACGTGGGGCCAGGATCTGGGAGTTCAGCCCTTGCAAGCTGCACACGAAGCTGCTCGTGCTCGACGATGCTGTCTATGTCGGCAGCGCGAATTTCGACATGCGCAGCCTCTATCTCAATCTCGAGATCATGCTGCGGATCGAGGACAGGGACTTGGCCGACAGGATGCGCGATTTCGTCTCCACGCATATCGAGGCGTCAGAGGAGATCACGCCGGAAAAGCATCGCAAGCGCGCGACCTTGTGGAACAGGATCCGCTGGTCGCTCGGCTGGGTGCTAGTCTCGGTGCTCGACTACACAGTGACGCGCAGGCTGAACCTCGGCTTCTGAGGGATACTTCCGGAACCCTTCGTATCCTTGAGCCGTAGGCCAACGTGAAGGAGACCATCATGCGACAAATCATCGCCGCCGCCGCGCTCGTTTCTTTAGCAGCTTGTGCGGAGCCCATCGAAGAGGGCGAGCGCGACGAGTACATCGGGCAGGCTCCGGCCATTACGGAGACGCCCGATGCCGAGGCGACGCAGGCGCTGCTGGTGCCCGGCATCATCGATGCGAACCTGCGCCGCGAAAGAGAGCTGGCTGGCGACCTCGGCTGCCTCTTCCTGCGCGAGAACGATGTTCTTTTCGCCGCAGCGGCGAATTCGGTATCGATCGAAGGTGCTAAGGGCCTGATCGTGCTCGATGGCGAACCGCGCGAAGTCGAAATGGATGGCTCCGGCGGCTACAATTCGCTGCAGGCAGGTGCAGGCTTCACCGGTTCCGAAGGTCTGACGGTGGAGATCGCCGTTGGCGAACCGGCAGAGATCACCGAGACCCCCGCACCGCTGACCGGACCGGCCCCACTGGAGGCTACAATGACCGTAACCCGTGGCGAACAGGAGCTGAGCCTCGAAGGTCGCTATGAATGCGGGCCGCAGCCCGAAGCCTGACCTATTCGTAATCCTCGTAGCCGCCGCGCATTTCCGGCGAGGAGAACTTGGTGAACTCGCTCTGGAACAGCAGCGGGACATTGCCGGTCGAACCGTGACGCTGCTTGGCGACGATCAGCGTGGCGCGGTTGACCAGTTCGAGATGGCGCGCTTCCCAATCGGCATACTTCTGGCGCACGTCCTCGCTGCTGGTCTCGTCCGGTGTGTCGGGCTTCAATGCATTGTGGTAATATTCGCCGCGGAAGATGAACCAGACCATGTCGGCGTCCTGCTCGATCGAGCCGGATTCACGAAGGTCGGACAGCTGCGGGCGCTTGTCTTCGCGCTGCTCCACAGCACGGCTGAGCTGCGAGAGCGCGATCACGGGGACGTGCAGCTCCTTGGCGAGCGTCTTCAGGCCTCGGCTGATCTCCGAAATTTCGTTCACGCGGTTGTCGTTCGCGCGGCCCGAACCCTGCAGCAGCTGGAGGTAGTCGACGATCACGAGGCCGATGTCGTGGCGACGCTTCAACCGGCGCGCGCGCGTGCGCAGCGAACCGATCGTGAGGCCGGGGGTGTCGTCGATATAGAGCGGGAGCTCGTTCAGTTCCTGGCTGGCGAAGGACAGGCGCTGGAACTCCTCCTTGCTCAGCTTGCCCGAACGCAGCTTCTCCGAGGAGATTTCCGCCGTCTCGGCGAGGATACGGGTGGCGAGCTGGTCGGCGCTCATTTCGAGGCTGAAGAAGGCGGTGGCGGCTCCGGGCGAGATCTTCGCCCTCGATTCCGATCTTCTTGTCATCCATCAGGCGGCGTGCCGCGTTGAATGCGATGTTGGTCGCAAGCGAGGTCTTGCCCATGCCCGGACGCCCGGCGAGGATGATAAGGTCGGAATTGTGCAGGCCGGAAGTCTTGTCGTTGACCGTTTCAAGGCCGGTCGTCTTGCCTGAAAACTTGCCGCCCGAATTGATCGCGGCCTCGACCATCTTGAGCGCGCCCAATGCGGCGGTGCGGAAGTCCTGCGCCTCGCTGCCCGTCGTTGCGCCTTCGGCCACCTTGTAGAGATCGGCCTCTGCCTGGCTGATCTTATCCATCGGCGCGACTTCTTCCGAAGTGTCCAGCGCGCCCTCGACGAGGTTGCGACCCACGCTCACCAGTTCGCGCAGCAGGGCAAGATCGTAGATCTGCTCGGCCAGCTTGCCGGTCGCCAGCAAACCCTGCCCGTCGGCGGTCAGCTGCGCGAGATAGGTCACGCCGCCGAGCTGCTTCAAAGCCTCGTCGCTTTCGAAATAGGGCTTCAGCGTTACCGGCGTGGCGACCGAATTGCGGTCGATCAGCTTATGGATGCGCTCGTAGATGCGCTGGTGCACCGGCTCGAAGAAATGATGCGGCTGGAGCGGGGTGTTGAGCTCCTGCACGACCTGGTTGTCGATCAGCACCGCGCCAAGGAAGGCGGCCTCGGCCTCGACATTGCTCGGCAGGGTCTGGCCCTGCACCTGCTTGGCGGGAGTCGACTCAGTGTCGGGGAAGAGGAGGTCGGTATCAGCCATGCGCGGCACCATGTTGCATTATGCACTTTGCATAAACCGCCAATATGAATCGGTCGCGGACAGCTCTGTGGATGGAAAGGGAAAACATGCCCCCTTGCCCCGCACCCTCGCAGTTGCGAAAGCAGCCTTCGAACAATGTCCGAATCCGCAGCACCTTCCGGCGACCAGCGCATAGCCAAGATCGACCTCGACGAGGAAACGATCATCTGGCGCAATGCCGATATCGAACAGGAGCGGCGGATCGCGATCTTCGACCTGATCGAGGAAAACACCTTCAAACCTTTACGCGCCACCGAGCGCGGGGCGCTGGGCCCCTACCACCTGCGCCTTGCCGTGCGTGACGGGCGCCTGCTGATGACCATTGCCGACACCGAGGATGCGGTGCTCGAGGAATTGCTGCTCGGCCTTGCGCGTTTCCGCCGCCCGATCCGCGAGTATTTCGCGATCTGCGACAGCTATTACCAGGCCATCCGCAAGGCGACGCCCGGCGAGATCGAAACGATCGACATGGCCCGGCGCGGGGTCCACAACCGTGCAGCCGAACTCCTGCTCGAGCGGCTGGAAGGCAAGGTCGAGACCGATTTTGCCACCGCGCGCCGGCTGTTCACGCTGATCTGCGTGCTCCACATCAAAGGCTGAGGCATGGCGCGCACAAGGCGAAAGAAGAAGCGCGGCGGCCTGTTCGTCAAACTGCTGCTCCTCCTGTTGCTGGCAGGTGCGGGCTTCTATGCCTGGACCTGGTACGAGCAGCGCGGCTGGCGGCCCGACGAGGACGTCTATCCTGACCAAGGCGCGCTGATCGGCGAGGCCGACGGAGCGGTGAATTTCACCGTGCTCAAGGGGTTGGGTGCAAACTTCGTCTATATCGAGGCGAGCCGGGGCGCGCGCGGCAAGGACGCGAATTTCTCGCGCAATCTGGAGGCGGCGCGCGAGGCGGGCCTGCAGGTCGGCGCCGTGCATCTCTTCGACCCATGCGAGACGGCTGACGGCCAATCGGCGAATTACGTCACCATCGTTCCGCGCGATGCGGACCTGCTCCCGCCTGCCATCCGGCTTTCGCGCACGACCGAGGAATGTTTCGAGCGCGTCTCCGATGCGGCGGTGCAGAGCGAGCTCCTTACGCTGGTGAACCAGATCGAGGCTCATACCGAGGCACCCGTGGTGCTCTCGCCGAGCGAGGCATTCGAGGACCGCTATCGTCCTGCTCGCCGCCTCGAACGCGCGCTCTGGCTCGATGGCGACATGGCGGAACCCGACTATGCGGGCAGACCCTGGACCGTGTGGACCGCGAACTCCGCCTATGCGAGCGATGCAGCCGAGACCCCCTTGCGCTGGCTGGTCGTGCGACCCTAGGACTGCTTCATGACCGACGAAGACCTCATCGCCGCTGCCCGCGAGGCTGCCGGAAATTCCTATTCGCCCTATTCGAACTTTGCCGTGGGCAGTGCACTGCGCTTTGCCGACGGAAGCGTAGTAACCGGCACCAATATCGAGAATGCGAGCTATGGCCTCGCGCTCTGCGCCGAAACGGTCGCGGTCTCGAAGGCTATGGCAAACGGTGTGCGCGGCGGGCTGGAGGCGGTTGCGGTGACCGGGCCCGGCGACACGCCGATCACGCCGTGCGGACGCTGCCGGCAGGTGCTCAACGAACTCGCACAGCTTGGCGGGACGGACCCGCTGATCCTTTGCGTGGGTCCTGAGGAAGTGCGTCGCGTGCGCCTGAGCGAGTTGCTGCCCGACGCATTCGGTCCTGCAAGCCTCGACTAAGCCTTTCTTCACGAATTCGGGCTAGCTGGGTTTCGTGGCGCGATGTGCGTCCGGAGTGAGCCCCAATGAAGTTTGTGACTCTCGAATCGCGCG
Source organism: Qipengyuania sp. BR81-2 (assembly GCF_055693895.1). NCBI lineage: Bacteria > Pseudomonadati > Pseudomonadota > Alphaproteobacteria > Sphingomonadales > Erythrobacteraceae > Qipengyuania > Qipengyuania sp. BR81-2. The sequence goes on from NZ_CM146344.1 coordinate 1,575,596, forward strand.
GCGGCAATTACATGGTCGTCGCGAGCAATGTCGCCTGGCTCAGGGTCGGCGAGAATGGCCAGACACTGGTCGGCATCATCGGCAGCCAGCCGCTGCTCGTGACGGGAACGCCCGAGAGCGTGGCGCAGAAACTCGCCGCGACCTGAGGCGCTGGCCTAGCTGCCTGCCTCCCGCTAGGACCGGTGACATGATCGACCGGCGCGGCGCATTTGGCTCGGTGGCAGCCCTCTCCTTGGTTCTGGGTTCGCCCGCCATTGCGCTGGCGAGAAGCCGTGGGATAGCGCGCCGCATTTCGCTCGGTGACACGGTCGGACTGGTCGCCCCGGCCAGCGCAGTTTCCGAAGGTGAGATCGCCTTTGCGCAGCACAATGTCAGCGGCATGGGTCTCGTTCCGAAGCTGGGCGCCAATGTCGCGCGAACCGACGGCTACCTTGCAGGAACCGATGCCGAGCGCGCGGCCGACCTCAACGCCATGTTTGCCGACGATGACATCGCCGCGATCTTCGCGATCCGCGGCGGCTGGGGCGGAGCGCGGCTGCTCGAGCTGCTCGACTGGGACATGATCGCGCGCAATCCCAAGCTGCTGATCGGCTACAGCGACACGACCTCGCTGCACCTCGCGATCGCCGCGCGGGCAGGATTTGCCACGCTGCACGCGCCCAATGCGAGCAGCCCCTGGCCGAAAGCCAGCTGGGAAAGTCTCTGGCGGCTCGGCTTCACTGGCGAGACCCCGGTGCTGGCCGACGATGGCGAGGTCTCGACGGGGCGCACGATTACTTCGGGGCGCGCCCCCGGAAGGCTACTAGGTGGCAACCTCACCGTCCTTTCGACCCTTATGGGCACGCCGTGGACGCCCGATTTCGACGGCGCGATCCTCTTCCTCGAGGACGTCAACGAGGAGGAATACCGTATCGATCGCATGCTCCAGCAACTCTCGCTGGCAGGCGTGCTCGACAGGCTGTCAGGCGTGGTTTTCGGCCGCTGCCGCAGCTGCGCCTCGGACGACCCTGACTATGCCGGGCTAACGCTGGACGAGGTTCTTGACCGGCATCTCGCGCGGCTTGGCATTCCCGCCTTCGTCGGCGCGAACATCGGCCACCATCGCGGGCAGTTGAGCCTCCCGCATGGGGGCGATGTGGAGATCGATGCGGACGCGCGCACGATCGAACTCAAGATTCCGATCGTGCGCTGAGGCGCGTCAGACGCCCTGTTGGTCCATGAATTCGACCAGCGCCGCGAGACAGTCGCGCGCAAGGAACTTGCAGCGCTCGGGCGACCACCCCTGCTCGGGCTCGGGATCTACCTTGTTGTCCTTGTAGGGCATCTCGAGCGTCATCGCGGTCGCGCCGAAACGCTCTGCGACCTGATTGGTGCTCATCGAGAGATTGGCCTTGCCCGGGGCGGCCTTGGTGTAGCCCTGTTCGGTCTGGAAATCGGGTGTGCGGCGATCCAGGATGCTCTCGTAGCTGTAATAGCGCTTGCCGTGCTCCTCGGTCCACGAAGGGATACCCTCGTAGCCGGCGAGGAAGCTGACAGGGATCGCCTCGTCACCGTGGACATCCATGGCGAAATCGACGCCGGTCTTGTCCATGTGGTTGCGGATCGCGAGGACTTCCGGGCTGCGCTCGGCAGTCGGGTTTTCCCACTCGCGGTTGAGGTTCGCACCGGCTGCGTTGACGCGCAAATTGCCGCGGCGCGAGCCGTCGGGGTTGCAGTTCGGCACGATGTGCAGGCGGCAGCGCTTGCGCAGCGCGCGGCCCACGCTGTCGGCGGGATCGGTCAGCACTTCGAGCGCGCCTTCCATCCACCATTCGGCCTGCGTTTCGCCCGGATGCTGGCGGGCATAGAGCCACACGTTGTAGCTGCCTTCGCCCATCTCGAGGCAGTCGATAGGCTGGCCGTCGAGCGTATTGCCGAGCGCGATATGGTCGACGCCTTCCGAAGCGGCTGCTTCGGCGACGAGGTCGTGGTGACGCTCCATCGAGTATGGAGCGAAATAGGCGAACCATGCGATATCGCTGGCGGGCGTGTAGCGGATCGTCAACGTGCCGCCTTGCTCATCCTTGTCGTAGCTCGACGAAGCGCGGCCCCAATAGTCGCGGTCTTCGGAAACGCAGGCGTCATAGTCGGGCCAGCCATCGGGATAGGCACTGTCCGAAAGCTGCGTGATCTTGAGCACCAGTTCGCGGCCCTTCGCGCCAGCGACGCGGAAGTGGAACCACTGCTTGAACTCGCTCTCGGTATCCAGCGGGATGGCCAGCGTCGCATTCGCGCCGTCCACCGACAGGACCTCGATGTTGCCGCTGTCGAATGCTGAATCAATGCGGATATCGCTCACTCGGAGACCTCTACTTCTATGGTTTCGCCATTGTTGCCGGGGAAATCGCTGAACAGCGCGGCGGCCACCGTCTGCGCGTTGGCGTTTGATCGCGCAAGGGGAGAATTGTCTTTCACACGGAAGTCTGCGCGGCCTTCCCAAAGGCTTTGCGAGGTGTCCGCATCACGGATGGTCACGGCGAGCATCGTGCCGACCTTGTCGCGCTCTCCGCCGCCCAGGTTGATACCGATGCCGACGCCCACGCCGGACCCGTAAGTCCCCGTGCTGCCGCCAACGCCGACGCTGACCGGCGAGCGCCTGCCGCCTGCCTCGAGGACGTAGCGCTCGACCGAGACCGTCGCGATCTGCGAGGCCGATGCACGGTCGCTCTCGGTATAGCCCAGGCTGCGCAGTTCCTCGGCAATGGCCGACTTGTACGGCGCCATCATCAGGCTGTCGTTGTCTTCACCTTCCGCGCTTTCGATGAAGATCGTGCCTTCGCCCAACCTTTCGACGCTCTCGGGCGCGACGAAGCGCGTTACCTCGACCGGGCCGGGAGGCGTTGCGCAGGCGCCAAGGGCAAGTGTTGCCAGCGCGGCGGAAAAGAGGGTTGGATACTTCATCGTGCGACCTTTCATGCAATGCGAAAAACCGAAGCTCAGCTTCTACCAACGGGTAGTGGCAAGCAAGGCTCCGCAATGCATGCGGCGAGCCTCTTAGGTAATTGCCCTTACCAAATCGTATGCTAGGCCCGCCGTCGATGGAAAACGACAGCAAGGTCCCCGTCCTCGTCACCGGCGGCGCCGGATATATCGGCAGTCATGCGGTGCTCGCGCTCAAGGATGCGGGATGGCCTGTGGCGGTGATCGACAACCTCTCGACTGGCTTTGCCTTCGCCGTTCCGGAGGGCGTGCCTCTTTATGAAGGCGACATTGCCGACGCCGAACTATTGGCGCGGATTTTCTCCGAACAAGGCACGAGGGCGATAATGCACTTCGCAGGCTCGATCGTCGTCCCTGAATCGGTCGAGCAGCCGCTCAAATATTACGAGAACAACACGGTGAAGAGCCGCGCGCTGATCGAGGCCGCGGTAAAGGGCGGGGTGGAGCATTTCATCTTCTCTTCCACCGCGGCGACCTATGGCGTGCCGGAAGGCTCTCCGATTTCCGAGGATTCGCCGAGGAACCCGATCAACCCGTATGGCTGGTCGAAGCTGATGACGGAGCAGATGCTTGCCGATGCGAGTGAGGCCCACGGGTTCAATTTCTGTGCGCTCAGGTATTTCAACGTGGCAGGCGCCGATCCGCAGGCACGCAGCGGCCAGTCCACGGCGGGCGCAACGCATCTCATCAAGGTCGCCTGCGAGGCGGCGACCGGAAAGCGCGACGGCGTCTCGGTATTCGGGAACGACTACGATACGCCCGACGGGACCGGCGTGCGCGACTATATCCATGTCAGCGACCTAGCCTCGGCCCATGTGCTCGCACTCGAAGCGCTGATCGGACATCCCGATCGTTCGCTCACCATGAACTGCGGCTATGGCAAGGGCTTCTCGGTGCTCGAAGTGCTCGATGCGGTCGACAGGGTGACGAACTCGAAGATCGAGAGGCGAATGGAACCGCGCCGGGCGGGCGATCCGGCCGAGCTGGTGTCCGATCCCTCGCGCATCCGCGCCACATTGCCGTGGAAGCCCGAGCATGACGATCTCGGCGAGATCATCACACATGCGCTGCAATGGGAGCGCAGGCTGACCGAATTGCGGGGAAAGCCTTGACCAGAATCACCGCGCTCGCTAACGGGCGCGCTTGAAATTGGCGCGTCGGGGCTCCATCTCCGGCGCGTATTTATTTGATTAGAGAGATACGATGAAGATCCGCAACAGCCTCAAGTCGCTCAAGAGCCGTCACCGCGATTGCCGCGTGATCCGTCGTCGCGGCCGCACTTACGTCATCAACAAGACCAACCGTCGCTTCAAGGCCCGCCAGGGCTAAGCTTCGGCTGCGCGGGGCATGCCTCGCGATTGTCTGTCTATCGGCCCGGCTCCCCTAGGGAGTGCGGGCCGTTGATGTTTGGAGTGACGTGAAATGGCTAAGCAAGCTGTCGAGGCTGTAGTCTTCGACGTGGGGCGTGTCCTCTACCAGTGGCAGCTGTCTGCCCTGTTCGAGAAGATCGTCGACGATCCGGTGCGGTTAGAGAAGGTCCTCGGTGAAGTCGTGACCGAGGAATGGCACTTCGAGCATGATCGCGGGCGCCCGCTCGCCGACATGGTGCCCGAACGGATCGCGCTATATCCCGAATTCGAGACCGAAATCCGCGCCTATGCGGGTCGCTTCAACGAAACCATTCCCGGGCCCGTCGCTGGCAGCCACGCGCTGGTCGAGCGGCTCGACGAGCGCGGCATGCCGCTTTTCGCGATCACCAATTTCGGAGCCGAGTTCTGGGCGGGCTTCGTGCCGACCGCGCCGATCTTCACGCGTTTCCGCGACATCGTCGTCTCGGGCGAGGAATGCCTCGCCAAACCCGACCCGGCGATCTTCGCGCTGTCTGCAGAGCGTTTCGGCCATGAACCGGCAGGAATGCTCTTCATCGACGACAATGCCGCCAATATCGAATCGGCGCGCGAATGCGGGTGGCAGGTCCATCATTTCATCGACGCGGGCGGTCTCGAGCGCGATCTTGCTGACCGCGGCCTCGTCTAGGCAAGAAAAAGCCCCGGCGGATGTCGCCGGGGCTCATAGGTCCACCCTGATGGAGAGGGGGTGGGGGACTAGGAGGCATTCGCTATCAGCGGTTGCACTTCTCGAGACGCGATTCCTCGAGCTGTTCACCCTTGGTGGTGAAAGCGACGACTTCGCCGAGATCGCGCTGGAGTTCGCGGCACATGCGCATCGGACGCGAGGTGCCCTTGCCGGCGACACAGGTCGTGTCCTGGCACTTCCATGCAACGCCGCCGGCGATGACGGTGGTTTCGCTGGCAGGCTGTGCGAGCTCGGCGGTGTAGAACGGGCCGGTGTCGCGCGCTTCGGCGACGGTCGGCAGGGCCAGCGTGCCGAAGCCGGCAGCGGTGTAAGCGAGAGCAGCGCCGAGGACGCCGAGCTTGGTCGAACGGGGGAGGGAGAGGGTCATCGATCGGTACCTTTCGGTTGGTGCATTTTTCACAACACCCATTGCGGAAAGAGCAATCTAAGTTTCTCTTTGCAACTGGTTGCGAATCGCTACCTATCCAGATAGGTTGCTTTGCGCAACCCTTTTTCCGAAAAATTTGGCAGATCGAATTTTTGCGCTAGATAGGTTGCTGGGAAAGGACTGATTTTATGGGCGACATCCGCGAACCGTTGCGCGAACTGACCGAATGCGGCCTGCCGCAGGCGCTGGAGGTCATGGGCGAACGCTGGAGTTTCATGATCCTGCGCGCCAGCTTTAACGGGCTGCACCACTTCGAGGAATTCCTGAGTGAGCTCGGTATTGCACGCAACATCCTCTCGAACCGGCTCGCCAAGCTGGTCGAACACGGGATCCTGCGCCGCGATCCCTGCCCCGATGATCGCCGCAAGATCGAATATCGCCTGACCGAGAAGGGCTTCGACCTGCTCCCCGCCATGGTTGCGCTGCGCCAGTGGGGCCAGAAGTACGGTGCTGAAGTCATCGAGAACCCGGTTCTCGTCGACGAGCGCGATCGCCTGCCGATCGGCCCGACTTCGATCCTCAGCCACGATGGCCGCATTCTCGGCCCGCAGGACCTTCACCTGGTCGAGCGCGCCAACCTCGGTATCCGTGCCGACGGCAGCAAGGCTACCGAGGGCGCAGTGCTGGGAATGGGCTCGGTGGTCGACCTCGAGGCGCTGCGCAAGGCGCGCGACGCCGCCTGAAAGAATCTCCCGATAAGACGCCCGACGGCCGCTACATCATCATTCGCGGCCGCTTGTGGCGTGCGAGCAATCCCGGCCTTCCCGAAGCCGAGCGCGCAATGTTAGTCGATCGGCTCATGGACGCGCGCCGCGCTGTAGGAGCGGCGCTCAAGGCGGGAGACCGGACTGCAGAGAAGGCGGCGCGCGCCGATGTTCATGCGGCCAAGGTTGCGCTCGGCGAGCGCGGACCGGTGTGGTGGAGTGACGGCGCGCCCGACTACAATCGACACCTCGTCAAGAATACGCCCTACGCCGCCGATTCACGGTGATATGGTTAAAGAGGGAAGGATTTTTCGCATCTTCAGGCGGAAAGTGACGTCACTTTCCAAGGCGCAACTCTCGCTTTCGTCTAGTATAAGTATTTGAAAAGCAATGCACGAGTTGGAAAAGGCTTCGTTCACCCGACTTCGTGACGTCATCGTTAAATTGATCGCAAGACCTCGCTGGCATAACGCCATGTGAATCGGGGGCTTGCCCCACGTAAGAGCCGGAAAAACCGAACGTGATCGAAATCGAAGTTCAGAACGAGTCGCACCAGACGCAATTCCGCATCAAGGCGGTGAGCGTGCCGCGCATTGGTGAAGGCATTCGCCTGAAGGAGCCCGATGGCAGCTGGGCGAGTTACGACGTGCTCGACGTCTGGTACCAGCAGGCCGACTATGGCGAAGTCTGGGTACCCTATCTCCACGTGAAGACGACACCGGCTGCAGGCAATGCCGAGGCCGTGCCTGCGCCGGCCATGGGCGCCATGCCCGACCAGTCGATGCCGATCGCCGATTTCCTCGCCAAGTTCGAAGGCGACGACGAACACGAAACGGTCAAGCTCAACCTCGACATCAGCGAGGAAGACTGAGCCTTAGTAGACCTGTGAACGCTTAGACGGCCGCTCCTTCTGCAGGGGCGGCCGTTTTGCTTCCCCGCACCTTGCCCGCCTGCCAGCCAGCCCAAGTCAGCGCAGCGCCGATTGCCAGGCCCAGCAGTAGCCAGATCGTGGAATCCGTCCGGCCCATCGCCATGAACACCTCGCGCCAGCTATCCGATAGCCGAGCGACCGCGAAGATTGCCGCCTGGCCCACGACCAATAGCGAGACCCATTTCATTGGCTGTTTCCCGGCGATGGGCGCGCCGCGCCAGAGCCAGAATGCGATGGCGAAGGCGATCGCATGGGCTAGGACCAGCGCGCCGTAGAATATGTCGGTCGGAGCCTGACTCGCTCCGAGGGTGACGAAGAGCGGGATGGCCATCAGTCTTGCGAGCATCGGCCCGATCAGCGCGAACAGCGTGCCGATCATCCATCGTGCGTGCACGTGAACGCTGCGCCTTTCCTTGAGGGCCAGATAATAGAAAGCGCCTATCCCGACGACCGATAGGAGGTCGTATGCGCCCAGACCTTCGCCATGGGCTTCGTAGATGATGCTGTCGCCGAATGCGGTCGTATTGGCCATCGACCAGACGACCAGCATCGCACTGGCGAAGAAGAGCGGGAAGAAGAAAAGGCTCGCCCTGCCTAGGGTCCGGTGGAGCCAGAGCTTGTCGCGCCGATGCGCCGCCCAGGCCTGCGCTGCGAGCAGGATCATCCAACCTGTCGCCGTCGCAGCGTGGAAATGCAGTTCCCAGCCAACTTCGGACATGCGCCCGAAATATCCGCGCCAGAATGCCGGAATGGTCAGCAAGGCTGCCAGCACGACCCAAAGATACGCTTTCTTGTACGGCATGATTCCCTCCCCGGAGCCCTGCAGCAGGAGGAGAATCTGCCGTCATTCCGGCTCCTGGTCAATTCTGGCCGGTCGCACGGTGATCGGCTTCCTAGGGTTCGATCACCTCGGGATCGAAGGGCTGCGGGTCGGCGATCCGGCCAATGAAAAGGACGGCGTCGCGCTCGAGGTCGCGCAGTATGACGATGAACGGCCGGTCCGCACGGAACAGGATCGGTTCCTTGGGCTGCACGCGGGCGCCTGTCGTGATTATGCTGATTGTCGTCACCGCCGCAGCCTTCGTGCCCTCATCGTAGACCTGCAGCTTGGTGACATGCTTCACCTCGCTGACACTGATCGGTCGCTGTCCCGGTTCGGCAATCCCGCTCAGATCGGCCTCTATCTCGTTGAACGGGAGCGTGAGGCCCAATGTCTTGAGCGAATTCACTAGCGACTGCGAATAGTCTGTTTCGAATTGGGGTATCTGGACGCGCACCAGCTCGGGGTCTTCTTCGTCGAGGCGTAGTTTCACGCGCTCGATGAATTCGAGCGACGGCGCAGCCGACATGATTTCCCGGTCCTCGGGGATCATGATGTCCATGGCGTAGCGCGGATTGCGATAGGGCAGGCGGATCGCCTCCCAACCCTTGCTCTTCGTGTACAGGGTATCGAAGGTCTCACCGACGAAGGTAAAAGGCTTCTCCTCCCCGTTGCCGAAGAGGAACGGCAATTCCTGCTGTGACATGAGCTTAGTGCGCCAAAGCCCTTCGAAGTAGAGCGCGTTGGCGAGCAGCGCGATCATGGTGTCTTCGATCCCCGAGGGCGCGATGACCTTCGGGATCAGCCCTTCGGTCGCCTCGTTCGCCCAGGCATTGATCGTATCCGCGCTGGCCTGCTTGTCAGTAAAATCGACAGTCTCGGTCTCGGCCTCGTAGTTCCTCCTCGTGTCACGCAGATAGCTGTCACGGAAACGGAAATCGCGATCGAGGAAGAGCGCGTTTGATATGTTGACCCTGACATCGCGCTCGTCGCTTTCGAAGCCAAGCGGATCATCCGGCGGGGGAAGGATGTCTTCAAGTTGCTGGCGCGTGTCGCCCCTTGCGCCTGCATGGAGGAGGCCGAAGGCGAGATCGATGCTCGCCGGGGAGATGACGACATTGTCCCCGGGCTTCGCTTCAGCGTCGAGCACCGGGAAAAGTGCAAGCGCGCCGCTGCGCTGCTGTTCGCTCGACGATACCGACGCGCCTTCCGGCCTGTCGACCGGTGCGCATCCGGCTGCCGCGAGGATCGCGAGGACTGCCGCAAGGCCGCTCCACGTGTTGGCGAATGGCTTCATTTTGCTCCCCTTTCAGCAGTTGCAACGGTCTAGGCGCGCGGTGGTTGCCTCCGGTAGCTGAGCGCTTCGGCAATATGGATGCGCCCGACCTGCTCCGAACCTGCGAGATCGGCGATCGTGCGGGCAACTCTCAGCATGCGCGTGTAGGCGCGTGCCGACAGGCGCATGGCGGTCGCCGCCTGCATAAGGAACTCGCGCCCCTTCTCGTCGGGCCCGGCGAATGTCTCGAGGGCATCGCCCTGCAATTCGGCATTGGTCCGCGCCCCGCTTACCTCGGCCCTGGCGCTCTGCACCGCCCGCGCATTTGCGACCCGTGCCGCGACCTCGGCGGTGCCCTCGGCCGCCGGAGGCAGTGCCAAGTCGGCGGCGCTGACGGGATCGACTTCGACATGAAGGTCGATCCGGTCGAGCATCGGGCCCGATACTTTGCTCTGGTAGTCAGCGGCGCATTTGGGCGCACGGCTGCACGCGAGCGCGGGATCGCCGAGGTGCCCGCAGCGGCACGGGTTCATCGCCGCGACCAGCTGCACATTGGCGGGGAAGGTCACATGCGCATTGGCGCGCGCGACATCGATCGTGTTCGTCTCGAGCGGCTGGCGTAGCGAATCGAGCACGGCACGCTGGAACTCGGGCAGCTCGTCGAGAAACAGCACCCCGAGATGCGCGAGGCTGACTTCGCCCGGCTTCACCTTGAGGCCGCCGCCGGTGAGCGCGGCCATGCTTGCCGAGTGGTGCGGGGCGCGGAAGGGCCGGACGCGGCTGATGCGCCCTTCCTCGAGCAGGCCCGCGACCGATTGCACCATGCTCACCTCGAGCGCCTCGGAGGGCGAGAGCGGCGGGAGGATGCCAGGCAGGCAACTGGCGAGCAGCGACTTTCCTGCACCGGGCGGACCGATCATGAGCAAATTGTGGCCGCCCGCGGCAGCGATCTCCAGCGCGCGCTTGGCGGTTTCCTGTCCCTTGACCTGGCGGAGGTCGGGGGCGCTACCTGCCTCTTCCACCTCGCCCTGTTCGGGCTGGGGCAGCTGGCTGGTGCCCTTGAGGTGGTTCAGCAGGCTGGCGATATCCGGTGCGGCGATCACCGGCACTTCGCTGGCCCACTTGGCTTCCGAGCCTTGCGCGGCAGGACAGATCAGGCCCTTCTCCTGCTCGCTCGCATGGATCGCGGCGAGCAGGACACCGGGCGAGGGCGCGATCCGCGCATCGAGTGCCAGTTCGCCCACGAGGACCCAGTCTTCGAGCTGCTCGGCATCGGTTATGCCCATGGCAGCGAGCACGGCGAGCGCTATCGGCAGATCGTAATGCGAACCTTCCTTGGGCAGGTCGGCGGGCGAGAGATTGATGGTGATCCGCTTGGGCGGAAGCGCGAGACCCATGCTGGAAAGCGCGGCGCGGACCCGCTCCTTGCTTTCGCCCACCGCCTTGTCGGCAAGGCCCACGATATTGAAATTGGGCAATCCCGGTGCGAGCGAGCATTGCACCTCGACAGCGCGTGCTTCCAGCCCGAGATAGGCCACCGTCCGGACCAGTGCGACCACTTCCATTCCCCCCTGCGATATTGGTGGTCTGGCAAGAAGTTGTTATATTGTCGAGACTTGGTCGATCCGTAGTCGATCAAGCCCGCTTCAGGCTTGACCTTCTCGCCCGATTTCCTTAAGCGCGCCCACCTGTAGGCGGTCGCCCGTTTCGGCGGCCCTTTTTTGTCGGAGCGATTCGCCCGGCTGACAACGAATAAACGAAGGATCATCCGATGAAGCGGACTTTCCAGCCCTCGAACCTCGTGCGCGCCCGTCGCCACGGTTTCTTTGCGCGCAAGGCTACCCCGGGTGGTCGCAAGGTTCTGCGTGCACGCCGCGCTCGCGGTCGCAAGAACCTCTGCGCGTAATCGCCTGATCGGTCGCGCTCCGGCGCGGCTTCGATCGCGATAGTCAAACGGGCTCCCATCGGGGGCCCGTTTTGCGTATCTGGCTTCCATGGACCCGAGCCTCTCCGTCATCCGCAAGCGCAGCGATTTCCTCGCTGCCAATCGCGGTTTGCGCAATGCGAAGCCGGGATTCGTGCTGCTCACCCGTCCGAACGACGGGCGGGGCAAGCGCTACGGCATCACCGTCACCAAGAAGATCGGCAACGCCGTGGTGCGCAACCGGATGAAGCGCCGGTTCCGCGAACTGCTGTGGGCGGCGCTCCCCGAAGCAGGTCTGGCGGACCACGACCACATCCTGATCGGACGCGAGGGCGGGGTGGAACGGGATTTCGCGAAGATGCGTGAAGAGCTCGCCGCCGCGCTGGCCCGTGCATCGAAGGGCGAGGGAGACCGCGCAAGGCGTCCCCGCCACAAACGGTCACCGCGCAAGTGAAGTACATTTTCATCTGGATCGCGCGCGCTTGGCAGCTCGGTCCGAGCCGTATCTTGCCGCCCACTTGCCGCTACACGCCCTCGTGCAGCCAGTACGCCATCGAGGCCCTGCAGAAATACGGGGCAATCAAGGGTGGATGGCTGGCCACGAAGCGGCTATTGCGCTGCCAACCTTGGGGGGGCTGCGGCCATGACCCGGTGCCCTGAGCGGGTACTGTCTTGACGTAGCAATACACTCTTCCCATCTGATCGAAGACATTCACCAACGGGATCGACCTTGGAAAACTCACGCAATTTCGTGCTCGTGCTCACGCTCTCGCTCGCCGTCCTAATCGGCTGGCAATGGGCGATGGACTACTTCTATCCTCAGCCCGAGGAAGTGCCGGTCACGGCCGAGAAAGTCGATACGCCGGCCGAGCAGGTCGCTGCTGCCAGTGGCGAGATCGGTGAAGGCGCTGCGAGCGTCGTCGATCTCGAAACTTCGCTCGGCGCGGCAGACCGCGTTGCCATCGATTCTGCCCAAGATCGCAGGTTCGATCAACCTGACCGGCGCGATGGTCGACGACATCGTGCTCAAAGACTACGCCGAGAACACCGACGAGGACAGCGGTCCGGTCCGCATCTTCGCGCCACGCGGTACCTCGACCCAGCAATATGCGCAGTACGGATTCCTCGTGAACGGCGCGAAGGTCTCGGACGACATCGTCTGGCAGGCCGACGGCGACACGCTGACGCAGGATACGCCGGTCACGCTCCGCCATCAGGCGGAGAACGGCATCCTCCTCGAGATGACCTATTCGATCGACGAGAACTATATGCTCACGGTCGAGCAGGCGATTTCGAACACGAGCGAAGTTCCCGTCGTCGCGCAGCCCTACGGCCTCGTCGGCCGCACGAGCGAAACCGCGAGCGTCGACTTCTTCATCGCGCACTCGGGCCCGATCGGGTCGTTCGGCCAGAGCGTCAGCTACGACTACGATTACGACGATGTCGACGATGAGAATAAGGTAACTCCGCAGGGGGCGACCGACTGGATCGGCTTTACCGACATCTACTGGCTCGCCGCGCTGGTCCCGCAGAGCGGCGCCACGCCCGATGCGACCTTCCGCGCACTCGGTGGCGACGTTTATCGCGCCGACATGATCTACGATCCGGTGACCATTCCCGCAGGTCGCAAGATCACCACCACTTCGCAGCTCTATGCAGGTGCGAAAGAAAGCGAAATTCTCGACGCCTACCAGGATGCGGGCATCGCCCAGTTCGGCCTTGCGATCGACTGGGGCTGGTTCCGCTGGTTCGAAAAGCCGCTGCTCTGGCTGCTCAACAACATCTTCGATCTCGTGGGCAACTTCGGTGTCGCGATCATCATCCTGACGGTGATCGTGCGCGGCATCATGTTCCCGATCGCGCAGAAGCAGTTCGCCTCGATGGCGGGCATGAAGGCGATCCAGCCGAAAATGAAAGCGCTCCAGGAGAAGTACAAGGACGATCGCGTCAAGCAGCAGCAGGAGATGCAGAAGCTGTTCAAGGAAGAGCAGGTCAACCCGCTTGCCGGCTGCCTTCCGCTGCTCCTGCAGATCCCGATCTTCTTCGCGCTCTACAAGGTGCTCTACCTCGCGATCGAAATGCGCCACCAGGAGTTCCTCTGGATCAGCGACCTTTCGGCGCCCGATCCGGCGACGATCCTCAACCTCTTCGGCCTGCTGCCGTTCACGCCGCCCAGCTTCCTTGCGATCGGCATCCTCGCAGTGCTGTTGGGTGTGACGATGTGGCTGACCTTCAAGCTGAACCCGTCTGCGATGGACCCAATCCAGCAGCAGGTCTTCGCGATCATGCCCTGGGTTCTCATGTTCATCATGGCGCCGTTCGCGGCCGGCCTGTTGCTCTACTGGGTAACCTCGAACATCCTCACGCTGGCCCAGCAGAAGTATCTCTATTCGAAGCACCCCCAGCTCAAGGCGGCGGCTGAGAAGGAGAAGGCCGAAAAGGCTGCAGCGGCAGAAAAGGCCCAGAAGTGACCGAAGAAGAAGCCGCCGAACTGGCCCAATTTGAGCGGCGCGCGAACAAGCTGTTTTCGGGCCGGGTGGAGTTCCTCCTCTCGGCTCCGCAGCTGAAATTCCTGCCCGAACCGACCGTGCCCGAGATCGCATTCGCGGGCCGCTCGAACGTGGGCAAGAGCTCGCTTCTGAACGCGCTGACGAACCGCAAGGCCATCGCGCGCACCTCGGTGACGCCGGGCCGCACGCAGGAACTCAACTTCTTCGAGGTCGGCGATCCGACGCTGTTCCGCCTCGTCGACATGCCCGGCTACGGCTTTGCCAAGGCGCCGGTAAAGGTCGTCGAGAAGTGGAAGAACCTTGTGCGCACTTATCTGCGCGGGCGTCAGGTGCTGGTGCGCAACCTCGTGCTGGTCGATAGCCGCCATGGGCTGAAAGACGTCGACCGCGAGATGATGAAGATGCTCGACGAGGCTGCAGTGGGCTATCGCATCGTCCTGACCAAGGCAGACAAGATCAAGGCAAGCGAACTCGCCAAGACCGTTGCCGCAGTCGAAGCCGAGGCGAAGAAGCACGTCGCTGCCTATCCCAAGATCCACGTCACTTCGAGCGAGAAGGGCATGGGCATCGGCGAGCTTCGGGCCGCATTGCTGAGCGACGCCGGAGTCTGAGGCCTCAGGTCCAGATTAGGCGTTCGATCGCGACGCAGGTCGCGATGCCCACCACCACGTTCATGGGCGCGCCGATCTTCAGGAAATCCGAAAAGCGGTAGTTGCCGGCCGCGTAGACGATGGTGTTCGTCTGGTATCCGACCGGCGTTGCGAAGCTGGCCGATGCCGCGAACATCACGGCGAAGAGTAGTGGCCTCGGCTCGACACCGAGGTCGTTCGCCAGCGTCAGGACGATCGGCGTCATGATGACCGCCACGGCATTGTTGGTCACCGCTTCGGTCAGCACCGAAGTCAGCATGTAGATGGCGAGCAGCAGGAAAAGCGGTGACAGTGTCGCGAGATAGGGCACTGCTGCACTCACGATCAGGTCCACGGTCCCTGCCCCTTCCAGCCCGACTCCGACGGCGAGCATCCCGAAAATCAGCACGATCACGTTCCCGTCGATGCTGCGCCAGGCTTCCTCGGGGTCGATACAGCGTGCCAGCAGCACGATCGCGACGCCCGTGATGGCGAGGAGCTCGATCGTCCAGACACCTAGGGAAGCCAGTGCAATGATGCCGATCATCGTTGCAATCGCGACCGGCGCGCGGAAACGGCGATAGGGCCGGGTCTCGGGCTGTGAGATATTGATCAAATTCACGTTGGCTTCCAGCGCCGCGACGCATGCGGGCGAGCCTTCGACAACCAGGTGGTCCGCAGCGCGAAGCCGGGTCTGCGAAAGGTTCGGTCCCGGCAAGTGGCGGGCACGCGAGAGGCCAAGGATCCGCGCGTTCGTCTTCGCAAGGAAGGGTATCTCCGACAGCTTGCGGCCCAGGGTCGGATGGCTGGGCGAAATGGCCGCTTCGACGATACGGGTCTCGCCCTGCTGCGGTGTGCCCTTGAGCGACAGGCCCAGTGAACTGCCCTTTCGCTGCGAGAGCGAGAGCAGTTCCGCCTGATTGGCAGCCAATAGAAGCTTGTCGCCGGCCTGCAGGATGATCTGCGAGAAATCGCCGCGCATGATCTCGCCCGATCGCTCTATACCAACGAGCCGGATACCCGAGCGTTTGGCCAGAGCGATCTCGCTGGCCGGCTTGCCGATCTCCGCATCCTCCTCGGCAATCCTGAGTTCGGTGAGATAGCGCTCTTCTACCGGCGTGCCGCCCACCGCTTCGTCTTCCTCGCGATCGGGAAGCAGGAAACGGCCGGTGAGCAGGAGAAACGCGGTGCCGGTGGCAGCGGCGATAAGGCCGACCCCGGTAAGCTCGAATATCCCGAAGGCCGGCTCGCCCGCACGCTGGGCGACCCCGTCGACCAGCAGATTCGTCGATGTGCCGATCAGCGTGAGGGTTCCGCCGAGGATCGAGAGATAGGAGAGCGGAATAAGAAGGCGCCCCGCCGTTGTCCCGGCGACCTTGGCGATCTTCTTGAGGACCGGGACAAGGATGATCACCACGGGCGTGTTGTTGACCAGAGACGAGGCGACGAAGGTGCCGCCCAGAAGCTCGGCGATGGATCGCCGCGGCCTGCCCTTGGTTCGCCGGACCGCGATACTTGCGAGCGCTTCGACCACGCCGGTGCGGATCAGCGCGCCCGACAGAATGAACATGGCAGCGATAGTGATCGGCGCGGGATTGGCGAAGACCAGCTCCATTTCGCTGCGCGGAAGGTAGCCGAGGATGAGCATGATCGCCGCCCCGGCGATCGCGACGATGACCGGCGCGAACCTCTCTGTCGCGAAAAGCACGAACAGCCCGATGAGAATGACAAGGCCGATCCATGCGGATTGGTCCTCGATGATGGAAAGCATGAAAGTGCTGCCTCCAAGGCGTCCGGCTGCCGCGGACCGGCCACCTCCTTTCCTAACAACGCTCTTCCACGCGAGCGTTTCCCGCGCCGGTGCATTCAGAAACCGTCTATCCCACGCTCGCTAGTCCCGCGGGCATGATCTCGAAACCTCTTGCCGCAGCAACCCTCGCCGCCGCCTCGCTCTGGGCGCTCCCCGCTTCGTCGCAAGCCCCGTCTTCGCAGAACGAGATCGTCGTTACCGCGCAGCGTTCGGGCGCGCCGATGTGGACCATCGATACTCCTACGGGCACGATCATCCTCGTGGGCGAGATCACCGCGGTCCCGAAAGCGACCCCATGGCAGCCCGAGCGGCTGGAAGAAGCGAGCGCCGAAGCGAGCCGTGTCATCCTGCGCGCACCGCCCAAGTTCTCGCCGGGCGATGTCTTCCGGATGATCTTCAGCGGTGGCAAGTTCACCAAGCTGCCCGATCGCAGCACGGCCGCCGATTACCTTTCGCCCGAACAGCGCGCGCGGCTGGCAGCGCTCGAGGCCGAATACGATATCGACTACGACCGCCGCAGCTTCCTGATGACATCCTTCGACCTGCTCGCGAGGCGGCTCGATTTCGATGACGACACGACCAAGGATGCGACCGACATCGTGCGCAAGGCAGCCAAGCGCGCGGACGTGCCGATCACGCGGCCCGAGCGGTTTCGCGGCGAGGACCTGCTAGACGACCTCGCGGAAGCGCCACCGGAAGACCATATCCCCTGCCTCCTCGCGGCTATGACGGCGGTCGAAGCCGGACAGGAGGTGATCGCAGCGCGCGGCGATGCCTGGCGCACTTTCGATGTCGCCGGGGTCATGGATAATCCGCTCGAGATCGCGCTCGGTACCTGCTGGCCATGGGCGGACGACAATCTCGGCGAGGAAATTCGCGACCAGTGGACCGGCATGATCGCCGAGGCCTCTACTGACACCGGAGTGACGCTCGCAGTCGTGCCGCTGCGCGTCCTTGCAGAAGACGGTGGTGTGCTCGACCAGCTCGAAGCGCGCGGTTTCGAGATTTTCGGGCCCGACTGGCGCTGACCAGCACCATGCGGGGGCCTACCCCTCGGGCGCCGGATGGAAGGCGCGCCGCATCCATGGACGCACCGCTCCGGGTTCGATCTTCTCCAGCATTTCCAGCCTGCGCGCCTGCCTTATCTCGAGGCTGAGGGTCAGCAAGCCCGAGCGGTTGCGCTTGAAGACCCCGGGCGTCATGCCGAAGAAGGCTCTGAACTCCCTGATCAGGTGCGCATCGTCAAAGAAGCGCAGCAGGATGTCTTCCTCCTTCTCGTCGGCGACTCCGCACAATTGCGCCGCAAGATCGAGTATGCGCGCGCGGCGCATGACCTGCTTGGGCTTGAGGCCGAAATCCCGCTTCGTCATACGTTCGAGCGTCCTGACCGAGATGTCGTGAGCCTCGGCAAATTCATGGATGCTCTTGTTCGGGTCGGCAAAAGCCTGAAGCTCGAATGTCTGTGACAAGGGGTCCGGTGGCGGCGGATCGATCACCGCGATGCGGGTTGCGAACCAGTCCTCAAGCCTTTCGAGCCACTGCTGCGGAGCAATATCCGGCGAGTAGAGGCCGGTGACCTCTTCATCGGGAATTCCGGCAGCGGTAATTCCCCGGATCCGGTCGACCATGCCCACTTCCTCCAGCCCGAAGAGCGTATGCAATGCGCCCGGGCGGAGCATCAGGCCGGCAACTTTGATGCCGCCACAATAGCCGAGCGGCATCGCCTTCGAGTGCTGGCCGCACAGGAAAGTCTCGTCGCGGATGGCGAGCATGCCGTCGGCGGTCTCGACGCTCCAGTCCACGTCGACCGCGCTTCGCAAGTAGGAAGCATCGTTGCACAGGAGGCCGTGCAGGGTGATGTCGCCGGGTGCATTTGCAACTGCGACGATCGACCTGCCGACCCACGGCTCGAGGCGCTCGACCGGTGGCCGGTTGAAGGCCAGCGGCACGCCCTCCTCGGTGGCGCCGGTTTCGGATTCGAGATTTAGCTGTTCGTCGCTAATCGCAGGTTGCCCCCAACGGACGCGACCACAGGATGGTACCTAGGCCCTCGTCAGGGGAAGGGCAATCGAACTTGTGGTGTGCTCTTTTCCGCCGGGAACGTGTCAGCCTTCGCCGGGATCGACGCCGAACTTCGCCAGGCTGTCTTCGACCTGCGCGCTCGCGGCATTATAGCGACGCCATTGGCCGATCGAGCTCGAATAGATCGGCGAGCGAACCTGCACCGAACTTGCGGTCGCAACGGGCTCGGCATTGCGCTGGAACTGCATGCAGGCCTCTTCCCAATCGAGCCCGCAGAAATCGAGCAGCGCCTCCGTCTTGCCGCGCTGGTCTGCCACGACATCCTCGTAGCGGATGGCCATGAACCGGTCCGGTGGGAGCGAGGCCTCGTAAGCAGTTGCCATCCGTTCGAAGCCGGCGATGAAGTGGGCGGTGTCCTGGAGATCGTATGAATAGCTGTAATAGCTGAAGCCCGTCGCGAAGAGCTGGCGGTAGTTCGCCATCAGCAGATCGTGTGGCGAACGCCTGAGGCAGATCACTCTTGCGCCGGGGATCGCGCGCAGGATCGCAGGCACGAAAAAGGAATTGAAGGGCATCTTGTCGATGTAGCGGGCCTCGTCTCCTGCCAGCGCTTCCGCTCGCGTGCGATAGGCATCGCCCACCGGGGTCAGGTCGTCTCGCGCTCCTGCGGCCTTGAGCACCTCGGCATCGAGCACCATCGGACCTGGCGTATCGAGGAACTTCTTCAACACGATGGCGAAATCCGACAGTTCGCCGACCGAGGTGACTTCCGAGTGCGAAGTGAGGATACGCTCGACGAGGGTGGTCCCGCTGCGTGGCATGCCGACGATGAAGATCGGGCGCTCGTCTCCCGAAGGCGTGGAGGCAATCGGTTGCGCGTCGATCGAGGCAATCGCCGCATCGACTACTCTCCCAGCGAACTCGCGGTCATGGCCGACCTCGGACTGTTTTGCTTCCTTGGCCTTCTGCAGCCAGTCGAATGAGGAATCCCAATCCTTGCGGGATTCCTCGATCCGCGCGAGCGCGTGGCCGATCAGCAGGCGCTGCTCGGTGTCGCTGCTGACATCGAATTGCTGCGAGAGCACTTCAAGCCACTCTTCCTCCGGAGATTTCGCCAGCTGCGCCAGCGCGAGCCAGCCGCGTGCATGCGAGGGATCTTGCCGGACCAGTTCGCGAAACTGCTCTTCAGCTTCGGCCAGTTCCCCGGCGAACTGCAGCGCGACCGCGAAATTGTAGCGGTGGTCGGTGTTGTCGCCGGCCTTCTCCACTGCGATCCTCAGCGGGGCTACAGCTTCCTCGTGATGGCCTGTGCGCGAGAGGACGACGCCGAGCTGATTGGCGATATCTGCATCGTCGGTTCCGAGAGCGGCAGCGCTCATGGCATGTCGCCGCGCCCCTTCTTGGTCTTGGCGCAGCAGCGCGATCCTCGCCTTGAGTACCTCGAACCAGCAGTCCTTCAGGCCGGCCTTTTCGAGCAGTTCAACCAGCCGCAGCGCGGCGGGCTGGTTGCCGTGCTCGATGGCGATCGCGGCCATGATTAGCACCGCTTGGGGGCTACCCGGCTCGGCGCGCAAAAGCTCCTGCGCCGCGGCATATGCTTCCTTAAATGCGCCGGAGAACAATTTTTGTTTGGCGACGCTCATCGAGGCGTATTTATCGGTTATCGGTTTGGGCTCCCACGTAATTTGACAACGAAGTGTCCCCGTTGCAGGGTTGCCGATTGCTGCGATGCAGCAAAGGGATTGCACATGTCTAGAACAGCTATGAGGGAAACAAACGACATGAAAGCTCAATTTTCACGGGGGGTCGCACGCGCGGCATTACTGGGTTCGACTGTCATAGGTTCCACCTATGCTGCGCCCCTGATGGCTCAGGACAGCCAGCCCGAAGCGGTCCAGACGAACGAAATCGTGGTGACGGCAACACGCCGCGCTGAATCGGTCCAGGACATCCCCCTCAACATCGCAGCGGTGGGCGGCGAACAGATCGAAGAGCAGGGTCTCACCGAACTGTCCGATCTCCTGCCCTTCGTTCCCGGCATCAACATCGTCGATCGCGGCGGCCGACAGGGCAACCCGATCATCGTGCGCGGCCTCAACGTCGACGCGATCGGTTCGGGCGATGGCAACAATGACGGCGGTGGTACGGTTGCGACCTATATCGGCGAAATCCCCGTCTTCGTTGACCTCAAGCTCAACGACCTCGAGCGCGTCGAAGTCCTGCTCGGACCGCAAGGCACGCTCTATGGCGCAGGCACGCTGGGCGGCGCGATCCGCTACATTCCCGTGAAGCCGCAATTCGGCGAGATCAGCGGCGAAGTCCGTGCCGAGGCTTCCAAATATTCCAAGGCTTCCAGCCTCAGCCACGAAACCGGAATGACCCTCAACGTGGGCCTGACCGACACGTTTGCCCTGCGCGGCTCGATCGACTGGTCGCATGATTCCGGCTTCATCGACTACGTCAACGTGGTCGACCAGGTGGGCGTCACCAACCCTGACACGGGTGCCGGTCTCAACCGGGTGAAGGACGCCGATGGCGAAGACGTGGTTTCCGGACGCATCGCCGCCCGGTGGGAGCCTACGAACTGGCTCGATACGACGCTGACTTACTATTTCCAGGAAGCCGATATCGAAGGCCGCCGCGTCTCGCACTGGCGCAGCGACGTGCCGGGCCTGCTCGATGGTACCGACAGCGTGGGTCGTTATGAAAACGCCTTCCGCGTTCAGGAACCCAACACCATCAAGAACGACCTGCTGGCGCTCGAAGTGGTGGCGGACCTCGGCTTTGCAGAGCTGACTTCGGCGACCGGCTGGAGCACTTTCGACGACGACGGCCAGCGCGACCAGACGACGCTGCTGATCACGCTCGAGTACAGCTACGAGCTCTTCCCGGCCTTCACCGCCTTCACCCGCGAACGCGGCGAGGAAGAACGGTTCAACCAGGAAATCCGGCTTGTCTCGACCGGCGACGGCCCGCTCAACTGGATCGTCGGCGGCTATTACAACCGTCTCAACAACGCGGCCTTCTCGGCAGAGTTCGTGCCCGGTTACGTGCCTTACGTGAACCAGCCCGCGCTCGGTTTCGGGCTGACCGATCGCCCCGATGCGCTCGAGTACTTCTCGACCAACCGCAACCGGCTGACCGAAAAGGCAGTGTTCGGCGAAGTCGGGTACGAGTTCTTCGATGCGGTGACGGTAACTGTCGGCGGCCGGTACTACGATTACGATCTCAAGTCGGCCGCAACGGTCGATTTCCCGCTCTTCGAACCCCTCAGCTACACCCCGCTGACACTCGACGAGGTGGCCGAACTCGCCTTCGATCCCGACCTTGCACAGTCGGACGACGGCTTCCTGTTCAAGGGCAATATCTCGTGGGAGGTCAATCCCGACCTGCTCGTCTACGCAACCGTCAGCGAAGGCTATCGCATCGGCGGCGTGAACGGCGTGGGCCAGTGCGAACCCTACGATCCCACCGGCGCCAACACGCAGGGCGCCTGCGCGCTGGCACCGGGTCAGGAATTTGATGCCGGAAACGGACAGGTCGGCGTGTCGACCCGCGACGAACGCCAGTTCTCGCCCGACAAGACCCGAAACTACGAACTCGGGTTCAAGTCGACGCTGCTCAATGGCGACATGACGCTGAACGGTGCGATCTACTACATCGACTGGATCGATCCGCAGCTCGGCTCGGCGACGATTAACGCCAACATCCCGATCACCGTCAATGGTGGCGGTGCGGAATCGAAGGGCGTCGAGCTGTCGGCAAGCTGGCGGGCAACCGACAACCTGCAGTTCCGCGGGAACTTCAGCTACATCGATTCCACGCTGACCACGCTGACGCCGGACCTTATCCGGACGATCAACCCGCCCGGCTTCGGTTCGGCGTTCGAGGATGGCCAGGATGGCGACCGCCTGCCCGGTTTCCCCGAAACGCAGTTCTCGCTCTTCGGCCTCTACGACATGCCGCTCGCCAATGGCGACAGCCTGAAGTTCAATGCCAGCTATTCCTGGCAGGGCGATGTGCTGACGCGTGCAGGGGGCAGGGGCTCGAGCCTGACGCTCGACAGCTTCGGTGTCGCCAATGCGGCGATCACCTACGAAGCCGACACGTTCTCGGCGACGCTATTCGCGGACAATCTGTTCGACGAATTTGCCGAGACTGGCGCGATCGGAACCCGCCTCAGCAACCAGGACATCTTCGATTTCGAAGGCGGTCCGGTCTATGTGCGCGGCTTCTCCACCCACATCCTGCCTCCGCGCCAGATCGGCGTGAGGGTCAAGGTGAAATTCGGCAACTGATCAGTCGTCGATAGTGAAAGTCGGAGCCATCGATGTCCTCTGCGGCATCGGTGGCTCCGCTACATTGACAGTACCGAAAACTAGGTCGCGAACAGCATCGCGTCGTCGGTGAAAGCCTTCATCTCCAGCGCATTGCCGCTCGGGTCGCGGAAGAACATCGTCGCCTGCTCACCCGGCTTGCCCCTGAAGCGAACGGTCGGTTCGATGATGAACGCGACGCCCGCCTCGACCAGGCGATCCCTCAGCGCTTCCCAGTCCGCCATCTTCAGGACTGCGCCGAAGTGCGGGATCGGGACGTCGTGCCCGTCTACCGGGTTGCTAGCCCGGTCGCCTGCATCGCCGCTCAGGTGCGGGACGATCTGGTGGCCGTAAAAATCGAAGTCGATCCATTCGTCTGACGAACGGCCCTCGGCACAGCCGAGCAGGCCGCCGTAGAAGGCACGGGCCTCGTCGAGATCGTGGACGGGGAAGGCGAGGTGGAAGGGGCGCAGGCTCATGGCGCTTGTCTAGCTCCATAGGTCGCCCACGGAAAGCCGTCTCGTTCAGCCTCGACAGCGTAATCCTGAACCTCTAACCCGCCCATTCGAAAGGTGGGTTCATGAAGATCATCATCGGCAACAAGAACTATTCGAGCTGGTCGCTGCGCGGCTGGCTAGCCGCCAAGCAATCGGGCCTCTCGTTCGAGGAAATCGTGGTCCCGCTGTTCGGAGAGAACTGGGAAGCGACCAAGCAGGGCGGCGAGATCCAGCCCAGCCACGGCAAGGTCCCGCTGCTGTGGGACGACGAGATCGTGGTGTGGGACAGCCTCGCCATGCTCGAATATCTTGCCGACAAGGTCGGTCGTGACCGCTTCTGGCCCAAGGACGACACCGCGCGGGGCATGGCGCGCTCGATGGTCGCCGAAATGCATTCCTCCTACCAGGCTCTGCGCAGCGAATGCCCGATGAACGTGCGCAAGCGCTTCGACGGGTTCGAGCCGAGCGAGGCGTGTAAGGCGGACATCCTGCGCATCCTCGGCCTGTGGGCGGAGGCGCGCAGCCGCTTCGGCAATGGCGGGCCCTACCTGTTCGGCACTTTCGGCGCGGCGGACATCTTTTTTGCCCCCGTAGTGTCACGGTTCATCAGCTACCAGATCCCCGTCCCGGGCTTTGCCGCCGCATATATGCAGGCGATCTGGGAGCATGACTGGATGAAGGCGTGGATCGAAGCATCGGAAAACGAAGAATGGGTGATCGAACAATACGAAACCGTGTCCTGACGCTCGCCGCGGCGCTTCTCGCGCTGCTGCCCGTTCCCGCCCACGCCTGGGGCTTCTTCGCGCATCGCACCACCGGCGAGATCGCGCTGCAGAACGTCACGCCGGAAACGCGTGCGAAGATCGAGCGCCTGCTTCGTGCAGCGCCGCTGCTTGCGACGCCCGAATGCGATCTGGTCAGTCTCGAAGATGCGACTGTCTGGCCCGATTGTGTTCGCCGGACGCGCTGGCGCTGGGGCTATACGGCTGCCTGGCACTACCGGACCGCGCCCGTTTGCGAGGCCTATAATCCGAGAGCCAATTGCTCGGGCGGCAATTGTGTAACCGCGCAGATCGAACGCAGCCATCGTCTGCTCGCAGACGAGAGCCTGCCTGCGCATATCCGGCTCGAGGCGCTCGCCTTCATGGTCCACTTCATCGGCGATGTGCACATGCCGCTGCACTCGGGCGACCATGAGGACCGCGGTGGCAACGATATCGAGACCGACTACGGGATCGCGCCGGGGCTCAACCTTCACTGGATCTGGGACGGCCCGCTGGCCGAGCGTGCAATCACCTCTGCACCGGTGTCCCTTGCGCGCCGCTACTCGGCAGAGGAAATTGCCGAGCTTGGCGGAGGCGATCCGGCCGAATGGGGCCGCGAAAGCTGGCAGACGAGCCGCGATTTCGTCTATCCGAACGCCTTCGACCGACCGGCTTGCGAAGGTGAGGATCTACCCAACCAGACCGCACTGACGCAGGAGGATATCGAGAGGGCAATCCCTATCTCGCGCCGCCGCGTGACGCAGGCTGGCATCCGCATGGCGCAATATCTCGAAAGCGCCTTTGCGCCGGGGCCACTGCCCGAGCCGGAACGCCGTTAGGGCAGGCGCTCGGTAGGGTAGCGCGTGCCGTCCTTCTTAAAATAGCCATCGGGCCTGAAGACCATGTCGATGTCGGGATACTCGCCGCGGTCCTTGTCACCGTCGCCGGCGCTGATGGCGATGTAGACGCAAGGGTGATCGCTGCGGTTGTGCAAGCGGTGCCCGTTCTGCACGCCGGCCTTCCACGCAAGGATATCGCCGGGGCCGATCGGAATTTCGCCTTCGTCCTCGATCAGCACAGCTTCGCCCTGAAGCATGATGACCATCTCGTCCTCTTCTTCGTGCCAGTGTCTTTGCGAGGAGTATGCCCCCGGGTCGAGCACCACGTGGCTTGCCCCCAGCTTGGTGAGGCCTGCGGCCGGCGCGAGGCGGCGATAGTTGCGGCCCTGTACATCCTCGTCGAAAGGTGGCGGATAGCCGGTTGCGTTGGTCTGGGGGATGGCATCGAGATCGAGCTTGGGCATTGGCGTACACTCCTGCTAGCGGAGGCAGCATGACCGAAGTCCTCGATCTCGCCAAGCGGCTCATCGCCGCCGAAAGCGTCACCCCCGCCACCGGATCCGTATTCGACGAGATGCAGGCGATGCTGGAGCCGCTAGGCTTCGACGTCACCCGCTTCACGCGCGGCGACGGGGAAGCGGGCAGCCCCGAAGCACCGGTAGAGAATCTCTTCGCCATCCGCCGCGGCCCGGAAGGATCGAAGCACTTCTCCTTCGCCGGACACCTCGACGTGGTGCCGCCGGGCGGTGGCTGGGCCTCGGGCGCATTCGAGCCCGAAGTGCGCGGCGAGCTGCTCTATGGTCGCGGCGCGGTCGACATGAAAGGCGCGATTGCCTGCATGGTCGAGGCGGTTAAAGATGTCCCCGCCGAAGCGGGCACGATCAGCTTCATCATCACCGGTGACGAGGAGGGCCCCGCGCTTCACGGTACGCGTGCGCTGATCGATTTCATGCGGGCCGAGGGCCACCAGCCCGACCTGTGCCTCGTGGGCGAACCCACCAGCGTCAATCGCTTGGGCGACATGATGAAGATCGGGCGGCGCGGTTCGGTCAACATCTGGCTCGAGATTGAGGGCACGCAGGGCCATGTCGCCTATCCGCACCTTGCCGAAAACCCGATCCCCAAACTCGTCGCCATGCTGGCCGAACTCGACGCGCTGGTCCTCGACGAGGGGACCGACTGGTTCCAGCCCTCCAATCTCGAAATCACCGATCTCGAAGTCGGCAACATGGCGCACAATGTCATCCCCGCAAAGGCCGAGGCGCGCATCTCGATCCGCTTCAACGATCTGCACTCGGGTGCGTCGCTTTCGGAGAAGGTCGGCGCGATCGCCGAGAAACACGGCGGCATCGCCAAGCCGATCATTTCGGGCGAACCCTTCCTCACCCCGCCGGGTGAGTTCAGCGACATTATTGCGCGCGCAGTGAAGGAGGCGACGGGCGTCGAGCCCGAGCCTTCGACCACCGGCGGCACCTCGGATGCGCGCTTCCTGCGCAGCGTCTGCCCGGTGATCGAATTCGGCCTCGTCAACGCGACCATGCACAAGCGCGACGAAGCTGTGGCCATCGAGGACCTTTCCACGCTAAGCCGCATCTACACGGCGATCGCGAAAGACGCGCTGGCATAATTTACGGGACGTGAGGGGACACACATGCTGAAGGTCTGGTTCGAAATTCCGCTGTGGCAGCGCGTGCTGACGGCACTGCTGCTCGGCGTGCTGACCGGCTATGCCTGGGGCCCCGAGGCGGAAAGCATCAAGTGGATCGGCGACTTCTTCATCAAGTCGATCAAGATGCTGGTCGTCCCGCTGATCTTCTTCAGCCTCGTCGCGGGCGTCGCGGCTATTGGCGATCTCAGGAAGCTGGGCGCAGTTGGCGGGCGCGCCATGATCTTGTTCATCGTTACCGGCCAGATCGCGGTCTGGCTCGGCCTTGCGCTGGGCACTTTCGTCGCTCCAGGCGCAGGGGTCGACACCAGCGCGATCCAGAAGGGCGCGACGCCCGAACCCAATCCGACCACCGCGGTCGACATGATCCTCTCGATCGTGCCGGAAAGCCCGGTGCAGGTGATGGCGGACGTGGCGGTGCTGCCGCTGATCGTCTTCTCGCTGCTGATCGGCATCGGCATCCTGATGGCGGGCAAGGACGGCGAGCCGGTACAGAAGGTCTTCGATAGCGGCGCGGTCGTGATGCAGAAGGTCACCATGGTGGTGATGGAACTGACGCCCTTCGGCGTCTTCGCGCTGATGGCCTGGGTGGCGGGCACGCTGGGCCTCGATGCGCTCATCAGCCTCGCGAAGCTGGTTGGCCTCAACTACCTCGGCTGCCTGCTGATCATCGTCCTGATCTACGGCAGCATGATCAAGTTCCTTGCTAAGCTCCCGGTGCGCGATTTCTTCCGCGGCATCATCGACGCGATGGCGGTGAGCTATTCGACCGCTTCGTCCAATGCGACGCTTCCGGTGACGCTGCGCTGCGCGGAGCGCAACCTCGGCGTCTCGAACTCGGTCGCCAGCTTCGTGATCAGCCTCGGTGCGACGATCAACATGAACGGTACGGCCATGTACCTGGGCCTCGCCACGCTGTTCGGCGCGCAGATCTTCGGTGTCGACCTGACGATGGGCGACTATTTCCTCATCTCGATCCTCGCGACGCTGGGAGCGGTCGGTGCGGCAGGCATCCCGGGCGCGGGCCTCATCATGATGGCGCTGGTCTTCGGCGCGGTCGGTGTGCCGCTCGAAACGATCGCCTTCGTCGCAGGCGTCGACCGCATCATGGATATGATGCGCACCACGACCAATGTCAGCGGCGACGCGGCGGTGGCGACCACCGTGGCCGTAATGACGGGCGAGATCGATAAGGCCGAGATGATCTCGGCCGACGACGTCTGATCGCTAGCTAACGGTCCTGCGATAAAGGTGCCATGTCGCATGCCCAAGGACGGGCAGGACGACGAACAGGCCCAGGAAGAAGGGAAGGATCGCTGCGCCGAGCGCTGCCGCGATGATCACTGCCCATAGAATGAGCACGCCGAAATTCGCGCTCAGCGCCCTGAAGCTGGTGATGATGGCGGTGATGAAGTCGACGTCGCGGTCGACCAGCATGGGCAAGCTCATCAGCGTGATCGCATAGAAGACGAAGGCGATCACTGCGCCCACGGTGCTGCCGACCGCGAGCATGGTCATCCCTGTCGGCGAGCGTAGGAATTCCATCCCTTCGCCGAGCCCGGCTGCCGAGGCGAAGATCGCGAATATCATGTGCGCGATGATCACCCAGAAGCTGAAGCCGACGAAAATGATGCCGCCCATCAGCAGCAATTGTTCGTCACCGCGGCCGCGCAGCGCACCGAGGATGGCGCCCCATGTGGTGGGCGTCCCGTTCTCGAGCCTTCGGCTGACCTCGTAGAGACCGACGGCGGCAAAGGGCGCAAATAGCGGGAAGCCCGCGACAAGCGCGATCATCCAGCGTGCCTCTCCGCGGACCATGAGGAGGTAGTAGAGGAGGATGCCGATCGCGACGTAGAAGGAGGCAAAGAAAAGCCCGTAGTGCGGCTTCGATAGGAAGTCGCGCCAGCCAAGGCGCAATGCTTCGGTCAGGTCCCCTGTCGAAAGGTCGCCGGCTATCGAAACCGGACGGTTGTCGACTTGCGTGTCCATACCCTCTCTCCTTCGAGGGCAAGGCTGCCTCAGCTTGTCGTTTCCTTCAAGCCCGCCGCGCGCGATCAGCGGCCCTTGGGCTTCTCCAGGACCTTCTTCCGGTAGCTGCACAAGTCGGCGACCTTGCACCGCCAGCACTCCGGCGTGCGTGCCTTGCAGACATAACGGCCATGCAGGATGAGCCAGTGGTGTGCGCCGAGCCGGAATGGCTGCGGAACGCGCTTTTCAAGCTTTGCCTCGACCTGTTCGGGCGTCTTGCCCTTGGCGAGACCGGTGCGGTTTCCGACGCGCAGGATGTGCGTGTCGACCGCGAAGGTCTCCTGCCCGAACCAGCAGTTGAGCACGACGTTTGCGGTCTTGCGGCCGACGCCGGGAAGGCGCACGAGATCCTCGCGCGTGTCGGGAACCTCGCCGCCATATTCGTCGACCAGTAGCTGGCTCAGCAGGATCACGTTCTTGGCCTTGGAATTGAACAGGCCGATCGTCTTGATGTGCTCCTTGAGACCGTCTTCGCCCAGTTCGAGCATCTGCTCGGGCGTCTCGACTTCCCGGAACAGCGCGCGCGTCGCCTTGTTCACGCCGATATCGGTCGCCTGCGCGGAAAGCGCCACCGCCACCACCAGCTGGTAGCAATTGCCATATTCCAGCTCGGTCTCGGGCGAGGGATTGTCTTCGGCGAGCCGCCGGAAGAACTCGAAAATCTGGTCCTTGGTCATGCGTGTGCGATCAGCTGATCTCTTCGATTTCGGCAAGTGCCCTTGCCAGTGCCTCGCGCCGGCGCTGCATGGCATCGGAGAATGCTGCGGCAAAAATGCCGGTCGGCAGCGCGACCAGGAGCACGCCCCCGACAGCGACGAGCGAGCCGATGAGCTTGCCGGCGGTGGTGATCGGATAGGCATCGCCATAACCGACGGTGGTCAGCGTGATCACCGCCCACCAGAGCGCGCGCGGAATGCTGCCGAAATTGTCGGGCTGGAGATGGCCCTCTAGCCAGTAGAGTCCGCTCGCACCAACGAGCAGCAGGCTGAAGGCCAGTGCGGCGCAGACCAGCAGGTCGTAGCTGCGTTCCTTGAGGGCGCCCAATATCTCGCGCATCGCCGCGGAGAAGTGACCGAGCTTGGCGAGCGCGAATACGCGCAGCAGGCGCAGGATCCGCAGGGCTGCCGCATTGGCGATGAAGAAGGGAGCAAGGCTCACGATGACGACGGCGAGGTCCACGAGGCCGATCGGCGAACGGATGAAGCGCCAGCGCTTGGACCAGTCGGAACCCTCGCCGGGCATTTCGGGCGCGGCGTAGATGCGGGCAAGATATTCGACGAGGAAGAACACGCCGAATGCAATTTCCGCCCAGAGGATTTCCTTGCGATACCGGTTCAGGATTTCCGGTTCTGTCGAGATTACGCCAACCACGACAGCTGCGAGGATCACCCAGATCAGGAGGACATTCATCCCCGTCAGCTTGCCGTCGGGCCACGAGCCGATGGTGATCTGGTGATGGAGATACTCGCGCAGCTTCATGGCGTCAGATCCCGAGAACCTCTTCCATCGTATAGCGTCCTGGCTCGCGACCTTTCAGCCATTCCGCCGCCCGGACCGCGCCGCGCGCGAATATCTCGCGGTTCTCGGCGCTGTGCGAGAGCGTGAGGCGCTCCTGTTCGCCCGCGAGGATCACGCTGTGCTCGCCGGCCACTGTTCCGCCGCGCAGGGCCGCGAAGCCGATGGCGCCGCGATCGCGCGGTCCGGTCTGGCCGTCGCGCCCGCTTTCCGAATTTTCGTCGAGGTCGATTCCGCGGGCGCCGGCCGCAGCTTCTCCGAGGAGGAGCGCCGTTCCCGAAGGCGCATCGACCTTGCGGCGGTGGTGCATCTCGACGATTTCGATGTCCCAGTCCTCTCCGAGACGCGATGCCGCCTCGCGCACGAGATGGGTCAGCAGCGTGACGCCGAGCGAGGTATTGCCGGTCTGCAGCACGGGTACTGCGCGCGCGGCCTGGTCGATCGCTTCGTGATGCTTCTGTTCGAGCCCCGTCGTGCCGATAACGATAGGGACCCCGGCACCGATTGCGGCGTGCAGATTCGCCTGCAGGGCTGCGGGCGCAGAAAAGTCGACCAGCATGTCGCTGGCATCGGCAAGGCCGCTCACGTCGTCGCCCTTGTCCGCGCCGCCAGCGTAGTCGTGGCCCGAGGCCTCGATTACACGCCGCAAGGCTTCGCCCATTGCGCCCTTGCTGCCGATGACGCCGATATTTGCCATTGCCCCTCCTAAGCTTCCCGTGGTTCATGGCTGGTATGAGTGAGCCGCGCAACATTGTCGTCCTGACCGGGGCCGGAATTTCCGCAGAGAGCGGCATCGATACCTTCCGCGATGCGGGCGGATTGTGGGAGCAGCACCGGGTCGAGGATGTCGCCACGCCCGAAGGCTTCGCGCGCGATCCGGAACTGGTGCAGCGCTTCTACGATGCGCGGCGCGAGGCGGTGCAGAAAGTCTCGCCCAATCCCGCGCATGAGGCATTGGCTAAGCTCGATGCCGAGTGGGAGGGCGAACTGCTAATCGTCACGCAGAACGTCGACGACTTGCACGAACGCGCGGGCGCAAGGCGCGTGCTTCACATGCATGGCGAATTGCTGAGCGCATTATGCTCCCGCTGCGAAGCACGGCACAGCTGGAGCGAAACGCTCCTGGACCAGCCCGCCTGCCCGGGCTGCGGCGCGCAGGCGCTGAGGCCGGACGTCGTCTGGTTCGGCGAGATGCCCTACCAGATGGAGCGTATCTATGCCCATCTTCGCAGGGCAGACCTCTTCGTGAGCATCGGTACTTCTGGCGCAGTCTATCCCGCGGCTGGTTTCGTGCGCGATGCACGCGAGCTGGGCGCAACGACGCTCGAGCTCAACCTCGAACGCAGCGAAGGCTCCTACTGGTTCAATGAATCGCGCCAAGGCCGCGCAAGCGAGCTGGTGCCGGAGTGGGTGCGCGAGCTGTTGGGAAGATGATGTCCGCGTATGGGTGGAATGCGGTCGGCCTAAAGCGTGCTTGTTGCAACTCCATCATTTCAAGAACCGCTGATGTAAACGGGCAGCGAAAACGCAGAGGAATAGATTCACTACGGTGATAGCAACCAACTGCTCTCCTCTGACACCACCGATGGACCAGTCAAAGAAGCGCCCGATCACAGCAGCGAGAAAGAAGCAAATACTGATCACGCCGTAAATGCGCAGGAGCGTCCAGCTTAGTCGATTGCTACCTTCAGACGGATATTGTGGGCTGATGCTCATTGCAGCTTGTTAGAATGAAATCTCGAATGTCGGCAATCGGGTCGTTAGCGGAAGGTCCGCTCCTAGCACTTCGCCAACTGGGTGATAGCGTCGTCAGATGCGTGAAAGCGGACACAGCCGTTACCATTCAAGCTTCTGAAGATAGCAAGGCCATCACTTCATCGAAGTCTTCATGCACATTGACCTGCGTGCCCCCGGCAAAATTTAGAACAACACCACGTTCGTTCTTTCCGACGAAAAGGATTGCCGAAACCCGGCAAACAGCTGCAGTTCCGTCGGTTCGGCGGAACATGGCAAATCCCTTGGGTAGAGACATGGCGGTGTCGTTCTAGCTCGACTGCAGGAGTTGCCGACCAAGCTCGGCATCTCGCTTTTCCGCCTTGGCTTGCTCCGCCTTTGCTCGATCTGTCGCTACCTTTCGCGCCAGGTCAGCCAGCATTGTCCAAGACTTCTCGGCACGCAGATTACGTTGCTTGACGTTATCGAGCGTCGCCGCGTCTGCCTCGAGAGCTGCTTCTTGCGCACGCGCTTCGTAAAATTCGAACGATTGGTACAATGTGCATCTCTCTAGTCTGGATCATATATGGGTGTCCCCCTCGCGTGCCGGGTCGCAAAAGCACGCGAGAGGAACTCGGGTAGGCTGATTAATCTGCAGCCGAGAGATTGACCGCGCTTTCCTTGCCGTTGCGGCCGGTTTCGACTTCGTAGTTGAGGCGCTGGTCCTTATCGAGCGTCGTCATCCCTGCCGCCTGAACGGCGGAAATGTGAACGAAGCTGTCGGCAGAGCCGTCATCCGGCTGGATGAAGCCATAACCTTTGTCGGTGTTGAAGAATTTTACGGTACCAGTTGTCATCTCGCTTCCTTTCAAGAGACGTTTGTATGCGGCTGGCGAGATTGCGAGCCGGGGTGGTGCGTCAAGTCGTCAATTGAAAGGAGGTCGTCGTATTGAAGGCGCGACAACCGGAGATTTCCGATTGCCTCGCCAGGCGTCGATATCCGTCGAAATTCAACGTGAGCATTTTCCTGGGGCGACAGTAGACCCACGTACTATTGAGTGGCTTCGAAACCTGTCGCCAGGATTGCCGGATTGGCAAATTGAGCTTTGCTCCAGGCACAGGCTGCGGCAGCGCCCAGTCCGTGCTGGAATTCGCTTATGCGTCCAGCAATGCGTGAAGCCTTCACCAGTTTGGCGAGGCGGTCGTCATCGTTTGCAGCACACTCGGCACCCATAAGGGCCCGTTGGTGCTGGGCGTATTGATGATTGAGGTCAATGACAGTTCTCCTGCTGAGGCGGAGATGCTGACGCATGGCCGCGAAAGGTGTTTGTGACTCAGTCGACCATCGTTGCGACGACACGTCGCAGCTCGGCGGTCGCCATGAGGCCAGGATTGGCGTTTTCCCGCGCCCCGCGCTGCGCACGGATGGCGGCGAAACGGAGGGAAAGCTTGGGGCGCGAGGCATCGCGCGCGTTCATTGGATTCATTATGTTTATTTCCGGCAGGGTCTTCCCGCCGCCTTCTTCAAGTCTCAGCGCCTGTACCCGCGCTTGCGAGCACCGGCGGGCATGGGCCCGGGAGTTCGCTCGCGAAAGACGATCCGGCCTTTGCTCAGATCGTATGGCGTCATTTCGACGTGTACGCGGTCGCCAACGACCGATCGGATGCGATAGCGACGCATCTTGCCTGCGGTGTAGCAGATGATGCGATGCTCATTGTCGAGGGTGACGCCGAAGCGACCATCGGGCAGGATCTCGTCGATCGCGCCCTCCATCGTTATGAGCTCTTCTTTCGCCAATAGATCATCCTTGCGTACGAAAAATCATCCGCGCGGACGAGTTCCGCTGCGGAGCCAGGAAGGATGAAATGGACGAGGTGCCGGTAGCGCGCTTATGCGCTGCAAGTGGCAATCAATATCCGTCACAAACGACGTTAGGCAATTTCTATATAGCAGAGTGCAAAAAAATTACAATGACCGTAGCGAAGTAAATCGGAAATTACTTTCAATGCATGGGGGCAGTGCGCTTTATCCAGAAAAGTCTGCAATCGGGTCGTTAGCGGACGTCGCTACCACATCCCGTGCACGCCGGATCCTTGGCAATCGTGAATTGCCGTAGGCCGGGCTTCATCCCGTCGAGCAGGTTGACGCGGCTCCATTGGGCATCGCCATAGGCGCTCACGCCGTCGAGCAGCACGCGCACCGCGTGGAGCGCGGCGAAGCTGCCGACCCAACCTGCCATCGCGCCAAGCATGCCGTCCTCGGCGCAGGTATCGCAGTCCTCGGCATCGAAGGCATCGCCGACGAAGCAGCGGTAGCAGGCCTCGTCCGGCAAGTGTCCGGCGAAGGCGCCGACCTGTCCTTGGAAGCGCCCGACCGCGGCCGAGAGCAGCGGCACGCCCGCTTTCACGCAGGCGTCGGACACGGCAAGGCGGGTGGCGAAATTGTCGGTCCCGTCGAGCACGAGGTCGGCGCCGTCGACAAGTGTCGCTGCGCGCTCGGCATCGATCCGCCGGTCGCTGATTTCGACGTCCAGTTCGGGGTCGAACAGCTTAACCCAGCGCTTGGCCGAGATCGCCTTTCCGTGGCCGATATCGCGCTCGTTATAGAGCGTCTGGCGCTGGAGATTGCTCGCATCGACCTTGTCGTCATCGACCAGCGTTAGCTTCCCGATTCCCGAGGCGGCGAGGTATTGGAGCGCAGGGCTGCCGATGCCACCCAGCCCGACCAGCACGAGATGTTTGCCGGCCAGCGCGACCTGTCCCGCACCGCCAACTTCGGGCAGGACGATATGGCGCGCGAAACGGTCTAGGCGTTCTGGAGACAGGCTCATGGAAAACCTGTTGGCAGCTTGTGCGGAAACTGTCGACAGGCCTCTGCGATGGACCTGTCGGACAGCACTCTCCCCTCTGAATAAGCGAACCGAAGGGCTGTGAGAATTCCCGGTATTAGCTTTCGAGCTGGCGCAGCAGGCTGCGAACGTCGCCGTCCATGTCGGCATCGCGTTGGCGCAGGTCCTCGATCAGGCGCACGGCGTGGATCACCGTCGAGTGGTCGCGGCCACCGAACTTGCGGCCGATTTCGGGATAGCTGCGCGGGGTGAGCACCTTCGAGAGATACATTGCCACCTGGCGCGGGCGGACGACGGCGCGTGCGCGGCGCTTGCTCGACATTTCGCTGCGGTCGATGCGGTAGAACTGACAGACCGTGCGCTGGATCTCGTCGATCGTGATGCGGCGACGGTTGGCCGACAGGATGTCGGTCAGCTGTTCTTCGGCGAGCTGGAGCGAGACCTCCTGTCCCGTCAGCTGCGCATAGGCGATCAGCTTGTTGAGGCCGCCGACCAGTTCACGCACGTTGCGCGTGATGGTGCGGGCGAGGAAGTCGAGTACGTCTTCCGGCACGGCCAGCGGCGCGAACTTGGTGAGCTTGGAATGCAGGATCTTCTTGCGCAGCTCGATATCGGCCGGCTGGATATCGGCAACGAGGCCCATCGAAAGGCGCGACAGAAGGCGTGGTTCGACACCGTCCAGCGCCTGCGGGGCGCGGTCGGCGGCGAAGACGAGGCGCTTGCCCTCGGCGAGCAGCGCATCGATCGTGTAGAGCAGTTCTTCCTGCGCGGAAGCCTTGCCGATGATGAACTGGATGTCGTCGACCAGCAGTAGGTCGAAGCTGCGCAGGCGGGCCTTGAATTCAATCATCCGGTTGGCCTTCAGGGCCTGGACGAATTCGACCATGAAACGTTCGGCGCTGCAGTAGAAGATGCGGCTGCGGCTGTGCGTCTGCAGGAAGGTGTGACCGATGGCGTGCAGCAGGTGCGTCTTGCCCTGGCCGGTAGCGGCCTTGAGGTAGAGCGGGCTGAACTGCGGCTTCTCGGTCGCGGCCATTCGCTGCGCCGCATTGAAGGCAAGGATGTTGGCTTCGCCGGTGATGAAGGCTGCGAAGGTCAGCGAGGCGTCGAGGCCGACGGAGGAGGTGAAGCCGGAATCGCCGAGCGTATCGGCGCCGATCGCCATCATCGAAGTGTCGGCATCATTGGCAGGGCGGCGGCCGTCATTGTGCAGCTGGAGGTCTGCGACCTGGCGGCGCCCCGGGTGGACCGAGATGGCGACTTTGCGCACTTCGCTGCGGGCGATCTTCCAGGCGAGGCTCAGCCGGTCGGCGAAGCGATCCTTCACCCAGTTCGCGCTGAATTCGGTCGGAAGGTAGAGATCGAGCGTGCCGGTCTCGGTATCGATCTTGCCGAGCTGGATCGGCTTGATCCACTGGCTGTGCAACTGGTGACCCAGATCTTTTCGGAGACCCTGGCTGATGTCGGCCCAATCCGCTGCCAGGTTTACCGCCTCCAGGTCTTCCATGTCGTCTGTCGCCTTCCGCTTGCCAGCGAACTCACCCGCTTTTGCCATTACTTTGTTATCCCCCGAGCAGCCCGTCCAAGAGCTATCTGTTCTAGTCTTCCATCCAGGGGTTTCGGCACGGCTCCGCCGCTCCGCGGAATCGTTGCTCCGCGGGTACCCCCCATGATGGCCATCGATTTAAAAAACTCGGGCTGTCCCCCCCGAGCGTTCCCATTGTGTAAGTCGCCCTGCGGATGAGTCGCAAGGGGGATAACTGTAAAAAACCTGAAATAAACTTGTTGACTCCCCGCAATGCCGCAGGGCTGCGTTCATCTTATTGTTTTTAAATGAAAAGGTCCCTTAGCATCATGCGAATCGCGGGAATTGCGTCACTTAACTGAGAGAGCAACCGGCGTTGCATCGCGATGTGCGCTTGCAGCATGACAAAGGGGCCGTCGCTTGGCGCGACGACCCCTTCAAATCTCGTCCCGATCCGGCCGGAGCCGGCGGCGAATCAGAGCGCTGCGACGCGCTTCGTGAGGCGGCTCAGTTTGCGAGCGGCCGTGTTCTTGTGCATCACGCCGCGGGCAACGCCGCGAGCCATTTCGGGCTGGGCTGCCTTGAGTGCGGTCTGGGCGGCGTCCTTGTCGCCGGCTTCACAGGCCGTCTCGACCTTCTTCACGAAACCGCGGATGCGGCTCATGCGCGCGCCGTTGATCTCTGCGCGGCGGTTGTTGCGACGAATGCGCTTCTTGGCTTGCGGCGTGTTGGCCATGTGTGTCCTCGGTGCAGGCCGCACGAAAGAGCGGCGAAAATCTGTGTCTGGTCGTGTCGAAAAAGGCGGATGTACCGCCGGAAAGCGGCGCACTTAGCCCCGGACTTGCGAATCGTCAAGCCAAAGCCGGAACCGTGCGTCCCGCATCCTGTTTGCCTATATGGGTAGGTGTAGGGCACCCGACAAGCGAAAGGATGCGTTTTGACCGAGAAGCTCGCCATGACCGACGCCGAATGGCGCGAGAAGCTCACTCCCGAGCAGTACCATATCCTGCGGGAGAAAGGGACCGAGAGAGCCTTCACCGGCAAGTACGACAAGAACAAGGCCGAGGGCGAGTATCATTGCGCGGCCTGCGGGCAACTCCTGTTCGAAAGCAGCGAGAAATACGACAGCGGTTGCGGCTGGCCGAGCTTCACTGCGCCTGCAGACGGGGAATCTGTCGACGAGCATCGCGACACCAGCCACGGCATGATCCGCACGGAAGTCGTCTGCTCCAAATGCGACGGTCACCTGGGTCACGTCTTTCCCGACGGTCCGGGCGAAACGGGCCTGCGCTATTGCATCAACTCTGCGGCGCTCGACTTCGAGCCCGAGGACTGAGGCTGCGCGCGCCGGTATCTCTTGTGCGTTCACCTGCTGTTACGTCTCGCCATGCAAGAAAGTGGCGGATATGACGCGGCATCGATCGCCAAGCGAATTGAGGATTTCAGCCTAGCATGACCAAACGAGGCAGCCGCCGCAAAAGCTCGAAACGCGCGGAACGCGCCGCTCGCGCCGAAGCGGAAGGCAAGCGTGATTACAGTGCCCTCAAGCTGTGGAGCAAGCGCATTGCCCTTTGGGGCGGAGCGCTCGTCCTGCTTGGCGCTCTCTTCCTTGCGATCGCGGTAGGTTTTGCCGCGCGCTCGCTGCCGAGCTTCTACCAGCTAAAGGCCACGCAGAATGCGCAGACTATCGTCGTGCGCGCGCGCGACGGTACCGAGATCGTGGAGCTGGGACCGAGCTACGGCAAATGGCTCTCGTCCGAAGAGATCCCGCAGGTCATGAAGGACGCGATGATCTCGGTCGAGGACCGGCGCTTCTATTCGCACCCCGGTGTCGACGTGGTCCGCCTGACCGGTGCGATTATGGAAGGCATCACTGGCGAGCGTTCGCGTGTCGGCGGCACCTCGACCATCAGCCAGCAGCTGGCGCGCAACGTGTTCCTCAATTCGAACCGGACGCTGGACCGCAAGGCGCGCGAGGCGGTTCTCGCGATGGCGCTCGAGTGGAAGTTCTCCAAGGAGCAGATCCTCGAACTCTATCTCAACAAGGTCTATTTCGGCGGCGGTGCCTACGGCATCGATTCGGCGAGCCGGAAGTTCTTCAGCCATCCCGCGACCGAGCTCTCCACTGCCGAGGCGGCGATCATTGCCGGCCTCGTGAAGGCGCCGAGCCGCTACTCGCCCACGGCAGATGTCGATGCGGCGGTCGGCCGCGCGAGCGTCGTGCTCCGCCTGATGAAGGAGCAGGGTCGCATCCCGCAGAACGAGACCGTCGATGTCTCGGCGGTCAGGCTTAAGGAAGAGGTCGGCCAGAATTCGGTCCGCTACTTTACCGACTGGGCGCTGCCCCAGCTCGACCTGCTGCTGCCCGAAACTTTCGAGCCGATCGAAGTCTGGACCACTCTGGACCCGGGCATGCAGGCTGCTGCCACGGCGGCAGTGCAGGCCAACGCGCCGGAGGGCGCCCAGGGTGCGCTCGTCAGCCTTGATCGTGACGGGGCGATTCTCGCGCTGGTCGGCGGGACGGATTATGTCGAGACCAACTACAATCGCGCGACCAATGCGATGCGCCAGCCCGGTTCCAGCTGGAAGCTCTTCGTCTATCTCGCCGCGCTTGAAGCCGGCTACACGCCGGAAGACCGCGTGGTCGATACGCCGGTCTCGATCGGCGGATGGAGTCCGAGGAATTCGAACGGCCGGAATATCGGCGAGACGAACCTGCGCACTGCCTTCGCCTATTCGATCAA
Source organism: Qipengyuania sp. BR81-2 (assembly GCF_055693895.1). NCBI lineage: Bacteria > Pseudomonadati > Pseudomonadota > Alphaproteobacteria > Sphingomonadales > Erythrobacteraceae > Qipengyuania > Qipengyuania sp. BR81-2. The sequence goes on from NZ_CM146344.1 coordinate 1,614,181, forward strand.
CACGGTCGCCGCCCAGCTGGGTAACGAGGTCGGCTTCAGCCAGGTCGCGTCGATGGCGCGCCGCTTCGGCGTGACCACGCCGATCAACACCTATCCGGCGATGGTGCTTGGCGCGAACGAGGTCCGCCTCCTCGACATGACGCGCGCATTTGCCGCCGTGTCCGCCGAAGGCGCTTCGGTGGATCCCTACGGGATTGTCAAAGTGACGACGGCGGAGGGCGAGCTCCTCTACCAGCACGAGAAGAGCCGCAGCACGCAACTCATTCCCGACCATGTCGCGCGCGGCATCACCGACCTGCTGCAGGCCGCCGTGCAGACGGGCACGGGGCGCGCAGCACAGATCGGCAGGCCGGTGGCCGGCAAGACCGGCACCACCAGTTCGAACAAGGATGGCTATTTCGTGGGCTTCTCTTCCGGCATCACCACCGGCGTGTGGATGGGCCGGGACGACAATCGCCGCGTCGGCGGGCTGCAAGGCGGTCGTGCTCCCGCGCAGGCCTTTGCCGCCTACATGCGCCATGCGGTCAAGGATCGCCCGGTCGAGGAATTCGATACCGCGCTGCAGCTGCCCGAATGGCAGCTCGACGAGGAGGACGACTACTTCTTCGGCGACCCGGACGATTATTACTACATCGACGAGCAGGGCAATCTGATCGAGCCCGGTCGCAGCGATCGCCCCGGCGGCGCGATTCCCTTCCCCGAGGAAGGCGACCCCTTCGGTAGCGAAGACGGCATGCGTCCGCGTGTGCCCGCACCGCCACCGGTAGAGCGCGTTCCGGGACCACGTCCGACGGGCGTGGGCGAAGATGGAGCGCCGCAGGCTATCGGCGACGACTTCCTCGACGGTGCTATCGGGCGCGACCGGCCTCCGCCGCGACCTGAAAGGCCGCCGCGCAACTGATCCGGCTGGCGGCGGCGCAGAAAAAGGCCCTTCCGGCGCGAACCGGAAGGGCCTGTTTCTGTTTGGCCGAGGTGTGCGGCCTAGCGGAGGCGCACCGCAATGTACTGGGGCGCACCGCCACGGCGCTGTACCCGCAGGAGCACGGCGTCGCGGTCGTCGGACTCGGCGCGGCGAACCGCGTCTTCGAGATCTTCGACCGATTCCAGCCTGCGGTAGTTGGCCGTGAGAAGGATGTCACCGCGCTGCAGGCCCTTGCGGGCGGCGTCCGAGTTGCGGTCGACCATCGCCACGACGAGGCCCTGCGTATCCGCATCGGCACCGATCTGACGGGCAATCTGCGGCGTGAGCATGAGGACCTGGAGACCAAGGCGTTCCTCGATCACTTCATTGTCGCTCGGCGACATGTCCTCTTCGGGCTCGGCGTCCGGATCGAACATCTGGCGCTGGCGAAGTTCTTCTTCGCTCGGGCGCTTGCCGACGGTCACATTGATACGGCGACGCTCGCCGTCGCGGATCAGGTCGACCGGAATGGTCGTGCCCGGTGCGACATTGGCGACGAGGAACGACAGGGTCTGGTCGGGCGTGACCTCACGGCCATTTACCGAAAGGACGATATCGCCCGGCTCGATCCCGGCGCGCTCGGCAGCTTCGCCTGCCTGCACCATCTGGACGATCTCGCCGCGATTGCGCTGGAGGCCCAGCGAGGCAGCGACGTCTTCGGTCACCGGCTGGATCTGGATGCCAAGATAGCCGCGTTCGATCTCGACGCCGCGTACGAGCTTGTCGACGATCGGGGCTGCGGTTTCAGCAGGGATCGCAAAGCCTATGCCGACGCTGCCCCCGGTCGGCGAGATGATCGCGTTGTTCACGCCGATCACATTGCCCTGCATGTCGAACAGAGGACCGCCCGAGTTGCCCCGGTTGATGCTGGCATCGGTCTGGATGTAGCGATCATAGGCGCCGCCGCCGGTCGAGCGAAGCACGCTCGAAACGATGCCGCTGGTCACGGTGCCGCCGAGGCCGAAGGGGTTGCCGATCGCGATGACCCAGTCACCGACACGCGCCTGCGCGCTGTCGCCGAACTGGACAAAGGGGAAGGGCGTGCTGCGGTTCACCTTGAGCACGGCGAGGTCCGACTGCGCATCGGTGCCGACGAGCTCTGCTTCGTATTCGGTACCATCGGGCAGGGTGACAGTGATTTCCTGGATCGACGCACGACCCGAAGGGCTCACCACGTGGTTGTTGGTGACCACGTAACCGTCGGCAGAGATGAGAAAGCCCGAGCCGAGCGACTGGCCTTCACGATACTGCGGTTCTTCGTCCTGCTGTCCGCGGCGCTGGTTGAACAGGCCTTCGAACGGCGTGCCCTCGAAGGGGTTGGTGCCGCGCGAGACCTCGACGCGCTGGCGGGTTGAAATGTTGACCACTGCGGGCTGCAACTGCTCGGTCAGGTCGGCAAAGCTTGCCGGTGCACCGGCGCGCGGGACCACGCTTGCCATGGTCGAATCGTCGTTCTGGGCGACCTGCGCCCCGGCAGGGAAACCTGCCAGCGAAAGGGCTGCACCACCGGCCAACAGGGCGGCGGTTACGGAGTAGGCATAACGCACGGGCTTCACGTCCTTTTCTCGATCCTCTTCAAAGTGGCGAGTGCGGGTCTCACGCATATCCTATGCCGGACCGGCCTCGCGGTTCCGGCATGAGGACTGCAATCCGGCGCTGAATGCGCCTTGAACGGGGCGATGATGGACCGCCACCGGTCGATAAACGGTCAACGCCGTCCGCGGAACTGCTGCAGATACTCATTATCCGACGAGAGGATGATGCTGCTGGCAGCATCGCCGTTCTCCGCAGCGAAGGTGGCATCGTAGCTCTGCATCGCGCGGTAGAAGTCATAAAACTCCGCGTCCTTGCCGAAGCTTGCGGCATAGATGCGCGCTGCTTCCGCATCGGCGTCTGCACGAATGATCCGGGCATCACGCGAACCACCTGCACGGATCGCACGGGCTTCGCGCTGGCGATCCGATTCCATCCGCGTGAAGGCCGACTGGAGCGGCGCTTCGGGAAGGTCGGTGCGGGTGATCTGCACGTCCACCACCTCGGCGCCGTACTGGCGGGCCTGGCGGTCGAGATTGTTGCGCACGTTCTGCAGCGCCGAGCCGCGTTCCGCGGTCAGCATGGCCTGGAAGGTCCGGCGTCCCAGCTCCTGGCGCAGGACCGAGTTGAGGATCGGCTCGAGCGCGTTGCGTACACCTTCGGTGGTGCCTGCGCGTTCGACCATGCGGACCGGATCGGTGATCCGGAAGCGCGCATAAGCGTTCACGAGCAGGCGCTGCTGGTCGTTCGAAAGCACTTCCTCGTCGCTCATTTCGAGGTCGAGGAGGCGCTTTTCGATCCGCACGACGCGGTCGACGAAGGGCATGCGGAGATAGATTCCCGCATCGGTTTCGCCGCCCGGCGTGTTGACGGTCCCGATCGGGTTACCCGTCCGCACGATGACGGCCTGTTCTTCCTCGGGCACGACGTAGACGCTCATCAGGAGGCCTACGATCGCTACGCCGAGCGCGATAATGGCGAGGCGATAATCTTCCCAGATACGCTGCATCTCAGTTTCCTCCCGGCGCGGTTACGGTGGTGGTAGGCTGGGTCTCCTGGGCCCGGCGCCGGATTTCGGGAAGCGGGAGGTAGGGCGTCACGCCCTGCGCTTCCACGATGGTCTTGTCGGTCTTGCTCAGGACCCGCTCCATGGTCTCGTAATAGAGACGCTGGCGGGTCACCTGCGGTGCGAGGCGATACTGCTCGTAGACCTTGTCGAAGGCTTCGGCCTCACCCTGTGCCTGTGCGAGCACCTGCTGGGCGTAACCCTGCGCCTGGTTGCGTGCGGCATCGGCGTTCTGTTCCGCCACCTGCACGTCGCGGAAGGCATCGACCACCTGGCTCGGCGGGTCGGCCTTCTCGATTTCGACACCGAGTACGCGGATGCCTGCGCGGTAGCTGTCGAGGGTTTCCTGCATTCGCTCGCGGACATCCTGTTCGATCGAGGCACGCCCCTGACCCGAGAAGGTCTCGTCGAGCTGTTTCTCGGCAACGGCGGCGCGCATCGCGGCTTCTGCCGCTTCGTTCACGGTCTCGATCGGATCGACGACGCGGAACTTGTAATCGGCGAGGTCCTTGATGTTCCAGCGCACGATATAGCTGAGGTCGACGAGGTTCTGGTCGCCCGTCAGGATCAGCTTCACCTGGCTGTTGTTGCCGGGGATGCGCACGGCGCGCACGCCCTGAACGTCTTCGACATCGACCGTCTCGAAGGGGAACGGCGCAGAAAACTTGAGGCCCGAATCCATCGTGCGGGTGTAGTTACCGAGCGTTTTCACGACAGCCTGCTGCTGCGGGCCGATCAGGTGGACGCTTGTGGCGAGCAGGCCCAGCGCGATGATGCCGACGACCACCACAGGGAACCAGCTCTTGCCGCCGGGGCGTTGCGGGAAACGGAAATTCGGCCCGCCGGGACCACCGCCCTTGCGACGCGGACCTTCGGGACCGCGGTTCTTGAAGATATCTTCTATATTGGGGCCGCGGCGACCATCGCCGCCACCCGAACCCGGGGGAGCCAAGGATTGCGTGGGCCCTTGGGCTTGCCGCTTCCCTTGTCGCCCTTGGGCGCTTCACCGTCATTACCGGAGCCGGAGGAATCGTCACCCCCGCCCCATGGATTGTTTCCTGCCATTGCGAGGCGGATCCTCTGTCCTAGCCCGTCCAAAAGTCTCATATTTGTCTTATAGGTACGCTTTGCAGGAAAAACAGGGGTTGCGGCGCGCTTTTCGATGCTACAGCAGCGCGCTCCATGAGCGACACGCTTTTCAAAGACCAATTGCCCCCCGAAATCAGCGCCCGTATAACCGGTAGCGTCCTCAATGAAGGACGCGCGACGCTGGTCCTCGATGTGGCGGGCCTTTCCGAGGCGCAGCGCGGCGCGCTGGAAGCCGAGATCACATCCGCCGTGGCTGCGCGCGAGGACGTGAACGACGTGCGCGTCGTGATGACGGCAGAACGCAAGGGGCCGATGATCATTGCAGTCGGATCGGGCAAGGGCGGCGTCGGCAAGTCGACGCTCACCGCCAACCTCGCGATCGCGCTGGCGAAGCGCGGGGTGAAGGTCGGACTGGTCGATGCCGACATATACGGACCCTCGCAGCCGGTCATTTTCGGCACGCAGGGCGCAAAGCCCGATGCGCGCGACAACAAGCCGGTCCCGCTCGGCAGCGACTATGGCGTGGACCACCTTTCGATGGGTCACCTCGTCGCGCCGGGCAAGGCGCTCGCCTGGCGCGGTCCGATGGCGGCTGGCGCGCTCGGCCAGCTGATCGAGGCGCATTGGTCGCCCGACACCGAAGTGCTCCTGATCGACCTGCCGCCGGGCACGGGCGATGTGCAGCTCACCATGCTGCAGAAGTTCAAGCCGGCGGGCGCCGTGCTCGTCTCCACGCCGCAGGACCTTGCGCTGATTGACGCGGCGCGGGCCGGCCAGCTCTTCGATACGGCCGGTGTACCGGTGATCGGGCTGGTCGAGAACATGTCGGGCTATGCCTGCCCCAAGTGCGGCGAGGTTTCCGATCCCTTCGGTGCCGGCGGCGTCGAGGCGGCTGCGGGCCGACTGGAGTTGCCCTTCCTCGGCCGTATCCCGCTGGCGATGGCAATCCGGCAGGGAAGCGATGCGGGTAAGCCGCCCGCAGCCGGTGACGGCCCCAACGCTGCGCCTTTCCACGCGATTGCAGAAAAGCTCGCCGAATGGATATCCGCGAGAAACTGAGCGGCATCGAGGTCTCGCGCCGCAAGCTCATGATCGGCGCGGCGGCGGGCGGCGGACTGCTGGTCGCCTGGACGCTATGGCCGCGCAGCTATGGCAGCCCGATGGTCGCCGGCGAAGGCGAGGCTTTGTTCGAGGGATGGCTGACGATCGGTCGCGACGGCGTCGTCACCGTCGCAGTCCCTCAGCTCGAGATGGGGCAGGGCGTCGGCACTGTCCTTGCGCAGGTTGCGGCCACCGAACTCGGTGCCGACTGGCGCCAGATCGGCATCGAGCCGACGCCGCCTTCGGGCCATTTCGCCAACCTCCCGCTCGCCGCGCATTGGTCGCCGCTATGGTCGAGCTTCCCTGCGCAGGCCGATAGCGAGGATGCATGGCTGGTAGAACGCTTCGCGCGCCGCGGCGATTTCAACGCGACAGCGCTCGGCACCAGCCTTGCCGCCTACGAGCGCCCCTTGCGCGAGGCCGCGGCAAGCGCGCGCGACATGCTTACCCGTGCTGCCGCCGAACGCTGGGACGTCGCGCCCGAGCAATGCGAGGTGGTCGAGGGCTTCGTCATCCACGAAGGCACGCGCCTGGCCTTCGGCGAGCTTGCGATGGAAGCGACGCGTCTCGACCCGCCCGACCCCGCTCCCTTGCGCCCGCTTCCCGCTTCCGAAGAACCGATCCCGGGCGAGGCCGATGCCTCCACGATCTTCCCGCGGCTCGACCTGCCTTCGAAGGTCGACGGAAGCCACATATTTGCAGGCGACGTTCGCCTGCCGGGGATGCTCTTTGCATCGATCCGGCACGGTCCTGCTGGCCTCCCCGAACTGCTCCGCTTCGACGAGGATGCGGTGAAAGGCATGCGCGGTCTGCGCACGGTCGTGACCTCCAAGCGCTGGATCGCCGCCGTTGCAGACAGCTGGTGGATCGCGGACCAGGCTCTCGGCCGGATGAGGGCCCATTTCACCGGACCCGGAGCGCTCGAACAGATCGTCCTCGAAAGCGACATGGAGCGCGCTATCGAAATGGGCGACGACAACGCCGAGCGGCTGGCGTCGATCGGTGATCCCGACGGCATGCTCGGCGAATCGGCTACGGTGCGCCGCTACGATTTCGCGCCCGCAGCCCATGCGCCGCTCGAGACGGCCAGCGCGACCGCGCGGTTCGAAGACGGACGACTCGAATTGTGGATCGCTTCGCAAGCGCCTGCCGCTGCACGCGATGCAGCCGCCAAGGCCATCTGCATCTCGCCTGACGACGTCGTTCTCTATCCCGTGTCCGCGGGTGGCAGTTTCGATGCCCGCCTTGAGAAACAGCATGCGATCGAGGTCGCCCAGATTGCCGAGCAGGTCGGGCGTCCGGTGCAGCTCGTCTGGAGCCGGGCGCAGGACCTGCAGGCAGTCCCTCCGCGTCCGCCGGTTTCGGTGCAGATTTCAGCGAGCCTCGGGGCGCAGGGGCAGCCGGTCGCATGGCGCTCGCGGGTCATAGCGCCTTCCGCCATCCGTGAAATGGGCGGACGGCTGTTCGACAATCTCGTGCCGGAAGCCGCACAGGAGCTGGGCCGCGAGGAAGCCGATCCCTTCATGACCGAGGGCGCCGTGCCAAGCTACGGTATTTCGCATGTCGCGGTCGAACATGTGCCTGCCAGTATCCGCTTGCCCGCCGGACGTATGCGCGGTGGGGCGCATGTCTGGACGACCTTTGCCACCGAATGCTTCGTCGACGAACTGGCGGCAGCTGCGGGCCGCGATCCCTTCCTCTACCGGATGGCGATGCTGGGCGGCGCGCCGCGCATGGCCGAATGCCTGCGCCGCGCCTCGCGCCTCGGCGAATGGGACGGCGCGCAGGAAGGGTCGGGGCAGGGCATCGCGATGCTTCGCATGGGAAGCGATCCCGCGCGCGCTGGGCACATAGCCTGCGTGGCGCAGGTCGGCAGGGGCGAGGGCCGCATGCGCGTTTCGCGGCTGGTTGCGACCGTGGACATCGGGCGGATCGTCAATCTCGATATCGCGCGCCAGCAGATCGAGGGCGGGCTCGTTTTCGGCCTTGGGCTGGCTTCGGGAGGATCGCTGCGCTTCCGCGATGGCCATCCGGTGCCGAAGCGGCTCGACGGGCTGGGCCTTCCGCGACTTGCCGATTGCCCCGAAATCGTGGTCGACTTCATCGCCAGCGAGGCAGAGCCGTTCGACCCCGGCGAACTCGGCGTGGCAGTCGCCCCGCCGGCGATCGCAAACGCCCTCTTCACAACGACGGGAACGCGAATGCAGCAACTCCCGTTCTTCAGCGAACGATCATGACCTGGCAAGAACAGAAACTCCCCGCAGACCATCCGCCGGCAAAGTCCGGCAGGATCGGCGTACTTGTCGTGAACCTCGGCACGCCCGATGCGCCCGAGAAGGGCCCCGTGAAGCGCTACCTCGCCGAATTCCTGTCAGACCGCCGCGTGGTCGAGATACCGGCAATCGCATGGCAGCCGATCCTGCGCGGCATTATCCTCAACACGCGTCCCAAAAAGAGCGCGCACGCCTATAGCCAGGTTTGGACCGAAGAAGGCTCGCCGCTCGCCGTCATCACCCGCAAGCAGGCAGAGGCCATGCAGGACCGGCTTGGTGAGGGCGTCATGATCGACTGGGCCATGCGTTACGGAAAGCCTTCGATCCCCGACCAGATCCAGAAGCTGATGGATGCCGGCTGCGATCGCATATTGCTCGCTCCGCTCTATCCGCAATATTCGGGCGCGACGACGGCGACGGTGGTCGACAAGGCGGCCGACAAGCTCAAGGAGATGCGCTGGCAGGCGAGCCTGCGTACGCTCCCGCCCTATCATGACGACCCTGCCTATATCGACGCGCTCGAGACCGACATCACGCGCCAGCTGGACGCGCTCGATTTCACGCCCGAAGTCCTCCTGCTGAGCTTCCACGGCATGCCGCAGCGCACGCTGGAGCTGGGCGATCCCTATCACTGCCACTGCCAGAAGACCTCGCGCCTGTTGCAGGAGCGGCTTGCGGGCCTCGACATGCGCATCCGCACGACTTTCCAGTCGCGCTTCGGCCCCGCCAAATGGCTAGAACCGGCGACCGACACGGTGATCAGCGAAGAGGCAGCCAAGGGCACCAAGCGTCTCGCCATTGCGGCTCCGGGCTTCTCGGCCGACTGTCTCGAAACGCTCGAGGAACTCGCCATCCAAGGGCGTGAGCAGTTCATCGAGGAAGGCGGCGAGAAGTTTGCAGCGCTCTCCTGCCTCAACACTTCGGATGCTGGCCTCGCAATGCTCGAAACTTTGTTGCGGCGCGAGCTGGCCGGATGGATCGATTGCTAATTGCCACTTAATAATTGCTGATGCATGATGGCTGCATGGCAACCCTTGCAGCACACGATCCGATCCCCACGCACTGGACCGAAGGCGTCCCGAGCGACGACGAACTGGCACATATTCCAGGTGAAGGCGGCTGGCCGTTGGTCGGCAATACGCTGAAGATGCTGAAGGACCCTCACGCCTTCACGCGGCGCATGGTCGCAACCTATGGCCGGGTCTACAAATCGAAGGCCTTCGGCGGCTGGAATGTCGGACTGATCGGTGCCGATGCGAACGAGCTAGTGCTGTTCGACAAAAACAAGAATTTCTCATCCGAGCAGGGCTGGGGGCCGGTGCTTGACCAGCTCTTCCCGCGCGGCCTGATGCTGCTCGACTTCGATCATCACCGCGCCGACAGGCGTGCGCTTTCGATCGCCTTCAAGCCCGGTCCGATGCGCCACTATTCGGGCAGCCTCAATCGCGGCATCGCGAAGAAGGTCGAGGACTGGGGCGAGGGGCGGATGGAATTCTATCCCGCGATCAAGACGCTCACGCTCGACCTTGCTGCCGACAGCTTCATCGGGATCGAATGGGGTCCGGAAGCGGACAAGATCAACACCGCCTTCATCGACATGGTGCAGGCCTCGGTCGCGCCCGTACGCAAGCCGCTGCCCTTTACGCAGATGAAACGCGGCGTCGACGGACGGAAGTTCCTCGTCGATTTCTTTACCGCAGAGACGCAGCGACGCCGTGCAGAAGGCGGCGGGCAGGATATGTTCAGCCAGTTCGCCACGGCCGAGTATGACGACGGCAGCCTGATGCCGGTCGACGAAGTAGTCGACCACATGAACTTCCTCATGATGGCGGCACACGACACGATCACCAGCTCGGCGACCTCGCTAATCTGGCTGCTCGCCAAGCATCCCGAATGGCAGGAAAAGCTGCGCCAGGAACTTGAAAGCGTGACCGGCGGCATCGGCAGCGATGGCAAGCCGCGCGACCTTGCCTACGAGGACATGGGCAAGCTCGAACTGACCGAAATGGCGTTCAAGGAAGCTCTGCGGATGGTCCCGCCGGTCCCTTCCATGCCGCGCCGCGCGCTGCGCGAGTTCGAGTTCGGCGGCTACCACATTCCGGCGGGCACGCATGTCGGCATCAACCAGTATTTCGTTCACCACGAGGAAGAGCATTGGGACGATCCCTTTGCCTTCGACCCGATGCGCTTCACGCCCGACAAGGTGAAGGCGCGCCACAAATATGCATGGGTGCCTTTCGGCGGCGGCGCACACATGTGCCTCGGGCTGCATTTCGCCTACATGCAGGTAAAGATCCTGCTCGCGCAGCTCCTGCCGCGCTACGAGATCACGCTCGAGCAGGAACCCGAGTGGCAGCCCTGGCCGATCCCCAAGCCGCGTGACGGGCTGAAGATCTCGCTAAAAGCGCTCTGATTTCCGCGGCGAAGCCGAGACAAGGGCGGAAGCGAAGTCGCAGACGCAGCTGGCCAAAGGCCACCTGTATGACCGCCCGCAGCAGGCGCAGCTTGCTGCGCGTCTAGCGAGGACGCACCCGCGGAGGCGGGTGCGCAAATCAGAAGTCTATGGCGATACCGTCCTTGACCCAGTCGCCGTAGCGCGTCGGGCTCAGGTCTTCCTCGTTCTCGACCTTCTTCGGCTTGGGCGGCGGTTCGCTGCTCCAGTGCTCGGGCTTTTCGAATTTCTCGGGCCGTTTGGTCGCGCGTTTCGTCATGCTTCTAAAATGCGCAGGCTGGCGCGTGGTTTCAAGTAAAGCTAGGGGCAGCACCCAATGGCACAGCCTATCGGAATACACGCGCGCCGCGCCGCGCTCCGCCTGCTCGATGCGGTCCTGCGCCGCGGCGAGACGCTCGACGTCGCATTCGGCGCGGCAACCAAGGACGTGCGTAAGTTCGAGGACAAGGCGTTGGCGCGGGCGATCGCCAGCGAGGTGCTGCGCTGGCTGGTCGATCTCGATGTGCTCATCGACAGCGCGACGAAGAAGCCGCTGCCTGCCGATGCCAAGGCGCGCACGGTGCTGCGCATGATGCTGGCGCAGTGGCTCCGCCTCGATACGCCGCCGCACGCCGTCATCGCGACCTGTCTGCCGCTGCTTGCCGGAGGCCCGCGTAGGCTGGCGCACGGCGTTTTTTCGACGCTGACCAAGCGCGATATTGTCTTGCCCGTGGCGCCCACGCTTCCCGCCGATGTCGCGGAACGCTGGGGCGATCGCTCGGCTGCGATCGCGCGGGGCCTTGCCGAGCCCCCTCCGCTCGACCTGACGCTGAAGGACCCTTCGCAAACCGAGGTGTGGAAGGCGAAACTTGCCGCCGACAGCCTGATGCCGGGTCACCTGCGTCTCGCGCGTGGCGAGAATATCGAGAAGCTGGCCGGTTTCGCGGAAGGTGACTGGTGGGTGCAGGATATCGCTGCCTCGCTGCCTGCGCGCCTGCTCGGCGAGGGCGAGGGCCGCCACGTCCTCGACCTGTGCGCTGCGCCCGGCGGCAAGTCGCTGCAATTGGCGGCGCAGGGCTGGCAGGTGACCTCGCTCGACATTTCCAAGCGCCGGCTCGACCTTCTGCGCGCCAACTTCAGGCGCGTGGGCCTGAAAGCCAGCCCGCTTCGCGTCGACGCGCTCACTTGGGAACCTAAGCACCGCTTCGACGCGATCCTGCTCGATGCGCCGTGCACTGCGACCGGCACTGCACGCCGGCATCCCGATGTGCTTCACCGGATCGGATCGCGACAGATCAAGGAGATGGCCGAACTCCAGGCCGCATTGCTCGAACGCGCCTCTGGCTGGCTCAAGCCTGGCGGCGTGCTGGTATATGCAACCTGTTCGCTCGAACGCGAGGAAGGAGAGGCCCGTCTGGCCGAATCCAAGCTCGATCTGGTGCCGATTTCGCAGGACGAACTGCCAGAGGGAATCGCCCCCGGCGCCGATGGCACCTTGCGAACCGACCCCGGAATGATGGCGGAAAACGGGGGAATCGACGGATTCTTCATCGCCCGGCTCGCAGCCCGCGGCTGAAAAAAGGCAAAAAAAAGGCAAAGTTTTAACGGTTCGCCGCAACAGTGGACCGCACCGCCCCCATGCCGGGCTCCTCTGGCTTGCCATTCACATTTTTGAAAGCATGGGATCAACAATCAGCGTTTCACCGAACAAGGACGCCGCCATTCTCGCCGCGTCTTGAGACATACGCATCAGAATTTAGGATCGACGACCGGACCGCCCCCTACAAGCGGCCATCAAGAAGCTGTAAGATGTCCATGGTCGTCGTGGATTGAAGGAGTACGAAAGTGACTGCAATTAAGAAGACCGCAGGAATCCCCCTCCTGCTTGGCGCGCTTGCGCTGCCCATGAGCCTTTCGGCGCAGGAAGTTGAAGCCACCGACAGCAACATCGACGTCTACGGCTCGGCCCTCACCGAAGGTCCCGAAGTCGAGGGCATCATCACCTCGCGCAGCGGCGACAAGATCCGCGTGACGCTGGAAAATGGCACGACCACCGACATCATCATCGATGAAGGCACCGAAATCCGCGCAACCGGCGGCTTCCTTGGCATGAGCAGCAAGAAGCTGACCTCGCGCCAGCTGCTGAACGGCCTTCCGGTCGAAGTCGACACGCTGCAGTTCGACGGCGGCCTCGTTGCCAGCCGCGTGAAGCTCAAGGCGAGCGACCTCGAAACCGCTGCCATGATCCGCGGTGCGACCGCTCAGCAGTTCGCCGAACAGCGCGAAGACATCGACGCCAACACGGCTGCCGCAGAAGCCCTGCGTGGTCGCATGGCCAACATCGACCAGTACAACGTCCGCGGCGTGACCAACGTCTACTTCGACAGCGGCAAGTGGAATATCTCGGCTGAAGGCGAGCGTGAGATCTGCGAAATCGCTTCGCAGGCGGAAGCCATGGACAATGCGCTGCTGCTCGTCGTCGGTTACACCGACTCCGATGGCGACGAAGACTACAACCAGGTCCTCTCGGAGCGCCGTGCAGGCCGCGTGACCAACTACCTTCAGCAGAAGTGTGGCTGGAAGCCTTGGCGCATGCTGACCCCGACCGGCATGTCCGAATCGGATCCGGCTGCAGACAACAGCACGCCGGAAGGCAAGGCGCAGAACCGCCGCGTTTCGGTCAACATCCTCGTCAGCAAGGCCACCGAAGAAGGCTGAGCCAAGCGCAGGATACGCTAGTTATGAGGGGCGGGTCTTCGGACCTGCCCCTTTTTTCTTGCCTAGCCGGCAGCAGCGATGACCGATTCAGCGAGCTCTCGTCCCGAGACCCAGGCGCCCTCGACGCGCGGGGCGACCAGCCAGTCTCCGCACACTCCCAGTTGCAATGCTGCATCCCACAAGTGGCCTTCGCCGGCCTTGCCGGACTTGGCATAGCGCCAGCGGTGGGCACTGCTCGCGACGATCACGGGCAGGTCCGCGCCGATTTCCGAAGCAAATGCGCTCAGCAGGGCCTCGGTGACCTCTTCGCGCTCGTCCTCGAGATGTGCGCGCGACCATTCGGGGCCTGCCTGGACTACCCAGCGTTCGCCCGCCGACCGGCCGGGCTTTGCGCTGTCGCGGGCCGCCCATCCGATGGGGCCTGCGTTGCGCAGCGTATCATTCGCGTTGGGGACGATTTCAGCAAAGGCCGCCATCACTGTCCAGCAAGGGTCCGAGATCGTCGTGGCAGCTAGGCTGCTCCATTCCGGACGGTGCGCCTCAAGCAGGGGCGCAGCCTGTTCGGCCGGTAGCGCGAGGACGAGGCGGTCGAATGCAGCAGGATCGAGACCCTCGCCCGCGATAAGCCAGCGCTGGCCGTCCCGCTCGACGCGCTCGATGCGCGCTCCGAATTGAACGCCAAGCTCTTCGGCCATGGCGCGGATGGGTGCATTCATTCCCGGCGTGCCGACCCAGGCATCCTCGCCCGCGGCTGGCCAGCGTTCCGCAATGCCGCGCTCCTGCCAGTTCTCTACCTGCGTGCGGAACCGCTCGTCGCGCACGGTGAAATACTGCGCACCGTGATCGAAGCGCAATGTCTCGCCATCGGCATCCATCCGGCGCGTCGACATGCGTCCACCCGGGCCACGGCCCTTGTCGAACAGGGCCACTTCGTGACCGGCATCACGCAGCGCCATCGCGCAGCTGAGCCCGGCCATTCCCGCTCCGACAATCGCAGTCTTCACCTTGCCGGTCCTCAGGCGTCGTCCTTGACGTACTTTTGGAAGCTCTTGCGCAGCTTCATCAGCTTGGGCGGGATGACCGCGAGGCAATAGGGATTACGCTGGCCTTCGCCGTCCCAGTATTCCTGGTGGTAGTCTTCTGCCGGATACCATTCGCCGCTCTCGATCGTGGTCACCGCGCGCTGGCCGGGATGCTCCTCGTTCCAGCGGGCGATGGCGGCTTCTGCCGCCTCGCGCTGTTCGTCCGTCGGGAAGATTGCGCTGCGATACTGCGTGCCGACGTCGTTGCCCTGCCGGTTGAGCTGGGTCGGGTCATGCGTGCCCATGAAAACGTCGAGGATCTGTTCGAGGCTGATCTGCTCGCTGTCGAAGGTGACGCGCACGCCCTCGGCATGGCCGGTATTGCCGGTGCAGACTTCTTTGTAGGTCGGGTTCGCCTGATGGCCGCCGATATAACCGCTCTCGACCTCGCTCACTCCGATGACGTCCTTCATCACCGCCTCGGTGCACCAGAAGCATCCACCAGCGACGATTACCTGTTCCTGCGACATGCATATCTCCTTTGAGCGGGCATTTAGGAAGACGAAGGGTCCTTGTCATCGTTCCAGTGCAAGTGCAGGAAGCACCGCAATCGAATTGAGAGGAGAATCCCCCCATGCGTTTGTTCCTGACTGCAGCCGTCGCCGCCTTTGCCGTCACGCCGCTTGCGGCCGACGATCACGCCGGTGACCTCGGCGAGGTCCTAGCGTCCGACCTGCGCGAGGATGACCGTGCGCGCGACCAGTATCGCAACCCGGAAGAGACACTCGCATTCTTCGGCGTCGAGCCGACGATGACCGTGGCCGAGTACGGCCCCGGCGGCGGCTGGTACACCCGCGTTCTCGCACCGTACATCTCGCCGGCCGGCAAATACATTGCCTTCGACCAGGACAGCGACGATCGCACCTATCGCGATCGGGCGCAGGAAGCGCGCGCCAAGGGCTGGACCGAACGTTTCACCGCGAGCGTTTCCGAAATGGAAGGTGTCAACGGCGACAATGTGACGGCCTTCGAGATCGACGAAATGCCCGAAGAGCTGGCAGGAACCGTCGACCGCGTCCTCATCTTCCGCTCGATGCACGGCCTCAACATCGGCAATGCTGCCGACACGGTGCTCAAGGCAGCGCGCATGATGCTCAAGGACGACGGCATGGTCGGCGTCGTGCAGCACCGTGCTCCCGAAGGCGCCAGCTATGATGACTACGGTGCCCGCCAGCGCGGTTACATGCGCAAGCAGGACGTCGTCGCGATCTTCGAGGCGAACGGCTTCGAACTCGCCGGCGAAAGCGAGATCAACGCCAATCCCAACGACCCTGCGAATTGGGAAGGCGGCGTTTGGACACTGCCGCCCGTGCTGCGCTACGGCGACCAGGACCGCGACCGCTATCTCGCTATCGGCGAGAGCGACCGCATGACGCTGCTTTTCAAGAAGGCCGACTGACCCCTCTGTCAGCCAGCGTTCATAAGCGAACTGCAATTCCTCCGATGTAATAGTATTACATCGGAGGAATTTTTCTATGCAAAAACTGATTTTTGTGGCCGCAGCTCCGCTAGCGCTTGCAGCCTGTAGCGATCGCGCAGACGAAGCGCGCGGGGTCGATCACGGCGAGACGCTGCTGTCGGTCAGTGCCAGCGGCCAGGCAGAAAGCCGCCCCGACCGCGCGCAATTCAATGCCGGAATCGAGACATTCTCGCGCAGTGCGACTGCGGCGAGCGAGGCCAATGCCGAGAAGATCGAGGAGATCGTGACGGCGCTGCGCGAGCTCGGTATCGCCGAGGACGACATCCAGACGCAGAACGTGAGCGTCCAGCGCGTGCGCTGGGGAGATCGCAAGGGCCAGTACCAGGCGAGCAACGTCTTCGAAGTCACGATGGACGATCCCGACAATGCCGGTGCCGCGATCAGCGCCGTTACCGAGGCGGGCGCCAATGTCCTGTCCGGCCCGAGCCTGACCATGAGCGATCCCGAAGAGGTGCTGAATACCGCCTATGCCGATGCCTATGCAGCCGCTCGCGGACGCGCCGAGGCCTATGCAGCGGCATCCGGCATGGAGATCAGCCGGGTGCTCTACATCCGCGATGCCGGCGGCCAACAGGGTCGCAGCTGGGTACGCGGCGCTGAGGCGATGAACGATGCGATGATCGAGCGTACTGCACCAGCCGCGCCGCCGCCCCCGCCACTTGCCATCGCTCCCCGCCCGGAAAGCGGATCGCCCGGAATGATGGTCGGCACCACGCGGACCAATGTCCACATCCAGGTAGACTTCGCGCTGCGGGAGAAATAACGCTCCTAGGCATGAGAGAACTGACCGTTTCCGTCCTGCAGTTGCCGCTCGCCCTTCCGGACGAGGCGGACAATATCTCCGCTGTCTGCCAGCTCGTGGAAGAGGCGGCGGGCAACGGCGCGCAGGTTATCCTGCCGCCCGAGCTCTTCGCCGGCGAGTATTTCTGCCGCGAGGAAGAGGAGGAGCTGTTCGCCCGGGCCCGCCCGACGGCAGAGCATCCCAGCGTGCTCGCGATGCAGGAGCTGGCGGGCAAGCTCGGTGTGGCGATCCCGACCAGCTTCTTCGAGCGCGACGGGCATCACTATTACAACACGCTTGCCATGATCGGTCCCGATGGCGGGATCATGGGCACTTATCGCAAGAGCCATATTCCCGACGGACCGGGCTACGAGGAAAAATACTATTTCCGCCCGGGGAATGACGGCTTCAAGGTCTGGGACGTCTTCGGGGCGCGCATCGGCGTCGGCATCTGCTGGGACCAGTGGTATCCCGAATGCGCGCGGGTCATGGCGCTGAAGGGCGCAGAGGTCCTGTTCTATCCGACCGCGATCGGCTCCGAACCATATGACGCCGATCTCGACACCAGCCGCATGTGGCGCCGCGCGATGATCGGCCACGCGGTCTCGAACTGCATGCCTGTCTGCGCTGCCAACCGTATCGGCCATGAAGGCCCCGCCGACCGTCAGCAGAGCTTCTACGGCCACAGCTTCATCTCCGACGAATGGGGCGACCTGCTGGAGGAATTCGGCGCGTCGGACAGCGGCACGCTCGTCGCAAAGCTCGATCTCGAGCGGGCAGCCAAGCACCGCGCGGGCATGGGTTTCTTCCGCGACCGCAGGCCCCAGCTCTACGGGCGGATCTGCGAGGACATCTGACCGTGTCCACGGGTCGCGCCATCAGTCAGGACCAGCTCGACGCTCTCTTCACGGCGGCGCTCGAGGCGGCGATCGGGCGGATCGAGAAGGACGGCCATTTCCACCCGCTCGTCTTCGAATTGCGAGACAGCGGCGCGATCCACGCTGTTGCCGTGCTGGAGACGGGCGCGATCGACGGACGCCGCGACGTGATCGACAGGCTTTTCGAGATTGTGCGTGCTCGCGTTGCTGAGGGTCTCGTACAGGCTTTCGCCATCTCGCTCGACGGGCACCATGAGGAGCAGATGACGGTCATGCTCCGCGCGCCCAACTATGCTGCCGACATCCTCGTCCCCTTTACAGAAGCCGGTGAGGGCTTCCTGAAACGGAAGCGTCGCGTTTCGCTCGGCGAATTCTCGGCCAAAGAGGTCGCGAACGAAATCTTCGGAGCGGCCGGATGACGGGCGCACGTCACCGCTACCTGATCGCGCTTGGCTCGAACATTCGGGTGGCGGGAATCGGCGGGCCGCGGGCGGTGCTGTCGCGAATGATCGACGCTTTCGCCGAAGCGGATATCGGGGTGCAGCAGGCCTCGCGAGATCATGTCGAGCGCGCCGGTCGGCCCATCGCTCCGCCGCTATGCCAACGCCGCAGTGGTGGCCGAGAGCGCGCTTGCGCCCGAAGCAATGCTGGCCAGCCTGCAGGAACTCGAATACCGTTTCGGTCGGCGCCGCAAGGGCGCCCCTTGGCGGGCAAGGCCGCTCGATCTCGATATCGTTCTATGGAGCGGCGGTTACTTCGCCTCGCCCAGACTGCTCATCCCGCACCCGTTGTTCCGCGAACGCTCTTTCGTGTTGAAGCCCGCCGCCGAAGTCGCGCCGCACTGGCGCGATCCCGTGACCGGCCTCACGCTTCGCCAGCTCGCAGCTCGCGCGGCTTGAGTTTCGCAGCGGGATTGCCGCGGTAGATCGCCCATGCCTCGGCATCCTCGAACAACACGCCGCGCGCCGCCAGCACCGCGCCTTCGCCCATCGTGACGCCCGGCCCGACGAATGCTTCCGCCGCGACCCAGCACTTGGGCGCTAGTGTGACCGGCCTCACCACCAGTTGGAAATCCCGGTCGGACACGTCATGCGTGCTCGCGCAGAGGTGTGCCCTTTGCGAGACGACGCAGTCGCTCCCGATGGTGATGTAGCCTTGGTTGTAGATGATGGCGCCGGGACCGATCAGCACGTTGTCCCCCAGCTCCAGATTGCGCGGATGCCATATCTTCACGCTCGCGTGCACGCGGCAATTGCTGCCCAGCCTTGCTCCGGACAGCCGCAGGATTAGCGCGCGCCATGCGTGCAAGGGGGAGGCGTCCAGCGGGCGAGGAGCAGCCAGCTCGTCATCCAGATCACCCGCCCGAGACGGTTGGCAAGCGAGAAACTTGGTCCGCCGGACCGGCTGGCGGCCTTCTTCGCGTCCAGCGGAGCGTCTCGGGAAGCGGTTTTCGTCATCCTTTTCGCCCTAATTGGGGGTTGCCGCGAATGGCAAGCCAAAGCGTGCTTGACCACCTCGACAACCGTAACTAGGTGGGCGCCGTGGTCGGGCCGTTAGCTCAGTTGGTAGAGCAACTGACTTTTAATCAGTAGGTCGCTGGTTCGAACCCAGCACGGCTCACCACCTTTTTCTCCATTTCCGCCTTCCAACCTGCATTCGCAGCGCTATCGTGGCGGGAATGGTTTCTCCCAAGCTTTCGATTTTCGCGCGCCTGCCCGTGCCGGGGCAGGTGAAGACGCGGCTCGTTCCTGCCGTGGGTGAGGAAGGCGCAGCGCGGATCTATGCGCGGCTGCTGGCGCATACTGTTGAAGTCGCGAGGGAAAGCGGGCTCGACTTCGAACTGCGCGTGACCGGGGGCGAGGTGGAGGCATTCCATTCGCTGTTCGGAAGCAATGTCGCCGTGGTCGACCAGGGTGGCGGCGATCTCGGCGCGAAGATGGCGCGGGTCGAGGCACCCGCACTGCTTATCGGCAGCGATTGTCCGGGCATATCCGTGCCGCTGCTGCAGGCTGCTGCGGGCGCGCTGAATGACCGCCGAGTCGTGCTCGGCCCCGCCAATGACGGCGGCTATTACCTGATCGGCTATACCGAGCCGGTGCTCTTCCTGTTCGAGGACATGGAGTGGAGCACGCCCAAGGTGCTGCCCGAAACGCTCACCCGGCTCGCTGCGCGCGGATACGGCCCGGCGATCCTGCCCGAACTGGCCGATATCGATACCGGCGAAGACCTTGCCGCCTGGCCCGAATTCGAATGAGCGTGACGCTCCTCGTTCCGACGCTCGAGGAGGCTAAAGCGCTGCCCGAGCTGGTCGCGCTCTTCGAGAGACTCGATCCGAAGCCGGCCGAGATCATGCTCGTCGACGGGGGTAGCACCGACCGGACCTGCGAGATCGCGCTCGAAGCCGGATGGCGAGTGATCGAGAGCGAAAAGGGAAGGGCCCTCCAGATCAACAAGGGGGTCGAAGCGGCGCGCGGCGAGATCGTGTGCGTCGTCCATGCCGATACGCATCCACCGTCCGACATGGTGCAAGTCATCGAGGAAACGCTTGCCGAAAAGCGCATCGCGCTGGCGAGTTTCACGCCCGTCATTGGCGGCCCCGAGAAGACGCGCTGGGGCACCACGATCCATAACTGGGCGAAGACATGGTATGCTCCGCTGATCACCCGACCGCACCTTTTCGTGCGCGGCGTTCGCCTGCTTTTCGGTGACCATGCGATGTTTTTTCGCCGCGGGGATTTCATCGCCGTGGGCGGCTGCACGCCGGGCGACCAGGTGATGGAAGAAGCGGACCTGTGCGTGAAGCTGGCGCAGCGCGGACGCGTGAAGATGGTGCCGCGTCGGGTCTATACCTCCGATCGCCGGATCGCCGAATGGGGCGCGCTCAAGGCCAACTGGATCTATTTCAAGGTCGGCATGCTCTGGGCCTTCGGCCTGCGCGGCCGCATGGCGCAGCACTATCCCGACGTGCGCTAGGCTGCCGCGTCGTTTCCCATGAGGAATCCGTCCTCGATGCAATAGTCGATCAGGCGCTCGATGAAGGGTTCGCCGGTTGCCGGACATGATGCTCCGGCAAACGCCCGGAACTGCTTGTCATCGAACTCGGGATCCCGCTGGAAGTAGCTGGCGTAAAGACCGGCAACCCGCTTGAAGAGCCGCCTCTCGAGCGCAGGCAGCATCGAGGCGTCGAATTTCTCCGGAGCGACAAGTTCGGGCTCGTGGAACTGCGGGTAGGCGCCGATCACGCCGGTAAAACGCTCCACGGGCAGCGGCTGGCCCGAGACGAGGTGGAACGTGCCGCCCTCCGCGCGATCCATGTCGCCGGCGATGGCCAAGATGCCGCGCGCGACATGGTCGAGCGGGACGAAATCGAGCGTTGCCCCGGCGCGGGCGGGCATGTGGCGCACGCGTCCCTCGGCGATCAGCTTGAATGCCGCATAAGTCGTGTCGAACTGGCGGATGCGGCCGCTTTCGTGCTCGCCCACCACGATCGAGGGGCGCGCGATGGCCCAGCGGACACGGCTGGAGCGCACCAGGCGTTCGCCCGCCGCTTTGCTCGCCTCGTAGCCATTGGCGAAGCTGCCTGAGGGCAATGGATCGCTTTCGAGGATGGTGCCATCTCGCGTCCCGCAGACATAGGCGGTCGAGACATGAAGGAAGACCATCGAACCCGCTTCCGCGAGCGCGAGGGCATTCGCGACGCCGTCGACATTGACCGAAGTGTAGTCCGCTTCCTGGAGATCGAAGCGCACCGTCGCCGCGCAGTGGACTATGAGGTCGTGACCGTCGGCCACCGATGCGAATGTCGCTTCGTCCCAGCCCAGTTTCTCGCGCGATACGTCACCCCTGATCGCAGTGACATCGACGAGGCTGCCGTCGTTCGCCCGCACTTCGGGATTGTTGTGGACGAGCGCTGTAACGCGGTGGCCCGCATCTGCCAGTCGCCTGCAGACTTCGCCGCCCAGCAGGCCGGCGGCTCCGGTGACGAGAATATTCACGAGACTTGCGCGGAGCCCATGTAACCTGATGCTTCCCGTCGGCGAAAGGAGGAGTGCGAATTGCACTGGGGCTTTCGCATCTCTCGCAAATTCGGTTACGGAGCAAGCGATGAAATTCACGCATGACGTTATTGTGATCGGTGGCGGCGCCGCAGGTCTCACCGCAGCCGGAGGGTGCGCGCTGTTCGGGCTCGACGTCGCTCTGATTGAAGCGCGCAAGATGGGCGGGGAATGCCTCAATGATGGCTGCGTGCCGTCGAAAGCCCTGATCGCCGCGGCGAAACGCGCCGCCGAAGCGAACGAGCGGGAGCGCTACGGCATCACGCTTCAGCCGCCGAAGGTCGAGTGGACCGGCGTTCACAAGCACATCCACGATGCCATCGCCGCCATCGCCCCGCACGATAGCGAGGAGCGTTTCGAGGAAATGGGCTGCGAGGTCATCCGCGACTGGGCGAGGGTCACCGGCCCGCAGACCGTCGAAGTCGGCGGGCGCACCCTGCGCGCACCGCGTATCGTCATCGCGACCGGCTCCAAGCCCGCCGTGCCGCCGATCGAAGGCATCGACGAGACGCCCTATCTCACCAACGAGAACATCTTCGATCTCGATGCGCTGCCCGATCACCTCGTGATTGTCGGTGGCGGCGTGATTGGCATGGAGATGGCGCAGAGTTTCCGCCGCCTCGGCAGCGCCGTGACCGTGGTCGAACCGGGCGAGCTGATGGGGCGCGACGATCCCGACAGCGTGGCCGTGGTCCGCGAGACCATGGAGGGCGAGGGCGTCCGCTTCGTCAAGGGCCTCGCGAAGAAAGTCGAGGGCAGCGAGGGCGCGATCCGTCTCCACACGGAAGACGAAACCGTCGAGGGTTCGCACCTCCTTATCGCGGTGGGCCGCACGCCGCGCTGCGAGGGCTTCGGTCTGGAAGACATCGGCGTCGAGATGGATCGCGGCGGCATCAAGGTCGATGACCGCAGGCGCACCTCGGTGAAGGGCATCTACGCCATCGGCGATTGCCGCAACGGGCCGCGCCTCACCCATGTCTCGGGTTATGAAGGCTCGAATGTCGCGCTCGAAATCACCCTTGGTGTGCCCACCAAGGTCGACTGGTCTGCGCTGCCCTGGTGCACCTACACCGATCCCGAAGTCGCGCAGATCGGCATGACCGAAAAGGAAGCGCGCGAGAAGCATGGCGACAAGATCACGGTCGTGAAGGAGACATTCCACGACAACGAGCGCAGTCTCGCCGAAGGTAACGACAAGGGTCACCTGAAGCTGGTGCTCAAGGGCAAGAAGGTCCTCGGCGCCAGCATCGTCGGAAAGAATGCGGGCGAACTCCTGCTGCCCTTCTCGCAATCGATAACCGGCAAGAGCAGCACCTTCGCGCTCGGTTCGGCGATCATCGCCTATCCCACCCGCAGCGAGATTTCGAAGGCGGCTGCCTTCAGCGCGTGGGAGCCGACCGTCTTCGGATCGATCCCGAAGAAATATGCCGGTTTCGTCGCTTCCATGCGGAGGCGTTTTCCGTGAATGCTACGTGGGCGAAGTCACGCAACGCGCCTGTCGGTCCTTCGCCCTTCGCGGTTGAGGCGGCGCCGCTCCCGCGTGAGAAATTCAGCGATCCGCTGGTGACGGCCAAGGGCGAACAGCGCGCGTCGGTACCGCTCGGGAAGCTCGACACGCTCTGGCTCAACACCGGCACGCTCTGCAATCTCGCCTGCGCGAGCTGCTACATCGAGAGCAGCCCCACGAACGATGCGCTGGTGTACCTCTCGCGGGCGTACGCGACGCGGTATCTCGCCGAGGCGAAGAGCATGGGCACGCGCGAGATCGGGTTCACCGGCGGCGAGCCTTTCATGAACCCCGATATGCTCGGCATGCTCGAGGATACGCTCGACGGCGGCTTCGAAGCGCTCGTGCTCACCAATGCGATGAAGCCGATGCGTCGCCACGAAGCAGCGCTTCTCGCCCTGCGCGAAAAGCACGGTGATCGCCTTACGCTCCGCGTCAGTCTCGATCATCACAGCCGCGAGGTTCACGAAGGCGAACGCGGGCTGCGCAGCTGGGAGCCGGCCATCGAGGGCCTGCGCTGGCTCAGCGAGAACGGCTTCTCGATTGCCGTTGCCGGGCGGCTGCTGCCCGAAGAAGGCGAACCGGCTGCACGTGAAAGCTACGCTGCCTTGTTCGAGCGCGAAGGCATCGCGATCGACGCACACGACCCCGCACGCCTCGTCCTCTTTCCCGAAATGGACGAGGACAAGGACATCGCAGAGATCACCACCGAATGCTGGGGCATCCTCGGCAAGGCGCCAACGGACATCATGTGCGCATCGAGCCGCATGGTTGTGCACCGCAAGGGCGAGGCAAGTCCGCGCGTCGTCGCCTGCACGCTCATTCCCTATGAGGCCGGTTTCGATCTCGGTGAAACGCTGGCCGAGGCAAGCGGAGACGTCCCGCTCAACCACCCCCACTGTGCGCGCTTCTGCGTTCTGGGTGGGGCGAGCTGCTCGGCCTAGGAGCCAATCGCGCAAGTGCCCGTTGAGAGGGCATGTTCTTCGAAAACACACTTGCCGATCTTGCCGCGCGAGGCTTCGTGCTGTCCGCGATCGGCCTCGCCTGGGTCATGTTGCTGATCCGCGTCGTCGGGTTGCGCTCGCTTTCCAAGATGACGAATTTCGACTTCGTCATGACAGTGGCGCTCGGGTCGGTACTCGCGGCCGCGGTCACCGCCGACAAGTGGACGGTCTTCGGACAATGCCTGTTCGCGATGGCCGGACTGTTTCTCGTCCAGTGGCTGGTGGCGAGGGCGCGCAAGGACTCCGACGCCTTCGAGGATGCGATCCAGAACGAGCCCGTCTTCCTGATGCGCGATGGCGAATTCTGCGAGGATGCGCTCAAGTCTTCCCGCGTCGCGCGCAGCGATGTCATCGCCAAGCTGCGCGAGGCGAACGTGCTCTCGCTATCCGAAGTTCGCGCGGTTGTGCTCGAGACGACCGGCGACGTCTCGGTGCTCCATGGTGACAGGCTCGATGACGATCTCGTGGAGAATGTGCGCGCCGACTAGGCCGGGCGACTGTCCAGCCATTTGGCCAGCGCGACACCGCCGGTGATGAGGAACGGCACCAGCACGATGCTGAGCACGACCTTTGCGATCACCTGACCGATCAGCAGGTCGGTAATGTCGAACTCGCCGTAGAAGGCGAGCGTCACGAAGATCACCGAATCGATTGCCTGGCTCAGCGCCGAGGCGATCGCGCCGCGCGCCATCAGGCCGAAGGTGTTCGCTTCGCCTGTCCCGCGCAGTCTCGAGAAAATCCAGACATTGAGCAGCAGCGAGACGATGTAGGCGGCTGGCCCTGCGGCCATGATCCGCGGCGTCTGTGCAAGCACCGTGTTGAATGCGTCGAGATCGGCGCTGCGGTATTCGAGCATCTCGGGCGATGCGGGCAGGGATAGGACGAGGAAGATCAGTCCCGCCGAAACTGCAAGCGGTAGGAAGCCCCACCAGACAAGCCGCCGGGCGAGCTTCTCTCCGTAAAGCTGTGCGATCGTACTTGAAATCACCACCAGGCCGAGAAAGGCGAAGATGCCCGATTCGACCGCGAGATTGGTCGGCCACAGCTGCACCTGCTTGAACGCAAGCACGCCTGCGACGACCGTCAACCCGCCATAAAGAACGAGGAATACGAACAGGCCGAGCGGCATGGCTGCGGCATTCACGCGGGTTTCGTTGGCCGGTTGGTCGGTCATGTTGGCGGTGCGCGCCCCTTATCGTCTGGTGATAGCCGAAGCTGGAATCGGGCGCGAAAATTGACTAAGCGGGCCCGCCGCGCAAGACAGCGGCTGATTTCATCCGCAACTAGTCGCGTAGCCAGAGGGGTCGGCATGCCGCCAGTGGTCATCAATATTCTCGGTATCATCGCCATTCTGGCGATCGCTTTCCTCCTGTCGACGGGCAAGAAACGCATAAAGCTGCGCGTCGTGGGCGCGGCCTTCGCTTTGCAGGCGGCGATGGCGCTGCTGGTGCTGCGTACGCCCTGGGGTGTCCAGCTGATCGAGGGCATGTCGAACGGCGTGATCGCCCTGCTCGACTTCTCCAAGGTCGGGATCGAGGCTGTGTTCGGCCCGATGGGCTCCAACCCCTTCACCAACACCTTCGTGATCGCGGCGCTGCCGGTCATCGTCTTCTTCGCGGCGATCGTCTCGATCCTCTACCACTGGGGCATCATGCAGCGCCTTGTGCGCTGGGTCGGCGGCGCAATCGGCTGGATCACGGGCATCAGCAAAGTCGAGGCGCTGGGCAGCGCGGCCAACATCTTCGTCGGCCAGTCGGAAAGCCCGCTGGTGGTCCGCCCCTATCTTGCGGCTCTCACGCCAAGCCGCCTGTTCACGCTCATGAGCGTCGGCATGGCCGGCGTCGCGGGCACAATCCTCGCGGCCTATGCCAGTTTCATCGGTTCCGAGGCCGTGCCTTTCTTGCTTGCGGCTGCCTTCATGTCGGCGCCCGGCGGCATCCTGATGGCGAAGATCATCATGCCCGACGACGAGAGCGATCTCGCGCGCGACGCGGCCGAGCTTGCCGGCACCGAAGGCGAGATCAAGCTGCCCGACGCGCGTATCAGCGCAGAAGGCCCGGCAGCCCTCACCGAAAGCGGCAAACCGCACGAGGTCGAAGTCGCCGAGACATTCGAGGAGGGCCACAAGCCCGCCAACGTCATCGAAGCCGCGGCACAGGGTACCCAGACCGGCGTGAAGCTGGCCGTGGCAGTGGGTGCGATGGTCATGGTCTTCGTCGCGCTCGTAGCGCTCGCCAATGGCGTGCTGGGCGGGATCGGCGGACTGATCGGCTATCCCGACGTCACCTTCCAGCAGCTGCTCGGCTATGTCTTCGCGCCCGTCATGTACATGATCGGCATCTCCGACTGGAGCCAGGCGCAATTCGCCGGCGGCCTGTTCGGCACCAAGATCGTCTTGAACGAATTCGTCGCCTTCATCGAACTGGGCGCGATGGAAGCGGGTACCCTGACCGATCGCAGCCGTGCCATCGTCACTTTCGCACTGTGCGGCTTTGCCAATTTCAGCTCGATCGCAATCCAGATGGCCGTCACCGGCGGCCTTGCGCCAAATCAAAGACCGGTGATTGCAAAGCTGGGTATTCGCGCGCTCGCCGCCGGCAGCCTCGCCAATCTGATGAGCGCAGCGCTGGCGGGGATCTTCCTCCCGTATTAAAGGGCGCACCATTATGACCGAATCGAACACCGACATTGCGGTTGTGTCGCTGGCACAGCCGCTCGAGAGCATTGCCGACGAGATCGGCCGCAGCTTCCAGGAATATGGCTTTGCCGTGATCCGCGACCACGGCATCCCGCAGGAGCTGATCGATCGCGCCGAAGAGCTGTCGAAGGAATTCTTCGCGTTGCCCGAAGACGTGAAGAAGGCCTATCACATTCCCGGCGGCGGCGGCGCGCGTGGTTACACGCCGTTCGGCACCGAAAAGGCCAAGGACGCCAATGTCCACGACCTCAAGGAATTCTGGCATGTCGGCCGCGAACTTCCCGCGGGCCACCCGCTAGCCGAATTCATGGCGGACAATGTCTGGCCCGATGAAGTCGACGGTTTCCGCAAGACCTTCAGCGAGCTCTACTCCGCGTTCGAAACGGCCGGCGGCAAGGTGCTCGAGGCGATCGCCATCCACCTCGGACTGCCGCGCGAATTTTTCGCAGCCACTGTCGAGGACGGCAATTCGGTTATGCGCCTGCTGCGCTATCCGCCGCTCGAGGGCGAACAGGCCGAAGGTGCCATTCGCGCTGCCGCGCATGGTGACATCAACACGATCACGCTGCTGCTCGGCGCCGAAGAGGCGGGCCTCGAACTGCTGACCAAGCAGGACCAGTGGAAGGCCGTCGACGTTCCGGAGGGTGCGCTGGTGATCAACGTAGGCGACATGCTCGACCGGCTAACCAACGGCAAGCTGCGTTCGACCACTCACCGCGTCGTCAATCCGCGCGGCGAAGCTGCATATCGGGCACGCTATTCGATGCCCTTTTTCCTGCACTTCCGCCCGGATTATGTGATCGAGACTCTGCCCTCGTGTATCGACCCGGAGCATCCGACCGATCATCCCGAGCCGATCTCGAGCCACGAGTTCCTGCTGCAGCGCCTGCGTGAAATCAATCTCGCCTGAGGCACAGCCCGTCGCGCACGAGTTTCGTTAGAAAACGAATCTTTTTGGTACCTGTGTGGTTTTTGCAACAGCGGTAAATGGCTGAAAAAAAGCGTTTTTTCACCAATTCGTGACTCGCCCTCCACAGGGGTGGGTGCGTTGTCTTGACTCTGTCACAAAAGGATAGCTTTGGCGAAACATCGCCAGCCTAGCGGGGCTGCGCATCGTTAAGTGCATCCGATTTTTTTATCCGACAAGACGAAGGGGTCTTCTCCGATGAAGTTCAAGTATCTCTTGGCCGCAAGTGCGGTCAGCCTTTCCGCAACGGCCGCCATGGTCGCTGCACCTGCTGCAGCGCAGCAGATCACCTCGGGCATCGAAGGCCAGGTCGTCAGCGACAGCGGCACTGCGATCCAGGGCGCGACGGTCACCGTCACCGACACGCGTACCGGCCAGAGCAGCGTCCTCACCTCGGGCCCGGACGGCACGTTCCGCGTCGGCTCGCTGGTTCCGGGCGGTCCCTACACGGTCACCGCACAGGCGGACGGCTTCGAAGGCCAGACCGTCGAAGGCCAGTTCATCACCGTTTCGGGTAACACCAGCTTCACCTTCGAACTGACGCAGAGCGCGGCAGAGAACGTGATCGTCGTCACCGGCGCACGTGCCAACGTCCAGCAGCTCGCTGTCGGTCCGGGCACTGCATTCGGCGAAGCGACCCTCGAAGCGTTCCCGAGCCTTTCGCGCGACGTTCGCGACATCATCCGCCTCGACCCGCGTGTCAGCCTCGAGCGCGCCGACGAAGTCGACCGTATCTCGTGCCTCGGCGGTAACGACCGTTCGAATACCTTCACCGTCGACGGCATCGTCCAGGCCGACGTCTTTGGCCTCAACGGCACGCCGTTCGCAGCGCGTAACTCGCTGCCACTTCCGTTCGACGTGGTTCGCGAGACCTCGGTCGAATTCGCGCCGTTCGACGTCGAATATTCGGACTTCACGGGCTGTCTCGTGAACGTCGTCACCAAGTCGGGCCAGAACGAATTCCATGGCTCGGCATTCTACACCTATTACGACGACAGCATGCTGGCCGACACGATCATCCGTCCGGATGGCGAGGAAGTGCCTCTTTCGTCGGGTAGCGAAGAGCGTTGGGGTGTCACCCTCGGCGGCCCGATCATCAAGGATCGCCTCTTCTTCTACGCAGGCTACGAAGAAACCGACCTCGGCGACGCGAATGACGAAGGTCCGCTCGGCGGCGGCTTCGCCAACCCCGAATTCGGTGTCACGCAGGCACAGTTCGATCGCTTCTCGCAGATCGCACGCGATGTCTACGGTCAGGACCCGGGCGGCTACCCGCGTACGCTTGACGAAACCAGCGTCCGCTACTTCGGCCGTATCGACGCCTACATCAATGACGATCACCGTCTCGAAGCGACCTACCAGCGCCTTGAGGAATCGAACGTCGAGCCCGACTTCGGCGGCGGCAACATCACCGGCCTGAACTCGTTCGAAGACGAAGGCACGATCTCGGACTATTACTCGGTCCGTCTCTACTCGGACTGGAGCGACAAGGTTTCGACCGAGCTGCGCCTCAGCCGCGCAGAAGTGGGCGACAAGCAGGGTCCGGTCGGCTTCGGTGAAGCACAGTCGGACAACCCGACGGTGCGTCTCGCAGTCGGTACGCAGGTTCCCGACGCAAACGATCCGGGCGAATTCAACTACGGCGTGCTGAGCACCGGCCCGGGCATCTTCCGCTCGGCAAACCAGCTCGACACGAAGATCGACCAAGCGAAATTCCAGATCAACATCGATGCTGGCGACCACCTGTTCAAGATCGGTGCCGAAGCGAACTCGCTGGAAGTGTTCAACCTGTTCGCCATCAACGCGACCGGTACGCTGTACTTCGCCAATCTCGACGATTTCGAAAACGGTGTCCTGAGCCAGGGCTTCGAGTTCTTCCCGAACGCATTCGAAATCGCCACCGGCCAGGCATATGGCGCTGACATCAACGCCACTCCGACCGGCGACATCAACGAAGCCGCTGCGCGCTTCAACCGCAACATCTACTCGTTCTACGCACAGGACGAGTGGCAGGCGACCGACCAGCTGAGCGTTACTGCCGGCCTCCGCGTCCAGATCTATGACGGCGA
Organism: Qipengyuania sp. BR81-2; assembly: GCF_055693895.1. Taxonomy (NCBI): domain Bacteria; kingdom Pseudomonadati; phylum Pseudomonadota; class Alphaproteobacteria; order Sphingomonadales; family Erythrobacteraceae; genus Qipengyuania; species Qipengyuania sp. BR81-2. Next base: position 1,643,874 of record NZ_CM146344.1, read on the forward strand.
CGCACCGCGCACGAACCCGGCGTTCTTCGATCGCTTCGGTTTCACCAATGCCAACTCGTTCGGCAAGCTGGACCCGGTCCTGCTGCCGCGCCTGAGCGCCACCTACGAACTCGACAATGACGGGTTCTTCTCGAACTCGCGCATCACCGGCGGTGTCGGCGTGTTCTCGGGCGGTGACCCGGTCGTGTACTTCTCGAACGCGTTCTCGAACAACGGCTTCTCGACCGCGCTGGGTACCTCGGTGTTCTGCTCGACCACGCCGACCAACGTTCTGGACGCACAGGGCAACTTCACCGGCTTCCCGCAGTGTGTCACCGACTCCGGTTCGGCAACTGCTGCTCGCGGCGGTGGTGACGTCCAGTCGACCGATCCGGACTTCGACGTTCCGACCGTCGTTCGTGCGAACCTCGGCTTCGCAAGCGACATCGGCACCGACACCGGCTTCTTCAGCGGCTGGCGCCTGAACCTCGATTACATCTACTCGCGGTTCAACGACACGCTGAACTTCGTCGATCTGGTGCAGGCTCCGAACCCCGATGAAGGCCTCAACGGCTTCACCATCGACGGACGCCCGATCTACGACGCGCTCGATATCAACCGTACGGGTTGTAACGCGACGCTCGTCGGCACGGGTGGCACGCCGCCGGTCTACGAAAACCTGACCGGTGACTGCTTCGGTACGCGCTTGGATGACTTCATCCAGCTGACCAACGGTCCGAGCTACGAAAGCCACATCGCCTCGATGCTGCTTTCGAAGCGCTTCGACGGTGGCATCATCACCGACGGTGGTAGCGTCAACGTCCGCTTCGGCTACGCCTTCACGGACTCGAGCAACAACCGTGACGTCGCTTCGTCGACCGCGACTTCGTCGTTCGACCGTACTGCAGCCTTCGATCGCCAGAACCCGGCTGTTTCGACCTCGAACTTCGAAACTCGCCACAACATCACGGCAGCAATCAGCTTCCGTGAAGAGTTCTTCGGCGATTATGCAACGCGTCTCGGCCTGTTCTTCCGCGCCCGTTCGGGCCGTCCGTACAGCCTCGTGTTCGACGGCGGCAGCGTCTTCAACGACAGCGCTTCGGGTTCGGACAACGCACTGCTCTACGTCCCGTCGGGCGTGAACGATCCGTTCCTCTCGCCGCAGTCGGATCCGGCCGCGGTCCAGGAACTGATCGACTACGTCAACGCGTCGGGCTGCGAGTTCACGCCTGGTGCTAGCATCGAGCGTAACACCTGCCGCAACCCTTGGTCGTACGATCTCGACATGCGCATCAGCCAGGAACTGCCGTTCTTCGGCCAGCTGACCGGCCTGGTGAACGACCGCCTCGAAATCTTCGCCGATTTCGACAACGTCCTGAACATGATCGACGCAGAAGCGAACCGCGTGATCTTCAACTTCGACATCCCGACTTCGTTCGCGGATTACGACGATGAAGGCCGCTACATCATCGACAACTTCAACCCCGATGATGACCAGTCGATCTCGATCTCGGGTTCGGCCTGGAAGATCCAGGTTGGCGCTCGCTACGAGTTCTGATCCCTCGATCAAACCAAACAAGAAAGGGCGGCCCCGCGGGGTCGCCCTTTTTCTTTTGGGTTTGCCTGACAGGGCGGTCAGGCGGCGTCGAGCAGTTCCTCTGCGAGCTGCCTGCGGACGTCCGGCTCAACCCCCGAGCGCAGCGCGCGTTCAAGCGCGGCGGCTTTCTTGCCAAGACCGGGTTCGCCGAACATGGCGGCCGTGCCGGCCAGCTTGTGCACCGTGCGTGCCAGCTCCTCGGTCCGCGCGCCTTCCAAGTCGTCCTCTCCCAGCGCCTCGCTCACCGCCTGGATCGCCTCTTCACGCCGCTCGTTCCAGCGGGCCAGCATCTCCGGAGACTTGGGCGGGGCCGTTCGAGGGCTTGGAGGAGGCGCGCTTTCGTCGACAATGCGAACCGGCATCCATCGGGCGAGAGCCTTTGCCAGATCCTCGAAGACCAGCGGCTTTGCGAGATGCGCCTGCATCCCGGCCTCCTGCGCGGCTGCGACATCTTCGGGAAAGGCATTGGCCGTGAGCGCGATGATCGGCAGGTCCTCGGATCTCTTCCCGGCATCACGGATCATCCGCGTCGCTGAATAGCCGTCGCAGCCGGGCATCTGGATATCCATCAGGACGAGGTCGAAGCCGCCGTCCTGTTCGCTTGCCGAGAGCACCGCCTCGACCGCTTCCAGGCCGTCCTGCGCGACAACGACTTCCTGCCCGAGCTCATCGAGCATGGCGGTCGCCAGCATGCGGTTCACATCGTGGTCCTCAGCCAGCAGGACGCGGCCACGATTGGGCCGTTCGACATCGGTCGCCCGGCGCCCAGCGCCTGCAGCTTCTCCCGCCATGCTCCCAGCGGCCTGCTTCGGAATGCGAAGGGTGAAGCGCGAACCAAGTCCGGGCATCGAGTCGGCCGAAAGCGATCCGCCAAGCAATTCGGCGAGCTGGCGCGAGATGCTGAGGCCGAGCCCTGTGCCCCCGAAGCGGCGCGTCGTGCTCGCCTCTTCCTGAACGAATGGCGCGAAGATTTCCTCGAGCCGTCTTGGAGCGATCCCGATCCCGCTGTCCTCGACGACGAACACCAGCGTCTCACCCTCGCTTTCGACCGACAGCGAGACCGTTCCGCTTTCCGTGAACTTTACCGCATTACTCAGGAGGTTCAGCAGGATCTGCCTGAGACGCAGCGGATCGCTGCTGACAAACTGCGGCAGGTTTGGCTCGGCAGCTGTGACAAGCGAAATTCCTTTCCGCTCGGCGCCTTCGTGATGGAGGTGAGCGCAGTCGGCGATGAGTTGTTCGATGTCGACTCGCTCGTAACTCAGTACCAGCTTTCCCGATTCGATCTTCGAGATGTCGAGAATGTCGTTCAGGAGCATCATCATCGAGCGGCCCGAACGTACGATCAGCTGCGCATAGCGGTTTGCGTCTTCGTCCAGGTCCATTCGCGAAAGCAGGTCGGCAAACCCGAGCACGCCGTTCATTGGTGTGCGGATTTCATGGCTCATGTTGGCGAGGAATTCCGCCTTGGCCCGCGCAGCGTTCTCGGCATGGCGGGTTGCGCGCTTGAGGCGGCGTTCAAGCTCGACGCGGGTGGTGACATCGCGCGCCGACACTATGATACCCTCGCGCTCGCCCGTCTCGAAATTGAACGCAACTGCGCAATCGGCTTCGATATGGACCGCGCTACCGTCCTCCGCATCGAGATAGCGCCGGTAAGTGAAGCGCTCCTTGTCCTTCTTGCCGGTCAGCAGGGCTTCCTGAACGTCATGGATCGCTCGTGTGGCTTCCGGATGAACCCGATCGCCGGCACCCTTGCCAATGAATTCGCCCGGGGGGAGGCCGAGCACGGTTTCCACCGAAGGCGAGGCGTAAGTGCACTTTCCATCCAAGTCGAAACGCAGGATGGCGTCGGTGATGTTGTCGGCGAGCAGGGCGAGCTGCTGCCTGCCGGCGTCGAGCTCCATCCGCGCCCGGTCGCGTGTGGCGAGCACTGCAGCGATGGGAAGGCCGACCACCATGGCCGAGGCAAGAAAAGTCTCGAGCACCAGCAATTGCATGGCCATCGGCACGGGGAGAAGGTTGATCGGCCCCTTGCCCAATTGCGTGAAGATCAGCGCGATCACCGCGACCTTGAGCGTGGAAAACGCAGTACCCAATGCACCAAGGCGGAAGGCGTGCGCCACCACGATGGGCGGTACGAGGAAGAGCAGCGGGTATTGGGTTTGGTTGAAGACGACAAGGGTCAGGGTCGTTCCGCAACCGGTCAGAACCAGCCATTCGAAAGCCTCGCGCCCAGTCGGCAATCGCGGTTTCCTCAAGGCATCGTGGAGGACGAGGGCGCTGGGTGCCAGGATCAGCATGGCGAGCGCATCGGAACCCGCCCAGCGGATGACGGCGGCCAGCGACAGGCCGTCGGATGCAATGAGCGCGACCGATGCCACCAGCGCAGAGCATAGCGGCGCGATCAGCCCTGCCGCGACCATGAAGTGCCCGAGGTCATGCGTGTCGGACATGTCCGGCCGCGGTCCGCACCACCGCCGCACCAGCGTGACCGCCAGCAGGATTTCTACCGAATTGGCAAGCGCGAGCGTTCCTGCGGTGACGATGGAATCGCCTGCATAGAGATTCGCCAGCAAGTTGCCTGCGTACATCGCCGCAAGGAACAGCGCCTCCCGTGGCACGCGGAAGCGGAGCAGGAAGGCTACTGCCAATGCGTTTGGCAACCAGACGACGGCAATGCGCCCCTCTCCCCGGGTCAGCGCGATGCTGAGATAGGCGAGTGCGGCGAAAGCGATCAGTCCCGCCAGCGGGAGGAGTATCGCACTTGCACCGGGACCTTTGCTTCTCCGATCGGAGCAGGGGAGTACGGCAGCTGTGGAATCCATGGGCAATCCCCTGTCGCGAAGCGGCGCTGGCGGGAGCAAATTCGGCCGGAACGTCTCGGCGGCTTCTCCCGTTCTTGCTTCATGTCCGAAACGGCCACCCGATTCAGCACGACCAAGAAGCGGCTCAACCCCTGGGTTATTGCTCTTATACTGTTGATTCATTTGGGAATCTTCTACGTATTAATACGTGCTCTTGCGCCCGGCACGGTGGCGAGCGTCGAGCGGACGGTGGTTTCCGCGTTCACGGTGACGGTTTCCGCACCCGAGGAAGAAACCCCCGTGACCGAGCCCGAACCGGACGAGGGCGCGCAGGGCGATCCGGGCGAAGAGGCGGTTCCGCAACCGGTCTCCGCGCCCACTCCGCGGCAACAGGTTCGCGAGGACCGGCCCGTTCCGCGCGCCGCATCGACGGGTGCGGCAACGACTTCGGGTGCGGCGCAATCGGGCGATGGTACCGGCGCTGCAGGCAGCGGCACCGGCACCGGGTCGGGGCGTGGCGGCAGCGGGCAGGGCGGCGTCGCGGCGACCAAGCCCGTCCTCATCCGCTCGATCACCGACAGCAGCGCCTTTCCCATCCCGCCCGGTGGTCGACAGGCCCGGATCGGGGAATCGGTCATCGTGCGTCTGACGGTGAACGCGCAGGGCCGGGTAACGGCGTGTTCGATCTACCAGCCAAGCCCCTTCCCGGAGACCGACGCAGTCGTTTGCCGCCTGTCCTACGAGCAGATCCGCTTCGAACCGGCGCGCGATGCCGCAGGCAATCCAGTGCCCGCGCCGTTCTATTACCGGCAGCGTTTCTTCAACTGACAAGCGCGCAAGCACTGCCTATGGAGGGGCGCAGAAAGCGGCCCGAATAAGGAAATGCAAGTGATCCAGCCTGTCGTCCTGTGCGGAGGAAGCGGCACACGCCTGTGGCCGCTGAGCCGCCCGGACAGGCCCAAACCGTTCTTGCCGCTCCTAGGCGATCGCACGCTCTTTCAGCAGACGTTGGACCGCGTGGCCGACTGCACGCGATTCGCGGACCCAATCGTCGTGGCCGGCAGCGCCCATATGCGGCTGATCGAGGATCAGGCGGGTCCGCATCACCTCATCGTCGAACCGGATGCGAAAAACACGGCGCCGGCGATCGCGCTGGCTGCAAAAAGAGTTCCGCGCGAGAGGGTGTTGCTGGTTTGCCCGAGCGATCATCACATCGGCGACGAAGATGCGTTTCTCGAAGGTGTAGAGGCGGCGAAGAGCCTCGCAGAGCAGGGAATGCTCGTCTGCTTCGGTATCGCTCCCGACCGTGCGGAAACGGGTTACGGCTATATCGCACGCGGCGAGGCGCTGGGGTCGGGGCACGCCGTGTCCCGCTTCGTCGAGAAGCCTGACAGCGAGGCCGCCGAGAGCTATCTCGCGAGTGGCAAGTTCGTCTGGAACGGGGGAATTTTCCTCTTCCGTGCGGGCGAGTACCTCGACGAATTGGCGAAGCATCGTCCCGAGATGGCCAAGCTCGTCGACGAGGCGGTCGCAGGCGGCCGTAGCGAAGGTCATGTTTTTTCCCGGCGCTGCGCCTTTCGGCGAGATCGCCGCGGAAAGTGTCGACTATGCCGTCATGGAAGCGACCGACCGCGCCGCGGTGGTGAGCGCAGACATCGGCTGGTCCGATATCGGGGACTGGAATGCCTTGCTTCTCGCGCGCAAGGCCGCAGGGCTCGACCTTTGCGCGCCAGGCACGCAGTGTGTCGGGGCCGACGGCGTCATGACGGTGAGCGACGGGCCGCGCATTTCCGTGGTGGGCCTCGATGGCGTGGTCGTCGTGGTCGACGGGGACGAGGTCCTCGTGCTTTCGCGCGAAGCTGCCCAATCAGTGCGAATGTTGGACACGGCAGATCGCGCATGAGCGAAGCGTTGAAACTGCAACCCTGGCTGCTCGAGAAGCCATGGGGGCGGACCGGCCTGCCGAGGCGAATCGTCGGCGATAGCACGGAGGCAGTCGGGGAGATCTGGTACGCGCCACCCGCGCCGCTCGACAGCATCCTCACAAAGTACCTCTTCACCAGCGCCAAGCTGTCCGTGCAGGTCCATCCGCGCGGGAGCCTCAGCCCGACGGGGCGCGGCAAGGACGAGTGCTGGCTGGTCATCGATGCCGAGCCCGGCGCCCGGCTGGCAACCGGTTTCAGGGAAGAGATCGGAGGCGATGCGATCCGGAAGGCCGCGCTCGACGGTTCGATCGAGCACCTGCTCGACTGGCGCGAGGTGGCGGTAAACGAGTTTCTCTACGTGCCCGCCGGCACGGTTCATGCCATGGGTCCAGGGCTGTCGATCGTCGAAATACAGCAGAACACCGATATCACTTACCGGCTCTACGATTACGGGCGCGACCGGCCCCTGCATCTCGATGAAGCGATCGGAAGCGCTTTCGGCTCATCGCACCCGGCGGACCTGCGCCGCACAGTCGATCCGACGCGCTCGCAAATGCTTGTCGAAGGCCCGTACTTCGCTGTCGAACAGGTTTCGAACCCGGCTGGCGGCGTGGTCACAGCGCAGACTGAAGGACCCGTCCAGCTGATCCCGCTGGAGGGTCATTGCGAAACAGGCTGCCTGCGCATCGAGGCAGGCGGATCGGGCTTCGCGCCATCGGCGCAGGAGGTCGACTTTTCAGGATGCCCGCGTTGCCTGGTGGTTGGCCTGCCGCTCAGGACTTGAGGATCGAGACGAGGTCGTCCTTGCCATAGGGCTTGGTCAGCAATCCGGTTGCGCCGAGTTCCTCGAGGCGATCCTCTAGCTCACCGTAGCCGCTGGCCAGCCAGTATGGGATTTTCCTGCGAGCAAGCTCCTTGGCAACCCGCTCGCTGCTCTCGCTGCCGAGATTGTAGTCGAGGATCGCGAGGTCGGGCTCGTTGCGCTCGAGTGCCTTGAGCGCACCAGTCACCGTACTCTCGACCACGACTTTCTCGACGCCGAGTTCCTTCAGACAGTCTTCCGTGTCGAGAGCGATTATCATGCTGTCTTCGACGAGCAGAACGTGATCGGGAACGCTGTCGAGCACGGGAGCCGAGGCTTCGTCCTTCTTCTGCTGCGCTTGCACCGGCGCTGCTTTGGTGTCCCATGAGATGAAACGTTGCGGCACCATGAAATACGCCTCCAGGCCCTGCAGCTTGTATTCGACCTTTGCCTCGCCCCCCAGCTCGAAGGGGATCGAGCGTTCGATGATCGTCGAGCCGAAGCCGCGCCGCTGGGGCGGCTTTACCGGAGGTCCGCCGATTTCCTTCCAGTGGATTTCGAGGGCTCGGTCATCGGGCTGCCTGATCTCGATCAGCAGTTCGCCGCTGTTGTCGCTCAGCGATCCGTATTTTGCCGAGTTGGTCACCATCTCGTGCATGACGAGTGCGAGCACCGTATATGCCTCGGGCACAACCATCGGATCGGGTCCGTCGATGGTGATCCGGCTGGTCTTGCCGGACAGATAGGCATCGGCCTCGGTCTCGATCAGTTCATGGAGCGGAGCTGAGGACCAGTTGCCCTTCGTAATATTCTCATGCGCCATAGCGAGCGAGGAGATGCGCCCGCCCACGATCTCGGAGAAATCCTCGACCGATTGGGCCTCTCCGCGCGACTGGTTCACCAGCCCGCGGATGAGGTTGAGGATATTCCGGACGCGATGATTAAGCTCCGAAATCAGCAATTCCTGCTGGTTCTGGGCCCTCGCTCGCTCCTGCACCGCTTCGTCGGTCAGTCGCAGGATGATCTCGAGCAGCGTCACGCGTAGCCCCTCTGCGACCTGCAGCTCGCCGCTGGTCCAGGAAGCACTTCGGCCCTCGACAGTCTCCTGCCACGCCTCGAAGCTCTTGCGCGGGGTCAGGCGCGCCCCATTAGGCCCGTATTCGACGGGCTTCTCCGGATTGCCCGCCCAGCGCACGCTCTGGCTCAATTCCTTGCGCCACAGGACGAGATAGTCGCGCGGAGTCCGCGAGACCGGGATGGTGAGCGCGCCGACCACACGATCGGAGAAGCGCTCGGCCTTGGGAATGCGCTCGCCCATCGCGTCGGTCGCGAAGATCTTGCTCGTGGCGGCTGCATTGAGCGAGCCGACGATCGCGCGGAATTCTTCCTCGTTGGGCGCAGCACCCTGCGCTTCGTAGACATTGTCGATGAACACGCTCGCGCCGTCGTGCGGGATGATGTCCTGAATGATTGGCGAGAGCATCGGGAGGCTCTCGCTAAGCGGTGTACCGGCAGCGATATCGCGCATCAGGCGGTCGTGGACCTCGCGGCCCGCGATGCGCAGTTCTTCGCTCTGGGTATGCAGTGCCCTTTCGAGCAGCAGCGAGAACATCTCCGAGAACAGCTCGGCCGTCGTGCGCCGCGAATAGGGAAGCATCTTGGCTTCGTAGTGGTGGCAGGCGAACAGCCCCCACAACTCGCCGCCGATCACGATGGAAATCGACAGCGATGCGTCGACGCCCATGTTCTTCAGATACTCGATATGGATCGGCGAGACCGCTCGCAGAGTGCTCATCGAGAGGTCGAGTTCCTTGCCCTCGATCGTGTGTTCGGGGACGATGTCGACAGGTTCGGAATGCACGTCGCTGATGATGCGGAAACGGTTCCGCTTATAGAGCTCGCGCGCCTGGGCCGGGATGTCGCTCTTAGGATAGCGGAGGCCACGGAAGGCTTCGAGCCCGTCACGCTTTGCCTCGGCAACGACTTCTCCGGAAAGATCGTCGTGAAAACGATAGACCATCACGCGGTCCATCTCGAGCGAGGACCGCAGCTGGCGGGCTGCCTCCTGCACGATGCCCTCGACGGTATCGTGCCGTTCGAGACGGCTCATGATCGGGCGAAGCAAGCCGATCTGGCGGTTGAGATCGCCCTTCGCATGCGGTTCAATCTCGATGACGAGGTAGGCACCGGACTGGTGCACGGCGCAGTCGAAAAGATCGTCGGAGCCGGTAAGAGCTACACCGAAGAGTCGCTCAACCTGGTCGCCGTCGGCAATGACGGAGACCGCGCTGCGAAGCCTCATGAACGCGTTGCGATCGAGGTAATCGGAAAGTTTCGCTCCTGCTTCGACCTCGCGGTCGATGCCGAGCATGTTTTCGAGATTGGTCGAGCGCTGGCTGACGAACCAGTCGCCATTGACCGTGACGAGCGCCCCGAATGATTGGATCTTGCCGAGCTTGTGGATCGGCTCGCGGTCGCAATTTGTAATGTCGACCTCCTGGCTCACGCGGCCTGCTCCATCAGGTGGTCGGCAAATGCGCCTTCGAACAGTGCGAAGCACTTCAGGGCGCCGCGGGTAGCCGGCTCGAGCGAGGTTTCGGGATCTACCACTTCGATCACCGCAAGCAAACTCTTGAAATACTCGGGCATCGATGGATCGGAAAGAAACGCGTCTTTGCCCGCGAGGCCTTCTTTGCGGCGCCGGGCAAGCAGCGTGCGATTGCCAAGCGAGGAGCCGGCGATGACCCAGGCGGCCCCGAGGGCCTCGAACGGATTGTCGAAGATGGGCGCCTCGTTGGAAACCGGAAGGACCTGGCCAAGCGAAGCGATGTCGCGTGCCAGGAGAGGAGTTTGTGCTGGCGGAGCTTCGATTCCGGCGGGGGGCGTAAGCGCAAACGCCCGCTCCATCGCGGCGCGGGCGCTGTACTGAGCCTTCAGGAAAATCGCGTAATCATGATCGCAGGTCAGCGGAAGCGCGCCGGCAGCAGCGTCGAGCCGCCTGTGCGCAGCATCGGTCGCCTCGCGTAATTCTTTCCTCACTTCGGACCCCCTTATTTCCGAGTGTTACGGCAGGAGGTCGACGAAACGGAGACCCGACAAAGCGGTGAGGCAAAGCCCTGCGTTCGCAGAAAGCGCCTGAATTATCGAAAGGTTCCCGACAAAGTCGATATTTGTCGGATTATCTGGAGCTATTTTGCTTCGAGGAGCTTCTGACCTTTCTTGCGGATGGCTCCGGCGATGACCGGTTCGACGAAAGACAGCGCGGGGGGAAGGTCGACTTCGAAGATCACCTGCGTGTCCTCGATCAACACCTGTGCACGGGTGACATTGCCCATCGCCTTGATGTCGAGCGCCATGCAGTCCTCGTTGGGCCAGCTGGTCTCCACTTCTGCCATGCCACCGGGCATTGCATCGGCAATTTCGTGACTGCGGGCCTTCAATCGGCGACGGACCTCGTCCTTGCCGAGATCGTGAGGAAGCGGAACGCGCATCAGTTCTTGTGCTCCAGTTCTGGTGCGGTCTGGGCACCTTCGCCAAACTTGTAGTCGAGATATCGGTGCTTGATCGCAAGATCGTCGAGCGAACCCTCGGCCAGCTGGCGGGTGATCGAATCGATTTCGCCGCTGATCTTGCCGAGGCTGTCGGTCAGCTGCTGGTCCGGTGTCGCGCCAGCCCGTTCCTCGGTACGCAGGTGTGCAGGGATCTTGCGATAGCTGTCGATCATCTCGGGCAGTTGCTCACCCACAAGGCTGCGCACTTCACGCGCCTTGGGATGGTTCTGGTCGACTCCTTCAAGCTGCAAGCCGAGCGCGTCGAGCTGCACACCCATGTCGCTCACGATCTTTGCCGCGGGAGGCGGCAGCGCAGGCCGCTGGCTTTCCAGCCATAGCTCCGTGCGACCAACCATCTGCTGGACATTGCCCTTGTTGAGGTCACCGCGCTTGGGTGTTTCCATCTTGGGAAAGCTGGAGAAGACGGCAATCGCGACGATGCTGGCGACCAGCACAGCCATCAGGCCCCAGAAGCCGATGCCACTGAACATCGCGCCGGCGATGCCGCTGGCGAGCCATATAGCGAAGACCGCGATCACCACGTTGCGGATTTTCTTCACCAGGTGCTTGCGCTTCACCTTGGCCGAACCAGCGCCGATCGAGCCACCACGGCGATGGAAGCCGCCCTCGCGGTTCACGTCGCGCGAGATTCTGCGCTTCGTGCATGATCCGGTCACTGTCGCGGGTGAGGTCGTTCATATCAGCCTTCGATGCTCAGCAGGTTCGATTCTTGGATCGAGGCCTGTGCCTGTGCCTGCCCTTCTGCGCGGGCGATGTAGCCTTTCGACTTCTCGACCTCGTCGGTGAGCACGTTGACCGTCTGCTTCATGCTGTCGAGCGCGCGCAGCTTGAACTGGTCGACCTCGTCCATCGTGTCGTAGATGTTCTGGAAGGCGCGCTGCAGCGTCTCGAGCGGGATGGTGCTGGCGGCGGCCTGTTCGTGGATCTTGCCCGTCTGGTCGCGCAGCATCGTGCTGGTGCTGTCGATGATGCCGGCCGTGGTATCGTTGAGTGCAGTGATCTGGCCCAGCACGAGGCGCTGGTTGGTCATCGCTTCCGCCACGGTAACCGCGGTGCGCAGCGCGCCCACGGTGGTGGTGCTGGCACGGTCGACGCCCTTCACGAGCTCGACATTGTTCTTCTTCACCAGGTCCAGCGCGAGGTAGCCCTGCACGCTGACCGCCATCTGCGTGAGCAGGTCCTGCGTACGCTGGCGGACATAGAACAGCGCGGTCTCGCGGATCGCCTTGGCCTTCGCCGGATCGGTAGCGTCGAGTTCCGCGGCCTTTTCCTCGAGCTTTTCATCGAGCGTGTTCGAGATGTGGATCATCTGCTCGAGGTTGCCCATGGCTTCCCAAAGCTTCTGGCGTTCCACGTCGATCGCTGCATTGTCCATGATCAGCTCGTCCTTGCCGCTGGCGAGGTTCGAGAGGATCGACTGGATGTGCGTCTGCGCGCTCTGGTAGCTGCGGAAGTAGTTGGTCAGCTTGTTTCCGAAAGGAATGATGCCGAGGATCTTGCGCGGTCCGGAGAGCTTGCCGCGCTTGCCCGGATCGAGGTCTTCGACCACGCGGCGCAGCTCGGCGAGGTTCGCGCCGACGCCTTCGTCCTTGTCCATCGCACGGACCGGGCGGTCGAGGAAGCGGTTCGACATGCCTGCCGCCGCCATGATTTCCTTGCGGCCCATGTTGGTCAGCTGGTCGACCTTCTTGCCGAATTCGGGCGAGTTCGCGTCCTGCGAAATGAGATCGTCCACGAAGCCGTCGACCTTGGTTTCGAGCTTGCTCTTAACCTCTTCGGAAACCGGCACGAGGCCGGCCGCCTTTTCGGGCGCGACCGCGGGTACGGGGTCGGGAGGGGTCAGGTCGAACTCGGGCGGCGCAGCCGTAGTCGTGGGAGCGGCCTTTGCGGGTGCAGGCGCAGCTTCGGGCTTGGGCGTTTCGTCACTCATGATATTTCAGCAGACCTCCGAGAGAACCAGGGCGTGTGAGCCTTAGTTCTGTATTAGGTCTCTATAACACGAGTTTCAAGCGCCTCTGTCCTTCCGGATCAGCGGTTTGCCGAAACTAGGCGGCCAGTTCGAGTTCGATCGGCTGGATTTCGCCCGAAAGGTAGAGCCTCTTGGCCTTTGCACGGCTGAGCTTGCCCGAGCTGGTACGCGGCAGCGTGCGCGGCGGCACAAGCTCGACGACGCAGCTCATGCCGGTCACGCCGCGGACCTTGTCGGAGATCTGGTCGCGCAGCTTGATGCGCTCTTCCGGCTCGGAAACACGGCAATGGACGAGCACGGCGGGCGCTTCCTCGCCACTCTCGGTCTCGATCGAGAAGGCGGCGATGTCGCCGTGGTTGAAGCCGGGCAGCTGTTCCACCGCCCATTCGATGTCCTGCGGCCAGTGGTTCTTGCCGTTGATGATGATCATGTCCTTCGCACGGCCCACGATGAACAGATAGCCATCGGCGAGGTAGCCCATGTCCCCGGTGTCCAGCCAGCCGTCGACGAGGCATTCGTCGGTCGCTTCCTCGTTGCGGAAATATGAGTGCATGACGCTCTTGCCGCGGCACCAAACCTTGCCGATCTGGTGGTCGCCCTTGGCATTGCCCTGCTCGTCGCGGATCTCGACCTCCATGCCCGGGATCGGTTTGCCGCAATTGACGATTGCGCGGTAGCGCGCGGGATTCTTGAGGTCGCGCGGACGGCCCGAAAGGCGCTCTTCCTCGACCAGCTCGACACGGATGCCTTCGCCCGGCGGCATCACGGTGACCGCAAGCGTCGCCTCGGCAAGTCCGTAGCTCGGCGTGAATGCGTTCGCCTTGAAGCCCGCATCGGAGAATGCGTTGACGAAATTCTGCATGACATCGGGGCGGATCATGTCCGCGCCGTTGCCGGCAGTGCGCCAGCGCGAGAGGTCGAAGCGGTCCGCGACGTGGCTCTGGCTCGAAATGCGGCGCGCACAGATATCGTAGCCGAAGGTCGGCGAATAGCTGAGCGTCGTGCCCTTGTTGCGGCTGATGAGGTCGAGCCAGGCGAGCGGACGGCGGGCGAAGTGCTCGGTCCGGATCAGATCGACCGAGACCTGGTTGGCGATCAGCGACAGGAAGCAGCCGACGAGGCCCATGTCATGGTACCAGGGCAGCCAGCTTACCACGCGGTCGTTCGTGCCGATGTCCATCGACTGGGCATGGCCGCGCAGATTGTGGAGCAGCGCCTCGTGGGTCACGGCGACGCCGGTCGGGAAACGCGTCGAACCGGAGGAATACTGGAGGTAGCTGATATCGTCGGGCTTGGCCTCGGGCAGCTCGCACTCCGGGCCCTCGCGCTGGGCGAAGACGTCCCAGCTTTCGCCCTCGCAGCCCTGCTTGTCTGCAGCGGCCTTGGCCATTTCGGCGATTTCGGGCGGATAGAGGAGAATGCGCGGATCGCTGCTCTCAAGCTGGACCTTTAGCTGGTCGATATAGCTTTCCTTGCCGCCGAAAGTGGTCGGCAGGGGCAGGGGGACGGGCCAGGCGCCGGCATAAATGCAGGCGCAGAACAACGCAGAGAATTCCGGACTCGTCTCGGCGACCAGCGCCACGCGCTCGTTCTTGCCGATGCCCGAAGCGATCAGCTTGTAGGCCATCGCGATCGCATCGCTGCGCATTTCGGAATAGGGATAGACGCGCGCGAGGTTGCCGCGCATGTCGTGGAAATTGAGTCCCTTTTCGCTCCGGGCTGCATAGTCGATCGCGTCGTTGAAAGTCGCGAAGTCGCTCCTGCGTCGTTGCAGGTTGCAGTCGTTCGGCGTCGGCGTCAAAACGGCGTCGTTCATAGCTTTGTTATGATACCTTTTGAAATTCAGTGCCTTATGGCGACCCAAATGCAGAAATTTGCCGCGCTCCCTACCGCGGCCCCTCATTCGATGTTTCCCAATCGATAAGGACTGTGGCAAGAATATGGCCGATGGTTGATGCTTCCGCAACAAGGCGTCGCAATCGTCGTTCGCCGAAACCGCTTGATCGCACGCGGCTGAACGACCTCGCGCTCCATTATGTTGCTCGCTTCGCAACGTCCACAGGAAAGCTTCGGGCCTATCTCCAGCGCAAGCTGCGCGAGCGCGGATGGGAGGGTGACGGCCAGCCCGACATCGATGCGTTGGTCGAGCGTTTCGCCGACAAGGGCTATGTCGATGACGAAGCTTATGCCCGCTCCAAGGCGAACGGTTTGCTTGCGCGCGGCTATGGCGCTCGGCGGGTGGAGGAGACACTGCGGGCGGCCGGCATAGACGAGGAGGTGCGAAGCGACGCTGCTCCCGAGGAAGCGGAGGCCCGGCAGGCGGCGATAGCGCTGGCGAAGCGGCGGCGACTCGGTCCATTTGCGCGGCCGGGATCGGACGAGACGGTCGAGGAAGCCCACAAGCGGCGCGAAAAGCAGCTTGCCGCAATCATTCGCGCGGGCCATGGATTCGACCACGCCCGGCGCATCGTCGAGGCGCGGACGGTCGAGGAGTTGGAAGAATGGGCTTGGGACGTACGGGACTGATCGCAAGGGGATTTTCCATCGCTGCGGGAGCGGCCGTCCTTTTTGCCTGCTCGCCCCAGCCTTCCGCAGAACCGGCACCGGCCAGCGTCAATCAAGAGGCGGCACCCAGCGTCCATCCGGTGTCGGGCCTCGAGATCGTTCCGGTCACTGTCACCAGTGGCGACGAGACCTTCGAATTCCGTTCCGAGCTGGCCGCCAGCCGCGAGGCGCAGGCGCAGGGCCTCATGTTCCGCACGGAGCTGGGCGACTGGGAGGCGATGATCTTCCCGAGCGAGCCGCAGACCGCGCGCAGCTTCTGGATGAAGAACACGCCGATCCCGCTCGACATCATTTTCATCGGGACCGACGGCAGGATCCTCAATATCGCCGCGATGACCGAGCCCTATTCGCTCGAATCGGTCTATTCGCAGGGGACCACCAGCGGGGTTCTGGAACTGCGCGGCGGCCGCGCGGAGGAACTCGGCATCGAGCCGGGCGATCTGGTCCGGTGGTAAAGCTAGCACCGGCGCCCTCAAGGGCGCTTGAGGCGCGTCCAAAACAAGGCTAAGCGCGCGGCCATGAGTCTCCTCGGCAAAATATTCACCTGGTGGAACGGTGCAACCATCGGCACGCTCCTGTGGTCTTCGCGCAATGGCGAGAAGGTCGGTACCGACGCACAGGGCAACACCTATTACCGCTCCAAGAAGCGTGGCGAAGGCCAGCGCGAGCGTCGATGGGTGATTTACGAGGGTGCAAATGATGCGAGCCGCGTCCCTGCCGAATGGCACGGCTGGCTGCACGGCGCATTCGACGATGTGCCCGAGAGCAACCTTCCGCCGCCGCGCATCTGGGAAGCTGAGTACACGCCCAATGCGACCGGTACTGAAAAGGCCTACCGACCGCAGGGTGCACTCGAAAAGGGTGGCAAGCGCGCACGCGCAGTGGGCGACTACGAAGCCTGGTCGCCGGACGCCTGAGCATGATGCGCACGGGCGCACTTCTTGCCGGCCTTGCGCTGTTGACGGCCTGCTCGGACGATCCGGCCGCGCCGACCCCCGTCGAAACCGAGATCCCCGAAGAACTGCAGGAAGTGGCTCCGCCACCTGCATCGGTCGCGGAAGTCGCCGGCATCGGCACGCCGATGGAAGAGCGCGTTGCGACGATCGGCCTGCTCAACAAGCGCAACAATCTCGCGCAGGACCTCGAACTGAGGCCGGGCGAGCAGCAGCGTGTCGGCGATGTCATCGTGCGCCTTAGGGCATGCGAGCGCACGGCGCCGTGGGAATTCGAAAAGGACGAGGGCGCTTTCGTGCAGGTCCTCGTGCGCGAGCGCGGCAGCGAGAACGATTTCCGCTCGGTTTTTTCCGGCTGGCTGTTCAAGAACAAGCCCTCGATCAACGTGGTCGAGCACCCGATCTATGATGTGTGGGTCAAGGCCTGCGCGATGGAGTTCCCGGGCGAGGAATGAGCGTTCGCTTCGGCGATCGCCTGCGGGATGCGACCCGTGGGCACGCCCCGGGCAGAATGCAGCAATCCCAGATATCTGGCCTGCGGCATGGCAACAGCGCCCAACGAGCCCAAGTGGTCGGTCATGAACTGGCAGTCGAGCAAGACGTAGCCGGCCCGCTTCATCGCTGCGACGAGCCATGCGAGCGCGACCTTGCTGGCATTGTCCGCCCGGCTGAACATGCTCTCGCCGCAGAACACCCGGTCGAAAGCCACACCGTAAAGGCCGCCGACCAGTTCGCCGTCCTGCCAGACCTCCACGGAATGGGCGTGTCCCTGCTCCTGTAGAGCGATGTAGCTCGCCTCGATCTGGTGGCTGATCCAGCTTTCCGCATGCTCTTCGCGTGGCTCGGCGCATGCGGAGATCACTGCGGGAAAATCCCGGTCACAGGTGACGCGGTAGCGATCCTGCCGGATGACCTTGCGCAGGCTCTTCGACATGCGGAAACCGTCGAGCGGGATGATCGCCCTCTCGCGCGGCTCGACCCAGTAGACCTCGCGGTCGTTCCGGTGGTCGGCCATGGGAAAGATGCCGCTGCGATAGGCACGCAGCAGCAATTCCGATGGGATGATCTCTGGTACCGGCGCATGCATGGCGCGCATATCCTAACAGTTCGCACAAGGTAGCGATACTTGTCTTGCCAAGCGCGCGCGGCTCTTCTAATGCGCCGCTCTCCAAGCTGCAGGGGTGTAGCTCAGCTGGTAGAGCATCGGTCTCCAAAACCGAGGGCCACGGGTTCGAATCCTGTCACCCCTGCCATTTCCTCTTCAATGACTTGTCGCTGACGCAAGCCGCGCCTATCGCGCAAGTCATGACAGAAGAAGAAAAACGCAAACGCGGCATTCAGGACCGCAAGTTCTACCCGGCACAGCAAGAAGCCCAATTCGAAAAGAAGGGCCTCGAAACACACACGCCGCAGACCGAACATCCATCATACAAACTGGCTTTCCAGGACAAAGACTTCCTCCTGCGCGAGGAATTGCGCCCGGTGCGCTTCCAACTCGAGCTACTGAAGCCCGAGATGGTTCTCGACGAAGCCGGGGTCGGCTCGACGCTGGTCATGTATGGCAGCGCGCGCATTCCCCCTCCCGATGCGGCGGAAGCCGCGCTGGAGGGCGCGAAGGACCTGCCCGAAGACGAGCGCAAAGTGGTCGAAAGCCTCGTCGCCAAGAGCAAGTATTACGACGAAGCCCGCAAGCTCGGTAAGCTCGCGACCGAGAAATCGATCATCGAGGACGGCAAGCGCCAGTTCGTCGTGTGTTCGGGCGGCGGGCCCTCGATCATGGAAGCTGCCAATCGCGGCGCCAGCGAGGCGGGAGGCGAATCGATCGGCCTCAACATTATCCTGCCGCACGAACAGGCGCCCAACAGCTATGTGACGCCCTACCTCTCGCTGAACTTCCACTACTTCGCCCTGCGCAAGATGCACTTCCTGCTGCGCGCGCGCGCGGTCGCGGTTTTCCCGGGCGGGTTCGGCACCTTCGACGAGCTTTTCGAGCTGCTCACTTTGATCCAGACCGGCAAGATGAAGCCGATCCCCATCCTGCTGTTCGGCAAGGATTTCTGGACCCGCGTGGTCGATTTCGAGGCGATCGCCGAGGAAGGAACGATCTCGAAGAAGGACCTCGATCTCTTCCGCTGGTGTGAAACCGCCGAAGAGGCCTGGGCATACCTCTGCGATTTCTACGACCTGGGGTGCTAGCCCTCGTCAGGGGCGGACAGCTTGCGCACCGCGTGGTGTCCGAGCGGTCCGCTTCCGTCGCCGAAACCGGGAGCCTGCTCGATCGCCGAGTAAGTAAAGGCGCGGGCGATGCGCACGGCATGCGTCAGTGGCTGGCGCATGGCGAGCAGCGTCGCGAGCGCTGCCGATAAAGTGCAGCCGGTGCCATGCGTGTGCCGCGTTTCGATGCGTGCATGGCCGAAGCTTGCCAGCTTGCCCGAAGCCGAAACGACGTAATCGATCACCTGGTCGCCTTCGCCGTGGCCACCCTTGGCAAGCACGATGGTATCGCGCTCGCGCGCAAGGTCGAGCGCGGCCTCGAACACGCTTTCGCCGTCGATCTCCTCGCGCCCGGTAAGCGCGGCAAGCTCGGGCAAGTTGGGCGTGACGATGGTTGCGATATCCATCAGCGCACCGAAGCCTTCGATGGTCGCCGCGTCGGCGAGAACCGAGCCGCTGGTTGCGACCATGACCGGATCGAACACAATCGGGCCCACAAAGGTATCGAGCCGCTTGGCGAGCCGCATGGCGATCTCGGGCGAACCGAGCATGCCGATCTTAATCGCATCCACCCCGATATCTGTGAGGCAGCTTTCGAGCTGGTCCATGACGAGACCCGTATTTATCGGCGCGACCTGCTGGACCCCGCGCGTGTTCTGCGCGGTCACAGCCGTGATCGCGGTCATGGCGTAGCCGCCGAGCATGGCGATGGTCTTGATGTCGGCCTGGATGCCGGCACCACCCGAACTGTCGGAACCGGCGATCGAAAGCACGCGCGGCGGGACGGGGCGCTCGCTCATGGCTTGAACTTGCGCGTGGTGCTGGGCGGAAACTTGTCGTGCAGCTTCTTCGCGCGGGTCGGCCGGTCCATCAGCTCGCCGCCGCAATTGGGGCAGAGGTCATCGAGATCGTCGGCGCAGTCCGCGCAGAAGGTGCATTCGAAGCTGCAGATGAATGCGCCAGGGTTCTCTGCGGGAAGGTCGCTGCCGCAGCGTTCGCAATCGGGGCGCATCTCGAGCATCAGACGGCTTCCCTTACAGCGTCGCAAATGCGGTCGACTACGCGTTCGACTTGCCCGGCATCGTCACCTTCGGCCATGACGCGGATCACCGGCTCCGTGCCCGAGGGACGGATCACGAGGCGGCCGGAACCTTCCAGTTCCTTCTCGGCTTCGGCGATCACCGATTTGACGCTCTCGGCCTCCAGCGGCTTGCCGCCCGAATAGCGCACGTTCTTGAGCAGCTGCGGGACCGGATCGAAAACATGCAGCAGTTCGCTCGCAGGCTTGCCCGAGCGCACCACGCTCGCAAGGACGCGCAGCGCGGCCACCGTCCCGTCACCGGTCGTGCCGAAGTCGGTCAGGATCATGTGGCCGGACTGTTCACCCCCGACATTGAAACCGCCTTCCTTCATCCGCTCCAGCACGTAACGGTCGCCGACCTTGGTGCGCTCGAGAGTCAGGCCCTTGTCCTTGAGATAGCGTTCGAGGCCGAGGTTGCTCATCACGGTGGCGACCACGCCGCCACCCTTGAGATCGCCGCGGTCGTTGAGGCGCGTGGCGATGAGGCCCATGATCTGGTCGCCGTCGACTGCCTGGCCCTTCTCGTCGATCACGATCAGCCGGTCGGCATCGCCGTCGAGCGCGATCCCGATGTCTGCGTCTTCCTCGACCACGCGCGCCTTGATCGCATCGAGTGCGGTGGAGCCCACACCGTCGTTGATGTTCGTACCGTTGGGCTCGGTGCCCATGGCGATGACTTCGGCGCCCAGTTCCCAGATCGCGCTGGGTGCGACCTGGTATGCCGCGCCGTTCGCGCAATCGACCACGACCTTGAGCCCGTCGAAACGGATGTCGCTCGCCACCGACTGCTTGACCGCGTGGATATAGCGCCCGCTCGCATCGTCGATCCGCCGTGCGCGCCCGATCCGTTCCGGCTGGACGAGCAGCGGCTCCTGCTCGATCAGCAATTCGATCGCCGCTTCGGCCTCGTCGGACAGCTTGTAGCCGTCGGGCCCGAAGAGCTTGATGCCGTTATCCTCGAAAGGGTTGTGGCTTGCCGAGATCATCACGCCCAGATCGGCGCGCATCTCGCGGGTCAGGAGGGCAATCGCGGGCGTCGGGAGAGGGCCGGTCATGATCACATCCATGCCTACGCTGGTGAAGCCTGCAACCAGCGCGCTTTCCATCATGTAGCCCGAGAGGCGCGTATCCTTGCCGATCACCACGCGATGCCGGTGCCCGCCGCGCAGGAAGTGCGTTCCCGCCGCCTGGCCCACCTTCATCACGGTCGCCGCGGTCATCGCACCCTGGTTGGTGCGGCCACGAATACCGTCGGTGCCGAAGAACTTGCGCGTCATAAATTCCTTTCCCTGCTTCTTTGGACCCTTGTTACGCCTTCACAAGGCAAAGAAAAGTCCGCTCGTCCCCCTTTTCGTGGAGCTTATCGCGCCCTAGTGCAACTTCGCGCGCCTTGGTGCGTTAGGGTCGCAACGGAATTATATTCACACCAACCCAAGAGGGGACCATTCGCATGGCTTTTGAGCTGATCGACCTTCCTTATGATGACACTGCGCTGGAGCCTGCGGTCTCGGCGAAGACGCTGAGCTTCCACCATGGCAAGCACCACAAGGCCTATATCGACAAGACCAATGCGGCGATCGAAGGTACCGATCACGCCGACAAGTCGCTCGAAGAAGTGATCGCTGCAGCGCGTGGCAGCAACCAGGGCCTCTTCAACAACTCGGCCCAGAGCTGGAACCACGGTTTCTACTGGCACTCGATGGCAGCGGAAGAAACTGCGGCATCGGACGAACTCAAGAGCATGATCGACAGCACCTTCGGCTCGGTCGACGAACTCAAGAAGAAGCTCGCAGAGCGCGGTGCTGGCCACTTCGCCAGCGGCTGGGTATGGCTGGCGGTGAAAAACGGCGGCCTGACGATCGAGGAAACCCACGATGGGGATACGCTGGCCGACCAGGAAGGCGTCAACCCGCTGCTCGTGATCGACCTGTGGGAGCATGCCTACTATCTCGACCACCAGAATGCGCGCCCGGCCTACCTCGATGCGGTCAACGGCAAGCTCAACTGGAGCTTCGCGAGCCAGAACCTCGCGCGCGGCACGACGTGGGCCTATCCCGCCTGATCGATCGCCCGAGAAAATAAAGAGGCCCGCTGCGGATCTGCGCAGCGGGCCTTTTTATTTGGTCGAATCGTCCTGCGACATTTCGAGGACATTCGTGGCGAATAGTGGCTCCCCGAAGATGAAGCCGATGAGGTTTGGCCTCCCGACATGATCAAACAGCGCGGTGAGCATCAGCAGGATCGGCACCGAAAGAAGCGCACCGAACACGCCCCATATCCACGTGAAGTAGGACAGGGCGATGAGGATAAGCACCGGGTTCATCGTGAAGCGCGCGCCGAGTATCGAAGGCGTCACGACATTCGCCTCGACCGTGTGTAGCGCCAGATAGGCGGCTGCCGGGATCAGGCCGATGAAGATGGTCTCGGTTGTCGCGATGCCGAACAAGGTGAGCAGGCCGACCATCAGTGTCGGGCCGATGTAGGGCAGGAAATTCAGCAGGGCAGCAAGCCCGCCCCACATGATGGGCGCATCGACGCCCAGCGCCCATGCGCCGAGTGCGACCACCACGCCGACGCCCAGATTGATGAGGCCCACGGTCAGTATGTAGGCCGCGACACGGTCCTGCACCTCGCGCAAGACGCGCGCCGCCTTGATGCTGGTGCCGAAGCTTGTGCGGCCGAACAGCAGGCGCTGGCGTAGGCGCACGCGGGCCTCGATCATGAAGAAGGCCATCAGTAGCGTGAGGATGGTTTCGATCACCAGGCTTGGCGTCGCGAAGGCCAGTTCCTCGAGCAGGCTGGGCGTTGCGACAACCACCTCGCGCGATTCCCCGCGATCCATGAGATCGGCAAGCTGCTCGTTCATCTGTCCGATCCACGCGAAGCGGTCGCGCAACGCGGCAAACTGATCGGCGACGTTCTTCGCCATCGCGGGCAGCTCGTCGAAAAGCGCTGCGGCAGGCTGCAGGATCAGCGCCAGTGCAAGCAGCAGGATGGCGAAGAAGAAGAGCAGCGAGACCAGCGAGGCGAGGACATTCGGAATGCCCCAGCCGTTGAGCTTGTCCGCAAGCGGCGAAAGGATCACCGTGAGGATTACCGCCGTCACGACTGGCAGAAAGACGACCGAACCGATCGAGAGGACGAAGGGCAGCGCGAAGAACAGCCCGAGGCCGATCAGCACCACCAGCGCCGAGATCAGTCGTAATTCCTGTTCGGCGAACGCCATGCGCCGTCCGCGCACAGGTGCAGGTGCGGAATTCTTCCCGTCTCCAGGTGCAGGGTCGCCGTCGCTCATTTCACCCCTGTGTGCCGTGCCGGCGATGCGAGAGCAAGCTGCTTAGCTGCGCGCAGCAACGCCCTGTCCGGCCGCCACGTCGTCGAGTTCTTCGAGGATGGCGCGGTGGGCGGTGTCGTCGTCGATCGAGCGCTTGGGGATTGTGCCGTCGGCAAGCATCGTGTTGAGCGCGGAGCGCGCACGGCCCACGCGGCTCTTGATCGTGCCCACAGCGCAGCCGCAGATATTTGCCGCTTCTTCGTAAGAGAAGCCACCCGCTCCGACCAGCAGCAGCGCTTCGCGGCGCTCCGGCGGCAGCGTCAGCAATGCGCGGTGCATGTCGGACAGATGGATCGGTTCCTCCTGGCCGGCGGGAGCCGTCAGGACGCGCTCGGCGACCGTTTCGTCATATTCGCCGCGGAAGCGGTTGCGACGCATGTCGGTAAGGTAAGCATTGCGCAGGATCACGAAGGTCCATGCACGCATGCTCGTGCCGGGCTGGAAGCGCTCCTGCGCCGCCCATGCCTTGAGGAGGGTTTCCTGCACGAGATCGTCGGCCATGTCGGCGCGCCCGCAAAGACCGCGCGCAAAGGCGCGGAGGTGGGGCACCACCTCGGTGAGCTCTCTCTTGAAATCGGCCTTCTCGGAGGCCGTCCGTTTCGTACCCCCCATCAGTCCTTGTCATCCAGTTTCGAGAGAAGATCCTTGAAGCTGTCCGGCAGCGGTTCTTCGACCACCGAATCGTAGAGCTCGCGCAAGCCATTGGCCCATTCGGGCTTCTCCTTGGCTTCCTCGCCAGCACCCTTTTCGGCCGGTGTTACGGAAGTAGCTTTCGCGTTCATGCTCTGAGAATACGTCCTTACCATGACGGAAGCGCGCGCCCAAACTGCAGCGCCGGCCCCCGATTTCAATCCCACAGGTCCTCGCACAACGTAGAAACCCGCATTCCGTTCCGAAGTGGGGGAAATTTGCCGCCAGGCATGGAACCTTCCGCCAACTAGCGGATATTAGGCGCACGGGTCGAACGCGAAAGAGGCGAGAAGCTGGTTCAAGACGATCTAATGCGACGTGGGCAGCGCCGGCGATGGCTGGTCGATTATCCGCGCGCGGTGCCCCTGGGCATCTTCCTCCTTGTTGCAGCCATTACGGCACTCAGCGTGTTCTCGATCGAAAGCGGGGAGCGCGCTCGCGCGTCCGCAGAACTCAATCGCAAGTCGATCTCGATGACCTCGGCAATCGAACGCCGCGCCTATTCGAACTCGTCCTTCCTTCGCGCTGGTGCTGCGCTCTTCGGATCGCAGGGCGAGGTCACGCCGGAAATGTTCCGCCAGTTCGTTTCCGAACTGCGTCTCGATGCCGATTACCGCGGCGCCGAAGGTATCGGCTGGGCACCTGCCATAGGAGCGTCGGAGGCCGCAAACTTCGAGGCACAGCTCAACGAGGGGCGGATCGGGTTCACGCGGATATCGCCTTCGCTGGTGGAGAGCCCGCGCGAGCAACTGGTCCCCATTCTCTACCTCCAGCCCGACACGCTGAGGAACCGACGCGCACTCGGCTACGACATGTATTCCGAACCCACCCGCCGCGAAGCGATGGACGAAGCCCAGCGCACCATCAGGCCGACCGCGAGCGGACGCATCACGCTTGTCCAGGAAGGTGAGGGCGAGGATTACGGTTTCTTGATCTATATGCCGGTCATCGACGGTTTAGGCGCTTCGCGAAACCTCAAGGGATTTATCTACAGCCCCTTTAACGCGTCGCAGTTCCTTGCGTCGGCGAGCGAGCTTGTCAGCGGCGACGAAACGGGCGTTCGACTCTACGACATCGATGGCGGCGAGCGCCGGCTCCTCGCGCAACTCGGCGGTTGGACAGAAGGCAGCGAAACGATCCAACGCGACGTCGACCTTGCGAACCGGGACATGCTGCTCGTGGTGCAGTCTTCAAACGACGAGACGCTTTCGCCCCTGTCGATGATCACGCTGTTGTTCGGCCTAGCCGTGGCCAGCCTCCTCATGGTCGTCGCCCGCCTGCTCACCAAGCAGGCGCAGGAAGACAGCCGCTCGCTCGACTGGTTTGCCGAACAGAACTCGATCCGCAACTCGCTCACGCGCGAGCTCAATCATCGTGTGAAGAACACGCTGGCGAACGTCTTGTCCATCGTGTCGCTGACGCGGCGACGTGCCGACTCGCTCGACGAGTTTGCGACCGGTATCGACAACCGGATCCGCGCGCTGTCGGCGACGCATGATCTCCTGACCCAGTCGGAATGGGGAACCACGCCGATCGCATCGGTCGTGGGCGTGGAGCTCGCGCCCTATGCCAATGACCAAGACCACACCGTTGTGATCGAAGGGCCTGCGGTCGAGCTCGCGCCGAACGATGCGCTTTCGCTTGGCCTCGCTATCCATGAACTTGCAACCAATGCCGCGAAGTACGGAGCGCTCAGCACGAGCGGCGGCAAGGTCGAGATCACCTGGTCATTGGTCAACGAGCAGCTCGCCAGCATCGTATGGATCGAAAGTAATGGACCCGAGGTGACCCTTCCGAAGAAGCGCGGTTTCGGCACCGACCTTATCGAGAAGATCGTCGCCCACGAGCTGCGCCATCCGGTCGAACTGGAATTCCTGCCCGAGGGCGTGCGGTGCAAGCTTCTCGTCCCGGTGCGCGAGCCGAGCGAATTCGAACTGCGCAGCAGCTCGCAGAGCAACCGCGAGAGCTGAACCTGCGCGCTTGCCGCCGGGGCCAGCATCCGGCTGATCGCTTTCCGATGATCGCAAAGGAAGGGCCGCCCGGATCGCTCCGGACGGCCCATTCCCCTTTTGAGCTGTAAGGCGTGTCAGCCCAGCGGGCGGCTCGATCCGAAGAACAGTGCCTGGCTGATCGCCGCGCGAACCGTCTGCTCCTGGAAGGGCTTGGTCACGAGATAGGTCGGCTCGGGCCGGTCACCGGTGAGCAGGCGTTCGGGATAGGCAGTAATGAAGATCACCGGCACGCTGTCGATGGCGAGGATGTCGTCCACGGCATCGAGACCCGAGGAACCGTCGGCCAGCTGGATATCGGCGAGCACGAGGCCGGGCGTCTTCTCGGCGACCACTTCCTGCGCCTGCGTACGCGTGGCAGCCGTGCCGCACACTTCGTGGCCCAGCGAGGTGACGAGGTCCTCGAGCTGCATCGAGATGAGTGGCTCGTCCTCGATGATGAGCACGCTGGTTGCGCTCTCGCGATCGATCTCGCCGACGGCTTCCTGGACGAGGCGTTCGACCTGATCGCCTTCGAGCTCCATGATTTCCGCGGCCTGGTCGACCGAGAAGTCTTCCAGCGTGGTCAGGAGAAGTGCCTGCCGGTTCAGCGGAGTGATCGATTTAAGCCGATCCTGCGCCGCGCCTTCGCGGCCGGTATCGCCTTCGCTGTCGGGCACATCCATGTATGCGCTCGACCAGACCTTGTTGAAGGCGCGGTAGAGCGGCACGCGGCCGCCCTCGAGCGAGGCCTTGAGCTGTTCGTCTGCCAGTGCGGCTTCAAGCGTTGCGCGGACGAATGCGTCCCCCGTTGCCTGCGAGCCCGTCAGCGCACGCGCGTAGCGGCGCAGATAAGGTAGGTTTTTAGCAATCTGGTCACCAAGCGACATAGAACCCCTTCCGTGGTTTGCGCGATGAGAACGCCTGCCCGCGCCATCGGTTCCAGCAACCTCTTAGCAATTCTCGCAATTTGACAAATGATATTATTGCGCGGACTAAACGCGCGCTGCCGAACCGGATTCCTGCGGCCTATGGGGAGCTGCGCATGTTCGAAGTTGCCGATCCGTACGATTGCCTGAACTGCCCGCTGCAGGACTGTCCCGGCCTGCGCCCGCTGGAAAGGCGGCAGCGGGCGTACATGAACGATTTCAAGAAGGGCGAGCTGCGCTTCGAACGCGGAGACACCATCCTGGAGGAAGGCGAGGAGGCGAAACACCTCTACACCGTGCTCGAAGGCGTGCTGATCCGCTTCCGGTCGCTCGAGGACGGGCGTCGCCAGATCGTGAATTTCATGTTCCCGGGAGACCTCGTGGGCCTGCAGGGGGCGTTCGACGAACCGGCGAGCCATTCGGTCGAGGCACTGATCGAGGCGCGCCTGTGTGTTTTCCCGCGCTCCGACTTCGTTTCGCTCATCAAGGAGCATCCGCGCCTCGGCTACGACATCACCTGGCTGGCGGCGAAGGAAGAGACCGAGCTGGAAGGCCATATCGTCTCGCTCGGGCAGCGCAGTGCCAAGGAGCGAGTGGTGTTCCTCGCCGCATGGCTGGTCGACCGCGCGCTCGCGACCGGTCTCGCCGACGAAGGCAACAGGCTGACCATTCCAGTGACACAGTCGCAGATCGCCGACATGCTCGGCCTCTCGCTCGTCCACACCAATCGCACAATCCGCGCTCTCGACCGTGAAGGCCTCGTCGAATGGAGTTCGCGCGAGCTGTGCGTGCCGAACATGGACAAGGCCGCCGATTACGCCGATTTTGACCGCGCCGGGCGAAGCTCCAGGCCCTTCATCTGATTTGGAAATTACCCGGTTTCCGCGCGGGTCAAAAAATTTTGACCCGCGTGGGAACCCCATTCGGGTTGGTCCATTTAGCTTATGTCACCGCCGAGACCCCCCTCCCGTCCAAGCGGCTGGTGATACGATCCCGAAAGGCCTTCGCTCCATGAGAGCGGAGGCCTTTTTTCTTTCGCACGCAGAATTATGGCGCTGCTAGACTACGGCGAACGCATGTCAAAGCTGGAGAAGGGTGCGGCGAGCGGGCGCTTACTTTGCGCCCAATGCCCCGCGAAGGCGCTTGATGATGCCGGTACGCTCAGGTTGGCCCAGCAGGCTTACGAGATCCGCGCTGTCATAGGGCTTTTCCAGCACGCAGCCGAGAGCCGCCACGTCTTCCGGAATGTCCTGCGGTGCGCCGGTCGAGAAGATCACGCGCGGGGGTTTCGGGCCAAGCGTTTCCACCAGCTCGGCAACCGCCCAGCCATCGTCACGATCGGCAAGGTGTACGTCGAGGACGATGGCGTCGGGCTTCTTGCGCCGCAGCGCCTCGAGAGCCTGGTCGGTGGTGGTGCACAGCACGACTTCCTTGACGCCTGCATCTTCCAGCGCGCCCTGGAGGTTGAGCGAAAGGATCGCGTCATCCTCCACCACGAGGACGTAGTTGGGCAGCTTGGGTGCTGCAGTCTTCTTGCTGCTGGATTTCATTCTAACCCGTCGATGCAGGAGCACAGCCCCATCGCGGGCTCCAGTAACTCGAACGGTGTCGGCTGCCCAGCGTTCCCGCCATGCAACATTCAGCCATGCATGTGTTGCTGCAAGGCCACTTGTCGCTGGGCCGCGGTGTCAGAGCGCCTTCTCGTAGATGACGTACTCGCGGTTGATCGAGCTCTCGATGGCATCGGCAATCGCCACCATTCCCTTGTTGTCGTCGAGGATCCAGCCGATCTCGGCACGCTTCGATCCGTATAGCTCGGTGGCATTGTCGCGGATCTTGCTGATCATCATGAAAGCGAGCTGGCTGGCGAGGCGCGAGCTTTGGAATTCCTTGCGTACGCCCATCAACGGGACGCGCATACCGAGGCCGGTGGGCTTGCGCAGCGCGCGCAGCAGGGGGAACCAGCCGAAGGGGAACAGCTTGCCGCGCACCTTCTTCAGCACCTCGTTGAGGTCGGGCAGCACCACCATGAAAGCGACCGGGCGACCGTCGAGCTCGGCGATCATGTTGAGCTCGGGCCGGACGACGGGTTTAAGTTTCTTCGCCGCGTGTTCGATCTCGGCCTCGGTGAAGGGCACAAAGCCCCAGTTTGTCGACCATGCATCGTTGAGGATCTCGAGAACCGTCCGGATTTCCTCGACCCAGCGCGATTTGTCGACGCCGCGCAGGCGGATGCGTTCATTGCGTTCGCCCGACTGCACGATGCGCTGGACGATGCGGGGGAAGGGCGTCGAGATGTCGAGGTCGTAGGTGAGCAGGCTCTTGGCATGGGTGAAGCCGGCGCCTTGGATCCAGCCTGCATAATGCGCGGGATCGTGACCCATCATGATCATCGGTGAGTGGTCCTGCCCCTTCACCAGCAGGCCGGGCTCTTCCCAGATCGAGAGCGAGATCGGGCCGATGACCCGGGTCATGTCCTTTGCGCGCAGCCAATCCTCGGCACGCGAGATGAGGGCCTTGGCGACCTCCTCGTCCTCGGCATCGAAATAACCGAACATGCCGGTTCCGGGCCCCATGCCCTGTTCGGGCGGGAGTTCGAGCGCGAGCTTGTCGATATGGGCCGCAATCCGGCCCACCGGCTTGCCGCCTTCGTAGGCGATGAAGAGCTGGGCTTCTGCGTGACCGAAGAACGGGTTCTTGTCAGGATCGACCAGTTCGAGCTGCTCCGAACGCAGCTGCGGGACATTGTGCGGCTCGCGTGCAGCGAACTCGCGCCCGATGTCGACGAATGCCGCACGCTGCTTCTTGCCTTCGACGGCTTCGATCACAATATTCCTGTCAGACACGCACGTGGTTCCCTGTTGAAACGGGTTGTTCAGCCAAGGTTAGCCCTGCGTGTGGCATTTGATCTTTGTCAAGGAATCGCGCGCCTTTCGATCACAATGATCGATAGCGAAGACTGTCATTTTTCGCGCGATTCGCTATAGGCCGCCCCCAGGAAATTCGAAATGAAGCTCGACCAGACCCTTTCTGCCGCCAATCCCGCGCAACTGCGCGAAAAGCGCGGCTGGCATTCGCAGATCGCCGACGACAAGGCGATGCTGCGCGCTGCGCGCGACCTGACCAAGGATATCGCCGAGCATCGCGCCTCGATATACTGGAGCGACATGATCGCTTCGGCGCTGATCGGCTATGGCACCCTGGCAGGTGCGATCCTGGTCGAGAATACCGCGCTGGCCGTCGTGTTGGCCTTGGTTTCGGTCCTGGCGCTTTATCGCGCGCTCCTGTTCATCCACGAGATCTCGCATTTCCGTAACGGGGCGCTCCCGGGCTTCCGGACTGCGTGGAATGCGCTGGTGGGCGTGCCCATGCTGACGCCGTCCTTCATGTACGAACAGGTCCACACGCTGCACCACAAGCGCACGCAGTACGGCACGGTGGAGGATCCCGAGTACCTGCCGCTCGCGCTGATGAATGCGTGGAGCCTGCCGCTTTTCGTCATCATTGCGATCCTCGCGCCGGTGGCGCTCCTGTTCCGCTTTGCAGTGCTCGTGCCGCTGGGCGCGATCATTCCGCCGATTCGCCAGCTTACATGGCAGCGCGCCAGCGCGCTCGCGATCAATCCCGAGTTCCGTCGCCGTCCGCCCGAAGGCGAACTGCGTCCGCGTGTCCTCATGCAGGAAGCCGCTGGCTTCATCTGGTCGTGGGTGCTGATCGGCAGTGTCTTCGCATTCGGCTGGAAGCCCTTGCTCGTCGCGCTGGGTGTGGCCTCGGCAGTGGCGTTGCTCAACCAGCTGCGCACGCTGGTCGCGCATCTGTGGGAGAACGAGGGCGAGGCGATGACCGTCACCGCGCAGTTCCTCGATTCGGTCAATGTCCCCCCGCCGGGCCGCATCGCCGAGATCTGGGCTCCGGTCGGCCTGCGCTATCACGCGCTGCATCACCTGATGCCCTCGATGCCCTATCACTCGCTGCCCGAGGCGCACCGCCGCCTCGTGAAGGAACTGGGCGAGAGCTCGACCTATCATGGCGCGAACCACGCCGGCATGGGCGTGCTGGTAACCCGCATCGCGCGCAGCACCATGGGGCGCCCGCGCGACTGATTTATTCGGGGGCTTCGTAGCCTTCCGGAAGCTGGTTCTCGCCAGCAAATTCCGCATCGACCTGCTCGTCGGTCCCGCCTTCGATCGTGTCGTTGTCTGGTGCCGAAGCCATGCCTTCTTCCATATCCTCGACTGGCGGCGGAAGCTGATCCTCATAGCTCGTATCGGGATCAGGTTGTTCCTGCCCGCAAGCGGCAAGAGCGAGGGCCGGAACCGCGATGAGCAAGGCGGGACGAATGGTCATGGTCAATCTCCTTGTTTGCCAAAAAGACGCCTGACCCGCGGCAGCGTTCCGGACTTAGCCTAGTCGAGAAAGAGGATCATCGCGCAGCGGCGCTCGCGCGGCAAACCCAGAGTGGCAGCCGCCTCGAGGCTTTCGCGCAGGTGCTCGCGCCCTTCGAAGTTCTCGATCTCCACGAAGCCGTGTCTCGCGTAGAATGGCCCGTTCCAGGCGATGTCGCGATAAGTGTTGAGGGTGATCGCACGGAGGCCGCAATTGCGTGCGTCGACCGCGAGGGCCTGCAGCAACGTGGCGCCGATGCCCTGTCCCTGGCTCCGCCTCGCAACGCTCAGCTCGTGAAGGTGCAGCTCGCGGCCGATTCTCCCGGCTGCCGCAAATCCGACGACTTCATCGCCGCTGGTTGCGGCAAGGCAGTTCCCGCGCCGGATCAGCGCGCGGTAATGCTCAGCGCTTTCGGATGGCGGGACGGGCACGCCTTCGAGCGACGGCTCCTCGCGCAGCAGGCTGGCTGCGTCCTCCTCGACATCGTGAAAGGCTTGAGCATCCTCGACGCGCGCCAGCCGGATGGAGAAGTCGCTCATTCCTCGGTGCGGATGAGGACTGTTTCGCCGATCAGCGCGAACAACAGGAACGGCGCCCAGGCAGCGAGGAAGGGCGGATAGCCGCCGAAGTTCCCCATCGCGAGCGCGGCATTGTCGACGACGAAATAGGCGAAGCCCAGTGCCATTCCGATCAGCGCGCGCACGAAGAGCTGGCCCGAGCGCGCTAGGCCGAACGCGGCAACAGCGCCGAGCAGCGGCATCAGGAAGGACGAGAGCGGGCCGGAGAGCTTGTGCCACCACTTCGCGCGCATTTCGCCGGTCCTGCGTCCGGCAGCTTCGAATGCGTCGATCTGCGGGCCGAGCTCCCAGAAGGGCACGGCTTCCGGGTCGATCTTGGCAAGGTCGATCTGGTCGGGGGTCAGCTCTTCGCCGACCACGAGGCTGTCGATCTCCTGCGTCGAGGCAGAGCCGACATCGAAGCGCTTCACGCCTTCTAGCAGCCAGCCGGACCCGGCATAGCTCGCGCTTTCGGCATCGACCTGTTCGATGATGCCGCCCTCGGGGCTGCGCCGGTACCAGGTCACGTCGCGCATAAGGATCGTTTCGCCGCTGCCGGTCAGCTGGGCGGCGGTCAGAACGTTGGAACCGTCGGCGAGATAGACATTCGCCCGCACGTTCGATTCCGCAGGGATCGGGCCGAATTCCGCTGCATCCCAGGCCTTGAGCGTGGCAGTAGCGCGGGTCACCACGCGTTCGTTAAACACGAAGCTGAAGCCGCCAACGACCAGCGCGGTAAGCAGCAACGGCGCAAGCACCTGATGGGCCGAAAGCCCGGCCGCTTTCATCGCGATGACCTCGCTGTTCTGGTTGAGCGTGACCAGCGTGATCAATGTGGCGAGCAGGACGGAGTAGGGCAGGAATCGCTGGATCAGCTGCGGTATCCGCAAGCCCGCGTAGGTCAGCAGCTCGCCCTGTCCGTTCCCCGGAACGGCAAGGATCTTTCCGCTGTTGGAAAGCAGGTCGAGCATCATCAGGACCAGCACCAGCATGACCAGCACCGCGAGGATGCGGACCACGAACAGCTTGGCGAGGTAGACCGTCAGCGTGCGCGAGGGAAAGAAATCGAACTGCGTCATGCGTCAGCCTCGTCGAGGACCACGCGGCGGTTGCGCTTGAACAGCTTGCCGAAGCGCTTGGTCACCTTGGCGAACCAGTTTTCGAGCGCGCCGATCGCCTGCCCGCCGGGCACGATGGCGACGCGGTAGTACATCCACACGATGAGTGCGCCGAACAGGAAGAACGGCACCCACAGGGCTATGATCGGATCGACAATGCCAAGAGCGGCGACATCCTCTCCATACTGGTTCACCTTGTGATAGGCGACCACCATGATGATCGAGAGGAACACGCCAAGCGCGCTGGTACTTCGTTTTGGCGGTATGCCGAGTGCGACGGCAAGCAGCGGCATAAGCGCCATCATCACCACCTCGACCAGCCTGAAATTGAAGCTCGCCTGAGATGCGTCCCGTTTGCTCTCGCTCGCATTGTCGGCCCAGCCGATGCGTAACAGCTCGGGCAGGATGTATTCGCGCTCTTCCACCCCTCGATCGCGGAATTCCTCGATCGCGGGCAGGTCGATCGGCAAGTCGTGCCGGGTGAAAGTGAGAACGCGCGGCGTCTGGCTGCCGGTGTCCTGTACGATGGTGCCTTCACTAAGGCGCAGGATGATCGTATCGGGATCGTCGGTCGTGGCGAGGAAGGAGCCTTCCTTGGCGCTGATCGACAGCACCTGTCCGCGCTCGTTGGCGACGCGCGCGAAGATGCCTTTCAGGTCGCGTCCGTCATTCTCGCTTTCCTCGATACGCAGGGCCATTCGGTCGGCGAGCGTGGTGAACTCTCCCACCTTGATCGATGCGCCCAGAGCGCCCGAACGCAGCTCGTATTCGAGCCTCTCGTAAGTGAAGCGGCTGACCGGCTGGATGAAGAACACCAGCGCGACGTTGACCGTCATCAGTACGGCGGTGATTGCGAAGGGCACGCGCAGCAGGCGGCCATAGGACAGGCCCACCGCGCGGAACACGTCGAGCTCGCTGGTGGTCGCCAGCTTGCGGAAGGCGAGCAGGATGCCGAGCAGCAGGCCGAGCGGGATCGCGAGGCTCGCATATTCGGGGATCAGCGTCGCCAACATCTGGAAGACGACGCCGATGGGGCCGCCCTCCACCGCGACGAAATCGAGCAGGCGCAGCATCTTGTCGAGCAGCAGCAGCGAGGCGGCGAGCGCGAACACGCCCAGCATTGGCACGATTACCAGCCGGAAGATGTAACGGTCGATTGCGGGAAGGAAACTGAGCACTCGAATTCCGGTCTATCGTCGGTCTGCTGCGGCCCTAGCCGGAAAAAGCCGGTTCGTCATGCCCTACCAGAAACGGCTGCCGGGAATGCCCTTGAAATGGCCCGCCTCGCGGCTGGTGATCCACCCGCCGTAAAAGCCGCCCGGCTGCGGGATGACCTGTTCGCCGTCGACGAGGCATTCGTCGAAAGGCTCGGGGTAGAAAGCGAAAAAGCCGGCGATGCCTGCGAAGCTAGTGGTCGGCTGCGCGTAGCTCCAGCAAGCTGCATCGAAACGGTCCTCGCTGATCAGCACGTCCCAGTACCGCGCCTGCCCCTTCCACTCGCATATCGAGCGGCGTGCATTGGGCGCGAGATATTGCGTCTCGACATCGGCAGGCGGGAGGTAATAGGTCGGCGGATGGCTCGTCTCGAGCGTTCGCCATGCAGAACGCGTATCGGCCAGCGTCACGCCCTGGTGGCGAATGACGATATGGCGATCGGTGGGTTCGGCGATTGCGGGTCGCGGATAGTCCCAGACGCTCTCCTGGCCTTTGCCCACCGGATCGGGCTCAGGGTGGCCGAGGAAGGCTATCTTCTCAGGCCTTTTCCAGCGTGCACTGGAGCGGATGCTGGTTCTGGCGGGCGAAATCCATCACCTGGTTCACCTTGGTCTCGGCGACTTCGTAGGGAAAGATGCCGCAGACGCCGACGCCCTTTTGGTGGACGTGCAGCATCACGCGGGTCGCTTCTTCCATGTCCATGCGGAAGAAGCGCTTCAACACGATCACGACGAATTCCATCGGTGTGTAATCGTCGTTCAGCAGCAGCACCTTGTACTGGCTGGGCTTCTTGGGCTTGGTGCGCGTCTTGGTGGCGAGGCCTGTCTGGCCCTCGCCATCGCGCTGATCGTCATCGCCGCCTGCGGCGCGGATGTTCATGAGATGATGCGACTGGGTCATCGGAGGCGCCAATATCGTAACGCTTTGCCAATTCGCAAGCGTTGATAGCGACAGCATGCGTCGAGGCGGGTCAAGAAAGTGTCAACGCGCGCCCACGCACGGGCTCAAAAGCAAACGGGCCGGACGACACCTTGGTGCCATCCGACCCGCCGTTTCCAACTACCGGGCAAAGGGAGAGAGGAGAGAGATGCCCGGCGGGTTGAAGCTGGTTAATGCGTTTCGCGCTTAGGCGGCCTTGCGGACCTTCTCAGCGGCGAGGCTCATGCGGCTCGAGAGCGGAGCGAAAGCTTCGTTGGCGAGCTTCAGCATGGCTTCGGTGTTCTTCGAGGTGGTCGAAACCATGGCGTCGAAGTTGCGACGTGCGATTTCGCCCTGCAGCTGGAACAGCTCGGTCGGCGACTTCACAGCGGCCATCTTCTTGACGTCGCCCTGGACGGTTTCGGCAGCCGACTTGGCTTCTTCGACATAGGTACGGCCCATGTCCTGCATGCCGCCAGCAAGGATCTTGCCGCTCTCGACGAGAGCTTCGAGGTTGCCCTTCTGGAATTCGACGGCGTCCTGGGTCATTTCTGCACCCTTGTCGTAAGCAGCCTTTGCGCGGGTCTGCATGTCTGCAGCCATTTCCTTCGCCTTGGCGGTGTAGTCGGTGGTCTTTGCGTTCTTGGCAGTGGCCATGATGGTTTCCTTCAACTTGGTAATCGGGGTGGTCGAGGTCTTCGCGGCCTTCTTCGCGGGAGCGGCCTTCTTGGCAGCGACCTTCTTCGGAGCAGCCTTCTTGGCGACCGGCTTCTTTGCCGGGGCCTTCTTGGCAGCAACCTTCTTCGCCTTCTTCGGAGCTGCCTTCTTCTTGGCAGGCGCCTTCTTCGGCTTGGCTGCAACAGCCTCGGCGACCTTAGCCGTCTTCACCGGAGCGGTCGTGTCAGCTTCGACGGCCTTTTCGACAGCCTTGGTGTTCACCTCGGCAGTCTTCTTTTCGGCAGCCTCGGCGTAAGCCTTCTCAGCAGCAGCATCGATTTTGGTCTGGCTCTCGGCCATGGGATTAACCTCGCTTTATGTTGCACTGCACAAAATAGGCATTGCAGCTGCGAAGTCAAGGATTTTTTGTGCAGTGCACAATAGGCCGCGACGAGCTGTTTTTTCAGTCAGTTAAAGCGCAATTCAGCGCGTGGCGACGTAGCGTCCCGGTGCGTCTTCGATGACTTTATCGCCTTTTCCGCCCGGTTTGCGCCTGCCCGTGGCGGGTACGGTTTCGCCGTCCTGCGTGCGCAGCCAGTCGATCCAGTCCGGCCACCAGCTGCCCGGATGCTCTTGCGCCCCTTCGCGGAACTCTGCCAGCGTGCGCGGCGACCCCTCATTGGTCCAGTACTGGTACTTGCCCGAGGAGGGCGGGTTCACCACGCCGGCGATATGGCCGGAGCCAGCCAGCACGAACTTGATCGGGCCGGTGAAGTGTTCCTGCAGGCGCCACACGCTTTCGGCCGGCGCAATGTGGTCTTCCTTGCCTGCCTGCACATAGGTGGGCGTCTTGACCTGTCCGAGATCGATCGGCGTGTTGTCGACGCTCAGCGCATTCGCTTCCACGAGCCGGTTGTCGCGATAGAGGTCGCGCAAATATTGCTGGTGCCACTTGGCCGGCAGGTTGGTCACATCGCCGTTCCAGTGGAGCAGGTCGAAGGCCGGATAGTCCTCGCCCAGCAGGTAATTGTTCACGACGTAGTTCCAGATGAGGTCCGTGCCGCGAAGCAGGTTGAAGGTCGCCGCCATGTAGCGCCCGTCGAGATAGCCGTCGGGCGAGAGCGCCTTGATCGCGCCCAGCTGCTGGTCGTCGACGAAGTTGAGCAGCTCGCCCGCTTTTTCGAAGTCGACCTGCGCAGTAAAGAAGGTGGCGCTCTTCACCTTGTCCTCTTCACCGCGGGAGTGGAGCAGCGAAAGCGTTGCAGCGAGGGTGGTGCCCGCGACGCAGTAACCGATCGTGTGCACGCTCGGCACGTCGAGACGGGTGCGGATATGGTCGATCGCGTCGATCTGGCCGCGCACGTAATCGTCCCAGACCACGTCCTTCATGCTGGCGTCGGCCGATTTCCAGCTGACCATGAAGACGGTTACGCCCTGGTCGACCGCCCATTTCACGAAGCTCTTCTTCTCGTTCAAATCGAGGATGTAGAAACGGTTGATCCACGGCGGGAAGATCACGAGCGGGGTCGCCATGACCTTCTCGGTCGTCGGCGAATACTGGATCAGCTGGTAGAGCGGTGTTTCGTGAACGACCTTGCCCGGGGTCGTGGCGATGTTCTCGCCCAGCTTGAAGGCACTGGCATCGGTATGGGAGAGCTGCCCGCGCCGCATGTCGGCGAGCAGGTGCTCCATGCCCTTCACGAGGTTCTGGCCCTTGGTCTCGAGCGTGCGCTCCATCACGACGGGGTTGGTGAGCGGGAAGTTGGCAGGGCTCGCCGCCTCGGTGATCGCCTTGGTCGTGAAGCGCAGCTGTTCGCGCTGTTGCGGATTGAGGCCATCCATCCGGTCGGCCATCTCCTCGACGCGCTCTGCAAGGAAGAGATAGGTCTGGTGGATCAGCGCGAAGGCGGGGTGCGCGCGCCACTTCTCGTCTGCGAAGCGCCGGTCCTTGCGCGGCAGTTCGACTTCGCCGTCGGCTTTTTCGGAAGCTTTCGGCCCGAGACCGTATTGGCCCAGCACGTCGTTCCACAGCGCCATGCCTTCTTCCCAGAGCACCTTCTGCTGCTCGGCCTGAGCGATCGGCATCTGCTTGTACCAGTCGGTGGCCAGCGCCATCCAGCGCGCGGGATCGAAATAGGGGACCAGCGCCTGCGGATTGCTCATCTGCTCGGTCTGGTACTGCGCCCACAGCGCCTGCAGCTTCGCGCCGGTTTCTGCCCATGCCTGCGCGTCCTCCGGCTTCATCGCCGCCTCGCCCATGATCGCCGGATCGACCGCTCCCGTCATCGGCGCGAAGATCGCGCGCGCCAGCTTGGCCGGATGTTCGAAGAGATTGGTGAAGGGATCGGGCGTTTCGTTCATTCTCTTTCCTTAGCGTGGCGAAGCGCTGTTTGTCGCGGACTTAGAATATTCCGCGCCTCCATGCATCTATGCCGTTTGCGCGTGCCGCATGAATAGGTAATCAGTATGACACGATAAACGCCCGACGGAGCCTAAATGTCCGACGAATTCTACCGCATTAAACGCATGCCGCCCTATGTCATCGCGGAGGTCAACGCGATGCGCCACGCGGCACGCCAGGCGGGCAGGGACATCATCGACCTCGGTATGGGCAATCCCGACCAGCCCCCGCCGCAGCACGTCATCGACAAGCTGTGCGAGGTGGCCTCCAAGCCCGACGCACATGGCTATTCGCAGTCGAAGGGCATCCCGGGCCTTCGCCGCGCACAGGCGAATTATTACCAGCGCCGCTTCGGGGTCGACCTGGATCCCGAAAGCGAAGTCGTGGTCACCATGGGCTCGAAAGAGGGCCTGTCGTCGATGGCGACGGCCATCAGCGCACCGGGCGACGTGATCCTCGCGCCTAGCCCGGCCTATCCGATCCACACCTATGGTTTCATGATCGCCGGCGCGACCATCCGCAGCGTGCCCACCACGCCTGACGAGAACTATTGGAAGGCGCTCGACAACGCGATGGCCTATACCGTGCCGCGCCCGACGGTGTTGGTGTGCAACTATCCCAGCAATCCGACGGCAGAGACGGTCGACCTCGACTTTTACGAGCGGCTGGTCGCATGGGCCAAGCGGAACGAGGTCTGGGTCCTGTCCGACCTCGCCTATTCGGAGCTCTATTACGACGGCAATCCCACGCGCTCGATCCTCGAGGTGTCAGGGGCGAAGGACGTGGCGGTCGAGTTCACCTCGATGTCCAAGACCTTTTCGATGGCTGGCTGGCGGATCGGTTTCTGCGTCGGCAACAAGAAGCTGATCGCCGCGCTGACGCGCGTGAAGAGCTATCTCGACTATGGCGCGTTCACGCCGGTGCAGGCCGCCGCCTGTGCTGCACTCAATGGACCGCAGGAAGTCGTCGAACAGAACCGCGCCCGCTACCAGGCGCGGCGCGATGTCATGGTCGAAAGCTTCACCCGCGCAGGCTGGGCCATTCCCAACCCGCCGGCCAGCATGTTTACCTGGGCCAAGCTGCCGCCCGGTTTCGAACACATGGGCAGCCTCGAATTCTCGAAGCAGCTGCTCCAGCATGCCGAAGTCGCGGTCGCTGCCGGCGTCGGCTTCGGGGAGGAAGGTGAGGGCTACGTCCGCATCGCCATGGTCGAGAACGAACAGCGCATCCGGCAGGCCGCGCGCAACATCAAGAAGTTCCTCTCTGACCACGCCCGGTGATCCCGCCCGGGGTACTCGGGAAATCACCTAAGTATTTGTGCGGAATTTAGAAAAAGTGCGCTGTCAGCCATTGGTTAAGTGACGGGTGGGCATAGGAGTCCACTATGTCCCTTGCTGAGTATTCATGGCTATCGGTCGCGCCGAGCCCTCCGGGCAGGTGGGACCTGCGCATGCTGGGATGGCGGATCAGGCCATACTTCCGCTGCGAGAACCTGCCGTCCGGCATACCGACACTGCTCGACTGGCGGATAGGCTGCCGGTGTCCCGATTGGGGTCTTCTGTCCGACAAGCAGAATGTCATCGCGATCGGCGTCGACGATGCCGAGACCCGCGCCCAGCTGCTGGGCGAAGGCTTCGGCGATGCGCTCGATTCGCAGCACGCACTGGTCGAACTGGCAGCCCGGCTGCTCAAGCTCGACGGGCTGGCAAAGACCATTCCGCAGCAGCGCCGCGTCGGTCCGCTGGTGCTCGACCTCTTCCACCGCGATGCGCGTGTCGACCACCGCTGGATCGGGCTGCACCCGCGCGAATTCGGATTGCTCTGGCGGCTGGCTGAAACGCCCGATCGGCAGGTGTCCCGCAAGGAGCTCTTGCAGGACGTGTGGCGGCTGAAGCACGAGCCGGAAACAAACTCGCTCGAGGTCCATGTGTCGCGCCTGCGCGCCAAGCTTGCAGTCTCCGGCCTCGGCTGGATCGTTCAGACGCATCCCGGCGGCGGCTACCGGATCGGCGCTCCGGACGAGAAGGGCGCAAGTCCCGCCCCGATCGTCGCCATGCGCAAGCTGGACAGCAACGGCCCGATCAAGCAGGAAAGGCGTTCACTCCAGCTGGGAATAGCAGAACGCCATGAGCACAGAGAACCGCGTTACGATTGATCTTGCCGACAACGGCGTCGCGCAGGTCCGTTTCAATCGCCCCGACAAGATGAATGCACTCGACCCTGCGCAGTTCGAGGCGATCATCGCGGCTGGCGAGGAATTGCGCACGATGAAGGGGCTGCGCGCCGTGGTGCTGGCGGGCGAGGGCAGGTCGTTCTGCGCCGGCCTCGACGTGTCGAGCTTCACCGCCACGCCCGATGGCGAGCGCAAGCCGCTGACCGAGCGCACGCATGGCAACACCAACACGTTCCAGGAAGTTGCCATGACCTGGCGCAAGTGCCCCGTACCGGTGATCGCCGCGATCCACGGCGTGTGTTTCGGTGGCGGCATGCAGATCGCGAGCGGTGCGGATATCCGCGTCGTCCATCCGGCAAGCCGCATGGCGATCATGGAGATGAAATGGGGCCTCGTGCCCGACATGGGCGGCTATCACCTGTGGCGCGGCAATGTGCGCGACGACGTGCTGCGCGAGCTGGTTTACACCAATCGCGAGTTCACCGGCGAAGAGGCGAAGGAATACGGCCTCGCGACTTTCGTTTCGGAAGATCCGCTGGGCAAGGCGAACGACATCGCCAACGAGATCGCCAATCGCAATCCCGAGGCGATCCGCGCCGCCAAGCGCCTGCAGGACGCGATGATCGAGCAGTCGGGAGACGATATCTTGATGGCCGAAAGCGTCGAGCAGGCCGGCGTGATGCGCAGGCCGAACCAGATCGAGGCGGTCATGGCCGGCATGCAGAAGCGGACGGCGAACTTTACGGACGTATGAATGGGCGTTGGTCCGCTAACGACCCGATAGCGGACGTAGGCCAACCTTCTATCCTAGTCCGACGGTGGTCGGGCAGATAACGCCCCCATTTCGTCAATCCGACACCATGAAGGCGATAGCCCATGCTCGAATATCTTTTAGGCTGGATCATAGGATCGAACAAAGAGCGATCCGACAAAGATGTCCCCCGTTGGCAGGTTTTGGCGTCCTTGGCCTTCCTCGCGGCTGTGGTGTGCGCTAATATCTATTTTATTGTGGTTGACTGACGAGCTCAGACCTTAATTTGCTCGTCTGCTTCCCACCCACTAACGGACACTCCGATACCTATGCTGTCAGGCTGCTACCGCGCCACCTCGCCATAGATCCACGCGAACGGGCCCGAATAGCTCACGATCGGGGTGTAGTCCTCCACCTGGTAGGCGGGCAGGACCATATCGGTGCGGTT
Source organism: Qipengyuania sp. BR81-2 (assembly GCF_055693895.1). NCBI lineage: Bacteria > Pseudomonadati > Pseudomonadota > Alphaproteobacteria > Sphingomonadales > Erythrobacteraceae > Qipengyuania > Qipengyuania sp. BR81-2. Next base: position 1,684,903 of record NZ_CM146344.1, read on the forward strand.
GTCTAGGATGACGAGCCGCCCGCGCTGCTTCACTGCCAGAACTGCATGTTCGCCCTGCTGCCTGTCGCGCAGCAGCACGAGGAACATGTCGTCCGAAGGCACGCCGATCGCCTTGAGCAGCGCCATCTTGGCGAGCGCGAAATCCTCGCAATCGCCGAAGCCGCGCCGGATCGTGGCGGGCGCGCTCGACCATTGGTCGACGCCCGGCGGCTCGTCGCGGTAGCGCACGTTCCAGTTTACCCAAGTGTTGACCATGGCGACCGGATCGCGTGCGCCCGGCTGGCTCGCATTGGTGATGAGTTCGCGCCACGGGCCGGCTTCCTCGCCGAGGTCGGCGAGCCGGACGCTGTCCCATTTCGTCATCGGCGCGGCTGCGTAGCCGACCGGCATGGCAATCATCCGGAACAGGCTGGGGTTCGCCGGACGGACCGGTGGAGGCGGCAGGGGCGGGGCGCAATGATGCGTTTCCTTGGCCATCTCGGGCTCGTCGGAGGGCAGGGTGAAAACAAAGCCGGTCGTGGGCATCACAAATTCCTCTTCGGCGGGCTCTTCGGCCCTTTCCTCGAAGACGCAATTAGCGGTCGGCGGGATCGGCTGGACCATCTGGAGCGGTCCTGCCTGCTCCGTCTGCGCGTGCGCTGCGGGCAAGCCGCTTGTGGCGCTGGCCAGGAGCAGCACTGCCGGAAATGCCTTTGAGAGTGAGTGCCTGTTCATGCGGATCCCGTCGAAGAGGCAAGATGCCAAGCGGCAACGCTGGCGGCAAGCTGGAGGCGTGTCGGTCCGACTCGAATGCAGCACCGCGTGCCGCATGGGGCTTCCGGTTTCCTACAAGCGGATGACGCGCGTCAGCCGAAGATCGCGACGCTCTGCATCCCGTCGAGCACCTGCCGGCCCTCGGTATTCCAGAGACGCAGCCGCTCCGAGGAATAGCCGCCCGCCGCATGCTGGCTGGCGTTCTCCGAAAGCCACCAGCCGTCATCGGTCGTCGGCGCCGTGTCGAGGAGGTTGAACGACCAGTTGATCGAGCTGATCGGCCCTTGCCGCTGCATGGCGCGCATCGCCCCCGGAGGAAGCACGTCGCCGAGGAGGATCAGCTCACTGATCGGATCGAGGCCCTCGCGGTCCTTCAGCCGCGCCCAGCGGCGTACCACCGGCGCACCGGGGCCGCGCATGTCTTGTGCGCGGCGGATCTCGAAATTGTTCTGCAGGAATGCAGGGCCCTTGCCCTCCATCGCTGCATCGGCCTCTTCGGGCGAGCCGGGCCAGTTTTCGACCGGCGCTGCCTCGTGCACTGCATTGGGCTCGCGTTCGGTGCCGAACAGCCAGAAAGCCGTCAGCGTGCACTTGCCCTCGCACCAGATTTCGCTGCGGACCTGCGCCACATTGCGCCCTTGGCGCACGATCTCGCGCTTCAGTTCGACCTCCGGTCCGGTCGGAGAGACGAAGGCCACCTGCCCTGCCCGCAGCGGCGGCAGGTCGTCGAAGGCGCGCACTGCGGCCGTGTAGGCGATGAGCGCCGAGGCCCCGCCATACATGGTCCGGCCCTGCAGCCAGTGTTCGAGGTTTTCAAAGCGGATTTTCCCGCCCTCGGGCGAGATCGGATCGGTCAGGCTGGCAATGCTCATGCCCCTCCATCGCCCGCCAATCTGTCTTCGTCCAGACTGACGTTACGTAAGGCGATTGCAAAGCTTCCTGAGAATCGCTAGTGGGCCGCTTCCCGCCTCCCAAAGGTCGGGCGAGGCCCGATGGCGGAGTGGTGACGCAGAGGACTGCAAATCCTTGTACGCCGGTTCGATTCCGGCTCGGGCCTCCACTTCCCTCCTCGGGAATGTGCCGCTTTAGCTCAGTTGGTAGAGCACATCATTCGTAATGATGGGGTCACGTGTTCGAGTCACGTAAGCGGCACCACCACTTTTCCAGCACTGACAGTCTGACACCCGGCCCGGTCTGTAGACACGAGCCGGGTCGACAGTTTTGCGCTTACGCCAGCGAGATGTGCCGCTTCAGGTGGTGATCGACGCTGCCGAATTCGCTTTCAAAGATCGTCAAGCGCTTGAAGTAGTGGCCGATCGCATATTCGTCGGTCACGCCGTTGCCGCCGTGGATCTGCACCGCTTCCTGACCGACAAAGCGGGCCGACTGGCCGACGCCGACCTTGGCTGACGAGGCCGCGCGCTTGCGCTCCTTTTCGCCAGCATCGAGCTTGAGCGTTGCGAGATAGGTCAGCGAGACCGCGGTCTCGTAAGCGGTGTACATGTCGACCATGCGGTGCTGGAGCACCTGGAACTTGCCGATCGGTACACCGAACTGCTTGCGCTGCTTCGAATATTCGAGCGTCATGGCGTGGGCGACCTTCATCGCCCCGCATGCTTCAGCGCACTGTGCCGCGATGGCCTCGTCCGTGACCTGCTCGATCAGCGGGAGGGCGGCGCCCTCTTCGCCGATCAGCGCGTCGGTTGGGACCGAGACGTTCTCGAAATAGACTTCCGACGCGCGGCGGCCGTCGACGGTCTCGTAATCGCGCGTCACGATGCCGTCGGCGCTCTTGTCGACGATGAAGACGCTCACGCCCTCGGCATCGCGGCGATCGCCGCCGGTGCGCGCGGTGACGATGAGGTGGCTCGCCCAAGGCGCGCCGATGACGACGGCCTTGTGGCCATTGAGGACATAGCTGTCGCCGTCCTTCTTTGCCGTGGTTTCGAGATCGGCGTAATTGTAGCGCCCGCGCGGTTCAGCATAGGCGAAGGCGAAGACGCGGCTGCCGTCGATGATGGTGCAGAGGTGTTCCTCGCGCTGGGCTTCGCTACCGGCGTGCTTCAGGAAACCGCCTGCGCAGACAACGGTGGGGACGAAAGGCTCGACCACGAGACCTTTACCGAATTCCTCCATCACGATCATCGCATCGACCGCGCCGCCGCCGAAGCCGCCGACTTCTTCGCTGAACGGCATGCCGAGGATGCCGAGTTCGGCCAGCTGCGCCCATATCTCGGGCCGCCATCCGGCATCGCTGGCGATCGCCGCGCGGCGCGTTTCCCAGTCGTATTGTTCCCTGACGAGGCGCGAAAGTCCGTCGCGCACCATATCCTGTTCTTCGGTGAAATTAAAATCCACGGGTCTCTCTCCGCTCGTGCTCTGGCCTCAGAGGCCGAGGATCATTTTCGTGATGATGTTGCGTTGGATCTCGTTCGATCCGCCATAGATCGAGGTCTTGCGCATGTTGAAATAGGTTTCCGCCGCATGCGCCGAATAATCGGGGCCGACCGGATATTCGTTGCTGCCGTCGTCGTTCGCGACACTGTGATAATAGGGTGCGGCATAGCTGCCGACCGCCTCCAGCGTGAGTTCGGTCAGGCGCTGCTGGATCTCGGTGCCCTTGATCTTGAGGATTGAGCTTTCCGGTCCCGGACCCTTGCCCGCCTGTTCACCGGCGAGCGTGCGCAGCTCGGTGATTTCGAGTGCGGCAAGGTCGATCTCCAGTTGGCTCACTTTGCGGGCGAATTCGAAGTCCTCGATCAGCGGTTCGCCGTCGACGGTCTCGTTCGCGGCGATCTCGCGCAGCTTCTCGACGCCGCGCTTGGAGCGGGCGACACCGGCGATGCCGCTGCGTTCGTGGGCGAGCAGGAACTTGGCGTAGGTCCAGCCCTTGTTCTCTTCGCCGACGAGGTTTTCGACCGGTACGCGAACGTCGGTCAGCCAGGTTTCGTTGACCTCGTAGCCGCCGTCGAGAAGCTTGATTGGCTTCACTTCGACACCGGGCGTTTTCATGTCGACGAGGATGAAGCTGATGCCTTCCTGCGGCTTGGCGGCGTCGGTGTCGGTGCGGCAGAGGAAGAAGCCCCAGTCGGCATATTGAGCCAGCGTGGTCCAAGTCTTCTGGCCGTTGATGACGTAGTGGTCGCCGTCGCGGACCGCAGTGGTCTTGAGCGAGGCGAGGTCCGAGCCTGCACCTGGTTCGGAATAGCCCTGGCACCACCACACGCTGCCATCGCGGATCCCCGGAAGATGCTTCGCCTTCTGCTCTTCATTGCCGAAGGTGTAGATTACGGGGCCAACCATCGACACGCCGAAGGGTAGCGGCATGACCGCGTTCACGCGGGCATTCTCTTCCGACCAGATGTAGCGCTGCGTCGGGGTCCATCCTGTGCCGCCGTATTCGACCGGCCATGCGGGGACCGACCAGCCCTTTTCGCCAAGGATCTTGTGCCAGGCGAGGAAGTCCTCGCGCGAGAGGTCTTCGCGAAGGCCGACATCGCCGAGGTGTTTGGGATAATTCTCGGCAATGAATGCGCGAACCTCTTCGCGGAAAGCCTGTTCTTCGGGGGTGAATTCGAGATTCATGTGCTCAAGCTCCGATAGTCGTTCAGCCGTGCTCGCCATGCCCTTAGGGCAGTGCCTGAAGGCGGCAGATAACCTCACCTAGGCGAAGGTCAGCGGGAATCGCAATGGGCTGGCCGGGGCCGGCGCGAAGATTCCTTCGGGAGTGCGAAAGCCGCTTCGCCGGCATAGCAGACCGAAGCTCGTCGCGCCTTGCAGGAAGCCGTAACGGAAATATCGTGACCGGAGACGATGGTGGGCGCGGCAAGGATTGAACTTGCGACCCCACCCGTGTGAAGGGTGTGCTCTACCACTGAGCTACGCGCCCGCCCGATTTCGGTGCCTGAAGCACCGGGCAGGGGCGCGCCTTTACGCGGCGAATCGCCCCATGGCAAGCGCCTCAATCGGTGAAGAAGGCAGCCACGCGCGCGAGGAATCCATCGAGCGTTTGCTGCCCCTGCGCCTTGGCAGAAGCGGGCGAAGGGCAGGCGAGGCAATAGGCCTGTGCACCGCGTGCCCTCAGCAGTCGCTGGGCATCGGTGACGATCATCCCGGTGCGCGCGACTTCCTGGCCTGCGAGCATGGCGAACACGTCACGGCCCTCCGCATCTTCTTCGCCGATCAGCAACTGGCGCAGGATCGTATCGGTCCTGCTCGACTGGTCGCCGAGATAGGCTGCGTGCCACTCGCCATCGCCGAGCTCGGCCTGGGCAGCGACCCACGCGAGGGCTTCTTCCATGCCGCCATATTCGTCGACGAGCTGGAGCTGGCGGGCGGTGCCGCCGTCCCAGACGCGGCCCTGACCGACGGTGTCGACCTGGTCGCGGGTCATCGAGCGGGCGGATGCGACGCGCGAGAGGAAGTCTTCATAGCCGTCCTCGATCGAAGCCTGCAGGATGCGGTCGACCTCGGGCGTGAAGCCGCCGATGAGGTCCGGCTGGCCCGAAAGGGGGCCGGTTGCCACGCCGTCGCTGTTCACGCCGATGCTGGCAGCGGCTTCCTCGAAGGTCGGGATGACGGCAAAGATTCCGATCGATCCGGTGATCGTCTCGGGCTCGGCAAAGATGCGGTCGGCCGGGGTCGAAACCCAGTAGCCGCCGCTTGCCGCGACATTGGCCATCGACACGGCGACGGGAATGTCGCGCGCCTTGTGACGCATGATCGCATCGCGGATTTCTTCCGATGCAAGCACCGAGCCGCCGGGCGAATCCACGCGGACGACGAGGCCTGCAAAGTCGCGGTCGAGCGCTTCGTCGAGCAGTTCTGCGATGCGCGCGCCGCCGGCCGTACCGGGACCCGCGTCGCCATCGACGATCTCGCCGGCCACGGTGATTACACCGATAGCCTTGCCGGAACTGTCCCACGGATTTGCTTCGAGCCATGCGTTGAGCGGGGTCGAGGGATAGGCGCCGGGAAGGTCGCTCCACTCGTCTTCGCCCACCAGTTCGGCAACGCGCGCGCCGAACTCAGCGGAGTTACCCAGGTTGTCGACGAGGCCCGCCTCGAGAGCGGCGGTCGCGAGATCGCCATTGGCGGCTTCCACCCACTCAGCAGGCGAATTGGTGACCCGGTCGAGGTCGACCGAGGGACGCGCGGCCTTCACGCTGGCCTGCCATTCTTCCCACAGCGCGCCGTAGAGCGCGTTGGCATTCTCGCGCGCAGGCTCGGACATGCCGCTTTCGGTAAAGGGTTCGACAGCGCTTTTGTAGGTGCCGACCTTGTAGACGCGTGCGTTGACCTTCAGGCGTTCCAGCAGGCCCGCGAAATACAGGCGGTCGCCGCCCGGACCCGCGACGATTGCGCCGCCAAGCGGGCTCATCCAGACCTCGGTCGCGTGTGCGGCGAGGAAGACGCCGTCATCGGCATAGGCGGTGGCATAGGCGAGGACGGGCTTGTCGGCCTTGCGGACGCGATCGAGTGCTTCGCCGATATCGTTCAGGTGGACCTGGCCGGCACCGAGGAACCCGTCGAGGTCGAGTACAACGGCGGTGATGCGATCATCCTCGGCTGCCTTGTCGATCGCACGCACGAGGTCGCGTGACTGGAATTCGCCGATCGGGGCAGTCTGGGAAAGCAGGGCTTCGAAAGGGTCGATCGGGGTGCGTTCCTCGACCACGACACCGTCGAGTTCGATCAGGAGCGCGCCCTCGCGGACCTGCGCCGGGCTCGGCCGCGCGGTAAGGACAGCGAATAGCGCCCAGAAGAACAGCAGCATGAACAGGAGGACGAGACCGTCCTTGATACCGACCAGCAAGCGCCAGACTTTGCCTGCAAAACCCATGAATTCTCGCCCCTTGTTTGCGTCTTTCATCCTAGACGTAGGGAAGGGCGGTGCGATGTGCCACAGGAATATGCTTGAGGCGCTTAAACCACTCGACTAAGGGCGTGGCTTTAATGACAGCTTCGGACACCTCGCCTCACGCGGCCCGCTATCCTGCGGGTGCGCTGGCCTTCCCGCATCGCGACCTGCTCGGCATCGGCCAGCTGGAGCGACACGAAATTCTGTTCCTGCTCGACGAGGCGGAACAATGGGTCGATTTGAACCGCCAGCGAACCAAGCACAGCGATACGCTGGCCGGACTCACCATCATCAATGCCTTCTTCGAAAACTCGACGCGCACGCTGCTGAGCTTCGAGATCGCGGGCAAGCGCCTCGGCGCCGACGTGGTCAACATGCACGCCGCGCAGTCCAGCGTGAAGAAGGGCGAGACGCTGATCGATACTGCGATCACGCTCAATGCCATGCGCGCGGACGCTATCGTGATCCGTCACGGGTCGAGCGGGGCGACCGGACTGATCGCGGACAAGGTCGATTGCCCCGTGCTCAATGCCGGTGACGGCCAGCACGAGCACCCGACGCAGGCGCTGCTCGATGCGCTGGCACTGCGCCATGCGCTGCGCGAACGCGGCGAGACGGCGGACGACTTCACCGGTCTCAAGATCGTGATCTGCGGCGATATCCTGCACAGTCGCGTCGCGCGCTCGAACCTGCTCTGCCTGCAGGCGCTGGGTGCAACCGTGCGGCTTTGCGCGCCGCCTGCGCTGATGCCGAGCGGGATCGAGGCGATGGGCGCCGAAGTCTACCACGATTTCGACGCAGCGCTCGACGGGGCGGATGTCGCTATGATGCTGCGCCTCCAGACCGAGCGCATGAGCGGACAGTTCATTCCCTCGGCGCGCGAATACCACCACCTCTACGGGCTCACGAAGGCGCGCCTCGAAAGGGCGAAGGACGATACGCTGGTGATGCACCCTGGACCGATGAACCGCGGGGTTGAGATCGACAGCGAGGTCGCCGACATGATCGACCGCTCGATCATCACGCGGCAGGTCGAGATGGGCGTCGCCATCCGCATGGCATGCCTCGACGTGCTGACGAGGCGCGGCCGAGGGGTCGAGGGATGGGGAGACGCGGTATGAAGCAGGTTTCCCCCATCACTATCGCCAATGGCCGCATTCTTACGCCCTCGGGCATCGAGGATGGCGCGCTGCGCCTCGCCGACGGCGCGATTGCCGCCATCGGGCAGGACATTGCCGAAGAGGGCGACAGCATCGTCGAGGCGCGAGGCAAGCTGGCCGCTCCCGGCCTCGTCGACCTCGGCGTCTTCGCGGTCGACAAGCCGGCCTTCCATTTCGGCGGGATCACGCGCGCGGCGCTGATGCCCGACCAGTCGCCCATGCTCGATTTACCGAGCCGCGTTTCCTACATCGCCAAGAGCGGCAAGCCCGATTTCTGGGTCCATCCGCTGGCCGCGGCAACGCGCGGCCTCGAAGGCCGTGAAATCGCCGAGATCGCCCTCATGCGCGAGGCAGGGGCCAGGGGCATTGCCACAGGCCGCAAGTGGATCTCGGACAGCGGCGTGATGCTGCGCCTGCTGCAATATGCAGCGATGCTCGACATGCCGGTCATCACCCATGCCGAGGACGCGGCACTTGTGGGCGATGCGGTTGCGACGGCAGGCGAATATGCAACGCGTCGCGGCCTCCCGAGCGCGCCCGCAGAAGCCGAAGCGATCGCCATCGCGCGCGATCTTGCTCTCGCAGAACTGGCCGGGGCCCGGATCCATTTCCGCCAGGTCACGACCAGGGCCGGCCTCGATCTCGTCCGCAAGGCAAAGGCAAGCGGACAGCGCGCGACTGCGGGCGTGACGCCTGCGCACTTCATGCTGTCCGATCTCGCCACCGCCGAGTTCAGGACCTTTGCGCGCCTCTCCCCGCCGCTGCGCAGCGAAGCCGATCGCGGTGCAGTGCGCGAAGCTATTGCCGATGGCACGATCGATGTCGTCTCGAGCGGTCACGATCCGCGCGGCCCCGAAGACAAGCGCCTGCCCTTTTCGGACGCCGAACCGGGTATGGCGGGGGCCGAGACGCTGCTCGCCATGGTTCTTTCGCTGGTGCGCGATGAGGTCATCGACCTGCCGCGTGCATTCGACCTCGTCTCGCGCAACCCGGCAAACCTGCTCGGTGTCGATGCAGGCCAGCTCAAGCCCGGTTTCGAAGCCGACATCGCGCTGGTCGATCCGGACAAGCCCTGGGTCATCCAGAGCGCCAAGATGGCGGCGACGGCGGGCAATACACCCTTCGACGGTCAGCCCACCCAGGGGCGCGTTACCGCGCTGTGGAAGGGCGGGGTCGCAATCGACCTATAGCGCATAAGAAAAGCCCCTCCCGGACGGATCCGGAAGGGGCGAGGCTCGGTGGTATCTCTATCTGTGCGCTTAGCGCGCTGCGACCCGTACCGTTCCGTTGTCGAGCAGTGCGCCCGGCAGCGGGTTATTCTGTGCGTAGGCGATGCATCCGCCGCCCTTGCCCTTGACGCTCGAGCACATGTCGCGGGCCGAGTCCTTGGCATAGCCGACCGCCGCGACGCGGAAGTACAGCCGGCCATTTACGCGGGCCTTGCTGATCGACCGCTCGGCGTCAGCCAGTTCGGGATACATGGCCTTGAACTTTTCCCAACCGGCCAGCGCGTCTTCCATCGTGAAGTAGGAGCCGAGCTGGATGTTGTAGTCACCCTTCGACACCGCGAGGGTCGGAGCAGCTGCCGGCTTCGGTGCCGGAGCAGGCTTTGCAGCCGTTGCCGGTTTCGCGGCAACCGCGGGCTTCGCGGCAACGGCGGGCTTCGCCACCGGCGCGGAAACCTCATCTTCACCATCAAGCGACGCAACCACGACCGGCTTCGAGCGATCAGCATCTACCGGCACGAAGCGCGGCTCGTCGCGCACCGGTGCGGCAGGAGCTGCAGCGGCGACTTCGACTTTGTCACCGGCATCGACGTCGAATGCGACGATCTCTTCTTCAGCGACCGGATCGGCGGCGGGAAGTTCGGCGACGAAAGCGAAGTCGCTATCAGCCTGTTCGACGTTCTCCGATGCCAGCATGTCGACGCTGGGATTGTTGTGCAGCGCGAGCATGGTCGGCAGGCCGGGATCGTTGCTGATCTCGACATTGAGCAGGCTTGCGACGCGGGTGCGATACTGTTCCGGACGGGCGATGGCGCCCCATTCGGCCATGCGTTCGCCGACCTTGTCGGCCGGTACGTCCTCGGCAACCATGATGCGCGCTTCGCGCCACTGGCCGCTCATTGCGTAGGCATAGGCGAGGTTCTGGCGAACCTTGGCAGTGTTCTGGCCATCGCGCAGGGCGTTGGAGAGAACGTGCACGCCGCGCTGCGGCTGGCCGGCAAGGGCGATGGCAAGACCGAAGTCCGCAGCATCGAGAGCGGTTTCATGGCGCTCGAGCGTGTAGATCGCGGCGGCGCGGTCGCCCATGCCGGTCTGTGCCAGCGAGAGGCTCACGACGGTGCGCGGCGAGGTGTCGCCGAGTTCGATCGCGTCCGAGAATGCCTGGGTAGCCGAAGCGAAACGACCGGCCTCCATGTAGGCATTGCCGAGCAGCGTGCGGGCATATGCGTCGCGCGGGGTCGCAAGGACCGCGGCTTCGGCATGGTCGACAGCCTTGCTGCCCTTGCCTTTCTGGAGCGCGGTTTCGGCCTTTGCAGCCGAGTGGGCCGCCGTCGGCGCGACCTTGCCGGTGCAGCCGGCGAGGGCGGTCGAAGCGATCGCCGTCGTGACAGCGAGCCGGATCAAGGTGTTCCTGTTCGTCATTGCATTACCCCTCAAAAGGCGATCCCACGTCCTTCAGGTTTCTCAGTGTGAGCGCTGCTGCACCTGGGCAGCAAGGCTCGCGATTTCCGGCATTTCGGCCAGGAGGCCGTCAAGTGCGTCGGTCACCAGCTGCTGTGCGCTGCTGCCGCGAACGGTGCAGGCTAGGCGCAGCATCAGGTGACGCTCAGGGTCGAGGCGCAGCGTGAAGGCAGCGCGCTTGCCCTTGCTCGCCGCGCTGGTGCGCTTGGCGTGCTTGGTCTTCTTTTTCTTCTTCGGCGCAGCGATGGCGGCGGCAGCGTCGAAGCGAACTTCGGTCGGGCTTGCGACCTCGTCTTCGGCTTCCTGCTGGCCGAGCTGGCTGGCGATCTTGTCGAGCGATTCGCGCACGCTGTTCGCGCTCATCGAATCATCGTAATGGCGCGATCCGATGGGCACGATTTCCGCGCTCGCAGCTTCGTGGTCATGCGCATCGTTGTCATGCGCAAGATCTGCATCTTCGCCGTCTTCGGCAGCACCGCTCTTGATCAGGCCCGTTTCCGCCAGCGTGGGTGCCTTGGGCATGAAGCGGCGTGCTTCGCCGGCATCGGCATCATCGAAGTTAGCGGGCGAGGGTGCAGGGGCGTCTTCGCCCATGTCGTTCCAGCCCAGGTCTTCGAGGTTGGCCGCGGCGGAAACGCCGTCGACCGGGCCCTGTGCCGCCGACTGCGGACGCATGGCAGGCTTCGCGCCGCCCTTGCGTGCGAGCAGGGTCGAAGAAAGAGAAGCGAAATTGGCGTCTGACATCCGGCTGGCCTCCGCCTTTCCTTAGTTGCTCTTACTGTGCCACCCGACGGCCGAAGCCACCGGCTGGGCGATAGGCACCGGGCTGCTGCGCCTGCTGGTTGGGCGCAGAGAAGACGGTGCGGCGGAACTGCTTTTCGAGCCGGTCCGCGACGTATTTCCAAAGAGCGGTAATTTCGGCCGAGGAACGGCTTTCCGGGTCCACTTCCATTACCGTGCGCCCGTCGATCATCGAAGCGGCGAAGTCGGTACGGTGGTGAAGCGTGATCGGGGCAACGGTGCCGTGCTGGGAGAGCGCGACTGCTGCTTCCGAGGTGATCTTCGCCTTGGGCGTTGCAGCGTTGACCACGAAGATCAGTGGCTTGCCGGCGCGTTCGCAAAGGTCGACCGTTGCACCGACAGCGCGCAGATCGTGCGGGCTGGGGCGAGTCGGGACGACGATCAGTTCGGCAACCGAAATCACCGACTGGATGGCCATGGTGATTGCCGGCGGCGTATCGATCACAGCGAGCTTGAAGCCCTGCTGTCGAAGGATCGCGAGGTCCGAAGCGAGCCGTGCAACGGTGGTCTGTGCGAAGGCGGGAAGTTCCGCTTCACGCTCGTTCCACCAGTCTGCAAGCGACCCCTGCGGATCGATATCGATAAGGACGACCGGGCCAGCGCCCGCTCGCTGGGCCTGAACGGCCAGATGTCCGGAGAGCGTGGTTTTACCCGATCCGCCCTTCTGCGATGCCAAAGCCAGTACACGCAAGGCTAGGTCCCCCTATAGCGCCTGTTCAATCAATCTGCCGCGGTGTTTGCGGCGGTCTCGAAACCGGGATCGCAGACTACCCCTAATTTAAGGTTAATCCCGTTAAACATTCCGCATTTTGCGGGTAGCGACGGGATGTTAAGACGCGGCCTGCTATTCCGGTCCCAGCGGTCCGGTGAGGTCCGGCGCCGCTTCGTAATGGATTGGGTTATGGCGATATCTGGTAAACAATTCGTACTGCCCTGCGCCGCGGCGATTGCGGTGCTGGTGACCGCGCCCGCATTGGCGGATACCCGCGCTGGCGTCTCCGCATGGCAGGCCGGCGATTACAGGGAAGCGGTACGCGAATTCGAGGCGGCAGCAGCTTCCGGCGACAGCCACGCGCTCTACAATCTCGGCCAGGCATATCGCTTCGGGCTAGGCGTTGCGCAGGACCTCGTGCGCGCGGAGAGCTATTACGCGCAGGCCGCCGAAGCAGGGAATGAGCAGGCGGCGGACATATACGGCGTGCTCCTGTTCCAGCGCGGCGCCGAAGCCGATGCCTTGCCTTTCCTGAGGGCAGCAGCGCGCCGCGGCGATGCGGCCTCGCGCTATTTCCTCTCCGTCGCGCATTTCAACGGCGACGTCGCGGAACGCGATTGGCCACTCGCCTTTGCGCTGGCCTCTCTTGCGAGTGACGGCGGGCTGCCGCAGGCCGGAAGGGCGCTTGCGCGGATGGAGCCCTATCTGAACGAGGAGCAGAAGAGCGAGGCCGTGATGCTCGCCTCGCGGATTCGCGAAACGGCGCAGGCACCCGCAGCCGACAGCAGGCTCGCTGTTGCATCGCCGTCACGAAGTGCCGCTCGGGCTTCCGTTCCCGCTCCGGCTCCTGCGGCTGTGGCAGCACCAGCGCCACCGCCGCCGCCCTCTCCGGCTCCTGCGCGCCAGGCACCTGCACCTGCAACCGCCACGGCAAGCGGTCCGTGGAAGGTCCAGCTTGGTGCGTTCCGGGTCCCGGGCAACGTCGGCCGGATGTGGCAGAAGGTTGCGGACATGCCCGAATTTTCGGGGCGGCAGCGAGATCGAGACAGCTGCCGGGCGCCTCACGATCCTGCAGGCCGGTGGCTATGCGAGATCGCGAGGATGCACGCCGGGCTTGTGCCGCCCTCAAACGGCGCGGGGACGACTGCCTCGTTACCCGCTGACGAAGCGCGGACGCGTCCCGAAATCTGTGCGGTTACAAGAAGTGCGTATTCCTGCAGCGCCTCCTCGGTCTATGAAGGAGGCATGAGGCGGGAGGAAACGACGTGAGCGATGCGCATTCCGATACAGGGCCGGTGCCAGCCGAGGTGAAGCCGGTAGCCGAGGCAGGGGGACGGATCGCCAGCCTCGACTTCATCCGCGGGATCGCGGTCATGGGCATTCTCGCCGCCAATATCGTGGCCATGGGCCAGCCGTTCACGGCCTACATGTATCCGCCTGCTTTCACGGTCGATCATTCGGCAAGCGAAGACTGGATGTGGGTGGCCCAATTCGTCCTGATCGACGGAAAGATGCGCGGGCTGTTCACCCTGCTGTTCGGCGCGGGCCTTTATCTCTTCATGGAAAAGGCCTGGGCGAAGGGTGCGACGCGCTGGCTTCAGGCGCGGCGATTGGCCTGGCTGGGCGTCTTCGGACTGCTCCACTACTACTTCATCTGGCGCGGCGACATCCTGCTTCTCTACGCTGTGTGCGGCTTGATTGCAGTCGCTCTCTTCATCGGGATGAGCGCGAAGAAACAGATGGTGCTCGGTCTCCTCGGCTATGTCGCTGGCGGCATATTCTACGCGGCGACGATGCTGTTCATGCAGAACATCGCGGAAGGCGATCATGGCGGCAGTGTCGCCCTCGAGCAAATGCAGGAGCAGTTCAACGAAACGCGCGACAAGGACCTCGCCGACGGGGTCGCGGAAACGCGGATCAGGGAGGACGGCAGCTATGCGGATTTGGTGGGACACACATTCGACAAGCACGCCGCAGACCAGCTGAGCATGCTGGGCTTCTTCGCATTCGAGACCCTGCCACTGATGCTGATCGGAATGGCGCTCTACAGGTGGGGTCTCTTCGAAGGTCGCATGGACCGGCGAAAGCAGCGCTTCTGGGGCTGGACCGGCCTGATAGTGGGCGCAGCCGCATTCCTCGTCATAGCGCTCGAGACGATGAAAGGCGGCGTCACCTACTACGGTGCGCTCACCGCGTTCGTCGGCACTTCGCATTTCCCGAGGCTCGCCATGGTGCTCGGCCTGACAGCCTTGCTGGCGCTCTACGCGCCGCACGCAGGCAGCTGGCTGGGCGACCGGGTCTCCGCGGCGGGCAGGGCGGCGTTCACCAACTACCTCGGCTCTTCGCTCGTCATGCTGGTCGTGTTCGGGAACTGGGGGCTCGACCTGTTCGGGCAGCTCGGCCGGACCGAGCTTTATGGCGTCGTCCTCGTCGCCTGGGCCGTCATGCTTCTCTGGTCCAAGCCATGGCTCGATCGTTTTCGTTATGGTCCGCTCGAATGGCTGTGGCGCTGCCTCACCTACGGGAAGCGTTTCGCCTTGCGTCGTTGAAGGCTTGCTAATGCGAATGATTCGCACTACACCTGTTTTTGCGAATCAATCGCAAAGGAAACCCGAGCGCATGTACACCTGCATCTGCAATGCCATTCGTGAAACCGATCTGCGCAATGCAGCGCGCCGGTGTCCGGGCGATGCGGAAGCCTGTTATGCCTCGCTCGGCAAGCGTCCTGCTTGCGGAACCTGCCTCGATGAAGCCGAGGCCATCATCTTCGAAGAGCGCGAACTGGCCTTCAAGCCGACCAGCGTCGCGGCCTAGTTTCCGCTACTGAAAATCGCTCGCAACTGGCGGAATTCCGCCGTTTTTTGACCTTTTCGGCTTGTGCCGTCGACGTGCTGCGCGCATAGAACGCGCAAACATTCCGACGGAGACGAAATCCATGAAGGGCGATGCCAAGGTCATCGAGTTCCTGAACAAGGCGCTCACCAACGAACTGACCGCGATCAACCAGTACTGGTTGCACTATCGCGTGCTAGCCGACTGGGGCGTGACCAAGCTCGCCGAATACGAGCGGCACGAATCGATCGACGAGATGAAGCATGCCGACGTGCTGGCGGAACGCATCTTGTTCCTCGGCGGCCTTCCCAATTTCCAAGCTATTCACAAGCTCAAGGTCGGCGAGACGGTCGAGGAAATTCTCAAGGCCGACCTCGCGGTCGAGATGGAAGCGATCCCCCTGCTTCGCGATGCGATCACGCATTGCGAGGAAGTGCGCGATTACACCACCCGCGAGATCTTCGAGCGTATCCTCGAGAGCGAGGAAGAGCATGTCGACTTCCTCGAGACCCAGTTCGACATGATCGAGCGCATGGGCCTGCAGAACTACGTCCAGCTCAATTCGAAGGCTGCCGGCGAAGGCGAAGAGGGCTAACCCGCCCGCACTTCCCAGAAACAAGCATCTGCGCCGCCTCGCTTGGTCAACCGGGCGAGGCGCGTGCCGTCACACCACAACTCCGCATCGCCTGAGGACACGTTGATATCTGCGATCAGCAGGGCAGTGGGCACATCGAAAGCCTGAAAAGTTACCGGCTCTCCCTCTCGCGCGTCATGCGGGCTTAGGGCAATTTCTATGCGCGGCATGGCATCTCACCCCTCGTGTAGGAAAGACCTTGCGACGCCGATCTTGAAGGACCTGCAACCCCGGCCCTAGGGTGTTGCCGCTAGGTCGGTTGGCGTGCCGCGATCAGGGGCCGAAGCGGCGTTCGTCCATGCGTTCGCGGTTGCGCTTGGCCGCCACTCTCGTCTCGAGCAGGAATGAGGCGAGGCCGGCCATCAGCAGGCCCATCGTCAGAACCCATGTGAAGGCGACCAGCGTGCCGAGCTGCGCCCTGACGAAAGCGCTCACGAACAGCAGCATGATGACGATGCTTATGGTGAATGCTGATGCCGTGCTGAGCATCACGGCGCGCTGGGCATGGACACGCCGCTTCTCCAGCGCCGGAAGCTCGACGAGAAGCTCGCTTCCCTCGTCGCCGTCGCTCACCTTGAGGATTTTCTCGATCTTGTTGGCGACCCAGATCAGGCGGTTGGTCATGACATTCATGACCGCGCCGATGCCTGCGAGCAGGAAGGCGGGCGCCATCGATAGCTGGACCACATTCTGCACGCGGATCGAAGAGCTGGTCCTCTCCAGCAGCTCGATACCAGGGATGAGCAGAAGCGCGTCAGTCACGCCCCTCTCCGCCGGAGAACTTGCCGCCACCGCCGCGGTTCGCATCGTAGGGGTTCTTGGGGCTCTTCAGCACCACGCGCACAGGCACGGCATCGAAGCCGAGCTTCGCGCGAATGCCGTTCACGAGATAGCGCTCGTAGCTCTTGGGCAGGTCGTCCAGCCGCGTCCCGAAGACCACGAAGCGCGGCGGGCGCGTGCTCGCCTGCGTGATGTAGCGCAGCTTGATCCGGCGGCCGCCCGGTGCGGGCGGCGGGTTGGCGGCCAGCGCATCGTCGAACCATCGATTGAGCGCAGCGGTCGGAACGCGGCGGCTCCATGCCTCGCGGATCTCGAAAGCGGCGGAGAGCATGGTGTCGATGCCCTTGCCGGTCTTGGCCGAGACCGCGAACAGCGGCACGCCGCGCACCTGGCTGAGGCCTTCGTTCAGCGCCTCGCGAATGCCGTTGAACAGCGAGGACGCATTCTCTGCGATGTCCCACTTGTTGATCGCGACGATTAGCGCGCGGCCTTCTTCGAGTACCTGGCTGGCGATCTTGAGGTCCTGGTGTTCGAGGCCCTTGGTCGCATCGAGCAGCAGCACCACGACTTCGGCGAAGTCGATCGCGCGGCGTGCGTCGGCGACCGAGAGCTTCTCCAGCTTCTCGGTGACCTTGGCGCGTTTGCGCATGCCGGCGGTGTCGATCAGGCGGATCTCGCGCATCTCGTCGGTCTTGGGATCGTGCCATTCCCAGTCGACGGCGATGCTGTCGCGCGTGATGCCGGCCTCGGGGCCGGTCAGCAGGCGGTCCTCGCCAAGCATGCGATTGATCAGTGTCGATTTGCCCGCGTTGGGGCGTCCGACGATGGCGAGCTTGAGCGGGCCGGACAGGTCTTCCTCGTCCAACTCGGCCTCGATCTCTGCGGCTTTCTCAGCCGCTTCGGCTTTGGCGCCGATGATCGGCCATAGGCCCGTGAACAAGTCTGCAATGCCTTCGCCATGTTCTGCCGACACGCCAAGCGGTTCGCCCAGCCCGAGGCTGTAGCTTTCAAGGATGCCGGCTTCGGCCGCCTTGCCCTCGGCCTTGTTGGCGACGAGCACCACAGGCACTTCCTCGGTGCGCAGCCAGCGCGCGATCTCTTCGTCGAGCGGGGTGAGGCCGGCACGCGCGTCGATCACGAACATTGCGGCATCCGCGCCTTCCAGGCTGACTTCGGTCTGCTTGCGCATCCGGCCCGGCAGGCTATCCGCGTCCTCGTCTTCCCAGCCCGCGGTATCGACCACGGTGAACTCGAGGCCGGCAATTTCGGCATCGCCCATGCGGCGGTCACGCGTCACCCCCGCCTGGTCGTCGACCAGCGCGAGCTTCTTGCCGACGAGCCGGTTGAACAGCGTCGACTTGCCGACGTTGGGCCGGCCGATGATGATGACTGTAGGTTTCTGTGTTGCGCTCATGGTCTTGCCTTGCGGGCAGGTGGGCGATTGCCGGTGGTTTGGCAAGGCCGGGAGGGTGTTCCAACAGCTTGGAACGGATGGAACACGGTCCTGGAAAGAAAAACGCCGCCGCGCGAATTTGGGGCGCAGGCGGCGGTTTTCAACGGTTTCCGGCGGGCGAGAGGCAACATCTTGGTGCCTCCTGCCATCGCGCGGCCCTTGTAGGAAAGAGCAGGGTCAGTCGGCTTTTGCGACCGGCGGATTGTCGCCGAGGTCTTCGAACCAGGCTTCGACGGGGCCGTTGAGCTTAAGGGTCAACGGGTTGCCCTTGCGGTCGACGGTCTTGCCCGCCTGCACGCGCACCCAGCCTTCGGGAATGTTGTATTCCTCGATATCGGTGCGGGTCCGGCCCTTGAACTTGATGCCCACGCCGCGCTGGAGCACGTCGACGTTGAAATGCTCGCTCTTCGGATTGACCGAGAGGTGCAGGGGCGGGGTCTTGGGCTTGTCGTCAGTCTTGGTATCTTCGCTCATGCCGCGCGCCTTTAATCGTGCAGGGGGCCAGCGACAAGCTCAATCAGGCGGGAGCTGCGTTGCGACGTCCATCAATTGCTCGCCTTCGCCGTCGCGTCCGCCTTCCATGGCGGGCTTCATCGCGCGCTCGGCCTCGATGTCGATTTCGCTCGGCTCGTCTGCGCTCGCAAGCACCTTGCCTTCGCTCTCGCCGTCGGCAGCCATTTCGGCGGCGGTTTTCGGGTCCGCATCGGGATCGATCGCTGGCGGAGTGGCAGGTGGAATCGTGGGTGTTTCGTAGTCGCTCATTTCTGCGATCCTTTCACGATGAAAACGGCCTGCCGCACGAAGGCGTTCCCCAATCGCGTTGTCACCCGCCGACACGCTTGCCCTTTTGGTCGCATCCTACTAGAGGCACGCGCCTATATGCGCGGCGTACCCACGTTGGCGCACAGCCTCGCTTTGCGGTTTGCGGGCGTGGCGGAATTGGTAGACGCGCTGGTTTTAGGTACCAGTATCGAAAGATGTGGGGGTTCGAGTCCCTTCGCCCGCACCAGTTTCGCCCTCTTGCAGGCCTCTCGCACAGACAGACAGTAAACCACGAGTTCCAACCCCATGCAGATCAAAGAAACCGCCAACGAAGGCCTCAAGCGCGCCTACGCGATCACCATCAAGGCCAAGGAAATCGACGAGCGTGTCGATTCGGAGATCAAGAAGATCGCCCCGCAGGTGAAGATGCCCGGCTTCCGCCCCGGTAAGGTCCCGGCGAACCTTGTACGCAAGATGCATGGCGAACAGCTTCACGCGCAGGCCGTGAACGACATGATTCGCGAATCGGTCGACAAGACCATGGCCGACAACAAGCTCAAGCCGGCGATGCAGCCGAAGGTCGAGCTGGGCGAAGGCTATGAGGAAGGCAAGGACGCCACCCTCACCGTGGAACTCGAAGTGCTGCCCGAAGTCGAGGCACCCTCGACCGAAGACATCAAGATCGAGCGCCTGACCGTCCCCGTGACCGACGAGGAAGTCATGGACGCGATCGGCAAGCTTGCCGAGAACAACAAGAGCTACAAGGACGCAGCCAAGACCAAGAAGGCAGCCGAAGGCGACCAGCTGATCATCGACTTCGTCGGCCGCGTTGACGGCGAGGAATTCGAAGGCGGCAAGGCCGAGGACGCAGCCCTCGTGCTCGGCTCGGGCATGTTCATCCCCGGCTTCGAAGACCAGCTGACCGGCGTGAAGACCGGCGATGCCAAGACCATCGAAGTGACCTTCCCCGAAGACTACCAGGCGACGCACCTAGCCGGTAAGAAGGCCGAGTTCGACGTTACCGTGAAGAAGGTCCAGGTCGAAGGCGAGAGCAAGATCAACGACGACTTCGCGCAGAAGTTCGGCCTCGACGGTCTCGACAAGCTGAAGGAACTGCTGCGCGGCCAGCTTGAGCAGGAAACTGCCGGCCTCACCCGCACGCAGATGAAGCGCTCGCTGCTCGACCAGCTGGCAGCCGGCCACGACTTCGCCGTGCCGCAGGGTATGGTCGATGCCGAGTTCAGCCAGATCTGGACGCAGCTCCAGCAGGAAGCCGCTCGTTCGGAAAATCCGGAAGAGATGCTCAAGGAGATGGAAGCCGAGAAGGACGACTATCGCAACATCGCCGAGCGCCGCGTGCGCCTTGGCCTGCTGCTGTCGGAAATCGGCCAGGCGAACAACGTGCAGGTCACGCCGAACGAGATGAGCATGCTCATCCAGCAGGCTGCCCAGCAGTATCGCCCGGAAGACCGTGAGCGGTTCATGCAGTACATCCAGGACGAGCCGATGGCTGCGGCCCAGCTTCGCGCTCCGCTCTATGAAGATAAGGTCGTCGACTTCCTCTTCGACAAGGCCGAGATCACCGACCGCGAAGTGACGCGCGAGGAACTCGAAGCCGCTATCGAGGCCGACGAGACCGAGGAAACCAAGAAGCCCGCCAAGAAGAAGGCACCGGCCAAGAAGAAGGCGCCCGCCAAGAAGGCAGCTGCCAAGAAGTCGGACGACAAGAAGGACGAGAAGAAGCCTGCTGCCAAGAAGGCCCCGGCGAAGAAGGCTGCCGCCAAGAAGGACGAGGGCGAGAAGAAGCCCGCGGCCAAGAAGGCACCTGCCAAGAAGAAGGCACCGGCCAAGAAGGCTGCTGCCAAGAAGTAAGCTTCGGGCAGTCTGACGCTATCGAAGGGGCGGCGGGAGCGATCCTGCCGCCCTTTTGCTATTCGGGCTTGGAGGTGGCCTCGATCGCGATGCGGCTGTCATCTGGCGCGAGGCAGGCCATCTCCTCTTCCTGCCCCTCATGAATGTGCGCGCGGCGGCGCTCGACATAGGCGATCAAGGGCCCTGCCACGATGCCGTGGACCACGATCGACAGCAGGATCGTGAAGCTCGCGGTGGCCCAGAGGATATCGAGGCCCTCGAACGTGGCGTGGTTCTGGCCATAAGCGAGGTAGTAGATCGAACCCATTCCGCGAACGCCGAGGAAGGCGATGGCGAGCTTGCCGATCATCGGGAGGTCGCACAGGCTTTCGGACAAGAGGCCGCCCAGTGGACGGATCACGAATACTAGCGCGATCCCGACCAACGCGGCAGGCCAGGTCAGCGCATCGAGCACGCCGCTCGCCAGCATGGCCCCGAAGCCGAACAGGACCGCGACAAGCACGATCTGCTCGATCTGGTCGATGAAGTGGTGGCTGAGCTTGTGATAGCGGCTGCGGTTCTCGCGCTGGCGGGCCGTCACCGCACCGACGAAGACGGCGAGGAATCCGTAACCCTCGGCAAGCTCTGCAAGGCCATAGGCGAGCAGCAGCGTGCCCAGCACGATCAGCCCTTCGCTGGTCGAATACTTCGGCTGGTCGGCGCTGTCCTCTTCCTCGATCTCCTTCATCGGCGCATCGGCCTCGCGCTCGAAGACGTACCATGCGCCCGCGCGGCCCACGGCCCAGCCGACCGCGGAGCCTGCCACGATGCGCCAGACAAGGTCGAGCGCTGCCCATTCGAGCGTCCAGCCGCCGAGCGAGGTCATGCCCACGGCGGCAATCGCGAGATAGGTGAAGGGGAAGGCCAGCCCGTCGTTGAGGCCGGCCTCGACCGTCAGCGAGAAGCGCACGTCATGGCGCTGGTTCTCGCCCGGCGGGCCGACCTGCACGCTGCGCGCAAGCACCGGATCGGTCGGTGCCATCGCCGCGCCGAGAAGCAGCGCGCTCGCCACCGGCAGGCCGAGCGCCCACCAGCCGAGGAAGGCCACCGCCGCGATCGTCAGCGGCATGGCGATCACCAGCAGCGGCCAGATCTGGCCCCAGTTCTTCCAGCTCACCGGACGGTCGATCGCGATCCCTGCCGCCATCAGTGATGCGATGACGATGAATTCCGTAATGTACTCGAGCGCGAGCGCGTCGAAGCCGTCGAGAGTCGGGTTGATGTTGGGCAGCCCGAGGGGCAGCGAATAGAGGACAAACCCGGCCGCGACATAGACGATCGGCAGCGAGAGCCAGAAGCGGGCGAGCCTCTTCTCGAGCGAAACCGCAAGCGTCAGGCCCAGCCCGAAGATGACGAACATCAGGATGCGCGGTTCGAACTCCACGATCCCTTAATCCTGTCAGCGGGTCGCCGGTTCCCATGGGCCGAAGCCCGGCTCGGGCAGCGTGGCGCTGCGCACGCGTTCATAGGCCGCGCCCAGTTGCAGCACTTCGAAGTCCGCCCACTTCGCGCCGAACAGGCTGATGCCGACCGGCAGGCCCTCGATGTCGCCCATCGGAACGGTCAGGTGCGGATAGCCTGCGATCGCGGCGGGAGAACCGAAACCGATCCTGCCGTTGAAATTGTCGCCATTGACGAGGTCCGAGGTCCACGAGGGGCCGCGCGTGGGCGCGGCGAGGAAGGCGACCTGGTGCTCTGCCATCAGCGCGTCGAGCGTCTCCTCGCCCGCGATGCGCACGGCATCGGCCTTCGCGCTCTCATAGGCCTCGCGATCGGTCGAGCTCTCGGCCAGTTCGAACAGGTCCTGCCCGAACCAGCGCATCTCGGCTTCGGCATTCTCCTCGTTGAAGGCGATCAGGTCGGCGAGGCTGCGGGGCATGTTCTCGCCCGGCAGGCTGGCGAGATACTTGCCCATTTCCTCGCGCAATTCGAACATCAGCACGGTGAAGCTGTCGCCATACATCTCGTTGTTGGGATCGAACTCGATATCGACCAGCACCGCGCCTGCGGCTTCCAGATCGGCGAGCGCGGTATCGAACACCTGCGTCAGGTCCTCGCGGTTGCCGACCTGGTTGCGCATGACGCCGATACGCACGCCTTCGAGCGAGAAATTGTCGAGCCCCGTGTGATAATCCGCGCGCCTCGGTACGCCCACGGTCGCCGCGTCGGCTTCGTCTTCCGAAGCGATTGCCGAGAGCAGCAGCGCCGCATCGGCAACGCTTCGCGTCATCGGGCCGGCGGTGTCCTGAGTGCTCGAAATCGGCACGACATGCGTGCGGCTGACCAGCCCGACGCTCGGCTTGAAGCCGACGACGCCGTTGATGCTGGCGGGACAGGTGATCGATCCGTTGGTCTCGGTGCCGATGGCCGCCCAAGCGAGACCGGCTGCCACCGCAGCCCCGCTGCCGCTCGAGGAGCCGCAGCTGTTGCGGTCGGTCGCATGCGGGTTGCGGGTGAGGCCGCCCACCGCGCTCCATCCGCTGGTCGAGGAATTGTCGCGGATGTTGGCCCATTCGGAGAGATTGGTCTTGCCGAGGACCACGCCGCCATTTTCGCGCAGTGCGGCGATCAGCGGCGCATCGCGGCCGGTGAAATTCTCGGCAAGCGCAAGCGAACCCGCGGTCGTCGGCAATTCGGCGGTCTCGATATTATCCTTCACCAGCACCGTGCGCCCGGCGAGCGTCAGGCCAGCCGCTTCCGCTTCGCCTGCCTCGCGCGGGGCATCGGGGTTGACCGAAATGACCGCATTGAGCTGCGGCCCCGCATCGTCGAGCGCTGCGATCCTCTCGAGATAGACACGGGCGTCTTCTTCGGCCTGTTGCGCGGCGGCTGGCGAGGCGATGAGGGCAAGGGCGAGCGCAAGGATCCGGTGCTTCATGGCATCGCAACCTGCCAGCGCGCGGCGCGATTGCAAGCGCGCGCTAGAAATCCCCGCTGATCTGGAAGTTGAAGATCGGGCCGATGCGGCGGTCCATATACTCGCGGAAGGCCACCGGCGCATCGGGGCGGTCGCCCTCGTAGACGGTGCGCTCGAAGTAGTTCCGCGCGCCGAGGATGTTGCCCGCCGTCGCGCGCACGGTCAGCCCGAAGACGTCCTTGTGCTCGGCGAAGAGCCACGCAAACGTCGGGCCTTCCCACCCGCGGCCGACCTCGTAACGGCGCGAATAGCCAGCCGGATTGAAGGTGTTGATGCCGCTGCCCACCGCCCAGTCGCTGTCGGGAATGTCATAGCGGAAATCGACGTTGAGCCGGTCGATCAGGTCGTTCGAGAATGGCCGGTCCTCACCGGTGAAGGCGTCGGTCACGCTCATCCAGCGCTTTACGCCGTTGATATCGAAGCGCGCCCCCTTCCAGCCGATCGGGTCCATGTTGATCGTCGCGTTGAGTTCGAGGTGCGTGCGCGTGGCATTGCCGATATTGCCGCGTGCCTCGCCGCCATCGTCGAGCGGGAACCAGTCGATGAAATCCTCGAACCAGGCCTGCTTGGCAGTGAACTTGAGCGAACCCCATGCGCCCAGGGCCTTGTTGAGCTCGAGATCGACTTCCCAGCTCTGCGGCGGGACGAGCGCGTTGTTGCCGCCGTTCTGGTTGTCGTCATTGAGGTTCACGCTGCCGAGGAAGGCGCCGAATGACAGCTGGCCCACCCGCCGCGCGCCGGTGATGGCCACGTCGAAATCGTCTGCAGGCTTCCAGCTGAGCGCGAGCGATCCCTTGGGACGTTGGAACGAGCGGGCATTGGCCGCCGAGCCGGTCTGCTCGATTTTGGAATACTCGCCGCCCGCAATGGCTTGCAGCGAAAGCGTCGGGCTGAGCTGGGTCGAAAAGCTGAGCGTGCCCTCGTAGCGATCCTCGGTCACACCACCATTGCCGGCCGGGAAAGCGATCTGTTCGAAGTCGCCATTGTCGTCGAGGATGGAGAGCCGAGAGCTTCGATCGAGCCGGTTGAAGGCTGCTTCGCCCGACAGCTGCCAGTCGGCATTCCACATGTTCCAGCCATATTCGAAACGCCCGATGCGCTCCCCTTCGCCATCGCGGCGTTCGAAACGCGATCCCTCGGATGTGCTGCCGTCATCGAATGTGTCGACGACCACGGCGGTCATATTGTCGCGTTGGTAGCGCTCGAGGCCGATCAGCTTGAGCTTCCCAGGGCCGAACGGGAATTCGATGTCGCCGCCGATCTCGTAACGCGGACCGCGCTCGCGCACATGGGCATCTCGGGTCCTGACGGGTCCCGCGACGGGGAATCCGGTCTCGGGCATGTCGCGGAAGATGAAGTTCTCGCCGTAGCTCAAATTGAGATTGGCAAAGGCCCCGCCACCAAAATCATAGGTGAAATTGGTCGCGAGCTTGGGATTGTCGAACCCGCCGGAAAACTTTGTCTGCTGTTCCTCGATGAGCGACCCGTCGGCAGCCGTGACAAGGATGGGTCCGTCCGCGCCGAACCGGTTGTTGTCGTTCGAAAGCGAGAGGGTGAAATCGAGCGGGCCGTCGCTGCCCGTCATCGATATCTCGCCGCCGAGGTAGCGAGCCTCGGTATTGTAGGGGCGAAAGCCGGGCCGCCAGTTGAACTGGCCCGATGCGCCATCGCTTTCATAGATGACGTTGGCGATCAGGCCGGTGAGCCCAGGGATGTCAAGCGAATTGCCGTCAACCAGTTCGATACGGAGGACGTCGCTTGCGGGAATTCGGGCGAGCTGGTCGCGGACCGAGTCCGACTTGCTGGAGAAACGCTCTCCATTGACGATGACGTTCTGGTCCGCCTGGCCGAGGCCGCGCTGGCCCTGGTCGTTGCCGCCCTTGATCGAGAAACCGGGCAGGCGCTGCACCATGTCAAGCGCATTGCGGGGTGCGAACTGTTCGAAATAGGCGGGCTGGAAGACGCGTGCGCCCTCGGTGACGGGCTGCGAGGGCACATTGGGATCGCCGCTTGGCGCCGGATCCTCCGCGTCTGCATGGGCAGGGGTCGCCATGGCGCATGCGATGGCGAAAAGGCTGACGGTGTAAAGACGATGACCCATAATCTCTCCTGCGATCCGAGCCTTCGCCTACATCTGTAGACGCAACGCCCAATCCGGCATCGACCGGGGGCGTTCGGATCACGACGAACGACTCGCTTCATCGACGAACGGCGAGATGGGTGGCGCTTCGAAACCTTACCCGAAGGCGCGCGCTGCGCTCGCGGGGGCGGGGTATGAAGCTGTTGATTTTACGCGAATTGTTTGGCCGGTGCGCAACTTTGACGCTTCAGAAATTCCCCGACACGTTGAAGCGGAAAATCGGCCCGATGCGCAGGTCCCGGTCCTCGGTGAAGAGGACAATACCCGCATCGCGGGGCCCGTCGTAGACGGTGCGGAAGAAGCGCTCGCGGCCACCGAACAGGTTCGATGCGCTCAGGTTCACCGTCAGGCCGAGCACGTCCTTGTGTTCGATGAAAGCACTGACAAAGACGGGGCCTTCCCATTCGCGCGAGATTTCCGACAGGCGGAAGCGCGGGCGGATTCGATTGTATTCGAAACCGCCACCCCAGGCGAAATCGCTGCCGGGAATATCGTGGCGAAGGTCGATCTCGGCCTCGCGATCGGCGCGGCCCGAAAAGTCGCGCAGGAGACCGGTCACCGGGTCGGCGACTTCGCCTTCCTCGTATTCGAGCCGCACATCGAGCTGCGCACCCTTCCAGCCGAGATTGTCGAGCCGCAGGGTCGTCGACCATTCGATCTCGGTGCGCCGGGCCTTGTCGATATTGCCATTGGCCTCACCGCCGCCGGCCAGCGGGATGAGGTCGACATAGTCCTCGATCCAGCGCTGCTCGACCATCAGCGTGGTCGACCCCCAGCTGCCCAGCACCTTGGCGACCTCGAGGGTGATCTCCCAGGTCTGCGAGGGGACCAGCTCGTTGTTGCCCGCGTTCTCATTTTCCTGGTCGAGCGCGACGCTGGCGAGGAAATCGCCGAAGTCGAGCTGGCCCACGCGCCTTTCGGCAGCGAGCGAGATGTCGAGGCCCTCTTCGGGCTGCCAGGCGAGCGAAGCGGTTCCCTTGGGGCGCTGGAAGCTGCGCGAGTTGGCGCCGAAGCCGGTCTGGCGGATGTTCGAATATTCGCCGCCTAGCGATGCCTGCAGCACCAGCCGGTCGGTCAGCGGGCGCGTATAGGTGAGCACGCCCTCGTAGCGATCTTCCTTCACCCCGCCCGATCCGCCGGGGAAGGGGATCTCCACGAAGTCGCCCTGGTCGTCGAGCGTGAATAGGCCCGAGACGCGCTCGAGCCGGTTGAAGGCCGCCTCGCCCGCAAGCTGCCATTCGCCGCCGAGCATGGGCCAATTGTATTCGAAGCGCCCGATCCGCTCGCCCGACCCGCCTTCCGATGCAAAGCGGGTCCCGATCGAGAGCGAGCCGTCCTCGGGCGTGTCGATCACGGTGGCGGAGGATACGTCGCCGTCCCACGCTTCGAGCCCGATCAGCTTCAGCCGACCCGGGCCGAGCGGGAAGGTGAGGTCGGCGCTGATCTCGTATTCGGGCGCGCCGCCATCGCGCGCGTTGAAGCGTGCGATCACGCTGTCGTCCGGGAAGAAGCGGAGCTCGTCCTCGAGCCGGTCGAAATAGGTCCGGGCGAGGAAGGCGTTGACGTTGGCCGTCGTCCCGCCGCCAAAATCGTAGCGCAGCGCGCCGCTGACGCGCGGTTCGTCGAAGGCACCGGTGAAGATGGTTTCCTGCCGTTCGATCACGTTTCCGTCGGCATCGCGGAACACGGTCGGGCCGGTGGAGCCGAAGCGGTTGTTGTTGTTCTCGATGGCGAGGGTGAAGCCGAGGTTGCCGGTGTTGCCCGAGATCGAGACCTCGCCGCCGTACCATTCGGGATCGACCTCCGTGGTGCGCACCGCGCCTTCCCAGATGAACTGGCCCGACAGCCCGCCCGCCTCCACAATGACGTTGGCAACGAGGCCCACGAGACCGGGCACGTCGAGCGTTGCGCCTTCGACCAGCTCGATGCGGCGCACCTTGTCGGCCGGGATGCGGCGCAGCTGGTCGCTGACACTGTCGGACTTGGACGTGAGGCGCGCGCCGTTGACGATGACATTGTCGCTCGCCTGGCCGAGCCCGCGGCCTCCGCCGCCTCCACCGCCCGAGATCTGGAAGCCCGGCAGCTGCTCGACCATGTCGAGTGCATTGCGCGGGGCGAACTGGGCGAAATACTCCGGCTCGAATACGCGCGCGCCCTTGGTCGCCTGCTCGGAAGGTATTTCCGCGGCAGGTGCAGGCTCCTCGTCCTGCGCAGACGCAAGCGTAGGTGCCGTGAGGGTCACGGCAGCAGCAATCCATCTCAAATCAATGATTGTATTCACTCGTATCGTCAGTCCCGCCGCAGGCAGCTAATTGTGTGCTCGCGGCTGTTAAGAGACGCTCGACATATGCAAAACATGGCCCGACGAACCACGTTCCCGCCTTTGCAAAACCCGGTGTTAACCGTTTTCACCTACTGACGAAGGGCGCGAGCCGCCGGGCTGGGGGCCGCAACCATTCGGACAAGGAGCGCTCCTTTGCGGGGGCGGGGTACGCACAATGTCTTTGACGTCTAGGAATGATAACGTTCACAACAGGGGTTTTGGTGTCTTGCAGAGCCTGGTGAGCGGATCAATCGGCAAACAGCTGCAGGGGCTTTTCCTTCTCTGCGCAGCGCTCGTCGTGCTCTTGGGGGCGGCAGCCTCCTACGGCCTCCTGCAGGTGCAGGACCGTGCGTCGCGCCAGCAGGACCTGACGCAGATCGTCTTGCTAACCGCGAAGGTCTACACTGGCGTCTACGATGCCCAGTCGAGCCTCGGGACCTATCTCGACAAGGGCCGTAACCTGTCCGATCTCGACGCTGCAGTCGCCAAGGCCCAGGCGGCGATCGAATATAACGAGCAACTGGCTGACGTCGCGAGAGAGGTCGATCCGGCCTACCTGCCCAAGACCGACCAGCTGCGAGCGGACCTCACCGGCTTCAAGACCAACATCGAGGTGCTCTACGACACGCCCGACAACCAGATCGGCGAAGCCATCCGCCCGATCTTCGACTACGGCTATGCCGCCGGACAGCAGACCATCAGCGTGCGCGAACGGGCCGAGGAGAAGCTGGTCGCGGCGGGCGATACCTCGCTCGACACTATCCAGACGACGCTGACGTGGATGGCGGTGCTCGCGCTCGTGGCCATCGTCGCGGTTCTGCTCGGTCGCTACTTCGTCGCGCGGCGCGTGATCGCACCGATCCGCAATATTGCGGACACCAGCGCCCAGCTCGCCGACGGGGCGAGCGATCTCGAGATTCCGGAAATCCACCGGCAGGACGAAATCGGCGAGATGGCGCGCGCGCTGGAATCGCTGCGCGTCATGCAGGATGCCGCGCGTCTTGATGCCGCCAACGAGCTTGAAAACCAGGTCGCCTCGACCAAGGAGCGCGATCGCAACTTGGCGCAGGTCCAGGAACTGGCCGACGCATTCGAGCGGCTGGTCGGCAATGTGGCGCAGGACGTCGCATCGGCCAGTGGCCAGCTCAAGGATGTCGCACGCACCATGGCCGACAATGCCGAGGTGTCCTCGCAGCGCGTCTCCAACGCCTCGCGCCTTCTGGAAGAGACGTCGAGCGGCGTCACCAGCGCGGCAGCGGCCAGCGACGAATTCGTCATGTCGATCAGCGAGATCAGCCGTCAGGCGGCCTCCAGCGCGGAGCGTGCGGGACAGGCCACCGAAGCAGCACAGCAGGCCGACCGCACGATCAGCGATCTCGACCAGATGGCCACTCATGTGGGTCAGGTCGTCGAGATGATTAGCCAGATTGCCCAGCGCACAAATTTGCTTGCGCTCAATGCGAGCATCGAGGCGGCACGCGGCGGCGAAGCGGGTCGCGGCTTCGCAGTCGTAGCGAGTGAAGTGAAGGAACTCGCCGCCCAGACCGCCCGTGCCACCGAAGAGGTCGAGGCGCAGATCAAGATGATCCAGAATTCCTCTACCGCCAGCGCCGGGGCGCTGCGCCAGATCACCGATGAAGTCGGCAAGCTGGGCGTCACCTCGACATCGATCGCATCGGCGGTCGACCAGCAGGCGGTCGCGGGTCAGGAACTGGCGCGTAATATCGATGCTGCCGCCCGCAACACCGAGGCGGTCAGTAGCGACATGACGGAGGTCAGCCGAATGGCAACCGCGACGGGCGCCGCGGCAAGCCAGGTCCTGTCGGGCTGCACCTCGCTCGAACAGCAGGCCGAGATGCTGCGCGAACAGGTGAGTGAATTCCTCGCCCACGTCCGCGCCGCCTGATCTTGGCGACTGATTTAGCGGGGAAAATCGCAGCCGTGACTTGCGCAGCGGCGCGTTGACCCCGACATCTGGGCAATGGTTTATATCACTGCATCGGGACAGTTCCTCCCCGGAGAACCCGTCCCCAACGAGTGCATGGGCGATCATATCGGTCGCCTGTCGCCGCAGGCCGAGCGCATGGGCAGGCTGGTCCTGCGCCAGAACCGCATCGCCACGCGTCACTACGCAATGCAGCCCGACGGGACGAGCGAGTGGACCATCGCGAAAATGCTTGGGCGAGCGGTGCGCGAAGCGCTCGACGATGCGGAGATCGACGCGAAGCAGGTCGGCTACCTCGCCACCTCGACCACGCAGAACGATTTGATGGTGCCGGGCCTCGCCAGCCAGGTGCATGGCGAGCTCGGCCTGCCGCCGCTCGAGCTGGCCAGCATGCAATCGGTTTGTGCGAGCTCGATGATGGCGCTGAAGAGCGCCTACCTCCAGGTGAAGTCCGGCGAACACAAGGCGGCGCTGGTCGGCGGCGGTGAATTCGCCAGCCGCTATTTCCGGCCCGGTTTCTACGAGGGCACCGACAGCGTTCTCGAAGACGGCGCGCTGCCGTCAGATGCGGGCTTCTTGCGCTGGACGCTGAGCGATGGCGCTGGCGCCGTGCTGATCGAGGATCGCCCTGCCAGCCGCGGCCTCAGCCTGCGCATCGACTGGGTGAGCTTGCGCAGTTTCGCCGACCGGTTCGAACCCTGCATGACGGCCGGCTCGGTGCGCGACGGTAAGGGCGCACTCATGCCGTGGTCGCATCACACCGATATCCGCGCCGCCGCGCAGGCCGGTGCGTTCCAGCTGAGACAGGACGTCGATGCCCTTTACCGGATGCTCCCCGTCTGGCTGGGCGAATTCATGCGGCTGGTCGACGAAGGCCTGATCGAGCCCGATGCGGTCGATTGGTTCGCGATCCACTATTCCGCCCATTCGCTGCGCGAGGAAATGATCCGGCAGGCGACCAAGGCGGGATGCATGATCCCGGAGGAGCGCTGGTTCTCCAACCTCGCGACGAAGGGCAATGTCGGCGCTGCCTCGATCTTCCTCATCCTCGATGACCTGCTCAAGAGCGGGAAGCTCGAGGAGGGGCAGACGGTGCTTTGCGCCGTGCCCGAAAGCGGGCAATGTGTGATGGCTTATGCGGGCATGACCGTCGTCGGCCCGGATGATGTGGAGGGACGCAGGACATGAACGCCGAGACCGGAAGGCCCGATGCGCCTTTGGCAAAGACCCACCGCCAGCTGGCGCAGGTCTGGATCGATTTCGAAAGCGCGCTGGTGACCGTGCCGCTGGTCGCCCGGCTGCATGCGGGCAAGTGGCGGATCGAGGATTACCGTGCGCTGCTGCGCAATCTGCGCCAGCAGGTGATCGAAGGCAGCCGCTGGATTGCGCGCGCCTCGTCCAGCCTCTCGCCGCAGCACGAGGACCTGCGCAGCATGTTTCTCGAACACGCGCAGGCCGAGCATCGCGATTTTCGCATGCTGGAGGACAATTACGTGGCAGCAGGCGGTGCGCGCGAGGAGATCGAGAACGCGCCGAAGAACATCGGCTCAGAAGCGCTTTCGGCTTTCATGTACCACGCCGCATCGAAGCCCGATCCGGTCGGCCTGCTGGGCGCGATGTTCATCATCGAAGGGCTTGGCAACCGTATCGCCGGGCCGTGGTCGGAACTGATGAAGCAGCAGCTCGACCTGCCCGACGAGGCGGTGAGCTTCTTCTCCTACCATGCGGTCAACGACAGCCATCATCTCGACGAGTTCGACGAGGCAATGGAAATGGCGGTGACCAGCGAAGATGTCGGCGCGGACATCGTGCGTCACGCGAAGATCGTCGCGCGGCTTTACCGGCTGCAGCTTGAAGAGATCGACAATGTCTGACGGCGCACTGGCGGGCCGCCCGCATCCCGAGACCGCGCATGATGAGCAGATCGTCCATGCCTTCGGCGTGCACGACCCGGCCGATCCCGATCCCTGGGCGGCGCTGGCGATGGATAAGTCGCTGCCGTTCGATCCCGCCGCCAAGGCCGCGCTGCTACGCGACCAGCGCTCGGGCAGCCGCCAGTTCCTCCTGCCCTTCGTGCGCCCGCTCGCGCGCTTGAGCATCATCCTTGCGCAAGTATTCAAGGCGGTCTTCCCGCGCTTTCCGCACGCGCCCAAGTTCCTGCATTGGATGATCGCGACGGGAATGAAGCGCTTCCTGACGCCCGATGCGAACTGGCTGATCCTGCGCCACTTCCACCTCGGCTCGCAGATCCTGCGCTTCATCGCGGACAATGTGACGCCGGGCTTCCGGCCCCAACTCGAACCGATGGACCCGAAGGACATCGACGGCGTGCGCGACAACCTGTTCCTCAAGCACGACCTCAACATCTACAACTTCCTGATCCAGCTCAATCACGAGATGGACCGGCGCGGCGTGACGCTGCAGCGGGCCGAGAAGCTCGATTTCTCCGCCATCGATCCCGATGCGGTGAAGATCGAGGACATGCCCAAGGGGCGCCTCAACAAGATCGACCTGCAGACCGCGATCGAGATGTACACGCCCGCCTATGCCTTCTGGCTGACCGACCGCGATTTCTGGCGTGCGGCCAATTCGCTCCAGCTCGACGAGACGATCGGGCTTTATTGCGCGCGGCTGACCGGCGAGGAAAAGCATCTCGCAATGGTCACCAATGCCCATCCGCTGGTTCCCGAAAGCACGCTGAAGGCCGGTTTCCGCCTGATGTTGCACGGTCTTTCGACCGAGGTGCTGCACGGCTTCCTGTGCGAACTTAAGGCCCGTCACGAGGCGGAACGGGGAAAAGCGTTGCCGGCGCAGGGTTAACCCCCTTGAACATCGCGATGACGATGGCGACATAGGCGCTCGATATTTTCACGGAAGGATGTTCATGATCGACCTGTTCGGAAGCGACGCACACGCAAGCCAGGGCCAGTTTACCCGCGACCCCGTCACGGGGGCACTGGTGCCCACGGTGGTCGAGCAGTCGAGCCGCGGCGAACGCGCCTTCGACATTTTCAGCCGCCTGCTGCGCGAGCGCATCGTCTTCGTCACCGGTCAGGTGGAGGACAACATGGCCTCGCTGATCGTGGCACAGCTGCTTTTCCTCGAGAGCGAAAACCCCTCGAAGCCGATCAGCATGTACATCAACTCGCCGGGCGGCGTGGTGACTGCCGGCATGGCGATCCACGACACCATGCAGTACATCAAACCGCGCGTTTCGACCGTCTGCATCGGCCAGGCCGCCTCGATGGGCAGCTTCCTGCTCGCAGCAGGTGAGCCGGGCATGCGCATCGCGCTGCCGAATGCCCGCATCATGGTCCACCAGCCCTCGGGCGGTGCGCGCGGCATGGCCTCGGACATCGAGATCCAGGCGCGCGAAATCCTCCGCATTCGCAAGCGGATGAACGACCTTTACGTCCAGTACACCGGCAAGAGCCTCTCCGAGATCGAGAAGGCGATGGATCGCGACACCTTCCTCGAAGCCGAGGAAGCGATGAAGTTCGGCATCGTCGACAAGGTGTTCGAAGCACGTCCCGAGAACGAGGGCGACGACGAACCGGTCAAGGACGAGGACAAGGGTTCGGGCGGCGCGCCTGAGTAAACCCGGAATATCTTTGCATCTGAACGCCTTGGGAGTGTCCCGGGGCAGGACTGTTGCAAATTTGTGCTGGAAATTGGCCAATCCCCTGTCTTCAGCTTATGGCAAGGGGTTGGTGGTAGTCAGTTATTGACCCATCGCGTGACCGGCCTAGAGTCGGCAGAATCCCCTGATTTTCGGGATGTCGCGGGACAGAGCAGGAAATGACCAAGTTGAGCGGAACCGATAGCAAATCCACGCTGTACTGCAGCTTCTGCGGCAAGTCGCAGCACGAGGTGCGCAAGCTGATTGCGGGCCCGACCGTGTTCATCTGCGATGAATGCGTCGAGCTGTGCAACGACATCATCCGCGAAGAGACCAAGGCCGGTATCTCGGGCAAGAAGGACGGCGACGTCCCGACCCCGTCGGAAATCTTCGAAACGTTGAACGACTATGTGATCGGCCAGGACCGCGCCAAGCGCGTCCTCTCGGTCGCGGTGCACAACCACTACAAGCGCCTCAAGCACGGCGGCAAGGCTGGCGACGTCGAACTCGCCAAGTCGAACATCCTGCTCGTCGGTCCGACCGGCTGCGGCAAGACGCTGCTGGCACAGACGCTGGCGCGCACCTTCGACGTGCCCTTCACCATGGCCGACGCGACCACACTGACCGAAGCCGGTTACGTGGGCGAGGACGTGGAGAACATCATCCTCAAGCTGCTCCAGGCTTCCGACTACAATGTCGAGAAGGCGCAGCACGGCATCGTCTACATCGACGAGATCGACAAGATCACCCGCAAGGCGGAAAACCCCTCGATCACGCGCGACGTGTCGGGCGAGGGCGTCCAGCAGGCTCTCCTGAAGCTGATGGAAGGCACGACCGCCAGCGTTCCTCCGCAGGGTGGCCGCAAGCATCCGCAGCAGGAATTCCTGCAGGTCGACACGACGAACATCCTGTTCATCTGTGGCGGCGCATTCGCGGGTCTGGAAAAGATCATTGCCGACCGCCTGCAGAAGCGTTCGATCGGCTTCGGCGCGCATGTCGCCGATCCGGACAAGCGCCGCATCGGCGAACTGCTCGAAAAGGGCGAGCCGGAAGATCTCCTCAAGTTCGGCCTGATCCCCGAATTCGTCGGCCGTCTGCCCGTGATCGCCACGCTGCGCGATCTCGACGTGGATGCGTTGATCACGATCCTGACCGAACCGAAGAACGCGCTGTGCAAGCAGTATGCAAAGCTGTTCGAGCTTGAGAACGTGGAACTAACCTTCCAGCAGGACGCGCTCAAGAAGATCGCCGAGAAGGCTATCGCCCGCAAGACGGGTGCCCGCGGCCTACGTTCGATCGTCGAGGGCATCCTGCTCGACACGATGTTCGACCTGCCCGACATGGACGGCGTCACCGAGATCGTGATCGATGCCGATGTGGTAGAAGGCAAGAAGGACCCGATTCAGGTCCACGGTCCGAAGGAAGAAGCGGCCTAAGCGCCAGCTTCCTACTCGAATTGCAAAGCGCCGCGCGGTCCCGGGACTGCGCGGCGTTTTCCGTTTCGGGGCAAAGTAAAAAAGCCCCGCCATGCCGATGGGGTGGCATGACGGGGCCAAGGTGCGCCGCTCACACGAGGGGAAGCTCGGGCGACGCTTTAGGAGGGCTGAGGATTAGCCCGGGAGGAATACGCCGTTGGTGACGTGGATGACGCCGTTTGCGGTGTTCACATCGGCCATGGTGACCGTGCTGGTGCGGTTGGCGCCATCGGTGATGACGATGTTGTTGTCGCCCGAGAAGCTGGCGGTGAGCTTCTCACCGGCAACCGTCTTGAAGCTGTAGGTGCCGCCGTGGCGCTTGATCGCTGCCGAAAGTGCCGATGCGGGCACACGGCCGCTGACGACGTGATAGGTCAGCACGTTCTGAAGCTGGCCCTTGTTCTGCGGCTCGAGCAGCGTGCTCACGGTGCCGTCGGGCAGGGCTGCGAAGGCATCGTCGGTCGGTGCGAAGACCGTGAAAGGACCCGGTGAGGAAAGGGTGTCGACAAGACCTGCGGCCTGAACGGCTGCCACGAGCGTCTCGTGGACACCGGTGCCGACAGCGGTCTGGACGATGTTGGCCTGCGCCTTGGCAGGCTTCGACTTGTGGTCATGCGCAATCGCCGGGGTTGTGCCGGCAAGGGCGAAACCGCCCATCGCGAGGACGCTGGCAGCTGCTGCTGCGCGAAGCTTGGTGGAAATGGTCATTGGTGTAACTCCTCTTCTCACTAGGCCCCGTCCTGCCTGTGAATGGAGTTACGAAAGCACCGCCGGAGCGGATGCAAATTTTTTCAGATGACCTGCATACGCCCTTCGGCAACCACCGGACCGGCATCGACGCCTACGGGCTTGCCGCCTAGCGGTTCTCGCGTGAGCAGCAGTGCCGAACCGTCGGCGAATTCGGAGGCGACAGCTGTATCGAGAGTGACGCGGCGTTCCACGCCCGGCTCGATCACGCCGAGTGACAAGAGCGGTGTGTCCTCGCTCTGCGGAACCAGCCACAATTCGTGGTCGTGGACACCGTCGGCGGTGAGGCCGCTCGCGGAAACCAGAAGCTCCTGCCGTTCGGGAAGGTAAGTGACCGCAAGCCGCAGCTGCGTATCGCCAATCGGGATCGAGGCGGCGAGCGGTGCTGCGGCCGGCTCTTGCGGGACAGGCGCGATGGCCTGTTGTGCGGGGCTGAGGACTAACAGCGTAACAGCTGCAACGGCTGCTGCTGCGGCAGAGCCCGCGGCGATCTTCCACTGCCTCAACCGCGCGGTCAGCGAGACGATCTCAGCGCTATCGCCAGTGCTTTCCAGCTCGGCGGAAATACGCTGCCACACTTCGGCGCGAGGCGTGCGTGGGTCGATATTGTCGAGTAGCGGTGCCAGCCGGTCCTGCCAGAAGGCGACGTCCTTGGCGAATGCAGCATCTGAGGCTTCGCGGCTGCGCGCGGCGAGCAGTTCCTCGCCTTCGAGCAGGCCGAGCGCATATTCTGCGGCCATCATCTCATCGGGGGCAATATCGTCGCTCATTCGCCCCTCTCCAGACATGTCTTGAGTTTCTGCAGGCCGCGGCGGACCCAGCTCTTCATCGTACCGAGCGGAACGTCCCCAGCCTCGGCGATCTGGGCATAGGTCTGACCCTCGAAAAAGGCGGTGCGGATCGCAGCGCGCGGCTTCTCGTCGAGCTTTTCGAGGCACGTATGGACCCTGGCGCTGCGCTCGGCATCGATCATCATATCTTCTGCGAGCGGAGCCTTGTCGGCAACCGGCGCGGCTTCGTCCTCGGGCACGCTGCCGGCGCGCACCTTGCCCACGCGCAGGCGGTCCACCGCGCGATTGCGCGCGAAGGTGGCGAGCCAGCTGATGGGGCTGGCCCGGGAAGGATCATAGCGGTCTGCGCGCCGCCAGAGGGTGATGTAGACGTCTTGCAAGGCGTCCTCTGCTTCTTTCTCGTCCTTCAAGATACGCAAGCAGATTCCGAAAAGTTTCGCCGAAGTGTTGCGATAAATTTCCTCAAGCGCCGAACGGTCGCCGTCGGCCAGTCTGGCCATCGCCGCCTTGAGGCTTTCGCGTGCTTTAGCGCTGGCAGGCTGCATCAGCACCGTGCCCTGCAATGGATGCGGGATTTTTCGATCTGGATGGTCGCGTGGCCGATCCGGTGCTTGTCCTCCAGCGCCTCGCTGACCTCCTTGAGGAAGGCATCGCCGGGATGTCCGCCAGGCATGACGAGGTGTGCCGTCAGCGCGGTCTCGGTCGTCGACATCGGCCAGATATGCAGCTCGTGGATTTCACTCACTCCCTCGAGCCCGGCAAGGTAACTGCGGACACCGCTTTCGGAAATCCCCTTCGGTACGCCAAGCAGGCTCATGGCTACGCTATCCTTGAGCAGGCCCCAGGTTCCCCACGCGATGACGGCGACGATGAGCAGGCTGACCAGCGGATCGATCCAGATCGCACCCGTGAAGAGGATCGCGACACCCGCGATCACCACGCCGAGGCTGACCAGCGCATCGGCCGCCATGTGAAGGAAAGCGCCGCGGATATTGATGTCATGTTCACGCCCGCGCAGGAAGAGCAGGGCCGTGCCGGTATTGATGACGATCCCGATACCGGCGACGATGACCATGGTCATTCCCTCTACAGGGGCCGGTTCGGCGATTCGGTGCAGCGTCTCGAACGTGATCGCCCCGATGGCGACCAGCAGCAGCCCCGCATTGGCCAGCGCCGCAAGGATGGTCGAGCTCTTGTAGCCATAGGTGAAACGCTGCGTCGGCGGTTTCTTGGCGGCGACACTGGCGCCCCAGGCCAGCAGCAGCGCCATCACGTCGGACAAATTGTGTCCGGCATCGGCGATGAGCGCCATGGAACCGGAAATCCACCCGTAAACCGCCTCGACGACCACGAAGACGGAATTGAGGATAACGCCGATCAGGAAGGCGTTGCCGAAGTCCTTCGGTGCATGGCTGTGCCCATGCCCGTGGTCGTGATGATGGTCATGCCCATGGTCGTGGCTGTGCCCCAGTCCCAATCAGGCTCTCCCCTTCCGAAATCCCGAAACATTGGTCTGGCCAATGCGGCAGTCGCAATCAAGGAAAAAGGCCGGAAAACAGTGTGCTACGCAGAGCCGGGTTCGCCCCTAATCCCGCGTGATCGTGCTACGCTGCGCGTAAGCCCATGAAATAGAGAGGAATTGCGTAGTGGAGCGATCCTACTGGTAAACGCAGGTATCGCGACCTTCGCGTCCGATGGCACCGACGTCTGCGGCGATCCTCTGCCCGTGGCCGCGCAGCCAGCCGCGCGGATTGGTCACAGACCGCTTCTTGGGAAGCGGCAATGCTGCGGCCATGCGTGCCGCCTCGAGCGGGCTGAGCGAGCTGGCACCCTTGCCGTAATAGCGCTGCGCTCCCGCCTCGGCACCGTAAGTCCCGATCCCCGTCTCCGCGACGTTGAGATAGACTTCCATGATCCGCCGCTTGCCCCAGATGTTCTCGATCAACAGCGTGAAATACGCCTCCATCGCCTTTCGCGGATATCCGCCGCCCTGCCACAGGAAGACGTTCTTGGCCGTCTGCTGGCTGATGGTGGAGCCGCCGCGAATGCGGCCGCCCTGGGCGTTGCTCGCAATCGCCTTGGCGATGGCCTCTGCATCGAAGCCGCTGTGTTCGCAGAACTTGCCGTCTTCTGCCGCGATGACCGCACGTACGAGGTTGCGGTCGATATCGGAAAGCGGCTCCCAGTCCTTGGTGATGCCGTTTTCGTCCATCAGCATGGTCGCCGTGACGGGCACGGGGACGAACTTGAAGACGATCACCGACAGGATGCTGAGGGCGATGATCCCCACGATGAACTTGAAGATGAAGATCCTGGCGCGGCGCATGATGCCAGCCTCTAGGATGCGGCGAGGCTGCAGGCAATCGATACGCGGCGTCCAGGCGCAGCCATTGCCGTGCACAAAAGAAAGCCCGCGCCGTTTCGGGCGCGGGCTTGTCTCGCTGTTATCTGTTTGAAGTTGCCTCAGGCGACGCCCGGAAGCAGCCTTTCGCCGGCAATGCGCTGCATCGCCTTCTGCAGCTTTTCGAACGCACGCACCTCGATCTGGCGGATGCGTTCGCGGCTGACGTTATAGACCTGCGAAAGCTCTTCGAGCGTCTGCGGGTTTTCGGTCAGACGGCGTTCGGTGAGGATGTGCTGCTCGCGCTCGTTCAGGGCGTCCATCGCCTCGACAAGCATTTCGTGACGCACTTCCTTTTCCTCGGCATCGGCGACGGTTTCGTCCTGCAGCGGACGATCGTCCGTCAGCCAGTCCATCCACTCGCCCGAGCCTTCTTCGCCATTGCGCATCGGCACGTTCAGTGAACCATCGCCGCCCATCATCATCCGGCGGTTCATGTTGACCACTTCCTGCTCGGGCACGCCGAGGGTGGTAGCGATCTCGTTCACGTCGTCCGGATGGAGGTCGGTGTCCTCGTAGGCATCGAGGTTCTTCTTCATCCGGCGCAGGTTGAAGAACAGCTTCTTCTGCGCGGCGGTGGTGCCCATCTTCACGAGGGACCACGAACGAAGGATGTATTCCTGAATGCTCGCCTTGATCCACCACATTGCATAGGTGGCGAGGCGGAAGCCGCGATCGGCTTCGAACTTCTTCACGCCCTGCATCAGGCCGACATTGCCTTCGGAAATGAGATCCGACACCGGCAGGCCGTAGCCGCGGTAGCCCATGGCGATCTTCGCCACGAGACGCAGGTGCGAGGTAACGAGCTGCGCGGCAGCTTCGCTGTCCTCGTGCTCTTCGTAACGCTTGGCGAGCATGT
Source organism: Qipengyuania sp. BR81-2 (assembly GCF_055693895.1). NCBI lineage: Bacteria > Pseudomonadati > Pseudomonadota > Alphaproteobacteria > Sphingomonadales > Erythrobacteraceae > Qipengyuania > Qipengyuania sp. BR81-2. Next base: position 1,724,465 of record NZ_CM146344.1, read on the forward strand.
ATTCCTGCTCTTGCGTCAGCACGGGGTACTTCTTGATTTCGGAAAGATAGCGGTTGAGGCTCTGCTCACCGCCGAGCGCAGGCACGCTCATACTCTTGGAATTACTCACTCTAACCCTGACCTTTCTTTCGTCGACCTCGCTCGCCGGACCCCTGATGGGCATCCGGTCTTTCGGGCCACTTGGTTACTTATAGCGCAAACGGCGCGAACTTGCACTGTCTTTCATCGATTTCAACGAGTGGTTTCGTCGATCAGTTCCCGCATATCGGCGGGCAATTCGGCGCAGAAATCCAAGCTTTCACCGCTGATAGGATGTATGAATCCAAGTCGTGCCGCGTGCAGCGCCTGGCGCCGGAAATCGAGGCTCTCGAGAAGGGTGCGCAGCGGTTTGGGAGTGCGCCCGTATGCAGGGTCTCCTAATAGCGCATGGCCGATTGACGCACAGTGAACGCGGACCTGATGCGTACGCCCCGTTTCGAGCCTGCATTCGATCAATGCGGCGTGACTGAGGCGCTTGATCGTCTCATAGTGCGTCACCGCGTGTTTCCCGCGCGTCGCATCGTCGGGCAGCACCGCCATCTTCTTGCGATCGCGGTCCGAACGCCCGAGCCGGCCCGAAATCGTGCCTGAGGGCGGATTGGGGTGCCCGGCGCACACGGCGAGGTAGCGACGCGTGATCGAGTGGTCGGCGAACTGCTTGGCGAGACCCTCGTGTGCGGCATCGCTCTTGGCGACCACGAGGAGGCCCGAGGTGTCCTTGTCGATCCGGTGCACGATCCCCGGTCGTGCCACGCCGTTTATGCCCGAAAGCTTGCCCGCACAGTGGAACAGCAGCGCGTTGACGAGCGTGCCGTCGGGATTTCCGGCAGCAGGGTGGACGACCATTCCGGCGGGCTTGTTCACCACCAGCAGGTGTTCGTCCTCGAACACGACATCGAGCGGGATGTCCTGCGGTTCTGCCTCGAGCGGTTCGGGCGGTGGCAGGGCAATACGGTAGCTCTCGCTGCCCGAGAGCTTGGTCGAGCCCGATTTCGCCGGCTTCCCGCCGATCTCGACTGCGCCATCGGCGATCAGCCCCTTCACCCGCTCACGCGACAGCCCAGTGGCCTCGGCAAGCGCCTTGTCGAGGCGGCCGGCGGTCTCGAGAGTTCCGGTGAGGACATCGGGCGAAGCCATGCTAGGAGCCATGCGCGATGGCGCTGCAAGTCTCAAGCGAAGTTCTCGAACGCATGCTGGCCGAGGCCGGTGCGGCGCATCCGCGCGAATGCTGCGGCATGCTGCTGGGAGAGGGCGGGACGATCGATGTCGCACACACCGCTGCCAATGTGCACCCACAGCCCGAACGCCACTTCGAAATCGACCCCCAGGCGCTGATCGACGCGCACCGCGCAGCACGGGAGGGCGGCCTGCAGGTGATCGGCTATTACCACTCGCATCCCAACGGGCTTGGCGAGCCTTCCGCCACCGATCTTGATCTGGCTGCGGGCGACGGGGCAGTCTGGGCGATTATCGCGGCGGGCGGCGTGCGCTTTTTCCGTAGCGGGGCTGGCGGTTTCGCCGAGCTTCCCTATGAGGTTACGGAGAGCTAGAAGGCTCTGCTCAAAGCGTATTTACGGGAAATCCATGAACGACAGTGAATCCATCGATCTTGCCGCAATGCTTTGCTCGCGGCTGTGCCACGACATGCTCAGCCCCGTCGGCGCGCTCAGCAACGGGCTCGAACTGCTGGCGATGGAAACCGATCCGGAAATGCGCAGGAGCGTCATCGAGCTGCTCGAACAGAGCTCGAAGACCTCGACCAACAAGCTCAAGTTCTTCCGCCTCGCCTTCGGTGCAGCCGGCGGTTTCGGCGACCGCGTCGACGTTGAAGAGCCGAAGGCGCTGATCGATGCGCTGGTGGCCGACAAGGACAAGGTCGAGATCAACTGGGCGATCGATGCGGCCAATCTCGCCAAGCCCGCGGTCAAGGTGCTGCTGAACTTCGCGCAGATCGCGATCGACGCGCTGGTGCGCGGCGGCTCGCTCGATATCGGCGCCGAAGTCCGCGGAAAAAACTGCGAGATCGTGGTCCGCGCAACCGGCTCGAAGATCGGCTTCGACGAAAATATCGGCAAGGCGCTCGACGGCACGCTGCCGCAATCCGAACTCTCCAGCCGGACAGCGGCGGCGCACATGATCGCGCTGCTTGCTGAACAGGCGGGCGGCGGCCTCCAGTATGCCAAGACCGACGAAACGCTGGTGCTCGGAGCGGTCCTGCCCGAGGCTGAGGGGCTGATCGGGTGAGCAAGGATTTCGGCGAGATGGGCTCCGGCTCTCCCGAAACCGACGACGAGCTGGTCGACCGCGAGGTCCTCTCGCCCAATCACGACGAGCGCAAGCTGCCCGTCAGCATGGTGGTCATCCACTATACCGAAATGCAGGACAAGGACGTCGCCATCGAGCGGCTGTGCGATCCTGAAGCCAAGGTCTCCGCGCATTACCTCATCGGGAAATGCGGCGAAGTCGTCCGGCTGGTGCCGGAGGAAAAACGCGCCTGGCACGCAGGCCTCTCGTACTGGCGCGGGGTCAAGGACGTGAACTCCTCCAGCATCGGTATCGAGCTCGATCACCCCGGCCACCTGCATGGCTACGGCCCCTTTCCCGACGCGCAGTTCGAGGCGCTGGTCCCGCTGGTGGCGCGCATCGTCAAAAGCTACGATATCCCGCGCGCCAACGTCGTCGGCCATTCCGACATCGCGCCCGCGCGCAAGATCGATCCGGGCGAGCTCTTCCCGTGGGATCGGCTGGCCGAATACGGGCTGTGTATTCCGCGACCCGAGAAGCTCGAGCGCGGCGATCCCTTCGATAATGACGCGAGCTTCTACCTCGCGCTCGAACGCTATGGCTACGACATCACCGACGGCCACAAGGTGGTCGAGGCCTTCCAACGCCGCTGGCGCCCGGAAAGGATCAACGGCGAGATCGACGGTGAAGTCCGCGCGATCCTGTTCCAGCTGCTGCTCGACCGCGACCGCGGGCTTTCGCGTTAGCGCAATTGATGTGCATCAATGATGTGCTGCACCTGTGCGTGCAGGGCGCTCTTCGACACCAATCGAGGAGCCGCATATGGCGCATACCGAATTCAAGGACTGGCCGGGCATGGCCGCCAATCTCATTCCCGCGATCAAGGAGCTGCACAAGGGCACACCGGGAGTGATGAAGGCCTTTCGCGAGATGGGCGCCGCGGCGCACGAGGGCGGGGCACTCGATGCCAAGACGAAGGAATTGCTCGCAGTAGCCATCTCGGTGGCGGTGCGCTGCGATCCGTGCATCACCTATCACGTCGAGGGCGCGCGCAAGAAAGGCGCCACGCGCGAGGAAATCGCCGAGACGATGGGACTGGCGATCTACATGGGAGCAGGCCCCAGCGCGATGTATGCGGCGCAGGCGCTCGAGGCCTACGACCAGTACACCGATAGCGCGGCAGGCTGAGCACGCTTCCAATCCGGCCCCGCGCACACTATGTGCACCCTTGCCAGGGGGCCGGGCAGCCGCGCTTATGCGAGGAAAGTCCGGGCTCCACGAAACAAGGGTGGCGGGTAACGCCCGCCGAGGGCAACCTCAGGGAAAGTGCCACAGAGAGCATACCGCCGATGGCCCGCAAGGGATCAGGCAAGGGTGAAAGGGTGCGGTAAGAGCGCACCGGGGCTTCGGTAACGCGGCCCGCATGGCAAACCCCACCCGGAGCAAGGCCGAATAGGGGCGGCGCGCTGGAAACAGCAGGTGCGTTTCGTACCGACCGCCCGGGTTGGCTGCTCGAGCCGCGGAGCAATCCGTGGCCCAGACGAATGGCTGCCGCCGCGCGGCTGATGTGCAAGCATATCGCGTGCGGAACAGAACCCGGCTTACAGGCCCCCTGGCACTATCTTCCGGAACCTGTGGCCTTTCTGGCGATTGGGCCGATCATGAGCACTCACACGCATCGCAGCGCATTGCAGCGCATCGCCATCGTCCTCGCCGTGGTTATCCAGATCGGCGCGACCTTCCTTCCGCAGCTCGGCTTCGGAGAGCCCATCGGCGCCCGCTCGGACAGCGTGCGCACGCTGATCACTCCTTCGGGCTGGGCCTTTGCGATCTGGGGACCGCTGTTCTTCGGTTCGGCAGTCTGGGCGATCTGGCAGGCTTTGCCGGGCCAGCGCGACAATGTGCTGCTGGACCAGATCGGCTGGCCCTCGGTCATCGCTCTCTCGATGCAGGGCGTCTGGGCAACCTATACGCAGTTCGCGAATCTGACCGCGATATCGGCAATCATCATCCTCACGTCGCTCGGTGCGCTCCTGGTGATCCTTCGCCGCCTGGTCGCCTTCGAGCGCCCCTTCACCCTGGCCGAGCGGATCATCGTGACGATCACCTTCAGCGCGCTCGCCGCCTGGCTGACTGCGGCAAGCATCGTGAACATCTCGGCGACGCTGGCCTATTACGGCATCGGCGGGAACATGCAGTATCCGCTGATCACCGCGGCCATCGTGGCAGTCGGCGGCGTGATTGCAGCGCTCGCAGTAGGGCGGAGCAGGGGCAATCCCTGGTACGCGCTGGTGTTCTGCTGGGCGCTGCTGGCGATCTACTTTCGCGGCGGACAGGAAAGCGGCGCGATCGCGCTCGCCTGCCTGATCTCCGGCGTGCTTGTGATCGGTGCCGTGGTCGTCGGTCTCAAGGACCGCGCCAACCGCCATCACTGGTTCGGCTGACGCGTCCGGGGCGGGTTAGCCCCGACCGATGCTCGAATATTCGAAGCCAGCAGCGCGGACGTCTTCCGGACGATAGATGTTGCGCAGGTCGACAAGGACCGGCGCCTTGGCGAGGTCCTTCACGCGGGTGAGGTCGAGCGCGCGGAATGCGTCCCACTCGGTCACGATCGCGATCACGTCGGCATCCTTGATCGCGGCATAGGGATCCTCGACCATGGTGACTTCGGGCATCAGCGGCCTGGCGAGCTCCATGCCTTCGGGGTCATAGGCTTCGACCTTTACACCGGCGTCGGTCAGCGTCTGCGCCACCGCAATCGCGGGGGAATCGCGCATATCGTCCGTGTTCGGCTTGAAGGTCAGGCCCAGCAGCGCGACTTTCTTTCCGCGCGCATTGTCTGCACCGCCGAGCGCGTCGAGCACCTTGCGGCCCATCGCGCGCTTGCGCGTGTCGTTGACCTTGACCACCGCCTCGACGATCCGCGTCGGGCTGTCGTAGTCCTCGGCAGTCTTGAGCAGGGCGAGCGTGTCCTTGGGGAAGCACGAACCGCCATAGCCCGGGCCGGCGTGGAGGAATTTCGAACCGATACGGTTGTCCATGCCGATACCCCGGCTGACGTCCTGAACGTCCGCGCCGACCTTTTCGCACAGGTCCGCCATCTCGTTGATGAAGGTGATCTTCGTCGCGAGGAAGGCGTTGGCGGCGTATTTGATCAGCTCGCTGGTACGGCGGCCGGTGAAAAGGATGGGTGATTCGTTGAGGAACAGCGGGCGATAGACCTCGCGCATGACCTCGCGGCCGAAATCGTCTTCCGCTCCGATGACGATGCGGTCGGGGCGTTTGAAATCGCCGATCGCGGCGCCTTCGCGCAGAAATTCGGGATTGGAGACGACCGAGAACCTGTGGCTCGTGCCGCTGTCCTTGAGGATCCGCTCGACCTCGTCGCCGGTGCCGACTGGCACGGTCGACTTGGTCACCACGACCGCGTCATTGGCCAGGTTCTCGCCGATTTCCTTGGCCACGGCATAGACGAAGGACAGGTCGGCATGGCCATCGCCGCGGCGGCTGGGCGTGCCCACGGCGATGAAGATCGCGTCGGCGCCCGCAATGCCTTCGGCGAGGCTGGTGGTGAAGGTGAGACGCCCGGCCTTCACGTTCGATCCGACCAGCTCGGCAAGGCCGGGCTCGTAGATCGGCATGATGCCTTCATGGAGACGGTCGATCTTCGACTGGTCCTTGTCGATACAGACCACATCGTGGCCGAAATCGGCGAAGCAGGCACCCGAAACCAGGCCCACATAGCCCGAACCAACCATTGCGATCTTCATCTACGCATCCACCTTTTGGATAGAAATTGCACCGTCTTCGTCGGCGACGGCCTGGATCGTGCGGCGCCTATCGCCTTCGATCACCATTGCGGTCAAGCGTCCTGTCCGGAACGCGCCGGTGTCGATACCGATCCGGTGCTCCTGATCCTCGACCGCTTCGAAGATCGTGTGGCCATGGATCACGACGTGGCTGAACGGCTCCCTGTGACGCAGGAAACGCTCGCGGATCCACAGGAGGTCGCTGCGCTGCTGCTCGTCGATCGGCTTGGCCGGATTGATGCCGGCATGGGCGAGGACATAGTCGCCCACCACGATCATTTCCTCGAAGGACTCGAGGAATTCGCGATCCTTCTTTGGAACGAGGTCGTGCATCGCTTCCTGCAGTTCGGAGACTTTCAGCTTGTTGTATTCCTTGCGCTTCATCCCGTAGCTCAGCACCGTCTCGCGGCCGCCGTGCTTGAGGAAGTGGCGCAGCACTTCCTTGTCATCGAAGCTCTGGAGGAACATTTCCTCGTGGTTGCCGGCGAGGTAGCGCACCTTGCGCTCCTTGCCCCATTTGCGTGCGAGCTTGATTACGCCGGCGCTGTCCGGTCCGCGATCGACAAGGTCCCCGAGAAACACGACAGTCGTATTCGCGCCGCTTGCCTCGGCATCGTCTTCGTCGATCGCAGCCTTCAGCGCATCGAGCAGGTCCTTGCGGCCGTGCACGTCCCCGATCACGTACCAGCGTTCGCCTTCCGGAACGCGCGCAATGCGACGCGTTGGCTGCGTGAGGCCGAAAATCTTGCGGATGGAATCGAGCATAATTGTTTGTGTGCGGATACGGGAAGCGCCTCCACTTAGGGGGCTGGCCAGAACCCCACAAGGCTTGAGCGCTGCCCGCACCATTTCGCAGTTGCACAATAGCCACGCTTTTTGTTGCGATAGCGAAAAGTTATGAGGCGCATCTTGCGCAGATACCTTCCTTGATGCACGATCATTTCGATTTCGACCGAGGAACCTTGCACAATAATTCCAAGGCCCGTCGAAAACGCAGGTGGGACGAAGCACCAAAACGAACCAACAGGAGTTCGAGAATGCTCACGTCCTTTCGCGGCAAGCTTGCCGCATCTATCGCCCTTGCAACCATGGGCCTCGCCGCGCCGGCAATGGCGCAGTCCGACGAAGAAGAGGAAAGCGGCCCCGTAACGGTGTCGGCCAATGTGGCGCTGACCACCGACTACCGTTTCCGCGGCGTCTCGCTGTCAGGCGGCGACCCGGCCGTGCAGGGCGGCGTCGATGTTGCCCATGAAAGCGGCTTCTATGTCGGCACCTGGGCCTCGTCGATCGACGGCGGACCGGCTTTCGGTGAACTCGAATTCGACATCTACGGCGGCTGGTCGGGCGAAGTTTCCGACGGCGTGACCCTCGACGTCGGCCTGCTCTACTACCTCTATCCGGCGGAAGAGCTCGGCCTCGATACCGACTATCTCGAGCCTTATGCCTCGATCGGTTTCTCGCTCGGCGACGCAGAAGCCACTGTGGGCGTCGCCTATGCTTTCGAGCAGGATTCGCTCGGGGGCGACGACAACCTCTATGTCTACACCGATCTCGGCTACTCGATCCCCGACACGCCGATCTCGCTTTCGGCCCATCTCGGCTACACCGATGGCGCCCTGGCTCCGCCGCTGCTGGCTGGCGATGCCGACGATTCCGGCCTCGACTGGGGCATCGGCGCAAGTGTGAGCGCGGGCATCCTCGAAATCGGGGTTTCCTATGTCGGCGTCGAGGGCCCGTCCATCGACGGCTTCACCGACGACGCAGTTGTGGGAACGATCAGCGCCAGTTTCTGAGAAATCGCTGGCGATGATTGGGGGCGTGCCGGGGGGCGCGCCCCTTTTCCTTTGCGCGCGTGGCACCTAGATGCGGGCCATGGCCAAATATCTCCACACCATGATCCGCGTGTCCGACCCGGACGCCACCGTCGAGTTCTTCAAGCTGATCGGGCTCGAGGAAGTCCGCCGCTTCGACAATGAGAAGGGACGCTTCACGCTGATCTTCCTTGCCGCTCCGGGACAGGAGGGCGCGGCCGAGGTCGAGCTGACCTACAACTGGCCGCCCGAAGACGGAAGCGCACCGGAGGAATACACCGGCGGGCGCAATTTCGGGCACCTCGCCTACCGGGTGGAGAATATCTACGAGACATGCCAGCGGCTGATGGACGCCGGCGTCACGATCAATCGTCCTCCGCGCGACGGGCACATGGCCTTCGTTCGCTCGCCCGATGGTATATCCATCGAGCTGCTGCAAGAGGGCTATCTCGATCCGGTCGAACCCTGGGCCAGCATGGAGAACACCGGCAGCTGGTAAGGCCGCCGGGTTGGGCGCCGAGGTGCCTCAGCCTTCTTCGACGTAGGGGTTCTTCGCATCGTCGGGATGCTGCGCCGACATGCGCAGGATCACGTAGCCCGCCACTGCCGATAGCAGCGATCCGCCAAGGATTCCGAGCTTCGCCTCGTTGATCAGCAACGCATCGCCGGTGAAGGCGAGCCCGCTGATGAACAGCGACATGGTGAAGCCGATCCCACACAGGATCGAGACACCCCAGATTTCCTGCCAGCTGGCATTATCCGGACGCGGTGCGAAGCCGACCTTGTCCGCGATCCAGATGGCCGAGAAGATGCCTACCTGCTTGCCGAGGAAGAGGCCCGCCGCGATCGCCAGCGGAAGCGGTGCGAGCAGTCCTTCGAGCCCGATGCCCGCGAGCGGCACACCCGCGTTGGCAAAGCCGAATACCGGAACGATCAGATATGCGCTCCAAGGGGCGAGACCGTGCTCGAGACGCTCAAGCATGGTGTCATCGTCCTTTCCGACCATCGGAATGGTGAGCGCGGCAACGACCCCTGCGATGGTGGCGTGGATGCCCGAATTGAGCACGAAGTACCAAAGGACGAGCGCCATCAGGATGAAGGGCCACACGCTGGTCACGCGCATCCGGTTCATCGCCATCATGGCGATCACCACCGCGCCGGCGGCGGCGAGCCACATCATCTTGATATTGGCAGTGTAGAACAGGGCGATGACGAGCACCGCGCCGATATCGTCGACAATGGCGACAGTCAGCAGGAACAGGCGCAGCGATGCCGGACAGCGATTGCCGATGAGGCCCAGCACACCCATCGCGAAGGCGATGTCGGTAGCAGCAGGGATCGCCCAGCCGCGCATCAGCTCGGCATCGCCGCCGATCACGCCGAGATAGAAGAGGGCGGGGATCGCCATACCGGCAATGGCGGCAAGGATCGGCAGGCGGCGCTGCTGTGCTGTCGAAAGCTGTCCCTCGATCCACTCTCGCTTCACCTCGAGGCCCACGACGAAAAAGAAGATCGCCATCAACCCGTCGTTGATCCACAGGTGCAGGTCGTACAGCTTGGGTATCGGGGTGAAGGCGAGCTTGCCGTAGAAGAGCTGCTGGTACTCGTCGGCAAAGGCCGAGTTCGCCGCGAGCATGGCGGCCACGGCCACGAGGATCAGCAGGATACCGGCAGAGGCGTCGCTGACGAAGAGCGCGCGGACCGGGGCGAAAACGATGCGGAAAGCTGAAGGACGTTCACTCATATCGGGAGGCTCTCTTTCTCAAAGCGTGCCCCGTTGCAAGGGCCGATTCCCCGCGATAGGGAAGCGAAAGGGGGAAAAGGGTCGTGACAGAAGCCGGGAATTGGATTTTCGAGCTGTTTTTGCTCGTAAAAATGGAGCTGCTGCTGTTTGCGGCGGTCTTCATAGCTATTGGTATGCTCGACGAGCTGGCAGTCGATTTTGCCTACCTCTGGTGCCGGATTACGGGCCGCGCGCGTACCCCGAGGGTCGCCCGCGACAGCGTGGAAGACGTGCCGCTCGGCGGGATGGCCGCGGTCTTCATTCCCGCCTGGCGTGAGGATGCGGTCATCGGGGCGACACTGGCCCATGCGCTCGAGGTCTGGCCGCAGAGTGAACTCAGGCTCTACGTCGGCTGCTATCGCAATGACGTGGCGACCATCGCCTCGGTGGTTGCTGCCGCGCGGGGCGACGATCGGGTGAGGCTGGTTGTACTCGGGGCCGACGGGCCGACGTCCAAGGCCCATTGCCTGAACCGCCTCTATGAAGCCTTGCTCGAAGACGAGAGCCGCCTGGGATCGAAGGCGCACATGGTCGTGCTCCATGATGCAGAGGACATGGCCGACCGTGCCGCGCTACCCCTGCTCGACCGGGCGACTGTCCACGCCGATTTCGTGCAGTTGCCGGTCATGGCTCTTCCGCCGTCCGATTCCCGCTGGATCGCGGGTCACTACGCCGACGAATTCGCAGAAGCGCACGCCAAGAACATGGTCGTGCGCGACGCGCTCGGCTGCGCGATTCCGGGCGCGGGCGTCGGCTGCGCAATCTCCCGTGCGATGCTTGATCGACTCTCCCGGCAGGAGGGCGGACGGCCCTTTGCGGTCACTGCCCTGACGGAGGATTACGAGCTCGGCCTGAGGATCGATGCGCTGGGCGGTTCGAGCCGCTTCCTGAGGGCCCGGACTGAGAACGGCCGCCTGATCGCGACGCGTGCCTATTTCCCGTCCGAACTTGCTACCTCGGTGCGGCAGAAGACCCGCTGGGTTCACGGCATAGCACTGCAGAGCTGGGACCGGCTCGGCTGGTCGGGAACGGCGGTGCAGCGCTGGATGACCTTGCGCGACCGCCGCGGACCGCTGGCTGCATTGCTGCTCTTCATCGCATACCTGCTGGTGCCCGCCACGATTGTATCCTCGCTGGTTCTGGAGAGTACCCAAGTAGCCGTGGCTGCGGATGCCCCGCTTCTCCGGATGCTGCTCATGGCGACATTTGCCGGCCTCCTGTGGCGCATCGGCCTGCGCGCGATCTTCACCGCACGCGAATTCGGGATGACCGAGGGCCTGCGCTCGATCCCGCGCGTGCTCGTTTCCAACATCATTTCGATCATGAGCGGGAGGCGAGCACTGATGGCCTACATCCGCACGCTACGCGGCGCACCTGTCGTCTGGGACAAGACCGAGCACACGGTGCATCCGACCATCGTCATCGCAAGGGAGAAAACCGCATGAGCGCCAGAACCATCACCGCCGGCAAGGGCAGGCCGCTCGTCTTCCTCGTGACGCTGCTCGCGATCTGGGCCGGCGTACGGCTGGTCGTCTGGAACATTACCCCGGTTCCGGCCAACGAGCCTCTGCCGCAACTTGCTGCTTCCGCTGCGCCAGTTGCCAACAGCGAGGCTATTGTCGACGCAACGCCCGCCGCCCGTATCGACGACGCACCGGTACAGGCGACGCTGGTGGAGGGCCTTGACCCAGTACCGAGCGCTAGCGAGCACAGCGCCTACGTGAGCGAAGCGGTTGCGGCCGGTCACGACATGCTCTGGATGGCCGCATCGCAGGATGCGGTGCCCGGCGGAGGGGCTTCGGGCGGCATCTAGGTAACGCCGGGCTTGCCATATCGCATGACAGGCACGGTTCGGCTTTAATACACCTTCGCCGTGCGATAGGGCGGGCAGTATGGACGTCTACCTCCCCATCGCGAATCTTTCGGTGAACGGGCTGTGGATCGTCGCGCTCGGTGCGCTGACCGGCGTCCTGTCCGGATTGTTCGGCGTCGGCGGGGGCTTCCTCACCACGCCGTTGCTGATCTTCTACGGCATCCCACCCACCGTCGCGGCCGCATCGGCTTCGACGCAGGTGACCGGTGCCAGCGTTTCGGGCGTGATCGCCCACGGCAAGCGCAAGGGCGTGGACTATCGCATGGGCGCGGTCATGGTCGGCGGCGGGATAATCGGCGCGGGCTTCGGCGCGCTGCTGTTCCGGTTCTTCCGGTCGATCGGCCAGATCGACGTGGTGATCAACGCGCTCTATGTCGTCCTGCTCGGCTCCATCGGCATCCTGATGGCGCGCGAATCCTTGCAATTGCTGAGAAAAACCGGGAGCGCCAAACAGGTCGCCCGCCGTCGCCACCATCCGCTCGTGGCGAACCTGCCGTGGCGCTGGCGCTTTTACGGTTCGGGTCTCTACATCTCGCCGCTTGCCCCTCTGATCGTGGGGATCGTCGTCGGTGTGCTTACCATGCTGATGGGCGTGGGCGGCGGCTTCATTCTGGTCCCCGCCATGCTCTACATTCTCGGCATGAGCGCGAATGTCGTGGTCGGCACGAGCCTGTTCAACATCCTCTTCGTCACCATCGCGACCACGATCATGCATTCGCTGACAACACGCGCGGTGGACATCGTTCTGGTCGGCCTGTTGCTGATCGGCTCGGTCACCGGCGCGCAGTTCGGCTCGCAGCTAGCAGTCAAGGCCAAGCCCGAAGTGCTCCGGCTGGTGCTCGCCGCGATCGTGCTGCTGATCGCCTTCCGCATGTTCCTCGGCCTGTTCTACCAGCCCGACGAAATCTACACGGTCTACCCGCTGTGAGGGCGCTGCTGATCATCTTCGCAGCGTTCATGCTGATGGGCCAGCGCGATCCCGTGCTCGTTCCCGAGGTGTCGCAGCACGATGTGCAGGTGCGCCAGGGCTTCACAGGCACAGAGCTGCTCCTGTTCGGCGCCGTGCTCGACCCGGCAGGAAGGGCGGGGCAGGACTACGATATCGTCGTGGTTCTCAAGGGCCCAGCCGAGCCGATCCGCCTGCGCGAGAAAGAGCGTTTCGCGGGCGTCTGGATCAATGCCGACAGCAACGATTTCCGCTCGGTCCCGAGCTATTTCGCCGTCGCTTCCTCGCGCCCGATCGCCGACATCGTCGACGACAAGACGGCCGCGATCTACGAATTCGGCACGCGCTATATCCAGCTTTCGCCCAGCGGCAGCATCGACCCGCAGGAACAGCTTCGCTTTGCTCTCGGGCTGGTGGACCTGAAGCGCCGTCAGGGCCTCTACAAGGAAGATTTCGGCGGCGTGCAGATAAGCGAAGGCGTGCTCTACCAGGCGCGTATTTCGCTACCCTCCAACGTCACAACCGGCACCTATTCGGCAGAAACCTTTGCCGTGACGCGCGGCCGCGTGATCGCCTCCGCTGTTTCCGAGGTCGAAGTGCGCAAGGTGGGCTTCGAGCGCTTCGTCGAAGTCAGCGCCAATGAGTGGGGCCTCGCCTATGGCCTCATCGCAGTGCTTATCTCGGTGCTCATGGGCTGGGGCGCGGGCCGCCTTTTTGCCCGTCTCTGACGCCCCGCTGCGGGCGCATCGTTGACGTGATCTTAACCGTTATCCGTCATCACGCTGGCGACAGGCGCATGTGCGCAGAAGAAGGGCCAGGGCATACAGATGAACGACATGGGCAACGGAAACTTCGGTTCCTACGATCCGCAGCGCCAGATGGAGGGCGAGCAGCCCCAGAGCCGCGGTAACAGCCTGCGCGACCGTATCCGTCGCAGCGCGGACAACGAGGAAGCCGAGCGCAGGGGCCAGTCTCGCTCGGGTTATGTTCACCAGCCCCAGGCGGAAGCCCAGCCCGAGGCCGTGCAGCCCGCACCCGCCCAGCCGGAGCCGCAGGCCGAACCCCAGCAGCAGGTCGAAACGCAGGCCCAGCCCAAGGCAGAAGCCGCTTCTGCAGCAGCGCCGACCGCTGCACAGGCAAATCCGCGTGCCGCACCGCCGCGTCCCTCGCAGGCCTCAGCCAAGCCCGCTCCGCAGCCCGCCGCCAAGGACGAAGCGGAAGACCAGCAGCCCAGCGAAAACGCTACCCAGCCCATTGGTGTCGTGCTGGAAATCGCAGGCTCGGGATCGATGATCGCCATCGACCTGCAGCGTCTTTCCGAATGTGGCGACGACGAAGACCCGGCCATCGCCATGGCCGGCCAGGTCGGTAGCCAGATCAAGATCCGCGTCGGCAACAGCTGGCTGCTCGCCAGCGTCCGCAACCAGAGGCAGGACCGTAAGGCAGGTAGCATCCTCGCCAACATCGACTTCCTCGGCGAAGGCATCGAGGAAAAGCTCACCGGCAAGTTGCATGGTTTCCGCCGCGGTGTGACCCGTTACCCGGTCCCGGGCGCGATGGTCTATCCGGCCTCCACCGCCGACCTGAAGCAGGTCTATGCCAGCGACGGCCGCAGCGCGGTCACGATCGGCAAGGTCTATCCGACCAAGGATATCCGCGCCGGTGTCTATGTCGATGCCATGCTCGGTAAGCACTTCGCGCTGCTGGGTTCGACCGGTACCGGTAAGTCGACCAGTGCCGCGCTGATCCTGCACCGTATCTGCGAGGCGGCGCCCGAAGGTCACATCGTCATGATCGACCCTCACGGCGAATACTCGGCCGCGTTCCGCCAGACGGGCGTCATCCTCGACGTGTCGAACCTGCAGATGCCCTACTGGATCATGAACTTCGAGGAGCACTGCGAAGTGCTGCTCACCAGCAACGGCAACGAACGCCAGGTCGATTCCGATATTCTGGCAAAGTGTCTCCTCAAGGCGCGGAGCAAGAGCCGCCTTGCCGAACACATGGGCAAGATCACGGTGGATTCGCCGATCCCCTACCTGCTCTCGGACCTCTCGAACGAGATCCAGGACCAGATGGGCAAGCTCGACAAGGCGACCAACTCGGCGCCCTACATGCGCATCAAGAACAAGCTGGAAGAGCTGAAAGCCGATCCGCGCTACCAGTTCATGTTCTCGGGCATGCTGGTCGCCGACACCATGTCGGACTTCATCAGCAAGGTTTTTCGCATGCCGTCGAACGGCAAGCCGATCTCGATCATCGACGTCTCGGGCGTGCCTTCGGACATTACCTCGACCGTTGTAGCCGTTCTCAGCCGCCTCGTGTTCGACTTCGCCATCTGGGGCCGCGAGGAAAAGACCACGCCGATCCTGCTGGTCTGCGAAGAGGCGCACCGTTACGTTCCGAACGAGAAGAATGCCGACGGCAACTCGGTCGGCACCATCCTAGGGCGTATCGCGAAGGAAGGCCGTAAATACGGAATTTCGCTGGGTCTCATCACGCAGCGTCCGTCCGACCTTGCGGAAGGCGTGCTCTCGCAGTGCGGTACGATCATCTCGATGCGTTTGAACAACGACCGAGACCAGGACTTCGTGCGCGCCGCCATGCCGGAAGGCGCGCGCGGCTTCCTCGATGCGATCCCGGCACTGCGCAACCGCGAGTGCATCATCTGCGGCGAGGGTGTCGCCATTCCGATCCGCGTGAGCTTCGATAACCTCGAAGAGGTCAAGCGTCCGGCTTCGGAAGACCCGAGCTTCATCGAGATGTGGAACCAGCCGGGCGGAGAAGAGGACATCGTCCTTCGCACCGTGCAGCGCTGGCGCTCGCAGGGTTAAGCCCCTCACATATCAGCGCTTCTTCCGCAAAATGGAGGAGGCGCCGCTATTCTGGTATGATCGGCTCCCCAGAACAGGAGTCGGCCATGCACACTCGACCAGCATTTTACCTGCTCGGTGCCGCTGCCTTTCTTGGCGCTTCGGGAGCGTCGCTTGCGGATGGCGGTGATCGGGAACCCAGTTTTGTCCAGCGCGGAGAATGCGCCAAGGGCAAACCCGGCCAGAACGTATACCTGAAGAACAATTCCAACCGGCGGATCCGCGTCACTTACCGGATTTCCTACCGCGACTACAAAGGCAAGGCGATCAAGCGGGAGCGTTTCAAGGTGCTCGCCGGTGGCCGCGAAAGCCGTGTGGGCTGCTCGCGTGTGAACAACGGCAGTTCGTCGGGCCACGGCTCGACCAACGCGACATACGAGATCATCAAGTGGAGCTGAGCGCCCAGGCGCAGGCGTCAGGTGCCGCGCGTATCGCCGAACAGGTGGATATGAAGTCGGTCGCTCATCCGGAAACCGTGCTTCACGCATAGGTCGGCGAGCCATTTCTCGCGTGACCGCAGTGTCTCGCTGTCGGTACCTTCGGGCATCAGGAACACGTGGCCGGGCTTGAAGCGATAGCGTTCGTGCAGCTCGAGGACCTCGTCGAGGTCCGAGGGTTCTGCAATCACGAACTTGAACCACGCCCGCGGGTCGGTGGCATAGGCGTCGAGCCGTTCGGGGATCAGCGCGAGGTCGGCCGGATTGCCGCTGTGCGATAGTTTCGGGCTGACGTTGAACTGGTCGATCCTGATGTCGAGCGCGACGGGTGCCTTGGTCGTCCCGTTGGTCTCGATCTCGACCGCAATATCGGGCAGCAGGTCGAGCAGTTTGGCGAGCGCAGGTGCCTGCAGCAATGGCTCGCCGCCGGTGATGACGAGGCGGTCTTGACCGAGCGCCGTAATTCGCGCGGCAACTTCTTCCTCGTCCAGCGTGACCTGGTTGGCCTTGCGCTCGAAGGTCACCCCGTCGCGGTGCGGGCGGTTATCTCCCTCAAAATGCCAGGTGTAAGCCGTGTCGCACCACTCGCAGGCAAGATTGCAGCGCGACAGCCGCATGAAGGCGACCGGCATGCCGGCGCTCGGGCCCTCACCTTGCACGGAGGCGAAGATCTCCGGCCCGCCGTCGTCATCGGTGGCGAGGACGAGCGCCATGTCAGCTATACACCGTCACTTCGACGCGCATGCCTTCCGGATCGCGGAAGAATGTCGCGGTCTCGCCTTCGAATGCCTGCTTTTCCGGCACTTCGAAACCGGCGGCTGCCATGCCGTCGCGCACGGCATCGAGCGCTGCCATGTCGGGCGCTGTGAAGCCGAGGTGGTTGAGGCCGGGCGCATAGCGCTCGTAATCCGAAGTGCCCGCCTTGGCCTGCTTCAGGTCGATGCTGAGGCCATCGTCGCTCGTCCACACGTGGTCGCGCGTCTTGGTGAACCCGATGAGGTCCAGCAAGGCCGCGTACCACGGCAGGCTCGCTTCGAGCGAGCGAACCAGCACCACCATATGATCGAGCTTCATGCGCCTAACCTAGGCGCGTGAGCGCGGCCTTCAAGCGTTCGATCTCTGCCGTGTGGTGCGCGTAATCGGCGCGGGCCTTCTCGACAGCCTCGGGCTTGGCGCGCTCGACGAAGTTGGCGTTGTTCAGGCGTCCCTCGAGCGATTTCGCTTCCTTGGTCGAAGCCTCCATCGCCTTGGTGAGGCGCGTCTTCTCGGCCTCGATGTCGATCACGCCTTCGAGCGGGACGATGAAGGCATCGTCGCCCGCGGCAATTTGCATGGCAGCTCCGCCGGGTGCTTCGGCGAAGTTCACCGGCGTGAGGCGCGCGAGGCGTTCGATAGCCGCTGCGTTCTCTTCGACGACCTTGCGGCCCAGCGTCGAAGGCGAGGGGCAGAAGGCTTCCAGCTTCGCACCCGGGGCAATCCCGAGCTCGTTCTTCGCCGTGCGCACCGCGCTGGTGAGCGCGATCAGCCAGTCGATCTCGGCCTTCGCTTCGGCGTCCACCTCTGCCTGCGGATCGGGCCACTTGGCGGTGATCAGCGGGTAGTCCGGACGGTTGCCCTGCTTCGACCAGAGCTCTTCGGTGATGAAGGGCATGAAGGGGTGGAGCATGACGAGGATCTGGTCGAGCGCCCAGCCGGCGACGGCCTTGGTTTCCTCGTCGAAATTGCCCTTGATGAGCTCGATATACCAGTCGCAGAAACGGTCCCACACGAAGTGGTAGATCGTGTTCGCGGCGGCATCGAAGCGCAGGTCGGCCATCGCCTGCTCGAGCGCTTTCTTGGTCTCGACGACTTCGCCGATGATCCACTTGTTGACCGCCTGCGTGGCAGCGGGCGCCGCAATGGTGGTGCTCGCGCCGATGCCGTTCGACTGGCAGAAACGCGTGGCATTCCAGAGCTTTGTCGCGAAATTGCGATAGCCCTCGACGCGCTTCTCATCCATCTTGATGTCGCGGCCCTGGCTTTCCATCGCCGACATGAAGAAGCGCAGCGCATCGGCGCCGTACTGGTCGATGAGTCCGAGCGGGTCGACGACATTGCCCTTCGACTTCGACATCTTCGCACCGTCGGCAGCGCGCACGAGACCGTGCAGATAGAGCCGCGGCCACGGCGCCTTCCCGGTCAGGTGCATGCCCTGCATCATCATGCGCGCATCCCAGAAGAACAGGATGTCGAAGCCCGAAATCAGCAGGTCATTGGGATAGTGCTTTTCGAGGAGGTCGGTCTTGTCCGGCCAGCCGAGCGTGGCGAACGGCCAGAGCGCGGAGGAGAACCACGTGTCGAGCACGTCCTCGTCGCGGGTGAGGGCGACGCCTTCACCGGCCTGCGCCTGCGCTTCGTCTGCGGTCATGGCCACATAGGCCTTGCCCTCGGCATCGTACCACGCGGGGATGCGGTGACCCCACCAGAGCTGGCGGCTGACGCACCAGGGCTGGATGTTCTCCATCCAGTTGAAGAAGGTCTTCTCCCAAGACTTCGGGACGATTTCGATCGTGCCGTCCTTCACCGCCTCAATGGGCGCCTTGGCGAGCTTTTCGGCATCGACATACCACTGGTCGGTCAGCCACGGCTCGATCACCACGCCGCCGCGGTCGCCGAAAGGCGTCGCGATGTTGCGCGGCTCGGCGTCTAGTTCCTGTTCCTCGCCCTTCTTGGTTTTGGCGATGTGCGGGATGAGGTAGCCCTGCTCCTTGAGGCGCTGGACGACCAGTTCGCGCGCGCCCTCCACACCGTCGCGCTTGAAGCGGTGGAGGCCGATGAACTCGTCCGGCACCAATCCGTCGGCGGTCTGGCAGACGTTCGCCTCGCCATCGAGCATGTTGAGCATTTCGGCCGGCTTGAAGCCTGCGCGCTTGCCCACGTCGAAGTCGTTGAAGTCGTGACCCGGAGTGATCTTCACGCAGCCCGAGCCGAGTTCGGGATCGGCATGCTCATCTGCCACGATCGGCACGCGGCGTCCGGTGATGGGCAGAACGATGTGCTTGCCGACGACCGATTTGAACCGCTCGTCATCGGGATGGACCGCCACTGCCATATCGGCGAGCATGGTTTCGGGCCGCGTCGTGGCGACGACGAGGTGATCCTTGCCCTCCGACGTCGTAACGCCGTCTTCGAGCGGGTATTTGAAGTGCCAGAACGAGCCCTTCACATCGGTCGTTTCGACCTCGAGGTCCGAGATCGCGGTCTTCAGCTTCGGGTCCCAGTTCACCAGCCGCTTGTCGCGGTAGATCAGGCCGTCGTTATAGAGGTCGACGAAGGTCTTGAGCACGGCATTCGAGAAATGCTCGTCCATCGTGAACTGCTCGCGGCTCCAGTCCATCGAACAGCCGAGGCGGCGCAGCTGGCGCGTGATCGTGCCGCCGCTTTCCTTTTTCCATTCCCAGACCTTGCCGACGAAATCCTCGCGCGAGTAATTCGTGCGCTTGTCCTGCTTCGCTTCCATCTGGCGTTCGACCACCATCTGCGTCGCGATACCGGCGTGGTCGGTGCCGACCACCCACAGCGCATCCTTGCCGCGCAGGCGCTCGTAGCGGATCACGACGTCCTGCAGCGTGTTGTCGAGCGCGTGGCCGATGTGGAGCGAACCCGTAACGTTGGGCGGCGGGTTCACGATGGTGAAGGGCTCGGCGTCCGGCCGCTCGGGGCGGAACAGGCCGTTTTCTTCCCAATGCGCGTACCAGCGCTGCTCGATATCGGCGGGATCGAAGGTCTTGGATAGCTCGGTGCTCATGGCATGGGCCTTTGCCAGCCTGAATTGTGCAACGCAACGCCGTAGGGGACCGGAAATGATACGCGCTTGTTAAGCGAGGCGTTTCCACGCATACCGCGAGCCGCATGACAGGCTTGGCGCAATACGAACTGCAAGAGGGCGACGGGGGATCGGTGCTGAAGCTCACCGGCCCTTACCTTGTGTCGACGATCGGCCCGATCGATCAGGACCTGCGCGTTATCGAGGGCGATATCGTCAGTGTCGATATCTCGGGTGTTCCCGAGATTGATACGGTCGGCGCATGGCTTGCCCGCGAAGTCGCATCGCGCCTCGGTGTCGAAGTTTCCGGGGCGAGCGAGCGCGCACAGCGCCTGCTCGGCGCGCTCGAGGATATCGATGCCGAAGACAATATTGCCGCTCCGCGCCTGCCAGTCTGGAGCCGCGTTCCCGAAGCTATGGGAGAGAAAATTTTCAAGCTGCGGACGGGTACTTACGGTGTCCTGAGCTTCCTTGGCGGCCTGCTGATCGCCGGCTGGTCGTTGATCCGCAACCCGCGCCGCTTTCGCATGGTTGCGCTCGTGCGGCAGGCCGAGCTGGTCGGCGTGTCCGCATTGCCGATAATCGGCCTGATGAGCTTCCTCATCGGCATCGTCATTGCCCAGCAGGGTGCGGTACAGCTGGCGCAGTTCGGCGCGGAGACGCTGACGATCAACCTTGTCGGGCGCATTACCCTGCGCGAGCTCGGCGTGCTGATGACCGCGATCATGGTCGCCGGCCGCTCGGGCAGCGCATTTGCCGCCCAGCTCGGTACGATGAAACTGACCGAGGAAGTCGACGCGATGCGCACGATCGGCATCGCCCCGATGGAGGCGCTGGTCATCCCGCGGATCATGGCCGCGGTGCTGATGATGCCGCTGCTCGGCTTCTACGCTTCGTGCATGGCGATCATCGGCGGCGCGGTGATCGGCGACCTTATGCTCGGCATTCCCTTCTGGACTTTCCTCTCGCGTATCCAGGAAGTCGTTCCGACCTATGACCTCTGGGTCGGCCTCATCAAGGCGCCGGTTTTCGGACTGATCATCGGACTTGCCGGTTGCTATCACGGGCTCCAGGTGCGCGGTAATTCGGAAGAGGTCGGCACCCGAACTACCATGGCCGTGGTCTCGGCGATCTTCGCCGTAATCGTACTCGACGCCTTCTTCGCGGTCTTCTTTACCGAGCTGGGGTGGGGCTGATGAACGCGGCAAAGCAAACCCACAAGCACGAGCGCTACAAGGGCGAATTCCCCATCGTCGTTGAAGGGCTGACCAACCGGTTCGGTCCCATCACCGTTCATGAAAACCTCGACCTCAAGGTGAGGCGCGGCGAGATACTCGGCGTTGTCGGCGGTTCGGGCAGCGGCAAGTCGGTGCTGATGCGCTCGATCATCGGCCTTCAGACTCCGAACGACGGCGATGTAAGGGTCTTCGACAAGTCGATCATCCAGGCCGAACCCGACGAGGAAATCGGCGTGCGCGACCGTTGGGGCGTGCTTTTCCAGGGCGGCGCGCTGTTCTCGACACTTACCGTGGGCGAGAATGTCGAAGTGCCGCTCAAGCAGTTCTACCCGGACATTCACGATACGCTGCGCAAGGAAATCGCGCGCTACAAGGTGCTCCTGTCCGGCCTGCCGGAAGAGGCGGTGCGCAAATATCCGAGCGAGCTTTCAGGCGGCATGAAGAAGCGCGCAGGCCTCGCCCGTGCGCTGGCGCTCGATCCCGAACTCCTTTTCCTTGACGAGCCGACCGCAGGCCTCGACCCGATCGGTGCGGCAGCGTTCGACCGGCTGACGCGCGAGTTGAAGGAAACGCTTGGCCTCACCGTGTTCCTGATCACCCACGATCTCGATACGCTTCACGAGATCTGCGACCGGGTTGCGGTGATTGCCGACAGGAAGATCATCGCGGTCGACACAGTGCCGAACCTGATGGAACTCGATCACCCCTGGATACAGGAATATTTCAACGGTCCGCGCGGCCGGGCGGCGCTCACCGCGCAGGCGCTCGACGAATTGCGCCAGCACATGGAGCTGCCCGTGGCGGCCCATGCGGTCAAAGCGTTGGACAAACCGCCTGCGGGCAAGGATAAGGCTTAGCGAATGGAAACGCGGGCAAATTACGTTTGGGTGGGGGCGGTTACGCTCGCAGTGCTGGCGGCGCTGGCGCTGTTCATCGTCTGGATCGCGCGCTGGGGCGAGGGCGCCCAGAAGGAATACGACATCTTCTTCAAGGAAAGCGTGTCGGGCCTCGCCAATGGCAGCCAGGTGAGCTTTGCCGGCGTTCCCGTGGGCCAGGTCAGCCAGATCGTGCTGTGGGATAAGGATCCCGAATTCGTCCGCGTACGCATCAGCGTGAAGGACGAAGTGCCGATTCTTGTCGGTACGACCGCCACGATCCAAGGCAGCTTCACCGGCGTTTCGACAATCCTGCTCGACGGCGCGCGTAGCGGCGCTCCTGCCATCTCCTGCGAGACCACGGCGTGCACCGAGGGCGTGCCGATCATCCCGCCCAAGCCCGGCGGCCTTGGCGAACTGCTTTCGAACGCTCCGCTCCTGCTCGAGCGGCTGGCCACGCTGACAGAGCGCCTGACCCAGTTGCTGGGCGACGAGAACCAAGGCGAAATCGCGGGCATCCTTGCGAATACGAACCAGATGACCGCCGACCTTGCGCAGACGGCGCCGCAGTTCGAGCGGACGATGGCCGAATTGCAGGTGACCCTGCGCGAAGCGTCCGAAGCTCTCGACCAGTTCGAGAAGGTCACCGCCTCGACCGACCGCCTGCTCAACCAGGAAGGCGCGCAGCTTGCCGAGCAATTGCGCGTGACGCTGAAGCAGGCCGGCGATGCGTCGGAAGAGCTTGAAGGCGTGCTCGCCGAAGCGCGTCCTGCGACCAAACAGCTCGCGGAAAGCACGCTGCCCGCCGCCGAAGCCACCCTTCGCGACCTGCGTGCGACCAGCAAGGCACTGCGTGATGTTACCGAAAAGCTCGACGAGCAGGGCGCCGGCGCACTGCTGAGCAGCCAGCCGCTGCCCGAGTACGAGGACTGAGCATGGGGAACGCAAGAATGATCGACCATCGCAAACTCGCCGTGCTCGCGCCCGCGCTCCTGCTGGCGGGCTGCCTGTCTTTCGGCAGCGAGCCGCCCGACAGCCTGCTGACGCTGACGCCGACCACGACCGCTCCGGCCGGCACCGGCGGATCGAGCGCTTCGGGCTCCGCGATTTCGCTGGTCGAATTCCAGGCACCCGCCTCGATCGACGTGACGCGCGTGCCGGTGCAGGTTTCCGACACCGAGATCGCCTATCTCAAGGAAGCGGTCTGGGTCGAAAAGCCCGCCCGCCTATTCCGCCGCCTGATCGCCGAAACGATCCGTACCCGTTCGAACCGCGTGGTGGTGGATGGCGACGATCCCGGCGCTCTCGCAAGCAACCGGCTGACGGGCACGCTGCGCCAATTCGGCTACGATGCGCGGTCCGGCAGTGTCGTTGTCGTGTTCGATGCCGTTCGTCCCGGCGAGGGTAGCGGGGTAGAGACGCGCCGCTTCGAGGCCACCGTGCCCGGAGTAGCAGCCGATGTCTCGAGCGTCGGACCGGCGCTTAACCGCGCCGCCAATGATGTCGCGGGACAGGTCGCCGACTGGGTCGGCTGACGCCTAGGGGCGCCAGGTCATCTCGACCGGTGCCCAGCCCTGCTTACGGACCATCGACATGCCGCTGTCCTTGTCGAGCGTCGCCTCGTCGAAAGTGTCGAGCACGTAGCAATAGGTCGTGCTGCGTCCGACCCCGTCATCGACGCGCGCGGAGACGTGGTTGAAATAGGCCTCCTCGTCGATGACCGACTGCTCCCAGGTGCCGCGGAAGATTGAGCTGAAATAGGCGTTGCCGCCGGGCTCCGCAGCGGAGGCGACGCAGTAGACATACTGCTTATCGACCGCGCCTGCGTGGACCGAACCCGTCGCCGCGATAGCCGCAAGTGACGCGGCGAACATCGCGCGGGTGAGATTGCCTTGTCGGTGCGCCATGGGACCTCCTCGAAAACCATCGCTGCCGGATGGGAGGACAATGGGCCAAGAAAGCTACCATGCGCCGAATCAAGGCGGTTAACGGGCTTCGGGGATTCCGCTAACGCTGCTCAAGCCTTTGAAGTCGCGAATTATTTCAGGGCAGCGCGTGCAAACTCGATGGCAGCGAGGAAATCGCCCTTGCGCCTGGTGCGACGCTCTTCCGCTTCCTCGTCGCGACCCCACAGGTCGACCTGCCAGTCCTCTTCGAGATTGGCAGCGTCCCACAGGGCCTCGCCGTCTGCCGCCGGCTCAAGGGCTTCCAGGCCGATGCACAGCGAGGCGGCGAGCGAAGTCGTCTGCTCGAGCGCGGTCAGGGTGAAGGCATCGAGCCCCTCGAGCCGCCTGGCGAGCCTCTGGCGCGTCTTTTCGGTCTGCGGGCGATGGACGATGCCGCTGATCCGGTGGAGCTTCACGCCTTCGCGCTCTTCCATGCAAGCGACGATCGGCTCCCACACCTCCTGCTGGCGGCGGTAGAGCGCTTCTTCGGGATCGGCGCGATAGCAAAGCGTGTCGGTCTCAGCGTAGCCGAGGAGCTTTTCGACCACGCCCGACTTGTCACGCGAAAGGACGTCGAGCGCATAATCGGTCATGTCGCGAAAACGGAAAGAAGCAGGGTTGATGGTTTCACCCTGGCTGTCCCACTCGGCAGCCAGCATCTTGGCCAGGGTCTCGCCCGGCACGACCTGCGGTTCGCCGCCCTGCGTCTTGAGCGGGCGACCGTCGAGCGACACCGTCCAGCCGAGGTCGGTCCTGGCGGTCGTTACGTCCTTGTAGAAGCGCTTCATTTCTCGCGCGAGCTCCACCTGCGAGCGAGGAACGTCGGCATCAGGAAGAAGTCGGCCAAACCGACTGCCAGTAGCGCATATCCGACGATATCGGGTGCATCGATCGTGTCGGTCAGGATCAGGATGGCCGCAACGACTAGGATCGCGCCTGCGAGACGCAGCATCTGGATCGTATAGAAGCGGCTCACTGCTGGATCGGGCTCAGCCACCGATCATCTCCTCGAGTTGTTCCATTGTCTCGGCCACGCCCTGCGCGCCGGCGGCGATCAGCTCGCCGGGCTCGTGATAGCCCCATGCTACGCCGATGGCGCGTACGCGCGCGGCCATGGCCATGTCGATATCGAAAGTCGTGTCGCCCACCATGACGGCATCCGCTGCGCCCACACCGGCCTCGGCAAGCGCTTCCTCGATCATTGCGGGATGCGGTTTGCTTGGATGGCGGTCGGCGGTCTGCAGCGTGACGAAGCGGTGCTTGATACCATGCGTCTCAAGGCAGGCGTGCAGGCCGCGGTCGCTCTTGCCCGTGGCGACGCCGAGCAGCCAGCCGGCAGCATCGAGCCTCTCGATCAGTGCCTTCATGCCTTCGTAGAGCGGTTCTTCGAGGATGCCGGTCTCGCGCCGACTGCGATAGCCTGTCTTGTACGCCTCGAGCGCCGCAGCGTGTTCGTCTTCGCTGGCATCGGGTGCAAGGATGCGAAGGGCATGGGGTAGGCTGAGCCCGACCATGCGGCGCACCTCGTTGCGGTCGGGCAAGGCTAGTCCTGCCGCGGCAAAGGCCTCGTCCATCGTGTCGCAAATCGCCGCCTGTCCGTCGACCAGCGTGCCATCGCAATCGAAGATGACGAGGCGGCTCACTTCTTCTTGCCGCGCCCGGCAGGACGCCCTTTGGGCTTGCCGCCGGCCCCGCCGCGCGCCCGGCGCGGACCGCGCTGGGACTTGCGATAGTTCTTCGCGTGCTGGCGCGCCTGCTGTTTCTTTTCCTCGCGCGACTTGGGTGGAGGATCGTCGCGCATCGGCGTTGCATCGCTAGCGTTCACGTCGAAGCCGATCTGCTCCATGCTCGCAGCGAAATGCTCCGGCAGCTCCGCAGTCACGTCGAGCTTGCCGCCATCGGGGCTGTCGATGATCAGGCGGCGGGCGTGCAGGTGCATCTTGCGGCTGACCGACCCGGTGAGGAAGGCGTCCTTCCCACCGTATTTGCCATCGCCCACGATCGGATGACCCATAGCGGCACAATGGACGCGCAGCTGGTGGGTGCGACCGGTGAGCGGCTGGAGTTCGAGCCAAGCGGCTTTCTTGCCTGCCGTATCGACGACGCGGTATTTGGTCTTGGCCGGCTGGCCACCCTCGTGATCGACATGCATCTTCTCGCCGCCCGAACCGGGCTGCTTGGCGAGCGGGGCCTCGATCACGCCTTCCTTGATATCCGGCACGCCGACGACGAGCGCCCAGTAGATCTTCTTCGCGCTTCGGCCGGAAAAGCGCTTCGAGAAGAAGGCGGCACTGCCCGGTGTGCGGGCGACGAGGAGGACGCCGGAGGTGTCCTTGTCGAGCCGGTGGACGAGGCGGGGGCGCTGTTCCTCACCTTCATCCATATAGGCGTCGAGCAGCCCGTCGACGTGGTTGTGCGTGTTGGTGCCGCCCTGCGTAGCAAGGCCAGGCGGTTTGTTGATCACCAGCGCGCTCTTGGTGCGCTTGATGAGCATGTCTTCCGCCTGCTCGCGTTCGGCATTGGTCAGCTCACGCTTTGGCTTCGCCTTCTTGTGCGGAGCGTCGCCGCCCGGGGGCACGCGGATCTGCTGGCCCTGTTCGAGCCGGTCGTCTGGCTTGGCGCGGCCGCCGTCGACGCGGATCTGGCCGGTGCGTGCCCACTTGCTGACCGTGCCGAAGCCGATCTGGGGCAGGTGGCGCTTGAACCAGCGATCGAGCCGGATGCCGTCGTCATCGGCCTCGACTGTGAAGGTGCGAACTTCGTCGGAGGTCTTCATCCCGCCATCCTCATCACTGCCAGCCCGACCATCAGGCCGCTGATCCCCATCGCGAACGACAGGATCGCATAGAGCGAGGCGAACAGGTATTGCCCGCGCTCGATCATCAGGACCATCTCGAGGCTGAAAGCGGAGAAGGTCGTGAAGCCGCCCAGGAGGCCGACCCCCAGGAGCAGGCGCAATTGCTCGCTGCTTTCGTCGCCGTGACGGGCGAGCCATCCGGCCAGCATGCCCATAAGGAGGCTGCCGATCGCGTTCACCGCCAGCGTCGCGAATGGGAAGGCGGTGACGATGGGCGCGCCGAGCCAATGGGTCATCGCGCGGCCGGTCTGGTGGCGCAGCACGGCCCCGGCTGCGCCGCCGATCGCGACATGCAGGGTGGCGGCAAGGGGAGGAAGGGTGGACATCGTCGCTCCCCTAGCGGCTGTCTTGCATTTGCGAAAGCGCGCACTGCACCCTTGCCTTTTACAGCTCGAATCCGTATGTGCGCGCCATTCGAGCCGGTCCGGAACGGATTCGGCGCGTTTTTCGTTCTATTGGCGAAACCGTTTTTTAGGAGGCAAAACCCGCGAGGAGCGGGCTCTGGCCCGCTTAGTTGAGGTGTTTTAATTTATGCAGATCATCGTTCGCGATAACAATGTCGACCAGGCCCTGCGCGCGCTCAAGAAGAAGCTGCAGCGTGAAGGCGTGTATCGCGAAATGAAGCTGCGCCGCCACTACGAGAAGCCGAGCGAGAAGCGCGCACGCGAAAAGGCTGCCGCCGTTCGCCGCGCTCGCAAGCTCGAGCGCAAGCGTATGGAGCGCGACGGCATCAAGTAAGCCGTTGCCAGCACCATTAAGCTAAGCCATGAGGGCGCGGAGAAATCCGCGCCCTTTGCGTATCAGGACACGAGTTACATGACCGAGATCACCCGCGTACCGCTCCAGCCCATCAAGAAGGGCTCGCTCACCAAGCTCTGGCTCGGCGTCCTCGTCGCCATCCTGCTGGGTGCTGGCCTTGCCTGGGCTGCCGCTCCCAAGGGATTGAGCGTCGACACGATCACCGAGGGTACCGGTCCGAATCCTCAGATCGGCGATGTCGTGTTCGTGAAATATGTCGGCAAGCTCGCCGACGGCAGCGAATTCGACCGTTCGCAGCCGCTGCCGATCCCGCCCGGCATCTTCCCGGAAGGCAATCCGCTGCTTATGGAAGAAGGCGCGATCATTCCCGGTTTCATCGAAGGCCTCGCGCAGATGCAGAAGGGTGGCAAGTACGAGCTGACCATACCGGGCGACATGGCCTACGGTGCCGAGCCGCCTCCCGGTTCGCCCATCCCGCCGAACGCCGCGCTGACGTTTGAGGTCGAAGTGATCGACTTCATGAGCAAGGAAGATTTCCAGGCCCGCGCGACCGCTCTGCAGTCGATGATGGGCGCAGGTCCGGCCGGCAACGGCCCGCCCCCTTCGGAATCTCTGCCTGAATAGGATTTTTCGCGCTCGAAGGCGCTTGATGGGGGCGGCGCGCGCGGCTAGTGCGCAGCCCATGTCAGTCACACGCGAAGAAGTGGCCAAGATCGCCTCGCTCGCCCGCATCAAGATGGGCGACGAGGAACTGGATCGCATGGTCCCCGAACTCAACAACATCCTCGACTGGGTCGAACAGCTCGGCGAGGTCGATACCTCGGGCGTCGAGCCGATGACCGCGGTCATCCCGAACACGCTGCGGCTGCGCGACGACGTGGTCGATGCCATCCCCGAAACCTCGGGTGGTCGCCGCGAAGATGTCCTCGCCAATGCACCGGTTGCCGAACACGGCTTCTTCGGGGTGCCCAAGGTGATCGAATAATGACCGACTTTACCCAGCTTGGCGTCAAGCAGATCCGCGACGGCGTGGCCGGCGGCGATTTCACCGCGCGTGAAGTGGCCGAAAGCTTCAACGCTGCCGTTGCAGCGGCTGCCGAACTCAACGCCTTTATCGTCACCACGCCCGACCATGCGCTCGCCGCGGCAGATGCTACGGACGCGAAGCGCGCAAAGGGCGAGGATCTCGGCACGATGGGCGGCGTGCCCATCGGCATGAAGGACCTCTTCGCCACCAAGGGCGTGCAGACGACCGCTGCCAGCCACATCCTCGAAGGCTTCAAGCCCGAGTACGAAAGCACCGTCTCCCAGAACCTGTGGGATGCGGGCGCAGGCATGCTCGGCAAGCTCAATCTCGACCAGTTCGCGATGGGTTCGTCGAACGAGACCAGCTATTTCGGCAATGTCTCCTCGCCGTGGAAGAAGGCAGGCACCAATGCCGCGATGAGCCCGGGCGGTTCGTCGGGCGGTTCCTCCTCCGCCGTCGCCGCGCGCATTGCGCCGGCTGCCACCGGCACCGACACCGGCGGCTCGATCCGCCAGCCCGCAGCCTTCACCGGCATTTGTGGTATCAAGCCGACTTATGGCCGCTGCAGCCGCTGGGGCGTCGTTGCCTTCGCAAGCTCGCTCGACCAGGCAGGCCCGATGGCGCGCTCGGTCGAAGACTGCGCGATCATGCTCGAGGCGATGGCCGGGTTCGATCCCAAGGACGCCACCAGCTTGCAGATGGACGTGCCCAACTGGGAAGCGGCGCTGTCCGCAGACCTGAAGGGCAAGAAGGTCGGTATTCCCAAAGAATACCGGATGGACGGCACCGACCAGGCGATCCTCGACAGCTGGGAGCAGGGCAAGGCGATGCTGCGCGATGCCGGTGCGGAAATCGTCGACGTCTCGCTGCCGCACACGAAATACGCGCTGCCCGCCTATTACATCATCGCTCCGGCAGAAGCCTCGTCGAACCTCGCGCGCTATGACGGCGTGCGCTACGGCCTGCGCGACCTGCCCGAAGGTGCAGGCCTGCAGGACATGTATGCCGCAACACGCGCCGCCGGCTTCGGCGACGAGGTGAAGCGCCGCGTGCTGATCGGCACCTATGTGCTGAGCGCCGGTTTCTACGATGCCTATTACACGCAAGCGCAGAAGATCCGCACGCTGGTCGCGCAGGACTTCGAGAAGGCTTTCGGCGAGTGTGACGTGATCCTCGCGCCGACCACGCCGACCGCCAGCTTCCCGCTGGGTTCGCTCAACGACGATCCGCTGACGATGTATCTGAACGACGTGTTCGCCGTTCCCGCATCGCTTGCAGGTCTTCCCGCGATGAGCGTTCCGGCAACGACCAACGAAGACGGGTTGCCGCTCGGCCTCCAGATCGTCGGCAAGCCGTTCGACGAGCAGGGCGTCCTCAACGCCGGTCTCGCGATCCAGCAGCGTGCCGGGTTCGAAGCGCAGCCGGAGAAATGGTGGTGAGCTTGAAAGGCGGCGCCCTCGACGCCGCCAAGGACCTGCTTCGCGGCGGGCCGATCTTCACTGCCAAGGCGGTTTTCGGAAAAGACCTTCCGCTCGGCGAGGGCGAGAGCATTTCGGTGCGCCCGGGCACGAGCGACGTTGAAGTCGTCCGCCAGGTCTGGCGCGACGAGCAATATGTCATCCCGCAGGACGAACAGCTTGCCCGCCTCAAGCGTTTCGAAGCGGCCATCCGTTCGCGCGGCAAGCTGCCGGTGATCGTCGATGCCGGGGCGAATATAGGCGCGGCGGCCCTCTGGTTCGCCCGTGAGTGGCCCGATGCGCACATCGTGGCCGTGGAGCCGGATGCAGCCAATGTGGCCATGGCGCGGACGAACTGCGCGGGCCGCGAGCGCATCGATATCGTCGAGGCGGCGATCGGCGGCGAGGCCGGTTTCGTCTCTGTCGACAGCGAGGTGGAAGCTTATGCGGTCACCACCAAACGCGCCGACAGCGGCTGCCGCGTGGTCACCGTCGACGATTGCATCGCCATGGTCGAAGGCGGCGAATTGTTCGCGGTGAAGGTCGATATCGAGGGTTTCGAAGACGATCTTTTCGCCGCGAATAACGGCTGGCTTGACCGCGCCGCGCTGGTCTATATCGAACCGCACGATCACATTTTTCCCGACAGGGGCACGAGCAGGAATTTCCAGGCGGAAATGGGCAGGCGCAATTTCGACCTGCTGATCAGGGGCGAGAACCTGGTCTACATCCGCCGCGAGGAGCAGACGACATGAGTACTTACCGCATCCAGGGCGCAACCGGCGAATGGGAGGTCGTGATCGGCCTCGAAGTCCATGCGCAGGTCACTTCCAACGCCAAGCTCTTCTCGGGCGCTTCGACCGCATTCGGCGCGGAGCCGAATACGCAGGTCAGCCTCGTCGATGCGGCGATGCCCGGCATGCTGCCCGTTCCCAACCGCGAGTGCATCCGCCAGGCGGTGCGCACCGGCATGGCGATCGAGGCGCAGATCAACAAGTGGAGCCGGTTCGACCGCAAGAACTACTTCTACGCCGATCTTCCGCAGGGCTACCAGATCAGCCAGCTCTACCACCCCATCGTGGGCGAGGGGCAGCTTCACATCGAGGCCGACGAGAAGGCGGGCATTCCCGAAGACAAGGTCATCGGTATCGAGCGCATCCATGTCGAACAGGACGCGGGCAAGCTGATGCACGACCAGCATCCGACCATGTCCTATGTCGATCTCAATCGCACCGGTATCGCGCTGATGGAGATCGTCTCCAAGCCCGACATGCGCAGCCCCGCAGAAGCAGGCGCCTATGTCCGAAAGCTGCGCTCGATCCTGCGCTATGTCGGATCGTGCGACGGCAACATGGAAGAAGGCTCGATGCGCGCCGACGTGAATGTCAGTGTACGCCGTCCGGGCGAGGAATTCGGCACCCGTACCGAGACCAAGAACGTGAACTCGGTCCGCTTCGTGATGCAGGTCATCGAATACGAGGCGAACCGCCAGGTCGATGTACTGGAGAACGGCGGCACGGTCGATCAGGAAACGCGCCTGTTCGATCCGAACACGGGCACCACGCGCACCATGCGTTCGAAGGAAGATGCGCATGACTATCGCTACTTCCCCGATCCGGACCTGCTGCCGCTCGAACTGGAAGACAGCTTCATCGAGGATTGTCGCGCGTCGCTCCCCGAACTGCCCGACGCCAAGCGTGCGCGCTACGAGAACCAGCTGGGCCTCACGCCCTACAACGCCCGCGAACTGACCGCCGAAGTCGAGACTTTCGGTCGTTTCGAAACGCTCCTCACGGCAACCGCTGCCAAGATCGGCAAGCCCGAGGCAAAGGTCGCGACGCAGGTCGCCAACTGGGCGCTCTCGGTCGCACCGGGTGTCGCCAAGTCGCTGGGTGACGAGGCGGACATGGCGAACGCCACCGCCGAAGCGCAGGCCAGCATCCTCGCCATGCAGGACAAGGGCGAGATCTCGGGCGGACAGGCCAAGGAGATTTACGAATTCGTCCTCAAGGACGGCGGCGATCCCGAAGCCATTGCCGATGAAAAGGGCCTCAAGCAGGTCAGCGATACCGGTGCCATCGAGGCAGCGATCGACGAGATCCTCGCCAATAACGAGGACAAGGTCGAGCAGTATCGCGGAGGCAAGGACAAGCTGTTCGGCTTCTTCGTCGGCCAGACGATGAAGGCGATGCAGGGCAAGGCCAATCCGGCTGTCGTCAACCAAATCCTGAAGTCGAAACTCGACGGCTAACTAAAGCGGTAGAAGACCCCTTTTATTGAGTTGACCATCATCCGATTGCGGCTAGTTCTATCCGCGGATCGTAAGTTCAATTCTTTAATAGGGGGTCGCTAATGGGGTTTTCCCGTCTAGCCCTGCTTGCCTTGCCGCTTTCCGTGGCAGCGCAGGCGCAATACGTCGATGAACCGCTGCCTCAGCGGGAATTTACCGAAGCTCAAATCGAAGCCGTGGCCATGCCCGTGCTGGAGTTCGACATGGCCGAAGCCAAGGTCGACGATTTCGAGAAGTATTTCTACTTCCACCGTCCGGAAAACGATTTCGCGACCGCTTACTACGACATCACCGAGTGTGATGCGCTGGCGAGCGGCATCAGCTTCTACGCCGGCCCGACTGCGGGCGACATGGCGTCGAACATGCTGCAGTACGGCGTCGTCGCAGGTGCCATCGGGGGCGCCATCGGCGGCCTCATGGCCGACGCAATTTTTGGCTCGGGCGAGCGCCGAAAGCAGCGTCGCCTGAACATGCGTAACTGCATGTTCTACAAGGGTTATGATCGCTACGGCCTCGACAAGGACCTGTGGCAGGAATTCAACTTCGAGGAAGGCCTCGGCAAGACCGAGGAAAGCGAGCGCGAAAACAAGCTGCTGATGCAGGCACGCGTCGCATCGGGCCCGCAGCCCGAGCAGGAAAGGCTGGCACCATGAACATCATCCGCAAACTGATTGCCGCCGCGACCGCCGGCCTCGCCCTGGCCGCCGCTGCTCCTGCCGCTGCGCAGGAAGTCGAGTACGATGCCATCGAGGAAAAGAACCTCCTCAAGGGCAAGGCTTCGATCGAAGCCGACAAGGGTTACATCCTTCTCACGCTGCCCGCCCGAGGCAATGGCATTTTCGTGAAGACCCCCGATGCCGACGACATCGCGGAATATAACGAAGAGTGGGAAGAGAAGTACGAGAAGGCTGCCGAGCGCTACGCCAAGAAGCTGAAGAGCTATGAGCAGCAGCTCGCCGCCTGGGAACGTCAGCGCCGCAAGCGTACGGCGCGCCCCGAAAAGCCCGAGGAAGTGACCCGCGAGACCTTCAGCATCGGCGATATCGAGCGTCGCATGCTGGTTTCGTTCGGCCCGCAATACGTGTTCTCGAAGGACACGGATGGCGAGAAGAGCTATTCCTACATGATCCAAGTCGAGCCGGGCACCTACACCTATTACGGTCCGATCTTCCTCATGCCAAACGGGCAGACGCTGGGCACTTGCTATTGCATGGGCTCGGTGAAGTTCGAAGTGGGTGCAGGCGAGATCACCGATCTCGGCACCTTCATGGCACAGGATTGGGCCAGCGACGGGGACATGCAGATGGCAACGGTCGGCTACGAACCGATGGGCCGCGATCCGCAGCCGGTCGAGTACCCGACTTTCGCCAGCCTCGCCGACTACAATGTTGTTCCGGCCGACCTGCGTGCAGCCGGCAAAATGAACAACTTCTTCGGCATTCTGATCGGTCGCCACCCGCCGGTCGAAGGCGTGCTCGCCTACGATCGCGACCGCGTGATCGACGTGAAGGAAGCCGAGGCCATCGCTGCGATGGAAGCCGAGGCCGAAGCGCTTGCGGAAGCGGCCGAAGCTGTCGCCGAAGCCGCCGAAGCGATCGAGGATGCAGAAGCAGCCCTCGGCGAAGTGGTGGCCGAGAGCGCTGCAGAAACGGCTGCCGGTTCGGAAAACTGACGAACCCGGCATGACAGCCAATCAGGGGCACCGCGGGCACAGCGCTCGCGGTGCCCTTTTCATTGCGCGCGAGACGCTGGCCGTGCCCCGTCGGCTCTTCGACGAACGACAAGGGTCGCGGCTTGCGACCGCGCGCCGATAGCCCTAGCGTCGGGCCAGCCCGCGCGAGGGGTCGCGCGTAATCTGAGGGACTTTTTCAAAAATGCGTAAATCCGCCACTGTCGCCGCCCTGCTGGCGTGCGCCGCTTCTGCGCCGCTTGCCGCCAAGGAAGGCATGTTCACGCCCGACCAGCTGCCAGAAATCGCCGAGGACCTACGCGAGACCGGTCTCGAGATCGACGCCGACGCTCTCTCCGACCTTACCGGCTTCCCGATGGGTGCAGTCGTTTCGCTCGGCGGATGCTCGGCGAGCTTCGTGTCGGAAGTGGGCCTCGTAGTCACCAACCATCACTGCGCACGCGGTTCGGTGCAGTACAACTCGACCGCCGAGAACAACTATCTCGAGAACGGCTTCCTCGCGAAGGCTTTCGAAGAGGAGTTGCCCGCAGCTCCCGGCTCGCGCATTTACGTCACCACCGCCCTGTCGGACGTGACCGACCGCGTGCGTGACGGCATCGACGCGATGAGCCCGACCGAGCGCTACGACGCGATCGAGCAGCGCCGCAAGGACATCACCGCCGAGTGCGAAGAGAAGGCTGGCTACCGCTGCCAGGTCGCCAGCTTCTACGGCGGCGCGCAGTACAAGCTGATCGAGCGTCTCGAAATCCGCGACGTGCGCATCGTTTATGCGCCTGCAGACAGCATCGGCAAATACGGCGGCGACATCGACAACTGGATGTGGCCGCGCCACACCGGCGACTTCGCCTTCTACCGCGCCTACGTCGCGCCCGACGGTTCGGCTGCCGACTATTCGGAAGACAATGTCCCCTACGAGCCCGAACACCACCTCAAGGTGAGCGCATCGGGCCTGAAGGAAGGCGATTTCGTGATGGCTGCCGGCTATCCGGGCTCGACCTCGCGCTATGCGACGCTGGCCGAAGTGGAGAACACCTTCAGCTGGTCCTACCCGACCTACGTCACGCTGGTGAACGACTGGATCGACACGATCGAGGAAGCCGCCCCCGAAGGTTCGGACGCGCGCGTGAAGTACGAATCGCTTCTCGCCGGTCTCAACAACTTCGAGAAGAACACCCGCGGCCAGCTCGAAGGCGCACGCCGCGTCGGCCTCGTCGAGCGCCGAGCGGAGCGTGAGGAAGCGCTTGCCGCCTGGATCGCTGCGGACGATAGCCGCGCCGCTTATGGCGAGGCGATTGCCGGCCTGCAGGCGCTCTCGGAAGAAAGCGCCACTGCGGCGCGCCAGGCATTCTGGTACAATTTCGCAACGCGCCCGACGCTGCTCTCGACCGCGCAGCGCCTCTACCGCCTCGCGCATGAGCGCCAGAAGGAAAACGCGCTTCGCGATCCGGGCTTCCAGGACCGTGACATGACCTTCTTCCGCCAGGGCATGCAGGCGATCGACCGCCGCTACGATGCCTCGGTCGACAAGGCGCAGTGGCTCCTGTTCCTCGACACCTACATGGACGAGCCTGCGGGCAATCGCGTTGCCGTGTTCGACGAGGCGCTCGGCCTCACTGCCGATCTCGACGAAGCCGCGCTGTCGGCCAAGCTCGACGCTTTCTATGCCGGCACCACGCTGGGCGATGTCGACACGCGCCTCGCACTGATGGAAGCGACCCCGGCCGAGCTCGAAGCGCTCGACGATCCCTTCATGCAGCTTGCCGTTGCGCTCTACGAATACGAGCGCGGCCTTGAAGCCGAGGGCGAGGAACGCGCTGGCCGCGCACAGGCACTGCGTCCGGCCTATATGGAAGCGATCACCCAGTGGCAGCGCAGCCAGGGCCTTCTGACCTATCCCGATGCAAACTCGACGCTGCGCGTGACCTACGGCACCGTGCTCGGCGGTTCGCCCAAGGATGGCATGGCCTACCTGCCGTTCACCACGCTCGAGGGCATTCTCGAGAAGGACACGGGCGAGGATCCGTTCAACGCGCCCGAGCGCCAGCTGCAGGAAATCCGCGAGAAGGACTACGGCAAGTATTACTCGGCCGAAGTCGGTTCGGTGCCTGTGAACTTCCTTTCGGACCTCGACAGCACTGGCGGCAACAGCGGCTCGGCGACGCTAAATGCGCGCGCCGAACTGGTCGGCCTGCTGTTCGACGGTACGTTCGAAAGCGTCAATTCGGACTGGGACTTCGATCCGCGCACCACGCGGACGATTCATGTCGACACCCGCTACATGCTGTGGGTGATGGACAAGGTCGACGGCGCTCAGGGCCTGATCGAGGAAATGGACGTGGTCGACTAAGCCACTGCCTCCCGCAAACATGATGGGCCGCTGGTGAAAATCGGCGGCCCTTTGTGTTTCGGGCGAAAAGCGATAGCCTTGCTGGCATGAAATGGCTCTTCATCGTCTTCGTGGTGATCTACGCACTGGCGCTTTTCCTGCTGGCAGTGGGCACATTCGGCTGGTTCGGACAGGAGCAGGATCCGCTTTCGGGCATCTTCCTGATGCCTCTGGGCCTTCCTTGGAACATCCTGGGCGACAGGCTGGGGCTCGGCGGACCGCTTCTCGGGATCCTTTCCCCGGCCATCAACGCGGCGATCCTCTACTGGCTCTGGAAGCGCTGAGGGCCTTCAGCGACTGGCAGCAGGCTCGACCCGGCTGACCGGGGCAGCCTTTCCCAGCTCCTGCATGTGCTCGTCCGCTTCCTTCAGTATGGCCACGAAAGCAACGTAGTCTTCATCGAGGCAGCCCGAATTCCACGCGATTTCCGTCGTGGTGGCGCCACGCGTCATGCGCAGCGTGCCGTAAGCCGCATCGGTCATGAAATTCTCGCAGTCCTGCGAATCCGGAGCAGGATCGGGCAGCCTTTTGAGGATTGTTTCCAGTTCGGTGTAATTCGACACCTCAGGCTCGATCTCGTGCCAGGCCTGCGCTGCAGGCACATTGGGCGGCTGGCCATCCTCGCGAACCGCTTCCGTCCAGCTTCCACCGCCATTGGGCAGGATACGCCAGGACGACATCGGTGCGCCCCAGCTCTTCACTTCGAACTCGACGAAATCCCACGGGCCTTCTTCCGCATTTCCTTGTGCATGCAACGCCGTCGCGGAACCGAGCGTGCACAGTCCCGCGACGAGGATCAGCCGAGCGGATGCCTCAGCGGTCATACGCCCGTTCGAAGACGTAAGTGGCGTCACGCGTGATCACACGTAACCGACCCGTCCGCGGGGCAATCTCGAAATCGGTGGCCGATGGCAGTTCGGCCGCCATCTGCTCACCGAAACTCGGTCGTGGGCAGAATGCGCGCGTCGAGGTCATTCCGCTAATGACGATGGTCCCGCTATCCGGACCCGTCTCGCGGGCGCTCCACCGTCCCTGTCCGCGGTTGCAGTCCAACTGGGCGTAGAGGGCACCGTCGCTTTCAAACGTGATCCCGTGGCGCTCGCGCAAATCGGGGTCGAGACGCGTCGAGACACCGTTTTCCCTGATTGCGAAAAGCGACCAGCTCGTTTCGTCGAGAACCGTCTCCTGGCCGAAGCCCGGAATTCCCTCGCAGGCCGGCAGCAAGAGCGCAGCTGCTCCCAGCATGAGGACTGTGTTCAACTTGGTTCTGGCCATGGTGGCCTCCCTTGTTAGTCGGTTTACCCCCGGTGATCAGCGCATCGACGACGACATAGGTTTCAGGCCCGTATGAGATCGTGACCTGGTCACCGTCGCGCGTGGTCTCGAATTCCCATCCAGCAGATCCGTCCGCCTGTGCGCTGTCCGCGCCATAGGGGGTAGTGCCATTGAAAAAGATCGCGCGCTTGCGTCCGTCGGGCTTGGTCACTTCGACCAGATGCGTACCGTCCTCGCCCCAGTTGCGTTTGACGCCTGCATTGCAGCTCTGTTCGGGCGGAGAGTTGTCGAACCCGCAGGGCATGATGGTGGTGGCATTGTAGTCCGTACCGGCGACGGTCGCATCGCCTTCGCCATAGGCCGGCTGCTCATCCGCAGGTTCTCCTGCCGTGTTCGCCACTACCGCGCTTGCGGCAGTTTCGTCCGTCGCATCGGCTTCGGAAGTCGCGGCGCCATCGCCGCATGCGGCAAGGGTCAGAGACAGGGCAGAGGTGACAAGTACAACCCTCATTTTCGCAGTTCCTCCCAGTCGTATCAGAGCGCGCCTTCGCTGCCAGTGTACATGACTTCGCCGACCGTTCCGTCGCGATAGGCGAGGCAGCGCCATGGAGCTTCGGCTCCATCGACATTGACGAAGATCGCAATCGCGGCCTCGCTTTCCTCGATCCGGTTGGTGCCGATCACGCTCGCCCCGGTCGTGCTTGCGACCTTGTCCGCACAGCGCGTCTCGAGGCTGTTTGCGCCGCGAATGGGAACCTCTCGCGGAGCCTCCGTCTGCACCGGACTTGCGACCGGGCCATTTTCTCCCATGCCGACATTGGCATCGCCCATCGGCACGCTGACAAGTCGCACGCCCTCGACATTGCCGACGATGTTTCCGTTCAGTGCCTCGGCCGAAGCTTCGCTGGGACAACCGACGAGAACAGCGCTGTCGTCGAGATAGTTTGAGGTTGCAGCGCTTTCGCCGAGGTTCCGGCAGGGATCGCCTGCATTGGGATAGCCCTCACCGAAGGGCGCGAGGCTTTCGGGAATGGAAACCTGGGTTTCCGCCGTTGTTTCCTCCCCCGAAGCATCATTTTCTGTCGGAGAGCCGCCACAAGCGGCGAGGGCGAGCGCCGAAGCGCCCGCCGCAATTGCCTTGAACTTCATGCTGTCCCTCCTTCGCTCAGCGGCACTGAGGATGGCGACCGATGTCGCGAACGTCGTAGAAGCGTCCGTCGGCAATCGTGACCTGGATGCACTGGCGCGACTGTGAGCGGTACTGGATCGAGTAGCGTGTATTGCCGCTGGTGAAATTATCCACCTGCCGGAAGCCGCGCCTCTCGAGCTGGTCCATACCGCTGCGCGCACGCGCTCCATTCAGGTCGTTGAACTTCGCCTTACGGTCATAGCCGCCATGGCCGTGATGATGTCGTAGGTTGGCGTTACGCTCGTCGACACCGGCCCGGTAGCCATCCGAATATGCGTCCGAGCGATCGTAATTGTGATAGGACGCATTGTGGAGACCGTCTTGGTAGCCGCGCTCGAACTGGCGGTTGGTGTTGCGGTCCTCGTGATGCTTATTGTCGTCGTGGTGGTGCGATTTGTGACCTAGCAGCGCGCCGAGGATTGCAGCTCCCGCGACAACGCCAACTGCGGCGGCCACGTCGTCTCCCTTGTGATGCCCGCAATCCTGATCGCTCGCATCGCGCAGGGAGGAGACTCGGCCGTCATAAGTGGTGACGGCAAGGCAATCATCGTCCTTGCTGTTCCACCAATAGCTGTGTGCAGCGTAGCCGGAATCCTTGTGCGTCGAGACGTGGACGAAACCACGATTGCGAAGTTCGCTTTCGGCGCTGCTTCCACGCATGTCTTGAATATACTGAAGATCACGGGCCTTCTCGGCCATGACGGGAACAGCAGCCATGGCGGCTAGTGCGGTTCCGGCGACAAGATGTTTTAGTCCGACAGTCATTCAGGTCCTCCCTCTCACCTCCGGAATGAAGGCGCTCTGCGTAGAATTCGAATCGACCCGTATCTTCTCTATTTTCGGTCAACGTATCACCAAAAGTGGCGAAATTGTGACGGACCGGCCCCGGCTGGACATCGGGGAATTTCCGATATTTAGTGCAGCTAGTCAGTCTGGAGGGTTATTGATGCATTTCGATTTGGCTCATGCTGCGGTCAGCGCAGTTGTTATTGGCATCCTTGTCTTCCTGTTGCGGGACAAGGGGGAGGGTGGTGCAGGGAAATCCAAATGGAACTGGCGTCTCTTCTTCGCGGTTTTCTTGGTGATGTTCCTCATCAACCTCGTATGGCCTTACGACACGCCGTAATCGAGCGCGCCTTCAAGGCACGAAAAAGGGGCCGCCGGATCGCTCCGGCGGCCCCTTTTCGTTTTTGGTCTGAAAGATCAGCCCTGGCGTTCGCCGGTCAGCGCCATGTCGCCGAAAGCACCGGCGTTGACGGTGCCGGTCAGCTGGTCGCCGTCGACGGTCGCCTTGCAGTTCAGCGTCATCGGCATCGGGACGGTCATGTCCATTGCCCAGGTCAGCTCATTGCCGTCGATCTTGCCGTCCTTGACGTCCATCGAACCCATGCCGCCGGCCATCGAGCCGGTGAAGGTGTTGCCATCGTCACCCGGAACGACAGTGAAGGTGCCCTTCTGGTCGCCCATCGGGCTCTTGACGACGGTGTCATAAGTACCGGCTACGGACATGCGTATTCTCCTAAATTACGGCGGTCACTGGGGGAGCGGACCGCTATGGCTCTGCGCGCTTGTTTACACGTGTGTCAGTTAGGTTCAACCACAACTGGCAGGTGGAGCGAAAGAGGACGGCGGCGCGCCTGCCGCCCTCTTTCCGGTTCTTGGCCTTGGACTTATTCGTCGCTCGGCAGTTCACGGACTTCGATCGGCAGGCCGAGCAGTTCGAGCTGGCTCATCACCTGCTCTGCATCGCCGACCACCAGCCAGATGAACTCGTCCTCGTTGAGCGCTGCACGGGCAGCGGCATCGAGGCTGTCAGTCGTCTGTGCCTGGTACTTCTCGACCAGCGTTTCGTAGTAGTCGTCGCTGCGGCCGTAGAGCGCATTGCTCTGCAGTGCGCTGAGGACCGAGCCCGAGGTTTCGAAGCGGCCCGGAAGCTCGCCGACTTCCGATGCGACATTGCGCGCGAGCTCTTCTGGCGTCACGCCGCGGGTCGAGAGGAACTCGGAAATCTCGCGGCGCACTTCGGCGAGCGAGTCCCCGGTTCGGTCGGCCTGCACGCCGCCAGCGGTGAAGTAGACGACCGCATTCTCGAAAGTCTGCGCACCACCGCGGTAGCCGTAGCTCCAGCCCTTGCTCTCGCGCAGGTTCATGTTGAGACGTGCGAGGAAGTTGCCGCCGAGCGAGTTGTTCGCATTGGTGAAGTCGATGTAATTCGCATCACGCGCATCGAGCGGGGTCAGCTGCGCCCCGACGATGTAGCTCTGCGGCGAGTTCGGCCGGTTGTAGAGGATGATGCGATTGCCTTCGGTCGCCTGTGCGGCAGACGCGAATGCCTTCGTACCCTTGGCAGCGTCCGGTGCACTCCAGTCACCGAACACGGCGTTCAGCGAGTCGACGACATCGGCCAGCGGCTGGTCGGACACGACGAAGACCTCGCCATTGTCGGGCCGGATCCAGCGATCCTTGAAGGCGTAGAGATCGGCGCGGGTGATCGACTGGACGCTCTCAACCGTGCTCGTGCCGCCATAGGGGTTGGCCTCGCCGAAGATCTCGGCCGGCATGGCGCGGAATGCAATGCCGTTGGGCGACTTCATCTGCTGGCGGATGCCGGTGACCGTCTGCGTGCGCACACGTTCCAGATCGGCTTCGTTGAAGGCCGGGTTGCGGATGATGTCGCTCATCAGTTCGAGCGAGGGTGTGAGGTTCGCCGACAGAGCCGACAGGGTGAAGGTGGAACGGTCGGCACCACCGCCGGTCGAAATCGTCAGGCCCAGCTTCTCGCGCTCTTCGGCGATCTGCTGGCTGGTCATGCCTGCCGTGCCTTCGTCGAACAGGTTCATGGTGAGGTCTTCAAGACCGCGCATGCCCGCAGGATCAGCGGCACTACCGGCGTTGAACGACATGGTGACATAGGTCGCCGGTACCGCGTCGCGCTGAGCGTAAGTCACGGCCATGCCGTTGGCGAGCGTCGCGCGCTGGATATCGGGGAAGTCGAGCGTCGCGATAGTGTCGATCGGCGGGGCCGGACGTACCTTGGTGACGGTGATTTCCTCGGCTTCGCGATCACGCTCCGAGGCGTTGTCTGCGCCGCCGACAGATGCCGCTTCCTCATAGGTATCGTCGCGCTCGCCCGGTTCGAGGACGAGGGTGAATGCGGGGCGCGTCATCCAGCGCTCCATCGCGCCCTTCACGTCTGCCGCGGTGAGCGTGGCGAGCGTGTCGAACTGCTTCTTGTAGAAGCCCGGATCGTCGGCAAGCACTTCGCCGCGAGCCAGCGTCACGGCCTTGCCGCCGAAGCCGCCGACCTGTTCGAGGCCGCGGATCGTTCCGGCGAGGTCGTTGGTCGCCGCACGGCGCACTTCCTCTTCGGTCGGACCTTCGGCAATGTATTCGGCGATCAGCTCGTCGAGGCGGTTTTCGAGCACTTCGAGCTCGACGCCCGGCTTGAGCGTTGCGTTGACCAGCAGGATGCCGACGCGCTGGAAGTCAAAGTTGCCTGCGCCGACGCTCACGGCGAGTTGCTCGTCGCGCACGAGGATCTCGTCGAGACGGCTCGAAGCGAGGCCGCCGAAGACGCTCGCGCCCACGTTGAGTGCGGTCAGCTCCTCGCTGGTGATGCCGGGCACTGCCCAGTACTTGGTGATTGTCGTCGCGGCCACATTGTCGCGCATCACGCTGCGCTTGTCTTCGGCGAGAACGGGGATTTCAGCCTGCGCAGGATTGTTGACCGGACCGCGGTTGATCGGGCCGAACCATTTTTCCATCAGCGGGCGCGCTTCGGCGGCCGAGATGTCGCCCGCGAGCACGACCGTGGCGTTGTTCGGGCCGTACTTGTCGCGGAACCAGTTGCGCACATCGTCCATCGAGGCACTGTCGAGGTCGGCCATCGAACCGATCACCGAGTGGCCATAGGGGTGGCCTTCGGGGAACATGTTCTCGAGGATCTCGTAGAAAACGAGGCCGCCGGGCTGGTTGTCGCCCTGGCGCTTTTCGTTCTGCACAACGCCGCGCTGATTATCGAGCTTCTCCTGCGTCACTGCGCCGAGAAGGTATCCCATCCGGTCGCTTTCCAGCCACAGCGCGCGTTCGAGCGCGGGGCGCGGAACGGTTTGGAAGTAGTTGGTGCGGTCGAAGTTGGTCGTGCCGTTGTAATCGGTCGCGCCCATTTCCTGCAGGTACTGGAAATAGTCGTTCGGCGCGTTTTCCGAGCCGTTGAACATGAGGTGTTCGAACAGGTGGGCAAAGCCCGTCTTGCCTTCGGGCTCGTCCTTGGAGCCGACATTGTACCACACGGCAACGCCGACGATCGGCGCCTTGCGGTCCTCGTGGACGATCACGTCGAGCCCGTTGTCGAGCGTGAACTTCTCGTAAGGGATCGCGACTTCATCGACGAGCTCGGTCAGGCTGGCGACTTCGGCAGCGGCCGGTGCCTCGATGGCAGCACCTGTGCTGGCGACCGGAGCGTCGGAATAAGACGAGCACGCCGATACGGCGAGGGCGATGATACTGGTCGAAATCAGACGCTTCATGTGGGTTCTCTCCAAGACAAATCTGTGCGGGGTCTAGGCGGTTACGGTGTGTGCGTCACCCTCTTCCGGCTGACGGCATGGGCGAGGACATCCTCGCGCCAGAAATGCACCGGCTTCAACCGGTGCTGGACGAACAGCTGCATCTGGTCGTCGTAATGCGGGGAATCGGGCCGCGTGGTCGCTGCTCCGAATGGCTGGATCGACTGCGAGGTGACGCGTTCGCCGGGTTCCCACTCCACCCACTGGATGAAGCTGTCGCCATGGCGCAGCGCGAGGCGGCCGTCCTCGTTCACATCCCACAGGGTCGAGGCGCGCAACGTGTCGGACCCGCCATCGAGAGGCAGGTCGACCTCGCCCTGCCTCAGGCGCAGCAGGTCGCTCATCGGCGGATCGATCCGGCCGAAGTGGGTTTCGAGATGCGCGGTGTGCTTCGTCAGTTCCTCGCGCACGTCAGGGCACGGCTTGTTCTGATAGGAGCAGGACATGAACTCGCGGATCATCAGCAGCGCGAGCGCATCGGCCCGGCCTTCGCTGTCGGCGGTGAAATCCCACTCCATCAGCATGTCGCGTGCTTCTCCGAGCCTCGGCTCGTCCGACAGGTCGAGCGCTTCGAGATCGCTCCAGAGCTGCGCGACGTATCCGTCACGCTCGTAGCCCGTGTCGTACTTTATGCGCTTCAGGTTCTCGCGATCGAGCAGCTCCGCGTCGCTCAGCAGCTTCCATGCGCGGCGCGAGCGATTGGTCTGCTTGAGTTCCACGCCGAGTTCGGGCGCGAATTCTTCGGGCGACAGGTCGCTGCCGGGCCCCGCAGCGGTATAGGGCGCATTGTTAGCATTATAGAGCCAGCCCGAGGCCGGGTTCACGTAACGCGGCAATTCCTCGTAATCGACCGGGCCGTTCCAGAGGAGATCCGGATCGCTACCGTCGAGCACGCTGCGCCAGTTCGGCCCCTTCGTCCGGTCGGGAATGGCGGCGTTGTAAACATAGGCGATGTTGCCCGCCTTGTCGGCATAGATGAAATTGGTGGAGGGGATGTCCATCCGGGCGAGGATGCCTTCCCATTCCTCCAAGTTCTGCGCCTTGTTGAGCCGGTAATAGGCGTCGAGCTGTCCGAGATTGTCTATCCCGCCATAACGGAAAGCGAAATGTCCATTCTCGTTGGCGATCACAGGTCCGTGGACGCTGCGATGGATCTCGCGGCGGATCGGCAGGACCACCGGTCCGACTCGTACCGGCAGCGTAACTGTGCGGATCTCGAGGT
Organism: Qipengyuania sp. BR81-2; assembly: GCF_055693895.1. NCBI lineage: Bacteria > Pseudomonadati > Pseudomonadota > Alphaproteobacteria > Sphingomonadales > Erythrobacteraceae > Qipengyuania > Qipengyuania sp. BR81-2. The sequence continues at coordinate 1,768,864 of NZ_CM146344.1, forward strand.
CCCGCCACTCGCCGCCGAAGCGATAGCGCGTTCCGGTCTCGTCCATTTCGAGCTGGTAGACATCGACCATGTCGGGCGTGTTGACCGTGTTGGTCCAGCCGAGGTCGCGGTTGTGGCCAAGGAATGGGAAGGGCGAGCCGGGGAAGTTCGCACCGGCATAGTGCCAGCCTTCCTCGCTTTCGACGACAAGCTCGTACCATGCGACACCGCCGCGAAGGGGCTGGTGGCTGTTCGAGACAAGCGTGGTCGGACCGCCCGACTTCTCGGGTGCGACGGCAAATGCATTCGATCCGTTGTGCGCGCCGTCGGGTCCGAACGGCGAATAGGCGACGTCCTCGCCTTCGTGCTGCTCGCCAGCACGCAGCGGGCGCGAACCTTCGCGCGGGAAGCCGGGAATGTCGGGGCCGAATTCGCGCCTCAGGTCGTCACCTTGCACGAGCGGCTGGATGACGTTGTTGAGGCCGAAGAAGAACGGCTGGCGCAGTGCGAAACCCGCCGCGACATCCTTGCCGTCGATCGGGAAGAGGTTGGCCAGCTTTATCTCTTCCGGGTTCTGGTGGGCATAATCGTTCATGCCGGTGGCATAGGCTTCGAACAGCGCGCGAGTGTCTTCGGGCAGCTGCGGATAATTCCGTTCTGCCGTGCCTCGTGCATCGAGCAGGTGATATACGTAGTCGATCGCTGCGCCGTCCTCGCCCGCAATCGCACCGTAGCGCCCGCGCGCCATGGCCAGCACGTCCTGCAGCGTGGCGAAATCGTCTTCTGCATGGGCGATGGCCACGCCATAGGCGACATCGCGATCGCGCTCACCGTAGATATGCGGGACACCGTAATCGTCGCGGATGATCTCGGCGGAATAGCTCTCTGTCGTGAGCGCCACCTGGTCACGTTTGGCCCAGAAGGGTTCCCAGCTCGCCAATGCGACGAAACCGACCAGCACGACCACGAACAGGGCGAACAGGATCCGCCCGAACCACTTCCGCATAGAATTCAGTCCTCTCTTGGAGCCTGCCTAGCGAGCGCAGGCCGGACTCGCAATCGTACTGGGCAAAACGATGGTTAGCGCCCTTCCTCCTTCCGGATTCGGCCCGCTAGCCACATGCGCGTGACAGCGCAGATCACCATCGGCCACGAGACGTCCGGAAAGCCGGTCGAATTCGACATCGAGGAACTCCTCGCCACCCGCTTGCTCGTGCAGGGCAATTCGGGGAGCGGCAAGTCGCACCTGCTGCGAAGGCTGCTAGAAGAGAGCGCGGGCATGGTCCAGCAGGTGGTGATCGACCCCGAAGGCGATTTCCCCTCGCTGGCCGAGGAATTCGGTCATGTCGTGATCGACGGCTCGGCCTATTCGCCGGGAGAGATCGAGGCGCTTGCCCGCCGCATCCGCGAACACCGCGCCAGCGTGGTGCTCGATCTCGACGGGCTGGAAGTCGAACAGCAGATTCGCTGCGCCGCACAATTCCTGACCGCGCTGTTCGATGCCCCGCGCGAGCACTGGTACCCTGCTCTGGTGGTGGTCGACGAGGCGCAGATGTTCGCTCCTGCCGCTGCCGGAGAGATGGCTGAGGACACGCGCCGCATGACGCTCTCGGCGATGACCAACCTCATGTGCCGCGGCCGCAAGCGCGGGCTTGCTGGTATCGTCGCCACGCAGCGCCTCGCGAAACTCGCCAAGAACGTTGCGGCAGAGGCCTCGAACTTCCTCATGGGCCGCACCTTCCTCGATATCGACATGGTCCGCGCTGCCGATCTTCTCGGCATGGAGCGGCGGCAGGCCGAACGCATTCGCGAGCTGGAACGCGGGCACTTCCTCGCGCTCGGCCCCGCGATCACGCGCCTGCCGATCGCCTGCAAGATCGGTCCGGTGAAGACCGGCCATCAGGCGCGCAGCGAAGGACTGATGGCCCTGCCAGATACGGCACCCGAAGACATGGCCGACCTGCTGACACGCGACCTTGCCGCCGATGTGGCAACGCCGACGCCTCCGCCCGCTCCCCGCCTGCGCCGCGCATGGACGAGATGGAGGACAGCATCGCCCATGCCGAGGAACGGCAGGTTGATGCACCTGCTGAGCCGGTCGACACCTCGAGTGTGGCGAACCGGATCGCGGAGCTGATTGTGGAAATCGCCGCCGAAGAAGGCATCGCCTTCCAGTCGGCCTCGGCCCAGTACCAGACCTTCCTCACGAGATGTCGCCGCGAGCGTTTGATCGGCCCCATGCCCGACATGCATGCGTTCCGCCGCAAGTTCGCGATTGCCGCTGCCGGCCTCGACGCGCTGGAGGAGGACATGCAGGCGCGCATCATGCAGCTCGCATCGATGGTGGATGAAGACCTGCTCGGCCCCTTCCTCGTCATCGCCAAGGCTGCGCATGCCGGCGAGACGCAGGTCGACGAGCACGAACTGGCCCGCGCTTATGGCACCAGCTCGCCGGGGCGCATCCGCCGCCTGCTCGACCACCTCGAAAAGCAGGGCCTGATCGTCGTGCGCGAGGACTTTGGCGGCGCAAGGACGGTCATGGTGCCCGGGCTCGAAGGCGTGGGCGCAGGCTAGGCCGACCCTTGACCGGAGGCGCGAATTCCTCCCTTTGGGGCGCGAATTCGAGAGAGGACAATCCTTCGTGACCAATTCCGCCCGCCTGCCCGCCCGTTCGCGTTCCTGGCTCTTCGCGCCCGGCGACAGCGAAAAGAAGATGACCAAGGCGACCGAGGGCGATGCCGACATCGTGATCTTCGACCTCGAAGATGCCGTGGCGGAAGACGGAAAGCCCGCTGCACGCGAGGCGATATGCGCTTTCCTCAAGACTCGCGACAATGGCGAGCACGACCGGCTGTGGGTGCGTGTGAACCCGCTGGACGGACCGCATACGGCTGACGACCTTGCCGCGATCATGCCCGCAAGATCGGGCGGGATCATGCTGCCCAAGTCGCGTGGCCGGCACGATGTAGAAGAACTCGATCGCCTGCTCACCCCGCTCGAGATGGAACTCGGCATCGAGCCGGGCTCGACCCCGGTGATCGCGCTGGTAACCGAAGTGGCTGCAGCGATGTTCACCACCGGCGATTATGCCGGGGCGCCGCGTCTCGTGGCGATGACCTGGGGCGCGGAGGACCTCGCCGATTCCATCGGGGCCATGTCGAACCGTGGCGAGGACGGCGAATATACCTTCACCTACGAGCTGGCGCGCAGCCTGACGCTGCTAGGGGCAGCCGCTGCCAATGTTCCCGCGATCGAGACGATCGACGGCGACTTCCGCAACCTCGAAGGCCTCAAGGCGCGCGCGGAGAAGGTCCGGCGCGACGGCTATCGCGGGATGCTGGCGATCCACCCTGCGCAGGTGCCGGTCATCAACGCCGCCTTTACGCCGAGCGAGGAAGAGATCGCCGAAGCGAAAGAGATCGTGGCGGTGTTCGAGGCCAATCCCGGTGCGGGGACCATCGGTCATAATGGCAAGATGCTCGACCGGCCGCACCTTAGCCGTGCGCAGCAGCTGCTGGCGCAGGTCGAAGACTAGGCGCTCAACTTCGCCACTTCGGCGAGCACACGCTCTGCCCATTCCGGACGGCAGATGAGCAGGTCGGGCATGTAGGTGTCGGCCTGGTTGTAGGTCAGCGGGCTACCGTCGATCCGGCTGGCATGCATGCCGTGCGCGAGGGCGACTGCCGCAGGTGCGGCGCTGTCCCATTCGTATTGCCCGCCGGTGTGGAGATAGATCTCTGCCTCCCCGCGCACGACGGCCATTGCTTTCGCCCCCGCAGAACCCATGCCGACCAGTTCCGCCCCGATGGTCTCGGCAACGGAAACCGCTTCCTTGGCGGGGCGGGTGCGGCTCACGACCATGCGCGGGCGCTCGGCCGCTGCGGGCACGTCGATCGGCGCATCGGTGCGCAGGACCGTGTCGAGGCCGGGCAGGGCGACCGCGCCCGTTTCCGGCCTGCCGTTCACACAGAGCGCGACATGCACTGCCCAGTCGCTGCGTGCCTCACCATATTCGCGCGTGCCGTCGACCGGATCGACGATCCAGACGCGCTCTTTGTCGAGGCGGGCCGCATTGTCCTTTTCCTCTTCCGACAGCAGCCCGTCGTCGGGCCGCTGCTGGCGGATCGCATGGCAAAGGAACTGGTTGGCCGTTTCGTCACCTGCCTTCCCGAGCGCCTTGCCCTCGAACATGCCGCTTGTCCGCACTTCGATCAGGATCTTGCCCGCCACTTCTGCGAGATGGGCGGCGAGTTCGGCATCGGTCATCGAGAGTGTCGGTCCTTCAAAAAGTTCGGGGGCCGCATGGCAGACCTCAGCCTCCTTGCGAACCCCCGGATTGGAGTTAATCCAAGCGGATATCAGGCGATGGCAGGCTTCCTTGCAAAGATGCCGAAGGCCGCGATGACGGCATAGCAGACGATCGGAATGATCATTGCAGTCGCCAGACTGCCGCCCGTTGCGTCTGCCACCACGCCGTAGAGCAGCGGCACGATCGCGCCGCCGCAGATGGCGACGTTGATGATGCCCGACCCGTCTGCCGCCCGCGGACCGAGCTTCTCGCAAGCAAGCGAGAAGATCGTCGGGAACATGATCGAGTTCATCAGGCCGACTGCCAGGAGCGTGTAGGCCGCGACCTGTCCGCTGGTCATGGTCGAGATGATGATAAGCAGGATCGCCCCGGTCGCGTTGAAGGCGAGGATCTTGCCGGGCGAGAAGATGCGCAGGAAGTAGGAACCGATGAAACGGCCCACCATCGCGCCGCCCCAGTAGAGGCCGATCATCCAGCCGATCACGCTCTCGGGCTGGCCGAGCACGCGCTCTTCGGAAAGGTAGTTGATGATCACCGAGCCGATTGCGACTTCACCGCCCACGTAAAGGAAGATGCAGAGCGCCCCGAAGCTGAAGCGCGTGCGGGTGAGCAGGCTGTTATCGTAGAGCCAGACAGCAGGCGCAGCGAGGATCAGCGCCACGCCGAGCCAGGGGCTGATGGCTAGAGCAGCCCAGACACCGCCGATAACCAGCGCGAGGCCGACGAGATAGCGGCCCCAAGTGACGAGTTCGGTATCGCCCATCATTTTCGCATCGTGCGGCAGGCGATTGCGGAACATCCAAACGGCAATGGCGACCACTGCGATCAGCCCGGCAAGGCCGAGGTAGCCCTGCCAGATTGCCTCGCTTTCGGCCTGGCGGTATTCGATCAGGGCCTGACCCGAGAGCTGGTCTGCCGTCACCGTGGCAAGACTGCCGAGGATTACAACCGCGCCTACGATCGGGAAGACCGTAGTGCCGAGCGAGTTGAAGGCCTGCGCAAAGGTCAGGCGGCTATGCGTAGTGCTGGGCGGGCCAAGCAACGAGATAAGCGGGTTGGCGACCACCTGCACGATCACCACGCCGCTGGCGAGCACGAACAGTGCGCCCAAGAAGACGATGTATGTGGCCGTCTGGCTTGCCGGGATGAAGAGCAGGCAGCCGAGCATCATGGTCAAGAGACCCGCGACCGCGCCGCGCATATAGCCCAACTTCTTGACCAGCTTCGCACCCGGGATCCCGATGATCAGGTAAGCTGCAAAGAAGCAGAACTGGACGAGCATGGCCTCGGTCCAGCTGAGCGTGAAGAGTTCCTTCAGCTTCGGGATGATCACGTCGTTCAGAGAGGTGATGCCGCCGAAGATGAAGAACAGGCCGAAGACGAAGTACTGCAGGCCCGGTGCGTCTACCGGCGGAGTATCGTCATCAATTTCGATTGGATTCGGATCGGTGCTTGTCGCGACGTCCGGTGCGATTGCCATGTTAGTGTCCCTCCCAAGTCCCGGTACGACCTGTTGTTGTCCGGGCTGTTTATCATTCACCTGTTTGGCAGCGTTTCGCCGTCACACAAAGCGAATATGAATGCATGCTCAGAACGAGCAGTCGGTCCCTTCCGCAAACTCTTCGCGCACGATAGTTCCGATGTTGATCTCGAACGCGCCTTCCGAAGCTAGGGCAAGCGACGGGCCGAGATCAGTGGCGCAGGCGCCCGTGACGACCATTTCACGCCAGCCCTTGCCGGCAGCGACCGAAAGCTCTTGCGTGATATCGAGAGCCTCGCCCGAACCGACCTTCAGCGTCACCGCGCCGCGGGGCCGCTCGAGAACCTGGTAGGCGATTCGGTAGCCGAGGCCCTTGTCGCCGCCGCCCTGCGCGAACTCGAGCGAGGAGCCGGGAGCGAAGGATACGGTGCGCGCGTCTTCCTGCGCATTGCGGTCGAGGCCGATGGCAGTGATCCCGCCTGCCCCACCGCGAAGGTTGTCGAGCTTGCCAGTCGCCGTATTGGCGAGCACGCCGTCCGCTAGGCGGCCGTTCACGTACCAGTCGAGCGCAGCGCCCATGGTGAGCGGGGCGCATTCCTCGTGCAGGGCAGGCAGTGCACCGCCTTCACCGAAGGACAGGCCGTAGCCGACTTGGAAAAGCGCGCCTTCGGCGCCGTTGACCGGACCGAAGTCGCATTCGGCAGGCCAGCTGAAACCGAGCTTGCCGGTCGCCGGCATGGCGCCGGTTAGCACATCGGCAATGCCCGCACCTTCACCGCCGGGCAGCCAAGATGCGACGAAGGCATCGGCGGCATTGAGTTCGCGGTTCATCCACATGGGGCGCCCGGAGAGGAAGACGGCCACGGTCGGTACGCCGTCGGCCTTGAATTTGCGGAGCAGATCGAGGCCTTCGGTATCGGTGAAGCCGAGGTGCTTACGGTCGCCTGCGAATTCGGCGTAAGGTTCCTCGCCGAAAACGACGATCGCGACATCGGGCTTGGCCGTGTAGCTGCCGTCCTCGGACAAGGTGGCCGTCCCGCCGCCTGCTTCGACTGCCGTCTCGATACCCGACCAGATCGAGGTTGCCCCAGGGAAGTCGTCATTCGTGAGATCGCCGCCGCCCTGCCAGGTCAGCGTCCAACCGCCCGAAGCCTGCGCGATATCGTCAGCAGCCGTGCCCGCGACGAGGACGTCGGCACCCGCCTTGAGTGGCAAGATGTCGTTGTTCTTGAGCAGCACCTGCGACTTGGCCACCGCCTCGCGCGCAATCGCGCGATGTTCGGGCGAACCGATGAGGCTGTAATCGCCCGCGTTCGGCCGGGCCGAAGGCTTCACGAATTCATCGAGGAGGCCTGCGCGCATTTTCATGCGCAGCACGCGGCCGACCGCCTCGTCGAGGCGCGCCATCGGTATCGTGCCGTCCTCGACCTGCGAAACAAGCGTTTCGAGGAGGCCCTTCCAGTCGTCGGGCACCATGTAGATGTCGAGACCTGCGAGCAGTGACTGCGGGCAATCTGTATTGGTGCAGCCGGCAACCTGCCCGTGGCCGTTCCAGTCGCCGACGACGAGGCCATCGAAGCCGAGCTCGCCGCGCAGCACGTCGGTCAGCAAAGCCTCGTTGCCATGCATCTTGCGGCCATTGATCGAGTTGAAGCTCGCCATGATCGTTTCGACACCCGCGGAGATGGTCGCGGGGTAGGGGGCTGCGTGAATGGACTTGAGAGCTTCGATGTCTCCGTTCACATCGCCCTGGTCGACACCCTGTTCGGTGCCGCCGTCGCCGAAGAAGTGCTTGGCTGTGGCGATCACATGACCTGCTCCGAGACGGTCGGGATCGCCCTTTCGGCCCTGCAGGCCCTCGACCAGCGCCGCGCCGAGCGGGGCGACGATGGCAGGATCCTCGGAATAGCTTTCGTAGGTCCGGCCCCAGCGATCGTCGCGCGCGACGGCCACCGTGGGAGAGAAGTTCCAGTCGATGCCGGTCACTTCGATTTCGACCGCGGTGGCTTCGCCGATGCGGCGGATCAGGTCGGCATCGCGCGTTGCACCCAACCCGATGTTGTGCGGGAAGATAGTGGCCTGCACGATATTGGTGTGGCCATGTACGGCGTCGGTGCCCCAGATGGTCGGGATGATGGGTTCATCGCCTTCCATCGGTGCGATCGAGGCGAGATACATCTCGTCGGCATAACGCAGCCACTCGCTGGCCGGGGCGAATTCATCGCCATAGGGTCCGCCATTGCCGCCGTTGAGGTAGCTGCCGAAACGATAGCGGCGCATGTCTTCGGGCGTAAAACTGTTGATCTGCGGCTGGATGAGCTGTGCGACCTTGCGCTCAAGGCTCATGCGCGAAAGCAGGTCGGCAACGCGCTCGTCCTCGCTCATCTGCGATGCCGAAGCGACTGGTGCCCCGACCTTCGCAGGAACGGTACTGCAGCCGGCCAAGCCAATCGCAGCCGCCGTTGCCATCCAAAACGCTTTCATATTGCTCATCCCTCTCCGCTCCCTACCGATTGAGAACGTTATCAAACGCTAGGATTGCCATGCAGGAATGGCAAAATCAAGCCGCTAGTTGCTGCGCGGCATGGTAATCAGCAGCAATGTTGCGAGCGCTGCAAGAGCGGCGAGCACGACGAATAGCCCGCCGAAGCCGAAGACCGGAACAAGGGCAAGTGTCAGCCATGGCATGATGAGGCTCGGAACGGTGTTGGTGAGGTTGAATATGCCGAGGTCGCGGCCTCGCGTGGCGGGTTTCGGTAATACTCTCAGGGTCTGGCTCGAATGGAGCGCGAGGAAGACGCTCGTCGAGAGGCCGAACACGACATAGCCGATGATAGCGCCTGCCATGTCCTGCGCCAGCGCCATGATAACCAAGCCGACCGCTCCCACACCTGCACTCAGAGCCAGCGGCAGGATCGGGCGATCCTGGCTGTCGGACCAGCGCCCTGCGATGAGTGCGAGCGGTACGGACAGGGCAAGGACGATGGCAAACAGGCGGGCGGTGTCATTGTCGCTGAAGCCCGGATCCACGCTCACCAGCCAGATCAGGAGGTATGCAAATAGCGCCGCTTCGGCGATCTGGACGAGCAGGCGGGCGAGCCACATGCGCGAAACTGCACCGCGAGAAAACGTGCGGACGGTCGCGTCGGTTTCTCTTGCCGCTCGCATCAGCTGCGGCATCGGTTGCGGCTTGCCGAATAGAAGCACTGGAAGGACCATTGCTGCGACGAGCCCTGCCACTACAACCAATCGCTCGTCCGGGTCGGCAAGGCCGGGAATGGTCACAAGAGCACCCGAAGCCGCCCCAAGCGCAGGGGCGAAGGATAGCAGGCCGCCCAGAAAACCCTTCTGGCCATCGGGCACGACATCGCCAGCCCATGCAGCGAGCGGGGCCAGCATCATGTTGATGGAGAGCTGCCAGATGACGATCACCCCGATGAGTTGCAGCGGATCGGACGCGGTACGAACGCTCACCAGCATCATGCAGGAAAGGACAACTCCGCCGAAAATCCACGGCTTGCGCGAGCCGGTCAGGTCGCTGAGCCAGCCGAAGCCGATATTGGCTACGCTCGCGGTGATGGCCCCCGCGAACGCGATGTACGCCAGCAGGTCGATGTTGCCCTCGGCCACCAGGTCGGTGACACGAACCGGCAACAGCAGGGTAAGGAACGGCACGTAGCTGACCGCGCCGCCTGCCGCAGCGAGAGCGTAGAGCCACATGAAGCGCAGCGACTGGCGCTGCGCCGAACGGGCCTCAGCTTCCGCCACGCTTGGGTGCACGTGCGGTCGAACCGCGAACCACGAGTTCGCCAAAAACTGCGATCTTGCCTTCGGGCGGCGCTTTGCGGCGCGCTTCGATCAGCAATTCGACTGCGCGCGATGTCGTTGCCGCGATGGGTTGGTCGACTGCGGTCAGCGGCGGCTGGGTGAATCGCACGATGGGGGAGTTGTCGAAACTGACCAGCGAGAGATCCTTCGGCACGTCCAGACCACGTTTGCGCGCCACCTCGAGCGTTGCCAACGCCATCTGGTCGCTGCTGGCGATGATAGCGGTGGGCGGGTTGTCCATATCGAGCAACTTGTTCGCCGCATGGATGCCGCTCGCGAAGCCGAAGTCGCCCCTTTCGCAAAGGCCTTCGGTGGGCAGTTCGGCATCATCCATACCGGCTTTCCAGCCGTTGACGCGCCGGTCCGAAAGGCTGAAATCTGCAGGGCCGGCGATGAAGCCGATCCGTTCGTGGCCCAATTCGATCAGGTGATCGGTCGCAAGGCGCGCATTGTGCGTATCGCCCATGGTGATGGCGAAGCCGGGGCCAGGCTGGGTCGTGCCGATCCGCGCGAAGGGGATACCCCGATCGGCGAGCAAGCCCGTGATCAGCGGGTTCTCAGAATGCGGCGGGGTGAGGATCACACCGTCGGGCTGGAGCGCCGCGATGGCCGCGCCGAGTTCCCGCTCGACATGGTCGTTATGCGTGTCGACCAGCTCGATCAGCATGCGATAGCCGTGCGCCGCGCATGTCTCCATCCCGCCGAGCAGCATCTGGTCGACCCAGTCGCGGCCTTCGCGTGCCTTCCAGTCGGCGATCGTGAGGTCGCGGTCGTTGAGCGCGAGGATGATGTAGGAGCGCGAGCCGCTCATGCGCTGCGCCGCGATCGAAGGGACATAGCCGAGCTTGTCGATGCTCGCCTGCACCCGCTCCTTCATGGCGGGGCGGACATTGGGCTCGTTGTTGATGACGCGGCTGACGGTCTGCAGGGAGACCCCCGCATCGGCTGCCACATGCTTGATAGTCACCGACTGACGGCGCCGACCCATGTCATTCCCCTCGCTGCCGCATGGTGAAAACCCCTCGTGCCGTCGATCCCATCTCTTTCTCAGGCACTTGCGACGACGCTCCTGCATGAGCGTTGCATCGCACAATAAAGAACGGGCCCCGGTCTTGCAACCGAGGCCCGTCCTTATCCAGTCAGCCGATCAACTCAGAAGTTGAAGCGGGCGAGGAAGGTGTAACGACGGTCGTTACGGAACGCGTTACTGATCGTCCGGGTGCCGTCGTAATCGACCACAGTCGAGAGCGTGGTGACCTCGTCGAGAAGGTTCACGCCCTGGACGCCGACCTTAATGTTCTCGTTGATCGCGTAGAAGATCGAGGCATCGAGCTGGCCGCCCGATTCCTGGAACGTCGGCGAGAACGGGAAGAGGTCGTCGCGCGGCGTCACGAGGAACTCGCTACGCCAGTTGTAGGCCGCACGTGCCGAGAACGGTCCCTTCTCGTAGAACACCACGCCGTTGATCGTGTGCTCGGAGAAGCCACGCAGCGGCAGCTGCGCCTGGAACGGTCCGACGTTCTGCGGTCCGGCACCGTCTGCAACCGACGGCGAGCCGATTGCCGACAGGGTCGGGTTCGTGAAGTCGCCGGCATCCACATAGGTGTAGGACGCCTGGACACCGAAGCCGCTGAGCAGACCGGGCAGGAAGTCGAACTTGTGCTGGTAAGCCAGTTCGGCACCCTTGAGCACGCCATCGTAATCGTTGGCGGGGCCGGTGATGATAACATCGGCGGATGTTCCGCTCGGTGCGGTGTAGTTCACAAGGCCAGTACCCTGGTCGACCAGGCCCTGGATATCCTTGATGAAGAACGCCGCGGTAAGCGAGCCGACGTCTGCGAAGTACCACTCGGCCGAGAAATCGTAGTTCCACGATTCCACCGGACGAAGGCCGCGGTTGCCGGTCGTGATCGACAGCAGCGGACCGCTGTCGACACGTCCGCTGAAGCCGAAGACGCCGCTGGCGCTGAAGGCATTCAGGTCAGGACGCGTGATGCCCTTCGAAACGGCGCCACGCAGGACGATGCCGGTACCGCTGTCGAGCCTGATATTGAAACTCGGCAGCCAGTGATCGAAGCGGATGTCGCGGGTGTCCGAGATGAACTCACCCGTGAACAGCGAGGCGTACTCGTCAAGACGGGCACCCGTCAGTTCGCAGTAGAGGATCTCGCGGGCGAAGGGCGATCCGGTGTCCGGATCGATCGGTGCCCCCGGCGGAAGCTGCGGACAGGTCTGGGTGATTTCCCCAGGCTGCACGATGCCATCGCCGTTGCCGCCGACATTCACCCCGTTTTCGATGCGCACCGCATCGAACTGGGCGGGGTTGGGGAAGGCGACGAAGGAGTCGGCTTTCACCAGAGTATCTGCGTAGCGCAGGCCGATGTTACCCGCGATCGACCAGCCACTGTCAAAATCGAGACCGAAGTCGACGCGGGCATAGGCTGCCGATGTCGATTCCTGGACGTCCGAGATTTCAGGCGGGCAGAACGGGTCGCAAACGAAGCTCGTGCCGTCGAAGCGCGTGAACACGCGGTCGTTGACGCCGAGATTGAAGCGTTCCGGGGTCTGCGAGAAGGTGGTGATCTGGTCCCATTCGCCATCGGTGACACCATTCAGGTAATCCTGAAGGAAGTCGTCGCCGCCGTAGAACCATGCCGCACCGCCCGGGATCGGAGTGCCGGCTTCGCCGCGCTGGAAGTTGTTCGCGAAAGGCGAACGCAGCTGCGAGAATTCCGGGAAATCATCGGTGAAGGCACCGCCCGCGATTGCGAATTCCTGACCCGGAAGGCCGGTGTAGAAGCGACCCGGCGTGAAGCCCGACCAGTCGGCAGTGTAGGGGCCGGGTTCGCTGAAGCAGCCCGGGCCTTCGCCCCAGGGAGCACAGCCGCCGCGGCCGGCCCAGGGAGCCGAAAGGTTGCCCCAGGTGCTGAAGTTGGTGTTGCGCGTGACACGGTCACGAGCAGCCCAGCGTGCGCCGAAACGTGCCTTCTTGAAGAAGCCATCGTCGCTGATGTCGTATTCGAAGTCACCGCGCAGGCTGAACATGTCAGCATCGTTCTTCTCGCGGCTGTCGAGGCCGAACCAGTAATAGGTGTAGAAGCCCGAGCTAAAGTAATCCGACGGAGCGCCGATCGGAGCGATGAACTGGACGTTCGGCGTTTCGCCCGAAAGGTCGAGATCGATGTCTGCCCAGGTGCTCATGGCGCCAAAGACGGAGTCGCGCTCAAGATCCGACGTGATGTACTGCATCTCGAAGTTACCGCGGAAGCGGTCCGAGAACACCGTGTCGATGTCGAGCGACAAGTCTTCGGTGATGCTGGTGGTGTCACGCAGGAAGCGCAGGCTGTCGAGCGGGATACCGCCGAGGCCGAACGGCGTCGCGTACGCATCGCCGACATTGTCGGTCAGGATGCCGCTGACGAAGCGACCGTTCTCGAATACCCAGTTGCTGTCCGAGCGCGGCTCGGGGGCGGAGACACCATCGTCGATACGGCCGATGAGCGCAAACTCTTCGGTCGAGAAGGTCGTTTCCGAACGCAGATATTCCAGCGTCATCAGGAGGCCGCCGTCGAGGCTTTCGAACTGGGCTACTGCCGAGATGGCTTCGCGATCACGATCGAGATCGGTGGTGCGAACACCTGCATACTGCGGCACGAGGACCGAGTTTGCCGGCGGGAACTGGTCCGGCGTGAAGTTGGGCTCGTCACCGAAACCGCCCGAGTTGAGGTCGAACACGCGCTGACACCCTGCGCTCAGGTCGGCGGGGCGGTAGCAGGTGTCGATCGCCTGCGAGGAGTCGGTGCGGCTCTTCAGCTGCGAGTTCGAGTAGCTGAGCTGCACGCCGAAGGTGCCGGCTCCCGAATCGAAGGTGTCGGAGACGAGGACGTTGAACGTCGGGGACCACTCTTCGCGAAGGTCGCCATAATTCGCCTCGATCGAACCCGCGAGGTTGAGGCCCGGCTTGTCGAGCGGCTTGCGGGTCACGAGGTTCACGAGGCCGGAAATCTGGCCTTCGATCATGTCGGCGGTGACGTTCTTGAAGACTTCGACGCGGCCGACCAGTTCGGGCGAAACGTCTTCGAAGCTCAGGCTGCGACCACCGGTGGCCGAAAAGATGTCGCGGCCGTTGAGTTCCGAGCGGCCAAAATTGTCGGGGAGGCCACGGATGATGACGCCCGTACCTTCGACCGAGAAACGGGTCGGGTCGGAAGTCTTCTCGAAACGGCCGATGTTGATGCCGGGTACGCGCTGCAGCGCTTCGGCAACCGAGCGGTCTGCAAGTGCGCCGATGTCTTCGGCGGTGATCACGTCGACAACGGTGTCGGCGCGCTCCTTGAAGTCCTGCGCACTGCTGAGCGATGCGGCGATGCCGGTCACGATGATGACGTTGTCGTCATCGGTTTCCTCTGCCACCGGCTCTTCGACCGGGTCGGCATCCTGTGCCCAAGCGGGCTGAGCGGCAACGAGCGCGAGGCCCGACGCCGTGGTCAGCGCTGCAATGCGACGCGAATACGGCGCGACGCCGGTTAGTTTCTGAGACATTGTTCCTCCCTATCCCATGCGACATTGTCAGGACGAATCCTGCAATCTGCTTGTAACATATCGAGGGTTGTGAGCGTTCACAAGTTAGAATATTCCCCTGCCACAGGACCGTTGCGGTCTGGCAACAGGCACGTTTTGCTGGCATGGGTTTTGGGATGGCTATCGAACATATCGTAATCGTGGGCGGGGGAACTGCAGGCTGGATGGCAGCGGCGGCGCTTTCGCGGATCCGTGACGGTCGCAAGCTGGCGATCACAGTGGTGGAATCGGAGCAGATCGGGACTGTCGGTGTCGGCGAGGCGACCATCCCGCCCTTCGTCGAGTTCAACCAGGCGCTGAACATCAACGAACGCGATTTCCTGTCCTTCACGCAGGGCAGCTTCAAGCTCGGCATCCAGTTCGAGAACTGGGGTCAGGTGGGCGAGAGCTACATCCACCCATTCGGCGCCTATGGCTACGATATCGGCGGGATCGGCTTCCACCAGGTCTGGCACAAGATGCGCGAGCGCGGCGACAAGCGCCCGCTGCAGCTGTTCAACCTCGAGACCATGGCGGCCTATTACGGCAAGTTCTCGCGGACCGAGGATTATGCGCGCGACGACCTGCCGCCGATCAATTACGCCTATCACATCAACGCGACTGCCTATGCGCAGTACCTGCGCAAATATGCCGAACAGCGCGGCGTCGTCCGCCACGAGGGGATCGTCAAGGATGTGGCGCTCGATGGCGAGAGCGGTTTTGTCACCAAGCTGACCCTCGACGACGGCACCGAGATCGAGGCCGACTTCTTCGTCGACTGCACTGGCTTCCGCGGCCTCCTAATCGAGCAGGCGCTCGAGACCGGATACGAGGACTGGACGCACTACCTGCCATGTGACCGCGCAGTGGCGCTACCGTGCAACCGCGACGATGGCTCGCCGCCGCCGCCATTCACCAAGGCGACCGCGCACAAGGCCGGCTGGCAGTGGCAGGTGCCGCTGCAGCACCGCAACGGCAACGGCCATGTCTATTGCAGCCAGTTCATGGAAGCAGACGAGGCGACCGACATCCTTATCGCCAACATGGCGGGCAAGCCCACGGCCGACCCGAACCACCTTCGTTTCGTGACCGGCCGGAGGAAGAAGTTCTGGAACAAGAACGTCGTCGCACTGGGTCTTGCATCGGGATTCATGGAGCCGCTCGAAAGCACCTCGATCCACCTGATCAATACCGGGGTGAACAAGCTGATCGCGACCATGTCGCTGGACGGTGTGACTGAAGCGCAGGCGAGCACCTTCAACCGCCTCACGGTCCGCGAGTACGAGCGTATCCGCGACTTCCTGATCCTGCACTACAAGGCCACGCGCCGCGACGATTCCGAGTTCTGGAATTACTGCCGCACGATGGACGTGCCCGACAGCCTCACCGAGAAGATCGAGGTGTTCAAGGCGAACGGACAGGTGTTCCGCGAAGAGGACGAGCTCTTCACCACCACCAGCTGGGCGGCGGTGATGCTCGGACAGGGAATCACGATGGACGGCACCAGTCCGATGGCAGATGGTGTCGCCGATGCCTCGGCCAAGGAAGTCGACGAAATGGCCAAGTCAATCCAGTGGCTCGTGCAGCGCATGCCGGGGCACAAGGAATACCTCGAGCGCTACTGCCCCGCGCCCAAGGTCGCTGCCTGACGCTTGCCCTTCGCACACAGGCGCTATAGCGGACTGCGAAGATGTTCGATCCCCTCGCTTTCCGCAACGCGCTCGGCTCCTTTGCCACTGGCGTGACCATCGTCACCGCGCGCGATGCGTCGGGCGCGCCCGTGGGGCTGACAGCCAACAGCTTCAACTCGGTTAGCCTCGATCCGCCGATGGTGCTGTGGAGCCTGTCGCTGCACTCGGGAAGCCTGCCGGTGTTCCGCGACGCAGAGACCTGGGCGGTCCACGTGCTCGCGGCGGACCAGCAGGGCATGTCCGACCGGTTCGCAAGGCCCGGCCAGAACAAGTTCGAGGGGCTTTCTCCCGCCGATGGGCCCGAAGGCGCTCCGCTTATCGAGGGATGTGCTGCGCGCTTCGGCTGCCGCGCGCGCTTCGAATATGAGGGCGGGGACCATGCCATCTTCCTCGGCGAGGTCATCGATTTCGACCGCCGCGAGGCGGAGCCGCTGATCTACCATGGTGGCCAGTACGGGCGCATCATGCGCGCACCGACCGGAGCCGATCTCGAGCGCGAAGGACTGGCCGAAGAGGCGGGCGAAAAGCTTTCCCTTACGGAACGGGGGCAGCAGTTGCTCGAGGCGCTGGAGCGGGTCGCGAAGCGCTAGACTCTCCCTTCTCCCCCGATACCGGTTGCAAAACGCAATCAGACTTGAGGAGAGGCCCCATGAAAACCCGCATCACCGAAATGTTCGGCATCAAGCACCCGATCATCCAAGGTGGCATGCACTATGTCGGCTTCGCCGAAATGGCGGCGGCAGTATCGAATGCGGGCGGCCTCGGCATCATTACCGGCCTCACGCAAGGTACACCCGAAAAGCTCGCCAACGAGATCGCGCGCTGCAAGGACATGACCGACAAGCCCTTCGGTGTGAACCTCACCTTCCTGCCCACGGTCAACGCACCCGATTATCCCGGACTTGTTCGGACCATCATCGAGGGCGGTGTGAAGATCGTCGAGACAGCGGGCAACAATCCGGCGCAGGTCATGCCCTTCTTCAAGGATGCGGGCGTCAAGGTGATCCACAAGTGCACCAGCGTACGCCATAGCCTGAAGGCGCAGTCGATCGGCTGCGACGCGGTCTCTGTCGACGGCTTCGAATGCGGCGGTCACCCGGGCGAGGACGATATTCCGAATATGATCCTGTTGCCCCGCGCAGCGGACGAGCTGGAAATCCCCTTCGTCGCTAGCGGCGGCATGGCCGACGGCCGCAGCCTCGTGGCCTCGCTCGCCATGGGTGCGGACGGCATGAACATGGGCACGCGCTTCATCGCGACCAAGGAAGCTCCGGTCCACGAGAACGTGAAGAAGGCAATCGTTGCAGCCTCCGAGCTCGACACCCGCCTCGTCATGCGCCCGCTGCGCAATACCGAGCGCGTGATGACCAATGACGCGGTCGAGGAGTTGCTCAAGATCGAGAAGGAGAAGGGCGACGACCTCAAGTTCGAGGACATCATCGAACAGGTCGCAGGCGTCTATCCGCGCATCATGACCGAAGGCGACATGGATGCAGGCGCATGGTCCTGCGGCATGGTGGCAGGCCTCATCAACGACATCCCGACCTGCCAGGAACTGATCGACAACATCATGGCCCAGGCCGAGGAGATCATTACCCAGCGCCTCGCCGGTTTCCAGAACGCCTGAGGGACCGACCCATGCTCGATACAAGCAAGCGCTTCGCCTACAACGACGACCACGAGGCCTTCCGCGACACGGTGCGCAAGGTTTTTGCCGAGCACATGGTCCCCTATCTCGACAAGCACGAGGAAGAGGGCATCGTCGGGCGCGAGGCGTGGAAGGCGCTGGGCGAAGCGGGCATGCTCTGCCCGACCGTTGCCGAGGAGAACGGCGGGCTCGGGCTCGACTTCGGCTTCAACTGCGTGATTGCCGAGGAGCTCAGCTACATGGGTTCGTCTGCCGGTTTCACGCTGCAGAACGACATCACGGTCAACTACTTCGAACGCCTCGGGACCGAGGAACAGAAGCAGAAGTATTTGCCGGGCATGGTGTCGGGCGACATCATCACGGCAATTGCCATGACCGAACCGGGCGCTGGCTCGGACCTGCAGGGCGTGCGCACGACAGCGAAGCTCGACGGCAACGAATGGGTCATCAACGGCTCAAAGACCTACATCACCAACGGTCAGAACGCCGACTGCGTGATCGTGGTCTGCAAGACCGACCCCTCGCAGGGCGCCAAGGGCACTTCGCTGATCCTTGTCGATGCGGGCACTCCCGGTTTCGAGCGCGGGCGCAATCTCGACAAGATCGGCCAGCATGCCGCGGACACGTCCGAGCTGTTCTTCAATGACTGCCGCGTCCCTAAGGAGAACCTGCTGGGCGGAGAAGGCCGGGGCTTCATCCACCTGATGGAAGAGCTGCCGCAGGAGCGCCTGTCGATCGCCGTCGGCGCGCAGGCGGGTGCGCAGCGCGCATTCGACGAGGCGGTGAATTTCACCAAGGACCGCAAGGCTTTCGGCAAGACCGTTTTCGAGTTCCAGAACACCAAGTTCACGCTCGCCGATCTTGCCGCCAAGCTGCAGGTAGGCTGGGCGCATCTCGATTGGGCGATCCAGCGTCACCTGAAGGGCGAGCTGACCACGGACGAGGCGAGCGCTGCCAAGCTGTGGCACACCGACCTCCAGTGGGAATGCTGCGACGCCGCGCTCCAGCTGCATGGCGGGGCCGGCTATATGAACGAATATCCCATCGCGCGGCTTTGGCGCGATGCGCGCGTCCAGCGCATTTATGGCGGCACGAACGAGATCATGAAGGAAGTCGTGAGCCGCGCGATCTGAGGAGAGAGACAGATGACCGACCCGCTCGACTATTCCAGTAAGACCGTCCTCGTGGTGGGGGGCACGAGCGGGATCGGAAACGGCATCGCGCAGGGCTTTCGCCAAGCCGATGCCACCGTCCACGTAACCGGCACGCGAGGGTCGGTGGATGATTATCCGGACAGCGACATGGATGGCCTCGCCTTCCATACGCTCGATGTCTCGGACCGCGACGCGGTAGATGCTTTCGACTGGCCCGATACGCTCGACGTAGTCGTGTTGTGCCAGGGCATCGCGCGCTATGGCCGCGAGGAATTCACCCGCGAGGGCTGGGACGCGGTCAT
Source organism: Qipengyuania sp. BR81-2 (assembly GCF_055693895.1). Taxonomy (NCBI): domain Bacteria; kingdom Pseudomonadati; phylum Pseudomonadota; class Alphaproteobacteria; order Sphingomonadales; family Erythrobacteraceae; genus Qipengyuania; species Qipengyuania sp. BR81-2. The sequence goes on from NZ_CM146344.1 coordinate 1,787,815, forward strand.
GGAGGTCAATCTCGACAGCCTGCTCGATTGCGCCAATGCCACGCGCCAGAAGCTCGCCGACACCGGTGGCTCGCTGATTATCGTAAGCTCGATCGGCGGTTACCGCGGCCTCATCGGCAACCCAGCATATGGCGCGAGCAAGGCCGGCGCAATCAGCATGGTCAAATCGCTTGGCGTCGCTTTCGGCGCAGAGGGCATCCGGGTGAACGGCATTGCGCCGGGCTACGTCCACACCAAGATCAACGACGTCTTCCTCTCGAACGAGGGGTTCCAGAAACAAACCATCGCCGCCACACCCCGCGGGCGGCTCGGTCTGCCCGAAGACATGGCAGGCGCTGCACTGTTCCTCGCTTCGCCGCTGGCGGATTTCGTTGTCGGCCAGACCATCAGCGTCGATGGCGGTCTGAGCGTGGGGAACTAGCGACATGGAATACGTCAATCTCGGGCCCAGCGGGCTCAAGGTATCGCGTCTTTGCCTCGGCTGCATGAGCTATGGTGACACGACCAAGGGCTGGCACGGCGACTGGGTTCTCGGCGAAGATGAAAGCCGCCCCTTCATTCGCGAGGCGGTAGAGGCGGGGATCAACTTCTTCGACACCGCCAACATGTATTCCAAAGGCGCTTCGGAAGAGGTCGTCGGCAAGCTGCTGCCCGAGTTCACTCTGCGCGACGAGATCGTAGTGGCGACCAAGGCTTTCCTCCCCTGGCGCAACACGCCCAATGCCGGCGGCAATTCGCGCAAGAGCCTGTTCCAGGCGATCGACGACAGCCTTGGCCGGCTGAAAATGGATTACGTCGACCTCTTCCAGATCCACCGCTGGGACGAGACGGTGCCGGTCGAGGAAACGATGGAGGCGCTTCACGACATCGTGAAGGCAGGCAAGGCGCGCTATATCGGCGCGTCCTCCATGGCCGCCTGGCAGTTCGCCAAAGCGCAGGAAATTGCCCGCGCGCGCGGCTGGACGACCTTCATCTCGATGCAGAACCACGTGAACCTCCTCTACCGCGAGGAAGAGCGCGAGATGATCCCTCTGTGCCGCGACCAGGGAGTGGGAATCATTCCTTGGTCACCGCTCGCCAGGGGCAAGCTGGCGAGGGCGTGGGACGAAAGCACCGTGCGCAGCGAGACCGACGGGTTTGGCAAGATGCTCTACACGCAGAATGTCGATGCCGACCGCGAAGTGGTGGAGGCTGTTGGTGCGATCGCCGAGGATCGCGGCACCTCGCGGGCGACGGTTGCGCTCGCCTGGCATTTCGCGAAGCAGATGACGGCGCCGATCATCGGGGCGACCAAGCCCGGGCATATTGCTGCGGCGGTCGATGCGATGACCCTCGACCTCACCGACGAGGAAGTCTCCACGCTCGAGAATCCCTACCTGCCGAAGATGCCGGTAGGCGTCGCTTCGACCGCACCGGGCTTCGGGAAAATCACGCTCGCCGACGGCTGAAAAACGCGGTTGTTACAATCCCGATGAATCGGTCACACGGCAGTCACATGTCTGGGCCATCGCTGTTCGCGTATTCCAGGGGACAGGGACCGCCCGGGCGTGAACGTGACAACTATTCTGCTGACCGGCGAAGATGCATCCGATTTCGCCGATTTTGACCACGGCGATACGCGTTTCGTATTCGACCGACTCACCGAAGCCGGGCCGCAGCGCCTGCTCGACGGGCCGGTCTGCGCCTTCGTCGACTGGGTCATGGACGAGCTTTCCGGTCTCGAGATGTGTCGCCGCCTGCGCGCAGACCCTCGCACCGCCGATGCCCATATTACCATGGTGCTGGAAGGCTGCGATCCCGAGGACAAGCGCCGCGCGCTGGCCGCCGGTGCGGACGACTACATGGTCGGTCCGACCGATCGCACGACCGTCCTCGACCGTGTGCTGGCTCTGGGTACCGGCAGGGCGGCCGCCGTTTCGACGCAGCCATTCCAGCTTGGCGACCTAGAGATCGACTTGCCCGCCCTGCAGGCGCGTTGGCACGGCAAGCCCATTTCCCTCCGCCCGAACGAATTCCGGCTGCTCCGCTTCTTCGCTGAAAACGCCGACCGCGTGATGAGCCGCACCGAGCTGATCGACGGCCTCGGCAAGCAGGACCCACCGATCGACGAGCGGACGGTCGACGTCTGGATCGGCCGCCTTCGCAGGGCCCTGCGCAAGGTCGGCGCAGGCGAACCGATCCGCACGGTCCGCTCGCTCGGCTACGTATACGACAGCCACTAGAGCTTACGACCCTATCCCAAGGCAGACGCAAAAAGGGCCGCACCTCACGGGTGCGGCCCTTTAGTTCGTTCCGAGGAGATGGGGAGCTCAGAACTTCAGCGAAGCACCCAGGCTTATGCTCCGGCCAACATCGTAGCTGTTGATGTCGATCCGGGTGGTGCCATTGGTCTGGAATTCCTCGTAATCGCGGCCGGTGAGGTTGCGCGCCTCGAGCTTCATTTCGAGCTCGTTACCGCCGAACACCTCGAAGCCTTGGCGGACCACGAAATCGACCGAGAGACCCGGCTTCTCGATAATGTCGGGAAGCGGGCCTGCACCGCGGCCGGTGACCCGTTCGCTGGCGTATTTGAGCAGCACGGTGAACTGGCTCAGGCGATCGAGATCCTCGAGGCCGAGCTGGAGGTTCACGAGGTGGTCCGACTGACCGGTGAGCGGAACGCCGTCATCGAAGAAGTTCGTCGCCGGCTGGTCCGCGAAGGGGAAGACCAGCGCAATATCGTCCGGACCGACTTTGATCTCCGACTGGGTGTAGGTGTAGTTCGCGATCGCAACCAGCTGCTGGCTCTCGAACCAGCCGCCCAGGTCGACGAGATCGTAATTGTACTGGAACTCGACCTCTGCACCGAACAGCTCGGCCGAGGGCGCATTGGCGAAGCCCGATACAATTTCGTTGTCCGAGAAGCTGGTGAAGACTTCGATCGGGTTCTCGATGTCCTTGTAGAAGCCGGCAACACTCGCGCGGCTGCCACCACCGATGTAGTATTCGAGGCGTGCTTCGAAGTTGGTCAGCTCGCTGTCGACCAGACGCGGGTTACCGTTGAACTGACGGTTGGTTTCCGGATCGAAATAGGTCTGGAAGATCAGCTCGCGGAACTGCGGACGGGCAACCGTCTTCGAGGCGCTGGCACGGAACTGCAGCGCGTCGGTCAGTTCCCAAGTCAGCGTACCGCCCGGCAGCCAGTAGTCGTTCTCAAGCTGCGTGCCCGAGGTGGAGCCGAGCGGGCTGGCGAAGACTTCGACGGCCTCGACCGACTGCACTGCATCCTCGTAGCGCACGCCAACGTCGAGCGAGAGTGTTTCGAACGGACGGAGGTTGATCTTGCCGTAGGCCGCGTGGATCTCGAGGTCAGCCTGGAAAGCCGGGTCGGCCTGCGTCGTCTCGAAGATCGTCAGGTTGTATGGGCCGATGCCAGCTTCTGCCTGCGCCGCCGGATCGAAGGCGAAACCGATCAGCGCATCGCCGAGCAGGTTGTCCGGACGGAACGCGCCGAAGACTTCGGGGAAGCCCGAGGATGCACGAATGTCGAACTCGCGGCGGGTCGAGAAGCGGCTGGTGTCGGTATAGGCATAGCCAACCGTCGCGTTGAGCCAGTCGTTCACGAAATAGCCGACGTCGATGCCGCCGTAGTAGAGGTCTTCCGTCAGGTCAGAGAATGAGACGATGGCGCCGCCGCGCTGGGGGTCGAGCGTGTTGAGGAAGACGTCGCCGAACGGATCGTTCGCGTTGTTGGTGCGGACATACTCGAAGGTCCACTCGAACGGTGCCTCGCGCTGCGTCTGGGCGTAGCCGGCACGAAGGTCGACCGAGAGGTCGCCGAATTCGAGCTCGCCGACGAACTGGCTGTTGAGCAGCTGGCGTTCGAACCACGCGGTGTCCTGGATCAGTTCTTCGTCATCGTCCTGGAAGTCGATGCCCTGTTCGAGCGACGCGCGCTTGAGCGTGTCGTGGATGAAAAGGTTGGTGAGGCGGAACTTGTGCTCGCCGATTTCCAGACCGAAGCCGAGCAGCGCGTTGGTCAGCACGCGGTTATCCGTGGTGAACTCGCGGAAGTCGGTGTCGAGGTCGAGGTCCTCGTTCACCGCGGTCTGCTTGGTGATGAAGCGGTTGCGCCACTTGTTGCTGATCGAGGCGGTGGCAATGATGCCGAGCATGCCGTCGGAGCCGACGTCGAGCGAGGTACCCGCGGTAATGCCGGCCGAGAAGTTCGCCGGAAGGTCGCCGATCTTCTGCAGCAGGTAGAGGGTGGGATCGTTGAGGTCCTGCAGGACACCCTGAACGTTGACGTCGGGATCGCCGATACGGGCGCCGCTGTCGAAGAAGCCCTGGAGGTTGGCGTAGTTCGACACGTCGCGGCGGCCCTGGTCGAAGCCGGTCCAGTCGTAGTCGCCGCCGAAATATGTATAGCCGGGACCGAAGGTGGTCTCGCTGTCACCGCTCAGCGAACCGCTGATGGTCACGAAGTCTTCGGTCGGAATGGCGCGAGTGGTCAGGTTGACCACACCGCCGCCGAATTCGCCGGGGAAGTTGGCCGAATAGGTCTTCTGGACGAGGCTCGATGCGACAACGCTGGTCGGGAAGATGTCGAGCGGGACCACGCGGCTCAGCGGCTGCGGAGAGGGGAGCGGCAGGCCGTTGAGGAGTGCGAGCGAGTAGCGATCGCCGAGACCGCGGACATAGACGAGGCCGTTCTGCTGCGAGAGGCCGGTCACGCGGCTGAGTGCGCCCGCGATGTCGCCTTCACCCGTGCGGGCGATGCTCTCGGTGTCGAGAACGGTGACGACCTGCGGCGAGGCGCGGGTCACGTCGCGCGTGCGACGACCGGTGACGACGATGGTGCCGCCGGGGATCGAGATGTCGGGCTCTGCCTGCTGCTCTTCCTCGGCGATATCGCCGGGGACGGTGTCGTTTGCCGCATCGACGTCCTCGGTCAGTTCCTGGTCGGGAACTTCCTCTTCGGTCGGCGGCGGCCCCTCTGCTCCGGTGCTCTGCGCAAGCGCGGCAGCCGGGAAGGTCAGGGCGGTGGAAAGCAGGAGCAGCCCTGCAAGCTGCTTGCCAGTGGACATATGAATGACCCCCTCGAATTCAGGTCGGTATCAGTGGCGGGGCAAGGCCCCGGAAACGGGTTGGGGCGGGGGTCGCGCGGCGATGCGCGAACCCCGCCCCGATCATGCGATCAGTTGTAGACCGGCAGGCTCGTGCAGTCGGACACGGAGCTGTCGAAGGTCACGGTGGCAGAGTTGCAGGTCCAGCCGTTCACCCAGTCCTGGTTCTCGGTGAAGACGGCGCCGATACGGGCCGGGGTCTCGAAGAAGGCATCCCAGGCCGACACGTCGAACACCGGCACGGCGTCTTCGTTGCTGCCGTTGAGGAACAGCATCGCGAGCGTGTTGGTGAATGCCGAGTTGGTGTTGGTGCCGGCGTTGAAGCGCGTTTCGATTTCCGTTGCGGTCACACCCGAGCTGTCACGGAATGCGGTTGCGCAATCGAGCACGAGCGAGTCGAAGGCGACCGGGCCGGCTTCGTCGATGGCAGCGTTAGCCGCACGGTTCAGCTCTTCCGGACCGTCGATGCGCAGGCAGGGCGTGCCTTCGGTCGAAACGATCACCGAGTTGGCGATCGAGTAGTCGGCGAAGCCGCGGATACGGACGACTTGGTCGTCGGCGCGCTGGTGAACGAAGGTGGCGTTGGAGATGCGCGTGTTCTGGCGCGGCGTACTTTCGTTGAAGGCATTGTCCGAATCGGCCTCAATGATCGTGTCGCCGGCGCCGGGGCGCTGGATGGCGATGACGTACTGGAGGTTTGCCTTTACCCCGGTGTCGGTGTCGATGCTGTCGTCTTCCGCGCCGACGACGATCATGTTCTGGACATTCACGCGGCCACCGAAGAATTCGACGCCGTCATCCGAGCTGTTGTAGCTCATGATGTTGTTGAGCACGGTGCCCGAGCCAGTGCCGCCGGTGGTGAGCGATTGAAGCTCGCTGTCGCCCGAAAGGACGAAGCCCGAGTAACGGATCTGTACGTAGCTCATCTCGCCCGAGCTGTCGTCCGGGGTCGCACCGCCGAAGATGGCCGGCTGTGCAGCACCTTCAACCTGGCGTTCGCAGTTCACGCTGCCCGGGGTTGCGCCTGAAGCGATACAGTCGGTGACCGGAGCGCGGCCCGAAAGGACGACGCCGCCCCACTGGCCCGACGAGCTGTCGTTGTTGATGCCGAGCACGTTGTCGCGGCTGGTGAAGATGATCGGGCGGCTGGCGCTGCCGACGGCGCTGATCGTGTTGCCGCGGTTGACGTTGAGGAAGCTCGAGCCCGAAGCGTAGACGATTACGCCCGGTTCGATGGTCAGCTCGACATTTGTGTCGTCGAGGCCGTCGCTGTTGTCCGGAGCCGGACCGCCGTCGGTGCCGACATCGACGCGGCCGTTCATGCGATAGAGCAGGCCTTCGATGTAGGGGAGGGTCGAGCTGGCGTTGAAGCGAGCGGGCATAGTGCAGACGCGGTATTCGCCGGTCGGGCCGCTGATTGTGCCGTCGTCGGTTAGGCCCTGCGCGTCGGCGATGGTCGGGCAGCCTGCTGACGGGGTGACGAGCGTGCCCGAGGTCGGGGTCGGCGTCGGGGTCGGCGTGCCGCCACCGCCATTGCCGTTGTTGATGGTGATGTTGCCGCCGGTGCCGGGCGAGACGATTTCGTCGGCGCCGCAGCCGGCAAGAGCGATTGCGGAGGCGCCAAGGATAAGCGAGCGATGGAAATTGGTCACGGGTTCGGTCCCCTCAAAAACCGGGAAGAAAGTCGAGATTTCGAATGCGAATTCGTTGATCGCGACTCGCCAGCTAGGGACGCCGTGTGACAGTTTGTGTTGGTTCGTGACCGTTGTGTTGCAGTTTCAACAGCTGTGGCACGAAGATCGTAGATTTCAGTTTTGTGACAATGTGACGGTTTTGTTGCAGTCGGTTTTCCGGCGAGGTATTTCGCTCCCATAAGTCTGGGAGAGAAAACCAATGTCCTTGCTCGTAGCTGCCACCCTTCTGGTCGTCGCCGACAGCTCCGCCCTGGTCGTCACCGCACCCGAAACGGAATTCGATATCGGCTATGAAGAGCTGATCGCCGGTCACGATCACGAAGCGCTTGCCGCGATCGAGGAATGCGAGAAATCTTCGCACCGCGATCCTGCTCGCCAGATCAATCACGGCATCGCCCTCGCGCGGCTGGGCAATTATGAAGAAGCCCGCGTTCGCTTCAGTGCAGCGGCCCGCAATGCTGACCGCTACGAGCTCGAGACTTCGACCGGAGAATGGGTGGATTCGCGCGTTCTCGGACGCCGCGGTCTCGCCATGCTCGAAAGCGGCGATTTCCAGAGATACGCAGCGCTCGCGAGCCGCTAACTGGCGGCCACCACCGGGCCTAGAGCCCCCTTGGTCCGCATCGCCTTATCGGTGGTGCGGGCTTTATTTGCGCCGCTTAGGGGCAAATTTACCATATTCATGCTTACGTCACCCTACTGTCATGTATGAAGGCCATTGGGGCCGCACGGAGGGTGTACGACATGATCTGCACACACCCGGCGTTGGTGACGGGATTGATTTGCACCGCGCTGGCCGTCTTCCCGGCGAAGGCGGATGTAATTGAGATCGATGATGACGGTGCACGCTGGAAGGCCGGCGGGGGCACTGCCATTGCTGCTGTCCAGCCTCCTGCAAGCATGTTTGCCGCTCCGGTAGAGGAAGTTCCGGCAGAGATTTACGTGCCGGACACGATCGCCTCGGATCCGGCACACCATGCCCGCGGCGTGCCCGCTGCCTACCAGGCCAAGGTCGCCGAGCTTTCGGCCAAGTACGACCTCAGCGCCTCGCTTATCGAAGCGATGGTCTGGCAGGAAAGCCGCTGGCGGCATGATGCGGTTTCCCCGGTCGGGGCACAGGGCCTCGCCCAGCTCATGCCGGGCACTGCGCGCGACCTTGGCGTGGACCCGCGCGACCCCTTCGCCAATCTCGAAGGCGGTGCGCGGTACCTGCGCGAACAGCTCGACCGTTTCGACGGCGATTTGGAAAAGGCGCTCGCCGCCTATAATGCGGGACCCGGACGGGTCGAACGTGCGGGGGGATCCCGCGTATCCGCGAAACCCAGAATTACGTCGCCTCGATCATGGGGCGGCTCGCAGATCACTCACGGGAGTAAGAAAACTTGAAATCGCTTTTCGCAAAGCTGGCCGTCATCCTGGCCCTTGCAAGTCCTACCGCCGCGATGGCGCAGGTGCAGACGAACGATCCGGCCGGTTCGGGCCCGATCGTCAACGCGCTCGGCTGGCTGCAGGGAACGCTGCTCGGCAATGTCGCCACTGCGGTTGCCGTGATGGCCGTGGCTGCGGTCGGCTTCATGATGCTGACCGGCCGGCTGAACTGGCGTTTCGGCGCAACCGTGATCATCGGTGTTTTCATCCTCTTCGGCGCGGCATCGATCGTCGCCGGCATCCAGCAGGTTGCGGCATAAGATGACCGCCCTCGTTCGCCACCCCGTCCACAGAGCGCTTACGCGTCCGCAGATGTTCGCGGGCGTAACGTTCAACTATTTCATCATCAACGGGGTGGTGACGACCGAGATTTTCCTGATCACCGGCAGTTTCTGGGCGCTTTTCGCAGCGCTCGTCATGCACGGTGTCGGCTACTTCGCCTGCCTTCGCGAGCCGCGCATCTTCGACCTCTGGATCACCAAGGTCTCGAAGTGCCCCCGCGTGAAGAACTACAAGCATTGGGGGTGCAACAGCTATGCCGCGTAACGGCAAATGGATCGGCCCTGCCGCCTGGAGTTCGAAGGAAGCCCGTGCCGGCGACCGCCTGCCCTATGCGCGGCTGGTCGACGAGAACACCGTCCTGCTGCGCGACGGCAGCGTGATGACCGCCATCCAGGTCCCCGGCCTCCTGTTCGAGACCGAGGATAGCGAGGCGCTCAATGCCCATGCGGCGACGCGCGAGGTCATGCTTCGCTCGACGCTCGATGCGCGCTTTGTGCTCTATCACCACGTCATCCGCCGCCGCGTGTCGGTCGAGCTCGATGGCACCTTCCCCGATCCGATCAGTCGCCACATCGATGCTCGCTGGAAAGAACGCCTCGGTTCGGGCCAGCTGTTCGTGAACGACCAGTTTATCACGCTGATCCGCCGCCCCGCGCGGGGCAAGGCCGGCCTTGTCGAGCGTGTGGGCAAGACGCTGCGCCGCCAGAAGGACCGGCTCGAAGCCGATCCCAAGGACCTGCGTTCGCTGCGTGCGGCAGCGCAAGGTCTCGTCGCCTCGCTCCAGTCCTACGGGGCGAGCGTGCTCGGCGAATACACGGGGCCGCAGGGCAATCTGAATTCGGAAATGCTCGAGCTGCTCTCCGCGCTCTACAACGGCGAGATGCGCCCGGTGCGCAAGCCGAGCGAAGACGTCGATCTCGGCATGATGCTGCCCTATCGCCGCGTGAGCTTCGGCCTCGACGCGATCGAGCAGCGCGGTTCGGGCTCGCCCGATTTCGCCGCCATACTCGGTCTCAAGGACTACCCCGAAGCGACCAGCCCGGGCCTGCTCGACGGCCTGCTGCGCCTGCCATTCGAGATGATCGTGTCGGAAAGCTATGCGCCGACCGAGCGCCAGACGGCTCGTGAGCGCATGGACCTCGCGATCCGCCGCCTGAAGAGCGCGGACGAAGAAGCCGCCGCCGAACGCGCAGACATGTTGGCCGCGCGTGACGAGCTTGGTGCAGGAGCCGTCGGCTTCGGCGACCATCACCTCACCGTCATGGTCAAGGAACGCGACCTCGGCCGCCTCGACGATGCAACTGCCGCCTGTGCCGCCGCGCTTGCGGACACCGGCGCGATTGCCGTGCGCGAAGATACCAATCTCGAGCCGGCATTCTGGGGCCAGTTCCCCGGCAACGAAGGTTATCTCGTACGCCGCGCGCTGATCTCCAGCGCCAACATGGCGAGCTTCGGCAGCCTGCACGGCTTCGCGCTCGGGCAGGCCTACGACAACCACTGGGGCGATGCGGTCACGCTGCTGGAAACCACCAGCGCGACGCCGTTCTTCTTCAATTTCCATCACGGCGACCTCGGCAACTTCTCGGTCATCGGGCCCTCGGGTTCGGGTAAGACCGTGGTGATGAACTTCCTTGCCGCTCAGGCACAGAAGTTCGCGCCCCGCACGATCCTGTTCGACAAGGATCGCGGTGCAGAGCTCTTCGTGCGCGGCATCGGCGGGCGTTACGACAGCATCCGTGCAGGCCACCCCACCGGATTCAATCCGATGGCGCTCGAAGACACGCCGACCAACCGCGCATTCCTTCGCGACTGGCTGGGCGTGCTGCTCAAGGCCCATGGGCCGGAGGAAGAGGCGACGATCGCTCATGCGGTCGATGCTGCCTATGCGAACGATGCTTCGCTTCGCCGCCTGCGTCATTTCAAGGAACTGCTTTCGGGTAGCCGACGTCCGGTGCCGGGTGATCTTGCCGATCGTCTCGGCGCATGGATCGGTGAGGGCGAGAACGCATGGCTGTTCGACAACCCGGAAGACAAGCTCGACCTCGATGCCCGCGTGCTCGGCTTCGACATGACCGCGCTGCTTGAAAATCCCAAGCTGCGCACTCCGACCATGATGTATCTCTTCCACCGTATCGAGGAGCGTCTGGACGGCAAGCCGACCATGATCCTCATCGACGAGGGGTGGAAGGCGCTGGACGACGAGGTCTTCGCCGCACGCATCCGCGACTGGCTGAAGACGCTGCGTAAGCGCAATGCGCTTGTCGGTTTCGCCACGCAGAGCGCGCGCGATGCCCTGGAAAGCCGTATCTCGACCGCGCTGGTCGAGCAGACCGCGACCATGGTCTTCATGCCCAACTCGCGTGCGCGGCCAGAGGATTACTGCGATGGCTTTGGCCTCACCAGCCACGAGCTGGCACTGATCCGTACGCTTCCCGCGCACAGCCGCTGCTTCCTCGTGCGCCAGCCGGACGCAAGCGTCGTCGTGCGTCTCGACCTTTCGGGCGCGCCTGAAGTGCTTACGCTGCTTTCGGGCCGTGAAAGCTCGGTCCGCCGTCTCGACACCCTGCGCCAGGCGATGGGCGATGCGCCCGCCGACTGGTTCCCCGCGCTCACCGGCACTGCGTGGCCGGGCGGGGCGAACGAGGCCAATGACGATATCGAGATCGGACTGGCTGCGGAATGACCAGCGCGAACTGCCAGCAGGTCACCGAACAGGTAGGCAACGGTGTCGCAGCAGCACTGCGCGGCGTCGACTGCGTTGCCGGTGAAGCGAGCGCGGCTGCCTTCGGCAAGCTGTTCGCACCTGGCGGCGCGCTTGGCACGACGCTCACGATCCTTCTCACGCTTTACGTCGCGATCTTCGGCTACCTGCTGCTGACTGGTCGCACCAATATCGGCGTCCGCGCGTTGATCCCGCGCATGATGACGCTCGGTCTCGTGCTGACCTTCGCCACCAGCTGGGTCGCTTACCAGAGCGTCGTGTGGAACATCTTCGTCGGCACGCCCGACTATCTCGCCGGCATCCTGACCGGCACGCGAGGTTCGGCGACGGACGTCTTTGCGCAAAAGATCGACGTGGTCTTCATCGCGATACAGGAAGCCAGCGGCAACAATTCGGACTTTTCGGCATTCTCGCCGCACGGCATGATGTGGCTCGGCGCCATGCTGTTCATGCTCGGGACCGTCGGCCTTCTGGTCACGACCAAGATCGCACTCGGCATCCTCGTGGCGCTTGGCCCGATCTTCGTGGTGCTCGCGCTGTTCAATGGCACACGCGGCCTGTTCACGGGCTGGCTCAAGGGCCTTGTAATGTGCGCGCTTGCACCGCTCTTCGCGGTGCTGGGTGGCTCCATTATGCTCGAGCTTTCCGTCCCGATCCTCTCGGCCCTGACCGAGCAGCCGGGCGTAGTGCCCGCGCAGGCCGGCATGGCATTCTTCATGATCGGCGCGGTGCACGTCGCGCTGATGGTGATCGTCTTCAAGGTCGCAGGCGCGATGGTATCGGGCTGGAGCGTGTTCGGCCTCGTCCCGTCGAAGGAAGACGGCGGCACGGCTTCCGGGCCCGCCTCTGCTCCCATTGTCACGAACCAGCAGCAACCGCTCGCCCAGGCGCAGGCCGCTACGCAGGCGAGCGACCAGGCGCGCCGCATCGACGTATCGGCGCTCTCGACCGGCTCGGCCGCGAACGATAGCGGCGCAGGCGGCGAAGGCGGCGAAGGTTCGCGCACCACCAAGGTCTATGCCACCCCTTCAGGTGGCGCTCAGCTCTCGCCCGCTAGCAGCGGGCCCAGCCGCACGGCAGGGATCGGCAGCCGCTTCAAGTCCGCCCCGCCGCGCAGCCTCGATGCTTCTACGGAGAATAAGTCATGAAACGCGCGTTTATCCCCGCGCTCGCGCTCGCTGTCATTGCGGTTCCGGCACAGGCCGATCCGCGACTGCAGGAAGTCGTCTACGACGAGTTTTCCGTCGTCACGCTGCCCGGCCGCGTGAACGTACAGGCCAGCATCGTTTTCGGCGAAGACGAGGTGATCGAGAATGTCGCCATCGGCAATTCGCAGACCTGGCAGGTGACGCCCAACAAGCGCGCCAACATCCTTTTCGTGAAGCCGCTCGAAGTGCGCGCTGCGACCAACCTCACGGTCGTAACGAGCAAGCGCACCTACCTCTTCGACCTTGTAGCCAGCCCCAATGCGAAGCCGGTCTACGTGCTGCGCTTCAACTACCCGGTCGATCCGGAGGAGGAAGCCCGCAAGGCAGAACTCGCGCAGGCGGAACCCGCTGCGCCGGAAGATCCGTTCGCTTCGGTCGATCCGGCCGACCTCAACTTCGCCTGGAACGGCGAGGGCAATGAGGCGCTCCTGCCCGAACGAGCCTTCGACGACGGCGAAGCTACCTTCCTCACATGGACCAACGGCCGCGACGTACCGGCCATCCTCGTCACCAATGCCAAGGGCGACGAAGGTCCGGTCAACTATACCGTTCGCGGCGACACCGTCGTGATCGACGGAGTGCCGCGCTCGATCATCCTGCGTTCGGGCGAGGAAAGCGCGACGCTGGTAAATTCCGGACCGGTGCGCAGCACCGAAAGCCGCGATCTCGGCGATACGTCGCTTGCCCAGAGGGGAGAAAGCTGATGCGCAGTGCCCTGAAGACCTCGACCAAGGGTGTCGCAAACGACATCGATCCGCGCGACGAGAGCGATGCGGAGGTCATCGATCTCGCGCAGCGCAACGCCTTCCCGGCGGTGGCGCGCCCTGGCGGCAAGAGCGATGCGCTCGGCATGGTGGCGGGCATCGCCATCGTTGCCGGTCTCGGCGCGGTAACGCTGTGGAGCATGAACGCCGCGCGCACGCCGGCAACCGAAGGCATCGGCAATCCCGACGTTGCTGCGCCAGTGCCCATCGTGGCTCCGGTCCAGCCGCCCGTTGCAAACCCCGTCCCGCAAGCGGCCGCGGCGCCTGTAATGGCACCGGCGCCCGTCCTTGCGGCATCCCCCGAGGCTGTGCCGGCCGGCAATCCGTTCAACAATCCGACTGTCGTCTTCGATGCCGGCTCTGCTGTCGGCCTGGTCGATCCGACCGCTGACGGCGTCGCTGCAGCAGCAGGTGAAGCCACCGGCAACTCGGCGACCGATTTCGCCAGCCGCGTCGGCGGCGTGGGCGGCGCTCCCGCGCAGGCCAAGGCGATGACCAATCCCTCGACTACTGTCACGCAGGGCACGCTCATCCCCGCAATCCTCGAGACCGCGATCGATACCAACGTGCCCGGCTACGTCCGCGCCGTGGTGAGCCAGGATGTGCGCAGCTTCGATGGCTCGCGCATCCTCGTGCCGCGTTCGAGCCGCCTGATCGGCCAGTACCAGTCAGGCATGCAGAACGGTCAGAAGCGCGCCTATGTCATCTGGACCCGCCTCATCCGTCCGGACGGTGCATCGGTGAACCTCGCATCGCCCGCCATCGGTTTCGACGGCACCACGGGCCTTGCCGGCAAGGTGTCGGGTAACGGCTTCTTCAACCGTTTCGGTTCGGCAATGCTGCTGTCGGTCGTCGGCGGCCTCGGCACGATCGCGACCGGCGGGGCAGGCGGCATCGTGCTGGGCGGGGCGAGCCAGTCGGCTGCCGCTACCGCAGCCCAGCAGGATGGCGAACGCAGTCCCACGGTCCGCGTGAAGATCGGCGAACCGATCCGTATCTTCACCGCCCGCGACCTCGACTTCTCGCGCGTCAATTAAGGCAGGCGGAAGAGACGTGAGCGCCGATATCCATCCTTTCCTGCCGGACGATCATCCGGAAGAGGATGCGCCGAATGTCGACCTTCACGGCGAGCGCAGCGTCTATCTCGATGCATATCTCAAGCCCTTCGCCGAATGGCTCGAGCGCGACACCGTTACCGAAATCCTCGTCAACAAGCCGGGCGAGGTCTGGGTGGAAGATGCGGCTGCCGGCGGCATGCAGCGCATCCAACGGCCCGACATCGATGACCGGCTGATCCAGCGACTTGCCGAGCAGGTCGCGCGTGTCAGCCACCAGGGCATCAACCGCGAACATCCGTTGCTCGGCGCCACGCTTCCCGATGGCGCTCGCGTCCAGTTCTGCGGCCCGCCAGCCGCACGCAAGCACTGGGCCATGGCGATCCGTCGCCATCGCCGCCTCGACCTGCCGCTCGATGCTTATGATTCCGGCCCGCTCGGCAAGGGCGCGGTTGCGCCGATGCCCGATCCGCAGGCTGAACCGGTCGCTTTCCTTCGCGAAGCCATTCGCCAGCGCAAGACGATCCTCGTCTCGGGCGGTACCAGCACCGGCAAGACCACATTCCTCAATGCGATGCTGGGCGAAATCCCGAAGCAGGAGCGCGTCGTGCTCGTCGAGGATACGCCCGAGCTCAAGCTGCCGGGTAAGAACGGCGTAGGCCTGGTCGCGGTGAAGGGCGAACTGGGCGAAGCCAAGGTGACCGCGAACGAACTGCTGCAAGCGGCGCTGCGCCTCAGGCCCGACCGGATCGTGCTAGGCGAACTGCGCGGCGCGGAAAGCGTTAGCTTCCTTCGCGCCATCAACACCGGTCACCCCGGAAGCTTCTCGACGATCCATGCCAACAGCCTGCGCGGCGCGCTAGAGCAATTGTCGCTGATGGTGATGCAGACCGGCATCGGCCTGACGCGTGCGGATACCATCGCCTACGCTGCCAGCGTGATCGATGTCGTCGTGCAGCTTAGCCGCGATTCGAGCGGCAAGCGCGGTATTTCGCAGATTGCGCAGAGCGCCGACCTTATTTGACAATTCTGACGGGTGCCGTAGCGGCACCCTTTGGCTGGCGGCCATGCCGTAACGTCAATTGCATTTCGTGAAATTGCTGCACTGCAACATAGCGTCGCGAAAGGTTGCTTTTGCGCAAGATTAATGCGTGAAAACTTGCGCGCATACGAATGTGTGATAGCCTCGAACCCAGGCCTCCAGAGAGAAGGCCATCGGAGAGGAGAGGGATTATGAGGATCAGGGCTTCCCTGATGGCCGGCATCTGTGCCGGTGCGATTGCCGTTCCAGCCTATGCGCAGGATGTTACCGGAGACAGCGACGAGTCCGGCATCGCAGAAGAAACGACCACCGAACGCGTCATTATCGTGACCGCTCAGCGCCAGGCGCAGAGCCTGCAGGAAGTGCCGATCGCGGTCAGCGCCTTCGACACCGAGGCACTTGAGGCCCAGCAGATCGAAAACGCTAGCGACCTCCAGCTGACGCTGCCGAACGTCTCTTTCACCAAGTCCAACTTCACGGCATCGAGCTTCACGATCCGCGGAATCGGCGACCTTTGCGTCGGTGTGACCTGCGACAGCGCGACAGCCATCCACCTCAACTCCGCGCCGCTTTTCGGTACGCGTCTGTTCGAGACCGAATATTTCGACCTTGAGCGCGTCGAGGTCCTTCGCGGCCCTCAGGGCACCCTGTTCGGCCGCAACGCCACGTCGGGCGTGGTCAACGTCGTGACCGCCAAGCCCGACCTTTCGGGTTTCGGTGCCGCAGCCGAATTCGAATATGGCAACTACAACTCGCTCCGCGCCAAGGGTATGGTCAACGTTCCGATCGGCGATGCGATCGGCCTGCGTGTCGCTGGCTACTGGCTCGACCGCGACGGCTATACGGAGAACCTGTTCGACGGGAGCGATATCGACGACCGCGAAATGTATGCCATCCGTGGCTCGCTGCGTGTCGAACCGGGTCCGGACACGACCATCGACCTGATGGCCTACTATTTCCGCGAAGACGATAACCGCCTCCGCATCCAGAAGCAGAAGTGCCAGTACGACCCGACCGGCGTGCTGGGCTGCCTCAATTCGCGGCGCGACTTCTCAGGCAACAACTCGAATGCGACCTTCACCGGTACGCTGGGTTCAAGCGAGTTCCTCGCGATCAGCGGTATCCCGGCGAGCTTCGGCCTCGGAAGCCTCTATGACGGCGGTATCTACGCCAATGTCGACACGCCTGCGGACTCCCGCGTCGTGAACACCGCGTTCACTCCCGAGTACTTTGCCGACGAACTGCAATTGCAGGCCCATGTCGAACAGGACTTCGGGGATCTGCAGCTCTCGATCACGGGGACCTACCAGGAAGTCAGCGTCGATTCGCGGCAGGACTACAACCTCGCGATCGGCGACCGCGCCGGTTATGCAACCGCGCTCAATACGCTGCAGCTCTTCGGTACCAGCGGTGTGCCGATCACCGATCCGGGCACAGGGGCTATCCTCGGCTTCGTTCCGGGCTCGAGTGCGTATTTCGCGCCGATTTCAAACGGACTGATCCCCAACGGGCCTTCGGGCACGCTGTGTACGTCCGACAATGACAACGGGAACCTTGGCCTGTTCGAAGGCAACTTCCTGTGCGCCGACAGCGGCCTGCAGTTTGACCGTTCGAACCAGGACGACAAGGCATGGTCGGTCGAGGCGATCCTCTCGAGCGACTTCGACGGACCGTTCAACTTCCTGCTCGGCGGTATCTACGCCGACCGGAACACGACCGAGAACAGCTACTACGTCAACAGCTTCGCGATCGATTACATCACGGGCATTCTCGGGGCATTCAATACCTTCCCGAGCATTCTTGACGGCAACCCGGCGACGAACTTGCCGCCGAGCTATCTCGCTACCTCGTTCTTCCGCAACAACACGCTGGACTTCAAGCTGGAGAGCTATGGCATCTTCGGCGAGGTCTATTTCGACGTCACCGATCGCCTCAAGGTGACCGGCGGTCTGCGCTACAACAACGACAGCAAGACGAACGTCGCGCGGTCGACGCTGGCGAGCTTCCTGAACCCGTTCGGCACCGACGAGCCGTTCAACTCACCCTTCGTCGGGCTGTTCGATGCCGATCCGGGGCGTGCAGGCAACCAGCTGCTGCAGGAACGCACTGCGGACTTCGACGAGATCACCGGTCGCTTCGTGATCGATTATGAGATCTCGCCGGACAACCACCTCTATGCGTCCTACTCGCGCGGCTACAAGTCGGGTGGTATCAACCCGCCGCTGCAGCCTATTTTCGAGGTGTCGGAAACCTTCGGGTCCGAGAGCATCGACGCTTTCGAGATCGGTTCGAAGAACACATTCCTCGACGGCACGCTGCAGTTCAACGCAACGGCCTTCTACTACAAGTACAAGGACCTCCAGCTCAGCCGTATTATCGCGCGCACTTCGGTCAACGACACGATCGACGCCGATATCTGGGGCCTCGAGTTCGAGACGATCCTTCGTCCGGACTACAACTGGCTCGTCAACATGAACCTGTCGTTCCTCAACGCAGAGGTTGCCGGAGACCAGTTCTTCTCCAACCCGCGCGATCCGGGCGGCGGCGACCCCAACGCGGTGATCATCAAGGACATCACCAACGGTGCCAACTGTGCCGTCACCGGTGCCGGTGCCGATGGCTTCGTGGCTGCGGTCAACGGCAGCCTCGGCCTGCAGGGCCCGACCGAGTTCCCTGCGGACGGCGGCATTGCCTCCTCGGGTGCCTTCAGCATCTGTTCGGTGCTCGAAGCCCAGTCGGCAAACCCGACTCTCGTCGGCCTGTTCGGATCGGTCTCGGTCCTGAGCCCGGGTGTCCAGGTCAACCTGAAGGGCAACAAGCTGCCGCAGGCGCCCGAAATGAAGGCATCGTTCGGCGTGCAGTACACGGCGGAGTTCGGCAACGGCGCAACGCTGGTCCCGCGCTTCGATATCGCCTTCACAGGCGAGCAGTACGGCAACGTGTTCAACGGCACCGTCAACCGGATCGCACCGTTCGTCCAGGCGAATGCGCAGATCCAGTTCAACGATGCCAGCGATCGGTTCTACGCAAGGGCCTTCGTGCAGAACATCTTCGACTCGGATTCGGAGACCGGCCTCTATGTCACCGACGCGAGTTCGGGTCTGTTCAGCAACATCTTCACGCTCGACCCGCGGCGCTACGGCATCGCGGTGGGTGCCAAGTTCTAATCCGCTTGGATCACAAAGGGGAGAGGAAGGGGCGGTTTTCGGGCCGCCCCTTTTTTCGTGCCCGCTCCTAAGCTTCGCTGCGGCTCGTTGCGAAGGGCGAGAAATCGGTGTCGGTGTCGAAGATCTCGACCTGCTCTGCCTGCTTGAGCTTGCCGACGACGAGGTAGGTCACCGGCGTCAGCAGCGCTTCCCATGCCGTTTTGATGAGCCACTGAGAGAGGACCACCTGCCACAAGAGCTCGACCGGCCAGCCGGCGAGGCCCCAGAAGGCGAGGGGGTAGAAGATAAGGCTGTCGAGCCCCTGCCCGACGACGGTCGAGCCGATCGTGCGCATCCACAGGTGCTTGCCCTGCGTCCACACCTTCATCTTGGCGAGTACGAAGCTGTTGGCGAATTCGCCCGCCCAGAAGGCAACCATCGATGCGAGCACGATACGCCAGCTGTTGCCGAAGACGAACTCGTAGGATTCCTGCCCCGGCCAGCCCTCTGCAGGCGGCAACTGGACCACTACCCAGGCCATGAAAGCCATGAAGAGCAGCGCGGCAAAGCCGGTCCAGATGACTCGGCGCGCGCGGGCATAGCCATAGACCTCGGTCAGGATGTCGCCGATGATGTAGCTTACGGGGAAGAACAGCACGCCCGCACCGAAGGACCACTGCCCGATGACCGGCAGGTCGACATAGCTCGGCTTGGACGCGCCGATCAGGTTGGACAGCAGCAGGATGGTTACGAATGCCGCCATCACGAGATCGTAATAGCGGAAACGGTGTCCTTGCGGCACAGCGGGGCTCTCGGGCTTTTCCATAGCGCGCTGCCTATCCTTGATTGGCGCTCGGGCAAAGCCGCGTTATGGCGACGCTGGCGCGCGCCCGTAGCTCATCTGGATAGAGCGCGAGACTTCTAATCTTGAGGCAGCAGGTTCGAGTCCTGCCGGGCGCGCCAAACTCTTACACTACCGCTTTGGTCCTCAAGGGCGGGTTTGGTCAGCCGCGCGCGACGGTGTCGAGCGGCTCTCCGGTCACCGGATATCCCAGGTCTTCACCGATCTCGAGCCAGCTCTTGCCCTCGCGCTTGCCCATGTATGGCGTGATAGTGCGCACGGGGATGCGATCCGCCTGTTCCTTGGCCGCGGCGAAGTCGTCGAACAACGCGAGACGTTCAAGGTTGCGGCGGGTGGGAAAGATCAGCTTGATATCGCCGCGCTCGGCCGCATCGAGCGCACCTTGCGCGGTGCTCCAGAACAGGTGTGTGTTCTCGGACAAATCGGCCTCGATTTCGACGGCACCGGTGCCGAGGTCAGCGATGTAGAAGCGGGTGTCGTAGACGCGCGAGAGCTTTTCGTTCTTGGGGAACCAGCGAGCGAAGGGCGTCAGCTGGTCGAGATCGAGCGACCAGTCGAAATGATCGAGCACGCTGGCAAGATCGCCTGTCTCGAGCAGGTAGCGGCGCGCCGCCCGAGCCTTCTCGGCATCGATATCTCCCGAAAGACCGATCACGAGGCCGGTCTCCTCCAGCGTCTCGCGCACGACGGCGATCTGGTGGGCCGCCTCGTCGGGCTCGAGCGAACCGCCCATCATCGCACCGAGATCGAAATCGGCTGGATCCACGCGCCCTCCAGGGAAGACGGCCATGCCGCCTGCGAAAACCATCTCGCGGGACCGGATCGTCATGAGGACTTCGGGAGGACCATTTTCCGGCCCTCTGCGGAAGATCACGACGGTAGCTGCGGGAATGCCTTCGGGACTGTCGCCAGGGTTAATCGTCATGCGGACCTGTGTGGCGGGATTGCGCGCGAATGCCAAGCACGAGAAGGTTAATGCGTTCTGTCGGGAATTTTTACAAAAGCCGGATGCGGAAAGTTGGTGTTAACCACCGCAAGGCAGGCAGCGTGCGGCATCGGCCTTTTTGGCACGCGGCGTGCATATCTTCCTGCGTCCCATTAGTCTTCGAGAGGCGGACCCTTCTGGTCTCCCGGTCCGCCTCCCCGAACGAACAAAAAGGCCCGCCCGGCAGTCCCCCGGGCGGGCCTTTCCCGTTTCTGGTTCGGCTGTGTCTTAGCCTTCGGCCTTGGCGACCTGCTTTTCTTCCATCAGCTGCTGGAGTTCGCCGGCCTCGAACATCTCCATCATGATATCGCTGCCGCCGAGGAATTCGCCCTTCACGTAGAGCTGGGGAATGGTCGGCCAATCCGAATAGGTCTTGATGCCCTGGCGGATTTCCATGTCCTGCAGCACGTCGACGCTGTCATAAGCGACGCCGCAATGGTCGAGGATAGCAACCGCACGGCTGGAGAAGCCGCACTGGGGGAAGAGCGGAGTGCCCTTCATAAAGAGAACGACGTCGTTGCTGCCAACGATGTCGGAAATGCGCGAGTTTACGTCGGACATGGGTGTCCTGCCTTTGCTTTAGCGAAAATGTCTGGCTGTCAGTTGGGTGCTTGCGTGGTCAGTTGCAAGGCGTGGAGTTCGCCGCCCATGCGTTCACCCAGTGCTTCGTAGACCATCTTGTGCTGGGCGACGCGAGTCTTGCCGGCGAATTGCGGCGCGGTGACCTTGGCCGCCCAGTGATCGTTGTCGCCCGCAAGATCGCGCATCTCGACTTCGGCGCCGGGAAGCGCGGCCTCGATCAGCGCGACGATGTCTTCGGCTGGCATCGGCATGGTGGGTTACTTCTGGTCGCTCATGAACTGACGGCGCGCTTCGACGGCGCATTCTTCCAGCTTGGCGCGGATGTCGGCTTCGCTGACATCGCATTCGGCGGCGGTCAGGTCGCCGAGCAGCTTGCGGACAACGTCCTCGTCACCGGCTTCCTCGAAATCGGCCTGGACGACCGCTTTCTTGTAAGCGTCGGTTTCCTCTTCGGTCAGGCCCATGAGACCTGCAGCCCATTCGCCGAGCAGGCGATTGCGGCGCGCAGCGATCTTGAATTCGGTTTCCTGGTCAAAAGCGTATTTTGTTTCTTCGCCGCGTTCGCGGTCCTTGAAGTCGGTCATGTCCTGTCCCCTTGGAGATTGGTTGCCCTGCCGAATAGGCATCGCACGGCATAGCGGCAAGGGTGTGGCGACGGATTAGTCCATCGTGACGACAAGTTTTCCGATAGCGCCGCGATTTTCCAGCTTGGCAATCGCTTCGTGCGCACGTTCGAGCGGGTACGTCTCGCTGACTAGCGGGTTGATTTTGCCCGCCTTCCAAAGGTCGAAAAGCTCGGAGATGTTCTGGTTGTTGCGCTCCGGCTCGCGAGCAGTGAACGCGCCCCAGAAGACGCCGCGAATGTCGCAACTCTTCAGCAGGGTGAGGTTGAGCGGCATCTTGGCGATACCTGCGGGGAAGCCGATCACGAGGAAGCGGCCTTCCCAGGCGATCGAACGCAGAGCCGGTTCGGAATAGTCGCCACCCACGATGTCGTAGACGATATCCGCACCATTGGGGCCGACGGCGGCCTTGAAGTCGTTGGCGAGTTGCTTGGAGGTGTCCTTGTCGAAGGGGGCGCGCGGGTAGATCACCACTTCGTCGGCACCGGCCTTCTTCGCGACCTCGCCCTTTTCTTCCGTAGAGACGGCAGCGACAACGCGGCATCCATAGGCCTTGGCGAGTTCGACCGCAGAAAGACCCACGCCGCCTGCAGCGCCCAGCACGAGGACGGTCTCGCCCTCCTTGATGTCGCCGCGGTCCTTGAGGCCGTGGATCGTGGTGCCATAGGTCATGAGCAGCGCCGATGCCTGCACGAGGTCGATGCCTTCAGGTACCTTGAACAGGCGCGCGGCGGCTACCGCGACCTTTTCCTGCAGGCCGCCATTGCCGACGCCGCAGATCACCTTGTCGCCGACCGCGAAGCCTTCGACGCCTTCGCCCAGTGCCTCGATCGTGCCCGAGATCTCGCCACCCGGGGCGAAGGGGCGCGGGGGTTTGAACTGGTACATGTCACGAATGATCAGCGTGTCTGGAAAGTTGATCGCACAGGCTGCCACGTCGATCAGGACTTCGCCCTTGCCCGGCGTGGGGGCTTCGATGTCCTCGACGACGAGGGTTTCGGGACCGCCGGTTTCTTTCGACAGGACAGCTTTCATGCGGGTTCTCTCCGGTGTTTCGTGGGCGCATCGAGCCATGGGAGGCTTCCGGCGCGTTGTTTTTCGTGTTTTGCGATAATCTCGTCGCGCTCGAGCGTTAGCCCGATCTCGTCAAGACCGTTGATCAGGCAATGCTTGCGGAAGGGATCGATCTCGAATGCGAAGCGATCCTGAAATTGCGTGGTAACGACCTGGTTTTCCAGATCGATGGTAATCGGGTGCTCTTTCGCGACTTCGAGCAGGCGATCGACCTGCTCTTGTGGCAATTCGACCGCCAGGATGCCGTTCTTGAACGCATTGCCCGAGAAAATGTCCGAGAAGCTCGGCGCGATGACTGCGGTCAGTCCCATGTCGAGCATGGCCCATGCCGCGTGTTCACGGCTCGAGCCGCAACCGAAATTGTCTCCAGCGATCAGGATCGGGGCGCCCGCGAAATCCTCGACATCGAAGGGATTTCCCGGGGCCGCGCGGATCGTCTCGAAGGCACCCTTGCCGAGCCCCTCACGACTGACCGTTTTCAGCCAATGCGCGGGAATGATGACATCGGTATCGACATTCTTGAGGCCCAGCGGGATCGCCCGGCCGGAAATTGTCGATACCTTGTCCATCAATCTGTCTCCGGCTTCTCACCCGAGGGGATCGGCCCGGGCTGCTTGGGTTTGTTCTTCTTTTCGCGGCGCTTGTTCGCATAGAGCAGCGCGGCGGCGATGGCGGCGGAGCCGATGGCCCCTGCGATGGCGGCCTTGCCTTTGGGTAGTTTGGTCATGACCCCCTCATGGGATTTGACGCGGGCAAGGGCAAGAGGTCACTCGCTCATCAACTTGCGAACATCGGTGAGCCGACCGGTTACCGCGGCAGCAGCGGCCATGGCGGGGCTGAGCAGATGCGTGCGCGAGCCCGGGCCCTGACGGCCGACGAAATTGCGGTTCGAAGTAGATGCACATCGTTCGCCTGGCGGGACCTTGTCGGGGTTCATCGCAAGGCAGGCCGAGCAGCCCGGTTCGCGCCATTCGAAACCGGCATCGGTGAAAATGCGGTCGAGCCCTTCTTCCTCGGCTTGCAGCTTGACGAGACCCGAACCCGGCACGGCGATGGCCCAGCGCACGTTCGCCGCCTTTTTGCGGCCCTTGAGGATTTCGGCAGCAGCCCGCAGGTCTTCGATCCGACTGTTAGTGCAAGAGCCGATGAAGATGTTCTCGACCTCGACGTCCTCCAGTGGAGTTCCGGGGGCGAGGCCCATGTAATCGAGGCTCTTGCGGGCTGCTTCCTGTTTCGAGGGATCTGCGAAACTCTCGGGCGAGGGGACGCTGCCGCCGATCGCGACCACGTCTTCCGGGCTGGTACCCCAGCTGACCGTTGGTTCGACATTGGCGGCATCGATCACGACGGACTTGTCGAAGCTCGCTCCGGTATCGGTGGCGAGCGATCGCCACCATGCGACCGCCTTGTCCCATGCCTCGCCGCTCGGTGCGTAAGGGCGTCCCTTCAAGTAATCGAAGACCACATCGTCGGGCGCGATCAGTCCGGCGCGCGCGCCGCCTTCGATGCTCATGTTGCAAACGGTCAGGCGGCCCTCGACGCTCATGCGCTCGAATACGTCACCGCGATATTCGATGACGTGGCCGGTCCCGCCCGCGGTTCCGATCACGCCGATGATGTGGAGGATGAGGTCCTTGGGCGTGACGCCCGGGCCGAGTTTGCCCTCAACGCGGACTTCCATGGTCCTGGAAGGCCGCAGCAGCAGTGTCTGCGTGGCGAGCACATGCTCGACTTCGCTCGTGCCAATCCCGAAAGCCAGCGCGCCGATCCCGCCATGCGCCGCGGTGTGGCTGTCGCCACAAACGATGGTAGCGCCGGGAAGCGAGAAGCCCTGCTCCGGGCCGACGACATGGACGATGCCCTGCTCGGGCGCGACCGCGTCGATATAGTCGATATCGAAAGAGGGGGCGTTACGTTCTAGCGCGGCGAGCTGTGCGGCGCTCTGCTTGTCCTCGATGGGTAGGCGCGAACCGTCGGAGGCCTTGCGCGCGGTCGTGGGCAGGTTGTGGTCGGGGACTGCCAGCGTGAGGTCCGGACGCCTGACTTTGCGCCCTGCTAGCCGCAGCGCCTCGAAAGCCTGCGGGCTGGTGACTTCGTGGACCAGGTGCCGGTCGATATAGACGAGGCAGGTGCCATCGTCCTGCCGTTCGACCACGTGGGCATCCCAGATCTTCTCATAAAGTGTGCGCGGTTTGCTGGCCATGCCTCAGGGTGTGGCCCCAGTTCGGGACAGGTGCAAAAAGGCAAATCCAGAGTCTTCCAAACTTCATCTTTCTATGCTTTACTTACACTCATGTCAGCAAAGCCATTCTCTTTTCCGATCAAAGTTCTGCCCGCGGATATCGATTTCATGGGGCACGTGAACAACGCGCGCTACCTGAACTGGGTGCAGGACACTGTCCTCGCGCACTGGCAGAAACTCGCCCCTGCAGAGGAGGTGGCGAGCAAGGCCTGGGTCGCGCTCAAGCACGAGATTACCTATCGCAAGCCTGCCTTCCTCGACGACGAGGTGATCGCAGAGACGGTGCTCGAGAAGATCAAAGGCGCGCGCAGCTTCTACAATACGGTGATTCGCCGCGGTGAGGATGTGCTTGCCGAGGTGAAGAGCATGTGGTGCTGCCTCGATGCGGAAAGCCACATGCCTGCGCGGATCAGCCGCGAGGTGGCACGCGACTATTTCGGCATCGATACGCGCAAAGCATCGCCAGAAGCGTAGTCAGGCTTTGCGCTGCCCCTGTGCAGCGCCTATATTGCGACCATGGAAATCATCGCACCGATCTTGATTGTCCTTGCGACCGTTGCTGCCATGGAGTGGGTCGCGTGGGCGAGCCACAAGTACATCATGCACGGCTTTGGCTGGGGGTGGCACCGCGACCATCACGAGCCGCATGACAATGTGCTCGAGAAGAACGACCTCTATGCGATTGTCGGTGCCGCGATGAGCATTTCGATGTTTGCGCTCGGAAGCGAATGGGTTCTTGGCGCGAGTGCCTGGTGGCCTGCGACCTGGATCGGGCTCGGCATCCTGTTTTACGGCATCATCTACACGCTGGTGCACGACGGGCTGGTCCACCAGCGCTATTTCAAATGGGTCCCCAAGAAGGGCTACGCGAAGCGTCTGGTCCAGGCGCACAAGCTGCACCACGCCACCATCGGCAAAGAAGGCGGCGTAAGTTTCGGTTTCGTCTTCGCGCAGGACCCTGCCAAGCTGAAAGCCGAACTCAGGCGTCAGCGCGAAGCGGGCGAAGCGATCGTTCGCGAGAGCGCGGGAGCCTGACGCAATCGCCGATCCGCTCGACCTGACAGGGGACTGGGACGGCAGCTTTTCCTATCCGGGCGTTGAAGCGACAACGCCTTTTCGTGTAAGGATCTCAGAAACCTCCGGCCAGTTCTCGGGCCCGGTGATCGAACCCGATATCTACCGCCCGACCGCGACGATCGAGGCCGAAATTTCCGGTGTCAGGACTGCCCGCTCGGTCGATTTCACCAAGGTCTATCTCGATGCGCCCCGCGGCTATGAAAATCCGGTCGATTACGTCGGCCAGATTTCGAGCGACGGCCTAGAGGTGACCGGTGTCTGGAGCCTGCTCGACATGAACGGCACCTTCGAAATGCAACGCGAGCAGGGTATTTCGGAAACGGAAGAGGCCGAGACCGCCGAAACGGTCTCGGCCCCTGCCGAATTCGATTAGTCTGTCGCCGCTTTACCTGGCGTAATTCACGTAGAGACCGTGGATCAGGCCCGGGATGAATCCGAGCAGGGTCAGGACGAGATTCAGCAGCGTCGTACCTCCAAGTCCGTGCTTGGCAGCAACGCCGAGCGGGGGAAGCAGGATGGTCGCGATCAGAATCAGAATTGCCATGGAGAGTGTCCTTTCGTCAGCCCTCCCGTCGTATGGCATATCAACGACTTGACCGGGTGGGGGTTCCAAAAATACCGCGGTGGGGCGCTCCTCGCCGCCACTTTGGGCGGCCTATCCGTTTGCGTCATTGGACAAGCGAGAGATTGATGGCACATTGCCCGCAATGGGGGATGTCTTCCTTTCCTATGCGCGGGCCGACCGAGAGCAGGCCGAGCGGCTGGCTGCCGAGATCGAAGCTGCCGGATATTCGGTCTGGTGGGATCGCCATATCGATGGTGGATCGGAATTTGCTGCCGAGATCGAACGCCGGCTGGAAGAAGCGCAGGTCGTGCTTGTCCTCTGGTCCAAGGATGGTGTCGCGTCGCGCTGGGTTCGCGACGAGGCCGGAATAGGCCTCGAGGCGGGCAAACTGGTCGCGACAAGCCTCGACAGGACGCCTCCTCCGATAGGCTTCAAGCAGATCCATGCAATCGACATGACCGACGAGCGGGGGCACTCGGACCTGCTGCGCGCTTTGGGGCACAGGCTCACGAGTCTTCCGGAAACGCCAGCCCCCAAGGTCGAACGGCCGGCGGCCAACCGGACTGTCGCCATACTGATGGTAGCCATGGCTCTCGTGGTCGTGGCTGCGGGGTTCTGGTGGATCAACCGGTCCAGCGACAGCGAGGCTCTTGCCAGCGAACAGACCGGCGTCGCCGTCCTGCCTTTCCGGTCGCTGTCCGAGAACGAGGATGACAGATATTTTGCGGAAGGAGTTGCCGAGGAAATCCTCAACCGGCTCGGAGCACTGGCGGAATTGAGGGTCACCGCACGCTCGTCGAGTTTCCAATTCGCAGGCACCGATCTGGCGCCTGCGGGAATTGCCGAGCAGCTCGGGGTCACGCATCTCGTCGACGGGACGGTACGTCGTAATGGCGAAGACTGGCGGGTCACGGCCCAGCTCGTGCGAGCAAGCGACGGCAGCCAGCTCTGGAGCAACACCTACGACGTGACAGGTTCGGACATTCTCGAGGTCCAGTCCGAAATTGCCGAACGTGCGGCAGAAGCGCTCGGCGTCCTGCTCGACGATAGCAAGCGCAAGCGGATGGGCGAGGCGGGGATCGACAATCCCGAGGCCTATGCCCTCTTCGCGCGGGGGCTGGAGCTATTCGGGAAGGCGCATAATCAGGGTGCTACGTACGAGAACCTTGCCGAGGCCAACGCGCTTTTCGACCGCGCCTTCGCAATTGAGCCGAGGTTCTGGAATGCGCAGATCGCCGCGATCGACCGCTACAGCCACTTGCTGACCGACCACAGCATCGGCTTCGATGTGGGAGGGCCGGAGGTCGCCGAAGAGGCGCGTCTCGAAATCCTGCGCAGGCTCGCACTGGCGCGAGAGAATGCCCCACGCTCGGCCTATCCGGTGATCGACCAGCAGGCGATCCAGTATTCGGACGACTGGTCGAACGCCAAGGAAGTCGTCCTGCGAATGCTCACCAATCAGGGCGGCTGCAGCATGCTGACCAGCTACGACGACTGGCTCGTGATCCGGTTGGGGCTGGTCGAAGAGTATATCGATTATGCCCAGCGCTTGCAGAAGTGTGATCCTTTCGCGAGCCGGGTCCCCCTCGTAGCCATGCTCATTTATGCAGACCGCATCGAAGAAGCGATCGAAGTTGCCGAGACTTCAGGTGACACGTCGGAAGCGATGATGCGTATTCATGTCCTTGCGCTTGCGACGGCGGGACGGACCGAGGATGCCCGTGAGGTGTTGGGCAAGATGGATCCGCAAGCCTACTATCGCGGTCAGGCCGAGACTTGGGTGTTGGCGGCCGAAGGCGATCGTAAAGGCCTGCAGGCCCAGATGGATTTCTTCGAGCAGATGGGCGCACCCGATGTCGCGTTCATGCATGTCGCAACGCTGATGGGCGATCAGGAACTCGCGAATGAGGTTGCGGCGCGGATCGACGCGCGGCCGGCAGGCCCGATCTGGTTTGCGCACAGCGGCATAGTGACCTGCCACTGCGGAAATGGTTTCGATATGGATGCGACGCCAAGGTTCAAGGCGCGCCTTGAGCAAGCCGGCGCCTCACTCGATCTTCCATCGCCGATGGACTGGCCGCTGCAGAAGGACTGAGGATCACTCGTTGCGGGTGGCGATCCAGCTGCCCGCGATCACGAGGATGGCGGCGGAAATCCAATACCAGGGATGGCCGAGGGTGAAATAGGTGACCACCGCGCCAGTCGCCATCGCGCCGATTGCCATTGTCTTTGCGCGCCGGCTGATTGCGCGGCGCTCACGCCAGTCACGGACCTGCGGACCCCATGTCGGATGGTCGAGGATCTTCTGCTCGAGCTCGGGACTCGAGCGCGCGAAGAAGTATACCGCCAGCAGGAGAAAGGGGACGGTCGGCATGATCGGCAATGCCGCGCCGATCGCGCCAAGGCCCACGCTGATGAAGCCGAGGGCGCGGTAGACCGTCCGCCACATGTCAGCTGGCCGCGATCCTGGCGGCGTGATCCTTCACCAGCGCGATCATGTTCGGCACGCCCTGTGTCCGGTTGCTCGAAAGCTGGTTCTTCAGGTCGAACGGCGCGAGCGCTGCGTGGATGTCCAATCCGGCAACTTCTCCGGCGGGCTTGTCCTGCACGGCAGAGATCACGAGCGCGACAATGCCCTTGGTAATCGCGGCGTTGCTGTCGGCGAGGAAATGGAGCTTGCCGCTATCACCCGTGGGATAGACCCAGACGCTGGCCGAACAGCCACGCACCAGCGTGGCATCGGTCTTGAGCGCAGCGGGCATGTCGTCGAGTTCGCGGCCGAGTTCGATCAGCAGGCGATAACGCTCGTCGCCTTCGAGGAACTCGTATTCTTCTTGGATATCGGAAAGGGAGCGCATGGCCGCGCCATCTAGCGGCGTGCGGCGCCTGCGTCCATCGGACTCAGCCCATCAGCCCGCCGGGGCGCGTAAATGCATGGTAGATGACGTAGATCCAGCTGATAAAGCCGTGAAATATGGCCCAGAGGATCGACTGGTTCTTGGTCCAGGAGATCGCGATCGCGAGCGCGCTCCCGATGCCGATACCGACCTTGGCGACTTCACCGCCGCGCTCGATCACAGGTCGACCCCGCTGGCGATAGCCTCGAGCTTTTTGATGCGCTCCTTCAGGTCGGCGAGCTCGATGCGCGCTGCGCCCATCGACGAGCCTTCTTCCTGCCGCGGGCCGGAATGCTCTTCCAGTTCACGCCGTTTGAGGTCCAGCCAGCCCTGCCAGCCGCGCAGCATGGCCGCAGCCACGATGACCAGCCCGGTAAGGCTTGCCGCTGCAATGATTAGTGTCGGTTCGAACATTTCCCCATGTCCTCCTTGAACCAGTGCCTATCCCTATTCGCCTTTGCCGGACTGCTTGTCGCGCAGTGCCTCGATCTCGGCGGATATTCTCTTTGTTTCCTGCGCATCGAGCGAGTTACCGTCGGTGGCGATCCGCTCGAGCACCTTGATGCGTTCACGCAGGTCCTCGATTTCATGCTCGGTCTCGGCATCGCGTACCGCATTGCCGAAGCTTTCCTTGCCGGTCTCATCCACGATGATTCCGCGCTCCGCCCGGTGGCGGGCCTTGAACATCTGGACCATGCCCCACACCACGATGGCGACGACTGCGACGATGGCCCATCCGCTCACGATGCCGGCTCCCGCTTGTCCTCGACCGCGTCGAGGGCGCGCAGTTCGTCAATCTGCGAGGCGAGCGCATGGTTGCTGTCAGTCGCGATGCGTTCGAGCACCCGGACGCGCTCCTCCATCTTGGAGTAGTCGCCCTTCTGGAAGCGGGCCTGCTCGGCGCGTGACTGCTCTATCTGCGCCTTGAGTTCGAGCTTGCGCTCGTCGGCACGGATCTGGCTGCGATGGATGACGATGCCGGTCAGCATGCCAAGGCTGGCGACGGTCAGGATGAATCCGAAAATAAGTACGAGATCGGCGTCCATCACACAGTCTCCTTCTTGGGCCTGAGGGCCTCGATTTCTTCCGCAAGGTCGATCGAGCGATCGGTCGCAATTCGTTCTAGCACTTCGACGCGTTCTTCGAGACCGCTCTTCGACCGTGCCTTGACTTCTTCTCCGGCGTTGCGAGCCCGAAGGCGCGTGATGCCGAAGGTAAGGCCGACACCGCCTGCAAGGGCCAGCGCCGCAATGATCAGGGCGTCCTGCACGAGCTGGGCGTCAGCTCCGCCGAACATCAGTTGGCCTCCTTTCCATCACGCAGGCGATCGATCTCGCTGGTGAGGTGGTAGCCGCTGTCGGTCACGATGCGCTCGACATTGCCGAGACGATCCTTGAGCGAGCCGAGTTCTGCGCGCAGTTCGGCATTTTCCTGGGTGAGCAGCTTCACGCGCTCCACCGCCTGGTCGTTCCTTGGATACACCGCCTTGCCCCAGCTGTTTTCAAGCGGATAGCCGTGCTTCACGCGGATCCAGGTGTTGGCGACCCAGCCGAGTGCGATGAGAGCCGAAGGAATGGCGAGCATCGCTACGGGGATTTCAGACAGGTCCATTATGCTTTCTCCGAAGTCTTGATATCAAGCGGTACGCCGGTGCCGGTGTCGCGGTCGCGCAGGGCTTCGATCTCGTCGCGGAGCGAATAGCCGCGGTCGGTGACGATCTTCTCGAGCACGATCATGCGGTCCTGCATGGAGTCGAGCTTGTCGTGCAGTTCGCGGTTTTCCTCGCGCAGGCGCTTGGTTTCCGCGTTGTCGCTGCGTTCCGTCTTGCCGCCCCACTCATCTTCGAGTGAGTAGCCGTGCTTGGCACGGATCCAATTGTTGATCAGCCATCCGGCGGTGCTGAGCGCCACGAGGACGATGACGAAAGTGGGGCCACCCCAGTCCATTACGCTTTCTCTCCCTGCTTGATATTGAGCGGCACACCGCTGCCCTTTTCCTCGACCTGGCGCTGGTCACGCAGCGCCTCGATCTGCGTGGCGACGTCGTAACCTTTGTCGGTCACGATGCGCTCGAGCACCTGGACGCGGTCTTCAAGCTGCTGCACGCGGCTGGCGTATTGCGCAGCCTTCTCGGAACTCGCTTCGGCGGTGGCCGAGATGCGCTTCTCCTCAAGCTTGCGCTGGTTCACCAGGTAGATGATGCCCAGCACCATGATGAAGGGTGCAAGCGGGATCAGTATTGCCAGATCCATGGTCTTTCCTCCCCTCTTCGCGGCTTAACGCAGGCGCTCGATTTCGGCGTTCAGGCGCGGGTTATTGCTGACGTAGAAGGTTTCGACGTCGGCCAGGCGGCGATCGATGTCCTTCATCCGGCTGCGGATCTCGCGAGCGGTGCGCTTCGGGTTTTGGCGCACGCCCTGCCAATACCTCTGCTCTGCAGGCTCCGAATAGAGATGCGCGGGCTTCTTGTTCAGCAGCAGGCCGGCGAGGAAGTAGAACGGGATGGTCGAGCCACCGGTCATGAACGTCAGGCCGAGGAAGCCGAGGCGAACCCAGAAGGCATCGACGCCGGTATAGTCGGCGATGCCCGAGCACACGCCCATCAGCTTCGCATTGCTCTTGTCGCGATAGAGGGTCGTACGGGGGGAGTTCACTTCGAGGCTCCTTTCTTCTCGGAAATCAGCTGTTCGAGTTCGCGCAGCTGCTGGTTGTCCTGCTCGCTGTCATGGACGAGGCGTGCGGGACGGAAATCGGGGTTGTCGGAAGCGACCAGGCGCTCCACGGTGTCCATGCGGTCATCGAGGCGCTTGGCGAGGTTGTAGAGTTCCTCCAGCAGCGCTTCGTCATCGGTGGTGATGGTGGCCGAGGTCTTCCACTTCGTGATGTAGTGGAGAATGATCCACGGCAGCGCGATGAAAATCGATACGATTGCAAAAATCTCGTCCACGGATCAGTCCTCTTTCTTGGCGCTGCCCTTGCCGAGCGCCTTCTTCATCTGTTCAAGTTCGTCGTCGATCGCATCGGCACCCTCGAGGGCGGCGATTTCGTCGGCGAGGCTGGGCTTATCCTTGCCA
This sequence comes from Qipengyuania sp. BR81-2, assembly GCF_055693895.1. NCBI lineage: Bacteria > Pseudomonadati > Pseudomonadota > Alphaproteobacteria > Sphingomonadales > Erythrobacteraceae > Qipengyuania > Qipengyuania sp. BR81-2. Next base: position 1,820,241 of record NZ_CM146344.1, read on the forward strand.
TCGGTGATGGCGAGGGCGTCGGCACGGCCTTCGGCGTAATCGACGCGGCGTTCGAGCTGGTCGAAGCGGCTGAGCGCATCGTCGACCCGATCTTCGGTCATCAGCGTGCGCAGTTTAACACGATTTTCCGCGCTCTCGAGACGCGCCGCGATGGCGGTCTGGCGGCTGCGGGCTTCGCGCAGGCGGTTCTGCAGCTTCTGGATGTCCTGTTCGTAGGCGCGCAGCGCATCGTCGAGCACCGAGATTTCCTGCTTGAGCTGGTCAGCCATGTCGCCAGCCTTCTTCTTTTCGACCAGGGCTGCACGGGCAAGGTCTTCGCGGTCCTTCGACAGCGCGAGCTGTGCCTTCTCGCCCCAATCTGCCTGGAGCTTGTCCAGTTTGATGGTGTGACGGTGCATTTCCTTCTGGTCGGCGATGGTGCGTGCGGCACTCGCGCGGACCTCGACCAGCGTCTCCTCCATTTCGAGGATGATCATGCGGATCATCTTCTGCGGATCGTCCGCCTTGTCGAGCATGTCGTTGAAGTTGGCCGCGATGATGTCACGGGTACGGCTGAAGATTCCCATCAAAGGTGCTCCACTAGAAAAAAGTCGGCGGCGCGCTGGCCTGTGTCCTTGGTCGGCGTCGGCGAACGACGAAGCCGTTCTACCTCGCTATCGAGCCGCGACAAGGTTACGCGGTTGGGACGGGCCGAAGCGTCCTTGCGCGATGAAGCGCGGGGGGACTGTCGGGAGTAGTACGCTCCGGCCCGAGGGGATCGAAATTGCTCACGCGATCTCCACATGATTGATCGATGCCACCAGCGGCATCGGGGTGGTAACCGCAATCTGTGAGCTCAAGGCGACGAATGCCGTCATCATTGCGATGCTGGCGAGGGCTGCCTTGCCGAGTTGGGTGCTGAAGAATTTGCGGTCGTACATGGTGTCCTCCCTGGACTGAAACTGTTGTTGTCCCATGTTCAGCAAGCAGCGTGCCAAAAATCGAAAAACGGGAGAAAACCGTGCCGTTGGGAGAGGTTGGTGATTTTTCCCATGGCGGGGATTGCCAAGGCTTGGTGAAAATTCCTATATATTGGCCATGGAGAGGGAAAATCAGTTTCTCGGGCAGTCCGGAGCCTTCCTCGATGCGGTCGAGCGGACCAGCCGCGCGGCCCCCATGCGCAGGCCCGTGCTGGTCATCGGCGAGCGCGGAACCGGCAAGGAACTGATCGCCGAACGCCTGCATCGCCTGTCGACCCGCTGGGACGAGCCTCTCGTCACCATGAACTGTGCCGCGCTTCCCGAAACACTGATAGAGGCGGAGCTGTTCGGCCACGAGGCCGGGGCGTTCACGGGTGCTACCAAACAACGCGCCGGAAGGTTCGAGGAAGCCGACAAGGGCACTCTATTCCTCGACGAACTGGGTACTTTGTCGATGGGCGCACAAGAGCGCCTGTTGCGCGCCGTCGAATATGGTGAGGTCACCCGCATCGGTTCGTCTCGTCCGATCCGTGTCGACGTGCGCATCGTGGCTGCGACCAATGAGGATCTGCCTGCCAAGGCAGAGCGCGGCGAATTCCGCGCCGACCTGCTCGACCGGCTCAGTTTCGAGGTCATTACCTTGCCGCCGCTGCGCGTGCGCGAAGGCGATATCGAAGTGTTGGCAGACTATTTCGGGCGCCGCATGGGCGCAGAGCTCGGCTGGGAAGCCTGGCCCGGTTTCGCCGATCATGTCGCCGAGGAGCTTGAGAACCACCAGTGGCCGGGCAACGTGCGCGAATTGCGCAATGTGGTTGAACGCGCGGTCTATCGCTGGGACGACTGGGGTGCGCCGATCGGGCATGTCGTGTTCGACCCCTTCGACAGCCCGTGGAAGCCGGTGGCGATGCCGTCCTCGCGCCCGAAGGCGCAGCAAGCTGCGGCCCAGCCCGCGCCTTCAGCTGCGGCCATGCCCGATCTCGAGCATGTCGACGATCTCAAGGCGGCAGTCGAGGAGCACGAGCGAGCGATCGTCGAGCATGCGCTCGGAAAGCACCGCTGGAACCAGCGCCAGACCGCCAAGGCGCTCGGGCTGAGCTACGACCAGCTACGCCACTGCATCAAGAAGCACGGGCTGACCGACGACGATTAGCTTTCCTCGGTGTCGCGCCGACAGGTCAGCTCGTCTGCTCCTATATATAGGACCACGTTCTCGCCCACAGGTTCGATCCAGAGGTCGTCCATGCCTTGGCGCACGACCACGACCGGCCGTGAATGCATGAATGCCGACTCGATGAAGCCTTCGCCCCGTCGATGCTCGAGCGTGTCGCGCGGCGTGTAGAGATCGAGGTTCCCGCTCCAGGCGGTCAGCACGTATTCGCCAGGCCGGTCCGCAGGTGGTTTCTCGGTGAAGTTGCAGGCCTCGCTCTTCTGAGGCTCGAGTTGGTTGATCCAAGTCCCGATCCCGGGGTTGGGGTCCTGCCGGTCGGCAAAATCGGGCAACCCTTCCTCGGGCGTCCACGCCGCATCGCGCTCGCGCGGGCCGGTATCGGGCGCTTCTTCGACGGTTTCGCCGCAGGCGCTCAGCGTCAGCAAGGCGGCGATGGTTGAAATGACAAGTCTCATCTCGCATCCCCTAGTTAAAGGGCTCTCCCGGCCAAATTGGCTAAACGGGAAGACCGGGGAGCACGGCGCGGCCTCGTTGACCGCGAGCCGACCATACCACGAAGCGGCTAGAATGCAGAACTGTGTTGCTTTTTGCAGGAGTCGCCCCTATCTGGCTCCCATCCCGACATTGTCGCGACATTGTAGGGGCTGGCGCCGCAAGGGGCCGGCCGAAAAGCCTTTGAGCAACCCGGATGTCGCATTGCATGTCTAAGACGGAGTACGAATGGCTGATCTTGAGCGCTTGAACGAAGTGATCGAACCCGAAGCGAAGGCGCTGGGTTTCGAACTCGTGCGCGTCAAGATGATGCCTTCGGAAGCCGGCGACGGCGGCGAAGCGCTCCAGATCATGGCGGAAGACCCGGCAACCGGGCAGCTCGTGATCGAACAGTGTGCCGCCCTCTCGCGCCGCGTTTCGGAAAAGATCGACCAGCTCGAAGAGCAGGGCGAAGTGCTGATCGAAGGCGCCTACCACCTCGAGGTGAGCTCGCCCGGCATCGACCGTCCGCTGACCCGCCCCAGGGATTTCGCCAACTGGGCAGGGCACGAGGCCAAGATTTCCATGGCCAAGGGCTTTGATGGCCAGCGCAACTACAAGGGCGAACTCAAGGGCATCGAAGGTGACGACGTCGTCATCGAGGATGCCAAGGCGGGCGAGGTCAAACTCGATCGCAACCAGATCCACTCGGCAAAGCTCGTCTTGACCGACGAGCTTATTGCCGCCACCCAGCCGCTCGATACGAGCGGTGCCGACGACATCGAAGAAGAAAAGGCAGACGACTGATGGCCAGCGCCATTTCCGCCAACAAGGCTGAACTCCTTGCAATCGCGAACGCGGTCGCATCGGAAAAGATGATCGACAAGTCCATCGTGATCGAAGCGATGGAAGAGGCGATCCAGAAGTCCGCCCGCAACCGTTACGGCGCGGAGAACGACATTCGTGCCAAGCTCGATCCGCAGACCGGCGACCTTCGCCTGTGGCGTGTCGTCGAGGTCGTCGAAGAAGTTGAAGACTACTTCAAGCAGGTCGATCTCAAGCAGGCCCAGAAGCTGCAGGACGATGCCAAGATCGGCGACTTCATCGTCGACCCGCTGCCCCCGGTCGACCTCGGTCGTATCGATGCACAGTCGGCCAAGCAGGTCATCTTCCAGAAGGTCCGCGACGCAGAACGCGAGCGCCAGTACGAAGAGTTCAAGGACCGCGCAGGCGAAGTCATCACCGGCGTGATCAAGTCGGTCGAATTCGGCCACGTGATCGTGAACCTCGGCCGGGCCGAAGGTGTCATCCGCCGCGACCAGCAGATCCCGCGCGAAGCCGCCCGTGTCGGCGAGCGTGTCCGCGCGCTCATCACCAAGGTGGAGCGCAACAACCGCGGCCCACAGATCTTCCTGAGTCGCGCGCACCCCGATTTCATGCGCAAGCTGTTCGCGCAGGAAGTGCCCGAAATCTACGACGGCATCATCGAGATCAAGGCTGCCGCCCGCGACCCGGGCAGCCGCGCCAAGATCGGCGTCATCAGCCACGACAGCAGCATCGATCCGGTCGGCGCCTGCGTCGGCATGAAGGGTAGCCGCGTCCAGGCCGTCGTGCAGGAGCTGCAGGGCGAGAAGATCGATATCATTCCCTGGTCGGAAGATGGCGCGACCTTCATCGTGAACGCGCTCCAGCCGGCCACCGTCAGCCGCGTCGTCCTCGATGAGGAAGATGGCCGTATCGAAGTCGTCGTTCCCGACGACCAGCTGTCGCTCGCGATCGGCCGCCGCGGCCAGAACGTGCGCCTCGCCAGCCAGCTGACCGGCAACCAGATCGACATCATGACCGAGGAAGAAGCCTCGGAGAAGCGCCAGAAGGAATTCGCCGAGCGTTCGAAAATGTTCGAAGAGGAACTGGACGTCGACGAAACGCTCTCGCAGCTGCTCGTCGCCGAAGGCTTCGCCGAGCTCGAAGAAGTCGCCTATGTCGAGCTGGAAGAACTCGCCAGCATCGAAGGCTTCGACGAGGAACTGGCCGAAGAACTCCAGAACCGCGCCAAGGAAGCGCTCGATCGCCAGGAAGCCGCGCACCGCGAGGCACGCCGCGAACTGGGTGTCGAAGACGACCTTGCGGAGCTGCCGCACATCACCGAAGCGATGCTCGTCACGCTCGGCAAGGCAGGCCTCAAGACGCTCGACGACGTGGCCGACCTCGCCACCGACGAACTGATTGCCAAGAAGCGCGAAGCTCCGCGCCGCCGGAACAACAATCCCGACGGCCCGCCGATGCGCCGCGATCGCCCCATGCGCGAGCAGGACAAGGGCGGCGTGCTTGGCGAATACGGTCTGACCGAAGAGCAGGGCAACGAGATCATCATGGCTGCCCGCGCCCATTGGTTCGAAGACGAAGAGGAAGCTCCGGCAGCCGCCGACGCGACCGACACGCAGGAGGCCGCCGATGCGGACTCCACGCAATGAGCGCCTGAGCCCCGACATCGCTGAAGCCCCGCGGCCCCGTAAATCGGAGCCCGAAAGGCGCTGCATCCTTTCCGGAGAGACGGACACGCGCGACGCGCTTGTCCGCCTTGCCGTCTCGCCTTCCGGCCTGGTCCTGCCCGATGCGCAGGAAAAGGCACCGGGACGGGGCGCCTGGGTGTGCTCCTCGCGCGAGCAGATCGAGCAGGCGCTTGCCGACGGCAAGCTGAAAGGCGGCCTCTCGCGCGCCTTCAAGACCGGCGACCTCGAGATCCCGGAAAACCTGCCCGAAAAGATCGAGGAGGCGCTCACCCGCGTCCTGCTCGACCGGCTGGGCCTCGAAATGCGCGTCGGAGCCCTTATCTTGGGGACACAGCGCATTGCCGAGACGGCGCGGATGGGCGGCGTGGCGCTGCTTCTCCACGCGAGCGATGCCAGCGAGGACGGGCGCAAGAAGCTCGATCAGGCCTGGCGCGTCGGCCGCGAGGCCGAAGGCTCGGGCGAGAGAGGCTGGACGCTACCACTGGACCGCGACGCTTTGTCTGTGGCATTGGGCCGCGACAATGTCGTCCATCTCGGTCTGACACATGATGCTTCTGCCGCGCGGGTGCTCAAGCCCTTGAAGCGGCTGATGCATTACCTGGGGCAAGACATCCCGACTGAATATGGGCGTGCCGAGATGCGCGCCGGTGACGATACGAACGATTGAACGAAGAGAAACGAGCAAGAATGAGCGACGACGACAAGAAACCTGCCCGCAAACCGCTGACCCTGAAGGGCGCGCAGTCGGGCGAGGTCAAGCAGACCTTCAGCCACGGCCGCACCAACAAGGTCGAGGTCGAGGTGAAGCGCCGCCGCAAGCTCGTGAAACCGGGCGAGGCGCCGCCTCCTCCTCCGCCGCCTGCCCCCGAGCCGACGCCGGAACCCGCACCGGCGCCTGCGGCCAAGAAGGCTGCGCCCAAGAAGCCCGCTCCGCCCAAGGAAACTCCGCAGGAACGCGTCGCGCGTCTCCAGCGCGAGGCCGAGGAAGAGCGCTTGCGTCTGACCGAAGAAGCGCGCAAGCGTGACGAGCAGAACGCCAAGAAGGCTGCCGAGGACGAGAAGAAGCGCGCCGAGGAAAACAAGAAGGCCGAAGCCGAGGCTGCCAAGAAGGCCAAGGAAGAGGCTAAGAAGGCCAAGGAAGAGCCTGCTGCAGCTGCAGAGGAAGAGGCGCCTGCCGAGAAGGGCACGCCGACGCCTGCCGCGCGCAAGTTCACGCCGGTCAAGCGCCCCGAAATCAAGAAGCCGGAACGCGCCAAGAAGAAGGACGACAAGGCCGCACGCACTGCGGAAAAGCCGGACAAGCGCCGTTCGGGCAAGCTTACCGTCAAGAAGGCTCTCAACGAGGACGAAGGCCGCCGTGCACGCAGCCTCGCCGCTCTCAAGCGCGCCCGCGAGAAGGAGCGCCGCCTGCAGGGTGGTGGCTCGAACAAGCCGCGTGAGAAGCAGGTCCGCGACGTGGTCGTCCCCGAGGCGATCACCGTCGGCGAACTGGCCAAGCGCATGGGCGAGAAGGGCGCCGACCTCGTGAAGGAGCTCTTCAACCTCGACATGATGGTCACCGTCAACCAGACGATCGACCAGGACACCGCGGAACTGCTCGTCGAACAGTTCGGCCATAACATCCAGAAGGTCTCGGAAGCTGATGTCGACATCCAGGCCGAAGAGGACGTCGATCCGGATGAGACGCTGCAGTCGCGTCCGCCGGTCGTCACCATCATGGGCCATGTCGACCACGGCAAGACCAGCCTGCTCGACGCGCTTCGCGGCGCCAATGTCGTTAAGGGCGAAGCCGGCGGCATCACGCAGCACATTGGCAGCTACCAGGTGACGACGAAGGGCGGCGACACGATCACCTTCCTCGACACGCCGGGCCACGCCGCCTTTACCGAGATGCGCCAGCGCGGTGCCAATGTCACCGATATCGTGGTGCTGGTGGTTGCTGCCGACGACGGCATCATGCCCCAGACGATCGAGGCCATCAATCACACCAAGGCCGCGGGCGTCCCGATGATCGTGGCGATCAACAAGATGGACAAACCCGAGGCGGATCCGAACAACATCCGCAGCCGCCTACTTGAACACGAAGTCATCGTGGAAGCGATGTCGGGCGATGTGCAGGATGTCGAAATCTCCGCCAAGGAGAAGACCAACCTCGACGAACTGCTCGAGAAGATCGCGCTGCAGGCCGAACTGCTCGAACTCAAGGCGAACCCCGACCGCATGGCCGAGGCAACCGTCATCGAGGCACAACTCGACAAGGGCCGCGGCCCGGTCGCTACCGTCCTCATCACGCGCGGTACGCTCAAGCGCGGCGACACTTTCGTCGTCGGTACGGAAAGCGGACGTGTCCGCGCGATCGTCAACGATCAGGGCAAGCAGATCAAGGAAGCCGGTCCTTCGATGCCGGTCGAGGTCCTCGGCCTCGGCGGCGTGCCGAGCGCCGGTGATACGCTAACCGTCGTCGAAAACGAACAGCGTGCCCGCGAAGTGGCGGCCTACCGCCAGGAAAAGGCGACCGAAAAGCGCACTGCGCTCGCCCCGACCAGCTTCGACACGATGTTCAACAACCTAGCGGCGAACATCATCGAGTTCCCGGTATTGGTGAAGGCCGACGTCCAGGGCTCGGTCGAGGCAATCACGACCGCCCTGCACAACCTCTCGAACGACGAGATCAAGGTCCGCGTCCTGCACGCAGGCGTGGGTGCGATCACCGAGAGCGACGTCAGCCTCGCATCGGCCTCGAACGCGCCGATCATCGGCTTCAACGTGCGCCCCAATGCGAAGGCACGCGAGCTGGTTAAGCGCGACGGCGTGGAGATGAAGTACTACGACGTCATCTACCACCTGACCGAGGAAATCGCGAAGGAAATGGCTGGCGAGCTTGGTCCGGAGCGGATCGAGAACGTCGTCGGCCGTGCCGCCGTCAAGGAAGTGTTCCGTTCGGGCAAGCGCGACAAGGCTGCCGGTCTGCTCGTCGAGGAGGGCGTCATCCGCAAGGGACTGCATGCACGTCTCACGCGCGAAGATGTCATCGTCTCGGCGACGACCATCGCCTCACTGCGCCGCTTCAAGGACGACGTGGACGAAGTCCGCGCCGGTCTCGAATGCGGTGTGGTCCTTGCCGACACCAACGACATCCAGCCGGGCGACCAGCTTGAGGTGTTCGAGGTCGAGGAGCGTGAACGCACGTTGTGAGCGAGACCGCTAGCGCAAGGCCGCATAACGAAGGCGCCGCCCATGCCGACCTGATGGGCGTCGCCTTCGATCATTTCGACGAGGAGCGCGAGGAAATCACCTTGCGCTTCACCGCGCCCGCCAGCTTCATCACCCCGCGCGGCACGGTACAGGGCGGGCTTGTCGCGGGCTTTCTCGACGAGGTGATGGGCTGGGCGCATGTCTGGGCCACCAAACACGAGGAAGCGCCGCTCAATCTCGATATCACCATGACGCTGCTGCGCCCGGTGATGGCCGGGCCGCTGGTCGGCAAGGGCCGCGTGATCAAGCGCGGGCGGCGGGTGATTTATCTCGAAGGCGAATTGTTCGACGGGGAGGGCACCCTCCTCGCCCGTTCGACCAGCACCGCCATTCCCACGCCGCGACCCGGCAGCAAGGGATGAGCGTCCGGCTCGCGCTTCTCGGCAGCATCAATATCGGCGGCAACCGGATCAAGATGGTCGAATTGAAGGCCGCTCTTGCAGCTGCGGGCTATGACGATGTTGAAACGGTCGCGGCCAGCGGAAACGTGATCCTGCGCGACGACAGCGATCCGGCCATGCTTGAAATCCGGCTCGAAAGCGTGGTGCAGGACAGCTTCGGGTTCAAATCCTGCGCGATGGTGCGAACATCCGAAGAAGTGCGCGCGGCGGTTGCCGACAATCCCTTTCATGGTACCGGCCCCGAACACGGATCGGACAAGATGGTCCATTCGATTTTCCTCAGCCAGCAACCCGACGGCGCGGCGGTGGAGGCTTTGATCGAAGAGCACCGCAGCAAGGGCAGCGAGAGGCTGGCGCTGGGAGACAGGGTCCTGTTTCTCGACTATGTCTATGGCGTCGGAGTTTCAGACCTGTCGAACAAGTTCTTGGAAAAGCGGTTGGGCTGCAAGGGCACGGCGCGGAACATGAACTCTCTCAAACGCATACTCGCAAAGATGGAAGAATTCACCTGATGGCAAGTCCATCCATATTTGCTTGTAGGTAACTGAAAGCTAACGGGTTCAGCCTAGGTAACCCTCCACCGACCGGAGGATTTCACCGTGCAAGATAACGATCCGACTGTCGCGAAGGCGATCTGGAAGCAGGTCAGCGGCAACGCCAAGGAGGACTGGCCGCGAGCAAAGCGCGATTTCGTCCAGGGCGAGGTCGATAATGCACTCCTCCAAATCGGCATTCCCTGGTTCGGATCGCTGAAAGCGACCCGCTACTACTTCCTCGGCTTGTTCCTCATTACGATATTCGGGGCCGCCGTATTCTAGACGGGTCGGCGCGCCTGCGCTTGCGCTGATGGCCGCAAGCCGCCTATGGGCGCGCCATGGCCAAGCACCAGCATTCCACGCCCGAACAGCAGTCCGTTCGCGTCCTGAAAGTGGGCGAGCGGGTGCGCCACATCCTGTCCGAACTGCTCGCGCGCGGCGAAGCGCATGACGACGTGCTGCGCGCCAGCCACATTTCCGTGACCGAAGTCCGCATGACTCCCGACCTGCGCAACGCCAAGGCCTATGTGAAGCCCCTACTGGGTCAGGGTGAGGCCGAGGTCCTGAAGGCGCTGCGCACAAACACCGCCTTTTTCCAGAAGGAAGTCGCCAAGCGACTGGGCCTGAAGTTCGCGCCCAAGCTTGCCTTCAAGCCCGACGAAAGCTTCGACGAGGCAGACAGGATCGAACGACTGCTCTCCGACCCCAAGGTCTCACGCGATCTCGGGGACGAAGAGGAATAGTCGTTTACGGCGTTACCGTCGGCATGGTGTAGCCGACCGGGGCATCGGGTCCCAGCGGGATGCCGAGGTAGAACCAGCCCACGATCAATGCGACGCCCGAGATGAGCAGCCATACCGAGTAGGGCAGCATCATGGCGGTGAGGCTTCCGAGACCGAAGTCCTTCTGCCAGCGCTGGGCGAAAACCAGGATCAGCGGGAAGTACACCATCAGCGGCGTGATGATGTTGGTTGCGCTGTCGCCCACGCGATAGGCAGCGGTCGCGCCTTCCGGGCTGATGCCAAGCAGCATGAGCATCGGAACGAGGATCGGAGCGAGCAGCGCCCATTTCGCCGAAGCGGAACCTACAAACAGGTTCAGCAGGCCGGTGAAGATCACCATCAGGCCCAGCACCAGCGGCAGCGGTAGGCCGGTTGACTCGATCGCCGCTGCGCCATGCACTGCGGAAATCAGGCCGAGGTTCGACCAGCCGAACATCGCAACGAAGTGCGCCGCAGCGAAGGCGAGGACGAGGTAATAACCCATGTCCTTCATGCTCTCGGCCATCATGTTCACAAGGTCGCGGTGGTCCTTGATCGTGCCGGCGGCACGGCCATAGGCCCAGCCGGTCAGCAGGAAGAGCAGGAAGAAGCCTGCGACCAGCGACTGGTAAAGCGGTGCCAGCTCGGTATGGATCGAGCAGTCAGGAATGGCCGAGCCATCCTCCGCAAGGCAGGCCGCCTCGTTCACGAGCGGGGTGCCGGGTGCGAACACCATGACTGCCCAGAGGCCGACCACAGCGAGAGCTGCAAGACCGGCTGCGCGCAGGCCCTTGCTCGCCGCGGCATCATCGTCGGACGTCACGCTGTTGGTATCGTCCGAACCCGCGGTTGCACCGCCAGTCCATGCGCCGAGGCGCGGCTCGATGATCTTGTCGGTCACGTACCAGATGATCGGCAGGTAGAGGAACGTCATAGCGCTGATGAAGTACCAGTTGCCCGCGATATTGGCGGTCCAGCTGGGATCGAGAGCGCTTGCGCCCACGGCTTCCTCGGTGATGCCGAATAGCAACGCGTCGAGCTGGCCGGGCGAGATGTTTGCCGAGAAGCCGCCCGAAACGCCGGCAAAGGCTGCAGCGATACCTGCCAGCGGATGGCGTCCGGCGGCGGCAAACAGGATGCCCGCGAGCGGGATCAGCACCACGTAACCCGCATCGGCTGCATGGTTGCCGAGCATCGCGACCAGCGCCACCACCGGCGTCAGCAGCGACTTGGGCGCGGCCTTCACAGCCTTCGACATCCCGGCTGCGAAGAAGCCCGAGCGTTCTGCAACGCCCGCGCCGAGCATCACCACAAGCACGTATCCCAGCGGGTGGAAGTGGGTGAAGGTCTTGGGCATTTCGACCCAGAGGCGCTGGATGTTGTCGGCGGCCAGAAGGCTCACCGCCTCGATCCGGAGCGCGCCGCCGGTTTCAGCGTCGATCGCCGTCGGATGCAGCGCTGAAACGCCTGTCATCGCCGCGATGATCGAGATCACGACCAGCGCGATGATCAGGTAGAAGAAGATGAAAACCGGATCGGGCAGCTTGTTGCCCGTTCTCTCGACCCAACCGAGAATGCCTGTCTGCGCGTTCGACGCGGTGCTCGCCTCTGCCATCGATGGTCCCTGTATCGTTTTGTGCGTAGTGGGGTGTCATCCCCAATCCTGTCTGACGGTCTCCTTAACAGTCTCGTCGTGTCAGGCTAGGCCCCATCAATGGCCAAGCTCTATTTCTATTTTGCCAGCATGAACGCGGGGAAGAGCTCGACGCTCCTACAGACCGCTTTCAACTATGGCGAACGCGGGATGACGGTGTCCCTGTGGACTGCCGCGCTCGACGACCGGCCGGGCTTCGGCGCTATTTCCAGCCGTATCGGTCTGTCGAGCGATGCGCACCGCTACGAGGCGGATACCGATATCGAGGCGCGGGTGCTCGAAGAGCATGCCGAGAACCCGCTCGCCTGCGTACTGGTCGACGAAGCGCAGTTCCTCACCAAGGAGCAGGTCTGGCAGCTGGCGAGCCTCGCCGACAAGGCGGGCATACCGGTGCTTTGCTACGGTCTTCGCACGGACTTCCAAGGCGAGCTGTTTCCCGGCTCCGCTGCGTTGCTGGGCATTGCAGACAAGCTGATCGAAATGAAAGCGGTCTGCGACTGCGGGAAGAAGGCGACGATGAACCTGCGCGTCGATGAATTTGGCAAGGCCGTTAGCGAGGGTGCGCAGACCGAGATCGGCGGGAACGACCGCTATGTCGCCATGTGCCGCAAGCATTTTTCCGAGGCGATCGAAGGCTAGAGGGTGCGCAGGCGCCGCAGCGTACCTAGATAGTGCCGCATGATCGACACGCTCTCTCTCGCGCTGATCCTCATACCCTGCCTGATCGTGGCCATCGTTTTCCACGAGGTCGCGCACGGCTGGACCGCCCTCGCGCTCGGCGACACGACCGCGCGCGACATGGGGCGGCTGACGCTCAACCCGATCAAGCATGTCGATCCGATCGGCACGCTTCTGGTGCCGGGCGCGCTGGCGCTGTTCGGCGGACCCATCTTCGGCTGGGCCAAGCCCGTGCCGGTGAATGCAAGGCGGCTCGACAATCCGCGCTACGGCATGATGGCGGTGGCCGCGGCAGGGCCGGGCACGAATATCCTGCTTTCGCTGCTGGGAGCGGTCGTCTTCGGCATCATCGCCGGTTTCGCGACGAACTGGGGCGTGGCGCTTCCCGAAGGGCTGATGACCGCATTCGGCGCATTCATCCTGATCAATGCCTTTCTCGCGCTGTTCAACCTGCTGCCGATCCCGCCCTTCGACGGTTCGCACATCGTCGGCGGGCTGATGCCGCGTCGGTGGGCGCGCCATTGGCAGAGGCTGCAGGCGATGGGCATGCTGCTGCTGGTCGTGCTGATCGCTGCGACCTGGGCCTTTCCCGATGCGCGTTGGATCGAGAACACGGTCTATCCGCCCGTCGAGTGGCTGACTGGTGTGTTCTACTCGGTGGCTGACGGTATCGCAGGCATGATCGCATGACCGAACGCACCAAACCCGCACCGCACGGCTGGCTGCTGCTCGACAAGCCGCGCGGGCTCGGCTCGACGCAGGCGGTCGGCATGGTCAAGCGCGTGCTGCGGCAGGGCGGCTACAGGAAAACCAAGGTCGGCCATGGCGGCACGCTCGATCCGCTGGCCGAAGGTGTGCTTCCCATCGCGCTGGGCGAGGCGACGAAGCTGGCCGGCCGAATGCTCGATTCCGACAAGATCTACGAGTTCACGATCCAGTTCGGCGAGGAGACCGACACGCTCGATACCGAAGGCGAGGTCATCGAACGGACCGACAGACGTCCGCCCATGGCCGCGATAGCCGCCATGCTTGAACACTTCACCGGTCCCATCGAGCAGGCGCCGCCTGCCTATTCGGCGATCAAGGTCGACGGCAAGCGTGCCTACGACCGCGCTAGGGCGGGCGAAGAGGTCGAGATGAAGACCCGTGCAGTCACCATCCACGAGCTGGGCTTTGCTGGCGAGCGCGAAGACGCGGAGCTGCGGTCTTCCTTCGCCACGACAGCGGGCAGGCCGGACCCCTACGACCCCCAGGCGCCGCTCGAACTGGCGGAGTCCGTCACGCTCGTCGCGCATGTCTCGAAGGGTACGTACATCCGCTCGCTTGCACGGGATATCGCACGCGCCCTTGGGACTCTGGGACATGTTACCTATTTAAGGCGCGTGAAGGCCGGTCCATTCCTCGAAAACCAAGCGATTTCGCTGGACAAGCTCGAGGAAATCGCTAAGGGCGCGGCCATCGAAAACCTTCTCCTGCCGCTAGAGGCGGGACTGGACGACATCCCGGTCCTTCACCTCGAACCCGACAGCGCGCAGGCGGTCCGCCAGGGCCGGGTATTGTCGGACCTGCCCCAAACCGATGGGCTCCACTTGGCGAAACTGGGCGAAACCCCGGTTGCGCTCATGGAACTCGAAGGTGGGACGGCCAAGGTCGTCAGGGGTTTCAACCTACCGGATGTCGCGGAGTAGAATGAATGTCGGTTACCACCGAGCGTAAAGCTGAAATCATGAAGGATCACGCACAGGGCAAGGGCGACACCGGTTCGCCGGAAGTCCAGGTCGCGATCCTCACCGAGCGTATTCGCAACCTCACCGATCACTTCAAGGCGAACCACAAGGACAACCACTCGCGTCGTGGTCTCCTCATGATGGTCAACAAGCGCCGTAACCTCCTCGCCTATCTCAAGAAGAAAGATGTGGAGCGCTACAACGCCCTGATCGCGAAGCTGGGTCTTCGTAAGTAAGAGTTTCTCGGAGGGGCGGCCAAGAGGTCGCCCCTCTTGCTATTTGGCCTCCTGCGCAATTCGGTGCGGGAGTATCAATGGGGCAGATGGAATGCCCCGAACCGGACCGGGACGGTACACCCGGCACTGTAGGCCCCGCACCGCAATGAGGCCGTGCGGGTTCATAAGGAAAATACATGTTCGACAAGAAAACCGTATCGATTGAGTGGGGCGGAAAGACCCTCACCCTCGAAACCGGTCAGATCGCCCGTCAGGCAGACGGCGCCGTTCTGGCCACTTATGGCGAAACCGTGGTGCTCTGCGCCGTGACGGCCGCCAAGAGCGTCAAGGAAGGACAGGACTTCTTCCCGCTGACCGTTCACTACCAGGAAAAATTCTCCGCCGCGGGCCGTATCCCGGGTGGCTTCTTCAAGCGCGAAGGTCGCGCCACGGAGAAGGAAACGCTGACTTCGCGCCTGATCGACCGCCCCGTGCGCCCGCTCTTCCCCGAAGGCTTCTACAACGAAATCAACGTCATCTGCCAGGTTCTCTCGTTTGACGGCGAGACCGAACCCGATATCGTTGCAATGATCGCCGCTTCGGCAGCACTCACCATTTCGGGCGTGCCCTTCATGGGCCCGATCGGCGCTGCACGCGTCGGCTTCCGCAATGGCGAATACGAACTCAACCCGAGCCTCGCGAACGCGCTCGACGAAGAAGGTCGCCTCGACCTCGTCGTCGCCGCCACGCAGGACGCGGTGATGATGGTCGAATCCGAAGCCAAGGAACTGACCGAGGAAGAAATGCTCGGCGCCGTCATGTTCGCGCATGACGAAAGCCGCAAGGTCATCGGTGCGATCATCGACCTCGCCGAACAGGCCGCCAAGGATCCGTGGGAAATCGACACCTCGGACGACACTTCGGCGATCAAGGAAAAGCTGCGCGGCCTCATCGGCGACGATATCGCTGCCGCTTACAAGCTGACCGACAAGTCGGCCCGCTCGGACGCGCTCAACGAAGCACGTGCCAAGGCCAAGGAAGCTTTCGCAGACGAAGAAGCACAGACGCAGCTCGTCGCCAACAAGGCGGTGAAGAAGCTCGAAGCGGAAATCGTCCGCGGCGCCATCATCAAGGACGGCACCCGCATCGACGGCCGCAAGCTCGACCAGGTTCGCCCGATCGAAGCGATGGTCGGCCTGCTTCCGCGTACGCACGGTTCGGCGCTGTTCACCCGCGGTGAAACGCAGGCGATCTGCACCACCACGCTGGGCACCAAGGATGCCGAGCAGATGATCGATGGTCTGGAGGGTCTCTCCTACAACCACTTCATGCTGCACTATAACTTCCCGCCGTACTCGGTCGGTGAAGTCGGCCGCTTCGGTTTCACCGGTCGCCGCGAAACGGGTCACGGCAAGCTCGCATGGCGCGCTCTGCACCCCGTCCTGCCCGACCACGAGGACTTCCCCTATACGATCCGCGTCCTGTCGGACATCACCGAGTCGAACGGCTCGAGCTCGATGGCGACCGTTTGCGGTGGCTGTCTGTCGATGATGGACGCAGGCGTTCCGATCGAACGTCCGGTCTCCGGCATCGCCATGGGCCTGATCCTCGAAGGCGACGAATTCGCAGTCCTGTCGGACATCCTGGGTGACGAAGATCACCTCGGCGACATGGACTTCAAGGTTGCCGGTTCGGAAGCTGGTATCACCACCATGCAGATGGACATCAAGGTTGCCGGCATCACGCAGGAAATCATGGCCAAGGCGCTGGAACAGGCGAAAGCCGGTCGCCAGCACATCCTCGGCGAGATGGCGAAGGCGCTGTCGACCTCGCGTACGGGCGTTTCGAAGCATGCTCCGCGCATCGAGACCATGCAGATCGACAAGTCGAAGATCCGCGACGTCATCGGTACGGGCGGCAAGGTGATCCGCGAGATCGTCGCCGAAACCGGTGCCAAGGTCGACATCGACGACGAAGGCGTGATCAAGATCTCGTCGAGCAATGCCGACGAGATCGAGGCAGCCCGCAAGTGGATCGAAGGCATCGTCGAAGAGGCGGAAGTCGGCAAGATCTACAACGGCAAGGTCGTCAACATCGTCGACTTCGGTGCATTCGTGAACTTCATGGGCGGCAAGGACGGTCTCGTCCATGTCAGCGAAATGAAGAACGAGCGCGTCGAGAAGCCGACCGACGTCGTGTCGGAAGGCCAGGAAGTTAAGGTCAAGGTCCTCGAGATCGACCAGCGCGGCAAGGTCCGCCTGTCGATGCGCGTGGTCGACCAGGAAACCGGCGAAGAGCTGGAAGACACCCGTCCGCCGCGCGAACCGCGCGGTGACCGTGGCCCGCGTGGCGGCGGTGATCGTGGTGGCCGTGGCGGCGATCGTCGCGGCGGTGGCCGTGGTCCTCGCGGCGGCGGTCGTGACCGCGGCGGCGACCGTGGCGGGAACAAGGACGGGGGCGGTGAAGCCCACGTGCCGGACTTCCTGAAGGACTAAGTCTTTCCGGACGCAAATCGAAGAGGGGCCGCGGGGAAACCTGCGGCCCCTTTTTCGTGTACGCCCCATTCGCACGCTCGCTGTGCTATGACGCGACACACTTCCTGAAGTTGCACTGCCCAAGAGCGAGTCGCAGGAACATTCATTCGGATCGCATCGGGTCGCTTGTCCTCAAGACAGGAGAGCGAAATGAGCGAAGAGATCGACATAACGAAAGTGGAGGAGCTCGCCGGCAAGGTGATCGGCGACGTTGCGGGCGCGCTGAGCCTCTTCATGGCGTATATCGGCGACCAGGCGGGCGTGTTCGACGCCCTCGACGGCGAAGGACGGCTGACGCTGGCGCAAATCGCCGCAAAGACCGGCTTCAACGAGAAATACCTCCACCAGTGGCTCGGATCGGTCAGTGCCGCGGGCTATGTCACCTACCATCCCGAAGACGAAACTTTTTCCCTCTCGCCAGAACAGGCGCTGATCATGGCGCGCGAGGGCCAGCCGGCCTGCATGCAGGGCTTCATCCAGGCGGTCGTCTCGCAATATGAAGAACACGAAAAGTCGGTCGATACCTTCAAGTCGGGCAAGGGGCGGCCATGGGGCGAGCATTCGCAGTGCCTGTTCTGCGGCACCGATCGCTTCTTCCGTCCCGGTTATCAGGCGAACCTGGTCGATAACTGGATACCCTCGCTCGACGGGGTAGAGGCGAAGCTCAACAAGGGCGCCAAGGTAGCCGATATCGGCTGCGGTCACGGCTCCTCGACCGTGCTGATGGCGAAAGCTTATCCGTCATCGACGATCCACGGCATCGATTTCCACGAACCCTCGATCGAGGAAGCACGCAAGAAGGCCGCGGAAGCGGGTGTCACCAATGTCGAATTCCATGTCGCCACTGCGCAGGATTTCGATGGCGAGGGCTACGACTTCGCCTGCATCTTCGATGCCCTGCACGACATGGGCGATCCGGTCGGTGCGGCGAAGCATATCCGAGAGGCACTGAAGGACGATGGCACGCTCATGCTGGTCGAGCCCATGGCTGGCGATACGATGGCGGACAACATGCATCCGCTCGGCCAGATCTTCTATGCGTTCTCGACCACGGTCTGCACGCCGGCCTCGCTGTCGCAGCCGGTCGGGCTAGGGCTGGGCGCTCAGGCGGGACAGAAGCGGCTGACCGAAGTGCTCGAGGAAGCCGGCTTCGGGAATGTCCGCCGTTCGGCCGAAACGCCGACAAACATGGTGCTCGAAGTCACGGGCTGACTATCGGGAGCGGCGAAGGACCGCTAACGGGGCATGCGAACCGGTTGAAACAGGATTGCCGATGCTCCCGCGCGAAGAACTTGCCACTGCCGAAATCCCCGGAGGCGATACGCTGACGCTGGTCAGCCATGGCCGCGATTTCATCATCATGCTCGGCCGCAACGAGCTGATGGGTACGCGCATGCAGTTCAGCGAGGAACAGCTTGCCGAGCTGACGCTGGCCGAGCTGCGCACCTCGGCGCCGCGTGTTCTGATCGGCGGCTACGGAATGGGCTTCACCTTCCGAAAGGCGCTGGAGAAGGGCGGCGTGAAGGCTGAGATCGTGGTGGCGGAGGTCGTGCCCGAGATCCTCGAATGGGCGCAGGGGCCATTGCAGCACCTCACCGGAGACACGCTCGACGATCCTCGCGGTGACGTGGTGCTGTGCGATGTCGCGGCGTTGATCGATGATGCCAATGACGGGACCTGCGACAAGTGGGATGCGATCCTGCTCGATGTCGACAATGGGCCCGACGGTATCGTGCGCGACGGCAACGAGCGGCTCTATTCGCGCACCGGGCTCGGCAAGGCACGCGATGCGCTCAAGCCGGGCGGAGTGCTGGCCGTGTGGTCGGCAGCGCCCGACCATCGTTTCCGCATCCGCCTGAAGGAAGCGGGTTTCGATGTCGAGGAGCGCACTGTGCGCGCCCGCCCCAACAACAAGGGGCCGCGTCACACGATCTGGTTCGCGCGCAAGCCCTGAGGCGTCAGGCGACTTCGCCGATCTCTGAGGGAGGGCGGAACTCGGTGAGCGACAGGCTGCGGTTCCGGCCGCTTTCCTTGGCCGCATAGAGGGCTTTGTCGGCGCGCTTCATCGCGCAGGTCAGCGTGTCGCTCTCGCTGATGGACGTGAGGCCCGCGCTTGCCGTGACCGGGTAGGGCAGGTCCGGCACATAGGCTCGTACCGCCAGCGTGATGCAGCGACGCGCCTGTTCTGCGCGTTGCTGCCAATCGTCCCCGTAGATCAGGACGACGAACTCTTCCCCGCCGAGGCGGGCGACGAAGGTGCTGTCGATCTTCAGCCCCTGCGCGATCCCGACGAGAACCCTGTCGCCGGTCTCGTGACCGAACTGGTCGTTGATCCGCTTGAAGTGGTCGCAATCGATCAACGCTAGGCCCGAGAGGTTGGATCGGTCCGCATGCTCGAAATGCTGGTCGAGCCCGCGGCGATTGGCGATTTCGGTCAGCGGATCGGTCACGGTCATGAGCTCAGCAGCCTTCATGTCCGCCATGGCACGATCACGCTCCTTCTGGATGATGACGAAACCGTCCACGATGCCCGTTGCCGAGACCACGAAGTCGATCACCAGGCCCGCCAGCAGGAGGTAGGGCCAGTATGGCAGGTCGGCCTGTGTCACCAGTTCGTAGCTGAATGCCACAAGCCCGATCAGGATCAGTGGACCCCAGCCGATCAGCTGAAAACGCGCCGCCCTGCTTCCTGCCTTGATTGCGGCATAAAGCCCACTGGCGAGCAAGACGGTGCAGGCGAGAAGGGCGAGGTCATGCAGTTGGTTGTACAGCGGAATTTTTTGGCCGATGGCACTAGCCACGGCAGCGAACAGGCCGAGGGGAAGCATCCAGTAGAGCAGGCGCCGTGCCGGCCCGAGCTTGACGTGCGGTTCGACGTAATTGGCAAGGAAGGGGCCGGTCATTGCTGCACCGAGTGCAAGAGCAGCTTCCGCCAGCCACAGGTCGGTGCCGGGGACAGGTTCGCCATTGGAGAGTTCGATTGGGAAGAGCGCGATCACCATGCAGGAGAAGAAGATTGCACGCGCCACGCCCCAGAGCAGGTAGCTCCGCCGGACGAGCGGGTAGATTGCTGCGGCCGTGAGACCGAAGACCCCTGCAATCCCCAAGAATGCGCCGAAGGTGACGCTTTCCAAATCCATGACAGTCTCTTGTCCTCTCAATCCTGCTGCTCGCTTTAAGGGCAAAACAGCAGCCTCCCTTATCGCTTCAAGACGTGACAGCTTGGTCAACCGAAATGGTAACCAACAGTAAAACTTTTAATCCAATATCGATCTATTTCAGGTGGTTACGCGAGTTAATACTTGGCCGGCAAGAAGTAAACGCGCTGGAACGAATCGCAAAAACAAAGGCCCCCGGGGCATTCCCGAGGGCCTCTTTTGTCTGTTTGCCTGTGGCCGGATCAGCGCACGCGCGGACCGCCGAAGGGCAGCGGCGGAGGGGGACGGCGCGCACCGCGGGGCAGCTGCGCCTGGTAGGCCCTGCCGCAATGCTCGACGCAATAGGGGAAGCCGGGGTTCACGGCTTCGCCGCAGAAATGGAAATCGGGTTCGCCCGGATGGCCCATCGGCCAGCGGCAGACCTTGTCCGAAAGATCGAGCAGGCTGGTCTTGTCGGCGATCTCGGGGCTGGGCTTTGCCGGCACGAGGCGGCGCGGCGGCGCGGGCGGGATCGGTGCCTGCTGGTCACCGGGGCCCTGGCGCAGGAAGCCACCCGGTCCGACCGAGACGATCTTGGGCAGGTCGGGCGTCTTGTTGGGCAGTGGCTGCGACGGCGTGGTGCCACCACCCGCCTTGGCGGCGGGCTTCGGCGCAGCGGCAGCCGGTGCGGGCGCCGGCTTGGGAGCGGGGCGCGGCGCGGCCTTCTTTGCAGCGGCTTTGGGTGCCGGTTTCGCCTTTGGGGCAGCCTTCTTCTTCTCGGCAGCCTTTACGGGCGAGGGGCGCGATTTGAGACCGAGCCGGTGGGCCTTGCCGATAACGGCATTGCGGCTGACGCCGCCCAGTTCTTCGGCGATCTGGCTGGCGGTCGAGCCGCCTTCCCACATTTTTTTCAGCGTCGCTATCCGTTCGTCGGTCCAGCTCATGCGCAATCCGTATCCTTCGTGTCTCCACCGGCCATGCTTGCCAGCGGAAGTGCTTGGCCCTAGGCGCACGCCCATGGCCGATCAAGTCCAACCCTCTCCTGCCGCCGGTCCTGTCGAGAAACAGGGCAGCGAAGATGCCTCTTTCACCGAGAATACGGGCAAGGGGAGGGGCAGTTTCCCGAAACGCGGAGAGCCGGTGATCACCGGTATCAACCGCGTGGGACTATGGAGCCTCTATATTAAGGAGGTTCGCCGTTTTCTCAAGGTCCAGACGCAGACGATCTGGGCTCCGGCGGTCACAACCTTGCTGTTTCTGGTGATCTTCACGGTCGCGCTGGGGCGCGAAGGACGCGAGGTGCTCGGCGTGAACTTCGCCAGCTTCGTTGCGCCGGGACTGATCGTGATGGGCATGATGCAGAATGCCTTCGCCAATTCGAGCTTCTCGCTGCTCTCGGGCAAGATCCAGGGTACGATCATCGACCTGCTCATGCCGCCGCTTTCGACCGGCGAGCTGATGACGGGTATCGTGGCCGCAGCGGTCACCCGCGCGATCGCCGTGGGCGGAGCCGTCGCGCTGGCGATGCTGTTCTACCCGGGCGTCAGCCTGTCGATGGCTCATCCCTGGGCGGTCGCATGGTTCGGCCTGATGGGCGCGATCATGCTCGCGCTCATGGGCCTGCTCGCATCGATCTGGGCGGAGAAGTTCGACCACAATGCGGCGGTATCCAATTTCGTGATCGCCCCGCTCAGCCTGCTGTCGGGCACTTTCTACGTGATCGACAACCTTGCACCCGCCTTCCAGGCGATCAGCCGCGCCAACCCCTTCTTCTACGTCATCAGCGGCTTCCGCTTCGGTTTCCTCGGCCAGAGCGACATAGGCGATAGCAATGCTGCGCTGGTGCAGGCGGCCCTCGGTCTCGGCATCTTCAACATCATCTTCGGCTTCATCGTCTACCGCATACTCGCGTCGGGCTGGAAGATCCGCAGCTAGCGGGGCTTGCCCTGCGGCCTGCCTGTTGCGATGCTGGGCCGCATGCAGACGTTGATCGTTTCGCTCCTTCTGGTCGCAGCAACGATTGCGATCCACTACGAAGTGCTCCGCTTCACTTCGCAGCGCGTGACGCATGTCCGGGTTTATCCGCGCATGCGCATCATCCTGATGCTGGTCGCGGCGCTGGTGTCGCACACGATTCACGTGCTGCTCTATGCTGGGGCATTTCTCCTGCTCGAGGAAATCGGCGGTTTCGGCTCGATCGATGGCCAGCGCGGTCATTCGATGGAAGATGCCTTCTATTTCTCGATCACCAGCTACACGACGCTCGGGATCGGGGACCTCTATCCCACCGGATCGCTGCGCATCATTAGCGGGATCGAGGCGCTGAACGGCCTCGTGATGGTCGGCTGGACCGCGTCGATGACCTATCTCTACATGGAAAAATTCTGGCACCTCGAGGGTCAGTTCCTCGCGCGCCGACGCAAGTAGAGTTCAGCCCGGCAGGCTCATCGGGCGCGTTTCGAAATGCAGCTGCCATTGCTGTACGTCGACCAGCAGGATCTCGCTCAGCCGCCGGGAGCGTTCAACGAGGCGGTCATAGCGAAGAGGGTCTGCCTCGAGCGCCACTTTAAGCCCATCAAGCATGCGTGCGATCAGCGCCGAGCGCTCGCTGGTGGCGGCGAAGTCACCCTGCATCCTTATACCGTATAGAGCAGCAGCGAGCGCGGGGAACAGCGCAGTCAGCAGCGTTACGATCTCGGCCATGCCGAACCCCATGAGCCCTGCGTCCTTGCCGATCGTGAAGGACACGAGGAGGTAGGTCAGGCAGGCGAAAATCGTGCCGCCGAAGAATGCATCGCCGATCAGGTGGAGCCGGTGGTTCGCCCGGTGCATCGAATGCTTGTTCGCACGGTGGTAGTTCGCCTGGTCCTCGATCAGGTCGAGCATGGTCTGACGCAGGCGTGAGAGGTAAGCCTCGTCCATACGTGCGCCCGCAAGGCCGAGCTCGCGTGCACTGGCGCGGGCATACCAGCTGGCCCAGCCAGGCTCCCGCGTGCCGTTTTCGACCTCACGCAGGCCCAGCCGGCCCAGCATGGAGACGATCATCAGCTGCCTTAGTCTTTCGGCGAGGTGTCTTCGATCGATCCAGCGCCGGTGGAAATCGACACGGGTGGCGCGCCGAGTGTTGATGATGATGATCATGATTACCAGCAGCTCGGCGCTGATGAGGATCTTCTTGTACTCTGGAAACAGCAGCCCGGAGAGCGCCAGCAGGACTGCGAGGCCCGAGAGCGCGAAGTTTACCACGAAGCTCGACCGGAACCGCAGGGCGAACAGGCTCGCCTGCGCATCGGCGCGCGCATACCGGTCTAGCAGGTCTGTATTCAGGAAGTGGCCGTAGTGTCCGACATTGGTGAAGGGGCGGACGAGACCCTTCGCCTGGTCGGCAGAGTCCTCGGCCAGCACCGATGAAAGGCTGAGCCGGGAGAGGGGCTTCGCGCCGGTGATCCAGAGGAGCAGCGGCCAGGCGACAGCATGGCTCCGGCGTTTTACCTTTGGATGCACGAAGTGCAGCAGGGCCTCGCGCTGTTCGCCGATCGGCGGGGCGCACAGGGCATCGATCAGAGCGGGCAGGGCGTCAACGGCGCGTGCTCGCTCGACACCGTCGATCGTCGGCCTGTCGGGAATGGCGGCGTGGAGCCCGCTCCACAGCAGCTGGGGCTCTTCCTTGCCGTGCGCATCGATATGGATGACCGGCTGGTGGCGCGCGACGGCTTCGGCAATGACCTGCGTGGTGCCGCCACGCCCGCGGGCAGCTTCGCCGTCCCAGATCGCGATCAGGATATCGCATTGGCTCAGCACTATCTGGCCGGCCATTTCGTATCCGGCCTCCGCACCGCTCGAATAGCCTTCAAGCACCATGGTGGAGCTTGCCTTATCGATCAGTGCGGCGCTTCGCTGCCAATCCTCGTCGGCAAAGTCGCGGGCGTAGACTTCGGGCGCGAAAGGCAGGCAGGTCGACAGACTGGCACCGGCATCCAACGCGGCTTCTGCGGCGATTGTATCTGCACCCTCGGCGAGCGAGGATACCATTTTCAGGAGCGGCTCGTCGTCGTTGAAAGCGTCGGAATGGGTTTCCTTCAGCTCCGACAGGGTCTTGCGGGCGATATCGAAAAGCTCGCTGACCTCGGCCTTGATGCGGCCTTCATGACTGCTGTCTAGCCGGGGCGGGCGATGGCCGGTGACGCCGAAGCGCAGGGTCAGGCGCGGCTCGAAGCGGTCGTCCTGTTTCAACCCCGATGCCCTCCATCACACGGTCTGCACACTGGCCTGACCTGCCCTCGACGTCCAGACCACCATATTCAAGCGCGGTTGCCAAGCTTGCAATAACTAACGTCTTGGTATTTTATTGCCGCGGGTCAGAGGAGGGGTAATGGATGATTCCATGAATTCTGGCTGTTTTGCTTGCCCTCTTCGGCTGGGGAGCAACCGCTAGGTGGCGTCCGACAAGACCCGCGTTGCCGTGATTGGCGGCGGGTGCGCCGCGATGGCGCTCGCATGGGAACTCACCCAGCCAGAGCTTCAGGATCGCTACGAAGTCACCGTCTACCAGGAAGGCTGGAGACTTGGCGGCAAGGGCGCGTCCGGACGCGGTCCCAGCGGGCGGATCGAGGAGCACGGGCTCCATATCTGGCTCGGCTTCTACGACAATTCCTTCCGCATGATGCGCGAATGCCATGCCGAACTCGAAGCGAAAGGCATGGGCGAGATCTACGGGACCTGGCGCGATGCCTGGACGCCGGAAAACGACATTGCCCTGTGCAGTCCGCGTGAAGGTGGTGGTTTCGAGAAATGGACCGTCCGCATGCCCCCGCGCGACGGGCTGCCGGGCGACCCGCGCCCAGCGGACGAGGCGTTCACGCTGCCCTATTACATGGCGCGCGCATTCGATCTCTACCGCGCATTGATCCTCGATACCTCGCGCGACGGTAACACCGTCCTCTCTGGCTTCGACAAGCCTGCGGAAGGCGATGTCTCGGCCCGCATCGCCTATCTCATCAAGCTCGGCACATTCGCCTCCGCCGCCGCGATTGCCGAGGGGCTTGGTATCCTCGCCGCGCTTCTGCGTTCGGTCAGTCCGCAGGGCGCGGATGGCATCATGCAATCCGCCGAAGGGCTCCTGTCGCAGCTGCGCCAGTGGATCGAGGACCGCTGGATTGCCGACGACCCCAACCGCTTCCTTTGGGAGGTGGCCGATCTCACGCTCGCCACGATCACCGGCCTTGCCCGCTACAATGTCATGAGCGATCCGCGCGGTCTCGACGCGATCGACGACTATGAATGCCGTGAGTGGATGCGCATCAGCGGCGCTTCCGTGCGCGCGCTCCAGTCGCCCTTCTTGCGCGGGCTCTATGATCTCTCGATGGGCTATGTCGACGGCGACCCGGACAGGCCCTCGCTCTCGGCGGGGCAGGGACTGCGCGGAACGCTGCGCACCTTCTTCGGCTATCGCGGCGCCTTCATGTGGCGCATGCGCGCAGGCATGGGCGATGTCGTCTTTGCCCCCCTCTACACCGCGCTGAAAGGGCGCGGAGTGAAGTTCGAATTCTTCCACCGGCTGACTGACATGCGGCTGGGCTCGGACGGTAAGCATGTCGCCGCGCTCGATTTCGACGTGCAGGCCAAGGTGAAACGCGGCGCAGCCTACGATCCACTGGTCGATGTGCAGGGCAAGCCCTGCTGGCCCTCCGATCCGCAATTCGACCAGCTGGTCGGCGGGGCAAAGATGCAGAAGGAAGGCTGGCAGCTCGAATCGCACTGGGACCGCCGCCATGCCGAGGAAAAGACGCTCGAGGTCGGCAAGGACTTCGACTTCGTTGCGCTCACCGTCGGCGTTGCGGCCGTGCCCCATGTGGCGAGCGAGATCGTCGCACGCGACCCGCGCTGGCAGGCGATGTGCGATAATGTCGCCACCGTCGCTTCGCAGGCGTTTCAGCTGTGGCTCACCGAAGACCTGCACCAGCTTGGCTGGCCGGGTCCGACCTACATCACCGGCGCGTTCGCCAAGCCCTTCGACACATGGTGCGACATGGCGCATGTCGTTCCCGAAGAGGACTGGAAGGCGCCTCCCGCGACTTCGGTCTATTTCTGCGCCGCGCTGCAGGACCCGCCGTCGCCTCCGGCTGATGACGACACCGGATACCAGGCGCTCCGCACGGAGGAAGTGCGGCTGAACGCCGAAGGCTATCTCAAGGGGCCTATCAGCCATATCTGGCCCGGCGCATTCGGCGCGGATGGCGAGTTCCGCTGGGACATCCTCAAGGCGCCCGAGGGTTCGGAGAACGAGAATGCGACCGGCGAGCTGCGCTTCTCGACGCAATACTGGCGCGCCAACGTCAATCCGTCCGACCGCTATGTGATCCATACGCCGGGCAGCTGGCGGCACCGGATTTCACCGCTCGACGACACGTACGACAATTTGACTCTCGCAGGGGACTGGACCGATAGTGGATTCCACTCGGGTTGCGTCGAAGGCGCAGTAATGTCCGGCCGATTAGCGGCGCACGCGCTGTCTGGTTCCCCTCGGTTGGAGGAGATTACGGCTTATGACCACCCGTAAGAAGGCCCCTGCAAAGAAGGCGCCTCCCAAGAAGCAGGCCAAGTCCGCAGTGAAGCGCAAGACAAGGCCCGCGCCCGCGCGAAAGGCACCCGATCGTTCGGGAGCGGTCGCCGCGGAAGAGGCCGCCAAGCGCGCCGCCGAGGTCACCGCCAGCAATTCGGCAGACCTGATTTCCCACCCCGCATCCCAGCATGAAACCGATAGCGCTATCCCCGTGGCCGGCGTGGACGAAGCGATCGCCGATGCGGTGAAGTCGGGGTATGACGTGCTCGCGCAGTCGATCGCGCAGGGCCGCGAAGCGGCAGCGCGCTTCCGCCAGGGCGAATACAATATGCGCGAAGTCCCCAAGGATGTGGAGACTGCGGCCAAGCGCGTGATCGATCTCGCGCGGCAGATCAGCGTCACCACTTTCGACCTTTGCGAAGAGATGCTCGGCCAGATCGGCAAGGTCACGGGCGGTCCGCCTCCGCCCGGCGAAGTGGCTTCCGGCCTGCCGCCGTTCCGGAATCTCGAACCGGCCAAGCAGGGCGGTCCTGCCGGCGGGCTCGGTGCTGCACCGCCTACCCACCGCACGATCGAGGGCATGGTTCTCAGCGTCGAGTTCACAGGGCCGTCGGCGAAGTCCCTGACCCACCATCTTGCCCGTCCGGACAACCCGACGAGCCCGGACCAGATCAGCGCCGCGCCTCTGCAGTCACGCCATCCCGGCGCCGATGCGATCCCGGTCGCGAGGTTCTCGGTCGATTTCTCGCGCGGGGGACTGCTTGCCCATATCGACGTACCGAAAGGTCAGAAGCCTGGGATCTACGCGGGCCTTGTCTTTGCAGAAGGTCAGGACATCCCTCTCGGGACACTCGTGATCGAGGTCGAGGGCTAGGGCGTGGGTGCCGAGGCGGCCACCACCTTTGCGCCAGCTCGCGGCGGGCTGCCCAAGCACCTGCTCGAACGTTACGCCAAGGCCACGCGCGAGCAGCTCGAGTTCTACCTCGATCCGCCGAGCGATGCGCCCTTCCTAGACGCCTTGCTGGAAGATTATCCCGCCCGCGGCGGCAAGATGCTGCGACCCTCGATCTGCATCGCCAACGCCTGCCAGTTCGGAGGCACTCTCGAAGGCGCGGTAAAATGTGCCGCCGCCATCGAACTGTTGCACAATGCGCTGCTCATCCATGACGACGTGCAGGACGGCAGCGACATGCGGCGCGGACGGCCGACGCTGCACGCGCTCCATGGGATACCGCTGGCGATCAACGCCGGAGACGCGCTGCTCTTCACTGCATTCCGTCCGCTACTCGATGCGATCGCACCTCTCGGGGGAGAAGCGGCGCGGCAGGTCATCGATGTCACCATTGCGATGGCCCGGCAGACGGCCGAGGGGCAGGCGCTCGAACTTGGCTGGCGCGATCACAACGTTACCGGCCTCTGCGCAGCCGACTACATCGGCATGGCGCTCAAGAAGACGTCGTGGATGGGCATGATCTGGCCCGCGCAGCTCGGTGTGATCGTGGGCGGCAGGGGCAAGGTCGATCCGGGCCGCGTGGTGAAATTCGGCCACTTCCTCGGTGTCGCTTTCCAGATCGAGGACGACCTTCGCAACCTCTCAGACGATCCCGGCTACGGCAAGGAAATGAACGGCGACCTCTACGAGGCGAAGCGCACGCTCATGCTGATCCACGTGCTCGATGCCGCGACGAGGGCGGAACGCAGCCGGATCGAGGATTTCCTCGCGCTCACCCGTGAAGAACGCAGCGACGACGAGGTGCTGTGGCTGGCGGGCCTGATGGAGGAGAAGGGATCGATCGAACACGCGCGCAAGGTCGCCGCCGCCATGGCGGGATGCGCGCTGGAGGAATTCGAACGTACGTATGCGGGATGCCCGCAAGACGATAACCACGCCTTCCTGCACGGCCTCGTGCGCTGGATATTCGATCGCAAATGAGCGGCCGGGTCCTCCTCTACGGCGCCACGGGCTATTCGGGCAGCGAGATCGCGCAGCGGCTGGTAGGCCATGTCGACCTCGTCATCGCAGGCCGGAATGCCGAGGCGCTGCAGGAACTCAGCACCCGTCTCGGCGTGCCATGGCGGAGCTTCGAAGTGGCAGACACCGCGGCGGCCACGGCCGCGCTTGCCGATGCGGACGTGCTGCTCAATGCGGCGGGGCCCTATGCCGATACAGCCATGCCGCTCGCGCATGCCTGTCTCCATGCACGAACGCACTACCTCGATATCGGCGGCGAATGGCCGGTTTTCGCCGCGCTGATGGAGCTGGACGAAGTGGCCGAAAGGGCCGGGGTCATGCTCCTCCCCGGTGTAGGCCTGACGATTGCCGCGAGCGATTGCCTGCTGGCGCGCGCTGTCGAGCTCTGGCCCGATACGAAGGCGCTTCATCTCGGTATTAGCCGCGCCCACGCCATGTCGCGGGGCAGTGCGAAGAGTGCGGCCCGCCTGTTCGAACGCGGTGTTATCATGCGCGAGGATGGCCAGTTGCAAGCGGTCCCGCTGGGCGCTGCGCCGCGCTCGTTCGATTTCGGGGAGGGCCTGCGCGATACGGTTGCCATGAGCTGGGCGGACGTCGTGACCGGCGAGAAGACGACCGGTGTCGCCAATATCTCGGTCTATTCCGAACTGCCCTGGTGGCAGCGCGCGGCCTATCGCGCGTCCGGCCTCTACGCTTCGCTCGCAGGTGCCAGGGCCATGCGCAAGGCCGGTGCGCGCCTGGCCGATAGCTGGCCGCGCTCTCCGGGAGAGGAAACGCGCAGCGAAGGCGAATACGTCATGGTGGTCGAGGCGCTCGATCCCTGGCGTCGCAGCCGCAGCCTGCGGCTCAAGACGCTCGACGGCTACGGCACCACCGTGCTGACCGCGAGCGCCGCGGCGGAAGGCGTGGCCATGGGGCAGGCAGAGGCGGGATTCAGGACACCTGCAGCAATATTCGGATCGCGCTTCATCGAGACCTGCGGCGCAGGAGTCTTCGAGCCGGTGACGGGAGTTCATGCGGCATGAACGGGGTACATGGCCAGATCCCGTACACCCAGTCGGCGGCCAGCCTCGACGTCCCGCCGCCGTACCATTTTCCTGGCGTCAACGTTAACACGTTCATCTGGGAAATGGATGTCAGCCTGATCAAGCACTACTGCGACACTTATCTCAACATCGGCACGCCGGAGGAGCGCGGCTATACCTACCGGCCCGCCGTCTTCTGGCCCTACGCGACCCTGCTGGTACTTCAGTACCCGGTGATGATCAGCGCGGCCGTTGGCACCGATATGCCGCACGAGGTGCCGTACTGCGACCGCGGCGTCATTTCGCAGACCGAGGTCTTCATCGCGCTTCCCGTCGTCCGCTACGGTCGCGGCCCCCTCGGCCTGCTGACCGAAAGCGCGCTGGAATGGGCGCTGCCCTTCATTGTCGTGGGAAACCCGATGTCGAGTGTCTGCGGGCGTGAGATGCTCGGGCTCGGCAAGCTGCTTGCCGGCATCGAATGCGGCCAGTCGACCTATCCGCGCAGCTTCAGGACACACATGACCCTGCCCGGCTGGGCGAACGACAAGCCCGGTACGATGCAGGAGAACCTGACGATCCTCGACATCACGACGGGACCGACGCTGCCTACCTTCCGCAAGCATTCGCCCAGCGTGGAATCTCTCGCCACGGCGCTGTCGAGCAGGGACATGGGCTGGTTGATGGGACAGATGCAGAGCGTTTCCAACTTGGTCGACCAGGCATCGATGGAGATGATCCCGACCGAGATGCGTACGATCGGCCTCAAGCAATATCGCGACGCTGCCGATCCGAACCGCGCGGTCTACCAGGCGCTGACCTCGTGCCGCTCGCACTATTCGAATATCCGCAATTTCGAGTTCTACGACGAGAAGGATGTCACGATCGAATTCAACGACGAGGGGAGCTTCCACGAGCTGCTCAACCTGTTCTTCCGCCTGCCGAAACAGCCCACGGGAAAGAAGATCAGGGTCGATGCGCAGGCTGCCTTCAAATTCGAAGCCGACATCGATTTCGACCAGATGCGCATCATCCGCAACGTTCCGATCCAGGATCGTTTCGGCCATTACGTCACTGAGGGCAGCGAAGACCTTGCCTCCCCGTGGTTCAGGCCGTGGCGCGGCTTTTTCGCGGGACGGAAGCGGCGATGACTGAATTTATTAGCTCCTTCTGGTTCAACCAGCTCCTCCCGCCGTGGAAATCGGACGGCGCGCGCGGGTGGGTCTTCGTGATCGAGGTCCCGCACGAGGACGTGCAGGGGTACCTCGACCGCGAGTTCAACCTGGCAGCCCCAGACCGGGCGCCCTACTACTATGAGGCTTTCCCGGGGCGCACCTTCGGCATCCTTCGTTTCATCGACCATCCCTGCTTCTATAGCGGGAAGGCGACCGAAGAAGGTCGCAACCGCATCCAGCACAAGGAACTGACCTGGACCTTCCCGGCTTACCGGCACCCGGTCACGAAGGACAATCTGGTCCATCGCGATACGGCAGTCGTCTGGATCCAGCCCTTCTCGTTCGATAACAACAGCTACTTCATGTTCTCGAGCCGCGAGGTGCTCGGAAACGAGACCCAGATGGCCGTGATCAACAGCCAGGAAGCGGTGGGCGGGCCCGGGCTGCGTGTGGATGTCGGCGTGCAAGGCATGCGCAAGTTCAAGCCGAGCGCGACCAGTCACAAGATCGGTGCTTTCGCGATCGAGGTCGATAACAAGGCGAAGACCGAGGACGGCCAGAAGATCATCGAATCCAGCCCCGATCTCGATCGCTTCATCGGGACGCTTTCCGGCTCGGTGAATTTCGCACCGCCGCCCGAAGCGGAAGGCACGCTGCAGACCGGGGGCGTCAGCCCCTTCGCGGTATTCCAGGGCGCGATACAGGATACGGTGAAGCAATTCCGCGATGTGTTCGACTGGGACGTGGCGGCCTATCGCGCGCTGGTATCATCGAGACTGCGCTATACCGACGTGAAAGACCCGAAATTCTACGACGGGGAATATATCGATATCCGTCTCATGTGGTCGGACAGCCTCAAAGAGACCTTTACCTCGTTCTTTTCGGTCGAAGGCCCCGAAAGCCCGCCCGAACAGGAGGACGCCGTTCCCGGATATGGCGGGGGCTGGGGCGACGACGGTATCGGTTATCCGCTCGGCAAGGAACTTCCGAAAGACGATCTGATCGACTGGCAGATGCCCTCGGTGAAACTGGATGTCGCGCTGGCGATTTCATTCACCGCCAATGCGGAGATTTCAGCCGAAGGAACGCTCTATACCTACGGCCAGGATGGCGCTCACGCCGGGTGAGCCTTATGCGCATCGCGCGCACTGCGCATTTCCCTCCTGAAATCGTACGGAACCCAGCCTGCCGTATCCGGCCACTTGCCCGTGGCGATCCAGTAATCGGCAAGTCCCAACCGCGCGCATAATTCTGCAAAGCGGGGCAGTTTAGCCACCTCGCTCCACGGTCCGAGGAGGACGCCGGGATAATAGCCCCCGGGCCGCGCGCCCTGCGGATGAAAGACGAAGCTGTAATCCGACTTGAGGGCTACATCGAGGGCGAAATCGCCCCCCTTGAGATCAGCTATCGACTGGATCAGGTTGAGCGGCACCGAACCGATTTTGTCCAGCAGCCCGACGTACCGCTCAACACGCCGCTCGACGAGTTGCGGGTCCTTGGTGCGGGAGGCTTCGGCGAAGGCAATGGTCGCGCGCAGGTCGCGGGCGGTCCAGCCTTCGAACCGGCCGGCGTCCTGCAGCGCCTCATCGTGAAGGTCCCAGAAGCCGAGCGATGCCGAAAAGCCCATCAGTGAAATCATGATGCCCGCATTGTCCGGCCAGCGGCGATGCAGTTCGCGGTGCATCTGCATGCTGGTCTCGTAATTGCCGACATAAGTGTGCATCTGCGCGACGTGCAGCCGTGCGGCGGGCATGAGCGGATTGAGCTCGCTAGCCTTCAACGCCATTTCCAGCGCTTCGTGGAAACGTCCCACCGTCCAGTAGAAATGGCTCATCTCGGTGAGCGCCGATGGATCGTTGGGCGACACGGTTATCGCCTTGCTCAGCAGCTTCTCGCGCTCTCGATAGGCCCCCCAGGGTTCGAGCAGCGCCTGCGCGAGATAGGCTTCGCCGCGATTGTGATCGAGCGCGAGCGCCTTTTCTGCCGCATCCTCGACGATGGCGCGGCGTTCTTCGTAGTCGCCTTCGAAGTGACCCGAACGCAGGCTTGCCGCGCCCGAGCTGGCAAGCAGTTCCCACGCAGGTGCATAGTCGGGTGCCGCCTCGGTCACTTCAAGCAACAGAGGGAAGGCGCGCTCCGCGGAATCGTCAAACAGCGCGTCGCCTGCCGTGATGCGCCCGCGTGCGCGCAGGAACTTCTCGTAGAGCTCCGCCGGCAGGTTCTGCTCGGTGCGGCTGGGCAGCAGCGCGACCTTGAGCGCGTGTGCAACCTCGCTTGCGATCGAGATCCTGCAATTCGAAGACATCGTCGAGATCGCCGTCGAACCTGTCGCCCCAGAGCACGCGCTGGGTAGAGCATTCCACGAGTTCGGCGCTGATGCGCACGCGCGACCCGCCGCGCCTGACCGAACCGTCGAGCAGGTGTGTCGCGCCGAGAGCGCTTGCGACCTTGCCGGTTTCCTTCTGCGCGCCGCGGAACTGGAAGCTCGATGTCCGTGCCACGACCTTGAGCCGGCTGGCCTCGCTCACCGAGCGCTGGATTTCCTCGGAGACGCCGTCGCAGAAGAATGCCAGCTCCTCGTCGGACGAAAGATTATCGAACGGCAGCACTGCGAGCAGGGGCTCTTTGGTTTGTGCCGGTCGCGGGGCGGGCTCGCTGCGCGGTGTTGCCTCCGCCTTATTCTCGCCGACAAGGGCATCGAGACTGGAAACGATCTTCGGCCAGCAAGCGGGTTCCAGCTCGCCGTTCCAGCCCTTCGCCATCTCGCAATGGACGCGGTTGAACGGCAGGGGCGGAAGTTCCCCGTCGAGGCTCATCTGCACGAGCTTGTCCGCGTTGTAGGCGAGGTCGGCTTCGGCTGGCACCCAGCGCGAGCGCTTGGCGTCGGCGGACCAAAGCACGAGGACCGCCTTGGCCTCGGTCAGGTGTTCCTCGATTACGGTCGAAAAGGCCCTGTGTGCGGGCAGGTCGTCATCGATCCAGACCGAGTATCCGTCATCGCAAAGCACGTCGGCGACGCGGCGGGCCGCATCGTAATTGCTGCGTGCGTAAGACACGAAAACATCGGTCACACTCTTGTGGCACTCCGCCCTGGTTCCGCGACCCGGATAGGCAATTTACCATAATGTCACAACCGGATACACCGGTTGTCGCATCCAGCCCGGCGGCGCCTTTCCGCGTGCCGGACCGCCGCGAACAGATCAGTTTTCGAGGCGTGCGATGATGGCTTCGCGCAGGTCCTCGAGCCGCGAGGCGTTGTAGCCGAGGTCCGACACGCCGACACGGCTTACCGAGCGCAGGTCGATCTGGCCATCCTCAAGGCGGGCGACGACATCGTCCTTGAAGCCGAAGGCGAAGGTCTCGGCCACGCCCTCGACATTGTTGGTTCCCTCGACGCGGCGCACGTTTTGCAGGCCGATTTCGCCCATCGCGGCGACGATGGCGTCCAGCGCTTCTTCATCACTCGCGCCGCCGACGATGATCGGTTGCAGGTCCTGGTATTCCTCGGCGATGATGTCGGCGTGGTTCTTGGCCTTGAGGGCCTCATCCTGCGAATTGGCCCACATCGGCAGCTGCCCGAGCGGCGTACCGTAATCGTTGATCGGGTTGGCCTCTGCCTCTGCGCGGACAGCCATGGTCTGCGCGGAGAAGGTCGGCGGGTTGCGCAGGTCTGTCGCCACATCGTGGATCGGCGGCACCGATTCTGCCTGGGCGCGCATCGTCAGCAGGCCGAGGAAGAGAATGACCGGGATCGCCAGCGCCAGCGCCGCTTTCCACCAAGGGCCACGCGGCGTCTTGAAGAAGGCGAAGAGCAACGCGATCAGCGCGAAAAGTGCCGACACGCCGATCAGGAGCAGGCCTGCATCGCGGATCATGAAGATGAGGCCGGTCTGCCAGCCGATCATGCCGATCTTGGGTCCGAATACCGCAAAGGCGAACCATGCGAGGACGGCCAGCGAGACCCAGAGCGACCACTTGGGCAGCGCTTTGCGCCACACGAGGGGTGCCTTGGCCGACGTCTCGGCCGGTGCGGGCTCATTTGCCGGGGTTTCGGCAGGTGTCTCTGCAGGATTGTCCTGCGGCTCGTTCGTATCGCTCATTTTATCCTCTCCCCCTGTATGACGAGACACCCTGGTCGGGCACCCAGAGCCCCTCGGGCACGGCGCCGCTTTGCCAGAATACGTCGATCGGAATGCCGCCGCGCGGATACCAGTAACCGCCGATCCTCAGCCATTTCGGGCTCATTTCCTCGAACAGGCGCTGTCCGATCCCGACTGTTACATCTTCATGGAAACCGCAGTGATTGCGGAAGGACCCGAGAAACAGCTTCAGACTCTTCGATTCGACGATCGTTTCGCCCGGCGCATAGTCGATCACGAGATGTGCGAAGTCGGGCTGGCCGGTCACCGGGCACAGCGAGGTGAATTCCGGGGCCGCAAAGCGAACCATGAACAGCTGCCCGGAGCGCGGATTGGGTACGTAGTCGAGTTCTGCTTCCTCCGGCGAGGAGGGAAGCGGGCTGTTTTCGCCCAGAAACTTGGGTGTCACTGTGTCGCTCATGCCGCGCTCCTGCCGTGAATGACGTGCAAGCGCAAGGCGGGGCTTGGAAGCTGATGCTTCAGTGCCTATTCAGCGCGCCGATCCGATCAGGCCCCTTAGTCCATGTATACCCGTATTCGCATACCCTTTGTCGCGCTCGTTCTCGCGGCGCCTGCGACCCTTTCGGCGCAGAGCGTGCAGGAGTTCCAGCTTCCGCCGAATCCGACGCCGACAACCACCCCCACAGTGCAGGGGCCGGTGGACGCCGATGGCAACGCCGTGCCCATGCGTCCCCGCGTGATCGCGACTCCTACGCCGACGCCCCGTCAGACGCCGGCCCCCACGCCGACGCCAACGTCGACACAGCCCGCCATGGTCCAGCCTTTGCCCGAGGCGACGAGTGCGCCGGCGCGGCAGGCGAGCACTCCGACGTCTCCCGCTCGGCGACCCGTGGAGACGCCGGTGCCCCAGATTCTGCCAGCGCCGCAGCAGGACCTCGTGCCTGAAACAACCGCCACTCCGGTCCCCGGCGTGCCCATAGACACAACCGAGCAATCGAACGGCAATTCACCGGCAACCGAGAGCGCCTCGACCATCCCGCCGCTCGCTGCGGACGAAAGCGCTTCGAGGGGGCAGCCCTCATGGCTCTGGCCGGCAGTGGGAGGTGGCCTCCTCGCTCTACTAGGTCTCGGATATCTCTTCTCGCGCAGGCGCAGCCAGGCCGAACCGCCGCAGATCGAGCGGCCAGTCGTTGCACCTGCGACCGGTGTTGCAAGTGCCGGTTCGGATATCCGCATCAGCGCGGAAGCGATCAAGCTCACCCGATCGGTCATGAACGCGACGCTCCACTACCGCGTGAATGTGCTCAATCGTTCGGCCACTGCGACCAGAGGCCTGACGCTTGGCGCCGACGTCGTCTCGGCGCATGGCGGCGTTCCGGTTGAGCAACAGGTCGCCTCTCCCGACCAGCGGCTCGAGCAGCGACACACCTTTGATCGGATCGCACCCGGGCAGAGCGTGCGTTACGAGGGGCAGATCATCATCCCGCTCTCGCAGGCGCGCATAATCCGCCAGGGAACGGCTTCGCTGTTCGTTCCCCTGCTGCGCGTGCGTCTCGACGGCGCGGGCGAGGAACCGCTGGTGAAGACCTTCGTGATCGGACAGGGCGTTCCCGATGGCGGGCGCGTCAGCCCCTTCCGACTCGATGACGGTCCGCGCAGCTACCAGCCGATCGCGGCAAGGGCGCTCGACTAAATCCTTCATCGCTCATCGACAGCCCATCGCCCGCGCGCTAGCACCGTGGGCGATGGACAATCTCGTTTCGACCGAATGGCTTGCCGCAAGGCTCGATGCCCCCGATCTCGTCATCCTCGACGCGACAATGCACCTGCCCGACGAACCGCGCGATGCCCGCGCCGAGTTTGCCGCCGGGCATATTCCGGGTGCCCGCTTTCTCGACCTTGCAAGCTTCGTCGACCCCGCCTCGGACGTGCCCAAGGCCATCCCCACCGCCGAACAGTTCGCGGCCCGCATGGAGGCGCTCGGCGTCACACCGGGCAGCCGCATCGTCCTTTACGACGACAGCGCGATACGCTCGTCTGCACGCGCATGGTTCATCCTGACACGCTATGGCGAGCAGAAGGTCGCAATCCTCGACGGCGGCATCGCCAAATGGCGAATGGAGGGAAGGGGGCTTACCGATCTCGACGCCGGCCATCCGCCGCGTCCACGCTCGGTCGCCGAGGCAGTACGCAGCGTGCGGGACAAGCGCGAAATGCTCGCCAATATCGATAGCGGGGAGTGGCAGGTGATCGATGCACGCGATGCAGCACGCTTCGAAGGCCGGTTCGGGAGCGGCTCGGAAGGCCATATCCCGGGCGCACGGAACCTGCACTTTGCACGCCTGCTACGCGAGGACGGCACCTATCGTTCGCCCGACGCCATCCGCACCGAGTTCGAGAGTGCGGGGATCGATCTGAATGAGCCAATCGTGACTAGCTGCAACAGCGGCATGACTGCCTCCGTCCTGCTCTTCGCCCTTGCGCGCATCGGGAAATACGATGCTACGCTCTATGACGGAAGCTGGCTCGACTGGGGCTGCGATCCCGATTTGCCGAAGGAAGGCGGGGAGGCGCGCTAAGGCATGGCGAAGGGCGGCAAGCATGATCGTTCGCCGGCGACGCGGCTCGTAACCTCGGGGCGCTCGGGCGATTTTGCCGAACATGTCGTAAATCCGCCGGTCTGGCGGGCCAGCACGCATCTCTATCCCGATTGCGAGGCACTGCGCGAAGGCGTGAAGTCCAACGCCGATGGCCAGTTCTTCTATGGTCGCAGGGGCGCTCCGACGCAGTGGGCATTGTGCGATGCGCTGACCGAGCTCGAGCCCGGAGCGGCCGGTACCGTGCTTTATCCCAGCGGCGTTGCAGCCATCGTCGGCTCCCTCCTGGCCGTGCTGCGCGTAGGCGACGTCCTGCTGGTGACCGACAATGCCTACGATCCGACACGCAACACCGCGATGGGATTGCTGAAACGCTTCGGCGTAGAGCACCGCTTCTTCGATCCGCTCGATCACGAGGCTTTCGAAGCGACTTTCTGCGACCGCACGAAGGCTGTCATGCTCGAAAACCCGGGCAGCCTGACCATGGAGCTTTGCGATATACCGGCGCTCGCCCGAATTGTCCGTGAAAAGGGCGCGGTGAGCCTGATGGACAATACCTGGGCGACCTCGCTCGGCTTCCACGCGCTCGAGCATGGCTGCGATATCGCGATCACTGCGCTGACAAAGCATGTCGGCGGGCACTCGGACCTCATGATGGGCGCCGCAACCGCTGGTGAGCACTGGTACCGCCGCCTTCGCCAGACCGCGCAGCAGCTGGGCCATGTCGTCTCGCCGGACGATGCCTCGCTCGCGCTCCGGGGGCTGAGGACGATGGGCGTCAGGCTGGAGCGCGAGACGGCGACGGCCCTCGAGCTGGCGCAGTGGCTCGATGCGCGTGAGGAAATCGAGCACGTGCTTTGCCCGATGCTGCCCGGCTCGCCGGCGCACGATTTGTGGTCGAGGGACTTTAGCGGCGGATGCGGGCTCTTCAGCTTCGTTCTCAAGGGGCGGGACGATGCGGCGCGTTGCCGCCTGATCGATGCGCTGGAGCTTTTCGGTATCGGCTACAGCTGGGGCGGCTTCGAAAGCCTTGCCCTCCCGTTCGACGTTACACCGGTGCGATCGAAAATGTCGTGGCCGAAAGAAGGATGGGGGCTTGAGGATACTTGCGGCATTCGCCTATCCATCGGTCTTGAAGATCCCGCGGACCTGATCGCGGACCTCGAGCAGGCCTTGGCCGCGATGGACGAAGGATAGACGTGCAGGGCGAAGCAGCACCCACCGACACAGCCGAAGCCGAACGCGCGCCGGTCGAACAGGCCTGGGTGCAGGCTGAAACCGCGCCCGAGGAAAGCAGCGTTGCGGCAGCCGAAGGCATCAAGGAAGCTGTCAGCGGCAGAAACGAGACCGTCGGCTCGATGGTCGAAACGCTCGATTCCATGGCCATCGGCATGGGCGACATGCGCGTTTCGCTGTTCGACGTGCTGGTGGTTTCCACCGTCGTATTGGGCGTCATCGCGCTCGCATGGTTCCTGAGCAAGGTCTCGCGTCGGCTGGTCCGCCGCTTCACCTCGCTCGACGATACGCAGCAGCTGCTGACCGAGAAGATCCTCACGATCGTTATCTGGGCGGCGGCCTTCTTCATGGGTATCGACCTGCTCGGCATCGACCTGACCGCGCTTGCTGTCTTCTCCGGTGCCTTCGGTCTCGCGATCGGTTTCGGTCTGCAGAAGACTTTCGGTAACCTGATCGCCGGGATCATCCTGCTGATGGACAAGTCGATCAAGCCGGGCGACGTGATCGCGGTGACCGACATGGCGGGCAACGAGAGCTTCGGCCAGATCCGCAAGATCGGCGTTCGTGCCGTTTCGGTGACGACGCGCGACCAGCGTGAATACCTGATCCCCAACGAAAACCTGATGATCAACCAGGTCGAAAACTGGTCCTATTCATCCAAGAACGTTCGCATGCAGGTACCGGTCGGAGTCAGCTACGAGGCCGACATGGACCTCGCCGAGAAGCTCATGCTGGAAGCGGCCAAGAGCTGCGACCGCATCCTCAAGGCGCCCCCTCCGACAGTCTGGATGAGCGAATACGGCGACAATTCCGTCAACTTCGTCATCCACTGCTGGATCAGGGATCCGGAAGACGGGGTGGGCAATGTGCGCAGCGCCGTGCTCAAGAAATTGTGGTGGCTGTTCAAGGATAACGGGATCGAAATTCCCTTCCCACAGCGCGACATCCACATCCGTTCGTCCGACCAGTTGGAGCGCTGGTTCGAGGCCATGGCGAGCGAGAAGGTTACAAAAGAATAGGTTCACGCCCGCACAGCGTGGATTTCAAAATTTCCGCTTCCTTGCCGCACACGCATTCTGATTGGCGCGCCAAACGCAGCTTGCTCATCTTGGCAGCATGGCAAGAACCGGAACCATCTTCCTTGTCGGCGCGGGGCCGGGCGCTCCCGACCTGCTGACGCTGCGCGCGGCAAGGCTCATCGAAAGGGCGCAGGTCGTCGTCCATGACGGCCTCGTCGATCCCGCAATCCTCGAGCTCACGCACCCCCAAGCCGAGCTGATTTCGGTCGCCAAGCGGCGCTCGAAGCACAAACTCCCGCAGGAGGACATCAACCGGCTGCTTGTCGCCTATGCGCGCAGCGGCATCGATGTCGTGCGATTGAAGGGCGGCGATCCCTTCATCTTCGGCCGCGGCGGCGAAGAAGCCGAAGAAGCGCGCGCCGAGGGTATCCGCGTCGAAGTCGTCCCCGGTATCAGCGCCGCCAATGGCGCGGCCGCCGCATCGCAGATCGCGCTCACGCACCGCGATGCCTCCAGCATCGTCAGCTTCGTCGCCGGCCAGTGCAAGGGTCTGAAGGACCAGGACTGGGCAGGGCTCGCGGGCAAGGGCCGCACGCTTGTGATCTACATGGGCGTGAAGACTGCGCCGCAGATCGCCGAAAAGCTGATGGAAGACGGCCTTGCGCCCGACCTGCCGGTCGCCGTCATCGAGAATGGTGCGCGACCGAACATGCGTGTGCTGCGCGGCTCGCTTGCCGCTCTTCCCGATATTGTCGAGCGTGAACAGGTCGTCAGCCCGGCGCTGATCGTGATCGGCGAAGTGACCGCGCGCGAAGATGCGCTGGCGCAGATTGCCGTGGAGGCTTCGGCATGAGGATACTTACCGGAAACGACCTCAAGACAGGCGCGGTGACCTGGTGGACCGGCCAGGATTGGTCGCTCCATGTCGAAAATGCCGTGGACGTGACCGGCAGCGAAGACGAGATCGCTCGCCGCGAGGAATCCGCTCGCCGCGTCAACGTACCCTATGCGATCGATGCGGAACTGCACGAGGGCAAGCCGCGTCCGGCGCATATCAAGGACCGCGTGCGCGCATTGGGCCCCACCGTTCGTCCCGACCTCACTCTCAAACCGGCCGATCCCGATATCGGCAACTGGGTTATCTGATGTATCTCTACGACCAATACGACCAGCGACAAGTCGATGCCCGCGTGGAGGAATTCCGCGACCAGGCCCGCCGCCGCCTCGAAGGCAAGCTTACAGAGGACCAGTTCAAGCCGCTGCGGCTGATGAACGGGCTCTACCTCCAGCTCCACGCCTACATGCTGCGCGTCGCCATTCCCTATGGCACCCTCAACAGCCGCCAGATGCATGCGCTGGCCGAAATCGCGGACAGGTACGACCGCGGATATGGGCATTTCACCACGCGCCAGAACATCCAGTACAACTGGATCAAGCTGGAAGAGGCCGCCGACCTGCTGGCCGATCTCGCCAAGGTCGAGATGCATGCCATCCAGACCAGCGGTAACTGCATCCGCAACATCAGCTCGGACCATTTCGCCGGCGCTGCGGCAGACGAGCTGGTCGACCCGCGTCCCTATGCGGAACTGCTGCGCCAGTGGTCGAGCTTCCATCCCGAATTCAGCTATCTGCCGCGCAAGTTCAAGATCGCGGTGATCGCCAGCGACACCGACCGTGCGGCGATGCGCCTGCACGATATCGGCATCCAGATCGTCGAGAAGGACGGTGATCTCGGCGCTGCATTCTATGTCGGTGGCGGCATGGGCCGGACGCCGATGATCGCACCCTGCATCAAGGAATTCGTCCCGCTCGACCGGCTGGTCACCTATGCCGAGGCAGTCCTGCGGGTCTACAACCGCTACGGACGGCGCGACAACAAGTACAAGGCGCGTATCAAGATCCTCGTCCACGAAATGGGCAAGGACGAGTTTACGCAGGCCGTCGACGAGGAATTCGTGCGCATGCTCGACGAAGGCATCGAACCGCCCTTCGCCGAACTCGAACGCATCCGGACTTTCTTCGAAGATCCGCTTTTCGAAGCAGGCGCCAGCGATGAGATCGACCGCAGCGATCCCGATTTCGCGCTCTGGGTCGACCGCAATACGGTCGCTCACAAGGCTCCGGGATATGTCTCCGCCGTCATCAGCCTCAAGCCGGTCGGCGGCATTCCGGGCGATGCGACTTCGGAACAGATGCGCCTGATGGCCGATCTCGCGAAGGACTACAGCTTCGACGAGCTGCGCGTGATGCACACGCAGAACATCGTATTGCCGCATGTCCGCAAGGCCGATCTTCACGCGCTGTGGACCGCACTCGACGGAGCAGGGCTGGGCGCGCCCAATCTCGACACGATCGAGGACATCATCGCTTGCCCGGGTCTCGACTATTGCAGCCTCGCCAATGCGCGCTCAATTCCCGTGGCGCAGAAGATTTCCGAACGCTTCGCCGCCAAAGGGAAGACCGAGGCGCTGGGCCAGCTCAAGCTGAAGATTTCCGGCTGCATCAACGCCTGCGGCCACCATCACGCGGGACACATCGGTATCCTCGGCGTCGATCGTAAGGGTGTCGAAAACTACCAGCTCCTGCTCGGCGGGAGCGAGGCGGAAGACGTAAGCCTCGCCAAGATCACCGGTCCCGGTTTCGACGAAGCCGGCATCGTCGACGCGGTCGAAACCGCTGCCGACGTCTACCTGCGCGAACGCGAAACCGGCGAGCGCTTCCTCGATACCTACCGCCGCATCGGCATGACCCCCTTCAAGGAGGCGCTTTATGGCTGACCTTTCCTCCGGAACCGACACGCTCATCCGCTACCGCGAGGACGATCCCGTCGATCACGCGGCGGTGACAGTGGATTCCTTTCTCGACCAGTCCTCGGCGAGCGCGGTTCGCGTCGAGCCGGGCGATGATGCGCGCGAATTGATCCCGCATCTGGAACGCCTTTCACTCGTCGAAGTGAACTTCCCCGCCTTCGGCGATGGTCGCGGCTATTCCTCCGCGCGCCTGCTGCGCGAAGCAGGATATGACGGCGAACTTCGGGCGGTAGGTGATGTGCTGGTCGACCAGGTCGCCTATATGCGTCGCTGCGGCTTCGATGCGTTCGATCCCGATGCGCCGCTCGACGAGGACGACCTCGAAGCGGCCTTCAACCGCTGGCCCGAAGTCTATCAGGCGGCCGCCGACGCGCGTACGCCGATTTGGAGCAAGAGGCACGCGTGAACGACACACGCGCAATCGACCGGCTCGACACCGGGCCGCGGTTCACGGAGCATGACGCAATCCGGCTGAACCGCATGTTCCGTGGCAGCGAGACCGAGGAATGGCTGGGCGCCGTCCTCGAGGGCAATCTCGCCGGCGATGTGGGGATGGTATCCAGCTTCGGCGCGGAAAGCGCGGTGCTTTTGCACCTCGTCTCGCGGATCGACGCCTCGGTTCCGGTGCTTTTCCTCGAAACGGGCAAGCATTTCCCGGAGACGCTTGCCTATCGCGACCTGCTGGCGGAGCGTTTCGGGCTGAACCTCGTCAATCTCTATCCCGCTATCGATGATCTGCAGGCCCGCGACGAGAGCGGCCTCAGATGGTCGTACGATCCCGACGGCTGCTGCGACCTGCGCAAGGTCCGCCCGCTCGAAAAGGCGCTCGCCCGCTACGATGCGAGCTTCACGGGCCGCAAGGCCTTCCAGTCCTCGACGCGGGCCAACCTGCCGCGCTTCGAGCTCG
This sequence comes from Qipengyuania sp. BR81-2, assembly GCF_055693895.1. Taxonomy (NCBI): domain Bacteria; kingdom Pseudomonadati; phylum Pseudomonadota; class Alphaproteobacteria; order Sphingomonadales; family Erythrobacteraceae; genus Qipengyuania; species Qipengyuania sp. BR81-2. The sequence continues at coordinate 1,863,650 of NZ_CM146344.1, forward strand.
ACACTTCGGATGCGCAGGGCCGGCTGAAGATCAACCCGCTGATCGACTGGGATGCTGACCGGATCACGGCCTATTTCGAAGAGCACAACCTTCCTCGCCACCCGCTGGTGGAGCGCGGCTACGCCTCGATCGGCTGTTCGCCCTGCACCCGCGCCGTCGCTCCAGGAGAAGACCCGCGCGCTGGCCGCTGGGCGGGCTGGGACAAGGTCGAATGCGGCATCCACAAGCCGGGCGAAGAGCCCTTCCTGTGATCTGACACAATGAAGGCACCGGAGCCGACGCTGCCGGTGCCCTCTTTCATTCGAGTCGTGTCAGCTTTCGACGCGTTCGACGATTGCGGTCTCGCCCTTGTCGTTGACCGAAGTCCAGACACCGTCCTCGCCGATCTGCTCGGTGTTGCATTTGCGCGATCCGTCATCGTCCTCGCTGATGTAGGCTTCGTCGATCGTCGTGCAGTACTGGTCCGGCGAGGGTTGCTCCCATTTGCCGGTTTCGGTCACTTCGCCGTCCTTGGTGGTGACGTAGGTTCCGTCGGCCTTGACCTCTTCCATGTAGACATCGCCGGCCTCGGTCGTGACTCGGTACATTCCAGGCGTTTCGGCACCGTCGGCAGCGAGCGCGGCGGCTTCGGTTGCGGCAGCTTCGGTGGTCTCGACGACCGGTTCGGCCTCTTCGGCCTGTGAGCAGGCAGTAATGGCCAGCGCACTGGCAACGATCAGCAAATTCCTCATGAGATTCTCCACTCGCGACCCATGACGAACAGGCGGACTTTTCCGCTCACGACTCGCGACCCCCGCGAGCGAGGGTAGGGGGAAAAGGGGCAAAGGCAATCGGGGTGGCCTAAGCCTCGGTTTTCACGGTGTTTTGCAGGAGATCAGAGCCAGCCTTCGCGCTCGTACCAGCGGGCAGTTGCCGCAAGCCCCTCCGGTCCCGGAAGTCGCGGTGTCCATATCTCGGCGGGCACTGCGCGCTCGGGGAGACACACCCAGTCGGGGTGAACCATGTAGCCGACGCGGTCGGGCGTGAGCTTTGCCTTGTCGCCGCGCAGGAGCCGGTCACCCTTGGCCGCCAGCCTGAGGAGCGGGGCGGGGATATTCGGCGCCAGCACCTTCTTCCCAACTGCCCGACCGATCAGCTTCGCCAACTCGCCGTGATCGTAGCCACCCTCGCGTGCATCATCCGGTTCGAGTGTCGCGCCGGTCGCGGTTCCGGCCGGGGCGAGCGCGAGGAGGCATTCGGCGAGGTCGTCGACATGGATGATCGAGGTGTTGCCCTTGGGTGGAACGGGCACGAAGCCGTATTTCGCCGACCGGAAAAGCTCGAACATGTCCTTGTCGCGTGGGCCGTAGACGGCAGGCGGGCGAACGATGGTGAAGTCCAGACCGCTGGTCTCTACGAAGGCTTCGGCATTGGCTTTGGACGCGCCATAGAGCGAAAGCGAAGGCTCGCGCGCCGAGAGAGAACTGGTGAAGACGAAGCGAGGCACATCTGCGCGCTTCGCCGCATGCAGCAGCCTGCGCGTACCGATCACGTTGGCTTCCTCGAACTCAGCCGGATCCGGCGTGTTGGTAAGGCCGGCGACATGCACGATCGCGTCCGCTCCTCTGACCAACTGTTCGAGCGAAGGCGTGTCCGAAAGACTGCCCTCGATCCATATAACACCGTCGCGCTGTGCCTGTTCGCGGCGTGTCAGCGCGCGGACGGGTAAACCTGCCCTTGCAGCGGCATCGAGCACCGCCTGGCCGACAAAGCCGGTCGCTCCGGTCAACGCGATCGTCATGCGCGCACCATGTGATCGCGGTGCACCACGGCGGCGCGCGGGGCGTAACCTAGCTTTTTGGCCTGTTCCTCTTCCCTCAACCCGAGGATGGCGCGGCATTCGCTTGCGGCATACTCGACGAGGCCCTGCCCGAGCCTTTCGCCCTTCGCACCGTGGATCGCCACGAGGTCGCCGCGGCGGAAATCGCCCTCGACATCGGTGAGGCCTGCGGCAAGTACGCTCGCGCCTTCGGCGAGCGCGGCGGTGCATCCGGCGTCGACGGTGAGGACGCCGGCGGGCGCGAGACGGCCCGAGAGCCAGGCCTTGCGTGCATTCTCGTCACCCTGCGGCAGGAAAAGAGTTCCGCGACCTGCATCGAGGGCCTTTTTGATTGGAGCCTCATGCGTGCCGTTGACGATCGCGAGCGCGATGCCTGCGCGCTCTGCAATGCGGGCTGCCTGCAGCTTTGCAATCATTCCGCCCGAGCCGAGGCCCGATGTCGAATCCGCGCTGGCCATGGCGATGACTTCGGGGGTCACGCCCTCGACACGTTCGACCAGCTGTGCGCCCTCTTCTTCGGGGTGGCGATCATAGAGACCGTCGACATCGGAGAGCAGCAGGACGGCCTCGGCCTGCGCTGCCTGAGCCACGCGCGCGGCAAGCCTGTCGTTGTCGCCGAAGCGAATTTCTTCCGTGGCGACGCTGTCGTTCTCGTTGACCACGGGAATGGCGCCCGCAGCGATCAGCCTTTCCAGCGTGGCCGAAGCATTGAGGTAGCGCCGGCGGTCTTCGAGATCGTCCAGCGTAACCAGCATCTGCGCTGCGACAAGGTCGTGGGCGCCGAGTGTATCCGACCACAGACGCGCCAGTTCGACCTGCCCCACGGATGCCGCAGCCTGCGCATCGGCAAGGCTCCCGCGGCCGCCCTTGGCCAGGCCCAGTTTCGCGGCGCCCAGCGCAATCGCGCCCGAGGACACGACGATGATCTGTGTGCCGTGAGCCCCCAGCTCGGCGATTTCCTTCGCCAGAGTGGCCAGCCAGTCACCGCGCGCCTTGCCATTCTCGATCAGCAGTGCAGAGCCGACCTTGACCACGAGGCGCTTCGACCCGGCGAGTTCGGAAAGCGTGGTGACCGTCATGCGCGTCAGATGGGCGACCACTCACCGCCGCCGTCTTCCTCGGTGTTCTCCACCACGGCGGCCTTGGTTTCGGTCGAGGTCCGCTCGGGCAGGTAGGAGAGGACCGCGTCTAGCAGCTCCTCGATTCCCTCACCCGTCGCGCCGGAAATGGAGAAAACCTTGTCCGCTCCTGCCGCCAGAAGCTCTTCGGCGAATGCTTCGCCCAGTTCTGCGTCGGCAAGGTCGAGCTTGTTCAGCGCGACCAGCTGCGGCTTGTCTTCCAGCCCTTCGCCATAGGCCTCGAGCTCGGCATTGACCGTGCGATAGGCATCGGCGGGGTCTTCGCCCGCAATGTCGATCAGATGGATCAGCACGCGGCAACGCTCGATATGGCCGAGGAAGCGGTCGCCGATCCCTGCACCCTCCGCTGCGCCCGAAATCAGACCGGGAATATCTGCGAGCACGAATTCGCGGCCCTTGTGGCGCACGACGCCCAGCTTGGGGATCAGCGTGGTGAAGGCATAATGGCCGACCTTCGCCTTGGCGTTGGTGACCTGGTTGATGAAAGTGCTCTTGCCCGCATTGGGCAGGCCGAGGAGGCCGACGTCCGCGAGCAGTTTCAGCCGCAGCCAGACCCACATTTCCTCACCCGGTTCGCCCGGCTGGTGCTGGCGCGGCGCGCGGTTGGTGCTCGACTTGTAGCTCGCGTTGCCACGGCCGCCCATGCCGCCTTCGAGGAAGACGACTTCCTGTCCGACCTCGGTGAAATCCGCGAGGATTTCTTCCTTGTCCTCCGACAGCACCTGCGTGCCCACAGGCACTTCGATGATCAGGTCGTCAGCGCCGGCTCCGGTACGGTCCTTGCCCATGCCGTGATCGCCGCGCTTCGCCTTGAAGTGCTGCGAGTAGCGGAAGTCGATCAGCGTATTGAGGCCCTGCACGGCGCGGAACACGATATCGCCGCCCTTGCCGCCGTTACCGCCGTCGGGGCCGCCGTATTCGATATACTTTTCGCGCCGGAAACTGACGGCGCCGGGGCCGCCCGCGCCGGACTTCAGATAGATCTTGGCTTGGTCGAGGAAATGCATGGAGCGCGCCCTAGACGGTTTTGCAATTCATGGCGAGCATAACGAACCTCTGCCCGAATATGCCAAAAATCTACTCCGGCTCGTCCTCGCCCTCGAGTACGGCTGCCATGGGCGTGGTTCGCGGCAGGCTCTGGAAGGCCTGCTGGTCTTCGGCTGGGACGGGTGCGCGAGCGATGGTCCGCCAGAGGCCGAACAGGGCTCCCATGACCGCCAGCGTGCCGATCGAGGCGAAGAGGCCGGCGGGGCCGAGAGTTCCCATACCGAGCGAGGCGATCATCGGCCCGGCAACCGCGCCCACCGAATAAGCGAGGACCAAGCCGCTGCTGGCGCCAATGCGCTCGTCTTCCGACAGGTGGTCGTTCGAATGCGCCACGCACAGCGGGTAGAGCGCGAAGGCGAAACCGCCGAACAGGCTACCCAGCGTGATCGTGCCAAAGGGCGAAAGCGGCATCAGGGCCATAACGGCGCAGATTGCGGCGACGGCGATGAAGCAGGCGTTCAACACCATGCGCCGGTCGAAACGGTCCGATAGGATGCCGAGCGGATACTGCAGCACCACGCCTCCTGCAATCACGCAGGAGGTGAACAGCGCGACTTGCGAGATATCCATGCCTATGCGCTGCACATAGACTGCGCCGAGGGCATAGAATGCGCCGAGCATGGCGCCGGTCGCCAGCGTCCCGACGATACCGAGCGGCGATGCCCGGTAGAGCTTGCGGACCGAGAACGGCGCGACCTTCTCGATGACCGGCTGCTGCATCTTCGTCAGCAGGATCGGCAGCAGCGCGATCGAGAGCAGGATCGCCGAGATCATGAAAGGCAGGTCGGGCGCATTCTCGCCGAGGTTTAGCAGGAATTGCCCCGCTGCCTGCCCGGCGTAAAGCGCGATCATGTAGGTGGCGAGGATCGCGCTGCGGCTGGTCGGGCCGGCCTGCTGGTTGAGCCAGCTTTCGAGGCAGACGAAAACGCCGGCCATCGCGAAACCGTCGATGAAGCGCAGACCGGTCCAGACTGCCGGCTGATCGATGATGGCATAGGTCAGGCTGCTCGCCGAATAGACCGTCACAAATGCGGCGAAGGCGCGGATGTGGCCGACCGAGGCGATCATCCGCTCGACGCGGAGAGATCCGAGCATCAGCCCGCCGAAATAGGCGGTCGCGACAAGGCCGATGACGCCCGCCGATTGTCCCGCCTGTTCGAGCCGGACCGCAATCAGGGTCGACAGGAAGCCGCTGCCGGCCATGAGCATGAATATCGCCGCGAGTATGGCGCGTACGGGATAGACCGAGTTGAGCATTGCGCCGCTGCGTAACATTTCTCGCGGCTGCTGCAAGCGAACCGGCGGGTATGGCTGGCTCCGTCGGATTTCGCGGTACGGCCGAGGGTGTTCTGATTCATGGCTCGATCAGCTCTCGACAGCCTCGCTCCGGCGAAAAAAGTCATGCATCGATGCAGCAGACTGGCCGGGCGTGATGCAAATCGAAGGGCTGGGAGCGCTGGGGGAAGTGGTGCCGGCTAGAGGAGTCGAACCCCTGACCTGATGATTACAAATCAACTGCTCTACCAACTGAGCTAAGCCGGCACTCGGGCGCGTTTGCGGCTGCGCCCTTTGGGCGAAAATTCGCCCTGCGTCCAGTATGATTGCACCTATCTTGCTAGCGGCCTATCGCATGGCGCGATGGATCTATCAGCGATCGTTGACGACACCTGGGCCGAACTCGCCGACGAGCGTGGTTGCGGCAATCCGGCAAGCTATATCCCTGCTCTCGCGCAGGTCGATCCGAACAAGTTCGGCATTGCGGTCGCAACGCGTGACGGTGAGGTCTTCTGTGCCGGTGATGCCGACGAGGCCTTCTCCATCCAGTCGATTTCCAAGGTCTTCGCGCTGGCGCTGGCCCTCGAACGCGAAGGTGCTGCACTGTGGGACGCTGTCGGGCGCGAGCCTTCGGGAAACGCGTTCAACTCGATCGTCCAGCTCGAGCGCGAGAGGGGCATACCGCGCAATCCTTTCATCAATTCGGGTGCCCTTGTGACGACCGACCGCCTGATCGGAGACAGATCGCCCGACGAAGCAGTGAACGACCTCCTTGTGCGCCTCCGAAGGATGGGGCGCAACGAAGAGATCAGCTTCGATCCCGAGGTTGCCCGCAGCGAAAGCGAGACAGGGTCGCGCAATCGCAGTCTCGCTTGGTTTCTCGCTGACTTCGGTCGCCTCCTGAACCCGGTCGAGGACGTGCTCTCGGTGTATTTCCGGCAATGCGCTCTCGCGATGAGTTGCCGGCAGCTGGCAGAAAGCGCGCTGTTCCTCGCCTTCGACGGAACCGATCCGGTTACGGGCCAGGCCATGTGCAGCGCGAGCAGGGCGCGGCGCATCAACGCGCTCATGCTGCTGTGCGGCCATTACGACAATTCGGGCCAGTTTGCTTTCGAAGTCGGCTTTCCCGGCAAGTCGGGTGTCGGAGGAGGTATCCTCGCCAGCGTACCGGGCAGGGCAGCCATCGCGGTGTGGTCGCCGGGCCTCAATCGTGCAGGGACCAGCCTGCTCGGCGCGAAGGCGCTCGCATCTATTGCCCGAAGAACCGGATGGTCGGTTTTTAGTGGAAGACTTCCTGAAATATGAATTTCATGACTTGTGAATAATTAGCTGTCACTTATGCTTCCGACGAATTATTTTAGGGGGTTGAAGTGGACGATAATCTTCGTACGCAGTTGAAGTTCGAATCGAGCAAGAAATCGACGGGCGTTTCGTACCTGCTGTGGTTCTTTCTCGGCGGTTTTGGGGCGCACCGGTTCTATCTCGGCCGTATTCCGAGCGGCGTGGCGCAGCTCCTACTTTGCCTGCTTGGCTGGCTGCCGCTGTTCATCGGCTGGGCGGTGCTTGGCATCTGGTGGCTGGTCGATGCCTTCCTGATCCCGCAGATCATCGAGCAGGAAAACGGCAAGCTGATCGAGCGTCTCGAACGCGGCGGCCACTACTCCTACTGATCGCTAGAGAGCGCCGAAGGTCCATCCTTCGGTGCGGGCGATTTCTTCCGTCATGTCCCGGGGCGACCAGCGCTCCGGCTCGCTTGCGACCTTGCGCAGCCATGCTGCGGTCAGCAGCGCGTCGGTGGCATGGTCGTCCACCGTGCTGCGCGCCGGCACTTGGGGTGATTCCAGCACTTCCAGCGCGGTGTTGAGCTCTTCGTAGCTGCGCATCTTGGCCTTGGCGGCGCTTCGTCCGGCCTCACGCGCGGCGAGGGTGGTATAGATCTCCACCAGGACGGAGCCCGACGATGGCAGGCCGTCGACCGGCCAGACGGGCAGGTGACCGCGCAGGCGATGCAGCATGCGCATGCCGGTGAGGCTCGACTTGCCGACCTGCGCTGCGCCCACCAGATTGAAATTCGAATAGGGTTTGCAGCCCATCTCCGCCTGCGCGTGCTCGGTGATGCGGAAGCGTCCGCGCCCGTGATCGGCGCCGTCGCAGGAAAAGTATGCGCCCGTATCGCTGCCGTCGCGGAAGTAGGGGCGCAGGTCCGGATGCGCGACGAAGCTGTTCGCACCGAGATTGGGATCGTCCGAGGCGATGCTGTCAATCAGCGACCAGAGCGCGGGAGCGTCTACGGGCGTGTCCGCCCAGCCGGGAAAATAGTCGCCGCAATCGGCATGCGGGAGGGCAATGCCGAGATCGACGCCGACCAGCGTGTCATCGGGCAGTTCGTCGCGAAGGACGCCTAGCACATCCTCGCGCGACCAATCGTGCTCGACGAGGACCGGCGGGCCTCCGTCTGCATGGGCGATCGCCATGGCGATGCCTTTTTGTCGCGGACCCTTCGCACCCGACCAGTCGATCGCGAGGAAGTGGCGAAACCTAGGCATCCTTGTCTTGCGCTTCCGCTTCGTTGCCCGAGCGCGGGGCACGCTCGCGCCTGAGCTTGTCCCAATAGTCGAGCCGCTTCTTTACCTCGCGCTCGAAGCCCCGCTCGACCGGTTCGTAATAGCTCTGCGGCTCCATTTCTTCGGGCCAGTAATCGTCGCCGGAGAAGCCGTCTTCGGCGTCGTGGTCGTAGCTGTAGCCCGCACCGTAGCCGATGTCCTTCATCAGCTTGGTCGGCGCGTTGAGGATATTCTGCGGCGGCATCAGGCTGCCGGTTTCCTTCGCCGATCTGAAAGAGGATTTCTGCGCCTTGTAGACCGCGTTCGATTTGGGTGCGGTGGCGAGATAGGTGCAGGCCTGCACCAGCGCGAGCTCGCCCTCGGGGCTGCCTAGGAATTCGTAGGCGTCCTTGGCCGCCATGCACTGCACCAGCGCCTGCGGGTCGGCCATGCCGATGTCCTCGACCGCCATGCGGACGAGACGCCGGGCAAGGAAACGCGGCTCCTCGCCCGCAGTGAGCATGCGCGCGAGGTAATAGAGGCTCGCCTGCACATCGCTGCCGCGCACCGCTTTGTGCAGGGCGGAGATGAGGTTGTAATGCCCCTCTCGGTCCTTGTCGTAAACGGCGACGCGGCGCTGGAGGAAGCTGCCGAGCGCGGCCGGATCGAGCGGCTCTTCGATCTTCGCATTGTAGAGCGTTTCGGCCTGGTTGAGCAGGAAGCGCCCGTCGCCATCGGCGCTCGCCACCAGCGCATCGCGGGCCTGGGAAGTGAGGGGGAGAGGGCCTTCTAGGTCCTCGGCCCGGTCGAGCAACTGGCCGAGCGCATCGTGGTCGAGCCGCTGGAGGATGAGCACCTGCGCGCGGCTCAAGAGCGCGGCATTGAGCGCAAAGCTCGGGTTTTCGGTCGTAGCGCCGACCAGCGTCACCGTGCCGCGTTCGACGAAGGGCAGGAAGCCGTCCTGCTGCGCGCGGTTGAAGCGGTGGATCTCGTCCACGAACAGAAGTGTGCGTTGTCCTGCCCCGGCGGCCTTGTCGGCTGCAGCGAATGCCTTCTTCAGGTCAGCTACGCCGGAAAATACCGCCGACACGCTCTCGAAACGCATGCCGACGCTGTCGGCGAGCAGGCGTGCAATCGTCGTCTTGCCGGTGCCGGGCGGGCCCCACAAGATCATGCTGGAGAGCCGGCCTGCCGCCACCATGCGCCCGATCGCGCCTTCCGGCCCGGTCAGGTGGTCCTGGCCCATCACCTCGTCGAGGGTTGCAGGGCGCAGCCGGTCGGCGAGCGGCGCATCCTCGCGCAGTTCGTCGCCTCTTGGCTGCTGGGGCAGGTCGTCGGGAAAAAGGTCGGTCATTGGTCGGCTCACATAGGACGTTCGCCGAGGATTTGCAGTGGCGACTTGCACTGCGTTCATTAAGATATATCTTAGCAATATCGAAGATGTCGCTAGGAGAGATCATGTACAGCGCACGGAAAATGAGAAAGCTGCGCAAATTGCGCAAGATGGGCATGTGGCCCCACGTCCATGTCGCGGGCGGCTGGAGCGATGCATTCGGCGCCGACGGTCCCTTCGGTCCTGATGGCCCTTTCGGCCCGGGCGGTCCATTCGGGAAGCGCGGTGGCGGACGCCGTCGCCGTATGTTCGGCGCGGGCGAGCTGCGGCTCGTACTGCTCAAGCTGCTCGAAGATGAACCGCGCCACGGCTACGAGCTGATAAAGGCGGTCGAGGACCTGACCGGCGGCAGTTACGCGCCGAGCCCCGGCACCGTCTATCCGACCCTTTCGCTGCTCGAGGACGAGGGCGCGATCACGCCCGCCAAGGGCGACGAGACCCGCAAGGCCTACGAAGCCACCGATGCGGGCCGCAAGGAGCTCGAGGAACGCGCCGAAGAGGTCGAGCGTCTAATGGAACGGCTTGCGGGCCATGGCGAACACCGCCGCGCCTATGCGACGCCGGAGATGTTCCGCGCCGTCGGCAACCTTGCCACCGTCCTCAAGAACCGCGCGCGTTCGGGCAAGCTCGACGACGAGACCGTCCGCGAAATCGTCGATCTCGTCGACGAGCTCGCGAAGAAGATCGAACGCCTGTAGATTTCCCACCCGCTTGCGTCCCCCGCGCTTGGCGCTAGTCTGCTGGCCGAGGGACGCGAGAGGGGAGAAATCACATGGAATCAGCTACCAAGACGCCGTGGCACCTGTGGGTGATCGGAATCGTCGCGACGCTCTGGAACGCCGGCGGCGCCTATGATTACACCATGACCCAGGCGCGGAACATGGACTACCTGACGACGGGCGCAGAGAATGCAGGCGTGCCGGTCGAAACGCTGGTCGAATATTACACCGGCTTTCCCGCATGGGCGGACGCCTTCTGGGCCTTCGGTGTGTGGGGAGCGCTGGCAGGTTCGCTCCTGATCCTGTTCCGCAGCCGCTTCGCCTTCCACGCCTTCGTGATCTCGCTGCTCGGCCTGATCGGGACGACCATCTACACGATGGGCGCCGAAATGCCCGCCGAACTCGCTTCGCCGATGATGTGGATCTTCACCGCTGTCATCTGGCTCTCGATCATCCTGCTCGCGTGGTACTCGCGGCGGATGACGGCTGCAGGCGTGCTGAAGTGAGTGCTGAAGGGGCGAACACCCCGTGGCATCTCTGGCTGATCGGCGCGCTGGGCGTGCTATGGAACGGCTTCGGTTGCTACATCTACACGATGGCGATGACCCGCGATCCCGAGACCCTGGCTTCCGCACCCCCGGAAATGGTTGCCGCCCTCGAGGCTGCACCGGCCTGGTCGAACGGGGCATGGGCTTTCGGCGTATGGGGCGGCCTCGCAGGCTCGCTCCTGCTCCTGGCCCGATCCCGATTTGCCGTGCCCGTGTTCGTGGTCTCGCTACTCGGCCTCGTCGGGACAACGTTCTACGAGATCACCTGGAACGTACCGGTGGACGAGGTGCAGCGACTGACAATCTGGGGCGCGGCGCTTGCCCTGCTTTTCTACAGCTGGAGCATGCGCAAACGCGGGGTACTCGGCTGAGCTAGCCGACCTTCTCGCGCGCTTCGTGGAGGCGCAGGTATGTGTCGACGACCGCCTGGTTGATGGCATCCCAGCTGTAGGCTCGCGCGGCCATTTCGCCCGCGGCGCCATGCGCGAGACGCAGCGCATCGTCGGTGCAATAGGGCGCCAGTGCCTCCGCGCAGCCCTTGGAGAAGGCATCGGTCTTGCTCGGCGAGACCAGTTGTCCCGTCTCGCCATGCGTAACGAGGCTGGCCGCGCCTGTTGCGCCTGCCGCCACGACGGGCAGTCCGCAAGCCATCGCTTCGAGCGTCACGTTGCCGAAGGTCTCGGTGATCGAGGGATTGAAGAAGATGTCGCCGCTGGCGAGAGCGCGCCCGAGGTCCTTGCCGGTCTGGAAGCCGACGAAGATACCTCCGGGCAGGGCCTTTTCGAACCAGCCGCGAGCGGGCCCGTCACCGATCACCAGCACCTTGTGTGGGACCTGCCGCTTGCGCAGTTCCACGATCGTGTCCGAGAAGACGTCGAGGCCCTTTTCCATAACCAGCCGGCCGAGGAAGACGATCGCGACATCGTCGTCCGCCAGCCCGTTGGCGCGGCGCCATTCCATGTCGCGGCGCGAGGGATCGAAGACTTCGCGATCGACGCCGCGCGACCAGATCGAAATATCCTCGTGCATGCTTTGCGCACGAAGCTCGTCGATCTGGCTTTGCGACGGTGCCACCAGCGCGTCGCAGCGATTGTAGAAGCGCCGCAGCAGGCTTTCGACGGCAGGCTCGAGGAAGCTCAGGCCGTAGTAGCGCGGATAGGTCTCGAAGCGGGTGTGGACGCTTGCGAGGACCGGAATGTCCTTCTTGCGTGCCCATTTGAGCGCGGCATGGCCGGTCGGATCGGGTGAGGAGACATGCACCGTGTTGGGCATGAAATCCTCGAGGTCGCGGCGTGCTTCGTCATTGAGTCCGAGCGGGAGCCGATATTCGCCGCGGCCCTTCACCGGCATCCGGACATTGGGCACGTCCACGAGATCTCCGGTCGGCTCGAAGTCGGGCTCGGCGACTACCGGCGAATAGACGCGCAGCGCCGCACCCTGCCGCAGCAGGTAGTCTGCCAGCCTGTTGAGGGCCTGGTTCGCGCCGTCGCGGGTATAGTTATAGTTCCCGCTGAACAGTGCGATGCGTAGGTCGGTCACATCCATCGGGATGGGCCTTTAGGGTCTCGGAACGAATTTGGCGAGGGGTAGGTTGATCTACCGAAGCCGGAGTTTCGCAAGGCGCATACCTATTTCGCATTGACTCCCGAAGAAGCAACTTTATTGCCGCCAGCGGGCCACGCGGTCCCAACGCCGCGCGTGCTCTCTGCAAGGAGAGAATACATGACTGAACCGACGCTCAAGCCTGAGCGCCCCTTCTTCTCGTCGGGGCCGACCGCCAAACACAAGGGCTGGTCTGCATCCAATCTGAAAACCGAATCGCTCGGACGCTCGCATCGCAGCGCCCTCGGCAAGTCGCGGCTGAAATATGCCATCGACCTGTCGAAGGAGATGCTCGGCGTGCCCGAGGATTACCTTGTCGGCATCATGCCAGCTTCAGATACGGGCGCTCTGGAATGCGCGATGTGGACGATGCTGCGCCCCGACCGTCCGGCAACCGTCGCGGCGTGGGAAAGCTTCGGCAATGTCTGGATCCAGGACGCGGTCAAGCAGCTCAAGCTGCCCAAGCTGACCACGCTCGACGCCGACTATGGCGAAATTCCCGACCTCGCCTCGATCCCGCAGGACAACGACGTCGTCTTCACCTGGAACGGCACGACCTCGGGCGCGAAGATCCCGAACACCGACTGGCTTGCCCCGGGCCGCGAAGGCGTAACCATCAACGACGCTACCAGCGCTGTCTTCGCGATGGAGATGGACTGGGCGAAGCTCGATGCCACGACCTACAGCTGGCAGAAGGTGATGGGCTCGGAAGCCCAGCACGGCATGCTGATCCTCAGCCCCAAGGCCGTTGCCCGTATCGAGGAATACGATCCGGCATGGCCGCTGCCCAAGCTCTTCCGCCTCAAGAAGGGCGACAAGATCAATCGCGGCATTTTCGAAGGCGCGACGATCAACACGCCCTCGATGCTCGCGACCGAAGACTACATCGAAGCGCTTGAATGGGCGCAGGCGATGGGCGGCCGTAAGGCGATGTTCGAACGCGCCGATGCCAACGCCAAGATCGTCCTCGACTGGATCGAGGCGACGCCGTGGCTGCGCAACATGGTCTCCGACCCTGCCAAGCGCACCAACACCGGCGTATGCTTCGTTTTTCAGGGCGACTGGTATGAAAGCCTGTCGGCAGAAGACCAGGCCGCCGTTCCCAAGAAGATCGTCAAGCTCCTCGAAGAGCGCGACGTGGGCTACGACTTCAACGGCTATCGCGATGCCCCGCCGAGCCTTCGCATCTGGTGCGGCGGCACGGTCGAGCAGGAAGATTTGAAGCGTCTCCTGCCGTGGATCGAGTGGGCCTACGAGCAGGTCAAGAACGGCTGATCCGGCTGGCGGCCCGCGGATCGGGCCGCCGCCTTCCCCCTATTACTGTCCGGCGATGCGCCGGGAAAACGACAGGAATATTCCGTCATGAGCAAACCCAAAGTCCTCATCAGCGACAAGATGGACCCCAACGCAGCGCGCATTTTTGAAGAGCGCGGCTGCGACGTCGATGTCATCACCGGTGAAACGCCTGAAGAGCTGAAAGCCCGGATCGGCGAGTATGATGGTCTCGCCATCCGGTCCTCGACCAAGGTGACCAAGGAAATCCTCGACGCGGCGACCAATCTCAAGGTCATCGGCCGCGCCGGTATCGGCGTCGACAATGTCGATATTCCCTATGCCAGCAGCAAGGGCGTCGTGGTGATGAACACGCCCTTCGGCAACTCGATAACCACCGCCGAACACGCCATCGCGATGATCATGGCGCTGGCCCGCCAGATCCCGGCCGCCGACCGCCGCACACAGGCAGGCGAATGGCCGAAGAACGATTTCATGGGCGTCGAAGTCACCGGCAAGACGCTGGGCCTTATCGGCGCGGGCAATATCGGCTCGATCGTCGCCGCCCGTGCGCAAGGCCTGAAGATGAAGGTCATCGCTTTTGACCCGTTCCTGACCGCTGAACGCGCGCTGGAAATCGGTGTCGAGAAGGTCGATCTCGACACGCTGCTGGCCCGTGCCGACTTCATTACGCTGCATACGCCGCTGACCGATGAAACCCGCAACATCCTCAGCCGCGAAAACCTCGCCAAGACCAAGAAGGGCGTGCGCATCGTCAACTGCGCGCGCGGCGGCCTGATCGACGAGGCGGCGCTGGCCGATGCGCTCGACAGCGGACAGGTGGCAGGCGCGGCGCTGGACGTCTTCCAGACCGAACCGGCCAAGGAAAGCCCGCTGTTCGGTAAGCCCAACTTCATCTGCACACCGCACCTTGGTGCGAGCACCAATGAGGCGCAGGTCAATGTCGCGCTGCAGGTTGCCGAACAGCTCGCCGATTACCTTGTGAACGGCGGCGTCACCAATGCGCTCAACATGCCTTCGCTCAGCGCGGAAGAAGCGCCCAAGCTGCGTCCCTACATGGGCCTTGCAGAAAACCTCGGCAGCCTCGTCGGCCAGCTTGCGCACGGCAACCTCACCAAGATCAGCATCGAGCGCGAAGGTGCTGCCGCCCAGCTTTCGGGCAAGCCGATCGAGGGTGCTGTCCTTGCCGGACTGATGCGCCAGTATTCGGACACGGTGAACATGGTCAACGCACCCTTCCTTGCGAAGGAGCGCGGCCTCGATATCCGTTCGATCCGTCACGAGAAGGAAGGTGCCTACAACACGCTGTTGCGTGTGACCGTGGGGACCGACAGCGGCGACCGTTCAGTTGCCGGCACGCTCTTCGGGGCAGACGCTCCGCGCCTGACCGAAATCTTCGGCGTACGCATCGAGGCCGAGCTTGACGGGCACATGCTCTACATCGTCAACGAGGACGCACCGGGCTTCATCGGACGCATTGGTTCGCTGCTGGGCGAGAACGGCATCAATATCGGCACCTTCAACCTCGGACGCCGCGAAGCGGGCGGGGAAGCGGTGCTTCTGCTGAGTGTAGACCAGCCGATCCCGCAGGAGGTCGTCGACAAGGCCTGCGCGCTCGAAGGCGTGAAGACCGTAATGCCACTGGCATTCTAAACTGCGATAGGGCAGGGGACCCCGCGCTATGACCAAGCCCGACGATCTCCTGCCCATCGGCCTCGAAGACGCGCTGCCTGCGCGCGCCGCTGCGATCACCCGCGCCATGCGCCAGGTTCTCGATGCCATGGACAGCCATGGTTACGACCGGGTGCGTCCGCCGTTGGTGGAATTCGAAGCGTCGCTAGCAGGGCGGATGGAAGGCGTGGCGACGCGCCGCATGGTGCGCTTCACCGATCCCGAAAGCCTGCGCACGCTGGCGCTTCGCAGCGATATCACCGTGCAGGTCGGTCGCATTGCCGCGACCAGCCTTGCCGATGCGCCGCGCCCCCTGCGCCTCGCCTATGCGGGCGAGGTTACGACGCTCAAGGCCGACCAGCTTGATCCTGCGCGTGAACGGCTTCAACTTGGCGCAGAGCTGATCGGCAGCGACAGTGTGACTGCAGCAATCGAAGCGGTGACCGTCGCGCTCGACGCCCTCGAATCTGCAGGCGTCACGGGTCTGTCGGTCGATTTCACCCTTCCCGACCTAGTCGACACGCTCGCCGACAAGGCGCTTCCGCTAGCTCCGGAGAAGCGCGATGCCGTCCGGCGAGAGCTGGACATGAAGGATGCTGGCGGGCTGAACGCCGCCGGCGGGCAAGACTATCTTCCGCTGCTTTACGCGACCGGTCCATTCGAAGATGCGATTGGCAAGCTCGCAGACATCGATGCAGGAGGAGTGCTCGCATCACGCATCGAAGGCCTGCGCAAGGTTGCAGCTGCGCTAGGTGACCGCGCCCGCCTCACCCTCGACCCGTCAGAGCGCCACGGTTTCGAATACCAGAGCTGGTTCGGTTTCACGCTCCACGCCACTGGTGCGCGCGGCGCACTGGGCCGGGGCGGTACCTATGCCATTAAGGGCAGCGAAGAGGCTGCGACCGGCTTCTCGCTCTATATCGAGCCGCTGCTCGAGGCGCTCGGCCAGACCAATTCAGGCCAACGCGACACGCTCTTCCTGCCGCTCGGCCACGACACTGACGCGGCTAGACGCCTACGCAGCGAAGGTTGGCGCACGGTTGCGGCTATCGGCCAGAATGACGACGCTTCCGCCCTGGGTTGCACCCACGTACTCGACGGTGGCGAGCCCAAGGCTCTCTAATCAGCTTTCCACTGGTTGTGCTTCGCCATGATGCCGGTGAAGAGCTCCGAATTGACGAGTTCACCCAGCCAGCGCTGGACATTGGGCAGCTCCTGCGCGTCGAACCATTCGCGGTCGGCATTTGCGAATTGGCGCACGAAGGGAAAGATGGCGATATCGGCGAACGCGCGCTTCTCGCCGCCCAGATAGGTGCTGGTCGCTAGGCGCTCTTCCAGCTTGCGCAGGTGGTCGAGCGCTTTCTTGCCATGTTCCTCCGGATCGACGTCGTCATAGCGCGTCGAGTATTTGTAACGGTCGAGGTGGTGCTTGAACGGACCGTCATTGGCCGCGAGCAGATCGGCGTCGTCGCGATCGAGCCAGCCTTCGGGATCGCTCTGCCCCAGAGCCCAACGCATGATGTCGAGGCTCTCTTCCAGCACCGCGCCATCCTCGGTCACCAGCACCGGCACCGTACCCTTGGGCGAGACTTCGAGCATCTGCGGCGGCTTGTCGCGCAGAACGACTTCACGGTGCTCGTATTCGGCTCCGCTGACCCGAAGCGCCATGCGTGCACGCATGGCATAGGGGCAGCGGCGGAAGCTGTAGAGGACCGGCTCAGCCATCCTCTTCCTTTCGCCCGATATGCTCTTCGCCGCGTGCTTCAGCGAGCCTGGCTTGCCGGTGCCGCTCGCGATAACGCGCGCGCTGTTCCTCCGTGCGTTCGCCATGGCACTGGTGGCAGGAGACGCCTTCCTCGAAGTGCTCGTGGGACAGGTCTTCCTCGGCCAGTGGGCGGCGGCAGGCGCGGCACAGGCTGTGCGTGCCGACGTCGAGGCCATGCTTCACGCTGACGCGCTCGTCGAAGACGAAGCATTCGCCTTCCCAGCGGCTTTCTTCCTGCGGCACTTCTTCCAGATACTTCAGGATGCCGCCCTTGAGGTGATAGACCTCGTCTAGTCCTTCCGACTTCACGAAGGCTGTCGATTTCTCGCAGCGGATGCCGCCGGTGCAGAACATCGCGATCTTGGGTTTGCGTCCCTCGCCCTCGAATTCCTTGCGGCGGGCGCGGAACCACTCGGGGAATTCACGGAAGCTTTTGGTCTCCGGATCGATTGCACCTTCGAACGTGCCGATGGCGACTTCGTAATCGTTGCGCGTGTCGATCAGGATCGTGTCAGGGTCCGAAATCAGCGCGTTCCAGTCCTGCGGATCGACATAAGTGCCGACACCATCCACCGGGTCGAGATCGGGCTGGCCCATGGTCACGATCTCGCGCTTCAGGCGGACCTTGGTGCGGTGAAAGGGCATATCGGCTGCGCGGGATTCCTTCCAGTCGAGTTTGGCACATCCGGGCAGGCCGCGAATGTATTCGAGCACCGCCTCGATGCCCTCATCGCTGCCCGCAATCGTCCCGTTGATGCCCTCGTTCGCCAGCAGCAATGTGCCGCGCACGCCGTTTGCCTCGGCGCAGGCCAACAGGCCCGGCTTGAGCGCGGCAGGATCGTCGAAGCGCGTAAAATGGTAAAGCGCAGCGATGCGGATAGGCTGTTCGGACATGACGGCGCGCCGATAGCATTCCGGCGCGCCATCTGCATCCCCGTTTGTCAGCCGTTGAAATCGGCCGGATCGGGACCCATCCGCCCGTCCGGATCGTCGAGGTCGTCGATACGGGCCATCTGCTCATCCGATAAAGTGAAGGACAGCGCCTTGAAATTCGCCTCGATATGATCGCGGCTCGATGCCTTGGGGATGGGACACAACCCGTGCTGGATGTGCCAGCGCAGGATAACGGCGGTTTCGGGCTGGCCGGTTTCCGAAGCGATCGCTTCGATCACCTCGTTGTCCATGCCCTTGCCCTGTCCTAGCGGCGACCAGCTCTGCGTCACGATGCCGAGCTCCTCGTGTAGCTTGCGCATCTTGCGCTGCTGGAAGCTGGGGTGGAGTTCGATCTGGTTGAGGGCCGGGACGACACCGGTGGCATCGATTATGCGGCGCAGGTCCTCTTTGCGGAAATTCGAGACGCCGATCGACTTTGCCAACCCGTCTTCGCGCAGCTGGATGAAGGCCTTCCACGTGTCGACGAACAGGTCCTTGTCCGGGCAAGGCCAGTGGATCAGCAGCATGTCGACATGGCCTCGGCCCAGCCGCTCGAGGCACTTCTCTGCTGCTCGCCGCGCGCGGTCATAACCCTGGCTGTCGTTCCAGACCTTGGTTTGGAGGAAGATGTCCGACCAATCGCCGACGCCTTTGCCCACGCCCCTCTCATTGCCGTAGATCGCGGCAGTATCGACCAGCCAGTAACCCACATCGATGGCGGTCCCGACCGCTTCGGGTGCGTCCTCTTCTTCCATCTGCCAAGTGCCGAAGCCCAACTGCGGGATCTGGCGGCCATCGTTGAGTTCAAGGGTGGGATAGTCGGTCATAAGTTCTCCTTTGCCCAGACAATGGAGAAAAGAGCCGATGTTTCCTCACCTGCGCCTTGCCCCGTGCCTCATATGCGCCTAGTGCCGCGCGCGTTTGAGCATCCGACATTGCGAGCTTTGAAATATGGCCAACGTCACCGTAATCGGCGCCCAGTGGGGCGATGAGGGCAAGGGCAAGATCGTCGACTGGCTTGCCAGCCGCGCCGATGCCGTCGTTCGTTTCCAGGGCGGGCACAATGCCGGCCATACTCTCGTCATCGACGGGACGACCTACAAGCTCTCGCTGCTGCCCTCGGGCATCGTGTCGGGCACGCTGTCGATCATCGGCAACGGCGTGGTCCTCGACCCTTGGGCGCTGAAGGCCGAGGTCGAGAAGCTCGAAGGCCAGGGCGTCAAGATTACCGCAGATAACCTTGCAGTTGCCGACAATTGCCCGCTGATCCTCCCCATCCACCGCGACCTCGACGGCCTGCGCGAAACGGCAGCCGGTTCGGGCAAAATCGGCACCACCGGTCGCGGCATCGGCCCTGCCTATGAGGACAAGGTCGGCCGCCGCGCGATCCGCGTGTGCGACCTCGCGCACCTCGACCATCTCGAGCCGCAGCTCGACCGCCTTTGCGCGCACCACGATGCGCTGCGTGCCGGTTTCGACCAGCCGCCGGTCGACCGCGAGGCGCTGCTCGAGGAACTGCGCGGCATTGCCGATTTCGTGCTCCAGTATGCGCAGCCGGTGTGGAAGCGTCTCAAGAAGGTTCGCAAGGCCGGCGCGAAGATCCTGTTCGAAGGCGCGCAGGGCGTGCTGCTCGATATCGACCACGGCACCTACCCGTTCGTCACCAGCTCGAACACGGTCAGTGGCACGGCTGCCTCGGGCAGCGGCCTCGGCCCCAATGCGACCGGCTATGTGCTGGGCATCGTGAAGGCCTACACCACCCGCGTCGGCAGCGGGCCATTCCCGACCGAACTCGAAGATGACATCGGCCAACGCCTCGGCGAACGCGGCCATGAGTTCGGCACCGTCACCGGTCGCCAGCGCCGCGTCGGCTGGTTCGACGCGGTAATCGTGCGCCAGAGCTGCTCGATCAGCGGCGTGACCGGCATCGCGCTCACCAAGATCGATGTGCTCGACGGCCTCGACGAGGTGAAGATCTGCACCGGCTACCGCCTGCGCAACAATGTCTACGATTACTTCCCCAGCCACGCCGCCGACCAGGCAGCGGTCGAGCCGATCTACGAAACGATGGAAGGCTGGAAGGAATCGACCGCCGGAGCGCGCAGCTTCGCGGACCTCCCGGCCAATGCGGTGAAGTACGTCCAACGTATCCAGGAACTGATCGAAACGCCCGTGTCGCTGGTCTCCACCAGCCCAGAGCGTGACGATACGATCCTGATGCGCGATCCCTTCATGGACTGATCCGCGCCTCAGCGCTTCTCCAGCATCGATACCTGCAACTGCAGGCGCTTCACCTCGCGCAGCACGGTGAGCATATTCATGCGGGCGAACATCCATTCCTTGAGGAAGCCCTGCATGATCAGCAGGCCGAGCGTGGCCATGCCCCAGCCGACCATCGGCTGCAGCGCATCAGCCGTCACGGCGCGGTAGAAGCAGTATGCGAGGCCGATCCCGATCGCGATCGCCAGCGCGAAGCTGAACTTCGCCCAGCCGCCGAGCGGGCCGGACATGCTGTCCCCGATCTGGCGGAACATGCCGCGGTCCTCGTCGAGCGAGGCGAGGAAAGCCTTGTCGTCCTCGTCCAGCGCCCCCCGGATGGTGTCGTCGATATTGGTCATCTTTCGTCTCCAGTAAGCGCCGCCTTCAGCTTGCGGCGGGCATGAAAGAGGCGCGTCTTGGCAGTGCCCACTGGCACCTCCTGCACCTCGGCAATCTCGGCGAGGGTCAGGCCCTCGACGAAGAACAGTTGAGCGGCGAACCGCTGGTCTTCCGGCAGGCCCGCAAAGGCCTGGTGCAATGCGGCGGCATCGCCGGCAGATGGCGGTGCAGCGACTTCCTCGGGCATTTCGCCTTCGCGGGTCCGGCGCGCCTGCACCTGCCTGATCCCGTCGGCACAGCGCCTTCGCAGGATGCCGAAGGCCCAGGGCGCAAAGCGCGAAGGATCACGCAATCCGCCGATGCCGCGCAGGATCGAAATCCAGCTCTCCTGTACCGCGACCAGCGCCTGGTCCTCGTCGCGCAGGAGCCGGCGGGCGGTCCTGAGCAAGCGCGGCTGCCAGCGCTGGACGAGCCTGTCGCAGGCGCGGCGGTCACCCGACTGGACATGGGCGACCAGCAGCTCGTCGAACAGTCGTGCCGTTTCCGGCTGCCGTGTGCCTTGCCCCGTCATGTCACTGTAGTCGCAGGGGAAGGGGGAAAGGTTCAATCGAAAATCGAAACCGGCCCGATTTCTTGACAGAGTCCCGTTTTGTTCTCACTACGTTCGCACACGCGAGCTCAGGAGAACGATTCGATGCAGGCCGATTTTTCCTATGAGCCGGTGCGCGATGGCGCCGGTTGCCAGCTTGCTGTCACCATCCTTGCCGATCGCGATGCGGTCCGCACCCAGATGCGCGAAGATGCGGAGCTGGCCGGATATCGCGTTCTCGACTGTTGCAGCCTCGAAGAATTTGCCAGTGGATCGAGCGGGTCGCTGGGCGATCTCGTGCTGGTCGACTGCGTGGAGGCCGATGGCGCAGCCATGGCGATCCTCTCACGGCTCGACATGCGTGCCGGAAAGTCGGGCGCGCAGCTGGTGGTTTCGACCAGCATGGCCGCGCTCGATACGGTCTTCGGCTGCTTTGCCATGTCGGGTGCGCAGATCCTCGTCGATGCAGGCCATGCCGAGCGCGTGATCGCGATCGGGCGCGCACTGGCAGAGGTCCCCAACTTGCGCCTGCGCGAAATGGCGGAGGAAGACCGGCTCATGCTGCTGCGCCTCACCGAGCAGGTGGCCCGCATGGCCGAGCGGGTGGAACAGCTGTCGCCCGGCCAGCGCGCAGGTGGCGGTGCGTTCCGGCTCGAGGCGGCGAGCCAGGCATGGCGCGGGCAGGGCGAGGAATATGTCGTGGTGGACGAGACACGGGCGCAGCCGCGCCTGCCCGAAGCCGCCTATATCCGGCAGATGATTGCGCAACGACAGGCGCGCGCGAGGTTCTTCGATGGGGAGCTTTTCGCCGATCCCGCCTGGGACATCCTGCTCGACCTCGCGGCCGCCCGGGCAGAGCGCCAGCGGGTTTGCGTGACATCGCTTTGTATCGCCGCGGGCGTTCCGGCGACCACCGCTCTGCGCTGGATTGCGCAGATGGTGTCCGCCGACCTCCTCGTGCGTATTCCAGATCCGCATGATCGCCGCCGTGCGCATATCGCACTTGCAGACAGCACTGCCGATGCGATGGCAGGCTATTTCGCGGCGATTGGCGCTCCCACTGCGGAGCCGGTGGCCGCGCTCTAACTGTCCAGTTTCAGGATGACGATCCTGCCTTCCATGGCCGAAGTATCGGCGGGAAGGGCAACCCGCTGCGCATCGGCGCGGGCGCGGATCAGGATGGCTTCGGCAACGCTCTCCTCGTGCAGGACGACATCGGCCGTTCCCAGCGCGCGTGCCTGACGCAGGGTGAGATCGTCGGGGTCATTGCTGGAGAGCGTGAATTCGAGCGTTCCGCCATCGACCTCGCCGTCATTGCCCGAAAGCCAGTCGTCCACGCGGTCTGCCGATCCTGCAGCGAAGGGATCGAGCGCGCCGCCTTCCTGTAGCGCTGCATCGATGGCGCGGCGCCGCTTGTCGCCATCGGGGAAGCGGGCGCGGATTTTCTCGCGCGCCGCGGCAAGGCCTTCTGCCAGCCTGCCGAGCCCATCGGGCAGCAGGCGCTCGAGCCGCAGCCTCAAGTGCTTGGCGAGCCCCGCCGATGCGCCGCCTGTGCTCACCGCGACGAGGACCGGCCCGCGTTCGAGGACGCTCGGCAGGGTGAAATCGCACAGCTCCGGCCGGTCGGCGACATTGACGAGGAGGCCAGCGCGCTTGAGCCGCAATGCCGCGGCTTCCGCAGCGCGCGGATCCTCTAGCGCGACGAATGCCAGCCGCGCATGGTGCGCTTCGGTCTCGCCGCAGGGAATGCCGCCCGCGCGCTCGACCAGGCGCGCCTTCGCTTCCGCCATCTCGCCCGAACCCACGACGACCACGCGGACGCCGGAGATACGGTGGAAGAGCGGAAGCGAGTGGAGCATCAGTCGAGCCAGTCCGGCACGCGCTCCGCATCCATGATCGCGCCCGCCGCAATCCGGTCGGCGACGACGGCATATTTGTCGCCGTCGACCAGCACTTCGGCCACGAAACCGCGCGAGTTGTAGCTGCTCGCCATGGTCGCGCCATAGGCACCGGCAGTGCGGAAAACAGCCAGATCGCCGGCGGTCAGGACATCGCATTCGCGGTCCATCGCGAAGGTGTCGCCCGTTTCGCAGATCGGTCCGACGATATGGGAAATGGTCTTTTTGCCCGTCGGTTCGACCGCCTCGAAATCATGCCAGGCGCCGTACATCGCGGGCCGCGCGAGGTCGTTCATGGCGGCGTCGACCACCACGAAGGGCCGTTCGATACCGCGCTTTACCCGGATAACGCGGGTGAGCAGCACGCCCGCATTGCCCGCGATAACGCGGCCGGGTTCGAACATCAGCGTGACGTCCCAGTCCTTCGTGACGCGCTCGACCATGGCGCCGTATTCGGCCGGTTGCGGAAGCTCTTCGCCCGCCTTGTAGGGGACGCCGAGCCCGCCGCCGAGGTCTGCATGGGTGACCTTGCAGCCTCCCGCGCGAAGGGCGGCGATCAGTTCGCCGACCTTGCCGAACGCGGTCTCGAGCGGTTCGAGATCGCCCAGCTGGCTGCCGATGTGGATCGCGATCCCGCGCATGTCGAGGCCGTCCTCGCCTGCAAGCGCGGTGTAGATTTCCTGCGCCTTGTCGAGCGGTACGCCGAACTTGTTCTCACGCTTGCCGGTCGAGATCTTTTCGTGCGTGCGGGCATCGACATCGGGATTGACCCGCAGCGCGCAGGCTGCGCGCTTGCCCATCCGCCGGGCGATCGAGGCAAGCTCGTAGCCTTCTTCCTCGCTCTCGATATTGAATTGGCCGATGCCTTCTTCGAGGCCTTGCTGCAGCTCGGCGTGGGTCTTGCCGACGCCGGAGAAGACGAGGTCTTCGGGTTTCATGCCTGCCGCGAGCGCGCGGGTCAGCTCGCCGCCCGAGACGACATCGGCACCGTAACCCTCGTTTGCCAGCACGCGCAGCACGGCAAGGTTGGGATTGGCTTTGACGGCAAAGGCGATGTGCGGGTGTTTCAGCCCCGACAGCGCGTCGCGGAACACGCGGGCATGGCGCACGAGCGTCGCGCGCGAATAAATGTAGACCGGTGTGCCGACGTCTTCGGCAATGACCGGCATGGGCACGTCTTCGGCGTAGAGAACGCCATTGCGGAGCTGGAAATGGTCCATGGAAGCTGCCTGTGCCGAAACGCGCGGGCAGAGTCTAACAAGCTGTGCTTTTCGGCTTGAAAAAGGCCTTCGCGATTATTCGGGCGGAAGATCGAAAGGATCGTCCTCGCGCTCCTCGCTGCGCGTGCGCAATTCCACGCTGCGATCAGGTGCCGCCTGCGGGTCGAGCGCGAGCAGGTCGGCTGCATCGGGCTGCGTTTCCGCGCCGAAGGGCTTGGGCGGCAGGTCCTGGCCGGCGACCGGTTCGAGCTGGGCTTTCTGGCCGCATGCGCCGAGCAGCGCGGCAAGGGTCAGGGCGGCGACGATGCGCATATTCTACTTGTCCTCCAGCCGCTTGCGGGCCTCTTCGACCTGCTCCCTTACACGGGTCGGGGCGGTCCCGCCATAAGAGGATCGCGCCGCAACCGAGGCGTCGACCGAAAGCGCATCGAAGACGCGCTCGTCGACCCGCGCATCGATCGCCTTGAGGTCCTCGATCGAAAGGCCGTCGAGGGCGACGCCCTTCTCGTCGGCCAGCTTCACAGCCGCGCCGGTGATGTGATGCGCCTCGCGGAACGGGATGTCCGCCTGCCGTACCAGCCAGTCGGCAAGATCGGTCGCGGTTGCGTGCCCCGCTTCGGCAGCCTTCCGCATGCGGGCGGTGTCGAAACGGCTGTCGGCGACCATTCCCGCCATCGCGGCAAGGCTCAGGTCGAGCAGGCTGGCAGCCTCGAACACCGGTGGCTTGTCGTCCTGCATGTCCTTCGAATAGGCGAGCGGCAGGCCCTTCATCGTGACCATCAGGCTGGTCGCGCAGCCGATCACGCGGCCCGCGTGGCCGCGCACCAGTTCGGCCGCGTCGGGATTGCGCTTTTGCGGCATGATCGAACTGCCGGTAGACAGCGTGTCGGGCAGTTTGACGAAGCCGAAGGGCTGGCTCGCCCAGATGATGAATTCCTCGGCCAGACGGCTGAGGTGGAGCGAACACTGGCTCGCCGCCATCAGATAATCGAGCGCGAAGTCGCGGTCCGAGACGGCATCGAGGCTATTGCGCGTCGGCCTTGCGAAGCCGAGCGCCTCGGCGGTCATCTCTCGATCGAGGTCGAAACCGGTGCCGGCCAGCGCGGCCGATCCCAGCGGGCACTCGTCCATTCGCGCCAGCGCATCGGTAAAGCGCGAACGGTCGCGCATCAGCATTTCGAAATAGGCGAGCAGGTGATGGCCCAGCGTCACCGGCTGCGCGGTCTGGAGATGCGTGAAGCCCGGCATGATGCTGTCGGCATGCTCTTCCGCCCGCTCGACCAGCGCGCCGAGCAGCGCATCGATCCCGGCGACGGCGCGCTGCATCGCGCTCCTCACCCACATGCGAAAGTCGGTCGCGACCTGGTCGTTGCGACTGCGCGCGGTGTGGAGACGACCGGCTGCGGGGCCGACAATTTCGGTCAGCCGCGCTTCCACTGTCATGTGAATGTCCTCGAGGTCCCAGTCCTCGGGCACGCCGTCGCGCTCGTACTCCTCGGCGATCTGCGTAAGGCCTTCTGTGATTGTCTCGGCGTCGGCCACGCTGACGATCCCCTGCTTCGCCAGCATGGCTACATGGGCGAGGCTGCCAGAGATGTCTTCACGCCAGAGCGCCTTGTCGAACGGGATTGAGGCGTTGATTTCGCGCATGATCGCACTAGGTCCTTCGGCGAACCTGCCGCCCCACATGCTGTTGGAGCCCTTATTGTCCCGCTTGTCGCTCACGCTTCTGTCCATTCTCGCATTGTCGCTGGCCGCCTGCGATAGGAGCGCGCCCGACGCGGCGCAAGAAAGCGGTGCTTCACCCGCGGCAATCGGCGAATTCGATCGAATGATGGCGGGCGAGCTGATGCCTGCGATCAACGTTACCGATCTGGATGGACGCCAGCTCAACCTCGGGGCCCTGCAAGGCGAGCCGGTGCTCGTGAACCTGTGGGCCACTTGGTGCGCTCCCTGCGTGAAGGAAATGCCGCTGCTCGACGAGCTTGCAGCCGATTACGATGGCCGCATGCGGGTCGTCACGGTGAGCCAAGACATGGGCAGCGAGGAGAAAGTCGCGGAGTTCTTCGCGCAGAACGACTTCGCCTATCTCGAAAGCTGGCGCGATCCTGATGCCGAGCTCGGCTTCGCACTCGGCGACGTGATGTTGCCGACGACCGTGCTCTACGATGAATCCGGCCAGGAAATCTGGCGAGTGCAGGGCGATCTCGACTGGTCCGGCGAAGAAGCACGCGCCGCCATCGATGCGGCGCTGGGAGGCTGATCGCACGTAGCTTGTCATAACGGCTCCAAACCCGTATATCAGGAATACCTAATATAAGGCGTGTGCCGCGATATGTTTGACTGGATCTATTGGCTTTCCGGCGCCCTCTCTGGAGGAGCGGTCGGCTTTGTCCTCGGCCTGATCGGCGGGGGAGGCTCGATCCTTGCCGTGCCGCTCATGGTCTATGTCGTGGGCGTGCCCAATCCGCATACCGCGATCGGAACCAGTGCGCTCGCAGTGGCGGCCAACGCGCTTGCGGGCCTCGTGAACCACGCGAGGCAGGGGACTGTGAAATGGCGCTGCGGATTGTTCTTCGCCGCGGCAGGCGTGCTGGGTGCGCTTGCGGGATCGACGGTGGGCAAGAATTTCGACGGGCAGAAACTGCTGTTCCTCTTCGCGATCCTGATGATCGTCGTGGGCGCGCTGATGCTTCGGAAGACGGGGCGCAAAAGCAATGCAGACGTCGTTCTCGGCCGCGAGAATGCTCTGCAGCTGGGTGGATACGGACTGGGTGCAGGCGCGATGTCGGGCTTTTTCGGCATCGGCGGCGGGTTCCTGATCGTACCGGGCCTGATCGCCGCCACACGCATGCCGATGATCTACGCGGTCGGGACCAGCCTCGTCGCGGTCAGCGCCTTCGGTATCACGACCGCGGGCAATTACGCGCTTTCCGGCTATGTCGACTGGCTGCTGGCGGGCGTCTTCGTCGCCGGCGGTGTTGTCGGCAGCCTGCTGGGCACGCGCCTAGCACAGAAGCTGTCGAGCACGGGCGCGCTGACCAAGATCTTCGCAGGCGTGATCTTTGCCGTTGCCGCCTACATGCTGTGGCAGAGCTGGATGGCGATGTGAGGCGTGCCCTTCGCTTTCGCTCGGAAAGTTCGATGCAAAACCATCCCCGGATGGTTATGACCAATCGAAACTGGTGGGCGCTGACGGGCTCGAACCGCCGACCCTCTCGGTGTAAACGAGATGCTCTACCAACTGAGCTAAGCGCCCCAACCGGTGTCGGGTGAAGCGCCACATAGCGTGCGTGACGCGAAAATCAATTGTCGCTATCGCGCAATCGCATGACGACCAGGCTGACAGTCCTTGCCACCGGAGGCACCATCGCCGGCATTGCCGGCTCCGCAATCGCGCATGACTACCGTGCGGGCGAGATCGGTATCGAGGAATATCTCGAGAAAGTCGGCGGTCTCGGCCTCGAGGCGGAGCTTTCCGGGCGCCAGATCGCCAATATCGATTCGGCGGATATCGGCCCCGGGGTCTGGAACGATTTGCATCCCGCGATCGAAGAGGCGCTCGGAGACGGGGCCTGCAACGGTATCATCGTAACTCACGGCACCGATACTCTCGAAGAGACCGCATTCCTCCTCGACCTGACGCTTCCGGCGGAAAAGCCCGTGGTCGTGGTGGGCGCCATGCGTCCTGCCGACGCGGTGGGCTATGACGGCCTCAGGAATTTCGCCAATGCCGTGCGGGTGGCAAGCGACCCCGATGCGGCAGGCCGCGGCGTGCTGGTGGTCATGGGCGACCGCGTCTTCGCCGCGCGCGATGTGCGCAAGGTCCGCACACGCGGGACCGAGGCTTTCCGCGGCTTCCCGCGCGAGTCGATCGGTCTCGTCACACCGGCCAGCCTCGAATGGTTCGGCGCCCCCTGGCGGCAGGGCGGCTCTGCGACATTCGAGTGGAGCGACAAGCTGCCCGAGGTCGTGATCGTCTATGCCTATGCCGGGTTCGACGGTGCAGGTGTCGAGCGGCAGGTCGGCGAGAACACGTGCGGTATCGTGGTGGCGGGTGTGGGCGAGGGCAACATGCCCGAAAGCGCGCGTCAGGCCCTGGTGGCCATGGCCAAACGCGGACTACCCGTGGTGCGCGCCAGCCGCGCCGATGAAGGGCTTGTCGACCGAGAGCCCGAAGACACGGAGAACGGTTTCGTCGCCTCGCGCGCCCTCAACCCGCAGAAAGCGCGCATCCTGCTGCAATTGCTGCTGGCAGGCGGGATCACCGACCCCGCCGCCATCCAGAGGGCTTTCGACGGCCGCTAGGTTCAGCCGTGCGGCGTGACGAGGTATTTCTCGCCCGTCTTCATCTGGCGATAGTCGAGGATCGCATCCTTGGTCAGCATGCCCTCGAGGTCGACCTTGGTCTTGTAGTGGCTGGCGAAGGTGGTGGTGAGATTCTGCAGCACGCGCGTGCGCATCCGCATGACCGTTTCCATGCCGGCATTCTGCAGGAACGGGGTCAGCAGCCAGCCCGATAGCGTCCAGCCGAAGCCGTAGGCAGGCGTCAGCACGGTCGGTCCGAAATCGAGGCGGCCGTAAATGAACATGCGCTTCTGCTGGTTCGAACCGTAGCGCGAATATTCGGTCATCTTCGACACCGCGACCTGTTCCATTGCGCGAAAGCAGCTGTCGACCATCTGCCCGCCGCCGATCGGGTCGAACCCGTAGAATGCGTCGGTCTCGTCGATCGCGCTCTTGAGCTGGTCCATGAAATCGTCGTCCGAAGAATTCACGACATGCTTCGCGCCCTGCGACGTGAGCAGCTCGGCCTGGTCGTCCTTGCGCACGATGTTCACGAGCTCGATGCCGTCCTCGAGGCAGATGCGGTTGAGCATCTGGCCCAGGTTCGAAGCACCGACCGTGTGGAGGATCGCCTTCTGGCCGTCCATCTTGGCATTCTCGACGAAGCCCAGCGCGGTCATCGGATTGACGAAGCTCGAAGCGCCGGCCTCGCTGCTGTGATCGCCGAGCGGCAGGCACATCGCGGCATCCGCGATGGCGTACTGGCTGAAGGCATTGCCGGGCACGCAGGCGACTCGCTGGCCCATCAGCGCCTTGGCTATGTCGCTGTCACCCGTGGCGATAACGGTGCCCGCGCCTTCGTTACCTGCAGGAAGCTTCTGGCCGTGGCGCGATTTCGACGCCGAATTGAACGGTTCGGGCATCTTGGCGACGACCTTTCCGTCAGAATACTCCGCGTTCTCGAAGTCGGCCGCGCCGGTCAGGATCGCGAGGTCGGACGGGTTGATCGGCGCAGCTTCCATCTTGACCAGCACCTGGTTGCCGGTCGGCTCGTGGAAGGTGACCTCCTCGATTGCAAGCGTGAGCGTGCCGTCGCTGGTCAGCGTGGTGAAAAGCTGTTTGCCGGTGGTCATCCTCGTTCCCTTTCGTAGCGGTTCCAAACCTGTTTGGCGGCCTCGCTACGCCTCGAAATCGGGCTTGGCTAGGGTGACGTTAGGTCAAGTCTCGTCCGGGTAGGTCGCCGTGACGAAGTAGAGCCCGTGCGGCGGTGCATTGAGGCCGAGCGCCTGCCGGTCCCTCGCTTCCAGTGCCTCTACGACCTGCTCCTCGCGCCAGCGGCCCATGCCGACCAGTGCAAGGCATCCGACCATCGAGCGTACCTGGTGGTGGAGGAAGCTGCGCGCAGCGGCGTGGATGCGAACCTCGTCTCCTTCGCGCTCCACGTCGAGCCGGTCGAGCGTCTTTTCCGGGCTCTGCGCCTGGCACTGGACCGACCGGAACGTGGTGAAATCGTGCAAGCCGACGAGTGCTTTTGCCGCACGGTCCATCGCCTCGTGGTCGAGATCCTGCGGGACCTGCCAGAGCCGGTTACGGTCCAGCGTCAGCGGCGCGCGCCGGTTGGCGATGCGGTAGACATAGCTGCGCCCGGTGCAGGAAAACCGCGCGTGCCAATCGTCGGGCACGACTTCGCAATGCGTCACCGCGATCGGATCGGGGCGGACCTGCGCATTGAGCGCCTCCATCAGGCGGAAGGGCGCGATGTCCTTCTCGATATCCATGTGGCTTCGCATCGCGAGCGCGTGGACGCCGGTATCGGTACGGCCGGCACTGTGGAGGCGCACCTCCTCCCCGGTCACGCGGAACGCAGCCTCTTCCAGGGATTGCTGCACGCTCGGCCCGTTGTCCTGCCGCTGCAGGCCGAAGAAGGGTGTCCCGTCGAATTCTATGGTGAGCGCGAAGCGGGTCACGTGAGGCTCGCGCCTTTCTTGATGACATTGCCGCGCAGAAATTCGTCACGCTCCATTGCTGGCTTGCCCGCGCGCTGGAGGCGGACGGGGCGGATGGCGCCATCACCGCAGGCAATCGCGAAATCGTTGTCGAGCACCCTGCCGGGT
Organism: Qipengyuania sp. BR81-2; assembly: GCF_055693895.1. Classification (NCBI taxonomy): domain Bacteria; kingdom Pseudomonadati; phylum Pseudomonadota; class Alphaproteobacteria; order Sphingomonadales; family Erythrobacteraceae; genus Qipengyuania; species Qipengyuania sp. BR81-2. The sequence goes on from NZ_CM146344.1 coordinate 1,894,103, forward strand.
TCGCCCGAACCTTCGACCACCTCGGCGCGAAGCAGTTTCACACGCACTCCGTCCATTTCGAACCATGCGCCGGGGAAGGGCGAAAGACCGTGGACGTGGCGCACCACTTCCTGCGCCGGACGCGTCCAGTCGATCCGGGCCTCGGCCTTGTCGATCTTCTTGGCATAGGTCGCCGCCTCGTGGTCCTGCTCGACCGGGTGAAGCGCATCGAGATCGATCAGCGTGCCGACCATCAGCTGCGCGCCCAGCTCGGCGAGTTCTTCGGTCAGTTCGCCTGTGGTCTTGTCCTCGACCGGCGTGCGCACGGTGGCAAGCATCGGTCCCGTATCGAGCCCTGCTTCCATCCGCATGATGGTAACGCCGGTCACCTCGTCGCCCGCCATGATTGAGCGGTGGATCGGCGCCGCGCCACGCCAGTCGGGCAGGAGCGATGCGTGGACATTGAGACAGCCATGCATCGGCGCATCGAGGATCGCCTGCGGCAGGATCAGGCCATAGGCCGCGACTACGCCGATATCGGCACCAAGCGCGGCGAACTTCTCCTGCTCTTCGGCAGATTTGAGCGATGCCGGATGACGCACTTCGATGCCCAGCCGCTTGGCCAGCTGGTGCACGGGCGTCTTGGTCAGTTCCTTGCCGCGACGCCCGCCGGGGCGCGGCGGCTGGGTGTAGACGCACACGACTTCATGCGCCGCGTCGACCAGCGCCTGCAGCGTCGGCACGGCAAATTCCGGACTTCCCATGAAGATTATGCGCATGACGCTTCGTGTGACCTTTCGTGTTGGGCCCCGGCCCCCTATCTGTGCCTCCATGGCATCGCAAGAGATCGAGACGCTGGCCGCTGCGCTGGCACGCCTTCCCGGCCTCGGCCCGCGCAGCGCGCGGCGTGCCGTGCTGTGGCTGGTGAAACGCCGCGAAAGCGCGCTCCCCGCGCTGCTGGAGGCGCTGGCAACGGTGGGCGAGGCACTGGTCGAATGCGACACTTGCGGCAATGTCGACACCACCAACCCCTGCGGCATCTGCGCCGACCCGCGCCGCGACGGCAAGGGGCTGTGCGTGGTGGAGGATGTGGCCGATCTCTGGGCGCTCGACCGGGCGAAGCTGTTCACGGGCAAGTATCACGTGCTCGGCGGCAAGCTCTCCGCGCTCGACGGTATCCGGCCCGAGGACCTCAACATCGCCAGTCTGCTGTCGCGGGTGGAAGAGGGCGGCATCGACGAGGTCGTTCTCGCCATGAACGCCACGCTCGAAGGCCAGACCACTGCCCACTACCTCGCCGAGCGGCTCGAGGACTTCCCCGTGCGCATCACCCAGCTTGCACATGGCCTGCCGGTCGGCGGCGAGCTCGACTATCTCGACGAGGGTACGCTGGCGCAGGCACTGAGAGCCCGTCGTCCACTTGGCTAAGCGATCAGTCTGAGCGGCCCAATTCGATTGAAAAAGGCGGATTCCACGCCTATCTGACCCTCCATGGCTATCCGTGAGATTATTGAAGTGCCGGATCCCCGGCTCAAGGTCGTGTCCGAACCGGTTACCGAGTTCGACGATGAACTGCGCGAACTCGTCTCCGACATGTTCGAAACAATGTATGACGCACCCGGTATTGGTCTCGCCGCCATCCAGGTCGGCGTGCCGAAGCGCGTGCTGGTGATCGACCTACAGCCCGAGGACGAGGAAGCCGAGGGCGAGGTCTGCAATCATGGCGGCCACGAACACGTCCACTATCCGACGAAGAAGGAACCTCGGGTATTCGTGAACCCCGAAATCCTCGATCCGGCGGAAGAGCTGGCGACCTATCAGGAAGGCTGCCTTTCTGTCCCCGACATCTTCGCCGATGTCGACCGTCCGGCGACCTGCCGCGTGCGCTACCAGGATCTCGAAGGCGAGACCCACGAGGAAGACATGGAAGGCCTGATGGCCACCTGCATCCAGCACGAGATGGACCACCTCGAAGGCATTCTCTTCATCGATCACCTCTCGCGCCTCAAGCGCAACATGGCGCTCAAGAAGCTGAAAAAGCTGCGTGAAGCAGCCTGACAAGATCAGCTGGTCGCGGGCAGCCGCGGCCGGCCTCCTGTTTGCGCTCGTGATGTGCACTTGGGTCTGGATCGACCGCAATCCGGGTTTCGACCAGCTGGCGATCCGCTTTTCGGCCTATTTCCTCGCCTTCACCTTCGGCTTCTATTTCCTATACAATCTGGTCACCGGGCAAAAACGGTAGAAAGCCCGCGCGGGCCTCTGGCGTTCCCTCTCCGTTCCGCCTAATGTGGCGTGATGGATCCCATGCTTTTCATTCTCATAGCCCTGCTGGGCGGCCTTGTGGTCGGCGGTTTTGCCGGTTGGCTCTTCGGTTCGCGCCCTGCGGCCGACTGGCAGGCGCGCCATGCCGAGCGCGATGCCGAGGCGAAGGACCTTTCCGAGAAACTCTCGCGCATGGCGCCTGAGCTTGCGACCATGTCGGAACGCGCTGATCGCGCCGACGAACTCGCACGCAAGCTGGACGAGGAGCGCGAGGCTCATGGCGCACTGAAAGCCAAGGCCGCGGGCTTCGAGGAGCAGAAGCGGATTCTCGAGGAAAGCCGCGAGAAGCTGCTCAAGGAATTCGAGAACACCGGTGCCAAGGTGCTCGAAGCTGCGCGCGAACGCTTCAGCAACGAGGCGACGAGCAGGCTGGGCGAGGCGGAAGCCAAGCACAAGGAGGCTGTCGCCTCGCTGCTCAAGCCGGTGAACGAACGCCTGCAGAAATACGAGGAACAGGTCGGCTCGCTCGAACGCCAGCGCGCCGATGCCTTTTCGCGCCTCCACCAGCAGATCGAGGGCATGCGTATCTCTCAGGAAGAGGTCCGCAAGGAAGCCCAGCGCCTCGGCAACAGCCTGACCAACGCACCCAAGGCGCGCGGCCGCTGGGGCGAGCGGGCGCTGCAGAACGTGCTCGAACAGGCCGGGCTTGCCGAGCACACCGATTTCATTCTCGAACAATCGCTCGAGACCGACGAGGGTCGGCTGCGCCCCGATGCCATCGTCAACGTTCCGGGCCAGAAGAAGCTGGTCATCGACGCCAAGGTGTCGCTGAACGCCTACCAGGCCGCCTTCGAAGCCGATGACGACGATGTGAAGCGCCAGCAGCTTTCGCTGCATGCCAAGTCCATGCGCAGCCACGTCCAGACGCTGGGGGCCAAGAGCTACCAGAGCCAGTTCGACGAAGCGCCCGATTACGTGGTGATGTTCGTGCCGGGCGAACATTTCGTTGCCGCGGCTCTCGAAGCCGACCCCGACCTGTGGGACTTTGCCTTCCACAACAAGGTGCTTCTGGCGACGCCGACCAACCTCGTCGCCATCGCGCGCACGGTGGCGCAGGTCTGGCGCCAGGACACGATCGCCCGTGAGGCGGTGGAGATCGGCAAGGCAGGAGCGGAGCTTTACGACCGTCTCGCCGTCGCTGCCGAACATATGAAGCGTGTCGGCGGCGGTCTCGAGACTGCGGTCAACAATTACAACAAGTTCGTCGGCAGTTTCGAGCGGAACGTGCTGTCAGCTGGAAGGCGCCTGCACGAGAAAGGCATCGAGATCGGCAAGCGTGAAATCGAGGAGGTGCCCAAAGTAGAGGCCACTCCGCGCTATAATGCCGAAGACGCTGCGCAAATCGAGGATGGCCGCGCGGAAGACCGCGAGGCGGCGGAATAGGAAATTTCTTTGGTTAACCGCTTAACGAAATAAAAACATTGTTTCTTGGTGCATAAGGCGCAATTGTCGCGTTACTACAAGTGAGGGTTCGCTGGCTGACGGGGTTCGGCAAATGGATTTGCGAAGGGAAAAGCGCTACTCGATTTCGGTCATGGGCCGGTACCGCAAGGGTACCGGTGTGCGCTTCGATATCGCCATCCGCGATCTCTCCGAATACGGCTGCCAATTCGCCGACCTTGTTGGCCGGCTGCGCAAGGGCGACGAGATTACCCTGCGCATCGGAGACATCGGTCCGATCGCCGCTCGCACGAAGTGGGTGGAGAAGCGGACGGTCGGCGTAGAATTCGACCAGCCGCTGCATCTTTCGGTGCTCGACCACATTATCGAACATGGTGGCAAGAACACGGCCGACGACTGACATCGTCCGGCCCGGATACTAGGACAGAGACGCGAGCACTTCGTAGCCGAGCACTGCGGCGGCGACTGCGGCGTTGAGACTGTCGGCCCGACCATTCATCGGCACGGTTACCCGCAGGTCGCAGGCCATCTCGTATTCCTCGGGTAGGCCGCGGCTTTCATTGCCGACCATCACGAAACAGGGCGCCGCATAGGGCGCACCGCGATAGGGCTGGGCTTCGCGTAGCGAGGCGGCGACAAGTTGTCCTTCGCCATTCCTCAACCAGCTTTCGAACTCGGCCCAGGGGGCCTGCGCCAGCTTCTGCGTGAAGATTGCGCCCATGCTTGCACGCACGGTCTCGACGCTGAAGGGATCGGCGCAGTCGTCGATCAGGATCAGCCCGCCCGCTCCGATGGCATCGCCGGTGCGCAGCATGGTCCCGATATTGCCCGGATCGCGAAGTGCCTGGGCGACGAGCCATATGTCCGCGCCCGAGCGATCCAGCGTCTCCAGCGAGGTGTCGAACTCGGCAAAAACGCCTGCGACTGCCTGCGGATTGTCCTTGCCGGTGATCTTGGAAAGGATGTCCGGCGTGGTCTCGATCACTTCGCCGCCGTTGGCCTCGACTGCCTCTTCGAGCGCGGTGAGCAGCGGATGCGGATCGCGGCGATCGGCGAGCACCAGGACTTCGGGAATGTGCCCGCATTCGCGTGCGTCGGTGAGCAGGCGCAGGCCTTCGGCAAGGAAGCGGCGTGCCGCCTTGCGGTGCTTCTTCTCGCGCAGCGCCCGCAGCGCCTTGACGGTGGGATTGGAAAAGCCGGTGATGACCCGGCGGTGCGCGGCCATGCTCAGGGCTCCCCGAAGCCGTCCTCGACCATGGCGGAAAGCTCGGCCATCACGGCATCGGCATTGTCACCGGCGACGATCAGTTCGATGGTATCGCCCTTTGCGGCGCCGAGCATCATGAGGCCGAGGATCGAGCCGCCGGCCGCCTCGTTGCTGCCCTTGGCCACGCGAACCTTGCAGCCCTCGGGGATTTCCGCGACCGCGCCGACGAATTTGGCACTGGCCCTTGCATGAAGGCCCCGCTGGTTCACGACCGTGATCTGTTTGCGAAGCTCGCTCAACTCGCCTTCCGTGCGCTCTCGATGTCCTGGCCGAGGAATTCGCTCGCCACGGTGATGTAGTTGCGTCCAGCGGTCTGCGCCGCGGCGACGGCTTCAACCACGTTCATGCTTTTGCGCGCACCGGCGAGGCGGATCAGCATCGGCAGGTTGATGCCGGCGATCACTTCGATCCGTCCGGTGTCGAGCAGCGAAATGGCCAGATTGGAGGGCGTGCCGCCGAACAGGTCGGTGAGGATTATCGCGCCATCGCCTGTATCTACCTCGGCGATGGCGTCGGCGATGTCCTTGCGCCGCTGCTCCATGTCGTCATTGGGTCCGATGCAGATGGTGGCCACCGCTTCCTGCTTGCCCACCACGTGCTCCATCGCGTCGATGAAATGTTCGGCAAGCTTGCCGTGTGTGACGAGAATCATGCCGATCATGCGTGCACTGCGTCCGTTGCGTTTCCCGAGGGGTGAAGTTTCTGCGTTTTCGCCATTGCGCTTGGCTCAAAATCAACCACGCTCGAGCGGATCGGCGGGGCGGCTTCTAAGATTGCGGTGAATGACCGTGGGCGAAAATCCCGCCTCGCGCAAGACCTCCGCGGCCGCTTCTGCGCTGTAAACCGAACGGTGTCTCCCGCCGGTACAGCCGAAGGCGATGTTAAGATAGCTGCGATCCTGAGCAGCATAACGCGGCAGCAATTCGAGCAAGGTCTCGGAAATGCGGGCGAAAGCGGGCGCGAAGGCAGGGTCGCCCTCGATATGTTCGCCTACCGCCCTGTCGAGTCCGGTCTGGTCGCGAAGATCGGGCACCCAGTGCGGGTTGTCGAGAAAGCGCATGTCGAACATGAGATCGGCCAGTGGCGGCATGCCGCGCGCAAAGCCGAAGCTGGAGACCGTGATGGTCATTTCGCGGCCACCGCTCCTGCCGAACCTTTCGCGGACGACCTGCTGGAGGTCGCCGGAGGTATAGTCGCTCGTGTCGAGCACGATGTCGGCCCATTGGCGCAAGGGGCCAAGCAGTTCCCGCTCCGCCTTGATCCCGGCCGCCACCGGCCGCTCGCGGGCCATCGGATGCGGGCGGCGGGTTTCGTTGTAGCGGCGCTCCAGCTCGGCAGCGGAGCAGTCAATGAACATGGTGGTCAGTTCGACATCGCTGCGCTTGGCCAACTGCTCGCATAATTCGATGGTTTCGGCCGGCACGAAGCCGCGCGTCCGCGAATCGAAACCGATCGCGAGCGGGGCGGGATGGTCGCTGTCCCCGCCAAGCATCGAGCCGAGCAGGCGGACGGGAAAATTGTCGATCGTTTCCCAGCCGAGGTCTTCCAGCACCTGCAGCGCGGTGGACTTGCCCGCGCCGGACAGGCCGGTCACGAGAAGGATGCGCTGGAGGGACTGGTCTGTGCTCATTTGCCGACCGGCAGCCCGTGTTTCTCAAGCGCGTATTCGGCGCGCAGGGCCTGCGTCATGTCGCCCGCGCGGAACATCAGCACCGGGATCGAGGTCCCCCTGATATCCGTATGCGGGATCTCGGTGGGATAACGCGGTGCTTTCTTCTCGGTCAGCTGCAGCGCCAGCGCGACAGGCGCGCTCGTGGTGGGCAGCTTGACGAGGCCGACATTGCGCACCTCGATGAGCCCTTCGGTGGTCATCGGCGGATGGGCATACGGGAAGCCGTCTTCCTCGACGATCCGGATGCCGTCATCACCGATGAGGGTGGCGCCGCGGTCGATCAGCGCGAGTGCAAGGCTGGACTTCCCGAGCCCCGGTTCGCCTGCGATCAGCAGTGCGCGGCCATCGATTGCGACGGCTGTAACATTCGGAATGACTAGCTTCATTTGGCTGCCGGCAAGTCTAGCACGAGACAGGCCCCCTTCTTTCCATCGGCCCGCCCATCGGCATGGAGCGAGCCGTCATGCGCTTCGGCGATGGTGCGCCCGATGGCAAGCCCGAGACCGGAATGATTGCCGAAATCTTCGTCTTCGGGCCGGTCGGAATGGAAGCGGTGGAAGACTTTCTCGCGCTTCTCTTCGGGAATGCCCGGGCCCTCGTCGCAGACCGTCATGATGATCCGTCCGTCGCGGCAGCGGATGATAACCTCGATCGTCCCGCCTTCGGGAGAAAAGGACACCGCATTGTCGAGCAGGTTCTCGATCACGCGTTCGAGCCTCATCGCGACGCCATAAACGCACAGTTCTTCGCCGATGGCCTCGATGGTCACGGCGTTGCCGCGGTTCTCGCCACGCTCGTCGCGGCTTGCGACCACGTTTCGCGTGAGCGCTGCGATGTCGACCTTCTCGAATTCGGCGCGCGACATTTCGGCGTCGATCCTGCTGGCATCCGAAATCTCGGTGACGAGGCGATCGATGCGGCGCACGTCATGCGTGGCGATATCGAGCAATTGCTTGCGGAGCTCGGGGTCCTCGACCTTGCCGAGCGACTCCGTGGCGCTGCGAAGGCTGGCGAGCGGGTTCTTGATCTCGTGCGCCACGTCCGCGGCAAAGCTTTCGACCGCGTCGATCCGGTGGCGCAATGCGGCGGTCATGTCGGACACGGCACGGGCGAGCATGCCGATCTCGTCGCGCCGGTCGGGCAGCCGCGGGACCTCTACCTGCCGGTCGCGACCCTGCCTCACACGGACCGCGGCCTGCACCAGCTCGCGCAATGGCCGCACGATGGTCTGTGCGAGGAAGAAGCTGAGCAGCGTGGAGACGAGCAGGAAGAGCAGAACGATCAGCGCGACATTGGTGCGCGCCTCGCGGACGCGCTGCGTGATGTCGACCGGATTGCGTGTGATGAGCAGCGTGTCCCCGTCGAGACCGACCGGGGCAGCAGCGTTGATGACATGGGTGCCGTCGGGCGCGTCGCGCAGCACGATCTGCGTGAGGCTTTCCTCGCGCGCACGCACCAGTTCGGGCCACGCGCTCGCATCGTCGGCCTCGGGATCCACATAGTCGGGAAGCGCCGGGGCGTCGACCACGGTGTCGAACCAGCGGTCGAGGCGAAGAGCGAAGTCATCCTGGTCGACCTCGCTCGCATCGGGCAGTTCGAAGCTCGGCGGGGCGAGCTGGAAGCTGTCGGATTCGAGCATTCCCTCAGGCCCGTAGACGCGAATGCGGAGGCGCTGCTCCTTGCCGATCTGGATCAGCAGCGCTTCCTGGCGTTGCTGAGTCGCGCCAGCCAGCGCTTCGGCTGTGATCTGCGCTTCCACGAGAGCAAGCTTGAACCGCTCGTCGAGCAGCTGCTTGCGGTAGCTGTCGAGATAGATGACCCCGCCGCCCAGCAGCACCAGCGGCAGGACGTTCACGAAGAGGATGCGGCTGGTGAGCGAAAGGCGGCGCGACCAGCGGAGTTTGTCGAGCCGGGGATCGCCTTTCAGGACGCTGCCGGTCTCAGCCATCGCTGAAACTGTAGCCCGCACCGTAGAGCGTTTCGATCGAGGAAAACTCCGGATCGACGCTGCGGAACTTGCGGCGCATTCGCTTGATGTGGCTGTCCACGGTGCGATCGTCGACGAAGACATCGTCGGGATAGGCCGCGTCCATCAGCTGGTTGCGGCTCTTGATAACGCCCGGATGCAGCGCGAGCGCCTCGAGCAATAGGAATTCGGTGACCGTAAGCGAGACGGGCTTGTCGCCCCAGGTCACGTGGTGGCGCGCGGGGTCCATGCGCAGGCGGCCGCGCTCGATGACCTCAGCCGGAAGCTCACCCGGCTCGATCGGCATCGGGCGGCGCGCATCGCTGCGGCGCAGGATGGCGCGGATACGGGCGAGCAACAGGCGCAGGCTGAAGGGCTTGGCGATGTAATCGTCCGCGCCCATCTGGAATCCGGCTTCCTCGTCCTGCTCGTCGTCCTTGCTGGTGAGGAAGATGACCGGAAGCGGCGAGTGCTCGCGAAGGCGGCGCAGCAGCTCCATTCCGTCCATCTTGGGCATCTTGATGTCGAAAATCGCGAGGTCGGGCGGGTTGCCGAGCAGGGCGGACAGGGCCGCTTCGCCGTCGGAATAGACCCTGGTCGCGAAACCTTCGGCCTGTAGCGCGATAGAAACCGTCGTCAGGATGTTGCGATCATCGTCGACGAGCGCAATGACCGTGCGGTCATCGGCTGGCTTTGCGGCATCTCCGGCGGTGTTTTCCATCACAGCGGCGATTAACGCAGTTCTTCAAGCATGACAACGCGCTGCCCCTAGAGGATAGTGCGAATATCCCGATGGGCGTTTGACCTCACATAACTCGCCGACTAAAGACCGAGCTGAGGGTGCGCATTCGTATGCGCAGCGATTCCCGAACACCAATGACGCTTCATTTGCGCTGGAGAATTCAGTGACCACCGAGCTTTCCCACTCGCTTGCCGCGCAGGGCATCGAGACCGCCGCCACGATTCATCCCAACCTGACGTCGGAAGAGCTGACCGCAGCCGCTCTCGAGCGGGGCGAAGGCCGCCGTGCCAAGCACGGTCCGCTGGTCGTAGAGACGGGCAAGCACACCGGCCGCAGCGCCAAGGACAAGTTCATCGTCCGCAATGCCGAGACCGAAGACACGGTCTGGTGGGACAACAACGCCTCGATGACGCCCGAACACTTCGCCGCGCTCAAGGACGATTTCATGGCCGCGCTGAAGGACAAGGAAGAGCTCTTCGTGGCCGACCTGTTCGGCGGTTCGCAGCCCGAATATCGCGTCAACGTTCGCGTGATCAACGAGCTCGCCTGGCACAACCAGTTCATCCGCACGATGCTGGTGCGCCCGACGGCGGAAGAGCTCGACGGTTTCGAGCCCGAGTACACCATCATCGACCTGCCGACTTTCAAGGCCGATCCGGAACGTCACGGCACGCGCAGCGAAACCGTGATCGCGGTCAATCTCGAAGAAAAGCTCATCCTCATCGGCGGCACGAAATACGCTGGCGAGATGAAGAAGAGCGTCTTCGGCATCCTCAACTACCTGCTTCCGCCCAAGGGCGTGATGCCGATGCACTGCTCGGCCAATATCGGCCCCGACGGCAAGAGCGCGGTGTTCTTCGGCCTTTCGGGTACCGGCAAGACCACGCTGTCGGCCGACGCCAGCCGCACGCTGATCGGTGACGACGAGCACGGCTGGTCGGACACGGCGGTCTTCAACTTCGAAGGCGGTTGCTACGCCAAGATGATCCGCCTCGATCCCGAGAGCGAGCCCGAAATCTACGCCACCACGCGCATGGAAGGCACCGTGCTCGAAAACGTGGTGATGGACGAAAACGGCGAGATCGATCTCAACGACAACACCCTCGCGGAGAACACGCGCGGCGCCTATCCGCTCAGCTCGATTCCGAACACCAGCGCCGACAATCTCGGACCGCCGCCGGCCAATGTCATCATGCTGACCGCCGATGCCTTCGGCGTGCTGCCTCCGATCGCGCGTCTCACGCCCGAGCAGGCGATGTACCACTTCCTGTCGGGGTACACCGCCAAGGTCGCCGGTACTGAGATCGGCGTGACCGAACCGACCGCGACCTTCAGCACCTGCTTCGGCGCGCCCTTCATGCCGCGCCACCCGAGCGTTTACGGCAACCTGCTGAAGAAGCGCATCGCCGAAGGCGGCGCGCAGTGCTGGCTGGTCAACACCGGCTGGACCGGCGGCAAGTACGGCACCGGCCACCGCATGCCGATCAAGGCGACCCGCGCGCTGCTCAACGCTGCGCTCGACGGTAGCCTCAACGATGCCGAATTCCGCAAGGACCCGAACTTCGGTTTCGAAGTGCCGATCAGCGTTCCGGGCGTCGACAGCGGCATCCTCGATCCGCGCTCGACCTGGGCGGACAAGGACGAATACGACCGCACCGCGCACAAGCTGGTTCAGCTCTTCGTCGACAATTTCGAACCCTTCGCAGCGCATGTCGATCAGGGCGTGCGTGACGCTGCTCCCGAAGCAGCCTGACGGTTAGCCCGCGACCTGCGGGCACACAGTTGGAGAGGAGACCCCCGGCCGCACCAAGGAGAGAGGGTGCGGACCGGGGGTTTTTCATATGCCCCGTTCGCGTCCGCTCCGCCTTGGCCGAACGATCAGACCGCGGTGGCAGGTTCCGCCAGCTTGTCGACGTAGTCCCAGATCCGGCTGACGACCACAGACCCTTCGCCCACCGCGCTCGCGACGCGCTTCACCGAACCCTCGCGCACGTCGCCGACCGCGAAAATGCCGTCGGCACTGGTCTCGAAAGGCGTCTCGCGCCCGACCGTGGCTCCGGTCTTTACGAAGCCCTTGTCGTCGACCTCGGCGAGGCCGGAGAGCCATGCGGTATTGGGCGCGGCGCCGATCATGATGAAGAGCGCCCGCGTGTCCACCTGCCGCTTGCCGTCGGGGGTGTCGAAAGTGACGCCGGAGAGGCGCTCGTCTCCGTGGAGATCGCAGACCTCGGTATTGTAGTGGATCGTGATCGAGGGATCGGCTTCGAGCCGGTCGGTCAGGTAGCGCGACATGCTTGCCGCCAAGCTGTCGCCCCTCACGACGAGGTGCACGTGCTTGGCATTGCGACTGAGATACATGGCCGCCTGCCCTGCCGAATTGCCGCCGCCGATCACCACGGCTTCAGTGCCGTGGCAGAAGCGGGCTTCCATGTCCGTGGCGGCGTAGAAAACGCCGGCGCTCTCGAAATCCTCGAGCCGGTCGATCGGCAGGCGGCGGTATTGCACGCCGGTCGCCACGAGGATGGCGCGCGCACAGACTTCGTCGCCATCGTCCAGCTTGGCGCAATAGGTGCCGTCCTCGCGCCGGACGAGGCCTTCGACCGCGCGGGGCATGGCGAAGCGCGTACCGAATTTCATCGCCTGGATCTGCCCGCGATAGACAAGGTCCGCTCCGCTGATGCCGGTAGGGAAGCCCATGTAGTTCTCGATCCGGCTGCTGGTCCCGGCCTGCCCGCCGATGGCCGTGTCCTCGATCGCGAGGGCGCAGAGACCTTCGCTTCCCGCATAGACTGCTGCGGCCACGCCGGCGGGACCAGCGCCGACGATGAGCACGTCGTAGAGCGTCTCGCGGCAGACATCGAGATCGAGCCCGAGGAACTGTGCGACCTTGCGCGGGCTTGGATTCTCCATCACCCGGTCCATGCCGAGAATGACTGAAGGCTTGTGGCCGGTCAGGTCGCAGGCCTGCAGCGTTTCGTCATCGCGCCCGTCCATATCGAGGCTCTGGAAAGGAATGCGGTTGCGGCTGAGGAAGCGCTCGATCTGCTGGATGGCGGAATCGCGGTCCGCACCGATCAGCTTGATTGCGCTGTTGTTGAGCTCGAACTGCTTGCGTCGGCGGGCCGAAAATACGCGCAGCACGTGGTCGGACAGCTCGGGAACGCGCGCCATGAGGTCCAGCATGTCAACGCGCGGCACTTCGAGCGTCCGCGTCGGCTTGGGCGCGCGCATCGGCAGCGTGTAGCTGCCGGCGTTGAGGAAGGAGAGCTCGCCCATGAACTGGGTCGGGCCGAGCGAGCTTTCGAGCAGGCGGTCACCCGAATAGGGATCGACCACTTCAATCTCGCCCTCGAGCACGTAGACGAAGCGATCCATGGCATCGCCAGCTTCGGCAACCATCTCACCCGCCGCATATTCGCGCTCAGTGCCCAGCTCGCGCAGCATGGCCACATGGTTGTCGGCCAGCGGCACGCGCGGCATGGTCTCCAGCTTCTCGCCCAGTGTTTCCATCTGCGGTGCTCAGGCTCCCTTGAGTTCTACGGCAATCTTGCGAGGGATCAGCCCCTTACGCCCGCGATGTAGCGGGCGACGTTCTTCTCCAAGACGTCCATCGGGACATTGCCGCCGAGGATGACGGCATCGTTAAACGCTTTGAAATCGTAGGCATCGCCCAGCGTGCGGCGGGCAAGCTCGCGCTGGTCGACGATGCGGCTGTGACCGAGCTTGTAGCCTGTCGCCTGTCCGGGCCAGCTGCAATAGCGATCGACCTCGCTCGCGACTTCCTGCTCCTTTGAGCCGTTGCGCTCGACGAAGAACTGGCGCGCCTGCTGGCGGCTCCAGCCCTTGGCGTGGAGCCCGGTGTCGACGACCATGCGGCAGGCGCGGAAGGCGAGGCTCTGCAGGTAGCCGAGGCGGCCGACCTTAAAGTCGTCGTAGGCGCCCAACTCGTCGGCCATCTGCTCGCCATAGAGCGCCCAGCCTTCGCTGAAGGGATTGAAGGCAAGGATCGAGCGGATCAGCGGCAGGCGGTTCGAATACTCGCCCTCCCAGACATGGCCCGGAATGGTCTCGTGATAGGTGAGATCGGCGAGGTCGTACTTCCGGTGGAGGTCAGTGGTGCGCAGGTTGATCCAGAAGCGTCCCGGGATCGTGCCGTCCTTGCTGCCCGCACCACCATAGGCGCCCGGAGCGCCGGCTTCCTCGGCAACCGGGATGCGCGTGACCTCGAGATTGGGATCGACCAGCGTGTTGAAGGCGCGCGGCATCTGCGCCTTGATCCAGTCGATACGCTCGTGGATGAATTCGAAGATCTCTTCGCGCCCTTCGTCGCCGGGCGCGAACTTGTAACGCGGATCGTCGCCCAGCACCTGCATGCGCTCGCCTACCGTGCCTTCGGTATAGCCGATGTCGCGCAGGATCGGGTCCATGCGAGCGTGGAGCGCTTCGAGCTCATCGAGGCCCTGTTCGTGGACCTCTTCGGGGGTGAGGCGAGTGGTCGTGCTCGATCGCAGCGCCCAGGCGTAGAACTCCTCGCCATAGGGTCTTGCGGAAATTCCCGGCTCGTCAGTTGCCACGGCGCGCTCGGCGCGCAGCTCTTCGAGCTGGCGAGTGAGCGCTTCTGCGATAACACCGCCTTCGAGAATCTCGGCGCGGTTGGCGTGGCTTTCGGGCATGCCGGAAGCATTGAGCTTGGCACGCAGGTCTGCGGCGAACAGCTCGCCCTTGCCGGCGCTGGCAATGGTCTGCTCCATCTGGACGATCGCCTTGTCGAGCAGGAAGGCGGGCGGGACCACGCCCATGCCGCGTGCCTCGCGGATCCGCGCCAGCTCGCCGTCGAGCGATGCAGGGAAGGCTTCAAGCCGGTCGATATAGGCATCGGCATCATCGCCATTCTCGACCTTCTGGGTCGACTGCATGAAGCGCGGCATGCCGATGTATTCGCCCACATTCTGGATGACGACATAAGGTGCAGTGCGCCAGTTGCCGACGGGCGTATCGCCATAGGGGAGGGCGAAGCCGTCGAGCGCGAGTTCATAGGCGCTTTGAACGACGTCGAGATTGGTGACCGTCTCGCTGTCCAGCCCATCGCGCGAATAGTCACGCACGCGTTCGAGATCCTGCCTCAGCGTTGCTGCATAGGCTTCCTGCCCGGCGGGCGACTGGTCCTCGAGGCGGCTGCGCAGATAGGCGTAGCGACCCGTGTCGACACCAAGGCTGGTGGCGCGTTCGGGTTCATGCTCGAGCAGGTTGTAGGCGACTGTCTCCAGCAACCGCTCCGCGCCGATCTGGCGGGCGGCGGCAATACCCTCGGGGCGCGGTGTCGGGACACATCCGCCAAGCGTAAGGGCGGTCGTCGCGCCAAGCCCCGCAAGGACCTGGCGACGTGTTGCTTCGATCGTGTGTGTGGTCATGCGCGCCGGTGTGTATCCGGCGCGCAAGAGTGTCAAATCAATCGAGGAATTCTGCCGGCACCTTGCCGCCGTTTGCCGACAATTCGCGCATGGTGCGCTTGTGCAGCCAGATATTGTCCTCTGCCGTGCCCGAGTAATCCTCGCGGCCGAGCTCTGTCGCGAGCGCCTTGCGATTCTCATAACTGGAATCGACGCCGATCAACTTCATCAGGTCGACGATCGAAGTGCGCCAGTTGAGCCGGTCGGCACCCGGCATGGAATCGAGGCTGTTCTCGACATCGACGACGGGCTTGGCGACGGCTTCCGTCTTGGGGGCATCCGCCCAGGCATTGCCCGTTTTCGGCTGTGCGGGTGCTTCCTGAGCCTTGGCCTCCTTGCCGAAGATCGCTTCCTTGATGCTGCTGAAGATACCCATCGCTCGTCCTTTCGCCGGTTGTGCGGCCTTTCGCCGCTTCGCTTTTGCAATCAACGGGATGGGATGGAGTGCGTTCCTGTGCTTCCCCGAATGCGCGGCACGGGCTAGGGAGCGGGAATGCTCGATACCGTACTCTCGATCGTCGTCCTTGCCGCCGTCGCGCTGTTCGTCGGCGCATTCCTGCTGTGGAAGCGGACCGGCAATGCCAAGAACGCGATGCTCATGGTGCTGCTCGGCCTGATCGCGCTGGGCAATGTGGCGATCTGGACGATCCCCGATGCAGACGGAGAAGCCCCGCTCGACAAGATCGAACGGGGCTCCGACCGGTAGCTGCCTGACGCGAGGAGG
Organism: Qipengyuania sp. BR81-2; assembly: GCF_055693895.1. Classification (NCBI taxonomy): domain Bacteria; kingdom Pseudomonadati; phylum Pseudomonadota; class Alphaproteobacteria; order Sphingomonadales; family Erythrobacteraceae; genus Qipengyuania; species Qipengyuania sp. BR81-2. The sequence goes on from NZ_CM146344.1 coordinate 1,909,626, forward strand.
CTATTCGGGCAGCTTCCAGACGACCGATCCCGTGTACTGGCCGGCGACAGGCTCGCCGTTTGCGCCGCGTGCCGGCTCGAACTTCGCGCGGCGCGGCAGGAGATTGCAGGTCGCCTCGTCGAGCTGGCGATGGCCGGTGCTTCCGGTGATTTCGCAGCCGGTGACCTTGCCGGTCGCGGCGATTTCGAGACGGAAGCTCGCGGTTCCGGTCAGTTCCATCCGCGACCATGAAGAACGGTAGTCGCGGTCGCGCAGCCATCCACCCGGGTCGTTGCGCGGTTTCGCGCCCACGGGACTGAAGGTGGCGGTGGGGCCGGGGATCACCGGCTCGACGATGCGGGTCGGACCCGGATCGAGAATGATTGGACCCTCGGGAAACATGTCCGTCGTGGTCGGTATCGTCGGTTCGACCGGATCAAGGCGGAACTTGTTGTCGGGCACGCTGATGGGAGGCGTGTCAGTCTCGGGTTTCGGCTGGTCCGTCGGCGGGGGCGGGGGCGGAGGAGGCGGGAGATCGTCTCTTACATCGAAGACATCCACATTGGGCGCATCCTCGATGATCGCGTGTGTGACACTCAGCCCAGCAATAATTGCTGCCCCGATGCTCGCCTGGACGAGGATGGCTCCCGCCAGACCCGTGGCGGATGGCCCTCGCTGTTGATCGACATAAGACATGGATTTTCCTTTCCTCTGCGACTCCAAATCCATGTGAATGTTACAACATCTCTTTCAAATTGCAAATTCGGGTGGTTGGGGAGGCTCGGGCGACGGGCCACGCACACGAAAAAGGGCCCGGAAATCGGCCCCTTGATCGGTTTGATTTCTCTGTGGTTCTGCCTGTCAGGTGATCGGGCAGGCCGGGTCGAGACGGAAGTCGAGATAATTGTCTACCGACTTCATCAGCTCTTCCTGCTCGTTCTCGAAGAAGTGGTTCGCGCGCGGGATTTCTTCGTGATGCACGGTGATGTGCTTCTGCGTGCGGAGCTTCTCGACGAGCTTGGTCACGGCATTGGGCTGGACGACGGTGTCCTGCGCGCCGTGGATGAAGATGCCCGAGGCCGGGCAAGGTGCGAGGAACGAGAAGTCGTACATGCTCGCCGGCGCACCGATGCTGATCCAGCCGCGGATTTCCGGGCGACGCATGAGCAGCTGCATGCCGATGAGCGAGCCGAAGCTGACTCCGGCGACCCAGGTCACCTGCGCTTCGGGATGGACCTGCTGCACCCAGTCGAGCGCGGCAGCAGCATCGGACAGTTCGCCGATACCATTGTCGAAGCTGCCCTGGCTGCGGCCGACGCCGCGGAAGTTGAAGCGCAGCGTTGCGAAACCGCGGTTCACGAAGGTCTTGTAGAGACGCTGAGTGATCTGCTCGTTCATGGTGCCGCCGCCCTGCGGGTGCGGGTGGAGGATCATCGCAACAGGTGCGCGCGGGCGCGGGCCGGGAGAGAAACGGCCTTCGAGGCGGCCTTCGGGGCCGGGAAAGATCACAGTCGGCATGGGGAGGTATACCCTGGCAGAAAAATGTGGTGCGCGTCGACCCAAGGGGCTTGCGCGAGGTTGCGCTCCATATAGGGTTTCAGCGGCAATTCGCAATTATTTAAGGGCCCGTCCCGTCCCGACACGCATCTATCTCGATCACGCCGCCACCACCCCGCTCCGCCCAGAGGCGCGTGCGGCGATGGAGGAAGGTTTCTCGCTCTGGGCCAATCCGAGCAGTCCGCACGCCGAAGGCCGCAAGGCGAGGGCGGCGCTGGAGGATGCGCGCGAGCGGGTGAAACGGGCGTTCGGCTGGGAGGGAGAGGTCATCTTCACCTCCGGCGCGAGCGAGGCGGCGGCGTTGGCTTTGGGCCACGCCAAGGCGGGCGCGCGACTGGTTTCGGCCGTAGAGCACGATGCGATCCTCAAGGCAGCACCGGATGCCGAGCGCCTGCCGGTGCGGACAGATGGCGCGCTAGATCTCGAGGTGCTGACCGAGGCTGTCCAGCGCGAGCGGCCATTGGTCGCCGTCCAGCAGGTCAATTCCGAGACCGGCAATATGCAGGATATCACCGCGATCGCCGGTATCGTGCACCAGGCAGGCGGTTTGCTGCTCTCGGACTGTGCGCAGAGCGCGGGCAAGTTCGCCGCGCCGCTCTGCGACATGGCAATCGTTTCGGCGCACAAATTTGGCGGACCAATCGGCATCGGCGCGCTGCTGGTAAAGGACTTCGCCATGCTCGAACCGGCCGGCGGACAGGAGCGTGGCTATCGTCGCGGGACCGAGAACCTGCCCGGCGTGCTCGGCATGGCGGCCGCGCTGGAAGCTTGCAGCGATCCCTATCTGGACGCGAATGTCCTCGAACCGGTCAACACACTCGCGCAGGCTTGCCGCGAAATGGGCGGGGCGTGGATGTCTGACCGACTTTCCGATGCGACGCCCTATGTCCGCGCGATCGCCATGCCCAAGATGAGTGGCAGCGCGCAGGTCATGCGCTTCGACATGGCGGGCATTTCGGTCTCGCAAGGCTCGGCCTGTTCCTCAGGCACGATGAAGACCAGCCATGTGCTGCAATCGATGCAGGTCGAACCCGATGTCTCCGACCGCACTATCCGCGCCAGCTTCGGCTGGAATACGTCGCGCGAAGAGGTGGAACGCTTCGCCGAGGTATGGCTTGAGTTGGCGAAAGCATGATCTACCTCGACTATCAGGCCACCACCCCGCTTGCCCCCGAAGCGCGCGACGCCATGCTGCGCTGGCTCGACGGGCCGGGCGGGACCGGCTTCGGCAATCCGCATTCCCCCCACAAGATGGGCCGCGAGGCCAAGGCCGCGATCGAGTTCGCGCGCGAACAGGTTGCGGCGCTCTTTCCTCCCGGTGGCAAGGTCATCTTCACCTCCGGCGCGACCGAGGCGCTCAATCTCGCCATCCGCGGCAGCGGCAAGGACGGCACGGTCTCCGTCTCCGCGATCGAGCATTCGGCGGTGCTCGATACGGCAAAGGATGCGGGCAAGTGCCACGTGCTGAATGTCGCCAAGGACGGGCAGTGCAACACCAAGCAGGACCTGCCGCAGGACACGCGGCTGGTCTGCCTGATGCAGGTCAATAACGAGATCGGCGTCGTCCAGCCCACGGTCGAATGGCACCGCAAGGCGAAGGAGAACAACGCGCTCTACCTGTGCGACGCGGTGCAGGCCTACGGCAAGATCGAGGTCACCGGCGCGGACATGATCGCGATCAGCGCGCATAAGTTCCACGGGCCCAAGGGCGTGGGCGCGCTTTGGGTGCGCGACGGTGTCGATCTGCACGAGGTCCAGACCGGCGGTGGGCAGGAATTCGGCCTGCGGTCCGGCACGCTCAGCCCCGCGCTGATCGCGGGCATGGGCGCAGCTGCGGCCGAGGCGAAGGACCGGATGGAGCAGGATGCCGAGCACGTCCAGAAGCTCTGGAAGCGCGCCTGTGAGATCTTCGAGAACTGGGAGCTCAACGGCAGTGCCGAGGCGCGCTACCACGGCAATCTCAACATCCGCCCGCGCGGCCCCAACGGCGGCGGGCTCGATGTGAACCGCCTGATGAGCGAGTGCCGCAATGTGATGTTCTCTGCTGGCTCCGCCTGCGCGAGCGGATCGGGCCGCACCAGCCATGTGCTCGAAGCGATCGGCCTGCCCAAGAAGCTCGCCAAGACCTCGATCCGCCTCGGCTTCGGGCGCTACACCACGCTCGAAGAGATCGAGGAAGCGGGCAAGACCATCAACGAGGCAGCAAAGGCGCAAGGATCGCTATGAAGGTCACTTTCATCACCTCCGAAGGCGACCGTGTCGATGCGAGAGCCGAGGCGGGTGACAGCCTCCTTCGCGTGGCGCAGGCCGCGGGCATGCCGCTGGAGGGAACCTGCGAAGGCCAGATGGCCTGCTCGACCTGCCACGTGGTGGTCGACAAGGACTGGTTCGCCCGCCTCGCGCAAGCGAGCGAGGAAGAGGAAGACATGCTCGATCTCGCCGCGGGCGTGCGCCGCACGAGCCGCTTGTCCTGCCAGATCGTCCTCGGCGAGGAACTGGATGGGCTAATCGTCACCATTCCCGCCGAGAGCCATGACATGAGCCGGTGAGGCTACGACAGCCAACGACCCCATTGATTAGAGTTTGCTCGTCTAGCCACTAATCAATTGTCCAGGCTCCATTTGAGCCATCGGTGCCGGGGTTGGGTCTCGCGAGATCGGGCCATCCAAATTTTTGCCATGCATCTACAAGACCGATTTCCTCGGCAAATTGCTTGAATCCCGGGTGCTGACGGAAACCATGGGCGCGATCTGACGGCTGCCAAAAGGAATGAGCAATGCAAAAGTGCATCGCTGGCGAACTCTTCTCCTTGTAGAGACGGAAGAATGTTTCGGCGCTTTGCTCGCAAATGAGCACCGTCAACACCAAATAGTTTACAGGCTGCGAGCCGTCTGCATCCATCGCAATGATCGATGCTTCCACCTTTGCTTGAGCTTCCTGATCACCCGCATAAGCGGCGCGTCCAACCAACTCCCACTGTTCTCGCGAGCGCATGTGAGGATAAATGCCTTCCCCTATCGCTTCGTAGGCAGACATCATCACATCAAGTGCTTCGGCCGGTTTCCCTTTCATCATTCTAATTTTGGCTAATCCGAAGAAACCGGCGCTAAAGCCATTCTCGATCGACTGATTGAACAATTCTTCGGCGCGCTCGAACATCGATAGTTCAAGATGACATTCTGCAAGATTATAGGCCATGCGTCCGGACAAGGGATCGCGATTTAATGCGTCCCGAAATTTCGGCAGTGCCGCGGATACCCGGCCCAAGACGAGCTGTGTAAGTCCACCCACGAAGACCAACTCGTCGGCGGTCGCTCGGTCGACGGGGCGTGCTATTCGTTCGAGAAATTGACCTATGTCCATCCCGTCCCAACTCGCGGCTTGCACGAGGTACTGTGCGAGATCGGAGCTGGGGTCCAAGTCAAGCGCCCGGCGAGCGGCCTTTTCGCTTGCAGCGTAATTCAGTTTCTCGTCACTATCTGAAATGAACTGCGGGACGAGAAAATGTGCGCGCGCCAACAGCTCCCACGCGCTCACAAATTCCGGATCCAACTCGACGGTTTGCTCCAGAATCGTCACGGCGCGGGTGAGCGTGTCAGCACCCCAGACCTTGTTGACCAATGCCCGGGCGCGCAAGAATAGATCATAGGCTTCCGGATTGTCAGTCAGTTGCTCAGCCACACGTCCCTCTGGCGTGCTCGTCAAGACTGCCTGCAATTGTTCGACGATCGATCCGGAAATTCGATCTTGCAGATCGAAGACGTCTTCGAGCGTTCCATCATATCGCTCTGACCACATTTGATATCCGTCACTCGCGCGAATGAGCTGCGCGGTAATGCGAACACGATTGCCCTGTTTCCTAACCGAGCCATCGAGAACATGATCTACATTTAGCTGGGCACCAATGTCTTGCACGTTGGCATTTCTGCCTTTGAACGCGAAGCATGAGGTCCTGCCAGCGACGAGCAAGTCCGTCGAACTGGACAAGGCATTGAGTATGTCTTCCGCAATTCCGTCGGAAAAGTACTCCTGCTCGGGGTCCGAGGACATGTTGGTGAAGGGAAGCACCGCGATCGAAGCGCTGCCACCAGGCGTTCTTGGGCTGAACTCTTCGGACTGCGACGAAGTGCCTTGAGAGGGGGATTTGCCGAGCGAAGCCAACAGCTCGCGAAAGGATGAGTGCGAACCGTCACCATTCCAGTCTTCAAACCTCAAAGCATGTATTTGCCGGAAACCAAGGGGCGGAAGGACGCCATCCAACGAGATCGGCAACAGCTTCTCGCCAGTTCTGGCAAATTCGGCTTCGTCACGAACCCAATGAGATCCGAGCGAATTCTCGGACCAGGCAACTACGACGGTCTTGGCAGCAATGAGTTCGCGTTCAATAACCGCGCTGAATTCGGAGCCTCCGGTGATGTCGCGATCCCACCAGACATCATACCCGCTGGTCGTGAGCGTTCTCGCGAGCTTTTCGATCTTTGCGCGATCTGCTCGTGCATAAGAAATGAAAATATCGGCCACGCTTGCTCCATCCGTGCGACCGATAATTTGTTAGCAGGTCGATGAAAGATACTACAATGCTTGTTTATTGCAGTCCTTTGAGCGCGATCCTCAATGACCGCTTTTCACCCAATATCGTATTTAGCAAAGCCAGTCCAAGCGCCCCGCCGCGAATTTGGTCGGCGGAGCGCTCGGCTGCGGGCTTTAGTCCGTGGTGGTCTCTTTCGGTTCTTCCGGCTTTGTCCAGCCGTCATTGCCGATGCCGGTCGATAGGCCGATCCGCTTGAACAGGCGGATGAGGCCCCAGACCAGCAGGCCGATCGGAAGGACAACCAGGCCGAGGACCATGAAGATCGCGATGAGGTTGCCGAAGATCGTCGCCAGCGAACCCCATGCGTTGCGGATGGGATCGGCAAACCCGCCTTCGGACGGCGTGCCCGCCTCGTATTCGAGCGTCATGGTCGAATAGGCCACGCGGCCGCGCATCTCGTTGAGCCAGCTTCGCGCCTGGTCGATTTCCTCGTTCACCTGCGCCACCCCGCGTTCGGCCTCGACCAGCTCGGCGACGGTCCCGCGGCGGTTGCGCAGGACGTCCATCAGCCGGTCGCGCAGCACGGTGCGGGCGCGCAGCCGTGCCTCGGTGTCGACGATGCGCTTCGACAGGTCCTCGCCCTGGATCGAGGAGGACACGAGCTCACCGTTCATGCCTTCCGACGTCGCGGTGAGCGCCTTGCCGAAGGTGCGCGCCTCGCCGCTGGCGATCGCGATGCGCAGGCTGCCATAGGCATAGTCGCCCTGGCTCTCGCCCGAGTTCATCGAGACGATGCGGCAGACTTGCGGCCCCTTCGCCTCGCACATGTCGGCGTGCTTTTCCTGCATCCGGCGGATGAGGTTCGGCGCCACGCGGAACCCGTAAGCGTAGGTGTAGGCGACCTGCGGCATTCCCACGGGCACTTCGGAAGTGGCGGAAGGGGGGATGGTGTCGTTGCCGGACGACTGCGCAGGGCGGGTGCGCGGGGGAGGTGGCGGAGGAGGAGGAGGCGAAGCCACGCGAGGCAGCGAAGGCCCGCTTTCCATCGCTTCCATGAAGCCGAACTCGTTTTGCGGAGCAGCGTCGGTCGCCATTTCGGCGTCGACGGTCGTCACACGCTCGGTCGTGGCGCGCTCTTCCGACTGGCCGCAGGAGGTCAGCGCAAGGCCGGACAAGCCGACCAGCAAGAGGGAACGTTTCATCATCGAATCTCTCCTCACCATATTTCTGCCTCAATGTGGCCACATTTCTGCCGCATTTGCAAGCGATCTTGTATGTTACAACGTATCCTATTGTATAAACGCGTCAAGTCAGGCGAGAAAAAGGGCCCCTCCGCGCGATGCGAAGGAGCCCTTTTTGGTTCGGTTTTAGAGAGGGTTACGCGTCTTCGAGCTCGCGGCTCTCGACACTCTCGCCCAGCATGTTGATCAGCGCCTTGCTGAATGCCGGAATGTCGTCCGGATTGCGGCTGGTGATCAAATTTCCGTCAACAACGGCTTCCTGATCGACCACATTTGCGCCTGCATTCTTCAGATCGGTGCGGATCGAGGGCCATGCGGTGAGGGTCTTGTCCTTGATGATATCGGCTTCGGCGAGAAGCCAGGGTGCGTGGCAGATTGCTGCGATCGGCTTGTCCGCCATGTTGAATTCGCGGACGATCGCGATGGCGCGTTCGTTCATGCGCAGGATGTCGGGGTTCATCTGGCCACCGGGCAGGAGCAGCGCGTCGAAGCCGGAACAGTCGGAAACTTCGTCGACCGTCTTGTCGACCTCTACGCTGTCGCCCCAGTCTTTGTCCTTCCAACCGGTGATTTCGCCATTTTCGAGACTGACGATGGTCGTCTCGAAACCGGCGTCTTCGAGATTGGCCTTCGGGTCCATCAGTTCGGATTGCTCGAAGCCGTTGGTTGCGAGGATCATTACGCGTTTCGTCATGGGGTAACTCCTTGATTTCGTGTTGCCCTTGAAACGGGTGGGAGACGGGCCATGTTCCGCGGTGACAGGCGAGCCGTGGCAGTGGTAGGGCGGGTCGTTGATGGCCGGGTTCTGCGGCCGGAATTCTATCTGGAGTGACGAGAATGAGCCTGCGCGAGAAAGTCCGGCAGCTGGTCGAGACGCGCATATTCGAGCGCTTCATCATCGCCGTGATCGTGATCAATGCCATCGGGCTGGGGCTAGAAACCTCGCCGACGGTCATGGGCAGCTTCGGCGGTGCGATCCGCCTTCTCGACACCATTGCGCTCGGCATCTTCGTGATCGAGCTCGGTCTCAAGCTGTTCGCCTATCGGCTGGGTTTCTTCAGGAGCGGCTGGAACGTCTTCGATCTCGCCATCGTGACCGTCGCCCTGATGCCTGCATCCGGCGCATTCTCCGTCCTGCGCGCGCTACGTGTCCTGCGTGCATTGCGACTGATCTCGGTCGTGCCGAGCATGCGCAAGGTTATCGTCGGTCTGTTCAGCGCGATCCCCAGCATCGGCACCGTGATCGTCATGCTGCTGCTGCTGTTTTACATCAGCGCGGTCATGGCCACGAAGCTATTCGGCGAGGCCTTCCCCGAATGGTTCGGCAATCTCGGCGCCTCGCTCTATTCGCTGTTCCAGATCATGACGCTAGAGAGCTGGTCGATGGGGATCGTACGGCCGGTAATGGAGGTCTACCCTTATGCTTGGGCGTTCTTCGTGCCTTTCATCCTGCTCACCAGCTTCATCGTGCTCAACCTCTTCATCGGTGTCATCGTCAACGCCATGGCTGAGGCTACGGAAGACGAGGCGCATGACGAGCGCGAGGAAATCATCCATCAATTGAAGCTGTTGCGAGAAGAGGTTGCGCAGCTGCGCCGAGACGGCGATCATTGACCAGCTTTCACCGCTTGGAGGATCGACGATGAAACGGTTTGTGCTCGGACTTCTTGCGGTCATCGCCATAATTGTCATCGGGCTGGCGGGCTACGGCTTGTGGCTCGGCCGCGATGGCGATCTGGTCACCCCGCAGGGCGAAGGGACGATCGCGATCGCCAGCGGCGAGTACGAGGCTTTCCCGCTCCCGGCCTATGCCTCAGACGTCCTGCCCGACGGCACCAAGAGCTACTTCGTCGAGCCCGAACCCGGCATCAAGATCCACGTGCTCGAAGTCGGGACGGGCTATCCGGTCTATCTCCAGCACGGCAACCCGACCAATGCGCTTCTCTATCGCAAGGTTGCCGCCCAGCTGCCGCTCGACACTTATCGCCTGATCATGCCGACGATGCCCGGCCTGGGATTCTCGTCGAAGATCCCGGCAAGCGAGCACACTCTCGACAATCACATGCGCTGGATGGCTGGGGTCCTTCAGGAGCTCGCGATCGAAGAGGTCATCTACGTCGGCCAGGACTGGGGTGGTCCTGTGGGAATGGGCGCGCTAGCCCGCACCCCGGGTATCCTCAAGGGCGCGGTTGTGATGAACACCGGCTTCGCAGCGCCGACCGAAGAGCGAAACCTGTCCGACGCGCATGCCATGGCAAACCGCCCGATCATCGGCGAGCTGGCGATCGGGGGCTTTCACCGCTTTGGCCGCGATTGTCCGCGATCCAGGGCGATCCCGACTCCATGCCGGAGGATGTGATCGCGCTCTACAGCGAGCCGGTAGTCCAATCAGGAAACGAAAAAGCCCCGCTTGCGCTCATGCGGATGGTCCCGACCGGGCCGGACCATCCAAGTGCCGAGCAGATGCGCGAAATCGAGGCCTATGTCGAAACGCTGGATATTCCCGCCGCGCTGGTCTGGGGAATGCGCGATCCGATCCTGGCCTCGGGGCTGGAGCGCATGCAGGCATTCTTCCCCGATGCACCCGTGACCGAGACCGAAGCCGGTCACTTCCTGCAGGAAGAGGTGCCCGAGGAAATCGCCGCTGCGATCGTGACCGTGCATGGCGAGCTGACCGCCGACAGTACGGACGATCAATAACGCCGATTCCCTGTGGAAACGCCCCTCCCTATGGGCCGCGCGCATTGCTAAGCCGGTGGGATGTCCGACGCCAAGACTTTAGATGATTCTGATCCTTTCGACGCGATCGTCGATGCGCCTTTCGATAGCGCACTTTCCGAGCGCTATCTGGTCTATGCGCTTTCCACGATCACCGCGCGTTCGCTGCCGGACCTGCGCGATGGGCTGAAGCCCGTTCATCGCCGCCTCTTGTGGACGATGCGGCAACTCAAGCTCGATCCTGCAAGCGGGTTCAAGAAGTCGGCCCGCGTCGTGGGCGAGGTGATCGGCAAGTACCACCCGCATGGCGATACCGCCGCCTATGACGCGATGGTTCGCCTCGCGCAGGATTTTGCGCTGCGCTATCCGCTGGTCGAAGGGCAGGGGAACTTCGGCAATATCGACGGCGATAACGCCGCCGCCTATCGCTACACCGAGGCGCGGCTGACCAAAACGGCGATGCGCCTGATGGAAGGTCTCGACGCGGGCACGGTCGACTTCATTCCGACCTACAATAACGAGGAAGAAGAGCCGGAGATCATGCCGGGCCTCTTCCCCAACCTGCTCGCCAATGGCGCGAGCGGGATTGCAGTCGGCATGGCGACCAACATTCCCAGCCACAACGTCGCAGAAATCGTCGATGCGACGTTGGAAGTGATCGACAATCCGCATGTCGAACACGCGCGGCTGATGGAAATCTTCAAGGGGCCGGACTTCCCCACGGGCGGCGTCGTTCCCGAAAGCGCCGAGGTGATCAGCCACGCCTATGAAACGGGTCGCGGGTCCTTCCGCGTGCGCGGTCGCTTCCATGCGGCGGAGGCGGAGAAGGACGAGGACAAGGCTGACGGCATCGAGCGGCTCGGCGGCGGCCAGTGGCAGCTGGTCATCTCCGAAATTCCCTACCAGGTCGCCAAGGGCAAGCTGATCGAGCAGATCGCGCAGGCGATCGCAGACAAGAAGCTGCCGATCCTCGAGGATGTGCGCGACGAGAGCGACGAGCAGATCCGCATCGTGCTGGTCCCGCGCAGCCGCAATGTCGATCCGGAGCTCCTGAAGGAGAGCATCTACAAGCTCACCGACATGGAGACGCGCTTCGGCCTCAACCTCAACGTGCTCGACCACACGCGCACGCCGATGGTGATGGGGCTGAAGGAACTGCTCGACAACTGGATCGCCAGCCAGATCGACATCCTCCAGCGCCGCAGCCAGCACCGGCTCGACCAGATCGCGCGGCGGCTGGAGCTGGTCGAAGGCTACATCATCGCCTTCCTCAACCTCGACCGCGTGATCGAGATCATCCGCACCGAGGACGAACCCAAGCCGGTGATGATGGAGGAGTTCAAGCTCACCGACCGGCAGGCCGAGGCGATCCTCAACATGCGTCTGCGCAGCTTGCGCAAGCTGGAAGAAATGCAGCTTCGGGGCGAGAAGGACGAACTGCTCAAGGAGCAGGACGAACTCGAGAAGCTGCTCGGTAGTCCGGCCCGCCAGCGCACGCGCCTCAAGCGCGATCTCAATGCGCTGCGGAAGGAGTACAGCGAGGACACCGATCTCGGGCGCCGTCGCACCACCATCGAGGAAGCGGCACCCGCGGTCGAATTCAGCATGGACGCGATGATCGAGAAGGAGCCGGTCACGGTCATCCTCTCGCAGAAGGGCTGGGTGCGCGGGGCCAAGGGTCACCTGCCGCTCGACCAGGAGTTCAAGTACAAGGAAGGTGACGGGCCTGCCTTCGTGCTCCACGCGCAGACCACCGACAAGCTGCTGCTGATCGGCGACGACGGGCGCGTGTTCACGCTGGGCGCGGACAAGCTTCCGGGCGCGCGCGGCTTCGGCGAACCGGTGCGCAACACGCTCGACATCGACGGGGCGGCGCAGATCGTGTCGGTCATCGTCCACCGTGAAGGGCAGGAAGTCCTGCTGGCAGCCAGCACGGGCAAGGGCTTTGCCGTGACGACCGACCAGATGCTCGCGGAAACCCGCAAGGGTCGCCAGGTGATGAATGTGAAGGACGGCGTGAAGCTCGTCGTCGCGCGTCCGATCGCCAAGGAGCACGATCACGTCGCCGTGGTCGGCGAGAACCGCAAGCTGGTCGTCTTCAATCTCGAGGAACTGCCGCGCCTTGCGAAGGGACAGGGCAACAAGCTGCAGAACTACCGCGACGGCGGCCTGTCGGACGCGACGACCTTCACCATGGAGGAAGGTCTCAGCTGGGCGATGGGCGGCAAGGGCGACCGGACGCGCACCGAGACCGAGATGTGGCAATGGAAGGTCGCGCGTGGCGGGGCCGGACGCCTGCCGCCGCAGGGCTTCCCGCGCGACAACACCTTCGGCTGAATCAAAGGACCGGCGGTGCTGGATAGCACCACCGGTCCCTTGCACCCCGGTTTCCCGGGAGACCGATCTTGTCGGATTACTCGGCTGCGCCGTCAGCGGCCATTTCGGCCTGCTTCGCACGGGCCTGAGCCGGGGTGAGGATTTCCGCACCTTCGGCGACCGGCGTGGTGTTCGCGGCGATGTCGGCTGCAGTGTAGAGAGCTATCAGGGCGCCTTCGGGCGACACGGCGAAGCTGTCCTTGGTGAGCGTGATGATGCCGGCGTCGTTCTTGACGATGGCCATGCCTTCGCTGTCGACGGTGTAGATCGAACCGACAGGCTGACCGTCGGCGCTGACTACTGCTGCGCCTTCGACGAGGGCTGCGTCGAGCTTGGCTGCTGCTTCAGCGAGCTGCGCGTCCATCATGCCATCGAGCTGGGCTTTGGTGACGGTGATCGTCGGGCCGGCTTCGCCCTGACCGTACATTTCGACGCCGAGGGGAACCTCGTGCTTGCCGGTGTCGAGAACGGCCTGGCCGTTTTCAACCGAAACGATGGTGCCGACTTCGTTGCCTTCGGGACCGGTCACGGTGGCACCGGCAACGACCTGTTCGTTGGCGAGGGCTGGGGTGGCGGCGAGGGCAACGGCTGCAACAGCCAGCTTGGCGAATTTCATGTGACGAACTCCTAGATGTATTCAACTTATAGTTTCGCGACCCGCGGCAAGACGCGTCGCGAACGACCAAAATGGAAAGAGCGGAGACGAGAGTGGATGTCCCGATGTGATCCGCGTGCCCCCTCCGGGGAAAGCGGACCGCTCTATGGCAAGGCGGACGCAAAATCGCAACCGCGCTAGGGAAAGGTTATGCTGCAGTGCAGCTTAAGCAAAGCTGAAGATAGTGTTTCGCCAAGTGAAACCAGTATCTTGGCTGCAGTCAGCCGCTCGCCAGTTCCTGATCGAGCAGTTCCAGGACCCGGCCCCTATCGGGGAACCGTTCCTCCACCCAGCGCTTTTCGACTGCCTGAAGGATCTCGCGCGACCTGCGGTCCCTTGCCGACACCGCGTTCGACGATTTCACCGCCCTTGAGCGGGAAATCGGGTGCTTCCCAGCCCTCGAGCGGGGCAGGGTCGCCGCGGGTCAGCAGCACGCGGTCGCGTGCGCAATCGACACCTTCGAAATAGGCGAGTGCGAGCGGATTCTCGCCGTCCTTGCTGTCGCGCTTGGCGACGCAGGCGAGCCGTTCGCGCTGCTTGCGCGAGAGGCGCAGGCGGGCCGAGACCGCCTCAGCCACGGTTGGGACCGGCGGCAGCATCGCCGCGAGCCTGCGCATTCCGTCAGGGGCGACTCCATGCTCTCGCTCCTGCCGCACGAGTTCGGCGAGCTTTTCCGCCTCGCGCGCCGTGCACTCGGGCAGCACCTCCTGCATCACGCCAAGCTCGCGCATCTTGAAGACGGTGAGCGAAGGATCGGGCAGGGCGAGCAGGTTGAGCAATTCCCATCCCACGCGCTCGCGGCTCAGGCCCTTGAGAGTGGAGGCCAGATCGCGGCTGGCGTCGGTCGCCTCTTCGTCCCAGTCGTCGCCGAAACGGGTCTGGAAGCGGAAGTAGCGCAGGATGCGGAGATGGTCCTCGCGGATACGCTCGCGCGCATCGCCAATGAAGCGCACGCGGCCGTTCGCAAGATCCTCGACCCCGCCGAAATAGTCGCTGATCTCGAGCGTTTCGGGATGGGCATAGAGCGCGTTGATCGTGAAATCGCGGCGCGAGGCATCCTCTTTCCATTCCTGCGCGAAGGCGACGGTTGCACGGCGTCCATCGGTGGAGACGTCTCGGCGCAGCGTGGTGATCTCGACCACGCCATCGGGCAGCACCGCGGTGATCGTGCCATGGTCGATGCCGGTCGGAACCGTGCGGATGCCGGCCTCGCGGCAGCGGTCGATCACCTCTGCCGGAAGCAGCGGTGTCGCAAGGTCGATATCGTGGATGTCCTTGCCGAGCAGCGTGTCCCGAACCGCCCCGCCGACATAGCGCGCATTGTCCGCGCCCAGCGCGGCGATCAGCTGCGCGAGGTCGTCTCGCTTTGTCCAGGGTGCTTGCGGAAGGCTCGTCATGGTGCTGCGGCCTTTAGCAGGTCAATCGAACCACGCCAGACGGCGCGAGAGATTGATGCAGATCGCCGCGGTCACGCCCCAGATGCGGTAGCCTTGGTGGTCCATCTCGTAATAGCGCCGCATGGCGCCTTTCCAGAAGACCTCGTTTTCCTGCCAGCGCGTGCGATCCATCAGGTGATCGAGCGGGGCTTCGAACCAGCTTTCGACCTCGCGCGGATCGGGTCGGATGGCGAGATCGGCGGGGACGGTTGCGAGCACAGGCGTGATGTCGAAGCCGGTACCGGTCTGGTAGCGGTCGGTCGTCCCGATCACATTGACGTGTTTCTCGCGGATGCCGAGCTCTTCCCACGCCTCGCGCAGGGCAGCCTCGACCGCGTCCTCGCCCGCGTCGATCTTGCCACCCGGGAAAGCGACCTGTCCCGGATGGTCGCGCATCGTGCGCGGGCGCTGGGTGAGGAAGACTGTCGGGTTCTCCTGCTCGGTCACTGCGATAAGCACGGCGGCATCGGCGGTGCGGTCGAGATCGGCAAAGCGCGCATCGGAAAGCAGATCCTCGATGTCGCGCGAATGGCCCTGTTCGAACAGGTCGGTCAGGCGGTGGAAGAGCCTGCTCATGCGGGCAGGAGCGAGAAGGTCTCGCCGCCGCTGGTCACCGTCCAGTCGTCACCCTTCTCGAGCGCGATCTTGGCAATCTGCTCGTAGGTCGAGCGGTTGAGGCGGGCCTCGCAGCCGCGGCGGACATGGACATAGAGCGCGGGGTGATCTGGATCGCCCTCTGCGCGGATCGAATTGTCAGGCCCGGCAACGACAAGCTCGTCGGTGTTGAGACGGAAGGCGAGATCGCCCTCGGTCTCACTCACATCGGTGGCAATGAAGCAGGCGTCCTCCACCTCGATCGAGAGCTTCTGGTAGGGCACGACCAGCCAGTAGCTGCCGTCCTCTTCACGGTTCAGCAGGCCGGCAAAGGCGCGGACCATTGCGGGCCGAGTAATCGGGCTGCCGTCATGAAGCCAGGTCCCGTCGGCCTTGATGACCATGCGGCTGTCGTCGACATTGTCGGGCGACCATTGTTCGACGGGCGGCAAGCGGCGTTCGGCCACGGCCTCCGCGATCTGGGCGAGCGACATTCCGGCGAGTTCGGGGGCGGTGTGTAGACCATCGATGCTGCAACCGATGGCAGAGCCGGAGCCCTCGTTCAATCCTTCGCGGCCTGCGAAGTCTCGCTGGTCCATGGGCCGAGCATCCCTTCGGCGGGCAGGATCGATGGATTTCCCGTGCGCAGCAGCAGGCGATGGCGCTCGAAAGGACCGGGGCAGTGCCAGTTGCCGGTGTGCTCCGCGGTAAAGCCCCACTGGCCGTAATACTCGGGATCGCCGATCAGCACTTGCGGGAAAGGCGGGGCGCCCTCGTCGAAGGCCGCGTCTATCGCGCCGAGGCTGGCCGCCATCAGCGCCTTGCCGAAACCTTCGCCTTGCCGCCCGGGCATCACCGCGACCGGGCCAACCATGATCAGCGGATGCGGGCGACCCTTGGGATCGGTCAGTGCGACAGGCCACAGCTGGATCGAGCCGACGAGATATTCCTCGTCGTCGAGCGCTGCAAAGCTGTGGCCGGGCAGGAAGTCCACACCCTCGCGGATCCGGTAGGCGGTGCGTGCATGGCGCTGTTCGCCGAAAACGGCATCGAGCAATTGCTCGACCAGTGCGGAATCGACCGCGGAAAGGGGAACCAGTGTCGCCATGGGCCGCGCCGATTAGGCGCGAGTCCCAAGAGAGTCGATCAATTTCGCCTTATTCGGGGCGAAGCTCGAGCAGTCGCCCGCCCGGTCCGTCCTCGAGCACCCACAGCGCGCCATCGGGACCTTCGATTACCGAGCGGATGCGGTTGTCCATCTCGTAGCGTGCCACTTCGCTGCCGGTGTCGCCATCGATGGCCACGCGCACCAGTGCCTGCGAGGCAAGACCCGAGATCAGCGCATCGCCGGCCATTCCGGCAAACAGGTCGCCCTTGTAGAACACCATGTTGCCCGGCGCGATAACCGGCGTCCACGTGATGACGGGCTTTGTGAAACCGTCATCCGCCGTATGGTCGGGAATGTCGCGGCCATCGTAGTGGTCACCGTTCGAGCGGGTCGGCCAACCGTAGTTCGCGCCGCGCTGCACAAGGTTGAGCTCGTCACCGCCCGCCGGTCCATGCTCGATTTCCCACAAGCGACCATCCGCGTCGAAATCCATGCCGAGGATATTGCGGTTGCCGTAGGTCCAGATCTCGTCGCCGAACGGATTGCCCGCTGCCGCAGTGCCGTCGAGATTGAGGCGGACGATGCTGCCGAGCGTGTTCGAACGATCCTGCGCGGGCTCGAGCTTCTGCCGGTCGCCGCTCGCGACGAACATATACCGCTCGTCGGGGCTGAAAACGATGCGGTGCGAATAGTGGCCGCGGCCGGTCGTCTTGGGTGACTGACGCCAGATCACGTCCAGCCCCTCGATCCGGCATTCGTCGGCGACTTCGCACACCAGCATGCCGCGCCCGACAACTGCGCCGCGCGTATCGTCGGCACCGGCTTCGGCCCAGCTCAGGTAAATCGTACGGCGGTCGATGGTATCGGCTGCCTGGCTCTGGAGGAAGGCGACATCGCCAAGTCCTCCCTGTCCGCCGTAATCGACCTGCGGCAGGCCGGTGATCGTGCCCATCCGGTTCGTGGCAGTGTCGACGAACTTCGCCGTTCCTGCCTTTTCGGTGATGACCAGCACATCGGTGCCCGGAATGAAAGCCGAAGCCCAGGGGCGCTCGAAAGTGCCGCGTTCGGTGATCGAGAAGCTTCCGTCAAAGGAGGGGGAAGGGGCAGGGGTCGACACAGCGTCATTTCCGTCGCCGCCGGTGGAATACCCGGAGCCGCAGCTTGCGGCCATCAGCAGGGGGGATAGGGTGGCGGCAAGGACGGTAAGGCGCTTCATGTTTTCATCAACTCCCGCAAAAGGTCTGGGCAGTGCGCCGCTCGTCATAGGCGTAGACGAAGCCGGGCGCGGCCCCTTGGCTGGTCCCGTTGTCGCTGCCGCCGTGGTGCTGTGCAAGCCCTGTCCGGGCGGCCTCGACGATTCCAAAAAACTCTCCGCACAGAAGCGTTCCAAGCTGGAGCCACAAATCCTTTCGCGCTGCGCGTGGGGGCTGGCAGTCGTGGAGCCCGAAGAGATCGACCGGCTCAATATCTTCGGCGCGACCATGCTGGCGATGACGCTGGCGACGCGGCGCTGTGTCGAGGCGCTTGGTCAGGAGCCGGTCGAAGTCCTGATCGATGGCAACATGACCCCCGAAGGCCGCCGCGAGGAGTGGCGCTGGCCGGCACGCGCGATCGTCGGCGGTGACGGCAAGGAGGCGTGCATTTCGGCTGCCTCCATCCTCGCCAAGGAATACCGCGACCGCATCATGGTCGAGGCTGCAAAGGCGCACCCGCAATACGGCTGGGACAGCAACAAGGGCTATGGTTCCAAGGGCCACATGGAAGCGCTGCGGATCCATGGCCCGACGCCGCTTCACAGGCGAAGTTTTGCGCCGGTCAGCCAGATGGTGCTGCTCTGATCGGCGCGGGTTAAACCCTTCCTAAACCTGTTTGGCGGTAGCAACTCTTTGTCATTGCAGGGGAGTTTCTATGACAATCCAACGGCCCGTGTTCGGTCGCAAGCGGTCGAGCGCTACCTCCGTTCCGCCGCATCCGGGGCCGGATGACGACGGCGTTTCGCGGATCATTCCCAAATCGGTTTGGGACGGGCCATCGGGCGATTTCCTGAGGGAGCTCGGCAAGAGCCCGGACGATGCCTCGAACATGATGCCGACCAAGGATCTGGTGCAGGCTCGCCACGATGCGGCATTCGCGCAGCAGACCCAGTTCGTCGACCGGGTCAATTCCCAGCTGCCCGATGGAACGAGCGTCGGCCCCTATGCGATGATCCCGTGGAGCGTCTGGCAAACGGAGTTCGGCCAGATGCTGATGGTGAACTGCGAGTTCTATCCAACCCAGCCGTGGAACACGATGCTGCTGCCCGATGACGAACGCAGTAGCTTTGTGCTCGATCTGCCGGTTCATCCCGGCGCCTATCCAGCAACTCTGCAGCCGGCCATCGAACGGTATCTCGCAGAGTTTCGCGAGGAACTGGACGCTGCGCGCGCGTATACCGATGAAAGCTTCGCCCGCGGCGAAATGGACCTCAAGGTCTTCGGCGAGGCGCTCGACAAGCTGAAATCGAATGTCGTTGCGATGGCTCATTCGATGACCTCGATCACCTTTGGCGAAGAGGTTTACGACCGGCACCTGCGGATGTTCGGCGAAACGCTCGGCTGGCCATTCGCCAAACGGCTGATGGGAAAATAGCGGCTGCCGAGTCTTTCGCGTCACACCCCACCATCTTGAGTCCGCCGAATTGGCGCGGACTCAACATATGGTGGGGGACTCCTTTCGTTCTCCTATGGTTAACACCATCTTTAAAGTTGTGCGCTAAAAGACTGTCTTGACTGGGAGTCCCTTTGGACTCACCCTGTGGATAACTACTGACAGGGGAATGATGATGGCGGTCCTGGAGACCACGAAGACGCGCGCCAAGACGGCTGCGAAGGCGAAACCGAAGCAGATGTCGGTGGAACTGCCCCTGGGGCAGATCCTCGATGGCGACTGCATCGAAGCTATGCGCTCTATCCCCAGCGCTTCGATCGATCTCGTTTTTGCGGACCCGCCGTACAACCTCCAGCTCGGCGGCGATCTCAACCGGCCCGACGGCAGCCACGTCGATGCGGTGACCGACGATTGGGACAAGTTCGACACCTTCCAGCTCTATGACGATTTCACGCGCGACTGGCTGACCGAGGCCAAGCGCATCCTCAAGCCCGACGGCGCGCTGTGGGTGATCGGCAGCTACCACAATATCTACCGCGTCGGCGCGATCCTTCAGGACCTCGGCTTCTGGATCCTCAACGACATCGTGTGGCGCAAGTCGAACCCGATGCCCAACTTCCGCGGCACCCGCTTCACCAATGCGCACGAGACGCTGCTGTGGTGTTCGCAGGGCGAGAAGGCGAAGTACCACTTCAACTATCGCGCGATGAAGACGCTCAATGACGAGCTCCAGATGCGCAGCGACTGGGTCCTGCCGATCTGCAACGGCGCGGAGCGCCTGAAGGAGGGCGGCCACAAGGTCCACCCAACGCAAAAGCCCGAAGCGCTGCTCTACCGCGTGCTGCTCTCGACCACCGAGCGCGGCGACGTGGTGCTCGACCCCTTCTTCGGCACCGGCACCACGGGTGCGGTCGCCAAGCGCCTGGGCCGCGAATGGATCGGCTGCGAGCGCGAGGGCGTCTACCGCGACGCGGCGATCAAGCGCATCGAGAAGGAACTCCCGCTCGACGAAAGCGCGCTCACCACGATGCAGTCCAAGCGCAATGCGCCCAAGGTCGCATTCGGCGCGCTGGTGGAAAACGGGTTCATCAAGCCGGGCACCGAAGTCTTCGACAAGAAGCGCCGCTGGAAGGCACTGGTCCGCGCCGACGGCTCGCTCGAACACGGCAAGCAGACCGGTTCGATCCACGGCCTCGGCAAGGAATTGCAGGGTGCGCCCAGCTGCAACGGCTGGACCTTCTGGCACTACGAGAACGGCGGCGAAGTTAAACCGATCGACGCCGCGCGCCAGCTCTACCTGTTGGCGGTTGAAGATTAACGCGTCAGTGCCAAGGTAGCTGTATTGAGGTCAGCTATTCGTTGTCGCTGCGACGCCGGCGAATGACCGATCTTGGGTGGATAGCGGTCACTCGGCAGTATCAGCCGGGCTTGATCGCTCCTCGATTTCGCGCCGCACAGCCCTAGCTTTCCTTGCCTTCTCACGGTCGACTTCAACCTTCCGCGCCTGTTCTGCCAAGCCCCGCCATGTCTTTTCGGCCTGAAGATGGCGCTCCTTTACATTCGAAAGTGTAGCGCCTTTTGCTTCGGAAGCTGCGTCCTCCGCCCTGGCTTTGTAAAACGCATAGGACTGACTCATGGCGTAGCTCCCGAAGTCAAACCCGCATAAGTGAGATGCCCCTTCCGTGCGCCGGGTCGCAGAAGCACACGGAAGGGACCAGCGAAACCTGCTAGTCGGCGGCCGAAAGGTTGACCGCGCTCACTTTACCGTTGCGGCCAGTCTCGACTTCGTAATTTAGGCGCTGCTCTTTATCGAGCGTTTGCATTCCGGCGGCTTGCACCGCGGTCACATGCACGAAATCATCTGACGAACCGTCGTCGGGCTGGATAAATCCATAGCCCTTGTCGCTGTTGAAGAATTTGACTGTTCCGGTCTTACTCATGTTCGGGTCCTTTCAAGAACACTTGTGTTGCCTCGCAGCAGCGTGCTGCGAAGATCGTGCGTAAAATCGTCCGATGAAAGGAAGTCGTCGTAAGAATAGCGCCGGAGCCAATGAAGGCAGATGGCGATCGTCAAAATCCGAAGTCCGTCGCAAATTTCGACGTCAGCAAGCCTTGATTAGCACTATCATTGCAATGAGAAAACAGTTTCAAACATTTTTCGTACAAGGTGGCGAATAAATGTTATACGATTTTCCATCGCGGTAGGATTCCTGCAAGATCGCGACTGAGAGACACGTTGCGCTCCCGCCAATTGGGAGGACGCCGACGTGGATCTCAATCAACTATATCGCGACCACCAGACGGCGCGAATGCGCGCCGGTGCCGCTGTTTCAGAAGGTTTCCGTGAAACCTGCCTCAGCGATGCCGCACGCCTGGCACGCAAAATCGCCCAGCATCAGGTCTCCTTGGGCGCCGCAGCAGCGGCGGCATGGACGGCGATGGGCAGCAAGCGAAATCTCAAAACGGAAATTGCCTCGGGACGTGCAAGTGCGAGCACGGGTGCCCCTCCAAGCGCCTTACAGCGTGGTGATGATGAGGGTCCGGAAGGACTCAATCGGCAACGTGAAACGTCGCGATTGGCGATGCTCGTATTGGGAAGAGTTGCAGCAATTGAATTCATGAACGGCGAAAATTCGGCCTTGGGGGGACGTCCCATCGATATCGCGCGGGCTAGTGAAGAAGGCCGTGCGCGCATCGAGACTCAGCTCTTAGAACTGACGTTGAACGCAGAATAATCAAATCGGTCACGAAATGCGGCAGTCGGCTGCGACAGAGCGACCCAAGGGGTTAGGCGGAATACACGTGTTTGACCCCCTCCTATCAGGCCTCCATTTCATTTGAGATGGGGGCCTTTTTTCTCCGTTTAGATGAGGCCTTCGAACCTTCGGGATTCGTACTCACTCGCATGTTGAGGCCCGCGAACGTCCGCAATCGGGTCGCCAGCGGCTGGACTGCTTTTGGCACGGTCCTGCTCCCGCAAGACGGTCACGAACAGGTAGGGCAGCGAGCGTAGGAAACCGGCATCAACAGGCCAGGATTAGGTTCGGTTCGAGCGTTCAGTGCCGAGAAACCTCGATTATGCGATATGGAAGGCATGAATATTCGTGCCTTCATCCTTACCCCAATCATGCTCCTATCGGCTTCGGCACTTGCTTCCGAGGGCAATTGGGGTTGGCAGATCGGCCCCGAAATCCGAGGGAAGAACTATTCGGTGGGTATGCCCGCCACGATGTCTAAGGGCCAAGCAGGACCCGCCTTCGACTTTCCAACCAGTCGGCACGGTCAGGTAAAGTATATCACGAAGCAGACGGGCCCACTCACGCACGCTCGTAGCATGACCATAACGTATCGCATCGATGCTTCACCGAGCACGCGCTTCATTCCGACTGAAAGGCCAGGGGCGCCAGCCATCCTGAGCCTCTACTTGCAGAGGGGCGGTGATAACTGGTCGGGCCGAGGAAAGTACTCGGCCTACCGGTGGTATTCGGCGCCCGAGAAGACGGTACCGCTCTCGCCAGGCCAGCACACTCTTACCGTCGATTTGGTCGATGACTGGATCCCGGTAACCGGTGGACGCACGCAGGACATGCGTGGATTTCGTTCAGCTTTGCAGAATGCGGAGACTGTCGGGTTCGTACTGGGCTGGTCCGGTGGCCGCGGGCATGGGGTGTATGCAACAGGCCCAGCCCGCTTCACCTTGCTCGATTTCCAGATCAGGTAGCCGACGCAGCGGGACCGCCACATTCGCAGTGACACCCGTTCGCCTTTTCACTAGGTCGCCACGATGACAAACTGGTTCATCATCTATTCCGAGACGAAGCGTGCGATTGGCGACTACTTCGCCGCATCTGAAGCCTTGCTACACCTTCACGCCGGCCTGTTGATTTTCTTTCTCGGGTCGTTGCTCTTCAGGCGCCGAATGAGATCGTGGGTTCCCATCGGCCTGGTGTATGTCTTTGCTTTCGCAAACGAACTGGCCGATCTGTTCACGCCTGACAAACACTACGGCGTGTTTGCTCCCCTGGTCGACATCGCAAATACGGTATTCTGGCCGAGCCTTCTCTTTCTTCTGGCTCGCCGGCGGATCCTGAAGGCGTAGGGAGAAACGAAGCCGTGTCCACCGGCTCGGCGAACGCCGAAGGCTAACTGCCGGACGCATGCAATCAGCTCGTCAGGCGCCAGGCAGCATTGTCTACGCATTGGCCGGCTCTGCGCCGACCGGTCTGGCAAGGAACCTTGTGTCCTACTCTCCTGATCCACGCTAGATCCGGCCAAATGTGTCGACCACTACCGATCTCCACCGCAGCCCGGGAACGGGTCGGCTTTGCGGCAATTGCTTTTCTCTCGCAGGACCGTGTTCCATCTGTTCCATCCTGTGGGGCACCTGCTAGGGCGGTCCAACCATGAGTGATCGCGTCTACATCCGCCCCATCGGCCTCGTGCCCGGTCCCCAAAGCGAGCATGGCAATGCCATCCGGCTTGCAGGCTCGATGGCCTATGCCAGCCGCTTCGCCGTGATCCTGCGGCGCGACGGCGAGATCGTCGAGCGCTGGCTCGCTGCGCCGGACACCATCGACGATGTCATGGGCGCGCTGCCCGACAGTGTCGGCGGCGATGCCGAGCAGCAGTGGGCCAACCTCACGCTGGCGCATCCGCCGCTGGAACTGGGCTCGCGCACGGTGCGGCTCGACCAGCCGCAGGTCATGGGTATCCTCAACGTGACGCCCGACAGCTTCAGCGATGGGGGCGCGCATGACAGCCCCGAAGCTGCGCGCGAGGCGGCCGCGGCGATGGTCGAGGCAGGCGCCAGCATCATCGATGTGGGCGGAGAGAGCACGCGGCCTGGCGCGAAAGCTGTCTGGGAAGGCGACGAGATCGAGCGAGTCGTCCCCGCGATCGAAGCCTGCACTGCGATGGGTGCGGCGGTCAGTATCGACACGCGCAAGGCCGCCGTCATGGAAGCCGCGCTCGATGCGGGCGCTGCACTGGTGAACGACGTATCGGGTCTCACCCATGATCCGCGCAGTGCCGAGGTCATCGCCTCGCGCGGCTGCCCCGTCGTGCTGATGCATGCGCCGGGGACGGGCGAGGACCTGCACGAGGGCGGCGAGTATTCGAGCGTCGTGTTCGATGTTTTCGACGAGCTTCGCAGCCGCCGCGACGAGGCGCTTGAGGCGGGCATCGACGCCAGCCGTATCCTGCTCGACCCGGGCATCGGCTTCGGCAAGAGCCTTGCCGACAACCTCGCGCTGTTCAACGCGCTGCCGCTGTTCCACGCGCTCGGCCACCCGCTGTTGCTGGGTGCGAGCCGCAAGCGCCTGATCGGCGCGCTCTCGAACGAGGCGGGCGCGGGCGAGCGGCTGGGCG
This sequence comes from Qipengyuania sp. BR81-2, assembly GCF_055693895.1. Classification (NCBI taxonomy): domain Bacteria; kingdom Pseudomonadati; phylum Pseudomonadota; class Alphaproteobacteria; order Sphingomonadales; family Erythrobacteraceae; genus Qipengyuania; species Qipengyuania sp. BR81-2. Next base: position 1,933,834 of record NZ_CM146344.1, read on the forward strand.
GCAGCATCGCGCTGGCAGTGAAGGGCATGGACGCGGGCGTTCAGTTGCACCGCGTCCACGATGTCTCGGAAACCGTCCAGGCGCGCAATGTCTGGCGCGGCCTGCGCGATGCGGCGCTGACGGACTTCGGCGACCTTCCGGGCTAGGGGCTTGGCAACAGCTCTCCCCGCACCCTGCGATGAAACCGTAGGCAGGCGCGAGAGCGAGCAGACCTGCACATCTCCGCGCGGCACGCTGGTCGCCACGGTGCTTGGATCGAGCCTCGCCTTCATCGTCGGTTCGATCATCAACGTGGCGCTGCCCGCCATGCGCGCGGAGTTCGGAACCGATGCGGCCGGTGTGCAGTGGATCGTCAACGCGTACCTCCTGCCGCTATCCGCGCTGATGCTCTTGGGCGGCGCGATTGGTGACCATTACGGACGCAAGCGGGCCTTCATCCTTGGCCTGCTCGCTTTCACTGCGGCGAGCCTCGGCTGCGCGCTCGCACCGAGCCTTGAATGGCTGCTCGCCGCCCGCTTCGTGCAAGGCGTCGGAGCTGCCTTCCTCGCTCCGAACAGCCTCGCGATCCTCGCCGATGCCTTTACTGGCGAAGAGCGCGGCAAGGCGATAGGCACATGGGCTGCGGCAGGTGCCATCGCGGGTGCGGCAGCGCCGCTCATCGGCGGGTTCGTGGTCGACAACCTCGACTGGCGCTGGGCCTTTGCGATTGTCCTCCCGCCCGCGCTCGCATGCTGGTGGGTTGCTGCGCGCAGCATCACCGAGAGTCGCGAGGACGAGGAAGATCGTGCAGGGCTGGACTGGCTCGGGGCTTCGCTTGCCACGCTTGCACTCGCGCTCGTCGTCTTCGCGCTGATCCGCGCGCCCGAAGCGGGATGGACTGCCGCCACGGTGCTCTATCCCGGCATCGGCGGCCTGGTCGCAACTGGCGCGTTCCTGATTGTCGAGCGGCGCCGCAAGCTCGATGCGATGATCCCGCTCGGTATCTTCGGATCGAGCAGCTTCGGCGGCATCTCGATCCTGACGCTGCTGCTCTATGCGGCGCTCGGCGGGCTTCTCGTGGTGCTGCCTTACATGCTCATCAACAGTTTCGGGTACAGCGCGACCAGGGCTGGGGCAGCGATCTTGCCGTTCCCGCTGATCATGGGCCTGCTCAGCCGCAGCATCGGGGGCATGGCGACCAGTTTCGGCCTGCGCCGGGCGATGACGCTGGGCCCGCTCGTGGTGGCCGGAGGTTTCGTGCTCCTTGCGCTGCTGCCGAGGCCCGAACTCGATTACTGGCGCCAGCTGCTGCCGGGTATCGTGGTGATGGCCCTTGGCATGGCCTTGTGCGTCGCGCCGCTTACGACGGCGGTGATGAACGCGGTCGATGCGCGCTATACCGGCGTTGCCTCTGGCGTGAACAACGCGACTTCGCGCACCGCTGGGCTCATCGCGACGGCGCTGCTGGGCTTCGTCATGACGCGGTTCGACGGTGCAGAGGAGGTCGCGATAGAAGGGTTCTCAGCCGCCGCATGGGTCGCCGCCGCGCTGGCGGTTGCGAGCGCAGCGGCAGCCTGGTCGATGATCGACGAAAAAGCGGTGAGCGGGAAAGCCTAGCCCGGGGAGGCAGCACTGCCTGCCAGTAGCCCGCCGTCGAGGGTGAGCTCGGCGCCGGTCATATAGCCGCTCTCGGGGCTTGCGAGGTAGACGCACAGTGCTGCGACCTCCTCGACCGTGCCGAAACGCTTCAATGGCGTGTCGGCCACCAGCGCGGCCATCTTCGCATCGCGATCGGGCCCGTCGCCCAGCATCGGCTCCCAGATGTCGGTCAGGATCGCGGCGGGATGGATCGAGTTGCAACGGATCGCCCAGCCGTTCTGCGCCGCATAGAGCGCCACCGACTTGGAGTGGTTGCGCATCGCCGCCTTGCTCGCCGCATAGGCCGCTGCACCGGGAATGCCGACGAGGCCGGAGCGGGAGGACATGTTGATGATCGAACCAGTGCCCTTCGCTTTCATGGCTCTCAAGGCATAGCGGCAGCCGAGGAAACAGCCGTCGGTGTTGACTGCGTGGACCTTGTGCCACTCCTCGAGGCTGGCGTTTTCCGGATCGTGCAGAGCGGGCCCGTCCTCGAAGCCAGTTATGCCGGCGTTGTTCACGAGTACGTCGATCGCCGGATAGCGCTCGGCGAAGGCGTCCCAGTCCGCCTCGCTGGCAACGTCGAGCTTTACGAAGGTACTGCCGAGCTCTTCGGCTGCCTTCCTGCCCTCGTTCTCGTCGATATCTGTGAGCACGACGCGCGCGCCCTCTTCGCGGAACGCCGCGCAAACGGCCTTGCCGATGCCGCGCGCGCCGCCGGTTACCACGCAGAGCGTGTCATTCAGTTTTTGCATGATGGATCTTTCGGGAAATCAGGTGACGGAAGGGAACGCATGGTCCCCGCTGTATCATATCCGCCGCGGCGGTCGCCTTAGTTCACCTGACTAGCTCCTCGAAAATGCAGGGGTGCTGCTAGCTTCGAAGCACCCAGACATCAATAGGCGGTGTCGCTTCCCCAACCATTGTAGTCGAGACTTTCGCGGCGAAGCTCTTCCAGTCGCTGCTCGTGAGTACGAGTGGCTGGGGTCCCGTCGTTCATTGCTCGGTAGAGTGCGTTGAGGGCCTGCACGTCAGCGGATGAGAGTGTCACTTGCCCGCTGACCGACGGAAAGACCATGCGAGCCCCATTGCCGGTTTCACCCTCGAAGCGCCCGGAGGCATGCAGCTGGGAGAGGGCCGATTGCATGACCGGGTCATGGAGCGGGGCGGCCAGCTTCGTGTGTTCCATGTTCGGTCGTGCATTCGCTTGACCTGGGGGCGGGTCGACCATGTTCTTCACGCTGCCGATCGCGAAAATCACCAGCGCGAAACCGAAGATCAAGCCAAGACGCTTGGCGAGAGCGATGAGCATGTTGTTTGTCTCAGGCCGCGTTGTCGATGCCGAGGTCGGCCAGCTTGCGGTAAAGCGTCGAGCGGCCGATCCCGAGGCGACGCGCTACTTCGGTCATGCGGCCGCGGTAGTGTCCGATCGCGAGGCGGATGATGTCGGCCTCGATCTCTTCGAGCGGGCGCAGGTTTCCATCGTCCTGGTAGAGCAGAACGCCGAGCCCGCGCGCACGGCTCTCGCCGCGGTCGGCATCGCCGAGAATCTCGGAAAGGTGCGGGAAGCTGTGCGCGGTCAGTGCTTCGCGCTGTTCGTGGACACAGGCGCGGAATAGGACCGTCTGTAGCTGGCGGACATTGCCCGGCCAGTCATAGGCCTCGAGAAGCGACAGGCCGCTGTCGGCGATCGAGTGGTGGGTGAAGCCTTCCTTTTCGCCGATTTCGGCAAGGAAATAGCGCGTCAGAGCCGGAATGTCCGCAGCCCGCTCACGCAGGGGCGGCAGGACGATCCGAGTGGCGGAAAGCTTCTCGTACAGCGCAGCACTGAAGCTGCCGTCGGCGACCATCGGTTCGAGCGGCAAATTGCTGGCGGCAAAGATCCGGACATCGATCTTGAAACCGTGCGCCGCACCTGTCGGGCGGACGATGCCGCTTTTAAGAACCTCAAGAAGCGTTTCTTGCGCCGCGAGTCCCAGCTGTTCGACATCATCGAGCAGTACCGTACCGCCATCGCATTTCTGGAGGACGCCCTCCTGGCGGTCGAAAGCGCCCGCAAAGGCGCCCTTTTCGTGACCGAACAGCGCAGATTCGAGCGCGTTTTCGGCCTGGCCCGCGCAACTGGCGAGCGCGACATCGGTCTTCGCCCTCGTGGATGCATGGTGCATCGCGCGCATCAGCATTTCCTTGCCCGTCCCGCTCTCGCCTTCGATCAGGACATGGCCGTGCCCGCGGGCGGCTGTCGCGGCTTTCGCCAGCGCGGTGCGGAAATTGGTGTCGGTGCCGACCATCGCGTCGAATTCGAGGATCGGAGAGAGCTTCTCGGACAGAGGATGCAGTTCATCGCGCGGGGCGATACTGGGCGTTGCGGTACGCAGCGCCGTGAGCAGGCGTTCGGGCGCGACCGGCTTGATCAGGTAGTCGAGCGCACCGGCACGCATGGCCTCTACGGCGAGCAGGGGCGAGGTGCTTGCGGTGAGCATGATGACCGCGATCTCGGGTCGCTCGGCCTTGATCTGGCGGATGAAATCGCAGGCCGTTTCGCCCGGAACGCGCTGGTCAACGAGTACGGCGGCAATGCTCGTGCCTTCTCCGCCCGTAAGCGCGTCCATCGCGTCGCCGCAATTGTCCACGGTGAGCGAGCGCCAGCTGTCGCGCGCGGCAAGCGTCGACAGGACGCGGCTCTGCGCCGGTTCGTCATCGATCAGCAGGAGGACGCGGCTGTCATCCTTGGCCATTGGCTCTAGCTCCTTCGGCAGCCGCACGATTGCGGCTTCGGCATCGCCTCGGCCTAGCAAAAAGGGGTAAAGGGGCGATTAAGCCTCTGCACAGGCCCTCGTTTGGCCTTCGGGAGCGCGTGCCGCACTTGTCGATCCGCAAAGTGCGCGATAGACCCCGCTTCAACAACCTAATCACACGAGGGAAATAGAGATGGGTTCCGCAAACGACCGGAAGGCGCACGAAAAGACTTACGGCTCCTTCATCGACATGTTGAAGTGGGTGGTTCCGCTTCTCGCGATCATTACGGCAGTAGTCGTCATCCTGATTTCCAACTGAGCCTGCGGCCCATGCAGATCGCGGTGCTCAAGGAGCGTGCGGCCGGCGAGAGCCGGGTCGCCATGACGCCCGAAACGGTGAAGAAATTCACCGGGCTGGGTGCCACGGTCGCGGTCGAGGAAGGTGCGGGGGCCGGAGCCTCCATCCCGGACGAGGCTTTCGGGGAAGCAGGTGCAGAAGTGCTGGCGGGCGACAAGGCAGTCGCTGGCGCCGACATCGTGCTCGGCGTGCAGGCGCCCGAGGTTGCCGCATTGTCGGGCGCGAAGGATGGCGCCTGGGTGGCAGCGACCTTCGACCCGTTCCGCAATGGTGAACTCGTCGAAGCCTATGCCAAGGCCGGTTTCGAGGCGCTTTCCATGGAATTCATGCCGCGCATCACGCGTGCGCAGAGCATGGACGTGCTCTCAAGCCAGTCGAACCTTGCAGGCTACAAGGCGGTGATCGCCAGCGCCGATGAATATGGCCGCGCATTCCCGATGATGATGACCGCAGCAGGCACGGTGCAGGCTGCCAAGTGCTTCGTCATGGGCGTGGGCGTTGCAGGGCTTCAGGCGATTGCGACCGCCAAGCGGCTGGGCGCGCAAGTAAGCGCGACAGACGTGCGCTCGGCCACGAAAGAGCAGATCATGTCGCTCGGCGCGAAGCCCGTCTTTGTTGAAAGCGTCGAGGGTATCGAAGGCGAAGGTTCGGGCGGCTATGCCACCGAAATGAGCGAGGAGTACCAGAAGGCGCAGGCCCAACTGGTCAGCTCGCACATCGCCAAGCAGGATATCGTCATCACCACCGCGCTGATCCCGGGTAGGCCCGCTCCGCGGCTGATCTCGGACGCGCAGATCGCCACGATGAAGCCGGGCAGCGTGATCTTCGATCTCGCCGTGGCGCAGGGCGGCAATGTCGAGGGCTCGAAGCCCGACGAGACCGTGGTGAAGCACGGCGTGAAGATCATCGGTTTTTCGAACACCCCCGCGCATCTCGCGGCAGACGCTTCGGCGCTGTTCGCGCGCAACCTCTACAATTTCCTGTCCGCCTTCTGGGATACTGAGACAGGCAAGCCCGTGCTCGACGAGGAAATCGGCGATGCCGTACGGCTGACGCAAGGCGGGAAGGTCGTGAACGAGAGGCTGGCGGGTTAGGTGATGGGCAAGATCGGCTGGCTGGCATTCGCAGCGTTGCTGCTCGTCGGGATCGCATTCCTCTCCTACCGGGCCGGGTACACGGTCGGTGCCGATATGGCTGAACGAGACAACAGAGCGGAGGCCGCCGACTAATGGACTTTATTTCTATCCTGTCGATCTTCGTGCTGGCGTGTTTCGTCGGCTATTACGTAGTCTGGTCGGTCACGCCCGCGCTGCACACGCCGCTGATGGCGGTGACCAACGCGATTTCCTCGGTGATCATCGTCGGTGCGCTGATTGCGGCGGCCGAGGCGGGTAGTCCGATTGCCAAGTGGCTGGGGCTTGCCGGCGTCGTCCTCGCCAGCATCAATATTTTCGGCGGCTTTGCCGTCACCGAACGCATGCTCGCCATGTACAAGAAGAAGGAGAAGAAGTGATGCATCGCCTTCTCCTTGCCGCGCCCTTCCTGGCGCTGGCTTCTCCGGCCCATGCCGCAACCGGTGAGGCAGTGAACCCGTGGGTTGCGCTCGCCTATCTCGTGGCAGGCGTTTTCTTCATCCTCGCGCTGCGCGGGCTCTCATCGCCTTCGACGAGCCGGACCGGTAACCGCTTCGGGATCATCGGCATGCTGATCGCCGTGGTCACGACGCTGGTGACGCACGACATCGCCAATATCGTCGAGATCGGGATCGCCATTTTCCTCGGCGGGATCATCGGCTTCACCATCGCGCGCAGGATTGCGATGACCGCGATGCCCGAACTGGTCGCGGGCTTCCACTCGCTGGTCGGCCTTGCAGCAGTGCTGGTGGGTTGGGCGGCCTATCTCAATCCGGGCGCTTTCGGCCTGCTGGTCGATGGGGGGATTTCTCCGGTCAGCAAGGTCGAGATGGGCCTCGGTATCGCCATCGGTGCGATCACCTTCTCGGGCTCGGTGATTGCCTTTGCCAAGCTTTCGGGCCGGATGAGCGGATCGCCGATCCTGCTGCCTGCTCGCCATGTGATCAATCTCGGCACGCTTGCGGCGATCATCGTGCTGACCGCGCTCTTCGCGCTGGCGGGACCGAACGACACGATGCCGCTGATCGTTGCGCTGACCGTGCTCGCATTCCTCATCGGGTTTCTGCTGATCATCCCCATCGGCGGGGCGGACATGCCGGTCGTGGTGTCGATGTTGAACTCCTATTCGGGCTGGGCAGCCGCTGCGATGGGCTTCACGCTCGGTAATACGGCGATGATCATCACCGGCGCGTTGGTCGGTTCTTCGGGTGCGATCCTGAGCTACATCATGTGCCGCGCGATGAACCGCAGCTTTATCTCCGTAATCGCGGGCGGCTTCGGCGCTGACGCGAGCGCGGGCGGGGGCGAGGCGAAGGAGCAGCGCCCCTACAAGCAGGGCAGCGCCGCCGATGCGGCCTTCATGCTCGAACAGGCAGAGAAGGTCATTATCATCCCGGGTTACGGCATGGCGGTGGCGCAGGCGCAGCATGCGCTTCGCGAAATGGCGGACCTGCTGGAGGAAAAGGGCGTGGAGGTGAAGTACGCCATCCACCCCGTCGCCGGACGCATGCCGGGGCATATGAACGTGCTCCTCGCCGAGGCTAGCGTGCCTTACGAGAACGTGTTCGAGCTGGAAGACATCAACTCCGAGTTCGCGCAGGCCGACGTCGCCTTCATCATCGGCGCGAACGATGTGGTGAACCCGGCTGCCAAGACCGACAAGTCGTCGCCCATCTACGGCATGCCGGTGTTCGACGTGGACAAGGCCAAGCAGGTCTTCTTCATCAAGCGCTCGATGGGCGGCGTGGGCTATGCGGGCGTCGACAACGACGTCTTCTACATGGACCAGACGATGATGCTGCTGTCCGACGCGAAGAAGATGGTCGAGGAAATCGTGAAGGCGATCGACTAGCCTAATGCGCAAGACACTGATTGCTATCATCCTGCTGGCGCTCGTCGGCATCGGCCTGTGGGGCTATTTCGGCGGCTTCGAGCGGGTCACCGCGGCACGCATAGAAAGCGCTCTGGTGGAGCGCGGCGTGCCGCAGCCGGTCGCCGCCTGCATGGGCACACGCCTTTCCGAACGTCTCACGATTGACCAGCTCCGCGAGCTGGAGCGCCTCCGCGTGCGCGAGAAGGAGGCGGGCCTTCCGACAAGCACGATCGAGTTCCTCGAGCGGCTTCGCACTGTCGAGGATGCAGAGGTGATCGAGGTCGTCGGCTCCTCAGCCGCGATTTGCGCGTTCTCGCGCGGATAGCGCCACTTGCAATCGGTCCGCACTGCGGCATCATGGCCCTCAAGAGGGAGAGACTCATGATCCGCACTGCTTTTTCAGCCGTCCTGCTCGCCAGCGCCGCGCCCGTGCTGGCCGAAACGCATTCCATCGAACCGGGCGAGGGCGCGCAGGAGCGCCTGCAGGAAGCACTGATCCTGGCGCAGCCCGGCGACGAGATCGTCCTTGCTGCCGGGCGTTACGAGCTCACCGACGGGCTCAGCCTCGATGTCGACGGCGTTACGGTCCGCGGGGCCGGGATGGACGGGACGGTTCTCGATTTCACCGCGCAGGCAGGCGCGGGAGAGGGGCTGCTGGTCACCAGCGACAATGTCACCTTGCGCGATTTCGCGATGGAGAACCCCAAGGGCGACGGGATCAAGTCGAAGGGCGCCGATCACATCGTCTACCACCGCATCCGCGTCACCTGGACGCGCGGCCCTCATCCCGAGAACGGCGCCTACGCGATCTATCCGGTGGAAAGCACCGGCGTGTTGGTCGATGGGGTGAAGGTCACCGGCGCGAGCGATGCCGGGATCTATGTCGGACAGTCTAACCAGATCACGGTGCGCAACTCGATTGCCGAGGCGAATGTCGCGGGGATCGAGATCGAGAACAGCCGTAACGCGCTGGTCGAGCACAATATCGCCACGCGCAACACGGGCGGTATCCTCGTGTTCGACCTTCCCGACCTGCCCGTCATGGGTGGCGGCAACGTGATCGTGCGCAACAATCTCGTGGTCGCGAATGACACGCCCAACTTCGCGCCTCCGGGCAATATCGTTGCTGGTGTGCGTCGCGGCACGGGCATCATGGTGATGGCGAACGAGGACGTGCTGATCGAGGATAACATCCTCTCGGGCAATCCGACCGCGCCGGTCATGGTGATTGCCTACGTCCAGCCCTTCGAGGACGAGCGCTACAACCCGCTTCCGCGCGGCGTCGTGGTGGGTGAGAACCAGTTCGACGGAGGCGGTTACGATCCGCAGCTCGAGGGTGGTGAAATGCTCAAGGCGGCCTTCGGCGGCGCGCTTCCCCCGGTCATGTGGGACGGTCTCGGCAGCCTCTATGTCACCGGCGATACGCCCGGCTGGACGCTCAACCTTACCGAGCAGGGCAAGGGACTTGGCGACGCGCAGCCCGCGCCGCTTTCCGCGCCCGCACCGGAAAGCGAATTCGATAGCAGCGGCATTGGCGCTCCCGCCGAACTGGAGGCGCGGCTCGCGGGATGATCGGCAGGTTGCTTCTCGGCATATCGGCATGCTGCGCGGCGGCAGCCATGGCCATGCCGCCTGCCATGCCCGAGCCGGTCAATGACGAGGCGGTCAGCGGCCCGGGCTTTCCGCGCCTGCTGTCCGAGTATGGGTTCTTCAGCAATCTTCAGGCGCATGACGTCGGCCCGGGCGTCTACAAGTACGAGCTCAATACGCCGCTCTATTCGGACGGGGCCGAGAAGCTCCGCTTCATTTACACCCCCTTCGGTACCGAACCCGTGGCCGATGGGGAGGGCTTGCTCGAATTTCCGGTCGGCAGCGCGCTGATCAAGACCTTCGCATTCGGCGAAGGCGACGAGCGCCGCCTGATCGAGACGCGTGTCCTCCTCCACCGTGCCGATGGCTGGCTCGCATTGCCCTACCTCTGGAACGAGGAGCAGACCGATGCGCGGCTCGCGATTGCCGGAGCGAGGATCGACCTGACTACGCCAAGAGGCGAGGCGATCAGTTACCGTGTCCCGAACAAGAACCAGTGCAAGGAATGTCACGGACTCGATGGCGAAGTCGTGCCGATCGGGCCCAAGGTCCGCAATCTCTCGGCCGACTGGTTCACGGGGCATTTCGGGGAAGTGCCCGAAGGCGCGGACCAACTGCCCGTCTGGGCACATCGCGAACAGGCGAATGCCGCAGAGGCCGCACGCGCCTATCTCGACGTCAATTGCGCACATTGCCACCGGCCGGGCGCGATGGCGTCGAACAGCGGGCTGGACCTGCGTTGGGAGCAGGACGATCCCAAGGCGCTGGGCATCATGAAACGACCGGTGGCTGCCGGGCGAGGGGCGGGCGACCTGTTGTTCGATATCGTTCCGGGCGATCCGGAAGGATCGATCCTGCTGCACCGGATGCTGAGCAACGATCCCGGCGTCGCCATGCCCGAACTGGGCAAGGCCAGCGTCGACCAAGAAGGGGCCGAGGCGGTACGACGCTGGATCGCAGGCATGGAAACAGGGGGTAAGCTCAAGTGAAAAAGTGGCTGTTGCGCGGCCTGGGAATACTCGCGGCCTTGCTTGTGATCGCTTTTCTTGCGTTTCGCGTGCCCGATACCGATCCCGAGGAGATGCGCGCGAAATATGCAGAGGAGCCTTCGCAGTTCCTCGCGCTCGAGGATGGACGCGAGATCCACCTTCGCGATGAAGGGCCGCGCGATGCGCCCGCTATCATCCTCCTGCACGGTTCGAACGCCGACCTGCATACATGGCAGGCCTGGGCGGACATGCTCTCCGAAGACTACCGCGTCATCCGTTACGACCAGCGCGGTCATGGGCTGACCGGCCCGGCATTGGACGACGACTATACTCTCGGCGGCTTCGTTGCCGACGTGACTGCGGTGGCGGACGAGCTTGACCTCACCACGTTCACGCTTGTCGGCAATTCGATGGGCGGCTGGATTGCCGCCGGCTATGCGATCGAGAACCCCGGACGGCTCGAGGCGCTTGTGCTCGTCGATGCGGGCGGCGCGCCAGTCAGGCGCGAGGGCGGCGGAAACATCGCGTTCACTCTAGCCGGAATGCCGGTGGTAGGTGACGTGATGAGCCAGCTGTTGCCGCGTTCGTTGGTCGCGCGCAGCCTGTCGCAGAGCGTCACGAACCAGGATATCGTCACTGATGAGGCGATCGACCGATACTGGCAGCTGGCGCGCTATCCGGGCAACCGCAGCGCGACGCGCAAACGTTTCTCGCAGGAGCGCACCGCTTTCGACGCGGAAACCGTCTCGGGCATCCGCGTGCCCACGCTCGTCATGTGGGGGAAGGAGGACGCGCTGATCCCCTTCGATGCGGGTGAGTGGTATGCCGAGCACCTGCCGGACGCCACGCTCGTCGCCTATGACGGCATCGGTCATATCCCGATGGAAGAAGCACCCGAGCGAAGCGCGACCGATCTCATGGTCTGGCTTTCGGAGATGCGGCTCGGTCCTGCCGGTTCGATGGAACCGCGGGCGGACGAGGCCGTTCTAACCCCTTGAACACGGGGGCCGCACCTAGGCGGCGTGACATCTTCTCGAAGGAGCGTCGTTCTTGCGTACACTGGGCCTCATCGGCGGGATGAGCTGGATTTCGACCCGCGCTTTCTACGAACGTATCAATCGCAATGTGCAAAAACGCGCGCAGCCGATGGCGAGCGCGCCGATGCTGATCGAAAGCCTCGATTATTCGCGCATCTACCAGGCGAAGCAGTCGGACGATTGGGATGGCATCGCAAGCATTCTCGTCGACAGTGCGCGCCGGCTGGAAGACGCAGGTGCCGAAGGTCTCGTCGTCGCGGCGAATACCATGCACAAATGCTACGACCGGCTGGCGGAGGCGATTTCGATCCCTGTCCTCCACATCGCGGACAGCGTCGGCAAGGCGATGCAGGAAGCCAAATGCAACAATGCCGCGCTGCTGGGCACGCGCTTCATCATGACGGAGAGCTTCTACCGCCAGCGGCTGGTGTCATACGGCGTCGACCTGCTTCCCCCCGATCCCAGCGATGTCGAGCTGGTCGACGGCATCATCTACAAGGAATTGATGCTCGGCCGGGTCACCCGCGATGCCGAGCGCGCGCTGAAGTCGATCATCACGATGAAGGAAAAGGAGGGGGCGAAAGCCATCGTTCTGGCCTGCACCGAACTGGAGCTCGTGGTCGACACGGATGCAAATGTCCTGCCCGTGTTCGATTCTACCGACATCCATTGCAAAGCTGCCGTCGACTGGATGCTGGACGCAACATAATTTGATTTCGAACTGCAACCCAAGTTGTATAATTGCGACATTTTGGTGACAGTGGGAATCTTTCAAGGGAAATTAACCTTCACCCGGTTGTCACCGCGTGAATGGGCGGCATTCTAGCCTTCTCAATTCTCTGGGAAGGGACTGCACATATGAAAATTACCATGGGTCGCCTCGCGACCGTAAGCTTCGTTGCGCTTGCGGGAGCAGCTGTCGCTACGCCTGCCGCTGCACAGAAGATCGAAAACCAATACGTCTGCGTGTTCAACCCCGGCCTCGTGGGCCAGGGTTCGGTCAAGGCGGAAGCCAACCGTTCGGCACGCGCTGCCGGTGGCAACGTCAAGTTCACCTACGAGCGTACGATCCGCGGCTTCGCCGTGAACGCATCGGCTCAGGGCGTCGCCAACATGCAGGCGAAGAACCCGCGCATCGCATATTGCGAGCAGGACCAGGTCTACACCACCTCGGCTCCGCCTCCGGGCAAGGGCAAGGGCGGCGATGACGGCGGCAGCCAGCCTTCGCAGACCACGCCTTGGGGCATTACGCGTGTCGGTGGCGGCCAGACCGGTGCAACCGGCCGTGCGCTCGTCCTCGATAGTGGCGTCGATCTCGACCACCCAGATCTTAATGTAAACGTCGGCCTCTCGGTCAACTTTACCCGCGATAAGAACGCCGACGACGGCAATGGCCACGGCACGCACGTTGCCGGCACCATCGCTGCCATCGACAACAACATCGGTGTGATCGGTGTTGCACCGGGCGTCGAAGTCATCGGTATCAAGGTCCTCGACCGTCGTGGTTCGGGTTCGACAAGCGGCGTGATCGCGGGCATCGAATATGCGGCACAGATCGCCAATTCGAACGACGTGGCGAACATGTCGCTCGGTGGCGGTTTCAGCCAGGCGCTGAACGACGCTGTTATAGCTGCTGCCCAGACCGGCCTGCGCTTCGCGCTTGCTGCCGGTAACGAAAGCACCAGCGCGACCACCAAGTCCCCCGCTTCGGCAAACCACCCGAACATCTACACGATCAGCTCGTTCGCACAGGGCGACAACTGGTCGAGCTTCTCCAACTACGGCAACCCGCCGGTCGATTTCGCGGAGCCCGGCTCGGGCATCCTCTCGACCTACAAGGGGGGCGGCTATGCGACGCTTTCGGGCACCTCGATGGCTAGCCCGCACGCCGCAGGCCTGCTGCTGCTCGGTTCGATCCGCAGCGGTGGTTCGGTGAACGGAGACCCTGACGGAAATCCGGATACGATCGGCGTCAACTGATAGCCGAGGGTCGCAACCATCCGGTCGGGCCGCGCGTTTCAGGACGCGCGGCCCTTTTCTTTGCCCGCTCGCAAAGCGCGTTCTGACGAAAAGCCTGCGGGTTCGCTTTTCGTTCACGTTGTCGCGGTGAATCGGCTGACCTAAGCCTCACTCCCGCATGCAAAGAGCCCCGTACGCCGCCGATCCCGCCGCCTCGCGCGGACGCGAGTTTGCCGAGGACCGCGACGGTGCGCGCGGTCCGCGCAGCGAATTCCAGCGCGATCGCGACAGGATCATCCATTCTATCGCTTTCCGGCGGCTGCGCTCCAAGACGCAGGTCTTCGTGGCGCCCGACGGCGATCACTACCGCACGCGGCTCACGCACAGCCTAGAAGTCGCGCAGATCGGCAGGGTCATCGCGCGCGAACTCGGTCTCGACGAGGACCTGACCGAGGCTCTGTGCCTTGCCCACGATATCGGCCATCCGCCCTTCGGTCACGCAGGCGAGGAAGCGCTCGAGGATGCGATGACGCATGCGGGCAGCTACGATCACAACGCGCATGGCATCCGCGTGCTGGCGCGGCTCGAAAGCCCCTATCCCGACCATCCCGGGCTTAATCTGACCTGGGAAATGCTCGAGGGGATGGCGAAGCACAATGGTCCGGTGAAGACGTCGAACTGGGCGCTCGCCGAGATCGACGATGCTTTCAGCCTAGAACTTGGCCAGTGGCCATCGCTCGAAGCGCAGGTGGCGGCGGTTGCCGACGACATCGCCTATGACAATCACGATATCGACGATGGCCTGAGGGCAGGCTTCCTGTCGCTCGACGACCTGATGGAGCTGGACCTTCTCGCGGACCAGTTCCGACGAGTCGAAAAGCGCTTTCCGCACGCGCCGCGCGAGATCCAGCTGCGCGAGCTCGTGCGCAGCCAGATCGGGCTGATGGTCAACGACGTGCTTGAAAACACGCGCGCACGGGTGAAAGGCATGGCCAGCGCCGACGAGGCGAGGGGAGCGGGCGAGCAGACGGCGGGATTCTCGCCGGAAATGGCTGTCGAAGAAAGACGATTGAAGAAGTTCATGTACGAGCGGCTCTATTACCATCCCGAGCAGATCCAGACGTCGGAGCGTGCGCGCGATGTCGTCTCACGGCTCTTTGCGGCCTATCGCGACGATCCGAAGATCATGCCCAACGGCTGGGCCGACCAGCTGCCTTCGGGCGATCCGCATACGAGCCGCCACATCGCCGATTTCATCGCCGGTATGACGGACCGCTTCGCTATCGACCAGTGCCGCCGTATCTACGGCCAGGCACCCGAGGGCTTGTCCAATGTCTGACGCGCTGCGCCTCTGCCTGATCGGCGCGACCGGCCTCATTGGCGGCAAGGTCATGGAAGAATGCATCGGCCGCGAAGACGTGCGCCTGCAAGGCATCGGCCGGCGTGAGACGTCCTTTCCGCGCGGGCTTCGCATCGAATATTTCGTCGCGGAACCAGCGAAGTGGGGCGAGGTCCTCGAAGCGCTCCGTCCGAAGGCGGTCATCTGCGCGCTTGGCACCACCTGGAAGAAAGCTGGCGAGGACGAGGCAGCCTTCCGGGCGGTCGATTACGACCTCGTAATCGAGACCGCGCAGGCCGCCAAGGAGCATGGCGTCGAACGCTTCGTCTGCGTCAGCTCGGTCGGCGCGAATATCGCGTCCAAGCAGTTCTACCTGAGGGTGAAAGGCGAGATGGAGCGCGACCTGACGCGCGTCCGCTTCAACCGCCTCGACATCCTCCGACCAGGCTTGCTCGTCGGCAAGCGCGAGAACGACCGGCGGACCGCAGAGCGTATCGGCATCGCGGCGGCCCCCGTGGCAAACCTCTTCCTGCATGGCGCCTATCGCCAGTACCGGGCCATCAAGGCAGAAACAGTCGCGCAAGCGGCGCTCGCGCTCAGCAGGCGTGCGGCACGTGGCCGTTTCGTCCACGATAACGACGCCATCCACCGCGCTGCGCGAACCCTGCCGCAACTCGTGGCCGATTGAGGAGAAGCGAGATGTGGTCGATCGCGTTCAGTGCAGCCAATATCCTCGCACTAGCGATGTGGGCCGCGCTCATCCTCCTGCCGCGCTGGCCGGCCCTGCTCGCGGCCGCGCTCTATCTGGGCGTCGGACTGCTCTGTGCTGCCTACTCGCTCGGGCTGATCGGCATCGTCAGTGGCTTGCTCGACCCCGTCGGTGGTTCGGCGAGCATGGATTTCGGCTCGATCGAGGGTGTACGCCGGATATTCGCAAGTGACGGCGGAGTGACGGTCGGCTGGATCCACTATCTCGCCTTCGACCTCTTCGTCGGCATCTGGATCGCGCGCGACGCGGATGCCAAAGGCTTCTCGCGGCTGGTGCAGGCACCCATCCTGCTTGCGACCTTTATGGCCGGACCGCTGGGCCTCTTCATCTGGCTCGTCGTGCGCGAGCGCCGCGCGCGCGAAGGCGGCCGCTGGCAATAGGGTTCTTGCGCGCTGGCCGGTGCATGGCATGATGGCTCCCGAGAGGAGAGCCGCATGAGTGAAGAGCCCAAGCTCAGTTTCGACGAGTTCATTCGCCACTGGGCGCAGGAGCGACCCGACAATATCGCGCTGGAGCAGGACGGCGAGGCGATCAGTTTCGGCGAGCTCGAACCGCGCAGCCGCAAGATTGTCGCCATGCTGGCCGCACACGGCGTGGGCAGGGGCGACCGTATCGCCTGGCTTGGCAAGAACTCGCGACACTATTTCGAGCTGTTCTATTCCGCCGCGCGTGTCGGCGCGGTGATGGTGCCGATCGGCTGGCGCCTTGCTGCACCCGAAGTGGCCTATATCCTCGGCGATACCGGGGCGAAGCTCCTGCTGCTCGGCGAAGGCTTCGAGGAGCTGGCGCAGAAGGCGTGCAGCCAGATGGACACGCCGCCCGAAGTGATGTCGACACCCGATGCGCTTGCCGCCATCGAAGCGGCACCGGCCGACGATTTCACGGCTGCGGGACCGGACGATGCCGTGCTGCAGCTCTACACCTCCGGCACCACCGGCAATCCCAAGGGGGCGGTGCTGACCAACCGCAACCTCTTCTCTCTGCGCGTTCCGAGCCAGGAGGAAGGCCAGCCCTGGTCGCATTTCGACGATGACGAGGCGATCCTCGTGTGCATGCCCTGCGCGCATATCGGGGGCACGGGACTCGGCATCATGGCGATGGGGTCCGGCATCAGGGCCATCGTGCAGGAAGAGTTCACGCCCGACGGCGTGCTCGACGGATTCGAGCAGGGCATCACGAGGCTCTTCATCGTACCTGCCGCGCTGCAGATGGTGGTGCAGCACCCGCGCGCGAAAGATACCGACATGTCGGCGATCAAATACGTGATGTACGGCGCGGCCCCGATCCCGCTCGACCTGCTGCGCGAGGCTGTGCGCACCATTCCCGATGCGGGCTTCATGCAATGCTACGGCATGACCGAGACCACCGGCACGATCGCTGCGCTACCGCCCGAGGATCATTCGCTCGAAGGTAACGAGCGGATGAAGTCTGCCGGCAAGGCTGTTCCCGGGGCGGAACTGAAGGTCATCGGCGAGGACGGCGAGGAACTGCCGCGCGGCGAGGTGGGCGAACTCATCTGCAGGAGCCCTTCGAACATGGCGGGCTACTGGAACCTGCCGGAGGCGACCGAAAGCTCGCTCAAGTACGGGTGGATGCACACGGGCGACGCGGCCTACATGGACGAGGACGGCTATGTCTTCATCCAGGACCGGATCAAGGACATGATCATTTCGGGCGGCGAGAACGTCTATCCCGCACAGGTCGAAAGCGCGATTTATGGCCACCCCGCCATCAGCGAAGTGGCTGTCATCGGCGTGCCCGACGACACCTGGGGAGAGGCAGTGAAGGCCTGCGTCGTCGCCAAGCCGGGCGAAGAGGTGGACGAGAAATCGATCATCGAATGGACGCGCGAGCGTCTCGCCGGGTTCAAGGTCCCCAAGAGCGTCGATGTGATCGACGTGATGCCGCGCAACGCCTCAGGCAAGATCCTTCGCAAGGACCTGCGCGCTCCCTACTGGGAAGGTCGCGAGAGGCAGGTGAATTGAAGCGTCATGCGCCGGCAACGGCGCGCAATTCCCAGCCGCTCGCCGATGTCCTCGGAAATGAACTGCCCGCAAGCGGTCTGGTGCTGGAGATAGCCAGCGGCTCGGGCGAGCATGCGGTCTTCATGGCCAGCCGTTTCCCGGCGCTCGATTGGCAGCCCAGCGACCGGGAAAGCGATGCGCTCATGTCGATCGGCAGCTGGGCGAGCGAGGCAGGGCCGGGTAATCTCCGCCCTGCGGTCGAAATCGATGCCACCCAAGGCCCTTGGCCGATCGATGAAGCCGATGCCGTGCTGTGCGTGAACATGGTTCACATCAGCCCCTGGGAGGCGAGCGAAGGGTTGTTTCGCGGCGCTGCCGGCATCCTCGCCTCGGAAGCGCCGCTGATCCTCTACGGTCCATATTTCGAGGACGACGTAGAGACCGCCGCTTCAAACACCGCTTTCGACGAGAGCCTGCGTGCCCGCAATCCCGCCTGGGGGATCAGGCGCCTGTCCCGGATGGATGAACTGGCAACGAAAACAGGCTTCGAGCGCACTGCTCGATACGCAATGCCGGCGAACAATCTGACGCTGGTCTATCGCCGGCTCGATACATAGCAAAACGCCCGCCGGTGAGGGCGGGCGTTTCATTCTTCAGTGAATTAGACGATCCGCGATCAGTCGATCGCTTCCTCGCCTGCTTCGCCGACGGACTTGATGTCCTCGCCGAGGCCCTTGACCGTGTTGCAGGCGGCGCTGCCCAGAGAAAGGGCGGCAGCTGACAGCAACAGCATGGATTTCCTGAAGAGTTCGGTCTTGTTTTTCATGGCTTAATCGATTGCATCCTCACCGGCCTCGCCAACCGATTGTACGTCTTCACCAAGGCCCTGCACCGTGTTGCAGGCAGTAGCGCCAAGGCTCATCGTGGTAATTCCGAAGGCGATAAGCAGTTTCTTGATCATAATAGCATCCTTCCCGAAGGGCTCAAGTATCGAGCGTTCGTGCGGGAAGAACGGGTACTTGTAGGCGCAGTTCCCTGAACGGTCCTTGGCGGGCCCTGCCGTCTGCCCCATATGGCGCACGATGCAACGCTTCCTGACCTTTGCCAGCGACGCCGAAATCCTCGCCTTGTGGGGTGCGGGCTTCGTCCTGTGTGCGCTTGTCGCGCTCGGCATGGAGCGGCGGCGCGCGAAGCGGACCAGAATAGACAGCGTCGGCTGGATACCGTGGACCGGCCTGTTCCTGACATTCATGGTGGTAGGCGGCGGCCTGCTGGCCGTCGCCGTACCGGGTATCGTCCGGGGCTAGTGCCTTAGAGGCAGGCTTCCAGATACGCTTGGTCGAAGCCGAACTGGCGGGCTTTTTCCAGCGTGTAGGGTCGCAGGCCGCTCGAGCGGAACTCGCCGAGAATCTTGCCGTCCTCGCTCTCGTCCAGATACTCGAACTTGAACAGGTTCTGCGTCACGATCACGTCGCCTTCCATGCCGATCACCTCGGTGATGTCGGTGGTGCGGCGAGAACCATCGCGAAGGCGCTTCACCTGCACGATCAGGTCGACGAGATTCTGCGATCTGGCGGCTGATGGCTTCCTTCGGGATCTTGATGTCGCCCATCAGGATCATGTTTTCCATACGGCCGAGACACTCACGCGGGCTGTTGGCGTGAAGTGTACACATCGAACCATCGTGGCCCGTGTTCATGGCGGCGAGAAGGTCGAAACATTCCGCGCCACGAATTTCGCCCAGGATGATGCGGTCGGGACGCATACGCAGGGCGTTCTTCACGAGGTCGCCGATGGTGATGGCACCTTGGCCTTCGAGGTTCGGCGGACGCGTTTCCAGCGGCAGCCAGTGCGGCTGCTGCAGGCGGAGCTCGGCGGCGTCCTCGATGGTGAGCACGCGCTCGCCCGGGTCGATCATCTTCGACAGGGCGTTGAGCATGGTCGTCTTACCCGAACCCGTACCGCCGGAAATGACGATATTCATGCGGCATGCGCCGGCAATCTTGAGCGCCGTACACATCTTCTCGCTCATCGATCCGAAGCCCTGGAGCATGTCGAGCGTGATCGGCTTCTCGGAGAACTTACGAGATCGAGATCGCGGTACCGCGCAGCGAAAGCGGCGGCACGATGACGTTCACACGGCTGCCGTCCTTGAGGCGGGCGTCGGCGAGCGGGGTGGTCTGGTCGACGCGACGGCCGACCTGGTTCACGATGCGCTGGGCGATCTGGAACAGGTGCTGTTCGTCGCGGAAGCGGATCGGGGCAATGACGAGCTTGCCCTTCTTTTCGATGTAGGTCTGGTCGGGGCCGTTGACCATGATGTCCGACACGTCGGGATCGTTCAGCAGTTCTTCGAGCGGACCGAAGCCGAGCAATTCGTCGACGAGGACCTTTTCGAGTGCGAACTGTTCGCGGCGGTTTAGCGTGACCTTCAGCTCGGCCAGCACTTCCATGATGATCGGACGGAATTCTTCCGACAGCTCGTCCTTGGACAGGGTTGCCGCGGCTTCGGGATCGACGCGTTCGAGCAGGCGCGGGAGCACCTGTTCCTTGATCTTGTGGACGCTGGCTTCGAAACCGCCGACTTCGCCTTCGGTCTGGTGCGTCGCATTCATGCGGTCCGACAGGCGCTGCATGGCATCGGCGTTCTTGTCCGATCCACCAGCTCCGGGTGCGGGAGGCGCATCCTGCGGAAGGGGCGGGAACTGTTCGCCGCCGTTTCCGTCGCCCTTATCCTTGTCGCCGTCTGAGGATTTGCCGCCGCCCTGCATCGGACGAGCGACACCAAACTGCGGACGCGCACCGGCAGACATGCCTGCCGACCCGTTTTTCCGTCCGAATGCACTCATGCCTCAACCCCTCAAAAGGTAATGTCTGGTGACAGGGAAGCGCTGCCCCAAAAGTGGCAAACCCCGTCTTCGCGGATTTGGTGAATAAGTTGGAAACCTTGATTTTCTCTAAATGGCGGCCTTGATCCGAGCAGTTAATGGCGCGATGCGCTCGGAAGACGCCGATGACGGGCTCACGGGGGTAGCAGAATGCCGCAAGCCGAATTGACGAGAAGAGACCGACCGGTCGATCGAGCCGGTATCGTCAGGATCCTGGCGGTCGCCCTCGGCGTGGTGATGCCGGTCGTAACCGCCGTGGCTTATCCGACTTACTTCACGATGATGAGCAAGCCTTGGTACGAGACGACCAGGGTTATCGAGCTTCCTTACCTGATATTCGAGATCGGCTTCATCCTGTGGGCGGGGCGGCGCGGTTTCGATCTGGTCGCAGCGATCAAAGCCCTGCCGCGCGACATCCGAATTGCGCTCGGAATCTGGCTTGCCGTGATGAGTTTCGGCCTGGTGTTCGTGAGCTCAGATGTCTTTTATGCGCTTACTCACTCGCTGATGTGGATTTTCCACATCGTCTTTGCGTTGGCAGTCTTCTCGGTGCTGAAAGGCAGCGACGTTCCATCCGACGACCGGTTCTTTCATTGGCACGGGGTAGGGCTTGCTGTCCTCTCCATTTACACGGCCTGGTGGTTCGGAACCGTCCCGCCTGCAGAAACACTCCCTTTCGGGATGATCGAATTGCGCGGAGCCGTCCCGGGCTGGATCAGTGTGCGACACTTCGGCTCGTGGACCGGAGCTATTACGGCAGCTTTCGCAATTCGAGATCTTGTTCGGGGCAAGCGGGCGCGACATGGCATGGGCGCGCGCGTTCTACTTTCTGGCTGCAGGGCTGACGGTATGGTCGGGTACACGCGCGGCGATCCTTGCGGTCGTCGTCGTGACACTTGTGTTTCTCTTGTTCTTGCGCAGATGGCCGGAATTGGGGCGTATGGCCTGGGCTGCGGGTTTGACCATCGCGGCGACGGCGCTTGCATATCTGTTGCTGCCGGACGATCCGGCATTCCACTTGATCGAAACGCGCGATTTCGAGTCGGGTTCGGGCTTTGCGATTACTCGCACCCTGATCTGGACGCGGAGCGTTGAAATCTGGCTGAGTTCGCCATGGGTGGGGCTGGGCACGGGCTCGATATTCTGGGAATATTCTCCGAGCTACCGGCCTACACAGCCGCATAACGTCATTCTGCAATTCCTCATTTCTTGGGGTGTGATTGGCGCCGCAGCAGCCCTGTGGATTGCGGTTCGAGGGATCAAATTCGTGCACCGTGCGGGAAAGGCGGTTCCGGTGGCCTTCCCCGCGCTCGCAATGTTGTACGCCTTGCTGTTCCAGAGCCTGCTGGAAGGCATGCTCCACTACCCCCGCTTCATTGTGTCGATTGTAGTGCTGTCGGTAGTCGTTCTCGTGATTGCCCGAGGCCAGGACTCGGCGGCGGGCGCGAACTGACAATGCAAAAAGGCGAGCGAAGCGGGATACTTCTCGCACTGTGCGGTTTTGCGCTGCTCAGCGTGGGGGATGCGGTCATCAAGTCCATGGCAGGTGAATTCTCGCCGCTTGGCGTTGCGGCGATCCGTTTCGCGATCGGCGCGGCGGGGCTATCGATCCTCCTTGGGATGAACGAAGGGCGCGCGGCTTTCCGGCCGTCGAACCCCTGGTTGCAAGCTGCCCGCGGTTTCTGCCTCGCTGCGGCATCGCTGTGCTTCTTCTCGGCCATTTTCGTCATGCCGCTTGCCACTGCGATGGCGCTCGCTTTTGTCTCGCCTGTAGTTGTCGCTCTGCTGAGCGGTCCTTTGCTCGGCGAGAAGGTGCGTGCTGCCGTGTGGATGGCATCGCTCGTCGCGCTTGCCGGCGTGGCGCTCGTGCTACGTCCCAATCTCGCGGTACTCGGCTGGCAGGCACTCCTGCCACTCGGCTCGGCGTTCTTCTTCGCGCTGATGATCATCGCCAACAGGGCCAGCGCGGGGCAGGGCAGCTCGCTTTCGATGCAGGTGTTCGTCCAGATCGGTGCCATGCCCCTTCTCATTGTCGCTGCGTTCGGCGGCCATGCTTCAGGTGCTGAGAGCTTGCGCCTCGAAATGCCGGACTGGACAGTCCTGGGGCGCTGTGCCCTGGTGGCGATCACCGCCAGCAGCGCGCATTGGTTGGCCTACATTGGTACGCAGCGGGCGGGCGCTGCTACGATCGCACCCACGACCTATGTGCAGATGCTGGTGGCGACACTCTTCGGCTGGTGGTGGTTCGGCGACGTCCCGGACCTAGCGACCTTGATCGGCGCGACGATCATCATCGGGGCCGGTCTTCTCCTGTGGTGGAGTACACCCCGGGAACCGGCTACTGCTCGCGCCGATTGATTGGCGGACGGGAAACGCTAAGGCTGCTTCCGACAGGCTAAAGGGACCCCTATATGTGCGGAATTATCGGTATTGTCGGCAATCAGGCCGTTTCGGAACGGCTGGTCGACGGGCTGAAACGCATGGAATACCGCGGGTATGACAGCGCGGGCATTTGTACCATCTATGGCGGAGAATTGATCCGCCGCCGCGCCGAAGGCAAGTTGTCGAACCTTGTCGCGGAGCTGGCGGAGAACCCAGCCGAGGGCGAGATCGGCATTGCGCACACCCGGTGGGCGACCCATGGGGCACCGACCGCGAGCAATGCGCATCCGCATGCGACCGACAAGGTGGCAATCGTCCACAATGGTATCATCGAAAATTACAAGGAATTGCGCGCGGAAGTGAAAGCTGCGGGTCGCACGCTGGAAAGCGATACCGACAGTGAAGTGGTCGCGCACCTGCTCACGCGGCGCCTGGAGGATGGCGAAACCCCGCACGAGGCGGTGGCGAACATGCTTCCCCGCCTTCGCGGCGCTTTCGCTCTGGCCATCGCCTTCCGCGATCATCCCGACATGCTGATCGGGGCGCGCCGCGGTTCGCCGCTGGTCGTCGGTTATGGCGAGGGCGAGATGTATCTGGGCTCCGACGCGCTGGCACTCGCGCCGCTGACCCAGCAGATTTCATATCTGGAGGAAGGCGACTGGGTCGAAATCACCCGCGAAGGCGCGACCATCTTCGATGACGAAAACGAAAAGGTCGAACGCGAAGTTCGCGCGTCCGGCGCCTCGGCCTCGGCGACTGAAAAAGGCAATTACCGCCACTTCATGCAGAAGGAGATATTCGAGCAGCCCACTGTGGTGGCCCAGACGCTCGGCTCTTACCTGCGTCGCGATGATGCCTCGATCGCCCTGCCGCAGTTCGACTTCGACATCTCCAGCATCAAGCGCGTGACAATCGTCGCCTGCGGAACCTCCTATTACGCGGGCATGGTCGCCAAGTACTGGTTCGAGCAGTTCGCCCGTGTGCCCGTCGACATCGATGTGGCTTCCGAGTTCCGCTACCGCGAGCCGGTTCTGGAGGATGGTGGTCTTGCCATCTTCATTTCGCAAAGCGGCGAGACTGCCGACACGCTGGCGGCGCTGAGGCACTGCAAGGAAAACGGCCAGACCATCGCCGTCGTCGTCAATGTGCCGACCAGCACAATGGCGCGCGAGGCGGACCTTCTGCTTCCCACCCATGCCGGCCCCGAGATCGGTGTCGCATCGACCAAGGCGTTCACCTGCCAGCTTGCCGTCCTCGCCGCGCTTGCGGCGCACATGGCGGTCAAGAAGGGCCTCATGAGCCGCGAGGAAGAGTACGAGGTCGTCAAGCACCTGCTCGAGGCACCTGCCTGTCTCAACGCGGCGCTCGACCATGACGACGATATCGCCTCGATGGCGCACCTCATCGCCCCGGCGCGCGATGTGCTCTATCTGGGACGCGGGCCCGACTACCCGCTCGCGCTCGAAGGTGCTCTGAAGCTCAAGGAAATCAGCTACATCCACGCCGAGGGCTATGCCAGCGGCGAGATGAAGCACGGTCCCATCGCACTGATCGACGACGATGTGCCGGTGATCGTGCTCGCACCGTCCGGTCCGCTGTTCGAAAAGAGCATTTCGAACATGGAAGAAGTGCGCGCACGCGGCGGCCAGATCGTGCTGATTTCCGATGCCGAGGGGCTTGAACAGGCAGGCGAGGGATGCCTTGCCACGATCGAGATGCCGCGTGTCCACCCGCTGATCGCACCGCTGGTCTACGCCATTCCCGTCCAGCTGCTTGCCTATCACGTGGCCTGCGTGAAGGGCACCGACGTCGACCAGCCGCGCAATCTGGCGAAATCCGTCACGGTCGAATGATCCTGCTTAACCGCCTGCGATTTACCCGGAAATAACCTTTCCCGCGTAATCGCAAGGTGTGAGCGATTGGAATTTCGACCAGTCCCCTGAAGGGACCAAGCCGACCGTGCGGCAGGTCATCGGGCTAGATTTGCCCGAGACCGGCGACTGGGCGCGCGTGCATGGTCGCCAGTATGCGGTCGTCTCCCAGCGCGCCGGAACGCGCGTCGTGCTCCATGCCATCGCCGCCCTGATCGTGGTGTGGCTATGCCGTGACAGCATCGAATTGCTCGCACTCCAGGCCTGGGGTGCGGCGCTCGGATTTGCCGTGATGCTGGCCTTTGCCAGCGACTATCGCCTGCGCGACGTCGAAGACCGCCTGTTCACCGAGCGCGAGCTGCGCAGTCACGCGTTGGTCTCGGGCCTGAAGGGCGCCATCTGGTCGCTAGGACTGTGCGGCGCGGTATTCTTCGGCGCCGGTGGCCAGATCGCATCGATCTGGGCAGCCATCGCTTTCCTGATGCTGGCCAGCGTCGCCAGTCGGTTCAGCGCTCCGCTCAGTTCCGTCGCCTTTTGCACAGCCGCCAGCGTGGGTTCGCTCATCGCAGCACTCGCGACGTTCAATTTCGGGCTCGCCATCATTATTCTCGCGAGCGCGTTCTTCGCATCCTTCGGCCTGATCGAATCTGCGCGAATGACCTACGAATCGCGGCTCGCAGACCTTGAGATGCAGGAAAAGAGCGAGACGGTCTCGATGCTCCTGCGCGAATTCGAGGAAGGCCAGGCTGACTGGCTCTGGCAGATCGACACCAACCGCCGACTGCGTTCTGTCAGCCCGCGTTTCGCCTTCGCGCTCCAGCGTGACGCTGCCGAGATCGAGGGCAAGTCGTTCCTGCAGCTGATCTCCGGCGATGGCTGGAAGAACGGCGAGTTTCCGCAAAGCCTGCACGAGCTCGCCGACAAGCTTAAGGGCCGCGAGAGCTTCTCCAACCTCGTGGTGAAGGCCACGGTGCGCGGCGAAGTTCGCTGGTGGGAGCTCTCGGGCACGCCGATGTTCGACGGCGACGGCCAGTGGCTCGGTTTCCGCGGCGTGGGCTCGGATGTGACCACGCAGCGCGAGAGCACCGAGAAGATCGAGTATCTCGCTCGCTACGATACGCTGACCCAGCTGCCGAACCGCCTGCAGCTCAACGAGGCGCTGGGCAAGGCGCTGACCTATGCGGAACAGTGGCGTACGCGCTGCGCGTTCCTGATGATCGACCTCGACCGCTTCAAGGCGGTGAACGATTCGCTCGGCCACCTTGTCGGCGACAGGCTGCTCGCGCAGGTCGCGGCGCGCCTCAAGCCGCTGATGGACGAGGGCGAGCTGGTCGGCCGCCTCGGCGGCGACGAGTTCGGCGTTGTCATTCGCGATGCCTCCGACCGCCGCCGCGCTGATACGCTGGCCAAGTCGATCATCGCCGCGCTCACCACGCCGTTCCACATCGACAATCACGTTCTCTATGTCGGCACCAGCGTCGGCTCGGCGATCGGTCCGCGCGACGGACGTTCGGTCGAGGAGCTGCTACGCAACGCCGACCTCGCGCTTTATCGCGCCAAGGACGAGGGCGGGGGCAACCACTTCGAATACGAACCCTCGCTCCACAGCAATGCCGAGGAACGGCGCCAGCTGGAGGTAGCGCTGCGCAGCGCGCTGGAGAACGACGAGTTTGTCCTCCACTACCAGCCCGTGGTTGATGCGATCGATGAAAGCGTCGTCAGCTTCGAGGCGCTGATGCGCTGGAACAGCCCTGAACACGGCTTCGTCAGCCCGGCCAAGTTCATCCCCATCGCCGAAGACACGCGCCTGATCGTGCCGATCGGTACCTGGGTGCTCAACCAGGCCTGTCACGAGGCAGCCGCCAACTGGCCCGAAGACGTGAAGGTGAACATCAACGTTTCGCCCGAGCAGCTGGTCGAGCCGGACTTTGCAGGCACGGTCGTGCGTGCCCTTTCACACAGCGGTCTCGATCCCTCGCGGCTCGAAATCGAGGTGACCGAAAGCATCTTCATGCGCGATGCGGCGGTCGCCCGTAAGGCTCTGGAGCAGTGCATGGCGCTGGGCTGCTCGGTCGCGCTGGACGACTTCGGTACAGGCTATTCTTCGCTCGGCTACCTGCGCAAACTCAAGTTCACCACGATCAAGGTCGACCGCCTGTTCGTGCAGGGTGCCGCTCAGGAAAGCCCGGAAAGTCTCGCCATCGTTCGCGCCGTGGTGGCCATGGCCGACAGCCTCGGCATGACGACGACGGCGGAAGGTGTCGAGAATCAGGACGAGGCCGACCTCATCCGCCGTCTCGGCTGCACCAAGATCCAAGGATACCATTTCGGCCGGCCGATGCCTGCCGAGGATGCCCGCAAGGTCGTGAAACGCCGCGGCTTCGACGAGAAGCGCAAGAGCGCCTGAGGCGTCAGGCCCTAAAGCTTAGGCCTTTGCGAGGGCCTTCATCGCACCTTCGAACAGCGCAAGCCCGTCGGTCCCGCCATGCGCGGCATCCACCGCGCGCTCGGGGTGCGGCATCATGCCGAGTACGTTCCCTGCCTTGTTGAGCACGCCAGCAATATCGCGGCGCGAACCATTGCAGTTCTCGGTGTAGCGGAAAGCGACGCGGCCATCGCCTTCGAGGCGGTCGAGCGTTTCCTCGTCGGCAAAGTAATTGCCGTCGTGATGGGCAACCGGGATGCGGATTTCCTGGCCCGCCTCGTAGCCGCTGGTGAAGATCGACTGCGCGTTCTCGACCTTGAGGCCGACGGTGCGGCAGATGAAGTGCTGGCTGGCATTGCGCATCAGGGCGCCAGGCAGCAGGCGTGCTTCGGTCAGCACCTGAAACCCGTTACACACGCCAAGGACCGGCACGCCGCGATCGGCGGCGCGGACGATCTCGCGCATGATCGGGCTGTTGGCGGCCATGGCGCCCGAACGCAGGTAGTCGCCGTAGGAGAAACCACCGGGCAGGGCGATGAAGTCGAGATTGTCGGGCAGTTCGGCATCGCCGTGCCAGACACGGACCGGCGCGGTGCCCGAGACCTGTTCGAGCGCCACCGCCATGTCGCGGTCGCAGTTCGAACCGGGGAAGGTGATGACGGCGCTGCGGAAGGCCATCAGTCGAGCTTCTCGATTTTGTAGTTCTCGATCACCGTGTTCGCGAGCAGCTTCTCGCACATCTCGGTGAGGGCCGCGTCGCTGGTGTTGTCCGCGACATCGAGTTCGACCGTGCGGCCGATGCGGACGTCGTCCACGCCCTCGAAACCAAGGCCCTCCAGCGCATGATGGACGGCACGGCCCTGCGGGTCGAGCACGCCGGGCTTGAGGCTGACGAGAACGCAGATCTTCATGGGCGGCCTTTCGGGTGGTTCGAGGCGTTGTGAGATTTGCGCGCGCCTATGCCGCGAGTGGGCCGGAAGAGCAAGCCGTGTGGGAAAACCATGCCCTGCCAGCAGCTTGGGCTGCTTGTCACATTCCGTCGATGTAACTTCGATGCAACAAACGCCGGAAACCGCGCGCTTCTGCGGCTTTCCGACTCGATATATGCGGCATTTCGGCTACTGGCCGCCGGGTCAATTCAATCCCTCCATCCCACCAACCCGCGCCATGGACAAAGGCGTCGGGCCAAAAGGATCATCTCTCCCATGATTGACCGCTCTCTTACTCTCCGCCTCCTTTCCGCCAGCACGCTGGCACTCGCCTTCGCGCAGCCCGCGCTCGCACAGGACGTCGACAGCTCCGACACCGAAGCAACCGGTGCCGAGCAGGCAGACGACGGTGCACTCGACGTGATCGTCGTGACCGCCAACCGCCGCGAGGAAAACCTGCAGGACGTCGCCGTTTCGGCAGCGACCATCTCGGCTGACGCAGCACGCGCCATCTTCGACGCCGGTGCCGACACCACCGCACTCGCGGGCCGCGTCCCGGGCCTGTTCGTCGAAAGCTCGAACGGCCGTGCCGCTCCGCGCTTCTACATCCGCGGCCTCGGCAACACCGATTTCGACCTCGCAGCCTCGCAGCCGGTTTCGGTCGTGATGGACGAAGTCGTCCTCGAGAACGTGACGCTCAAGAGTTTCCCGATCTTTGACGTCGAGCGTATCGAAGTCCTTCGCGGCCCGCAGGGCACGCTGTTCGGCCGCAACACACCGGCCGGGATCGTCAAGATCGACACGGTCAAGCCGGGTGACGAGTTCGCCGTAACCGGTTCGGCCAGCTACGGCAGCTTCGGTTCGGTCGCCATCGATGGCGGCGTCACCATTCCCGTCGCACCGGGCCTCGCCTCGATCCGCCTGTCGGGTCTGTGGCAGCAGCGCGACGACTGGATCGACAACGGCTTCACCGGTGTCGAAGATGCCTACGGCGCCTACAGCGACATCGCAGGCCGTGCGCAGCTCCTGATCACCCCGAGCGATCGCCTCTCGATTCTCGGCAGCTACTCGGTCCGCGATCTCGACGGCACCTCGACGCTGTTCCGCGCCAACATCGTCGGCCCGGGCACGAACGACCTGAACGAGAACTACGACCGCGACACCGTCTTCTTCGACGCAGGCGGCGGCAACCAGGCCAAGTACAAGGCCGAGATCGCAACCGGCAAGATCGACTACGAAGCGGATTTCGCGACCTTCACCAGTATCACCAGCTTCGCGAGCAGCGAAGGTTCGAGCCGCGGCGATATCGACGGCGGCTTCGGTGCTAGCTTCCTCCCCGTGATGGGCCCGGGCTTCATCCCGTTCCCCTCGGACACGCAGGACTCGATCGAACTCGACCAATTCACGCAGGAAGTGCGCATTGCGTCGAACAGCGGCGGTTCCTTCGAATGGCAGGTCGGCGGTTTCTACTTCGACAGCGACTTCGACGTGACCACCGTCGGCTTCGACTTCCCGCCGCCCGTCACCGTGAACCACACCAACGAGAGCTGGGCTGTCTTCGGCCAGGTCACGACTGAAGTGACCGAAGCCCTCAAGCTGACCGGCGGCGTGCGCTACACGGACGACCAGAAGGATTTCTTCGTGCGTGACGCAGCCGATCCGCAGGCCCGTTCGGTCTCGGACGACCGCATCAGCTGGGATCTCGCGGCGTTCTACGAACTGAGCGACGACGCCAGCGTCTACGCCCGTGTCGCCAGCGGCTTCCGCGCCCCGACCATCCAGGGCCGCGACGTAGCCTTCTTCGCAGCTCCGTCGATCGCCACCAGCGAGAAGATCATGAGCTACGAAGCCGGTGTGAAGTCGGAGCTGTTCGACCGCCGCGTGCGCTTCAACCTCGCCGGTTACTACTACACGATCGAGGACCCGCAGTTCTCGGCCGTCGGTGGTGCAGGCAACCTCGTGCAGCTGGTCAACGCCGAGAAGGGTCGCGGCTACGGCTTCGAACTCGACAGCGCTTTCCAGGTCACTCCCGACTTCCTGCTCACCGCAGGCGTCAGCTGGAACGATACCAAGATCCAGGACGAGAACCTCGCCGTTGGCATCTGCGCCCAGTGCACCGTGCTCGACCCGATCGTGAACATCGCCGGCACCGACCGCGCGCTGGTGGACGGCAACCCGTTCCCCAACGCTCCGGAATGGATCGCCGACGTCAGCGCCCGCTACGCAATCCCGGTGACCTCGGACGGCGAGATCTTCGCCTACACCGACTGGACCTACCAGGGTGAGACGAGCTTCTTCCTTTACGACAGCTACGAATATGTAACCGACCCGCAGATCGAAGGCGGTCTGCGTTTGGGTTACGCCAAGTTCGACGGCAGCCTCGAAGTTGCGCTCTTCGCGCGCAACATCACCGACGAGGACAACGTGAAGGGCGGCATCGACTTCAACAACAACACGGCATTCGTGAACGATCCGCGCGTCTTCGGCGTGTCGGTCCGCTTCAACTACTAAGCCGCCTCGTTTTCGAGAAACCAGAGGGGCCGGGAGGGAATACCTTCCGGCCCCTTTTCTATTCTGCGGGTGCCAGGCTGCTGTGGACGATGCTGATCCGCAGCGCGCTATCCTCGCGCAGGTAACTGGCAGCCGCATCCTTCAGCATTTCGGGCGTCACGTTGCGCAGCCGCGTCTCGTAGTCGCGGTAACGGTCGAGCCGATCCGCCCGCAGCTGGGATTCGCTGAGCAGGCCGAGCCAGTATCCGTTCTCGCGGCGGCTTTTCGCGAGACTTTCGAGCATGGGGCGGCGCGCACGGTCGAGCAGATCGGTATCGACTGGTGTCTCGCGCAATCCGCCGGCAATTTCGTCGATCGCATCGAAGACGGTTTCCGCGTCGTCGGGCGCGATGACGACCGATGCCGAGAAGCTGCCGAAGCCGTCGTATGTGTCCGACATCGAGGAATTGGCGCCCGGCGAATAGGACGCGCCGAGGTTCTCGCGGATTTCCTCGAGGAGCTGCAGCCGCATGATCGTGGCGAGCACGCGCATAGTGGCTTCTTCCTGGGCGTCGTCATCGTCGGTGGTGGGCCAGTAGACCTGCGCCAGCGCCTGGTCTGCGGCGCCCTCGTGATAAAGCGTGACCGGCTCGTTGCGATCCGTGAACGCGGCCTGCCTTTCGGCGGTGAATGGCTGCAGTGTCAGGGCGCGCTCGGGCAAGGCGCCGAATGTCCTCGCGACTTCCTCGATGACCTGCTCTTCGTCGATCTCGCCGACGACCGAGATCTCGATCGGGGCGCTGGCGAACTGGCTTTCCGTGGTCGACCGGACCTGCCCGAGGGTCACCGCCTCCAGCTTGTCCTTCGAAGGAATGCCGAAGCGCGGATTGTTGTCCGTGATGACCTGGGGGAGCTCGAACTGCGCGACCGCCTGCGGCGTAGCATCGGCGCGGGCGAGGAAGGGCGGCAGGAGCGCCTCCCAGCGGGTGAAGGCCTCCTCTCGGAAGCCCGGATCGGTGAGATAGGCGGCGGTCAGCTCCATCTGGAGCGGAAGGTCCACCATTGTCGTCGCGCCTGCCACGCGGAACTGGTCACCCTGCGTGGTCAGCCCGTTGCTCACGTCGCGCCCGGCCATGATCTGCCGCAACTCGTCATAGCTGTGCTGGCCGAGCCCACCATTATCGAGAGCGGTCGAAATGAAGAGTCCCGAGGCGATGGCTTCCTCCGGGATCGAGAGCAGGCCCGAACCGATGCGGATATTGAACCGCACGCGGCCCTGTTCGAAGTCGGTCGTCTTGAGGTTGAGGCGAACGTTGTTCGCAAAGCGCAGTTGCCGGAAAGCTAGGTCTTCTACCGTCTCGTCGGAAACGACCGTGCCGGGTGTGCCGAAATCCTTGTATGCGAATTCGACCGTTTGCCCGGCCTCGGGAGGGGCCAAGGCGACTGCTTGCGAAGAGCTCAGGGCGGCAAGGATCGCTGTATCACCCCCCTCGATCGGCTGCTTGGTGCTGACATGGACGAAGGGTGTGCCGAGCGCATAGTCCTCGCGGAAGACCTCGGCGACTTCTTCAGGCGTGAGGCCAGCGGTCACTTCCTGGAAGATTTCCCAGCTGGTTTGGGGCGTTACGAAGAGACGCCCGCTCTTGGCAGTCGAGAGGATGCCGCCGGCAAGCCCTGCACTGCGTCGAGTGTCCTGCTGTTCGGCGCGCGTGCGGTAACTGCGCGTGAAATTGGCGATCTGTTCGGCAAGTTCGCTCTCCGTGAAGCCGTATTCGATCGCGCGGCGCCATTCCTGCTCACCCAACGCAAGTGCAGCCTCCCACTCGCCCTCCTTGGCCTGCACCGTCATCGTTGCCTGGTCGTAGAGCTTGAAAAAATCGCCTGCCGAAATCCCGCCCGAGATGATCGGTGCATCGGCGCCGTTGGCGATCCGCTCGATCCGGCGGTTGACCATTGCGCGGCCAAGCGAGGACAGGATCGCTTGCCGAAAGTCCGATTGCCGGCTCTTGCGCTCGTCATAGGGGGCGAAGCGGTCAATCACAACGATGTGCTCGACATCGGGGTCGACGAAATTGGTCGCTGAAGAGGCGCGGTCGAGATCGATCGACCCGCCATCGACGCGTTCGATTTCCGTCTCGGGCGCCTGCCAGTCGGCGAAAGTCGTGGCCAGTTTTTCGCGGACAGCCGCAGGATCGATGTCTCCGACGATCACGATCGCGGCATTGTCGGGGCGATAATAGCGCCGGTAGAGCTCGCGCAGCGTCTGGGCTGGGGCCGCATCGATGTTCTCCGCCGTTCCATCCGCCCTGAACCGCGCTGCGTAGCGCGTGTCGGGCGCGACGAAGCGCAGATAGTCCTTCAGACGGCGTATCGAGTAGCTGTTGCGCGTGCGGGTTTCCGACTGGATCACGCCGCGTTCGCGGTCGACCGCGTCCTCTGCGATGGTCAGCTCGCTCGCCGTTTCGCGCATCAGCATCAGTGCCGTGTCGAGCAACTCGGGATCCTTGCGCGGCAGGTCGAGCCGGTAGATCGTGTCCTCGAAGCCGGTGGAGGCGTTGGTGTCCGCTCCGAATGCCAGTCCCTCGCGCTCCAGCAGCTTGATCATCTCGCCTTCGGGAATGTTGGTCGAGCCGTTGAAGGCCATGTGCTCGATGAAATGGGCAAGGCCGAGCTCATCGTCTTCTTCATCAACCCAGCCCACATCGAAGCCGAAACGGATGACGATGCTGTCCTTGGGTGTCTCGTTGCGCAGGATCGCGTAGCGAAGTCCGTTGTCGAGAACGCCGTATTGGATGCTGTCGTCGGGCGCGATGTCGTAGATCGCGTTGCCCCAGGCGGTGGCTCCCGATTGCTCGGCGACTTCGGCAGCTGGCGGCGTTTCCGCGTGCGCGGCAGGTGGCAATACGAGCGCCAGCAACGGCAAGGGCGCAAGCACGCGAAACGGTATTCTCATCGACAGTCCTCTCTCCGCCAACGGGTGTAGCAAGCGGACCCATGACTGCAAGCTGACTGCGCCGGGCGCTCTGCCAAGCCGCAAGGCGCATCGACGAAACCGAATTTCCCTTTCTGCCGCGCTGCGTTAGGGCTGGCGCGATGACCGCGGTCGACCTCGTCTACAATCCCGTTTCGGGCAGCTTCAGCCAGGCGCATTGCAACGCCTTACGTGACGCGCTGGAGGGCGAAGGCTTTGCTGTCACGATGATGCCGACCACGGCCGCTGGCGCGCAGCTGTCCGGGAAGGCGGAGCTGGTTTGCGTCCACGGCGGCGACGGGACGCTTCGCGATACGGTCCAGGCTCTCGGCGAAGATGCCGGGTCGGTCGCTCTGGCCGTAGCGCCTTCGGGCACGATCAATCTCGTCGCCCGCGAACTGGGTTATGCCCGCAAGCCTACCGACTTCGCCCGGCAAGTGGCCGAGGGCTGGTCGAAGGGGCGCGACGGATGGGTCGAGGCGCCGCTCTACCGGCTGGGCGACATGCCGATCGTCTCATGCCTATCCATTGGTCCCGATAGCCACGCGGTGGCGCGCGTATCGGGCAAGCTCAAGAAGCGGATCGGTCGCTACGCCTATGTCGTGGCGATGGTGCAGCAGATGCGTGACTGGCCACGCAGCGCGATGACGGTGCGGGGCGAGCTCATGAGCGGTGAAAGCTTCGAATGCGAGGCAGAAGCGGTGATCGTCTCCGGCGCCGCGCTATATGCCGGGCCTTTCCAGCTGAGCCCAGAGGCCAATCTCGCCAGCGACGCGGTCGAGCTGATCACGCTGGAGCGTTCGACACGGTTCGGAACGATGCTGCTCAGCCTTGCGGCGATGCTGCGCCTTCCCGTCGACCGCTTCGCCAATGCCGAGATACGCACCTGCCGCAGGATCGAGTTCGACCGCTGCGTCACGCCCGTCCAGGTCGACGGGGATCACATGCCCGATTGCGCCTATGCCATCGCCCCTGCCGGGCTCAGCCTGCGCTACGTCGTCTGACTACTTCTTGACCGGCTTGGTCGGCGTGCGAAGTCGGCCGCGATGCGCGTTCATGTCGAGCACTTCGCCCGGACCGCTATCTTCATTCTGCAGCAGGCCGAGACGGCGCGCGACTTCCTGGTAGGCCTCGCTCTCACCGCCCATGTCGCGGCGGAAGCGGTCCTTGTCGAGCTTCTCGCCGGTGTTGATGTCCCACAGGCGGCAGCCGTCGGGGCTGATCTCGTCGGCGAGGATCGTGCGGCTGAAATCGCCGTCCCAGATACGGCCGAATTCGAGCTTGAAGTCGACGAGGCGGATGTCGATCGCCGCGAACATGCCGCACAGGAAATCATTGATGCGGATGGCCATGCTCGACATGTCCTGCATCTCTTCGTGGCTGCACCAGTTGAAGCAAGCGATCTCTTCCTCGGAGACCTTGGGGTCGCCCAGCGCGTCGTCCTTGAGGCAGTATTCGATCAGCGTGTGCGGCAGAAGCTCGCCTTCCTCGATGCCGAGGCGCTTCGAAAGCGAACCGGCGGCGACATTGCGCACCACCACTTCCAGCGGAATGATCTCGACCTGGCGGACGAGCTGCTCGCGCATGTTCAGGCGGCGGATGAAGTGCGTCGGAATGCCGATGTGCGAAAGGCGCGTGAAGACATATTCGCTGATGCGATTGTTGATCACGCCCTTGCCGTTGATCGTGCCCTTCTTCTCGGCATTGAACGCAGTCGCGTCATCCTTGAAGTATTGGATGATCGTGCCCGGTTCGGGGCCTTCGTAGAGGATCTTGGCCTTGCCTTCGTAAATCTGGCGGCGACGTGCCATGTGCGTGTTCCTTCGCGCGAAAAACAGTCGCCCCGGTGAGTGGAATCGGGAAGGATCCGCACGGCCCGGGGCGATTGGCTGCCGCTTACCGGAAGCGCGCTGTGAAAGCAATCTAGGCGGTGAGCAGCGCCCCTACGGGCTTGAAGCGGATCGCGCGCTTGTGCAGCAGGGGCAAACCATGCCGACGCCCTTCTCATACAAGCATTCAGGCCTGCGCATCGCGTCGCAGATCGAATTGCCCGAGTGGCGCGAATTCGCCGGCGACGGGGAGGGGCCGAACGATGTGGAGATCGTGGTGTCCGACGAACCGAGTCCGGACTGCCCGGCAGACATGCCGGTGGTCGAAGATGCGGCGCTGCGTTTCTCGGTCCCGGGTATCGGCGGCTGGCAGGTCGAAGGCGGACACACAATCCGCCTTCATCCCGGGATGGCCGCCGATTTACCCGAACTGCGGCTCTTCACCCTCGGCAGCGCCTGGGGTGCGCTCGGCTATCAGCGCGGGTTTGCGATGTGGCACGGGAGCGCCGTTGCAAGGGATGGTCGCGCGATCCTCTTCTGCGGCGATACGGGCGCGGGCAAGAGCACGATGGCTGCGGCCATGGTGGCAAGAGGCGCGAGACTGGTTGCGGACGATCTCAGCCGAGTAGAACCTTCGGGTGACAGCGCTCAGATCCATCCCTCGAGCACGCGCATCAAGCTGTGGCGCGAGGCGATCGACCTGTTCGGCTGGCAGGAGGCCGTCCTCCAGCGCGACTATTTCCGCGAGGACAAGTTTCATTGCGCGGTGCCGCGTCACTGCGCGGGAGACGCGCCCTTAAGGCTTTCAGCGATCGTCTCGCTGGAAGATGCGGACGAGCTTTCGTTTACACGCCTCTCGGGCAGCGATGCGCTGGAACGGGCCATGCGGCAGGCCATGTATCGGCCCGAGATGCTCGATGCCCTTAGCAAATGGGGCGAGCAGGGCGCGCTCGGGGCGGCAATCGTTGCCGGTTGTCCGGTCTATGCGCTCCGGCGGCAGAAGGACTTCGCCGCGCTCGACGAAGTCTGCGCGCAGATCGAATCGCTCTGGTCGGAGTGAAAGGTGCGAGTCTGGGTGGGGGATGGTGCCCGGGGACGGATTCGAACCGCCGACACTGCGATTTTCAGTCGCATGCTCTACCAACTGAGCTACCCGGGCTTACCCTCGCTGCGGCCTCGCGTGGGGCCCTGCAGCGGTTGGAGTGCGCGCCTATGGCGAAGGCACGCGCGCTTGGCAAGGGCCTATTTCAGTCCTCTTGCGGCTTGATCACTTCGGCGGCGATTTCTTCGGGCAGGGCAGGCCTGCCGGGCACGGCGTAACCATCGCCGAACCATTGGGCGAGATCGCGGTCGCGGCAGCGAGTGGAGCAGAAGGGGGTGTGCTCTTCGCTGCGGGGTTTCTTGCAGATCGGGCAGGGTTTACTCATGGCCGACGATCTGGGCAGAGGCGGCCTCGATGGCAAGGGCAGGGTCGGTCTCTATCCGCAGGGGGCGTCCCGTCCGCCGTTCGACTTCCGCGAGCCAGTCGGGCCTGAGCTTAAGCTTGAGCGCGGGATGGACCGTAAGGAGCGTTGCGCCGGCGCCTTCGACCATCTCCGCACGGCGCAGTGCCATGCGCGCTGCCATGCCGACACGCGACGTGGCGAACCGGTGAAGCAGCGAAGGGCCTTCTAGCCTTGCCACGAGCTGGACGAAGCCGAAGCCGTTCATCGCGGTACGCTCGTGCGGCCAGTCGGCCAGCGCATTCTCCAGCGCGGCGTCGACCGACTTGCGATCGGCCTTGGCCCCGAGCGTGGGAAAGTCGATCCCGATCGACCCGCCCAAGTCGAATTGTCGCAGGGCGATCGCGAGCGGTTCGACCGCGGCGAGCGCCAGCGCGCGCGGATCGGGGTTTCCATCGATATCGACGAGGGTCATCGCAGGCGTCACAGCAAAGAGCAGCGAGCCGCCCGCAAATGCGATTTCGCCCGAACTGGCCGCATGCCAGACTTCTTCCCAAGCGCCTGCAGGAAAGCGGCGGACGCGTTTGCCGCTGGCGAAGACGTCTTCACCGCGCTCGACAAGATCTGCCGGACGCGCCGCCGGCAGTTTGTAGCGACCGTGTTCGGTCATTGCGGCGCGAGTGATCGCGAGATCGAGTGTGCTGCCTTCGCTCGCATCGCGCGGCAGCTTGTCGACGAGCATTTCGCGGCCGTCGACGGTTTCCGCCGTGCCGCGTGTACCGGTCTTGGAAATGAGCTTGGCTCTGATCGCCTCGCCAGCGTGGAGTTCACCCGGCCAGCGGCACTTCGCCGCCAGCACTTCGTCGCCATCGGTCAGGATCGCGCGGGTTTCGCCGATCCCTTCCTCGACCAGCCACTCAGGCAATTTGGAACCCTGCCGCCTTCAGCAGCGCGCGCGTTTCGTAAAGCGGCAGGCCGACGACACCCGAATGGCTGCCCTGGATGCGCGCGATCAGTCCTTCGGCGATCCCCTGAATGGCATAGCCGCCTGCCTTCCCGTCCCATTCGCCGCTGGCGATATAGGCGTCGATCTCTTCGCTGGAGAGGCGTTTGAACAGCACGAACGTCTCGCTCAGCCGCTCGCGAATGCTGCCGTCGGGTGCGCGCAGGGCAATCGCCGAAAGCACGCGGTGGCGGCGGCCGGAGAGGAGCTCGAGGCACTTACGTGCCGTCGCCTCGTCTTCGGCCTTGGGCAAGATGCGCCGACCTGCGGCGACGACGGTGTCGCCCGCGAGCACGAAGCCGTCCTCGCTGGCTGCGGCCTCGGCCTTTTCGCGCGCCATGCGCCTGGCATAGTCACGCGGGAGCTCACCCTTGGAGGGCGTCTCGTCGATATCGGCGGGATTGATCGCGTGCGGACTCAATCCGAGCCGCGCGATCAGTTCGCGGCGGCGCGGGCTGGCAGAGGCGAGTATGAGCTTGGGCGAACCCACGCGGACTTACTGGGGGCCGGGGCCGCCGCGTCCGGGCATGAAGCGGTAGGTGATGCGAGCCTTGGTGAGATCGTAAGGCGTCAGTTCGCAGAGCACTTCGTCGCCGACGAGCACGCGGATGCGGTTCTTGCGCATCTTGCCGGCCGTGTGGCCGAGCACTTCATGGCCGTTCTCGAGCTCGACGCGGAACATGGCATTGGGCAGCAGTTCCACAACGCGCCCGCGCATTTCGAGAAGTTCTTCTTTGGCCATTCGTTTCCTTGATTCTGTGCAGTTGGTCGATTTGTGTCGGGCGCCCATAGCCGGAGGCGGGATAAAAGGAAAGACTTCCGCATTCAGGTCATTGCAAGGCTGCTGCGACGAAGCGTTACACGGCAAGTGCTTGTGCAGAGCCACTTCTTGGTCGACATGCCGGTCGAGGGGACCAATTCAATCGAATTCGGAAGGCAATTCTTGATCTTCTTTGGTACCAGAGCATCGTGGATAGCCCTCACTGTCGCCGTCACCGCGCATCCGGGCATGGTCCTTGCGCAGGACGCGCCTGCGCAGTCGCAAGAGCCCGAGGAGCAGCAGCCGGCGGACGACACGCAGCCCGTTTCGGTAGCAGATGCTCCTGTCCTCGACGATGGCGACATCGTCGTCTTCGGCACGCGCCTCAAGGGACAGCTAACGATCGACCAGCCCCCGATTGCCGAATATGACGAGGCGGACATTGCCGCTTTCGGTGCGAGCTCGATCGCGGACGTGATTGCCTCCATCGAACCGACAACAGGCAGCGCCGCTCGCGGCAATCGTGGGGGCGGACGCCCAGTCTTCCTCATCAACGGCATCCGCGTATCGAGCTGGCGCGAGTTCCGCAGCTATCCGCCCGAGGCAGTCGCCA
Organism: Qipengyuania sp. BR81-2; assembly: GCF_055693895.1. Classification (NCBI taxonomy): domain Bacteria; kingdom Pseudomonadati; phylum Pseudomonadota; class Alphaproteobacteria; order Sphingomonadales; family Erythrobacteraceae; genus Qipengyuania; species Qipengyuania sp. BR81-2. The sequence goes on from NZ_CM146344.1 coordinate 1,972,803, forward strand.
AGGTCGAGGTTTTCGATGAGGAAGTCGCCCAGCGCTTCGGCTATTCGCCCGACCAGCGCGTGGTGAACATCGTCCTCAAGCCCAATTTCCAGGCGCTGACTGCGGAGGTCGAATATGAACAGCCCAGTCGTGGCGGCTATTCGCGCACCGAGCAGGAAGCGACCTGGCTCAGGATCGGCGAGAAGGGCAGGCTCAATTTCGATATCGAATTGCAGGATCGCAGCCTGCTGACCGAGGCGGAGCGCGGCCTAAGCATTGCGACCGCACCGGGCGAAGCCGACTTCCGCAGCCTGATCTCCGATACGGCGGGCGTTCAGGTGGAAGCGAACTATGCCCGCGCCTACGCCGATACGGGCACCTCGCTCAGCCTCAACGGAACCTTCGCTCACAACCAAAGCCGGTCCCTCAACGGCCTTTCGCTCGATGGGATTTCGGTGCTCGAGACAGAAAGCGAGACCGACAGCTATTCGGCAGGCGCAACGATCGGCCAGCCCATTGGCGACTGGACCGCGACCTTCACGAGCGACGCCAATCTCACGAAAAGCGACACTACCATCGACCGGGCGGACGCTTCCGGCTTCGATACCGCGCTCAGCAAGACCTATTCGGTTGCAAACGACCTGACGCTCTCCGGCTATCCGATCCAGCTGCCGGCCGGCGACCTTACCATGACCTTCGACCTTGGGTTCGACTGGACTCGCCTCGAAAGCGAGGATTCGCGAAGTGCGAGCGCCCTCGAGCTTGATCGCAGCCGGCTGAATTACGGCGTGAACATCAACGCGCCGGTCCTCGCGCGCGGCGGCCCTATCGGCGGGGTGAACGTCAATTTCTCGGGCGGGGTCGATGATCTTTCGGACTTCGGCACGCTCGCGAACTGGAACCTCGGCGTGAACTGGTCGCCGACCGAGAAGCTGAATCTAAGCGCTACGCGCATCTGGCGCGAAGTGGCTCCCGGCCTCGCCAGCCTCGGCAGTCCGCAGATCGAAAGCCCCAACCGGACCGTGTTTGACTTCACGACCGGCGAGACCGTGCTCGCCACGGTCATCTCGGGCGGCAATCCGAATCTTCGGGGCGAAACCCAGACAGACTGGAAATTTAGCGCCAACTGGCAGCTGCCGTTCTGGGAGAATGCGCGCTTGCAGGCCGATTACGGCATCAACCGTTCGCGCGACGTGACGTCAAACCCGTCATTCAGTTCCGCTTTCGAAGAAGCCTTTCCCGACCGGGTCACGCGCGATTCCGCTGGCCAGCTGCTCGCGATCGACACCCGTCCGCTCACCCTGTTCCAGACGCGCAGCCGCATCCTTTCCTTCGGTTTCAACACACGCGGCCAGATCGGCAAGGCGCCCGAGCGTCCCCAGCGCGGCGAACGCGGACAGGGTCGCCCCGGCGGGCCTCCCTCGGGCGAGCGGAGAGGCGGACCTCCAGGCGGGTTCGATCCCGCGCGCATGGAAGCGATGCGCAAGGTCTTCTGTGAAACGCCGGAAGGCGAAACGCCCGACCTCTCCAAAATCCCCGAGATGTTCCGTGCGCGCCTGCTCGACGCGGATGGTAATCCGGACCCTGAGAAGATCGCCGCAGCCCGCGAACGCTTCTGCGGCGAGGAAGCCGACGAGCGCGCCAAGCGCTTTGCCGCCATGCGCGAGGCGCTCTGCACCGATCCGCCCAAGCTCGACGCATTGCCCGAACGCATGCGTGAAAGGCTGCTCGGTGAAGACGGCGAGATCGATCCCGAAAAGCTGAAAGCGGCGCGAGAGCGTATGTGTTCTTCTGAAGCTGCGGAGGGCGAAGGCCAGAACCGCCCCGGCGGGCGTCGCGGAGGAGGCATGGCGCGCATGTTCGGCGGCAATCCGAACGACACGCGCCCGCGCTACTTCCTGTCGCTCAACCACACGGTCACGCTCGAGAACGAAGTGCTACTTTCCGAAGGCGGCCCGCTGTTCGACCAGCTCGATGGTTTCGTGATCGGCGGCGGGGCCATTTCCGAACAGTCCTCGCGGCTCGAGGCCGGCGTGTTCTGGCAAGGCTACGGCATGCGCCTGTCCGGTCGCTATGTCGGCGATGCGGTGCTCCGTGGCGGCGACGTGGCGGGTGCGAGCGACCTGTTCTACGGTGACCTCGCAACCTTCGACATTCGCCTGTTCGCCGATCTCGGCGAAGTCACCAAGGCCGAGGACGGCTGGCTGAAAGGACTACGTGTATCGCTCCTGGCCAACAATGTGTTCGATGCACGCCGACGTGTGACCGATGGCAATGGCGATGTGCCCGAAGCCTTCCAGCCGCTCAGGATCGACCCGACGGGCCGCTATCTAGGCATCGATATCCGGAAAGCGTTCTAGCGAAGGCTCAGTGCAGCGCCCGCTTGGGGAAGAACAGCTTGGCGAGGCCCTGCGCCTCGAAGGGCTTCCAGGCACCTTCCTCCTGCGCGAGGCGATCCGCCACGGCATAGGCCACGACTGGATTGACCCCGAGGCCGCAGTGGCTCGCGACCACTTCGATGTTCTCACAATCCTCGCGGTCGTCGCATTGGACCGAACCGCGCCAGTGAACCACGCCGTCGGTCCGCGTCAGGATCGAGGTCGTGGGCACGGGCGGAGCTTCGGCAAGACTGCGGAAATTGCCGTCCTGCATCGGCTCGGGCTCCTTGCCGTTCAGATATTCGAACAGCCGCGTCGCATTGGTGTGGCGGCGGTCATCGGTGATCGGTGAGCCGAGGCTGATCACGAGACGCACCTTCTCGGGTGCCATCTTGGCCAGTTCGCGTGCGAAGACACCGCCAAGGCTCCAGCCGACGATGCTGATCGGGCGGCCGGTGCGATCAAAATGCTCTTCCACGCAGCCCATCATCGCTTCGATCCGCGCATTGTCGACGCGGACATTGCGGCCGAGGTTCCATCCTTTCGCATCATAACCGAGGTCGGACAGCAGCCGGCGCAGCGGAGCGGTCGAGGTATCGCCTGCCATGAAGCCGGGCAGGACGAGTACGCCGTGCCCGTCTCCGCGGGGCAATCCGTTCAGCAGCGGACGCAGCGCATAGAAGCTGGCGAGTTCCCCGAAAGCCCGTCCGGGCTCGGCGAGCAGGAGGAGACGGCTGGGCGGACGAGCCGCGTCGGGGATTGCGGTGACAGTGGTCACTTTTTGGTTGTTCCTTTCCCTTGCCGGGCAGCCGTCGTGCCTTTTGCGGTCTTTGTACGGCTGGCGACCTTCTTTGTGCCCCCCGCTGCCTTCTTTTTAGGGGCGGGTTTTGCGGGGGCCTTCTTTTTCGGCGTTGCCCGCTTCTTCGCGGCGGGCTTGGTCGCACCCTTCTTAGGCGCTTGTGGTTTCTTTTTGGTAGCCGGAGCGGGCTTTTCCGCAGATTTCGCGGCATCGCGTAGCTCAGCAAAGCTCAACTCTATGCATTCGCGGTAGAATTCCGGATCGGGCATCATTTCCCGGTCGGCAGTGAAAGCGATCGTCGCCTCGTCGGTATAGCTTTGCACCACGTGACCGAGGCCGAGGCCGTCGGTCAGGCAGAGCAGGCCCATCATGCTCTCCATCTGGGCACCGGCGGAATAGATCGGGATGGGCGGACCGGGCACGTTGGTCACGACAGTCGAGAAAATCGGGCCGACGCCGCGATTGGCAAGGCTGAGACGCGAATAGAGCTGCGCGCCGAGCGCCATGAACAGAGCAGGGCTCGCCTTGCTCATCTCGGTCATGTTGCGCGCGCCCAGCGCATCTGTCATCGCCTTGGAGTTCTTGGTCCGGTCATGCACCCAGGCGAGGCGCTCCACCGGGTCCTCGATATGCGTCCCGAGCGGGGCGATCATCGCTGCCACCTGGTTGCCCATCGAATTCTTCTCGTCCTTCGCCCGGACAGAGATCGGCGCCATGGCGGTCAGCGTTTTCTTCGGCAGCTCGTCCTTGTCGAGCAGGTATCGCCGCATCGCGCCGCCGATGATGGCGAGGAAGACGTCGTTGACCTTGGCGCCTTCTGCAGCCGTGCGCATTGCCTTGATATCGGACAGGGGCACGCTGACACCTTCGATCACCCGGTGCGGGCTGATCTTGCGATTGAAGCGTGTCTTGGGCGCCATCATCTCGGTCGAGAGATCGAAATCCTTCGCGGCGAGACCCTTGAGCGCCTTGGCGAGGCCCGGCGCGGCCTTGGCAGCGACTTCCAGCTGTTTCAGCGGGTTGGTGATCGCGTTCATGTAGCTTCGACCGAGAAGCTCGACCGGATTGGGCAGCTTTTCAGGTTTCCAGTCGTCCGGGCCGGGCGGCGGCGGTTCGTCCGCGCGCAGCGTGTGCGTGGCTTCCATAAGGTCGATCCCGCTCATCCCGTCGATGGCCGAGTGGTGGACCTTGGTGATGTAGGCATAGCAGCCCTTGGGGATGCCCTCGACGTTGTCGAGGCCTTCGACGACAGTGATTTCCCACGGTGGCCGGTCGAGATCGAGCGGGCGGGCGAAGACGCGCGCTGCCTGGATGCACAGCTGGCGCCAGTCACCAGGTTCGGGCAGCGCCACATGACGGACATGGTACTCGAGGTCGAAATCCGGATCCTCGATCCAGTAGGGATAGTCGAGGTCGAACGGCACGCGCACCAATCGCTGGCGCATGGTGGTGGAAAGCTGCAGGCGGCTCTCGATGAAGCCGAGGATGTCCTTGAATCGGACGAAACCGCCGGGCGCAGTGGCCGGATTGTAGATCAGGATCGAGCCGATGTGCATCGGCGAATTGCGCGTTTCGAGCGCAACGAAGCTGGCATCCATGCCCTGAAGCTGCTGCATCAGGCGTGTCCTTTCTGCGCTACCACTTCGCTGCTTGAGCGCGGGGTAACCTCTCCTTCAAACGGCCTGCTTTTCCGCAGGTCCGAAGCTGTGGAGGCTAGCAGAGCACCGAAAGCGGTCAACTTGCCGCAGCGGTCAACGCCTGCCGTAGCAGTTTCAGGAGGTTACAGCGCTTCGCCTGCCGCGACACCGCTCGCCCAGGCCCACTGGAAGTTGTAACCGCCCAGCCAACCGGTCACGTCGACCGCTTCGCCGATTGCGAAGAGGCCCGGCACCTTCTTCGCCTCCATGGTCTTGGAAGAGAGCTCCGCGGTCGAGATCCCGCCGACGGTGACTTCGGCCTTGGCGAAGCCTTCCGTGCCCCTGGGCCGGAAGGTCCAGCGCTTCAGCCGGCCCTGTGCACCGCGCAGGGCCTTGTCGCTCGCATTGCCCAGCTCGGTATCCACGCCGAGCTTCTCGGCAAGGATGTCGGCCAACCTGTCGGGCAATGCCTCGCGCAGGACGGATCGCATGCTCGCGCGAGGCGCCTCGCGCTTCCGGTCGAGCAGCCAGTCGCCCGAATTCTCGGGCAGGAAGTCGATGGCGACATCCTCTCCCGGCTTCCAGTAGGATGAGACCTGCAGGATCGAGGGGCCGGAAAGCCCGCGATGGGTGAATAGCGCGGCTTCGGGGAAGCTTGCCTTTCCGGAACTGGCGACAACGGGTGCCGACACGCCGGAAATCTCGCGGAACAGGACCTCTTCGCCGCCTAGGGTCAGCGGGACGAGGGCAGGGCGCGGCTCGACGACCTTGAGGCCGAATTGGCGGGCGAGGTCATAGGCAAAGCCGGTTGCGCCCATCTTGGGGATCGAGGGTCCGCCAGTTGCGATCACCAGAGCCGGTGCTGTCACGATCTCGCCATTGGCCATAACGGCGAAGCGTCCGCCATCTTGCTCGACGGCGGTCACCTCGGCGTTGCAGCGCACCTCGACATCGCCTTTCGCGCATTCCTCGAGCAGCATCTCGACAATCTGCCTGGATGAGCCGTCGCAGAACAGCTGGCCCAGCGTCTTTTCGTGCCATGCGATATCGTAGCTTTCGACCAGCTCGAGAAAATCGCGCGCTGTGTAGCGGGCCAGCGCAGACTTGGCGAAGTGCGGATTGCCGGAAAGGTAGTTGCCCGGACCCGCACCGATATTGGTGAAGTTGCAGCGCCCGCCGCCCGAGATCAGGATCTTTTTGCCCGGTTTTTCCGCCTTTTCGAGCACGAGCACGCGCTTGCCCAACAGGCCCGCACGCGCCGCGCACATCAGCCCGGCTGCACCGGCACCTAGGACAATTGCATCGAAACTTTCAGGCATCGCTCAACCGGTCTTGGCGACCGGTTCGTCCGGACCTTCTCGCCGCGCAGCGACGAAGTAGAGCAGGGTCCCGACCACCAGCAGCACGCCGAACATCGTCCAGGCTTCTGCGCTGGCATGGCTCGAAATCCAGATCGAGGAGGCCAGCGCGAGCAGGGCGACGATGGCGCGGAAGGCGCTGAAGACGCCTTCTCGGCGCTCGATCACCGGCAGGGCGGCGGCGGTGATGCAATAGGTGAGGAGGCGCGAGAGCGTACTCGCTGCAGCAAGCACGAGGAAACCGCCCCACATGGCGAAAAGGCAGGATGCCGCGCCGTAGAACAGGATCGCGTTTGCGGGCGTGAGGTAGCGCGGGTGGATACGCTCGAACCATTCGGGAAGCATGCCCTGCTGCGCCATGCCATAGGCCATGCGCGGCACCACGACGACCCCGGAGAAGCTGTTAGCGAGGATCGAGAAGCCTGCACCCAGCACGATCATGAGCGTGCCCCAGTCGCCGAGCGCGGCCTGCGCCGAGGCGGCGAGCGCGCTTTCGTCGGCATTGGGCGAGGCACCGATGGCGAGATAGGCCCAGATGATGATTGCATAGAGCAGCGTCACGCCTGCCAGCACGGTTATGAGCACGCGCGGCAGGTCGCGCTTGGGATCGCGCAATTCGCCTGCTGGCACGGTCACACCCTCGAACCCGATGAAGGCGTAAAACAGCAGGAGGACGACCGTCTCGACCTGGCTGAATTCGGGCAGGACGATGTCGGGCGAACCATAATTGCCGAACACCGCCGCGGCGATCAGGATGGCGAGCGGGACGAGCTTGAGTGCGGTCAGCCCGCCGAGCGCGTTCACCGATCCGCGCATGGAGAAGAGGTTGATCACGGTCAGCCCGGCAATCACTGCCACAGCCGTTATGGTGGCAAGCGTCGGGTCTTCGAGCGCCGGGAAGATCGCTGCGAAATAGGCGACCATCACGTGCGTGTTCGCGGCCATCGCGACGGCGCCGGAGGCGTAACGCCCCCAGCCTGCCTGGAAGCCGGCAAAGCTGCCGAATGCCGTCTTGCCGTACAGCACAGGTCCGCCGCTCATATCGAAACGTGCGGCCAGCCAAGCGAAGACCAACGCGAGCGGCAGGAACAGGACGCCGCCCAGCAGCATCAAGACGGGCGCAAAGCTGCCGACACCGGCGGCCAGGACTGCGGGAAGGGCGAAGATGCCCGACCCGATCATACCGTTAATCTGGAGTAGCGACATGCCGGCAAAGCCGACCGTGCGCGGCGGTGCGATGTGTTTCCCGTCCATGGCGGCAGGGGATGGCGGCAAACGCGGCTTTGCACAAGCGATGCGAGCGCACTATCTCCACCTCCATGTCGCGCAGCAAGGCAGGTTCTCCAAACGATCCGAGAGGAAAGGAGCGTTTCAACGAGGAACGCGCGCGCCAAGTCGTGGCCAGCGCGCAGCCGGATCTCGAAACCGGGATCACGGTCATCCGCGAGACGGTGAAGACGCTGAAACCGCGTCCGGGTGTCTATCGCATGCTCGATACGCGCGGCGACGTGCTCTACGTCGGCAAGGCGCGCAGCCTGAAGGCACGCGTCGCGAACTACACGCAGGTGAAGGGGCTGTCGAACCGTCTCCAGCGCATGGTCAGCCAGTGCCGCGCGATGGAGATCGTGGTCACCAATTCGGAGGCCGAGGCGCTGCTGCTCGAGGCGCAGCTGATCAAGCGATATCGCCCGCCGTTCAACGTGCTGCTGCGCGACGACAAGAGCTTTCCCTTCATTCTCCTGCGCGCCGACCACGCGTTCCCGCGCATCCAGAAACACCGTGGCGCGCGTCGGGCGAAGGGCAATTATTACGGACCCTTCGCCAGCGCCGGTTCGGTCAACAAGACGCTGAATGCGCTACAGAAATTGTTCCTTCTGAGGAGCTGCACCGACAGCTTCTTCAACAATCGCGACCGGCCATGCCTGCTCTACCAGATCAAGCGTTGCTCGGCGCCATGCGTCGGCCGGATCGACGAGGCGGGTTACGAGAGCCTCGTCAACGAAGCGAAAGACTTCCTGTCGGGCAAGAGCGGCGCCGTGCAGGCCAATATCGAAAAGCAGATGGCGAAGGCTGCCGAGGATCTCGATTTCGAGACCGCGGCGATCCTGCGCGACCGGCTCCGCGCGGCGACTTTCATTCAGGGCTCGCAGGCGATCAACGCCAGCGGCGTCGGCGATGCGGACGTGTTCGCTCTTGCAGCCAAGGGCGGGCAGATCGGCGTGCAGGCCTTCTTCATCCGCGGCGGGCAGAACTGGGGCCACAAGGCCTTCTTCCCGAAGAACACGGGCGATCTAGAGTATCCCGAGGTGCTCTCCGACGTGCTTTTGCAATTCTACGAGGAAGTGCCGCCGCCCAAGACCATCCTCGTCGATCGCGAACTGGCCGAGCAAGAGCTGATTGCCGAGGCGCTGGCGGAGAAGGCCGGCCACGCCGTCGTCATCTCGATCCCGCAGCGCGGCGACCGCCGCAAGCTGATGCAGCAGGCCTCGCGCAACGCCACCGAGGCGCTCGAACGGCGGCTGGCCGAAAGCGGCACCAAGGCGCAGCGCATGCGCGAGCTGGCCGAGTTCCTTGAACTCGACGAAGTGCCGCAGCGTATCGAGATCTACGACAACAGCCATATCCAGGGCGACAAGGCGCTAGGAGCGATGGTTGTCGCCTCGCAGGAAGGCTTCGAAAAGGGCCAATACCGCAAGTTCAACATCAAGCAGGCGCAGACGAACGACGATTTCGGCATGATGCGCGAAGTCATGGCGCGCCGTTTCCGCAAGCTCGCCGAAACCGAGCGCGACGACGAGAACGCGCCCAAGGGCAAGGGCCACGAGGCTATCTGGCCCGACCTCCTGCTGATCGACGGCGGCAAGGGACAGGTCTCTTCTGTTATGGCAGTGCTCGAAGACCTCGGCATTGCTGAGGAAGTCCCCGTCATTGGGATCGCGAAGGGACCGCATCACGGCCGTGAGGGTCGCGAAGTGTTCCACTTCCCCGACGGGCGCGAGAAGACGCTGCCGGTCAATTCACAGCTACTGTTCTACCTCCAGACCCTGCGCGACGAGGTCCACCGCTTCGCCATCGGCGCACACCGCGCCAAACGCAGCCGCGCGATCACCGCATCGCCGCTCGACGAGATCCCCGGCATCGGCCCAGCGCGAAAGCGCGCCCTGCTGCTGCATTTCGGCACTGCAGGGAAGGTTCGTGCCGCGGCGCTCGACGATCTCAAGCGTGCCCCGGGGATCAGCGAGGGTGTCGCACAGCAGATTTACGATTTCTACCATGCGTGAGGGTGAGGAACTCACTCCGCTGCGCCGCTGGCTAAGGATCGGCGGCTTGGCCGTGACGCTGTTCGTCCTGCCGATCCTGATCATTCTGCCGTTCGGAGACCAGCTCGTCGATATCGCCCGAAACCTCGGCTCGCAAAGCGCCGCGGCGGCATTCATCGCCGTGATCCTTTTGCTTGCGCTCGACAGCGTCGCTTTGATCCCGCACGGGCTGATCGGCGCGCTTGCGGGCACCGCATTGAGCTGGCCGCTTGCCGCTGCGGCAACCTGGCTGGGCATAATGGCGGCAAGCTGCATCGCCTATGCCATCGGTCGCTTCGCGGGTCGGCCGCTGGCCCGCCGCTTGCTCGGCAGCGACGACCTCGATGCTGCAGAAAAGCGCGCAGCAGGCATTTCCGCATTGCTGCTTTTCGCTACCCGCCCGGTTCCGGTCGTCGGTGAAGTCATCCTGATCGCCGCCGGAATTGCGCGCTATTCCTTCCGACGGTTCCTGATTGCGATCGGGAGCGCGAATACCGTCCTGGCGCTCGCATATACCGGCTTGGGTGGGGCGATCGGTGCCAGCGATCCGGAGCGGCTCATGCTTATCGCAACGCTCGGAATCCCGGCGGCCGGCGGCATTGCCTACGCGCTCGTCAGGCTGTTTTCGAAGAAGCCCTGATGCGGATCCCTTTTTTGCGGAAATTGCGCTGGATCAATGAAGCGCTGCAAGTCGCAGCCTAGCCTGATGGCAATGCTGGAGAGGAGATTTGTCCTCGATCAGCCTGTCAACCGGGAGATCTGCGATGAAAACCATTCTCTTCAACGCCCATGCCGATGCGGGCCATTCGCGTAGGCTCGACGCGGCGCTTGACCTCGCGCGCGCATTCGACAGTCACCTGACGGTTCTTGCCGCCATTCCCTACGAGGCATCGGCGGCGATCGATCCTTATGGTGCCGCCTTTGCGGCCATGGTGCCGGTCTGGCGCGAGCAGGTGCAGACATTGCGCGAGGAGACCGAAAAGGACCTCGCGAACGAAGACGTGCCGTGGGACTGGGTGGAGAAAGCGGGGCCGGTGTCGCTGGCGCTGCTGCAGCGTTCCTCGCTTAGCGATCTCGTCATCCTCGGCGAGCGCGAGCCTACATCGAACGGCAAGGCACCTTCGTTCACTGCCGGCGAACTCGCGGTGACCGCGAACTGCCCGGTCCTGGTCCTGCCGGACGATTGCAAGCGCCTCGATCCGGACAAACCGGTGCTGGTCGCCTGGGACGGATCGGCGGAAAGCTCTCATGCGCTGCGGGCAGCCGTTCCGCTGCTCAAACGGGCGAGCACGGTCTATCTTGCCACGGTGCGCAAGGAGAAACCCGCCAAGCGCGACCGCTTCGACCTGCCACCGGTACGCGGCGCAGACTATCTCTCGCACCACGGCATAAGCAGCGAAGTGGTCGAGCTCGAGCCCGATGCGAAGGGAACGGCCCACACGCTGCTCAATGCCGCAGAGGTTCGCGGGGCCGGCCTCATCGTGATGGGCGCCTATGGCAGGACGCGCGTCGCAGAATGGATCTTCGGCGGGGTAACGCGCGCCATGCTAGCGGACGTGCGTATCCCGCTGCTGCTCAAGCACTAGGGACTGAGCAGCAAGGCAACTGCGCAGTTTCAGCTGCGCGGCTTGCCGCCCGGCTTGCGCTTTCCGGCAAACTTCTTGCCCGACGGCTTGGGGCCCTTCCTGAAGGGAGCACCGGGTTTCTTGCCCCCGGGGCCCTTGTGCGAACCCTTGGAGTAAGGCTTGGGACGCACGCGCGGACCGCCTTCATGGCGATCGCGGCGGTTCTGGCGCGCCTCGATACGCGGACCTTCGGGTGCCTCCTCGATCAGGATCGCGTCCTGCTCGTCTTCCTGCGACGCGGTGCGTGCGACCGCCTCGGCGAATTTGGACGCGACGGCCGTGGGCACCTGGAACCAGGTCTCGAACTGGCCGACGCGGATCGCGCCGATCTCGTTGCGCGTAATGTGCCCGCGGCGGCAGAGCAGCGGCAGGATCCAGCGCGGTTCGGCGTTTTGGCGGCGGCCGACACCGATCTTGAACCAGACCACGTCCTCGAAACCGGGGCGATGGCGATCGGCCTTGGCCTTATCGCGTGCCTCGGGCGTGTTCGGGATGAGCTCCTCGGGCTGCGGCATCTTCGCGCGATGCGACTGCACCAGCGCCGCCGCGATGTCTTCCGCCGAGCGCTTTTCCATCAGTTCGCGGGCCAACTCGCGGTCGTATTCGTCGAACTCGACCGGCGCGGTGAGCGTCTCCATCAGGCGCGCGCGATCCTTTGCGCGGATATGTTCGGGCGTGGGGGCGTCCATCCACTCGGCTTCGATCTTCGCGCCGCGCAGCATGCCTTCGACCCGGCGACGACGGTTGTAGGGTACGATGATCGCCGCCGTACCCTTCTTGCCCGCGCGCCCCGTACGACCCGAACGGTGCTGGAGCGTCTCGGCATCGCGCGGAATCTCGACATGGATGACGAGGCTCAGCGTCGGCAGGTCAATACCGCGCGCGGCGACATCGGTGGCGACGCAAACGCGTGCGCGCCGGTCACGCAGAGCCTGCAGCGCCTGGTTGCGCTCGCTCTGCGAATGCTCGCCCGAGAGCGCCACCACGGCGAAGCCGCGTTCCTGCAGCGTCGCATGGAAGCGGCGGACATTGTCGCGCGTCGCGCAGAACAGGATCGCCGTCTCCGCCTCGTGATACCGCAGCAGGTTGACCACCGCGTGCTCGACCTCGGCGGGCGAGACGGTGATCGCCTGGTAGCTGATATCGCCATGCCCGCGGTCTTCACCGACGAGGCTGAGGCGCAGTGCATCGCTCTGGTAGCGCTCGGCAAGACGCACGATCGGGCGCGGCATGGTGGCCGAGAACAGCAGTGTGCGGCGGCTCTCGGGCGTCGCGTCGAGGATCTCCTCAAGGTCCTCGCGGAAGCCCATGTCGAGCATCTCGTCCGCCTCGTCGAGCACCACGCCCGCAAGACCCGACAGGTCCAGCGCGCCGCGCTCGAGATGGTCGCGCAGGCGCCCCGGCGTACCGACCACGATGGCAGGGCCCGCGCGCAGTGCACGGCGTTCCTTGCTCGCATCCATTCCGCCGACACAGGTCGCGATGCGCAGACCAGCACCCGCATAAAGCCAGCCGAGCTCACGGCTGACCTGCAGCGCCAGCTCGCGCGTCGGCGCGATAACGAGCAGCAGCGGGCTTTCTACGAGCGCGAGACTGGCGGTCTCGGCCAGCAGCGTTTCGGCCATGGCGAGGCCGAAGGCGACGGTCTTGCCCGAACCGGTCTGCGCCGAGACGATCAGGTCGCGGCCATGCGCCTCCGGCTCGATGACTGCGGCCTGGACCGGGGTGAGGGCGGTATAGCCGCGCGCGGAAAGGGCATCGGCGATGACCGGCGGCAGGGTTTCGAAAGACATTCTGGCTCGCAATACGAATAGGCGCCGCAGCGAAACGCGCCGCGGGGCAGGAAACAGGGCAGGGATGAGGCCGCTCGTTATGGCAGCAAACGGCCGGCGCGTCCGATATTCGGCTCCCACGCGACCTTGGTTGGCCGCGCCCCTACACGAGTGGGAGGGGTTTGGCTTGTGTTATTTTACTTCACCCAAGGATCACATGCGGCAGGTACCTTGCGAGGTCCCTCGTGATAGGGCTTGCGTCCTCGCGGATCGACATGGCGACGGCCTCGTCGCCGACGATCCAGCTACCGATCACCGCGTGGTTCTCGCCCGACCGGGCGAGCGGAGCGAAGGCCTGGACGATCGCGCCTTCCGCGCCATAGCCCTCGTCGGGCCCGCGGTGGCGGCGCTCGCCGTCGTAGAGCGAGATGTCGGCGCCCTCTCGGCTGAAGAAGGGCTTGCGCACATGGGGCCCCCGCGACAGGTCGCGGCCCTCGGGCGCGTACTCGAAGAACGTCGGCAGTAGGTTGGGATGACCCTTGTTGCGCTCCCACAGGAGGGGAAGCATCGCCTTGTTCGAGAGGATTGCCTTCCACGCTGGCTCGATGAACAGCGTCTCGCTGCCGGCGACATGTGCGGCGAAGCTCTCGCGCAGCATGTCTTCCCATGGGTAAAGCTTGAACAGGGCGCCGATGCGGTAGCCTTCCTGGTCGACGAAGCGCCCGTCGTCGGTGACGCCGATCGAAGAGATGTCGAGGAAGCGGGTCTCCATGCCTGCCTGCCCGGCAAGGTCTTCGAGATAGGCGACCGTCGCGCGGTCCTCGATGTGGTCCTCCACGGCGGAGAAGTGGAGCAGGCTGCCGGCCTCGAGGATCACTCCGAAACGCTCGATCAGGGCCTCGTGCAACCGGTTGAACTGGTCGGCGTCCTGCGGGAGGCGGCCGAGTGCGATCATGTCCTCCAGCCACCCCCACTGGAAGAAGGCGGTCTCGTAGATGCTGGTGGGCGTGTCCGCGTTGAATTCGAGCAGCTTGGCGGGGCCGGAGCCGTCATAGGCGAAATCGAAGCGACCGTAGAGCGAGGGATCACCATCGCGCCAGCTCGAAGCCACGACATCGCGCATCGCGTCTGGTATGGCGAGCCGCTCCATCAGCTCCTGGCTCTCGCAGACCTCGTCCACGAGCTGGAGGCACAGGGCGTAGAGTTCGGTCGAGGGATCCTCGATCTGCTTTTCCACCTCGTTCAGGGTGAACTGCCAGCAGGCGCGTTCGTCCCAGTAGAGATCTCCGTCGACGTGGTGAAATACGAAACCGTTGGCGCGCGCTGTTTCCTGCCAGTCCGGCCGTTCTTCGACTGTTTTCCTGAGCATTGTAGAAACTGCGCCCCCTTCGCAAAGAATTTGTCAGGACTTTTCCTGTAACGCCACAGACATAACGGGAAATCGGGGACTTCCAATGACGAATTCGGAATTTACTTCGCAGCGGCGCAAGCGCTCGGGCAGGGTTGCACTGACAACGATGGCTGCCATCGGCGGCGGCGCGATGCTGTCGGGCTGCGGCGAGGCTTCGGCCGAGCAGGCCAAGGCTCCGGTACAGGTCGCAAATGCCGAGACCGGACAGGAAGTGCAGGTGTTCGAAAATGTCTTCGCCTGCGCCAAAGAAACCGGGCTCAGCCGCGAGGAATGCTCCGAGATGCGCGAGGAGGCCGTCGAGGTCGCAAAGCAAGAAGCCCCGCGCTTCGAGGCACTGGCAGATTGCGAAGCGCAGTACGGCGAGGGCAAGTGCGTCGAGGAGACCGGCGGAGAACAGCAGACTGCCCGACGCAGCCACTTCTCGCCCTTCGTGACGGCTTTCCTTTGGAGCAAGGCGATGTCGCGCCCCGTGCCGGCCTTTTCGGCGCCGGGTGGCGGCTACCAGACCGGCCGCGGTGTGCGGCTCGGCTACGCGGGTTCGCCGGGCAAGTATTATGCAGGCGCACGCGCTTTCGAAAAGCCGCGCAGCATCCCCAAGGTGAAGGCTGCCTCGGCAATGGCGAAAGCCGCCGGGTTCGGCGAGAAGAGCCGCGGCTGGAATCTGAACAGCCGCTCGGGCCGCACCGCCACCGCATCCAGCCGCGGCGGCTGATCCGGCGGGCGCCTAGTCGCGCCGCGCTTTCCTGACGACGCCTTCCTGCGCGACGCTGGCGACCAGTTCGCCTGCGCGATTGAAAATTCGTCCGCGATTGAAGCCGCGTCCGGCACCCGACCACGGGCTGTCGGTAGCGTAAAGCAACCATTCGTCCGCGCGTGCGGGGCGATGGAACCACAGGGCATGGTCAAGGCTTGCACCCTTCAGCTCGCCGCGGGCCCAGCTGAGGCCGTGGGGCAGGGCCGACGTGCCGAGGAGCGTAAAGTCGCTGGCGTAGGCAATGACCGCGCGGTGCAGTGCGGGATCGTCCGGCAGCGGCGCGGCGGCCTTGAACCAGCTGTGCGCGCGCGGCGGCTTCTTGTCCGCATTCATCCAGTGAAGCTTGCCGCTGGTGCGCATCTCGATCGGGCGCGGACGGGTCATCAGCTTGCGCTGGACTTCCGAGACCTCGCCCATCTCGTCGAGGAACTTTTTCCGCATTTCCATGTCGGAGGGAAGGTCCTCGGGGTCGGGGACTTCGGGCATGGAGCTGTCGTCATGCTCGAGACCTTCTTCCGGCTTCTGAAAGCTGGCTGTCAGGTTGAGGATCGGCGTGCCCTCCTGCCGCGCGACGACACGGCGGTTGGCGAAGCTGCGACCATCGAAATCGGCGGCAACCGAATAGTCGATGTCGACGCCTTCGCGCCCGCCGCGCAGGAAGTAGGCATGCAACGAATGGGCTTCCAATCCTTCGGGCGCGGTGGCCTGTGCGGACTGGAGCGCCTGCGCGATGACCTGCCCGCCGAAGACGCGGCCGATACCGCCGGGTTGCTGGTTGCCGGTATAGGAATTCTCGCCTGCGGGGGCGACGGTCAGCAGGCGGATGAAGCCTGCAACGAGCTGTTCGGGGGTCTTGCTGTCACTCACGCTTCAGGCTGTGCGTGCGCTTTACGTGAGGGTCAAGAAAAAGGCGGCGACACCTGCGTGCCGCCGCCTCCTTTGGCTCTATGATCGCTTAGATCAGGCCGCGAGAGCTGCCAGCAGCAGCAGCGCGACGATGTTGGTGATCTTGATCATCGGGTTCACGGCCGGACCCGCGGTGTCCTTGTAGGGATCGCCCACGGTGTCGCCGGTTACGGCCGCCTTGTGGGCTTCGGAGCCCTTGCCGCCGTGGTTGCCATCTTCGATGTACTTCTTCGCATTGTCCCAGGCGCCGCCACCGGCGGTCATCGAGAGTGCGACGAAGATACCGCCGATGATCACGCCGAGGAGCAGGGCTCCGACGGCCGCAAAGGCATTCTCCTGACCTGCCAGCAGGTCGATCGCGAAGTAGACCACGATCGGTGCGAGCAGCGGCAGCATCGAGGGGATGATCATCTCCTTGATGGCGGCCTTGGTCACAAGATCGACCGTACGCGCATAGTCCGGCTTGCTCGTGCCGGCCATGATGCCCGCATCAGCAGCGAACTGTTCGCGCACGTCCTTGACCACGTCACCCGCAGCACGGCCCACGGCAGTCATGCCCATCGCACCGAAGAGGTACGGGAGCAGAGCGCCCAAGAGCAGGCCAACGATGACATAGGGGTTCTCGAGGCTGAAGTTCACGTCAGCATTGGGGAACAGCTTCGCCAGGTCGGTCGTGTAGGCAGCGAACAGCACCAGCGCGCCGAGGCCCGCCGAACCGATCGCGTAACCCTTGGTCACGGCCTTGGTGGTGTTGCCGACGGCGTCGAGCATGTCGGTCTTCTCGCGTACGCTGTCGTCGAGACCCGCCATTTCTGCGATGCCGCCTGCGTTGTCCGTCACCGGACCGTATGCGTCGAGCGCTACGACCATGCCTGCCAGCGCCAGCATGGCGGTCGCCGCGTAAGCGATGCCCATGAGGCCTGCGAGCTGGAAGGTCGCGATGATGCCTGCAACGATCACGATCGTCGGAAGCGCGGTCGATTCGAGGCTGATGGCGAGGCCCTGGATCACGTTCGTGCCGTGACCCGTTTCCGAGCTCTTGGCGATCGAGCGCACCGGACGATAGTTCGTGCCGGTGTAGTACTCGGTGATCCAGATGATCAGGCCGGTGATGGCGAGACCGATGACCGAGCACCAGAACAGGTCCATGCCGGTGAAGCTGGCGCCGCCCTCACGGGTAATCTCGGTGCCGACGCCGCCAAGTGCGTAGTCGATCACGAACCAGATCAGCGGAATTGCCAGAACGGCAGAGACGATGAAGCCCTTGTACATGGCTGCCATCACGTTCGTGCTGCCTTTACCCAGCTTCACGAAATAGGTGCCGATGATGCTGGTGACGATGCAGGCGCCGCCGATCAGCAGCGGAAGCGACATCAGCGGCATGAACAGGTCGCCCAGTGCCGAACCGAACAGGATCGCGGTCAGGACCATGGTGACACCGACGGTGACGACATAGGTCTCGAACAGGTCGGCGGCCATGCCGGCGCAGTCGCCGACGTTGTCGCCAACGTTATCGGCGATCACGGCAGGGTTGCGCGGATCGTCTTCGGGGATGCCTGCTTCGACCTTGCCGACGAGGTCGGCGCCGACGTCTGCGGCCTTGGTGAAGATACCGCCACCAAGACGTGCGAAGATCGAGATCAGCGAGGCGCCGAAAGCGAGGCCGACAAGGCCGTAAACCACTTCGTCGCTATCCGCTGCGAAGTTCGCGATGCTCGTGAGGTACCAGAAGAACACGGCGATCGAGAGCAGGGCGAGGCCTGCCACGAGCATGCCGGTGATGGCACCAGCGCGGAATGCAAGGGTGAGGCCCTGCTGCAGGCCGCTTTGCGCCGCCGCAGCAGTTCGCACGTTCGCGCGCACCGAGATGTTCATCCCGATGAAGCCCGCAACGCCGGAAAGCACGGCACCAATCACGAAGCCGATGGCCGGGTATAGGCCAAGGAATACGAACACGAGCACGGCGACGACCACGCCGACCATGCCGATGGTGGTGTACTGACGCTTCAGGTAGGCCTGCGCGCCTTCCTGGATGGCGCCGGCGATTTCCTGCATTTTCTCATTGCCTGCGCCCGAACTGAGCACCTGGCGGCTGGTGACGAAGCCGTAAATTACGGCAAGCAGTCCCAACCCTATGGATAGGATTACAAGGTCCACGAAAAACTCCCCTCCCGTTTATATGTTTGATGCGCTCGGCATGGGAGATGCCGGGCGCATATGTGGCGGAGAGGTATAAAGGGCATGCATACGCTTGCAAGGGGTCAAACACGCAAGAATCTGCGCTTATCGACGCCTCATTCGGCAGCAATCAGTGCGTGTAGCCGATATCGCCTTCGGGCGGCCTGCCGTCGAGAAGCAGCCGCTCGTTGCCGGCAACATCGACTTTACCGATCCTCGTGAGGGGGAACCGATCGTTGAGACCCTTCGATCCGGTGCACAAAAGGACGTAATCATCGCCCCAGCGCATGGCGTCGTCGAGCCGGCCTTCCGGCGCGAGCGGCAGGGCCAGGTTCCGATCGATCGACAGCGTCACATTGCTGGCCGCCGCGATACGCGAGGCATCGAGGAGCAGGCCATCAGAAACGTCCATCATCGCGGAAACATGCGGGGCGAGGTCCTGTCCCAGGCTTATTTGCGGGACCGGCCTGCGATAGTGCGTGTCGTCGGCCTCGGTATCGTCGCGTAGGGCCTCGTAACCGAGCATCGCCCTGCCGATCGGCCCGCCAAGGTAGACGGCATCTCCCGGTTTGGCGCCGCTGCGCGCGGGTACGGGATCGTGCGAAGCGCGCCCGATTGCGGTGCAGCCCCAGTTGCGCGGCCCATCGCCGCGCACGGTGTCGCCCCCAAGCAGCGCGACGCCATATTCGCCGAGCACCTCTTCGAGGCCCTTCACGAAGCGGTGATCATCGGTGCCGAGCATGTGCGAAATGAGCACGCCGATCGGCACGGCGCCTTTCGCAGCGAGGTCGGACAGGTTCACCGCGACGAGCTTCCACGCGATATCCGCCGGGTCCTGTCCCTCGAGGACATGGACGCCCTCGATCATCGTGTCGTGGGTCAGGACGAGCTTTTCGCCGCCGAAGTCGAGGACGGCGGCATCGTCTTCAAGGCCGCGCGCGGCGGGATCACTGGCCAGCGCACGCAGCGCCGCAATGAAATCGCGCTCGTTCAGCGCCCCGCCTCTTTGGCGACCGCATCGAGGATGCCGTTGACGAACTTCGCTTCGCGGTCGTCGAAGAAGGCCTTGGCGACATCGACATATTCGCTGATGGCGGCGGCCTTGGGCACGTCGGCGCGGGCAATCAGCTCGTAAGCGCCTGCGCGAAGGATCTGCAGCATGGTCTTGTCGAGACGGGCCAGCGTCCAGCCCGAGGCAAGGCGGGCGGTCAGGAGATCGTCGATCTCGTCGCGGCGGGCATCGACGCCCTTCACGACATCGTCAAAGAAGTCGACGTCGGCCTCGGCATACTCCTCTTCCTCGATCACCTTGCCGAGGCGGTGCTGGTGGAATTCGTCGAGCAGGCGCGCGGTCGCGGTGCCTTCCATCTGTTGCTGGTAAAGGGCCTGCACGGCGCCGAGACGGGCGGCGCTACGGGCCTGGGTACGGGGATTCTGGCTCACGAAAGCCTCCTGGAAATCGAAAGGGCGTGCGCGGGGAGGCCCTCGGCCTCGGCGAGACGCACGGCGGCAGGCCCGATGGCCTTGAGTGCATCGTCTGATGCACCGATGAAGCTGGTGCGCTTCATGAAATCGAGCACCGAAAGGCCGCTCGCAAAGCGCGCGCGGCGTCCGGTGGGTAGGACGTGGTTGGGACCAGCAATATAGTCGCCGACGGCTTCGGGTGTCATCCGGCCGAGGAACACGCTGCCGGCATGCCGCAACTTGGCGAAGATCGCCTCGGGATCGGCGGTTGCGATCTCGACGTGTTCAGCAGCGAGACGGTCCGAAAGGGCGGGGGCCTCGTCGAGGCTGTCGACGATCACGATCAGCCCGTGGTCATCCCAGCTTGCCTTGGCGGTCTTCGCTGTCGGCAGCTTGAGGAACTCGAGATCGATCGCGTCCTCGACCTGTGCGGCGAACCCGGCATCGTCGGTGATCAGGATCGACTGGCTGGTCGGGTCGTGCTCTGCCTGGCTGAGCAGGTCGGCCGCGATCCATTCCGAATTGTTGTCCTTGTCGGCAATGACGAGAATTTCGCTGGGTCCGGCCACCATGTCGATGCCGACGACGCCATAGAGCTGGCGCTTGGCCTCTGCGACCCAGGCATTGCCCGGACCCGTCACGACATCGACGCGCTTGATGCGTTCGGTGCCATAAGCGAGCGCTGCGATGGCCTGCGCCCCGCCGACACGCCAGATCTCGTCCACGCCAGCGACATGCGCTGCGGCGAGCACGAGGTCGTTGGCTTTGCCGCCGGGTGTCGGGGTCGTGACCACGAGGCGTTCCACGCCTGCGACCTTCGCGGGGATCGCATTCATCAGCAGCGAGGAAGGATAGGCAGCACGGCCGCCGGGCACATAGAGGCCTGCCGCCTCTACCGCGCTCCAGCGTGCACCGAGGCGCATGCCGATTTCGTCGGTATAGTCACGGTCCTGCGGGAGCTGGCCTTCGTGATAGGCGCGGATGCGCGCCGCGGCGGTCTCCAGCGCCTCGCGCAGTTCGGTATCGAGGCGATTGTAGGCTGCCTTGCAGGCTTCCTTCGAAATGCCCCAGTCCTCGTCCGAGGAGAGATTGTGCTGGTCGAAGCGTGTGGTGAATTCCACCAGCGCCTTGTCACCGCGCTCGCGCACTTCGTTGAGGATGGTGGCGACATCGCGTCCGACCTGCGCATCGCTCTCGCGGCGATCGCGCACGATACGGGCGAATTTCGTCTCGAAATCGGCGTCGCTGGTTCGCAGCATCTGCATCAGGCGGCGCTCCGCTTCTCGCTGTCGGCGCGAAACGCTTCGACCAGCGCTGCAACGCGCGGATCGGTCTTCAGCGCGGCGCGGTTCACGATCAGCCGGGCAGTGATGTCGAGGATGTGGCTCGTCTCGACAAGGCCGTTCTCCTTCAGCGTACGACCGCTGGAAACAAGGTCGACGATCCTGCCCGCAAGCCCGAGCTCGGGCGCGATTTCCATCGCCCCGTTGAGCTTGACGCACTCGGCCTGGATGCCCTGCCGCTCGAAGTGGCGGCGGGTGAGGTTCGGATATTTGGTCGCAACGCGCAGGTGGCTCGCGCCGTTGGTGGCCTTTGCGCCTGCCGGTTCGGCGACGGCGAGGTGGCAATGACCGATGTCGAGATCGACCGGTGCGTAGAGGTCGGCGTAGTCGAATTCCTCGATCACGTCCGAACCCACGATGCCGAGCTGTGCGGCACCGTGCGCCACGAAGGTGGCAACGTCGAAGGCGCGCACGCGGATGAGGCGCATGTCGTCGCGCGTCGTGCCGAAGGTCAGCGAGCGGTTCGCCTTGTCGTGAAACGCATCTTCCGGCACCACGCCGGCACGCGCCATCACGGGCAGCGCTTCTTCGAGGATGCGGCCCTTGGGTATCGCAAAAGTCAGGCAATCGGTCATGGCGTGCGCAGATAGGGATACGCGCGAGAAAGGGCAACGGATATGGCAGCAGGCGCGGTGATGGATATCGTTTCAGTCCCGGAAGCCATCGAATGGCAGGCGCGTCACGCGGAAAATGCGGGGGCGCGGGGCACCGCACAAGTCGTACGCGGCCTTCTGGCACTCGAAGACAGCGAGGCGGCCACGGCGCGCCGGATTTTCAACTGGCAGGGCCTGTCCCTGCGCGATGCCATGCCTCTGCGGATTGCGGGCGGAATCCATAACCTGCTGCTGACGGGTGAGGAGCCGCGCCTGGAGGACGTCTATGCGGGCCGCATGCCCGCACAGGATGATGTCGACGCGCTTATCCGCGAACTCATAGAGACACACGATGCGCGGCTCATGCCGTGGCTCGACGGACCGCCACAGACGAACGAGGCGGGGCGTTCGGCCAATTTCGCGGCCGCCCTGCTTTGGCTGGCAGACGGACGAACCACCGCGCAGTTCGAGTTTCTCGAAATCGGTGCCAGCGCGGGCATAAACACGATGATGGGCCGCTATCACTACGACCTTGGCGGCGTGACCACGGGTCCGGGCACCAGCAGGATGCAGATCGCACCGGAATGGCGAGGCCCCCTCCTCCTGCGAGCGATATCGGTTTCGTTGATGCGAGGGGAAGCGACATCGCGCCTGTCGACCTGACCGATGAATCGCAGGCGCTACGCCTCAAGAGCTATGTCTGGCCCGAAGCGACGGGCCGCATGGTGCGCATCGACGCGGCGATCGAACTGGCGAAACGCATGCCGCCCGAAATCGAGCGGATGGATGCTGCCGACTGGGTGGAGCAGGAGCTCGCTCGCCAGCAGGGAGTCGGTGTCACCCGCGTCCTCGCGCATTCGATCATGTGGCAATACCTGCCCGATGCCACGCAGGAGCGGATCGAGGTGGCGATGCAGGCGGCAGGCTCTGCCGCGACGAAGGAACGGCCCTTCGCGCACCTTTCGCTGGAGACCAATCGCGAGACCTTTGCCCACGAATTGAAAGTGCGCTTCTGGCCAGGCGGGGAAGAGACAGCGCACCTCGCCAACGCGCATCCGCACGGCGCGTGGATGGAGTGGCTCGGAAGCTAGCCGGTTTTCGCGAAGAAGGCGTCCATCGCCTCGTTCACGGCTTCGGGCGCTTCCCAAGGGACGAAATGTCCGCAATCGGGCACTTCGACAAGTGTGAGATCCTTCACGTGCTGGTCCAATTCGGCCGTGTTCTCCGGCGGCAGCGCGAGGTCATCCTGCGCCCAGATGACCAGCGTCGGGATGGTCAGTGGCGGGAATGGCGCGGGCGCCCAGCCATCGGGCACTTCGAAGGGTGCATCCATAGTCGGTATGTCGATCGGGCTCGCACGGTACCAGTTCAGCATGGCGAAGGCGGTATCGCGGTCCTGCCAGTCCTCGAGTAGCTGCTCGCGTTCCTCTGGCTCCATCTTGTCGGGTGCGTCCCAGCGGATTTCCTGCGCGAGAATGCCGTAAAGTCCCTGTTCGCGAACCAGCGCGTCGTTTGCCGGGTCGCGAAAACCGCGCATGTACTGGCTCGCCTCGCGCTGGACGGGCGAGATGTAGAGCAGCTTCTGGAAGACCGCATGGTGCGGAGCATTCGCGACGATGGCGCGGGGAACGCGGCCCATCTGTTCGCCCGCCATCGCCACTCCCCAAGCGATCGCGCCGCCCCAGTCGTGGCCCGCTACAGTGAAGTCCTGCACGCCCAGCGCATCGGCGAGGAGGAAGATGTCGCCGACAAGCTTGTCTGGCGTGTAATTGTCGACCCCCTCGGGCTTCGAGGACCCGCGATAGCCGCGCTGGTCGGGTGCGATGCAGCGGAAGCGATCGCTGAAATGCGCGATTTGGTGGCGCCATGTGCGGTGGCTCTCGGGAAAGCCGTGGAGGAAGATGATGGCGGGCGCATCCTTCGGCCCCACATCTACGGTGTCGAGTTCGATCCCGTTGGCGAGCGTGACGCGCTTCTGTTCCATCAGTCCTCCGCCTGCATCTTCTCCATGTAGCCCGCCGCGACCATGCCCGCGACCTGGTCGAACAGTTGGTCCGGCGTACGGCGCATCTCGCCCATTGCCTCTTCCATGCCATCGGCCACGATGATCTCGCGCTGGTTGGCTTCGACCGCGTCGAGGATGCGCTTGGCAGCTTCGCCCGGCGGGATGCCGTTGTCGATCACCTTGTCGCTGCGGCCGCGCTCCGAGCCGTCGCCGGTGAGGGCATTTCGGCTGACATTGGTAGCGACCGAGCCGGGGCAGATCACGTGCACGTCGATGCCGCTCTGCGAGAGCTCGCCGCGCAGCGCATCGGCATATCCGATCAGGCCGTGCTTGGCCGCGCAATAGGCGGTGCGCATCGGGACGCCGACCTTGCCCGCGATCGAGGAAATGAAGAGCAGTTTTCCGCTACCGCGCGCGGTCATGTACGGGAGCAGTGCCTGCGTGGCCGCAATCTGCGCGGTGAGATCGATATCGATGATGTCGCGATAGACCTGCATCGCCGTATCGACCGCGGGGCTGCGCTGCGAGATGCCGGCATTTGCGACGAAGATGTCTACGCCGTCCTTCCAGCTTGTCGCTTCCTCGGTCGCCGCCTGCATCGCGTCCTCGTCACGCACATCGAAGGGGAGGGTCTTTGTCTCGGTTTCGAGCCGGTTGGCGACTGCACTCAGTCGCCCTTCGTCGCGGCCGGAGAGGATGATGTTCGTTCCGCGGCTTGCCCATTCCTGTGCGAGCGCTTCGCCGATACCGGAGGATGCCCCGGTGATCCATGCGGTCTTGCCTTCGAAACTCATTGTCCCTCCAATTCTCTAAGTCGTCAGGGGTAGGTCACCGTCTTGGGCTGGCCATCGGGCAGCGGGATGTACTCCTCGCTGTCGCCGGGGACCTTGGGGAAGCGCCCCTTTGCCCAGTCCTCCTTGGCCTGGTTGATACGTTCGCGGCTGGAGCTGACGAAGTTCCACCATGCATGGCGCGGCGTCTGGAAAGCCTCGCCGCCTAGCAGCATCACCCGGGCGCCGGTCTTGCTCTCGAGCGTCATGTCTCGGCCCGGCTGGAGGATGGCCAGTTCGTAAGGCTTGAGCGGATGACCATCGATCATCGCCTCGCCTCCAACCAGCATGACCGCACGCTCATCGGCTTCTTCCTCGATCGGAATGGCACCGCCTGCGCCCAGAACGATCTCGGCATAGATCGTATCGGCATAGGTCGTGGTGGGCGCCCGTTCGCCCCACAGTTCGCCCATAATCACGATTGCCTTGGCGCGGCCGTCCTCGATCACGGGCAGGTCGCTAACCGCCTCGAACGCCGGGTCGATCTCTTCCTTGCCATCGGGCAGCGCAAGCCATGTCTGCATGCCATAAAGCTTCGGGCCTGCCTTGCGTTCGGTTTCGGGAGAACGTTCGGAATGGACGATGCCCTTGCCTGCGGTCATCAGGTTCACCTGTCCGGGCCGGATTGTCGAGAAGCTGCCGAGGCTGTCGCGGTGGTCGATCGCGCCTTCGAAGAGCCAAGTGACCGTTGCGAGATTGATGTGCGGATGCGGGCGCACGTCCATTCCCGTGCCGAGGTCGAGCTGCGCAGGGCCGAACTGGTCGACGAAGATGAACGGGCCGACCATGGTGCGTTTCTTCGACGGCAGCACCCTTCGGACCTCGAACTGTCCGAGATCATGCGTCGTCGGCGTCAGCGTGAGGTCGATCTGGCTCATGTAATGCCCCTGTTCAACTGGTTGGCGCGGAAGCCTGGATGGCGAGAGCATGGACGCGCTCTCCCGGAATGTCGCCCAGAGCCTTGTTGACCATGCGCTGGCGGTCGAGGCGCGACTTGTCGGCAAAGGCCGGAGCCTCGATCACGACAGTGAAATGCGATTCCCCGCTACCGTCATCGCCCGAATGCCCCGCGTGCTTAGCGCTGTCGTTGATGACTTCGAGCCGCGTCGGTGCAAAGGCCTCGGTCAGAAGGCGTTCCATCTCTTGCTGGACCGGTCCTGACATACGCTCGAGATCTCCTCTCGCCTCTTTCCATACAGGGTTTGGCTCCCCATCCTAGAACGAATGCGCCAGTCAAAGTTTCACGGAAGATACGAAGATACCGGTCGGCTCTGCGACCACCCGTCCTGCCAGGAGCCGGGAGAGTTCCGCGCGCCCGGAAGCGGGCACCGTTTCGACGGACCGGGCGAATGGCGCTGGATGTGCCTCGAGCACGTGCGCGAATTCAATGCCGGCTACGACTGGTTCGAGGGTATGAGCGCCGAGGAAATCCTCGATGCGCAGGGCCCGGCCAGCGGCTGGCGCACCGAAAGCCCGAGTTTCCGGCCCACTGCGGGCGTCGATGGAATGCCGCGCTGGTCGGACTATGACGATCCGCTCGATGCGATCTCGGCGCGCGCAGCCGGCATCAAGAGCCGCGCCCAGCGCGAGGCCGAAATGGCGATGGACGGTCGCTACAGCCGCGAAGAGGCCGAGGCGCTCGAGGTCATGGGGCTGGGCAGCGACACCGACCGCCGCCGATTGAGGCGCCGCTATTCGGAGCTTGTGCGCCGCTACCACCCGGACCGCAACGGCGGCGACCGGCAGTACGAAACGCGCCTCAACAAGGTCGTAGAGGCCTACAACACGCTGCGCCAGTGCAGGGCGATCGCTTAGCCTGCGATTGCCTGCTCGATCGCCGCGTGGTCGATCTTCACCATCTGCTGCATGGCGCCGAAAACCCGACCTTTTACTTCGGGATCTTCGTGGCCGAGCCCGTCCATCAAGACGCGCGGAATCACCTGCCAGCGGATGCCGAAACGGTCGGTTAGCCAGCTGCAAGCCATCGTCGATCCGGTTTCGCCTAGCAGCGCGTCCCAGTAGCGATCCGTCTCTTCCTGGGTGTCGGTGAAGACCTGCAAGGAGATCGCGTTGGTGAAGGTGTCGTCAGTATTTCCGTTCATCGCCATGGCAGGCATGCCGAGCAGGGTCATGTCGAGCGTCAGCACATCGCCAGCCTTGCCACCCGGCCAGTCGGTGGGAGAGCGGTTCACCGAGTGGATTTCGCTGTCGGGAAAGAGGTCGCAATAGAAGCGCGCGGCTTCCTCGGCGCCGTCCTCGAACCACAAGCAAAGCGCCAGCTTGTCGTCAGCCATCCTTCTGTCCTTCCGCGATCAGCTGCATGTCGATGGCCTTCGCTTCCTTGTAGGCAGGCCGGTCGCGGATCCGCGCGGCGTAGTCCTCGAAGACGGCGCGTTTCGGGATCGATCCGAACTGCAGGCCCCAGTCGACCTGGCTGCCGACATAGACATCGGCCATGGTGAAGCGGTCGCCGCAAACGTAGTCGCGGTCCGAGAGCAACATATCGAATGTGTCCATCGCCCGCTCGTAGCTTCCGAAACCGACCATGCCTTGCTTCTGCGGATCGTCGACATCCCAGCCCATGCTCCGCGCGACCACGGCCTGCTCGACAGGTCCGGCAGCAAAGAAGAGGCGGCGGAAGTAGGCGGCCTTTTCATGGGGCTCGGGCAGCAGACCCGCCTCGGGATGCATCTCTGCAAGGTAGTGGCAGATCGCCGCGGCCTCGGTCACCACATGGACGTGGTCGCCATGGTGGTGGACCAGCGTCGGCACCTTGCCTAGCGGGTTTGCCTTCAGGAATGCCTCGGACTTCGCCGCCCATTCGACCAATTCGGTATCGTAGTCGGCCCCCACCTCGTGCAGCGCCCAGCGCGCGATCTGGCCGCGGCTCATCGGATTGGTGAAGAAGGTGTATTCGGCCATCAGTCCCTCCCGCTTGTGTAGAGGGGAGTGAAGCCGCCCCACATCATGCGCATGCCGTCGAACGGCATCTCGTTCATCTCCTCCATCCAGAAGGGATCGTTCTCCATCTTGGCATGAGCGGCGTCGGCGGTCTCCTTGTCGGGCCAGATCATCCAGCTGAAGACGATCTTCTCGCCCGGCTCTGCCTTGGTCGCCATGCGGAAATCCGTCACCTTGCCGTCGGTGATATCCTCCTCCCAGGCCTCGACGATTTCGGTCACGCCGTATTCTCGGAACTTCGCGCCGGCCTTTTCCGCCGTCGCGCGATAGGCTTCCTTGTTGCCTTCGGGGACCGCGATGAGAAATCCCTGAACATACATGGCTGCTCTCCTCTCCACCGCGAGGCTAGCACCGAAGCAAGTCCGTTGCGCGTCAATTCTGGCGGAAGGCCCAGCGCAGCGTCTTACCCATGCCCCATGTCGCCGCGCGCGCGGGAATGGAGGCGAAGCCGGGTCGCTCGAGCCCGAGCATGGAGCGGGCAAAGGGCGGGAGCAGCGCCACCGCTTCTGCACCGAGCATGGCCTGCAGGGCGGGAGGTGCGCCTTCCGGACGCTGGCTGAGGACGAGGTCAGCAATCTCGCGCGCCTGCGGCGAGGTGGCGAGATCGCCGCGCAGCTCCCTGAAGATGGCCTCCGCCTCGCGGCGGTCGGTGGGTACGGGATCGGCACCGAGCGCATTGGCGATGATCGCGAACTGGCGATAATATTCGTCCTGCGCGCTGCCCGGCATGTCGGGGCGGACGTGGCGCAGGTAGGCGGCGAGGAAGCTGGTCGATTCGGCCACATGGACCCACGCGAGCGTGCGCGGATCGCTGGCGGAATAGGGCGATCCGTCGGGTAGCGTCCCACCCACCGCTGCATGGATGCGGTTCACCCGCTCGATGGCCTTCATCGCGTCGTCGCGGTGGCCGAAGGTGGTCACTGCAATGAAGCGCGCAGTCCGCCTGAGCCTTCCGTGCATGTCGCTGCGGAAGTTCGAATGGTCGAGCACGCCCTGGAGCGCGTGCGGGTGCAGCATCTGGAGCAGCAACCCGCGAATGCCGCCGACCATCATCGCCACGATATCGGCATGGACCATCCGAATCGGCGTGTCCTTCTCGAACAGGGCCTCTTCCGAAACCGGGACCGGCTGCTCACCACCCTCGACATCGTTGAAGACACCGCGCACCTTCTCGACGAGTTTCAAGCGCAGGTATTCGCTGGGGGAGGGCGACGCCATGTCGCCAATGTAGGAAGCGATAGCGCCCTTGGCGAGGGGCCACATCATCCCCATCTCCGCCGCACGACCAGCAGGAGCGGAGTTGCCCATGCGCGTGAATGCCGATTTCTCCGAGCGGGTGCTTGTCCACACCAGCGAGCTGGAGTGGCAGGCTTCGCCCATGAAAGGGGTCGAGCGGCGGATGCTCGACAGGATCGGCGGCGAAGTCGCCCGCGCTACCTCCATCGTTCGCTATGCGCCCGGCAGCACTTTCTCCGAGCACACGCATCACGGCGGCGAGGAATTCATCGTGCTCGAGGGCACCTTCCAGGACGAGCATGGCGACTACCCGGCAGGCACCTATGTCCGCAATCCGCCGACCACCCACCACATTCCGCGCTCCGACGACGGCTGCACGATCTTCGTGAAGCTCTGGCAATTCGATCCGAAGGACCGCAACCAGTTTGATCTCGACCTGTCCGCAATCGGCCTCGAACATTCTGGCGACGGGCTGTCGGCCTCTGTCCTGCATGTCGACGAGCGAGAAACGGTAGCCTTCGAGAAGCTGGAGCCGGGAGCAAGGCGCTCTTTAGGTGACGCCGGTGGCGCCGAAGTCCTTCTTCTCGACGGCACGCTCTCGGGCGAGGGGATCGAGATGGCAAAGCATGACTGGCTGCGTCTTCCCAAGGGTGATCGTATCGACCTCGTCGCCGGACCCGAAGGCGCTTCGCTTTGGATCAAGACCGGCCATCTCGACCATGTCCGGGAACCAGAGCACGCCTGAAATCGGTTTTCCTTTGCAATGGGGCATTGCGAGCAGCGCGCGCCTCATCTAACCCGCCTCACGATATGAACGAGATGACCGACAAGACCTTCGAGCCTTCCGCCAAGACCGTGCTTCCCGCGCCCGACACCGAAGTCGATGTGCGCGAGACTTTCGGGATTGATATCGACTGGAAAGTTCCGGCCTTTTCCAAGCCGGATCTCGCGCACTCCAGACCTCGACGAAGCCTATGTCTTCGATCCGGACACCACGCTCGCGATCCTTGCAGGCTTTGCCCACGACCGCCGTGTCATGGTGCAGGGCTATCACGGCACGGGTAAGTCGACCCATATCGAACAGGTCGCCGCGCGCCTCAACTGGCCGTGTATCCGCATCAACCTCGATGCGCACATCAGCCGTATCGACCTCGTCGGACGTGATGCCATCGTGCTGCGCGACGGCCTGCAGGTCACCGAATTCCGCGAAGGCCTGCTTCCTTGGGCGCTCCAGCACCCGGTCGCTCTCGTGTTCGACGAATATGACGCCGGCCGTCCGGACGTGATGTTCGTGATCCAGCGCGTGCTCGAACAGCAGGGCAAGCTGACGCTGCTCGACCAGAACCGCGTGATCCGGCCCGATCCGAACTTCCGCCTTTTCGCGACTGCCAACACGGTCGGCCTCGGCGATACCAGCGGTCTTTATCACGGCACGCAGGCGATCAACCAGGGCCAGATGGACCGCTGGAACATCGTCACGGCGCTGAACTACCTGCCGGCAGAGACGGAGCAGCAGATTGTCGAGGCGAAGAACCCCGACATCGATCCGAAGATCCTCGCCGACATGATCAAGGTGGCCGACCTGTCGCGCCAGGGCTTCATCAATGGCGATATCTCGACCGTGATGAGCCCGCGTACGGTCATCACCTGGGCGCAGAACTACGCCATCTTCAAGGACGTCGGCTTCGCCTTCCGCCTCTCGTTCCTCAACAAGTGCGACGAGGAAGAACGCATGCTGGTGGCCGAATACTACCAGCGCGTTTTCGGTGAAGACCTTCCCGAGAGCGTCGTCGCCAAAGGTTAAGGTTGCGAGGTCTATGCATGGCTGTGTTATTCGTGTAGCACAGTAGGCGCATGGGCGTGATCGACACCTTTTTCCGCAGAAGGCGGCCAGAACCCGAATTCCAGTCGCATCGCGGCTACTATGCCACGCACGATGCGCTGGACGATGACGCGTGGGATGCGCGGCTCGACGATCTCGACAATGCGCTGAGGTACGAAGAGAAGCGCCGACAGAGGTTCTGGCAGCGCGACTACTGGCGCGGCAGGCGCAAACGCTGGTGGTTCGTCCGCATCGTCGCCGGAATGATCGGCATCTTCTTCCTGCTGGTCGCCTGGCTCGCGGTCACCGCGCCGCTTGGAAAGTCGCTCGAACCGATTGCTCCGCCGCAGATTACACTGCTTGCTGCCGACGGCACGCCGATCGCGCGCAATGGCGCGATTACCGATGAGCCGGTCGATGTCTCGAAGCTGCCGCCGCATGTCGTTGAGGCTTTCCTCGCGATCGAGGACCGCCGCTTCTACAGCCACTGGGGCGTGGACCCGCGCGGCATTGCGCGAGCCGCTGTCACCGGAACCGGCGGGGGCAGCACTATCACGCAGCAGCTCGCCAAGTTCACCTTCCTGACGCCCGAACGCACGCTCACGCGCAAGGCCCGCGAGGCGCTGATCGCCTTCTGGCTTGAGGCATGGCTGACCAAGGACGAAATCCTCGAGCGTTACCTTTCGAATGCCTATTTCGGCGACAATGTCTATGGCCTGCGCGCCGCGAGCCTGCACTATTTCTACCGCAAGCCGGAAAACCTGAGGCCTAACCAGGCCGCCATGCTGGCCGGCCTGTTGCAGGCGCCTTCGCGCTACGCGCCGACGCGGCACTATGATCGCGCGGCCAAGCGCATGGAGCTGGTCGTGCAGTCCATGGTTGCCGCGGGTTACATCACCGAGGCCGAAGCCCGCGCGATGCGTCCGCCGAGACTCGATGTTCGCATGAAGAGCAACCTTCCGACCGGCACCTATTTCGCGGACTGGGCACTGCCCGAGGCGCGCGAGATGTCGGACAGCGGCTATTCGCGTCAGACGCTTACAACTACGCTCGATTCACGTCTGCAAAATATCGCGCGCCGCGTGACGAGCCGCGCCCCGCTCGGCAGCGCGCAGGTCGCGCTGGTCGCAATGCGCACCAATGGCGAAGTCGTCGCGATGATTGGCGGCAAGGATTACGAGAAGTCGCCCTTCAATCGAGCCACGCAGGCGAAACGCCAGCCGGGATCGACCTTCAAGCTGTTCGTCTATCTCGCTGCGCTCGAGGACGGGTGGGAGATCGACGATCGCATCGACAACACAGAAATCACCGAGGGGTCATACCGTCCTGGCAACTACGGCGGGCGCTATTCCGACAGCCTCACGCTCGAAGAGGCCTTCGCCCAGTCGAGCAATGTTGCCGCGGTAAGGCTGTTCGGCGAGGTCGGTAGCGAAAAGGTGATCGATACCGCGCGCGACCTGGGCATCACCGCAGACCTGACCCGCGGCGACCCCAGCATGGCGCTCGGCACGTCGACCATGAGCCTGCTCGAACTCACATCCGCCTACGCCGCAATCGCGGGCAATGCCTATCCGGTCGAGCCGCACGCTTTCGCGCGGCCCGAACGCGGCTGGTTCGAGAACCTTGTCGACGGCCCTTCGAGCTTCTCGGGCAATACGCATCGCCAGATGGAAGCGCTGCTGCGCTCGGCGATCAATAAGGGCACGGGACGTGCTGCGACGCTTAGCGGACCTAATTTCGGCAAGACCGGCACCACGCAGGACAATCGCGATGCGCTCTTCGTCGGCTATGCTGGTGACCTGGTTGTCGGCGTCTGGATCGGCAATGACGACAACTCGCCGCTCGACGGTGTGACCGGTGGCGGGCTGCCCGCGCGCATCTGGCGCGACTTTATGACTCAGGCGATCGGCGTAACCGCGGCACCCTCGCAGCCCGGCCCGCGCGAGAACGATGACCCCGGCGGACCGATCGAGCCGCTCGACGTACCGAACCTCGAAGATATCCCCTTGGGTGATGGCAACAGCCGCTTGCGTATCGGGGAAGGTGAAGCGGTGTTCTCGACCGAGGTCGATGGCATTCCGATCGACATCACGATTAGCGACGGCAACCTCTCGATCGATGCGGAGACTATCGAGGCGGCAAGGCGCAGGGCCGAGGAAGCCCGCGACCAAGCGATCCGGCGCGAGCTGGAATCGAACTAGTCAGCCTTCGGGCTCTGCCATCAGTACGTTCATCACGGCCGTCGCGATCGGGCGCGAGCGATCATCCTGCCATGCCTCGACCGTGAGATTCGCGCTGCGCCGGCCAAGCTTGGTCACGCGGCCCTTGGCAAAGCTGGTCCGGCTCTTTCCGGCAGACAGGTACTGTACGGTGATATTGATCGGCTTGAGGGTAGCCTTGCGCTCGCGCCGGTCGAGTTCCGCCCTCAGCGCTGCATAACCAGCCGTCTCGAGCAGGCCGCCTGTCGCGCCCCCGTGGTAGTGCTCCGGACGCCCCTCGACCGCCTCGTCGAAGGCCACGCACAGGACCGGCGTGTCGTCTTCCCACTCGGCCAGTTCGATACCGAGCGATCGGGCATAGGGCGTCAGCGCATCGAATTCTTTCGCATCACTCACCGGGTAGCTCCCGCGTATCCTTGCTGGCGCCGATTTTCATGAAGACCGCCTGGATATGGGCGACCGGGTCGGTGGAATCGCCGTCATGCGCTACGCCGCGCACGAAGGCTGCAGAGCGCGTGACGCGGTAGCATTGCGAGCGGCCGAAAACCGGCGCTTTCTCGCGGGCAGGTCGGACGTAATCTACGCGCAGGTCGAGCGTCGCGACCGGCTCGAAGCGGTCCATCGCTTTCCAGATCGCGAGGCCGCTCGCCATGTCCATCAGGCTGAGGATCGGGCCACTGGCCAGCACGCGCTGTCCCGCTTCGCCGAGCAGGTCTTCGCGCCAGGGCAGCTCCAGCTCCACCCAGTCTTCGCCGTGGTCGGAATAGCGCAGCCCCAGCCAGCCGGAATGGCCCCGGCTGGTCAGGAACGGTGTTGCCGTACGCGGGTCGAATTTCGGTTGGTCGTTCATGGTCTGTGCGGGGCCGATAGCCTTCGGTTCCTGCCCATTACAATGTTTTAATTCGATTGTGGGGGCGAGCGTCGCCAGCCTTGCAGGCAGGTGCGTGGCAAGGGGTCGCGTCGCCATCAACCCAGGGAGAACACCTAAATGAACCTGCCCAAGATTGATCTTTCCAGCCTGCCCGAACTCGATACGGTGACAGGCCTGTTCGGTAGCCTTTCGGCATCGGAAGGCCCCACCGTCGACGACCGCGTGGTAGTGATCATGACCTATATCTACGAAGTCGCACCGCCCGAGGCGCTGCTCTGACGGGCGCCTGAGCGGACGATGCGTATCGATTCGCAATTGCGCGCGCTGCGGAGCGACATGGCTCCGCAGCGCCACGCGCAGGTCGCGCTCGAGGCAGCACGCGACAGCTGGGCAGAGGGGCCGGCGTGGGCGGTGCTGGCGGAGCTCGAAGGTTTCGGGGAAGCCGGTTCGCTGGATGACTATCCCGCACTCAGGGCGCTCTTCGCCGAAGAGGGGCGCGCGGCAGGGCTCATCGACGATATCGTCAATAGCCTGCTTCCGTCGCTGCAGGAGCATCCGCTGGGACAAGTCCCCTTGCGCCACCAGTACAAGGACGGGTTGACGGTCCTTCAGTTGGCCCAGCGCGGTAGGGCAGCACTCACGCTCATCACCTACGAGGAAATGGATCAGGAGCAGGCATCGGCCTGCTTCACCGGCGGCGAGCGGTACGAGGCCGTCCTCGCGGGCGCTGCCGATGTGCGGGAACTGGAGCTCTTGTCCGAACCCGAGGGGAGGGCAGCGATCGACTGTCGCACCCGCAGGGTCGTGGCCGGTGAGGTCATGCGCTGCCAGGGGTTTGCGCATACTCGGCAAGTGGCGCGGGTGTTCGGTCGCCTCGTCGTGCTGCGCCTGTCGCGGACGGAGCAGCAACCGGCAGAGACCCTTCAGTACAGCCTCGCCGATGGCAGGCTGCTCCACCGCGCCAGCGGTTGCCGGGCCGAAAGCCAGCGCGAGATGGCGACTGCACTGCTCGGGCGCATGGGCCGCAAAGATGCCGCGCCACTCCTCGCAAACCTCTCGCGTGAAGGCAGCGCCCATATCCGTTGGCAGACATTGCGCGAATGTCTCGCGCTCGATGCCGCTTCGGGTTTTGCCGCGCTTGGGCAAATCGCTGCCGACCCCGAAGACGAACTCTGCGCACCTGCCGGTGCCCTCCGTGCCCAGCTGCTCGAAGCCCATCCGCAACTTGCCAAGATCGAGGAGGCGACATGCCCCGCATAATTCCATCCGACGAAACGCAGGCGCATGGCCTCGAAGATTGCCTCGCGATGCTCGACGCGGTCGCCTTCGAGCCCGAGGATGAGGCAAGCCTTACCAACGGCGCGGTTGCGCTGAAGCGGCTTGCGAACAACCGCAGCTTCCTCGGCGACCTGCTGATCGAACAGCTGAAGCGCGGGCACAGGGATGGCGGGATCGAAAGCGCCTATGGCCCGCAGTCGATCGTGCTCTCGCGCATGCGAGGCCGCAGTTTCCTGCGCGCCAACATCTGGCCGAGTGAGGAGGAGAGCTGCTTTCGCGCCAGCGGTTCGGACGCTTTCATCTACGGCGTGCCGCACGACCATAACTTCAGCTTCCTGACCGCGGGCTATTTTGGTCCCGGCTATGGCAGCGACTATTTCGAATACGACTACGAGGATGTCGCCGGATATCGCGGCGAGGTCTGCGACCTGCGCTTCGTCGAGCGCACCAACCTCGAAGAGGGAAAGTTGATGCTCTACCGCGCCAATCGTGACGTGCACTCGCAATTGCCGCCCGAGAGCATGTCGGTCTCGCTCAACATCATGCACATCGACCCGGCGCAGGCATGGTCAGACCAGTACGGCTTCGACCTCGACAGCAATGCGGTGACCGGTGTGCTCAACCCGACTTCTACAGAGTGCTTCATGCGCTGTGCGGTCGGGCTCGGCGGAGAGGACGCGGCGGAGTTTGCCGAGTGGGCGGGACGCGAACATCCCAGCGACCGCTTGCGGCTGGCCAGTTTCGAGGCCCGTAGCGGTCTCGTTACGGGTGCCGAGCGGGATGACTTGTGGCGGCAGGCCGAGTTGTCGGGCAGCCTCATGGTCTCGCGCGAAGCGGCAAGGCGCCGCCGGCAGTTGGAACAGGCTTACCAGAGCGCGTAGATCGTCAGCACGAGAAACATGAGGAGCAAGGCAAACCCAAAGACGCGGCCGAGCACATTGAACCTGCCGCGCCGCCGCTTTCCGCCTGCCGGTACCGCATCGAAAACATCGAGAAAGTCCAGCATTTGGTGCGCCCCTGTCCCTAAAATCCACCTCCCGCCAGCGCATCGATTGCGCCTTGGAGGATGACCGCAGCCGCATGGCTGTCGATCTTTTCCGCACGTTTCGCGCGGCTCATGTCCTGGCCGATCATCGCCCCTTCCGCGGATGACGTCGACCAGCGTTCGTCCCATAGAAGCACCGGAAGATCAAGCGCTTGGGCGAGGTTCCTGGCGTATGCACGGCTCGCCTGGGCGCGCGGCCCCTCGCTCCCGTCCATGTTTCGCGGGAGGCCGATGACGACGCCCTTGATCGTGCGCTCGGCTATGATCTCGCGCAGCTTTCCGCAGTCCTTGGTGAACTTGCTGCGCGCGATCGTCTTGCCCGCGGTGGCGTAGCGCCAGCCCGCATCGCAGGTGGCGACACCGAGCGTCTTTGTGCCAAGGTCGAGCCCGAGCAGCGCGCCGCCGTCGGGCAGCAGGTCGCCGTAGTCGAGCGCGCTGTCGGTTACGCTTCCGCCGGCGCCCATGCGCGAACGCGCCGCAGCACGTCCTCCTGCAGATTCTTCCAGAACAGGGGAATGTCGTAGACGTGGTAATTGTCGCCCGGGAGCACGCCGGGTCCGAGATCGGGCGGCGAGCCAATGCGCAGGATCCCGCGCGCATCGCAGCGCGCCGGGATCGCGCCTGCAATGAGTTCGCCCGCGCTAAGGTCCGCAGTCGGCTTGAGCGTGCCGAGATTATCGCTCGCGGGGGCCGAGCCGCCGCTCATACCTGTGATCGGATTGGTGCAGACAATTGCATCGTCGGGACCGCGCGGCTCGCCATCGATACCGGGAAGGACGCTGTATCGCCGCAGAAGCTGGCCGGGATCGCCGCCGTCGGCAAAGCTGATGTAGCTGACGATGCACTGCGCTTGGTCGGGCGCCGCGCAGGCGGGATAGGGATAGGCTGGAAGATCGTGCAGGACCGAGATGGGCCATCCGGGTGCATAGACCGCGGCAATGCGCCCTTCGGCAGCGGTGCCCGCGACCTTTTCGCGCACGAGGCGCAAGATGTGGACCGAACCCTGGCTGTGTCCGGCAAGCACGATCGGCTTTTCGGGATCGGCGTTTTCGAGGAAGTAATCGAAAGCCTGCGCTACATCGGTATATGCGGCGTTGATGGCCTGCGTGGCCTCATCGCGCTCCGTGAGGAATGCGCCCACGGCCGCCTGCCGATACTTGGGTGCCCAGATTTCGTCCGCGCGGTTGAAGGGACTCGCGAGGCCTCGCAGGAAGACCCGTGCCAGCTTGTCGGTCTCTTCATCGTTCAGCGGCGCGTTCCATTCGCCCAGCGCCCCCTTGGTGTAGCTGGTGGGCGGTACGAAGAAGACCGTGAAATCGGGCGTCGCTGCCGTATCGGCGGCCTCGCCGCGCTGCGATCCGGTCGTGGCCAGCTCATCGGGCGCATCGAGGCTTTGCTCGGCTGCAGGCGTATCGGGTGAGGGCGTTTGTTCGGCCGGATCGGGCGCCGCTTCGGCCACCGCAGGCTGATAACGCGCCGGATCGCTCGTCCCGATGCCCGGGCGCGAATACCACATCGACGGATCCTCGTAGGCGTTGGCGCCCAGCGCTTCTTGCTCGACGAATTCACCGCGCGGCACGAAGGCGATCTCGGTGGCCTCGCGCGACCAGATGGCCAGCGCGATCGCGCCGACGAACAGGATCACGATGATGACCGCGATTATATAGAGAAACTTACGCGCCATTCTTGGCGGCCTCCTGCTGCTTGGCTTCGGCATCGTTCTGCTCTGCCCGGCGTTCCAGCGCGACCTTGATCATCGCCAGCATCGGGTCGGCTAGGAACAGGCCGAGGACCCCGAATAGGATGCCCATGATCAGCTGTGCCGCGAGTACCAGCGCAGGGGCGAGGTCGACGGTCTTTTGGGCGATCATCGGGATGACGACATAGCCATCGAAGTTCTGGACGAAGAAATAGACGAAGATCGTGTAGAGCCCCATGTCGGTGCCTTCGGAAAAGCCCACCAGCACCATCAGCACGCCCGAGATAATCGCGCCGAGGTTGGGAACGAAGGCAAGCAGCCCGGTAAGGATCGCCAGCAGTGCGGCCATCGGTACGGGGCCAACGCCCACAAGATATCCGCCATAGGCCAGCAGGATGTAGGTGAAGACCCCTTCGAAGACCATCCCGACCAGGCGTCCTGCCATGAGCCGCCTCAGCGTCTGGCCCATGCGCTCTGCGGTCTTGTAGAACTCGCCGCGACGATGGCGCGGCAGCATCCACGCCAGACCGCGCTCGTAAAGAAGCGGGTCGATTGCGATGTAGATGCCGATGATCCCGATCAGGATGATCGTGGTTACACCTCCGACGATCCCGCCCAGCGCCTTGGTGACCGTGCTGATACCGCTACCGATGGTCCCGGCGTAATTTTCCAGATGATCCTGCGATATAGCGAAGCCTTGCGCGCGGGCGAATTCGATCAGCTGGCCGATCTGCTGCTGGATCAAGGCGGGGAATTCAGCGGCGTCCTGGGAAATCGTGGAGCCGGCGAAATAGACCAGCCAGGCGAGGAAGCCGAAAGTAAAGAGCAGCACGATGCTGACCCGCGAGGTCCTGCCGATCGGCAGGATGCGTCCCAGCAGCCGCGCGCCGCCGTCGATCATCGAGGCGAAAACGAGCGCGCCGAAGATCACGAGAAGAGGCCTGGCGATGTAGACGGCAAGGATACCGAGGCCGATTACGCCCGCCCAGATGGCCGCACGGTGGATCTCGTGCCGGATCCGCGGATCGCCGATGCGAGAGGGGCTGGTGCCCAGGTCTTCTTCGGCGATGTCGAGCTTGTCTTCAGCCATCTAACCCCCTGCTATTTTGCGCTTTCCCCGGTCTTGGAGGGGCGTAAGGTGGTCCAGGCGCGGCCTTCGCGCAAGCTGGTAAACCAAGTCACCGGATTGAAGGTGGTCGTGCCGTCGAGCGAAAAGGTGATGAATTCGGCGCGGCCGCCGATGTTCTCCAGCGGGACGGGACCCAGCAGACCGCGCGAGGAATTGAGCTCGCGGCTGTCGGCGGAGTGATCGCGGTTGTCGCCCATGACGAAGACATGGCCATCGGGCACCAGCATCTCTTCGAAATTGTCGAGCGGTTGGTTGACGTGGTCGATGATCAGGTAGTTCGCGCCATTGGGCAGCGTCTCACGGTAGACCGGGACGCGGCAGACCTCCTGACCGTCAGTCCCGGTGGTGCGGAAGCTTGGGTCGAGAAAGCCATAGCAAGTCGAGTTTTCGTCGATGGGCAGGTCTAGCGGCGGCTCGGCTTCCTGAGCAACGGGCGTACCGTTGAGCACGATCTGGCCGTTCGTCACCGCTATCCTGTCGCCGGGAAGGGCAACCACGCGCTTGATGTAGTCCTCGTCGCGCTCGGGATGTACCGGGATAACGATGTCGCCATATTCTGGCGTGTCGCCAGCCACTCGCCAGTCGCCGCGCGGCGCGAGATGGAAACTGATCGACGACCAGTTCCAGCCATAGGGATACTTACTCACCACCAGCCGGTCACCCACCAGCATGTTAGGCAGCATGCTTTCCGAGGGGATGTAGAAGGGCTTGGCAACGAAGCTGTGGAAGGCGAATACCGCCAGCAGCATCAGCGCAAGACCGCGGATTTCCGCGATCCAGTCGACCTTTTCGTTCTTCTTTTTCTTGTCTTCGGTGTCGGTCACGGCGGCGGTGTCTGCACTCATGCGGGAAAGGCCTCGATGATAACGAAGGCCTGTGCCCATGGATGATCGTCTGTGAGGGTGAGATGAATGCGCGGCTCATGCCCTGCAGGCAGCATTTCGGCAAGCCTTAGCGCAGCACCGCCGGTCAGCGCGAGCGTCGGCGCTCCGGAGCGGGCATTCACGACGCCGATATCCTTGTGGAACACGCCGCGCGAAAATCCCGTGCCGACGGCCTTTGCATAGGCCTCTTTCGCGGCCCAGCGCTTGGCGAAAGTGCCGACGCGAGTGAAGGGGCGCCGCGCCGCCTTCTCACGCTCGATCTCGGTGAAGCAGCGTATCTCGAACTTCTCGCCCCATCGCTCGAGCGAATTTGCGATCCGGTCCATATTGGTGAGGTCATTGCCCATTCCGATG
This sequence comes from Qipengyuania sp. BR81-2, assembly GCF_055693895.1. Classification (NCBI taxonomy): domain Bacteria; kingdom Pseudomonadati; phylum Pseudomonadota; class Alphaproteobacteria; order Sphingomonadales; family Erythrobacteraceae; genus Qipengyuania; species Qipengyuania sp. BR81-2. The sequence goes on from NZ_CM146344.1 coordinate 2,012,632, forward strand.
ATCATAGAACCCTCGCGAAAATAGCGATGAGGATGGCGAGCATCATCCAGTGGAGCATGACCTGCGTTTTCACCAGCGGATGATCGATCTCGCCCTTGGCGCGCTTGAGCGAACCGACATAACCGAAAATCTGGATGATCGGCCATCCGATGGCGAACGCAAGGAAGGTCTGCCGCGAGGCGGCGAAGCCGAGCAGCAGCAGGCTGAGCAGGAAGGGGATCGCGGCCCCGAGCGCCCAGAGCTTGGCGCTGCGTGACAGGCCTTCGCTCACCGCGCTTCGTCCATCAGCTCGCGCATGTGGCGCACCGCCTGCTCGAGTCCGACGAACACCGCTTCGCCGACGAGGTAGTGGCCGATATTAAGTTCGGCGATTTGCGGGATGGCAGCGATCGGCTGCACATTCTCGTATGTGAGGCCGTGGCCGGCGTGCGGCTCGATCCCGTTCTTGGCAGCCAGCGCAGCCATGTCGGAGATGCGTTTCAGTTCGCGCGCGACCTTCTCACTGTCGCCGTCGAGATGGGCATGGGCGTATTCGCCCGTGTGGAATTCCACGACCTCTGCGCCGAGCTTCAATGCTGCATCGAGTTGGCGCTCGTCCGCCTCGATGAATAGCGAGACGCGGATGCCCTTGTCCTTGAGCTTCCAGACAATCGGCGCAAGCGTATTGTGCTGGCCTGCCGCATCGAGCCCGCCTTCGGTCGTCCGCTCCTCGCGCTTTTCCGGCACGATGCAGGCGGCGTGCGGCCAATGTCGCAGCGCGATCTCGAGCATTTCCTCGGTTGCCGCCATTTCGAGATTGAGCGGCAGGTCGGTCGCATCCTGGATGCGCTTGAGATCGGCATCGCGGATATGGCGGCGGTCTTCGCGAAGGTGGGCGGTAATTCCGTCTCCCCCAACTCGTGCGACGATTTCGGCCGCACGCACCGGGTCGGGATGATCGCCGCCACGTGCATTCCGGATGGTCGCGACGTGGTCGATGTTGACGCCCAGACGAAGCGGGTTTGTCATGCTCAAGCGTGTTCCTTTGCCAGCCCGCCCAAGACCGCTGCGGGATAACGGTAGGCCTTGATCTCGACGAGGTTGCCACTCGGATCGGAAATCATGGCCTTGCCTTGTTCACGCTCCGAACCCTCGTGCGCTCGGTGTGGTTCCTCGACGAAAATGTCGATCGAGGACACCAGCTCCTCCCAGTCGTCCCACGGCAGCGTGGCTCCGAAATGGCGGGAGCGGGGCATCGGATCGAGAACGTCGTCTGGACGGAACTGGAGCGTCACCTGTGCTCCGAACAGGGCGATGTCGGCCCAGAACTGTTCCTTGCGTCCAAGAACAGCGCCCAGGCGGCTCGTGTAGAATTCGATCGCCTCATCCAGGTCGCGGACCGGGAAGGAAAGGTGGAAGATCGGATCGGGACGCGTGGTCAAGCCTTCCGGCTCCCCGGCTTGGTAATCTCGATTGCCGCGAGCTCGGCAGGCACCTCGTCAGCGGCATAGGTCGGGAAGTTGATGTCGATCAGCGGGAAGAAGGGGACACCGAGATCGGCCTCGCCATTGCTGCGGTCGACCAGCGAAACCTCGGCGATGACTTCGCCGCCTTCGCGCCCGACGGCGGCAATCGCCTCGCGGCTCGAAAGGCCGGTGGTGACGACGTCTTCCACCATGAGGACCTTGGCGCCCGATTCAAGGCGGAAGCCGCGGCGCAGGTGGAACTCGCCTTCGGGCCGTTCGAGGAACATCGCGTCCTTGCCCAGTGCACGGCCCATTTCCTGTCCGATGATGATGCCGCCCATGGCCGGGCTCACCACCACATCGATCTGGTTGCGTATTTCGCGCGGGATCTTCTGGGCGAGCGCGAAGGCCAGGCGGCCGGCACGTTCAGGGTTCATCAGCACGCGTGCACACTGGAGGTAATGGCCGGAATGCCGCCCGCTCGAGAGCAGAAAATGGCCTTCGAGGAGAGCTTCGCTGGCGCGGAATTCGGAGAGGATTTCGTCTTCTGTCATATCGCCGGCTTCCAAAGCGCGTCGAGCGCGTTTGCGCAAGAGGCAAAGCCACTTGCACATTTTTATCCCTCTTGCGCTTGAGGCCGCGGCAAGTCCTGCCTATAGGCGCATCGAAATCGACCCTCGCGTGCGTGGGGTTGGGTCTGCGTGGACGACTGGTCGCAAAGGCACCCATTGACGATAGATGACACGACACGAAAGAGTTCTAACAGAATGAAAACTCTCGGACTTAACCGGATCGTAGCCAGCCTGGGCCTCGCTTTTGCGCTGGTTATCGGAGCGCCCGCAGCCGTGGCGCAGGACGCTACTGCAACCGAGCAACTCGAATCTGTCGATCCGGCCGAAGCTGCCGATGTCGCCGATCCCGAAGCGGTTTCGGCGGGCAGCGATGCATATACGCCGATGGCTCCGACCGAAGGCAAGGGCATGCCCGTTGCTGGCGGCATCGACATCCAGCCGCAGTATTCGGAAACCGGCGAATATGCCTATGGTCTCCACATCTGGCTGTTCTGGGTGATGCTGCTGATCAGCCTCTTCGTGCTGGCGCTGCTGCTCTATGTAGTGTTCCGCTTCCGCAAGTCGGCCAACCCGGTTCCCTCGAAGACGAGCCACAACACGACCATCGAGATCATCTGGACGGTCGTTCCCGCTCTTATCCTGCTCGCGATCGCGGTCCCCTCGATCACGCTGATCTCGAAGCAGTACAAGACCCCGCCGGCAGACGCGATCACCATCAAGGCGATCGGCTACCAGTGGTACTGGGGTTACGCCTATCCCGATAACGGCGACTTCGAGATCGTCTCGAACATGCTCGACGACGCCGAAGCCGAAGCACGCGGTGAGCCTTACCAGCTGGCCGTCGACAACCGCATGGTTGTTCCCGCCGGTGTGCCGATCCGTCTGCAGGTCACTGCAGCCGACGTGATCCACTCCTTCGCTGTCCCGAGCCTCTGGTTCAAGATGGACGCCGTCCCGGGTCGCCTCAACGAGCGCATCTTCCAGGTTGACGAGCCGGGCGTGTACTACGGTCAGTGTTCGGAACTGTGCGGCGCCCGTCACGGTTACATGCCCATCGCAGTCGAAGCGCTGCCGATGGACCAGTACAATGCTTGGGTCCTTGCCCAGGGTGGCACCATCGCGGGTGCCGACGAGGCCGGCATCGAAGCCGATCCCTCGCTGCCCCCGGTGCAGGATCCCGAAAGCTCAGCTCCCGGTGCTCCGGGCGCAGGCGCTCCGCCGGTCGAAAATCCGGCTGCCTAAACAAGATACGATAGACGCGAGAGACTGACATCATGGCTACTACCGCCGACAACTTCCAGGCTCACACCGACGACCACGCGCACGATGCCGACCATAAGCCCGGCTTCTTCGCGCGCTGGTTCATGTCCACCAACCACAAGGACATCGGTACGCTCTACCTGATCTTCGCGATCTTCGCCGGTATCATCGGCGGCGCGATTTCGGGCATCATGCGCATGGAGCTCGCAGAACCCGGTATCCAGTACCTTCAATGGTGGGCCGAGTTCATGGGCGGCACTGCCGACTTCGACACCTCCCTCCACATGTGGAACGTGTTCATTACGGCCCACGGCCTGATCATGGTCTTCTTCATGGTCATGCCGGCCATGATCGGCGGTTTCGGTAACTGGTTTGTCCCGCTGATGATCGGTGCGCCGGACATGGCGTTCCCGCGCATGAACAACATCTCGTTCTGGCTGACCGTTGCGGGCTTCGTCTCGCTGCTGTTCTCGCTCTTCGTGCCGGGTGGCACGGGTCCGGGCGCAGGCGTTGGCTGGACCGTTTACGCCCCGCTTTCGACCACTGGTTCGACTGGCCCCGCCGTCGATTTCGCGATCTTCTCGCTGCACCTTGCCGGTGCCGGCTCGATCCTGGGCGCGACCAACTTCATCACCACCATCTTCAACATGCGTGCGCCGGGCATGACCCTGCACAAGATGCCGCTGTTCGTATGGTCGGTGCTGGTCACGGCATTCCTGCTGCTGCTCGCACTTCCGGTGCTTGCTGCCGCGATCACCATGCTGCTGACCGACCGTAACTTCGGCACGACCTTCTTCGACCCCGCAGGCGGTGGTGACCCGATCCTTTACCAGCACCTGTTCTGGTTCTTCGGCCACCCCGAAGTCTACATCATGATCCTGCCGGGCTTCGGTATGATCTCGCAGATCGTCGCGACCTTCAGCCGCAAGCCGGTCTTCGGCTACCTCGGCATGGCCTATGCCATGGTCGCCATCGGCGTCGTCGGCTTCGTCGTGTGGGCGCACCACATGTACACCGTCGGCCTCGACGTGAACACGAAGATGTACTTCACCGCAGCGACCATGGTCATCGCGGTCCCGACCGGCGTGAAGATCTTCAGCTGGATTGCCACGATGTGGGGCGGCTCGATCGAGTTCAAGTCGCCGATGGTCTGGGCTCTGGGCTTCATCTTCCTGTTCACCGTAGGCGGTGTCACTGGCGTTTATCTCGCCAACGGCGGCGTGGACGATGTCGTGCACGACACCTACTTCGTGGTGGCTCACTTCCACTACGTTCTGTCGATGGGTGCCGTCTTCTCGATGTTCGCCGGTTTCTATTACTGGTTCCCGAAGATGAGCGGCCGCTGGCACTCCGAACTGCTCAGCCACATTCACTTCTGGCTGTTCTTCATCGGCGTGAACGTGATCTTCTTCCCGCAGCACTTCCTTGGTCTGCAGGGCATGCCGCGCCGCTATCCGGACTATGCGGAAGCCTACACCTTCTGGAACGAGATTAGCTCGCTCGGCTACCACATCATGGCGCTCTCGATGGTGTTCTTCTTCATCAACATCATCTACGCGTTCGTCGCCGGCAAGAAGGCGGAAGACAACTACTGGGGCGAGGGTGCGACCACGCTCGAGTGGAGCCTGTCGAGCCCGCCGCCGTTCCACCAGTTCAGCGAACTTCCGGTGATCGAAGAGCACCACGATCACCACGACCACATTGGCAAGGCGAAGCCGGCGTAAGCCAGCCGCCAGCTAATCACTGGACAGAGACAAGCGGCCGGTCCCACAAGGGGCCGGCCGTTTTCCTTTATGCGGACGAGAGGATCGAGAATGCCTGAAATGCGGACTATCGATGTCGGGGAACTGAGCCTGCGTTGCGCGATCGAGAGCCCAGCTGACGGCGAGGGTCCGTTGGTGATCCTCGTCCATGGCTTTCCCGAAAGCTGGTATAGCTGGCGCCACCAGTTGGGACCTCTTGCTGAAGCCGGTTTCACCGCCTGTGCCATCGACGTCCGTGGCTATGGCGGTTCGGACAAGCCGCACCCGATAGAAGCCTATGCGATGGAGCGGATCGTAGGCGATCTCGTGGGTCTGAAGCAGGCACTCCAGCCTGACGCGCCGGCCATTCTCGTGGGCCACGACTGGGGTGCCCCGATCGTCTGGAATACGGCGCTGACCAATCCGGACCATTTCCGCGCGGTGGCCGGCATGTCCGTGCCCTTCGCCGGTGTGCCGCAGCGCCCCTTCACCGAAATCTTCCACGAGCACTTCACCAGCCAGGGTAAGTACTTCTATCAGGAGTACTTCCAGGAGCCCGGTGTCGCGGAGGCGGAGGCGGAGAGGGACCCGCGCGATTGGGTCCACCGCATGATGTATTCGATCAGCGGCGACGTGCCGCCGGGTGCATATTGGGACAAGCCCTATGGCGCCACCTTCCTCGAAGGCCTGCCCGACCCGCAGCCCACACCCTGGCTGAGCGAGGAAGACCTCGACTTCTATGAGGCCGAGTTCAAGCAGTCTGGTTTCCGCGGGCCGCTCAACCGCTATCGCAACCACGAAGCGGACTATGAATGGCTGCAGGGCTGGAACGGCAAGCGCATCGAACAGCCCGCACTTTTCATCGGGGGAACGCGCGATCCGGCGACCTTCCTGTTCGGCGCGGTTCCGGATCCGATTGCCATGATGAAGATGTTCGCGCCGCGCGTCGAAGGCCACATTCTCGAGGGCGTCGGTCACTGGACGCAGCAGGAACGTCCGGAAGAGGTAAATGCGTTGCTGATTGACTGGATTCAGCGGGTCTAAGCCCCTATATGCCCGGCGAGCGAATCCCATGACCGAAGCTGCCCCCAAGACCACCCAGCTCCCAGCGGACTGGCGCGACTTTTTCGCACTCACCAAGCCGGGTGTGATGCGTCTCGTGATCTTCACGGGACTGTGCGGCCTGCTCGCGGCTCCGGGCAACATCCATCCCGTCCTCGGCTTTACAGCGATCCTGTGCATTGCCGTGGGTGCAGGCGGCGCAGCCGCGCTCAACCAGTGGTGGGAAAGCGATATCGATGCGGTGATGAAGCGCACGGCGGCACGCCCGCTTCCTGCAGGCCGCATGTCGCGGACCGACGCGCGCGATTTCGGGCTGCTGATGTCGGGCGCATCGGTGATGATCATGGGCCTTGCGATCAACTGGCTCTCGGCAGCGATCCTCGCCTTCTCGATCTTTTACTACGCAGTGATTTACACGATCTGGCTCAAGCCGCGCACGCCGCAGAACATCGTGATCGGTGGCGGTGCAGGCGCATTCCCGCCGCTGATCGGCTGGGTCGCGGTTACCGGCGACGTGACGCTGATGCCGGTCCTGCTGTTCCTCATCATCTTCATGTGGACGCCGCCGCACTTCTGGGCGCTCGCGCTGTTCGTGGAGACCGATTACGCGAAGGCCGGCATTCCGATGATGCCAGTGGTGAAGGGGCACAAGTCCACCCGCCGCCAAGTGCTGGTCTATTCGCTGCTTATGCTGCCCACCGTTCTTGCGCCCTGGGCTATCGGTGGAACCGCCTGGATCTACGGGATAGCAGCGCTTGCACTGACCATTGCATTCATCGCACTGGCAATTCCGGTTGCGACGCGTGATCCTGCCCCCGGCGACAAGATGCAGCCCGAGAAACGATTGTTCCTCTTCTCGATTGCCTATCTGTTCGCTCTGTTCGCTGCGCTCGTGGCCGACCGGGTGCTGTATTATCAAGGATTGCTCTCATGACCCCCGAAGAAGAAAAGGAATACCGCCGCCGCCAGAAGAGCCGCAACCTCGTGGTCGGCGGCGTGCTGCTTTTCCTCGCCATTCTCTTCTACATGATCACCATCGTGAGGATGTAATGACTACCGCTGCTGCGAATTCGCTCGAAAACCGCAACATCAGGACGGGGCTGATGGCCTTTGCAGGTGCTGTGGCGATGCTGGGCCTTGGATACGCAGCAGTGCCGCTTTACGAACTCTTCTGCCGGGTGACCGGCTTCGGCGGCACGACGCAGCGCGCAACCGAAGGCGAGGCCGACCTTGCCGCCCGCATGGGTGCAGCCGCCGGCGGCCAACAGATCTCGATCCGCTTCGATGGTACCGTTGCTCCCGGCCTTGGCTGGGATTTCAAGCCCGAGCAGCGGACCGACACCGTCACCATCGGCCAGCGCGACATGGCTATCTACGTCGCCCGCAACAATTCCGACCGCCCGGTAACCGGCACCGCGACGTTCAATGTCGAGCCCGAGCAGGCAGGCGCCTATTTCAACAAGATCCAGTGCTTCTGTTTCACCGAGCAGACGCTCCAGCCGGGTCAGGAAGTGCGCATGCCGGTGCTCTACTTCGTCGATCCCAAGGCGCTTGACGATGCCAATATGGAAGGTGTCGAACAGATCACGCTCTCCTACACTTTCCACGAAGCGAAGAAATAACGCCTCGCGCCCCCTAGACCCGCGCGGCCATGCGCATTATGGGCAGCCCGAACGCGAAACGCAGGACACAGGTACAATGGCTGGTAACGTCAATCACGAATATCACATCCTCGAACCCGATGTCTGGCCCCTGATCGGCTCGATTTCGGCCCTGACCTTCACCAGCGGCATGGTGCTCTTCATGCACGAGATGGCGAGCGCGCACCTCGTGCTCGGCCTCGGCATCGCCGGCCTCATCGCCACCTTCTTCGCCTGGTTCTCGAACATCGTGAAGGAAGCCGAGCGCGGCGACCACACGCCGATCGTCCAGCTGCACATGCGCTACGGCATGATCCTGTTCATCGCTTCGGAAGTGATGTTCTTCGTCGGCTGGTTCTGGAGCTGGTTCGATTTCGCCCTGTTCCCCTCGGAGATTTCCGAAGTCGTCGGCGGCCAGTTCCCGCCTGCGGCCATCGAATACGTCATCAACCCGTTCAGCCTTCCGCTGCTCAACACGCTGATCCTGCTGTGTTCGGGCACCACCGTTACCTGGGCACACCATGCCCTGATCAACGGCGACCGTGACGGCCTGAAGAAGGGCCTCTGGCTCACCGTGATCCTCGGCGCGGTTTTCACCGCGATCCAGGCCTACGAGTATGCGGTTGCCCCCTTCGCATTCGGCGGCAACACCTACAGCTCGGCCTTCTACATGGCGACCGGCTTCCACGGCTTCCATGTCCTCGTCGGCACGATCTTCCTGATCGTCTGCCTCGTGCGCGCCTACAAGGGCCACTTTACCCCGCGCCAGCACTTCGGTTTCGAAGCTGCAGCATGGTACTGGCACTTCGTCGACGTGGTGTGGCTGTTCCTCTTCGCCGTCGTCTACGTCTGGGGCGGCTGGGGTGCTGAGTTCCACTGATACCTTCCGGCTTTTCCGCCGGACCACAAAAAGGGCAGCCCGGCATCGTCCAGGCTGCCCTTTTCGCTATCTGACGCAGAGGCGCTTTCGATGACCGCACGCATTCCCATCATCTCCACCATCATCGTGGGCGGCGCGATTGCCGTGATGATCGCGCTCGGCTTCTGGCAGCTCTCGCGGATGGACGAAAAGGATGCGCTGGTCTCGCAGGCGCAGGCAAACCTGCAAATGTCGTCCGAGGTTGCCTATCCGCAGTCTCCGGAAGCGGTCGAGGAAGCGCTCTATCGCCGCACCACGATCGATTGCCTCGAAGTGCTCGCAGTGTCGCCACGCGCCGGTACGAGCGCATCGGGTGCGAAGGGCTGGGCTCAGCGCGCCTCCTGCGCCCTCGCTGGGCTGGATGCGCCTGTCGATGTCGACATCGGCTGGTCGGTGCGTCCCGAGGCAGCCGAATGGACGGGCGGAGAGGTGAGCGGCATTATCGCTCCGGGCGGTCGTGTCGTGGCGACCGAAGGCATGGCCGGGCTCGAACCGCTCGCTAGCCCCGACCCGCGCGACCTGCCCAACAATCACCTCGCTTACGCGGGCCAGTGGTTCTTCTTCGCGCTGACCGCGCTGGCGATCTATATCCTCGCGCTGCGCCGCCGATCTGCCACCAAGGCTAGGGACGACTAAACACCCGCTTGCTTGCCCGCACCTGCGCACGCCGCTAACCGCCTTGGCGCAATGAGATACGTTTCCACCCGCGGAGAGGCGCCGAGCCTCGATTTTGCCGAAGTCACGCTGGCCGGGCTTGCCAGCGATGGCGGTCTCTACGTGCCAGAGGAGTGGCCGCAGTTCTCGCTGGATGAGATCGCCGCGATGCGCGGCCTGCCTTATGCAGAACTTGCTGCACGCGTGATGGAGCCCTTCGTTGGGGACAGCCTCACTCCTGATCGCCTGCGGGAGCTGACCGCGAAGGCCTATGGCCGCTTTGCGCACAGGGCGGTGACCCCGCTGGTCCAGCTCGACGAGCAGCACTGGGTGCTCGAGCTGTTCCATGGCCCCACGCTCGCCTTCAAGGACGTGGCGCTTCAGATGCTCGGCCTGCTGTTCGAGGAATTCCTCGGCCGCGAGGAAGGCAGCCTGACGATTGTCGGCGCGACCAGCGGCGATACGGGCAGTGCGGCGATCGATGCCGTGGCGGGTCTCGATAATGTCGAGATCTTCATGCTCCACCCCAAGGGCCGCGTGAGTGACGTCCAGCGGCGGCAGATGACCACGGTGCGCGCACCCAACGTCCACAATATCGCCATCGACGGCAGCTTCGACGATGCACAGGCGATGGTGAAGCGGATCTTCGCCGACGGGGACGTTACCGCAGAGCACCGCATCGGTGCGGTCAACTCGATCAACTGGGCGCGGCTGATGGCGCAGGTGGTCTATTACTTTGCCGCCTCGCTCCAGCTCGGCGGCCCCGAGCGCAAGCTCGCCTTCAGCGTCCCGACCGGAAATTTCGGTGATGTCTTTGCCGGGCACGTCGCTGCGCGCATGGGTCTTCCCATCGAGCAGCTGATCGTCGCGACCAACGTCAACGACATCCTCCACCGCGCGCTGGGACAGGGCGACTATTCGGCCGGCACCGTGACGCCGACCGCTGCGCCGAGCATGGACATCCAGGTTAGCTCGAACTTCGAGCGGCTGCTTTTCGACGTGGGCGGGCGCGATGGTGCTGCGATGGCAGAGCAGATGCGCGGCTTCGAAGCGGAGAAGGCGATGCGGCTCACCAATGCGCAGCGCGAAGGTGCGGCGGCGCTCTTCACCAGTGCGCGTGCTGACGAGGGCGACACCTCGCAGGCCATGCGCTGGGCTTACGAGGAATGCGGCGAGATGCTCGACCCGCACACGGCGATCGGCCTCCATGCGGCGCGCGAGGCGGCAATCGATAGCGATGTGCCAGTAGTGACGCTTGCCACGGCGCATCCGGCGAAATTCCCCGACGCGGTCGAGCGCGCCACGGGCCTGCGCCCCCCGCTCCCCTCGCGCGTCGGCGATCTCTTCGCACGCGAGGAAAGCTTCATCGAACTGCCCGGTACCTATGAAGCCGTGCGTGATCACATCATGGAGCGCGCTTCCTGATGGCCGAGCTGCAACGCGATCCCGTACTGATGGTTGGCGAAGGCTGGGACGGCTATCGCCTGCTCGACAGCGGCCATGGCCGCAAGTTCGAGGCCTATGGCGACTACCGCTTCATCCGCCCCGAACCTCAGGCCATGTGGTCGCCAAAGCTCGACCACTGGGACGCTCATGGCGAATTCGTGCCGGGCAGTGACGAGGATGGCGGCGGTCGCTGGCAATATTCGAAGGACGTCCCGCAGGACGGCTGGGAGCTGGGCTGGGGCGACGCAGTGCGCTTCACCGCGCAATGCACCCCATTCCGCCATCTGGGCTTCTTCCCCGATATGGCGCCGGTCTGGACATGGATGGGCGAACAGCTCGATGGTCGCACCGATGCCGAAACGATGAACCTGTTCGGCTACACCGGCGTCGGGACGCAGGCGCTCAGCCGCTATGGCCGCGTCACCCATGTCGATGCGAGCAAGAAATCGGTTGCGCAGGCGCGTGAGAACGCCGCGCTCGCAGGGCTCGACGATCGACCCGTGCGCTGGCTGGTCGAGGACGCGATGAAATATACCGCGCGAGAGGTTCGTCGCGGGCGTCGCTACGACGGTATCATTCTCGATCCGCCGAAGTTCGGGCGCGGTCCCGATGGCGAGGTGTGGCGGCTCGAGCAGGGCCTGCCCGATCTGGTCTCCGATTGCCGCCAGCTTCTCGATGCCGACAGCAGCTTCCTGTTCCTCACCGTCTATGCCGTTCGCATGAGCAGCCTTGCTCTAGGCGGATTGCTCGAAGAGGTTTTTGCCGGGCTTCCGGGCAAGATCGAGCATGGCGATCTCGCTGTCCAGGAAGAGGGCGGCAGGATGCTGCCGACCGCAATCTTCGCGCGCTGGTCCAATCCGCGCTAGAGGCAGCCCATGACCGATTCGCTGATCCTGGAAGTCGCCGATTTCGAACATGACGTGCTCACCGGAATCTATTCCGAGGAGACCGGCAAGCCGCAGCCGCTGCGCTTTACCATCAAGGTACGGATGAAGCCGCTGCGTCACTACGATGCCGACACGCCGCTGGACGATTCCAAGAACTACATGGACCTGAAGTTCGCGGCCTCCGAGGCTCTGCCCGAGGGCGTGCACTTCAAGTTGATCGAGGCCGTGGCAGACCATGTCTGCGAAACGCTGTTCCTGCAGGACAAGCGGGTCGAGGCTGTGACCGTGAAGATTGTGAAGCTGGCGATTGCCGAGGCGGGCGAGAAGATCGGCATCACGCTCCACCGCGAGCGCCGCGAATGAAGCGGATCGAGGTCGACGGCCTTCCGCCGGAGCCGCTGGCTGCGGCCGGACTGTTCTACCAGAACTGGCTCGACCCGATCGAACGGGCCCTTGGTGAAGGACTGGACGTACTCGTCACGCTTGAGGCCGCCGATCACACCCACGAGGAATGGCGCAAGGCGGCCGCGGCGATGCTGGCCCGCAAATACGCGCCGCGGCGGGTCAATCTTGTTGCCGGCAGCGGGCCATCGCTCGATGCGACGGCGGATTATCTTGCGCAGGCCCTGGGCGTGACAGGCCAGTACCTCCGGGCCGCGACGTGAGCGTGACGATTCTCTTCCTCGGCCCCTTGCGCGATCTTGCGGGCGAGCAGGAACGCGAAGCTGCTGCTCCGCTCGACTGGGAAGGGCTTCTCGCAGCTGTCGGTCCCGAGATTGCCGAGCAGCTGGGCGAAGAGCGAGTCAACGTGGCCTGCAAGGGCAAGGTGCTGGCCGACAAGCGTACGCTCCACGCCGAGGATGGCGACGAGGTCGCGCTGCTGCCGCCGGTGAGCGGTGGCTAGGCTATCGATCGATAGCCCGATCGACGTCCGGCTGCTGGAGAAAGGCATTTCGGTCGGCGAAGCGCTCGCCGCGTTCAATTCCGCGCATGATAACGCCGGGGGCGTCGCCTCCTTCCTTGGCAAGGTTCGCCCCGAAGGCTGGGTGAGGGCGCTTGAGCTAACCCATTACGAGCCGCTGACATTGCCGGGCATGCAGGACCTGGCGGAACAGGCGTGTGAGCGCTTCGACCTTGCAGGCGTCCTTGCCTGGCATCGTATCGGCGTGATGACACCCAGTGAGACGATCGTGCTGGTCGCCACCGCTGCGCGCCACCGGCGCGATGCTTTCGAGGCAGCGGACTTCTTGATGGACCATCTCAAGTCGGCGGCATGGTTCTGGAAGCGCGAAAGGCGCGCCGACGGCTGGCACTGGATCGAACCGCGCGAGCAGGACCACGAAGACCTCGCCCGCTGGAAATAAATGCGCCTGATTGATCTCGATCAAGGAATGGCCCGCGTGAAAGAGGCAAACAGTCTCCATCAAAGGAGATCGTCATGTCCAAGCTGCTTACTCGCGAACTGATTGCCGAACAGGCCGCCATCGTCGAAGCGCCCAGGAAGCGCCACGAGGTCGACCGCACGTTCGAGCTGCCCAAGGGCCTCTACGCCGCGACTGTTGCGCTATACCTCGGTTTTCTCGCGATCATGGCCACGGGCATGTCTTCGCCGGGCCTGATCATCCCGATGGCCATCTTCACGGTCTTCATCGTCGCAGGCTTCGGTATCCCGGCGATCTGGACCAAGCTCGCTCCGAAGACGGCATCGAAGCAGATGAGCTTTGCCCAGCTGCGCCGCGACGGCATCTCGACGCTGACGGGCCGCCTTCCGGCCAAGGACGCAGCGGTGCAGATGCTGATCCTCCCGGTCATCATCTTCTGCTGGGGCGTCGCGACGATCACCATTGCGGCCCTGGTTCGCTAAGCCAAGCCGCTGGCAAGTCGCCTCAGGAGAGGGGCAGGAGCGCGGGGTCGACCAGTTCGATCCCGCGTTTTCCCATGCGCTTGATAGCGCCCTCGCGTTCGAAGCGCGTGAACATGCGGCTCACCGTCTCGATCGTCAGTCCCAGCATATCGGCCAGCTCGCCGCGCGAGAGCGGGAGGTCGAACTCCCTGGCCGGATGGCAGGGCGAGATCGCTCGCCGCGCGGGCCATCGACAGGAGAGCACCGGCGACGCGTTGTTCGGCCGAAGCGTTGCCGGTCAGCGCGAGTAGTTCGCGGCTCGCAAAGAGATCTTCCTGCGTGCGCCGCAAAAGCGCTTGTGCGAGCCGGGGATAACGCTCTGTCGCTTCGGCAAAGGCAGGACCCGAGAACACGCACAATTCGCTTTCGCCCAGCGCGACCACGTCGTGGCGCATGTAGGGGCCGAACATCTCGCCGACGAAGCCGGCGGGGTGAACGAGCGACAAGATGCGTTCGCGTCCGTCGATATCGGTAGAGGTGATCTTGAGCGCGCCGCTCTTGAGGGTGGCGCAGGCAGCTTCCGACATTCCGGCGCTGAACAGCGTCTCTCCCTTCTTAAGGACGCGCGAGCGTCCGGCCTTGGCCAGCTCCTCGCGTTCGGCTTCCTCGAGAATCGCGCAGGCCGCACGATCGCGCACGGGGCAGGTTGCACAGGAAAGGCTCATTCCACGCGCTCCCGCAGGTCAGCAAGGACCGCGTCTTCGATGCGGACGAGCGCGATTACTTCATCTCGTGCCGATTCGATTGCGGTGATCTCGTCAGCACCTACGCGCGCCGCAGCATAGATCGCATCGAGATCGCCCAGCGGAATGGCGGCGCGGCTGCGCGCTGAATCGAGTTCGGCGAGAGCGATCTGCGCTGCAGCCCAGCGGTCGCTTCCTAGGCTGGTGCCCGAGGCAGCTGCGACGAGCTCTTCAGCCCGGGGCCGCGCTTCCTCGAATGCCTCGTGCGCATTGCGTGCATCGGCCACGAGGCTGGCAAGGCGAGCATCCAGCCCGCCTGTCAGATCCACCTCGACCGGCGGAACATCGAGCCGCTTGGGCTCCGGACTGCCGAATGTTCCTTCGCTGCGTTCACTGTCGCGGATCGCGAGCGAGGGGTAGTCCGCGCTGGACCCGGCACAGGCCGCGAGCGACAGGGAAAGGACGGCGGCAAGGGCTGGTCTTGCATTTGCGTGCATTGCGGCCACATAGCATGGGCAGCAGGCTGTGCCAGCGCGAAAGGCAAAAAAGCGCTCCATCCAGCGTTGACTTGGTCCCGCCTTTCGCCTAACGGCACGCTTCTTTCCGGGCCCGCTCATCAGCGGGTCGACGGGCGCGCCGTAGATCTCGCAAGAATGCGGCACAGCAATTTGAACGAGAGATACGTACCATGTTCGCAGTAGTGCGCACGGGCGGCAAGCAATACCGGGTTGCCGCCGGAGACAAGATCGCGGTTGAGAAGCTGGCTGGCGAAGCCGGTGACACCATCACGCTGGGCGACGTCCTGCTCGCCGGTGAAGGCGACAAGCTGGAAGACGCCGGCAAGGTGACCGTTTCGGCCGAAATCATCGCACAGGCGAAGAGCGAAAAGGTCGTCGTCTTCAAGAAGCGTCGTCGTCACAACTACCGCCGCAAGAACGGCCACCGTCAGATGATGACGCTCCTGCGCATCACCGACGTCGGCACCGGCGGCGCCAAGAAGGCTGCTCCGAAGAAGGAAGCTGCGAAGAAAGCTGACGCTCCGAAGAAGGACACTTCCGAAGAGAAGGCAGCGCCGAAGGCCAAGAAGGCTGCGCCCGTGAAGGCTGCAGCTACCAAGGCGGCTCCTGCCAAGAAGGCACCCGCCAAGAAGGCTGCGCCCAAGAAGGCTGCCGCCAAGAAGACCGAATCCAAGAAGTAAGGATCTGAACCATGGCACATAAAAAAGCAGGCGGTTCATCGCGTAACGGTCGCGACTCAGCCGGTCGTCGTCTTGGTGTGAAGAAGTTCGGCAGCGAAAACGTCGTCGCCGGCAACATTATCGTGCGCCAGCGCGGCACGAAGTTCTACCCGGCCGTCAACGTCGGCATGGGCAAGGACCACACGCTGTTCGCGCTTACCGACGGCGTCGTCCGATTCCACTCGGGCAAGCTCGGCCGCAAATACGTTTCGGTCGACGCAATGGCGGAAGCCGCCGAATAAACGGACGCTCCGATAACGGGACCGTCCAGACGGAACGGTCCCAGCCGGGCTAACGATCCGGCAGACGAAGAGGGAGATGGGGCCGACCCGTCTCCCTCTTGTCGTTTCTCCCTCTTCAAAACCGCTTGGGCGAAAATTCGATTTCGTCGCCACGCAATTGTCACGCGTCCGGCCTAGGAGCCCGGAGCGTGGACCTCACGGGGAGAATACCGATGTTCCATGTTACGAATCGGCTGCTGTTGCGGCCGGCCTGGCCTGAAGATGCAGATGCGCTGTTCGGCAAGATCGCCGACGAAGGCGTCGTCCGCAATCTTGCCTCGGCGCCCTGGCCCTATCTCCCCGAACATGCCCGCGAATTCGTCATGCGAAAGCAGGATCCGCGCTTTCCGGTGTTCCTCATTACCCGCCCAGGTGACGAGGGATCGGAGCTGGTCGGCTGCATCGGCATCGATGCGACCGATGGCGAGGTCGAACTCGGATACTGGATTGCCCGCAGGTTCTGGGGACAGGGTTATGCAACCGAAGCCGGCAATGGCGTGCTCGAGGTTGCACGGCTGCTCGGCCATGAGCGGCTGACCGCCGGCCACTTCCTCGACAACCCGGCCTCGGGCCGCGTGCTGCGCAAGCTCGGCTTCAGGCCGACAGGCAAGGTTGCGGCGCGGCACAGCTGCGGCCGGGGCGAGAAGGCCGATTGCGTGCTCTACAGCCTCGGTCTCGATGCCCAGCAGGCAGAGGCACCGCTTCAGGCGGCCTGACCAAACGAGAGGGCCCCGCGATCGCTCGCGGGGCCCTTCTTGTTTTTGGCGCCTCGGTAATTATTCGGCCGGCATCAGCGCGGCTTCGAATTCACCTTCGTACTTGCCGATCAGCGCGCGATCGTCGTGATCCCACGGGTGGAAACCGGGCTTGAAGTAGGCGAGCCATGCCGGGAGGATGCGGCGCACCACGCCCGGGCTCACGGTGAGATACTTGAACAGGCCCCACTTGGCTTTCCAGCCGGTGATTCCATCCTGCGCGAGCAGTTCCAGAGTGTCGTTCCAGCGGTTCTTGAAGAAGCGCGCAGTGACGATCAGCATCATCAGGTTGCGGACCTTCCAGCGCTTCCTCTTGGTCCAGTCCTTCGTGGCGTGGTTCCAGGTGTCGAAGGCGACGCCCTTGTGCTCGATCTCCTCGATCGAGTGCCATTCCCACATCGCGCGGACTTCGGGATCGGCGTCCTTGAAGTGCTTGGGATTGCCAAGGAATTCGGCAGCCATCATCGCGGTGTAGTGCTCTAGCGCCATGGTGGCGGCGAGGTTGAGGATCTCGGGGCGTCCCTTGGTCATGGCCAGCATCTCGGCGACGCGCTTGTCGATCGCCTTGATGTCGTAGCCGTGGTCTTCAGCGAGACGGTTGAAGGCGATGTGCTCGCGGGTGTGGTTGATTTCCTGCTTCACGAAGGCGCGGATTTCCTCGGCGAGCTGCGGATCGGCGCCATCACGATGGGCCTTCACGGCCTCGATGAAGAAGGCTTCGCCGCGCGGGAAGGTTGCCGAGAGCGCGTTGTGCCAGGCGGTGCCGAATGGCTCGCCCGCCCACCAGCGGCGCGGCGTGGTGCCACGATTGAAGCGCTCGTCACGCACGGTGATCGTAAGATCGGCAGGGGTGGGAGCCTGCTTGTTGGCTTCGGTAGCGAATTTCACAGGGGCGTTCATGGACTGCTCCGGAATTAACTTACATCAATGTAAGTAGTGGGTACTGACATTCATGTCAATAAGTGGCGGGCGTGCCTTCCCCGGACGCGCCGGATGGTTTATCGCCTTGCAACCATGGCAACCCGCAAACGCCTTTCGCCCGAAGAATCGCGCCTCGCAGCGCTCGAGGCGGCGCGATCGCTCCTGATCGAGACCGGCCCGCAATCGGTCACACTGAAAGCCGTGGCCGGGCGAGATCGGGCGCACGCACGCCAACCTGCTGCACCACTTCGGTTCGGCCGCCGGCCTGCAGAAGGCGCTTGCCGGGCATCTGGCAGAAGCTGTCTGTGCGACCATCGCCGATGCCGTCCACGCGAGCAGAGCGGGACTCGGCTCACCGCGCGAGGTGGTCGATCTTGCCTTCGATGCCTTCGACAAGGAAGGAGCGGGTGCGCTTGCGAGCTGGATGATCCTGACCGGCAACGAGGATGCGCTGACCCCGATCGTCGAGACGATTCACGAACTGGTCGACGAAATCGCGCCTGCCGAAGCCTCGCATTCGGGCGAGACGACGCATGTCCACGTAGAAACCCTCGCGCTGGTCCTGATGGCCATGGGCGATGCGCTGATCGGCAGCGCCCTCGCGCGTTCGCTGGGCCTGCCCGAGACCGCCGCTCGCGACCGAGCGGAACGGATGCTGGTTCGCTCGCTCGAGGCGGTCACTCAGAAGGGCTGAGGCCCGGCTTCATCCAGTCCGGCGCTGCAGCCGCGTCGATGTCGCTGACGCGCAGGTGATCCACCGCGAGGCCAAGGCCCTCGTAGGTCGCCTTGCGCCGCTTTTCATCGGATTGATCGAGCGGAACGACGACCAGCCGGCGATTGACCTTGCTGCGCCAGTTCATGCGCGCGGTGTTCTCCTGGCCGATGTAACAGCCCTTGTCGAAGGCCACGCCGTGGAGCTCGACAGCGTTGGTCTCCAGCCAGAGGATGTCTCCCATCTCCGCCCTGCCTTCGGGAACGCCCATTGCTAGACGGTGGGCGAGGTAGGCGTCATCGGCGGCCTCGTCATTCTCGGATACCGGCGCGAGCCAGCGCTGGCCCAGTGCGGTAAGGCGTGGGTCGGGCGCGCCGCCATCGCCTGCATGCCTTTCCCAGTGCACGGCCACGCCTTCATCAATCGCGATGTCGATCTTGCGGCGCAGGCGGTAGAGCGACAGGCGCTTCGACAGGTCCGTCGCACCCTCTGCCTCGCAATCGAGCATCACTCCGCCATCGCCCGAAGGCCATACGAACATGTCGAACATAGTCTTGCCTTGCGGCGTCAGCAGCGCGGCATAGACGGGCAGCGGCTGTTTCAGGTCGTTGGTGAGCAGGCCTTGCAGGAAATCGATGACGTTGTCGCCGTCTTCTTGCGGGCTCAGGCGGATCACGGCTCGGTTAATCAGGCGTGTGGCTATCATGCGTGACAGATAGGCCACCGGGCGGCATAGGCAATGCGGTGAACGTCAAATTCGACCAGATCGTCTTCTCCGGTGGCGGGATACGGTGCTTCTGGCACGGAGGTTTTCTGGCCGAGGCCGGACCTGTGCTCGAACTGGATGCAAAGCGCGTTTCGGGCGTTTCTGGCGGCGCGTTGAGCGCTGCGGCATGGATCGGCGGACGCGAGACGGACCTGCTCGAGCTGATGCACGAGGCCTTCAGGATCAACGATGCCAATATCGACAGAAATCGCAGCAACTGGACGCCGCACCAAGAGGTTTATCGTGCTGTGGTCGAGACTACGCTCGACGAGGCTGCGATCTCCCGCATAGCTGATGGTCCCGAGTACCAGGTCGTGCTGGCGCAGCCGCCGGCATCGCTCACGCCCGGAATGGCGGCGTTCGCCTACGGCCTGCTCTATAAGCTCGACCAGGGTCTGAGATCCTCACCGCATCTGGCTTGGCCCAAGAGGCTGGGGCTGCGCCAATTGCGGGTCGACGCGCGGCAGGCGGCGCGTGACGGGAAGCTTGCCGACCTGATCTGCGCCGCTGCGACTATCCCGCCGGTTTTCACCGTACCCCAGTGGGAAGGGCAGGCGGTAATCGATGGGGGGATGACCGACAAGGCGCCGCTGCCCGATCCGGACGAGGGGCGCACGCTGATACTTCTGTCGAGCCGCTATTCCGCAATCCCGCAGGATGATCGCCGGACCTATGTCCAGCCGAGCAGCGAGGTGGCTGCGGACAAGATCGACTTCGCACATGCCGACCGGGTGCTCAAGACATGGGCGCAGGGCGAGGAAGACGCGCGCTTGTGGCTGGCACAGAACGGCCTTGCAAGCTAAGGGGCGCGGGACATGAGCCAAAGCCTCACGATCCGCCGCCCCGACGACTGGCACCTGCATTTCCGCGATGGCGAAACCATGCGTGCTGTTGTGCCGCATACCGCGCGCCAGTTCGCCCGCGCGATCGTGATGCCGAACCTTTCTCCGCCGGTGACGACCACAGCCCTTGCGGCTGCCTATCGCGACCGGATCGCTGCCGCAGTGCCCGAAGGTGTCGAGTTCACCCCGCTGATGACGGCCTATCTCACCGACGAAAGCGATCCGGACGACCTCGCCGCCGGTTTCGCCGACGGGGTGCTGACGGCTGCCAAGCTCTACCCCGCAGGCGCGACCACCAATTCGGCGCATGGCGTGACCGACATCGCCAATATCGAGCGCGTGCTCGAGCGCATGGCCGAGATCGGCATGCCCCTATGCGTCCATGGCGAGGTGACCCACGCGGAGATCGATATCTTCGACCGCGAGGCCGTATTCATCGACCGTATCCTTTCCCCGCTGGTCGAGCGCATGCCCGAGCTCAAGGTGATTTTCGAGCACATCACGACCAAGCAGGCAGTCGAATTCGTAGATGCTTCGGGACCGCGGATCGGGGCCACGATCACGCCGCAGCATCTCCACATCAATCGCAATGCCATCCTCGTGGGTGGCATCAGGCCGCACATGTTCTGCCTGCCGGTTGCGAAACGCGAAGAGCATCGCCTCGCGCTGCGCAAGGCGGCGACAGGCGGTTCGGCGAAGTATTTCCTCGGCACCGACAGCGCGCCGCACCACCGGCACGACAAGGAAAGCGCCTGCGGCTGTGCAGGCATCTTCAACGCCCCCTTCGCGCTCGAAAGCTATATTACGGTCTTCGATGAAGAGGACGCGCTCGACCGGTTCGAGGCGTTCGCGAGCCTCAACGGCCCCGCCTTCTATGGGCTGCCCGTCAACGAGGAGGCGGTGACGCTCGAGAAAGCGCAAGTCGAGGTGCCGGCCGAAGTGAATGGCGGAGCTGCCGAGATCGTGCCGTTCCACGCGGGCGAAACGCTCAGCTGGCGGCTGGCTTCCTAGACCGCGACCACAGGTCCCACACGAACAGCGACGCTGCAGCCCAAATGCAGGCGAAGCATGCTGCCTGCACGGGTTTCAGCTCCTCACCGAACACGGTGAGGCCGAGCAGGAAGACGATGCTCGGCGCGAGGAACTGAATGAAACCGAGCGTTGAGTAAGGCAGCAGACGCGCCGCAATGGCGAACAGCAGCAGCGGGATCGCAGTCAGCGCGCCGCCCAGCATGATCGCAATACTCAGGTCGAGCGACTGAGTGAACGAAGAGCCTGTGGCGCTCTGCGCGAAGTACCAGGCGACACCTGCTGCGGGGATAAGGAGGATCATCGATTCGATCGTCAGGCCGGGCAGTGCGCCGACATCGACCTGCTTGCGGATGACACCGTATATGCCGAAGCTAATCGCCAGCGTCAGGCTGATCCACAAGGTGGTGAGCGCGCCCCCGAGCAGAAGAGACACGCCGAAAGCGGCAATCGCCACGGCCGCCCACTGGAGGCGCGACAGCCGCTCTTTCAGGAGCAGAGTACCCAGCAAGACATTGAGCAGCGGGTTGATGTAGTAGCCTAGGCTCGCGGCGTAGACATAGTTGTTCTGGATCGCCCAGACATAAACGACCCAGTTCACCGCGATGAGCGTCGATGACAGCAGCAGCCAACCCATGGTTCGCGGATTGGTCAGCGCGGCGCGCAATTGCGGTAGCTGCTTGCGGAATGCGACGATCAGCAGGCAGAGCGGAAGGGTCCAGATGATCCGCCAGCCGACGAATTCGAACGCCGGAACTTCGCGCACGAGGATCAGGTAAAGCGGCAGGAATCCCCAGATGAGATAAGCGCCGAGCGCTGCCCAAAGGCCCGTCTTCGGGTGTTCGGTTTCTGTCGTCCCCATGAATGCTGCGCGCCTAGGCCGTGCCATTCGGGGCCGCAAGCTTCATCTCGTCGCAGCCAGATATTCGGCTCGTCGATTAACGCAAATCTGACGCTCGCGTTGCATTCCGTTCAGATTGGTGGGCGTAAACCTTAACGGCATCGAGACTCTTCGAGTCGCACACGATCCACAGGACACTGACCAATGAACCGCATTCTGAAGACTGCATCGCTCGCATTGGCCGCATCCGGCCTCTCGTTCGCCGTCCCCGCGGCGGCTGCACCCATTCCTGCCCATGCTGCACCTGCCGCGCACGCTGCGGTTGGCGATACCGTTTACGAGCACGGTCGCGGGCACCACAAGCACAAGCGCCACAAGCACCGTGACTATCACGGCCGTCACTATGACGACCGCCGTTACTACGATGACCGTCGCTACTACCGCGAACGCCCCTATTACATGCGATACGACCGCAACTGGGGCCAGCCGGTCTATCGCGATACCCGTATCTGGCGTGGCCGCGACAACCGCTACTATTGCGAGAAGGATGACGGCACGACCGGCCTGCTGGTCGGTGCAGGTGTCGGCGCGCTGATCGGTCATGAAGTCGCCGGTCGCGGCGGAGATCGCACGCTGGGCGCCATCATCGGCGGCGCCGCAGGTGCGCTCCTCGGTCGCTCGATCGACCGCTCCAGCACCCGCTGCGGATAATTGAACGAGCTTCGGGCTGCGCCCACCCGCAGCCTGGAGGCGGCCTTCGGGTCGTTCTGGGCGTCGTCTGCATCCTCCACAAGAGGAGCGGGCGGCGCCCTTTTACTTGTAGGCGTCCTTGCTCTTGCGCGTCGGCTTGGCCGAGTCTTTCAGACCGACGCCGATGCTGGCGCGCGGCTGGTCCAGTTCGGTGCTGGCGACCGGATAGGCGCAATAGTCTGCTGCGTAATAGGCTGCTGGGCGGTGGTTGCCCGAAAGGCCGATGCCGCCGAAGGGCGCCGCTGAAGATGCGCCGTTGGTAGGGCGGTTCCAGTTGACGATGCCGGCACGCGTCTCGTTCCAGAAGCGCTCGAAATCATCGGGCTTTCCGCCGATCAGCGATGCCGAAAGGCCGTAACGCGTGTTGTTGGCCTCGGCGATGGCCTCGTCGAAGTCCTTGACCCTGATCACCTGCAAGAGCGGACCGAACAACTCGACGTCGGGGCGTTCGGCGATGGCAGTGGTATCGATGAGGCCGGGGGTGAGGAACGGAAGGTCCTTGTCCGGGCGTGTCATCGGGAGGATTTCCTCGCCACCATGCGAGGTCAGCGCCTCGAAGCTGTTCATCAGCAGCTCTGCGGTTTCGTTGTCGATCACCGTGCCCATGAATGGCTGCGGTTCGGCAAAGGGCTCGTCGACCACCAGCCGCTCGGCAAGAGCTTTCACGGCCGGGACGATCTCGTCATACATGCTGTCTATCACGACCAGACGGCGGGCAGCGGTGCAGCGCTGGCCTGCGGTGGTGAAGGCCGACTGGATGATCGTGACGGCAGCATCCTCGATCTTGGGCGTGTCGAGCACGACGATCGGGTTGTTGCCGCCCATTTCCAGCGCGACGATCTTCGAAGGATCGCTCGCAAGCTTACGGTTGATCGCGATCCCGCCGCGCGCGGAACCGGTGAACAGCACGCCGTTGACGTCCGGATGGGCGACCAGCGCCTTGCCCGCTTCGGGGCCGCCATGGAGCACCTGCACGACGTCCTCGGGTACGCCGGCCTCGTGGAACAGCTTCACCAGGAATTCGCCCACTGCGGGGGTCTTTTCCGAGGGCTTGAAGACGACAACATTGCCGGCGATCAGCGCTGGCACGATGTGTCCGTTGGGAAGGTGGGCCGGGAAATTATACGGCCCGAGCACGGCCATGACGCCATGCGGCTTGTGGCGCAGGGCGGCCGAACCCTGCAGCGCGCTGTCGAGCTTCTTCTGGCCGGTACGCTCGGCATAGGCGGAGATCGAGATCTCGACCTTGTTCTTCACCGCTTCGACTTCGGTGCGCGCTTCCCACAGGGGCTTGCCGGTCTCGCGGGCGATGAGTTCGGCAAACGGCTCGGCGTGCTTGAGGACCTCGTTGGCGAAACGGCGCATGGCTTCCATGCGCTGGCCCACGCTTTCGCGGACCCAGACGCCGCGTGCGCTGACGGCGCGTTTCATCACTTCATCTACGTTGCCGGCCTTGCCGCGCCAGATCTCGTTGCCTGTCGCGGGCTCGGTGGAAACCATCTTATCGGACACAGAGCGTCTTCCCTAACCCGTCGCCTTTTGTGCAACGGCTATGTGACCTTGCTGCCTTCGCGTCAAATGCGGATTAGGCCTTGTGCCCACTTGGCGCGGGCGCAGGGCCGTGCGCTTCTCCCATCCTCCTGAGGCGCTCGACCTTGTCCTGTAGCGGCTGCCAGTCGTCGCGTTGGTCGATAGCGGACCAAATGTCTTCCACCTCGTCGATGAGCATGCTCTCGGGCGCATCTTCTTCCCAGTAGGCATGGCTGTCCTCGACCTTACTGTAGCCTGCGAGGATATCGGCAAGATCGCCTTCCGAACCGCGTCCGGCGCGATTGCGGTAGAAGAAGGCATCCGGCTGCTCGCCGCTTTCGGCCATCTCCGCCTCGCATGCGCCGACCAGCTTGCCGTCTTCCTCGACACCGCGGCTCTCGACGCCGAGCCGCCAGCACCAGCGCCTGCCCACCGCTTCCATGTAAAGCGGGCCAAAGCGTTCCATCGCGGCAATCAGCGGCGGTGCGGCGCAAAGCAGCCGAAGGGCGATGGCGAACTGGCCGCAATTCCAGTGGAGAGCTTCCGGTTGCCGCCCGAAGGCATAGAGCCCCGCATGGTCGAAATAGGCTGAGGTGAAACCGGGCTCCCACTTCGGCAGGAAGCGCCATGGGCCGTAGTCGAAGCTTTCGCCCGAGATGTTCATGTTGTCGGTGTTGAGCACGCCGTGGACGAATCCTGCAACCATCCAGCTGGCCGCCAGATCGGCGAGCCGTTCGACGACGAGATGCATGAGCCTTACGGCGGGTTCGTCGCGGCCCGGTGCATCCTCGGGCGGAGGCGGACCGGGGAATTGTTCGAGGCAGTAGCCCACGAGCGCTTCCATCTGTTCCTGCTCTTTGAGCGCAAGCAGGCGCTGGAATGTGCCGATGCGGATATGACCATGGCTGAGCCGGGTCATGACCGAGGACCGGGTGGGCGAGGGCTCGTCGCCGCGGGTGAGTTCTTCGCCCGTCTCGACGATGCTGAAGGTCTTCGAAGTGTAAACGCCCAGCGCTTCCAGCATTTCGGTCGCGAGGATTTCGCGCACGCCGCCCTTGAGCGTCAGCCTGCCGTCGCCATCGCGGCTCCACGGTGTCTGACCCGAACCCTTGGTGCCGAGATCGAGAAGGCGGTCCTCACCATCGCGCATCTGCGCGAACAGGAAACCGCGACCGTCGCCAAGATCGGGATTGTACACGCGGAACTGGTGGCCGTGATACCTGAGCGCGAGGGGCTGGGGCAGGTTGTCGGGCAGCGGTTCGAAACGCCCGAAGTGGCGTATCCATGCCTCGTCGGACAGGTCGCCTAGTCCGACCGCAGCCGCCCAGCGATCATTGCGGAATCGCAACTCCGCCTTGGGAAAATCGGCCGCCTCGACCGGGTCGCCAAGCCATTCCGCAATATCGGTGATGGGCGTTTCGGGGCGGTATCCTGCAGGTTCGGGGGCGCTCGGCATGGGTGCGGGGATGGGGTTCATTGCGCTGCCATGCAAGTCGTCTCTCGAAATTTGCGTCAGGGCGCGCTAACTCGCCTTCCATGGATAGTGAATTCAGCGAACGCAGCTGGCAGAGTCCCGATGGGCTGGAGCTGTATTTCCGCGACTATGCGGGTGACGACAGCGGCAAGGTGCCCGTCGTCTGCCTGCACGGCCTCACCCGCAACAGCCGCGATTTCGAAGGGCTTGCGCCGCACATCGCCGCTCAAGGTAACCGTGTGATCGTGCCCGACATGCGCGGACGCGGCCAGAGCGACTATGCTGACGATAGCGCGACCTATGCCGTGCCGACCTATATCGGCGACGTCATGGCGCTGCTCGAGCAGGAGAGCATCGACCGCTATGTTTCGATCGGCACCTCGATGGGCGGGCTGATGACCATGCTCATCGCGCAGTTCGCGCCCGAGAAGATTGCCGGCGCGCTGATCAACGATATCGGACCGGTGGTCGACCCGCGCGGGATCGAGAAGATCCGGACCTATCTCGGAAAAGGTGGCAGCTTCCCGACCTGGATGCACGCAGCCCGATCGCTGGAAGAGGTGCATGGTGCCTCGCATCCGACATTCGAGACGAACGACTGGATCGCCATGGCGAAGCGTTCGATGACGCTGTGCAACAACGGCCGCATCGCGTTCGATTACGATATGAAGATCGCCGACCCGTTCAACGATGCGGACGAGAACGCCGTGCCGCCCGACCTGTGGCCCGGTTTCGACGCGCTGGCGGACAAGCCGCTGGTGCTGGTGCGCGGTGAAGTGTCCGAGATCCTCAGCGCAGAAACTCTCGCGCTGATGCAGAAGCGCGCGCCCGATGCCGACACGGTGATAGTGCCCAAGGCGGGCCACGCACCGACGCTCGACGAGCCCGAGGTCCGCAGCGCCGTCGACGCGCTTCTTTCCTCCGTCAAATGAGCAAGCACTCAGACGGCATTCCGCCGCACGTCCTCCACGTATGCCCCGATCGCGAGGCGATGGAGCGTATCGCCAGCTACGGGCGCAAGCTGCGCCACACGGTCGTGACCGGTGACGATCTGGTCATGCAGGCCGCACCGCGCGGACTGACCATCAAGCAGGCCTCGCACTTCCCGTCGCTACAAGGGATTCCGTCGCCCGGGCGAATGCAGAAGCTGGCGCGCGCGATGACACCCTTCGATCTCGTGCTCACGCATGGCTGGGACGCTCTGGACGTCGCCATGGCGCATACGCTGTTCAAGGATGCTATGCAGCTGCCGCCGCTGGTCCACCACGAGAACGACTTGGGCGAAAAGGAAGCGGTGAGGCTTTCGAAGAAGCGCACTTGGTACCGCCGCATCGCGCTCGGCAAGTCATCGGGCCTCGTTGTCCCGTCCGAGAAGCTCGAGGAGATCGCTCTGGTAGACTGGCAGCAGCCGCTCGGCAGGGTGAAACGCATTGCACCTGGCGTCGATACCAAGGCATTTGCCAAGAAGCCGAAGGCCGACGGTTTCCGGATGATCAAGCGCGAGGGCGAACGCTGGCTCGGCACGCATGCCGCCTCGGGCGACCTGCCTACTTTGGCGAGCGCGTTTGCGGCGCTCGGTAAGGAGTGGCAGCTGATCATCCTCGGCGAGGGCAATCGCAGCGAGATCGAGCCGCTGGTCGACAGGATGGAAATGAACGACCGCGTGCATTGGCTTGGCAGCGTCGGTGCGCCGGAGAAGGTCTTCGGCCTGTTCGACATCTTCGCCGCCGCAGGTCACGCCGATGGTTTTCCCGTTCCTGTCGTCCAGGCGATGGCGGCGGGCGTAGCCGTGGTCGCGCCCGACGATGGCGAGATCTCCCACACCGTGGCAGAGGCGACCCGCGAATGGCTGTTCCAGCACGGCAACGAGGCCGCGTTGACCGAGAAACTGGTGGCGCTCTCGCGTGATCAGCAGGCCCGCAGGGATGGAGGTGAAGCCAACCGCGCGCATGCAGTAGCCGCATATGACCGCGAGAAGTCGCTCGCCACCTATCGCCGCCTCTATGGCAGCGCGATGCAGTTCGAGCTCTAGCCGCTTTCATCCGCCATTCACGCGGGCGGGGACAGGCTCCTTCCGAAGGGCTCGAAGCCATTGCCCTAGCACCGCGCGTTGCCTAAAGACCCGCGAACCGAAATCTATCAAGGACGGGAGCCCGCCCCACAGTGGCCCGCACACCCAAGACCGAACCAACCCGCGAAGATAAGAAGGCCAAGGCCGAAGCTGCCGAGCAGGAAGCCCTGCTTCGCGAAGTCGACGATGCCGTCCGCCAGGGCGACATGGACCAGTTCTTCGCTACATGGGGCAAGCCGCTGCTCGGCGTGCTCGTCGTCGGCCTCGCTGCCTTTGCCGGATTCATCTTTTGGAACAACCAGCAGGAAGCGCAGCTCGAAAGCTCCAGCGAAGAGCTCGTCCTTGCGCTCGAACAGCTTGAAAACGGCAATGAGGAAAGCGCGATGACGCGCCTCGCCGCGATCGAAGGTGCCGGCAGTGCCGTGATTTCCGCAAAGATGCTTCGCGCAGGCCAGCTGGCCGAGAACGGCGAAGACGAACAGGCCGCCGAACTCCTCGGCGAAATTGCCGACGACGAAAGCGCTCCCGAGCCGCTGCGCAACCTCGCGCTGATCCGCCGGACCGCACTGCGCTACGATGCGATGGAGCCGGCCGAAGTGGTCGCTGCAATGCAGCCGCTCGCAGTTCCCGGCGAGCCGTTCTTTGCCAGCGCGGGCGAATTGCTCGCCCATGCCTATCTCGCGCAAGACAAGCGTGATGAAGCCGGCGCGCTTTTCGGCGAGATCGCGCGTCACGAGGACACCCCCGAATCCGCGCGTGTGCGCATGCTCAACATGGCAGGCATCCTCGGTGTCGATGCCATCGACGATGTTCAGGAACTGCTCGAATCGCAGAACGGCAGCAATGCCGAGCCCGAACTCGTAAGCGAATGATACGAAACGGAAATCCGATGAGCCAGACGACCAAGCCTTTCCTTCGCACCGCCTGTGTGGCGACGCTCGCCCTGGCGCTCGGTGCCTGCAGCGGCGGCCTTTTTGGTGGTGGCGACGGCGAAAAGGACACGCCGACTGTCGGCGATCGCCAGCCGATCCTCTCGCGCATCGCGACGGGTGCCGAAGTCGATCCGGCGCTTGCCGGAACGCCGGTCACGCTGCCGGCTGCGACCACCAACGACACCTGGGGCCAGGCCGGCGGTACTGCCAGCAAGAGCTACGGCCACCTCGCGCTTGCAGAGGCTCCGGCCCGCGCATTCACCGCCAGTGTCGAGGGTGCCGGTGAACGCCGTCGCCTCGGCTCGGCTCCGGTCATCGGCAGCGGCAGGCTTTACGCCGTAGGCACGGACGGTCGCGTCACCGCGTTCGACGCGCAGACCGGTGCACGCCAGTGGAGCTACCAGGGCGATCTCACCGACGATACGCGCGCCTCGGCCTTCGGCGGCGGCGTGAGCTACGAAAATGGCCGTCTGTTCGGCACCGACGGTGCAGGCAATGTCTACGCTCTCGATGCGGAAACCGGCGCCGAGCAGTGGAAAGTGAAACCCGGCGGTCCGCTGCGCGGTTCGCCCACGGTCGCATTCGGTAATGTCTTCGTGATGAGCCAGGACAACCAGCTGTTCGCGCTCGATGCGAGTAATGGTTCACTGCAGTGGCAGGAATCGGGTTCGACCACGATGGCCGGCGTCTTCGGCGTTGCTGCTCCTGCCGCAGGGCAGGGCACGGTCGTTGCCGGTTACACCTCGGGCGAGCTCGTCTCCTACCGTTATGAGAACGGCCGCAGCCTCTGGGCCGACGCGCTGGCACGGACCTCGATCTCGACGCAGGTCGGCGCGCTGTCGGACATCGACGCCGATCCGATCATCCATAACGGCCGTGTCTATGCACTCGGCCAGGGCGGCCGCATGGCAGCTTACGAACTCGTGAGCGGCCAGCGCCTTTGGGAACTCAACGTCGCGGGCATTTCGACCCCGGCCATCGCCGGAAACTGGGTCTTCGCCCTGACCGACGAAGCCAAGCTGATGGCGATTGCCGCCGACACCGGTAAGGTGCGCTGGCTGACCCAGCTTCCGCGCTTCCGGAACGAGGAAAAGAAGAAGAACCCGATCTTCTGGCAGGGCCCCGTCCTTGCGGGCGGCCAGCTGTGGGCGGTCAATTCGGAAGGCGAGGTCTATCGCATCAGCACCGGCGAAGGCTCGGCTGCGATGGTCCAGGAACTCGACGAAGCGATCAGCCTGCCGCCGGTCGTGGCCAACAACACGCTCTACATCCTCGACGACAGCGGCACGATCACTGCCTACCGCTAAGGATCAGCCGAGCGGCGCGCCGTCGTCGGTCTCGTAGATACGGATATCTCGCGAGGCAGGCGGGTTGGCCGCCATCACCGCCTGGAAATCCATCATGTGTGCAGACTGCATGTGCGCTTCGAGCGCGCTGCGGTCGCGCCAGCGCTCGAACAGGACCAGCGTATCGGGATCGGCAAGGTCGCGGGCGAAGGTGTAATCGAGGCATCCGTCCTCATTGCGGCTGGCGCGCACCATTTCGATGATCGCCTTCTGGGTCGCCGCGTCGATCGTGGTGCCAAGCTTGATGGTGCCGTTGATCTGGATCATGCGCTTACTCCCAAGTCAGAAGCTGTATTTGTAGACCCTGCTGACGTCGCCGCCCCATTCGCCGTGATAGCGGTCGAGCAAGGCCTGTGCGGGCACTTTCCCGCTGGCGACGATCTCGTCGAGCGTTTCGAGGAAGCCGGTCTCGTTGTCGCCCGAGGTGTTGAGCCTGCCGCGCGCTGCAAGGCCCGAACGCGCGATGGCGAGCACTTCCTTTGCAAGGTCGCGGAGCTTGCCGCCGCCTGGGATAGGTGCGTCGAGCGCCAGCTTGGGCACCGCGTTGCGCAGCGCCTCGCGCTCTTCCATCGTCCAGTGCTTCACGAGATCCCACGCGGCATCGAGCGCGTGCTGTTCGTAGAGCAGGCCGACCCAGAATGCGGGCAGGGCGCAGATCCGGCTCCACGGGCCACCATCGGCGCCGCGCATTTCAAGGAAGCTTTTCAGGCGCACTTCGGGGAAGGCGGTCGAGAGGTGGTCCCACCAATCGCTTGTCGTGGGTTTCTCGCCGGGCAGGACTTCCAGCTTGCCCTCCAGGAAGTCACGGAAGCTCAGCCCTGCCGCATCGATGTACTTCCCGTCACGGAAGACGAAATACATCGGCACGTCGAGCATGTAGTCGACCCAGCGTTCGTAGCCGAAGCCGTCTTCGAAGACGAAGGGCAGCATGCCGGTGCGGTGCGGGTCGGTATCGCTCCAGATATGGCTACGATAGGAGAGATAGCCGTTGGGCTTGCCCTCTGTAAAAGGCGAATTGGCAAATAGCGCGGTGGCAAGCGGCTGAAGCGCGAGGCCGGTGCGGAACTTTTGCGCCATGTCGGCTTCGCTCGAATAGTCGAGATTTACCTGGATCGTGCAGGTGCGCAGCATCATGTCGAGGCCGAGATTGCCCACGCGCGGCATGTGCCGCATCATGATCTCGTAGCGGCCCTTGGGCATGATCGGCAGCTCTTCGCGGGTCTTGTCGGGCCACATACCGAGGCCGAGGAAGCCGACATTGTAGCGCTCGCCGATCTCCTTGACCTGCGCGAGGTGGCGCCCGGTCTCGTTGCAAGTCTGGTGCAGGTTCTCGAGCGGAGCGCCCGAAAGTTCGAGCTGTCCGGCAGGCTCGAGGCTGACGGTACCGTCATCGCCCTTCATCGCGATGACTTTCCCGTTCTCCTCGATCGGCTCCCAGCCGAACTCGCGCAAACTCAGCAGGATATCGCGGATACCTCCAGGCTCGTCATAGGACAGCGCGCGGTGTTCCTTGCAGCAATAGACCAGCTTTTCGTGCTCGGTCCCGATGCGCCAGGCATCCTTGGGCTTCTCGCCCTTCTGCATCGGTGCAACCAGCTGGTCGCGGCTTTCGATGATGGGGTCTGCTGCCCCCGAGGCCTCTCTCGTGCTCATGGTCGGTGGCGATAGGCAACCGAACACGCGTTCGCAAAGAAATTATTCGGCGTCGAGCCAGTCGCCCGCCTCGGCCATCCATACGGCGATTCCCGCGATGGCAGCCGTTTCGCCGCGCAGGATACGCGGGCCGAGGCTGATCTGAGTGGCGTTGGGATGGGCGCGGATCATCTCGCGCTCGGCATCGTCGAAGCCGCCTTCGGGGCCGGTCAGCAGGGCGGCTGGGCCCTCGGCGTAACAGAAGGCGTCGGCTGCGCTCTCGCCGCCTTCCTCGTCGGCGAAGAACAGGATGCGGTCCTCGGGCCAGTCGCGCAGCAGCGCCTCGAGCTTTGCCACCGGCGCGATCTCGGGAAGCGCGGTGCGCGCGCATTGTTCGGCGGCCTCGGTTACGATCGTGTCGGCACGTTCCGCATTGAGCTTGTCAGCCACACAGCGGCGAGTCACCACCGGCGTTATGCGCGCAACGCCCAGCTCGGTCGCCTTTTCGAGGACCAAGTCGAAGCGGTCCTTCTTGAGCAGCGCCGCACAAAGCCAGAAATCGGGCACTTCCTCGCGTGGGCGTAGGTGCTGCTTGGGGAGCAGCGTGACGTGACGCTTGCCTGCATCGACGACCTCGGCGGCCCATTCGCCGGTGATATCGTCGCACAGGATGACGGCATCGCCGGGCGACACGCGCATTACCTTGCCGAGGTAATGCGCCTGGTTGCCCTCGATCTTCACCTCGGTATCCGCGGCGAGCTGGGTTTCGACGAAAAGGCGGGGCGCGCTCTTGGGCGGCCAGGCGGGTGTTGCAGGCATGGCTTTGCAGGTGGCACGTGCGCTTGTAGGGAGCAAGCCATGAGCGAAAGCGCAGCGTCCGAAATCGTCCCCGACAGCGAGCATCGCGGCCTTGTCGCGCGCCTGCCGCAACTTCCGCGAGACCTTGCACAGCTGGCGCGTCTCGACCGGCCGATCGGCTGGTGGTTGCTCTTCTGGCCCTGCGTCTGGGGTGTCTGGCTGACAGGAGCGGGCTGGCAATGGGCCCTGCTCGGCTGGCTGCTGCTCGGCAGTATCGCCATGCGCGGCGCGGGATGCGTCTATAACGATATCGTCGATGCCGAACTCGACCGGAAGGTCGCACGCACGGCAAGCCGCCCTGTGGCGAGCGGGCGGGTGTCGAAGAAACTCGCATGGGGCTGGCTGCTGGCGCTGTGCCTCATTGGCCTTATCGTCCTTCTGCAATTGCGCCCACTGGCGCAGGTTGTAGCGCTCGCCAGTCTTGTCATGGTCGCCGCCTACCCCTTCATGAAACGCATTACCTGGTGGCCGCAGGCCTGGCTCGGCCTCGTCTTTACATGGGGCCTGCTGGTCGGGTGGACGCAGCTGCGTGCAGACAATCTCGATGCGCTCGCCGCCATGTATGCGGGCGCAGCCTTGTGGGTGATCGGCTATGACACGATCTACGCCATGCAGGACCGCGAGGATGACGCGCTGGTGGGCATCCGCTCTTCGGCGCTTCGCCTCGGCGGGCAGGTGAGAGGCGGGGTGGCGCTGTTCTACACCGGCGCGGTGGCGCTCTGGGCGCTCGCCTTCTGGCTTTACCGCGCGGACTGGGTGGCGCTTCTGGCGCTGCTTCCCGCAGCGGGCCATCTCGCATGGCAGGTCTCGACGCTCGATGGCGAGGATGGCGGCAATCCGCTCGAACGCTTCCGCTCGAACCGCTGGACCGGCGCGCTGGTGGCGGCCGCCTGCTTCGTCGTGGGGAACGCCTGATGTGCAATCTCTACCGCATGACCAAGAACAAGGACGAGGTCGCGGCCTGGTTCGAAGTGATGAACGAGCTGGGCGGCGCCAACTTCGGGGAGGAGGTCTATCCTGGCTATCCCGGCGCGGTCGTGGTCGAGGGTAAGCTGAAGCAGATGAGCTGGGGTTTCCCGCTGGTGATGAAAGGCAAGAGCGGCCAGCCGCTGAAGCCCAAGCCGGTCAACAATGCCCGCACCGACAAGCTCGACAGCTTTTTCTGGCGCTACAGCTTCGAGGAGAGGCGCTGCCTGATCCCGGTCACTGCATGGGCGGAGGCCGAGGGACCGAAGGGCGGAAAGACGCGCAGCTGGCTCTCGCGCCCCGATGCCGATTTATTTGCCTGCGCGGGTGTCTGGCGCAATTCGGATGAATGGGGCGAATGCTATTCGATGGTCATGACCGATGCGGCTGGCCTTGCGGCAGAGGTCCATTCGCGCATGCCCGTACTGCTCGCCAAGGACGACTGGGACACGTGGACCGGCGGTTCGCCCGAAGATGCGCGCGCATTGTGCAAGCCCTGGGAAGGTGAACTCGAGCTCGACCGCACGAAAGTACCGTGGTCGGGCAAGGGGCAGGTGGGGCTGCTCTGACACAATGCGAATAGCCCTGTTCGAACCCGAGATTGCCGGCAATGTCGGCGCGGTCATGCGGACCTGCGCCTGCATGGGCGCGAGCGTTGATCTGATCGAACCGCTGGGTTTCCCGTGGGACGACCGCCGTGTTCGCCGCGCAGCGATGGATTACATCGATCACGTCGAAGTCGTGCGTCACAAGAGCTTCGATGCTTTTCGCGAGGCGATCGGCGAGAGCAGGCTGGTGCTCTTCACCACGCGCGCGACGCAGTCCTCCTACGATTTCGAATACCGCGCCGACGACGTGCTGCTGTTCGGCAAGGAAAGCGCGGGTGTGACCGAAGATGTTCGCGCCTCGGTGGATGCGAGCGTTCGCCTGCCGATGCGAGCCGAAGTACGTTCGCTGAACCTCGCGACAAGCGCAGCGATCGCTCTGACCGAGGCGCTGCGCCAGACCGATACGCTTCCCGGCTAGTTCACCAGTTCGCCGCCCTTGATAACGACATCGACATCGGCAAGCTCGCCGACGTCGGCCAGCGGATCGCCGTCGACGGCAATCATGTCACCCCACGCGCCCGGCTTCACGACGCCGACCTGTCCGGCCTGTCCCAGCGCATCGGCAGCGTTCACGGTCGCCGCGCGGATCGCCTCGATCGGGCTCATCCCGTATTCGACCATGACGCGGAACTGGCCGCCGACATCCTCGTGCGGCATCACGCCGGCATCGCTGGCGAAAACCATCTTCACGCCCGCGTCATGCGCGCGGCGAAAATTGTCGCGTTGCGCTTGGCTCAGCGATCGCTCCTTGGCGAGATTTTCTTCCAGCACCCCGTTCGCGGCGCCCTGGCTCAGCGTGTACTCGGTGTTGAAAATATCCATCGAGAAATAGGTGCCGTTCTGGCGTGCAAGCCGGATCGCCTCGTCATCGGCGTAGCTGGCGTGCTCGATCGTATCGAAACCCGCGCGGATCGCGGCCTTGATGCCGTCTGCACCATGCGCGTGGGCGGCAGTCTTCAGGCCCCAGAAACGTGCCTCGTCGACGATGGCCTCGAGCTCGTCCGCGTGGAGCTGCTGGATGCCGGGTGCGGTGTTGCGGCTGAAGACACCGCCGGTGGCGCAGGCCTTGATCACCTCGGCGCCGTACTTGCGCTGCTCGCGCACGACGGCGCGCAGGGCAGCGGGACCGTCGGCGGCACCCTTGCTGCGCGCTTCATAACTCGGGGGGAGGAATGTCGAATCGCAATGTCCGCCAGTCGCCCCGATTGAGTGGTTGGCAACCACAATGCGCGGGCCTTCGATCCAGCCTTCCGCGATCGCCTGGTCGACCCCTATGACGCGATAGTCGCGGTCCCCGAGGTTGCGCACCGTGGTAAAGCCCGCGCGAAGCATGGCCTTCGCATTCGATACCGCGATCGCGCTCCAGAAATTGTCGGTGAATTGCAGGTTCGAATAGCCGCCATACTCGGGACGGCTCGCAAGGTGGACGTGCATGTCGATGAGACCGGGAAGCAGCGTGTGCCCGGAAAGGTCGATATGCGCCGCGCCTTCCGGCACTTCGCCGCCAGCCGTGACGCTGGCGATCTTCCCATTCACGATCACAACCACCGGCGCTTCGACATAGCCCCCGCTCTCGACATCGAGCAGGCGGTCGGCAGTGACGGCAACGGTCTCGGCTGCTGCCGGGGCTGCCGACAAGAGGGCTAGGGCGGCAGCAGCAGTGGCGATCGACTTCATCTGTATTCCCCCGGATGCGGCCCCCGCGCGGGGCCTTCCGGGAGAATTCATACACGAACCGGCCTTGCTGGGAAGCGGGGTTGCGCCTCGCGCGCCCTTCCTGGCGCATCGCGGCGTTTGGCTCTGTCGGTTGGCTGCCCGAACAGCGGGCGGCGAAGGATGATCTCATTCATAGCTGACCACCTCGAATTCGATGCCGTCCCAGTCGAAAAAATAGAACCTGCGGCCGGGTTCATAGTCGTCGTGACCGAAAGGCTTCAGGCCGTGGCGTTCGACCACCTCTTCAGCCGCATCGAGATCGGCGACGGTAAAGGCAATGTGGTTCAGGGGCTGGCCCTTCCGGTATTCGCCCTTCACGTGGTCACTGGTGTACAGCGCAACATAATCGTGGTCGGCGCCGACGTGGATCGTGCGTCCGCCGAGCTGCGAGGCGCCGCGCCAGCGTTCCTTCCAGCCTAGCAGGTCGATCAATAGGGCGGCGCTGCGATCAGGGTCGGTGACCGAGATATTAGCGTGTTCGAGGCGCCCGTGGGGGCTGTGTTCCGGCATTGTGCATCTCCTTTTGCGGCCTGCGCGTTGGGCAGGCGCGATTGCGATGCACAAGGATATGCAACCTCAAGCTAAGTTGAGGTCAAGCTTCGTTTTAGCTATCTTTGTGATCGATGAAAGCGAACGACCTCCTGCCAATCGGCGATTTTGCTCGCCGGACCGGCCTCTCGGTCTCGGCGATCCGTTTCTACGAAGAGAAGGGACTGGTCGAACCGCATCGCACTGCGGGTAACCAGCGGCGTTTCCTGCGCAGCGACATCCGGAGGCTGAGTTTCATCCTCATCGCGCAGAAACTCGGCCTTTCACTGTCGGAAATCGAGGAAGCGCTCGCCGGCCTGCCGCAGGGGCGCACACCGAATGCCGCCGACTGGAAGCGGATCAGCGGGGAAGTAAAGAAGCGGATAGACGCCCAGATCGCGGCGCTCGAGAAGGTGCGCGAGGATCTCGATGGCTGCATCGGCTGCGGCTGCCTCTCCCTCAAGAAATGCGCGCTCTACAATGCGGGCGACAAGTGGGGCGAGGGCGGCAGCGGCCCGCGGGTGCTGCGATAGCGCTACGGTATCAGGCTAATCCCATTTGCGGGTAGCAGCGCGCGTCTTGGCCGTGCATGAAGGGCATCGATCCGGGCCAAGCCACCATGGCCCGGACGACGGGGAGAGAGATGAAGATCGAATTCGCGCCCGAGCTCGAGGCATTCCGCGCCGAAGTTGCAGAGTTCTTCGCCACCGCGCCCACGCCCGCCATCCGCGAGGCCGGGCGCAAGACCACCAGCGTCTTCGCCCCGTTCAAGGAGTGCATGGAGTGGCACCGCATCCTCTATGAAAAGGGATGGGTGGCCCCGCACTGGCCCGAGGAATACGGCGGCACCGGCTGGAGCGTGGAGCAGCGTTTCATTTTCGCCGAGGAATATCGCAAGGCCGACCTTCCGCCGCTGCTGCCGCAGAGCCTGGGCATGGTTGGGCCGCTGCTGATCGACATCGGGACGCAGGAACAGAAGGATCGCTACCTTCCCGGCATCCTCAACGGCGACGATTTCTGGGCGCAGGGCTATTCGGAGCCCAATTCCGGTTCCGACCTCGCCTCGCTGAGCTGCCGTGCGGAGCCCGATGGCGACGACTACATCATCAACGGGTCGAAGATCTGGACCACATATGCGCATCACGCGAACCGCATGTTCATGCTCGTGCGCACCAGCAACGAAGGCAAGAAGCAGCAGGGCATCACCTTCCTGCTGCTCGACCGGATCGACTATTCGGGCATGGAAATCCGCCCGATCGTGGGCCTCGACGGCTTCCCCGAACAGTGCGAAGTCTTCTTCGAGGATGTGCGCGTGCCCCAGTCGGGGCGCGTCGGTGAGGAGAACGACGGCTGGAGCGTGGCGAAACACCTCCTCAAGCACGAGCGTGGCGGCGGCAATGCCGCGAGCCCCACGCTGATGCGCTATTGCGAAAGGGCGCGGGCAGCGGCCGAAAAGACGCCTTCGCCCTTCGGCGGAATGGTCGCGGACGATGCAGTCTTCCAGCGCGAAATTGGCGAGCTGGAGGCGGACATCGCCTCGCTCGGCCACTTCGAGAAGCTGGCAATCAGCGGTCACGAGATAGCGCGCGATCCCGCGTTCCCCTCGATGAACAAGACGATCAATTCAGAGCTGGTGCAGCGCGCCTCTGTTTTGATGACGCAGGTTTCGGGCGTGGACGGCCTCGCGCGGCAGTTGGAGGCCTTGCGCGTGGGTTCGAATGTCGAACCACTCGGCAGCGAGTTCGATCTCGTCTCCATGCCGCTCTATCTCAACAGCCGCGCCACGACGATCTACGCCGGTTCCAATGAAGTGCAGCGCGACCTGATCGCCCGCACGGTGTCGGGGAGCTAGGCCGATGGATTTCAGCTTCACGGACGAACAGCAGATGCTGCGCGATGGCGTCGGCAAGTTCCTCGAAAAGAGCTACGATTTCGAGGCCCGTCAGAAACTAGTGAACTCGGATGCGCCATGGTCTGAAGCGGCGTGGCAGCAATTCGCCGAATTCGGCCTGCTGGCGTTGCCCTTCAGCGAGGAGCTGGGCGGTCTCGGCGGTTCGATTTCCGACTGCGTCGCCTTTGCCGAGCTGTTCGGCAGGCACCTCGTGATCGAACCCTATCTCGGTTCAGTCATGCTTGCAGGCTCGGCGCTTGCGCAGTGCGGGCATGTGGCCGCGCAGGAGTGGGTGGAAAAGATCGTTTCCGGAGAGGCGGTGGTCGCTTTCGCCTTCGAAGAAGGACACGGAACGGCCTCACTCGAACTGGTGGAAATGACCGCGCAGGGCAGTGGAGACAGCGCGCGCCTGACCGGCGAGAAGCGCCTCGTCCATGCGGGCGCCGATGCCGATGCCATCGTCGTGCTTGCAAGGAAGAACGAGGGCGGTCCGCCTGCATTCTACCTCGTCGAAGCGGGGGCGGACGGCCTCGATGCGCGCGCCTACACAACCATCGACGGGCACAGCGCTGCGAACATCACCTTCAATGATGTCGCCGCGACCGAGCTTGAAGCCTCCGAAGGGGCAGTCGAGAAGATCATTTTCGATGCGATCATCGTTCAGTCTGCGGAGGCGGTCGGCGCGATGTGCGCGCTGGTCGCCATGACCGGCGAATATGCCCACACGCGCAAGCAGTTCGGCGTGCCGATCGCGACCTTCCAGGCGGTGGCGCACCGCCTCGCCGACATGAAGATCGCCTATACCAAGGCGCGCGCGACGCTGATCTACACCACGGCTCTGGCCGAATCCGGCGCTGCGAGCCCTCGCGATATCGCCATCCTCAAGGGGCAGATCGGCAAGCTCGGTCGGGCAGTGGGCGAAGCGGCCATCCAGACTCACGGCGGCGTCGGCATGACCGACGAGCTGAGCGTAAGCCACTATCACAAGCGCCTGCTCGCCTGCGACACGACCTTCGGTGATCACGCCTATCACTTCCGCAAGGTCGGGATGGGGTGATCGCCGGGAGCTTCCGGCAGTCACTGACTTACGTGTACTTGGGCCGAGCGGGGATTGTTCTTTACTAATATTACCGGTGGTCTAGCTTGCTTTGCATGGGGCGCGTCCTAGCAGGGGACGGACTATCGGATATGACCAGAAGCCGCCGCGAGCGATAGGTCTCGCTGGCGCCATCGTCATCAACCTCAATGCGGTAGTCGGGTCCGGCATATTCGCCTTGCCTGCCTTGCTGTTCGCAGCAGCCGGCACCTTTTCGCCATACGCCTTGATGCTGTTCGCCTGCTTCTACGGCTGCGTGATGGCGGTTATCGCCAAACTGTCGACGATCTTCCGGCAGTCGGGCGGAGCGCAGCTCTATGCGCAACACGCCTTCGGCCCTCTCGTCGGTTTCCAGGCCGGCTGGCTGGCGCTTGCGACAAACATGATCGGGGCCTCGGCCAACTTTCATGTCCTCATGGCCTATCTCGCAGCGCTATTCCCGGTGTTCGCCGATCCTTTCCTGAAGCTGGCGACGATTGCAGTGCTGATCGCCCTGTTTACGGCCATCAGCATCAGCGGAACGATGCGTTCGGTTGGGGCGATCAAGCTGGGAACCATCCTCAAGCTCTCGCCACTCCTGCTGCTTTGCGTTTTCGGCTTCGCCCAGAACGGCTTCCCTACAGAGGTCAACCTGCCCGTCTTCTCCGAGTTCGAAGCGATCGCGCTGTTGCTGGCATTTGCATTCTCGGGTGCCGATGTCGCGATTGCCGCTGCCGGCGAGACGAAGAACCCGCGGCAGACGCTGATGCGTGCCATCTTCCTGAACCTTGCAGGCATCGCGATCTTCTATGCGCTCGTGATGTGGGCCTACATCGCGATTGCACCCGACCCCAGCAATGTGGACACGCCGCTGGCAGCCGCTGCTGAAAAGGTCATGGGGCCCGCCGGGATACTGATGATCAGCGTCGCCGCGATCTTCTCCGTCGCGACTTTCCAGCTCAATGTCTTCGTCGCCATTCCGCGCATTGCCTATGGCATGGCGCGACGCGGGCTGATGCCGCACCCCCTGGCCTACGTCTCCCCGCGATTCCAGACGCCGGTTGCGGCAATTGCATTCTACGGGGCGGTGGTCGCCATTCTTGCCTTGTCGGGCACCTTCACCCTCCTCGCGACGCTCATGGTCAGCGTCGAGCAGATCCTTTTCACGTCCAGTATCGCAGCGCTGATCGTCATGTGGCGGCGCAATGACGCAGGGCTTCGCGAAAGCATGGACGCGCGCTGGCTCGTGATTATCCCGATCGCGATACTCTTCGTGCTGTGGTTGTTCTCGCAAGTCCCGTGGAGCACGGTCATACCCACGCTTGCCTTCGTTGGTGTCGGCTTCGTGCTCTTTGCGATTTCTCGTCGCAGTGCCGTTGCGCAGGACGGGATCGAGTTGCCGGAAGGGCGGGGCTAGCGGTCCTTAGTGCTCCGGCCCTAGCTCGGGATCGAGATCGCGCGGGCGGGCGAAATGGACGAGCTTGCCGCAGCCTTCGGCCAGGTCTTTCCAATCGTCGATGTCGAGTTCGAACACGGCGAAGGCCGCGGTGGGGAACTTGACCTTGGCTTCATCGAAAAGGTCGTTCTCGTTCTTAGGCGAGACCAGTTCGAAGACCATGTCGCCAAAACCGGGATTGTGTCCGGCCAGCAGAAGCGTGTCGGCATCGCCGCCGTCCTCGCGGATGACGTCGAAGATCGTGTCGGTGCTGGCGAGGTAGAGGCGGCGGTCCCATTCGGGCTCGATGCCGATATCGGCGCCCTCAAGCGTAACCTTCACCCGTTCTGCAGGGCTGGCGACGAGCTTGTCCCACTGAACCCCGTGATCGCGGATATGTTTGCCGATAAGGCCAGCACCCCTGTGGCCGCGCGCATTGAGGCCCCGGTCGAAATCGCGCTTGTCGCTCTGCCCCCAGTCGGACTTGGCGTGGCGCAACAATCCCAGGACCTTCACGATTCTCCGCTCTCCACCTGTTCGGGTTCGGTTGTCTCTCCAACACCCTTAGCGACCCTCTGTAAAGCCTCGTCGAGCGTCAGACGTATGACAGGCGTGCCTTCGGGGAAGGCCGAGAGCAGCCGGCTGGGGAAGGCGGGCGAGAGGACCACGAAATGGCCCGAATCCTCGCGGCTGCGGATGAGACGGCCGAATGCCTGCGCCAATCGCGCGCGGATGATCCGGTCGTCATAGCGCTGGGCGCCGCCTGCTTCCTCGGCCGCAGCGGCGCGGCGCGCGCGGTGGAGGATGGTCGGGCGCGGCCAGGGCACGCTCTCCATAACCACGCAGCGCAAGGATCGGCCCGGAACGTCCACCCCGTCGCGCAGGGCATCGGTGCCGAGCAGGCTGGCGCGCGCGTCGTCGCGGAAAATGTCGGTGAGCGTGCCCGTATCGATCGGGTCGACATGCTGCGCATAGAGCGGGAGGCCTGCGCGGGCGAGGCGGTCGGCGATCCGCCCATAGACCGCGCGCATCCGGCGGATCGCGGTGAACAGGCCGAGCACGCCGCCGTCGCTCGCCTCGATCAGCCGGGCATAGGCGCCCGCGAGCGCAGGGATATCGCCGCGCTTGATGTCGGTGACGATCAGCACCTCGGCGCGCCCCGCATAATCGAAGGGACTGTCCGCCTGCGCGGTCTTGGGGAGCAGTTCGAGATGCGGCGCGCCGCTCTTGGCGATGGCATGCTCCCAGTCGGGCCCGCTCTCGTCGCGGTCGGTCAGCGTGGCGCTGGTCAGCATCACGCCATGTGCGGGTTCGAGCACGACTTGCGCGAAAGGCTTCATGGGGTCGAGCCAGTGGCGATAGAGCCCGACGTCGAACTCGCGCGCATCGTTGCGATCGACAGCCAGCCAGTCGACGAATTCGGGATCGGCAGGCCCGCCGAGCCGCGAGAGCAGCGCTTCCCATGCCGCGATCAGGTCGATGCGCCAGGCGAGTGAATGCCGCGCGCCCTCGATCCGTGCGCGGCCCTGTCCGTCGAGCCAGTCGGGCGCATCCTCGAGCACGGCCTCGAGCCGTCCCGCCAGTTTCAGCAGCGGCGTGCGGATCAGCGCGAGGGCCTGTGCGGCGCTTCCCGCGGCCTCGACCAGTTCGCCCGGAAGCTGCGAAGTCTCGGTCTCGATGCCGTAGCCTGCCTCCTGCCCGCTTTCATCGCGCGCATAGGTGACTGCGCGGACCTGCCCGAGCAGCGCCTCCAGCGGACCCGAGGGTGCGCCTTCGGCCAGCCGCCCGAGCCAGCCATCGGAGGGCAGCGCCTGCGCCGCCTCGACCGCTTCCTCCACAGCATCGCCGCCCGCCTCGTCATAGCTGGCGACATCGGCAAGGCGTGCGGCGAGGCCGCGCCGCCTCCCGCGCGAATTGCGTTCGGGGCCGATGATCCAGCGGCGAAGCTCGATCGCTTCCTGTCCGGTGAGTGCGGCTGAAAAGGTGCTGTCGGCAGCATCGAAGACATGGTGGCCCTCGTCGAACACGATGCGGGTGGGGCGACTTGCAAGGTCGCGACCGCGTGCGGCGTTGACCATCACCAGCGCGTGGTTGGCGATCACGAGATCGGCCTGCGCGGCGTTCCTCGCGCTGCGCTCGATGAAGCACTTCCGGTAATGCGGGCAGCCCGCATAGACGCATTCACCGCGCTGGTCGGTCAGTGCCGCGATACCGCGTTTCCTGAACAGCGTGCCGAGCCAGCCGGGCAGGTCCCCGCCGATCATGTCACCATCTTGCGTATAGGCGGCCCAGCGCGCCACCAGGTGCGCGAGGACGGCGGGACGACCGGCAAATCCGCCCTGCAGCGCGTCTTCGAGATTAAGCAGGCAGAGATAGTTCTCACGCCCTTTGCGGACCACCACCGGCGGCGATCCGTCGGGCCGCGCAGGTGGCCAGGCGCGTGTGCTTTCCTGCCGCAACTGCCGCTGGAGGTTCTTGGTGTAGGTGCTGACCCAGACCGTCCCGCCCGACTGCTCCGCCCAGAGCGAGGCGGGGGCGAGATAGCCCAGCGTCTTGCCGATCCCCGTGCCCGCCTGGGCCAGCAGGATGTGCGGCCGCTTCTCGCGGTCGCGCGGGGAGAAGACATGACCCGCACCGCGCGCATAGAGGCGCTGTCCCTCGCGCTTTTCCGCGCCTTCGCCGGTCAGCCGTTCGAGATGCGCCTCGATCTCGGGTTCGTCGATCAGGACCTGCGCGGGCTGGGGGCGTTCGGGCGTCTCCTCCCATTCGGGGAGGCGCGTGAAGAGCCACTTCTCGGCCTTCTCGGGTTTGCGGACATGGGGTGCGAGCACATTCGCCCAGGGCCAGCGCAGCCGCGCGAGCGATTGCAGCGTCGACCACGCGCCCTCGCGCTCCGCCCAATCCTCGCTTTCGCAAGTCGCCACCAGCGCGCCAGCTGCCTGTTGCAGCAGCATCGGGACACCCGCATCGTCCTCCGGCTCCTCGAGATCGAGCGCATGCGCGAGCCCCTTGGGCGTCGGCACGCAGAACTTTGCCGGATGCACGAAGGCGAACAGTTCGAGCAGGTCGAGGCCGGACAGGTCGGGATAGCCCAGCCGGTTCGCGACCAGCGGCGCGTTCATCATCAGCAGCGGCG
This sequence comes from Qipengyuania sp. BR81-2, assembly GCF_055693895.1. Classification (NCBI taxonomy): domain Bacteria; kingdom Pseudomonadati; phylum Pseudomonadota; class Alphaproteobacteria; order Sphingomonadales; family Erythrobacteraceae; genus Qipengyuania; species Qipengyuania sp. BR81-2. Next base: position 2,056,177 of record NZ_CM146344.1, read on the forward strand.
TATCGGCCGCCGCCATCACCGCTTCGCCCTTGGAACACCCCCGCGTTGCCCCGTTAGCATCGCGCAGCCAGGTGCCCGCATGGCTTGCATGGAGAGAGGGGAGGGGGAGAGGTTGGCTCACTCTGCGGCGTTAGAACACAAACGGAACGCGGGGCAAGCGGGGAAGGGTGGTTTTCCTCGCGGGAATGGCGGCTTTTGGGAGCGGGTAGACTGGGCGGTTCTGTCCGACTTTGGGTGGGGAGCAGCCGTTCGATCAGTCAGAAAATAGCTAACCCGATTGGGTCGCGGACACAAACCTAGTGAGAAGATGGAACTCGGATGCTTTAACGTCGAATGCCGTGTCCAAACTCACTTCGAAGAGCTCAAGTTCGTTCGAGTCACAAAATTCGAACATTTCCCTCGTCGCTTGCTCTATCTTCTCTGCGCAGCGCTGTGTGGCAAGCTTCGCGTAAACGGTTGCACCTTCCCATCCTTCAAGGTTTTGAAGACCTTTCATCGCAAAATGAGCTAGCTGCATTTTGGTGAAGCCATCCCAAGCTCTAATGCCGAATGTCAACCAGAGCTGGTCATTAGAAAAATGCTTCTTGCGCAGAGCGTCACATAAGCTCTCCGCAAATGCATCCCAAGCCACCGTCTTTTCTTCTTGGCTGAGTGTCATGCTTTTAAAGTAGCCTAACTTCGCACATCCGCAATCGGGTCGTTAGCTGCCAATCCGCTATGGCACATCTCTATCTCGACAAATTAGTCACTAATTCGGTGGGAGGCGGACACTTCAGTTAGTCGCTTGAAAGTTTACGCTTCTCATGAAGACGAAACAGGATTGTGAGCAAACAGAAGCCGAAGCCACTTGTCGCTACTAGTTGAAAATCAACAGCCTCAGAACGTTCAGCTATTTGGTAAACCAAACCGAAAGTGGCGCCAATCGCAAATGCTCCAAGCGCTTCCATGCGGGCACCAAACCGGCCCAGCGTACTAATCGTCAGATTAGCCAAAAGACTGAAGCCAAAGATCAAACCCAGCTTGATCCAGAATGGCTCGCTGGTGATCATCGAACCAAAAAAACCACCGCCAAAAATGAGAAGAACATCATTGTAATAATGGCCAACCAAAAATCGGAACGCTTTAGAAGGCTCATCAAAACCATTTCCTCAATCCATTAATTTCATTGCAGATACCCTGCGATAGGAAGGTAAGCAATCGGATCGACGATCCTGACTGGGGTGAGGACAGTTAGGTTGCGGTCAAAGTCGAATATTTCCTCAATGTCCGCAATCGGGTCGTTAGCTGACGGACCGCTTCTGGCACACGTCTAACTCGGCAAATCAGTCACGAACTGGGTGGAAAGCAGACTCCCCGAGAATAGCGGGGGCGGAGATTATGAGTTGCTAATGGCTTGATCAGCCATGGTGGTGAATTCCATGCTTTTTCTTGTATCGCCACTGGTAGATACCCAGCCCGATCATAGAGAGGGCCGAGAGTTGAAAAGCGACGAAGGCTCCGAGATACAGGGTTGGGTTGCTGGTCTCATCGAGAAAGTAGACCATCGCGAACGTACCCAGGAATAGGAGAGCCGAAACCCGCCCCCAGAACATGATCTTATGATATTTTTCGAGCTCTGGTGTCACCGATCATCTCTTGTCTAAGCGTTTGATGACGCTGAAAATTGCAGGAATGGGTGGTTTCCGCAATCGGGTCGTTAGTGGAATGACCACTTTTCGCAGACGCTTCCGGTCGCTGTCCTACTCCCCGCTATCACGATAGGGCGTGAGGCATGCCGCAAGTGCTCTCGCCTCTTTCCCTTCGGTCCACTCAGCATTTGCCCGGCAGCTTCGATTTTTCCCGCAGGACCGTGTTCCATGTGTTCCATGCTGTGAGGTTCGCCGCGCGCCTCTCCAACATGCGTCCGACACTTCGCACTTGCGAAAGCGCGGGCGAGCGGCAAAGGGAACTGCCATGAGCATGAACGATCTGATCACCGCCGCACGTGTGTCCAAGGCCTGGCCCTTTCAGGAGGCGCAGCGGCTGCTCAAACGCTATCCCGATGGTGCGAAGCCCGACGGCTCTCCGGTCCTGTTCGAAACGGGCTACGGTCCCAGCGGCCTGCCGCATATCGGCACCTTCCAGGAAGTGCTGCGTACCACGCTCGTGCGCCGTGCCTACGAGGCGATGATCGGTGCCAGGCCCGAGGACGGCAAGACGCGTCTCGTCGCCTTCTCCGACGACATGGACGGCCTGCGCAAGGTGCCCGACAACGTGCCAAACCAGGAACTGCTCGAGGCGAACCTGCACCTCCCGCTCAGCCGCGTGCCCGACCCGTTCGAGAAGGGTCACGAGAGCTTTGCCGCGCACAACAACGCCAAGCTGCGCGAATTCCTCGACCGCTTCGGTTTCGAGTACGAGTTCATCGCGGCAAACGACATGTACAACTCGGGGCGCTTCGACGATGCGCTGCGCCAGGTCCTGCGCAAGAACCAGGACATCCTGGACATCATGCTGCCGACGCTGCGCGAGGAGCGCCGCCAGACCTATTCGCCGGTGCTGCCGATTTCGCCCTCGACGGGCCGCGTGTTGCAGGTGCCGGTCGAGGTCGTCGATGCAGAAGCGGGCACGATCCGCTTCACCGATGAAGACGGCACGGTCGTCGAGCAGTCGGCGCTGGGCGGCATGAGCAAGCTTCAGTGGAAAGTCGACTGGGCAATGCGCTGGTATGCGCTGGGCGTCGATTACGAGATGTACGGCAAGGACCTGACCGACAGCGGCGTGCAGTCGGGCCGCATCGTCAAGGTGCTCGGCGGGCGCAAGCCCGAAGGCCTGATCTACGAGATGTTCCTCGATCAGAACGGCGAGAAGATCTCCAAGTCCAAGGGTAACGGCCTCTCGATCGAGGAATGGCTGACCTATGGCAGCGAAGAGAGCCTCGGCTTCTACATCTTCCCCAATCCCAAGAGCGCCAAGCAGCTGCACGTGGGCGTGATCCCTCGCGCGGTCGACGATTACTGGCAGTTCCGCGAACGTCTTGCCGATCAACCGCTCGACAAGCAGCTCGGCAATCCGGTGTGGCACCTCCAGCGCGCCAACGGCGGCTTCGAGACCGACGAGGCACCGGGCGCGGGCGACACCCTGCCGGTGACCTACGGCCTGCTGCTGAACCTCGCGAGCGTGCTCGGAGCGGAGGCGACCGAAGAGAACCTGCGCGAATATCTCCAGACCTATATCGGCGACGGCAAGATCACGCCCGAGCTCGAAGTGCTGATCGGCACGGCGGTTGCCTATACGCGCGACTATATCGTCCCGACGCTTTCCAAGCGTGCGCCGGCGCCGAACGAGGCTGAGGCACTGAAGGCGCTTGATGCCTATCTGGCCGGCGCGGCTGCCGACACCGGCGCGGAAGACCTGCAGACGGAGGTCTACGAGATCGGCAAGCGTGAAGAGTACGGCTTCGAGTCGCTGCGCGACTGGTTCAAGGCGCTCTACCAGACGCTGCTCGGCAGCGACCAGGGACCGCGCATGGGCAGCTTTATTGCGCTTTATGGTATCGAAAATACCCGCAAATTGATTGCTGATGCCCTGGAGCGCTAATATCCGAAGAAAAATGCTTCAACGCTATCAGGCTGTTGCGGGAAAAATGGCGGTAATCGGGCGTTTTTGATGCTCACGCATCTTGCAAAACATTGGAATAGCGGCACTATTACTCCCGGATCGTTAGGGTGCAAAAGGGAGTGCCTGCCATGGGTCGTACCAATGGCGGTGGCGGGGGTTCGACTCCCCCGTCGGATGATAACCGCAGGTTTATGGAGTTTGCCGAGCGCAACGCACGGCAGGCTGGACGTCTCGCTGATCTGAAGATCGGCTCGTCGCAACTGTTCCTCCAGACCACCGAACAGACACGCATGGCGCTTTGCATTTCGGACCCGAACAAGCCCGATTGCCCGATCGTCTACTGCAATCAGGCCTTCGTCGAACTGACAGGCTACAGCCGCGAAGAGATTGTCGGACAGAACTGCCGTTTCCTGCAGGGAAAGAACACGGCACCAGAGGCGGTGGCCAAGCTCAGCAAGGCAGTTGAGACCGAAGAGTACACGGTCGTCGACATCCTCAATTACCGCAAGGACGGCACTGCCTTCTGGAACGCGGTGCATGTCGGGCCGATCTATCACGAGGACGGCTCGCTGGCCTATTTCTTCGGCTCGCAATGGGACATCACCGAACTGCTCGTCGCCCGCGAGACCATCGTCGAGAACGAGCGCGTGGCGACTGAACTGCGCCACCGTACCGACAACCTCTTCGCAGTGCTGACGGCAATCGTGCGTCTGTCCTCGCAAGGCGCAAGCGATGTCCAAGAATTCTCCCAAAAGATCGAGCGCAGGATAGAGGCGCTTGCGGGTGCCCACCGGGTCAGCCTTGCAGGCGATGGCCTGCGCGAGGGCAGGTCCAACCTGCGCGATCTCGTCGAGGCGGTGCTGCGACCTTACCGTAATGCCAATACCGATCGGATCGAGATCGAGGGCGGAACCATCGAATTGTCGCGCAGGCAGGTGACCCCGGTCGGCCTGACGCTGCACGAGTTGGCGACGAATGCGCTCAAATATGGTGCCCTGTCGGACAGCAATGGCCGCGTGCACGTGGACTGGACGGTCGATGAGGAGTGGCTCGAGATCCACTGGATCGAGCAACTGGGCGACGACCGCCAGCCGCTCAACGCAAGCCCCGAAGTCCGTGGCAGCGGTTCGGGTAGCTTCCTGATCGCGGGCGTCATCAGGGGCGTGAAGGGCAGCTTTTCAACCGATTATCGGCCCGAAGGCCTGCGCGCGACCATTCGCGTACCACTCGCGGTGAAGGCTCTCTCCTAGCGCCCGATCAGCTGTGCTTGCGCGTGCGGTACCACTTGGTCAGCACGTATTTCGCGCCTTTGATGACGGGCGTTCCCGCATGCATCGTGCCCTCATTGGGCTCGCCTTCGGGCGTGGCGTTGTTCCAGATCAGGAGCACGCCCGGCTTTGGCTCGATCGAGGCGCCGACCTCGGTAAAGTGCGTGTGTCCGCCCTCTTCGACCGTGTTGAGGAAGGCCATGGCGGTCCAGCAGCGCTGCCCGCCGCGCTTGCGTTCCAGCTTCCAATATTCTTGGTCGGTATAGAACCAATCGTTGTGCGGTTTGAACTCCTGGCCGGGAAGGTAGCGCTGGCCCTGTATTGCCTCGCCCGTCACCGGGTTCATGCCGAGCAGGTCGTCGATACGGCGCGAGATGCCTTTTACGAAGGGATCGTTCGGGTTGAAGTTGCCCGAATACGACGTGCGGAACTTGGCGACATAGGCCGTCTCGTGCAGCTCGCTCGGCCGCGCGACCACGTCGATCATGGTGATGAATCGGCGGCATTCGTCGAGAGTGAGGAAATTCGGGACTGCGAAGATCTCGGCCTTGTCCGACGGGACCTTGTAGATCTCGGGATCGGCTTCGAGGCGCGCGCGCACCTTTGCGCCGATGCGTTTGAGCGCGTCCTGGTCGGGAATCGAGGCGGTTTTCGTCATGCTCCCGATAGTTAGCGCTGGCCGTGCCTCGTGCAAGGCATCATCTTGCAGCTTGTGGTCTCTGCGCTAGTCTCTCTTCACAACAGGCGAGGGAGACCGATGATGACTGATGCCACAGCGCGCCGCTATTCAACCGGGGCGATGATCTTCCACTGGGTGATCGCCATTGCCGTGATCGTAAACTGGCGGATCGCCGAGAGCGCCGAACATGCCGAGGCGATCGAGGACAAGATCGCGATCTTCGCCAACCACAAGGCGCTGGGTATCTTGATCCTCGTGCTGACGCTGGGCCGGCTCGCATGGCGCTGGACCCATCCGGTTCCGCCGCTGCCGAGCGATACGGCCAATTGGGAGGCCGTGCTCGCCCGGACCGTGCACGTGATTTTCTACGTGCTGCTGATCGGGCTGCCACTGGGCGGCTGGTACGCCAACTCCCTTTCCGGCCGCGAGATCGACATGTTCGGACTGTTCACGATCCCGCCTCTTCCGGTGGCAGAAAACTCGGAGGCGGCAAAGGCCATCTTTGGGCTCCATGCGACCGGCGGAAAGGCATTCCTCATCCTGATTGCGCTGCACATTCTCGGCGCGCTCAAACACACTTTCATCGATAGGAATGGTGGCATTTTCCGGATGCTGCCTTTCGGCAAGGTCCCCGGGTAAGCCGGTCGGCGCATTTGCTCCGCACGGGTGGAGGTTCCCGTGCGGAGCAGGCGCCAGACCTGGTCAGGTCATTCGATCCACTGGCCTGTCCCGGTCGACACGCCTTCCTTGAGATGCATGGTCAGGACGCCGCGGCGCCCCTCGGTCGTGCCATCGCGGCCCTCTGCACCGCCGACGCAGCTGAGGCCCATGTCCTCACCCAGCCAGTTGCAGCCATAGATCAGGCTGGTGTCGGTCCCGTCGCTGCGGGTAGCGGTGCACGAGAGGTGCACGTCGAACAGGCCGTTGTCGGGCTGGTCCATGCCGATGCAGGTCACGCTGCCCGAAACCGAAGCCCCGCTGGCCGAGGTCGAGGTGAAGGGGCCCGACATCGTCCCTGACCGGCCGTTGCGGCCATCCTCGCCCATTCCGCCGACGAAGGACGGTTCACTGAATTGGATTTCGTATGTGAAATTTTCCGCGGTTGCGGGTGCAGCCAGGACGGCTGCTGCGGCTGTAATTGCGATGATGCTTTTCATGCGTCTTCCCCTGCAAAGGCCTCGACGCATCGCCTTGGGTTCGCGCGCGCCAGGCAAGTTTACAAGGCGGCCCTAGTTCCCAATGAAGCCTTTCATACCACGGGAAGGCGGCGGTTCGTGAATCTCCCGCAGCGCCAAAGCCTTACCGAGGGGCGACTCGGACATACGAAAAACCCCCGCCGATCGCTCGGCGGGGGTTTCCATGCTCCCCGGTCCACTCTCACGCCGGAGAAGCGGGGAATGAGGGCAGCTTACCAGAAGAAGTCGTAGATCACGTCGACCACTTCGCCGCTGTAGATGTCCACCAGCAGCACGTCGTCGTAATAGCGGACCCAGCGATAGGGGCCGTAGACTTCGGGCAGGCGATAACGCCACGGGTCGTTGATCCAGTAGCGGCTGCCGAAGAACAGGCTGCCGATGCGGAAGCCGATCTCGAGGCGGCGATAACGGTAGTCCCGATAGGGAGCGTAGTACCGGCCCAGGCGGAAGGTGCTGCGATGGGCATGGCGATAGCGATACCAGTCGTAGCGATGGTTATCGCGCCACCGATAGCGGTCCCACCGGTCATAGTTGTGCCAGCGGCGGCCATCCCAGTAACGCGAACGACGCTCTAGCGTGCTGCGCGCTGCCCGGTCGCGGACGCTTCGCTCGCGCCAGCGGCGCTCAGCGCGACGGTCTGCACGGCGTTCCTCGTAGCGGCGCTCTGCGCGACGATCTGCACGGCGTTCCTCGTAGCGACGCTCTGCACGACGATCCGCGCGGCGTTCGGTGCGACGCTCTTCGGCACGGCGCTCGGCCCTGCGTTCGGCGCGACGTTCCTCGATGCGGCGTTCTGCGCGGCGATCCACCCGGCGTTCGGTGCGGTCCTCTGCCCTGTAATCGCGCCGGATTTCGCGAACGGCATCGCGGCGTTCCTGCCGACGATCGCTGCGACGTTCCTCGCGTCGTTCGCCACGACGTTCCTGCCGGCCTTCGCTGCGGCGTTCCTGTCGGCGTTCGCTGCGTTGTTCCTGTCGGCGTTCCTGTCGGCGTTCCTGTCGGCGCTCGCTGCGTCGTTCGCCGCGGCGATCGCCGCGGCGCTGGAACTGCCGATCCTCGCCTTCGCGCTGCGACTGTTGTTCAGAAGCTGCAGCCGCTTCCGCTTGTGCCGGCAATGCAGTGGCCGCCATCGCAATCGCGAGGGCGCTCAGCGCGCTGCCTTTCGTCAGCATTGTGAGTGTCATGGAGCGTGTCCTTCTTTTCGTTTTCCAAGCCGCTCCACACCTGCGGCTTCTTTCGATGTCACACTTTGTATCACATCGTCCTGACCCGCAACTGAACCGGTCTGTCTACCATTCGTTCATGTTGGAGGCCTGTTAAATGAATGTGAACCGGTGGCGGATCTGCGCGTTGGAGCGTCGATGATTGAAGATATCCCTGCTGTTCGAAAGGACATCGTCACCCGACTGTTCGAAGCAACCCGTAGCCGACGCTCGGCCATGCATACGCCCGTTGTCGTGACTCCAGATGCCGATGCGCGGATCATGGTCCTGCGCGATTTCGACGCGGATGGCTGGACCTTGCGATTTCATACCGATGTCCGTGCGCCGAAAGCCTCGGTCATCGCAGAGGGCGCGGACATGGCGGTGCTGTTCTACGATCCCGAGGCGAAATTGCAGATCAGGTGCCGCGGACGAGGCCATATCGAAAGTGACACGCCGCTTGCAGAGAAGGCATGGGCGGACAGCACGGCGTTCGCGCGCAGGTGCTATCTCGGCGCAGCTCCCGGAGAGCAACGCGATGCGCCCTCGAGCGGTCTTCCCGATTGGGCGGAAGGTGTGCAGCCGAGCGAGGAAGACCTCGTCTCTGCGCGCGAAAACTTCGGAATATTGCTGGTCAGGATCGAGACGGCAGATTGGTATTGCCTGTCGCACAAGGGACACCGGAGGGCGCTTGTTACAGCGTCGGACGGGCAATGGCTCACGCCCTGAGCCCGCAATCACGGCCCGCTGAAGGCTATCCGCCCTGATGCACCGCATGCCGGTTGCGGCCGGCGCGCTTGGCTTCGTAAAGTGCAGTGTCGGCAGCGCGCATGAGGTCGCGTTCATCCCAGCCGGTCGCCAGCTCCGCCACGCCGATACTGAGGGTGATTTCGACCGGTTCCTCCCAGTCGGCGGCAAGGATACGCTGTTTGATGGATTCGCAGCGCATCCCGAGATCGCCAGCACGGCGGCGCGGGAAGACGAACAGGAATTCCTCTCCGCCGATGCGGCCGACAGTGTCACTGTCCTTCGCCTCGTCGCACAGGATATCGGCGACCCGCTTGATGACCTTGTCGCCGACCCCGTGGCCGAATTCGTCGTTCACACGCTTGAAGTGATCGATATCGATCATTGCGACCGACAGCGGTTCGCCGGTGATTTCCGATGCGTCCATCGCTTCTGCAAGGTTGGCGAGGATACAGCGGCGGTTCGGCATGCCGGTGAGCGGATCGGTCTCGGCGAGATTGCGCACCTCGGCGGCCTCGCGTTCGGCGCGCGCGCGGGCTGCCTCGAGCTGGCGCATCGTCTCCGCGCGCTCGCTCACGTCCATGATCGTGCCAAAAAGCGCGACCACGCGGCCTTTCGCATCCGCCTCGGCCTCGCCGCGGCAGTCGATATGGACAATCTCGCCGCTGGTGCGCCGGATGCGGGCTTCGAAAGCGAAGGGTAAAGCGTGGCTCGTCGCTTCGACGATGAATGAACGAACGCGGGCGCGGTCGTCTTCGTGGTGAAGGTCGAACCAATCCTCCAGGCTCGGCTGGGCATCGTCGTCATAGCCGCAAATGCGCAGGGCTTCGCGTGACCAGTGGGCTGAATTGTCGATCGGGCTGAAGCGCCAATGCCCGACCTTGGCGGTTCGCTCGGCAGTTTCCAGCAGGCGGGCGGTCTCTGCGATTTCCGCAAGGTCGCGTCCGCGCTGTGCGAGAAGGAAGGCGAGCGGCATCGAGGAAATGAGCAGCGCCACGAGATAAAGCTGGAAGAACAGGACCTGCGTCTCTGTCTCAGGGAAGAAACGCGAGACGGGTCCCGTGCCTGCGGCGGTGAGCAGCGAGCCGATGGTCGCGATGATGACGAGCGCGGCGGCAGCACCGCTCAGGCCTAGGGTCGCGGTGGCAATCGCCATGGCCATAACGGGCAGGAACAGGAGCGGGATGTCGCCCTGGCCGAATGCCGCAATACTGAGGATCGCCACCACCAGAACGGTCCAGAGCGCACGCAGAGAAACGAGGTTGCGATGCCCCTGCGGGTCCTGCGCAACGAACAGGATGACCGGCGTTACGATCAGCATGCCGAGCGTCACCGTGCTCATCCACGAGCTCAGGAATGCGTATGTGAGATTGCCCGACAGCACCCCTGCCATAACTGCGCTGAAGCAGCCTGCAAGTATCGCCGCAGCGCCGAAGCGCGCCATGTTCCAGGGCCGCGAGAGCATCATGTTGGTGCGCGCCCGTCCGCCCATGAGCGCGAAGACGAGATACCCCTCGAGCAGGTTTGCGACCGTATAGCCGACGGTGGCGAAGAAGCCGGAACCTGCCCAGAGGTTCGCCGCCATGCTTGCAGCGGCAATCCAGCCGGCAGTCATTGCGCGGCGGCGCGGTCCGAAATGGAGAAGGGCGGCAACGAAGATACCGCTTGAGGGCCAGACTGCGGCAATGCCGTCGGCGCCCTGCGTCAGGTCCAACGCGACGAAAGCGCAGACCAGCCAGGCGATGCCATAGAGCATCGGCAAGCCGAAATAGCCTGGACCCCGCGTTGCAGTCACGTGACGAAAACCCCCATTAGCCCCCTATGGACGAGGGGTTCTGACTTTTGCCTTAACAAATGATGCAGTGCAGCACCAGCTAGTAACAACGATCAGTATGATTGCTCTTACCGAACGCAATTACTGCATATCGGCGACAGTTTTCCGATAAGGGGTTGAATAGGGGGCAGTAGGCGGGCGACTACGGACTTCCCGACAATAATAGCCGGGACCAATCGCCCGCCAGAGCGAGGTCAGGCGGCCTGCTTGATGTCGCGCAGGGTCAGCTCGAAGGTCACGTCCTCGCCTGCCAGCGGGTGGTTGCCGTCGACCTTCACCGCTTCCTCGCCGACCTCGAGGATGAAAAGCGTCATCGGCTGGCCGTCTGGCGACTGGGCCTGCAGCGCCATGCCGGGCTGCGGGGCAGGTTCGGGCGGCAGGTTGGCGCGCGGGATATCGATCACCAGCTCTTCGCGGCGCGGACCGAAGGCATTGTCGCTCTCGATGGCGACCGTCGCGCTCTGGCCTACTTCGAGGCTGGTGAGCGCCTGTTCGATCTGCGGGAAGATCTGCCCGCTGCCGAGCGTGATGTCCTGCGGCCCGGTCTGCGCGGTGTTGCCGACTTCCTGTCCGTCGCCCCGCTTGAGGACGTAGTCGATGGTCACGGTGTCACCGTTGTTGGGAGTGGTCATGGTAATCCTTTTCGGAGAATTCGATTGGTGGGGCAGATGGGCCCCGGGGAACGCGGCAGCATGCCGTGCGTCTTCACAACAGAGTCTCGCAACCCACCGGTAGCGAGTCAACCGAAGTGGGCGATGGGGCCACAGCGAGGGGGATATCGAGCATGACAGGTTGGAAGAAGGCCGCGATCTGGGCGCTGCGCGGCGTATCCGTGCTGCTGGTGGCGGGATCGCTGCTCAGCACGACCGATCTCAACCAGTGGTGGATCCGCATCTGGGACTTCCCGCGCATCCAGCTCCTCGTCGCGATGATCCTGTGCCTCGCCGCGCTGGCCAAGTTCGACCGCGGCTGGCGGCCCTGGCTCCCGCTGGCGCTCGCTGTCTTCGCGATCTGGCAGGCCTACCGCGTGCTTCCCTATACCCCGCTAGCAGGCAGTGAAGTCGCACGCGTCGCCGAGCAGCAGACCGATCGCACCGGCTGCTTCACCGCGCTCACGTTGAACGTGCTGCAGGACAACCGCGAATATGGTCGCACCATCGATCTCATCGAGCGGCTCGATCCCGACATCGTCTTGCTGATGGAGACCGACCAGGCGTGGGCCGACGCCGTCGCTCCTGCACTGGCAAGCTTCCCGCAGCGGATCGACCGCCCGCTCGACAATACTTACGGCATCATGTTCGCATCGAAGCTCCCGATGACCGACGCTTCAATCCAGGACCTCGCGCAGAAGGACACGCCTTCGGTCGTCGCGACGCTTTCGGTCGGCGGGCACGATTTCCGCATGATTGCCCTTCATCCGCGCCCGCCCGTGCCCGACCAAGACACCGAAGAGCGTGATGCCGAAATCGTGATGGCCGCCAAACAGGCGCAGGACCTCGAACTTCCGGTCCTTGCAATCGGCGATTTCAACGATGTCGCATGGTCGGACACGACGCGCCTGTTCAAGGATATCGGCGGCTTCCTAGACCCGCGCATCGGCCGCGGAACCTATGCGACCTTTCCGGCAGGCATGGTGTGGCTCGGCTGGCCGCTCGACCACCTCTTCGTGACCCAGGAATTCCTCTTCTCCGAAATGCGCGTGGGCGAGAGCGTCGGCTCAGACCACCGCCCGGTCATCGCCCGCCTGTGCCTCGACCCCGAAGCCGCCCGCCCGCGCAACGAGCAGGCAGAAGCCCCGGATGAGGGCGACGAGGAAGATGCGGGCGAGGTAATGGAAGAGTTCGAGGAGGACACGGCGAAAAATGCCGTGGAGGGCGAGGCGGGCTAAAAAAGGGCCGCGCTAGCTAGCGCGACCCTCCTTGTTTCCGGCGCCGATATCAGCGCGTCAGCTTCTTGTACTGCAGCCTCGTCGGACGATCTGCTGCATCGCCGAGACGGCGGCGCTTGTCTTCTTCGTAGGCTTCGAAGTTACCTTCGAACCATTCGACGTGGCTGTCGCCCTCGAAGGCGAGGATGTGCGTTGCCAGACGGTCGAGGAAGAAGCGGTCGTGCGAGATGACCACGGCGCAGCCGGCGAAGTTCTCGATCGCCTCTTCCAGCGCACCAAGCGTTTCCACGTCGAGGTCGTTGGTCGGTTCGTCGAGCAGCAGGACGTTGCCGCCCTCCTTCAGCATCTTGGCCATATGTACGCGGTTGCGTTCACCGCCCGACAGCTTGCCGACGTTCTTCTGCTGGTCCGCGCCCTTGAAGTTGAACGCGCCGACATAGGCGCGGGTCGAGGTGTCGTGGCCGTTGACCTTCATGTAGTCGAGGCCGTCCGAAATCTCTTCCCAGACGTTGTTCTTGGGATTCAGGTGATCGCGGCTCTGGTCGACATAGCCCAAGTGGACGGTCGAGCCGATTTCCACCGTGCCGCTGTCGGGTTCTTCCTTGCCGGTCAGGATCTTGAACAGCGTGGACTTGCCCGCGCCGTTCGGTCCGATCACGCCGACGATGCCGCCCGGGGGCAGCATGAAGGAGAGGTTTTCGAAGAGCAGCTTGTCGCCATAGGCCTTGGAGATGTTCTTGGCCTCGATGACCTTGCCGCCAAGGCGCTCGGGCACCTGGATGACGATCTGTGCCTTGCCCGGCTTCCGGTCCTTCTGGCCTTCCTGCAGTTCTTCGAACTTGCGGATACGCGCCTTGGACTTGGTCTGGCGCGCGCTGGGCGTCTGCCGGATCCATTCGAGTTCGCGATTGAGGGCCTTCGAACGGCCGCTTTCCTCGCGCGCTTCCTGCTCGAGACGCTTGGCCTTCTTCTCGAGATAGGTCGAGTAGTTGCCTTCGTACGGGTAGTAGGAACCGCGATCGAGCTCGAGGATCCATTCCACCACATTGTCGAGGAAGTAGCGATCGTGGGTGATCATCAGCACCGCTCCCGCATATTCCTTGAGGTGGTTTTCAAGCCACTGGACAGATTCTGCGTCGAGGTGGTTGGTCGGTTCGTCCAGCAGCAGGATCGAAGGCTTCTGGATCAGCAGGCGGGTGAGGGCCACGCGGCGCTTTTCACCACCTGAAAGATCGGTGACGGGCCAGTCGCCCGGAGGGCAGCGCAGCGCTTCCATTGCGACTTCGAGCTGGTTGTCGAGCGTCCAGCCGTCGACCGCATCGATCTTGTCCTGCAGTTCGGCCATTTCGGTGCTGAGCGCATCGAAATCGGCGTCTTCTTCGGCCATCTCCATGCCGATCGCGTTGAAGCGTTCGACCATGTCCGCGATCTCGCGCGCGCCGTCCTTGACGTTTTCGAGCACGGTTTTGCTCTCGTCGAGCTCCGGCTCCTGCTCGAGGTAACCGACGGTGATGTTCTCGCCCGGCCATGCTTCGCCGGTGAAGTCCTTGTCGATGCCGGCCATGATCTTGATCAGCGTGGACTTACCCGCGCCGTTCGGACCCACGATGCCGATCTTGGCACCCTGATAGAACTGAAGGTTGATATTGCTGAGCACCGGCTTCTGGGCACCGGGGAAAGTCTTGGTCATGTCCTTCATGACGAAGGCGTATTGCGCGGCCATCGGGCGAGATCCTTGAATCGATCTTGCGAGAATGGGAGAGTTGGTGCGCAGATAGTGGCACGGTGCCCTCGGGGCAAGGTGGCACTGGCATTTGGCACCCGGCTGGCCTAGGCGCAAATCGCAATGAGCGAAGAGCCGGGTCAGTCAGGGAAATTGCCGCAGGTCGCCATCCTGTTTTCGCAGTTCGCCGCCTATCACGTGGACCGCGTGGAAGCGGCCGCGCGAAGGCTGGCAGGCCGCGCAGAAGTGCTTGCAGTGGAATATGCCACGACCAGCGCGACCTATGCGTGGGAGCCCGCCGAGGGCATCGAGCGCGCCCGGCACATCACGCTGTTTCCCGGCAAGAGCTATGACGAGGTCGGCCACCTTGCCCGTTATCGCGCCGCGATGAGGGCGCTGCGCGGAGCAGACATGGTCTGCGTGGGAGTGCCTTACTCTGAACGTGACATCATTGCGCTCTCTTGGCGGCTGGCTGCGACGGGCAAGCGCATGGTCATGATGACCGAGAGTAAGTTCGACGATTTTCCCCGCGTATTGGCACGCGAGGCGGCGAAGGCGAGGGTACTCTCGCCCTACAAGGCGGCCATCGTCGGCGGGCTGCGCCAGCGCGATTATCTGAGGTTCCTGGGCTTCGGGGAGAAGCCGATCCTGCCGGGCTACGACACGGTCGGCCTCGACCGTATCCGCGAGCAGGGCGGCGGCGAGGCGGTGCGCTTCGAGGACCGCGATTTCCTCTTCGTCGGGCGCTTCGTGGAAAAGAAGAACCTTTCGACGCTGCTCGCCGGATATGCGCGCTACCGCGAACTGGCCGGCGATGCGGCCCGCGGTCTCGTTCTTGCGGGCGACGGCGAGCTCGCGGAGGATCTCAAAGAGCAGGCAGGCGAGGGGGTGGAATTCACCGGCTTCCTGCGCGCCGAAGACGTGTCGAAGCGGCTCGCGCGCGCATTGGCGCTGTGCCTCGTCAGCACGGAAGAACAGTGGGGGCTGGTGGTCAACGAGGCAGCGGCTTTCGGCGTGCCCGCCATCGTCAGCCATGCCGTCGGTTCGCGCGATGCGCTCGTGCGCAATGCGGTTACCGGCTACGTGGTCGAGCCGCAGTCGGTCGAAAGCATCGCGCGCTCGATGCTGGCGCTTTCGCAGAGCGAGCTTGCGTGGCAACGCTATTCCGAGGCGACCGCCGAGCGCGCGCCGCTGGGCGATACCGAGCGCTTCGCCGATGCAGTGGAGGCGCTGTTCGATCCGGCGAGCGAAGGCGCGGCCCGCGCGCAGCAATTCTGGCAGGAGGTTTCCAAGACATGAGTGAAGCGAAACCCGGCGCCTTGGCGCGCTATTCGCTGACCAAGCGCGTGCTGGTGACGGGCGGGGCGGGTTTCCTCGGCTCGCACCTGTGCGACCGGCTGATCGCCGACGGACACGAGGTGCTGTGCGTCGACAACTTCTTCACCGGCGCGCGGGCGAATATCGCCCACCTGCTCGGCCACGAGCGTTTCGAACTGCTGCGCCACGACATCACCATGCCGCTCTCGGTAGAAGTGGACGAAATCTACAATTTCGCCTGCCCGGCCTCGCCGATCCACTACCAGTTCGACCCGGTCCAGACGACCAAGACCAGCGTGATCGGCGCGATCAACATGCTCGGCCTCGCCAAGCGGCTTCGCGTGCCGATCCTGCAAGCCTCGACCAGCGAGGTCTATGGCGATCCGGAAATCCATCCTCAGACCGAGGACTACTGGGGCAACGTCAATCCGATCGGTCCGCGCTCTTGCTATGACGAGGGCAAGCGTTGTGCTGAGACCCTGTTCTTCGACTATCGCCGCCAGCACGACCTCCCGATCAAGGTGGTGCGCATCTTCAACACCTATGGTCCGCGCATGCACCCCAACGACGGGCGCGTGGTGTCCAACTTTATCCTGCAGGCGTTGCGCGGCGAGGACATCACAATCTTCGGAGACGGAGAGCAGACGCGCAGCTTCTGTTATGTCGACGACCTGATCGATGGCTGCGTGCGCATGATGGGCACTGACGCCGACACGACCGGTCCGGTGAATATCGGCAACGAGGGCGAATACTCGATGCTCGAGCTGGCCGAGACCGTGCTCGACATTGTCGGCGGCAAGTCGAAGCTGGTGCACAAGCCGTTGCCGCAGGACGACCCGCGTCGCCGCCGGCCCGATACCTCGCTCGCGCGCGAAATGCTCGGCTGGGAAGCGACCACGAAACTGCACGACGGGCTTGCGAAGACGATCGCCTATTTCGAAGAAAGCGGGCACGCGAAAGCCGATTGAGGCTTGGCATCGCCGCTGGCGATGTTAGCAAGCCGCGCCATGAACAAGTCGCTCATCGCGCTCGCCGCGCTCTCGCTCTCCTTCCCCGCCAATGCCGACCGCGCCGACGATGCGCTGACAGGCGATACGATCGCCTGGGACTTCGTCGAAGGGATCACCACCGAGATCGGCCCGCGCATGCCGGGTACCGAGCAGGAAGCACGCGGCCGCGTCTGGGCGATGGATTGGCTGCTCGCCAACGGCTTCGCCAATGTCGCTGACGAGCCGTTCGATATGCCGACCTGGGTGCGCGGGATCGAGATCGCCGAAGTGACCGCGCCTTTCGCGCAGCCGATGGCGATCACCGCGCTCTCGACGACCACCTCGACCGGCCCGGAGGGGATCGAGGCCGAGGTCGTCTATTTCCCGACCTATGCCGATCTCGTCGCGGCCGAAGAGGGCAGCCTAGAGGGCAAGATTGCCTTCGTGAGCCACGACATGCGCGCTTCGCAGGACGGTTCGCACTATGGCTTTGCAGGCCCAGCGCGCTGGATGGCGCCGTCGCTTGCTGCGAGCAAGGGCGCATTGGCCACGGTGATCCGCTCGGTCGGCACTGACAACCACCGCGTGCCGCACACGGGAACCACGACTTTTGCCCAGGGCGTGACGCCGACCCCGGCTGGCGCGCTCTCCAACCCAGATGCCGACAATCTCGAGCGCATGTTCGAGCGCGCAGATGGCCAGTCGATCCGTATGAAGCTGGTCATGACCCCGCGCGATCTCGGCACGACGCGCAGCGGCAATGTCGTGGGCGAGATCGTCGGGCGCGATCCCTCGCTCCCGCCGGTACTGCTCGCCTGCCACCTCGACAGCTGGGATCTCGGTACCGGCGCCATCGACGACGGCGCCGGTTGCGGCATCATCGCAGCGGCAGCCAAGCATGTCGCCGCCGGGGGGCAGCCGCTGCGCACGATCCGCCTCCTCTTCGCAGGGGCCGAGGAAACCGGCCTCTGGGGCTCGAAGGCCTATGCCGAAGCTCATCTCGACGAGCTGGTCTACGTCGGCCTCGAAAGCGACTTCGGTGCAGATCGCATCTGGCGTCTCGAAAGCAATTTCACGGCCAGCGATCCCGACCTTTATCGCAAGCTTGCTGCAGCAACCGCACGTTTCGGCGTTGCGCCGAGCCGGATTACGGCCACCGGAGGGGCCGATCTCAACCTCGTGCGCGAGCAGGGCGGGCCGCTGATCGACCTGCAGCAGGACGGCACGCGTTACTTCGACTTGCACCACACGGCGGATGACACGCTCGACAAGGTCGATCCGGTCCAGCTTCGCCAGAATGTCGCGGTCTGGACCGCAGTCGTCGGCGTGCTCGCCAACCGGGAAGAGCCGATTTCCATGCCCGACACGCTTTAGAGCGGTCTCAATTGTGACCACTTTGCAATAGCTTCGACATTTCTCGGATAGAACTTGTAAGAACGCGTCACCCTAAGTACCCGTTAACCTTCTCCGCCTACTAGGGGGCAAGGAGGTTCGGGGCGAACCATGAGAGAGCAGATAATCGGGTCGATCACGCCCACGATGGCGGTCGTGTTTTTCGTGCTATTCCTCGTCATGTGGAAGCGCGGAAACATGGGCGACTACGTGCTCGCTTTCGGCATTTCCTACCTGTTCTTCGCACTCGGCTTCAGCGTCACCCACTTCATGGAGCAGGGACCGCATACCTGGCACCTGACGCAGCTTTTCTACTCGCTCAGCGTGATGACCAGCACCTGGGGCATGGCCAGCAGGGTCGGCCAGCCGGCGATGCTGGGCCTGCACCTCACGGTATACGCGCTCGCGGCGATCACGCTCGGCATCGCGATTGCCAGTTCGTCCGACATCGCCTCTCGGCTCGTAATCGTGAACATCGCCTATGGCGCCATGAAGCTTATGACCATGATGACCTTGCTCGGCGCGCCCAAGCGTGACGCGATCGACAAGCTCATCATCTCAATGCAGGGCATTTACGCGGCCCAGTTCTTCATCCGCCCGAGCCTTACGCTGCTTATCGAAAAGCAGATCGAAGAGAGCGCCTATCTCGATTCCCTCTACTATTCGGTGCTCAACCTCTCGGTTTCCGTCATCGCCCTGTGCGGCGCGATGGTGCTGATCGGGGCCTGCGTCTACGACCAGGTGCGCACCGTGAAGGAGCGCGCTGAGATGGACCTTCTCACCGGCCTGCGCACGCGCCGCGCTTTCGAGAAGGACGTGGTCGGCCAGATCGAGAAAGCGAAACTGGAAGGTATCCCCGTCTCGCTCGTCGTGGCGGATATCGATCACTTCAAGTCGGTCAACGATGTCTGGGGCCATCAGGTCGGCGACAAGGCGATTGCCGCATTCGGTCACGTCATCGAAGACACGATCCGAGATACCGATATCGCCGGCAGGATCGGTGGCGAGGAATTTTGTATCCTCGCATGGAACTGTGACGGCGAAGCCGCTGTCGCCATGGCCGAACGTATCCGCAAGCGCCTCGGCGCGACGCAGATCGAGGGCATGCCGGATGACCATCGCCTGACCGCCAGCTTCGGCGTGGCGGGCCGCAAGGAAGGCGAAGGCTATGGCAAGCTGTTCGCCCGCACCGATGCGGCGCTTTACAAGGCGAAGCAGGAAGGCCGGAACCGGACGCAGGCCGATGGTGAAGACAAGGTCCAGAGTGCCAGCGTGACCCAGCTAGTGCCCAGCATGCCTAACCTGCGCGCGAAAGCCTGATCCCGCCCTCGCAGCTACAGCATAGAGTCGCCTAGATGCGCGCCACGAGGCGTGGCATGAAAGCCATCTGGAGTGCTGCCCTCGCAACCAGGAATGCCGTAAAGGACAGCCACAAGCCGTGGCTCCCCAGAGGCCAGCTTAGCCAGAGACACAGGGCGTAGATTGCAAAGGCGCCGACCATCGTCAGCAGCAATGCGCGCGTCCAGCTCGCGCCGACGAAGACACCGTCGAGCACGAAACCGGCAACCCCTGCAAAGGGGATGACGATCAGCCAGACACCCAGCGCCTGCGCGGCCTCGCGGACAGCAGGGGTCGCTGCAAAACTGGCGAGGATCGGATCGGCCAATATGGCAAAGGCTACTGCGACGAGGGCTGCCGCTCCCATGCCGCGCAGCATGATTGCACGGACATATGCGGAAAACCCTGCGCGGTCCCTTGCACCGGCACGCTCGCCATTGAGGACCTGCGCTGCATTCTCGAACCCGTCGAGCAGCAGCGCCGTGAAAACGAAGAGCTGGTAGATGATGCCGTTCGCCGCCAGCACGACCGCGCCGCGCTCGGCCGAGAGGCGCGTGAGCCCGGCCAGCGCGATCATCAGGACCACCGTGCGTAGGAAGAGGTCGCGATTGACCGAAAGGAAGGGGCGCAGTTCGGAAAGGCGCGCGATACCGCCCTCGCGTGTGCGCTTCAGGATCGTCGCACCGCTCGCCCCGCCAAGTAGCAGCACGGCGACGGCAACGAGCTTCGCGTATTCAGCGATAAAGCTCGACCAGCCGATGCCGGCGATGCCCCAATCGAGGCCGAGCGTAAGCCAGAGACCCAGCCCGACGTTGAGCAGATTATAGGCGACTTCGAGTACCAGCACGGTCTTCATGCGCCGTTGGCCGACGAGGAAACCTATGGCGGCGAAATTCGCCATGACCGCAGGCGCGCTCCAATAGCGGATGTCCGCGTAGACCACGGCGGCCGAACGGACTTCGTCCTCTGCGCCCAGGGCATCCAGCAGGAAAGGCAGCAGCAGCGGTTTCGCGAGCAGGAGGATCGCCGCGATCGCGAGGCCTACGAGCAGTCCCCGCAACAATACTGCCGCTTGTGCCTCCTTACCCGACCGCGTGCCTTCCTGTGCGACCAGCCCGGTGGTCCCGGTCTTGAGGAAATTCATCACCGTGAAGAGGACGGCAAACAGTCGCGCGCCGATATCGACCGCGCCTTGTGTCGGTGCATCGCCCAGCCGGCCCACGATCCACATGTCGCCGATCCCGATCAGGGCCGTGGCGACATTGGTCACCATCGCGGGAAGCGCGATCGCCCAGATCACGCGGTTATCGATGGGCTTCGAAGGGGTTGTGGAGGCGGCTGCGGTCAGATCTCGCTCTCCTGCAATATCGTCGACGTGGTCGGGGAGACTGGATTCGAACCAGCGACCCCTTGTACCCAAAACAAGTGCGCTACCAGGCTGCGCCACTCCCCGACACGACGTCGACATTTACCGGACCCGCGGATTGGTAGGCCCGGCAGGACTCGAACCCGCGACCTAGCCGTTATGAGCGGCCAGCTCTAACCAACTGAGCTACGGGCCCCCGCCATCCGTCCGGCGAACCCGCCGCCTAGCGCCGCCAGTGCGAGAGGGCAAGCGGCGAGAAGCGGGTCATGCTCAACCCGATGCGTTTTCCGGGCTGGGAAGGCTGTCCTGCAAGGTGAGGAGCGGGAGTGAGAGCACCAGCCGGTCGCCGATCCGGGTGAGATCGCCGCCAGCAACGCGTGCTTCTGCGCGGGCAAGCCGGAGCGAGAAGCCCGCACCGAAGATCCCTGCGCTGACAGTGCTGCCGGAAGGGCGTGTCTCCACTGCAAAGACATTCTCTGCTTCGCGCAGGGCCGCGGGCAGTTCGGCTGCGAGCTCGATCTGCTCGGCTGCCGTGTCGAGGTGCAGCTTGACCGTCTCGCCAGCGCCCGTTGCCCCGGCGAGAGTGGCAAGCAGGCGCCAGCAGAGCATTTCGGCTTCGGACTGGGCGAGTGCGAGCGGTGCGCGGCCTTCGCCAAGCGAGGCATCGAAACGTGCAACCCGCGGGCTCAGCACGGTCTGGAGCTGCATCACCTGTCGGCGTGCGATGGCGGCGAAATCGGCCTCGCCATCTTCCAGTTCGAGCGCGCCGACTTCGAGCTTCGCGAGGCGGTCGAGTTCGTCGAAGCCTGCAAGGATATGCGCCGAATCGCCCGCGATGGTCGCCGCGAGCGAGCGGTATTCATGCGGGACAGGTCCGATCATCTGCTGCTGGATGATCTCGGCATAGCCTTGCATTGCATTGACCGGTGTGCGCAGCTCGTGGAGCAGCTGGCGTAGGCGGTCCGCCTCGGCTTCGCGGCGGTCGAAAACGTCGGAGACTGCGCGGCGGAAGCGGCCGACATAGCCGAAGAAACGTCCGTCGCCGCGAGTGAAGCGCGGCGCGGCATCGACGATCCAGTCGCCCTCGATCCGCTCGGCACCGCGCAGGGAGAGGCGCAGTCCGCTCATCGGCTGGCGGCGCGTGATCGCCTGCTCGACTGACTGTGAGCCAAGCGAGGTGAGGTCGGTGCCAAGGATCATCGGCGCGATGCTCTTTTCCGCCCAGTCGACGCGGCCTGCGGAATCGGCGCCGAAGAAGAAGTGATCGAGCGGCGGCGGGGGGCGCTCTTCTTCGCCCATCGGCAGGCGCGGCGCATCGGCGGTGTCCTTTTCGCCGGTGCGCGCCTTGCGGAAGCTCTCGATACGGTCGACCAGCGCGCGAACGTCTTCCTTGCCGGGGGCCGGACGTGGTGCGGGCTCTTCTTCTGTTGGGGCGGGCGTTGGCGCAGGTGCCTCGTCCTCTTCGGGCGGCGCCAGTTCGTCCATCAGCTCGAGCGGCTCGGGCTCGGGCAGCGCGCGGTCAGATACGCCAAGCCGGTCGAGCACGCGCTCGGCCTCTGCGGGCAGGTCCTTGCGGTGGCGCAGGAAGCCGCGGGCACGGATCGGCAGCTGCGGAATGAGCTCCGCCCATTCGACTGCGGTAAGCTGCGCCCGATAAAGCGCGGCGGCAGCGATCTGCGGATGCGCCTCGCCGAACCATTTCACCAGTTCTGGATTGCGGAAACGCCAGCCGCTTTCGCCGACGATTCGCGCTCGCTCGGCGACGGAAATCATCTCGCCGAGGGCAATCAGGCGCAGGTATGCGGCGGCCTTCAGCGCCTTGTCGCCGGCCTGCGGACGCTCGCCCAGAAGGTCGATAAGCTGCCGGAATTGTGTCTTCGCGGCACGCTCGCTGGCTGCGCGGATGCGCAGCACCGTGGCGAGGCGGTCGTCGAAGTGCATTCCAATATCGTCCTTTTCGGGCGGAAATTCGCAGGTTTATGCATGCCAGAGGCACATTCACCCTTGGACAATGGACATAGTTAAGTGCTGGTTGACCATCGCCCCGTTGTCATGCGTTGCAATGTGGGACAATTGCTGGCAAAGATAATAATGTTAGCCAATCGGTTGGTTGCGCCTTTTCAACATTTCATGTGCGCCAGCAATCGCCGGAGGCAGTTCGCGCGATTGCGCTTGTTTTTGAGGAAGACAGAACGATGGCCAATCTCGACGATATCGATCGTCGGCTGCTCGCCGAACTCCAGGACGAGGGCAGAATTACGAACGTCGAGCTGGCCCATCGCGTCGGCCTGACCGCTCCCCCGTGCCTGCGCCGCGTGCGCGCGCTGGAAGAAGACGGGGTGATTCGCGGCTATCATGCTGAGCTCGATCCGTCGAAGCTTGGCTTCTCGATCACCGTTTTTGCCATGGTCAGCCTGAAGAGCCAGGCCGAGGACGCGCTGCGCGAATTTGAAGATGCGATGCGCGAGCTGCCGGAAGTGCGCGAAGTGCACATGCTCAACGGCGAGATCGACTTCATTATCAAGATCGTCAGCCGCGACCTGCAGAGCTTCCAGGAATTCCTGACGAGCAAGCTCACGCCTGCGCCCAATGTGGCCAGCGTGAAGACTTCGCTGACGATTCGCACGAGCAAGAACGACCCGGGCGTCCCGCTTTGAGCAACACTGGCGGCAGGGTCGCGTTTGCGGCGCTTGCCGCCGGGTTCCTCGCGGCATGCGGTGGAACCGGCGAAGCGACTGGCGAGCAAGCAGACCCGATGGCCTGCGCGGCCGCGATCAGCGCCTATACGTATCTCGTGACCGAGGGCTTCGTGGCTGCGGATCCCGAGATGCAGTCGCGCGCGCTGGTTTCCAGCATGACCTATCTCAACAGCTACGCCATCCCCAACGGGCTGAGCGAAGCCGAAGCCTTTGCCGAGCTGGAAACGCGGCGCGACGAACTTCGCAGCGCTTCCTCGACCGAGCAGATCATCGAACAGGCGCGGGTCTGCATAGAGAACACGCCGCAGGTCTGACCCGCATTCGATCAGGCCGCGTGACAGGAGGGCATTCTATGCCGAAAATGTCTGGCCATTGCCTTTGCGGGGCGATCATCATCGAGCTGACCGACGCCAAGCAGCATATCGAAATCTGCCAATGCGATATGTGCCGCCGCTGGTCGGGTGCGTTCTACACCGCGCTCGAGGGCGATGATGTTGCGATCACCGGCGAGGACAACGCGACGGTCTATCGATCGAGCGACTGGGCCGAGCGTGGCTTCTGCTCGAAATGCGGCAGCAATCTGTGGTTCCGCTTCCTGCCCACCGGCAACCGCAGTTTCTCTGCCGGCCTGTTCGACGAGGCGGCCCGGCTGGACATCGAGAAAGAGATTTTCGTCGACGAGGCCGCCGACTGGAGCCGCATCCAGGGCGATCACCCACGGCTCACCGGCGAAGAGATCATCGCTGAGGCCAAGGCAGCCGGCTTCACCTTCGACTGAGGTCAGATCCCGGCGATTTGGACCGCTACCGTTGCTCGTGCTACCGAATTACGAGGCAAGAGAGAGGAGCCCCCATGAAGAAGCTGATCACCGCTGCTGCAGCAGGCACCGTATTGCTGCTCACAGGAGCCTGCGGCGCGCCCGACGAGGTTGCGGAAGTCGAAGCCGAAGCGGCAACCGAAAGCGGTACCGAGGTCGATCCGGCAAGCGAAGCCGAAGCTGCCACGAGCGAGGCACCGACCGAAGACACCATCGTCATCTGCGACGAAGACGGCAATCGCTACGCGTCGGAGGAAGAGGCGAAAGCCGCCGGCCTGGACGAGGCGCAGTACGGCGCGACCTATTGCCAGTACTTCGAATAACGGTATCGGTCCGCGCCCCCGGGTGAGGACCAAGGTCACAAAAAAACATCGGCAGCGCCGCCCTGCGGCCTGCCGATGTTTGTTTTCACGGTTGTAAGCTAGCCCGAAAGGCCTGGCCGCCGGACCTTAGTCCTCGCGTTCCTTGAGCCACTCTTCGAGCCACTTGATCGAATAGTCGCCGCTCTTCACGTCGTCCTGTTCGAGCAAAGCCTGGTGGAGCGGGATCGAGGTCTTCACGCCTTCGACCACCATTTCCTCCAGCGCGCGCTTGAGGCGCATCATGCAGCCTTCGCGGTTGCGGCCGTAAACGATCAGCTTGGCGATCATGCTGTCGTAATAAGGCGGGATACGGTAGCCGGCGTAGAGCCCGCTATCGACGCGCACATGCATGCCGCCAGCCGGGTGATAATAGGTCACTTCACCGGGCGAGGGCGCGAAGGTGAACGGGTCTTCCGCGTTGATGCGACACTCGATCGCGTGGCCGTTGAACTCCAGCTCTTCCTGGCGGACCGAAAGCGGCTTGCCGGCGGCGATACGGATCTGTTCGCGCACGAGGTCGACGCCGGTGATTGCCTCGGTCACGGGGTGCTCGACCTGCAGGCGGGTGTTCATCTCGATGAAGTAGAACTCGCCGTTCTCCCACAGGAACTCGATCGTGCCAGCGCCGCGATAGCCCATGTCGCGCATCGCCTTGGAGCAGATTTCGCCCATGTGCATGCGTTCTTCGTGGCTGATGACAGGCGAGGGCGCTTCTTCGAGCACCTTTTGGTGGCGGCGCTGGAGCGAACAGTCACGCTCGCCCAAGTGGATCGCGTTGCCGTTGCCGTCGCCAAAGACCTGGAATTCGATGTGGCGCGGATTGCCGAGGTACTTCTCGATATAGACCGTGGCGTCACCGAAAGCGGCTTTCGCCTCGCTGCCGGCCTGCTGCATCAGCGTTTCGAGCTGGTCCTCGCTCTCACAGACCTTCATGCCGCGGCCACCGCCGCCCGATGCGGCCTTGATGATCACGGGATAGCCGATCTCGTCGGCGATCTTGCGTGCTTCGGAGACCTCGGAGACAGCGCCGTCGCTGCCTGGGACCAGCGGCAGGCCGAGCTTGCCCGCGGTACGCTTGGCCTCGACCTTGTCGCCCATCGTGCGGATGTGTTCGGGCTTGGGGCCGATCCACTTGATGTCGTGCGCCTCGACGATCTCTGCGAACTTGGCGTTCTCCGAAAGGAAGCCGTAGCCCGGGTGGATCGCGTCAGCATGGCTGACTTCCGCTGCCGAAATGATGTTGGCGATGTTGAGATAGCTGTCGGCCGCCGCGGGCGGGCCGATGCACACGGCCTGGTCGGCAAGGCGGACATGCATCGCATCGGCGTCGGCGGTAGAGTGTACCGCGACCGTCTCGATGCCCATTTCATGCGCCGCGCGGTGGATACGCAGCGCGATTTCGCCGCGGTTGGCGATAAGGATACGCGAAATCGTCATGGCTTACCCGATGACGACGAGCGGCTGGTCGAACTCGACCGGCTGGGCGTTCTCGACCAGGATCGACTTGACCGTACCCGACTTGTCGGCAGCGATCGGGTTCATGACTTTCATGGCCTCGACGATGAGGAGGGTCTGGCCTTCCTTCACGGTGTCGCCGACCTTGATGAAGTCGGCTGCGCCCGGTTCGGGAGCGAGATAGCACGTGCCGACCATGGGCGACTTGATCGCACCGGCCGTGTCGGCCTCGGCAGGTGCCGCTTCGGCCGCAGGCGCTGCCGCTGCCGGTGCAGGGGCTGCTGCTGCAGGTGCCGCCATGGGCGCAGGTGCGGCTGCAACAGCCACGCCGCCGCCGCGCGATACGCGGATCTTGCGGTCGCCATCCTCGACTTCGATTTCGGTGAGCCCGGTGTCGCCCAGCATCTCGGCCAGTTCCCGCACGAGAGAGGTGTCGACGTTCATGCCGGATTTGCCGGCGCTGCCTTTACGTTCGGCCATGGGTATCCCTTGATAATTGTTGCGCCCGCCTATGCTCCGGCTAGACGTGCAAGACAAGGGGCAAGGGCTGCCTTTTACAGAGAGGCAGCCTTCTCCAACGCTACGGAATAGCTATGCGGGCCGAGGCCCTGCACGCAATCCACAGCTGCCATTCCGACAAAGGAAGTATGGCGGAAAGCCTCGCGTTTGGTGGGGTCCGAGAGGTGCACCTCGATAACCGGCACGTTGATTGCCTTGATCGCATCGAGCAGGGCGATGGAGGTGTGGGTATAGGCCGCGGCGTTCAGCAATACCGCCTTGGCGCCCTCGCGCTGTGCCTCGTGCAGCCAGTCGACCAGCTCGCCTTCGTGGTTGGTCTGGCGGAACTCGATCGCAAGACCGAGCTGCTCGGCCTTACCGCGCAGCGCCGCCTTGATATCGGCGAGCGTGTCCGAGCCATAGATTTCCGGCTCGCGCGTGCCGAGCAGGTTGAGGTTTGGGCCGTTGAGGACGAAGACGGTCTCGGTCATGCGAGCAGCGTTAGCGGCAGTTGGCGTGGCTGAGAAGCGGTGTGTCTTCTACCGGCCCGAAAGCGGACGCGCTCCCGCTCCCGCTCTCCCGTTTTCATGCTGCCTTTAGCGCGAAGTACATTGCGGCCATTCCGGACATGACGACGATTCCCGTCACGCTAAGCAGCCGGATGTAAGCGTTCGGTCGATGCTCTTCGGGCATGTCGCAACGCGTAATGACGAGATGGTTGAGCAGCGCGATGACTGGACCGACCACAAAATAGATCGACGTGACGAGATCGATGAAAACACTGAAGCTTTCCATCATCAACGCAAGGATGAACAAGCACAAAGCCGCCAGGGCTATGAGGAAGAACGCGTACCCACTTTCGCTCGCGCGGCCTCCTGAGTTGCCGCGATACTCTTCGTAAACTGCGCCAAACCCGCGTGCTGCACCGTCGAATGAGGCGATCATCGTCGTCGCCATCACACAAAGGGCCGCTATTGCTGCAAGATAAGCAGGGATTGTGCCCAGTGTCTCTCGGTAAAGGCCAATTATCTGTGATGCGAGATCGGCCGCTCCGCTTTCTGGCGCGACCCCTCCCGAGTGCATCACGCCTGCCCCCATTACGCAGAAGCAAACAGCAAGGATGCCGGTAAGCATGTAGGCGGCGAAAAAACCTTTGCGCATTTCTCCCATCGACATCCGTTCGCCCTCCGCTTCATTCTCCTGCGCCTTGAGGGTCCAGAGAGAGACTTGCACCGATTGACCAATAGGGCTTGGCATGAACCCTGCGAGGGCGACAACGAAGAGCAGCGCCATCGGATCAAGGCTCCATTCGACATTTGCCATGCTCTGCCAATCGACGCGCGGCAGAGCCAGTGCTGCAGCGGTGATGGTCGCGACCGTCAGAAAGGCGATCAAGATCTTGTTGAGGCCATCAAGCCAACCGAAACCGCCGACAAGCAGAAGCAGTATGGTTGCGGCGATTGCCGATGCGGCCAAGGCGAGGATGGGAAGCTGAACACCGGTGAGGGCAGCCAATATCGCTGCTGTTGTGACCGTAACGGCCGCGAGACCTATCGGCGCAATCGTCAACGAGGAGAGCGCATAAAGCGGTACGGCCCAAGAGCCCAGTTCCCGATAACCACCGATGATCGTCCTTCGGGTTGCGTGAGCGTAATCCATGCCGAACCGGAAGGCCGGATATTTGAGGGTATTGATGAGGACGATAACGAAGATCAGCGCCAACCCGAACATCGCGCCTGCGCGGGTCGATTGAACGAGGTGGGATACGCCGATTGCCGAACCGGAAAAAATCAGACCCGGAGCCGCAGCTCGTTGCCATGCGCGAAAATCCATTCATCCCCCTGAAGCTCAAATGCTTCTCGCGCCCATCGGACAGCTTACAGGGTATTCAATACAAGGCAATTGTAGCCGCCGATTGTCGCTATCGTTCGACCCCCTTGACCTTACCCCATTGCCGCGCCGCGGTGTAGCCGAGATAACCGGTGCCGAAGAGGGCGTAGAGTTCTTCGGGCAGGCCGCGCAGGTAGGCGGTGATACCGCTGCCGATCGCCTCGGCCGCTTGCGGGGTAAAAGCGCCGAGCACGCCCATGGGCAGGGCGAAGAGCATGATCGCGTACATCACATAGAGGAAGCTGGGCCGCGCGCGGCTGGTCCATGGGTCCTTCGAGTTTGCCTCTGCGACGATCGCCGAGAGGCGCGCTTCTATGGCCTTCAGCTCGTGCGAGCCTTCCAGTGCGAGCAGTTCGAGCTTGGCTTTCGCGCGGGCTTCCTTGTCGGGAATGATCTTGTCGATGATCGAGGCGATGGGACCGATGAGGGATTCGACGAGCGGCATGGGATTGTCCTCCTGATGGCCCGCATTCTCCCCGGAGAGGTTCGAGTAGGAAAGATCGCAGTTAATCAGCGGTTAGCGTTTCGCCGCGCGCACATTGAAAATTCATGTTTTGCGTGTAAGAAACAGGGCCAAGGTGAAACCTCGGGTAACCCTCGCAATGCGCAGAATCCTACCGATTGCACTTTTTGCCGCCGCAGCATCGCTTGCGGCGAACGGTGCGTTTGCGCAGGCCGATTCGGCGCCGATCGCCTCTGACAGCGCAGGCGCGCTCGAAGCTCCCGAAGACTGGGACTGCGACCGCTACGACGAGGAATGGCGCGAGTGGATCGATGCGGGCAATTCGCCTGAATCCTGGCGTTTCTCCGGCAAGACCTATCGCGCGGTCACTGACGGCGATCTCTATACCTGGGACGACTGGCTCGAGTGGTCGGAAGACAATGGCTGTATCGCGCCGGCCTACTTCGTTCCGGGTAGCTCGGGCGGCGGCATCGGTACCTCGACCGCCGTGGGCCTTGTCATCGGCGTCTTCGCGGCCGCTTTGGCTGCAGCGAGCGGCGGCGACAACTCGATGAGCCCCGGCTGAGGCCGCGGCGTCCCGCATGCGGGGTGCATTTTAACATATCGGATGGAAAACCACTGGTCGGGACGACTGGATTCGAACCAGCGACCCCCACACCCCCAGTATGGTGCGCTACCAGACTGCGCTACGTCCCGAAGCCAGTGGAAGCGGCCCTATAGGCAGGGTCTGGAAACATGGCAAGCATCTCTCGCCTCATTTCGTTGCGACTTTTCGGGTTTGCTGCTAACCGCCCGCCACCAAAGTGAGGGAGGGTGCCGTGGCGGCTCTTGAAGCACGCCCATGCATGACCCACCTCGCTTTCAAGAACGCTAGCTGTAACAAGAGACCGAACCTTCCATGATCACGCTTCTCGCCGCTTCCGGCACCGCCGCAGCCCAGCCTCCCATCTGGCTGCAGATCCTTCCGTGGGTCGCGATTTTCGCCGTGTTCTGGTTCCTCATGATCCGCCCGCAGCTCCGTCAGCAGAAGGCGCACCAGGAAAAGGTTGCCGGCCTTCAGCGCGGTGACGAGGTCGTGACCGCTGGCGGTCTTGTGGGCAAGATCACCAAGGTCGAAGAGCAGTTCGTCGAACTCGAACTCGCCAAGGGCATGAAAGTGCGCGCGGTCAAGAACACCATCGGCGAAGTGCTGAACGCCAAGTCCGCCAAGCCGGCGAACGACTGATCCGCCGATAGGCGACAGGGTAGGGGACACCAGGCCACAATGCTCGAATTTCCGACATGGAAGAAGGTAATGCTGTGGGGCGTCGCGCTGATCTGCGCGCTTGCGGCACTGCCTTCGATCTTTTCGCTGACCAACAACGCCTGGCCCTCCGAGCTGCCCGAGCCGACGGTCAATCTCGGCCTCGATATCGCCGGCGGTAGCCACATCCTGCTCGAGGCCGACCCCGACTTCGTCGCGGCGACACGTCTCGAAAACATGGAAGAGGGTGTCCGCAACGCCCTGCGCCGTGCCGAGCCGCGTATCCGCATCGGCGACGTCTCGACCGACGACGGCCAGCTGAGCTTCCTGCTCGACGATGCCGGCGACGTTGATCGTGCGCGCGCTGCCATCGAAGACCTTATGAACGGCAGCGGCCCGGTCCGCGAATGGGACCTGCAGGTCGTCGACGGCCAGCGCTTCGTGCTGACCCAGACCGCGAACGGCCTTTCGACCGCCCTCAACGAGGCGATGGAAGGCGCACTGCGCACCGTCGGTATCCGTATCGACGGTCTCGGCACGCGCGAGCCGACCATCCTGCGCCAGGGCGATGACCGCATCGTGGTGCAGGTGCCCGGCCTCCAGGATCCCGAACAGCTCAAGGAGCTGCTCGGCCGGACCGCGCAACTCGAATTCAAGCTGGTCCAGCGCGCAGCCACCGTGGAGGAAGTCGAGCGCGGCTTCGTCTCGGGCGGCGAAGTCGTTCCCTGGGCCGAAGGTGAAGGGATTCCGGGCACCGGCCTCGTGGTCGACCGCCTCGGCGGCATCAGCGGCGATACGCTGACCAGCGCGCAGCAGAACTTCGATGCGCAGACCAACGAACCGGTCGTCTCGATCGCCTTCAATCCCGAAGGCGGCACGCGCTTCCGCGTCATGACGACGAACTACACCGGCCGCCAGTTCGCCATCATCCTCGACGATGAAGTGATCAGCGCGCCGCGCATGCTCGAGCCGATCGTCAACGGACAGTCGCAGATCTCGGGCAGCTTCACTGTCGAAAGCGCCAACAACCTCGCCATCCAGCTGCGTTCGGGCGCCCTGCCGGTCCCGCTGGCTGTGGTCGAGGAACGCACGGTCGGTCCCGACCTTGGTGCGGACTCGATCCGTCAGGGCCTGATCGCGATCGCAATCGGTACTGCGCTCGTGATGCTGGTCATGATGGCCGCCTATGGCCGCTTCGGCGTCTATGCGACCCTCGCACTGTTCATCAACGTGGCCATGCTTCTCGGCATCATGGGCCTGCTCAACTTCACGCTGACCCTGCCGGGTATCGCGGGCTTCGTCCTGACGATCGGTGCCGCGGTCGACGCGAACGTGCTGATCAACGAACGTATCCGGGAGGAGCGAAAACGCGGGCGCCGCGTGATGGCGGCGGTCGAGAACGGCTACAAGGAAGCAAGCCGTGCCATCTACGATGCGAACATCACCAACTTCATTGCCGGCGTGCTGCTGTTCAGCTTCGGCTCGGGTCCGGTGAAGGGCTTCGCGGTCGTCCTCGTGGTCGGCCTCTTCACCTCGGTCTTCACCGCCGTGCCGCTGACGCGCATGTGGGTGGCAGGCTGGCTGCGCAAGACGCGGCCTTCGGATCTGAACATTTAAGGAGGACGGACGATGAAACTTCTCAAGCTCGTCCCCGACGACACCAACATCAAATTCCTCAAGTGGCGCGTGCCCTTCTTCATCCTCAGCCTCGTGCTGATCGCGGGAAGCTGGGCGATGGTGCTGACCAAGGGGCTCAACTTTGGCGTCGATTTCGCCGGCGGTCTGGAGGTCCGTGCGACCTTCACCCAGAGCGAGGAAGCGCCGATCGCCCAGCTGCGCAGCGATATCGAGGGTCTGGGCTACGGCTCTCCCGTGGTGCAGCGCTTCGGCGAAGACAACCAGGTCTCGATCCGCGTTCGTCTTCCCGACGACGTGGCTGCCGACAAGGAAGCCGCACAAGAGGCCGCCAACGCGGTTGTTGCCGAATTGCAGTCCAGCTATCCCGACTTCCGCCTAGACGGTAACGACAACGTCTCCGGAAAGGTCTCTGGCGAGTTCCGAAGCGATGCGACCTGGGCATTGATCTACGCTATGCTGGCCGTGGCGGCCTACATCTGGATCCGCTTCGAATGGCAATTCGGCGTGGGCGCATTGTTTGCGTTGTTCCACGACGTTTCCGTGGCATTGGGCCTGTTCGCGCTATTCCAGCTGGAATTCAGCCTGCAGATCATCGCGGCCATCCTCGCAATCATCGGTTACTCTCTGAACGATACAATCGTCGTCTACGACCGTATCCGTGAGAACCTGAAGAAGTATCGCAAGATGGAGCTGCCGGAGTTGCTTGACCTCTCGGTCAACGAAACTCTGGCACGTACGGTGATGACCTCGCTGACGCTGCTCGTCGCGCTGCTTCCGCTGCTGTTCTTCGGTCCGACCAGCCTGTTCGGCCTGACTGCTGCCATCACGGTTGGCCTGTTCGTCGGTACCTATTCCTCGGTCTATCTCGCAGCACCGCTGCTGATCTGGATGGGTGTCACCTCGGACAGCTTCGTTCCGGAAGAGTCCATCGCCGACAAGCAGGAAAAGAAGCTTCGCGGCGAAGTCTGACGATGCGTGTCCGCTGCCTTTAGAGGCGGCGGACCAGAATCTCTGCAACCCCGATCCAGGCAGGGCTGTCGACGACCTGCTGCTTTTCGCCGTGTCCCGGCGGGAGCAGGCCGACGAGATTGCCCTGCCGGTCGATCAGCCGGCCGAACGCAAAGCGGCCTCCGGTCTTCGGTACCAGTACATCGCGATTGACCGCGCGGGCAGCCTCCTCGGGTGCGAGCTGCCGCAGCCATAGCTGGTCGCCCGGACGATATTCGCCATGCGGGTAGTCGATCGTCATCACCACAAGCGCGCCTTCGCTGCCGAGATCGGTGGCAAGGATCGCATCGCGCGTGGAGGCAAGCGCTTCGGGGCCGCCCTGTCCGAGCGTCGCGACAACCTGGGGATGCGCCGCGTTCTCGGAACGAACGAGCATCTCCGGTTCGACGCCCAGCGCCGCGCCGATGCGTTCCATCCATTTGAGCGAGAGATTGCGCATCCCCGTTTCCAGCCGTCCGACCGTCTGCGGCGTCGTCGGCGGATCGCAGGCCTCGGCAAGATCGGCCAGCGTCATGCCTTTCTGCTTGCGGATATCGCGGATGCGGTTGATCACGGTTCTTGAAATCCTTCTAACCAAATCGGTGTTTTTGCTTTCCTACAGTAACCGATTGTTTGCAAGTCCGCTGTCCACAGCCACCAAGGAGACAGCGATATGTGCAGGGAACTGGTCGAACGCGAACTGACCGAAGTCGGGCCGAAACGCGCCGGAGGTGCGAGGGCGACCAAGCGCAGCGTGACAGTGAATATCGCCGAGAGCCCGCTCACATGGTTGCATGCGCGCGGCTATCTCGACGACAGGCAATTCGACGCCGGCGAGCGGCTGCGCGCCGATTACGAGCGAGCGCAGATAGCCCCTTCGATCACGATGCGCTGGGATCCGGTACGGGTGGATGGTGGCGGGGGTGACGGCTTGACGTCATCCGAACGCCAGCTTGCGGCCAGGGCGCGTTTCGATGGCGCCATGGCCGAGGCGGGGAGCGGACTGAAGGATGTCCTGTGGCGCGTGGCCTGTGCCTGCGAGGGCCTGCCGGATGCCGAGAAAGCCTTGGGTTGGCCCGCGCGGAGCGGCAAGCTGGTGCTCAAGCTGGCGCTCGATCGTGTGGCCGATTTCTACCGGATCAGATGAGAGGATTGTCTGGCCAATTGCTTCGCTACGTGAGGCCGGCCGATTTTGCCTCAGGACCGTGTTCCAAGCGTTCCAGCCTGTTGGACCGCAAGGGCGCCTATCCTAGATATGTCCTACAACCGCCTCGCGCAGCGCGGGCAGCACTTCAGACTCGAACCAGGGGTTCTGTTTCATCCAGATCGCGCTGCGCCACGCAGGATGCGGCAGTGGCAGGAATCGAGGGAGGAATTTGCGGAATTCCTGGACCCGCTCGGTCATCGAATGCTTGCGCGCCTCCGGCAGGTAATGCGCCTGCGCATAAGTGCCGACCAGCAGCGTCAGTCTGTCTTCAGGCAGGATGCCGAGCACGCGTTCGTGCCACAGGGGCGCGCATTCGGGGCGCGGTGGCTTGTCGCCGCCGTTTGCCTTGCCGGGATAGCAGAAACCCATCGGTACCAGCGCGACACGCAAGGGATCGTACATCTGCTCTTTCGAAAGACCCGTCCATTCGCGCAGCCGATCGCCGCTCTTGTCGTCCCAAGGGATACCGGTTTCATGGACTTTCGATCCGGGGGCCTGTCCGATGATCAGGAGCCGCGCAGTGGGGGAGAAGCTGACGACGGGGCGGATGCCGTGCGGCAGGTGAGCGGCGCAGGTCTGGCAGCCCGCAATCTCTTCGGCTAGCCGCTCGTGCTTCAAAGCGCCTCGACCTGCTCGGCCAGAATCAGCCAGCGTTCCTCGGCCGCGTCCTTCTCGCTGCGCGCGTTCTCGATGCCCTTCGAGACATTGGCGAAGCGCTGCGGATCGGAGGTGTAGAGATCGGGATCGGCCAGGATCTCCTCGCCGCGCGCGATGGCAGCTTCAAGCTCCTCGATCCGGGCGGGCAGCAGCTCGTAATCGCGCTGGTCCTTGTAAGAGAGCTTGGTGGGCTTGGGCGGCGGGGGAGGCGGCGCTGGCTTCTCTTCCGCCTTCTCGCTCTTCGTCTTTCCCACGACGGGCTTCTGGCGCTTCTTCTCCCAGTCCTCGTAGCCGCCAGCGACGACATCGACCTTGCCCGTCCCGTCCAGGCCGAGCGTTATGGTGACGGTCCGGTCGAGGAAGTCACGATCATGGCTGACGATCAGCACTGTGCCTTCGTAGTCGGCGATGACTTCCTGCAGCAGGTCGAGCGTCTCGAGATCGAGGTCATTGGTCGGTTCGTCGAGGACGAGCAGGTTTGAGGCCTTGGCGAACTCGCGGGCCAGAAGCAGGCGCGAACGCTCGCCGCCCGAAAGCACGGCGACCTTCATGTCGACGATCTTCGGGTCGAAGAGGAAATCCTTGAGATAGGCCTGCACGTGCTTGCGATTGCCGCGCACGTCGATCCAGTCGCCGCCCTCGGCCAGCACCTGCCGTACGGTCTTGTCGGCGGTGAGGAGCTGGCGCTGCTGGTCGATCATCACGCCGGTCAGCGTCTTGGCGATCTCGACCGTACCGCTGTCCGGTTCGAGCTCGCCGGTGAGCATCTTGAGCAGAGTCGTCTTGCCCGCACCATTCGCGCCGACGATACCGATGCGGTCGCCGCGCTGGATACGCAGCGAGAAGGGCTTGATGATCGTGCGATCGCCGTATGACTTGGTGATCTTGTCCGCGACGATGACCGACTTGGACTTGAACTCCTCCTCGGTCGCGAGCTTGAGCTTGGCGGTGCCGGCAGCGGAAATCATCGAGGCACGCTGCGCACGCATCTGCCACAGCTTCTCGAGACGGCCCTGGTTGCGCTTGCGCCGCGCGGTGACGCCGCGTTCGAGCCAGTGCGCTTCGAGCTTCAGCTTAGCATCGAGCTTCTCGGCCGCGCGGGCCTCCTCCGCATAGACCTGTTCTTCCCACGCTTCGTAGCCGCCGAAGCCGACTTCCTTGCGGCGCAGATTGCCGCGATCGAGCCAGATGGTCGCGCGGGTCAGGCGCTTGAGGAAGGTCCTGTCGTGGCTGATGACGACGAAAGCGCCGCGATAGCGTTCGAGCCAGCCTTCGAGCCAGTCGATCGCACCGAGGTCGAGGTGGTTGGTCGGCTCGTCCATCAGCAGGAGGTCCGGCTCCTGCGCCAGCGCGCGGGCAATAGCCGCGCGGCGCTTCTCGCCTTCGCTCGCACCCTTGGTCTCGCGGCTCATGTCGATGCCGAGCTGGCCTGCGATCGCCTCTACCTCGTGTTCCTGCGGGGCTTGATCACCGGACAGTGCCCAGTCCATCAGCGTCGCATGGCCGGTCAGGTCGGGGTCCTGTTCGAGCAGCACGATCTTGGCATGCGGCTTGATCTTGCGCATTCCTGCGTCGGTTTCGACCTGGCCGTCGATCATGCGGAATAGAGTGGTCTTGCCGACGCCATTGCGGCCGATCAGCGCAAGCCTGTCGCGCGGGCCGATATGCAGGTCGAGCGGCTCGTGATCGGGCCCGCCGAACAGCCATTTGCCGCCCTGCTGCAGGGCCATGCCTTCAAGGCTGAGGATGGGGGGCTGTGCCATAGGGGGCGCGAGGTAGTCGCGCCGCACTCATCTCGCAAGCGCTTAGCGTGCGGCCTTCTGTTCCGCCACCATCGCCGCGACGCTTTCAAGCAGTGCGGGTGCGTCGTAAACGATGCCGTCCTTGATGGTCCAACGCACGCCGCCGACCTGCTCGATTGCGCCAGTCTCGTAATTCAGCTTGGTGTGGCCGGTGCCGTAGAGCAGCTTGAGATTATCGAGAGGGTTGCCCGGAACGATAACAAGATCGGCCAGCTTGCCGATCTGGATCGTGCCCATCGGAGGTGTCTCTCCGCGCGCCTGGTAAATTTCCTCTGCGCCAGCAACGGTTGCCGCGCGGATCACCTCGAGCGGTTCGAGGCCGGCCTCGCGAAGCATCTCGAGTTCGCCGACATAGGCGAAGCCCCAGGTCTGGTAGATGTAGCCCGGGTCCGAGCCTGCGGTGACGCGGCCACCGCGGCGGTGGAACTCCTTCGTCAGGTCAAACCAGTAGCGATAGAACTTGCGCCAGGCGACCTCGTCCTCGGTCGTCCAGTCCTTGTAGTAGCTGCCGTGATTGGTGGCGCTGGGCGCGTAGAAATCCATGAGGCTCGGCAGCGTGAAACGTGCGTGCCAGTCACGGTTCTTCGCCGCCATCACGTCGCGGCTGGCGGAGTAGATATTGAAGGTGGGACTCAGCGTTACCCCGCTCTCGACCAGATGGTCGATATAGGCGTCCCACTCCTCGCTGCCGGGCTCGACCACCTGGTCGGCAAGGCGCGCGACCCAGCCGAAGCGCGATTGTTCGTCGTAGTAATTGTAACCCTTGGGGTAGGTCGGCAGCGCATTGTCGTCGAGCAGGCTTTCGAAATGCCCGTAGAAATGGGTGATGCCGTCCATCCCGAGCTCGACCGCCTTGGCCGCGTTAACGCGCTGCACGCCCGGCTGGGCGAGGTGGGCGACCGATCCGAGACCCTGCTTCTCCGCTTCGTCGAGTGTGGCGGCCAGCATTTCCGGGCTGAGGTTATTGAAGAACTTGATGCCCCAGAAACCCTGCGCCTTTGCCCAGCGTACCCATTCGCGCGCCGCAGCCGGAGTAGCAGGATAGTCGCGGCCCCATTTGTCGCCGAACACAGCATAGGGGAACAAGCGCGGCGCGGTGATGGTGTTGCTCCTGCTGCGCTGCGTATCGGTGAGGTCGGGCTGGCCGGGGCCAAAGAAGAAGGAGACACCGCGCACACTGGTCACCCCATGCGCAAGCCAGAGCTTGTAGCCATAGGAAGGCTGCGCGGCTTTCGACGGATCGCCATTGTGGCCATGTGTGTCGACGAAGCCCGGCATCACGGTCATGCCACTAGCATCGACGATCCGGTCGGCACGGGCGCGCACGTCGGCTGGCGCACCGCCGCCGTGGACGGCTGCAATCCGGTTGCCCTCGACCACGATATCGACGGGACCCATCGGTGGGGCGCCCGATCCTTCGATCATCGTCGCGCCGGAAATGATCAGCGTCTCGTAGGGGCCTTCACCTTCGCCCGTAGCGCGATCCGGCACCGGTTCCATCGTCTGGGCGGTGGCCGACGTTAACCCGAGACTGGCCAGTGCTGCGAGCGCGAATTTCAGAAGTTTCATCGAGACAGTTCCCCTCTTGCGCAGGGGCGTATCTCGCCTCGCCGGGAAAGTGAAGTCGCCAGTGGAACCGACCAGTTCAGCAAGGCGTAAAGCTCCAACAAGGATGATGAGCCGGAATTTCAAAGGAGTAGACATCATGAGACACCTGATCGGAACCGCATTCGCAGCGACGCTTGTTGCGATGCCGGCCCACGCGGCGGAAGTCGTGATCGAGTCCTCCGGACCGGTCGTCGAACTGACCGTGGTCGAGCAGATCGAAGCCGATCCCGATCTCGTGACCGTCGGGGCAGGCGTGACGAGCGAAGCGCCGACCGCCGTCGAGGCGCTGCGGCTGAACTCCGTCGAGATGCGCAAGGTAATCGACCGTCTGAAGGCGCTGGGAGTTGCCGAGCGCGATATCCAGACCACCGGCATCAACCTCAATGCCCGCTATGATTATGACCAGCGTGCCCAGCGGCAGATTTTCCGCGGCTACCAGGCGAGCAACAGGGTCAGCGTGAAACTGCGCGAGGTCGACGAAACTGGCCAAATCCTCGACGCGCTTGTGGTGGCCGGTGCGACTAATCTGGACGGGCCGCGCTTCAGCCTCGAAGACGATAGCCAGGCCAAGGCCACCGCGCGCGCTCGTGCGATGGAGCGCGGGCGTACGCAGGCGCTCGAATATGCGCAACTTGCCGGGTATTCGGAGCTGAGGCTCCTTGAGGTAAACGAGACGATCACTGGGCGCGGCGGCCCGATGCCGCAGATGCGCAATGTCGCGACCATGGATCTGGCCGAAGAGGCGGCCCCGGTTCAGCCCGGGCTGGTCAGTACTGCGGTTAACATAACGGTGAAATACGAGATGGTTCGCTGAACGGGTGACAACCCCGGTATTCACACCTTGTTCAATGCTCTCTGCGTAGTAACACTGCCACTATGAAACAGGTTCTCGCATCACTGCTCGCCTTCGGCCTCGTCGCCGGGCCGATTGCCGCGACTATTGGTGCTGCACCGGCCGAAGCGCAGCGTCGCTCCGACCAGGGCGAGGCGCGTAAGGAGATGCGTGCGGGCAATATCCTGACCTCGCGCGAGATCGAGAACCGGGTGCTGCCCTCCATGCGCGGCGCCGAATATCTCGGCTTCGACTATGACCGTACCGCCATGGCCTATCGCCTGAAATTTATTCGCGACGGCCGAGTTCTTTACGTCGATGTCGATGCTCGCACCGGCCGCATCCTGCGCCGAAGCCGCTGATTTCCGCCATTAGAAACCTCGCGCACCTTGACGCGTTCATGTACATGAACGAGACGCGCAAGAATATTAGCGAGGACGGAAATTCATGAGAATCCTTATCGTCGAAGACGAGCCGACACTCGGCCAGCAGCTGAAGAGCACGCTCGAGCAGAACGGCTACGCCGTCGACCTGTCGACCGATGGCGAGGACGGCCACTTCCTCGGCTCGACCGAAGACTATGACGCTGTAATTCTCGACCTTGGCCTGCCGGAGATCGACGGTCTCACCGTGCTCGGAATGTGGCGCAAGGAGGGGCGCAAGTTCCCTGTCCTCGTGCTCACTGCGCGTGACAGCTGGTCGGACAAGGTTGCCGGCCTCGATGCAGGTGCAGACGATTACCTCGCAAAACCCTTTCAGACCGAAGAACTGATCGCCCGCCTGCGCGCGCTTATCCGCCGCGCTTCGGGCAACACCTCGAGCGAGCTTACGGCTGGCGACGTGCGTCTCGACACGCGCTCGGGCCGCGTCACGCTGAAGGGCGAGCCGGTCAAGCTGACCGCGCAGGAATACAAGCTGCTCAGCTACCTCATGCACCACAAGGGCAAGGTGGTCAGCCGCACCGAACTCATCGAACACATTTACGACCAGGACTTCGACCGCGATTCGAACACGATCGAAGTCTTCGTTACCCGCATCCGCAAGAAGCTGGGTGCAGAAGTGATCACGACCATCCGTGGACTCGGTTACAGCCTCGACGACCCCGCCGACGCACCCCGCGCATCCTGAGGATGTAGCGGGCGAAGCGCGTCCGGCGGAGGGTTCTCCCACCGGCGAAGGCGCTGTGCCCGCGTCCGATCCCGTAACGCTGGGCCACCGGCCCGAGCAGCGCCGCAGCCTTGCCTCGCGGATGATGGTGATCGCGGCGGTGTGGATCGCCGTGCTGCTCGTGGGTGGCGGCTTCGCACTCGATCGCGCGCTCGCCCGGCAAGTTCAGACGAACTTCGACGACCAGCTCGAGTACGTCCTCAACGCCCTGATCGCCTCCGCAGAGGTCGACGACTGGGGCGATGTGCGCTTCTATCGTTCGCTCGGCGACCAGCGCTTTCTCGAAGTGAACAGCGGCGTCTACTGGCAGATCAGCGGGCCGGGGCGCGAACCCTATCCCAGCCGCAGCCTGTGGGACCGCACGCTCGAGGTCGATGGCAGTCACATCGACGACGAGCCCCACTTCTACGACAGCGAGCAGTTCGCGGACGAACCGCTGCGCGTGGTCGAGCGCAATATCATCCTGCCCGACAGTGACACGAGATGGACCTTCACTGTCGCTTCGGCGCGCGAAGAGCTCGATTTCCAGATCGCCCGCATTCGTTCGATCCTGATCTGGAGCTTCGCCGTCCTTGGCCTTGGCCTCCTGATCATGGCGGTGCTGCAAAGCTATTACGGACTCCAGCCGCTCCGGCGCGTGCGCGCGGCGATCCAGTCGATGCGATCGGAGGGCGCGAACCGGATCGAAGAACCGCTGCCCCTCGAAGTCGAACCGCTGGTAGATGAAATCAACGCACTGCTCGCGCACAGCGAGAAACAGGCTGAGGAAGCGCGAACCCATGCCGGCAATCTGGCGCATGCGCTGAAGACCCCGCTGACCGTGCTCACCAATGCTGCGACCGCGCACGATCCCAAGCTTTCGGACCTCGTGTGCCGCGAGACCAAGACTATGCAGCGCCATGTGGAGCACCACCTCGCACGGGCGCGCGCAGTTGGGCGGCGGGCCAGCGGCCATGCCCGGGCGGATGTCTGGTCGAGTGCGGAGAGCGTGCTGCGGGCGGTCACCCGGATTTATGAGAACACGCGTTTCGATCTCGACGGCAATCGCAGTGCGGCCGTGGCGATCGAACGGCAGGACCTCGACGAAATCCTCGGCAACCTGATCGAGAACGCGGCAAAATACGGTGGTGGCAGCGTCTTCGTGACAGTCGACGCCGATCCGATCGACATCGACCACTGCACGATCTGGGTCGAGGATGACGGCATCGGTATTCCCGATGCCGAACGCGACCGAGATCTTCGACCGCGGCGCTCGCCTCGACACGGGCAAGCCGGGCACGGGTCTAGGCCTGGCGATCGTTCGCGACGTGGCAGAGATTTACGGGGGCACTGTCGAACTCGGAGAATCCGAGGACCTGGGCGGCCTCATGGTCTACCTCAAGCTGCCCCGCGCAGGCACGGCTGCTGAAAGCTAGGTCTCGCTGCGCGCCTGTTCGTGGTGGCGGATCACCTCGTCGATGATGAAGCGCAAGAACTTCTCGCTGAACTCGGGATCAAGCTCACTTTCCTCTGCCAGCCTGCGCAAGCGAGCGATCTGGGCCGCCTCGCGAGCGGGATCGGCTGGGGGCAAGGTGACCTTTGCCTTGTAGGCACCTACCGCCTGCGTGATGCGAAACCGTTCGGCCAGCATGTGCACGAGTGCGGCATCGATATTGTCGATGCTCTTGCGAAAACCTGCCAGTGTGGGGTCTTCGCCAGCGGATTGTTGCGCGTCCTGCGTCATGGATTGTCAGATTAGCGGCAAAAGCTCCCTTGCCAAGAAAGCTTAGGCAGGACATGGCCAAGCTGCAATGACTGCCGAAATCGTACCCCTGCCGCGCAAGGGCCCCGAGGCCTCGATCGAGCCCATGCTCGAACTGACTGCCGCGGGCATGAACCAGGTAAACCAGGTCATCCTCGATCGGATGCAGAGCGAGGTTCCGCTCATCCCCGCACTCGCAGGACACCTGATTTCCGGGGGAGGCAAACGCCTGCGCCCCATGCTCACGCTCGCGGGTGCAGAGCTGGTCGGATACAGCGGCACCCGCCACCACAAGCTTGCCGCTGCGGTCGAATTCATTCACACCGCTACCCTACTGCATGACGACGTGGTCGACGGCAGCGATCTTCGGCGTGGCAAGGCGGCCGCTAACATCATCTTCGGCAATCCGGCGACGGTCCTTGTCGGCGACTTCCTCTTCAGCCGCAGCTTCGAGCTGATGACCGAGGACGGCAGCCTCAAGGTCCTCAAGATCCTGTCCGGCGCGAGCGCGATCATCGCCGAGGGCGAGGTCGACCAGCTCACCGCCCAGCGCAAGATCGACACAAGCGAGGAGCGCTACCTCCATATCATCCGCGCCAAGACCGCGGCGCTGTTCGCCGCAGCAAGCCGCATCGCTGCGGTTGTTGCCGAATGCAGCGACGAGGAAGAGCAGGCGCTCGACGAATACGGTCGCAACCTCGGCGTAGCCTTCCAGCTCGTCGACGATGCCCTCGATTACGATTCCGATGCCGCCGCCATGGGCAAGGACCGCGGCGACGATTTCCGCGAAGGCAAGATGACGCTTCCCGTCATCCTCGCCTACGCACGTGGAGACGAGCAGGAGCGCGAATTCTGGAAAGCTGCAATCGCCGGCTTCCGGACTTCGGATGACGACCTAGACGAGGCGATCATGCTCATTGAACGGCACAATGCCGTCGCCGATACCAAGGCCCGTGCGCGCCATTTCGCACAGCGCGCCATCGATGCGCTGTCGATCTTCCCCGATGGCAAGGCGCGCCGCGCCATGACCCAGGCCGCGCTCTTCGCGGTTTCGCGCGGCTACTGACGCAGAAAGGCCCGACCTGCACGGGGCAGGCCGGGC
This sequence comes from Qipengyuania sp. BR81-2, assembly GCF_055693895.1. Lineage (NCBI taxonomy): Bacteria > Pseudomonadati > Pseudomonadota > Alphaproteobacteria > Sphingomonadales > Erythrobacteraceae > Qipengyuania > Qipengyuania sp. BR81-2. Next base: position 2,098,884 of record NZ_CM146344.1, read on the forward strand.
CAATCCGATCCGAAGATATTACTGACGCGTTGCGGTCCAGCGTACCACGCTGCCGTCGCGCGCGTCCGTCGAAACGCCGGACATGGTGTCGCCGTCGATGGTGATGTCGGTGCTCGAAAGCGTCTCACCGTCGCGCGAATAGGTTTCACGGATGGAATTCTCGCCGAGCCTTTCGACCGCGACCATCACGTTGGACTCGCTGCCTTCGATAGCGACCGGTTCGCCGCCAATGGTGGCAGTCCAGCTACCGCCATTGTCGCTGCTCGTCAGCGTCTCGCCATCGATCGCGTAGGTGAAGGCGAGCCCTTCTTCGGTTATGTCGGCGACATCGCTAACTGCCCATTCGCCAGAGACGGCATGCGAGCCATCGGCGCCCGCCGAGGTGCGCGTGAACATCGTGGTACCTGTGACAGGTGTGTCGCCGTCCAAGTTTGTCCATTCGGCGGTTGCCGACTGGCCGTCCTCGCTCACGGTCCATACTGCGCCGCCCATTTCCTTGTCGCCCAGCCGACTGCTGAAGCGGACGGTGTTTTCGTCGACGATTTCGATCTTCTGACCGTCGACTCCGGGACGATCGACCGTCTGCCATTCGCCGTCTGCGGCATAGCCATAGGGCGGGGTGCAGCTGTCACACTGGAACTGTCCGTCTGCCAGCGTGAAATTGCGTGTGTCGTTCTCGAACTCTGCAGTATCGAGATTGACCTTCCAGGTGCCGGCGAGGCCGCCAGCTTCGGCAACTGCCTCGGTTTCGGCGGTTTCGCTGCAGGCGCTCATGCCCATGGCCATCGTAACGGCGGCCAGTGCGGTCATCATCTTTTTCATAAACCTCTCCCTTGTTGTGCGGCCCTTCGTCGGCCCGCCTGTTGGCGGTGCGGCGACAAAAAACCCCACCTCTCCGACCCGACCGGAGAAGCAAGGAATGCGGCTAGATAGCAGGATTTCTGAGGTTTCAGCAAATGCAACGGAAATCCCGTCGCATAACAACGGATTGGGAATTCCGGCCTGTTCGGGGGCTGTGCGCGATGAGGATGTGTGCGAATAGCGCCTTCGTGACCGACCGCCTTCCGATTCACGACGTGCTCCAGGACTTGCTCGCAGCCCTGCGCAGCAAGAGCGGAGCAGTGCTGGTGGCACCTCCGGGTGCGGGCAAGACTACTGCCGTTGCACCTGCCCTGATCCGGGAGGAATGGTGCACAGGTACCGTCATCCTGACCTCTCCCCGCCGCGTGGCCGCGCGTGCCGCTGCCGAGCGCATGGCACAGATGCTGGGCGAAAAGCCGGGCGAGACCATCGGATACCTCACGAGGCTCGACAGCAAGCGCTCGGCGAAGACGCGGGTACTCGTTGTGACCGAGGCGATCTTCGTGAACACGATCCTCGACGATCCAGAACTTCCCGGCGTTTCGGCGGTGCTCCTCGACGAGGCGCATGAGCGGCATCTCGATACCGATCTCGGCCTTGCCCTCTCGCTGGAAACACAGGGCGTGCTGCGCGAAGACCTGCGCGTGCTGGTGATGTCGGCGACGATCGACGGGGCGCGCTTTGCTGCCCTGATGGGCGAGGACACACCCGTGATCGAGAGCGAGGGCCGCGCTTTCCCGCTCGCTATCCGCTGGCTCGGTTCGTCACCGCAAGAGCGGGTCGAGGACGCGATGGCATCGGCTATCGCAACGGCGTGGAAAGAGCAGGAGGGCGATATCCTAGCGTTCCTGCCGGGTGTGGGCGAGATCGAGCGGACGCGCGAACGGCTGGAAGCGAGGCTGTCCAGCGCATTGGTGCTCCCACTTCACGGGCAAGTGCAGCCAGCCGAGCAGCGGGCGGCAATCCGCCGCGATCCGCAAGGAAGGCGCCGCATCGTGCTGGCGACGGCGATTGCCGAGACCTCGCTGACGCTCGACGGCGTTTCGGTAGTGGTCGATGCGGGACTTTCGCGAAGAGCTGAGTTCGACCGGGCCGCTGGCACAACGCATCTCGTCACCCACCGCGCGAGCCAGGCGGCAGCCGCGCAAAGGGCAGGGCGTGCCGCGCGCCAAGGGCCGGGTGTGGCCTATCGCCTCTGGGAGGAGGGCGGCCATGCAGGGCGGCCCCGCTTCGATCCGCCCGAGATCGAGACCGCCGACCTCGCGCCCCTGGTGCTCGATCTGGCGAAATGGGGAACCGGCGATCCGGCGAGCCTGCAATGGCTGGACAGCCCGCCAGAAGCTTCGGTCATGGCGGCACGAACTACACTGTCAGGACTGGGCGCGCTCGATGCTAAGGGGCGGATCACCGATTTTGGCAAGCGGCTGGCGAGCCTGCCGCTTGATCCGTCTTCGGCCGCGACGGTCCTGTTTGGCGCCGAACACGGCGATGCGGAAACCGCAGCGCGCCTTGTCCTGCTACTGCAGGAGCGCGGGCTCGGCGGGCGCGGAGAAGACCTCGAGGCACGCCTTTCGCGCTGGAATGCAGATCTCGGATCGCGCGCCGAAGCCAGTCGCAAGCTGGCTGGCCGCTGGGCGAAACAGGCGCGTTCGCTTTTTACCGATAGCGGGAAGGACGGTGTGCCACTCGCCATCCTGCTTGCAGCCGGTCGACCGGAGTTCATCGCCAAGCGGCGCGATCCCTCGGGGGAGAACTGGATCGCGGCCGGCGGTCGCGGCTTCATGCTAGACCCGGCATCCCCGCTGGCCCGGGCGCAGTTCCTCGTGATCGGCGATGCGCAGGGGCAGGCCAGGGGAGCGCGCATCACCTCGGCGATAGCGCTCGAGGAGGCCGACCTTCTTCACTGGCTCGGTGATAGGATCGAGAAGCGCTCGGTCGCGCGCTGGAAGGACGGCAGGGTCGAAGCGCGGCTCGAGCGACGGCTTGGCGCGATCACGCTTTCCAGCGGGCCCGACCCGGACCCCGATCCCGAGCTGCTTGTGGGTATCCTTGCGGACAAGGCTCTGGAAAACTTGGGGAAGCTGATTCCTGCCGAGTTGCAGGCGCGAGCCGCATTCATCGGGCTGCAGGCCTTGGCGGAAGAGCGGCTTGCTGCAAACGCCGATCTCTGGCTCGCCCCGCTACTGGAGGGCAAGCGCAACCTAGAGATTGGCAAAGGCAAGCTGGTGGACGCCTTGCTGGGTTTGCTCGACTGGAACGACCGGCAGCGGCTCGACAGCGAGGCGCCGCGCGAGTTCACATCGCCAGCGGGCACGACGCATAGGATCGATTACATCGGCGACGATGCGCCCAGCGTCGAGGTGCGCGTGCAGGCGCTGTTCGGCCTCGAACGCCATCCGATGATCGGCAATACGCCCCTGCTGCTCAAGCTCACAAGCCCTGCCGGCCGCCCGATCCAGTCGACCCGCGACCTGCCGGGATTCTGGCGCGGGAGCTGGGCCGATGTGCGCAAGGACATGAAGGGCCGCTACCCCAAGCACCGCTGGCCCGAGGAACCATGGGCGGAAAAGCCTAGTTTGAAGACCAAGAACGCCTTTTCAAAAGGCGAAGGCTGAATTACAGGGCGCCCACTATGGCAGCACGTATCTACCAAAGGCCGCAGAGCGCGATGCAGTCGGGCAGGGCCCGTACCGACGAGTGGGTGCTCGAGTTCGAACAGTCCGAAGCCCGCCGTGCAGACCCGCTGATGGGCTGGACCGGCAGCGGCGATACGCAGGCACAGGTGCAGCTTACCTTCCCGAGCAAGGACGAGGCCAAGGCCTATGCCGGGAAATACGGCATCCCCGCGCGCGTCCATGCCACCCCGCCGCACACGCTGAAGCTGCAGGCATACGCCGATAATTTTAGGTAATTGATTTCTGGCCCCGGCATCGCCATATGGCGCGCCGGGAGTCGGGTGGACGTTTGCGTTCGCTCACCGGGTCAGGTCCGGAAGGAAGCAGCCCAGGTGAATTGCGGCGGGTCGCTCGGCTCCTTTTTCACCCACAATTCGCACGTCACACTATGTGACATTCGGCGCATCTGCGCCTACCTAATCCTGCATGGGTGATTCACCGGAGAATACCGACGGACTTCCGTGGGAGAGCGACGTCGAAGACGACGCACCGAGCGCCGCCGAACTGGAGGCTGCCGGGCAGAATTCCATGTTCGGAGACGCGCCCGAGCCTGCGCCTGCAGAGCCTATCGTGGAAAAGCCCGCCGAACCGGCGCCTGCTCCGGTCGAGGCGCCTGCTGCCGCACCGTCGGAACCTGCGCAGCCTTACCGCGTGCTTGCGCGCAAGTATCGCCCGCAGACCTTCTCCGAACTGATCGGACAGGATGCGATGGTGCGCACGCTGGCGAACGCCATCGCGCGTGACCGGCTGGCGCATGCCTTTCTGATGACCGGTGTACGCGGGGTCGGGAAAACTTCGACCGCGCGTCTTATCGCCAAGGCTCTGAACTGCATCGGTCCCGACGGCGAGGGTGGTCCAACGATCAGCCCCTGCGGCGTGTGCGAACCGTGCCAGGCGATTGCCGAAGGCCGCCACATCGACGTGATCGAGATGGACGCCGCCTCGCATACCGGCGTCGACGACGTGCGCGAGATCATCGAGGCGGTCCGCTATGCGGCGGTGTCAGCGCGCTATAAGATCTATATCATCGACGAGGTCCACATGCTCTCGCGCAACGCGTTCAACGCGTTGCTCAAGACGCTGGAGGAACCGCCGGCGCATGTGAAATTCCTCTTCGCCACCACCGAAGTCGACAAGCTTCCGATCACCGTGCTCAGCCGCACGCAGCGCTTCGACCTGCGCCGCATCCCGGTCGAACTACTCGAAGCCCATTTCGCCGAAATCTGCCGCAAGGAAGGTGTCGAGGCGGAAGAAGAGGCGCTCCACATCATCGCCAATGCCGCCGAAGGTTCGGTGCGCGACGGCCTCTCGATCCTCGACCAGGCCATCGCCCATGCCGACATGGACACAGGCGGCAAGGTCACGGCAGAGCGCGTGCGCGACATGCTCGGCCTTGCCGATCGCGGTGCGCAGCGGCGGCTCTTCGCGCATATCCTCGACGGCGATGCCAAGGCGACGCTGGCGGCGGTGGACGACCAGTATGCGCTCGGCGTGGAGCCGCTGGCGCTCATGCGCAGCCTCATGGACCTCACCCACCGCATCGCGCTGGCGCAGGTCTCGGGCGGCGAGGCAGAGGCCTCTACCGCGGAAGAACGCGAGCAGCTGACCGAATGGGCTGAAAGGCTCGATGTGGGGCAGGTGCATCGCCTTTGGCAGCTCCTGCTCAAGGGGCATGACGAAGTTCGCCAGGCACCTGATCCTTTGGTCTCGGCACGGATGGCGCTGCTGCGCGTCCTGCATGCCTCGAACCTCCCTGATCCCGGCAAGCTGGCGAAGAAGCTGGAGGAGCTCGCCGCGCGCGGCCCTGCTCCTGCTGCGACTTCGGGCGAAAACGCGGCGCCGGCTACCACGGCATCACTCGATTGGGAGGAACTGGTCGAGAAGGTCGATCAGGTCGGCCAGATGCAGGCGGCGAACCTGATGCGCTACCAGGTCAGGCCGATCAGCGTCGAAGAAGGCAAGCTGGTCTATTCGCGCGATCCGCGGTTCGACCAGGATATCGAACCGATCCTGAAAGATGCGCTATATGCGGTGTCCGGCACGCGCTGGCAGCTGGAAGTCGGTGATCCAGCCATGGCAGTCCCCTCGATCGAGGAGGCCAAGCAGGCCAAGGTCGAGGCTGCGAAAGCCGCCATGCGCGAACATCCGATGGTGAAAGCGGTTGAAGCTGCCTTCCCCGATGCCGAAATGTTGGAAGACGGCGCCGAACTCCCCCGCAGCGGCGCGAAATACCCTGGAACCGCAGGGCCTGAGAACGAGGAAAGACCGATGAAATCGATGGAAGAGATGATCGCTGCCGCCCAGAAGGCCGCCGAGACGATCCAGACCCAGATGAACGAAGCGCAGGCCAAGCTCGACACGATCGAGGTCGAAGGTTCGGCTGGCGGTGGCCTCGTGAAGGTCCGCGCGACCGCCCGCGGCCGCATCATCGGCGTCGATATCGACGAGAGCCTGATGAAGCCCGAAGAAAAGCAGATGGTGGAAGATCTCGTCGCTGCCGCCTTCAACGATGCGCGCGACAAGGCCGATCGCAAGTCGGCCGAGGAGATGCAGGCCATCCAAGGCGGCATGGGCCTTCCGCCGGGCATGAACATCCCCGGTTTCGGCTGATCACGAGCCCGGGAGCGGTTTAACCACCGCCAATCCCCAAGATTAGACGCCTCCCGCGTTGCGAAGCGCGGGGGGCGTTCCCATATTCGTATCCAACACACGGTCCCTTTCGGGGCCGCAGATGGACAGTATGAATATGACCGAGACCTTTCCCCTCCTTCCGCTTCGCGACATCGTCGTTTTCCCCGGCATGGTCGTCCCGCTTTTCGTGGGTCGCGACAAGTCGGTAGCGGCGCTCGAGAAGGCGATGGAAGGATCGAAAGACATCTTCCTGCTCTCGCAGCTCGATCCGGGCTGTGACGATCCGGAAGGTTCCGATCTCTACGACACCGGCGTCATTGCGCAGGTGCTGCAACTGCTCAAGCTGCCCGATGGCACGGTTCGCGTGCTGGTCGAAGGGCAGGAGCGTGCCAAGCTCGAAGCATTGCACAATGTCAGCGACCATGTCGCCGCCGAAGTCACGATCATCGAGGAGCCGACCGCCTCGGGCACCGAGATCAGCGCAATGATGCGCCAGGTGGTCGAGCAGTTCGGCGAATACGCCAAGCTCAACAAGAAGATCGGCGAAGACGCTGCCGAACAGCTCGGCGAGATCGATGATGCCGGAGAGCTGGCCGATACGATCGCTGCCGCGATCAACGCCAAGGTTTCCGACAAGCAGTCGCTTCTGGTCGAACCCGATCCGCTGAAGCGCCTCGAGATGGTGATGTCCTTCATGGAAGGCGAGCTATCGGTGCTGCAGGTGGAGCGCCGTATCCGTGGCCGCGTGAAGCGGCAGATGGAAAAAACGCAGCGCGAATATTACCTCAACGAGCAGCTCAAGGCGATCCAGAACGAGCTGGGCGACGGTGACGAGGACGGCGGCAACGAGATCGCCGAACTGACCGAGAAGATTGGCAAGACCAAGCTTTCCAAGGAAGCGCGCGCCAAGGCCGAAAGCGAGCTCAAGAAGCTCAAGGCCATGCAGCCTATGAGCGCCGAGGCGACCGTCATCCGCAACTATCTCGACGTGCTGCTCGGCCTGCCCTGGGGCAAGAAGAGCAAGGTCAAGAAGGACATCGGCAAGGCGCAGGAGATCCTCGATGCGGATCATTATGCGCTGGAGAAGGTCAAGGACCGGATCATCGAATATCTCGCCGTGCAGGCGCGTACCAACAAGCTGAAAGGCCCGATCCTGTGCCTCGTCGGCCCTCCCGGCGTCGGCAAGACCTCGCTCGGCAAGTCGATCGCCAAGGCGACTGGCCGCGAGTTCATTCGCCAGTCGCTGGGCGGCGTGCGTGACGAGGCGGAAATCCGGGGCCACCGCCGGACCTACATCGGATCGCTTCCGGGCAAGATCGTCACCAACCTCAAGAAGGCGGGTAAGAGTAACCCGCTCTTCCTGCTCGACGAGATCGATAAGCTGGGACAGGACTTCCGCGGCGATCCGGCTTCGGCGCTGCTCGAAGTGCTCGACCCCGAACAGAACAACAAGTTCCAGGACCACTACCTGGAACTCGACCTGGATTTGTCGGACATCATGTTCGTCACAACGGCGAACAGCCTCAACCTGCCGCAGCCGCTGCTCGACCGCATGGAGATCATCCGGCTCGAGGGTTACACCGAGGATGAAAAGGTCGAGATCGCGACCCGCCACCTCCTGCCCAAGCAGGTCAAGGACCATGGCCTCAAGGACGGCGAATTCGAGCTGACTGAAGACGGCCTGCGCGACCTCATCCGCTACTACACGCGCGAGGCGGGCGTACGTACGCTCGAACGCGAGCTGGCGCGCTTGGCCCGAAAGAGCCTGCGAAAGATCCTCGAAGGCAAGGCCGAGAGCGTCACAATCACACCGGAGAACCTCTCGGACTTCGCTGGCGTGCGCAAGTTCAAGCATGGCATGAGCGAGGAAGAAGCGCAGGTCGGTGCGGTCACCGGTCTCGCGTGGACAGAGGTGGGCGGCGAGCTGCTCACCATCGAGAGCGTCACCACGCCTGGCAAGGGCGAGATCAAGACCACCGGCAAGCTCGGCGAAGTGATGAACGAGAGTGTCGCTGCGGCCTTCAGTTTCGTGAAGGCACGCGCGCCGCACTACGGGATCAAGCCGAGCATCTTCCAGCGCAAGAACATCCACATCCACCTTCCCGAAGGTGCGGTGCCCAAGGACGGTCCGAGCGCGGGTATCGGCATGGTCACCTCGATCGTCTCGACGCTTTCGGGCGTTTCGGTGCGGCCCGATGTCGCGATGACCGGCGAGGTCACCCTGCGTGGCCGCGTGCTTCCGATCGGCGGCCTGAAAGAGAAGCTGCTCGCGGCGCTTCGCGGTGGCATCAAGAAGGTCCTCATTCCGGAAGAGAACGTGAAGGATCTCGCCGAGATTCCGGAAAACGTGAAGGAAGGTCTGGAGATCGTGCCTGTCGCACATGTCGACGAAGTGCTCGAGCACGCACTCAGCTCGCTGCCCGCTCCGATCGAGTGGACCGAGGCCGACGATCTCGCCAGCCAGCCCGGTCAGGCTCATGGCGGGGCAAGCCCGCCGACCGCGCATTAACAAAAGATACGCTGCACCGCAGCGAATCGCGACGGGCACTCAGAGTTAATTCTGGGTGTCGGTAGTGCTTGCCGACGGCCTGCCTGATCAATTCGTCGCAGAAATCGAATTCGCAGGCTGAAAACCGCCCATTTTCGCGGAATTTGCCTTTGACAGTGAGACCAAAAGCCTCTCAATTCCCCGCTTCCCGGCGAGACGATTCACCGGACAAAATTCAAAACACCAGATGAGGGGGTTCCCACATAATGAATAAGAACGATCTGATCGGCGCGGTTGCAGATTCGAGCGGCCTTTCGAAGAGCGATGCAGCAAGCGCGGTCGAAGGCGTTTTCGATGCAATCACCAAGTCGCTGTCGAACGGCGACGAAGTGCGCCTGGTCGGCTTCGGCACGTTCTCGGTCGCAAAGCGCAAGGCCTCGACCGGCCGTAACCCGCGCACCGGCGAACCGATGAACATTCCGGCTTCGAACCAGCCGAAGTTCAAGGCCGGCAAGGGCCTCAAGGACGCCGTCAACTAAGACGCGCCTTCAAACAGGGATCGAGCGCCGCAGCGACCACCTCGGTCGCTGCGGCGTTTCCCTTTTCAGGGCCCGGTAAAAAGCTTCAGTTGAAGGTGATCAGCGCGGTCGGCGCCTGCTCGGTACGCGGGCTGATTTCCCAGACCAGCGCTTCGCCGCGCGAGTGGGCAACCGGACCCTCGTCGGTATTGTTGGCGAGGATGCGCCCATCGGTCACAATGGTGAAGGTCCCCTCTGGCACGACGATCTTGCCGGGATCCTGTCCTTCCGCACCTTCGGACATCTGGGCGAGGCCGGCCATACCCGCCATCATGCCCTGCATCGGATTGCCGCCGCCCTGTGCCGCGAAGCCGGGCGCATCGACGCGAACCTGCCCGCCATCGCGCAGCACCATGGTGACGAACATATTGCCCATCGGCATCTTCTCGATCACCGGGAACGCGAAGTCGTGGGTCATGCTGCCCGAAATGCGGAAATCGACGTCGAACAGACCGTCGCCCTTGTAGGTGACCTCTTCCCAGCCACGCTGGCGGGCGAGCTTGTCTGCCAGTTCCTGCGCCGCCTCGGGGTTCGACGGATCGATCCCGCCGAGAAAGGCCTTCATATTCTCGGCTTCTTCCTTCTGCTTGGCTTCGCGCTGGCTGGCAGCCGCATCCCACTCGGCGCGCTGCTCGTTCGTTTCGGCGAGCGTGCACTCGCGCTCTTCGAATTCCTCGTCGTAGCACTCGGCTTTGAATTCCTCGGGCTTGTCCGCCATCTGCGCGAGCTTCGAGAGCGCCAGCATCTGGATTTCGCCATCGTAGGAATAGCTGAAGGTGCCGTCCTTCATGAGCTGCAGTTCGCTGGTGAATGCGCCCGGCGACAGGAGGCAGCCCGTGAGCGCCAGCGAACTTGCGGCGGCCAGAGCCACCGCGCGGATTTTCGTCGAGTTGTAGTTCACGTCCAATTTCCCCCTGAGCCGGATTTCAGCCTCGTGTTGCGGCAGCGTATAGCGCAATTGCAGCTGCGTTGGACACGTTGAGGCTTTCGATTTCGTTAGAGATCGGAAGTTTCGCCAATGCGTCGCAATGCGTCTCGATATTGTGGCGCATGCCTTCGCCTTCCGCGCCAAGGACGATCGCGACGGGCCCGGCAGGCAAGGCCTCGGCGAAAGTGGTCTCTGTGTGCCCGGTCAGGCCTATGCGCCAGTATCCGGCCTCTGCCATCTCTTCCATCGCTCGGGCGAGGTTCACGACACGGATCCACGGCAGCGTCTCGAGAGCGCCCGAAGCCGACTTGGCGATAACCCCGCCTTCGGGCGGCGCGTGGCGATCCTGCGTCACCAGTGCCGCAGCATTGAACGCGACCGCACTGCGCATGATCGCGCCGACGTTGTGCGGGTCCGTAACCTGGTCGAGCACCACGATCGGTCGGGCAGGATCGCCGTCGAGCACTTCGTCGAGGAACTTGTCCTCGAGCTGCGCGCATTCGAGCACCAGGCCTTGGTGCGGAGCATCCTTGGCGACGAGCCGCGCGAGATCCTGCACATCGGCATATTCCACGGGGAAATCGGGCGGCAGTTCGCCGTCCAGCGAGGCAATGCCCTCGCGCGTCGCCCACAGCTTGCGGTGCTGCCGGTCGGGGTTCTTGAGCGCTGCCTCGACCGCGTGGCGGCCCCAGAGCCGCACGTTGCCTGCTCCAGCACGGCCGCTGCCGCGTCCGCCCTTCATGCGGCCGGCCCGGCCCCTCAATGCGCGTTTGCGTTCGCCTTTTGCCATGGAAATCGTCCTCAATTCGATATTGCGTCGCGCTCCTGCCAGCGAGGGCATTGACAGGCAAGCGCCGCTTCGCCAAAGGGGCGCCTCTCGGCAGGGGATGCCTAGGCGAATCCCCGCAAATTTCTCTTCCGACAAGAGAATGGCGAACCGGTGTGGACAGGTGGCCGAGTGGTTAAAGGCAGCAGACTGTAAATCTGCCCGCGCAAGCGTACGCTGGTTCGAATCCAGCCCTGTCCACCACCGCCCTGCCTCACCTTCGACAGCAAGTGCGCCCCTTCGCGCGCCGTGGCCAAGGCCAGTCTTAGCTGAACAGGTGCGATATCAGATTATAGCGTACCCCCGAGGTCGTCTCCTGAACTTCGTGTAGCAGCGAGGAAGAGAAAACCATCGCAGTGCCTGCGGGCACGCGGTAGCCCTTCGGACTGAATTCCTTGAAGGCGATTTCACCGCCTTCGTAATCGTCGTTGAGGCTCATCGACAATGCGAAACGGCGATGCGCTCCGGGCGGGCTGGTGTTGTCGCGATGGCCCATGGTGAACCCTTCGCGCTTGCCCACATAGCGCGCAATGTGAAGGTCCTCGCGTCGGGTCACGTCGAACGAGAACGCCTTCTTGATCATCGGCGTCACTCTTCCGAAAATCCGCTCGTCGAGAAACGCGAGTGTGTTCTTGTCCTTGACGATGAGATCCACGCGATCCTGCCGGTCGTGTTCATAGACCGGGATCGAATAGTTCCCGGCGATCTCTCCAGGCCGCGGCCGTCGCACCATGAACGGGCTATCCGTCTCTGCTGATTCGACCAGCTTGCCGCATTCTTCGGGCGACAGGACGTTAGGCACGATCAGGACCGGTGCATGTGGCGGGCTCCAGCGCATTTCCTCGGCCGCCTTTGCGCTATCGAGTTGTTCCATAATCGTCTCCAGCGTTGCGTCCGCGTCCGTTTCAAGATCGTACCAGCTGCGGACTTGCCGGTATGGCGTTACCATGACCAACCGGACTGCCTCGTCGCTTCCCTTGTGCAAGCCATGGGTTGCGAAAATGCCGCCCGATGAGTCGCAGGCGATCGGCCAAGGAAAGCCGGTCGCACGTTTTATCTTCTTATTGTAATCGGCATCGCTCGACGCGCTGATCGCGATGACCGTCGTATTGGCAGCGCTCAAGCGTGGTTCGAGCGCTGCGAGCGACTTCATGAGTGAGATCGTATCGTCCATGTAAGGATCGCTCAGGAAAACCACGAGAACGTAGCGCCCCGATACGTGGTCGTCGTTCAAGGCGATCCTCCGACCCTCTTCGTCTCGCAATTCGAATGGCATCGCCAGCGCTCCAGGCCATAGCGGCTGGATGTAGGGACGAATGGACGGTGCTGAGATCTGGTATGTTGGTCGGGTGTCGGCCATCGGTGCCATAATCATTTTCTGTCCGCCCAGTCCTATCGAGTTCGGGCGGAAACCAAAAGCGGCTTTTCTTCCCAGCATACCCAGCCACTTGCGGCTCGTCCTAAGCCTTGCGTTAACCATTATTCGCTAGCGACCTCATGGCAGGCAGCCGCGGGGGCGGCCGCCATATGGAAGGGGTCGCTCATCTTGCCGCAATCAGCCTTGAAGCCCGTCGCCAGCACTTTTTCGGGCGTGCAGTCGCGTGTCACCGGTCATGTCGCACCCGGGTTCGAACCCGTGGTCCAGGCTTTTGCCGCGCCGATCCAGGCCCGCGCCGCATTGGGAGCGGCCTGCACGATCTACCACCGCGGCGAGAAGGTGGTCGACCTCCAGGGCGGCTGGAGGGAAAAGTCGCGCAGCGAGGGTTGGGACGACCGGACCGCCGCGCTAGTCTATTCGCTGACCAAGGGTCTTACCGGCATGGCTGCGGCCGTCGCCGTATCGCGCGGCCTTTTCTCCTATGACGAGCCGGTCGCCCATGTGTGGCCCGAGTTCGCAGCGCACGGGAAAGGCCGGATGACCATCGGCGAAGCGCTGAGCGAGCAGGGCGGACTGGCCGCAATCGACTTCAAGCTGACGCTGGACAACATGGGCGACGAAGACGCGATCTGCGCGGCTATTGCGGCGCAGAAGCCCAACTGGAAGCCGGGCGAGCACTCGGGCAACCACGCCTATTCGCTCGGCTGGATTGCCAGCGAGCTGATCCATCGCCGCGATCCGCAGGGCCGCAGGCTCGGTCGCTTCTTCGCCGAGGAAGTCGCAGGACCGCTTGGCGTCGATGTATTCCTCGGGCTGCCCGATACGGCCAACCGCGACCGTCTTGCACGGATCGAGGGGTTCCATATGCAGGACCTCTTCATCCGCCACACCACCATGCCGTGGCCGCTCACCTTCGCCATGTGCCTGCCGGGCACGCTCGCGTTTCGCACGCTCAACAATCCGCTCATCCTCGAAGGACCGGGCGCGCTCGACTGCGAGGAGTTCTGGCGGGTCGGGCAGGGCGGTGCGGGCGGCATCGCGTCTTCCGCAGGGCTGGCCGCGATCTACCAGGCATTTGCCGAGGGTGGCGAGAAACTGGCCATCACGCCCGAGGTGATGGACTACCTGAAGCGGGGGCACGCGCATCCGAAGAAGGGCCTGCGCGACGAGGTGCTGACCGCCGACATGTATTATTCGCTCGGCTTCGAGAAGCCGTTCGACGAATGGGAATTCGCCCGCACCCGCAGCGCCTTCGGCAGCTTCGCGGTGGGCGGCTCGCTCGCGTATGCCGACCCCGATGACGAGGTCGCCTACGCCTGGATCACCAATACGCTCGGAACGGGCAAGTGGGACGATCCGCGCGAGAAGATCGTGCGAGATGCCTTTTACCGCTGCCTGGAGACGATCGTGTGAGCATCGCACAGATCGTCCTCTCGGACCTCCATCTCGGTGCGCGTGATAGCCTGCTGACCCACGTAAACGGCGCGGGCGAAATCGCCGACGGCCCTTCGGAGGTTCTTGCCAGTTTCGCCAATGCGCTGCGCGAGACCTTGAAGGATGATGAGAAGCCGCAGCTGGTCCTTCTCGGCGATGCGTTGGACCTCGGTCTGTCGCCTTTTGGTGACGTGTCGAAGAGCTTCCTGCAGCTGATCGACGCCTTTTTCCCTAAGGCCGGGCGCGAGATCTTCAGCCGTGACATCGTCTACATCGCGGGCAATCACGATCACCACCTGTGGCGCATGGCGCAGGATCACTGCTTCGTTACCGAGGTAATGGACGGCAAGGTCCCGGGCGACCTCGAACACATCACCACCATCACCGGCACGCCCAAGCATCGCTGCAGGATGATGGAATCGCTGATCGCGCACCGCCCGCATCTTGCAGGCGCGCATGTCCACATCGCCTATCCCAACTGGGGCATTACCGACCGCCAGCGTGGTCGTGCGGTGGTCATGCATCACGGCCACTATCTCGACTCCATGTACCGCGCGCTATCCAATTTCCGCGGCTTCCTCGACGGCAGCGAACCGCGCCCCGCAACGATGCACGAGCTGGAAGAACAGAACGGTCCGTGGATCGACTTCCTCTGGTCCGATCTCGGCAGCGCCGGGCAAATCGGCGGCGAGGCAGGTACGCTTTACCAGACCATGCTGAGCGCAGGCGCGAGCCACGACATGGCCGAAGCTATCGCGCGCCGCGTGACCGGCGGGCTGCATTCGAAACTCGGCATCAATCCGAAGATCGAGCTGAAGTACGGCATCACGCTCGACAATCTCATTCGCGCCGGCGTCGACCTGACCGCAGGCCGCGGTGCGGAGAAGCAGCGCGAAGGCTATCGCCACGTTCTGGGCGATGACGAGATCGACGATATCGGCTGGTATCTCTCGATCCCGATGGCTGCGCAGCTGCGTGAGGAACTTGGCGAGCTTCCGCGTGAGATGCAGTTCGTTTTCGGCCATACGCACAAGCCGTTCCAGGACGAGCTGATGGTCGATGGCTACGATCTGCCCGTCGGTGTCTTCAACACTGGCGGCTGGGTGCTCGACGAGCCGGGCCTCATGCCTGTGCAGGGCTGCGCCGCCATGCTCGTTTCGGACGAGCTCGAAGTCGCATCGCTGCGCCTGTTCAACGATCCGGTCGACGGGGTGATGAACCCGGTTCGCGTAGAGGGAAGCGGACGCGAGACGAAGCTGGTGGGTGAGGTCGCCGCGGCAGTCGAAGCAGCCGAAAGCCACTGGGCCGAATTCTCGCGCGCCGTCCATGCGCGCATCGACGAGGAGGGCGACAAGCGTGTTCGCGACTTCCTCGAAAAGTCCAACGACATGCGGGAGGCCGCAGAATGACCCGGCAGAAGCGCATCGCAAAGCCGTTCTCGCAGGCGAAGAAGCACTACACTGCCATCGTCATCGGCTCGGGTTATGGCGCGGGCGTCGCCGCCAGCCGTCTGGCGCGTGCGGGGCAGGATGTCTGCGTGCTAGAGCGCGGGAAGGAATTCCTTCCGGGCGAATATCCAGACAAGCTGGCAGACGCGCAGGGCGCGATGCAGTTTAATGCCAAGGGCGGCCGGATCGGCGAGCCCGACGCATTGTTCGAAGTCCATGTGAACGATGACCAGTATGCGCTGGTCGGTTGCGGGCTCGGCGGGACTTCCCTGATCAATGCCAATGTCGCGCTTGAGCTCGAAAAGCGCCTGCTGGACGAGGCCCACTGGCCCGCCGCGTTCCGCGAGGACCGAGAAGAGATCGACGCCTATTACGAACGCGCACGCGAAATGCTCGCACCCAATCCCTATCCCGAAAGCTATCCCGCTCTCGGCAAGCTGGAAGCGCTCGAGCACTCGGCAAAGGCGATGGGCAAGCGCTTCTACAAGACGCCGATCAACGTCACTTTCGAGGACAAGACCAACCGCTTCGGCGTGCCGCAGCCGGCCTGCACCAATTGCGGCGACTGCGTTTCGGGTTGCAATGTCGGTGCGAAGAACACCACGCTGATGAACTATCTCCCCGATGCTGCGAACCACGGGGCGGAAATCTTCACACAGGCGAAGGTGCTGTGGATCGAGCGTGATGGCGAGCAATGGCGTGTCCACCTCGAGGCCAACGGCAAGGATGCCGCGAAGGGCCCTTCGAGCGTTACTGCCGATCATGTCGTCCTCGGCGCCGGCACGATCGGCTCCACCGAGATCCTGCTTCGCTCGCGCGAACGCGGCCTGACGCTCTCGAAGCGATTGGGCGAAGGCTTTTCAGGCAATGGCGATGCGCTCGGCTTTGCGTACGACAGCTACTTCAAGGCGGAGAAGCAGGGCGACGTGCTTACTGCGCAGCCGCTCCATGCGATCGGCGTCGGCGCGAACGATGTCGCCAAGGAAGCCTATCCTGGGCCCTGTATCACCGGCGTGATCGACATTCGCGATACCAATGACGTGACCAAGGGGCTGGTTATCGAGGAGGGCGTTGCTCCCGGCATCATCGGCATGGCGCTGGCACCGGCCTTCTTCTTCGGCGAGACGCTGGCGGACAGCTTCACGCGCTTCGGCATGGACCAGGTGAAACCCCGACTGCTTGATGCGAAGGCAATGGGCGAAGCCTTCCAGACCGATCCGGGAAGCATCGGAGAATGGGCCTACAAGGGACCGATGGCGCGCACGCAGACTTATCTCGTCATGAGCGTCGACGATTCCCACGGGCAGCTGAAGCTCGAGGACGACCGGATCACGATCAGCTGGCCCGATGCAGGCAAGCAGGACACTTTCGTCCGCGACGACGACCTCATGCGCCAGGCAGCAGAAGCGATCCAGGCGCAGTATTTCTCCGATCCGATCTGGAACGAGCAGATGGGCCGCAAGCTCATCACCGTCCACCCGATCGGCGGCTGCGGGATGGGCGACGATGCGAGCCGCGGCGTGGTCGACGACACATGCCGCGTGTTTTCCGGCGAGAGCGGAACCGAAGTCCACGAAGGCCTCTATGTCTGCGACGGTGCCGCGCTGCCTGGTGCAGTCGGCGTGAACCCGCTGCTCACCATTACCGCCGTCGCCGAACGCGCGCTCGAAAAGATGGCGCACCGCAACGGTTGGTCTATCGACTACACCCTTGCTGCCGAAGGGCCTTTGCCCGAGCCGGTCGAGGACAATTGCGGGGTCGATGACGAACCCTTCAAGGTCGATTTCGGCAGCAAGCTCGAATTGTCGGTCGCCAAATGGGTGGCGGGCCACGCCATCGATCCGGTCTCGCGACAGATCGAGGCAGCGGCCATGCATTTCGAGGGCGGTGCGCTGGACGAGGGCAAGCAGGCCATCCGCAAGCTAGTGAAGGAGCATCCCGAGGCGATGAGCCCGGGTCTTGCCTTCACCGAAACTATGGCCGGCCACATCAGCGCCACCGGCTGCCATCACAAGCCCTGCGATCATGCCGAGCGCATTCGCGACGACTATGCGAATGGCGCCGCCTGGGGCCGCGCGGAAGGCAGCGAATGCAGCTTCCTGCTCACTGTGACGACCGAAAATCTCCACCGTATGATCGAGGAGCGCGAGCATCGCTCGGCGATCACCGGCAGCGTTCTGGTGAGCGAGATCTCTGAAGAGCCACTGAAAGTGCGGGAAGGCACGTTCCGCCTGCTGGTCGCCGATCCGGGCAAGCCGGAAAGCTGGAAGATGCTCTACGACATGGTGCTGGAAGGCCCGGACGGTCCTATCCACTTCCACGGCTTCAAGACGCTCCAGCAGCGCGGCAAGTCCGATCCCTGGACCGATCTCACCACGCTATTCGTGACCCTGCGCCACGGAGAGGATGAGAGCGGCGAGCTGATCGGTCGCGGCGTTCTCAAGCTCGGTGTCAATGAATTCATGCGCCAGCTGACAACCATCGAGGTGCATGACGCAGACACACTCGTCGGGCATGTCGTGAACCTGATCCCCAAGGCGAAGAAGGCGATCGAGACCTATTTCACAGCGAAGTACGCGGGCTTCTTCGCGATGACCGTCTTTCGTGCTTATGGCGGGATGCTGGCGACGCTGAACGATTTCCCGAAGAGTGATTTCGAGAATTACGTCCCGCGCGAAATGCGCCTGCCACCAGCAGAGAAACACATCGTTGCCACTGGCGACGGAGTGAATATCGGCCTCACCCGCTATCGCGGCGGCTCGCGCGGGCCGCTGGTCCTCGCGCCGGGCTTCTCTGTCCGCGCCTCGAGCTTCGCGACGCCGACGGTCGACGAGAACCTGACCGAGAGCCTCGTCGCCAAGGGATACGACGTATGGCTGTTCGATTATCGTGCCAGCAATGATGCGGGCAATGATGTCGAACGTCCGCCCGAATTTATGATCGACGATATCGCACGCTACGACTGGCCTGCGGCGGTTGCCAAGATTCGTGAGACCACCGGAGCCGAAAGCGTGCAGGCGCTCGCGCATTGTGTGGGTTCGATGAGCCTGTTGATGGGTATCGGTGCCGGCCACGTTTCTGGTGTGCGGTCGCTGATTAGCTCGCAGCTGACGCTCCATCCGGTCACCGACTGGCTAAATTACCTCAAGGCCGATCTCGGTGTGGCTGGTGCGCTCTCGCAGATATCGCTGCTCGACGGGCATCTCGACTTCGTGAGCCAAGGTACCGAGACCGACTACGAGATCGACGCGGTAGCCTACCAGATACCGATGCCCGACGGGCAACAGTGCAAGAACCCGACCTGCCGCCGCGTTTTCGGCGTGTTCGGGCCCAGCTGGGATCACTCGCAGCTTGGCCACGACACGCATAATGCGCTCGGTAGCATGTTCAGCCGGGTTGCGCTGAAACCGTTCGAGCAGCTCGGCACGATTATGCACGAGGGTATCGCCGTCGATGCGGAGGGAAGGGGGGACTACACCTCGGCAGAGGCTGCGCGCCGGCTCGCGCTACCGATCAGCTTCCTGTCGGGCGCGACAAACCGCATCTTCTATCCCGAGAGCGGCCAGCGCACTCGCATGTGGCTCGCCGAGCACAATGGCAACGGCCTCTACCAGCAGCGCGTGGTCCCGAACTACGGCCACATGGACCTGTTCATCGGCTACAACGCGCACCGCGACGTCACGCCGATAATCCTTGAACAGCTGGAATGGCTGGATGCTCAGGGAGCGGCATCAACAAAAGTGGCGACCGGCTAAGACGGTGTTGCACTATTGTTACACAGCTCGATGCCGAGGGATGCGCTCTCTCGCATACGATTGCGCAAACTCCGCCCATATGCCTTTCTATCCATCCATGGATAGGGCGTTCTCGGCAATAATCTAATAATCCCGCTCGAGACGCCGTGGTGGGAGAGAGAACATGAGAAAGTTTTTGCTGGCGAGCAGCGCGCTCGCATTCGGCCTTTCGGTACCTGGTGTCGCCCTGGCTCAGGAGGCCGAGGAAACCCCGCAGGCCGGTGAAGAGGGCCAGGAAACCACGCTCGAAGAAACCACGGGCGCGCAGACGATCATCGTGACGGCAACTCGCCGTGCGCAGGACATCCAGGAAGTTCCGCTCGCGGTGACTGCGGTTGGCGCGGAAACTCTCGAGCGACAGGGCGTCGTCAACGTCCAGGAGATCACGCAGGTCGCCCCCAGCTTCTCGACCTCGAATGCCCAGCTGGCTTCCGGATCCGTGGTGCTGCGCATCCGCGGCGTGGGTACGACCTCGAACAATATCGGCTTCGAAAGTGCGGTCGGCATCTTCATCGACGGCGCCTACCAGTCGCGCCCCGGTGTCGCCCTTTCCGAGTTCGTCGATGTCGAGCGCGTCGAGGTCCTGCGCGGACCGCAGGGCACGCTGTTCGGCCGCAACACCTCGGCCGGTGCGCTCAACATCACCAACAACCGCCCGGACCTGAACGAGTTCGGCGGATTCGCGAACGCCACCTATGGCAATCGCAACCTCCTCAGCGTCCAGGGCGCAATCAACGCGCCGCTGGTCGAGAACACTCTCGCACTGCGCCTGACCGGTGCCTATCGCGAGCGTGACGGTTACATCACGCTGCAGGATGCAACCGGTGCAGAGATTGGCGAATCCAACGGCGCCGACCAGTACCTCATCCGTGGCCAGCTCGGCTTCGAGACCGAGGGTGGCATTCGCGGCCGCATCATCGGCGACTATACCGAAAGCACCGCCCCCTTCGGCGCAGCGCTCGAAGTGCTGCAGTCGCCCGTCGAGACTGCCGGCCTGTTCGGCCTAGTCGGCCTTGGTGCACGCGGCGGCATGTCGGGGCCAGAGGTTGCCACCAGTCCCTTCGATCGCACGTCCGCCCAGGCAGCCGCGGATTCGCGTATCGCATCGGTTAACTTCGAACCGATCACCGAGGTCGACCAGTGGGGTGTCACTGGCGAAATCGAGATCCCTCTCGGGGACAGCGCCGACATCGTCTACATCGGCAGCTACCGCGAATATAATGCCCTCGAAGCATACGATTCCGATTTCTCCGGCATCGACGTGTTCAATGTCACGAGCAACGTGACCGAGATCGAGACGATGACGCACGAACTGCGCATCCAGGGCGATGCGTGGGATGGCCGTCTCGAATGGCTGGTCGGCGGCTACTATGCCGAGGAAGATATTGCGCAGGCGGCCAGCTTCGAGCTGGGCGAGGACTACGGTGAGCTCATCGGTGCCCTGCTGTTTGCTCCTACGGGCGGTGCGCTCGGCCCGAACCCGCTCACCGTCTTCTCGGGCGGGATCGATCCGGCTGGCACGACCAACACCAACCTCTATTCGCAGAACAGCACCAGCTGGTCGGTGTTCACGCACAATACGCTGGAGGTGGCGGACGGGCTGAAGCTGACGCTCGGCTTGCGCTATTCGGACGAGAGTAAGGACGGTGCCTTCGCGCAGGGTAACAACAGCAACACCCTGTGTCCGGCCATCCTCGGCGCGATCGGTGCCGGTGCGGTACCTGCTCCGCTGGTCAACACGATCTTCGGAACGGGTTGTTTCGCCTTCACCGCACCTGCGGACCTTCCGGCAGCGGCGGTGTTCCCCCTGCCGCGGACATTCGCGGACACCTTCGAGGACAACGAGCTCATCTACACCGGCAAGATTGCCTATGAGTTCGATGCTCCGGTGAATGTCTACGCAAGCTTCACGCACGGCTATAAGGCCGGCGGTTTCAACCTCGATTCCACGGCAGCGGCCGGCGGTGCCGACCCGCGCTTCGCCTCGGAAGAGGTCGATGCCTACGAAGCGGGGCTGAAGGCACAGGCTCTCGATGACGCGCTCACTCTGAACGTGGCCGTCTTCCATGAGGAATTCAGCGACTTCCAGGTTCTCGAATTCACCGGTGCGCAGTTCACCACCTTCAATGTGCCGCGTGCGCTGACCACCGGTGTCGAGATCGAGACTGTTTGGCGTCCGTCGGCCAACCTCACCTTCAATGGCGGCCTGACCGCGATGAACGCGCGTTATCCCGACGATTGCGCGGGTGACCAGACGTCGCCGAACGTGTTGGCGCTGTGCGGCAATTCGTTGACGAACGCGCCGGACATCGTGGCCATCATGGGCGCGACCTACGAGAGGGACCTCGGCAACTATCTCGATTTCTTCCTCACCGGCCAGATCCGCATGGAAGACGATCGCCGTACCTCGACGCAGGCGGTGGATCCCTCGAACCTCGCGGCGGCCATTCCGGTGCCGTTCGATGTCCAGGACAGCAACGCCAAGATCAACCTGCGCGCCGGTATCGGTGCCCAGGACGACAGCTGGGCGCTGGAAGTCTTCGCCAACAACCTGACGAACCAGATCACCCGTGCGGTGACGTTCAACACGGTGCTGCGTTCGGGCTCGCGCTCGGCCTTCATTCAGGAACCGCGGAGCTACGGCATCACCCTGCGCGGCGCTTTCTAAGGCATCGCCCGACGTGACAGAGGGGCCGCTCGCCGATGGCGAGCGGCCCTTTTTATTGCCTAGGGCGAGGGCTGCGACTAGGCAGGCGCCATGAACGATACAGCACAACTGACAGGTCGCCCCGTCATTTCCTCCACCGGCCTTTTTACGCCGGAAGAGAGCATCACCAACGAAGAGCTGGTCGCGAGCTTCAACGAATATGTCCGGCGCCACAACGCAGAGAATGCGGCGGCGATCGAGGCAGGCGAGATGGAGCCGCTGTCCGAAAGCTCGGTCGAATTCATCGAGAAGGCGAGCGGCATCAAGGCGCGTCACGTCATGGCGAAAGAGCCGGTGCTCGATCCCGAAATCATGGCCCCGCGCTGGCCCGCGCGCTCGAACAACGAGCTCTCGATCCTGGCGGAGATCGGCGTGAAGGCTGCAATGCAGGCTCTCGAACGCGCCGGACGCGATCCGCAGGATGTCGACGCGGTGCTGTGCGCCGCATCGAACATGGAGCGCCCCTATCCGGCGATGGCCATTGAGATCCAGCAGGAGCTGGGCATCGACGGTTTCGGCTTCGACATGAACGTCGCTTGCTCTTCCGCCACCTTCGGCATCCAAACAGCGGCGGATTATATCCGGGCCGGCAATGCGAAGAGCGTGCTGGTCGTCAGCCCTGAAATCACCAGCGGGCACCTCAACTGGCGCGACCGGGACAGCCACTTCATCTTCGGCGATGTCGCGACCGCAGTGCTGGTCGAGGACGAAGCGGTCGCACCCAAGGAGCACTGGGACATCCTCGGGACCAAGCTCAAGACGGTGTTTTCGAACAACATCCGAAACAACTTCGGCTTCCTCAACCGCGCCTATCCGGAAGAGGCGGGCGGACCCGACAAGCTCTTCGTCCAGGAGGGCCGCAAGGTCTTCAAGGAAGTGGTGCCGATGGTTGCGCAAATGATCGTGGACGAGGCTGAACGGCTCGATCTCGATCCCCAAGGCCTGCGCCGCCTGTGGCTGCATCAGGCCAATACCGGCATGAACCGACTGATCGCACACCGCGTGCTCGGCCACGAGGCGAACGAGGACGAGAGCCCGACGGTATTGGACACCTACGGCAACACCTCGAGCGCGGGCTCAATCATCGCTTTCCACCTGCACAGCGACGACCTCGCCGAGGGCGATGTCGGGCTGATCTGCAGCTTCGGTGCGGGGTACTCCGCCGGAACGGTTTTCGTGCGCAAGACGGCCTGAACGGCTTGTGAGGGGCGAATCGAGCGCGTAAGCCCGCGGCATGGCAGGTGACCTACTCGACAGTCAGGGGCGGGGCGAAGTCTTCTCGACCCTGCCGCGCATCCATCCGGAAGGGCGCAAGTTCGGCATCGCCGCTTTCGGGCTTTCGCTGCTGTTCGCGCTGTTCGCGTGGGAAACGCTCGCCTGGCCGATGGCTTTCCTTTCGCTCGGCATTCTCGCGTTTTTCCGCGATCCCGATCGTGTCGTTCCGCAGGACGAGCGTTTTATCGTCTCGCCCGCCGACGGAACCGTGGCGCAGATTACCCAAGTCGATGCGCCGCACGAACTCGTCGTTGACGATGGCAGCGGGACCGAGGGGCTGGCGCCCGGGCCGGTGACACGTGTTTCGATCGTCCTTTCGATCTTCGACGTGCACATCAACCGCACGCCCATCTCAGGGATGGTCCGCCGCCTCGTCTACATACCGGGCAAGTTCGTTAATGCCGATCTCGACAAGGCCAGTGAGGACAACGAGCGCCAGCTCATCCTCATCGAGCGTTCGGACGGCGTGAAGGTCGGATTCGCCCAGATCGCGGGACTGATTGCGCGTCGTATCGTGCCGTTCGTGAAACCGGGCGATACGCTGGGCGTTGGACAGCGTGTGGGCATGATCCGGTTCGGAAGCCGCGTGGATGTATTCCTGCCGCGCGGAACCGGTTCGAAAGTCATGCTGGGCCAGAAGGTTATCGCAGGAGAGACTGTCATCGCAGAAATCGGATCGCAGCCGTTGCTCGAGGGAGTTTCGCAATGAGTACGCACGATGCCGATCCGCATCGCCAGTATGAAGAGCGCGCGCGTCTGGGGCCCAAGTCTGCCGAGGATGAAAAGCCCGTGATCGGAAAATCCCGTGGTTTGTCGCTGCGCGCAATGGCGCCAAATGCGATTACTGCGGCTGCCTTGTGTTCGGGCCTCACCGGAATCCGTTTCGCGATTTCGGAGCAATGGGCAGCGGCGGCGGTCGCAATTATCGTTGCTGGGTTGCTCGATGGAATGGATGGACGGATCGCCCGCGCACTCAACGCGCAGTCGCGCTTCGGCGCCGAACTCGACAGCCTGGCGGATTCGCTGAGCTTCGGCACTGCTCCAGCGATTATTCTCTATCTCTGGTCGCTTTCGGCGGAACCGCGCCTCGGTTGGTTTGCTGCCCTTGCGCTCGCTATCTGCTGTGCGCTGCGCCTTGCCCGCTTCAATGCCCAGATCGACATGCAGGAGCAGCCGCACAAGTCGCTGGGTTTCCTTACCGGCGTACCTGCGCCAATGGGGGCAGGGCTGGCGTTCATGCCCTATTACCTCTGGGCTGCGACTGACCTCGATTTCTTCCGCGCACCCGAACTCGTCGGCCCGTGGCTGATAGCGGTGGCGCTGCTGATGATCTCGAGCATGGCAACGCCAAGCTGGACGTCACTGCGTCCGCGGCGCGGCATTCGCTTGTGGGTGCTTGCTTTCGTGGGGCTGCTGTTTGCGGCGCTGCTCGTTGAGCCCTGGTGGACGCTGAGCGTGATCGGGATCGGCTATCTAGTCCTGCTGCCTTTTACGCTGATCCGCTATGCGAAAGTCAGGCGGCGCGCTGCGTCGAGCGCCGAATAACCTGGCGGGCGCGGGGTGCACGCGCGAAGCCCAGGCTGCATTCCTGAAGGATCACCGGACGCTGGCCGACAGGGGCGCTTGCGTAACCGCGGTTCATGCGCTGCCGCAGCATGCCGAAAGCGGACCACCACCGCAGCCCGCTATCGGCAAGCACTCCGACCGCCGCCAGCGTGGCGAGGGTGAAGACGGCAATGAGGAACAGTGCGAACATTTCGATCATCTCCATACCCGCCTGCCTGTGCACAAGGCTGTTGACAGGCGGGGTAAGTTTACGGGAAAACCCCTAATGCCCGCCGGGTGTTCCGGCGATGAGAACAATGTTCTCGCTTTGTTCCGGTCTGTCAAGCGCTTTTTGCGGCCGGATTCCCTTTTTTGGCGGTGAATTGAGTCTGGCTTTCTGCCGGAAAGCCCACTATGTGCGCGCCGTTCGCCATAGAATCGGCCAATTCGGGTCAATTCGAAGGGCGGGCAAATCCACATGGAAGGCGCTCATACCGGTGCCCGATCGCGGGATACTCCGCATCACGGGTTCCAGCCTTCCAGAGGTACAACCGGAAAGGAAATGACCATGGCGGCTCCTACCGTCACCATGCAGCAACTGATCGAGGCCGGCGCACACTTCGGCCACCAGACCCACCGTTGGAACCCGCGCATGAAGCCGTACATCTTCGGCGCGCGCAACGGCATCCACATCATCGACCTGTCGCAGTCCGTGCCGCTCTTCGCGCGCGCTCTCGACTTCATCAGCTCGACCGCACGTTCGGGCGGCAAGGTCCTGTTCGTCGGCACCAAGCGCCAGGCGCAGGACCCGATCCGCGAAGCTGCGCTTGCCTCGGGCCAGCACTTCGTCAACCACCGCTGGCTGGGCGGCATGCTCACCAACTGGAAGACGATTTCGCAGTCGATCAAGGAACTCAAGACCCTTGAGGAAAAGCTTTCGGGTGACACCGGCGGCCTGACCAAGAAGGAAGTCCTGAACCTGACGCGCAAGAAGGACAAGCTCGAGCTTTCGCTCGGCGGCATCCGCGACATGGGCGGCATTCCGGACATCATGTTCGTCATCGACGCCAACAAGGAAGACCTCGCCATCAAGGAAGCCAACGTGCTTGGCATCCCCGTGGTCGCCGTGCTCGACACCAATGTCGATCCGAACGGCATCGCCTTCCCGATCCCGGGCAATGACGACGCTGCCCGCGCCATCAAGCTCTATTGCGATGCGGTTGCCGAAGCTGCACGCAGCGGCAAGGGCGAAGGCGTGACCGACAGCGGCAAGGACGTCGGCGCGATGGAAAATCCGCCGGAAGAAGCTGCGGCCTAAGGCCCATTTGTGAGGCGGGGGCGCCATGTTCCCGTCGCACAAGCGAACTAAGCGCCGGGCCGCTGACCACAGCAGGCCCGGTGCCTACGCATTCAAGATACCAAGAAGGAAATTACCATGGCTGCATTCACTGCCGCTGACGTAAAGGCCCTGCGCGAGAAGACCGGCGCGGGCATGATGGACGCCAAGAAGGCTCTCGAAGCCGCAAACGGCGATATCGAAGCCGCAGTCGACGCGCTGCGCGCCAAGGGTCTTGCCACCGCCCAGAAGAAGTCGAGCCGTACCGCGGCCGAAGGCCTTGTCGGCCTCGCCGTCGAAGGCACCAAGGGCGTTGCCGTCGAAGTGAACTCGGAAACCGACTTCGTCGCGAAGAACGACAAGTTCCAGGACTTCGTCCGCAAGACCACCACTGTCGCGCTCGGCGTGGACGGTGACGATGTCGAAGCCCTCAAGGCGGCCGGCTATCCCGAAGGCGGCACCGTCACCGAGAAGCTGACCGACAACGTCGCCACCATCGGCGAGAACCAGCAGATCCGCCGCATGAAGACCGTTTCGGTCACCAACGGCGTGATCGTGCCCTACATGCACAACGCCGTCGCTCCCGACCTCGGCAAGATCGGCGTTCTCGTCGCTCTCGAAAGCGAAGGTGACAAGGCCAAGCTCGAAGACCTCGGCAAGAAGCTCGGCATGCATATCGCCGCGGCTTTCCCGCAGGCACTGACCGCTGAAGGCCTCGATGCTGGCGTTATCGCCCGCGAGCGTGCCATCGCCCAGGAAAAGGCTGCCGAAAGCGGCAAGCCCGAAAACGTCCAGGAAAAGATGGTCGAAGGCGCAATCAACAAGTACGCCAAGGAAAACGCCCTGCTCAGCCAGATCTACGTGATCGACAACAAGACGCCGATCGCACAGGTCGTCGAGCAGGCCGCCAAGGAAGTCGGTGCCAAGGTCGAACTGGTGGACTACGTCCGCTTCCAGCTCGGTGAAGGCATCGAGAAGGAAGAGAGCGATTTCGCAGCAGAAGTCGCCGCTGCCGTCGCCGGCTAAGCGCTCTTTGCTTCTGAAAGAAATGGGCCGCCGGAGTTCGCTCCGGCGGCCTTTTTCGTCCAACCGACTGTTGCCAGCGCCAATTGCTGTGTGGAGGCATCGTAATTTGCATCGATACCTGCATCGCGCAGCATGGTCGGATTGACGAAGGCTCCTGCGGCCGAAGAGCTTGCCAGCGAAGTGTATTCCTCGGGCGCGATGCCAGTCTCGACGACTTCCAGAAGGGCGCCGAGCTGGACCCAGGCCAGTTCACCCTCGACCAGGATGACGGCTTCCGGCGCAACCCTGCCGGTCATTGTCTCTTCTGCTGGCATGCCAGCCGGCTGTTCGGGAATCCCGTTCTTCACCAGGGCGCGGTGCGGGTGGGCGTTCTTCAACGCTTCCATCTTTTCACGAACCTCGCGGACTGCGGGGATGCCGCCACGGTAAGTGTCGCGCAGCTCTTGCGCGCGGACCACTTCGCTTTTCGCGATAGGAAAATCCCTACGCGCTCCTGCAACATGCACGGTGCGCGAATAGTCACGGCGGACGTAGCGCGAGCTTGCAAGCGCGGCTTCTGCAGAATTCCTGTCGGGTTCGATGACGATCTGGATCTGCATCTCTTCCACTGGCGCGCGCTGGGTGCCGCCTATTGCTGCATTTGGGCCGAAGGATTCCTTGGCGAGCTTACTATTGGCCAGCGATGGGCCGGTCTGGATGCCCGAGAAGATAGGGGGATCGAGCGGTCGCATGATTGCGTCCGACTGCGCTCCTGAATGGCGGGCAGGCGCTCCTTCGAGAGGTCTTGTGACGATTTGTGGAGTTGGCGGCTCCAGCGTCGCTGGTTGCCAGTCATCGCGTTTCTTCGTCACTTGCATAGCTATCGGTGCGGCTTGGACACTCTGATAGCTCACCTTGGCCGGTTCTTCCGGGGCCAGTGTTTCTGCGGTAAGCGTGACCTCCCTCAAGACGAATTCGGCCTGCGCGGCGACACTGCGCGGAACTCGTATTGGTTCGTCTGGTTCTGCGTCATTTTGGGGCTGGGGCCCTTCAGAGAACCCGTCGGTCAACGTGTAGGCTAGGATGCCCAAGGTGATCGCCGCGGCGGGTGTAAGGAAACCGGCGACATTTAGGGCCAGGTGGCGACTGTCTTGCGCGCTGGCCATTCCAGCCCTCTGTCGCTCATGCAAAGACGGCCGGTAGGTAACCACCGGCGGCGATTGAGCGGGTCCGAATACACGCGATCCAGCCAATATCTGTACCTCCCAGAAGACTGCCGGGATGGCTCATTCTTACACGCAATTGTCAGGTCGAACAAAATCTGGACGATCAGGGTTCGCTTCGGCGGCCTTTTCCTTTTCAGAGCAAGCATGCACAGCTATCGCAACTAAGCAGTTCATCCCGGTGGAATTCCTCACGAATGGCCCAAAATTTCGTCACCAATCCCTCCAAGCTGTCGGAAGCCGCGATCCCTGCAGACGCAGCGTTGTTTGGTGAGGGGATTGCCTGGGACGACCACAAGATCGCCTACGCCGTTCGCTATGCCAAAGGCCGCGACGTACTCGATGTGGGCTGTGTCGAGCACGATCCCGAAAACTACCGCAGCCCATACTGGCTGCACAAGGCGCTGGCCGAGAGGGCCAAGTCTCTCAAGGGGCTGGATCTCAGCAAGCCGGGTGTCGAATTCCTGCAGGCGCGAGGCTTCGATATCAGTCATGGCGATGCGCAGAATTTCGAATTCGAGCAGGATTTCGATGTCATTGTAGCCGGCGACCTCGTCGAGCATCTCGAAGATCTCGGTGGCTTCATGCGCAGCGTGAAGCGCAACCTCAGGGCAGGGGGCGTGCTGGTCGTCTCTACGCCCAACCCCTGGTACTGGCGCAACGTGGTCAAGTCGGGTGTGAAAGGTGGGATCGTGGCCAACAATCCCGAGCATACCTGCTGGCTCGACCCGGTCACCTTCGGTCAGCTGGCCGCGCGGCACGGAATGGAGCTGGCGGATATCCGGTTCGGATCGCGTTTCGCACGTGACCGATTGCTGCCTCTGCCAAAGGGTATCAAGCACACCAGCTGGCATTGCGCAGTCCGCGTAACGGGCTGAGTGCGAGATGCGCCCCTTGGCAGCGCGGCAGTAGGGCACTAAGGCCGCGCAAACCTACTGAAAAGAGAATCTCCCGCATGACCCTTCCCAAGATGAACCGCGTCCTTCTAAAACTCTCGGGCGAGGTGTTGATGGGGGACCAGCAGTTCGGGATCGATCCGGCCTTCGTGCTGGAGCTCGCCAAGGAAGTGAAGGCGGCCAAGGAAACCGGACTCGAGATCTGTCTGGTAATCGGCGGTGGCAACATCTTCCGTGGCATGGCCGGTGCAGCACAAGGCATGGACCGCGCGCAGGCCGACTACATGGGCATGCTTGCTACGGTGATGAACGCACTCGCGATGCAGAGCGCGCTCGAGCAGATCGGTGTCGAGACCCGCGTGCAGAGCGCGGTGCAGATGGACCAAGTGTGCGAGCCGGTGATCCGCCGCCGCGCAGAGCGCCACCTCGAAAAAGGCCGCATCGTGATCTTCGCTGCCGGTGTTGGCGCACCGTATTTCACCACCGACAGCGGCGCAGCGCTGCGTGCCGCCGAAATGAAGTGCGACGCGCTGCTCAAGGGCACTAGCGTCGATGGTGTCTATGACAGCGACCCGAAGAAGAACCAGGACGCCAAGCGCTATGAAACCGTGAGTTACGGGAAGGTGCTGGCAGACAATCTCAAGGTCATGGACGCGAGCGCCGTTGCGCTGTGCCGCGACAACGACATTCCGATCGTGGTCTTCTCGATCCGCGAGAAGGGCAACCTGGCGCGCGTGCTCTCGAACGAGGGCGTACAGACCGTCGTGACCGATCACACCGCTTAAGAACGAACGACAAAACGAGGAAGCCAACCATGGCCAAGTACGACAAAGCCGACATCGAACGCCGCATGAAGGGCGCAGTCGAGAGCCTGAGGGGCGATCTTTCGGGCCTGCGCACCGGCCGCGCAAACACAAGCCTGCTCGATCCGGTCGTGGTCGAAGTCTACGGCTCGATGATGCCGCTGAACCAGGTCGCCACCGTATCGGCGCCCGAGCCGCGCATGCTGAGCGTTCAGGTATGGGACAAGGCCAATGTGACCGCGGTCGAAAAGGGTATCGCCAAGGCCAATCTCGGCCTCAACCCGATGATCGACGGCCAGAACGTCCGCCTGCCGATGCCCGACCTCACTGAAGAGCGCCGCAAGGACCTCGCGAAGGTCGCCAGCGAATACGGCGAGAAGGCCAAGATCGCGATCCGCAACGTTCGCCGCGACGGCATGGAAGCTTTGAAGGAAGACGAGAAGAAGAAGGAAATCTCGGAAGACGAGCAGAAGCGCATGGAGGGCGAAGTCCAGAAGATGACCGACGCCCACGTCGCCGAAGCGGACGAAGCCGTGGCCAAGAAGCAGCAGGAAATCCTGAGCCAGTAAGCGGCGCTCGGGGGCCTTCCAGGCATGACTGATACGACCCAGGAAGCCCGCCATGTTGCCATCATCATGGATGGCAACGGGCGCTGGGCGAAGCGCAAGCACCTGCCGCGGGCCATGGGCCACCGCAAGGGCGTGGAGGCGGTGCGCGAACTCGTGCGCAGTCTCAAGGAAACGCCGATCGAATGCCTGACGCTCTACGCGTTCAGCAGCGAAAACTGGAAGCGGCCCGACGAAGAGGTCGACGATCTGATGAACCTGATGCGCAAGTTCATCAAATCGGACCTGCCCGAATTTATCGCGAATGACGTGAAGCTGCATATCCTCGGCGACTGGCGCGGCCTTGCGCCCGATATCGTCGAAATGCTCGAGGATGCGCTGGAGCAGACGTCGAAGGGCTCACGCACGCTCGCAGTCGCGCTCAACTACGGTGCGCAGGCCGAGATCGTGCAGGCTGCACGGCTGGCTGCCGAGGCCGGCGAGATCACGGAAGAGAGCATCGAGGCCAATCTTTATTCGGCCGACCTTCCACCGCTTGATCTCCTTATCCGCACGAGCGGGGAAGTGCGGCTGTCCAATTTCCTCTTGTGGCAATGCGCCTATGCGGAAATGATCTTCACCGACGTGCTATGGCCCGACTTCACGCCCGCGCACCTGCAGGATGCGCTGGACCAGTTCGCGGGCAGGGAGAGACGCTTTGGGGGCAGGTGATGCAGCTGTGAAATCGAAGAATGCGGACCTGCCCATGCGGCTGCTGTCCGCTGCTGTCATGCTTGCCGTCTCGATTGCCGCGCTGGTGGCCGGAGGCATCTGGCTCGACATCTTTATCGCCGCGGTCGTCACGGTGACGCTGATCGAGTTCCTGTTGCTGGTGCTCAAGGCGACGCAGGGAATGGCGACGCGCATTATCGCGATCGCTGCAGGGACGGCCTACATCGTTCTTGCGGGCGTCTTCCTGACCCAGCTGCCGACCGCAATGATCGTCGGGGTGGTGGGAACGGTCATTGCCGTGGACACCTTCGCCTACTTCTTTGGACGCACTATCGGCGGCCCGAAAATCGCACCTGCGATCAGTCCGTCGAAAACCTGGGCCGGCCTTCTCGGCGGTATTGTGGGCGCTAGCACGTGGCTGGCCATCTTCATCTATTTCGCGGCTCGCCAGATCAGCGGAGCGAATACTCTCGGCTTCGAACCGGCAGAAATCGGCATGATCGTGGGGATAGGCGCGGTTCTCGCCGTTGCCGCGCAGGCGGGTGATTTCCTCGAAAGCTGGCTCAAGCGCAAAGCGGGGGTAAAGGACAGTTCGAACCTCATCCCGGGGCACGGCGGCTTTTTCGACCGGACCGACGGAATGATCCCCGTGGCACTGATCGCCGGTGCCGTGTTGGGCGGCGCATGACACGCTCGATCACCATTCTGGGCGCTACAGGTTCGGTCGGCACATCGACGCTCGATCTGGTACGCCGAAACCCTGCCGACTGGCGCGTTACCGCGCTTACCGCGCATTCCAATGTCAAGGAATTGGCGAAGCTCGCCCGCGAATTCGGGGCGGAGACCGCAGTGATTGCGGACGAAGCGCGCTATGAGGAACTGAAGCAGGCGCTGGCCGGATCGGATGTGGAACCTGCCGCCGGGCGCGCGGCGCTTTGCGAAGCGGCGGCAAGGCCGGTCGATATCGTCATGGCAGCCATCGTGGGTTGCGCCGGCCTCGGACCGGTCATGGCGGCGATCGAGCAGGGGACCACGATAGCGCTGGCCAACAAGGAAGCGCTGGTGTCTGCAGGCGAGGTGATGACCGCCGCAGTCGCCAAGCACGGCGCAACCCTGCTTCCCGTCGACAGCGAGCACAATGCGATTTTCCAGTGCCTGCAGGGCGGCAAGATGGAAGAGGTGCGCACGATCACTCTCACGGCGAGCGGGGGACCGCTTCGGCTGGTCGAGGACCTCGATGCGGTCACTCCCGAGCAGGCGATCGCCCATCCGAACTGGGACATGGGCGCGAAGATCAGCGTCGACAGCGCGACCATGTTCAACAAGGGCCTCGAACTGATCGAGGCGCATCACCTCTTTCCGGTCGGGCTCGACCGCATCCGCATCGTGGTCCACCCGCAAAGCGTGATCCATTCGATGGTCGAATATCGCGACGGCTCGACGCTCGCGCAGCTCGGCCCTTCCGACATGCGCGTGCCGATCGCCTCGTGCCTTGCCTGGCCTGCGCGCATGGACACGCCGATGGCGCCGCTCGATCTTCCCGAGATCGGCGAGCTTACGTTCTTCAAGCCAGACGAGAACCGTTTTCCGGCAACGCGCCTCGCGCGCGCAGCCGCCGAGGCGGGCGGGGCGGCTCCGGCTGTTCTGAACGCCGCCAACGAGGTGGCGGTAGCCGCATTCCTTGCCGGTAAGATTAAATTCAGCCGCATTGCGCTAATGGTGGAAAGCGTCCTTTCGGACAATTCGCTTCCGTCCGCGCCGCGGACCCTTGAAGAGGTCCTGCGCGTTGATGAGGATGCGCGCATGCGCGCCAACGCGATTATGGAGACAGCCTGACCTTGGACGGATCGATCCCCATCTGGGTTTACTACATCATCGGCTTCCCGCTGCTGCTGGGGCCGCTGGTGACACTGCACGAACTCGGCCACTATCTCGTCGGACGCTGGTTCGGCGTGAAGGCGGAAGCCTTCTCGGTCGGCTTCGGTAAGGAGATCTGGGGCCGGACCGACAGTCACGGCACCCGCTGGAAAATCAGCGCCTTGCCTCTCGGCGGTTACGTCCAGTTCAAGGGAGATATGGATCCGGCGAGCATCCCGCATCCTGATGCTGCAGCGAACGCCACGCCCGAAGAGCGAGACGGCAGTTTCCACCATGCCTCGCTCGGCAAACGCGCCCTGATCGTCTTCGCCGGTCCGGCGATGAATATCCTCGTTACCCTGGCGATTTTCATCAGCTTTTTTATGATGTTCGGAAAGCCGGTACCGGTGAACGTCGAAGAGCAGATGACTATTGGTTCTTTCTCCGAGGAATCGGCTGCACCTGCCGCCGGTCTCGAGGTTGGCGACAAGATCGTCTCGGTCGACGGAGAGCCGGTCGTCGGGTTCCAGGAGCTGATCCGCGCGGTCCAGCTCTATCCCAACACCGTTCTCGACATCGGTATCGAGCGCGACGGGGAGGAAATGGTCTTCCCGGTCCGCACCTATTCGGTGGAGCAGGAAGACCGCTTCGGCAACAAGGGCACGATCGGCCTGATCGGTATCACTGCGGCCGCAGAGCAGTCGCGTTACGATTACGAGGACGTCGGCCTCATCCAGTCGACCCAGCTTTCGCTCCAGCAGACGGGCATGCTGGTCGATATGATGGTGACCGGGATCAAGCAGATCGTGGTCGGCGAAAGGTCGGTGAAAGAGCTCGGCGGACCCGTCACGATCGGCAAGTATGCGGGCGAACAGCTGAGCCTCGGACCGCTCGCCTTCTTCAACCTGGCGGCGCTGATTTCGCTTAACTTGGCATTCATCAACCTCCTGCCAATCCCGGCACTCGACGGCGGGCACCTGGCTTTCTACGCGGCAGAGGCAATCCGCCGGAAGCCCTTGGGACCCCGCTCGACGGAGGTGGCCTACAGGGCCGGCGTGGCACTCGTGCTCGCCTTGATGGTTTTCGTCACCTTCATCGATATCGCCAAACTTCCCTTCTTCGGGAATTAGGCGGGGACAGGGCCGGTTGCTCCATCCGTAACGGGTGTCACACGGCTTGATTGGGCGGCCTGCATCGGGCAGGGGGCCATCTGGCCTCAGCGTGGGCGGGTCGATGGATTATTTGAGGACGGGAATTCCCTTGTCGATGACTGGATTTGCGACTTCCGCAAGCGAAGCGAAAATGCGCAGCAAGCGCGTGATGGCCGGCCTGCTGGCCGGAACCGTTCTCGGCGCGATGCCGGCAATGGCCCTAGCGCAGGACGCCGATGCGACTGCCGCCTCCGGCGCTCAGGACGAGGGTCAGGACCAGCAGCCAGCCACGCTCCAGCAACAGGACGTCGTCCGGACGATCGCGGTCGCCGGAGCGCAGCGCCTCGAGCCCCAGACGATCCTCTCCTACATTCGCCTGCGGCCGGGCGACGCCTACACGCAGGCTGCCGGCGACCAAGTCTTGAAGGATCTTTACGCCACCGAGCTGTTCTCGAACGTCAGCGTCGTCAACGAAAGCGGCAATGTCGTTATCACCGTGGTCGAAAACCCGGTGATCAACCGTATCCTTCTCGAGGGTAACGAGCGCATCAAAGCCGACAAGATCATCCCTGAGATCCGTCTTGCGCCGCGCCAGATCTACACCCGCTCGAAGGTTCGTGCCGACGTGTCGCGGATCCTCGAACTCTACAAGCGCCAGGGGCGCTTCGCCGCGACGGTCGAG
The DNA here is from genome assembly GCF_055693895.1 of Qipengyuania sp. BR81-2. Lineage (NCBI taxonomy): Bacteria > Pseudomonadati > Pseudomonadota > Alphaproteobacteria > Sphingomonadales > Erythrobacteraceae > Qipengyuania > Qipengyuania sp. BR81-2. The sequence continues at coordinate 2,133,682 of NZ_CM146344.1, forward strand.
CCGCAGCTCGTCCAGCTGAGCCAGAACCGCGTGGATATCGTCTTCGAGATCAACGAAGGCCCCAAGTCCAAGGTTCGCCAGATCAACATCATCGGCAACGAACAGTTCTCCGACGGCGATCTGAAAGGCGAGATGGTCACGAAGGAAGCGCGCCTGCTGACCTTCCTCAGCTCGAACACCAGCTACGACCCCGACCGCCTGGCCTTCGATCAGCAGCAGCTGCGTACTTTCTATCTGACCCAGGGCTATGCCGATTTCCGCGTCGTTTCCGCCGTGGCCGAGCTCACGCCCGACAAGGAAGACTTCATCATCACTTACGTGGTGGAAGAGGGCGAGCGCTACAAGTTCGGTGAGGTCAAGGTCGACAGCCAGCTGCGCGACTTCGACAGCGAATCGATGAGCCAGCGCCTGCCGATGCAGACAGGTGACTGGTACGATGCGAAGCGCGTCGAGGACACGGTCGAGCAGCTCACCGACCTCGCGGGTACCTTCGGCTATGCCTTTGCCGACGTGCGCCCCGATTTCCGCCGCAACCCCGACGACCTGACCATGGACGTCACCTTCATCCTGCAAGAAGCACCGCGCGTTTATGTCGAGCGCATCGACGTCAACGGCAACACGCTGACGCAGGACAAGGTCGTACGCCGCGAATTCCGCGTGGCCGAGGGCGATGCGTTCAACAGCCTCGCGATCAAGCGCTCGGAAGCGCGTATCAAGTCGCTGGGCTTCTTCCAGGAAAACTTCGAAATCTCGCAGGTCGAGGGGAGCGCTCCCGACCGCATCGTGCTCGAGGCCAATATCGAAGAACAGCCGACCGGCGAATTGCAGCTTTCGGCAGGCTTCTCGTCGATCGAGCAGTTCATCCTGGCGGGCTCGATCCGACAGCGCAACTTCCGCGGCCGCGGCCAGACCATCGGCCTGAGCGTCAATTATTCGCGCTTCTCGCGCTCGGCGAACATCAGCTTCTCCGACCCCTATGTTTTCGACCGCAACATCTCGATGGGCGCGGACGTGTATCACCGCGAATTCGACAACGAGCGGTTCACCACCAGCTTCAACCGCTACAAGCAGGCGACCACCGGCTTCCAGATGCGCGCGGGTGTGCCGCTGAGCGAATACATGGCGCTGATCGGCAGCTACACCTTCAACTATGAAGACGTGACGATCGGAAGCGGCAACTTCAGCGATTTCGACGGCGACGGCATTCTCGAGTGCACCAGCTCGCGCTTCGTCTGCGAAGCTGTCGGCCAGCGCACCTCGTCGATCGTGGGCCTGACGCTCAACTACGATCTCGCTCGATAGCCGCCTGCGTCCCACGCGCGGCGAGCGTATCTCGGTGACCGGCGAAGTGGCCGGCCTCGGCGGCGACGTGAAATATGCCCGTATGCGCGCCAACATGGGCAAGTGGTTCCCGCTAGGCAGCGGGTTCATTTTCTCGGCCAATATCGAGGGTGGATGGATCCATGCGCTGGAAGACAGCGCAGCGCCCGGCTTCGATGATGTCCGCTTGACCGACCGCTTCTTCCTTGGCGAGGCGCAGTTCCGCGGCTTCGATATCCGCGGTCTCGGACCGCGCGTAGTCCGTCTTGCATATCAAGACCTCGACAACGATCCGACCACGCCGCGCACGCTGCAGACTATCGAGGACTTCCGCAGCGTCGACAATCCGCGCTTCGACGATGCACTGGGTGGTCGCGCCTACTATCTCGGCCGTGCAGAGCTGGAGATCCCGCTCGGTTCGGGCGCTCGTGAGATGGGCCTGCGCCCGTCGATCTGGGCCGATGTCGGTTCGCTCTTCGCGATCGACCGCCCGCAGCTCGGCGATTTCCCGAACGGCTTCCAGGCTCGTACGCTCGGCGGTCTGCCGGTGTTCGAGGAACTGCAGTTCGATGCCGACCTCAACCCGATCATCAACGACAACAACACTCCCGACGATCCGAGCGACGATTTTCAGGAAGCGTTGCAGTCGACCAACGAATTCAACGCTTTGGGCGACCCGAATACCGCGGTCATCGCGCCCGACAGCTTCTATCGCGAGGTGCTACTCGGCGACAGCCCCAGCCCCCGCATCACCGTAGGCATTGGTGTCAACTGGAACTCGCCCTTCGGGCCGTTCAGGATCGATCTATCGCACGCTGTTAGAAAGCAGCCGGGTGACGACACCAAGACCTTGTCCTTCAACGTAGGAACACAATTCTAATGAAACTTCTCAAGCAGACCCTCGCTGCCGCGAGCCTCATGGGCGCGGCCATTGCCGCCACCCCTGCAGCGGCGCAGGTTTCGGGCAACATCGCCGTTGCGAATGCTCCGGCGACGATCGCTTTCAGCAACTCGCTGAACACTGCATTCCAGCAGGTGAACACCACCTACGCTTCGCAGATCACGCAGCTCCAGCAGAAGAGCCAGCAGCGCCAGACGCTGGTCCAGCCGTTCGACACCGATGGTGACGGCCAGCTCAATCAAACCGAGATGCAGGCTTATCAGGCAGCGCCGCAGGCCCAGCAGGTCCAGACGCTTGACCAGGAACTCGCACAGCTTTCCAACCAGGTCGATGCTGCGCGCGTCTACGCTGTCGAGCAGGTCCTCCAGCAGTATGCCACCGCGCTCCAGTCGGTGATCACGCAGAACAACATCGTTGCCGTGCTCTCGCCCGATGCCACCATCTGGTCCAACCCGACAGCCAACATCAACCAGAAGGTTCTTGACGCGATGAACGCCGCGCCGACGGCCGTGCAGGTCACGCCGCCGCAGGGCTGGCAGCCTTCGCAGCAGTCGGTTGGCGCCTATCAGCAGGTCCAGCAGATCCGCCTGATCGCGGCCCGCCAGCAGCAGGCAGCGCAGCAGCAGCAACAGCAGCAGCCGGCACAGCCGACCGGCCGCTGAGTTCCAGAAAACAAGGGGGATAGCAGATGAGCGAGACCGATTTCGACGTCGTCGAGGTGTTGAAGCGCCTCCCGCATCGCTATCCCCTGCTTCTGGTCGACCGCGTGAAGGAACTCGTCGTCGACGAGCGCATCCACGCAGTTAAGGCGGTCAGCTTCAACGAGGACTTCTTTCAGGGGCATTTTCCCGGCGCACCGATCATGCCCGGTGTGCTCCAGATCGAGGCGCTTGCGCAGGCTGCCGGCGTGCTCGCAGTCGAAAGCCTCGGTCTCGCTGGTTCGGGCAAGCTGGTTTATTTCATGGCGATCGAGAATGCGAAATTCCGCGCCCCGGTAACGCCCGGCGTGCTGCTCGACCTCGAAGCCGAGTTCGTCCAGAAGCGCGCCCGTGTCTGCAAGTTCGCCGGCAAGGCGAGCGTCGATGGCAAGGTCACTTGCGAAGTCAGCTTCACGGCGATGATCGCCGACGCACCCGAATAGGGTTGCAAATTTCCGCGCGCGGCGCTAACCGCGCGCCTTCTCCACAAACAGCTGGACCGGTCGGAACCGCTCCGAAGCTAGAAGGACGTTTACAATGAAGGCCGAAGGTCACCCCGATTACCACATGATCACGGTCAAGATGACCGATGGTACCGAATTCCAGACGCGCTCGACCTGGGGCAAGGAAGGCGACACGCTCGCTCTCGACATCGACCCGACCAGCCACCCGGCATGGACCGGCGGCAAGCAGCAGCTTCAGGAAGGCGGCCGCGTTGCAGCCTTCAACAAGCGCTTCGGCGGTCTGTCGCTCAAGAAGAAATAAGCTTCTTCGAGACATACCGAATTCAAGGGCGGTCCCGCGGGGCCGCCCTTTTCGTTTGGGCGATCAGCTGGCGCAGTCGATGCAGCGAGTCGCGATCGGGCGTGCTTTCAGACGACCCTTGCTGATATCCTTCCCGCACTGGCTGCAGGTCCCGTAGGTCCCGCTCTCGATGCGTTTCAGGGCATGGCGGATCTGCGCGATCTCGTGGCGCAATACTTCGTCCACGCCTTCGAGCGCTTCATCGTCGGCCAGGTCTATCGCCTGTTCGCTGAAATCGGCGTCCAGCGGCTGGCGCAGGTCGTCCTCGATCACTTCGGCGCGTTCGAGCAGCGCTGCGAGGCGTTGCTCCAGCGCTTTGCGGAAATTGCCATATTCGGTCATTCGTGCCTCTCCATCGCTCTTGGGAGGCCATGATAACAGTAGGCTCGCGGCTACGACTTGATCTGGATCAATCGCTGTGCCGGTCGAGACGCAGCGTCCCGACATAAGAGTAATCATTGCCGTCGCCCGGATGGTTCTGACCGTCGAAAACCGGAACGTCGGGCAGGTCGTAGACCGAAATCCCGTCGAGGCAGGCAAGGTTCACGCCGTAATTGTCGGGTTCGGAGCGCAGCTGGTGAAAGGGGTGGATACCGCAGCGCGAGCAGAACCGATGTTTCGCCGCCCCGCTGCCGAAAGTGTAGAGCGTAAGCTTGTCCTCGCCCTGCGTGATGGTCAGCGTCGACATTGGCACGTCGATCATGACGACGCCCTTCATCGCGCAAATCGTGCAGTTGCAGCGCCGGATCAGCGGATCGGAGGGCATGGTGACACTGAACCGCACGGTGCCGCAGTGGCAGCCGCCTTCGTAGGCCTTGCCTTCCTCGAAATTCACCATCCCCAAGGCCTTTCGCGGTACCACTTGGTGATCACGTATTTGACGCCTCTGCGGACCTTCATGCCGTGGTGGATCGTGTTTGGGTTTTCGCGACCGTCGGGCCGCATGTTGTTCCAGCAGACCAGCTTGCCCGCCTCGGGCTGGAAGGTCTTCTTCACCGCCTTGAAACGGGTCGCACCGCCAGCCTCGACATCATTGAGGTAGATCATGAAGGTCCAGGTCCGCTGGCCCGCGACCGAGCAATATTTCTCCCAGTCCTGACCATCGCGATTGAAGTAGTCGCAATGCGGCTTGAACTCCTGCCCGACATCGTAGCGCTGGCCCTGCAAGGGCTCGCCATAGGCGGGGTCGATCCCGTTGAGCGCGGCGAGCATTGCTTCCAGTTCGCGGACGGCCGGTTCCTCGGCATCGAGGTCGCATGTCTCGCTCGTGCGGAAATAGCGATCGTCGCCTTCGTCGGCGAGAGTGGACGGCCTACGATCCTTCTCGATCAGCGAGATGATCTTTTCGCGCAGGACCTCGCCAACGAAATCGCGCAGCTGGAAGAGCTCGAGTTTGTCTGTGGGAACCCGCTGTACCCCCGGTTTCGCAAGCAGCATTTGCGCGGAAGATTCGCCAGGTCCGGTCATGGCAAGGCAGGATAGAGCCTCAAGGCGCTGTCGCAAGGCGAGAAAGAAAGTTGCGCCAGTTGGCTTGCCTGCGCTTTTTCACTTCCCATTTGAACCTTGTTGTGCAACAGGCACGCGCCGTTGCGCAAGGCGGGTTGACGGCCTGCCTCTCGCGTATATGTGCCGCCTTCCCGGCAGCGTTCCGGGGGCGTGTGGCGATCGTAGCTCAGTTGGTTAGAGCGCCGGTTTGTGGTACCGGAGGTCGCGGGTTCGAACCCCGTCGATCGCCCCATTTTCTCTATGCTGCACCGGGTCACAAGTTACCTTTCAAGGGGGCGACGAGACCGATGACTGCATTCTGGACCGAAGCGGATTACGACGATCACGAGCTTGTCCAGCTCGTGCGCGACCCGAAGAGCGGCCTCACTGCGATTATCGCGCTCCATTCGACCCATCTCGGCCCGGGCGCGGGCGGCACCCGTTTCTGGCACTATGCCGAGCCCGAAGCTGCAATGCGCGATGCTCTGCGCCTGTCGCGCGGCATGAGCTTCAAGAACGCCATGGCCGGCCTTCCGATGGGTGGCGGCAAGGCAGTCATCCTCGCTGACGAGAACAAGACCAAGACGCCGGAAATGCTCGCTGCATTCGCCGACGCGGTCGAAGCACTCGGCGGCCAGTATGTCACCGCCGAAGACGTCGGCATCTCAGAAGCCGACATGGCGGCCGTCGCACAGCGCACGCAGTACGTCTCCGGCCTTCCGGTCGACGGCGAGGATGCAGCCGGCGGCGATCCGGGTCCGTTCACCGCGCTCGGCATCTTCCTCGGCATCAAGGCCGCGGTTAAGCACAAGCTCGGCAAGGACAGCATGGAAGGCGTCCACGTGGCGATCCAGGGCACCGGCAGCGTCGGTGGCGGCGTTGCACGCCTGCTCGCTAAGGAAGGCGCCAAACTCACCCTTTCGGATATCCACGAGGACCGCTGCGAAGCGCTGGCAACCGAGCTGGGAGCCGATACGGCGGCCCCCGATGCCGTTATGTCGGTCGCCTGCGACGTCTTCTCGCCCAATGCGCTCGGCGCGATCCTCGATGACGAGGGTGTGGCACGCCTCGACTGCAAGATCGTCGCTGGTGGAGCTAACAACCAGTTGAAGCGCCCCGAGCACGGCCCGATGCTGGCCAAGCGCGGCATTCTCTATGCGCCGGACTACGTCATCAACGCCGGCGGCATCATCTCGGTAACGCTCGAGTACCTGTGCCGGAACGACGGCGCGCCCTGCGACATCAACGAGGTGCGCAAGCGCATCGCGCTGATCCCGGGCCGTCTCGAGCAGATCTGGGAGCAGAGTGACAAGACCGGCGTTTCTCCGGACCAGGTCGCCGACAAGATGGCCAAGGAGCTCATCGGGCGCTAATCCACCTTGCAGCAGGGGGCAGGGGCTGCAATAGGCTGGCAGCGACGGCTCACACACATGCACGGTTTCGCCAATCCCAAACGCTTCCTAGCCCTTGCAGGGTGGCTGACGCCACTCCTGCTTGTCAGCGGTTTTTTCCTCACCGCGGCGGCGCTCTTCTGGGGTTTCACGCAGGTCCCGCCCGATCGCCTCATGGGCGAGACGGTGCGCATTATCTTCATCCATGTCCCTACGGCATGGCTGGGCATGGGCGGCTGGACCGCGATCGCCATTTCCAGCCTCGTATTCCTCGTCTGGCGACATCCGCTTGCAGCCATCGCCGCGCGCGGAGCTGCCGTGCCGGGCCTCGTGTTTACTCTCGTCTGCCTTGCCACCGGTTCGATCTGGGGCAGGCCGACCTGGGGCACCTGGTGGGTATGGGACGGACGTCTCACTTCGATGCTGGTGCTGGCTTTCCTCTACATCGCCTATATCGCGCTCGCGCAGGCTGCACAGCGTGAGGGTGTTTCGGCGCGGATTCCTGCCATTTTCGGCTTGATCGGGGCAATCAACATACCCATCATAAACCGTAGCGTGGTGTGGTGGAATTCGCTCCACCAGCCGCCCAGCATCACGGTGGGTAAAAGCGCGATCGACGGCGTATTCCTTGCGCCGCTGCTCGTCGCCGTGATCGGGTTTTCGCTCATCTTCGGCGGCGTGGTGCTGGCGCGAATGCGAGCATTGCTCGCGGATATCCAAGCGGAAGCGCGGCTACGTCGCCGCGCCATGGAGGCCGATTGATGCGTGAGGCGCTCGACCAGTGGCTTTTCGTTTACGGAGCCTATGCCGTGGGCATTGGTGCGACCCTCGCGATGATGGCGTGGAGCTGGGTCGCGATGAAGCGCGCCGAAGCACGCCGCGAGAAGGTTCGTTCGGGTTCGAGATTGGGCAAATGAAGGCAAAACATCAGCGGCTCATTCTCGTGGTTCTCGCGTTGATTGCGCTTGTCGGCGCCGGATTGCTCGCCGCCTACGCGCTGCGCAACCAGGCGAGCTATTTCTACCTTCCCGAACAGATGCAGGCGGACCCGCCTCAGATCGGGCAAGCCGTCCGCCTTGGCGGCATGGTCGCGCCTGGCACGGTCGAAATGCTGGCAGATGGTATCACGGTCACTTTCACGGTGACCGGGCGTGAGGATTCTGCGGTACCCGTACGTTTTGCGGGCATCCTGCCAGACCTCTTCCAAGAGGGATCGGGCGTCGTTGCAGAAGGGCGTTTGGCAGCGGACGGCACCTTCGAGGCCGACAAGCTGCTCGCCAAGCATGACGAAAATTACGTCCCCCGCGAATTGCAGGACATGGACGAGCATCAGGCTGCCGAAATGGCGCGAGAGACGACGATAGGAATTGAATGATCGCCGAAATCGGTCTTGCCGCGCTGTGGCTTGCAGCCGCGCTTGCCGTCCTGCAACTCGTGGGAGGGCTCCTGGCGCAGCGCGCGGGTGCCGACGCCGAAATCGCGCGGCTGACCCGTCCGGCGGCCATTCTCCAGGGCGGCCTGGTAGCGATATCCTTTGCCGCGTTGCTCTGGGTCTTCGCGATCACCGACTTGTCGGTGAAACTGGTTGCCACCAACTCTCACACTGCAAAGCCGATGATCTTCAAATTATCGGGTGCCTGGGGCAATCACGAGGGTTCGATGCTGCTCTGGGTTACAGTCATGGCGCTTGCAGGCGCCCTGATCGCGGCCGTCGAGCGCCGCCTGCCAGAAAAGACGATGCAAGCGACGCTTGCAGCGCAGAGTTTCGTCGCTCTCGGCTTCTACGGCTTCTTGCTGCTCGCCTCGAACCCGTTCGAGCGCCTCGCGCAGCCCGCTGCGGAGGGTTTGGGCCTCAACCCGCTGCTGCAGGATATCGGCCTCGCCTTCCATCCGCCCACGCTCTATATCGGCTATGTCGGACTTTCGGTCGCCTTCAGCTTCGCCTTGGGAGCATTGCTCACCAAGCAGGTCACGCCTGACTTCGCCCGGGCAATGCGTCCTTGGATCCTCGGAGCATGGGTGTTCCTCACGCTAGGGATCACGGCCGGAAGCTATTGGGCCTATTACGAGCTCGGCTGGGGCGGCTACTGGTTCTGGGATCCGGTCGAGAATGCCTCGCTCATGCCGTGGCTTGCGGCAACTGCACTCCTCCATTCGGCGAGCGTGCTTGCCAGCCGCGATGCCTTGCGCGTCTGGACCATCATGCTCGGCGTGGTCGCCTTCTCCATGAGCATGCTCGGCACCTTCCTCGTTCGCTCGGGCGTGCTGACCAGTGTCCATGCTTTTGCTGTTGATCCCGAGCGTGGCAGCTTCATCCTGTTCCTGCTCGCGATCTACATCGGCGGCGCGCTGCTTCTTTTCGCCCTGCGTGCAGGCTCCATCAGCGAGGGGGAACGCTTCTCGGTGGCGAGCCGCGAGGGCGCACTGGTGGTCAATAATGTGATGCTGAGCGCGATCCTTGCCGTCGTGCTGCTCGGCACGCTCTACCCTCTTCTGACCGAAGCATTCGATGTCCGCGTGTCCGTGGGACCGCCTTATTTCAATCCGGTCAGCGCCATTTTCGTGTTCCCGATGCTGGCGATCATGGCTGTGGGCCCGCTACTTCGCTGGCGGCGCGACAGCTGGGGACGGATATCCAAGGAAATCGCCTTGCTAGTCGCGCTGCTGCTTGCGGCCTTGGTGATGTTCGGCCTGCTTGCCGAAATCGCGATCCTGCCGCTGCTCGGTCTCGCATTCGCCATTGCGCTGGGCGTTGCCAGCTTCCTTCCGCTGAAGGGGCGAAGCCTGCGCCGCGCACCACTATCTCTATGGGGCATGGTGCTTGCGCATTTCGGCCTCGCGGTTTCGCTGCTCGGCATGGCCAGTGAAAGCGCTTTCTCGACGGAGAAGCTCGCTGCGTTGGGCGAGGGCGGTGTTACCCAGGTTGGCCCTTGGGAAGTCACGCTCGAGGCAGTCGAGCCGGTCGCAGGCCCGAACTGGACGGCGCTGTCGGGCCGCATGGCGGCAAGCTATTCGGGCGGCGAGCTGGTCGAGATTACGCCGCAATCGCGCAATTTCTGGGCACCCGCGCAACAAACCGCGGAGAGCGTGCTCCTGACCCGCTGGAACGGGCAGCTTTATGCCGTCATCGGCACGCAGGCCCCCGATGGCCGCTGGCAGGTGCGCCTGTGGTGGAAGCCGCTTGTTACGCTGATCTGGTACGGCGGCATACTTATTGCGCTGGGGGGTATCCTCGCGTTGATAGGCCGGGTCCGCAGCGATCTTCGCCGCCGCTCGGCGAAACGGAAAGGTGACGCACGTCGCCTCGAGATGGAGACCGTCCGATGAGCTGGCGACTCTGGCTACCCCTCATGCTGTTTTCAGGCTTTCTGGGCCTTGCCGCCTACCAGCTTACGCAGGACAAGGACGAGACCATCGAAAGCCGGATGGTGGGCAATGAGCTGCCCTATTTCGAACTCCCAAGTGCATTCGAGGGCGATCCTGCAGTCAACAGCGCCTATTTCCAGCAAGGCGGTCCCAAGCTGCTGAATATCTGGGCGAGCTGGTGCCTGCCCTGCATCGCCGAGGCGCCCCAGCTGGAAGCGCTGAAGGAAGAAGGCGCCGAAATCGTCGGCGTGGCGATCCGCGACCGGCCCGAGGATATCGAACGCTTCCTTTCGCAGCACGGCAATCCCTACAGCCGGATCGGCCGCGACGACCTGTCCGAAGTGCAGCTCGCAATCGGCTCTTCAGGCGTACCCGAAACCTTTGTCGTCGATGGCGAAGGCAAGATCCGTTACCAGCATATCGGCGACATCCGCGCCTCGGACGTGCCGGTGCTGCTCGAAGAATTGCGCAAGGCTGGAGAATGAGATTTCTCGCAGGCTTTCTCATGGCACTGGCCGCACTCCCGCTCGCCGCGCAGCAGACGTTGCCGCCTGCACCCTATGCTTATCGCCAGCTCGATGATCCTTTGCAGGAAGCGCAGGCGCAAGAGCTGATGGAAACGCTGCGCTGTCTTACCTGCCAGTCGCAGTCGATTGCCGACAGCGATGCTCCCATGGCTGGCGACATGCGCCACCAGGTCCGTATCCGGATTGCGGCGGGCGAGGAGCCGGATGAAATCCGCGACTGGCTGATGCAGCGCTACGGTGACTACGTTAGCTACGAACCGGTGATGAGTGCATCGACCTGGCCCTTGTTCGCCATTCCGCTGCTGCTGGCGCTGATCGCTGCAGCGATCTTCTGGCGCCGTTTCAGGAAGCGCGCATGAGCTGGGCTGCCATCATCGGCCTTGCTGCCATCACCTTTGGCGCTGCGGTCCTCCTCCTGAAGGTAGGGAAGGGCGGTTGGTCTCTGCTCGGCGCAACACTGCTGTTCGGCCTTGCCGGCTACGGCCTTCAGGGCTCGCCCGGCCAGTCCGCTTCGCCGGGTGCGCTTTCGGCCGAGCAGCCGGTCGACGGCGAGCTGCTGGTCAATGCGCGCCGCGAATATTTCGACAGCTCGCAGCTGCCATCGCGTTGGATCATGACAGGTGACGGCTTCGCCCGTCGCGGAGACTTCGAACGGGCCGCCGGCTTCTATCGCAGCGCGACCGAGGAGAACCCGGGCGATCTCGAGGCCTGGCTGGGCCTCGGTATAGCACTCGTCGAGCATGGCGAGGGCAATCTCACCCCCGCTGCACTCTACGCATTCGAGCGCGCCGAAGCTCTCGACAGATCGAATGGCGGTGCTCGCTATTTCCTCGGCCTTTCGTGGCTTCGTGCCGGGCAGCCCGTACGCACCCGCGAACTTTGGATCCAGGCGCTCGAGAATGCACCCGCGGATGCGCCTTGGCGGGAATCGCTGGCGCTGCGCCTCCTGAGGCTCGATGCAATGCTCGGCATAGCGCCGCCCCGCGAAGAGACAAGCGATTAGGCGCCAGCCTCGCTTGTGTTGCGGTGGCCCTTCCTTGGTGCTAAGCGCCGCGACCTTGCACGGGGGATAGCCCCGCAGATGCAGGTTTTGGACGCCATGCGGCAGGAAAACGCCACCATATGAGCACGGCCAGCACGCCGGATGCCGCACCGCCCGCAGGCGGTGATACCTCGCATGGCGGTGGCCATGGCGGCTCGAAAGCCGCGCTTGCAGTCGGCGCGATCGGCATCGTCTTCGGCGATATCGGCACCAGCCCGCTCTACGCTTTCCGCGAGACCTTTGCCGGTGCGGCGAATATCGCGATCGACCGGATGCACGTCCTTGGCGTCGTCAGCCTGATCTTCTGGTCGATGGTCATCGTGGTTGCGCTGCAATACGTGACCATCCTAATGCGCGCGGACAACAAGGGGCAGGGCGGCAGCCTTGCGCTGGTCGCGCTGCTGAGCCGCCACATGGGCAAGTCCAAATGGGGCTGGCTGGTAGTCCTGCTGGGGGTCTTTGCGACCTCGCTATTCTACGGCGACAGCATGATCACGCCCGCGATCTCGGTCCTTTCTGCGGTCGAGGGGCTGACCGTGGTCGACCAAGGCCTGCAGTCCTACGTCATACCGATCGCGCTCGTGCTGCTGGTGTGCCTCTTCGTTCTCCAGCAGAGAGGGACAGCCAAGGTCGGCGCGCTGTTCGCGCCGGTCATGATCATCTGGTTCACGACCATTGCCGGTCTCGGCCTCAACCAGATCATCCAGAACCCCGACATCCTCTGGGCTCTGAACCCCTATTACGCGGTGATGTTCTTCGTGACCGACGGCTTCGTCGCCTTCCTCGCCATGGGCGCGGTGGTCCTGGCGGTGACGGGTTCGGAAGCGCTCTATTCTGACATGGGCCACTTCGGGCGCGGCCCGATGCGCCTTTCGTGGTTCGGCTTCGTCATGCCGTGCCTGCTGCTCAACTATTTCGGCCAGGGCGCGATGATTGCGGGCTTGCCACCCGAGCAGGCAGCCGAAGTCGTGAAGAATCCCTTTTCCTTCTGGCGAGCGAGGAATTCCGCCTGCCGCTCGTGATCCTTGCGACTGTCGCCACCTTCATCGCCAGCCAGGCGGTGATCTCGGGCGCCTTCAGCATTACCCACCAGGCAATGCAGCTGGGCTTCATGCCGCGCCTGTCGATCCGCCACACGAGCGAAACCGAAGCGGGCCAGATCTACATCCCGGTCGTGAACTGGGCGCTGATGGTCGCGGTTATCATCCTCGTCCTCACCTTCCAGAGCTCGTCCAACCTCGCCAGCGCCTACGGCATTGCTGTGACCGGTGCGGTGACCATCGACACGCTGCTGATGGGCGTATTGTTCGTGGGCGTGTGGAAGTGGAAGTGGTGGTACGCGGCACCTGTCGTCATCTTCTTCCTGATCATCGACGGCGCATATTTCGCGGCGAACCTGTTCAAGGTGCCCGACGGCGGCTGGTTCCCGCTGGTAGTGGGCCTCATCGCCTTTACGCTGCTCACCACTTGGGCGCGTGGCCGCAAGCTGATGCGCGAGCGCATGCACGAAACCGCGCTGCCCATCGAAATCTTCGCCAAGAGCGCCAAGAACTCCGCCACGCGCGTGCCCGGCACCGCCATCTTCATGGCCAGCCAGACTGCGGGCGTGCCCAGCGCGCTGCTGCACAACATCAAGCACAACAAGGTGCTCCACGAACGCGTGGTGATCCTGACCGTGCTGATCGCCGATGCGCCCTATGTCGATGCCGACGAGCGCTGCGAAATCCACGACCTCGGCGACGGTTTCTACCGCGCCGTGCTTCACTATGGCTTTATGCAGGAAACCAACGTGCCGCAGGGGCTGAAGGAAATGGAACGCTGCGGCGGCGAGTTCGACATGATGCACACCAGCTTCTTCCTCAGCCGCCAGACTCTGCTGCCCAGCGACAAGCCGGGCATGCCCATCTGGCGCGAGAAGATATTCGCATGGATGCTTAGGAATGCGGCGACAGCGATGGACTTCTTCAGACTGCCGACCAACCGCGTGGTCGAGCTGGGCAGCCAGGTCGAGATTTAGAGATTTGGGCGAAAAGCGGACGTTCTGCTCACGACCCGATTGCGGACGTCCGAAGAAGCAAGCGATAGCACCGACTAATTCCCTTAGGAAACGGGCTCTTTGCGCAGAGGCTTATTCTTCGGAAAAGCTTAGAGCTTCCTTGAGCGGATCGAGCCACGGTTCGTATGGCTTCCATGCATCTTGCCCGCTGCGGTTGATTGGGCGGCGGACCTGTTCGCTGCTGGCAGTGCGCACTGCACGATCGGATTTGTGGAATTCAAGGCATGCCTCTTCAAACGGCAACCGGCAATATTCGAGCATCCTGCGGGTTTGGCCTTCGAGGTCATCGAGCACATCCTCGTGATCCACCCTCAGGACCTTGCCCGGCAGGACGCGGTCCCAATGGTCCATCAATGCGACGTAGTCCGAATAGTATCGCCCGACTTCGGTCAGCCCGTAGGTGAATTCCTGACCTTCCGCGAAGAGCTGCTTGAAGCCGGAGAAACAGCAATCCATCGGCGCGCGGCGCGCATCGATGATCTTGGCGTTGGGAAGGATCAGGTGGATCAGCCCAATGTGCCTGAAATTGTTCGGCATCTTGTCGATGAAGAAGGGCGCGCCCTGCCGGTGGATGCGGGTGTCCTCGATGAACTGCTCGCCGAACTGTGCAAGCTGCTCGCGGGTGAGGTCGTCGAGCACCTGTGGGTAGCGTGACTGGCCTGCCTTACGGCCGCGAAGCCGGTGCGCGAGCGCGAGGATATTGGGCAGCTCGAGCGTGCCGTCGACCTGGCTATGACTGGCGAGGATTTGTTCGAGCAGCGTCGATCCCGCGCGCGGAAGACCGACGATGAAGATCGGGTCTGGCGAAGAATGGCCCGCGCCCGCATGCGCGTCGAAAAGGTCGGGCGTGCAAACCTCAGCCTGCTTCGCCAGCTCTTCGCTCATGACATCGGCGCTGTAGCGGGTCTGCGCTCGCTTGAGGGAATTGCCCTCATCGTAGTGCCGGAAGGAGTCTTCATATTCGCCGCGATCCTCATGCGCCTTGCCGAGCGCGAAGGAGAGGTGGACGCGGTCCATGAAGGCGAGGCCGGACTTTTCCAGCTGCTCGCGCATTGCCGCGATCTCTTCGTCCGTGAAGCGATATGTCTTTAGATTGGCGAGCGCGTAATAGGCATCGCCGTGATCGGGTTTCGCCGCGAAGGCCGCGCGATAGCTTCCGACTGCCTCTTCCTGCCTGCCGGTGGTCTTCAGCGCATGGCCGCGGCTGGTGAGGGTGGCCGGGTCTTGGGGTAGCTTGGCGAGAACTGCATCGAACAGATCGAAGGCGCGCTCGTAGTCGCCGGTCTGCATGCTCTCGATCGCGAGGTGCGACTGGAACAGCGGGTTGTCCGGATCGCGCGCGTAAAGCGCCTCTGCTTCCTCGCGTGCCTGTTCGTATTTCTGGCGGCGGCGCAGCGCGTCGATATAGTCGAGCCTGACCTGGACGTTATCGGGCTCGAACGCCGCTGCGCTGTCGAGCAGGAATTCGGCATCGTCGAGAATGCCCAGCTGCAGGCCGATCTTGGCGAGGAGGCGCATGCCCTCGACGCTCTTGGGGTTCGCGCGAAGGTAATGGCGGCAGATTTCCTCTGCCCGGAGCAGACGGCCTTCGTGGAGATGGTGGGTCACTGCCACCAGTTCGCGCGGCAGCGTTTTGATCCGCTGAGCCTGCGCTTCGGCGGCCTGTGCCTCAGCGGTTCTCCCGGCCTCGGCGAGAAGGCCTGCCATGGTGCGCCAGCTTGCCTCGAGCGCGGGATTGAAGCGCGTGGCATTGGCAAATGCTGCAATAGCCGCATCGCGGTGCCCCTGAGCCTTGGCGAGGTGGCCTGCCTCCTGCCACGCCCTGCCATATTCAGGCATGGCCTGGTGCAGCGCGGCGAGGTGGCTTTCCGCTTCACCGAACCGGCCGAGATAGCGTGAAGCGACCGCGGCCATGTAAAGCGCCTCGGGATCACCGGCGTCGTCACCCAGCAGCGCAAGCGCGAGCTCCTTCCCGCGACCGAAATCGCCCGTTTGCAGGGCTTTCTGCGCAGCAGAGAGGGATTCGTCGCGTGTGCTCATGCAAGTGCGCCTAACAAAGACAAGCGGCGGAAGCGATGGCCTTGGCCCGCTCCCGCCGCTCGGTGTCTCTACCTGAAGCTCAGCGTCAGTAGTCGAAGCCCACGCGCAGGCCGACCGTCAGCGGACGGTTGGTGGTGATGCGCGGGCGATCGTTGACGAAGTTGCCCGAGATCTGTGCGCGCTCGTCGAACAGATTGTCGCCGAACAGTTCGAAGCTCCACTGCTCGCCCTTCACGCCGGCCGAGAGGTCGAACACGGTGTAGCTGTCGAGCTCGAGCTTGTTGATCTCGATGACGTCGGTGAACTTCGATGCCGAGTGCGAAACCTGCGGCTGGACGAAAGCTTCCCAGTCATTGCTCAGCGACCATTCGTAGCGCGCCCTGAGGTTGCCTTGGAAGGACGGTGCGAAAGCCAGTTCGCTTCCGGCTATGACGTCGCTGGTCGGGATGAGCACTTCGGTGATCTCGGTGTCGAGGATCGAGAATGCACCCGAGAGCGTCAGACCCGGCAGCGCGTAGGGCGCCACGGTGAAGTCCGCTTCGATACCGCTGATCTCTGCATCCGCGGCGTTGGCCGAGAAGAACAGATTGGTGATCGAGGGATCGAAAATGGTCGTCTGGAGACGGCTGATGTCGACGTAGAAGGCGCTGCCGTTGAAGCGCATCTGGCCGTCGAATAGCTCGGTCTTCCAACCCAGTTCGTAGTTCTTCACCTCATCGGTATCGAGTTCGAAGGGAACCACGAAGCCGGCGCCGTTGGTGGCACCGCCCGGACGGTTGAGAAGACCCGGACGGAAGCCTTCCGAATAGGTCGCGTAGAACAGCAGGTCGGGCGTCGGCGTGACGGTCAGCGTGCCCTTGTAGATCACGCCTTCGGCCTTCGCCTCGTCGGGTGCGCGCACTGCATTGAAGACCGCCTGGGCCTGCGATGCGCTGAGACCCGCAGCCTGGATGTCGGCAAGGGAGTCGGCCAGAGTGAAGGTCTGGCGCAGCGCCGGGTTGCACGATCCGATGAAGGTGAACGAACCGTCGCCGTCATACAGGTCGTTGATGTTGGTGCCGAACGCGTTGGCATCCTGTGCGGCGCCGCTGTTGCAGAAGCTGCCGTTCGCGCTGCCTTCGAAGTCGACGCGGATGTTGTAGTAACGGATGCCGCCGGTGATCGTGAGCAGGTCCGGAATGATGTCGATACTGGTTTCACCGAAGATGCCGAACTGCTTGTCGGTACGGCGGATGTCGTTGCGGAAGATTGTTTCGGCCGGGAACGGACCGTCAAGCGAAGTATAGCCCGCCTGCGGGAAGTTCGGCGCGAAGGGTCCGAACGGCTCCGCAAGGACATTACCCGGATAGGCGAAGTCGTTGCGCTCTTTCAGCTCCAGGTCGGAGAAGAATACGCCGCCGGTGGTGCGGATCCAGTTGTCCGAAGGGGTGCTGAAGCGGAACTCGTTGGTGAAGACCTCGGTCTCGCTGAAGGACGTGACGTAGAGGTTGGGAGCCTGGCAGGTGCCGCTGGGGGCGGCAGCGCCCGGATAGCTAACCGAGCCGTCGCAGATGTAATATGGCAGGTACTGGCCGACGAAAAGATAGTCCGAGTAATCGACGCGCTGGTCGGTCGTACGGTCCGTGTAGGCCCCGGTGTAGACGAGGTCGAGCATCGCGAGGCGGCCTTCGACCGTCCAGCTGGTGTTCGAGAATTCGTCTTCCAGGCGGTCTTCCTCGAAGCGCTGGATTTCGAGATCGTCGAGACCGTCGAGCTCCGGATCGGCGAAGAACACGCCATCGCTTTCGACTTCCTGGCGCGTGTGCGCGACAGATACTTTCCAGTCGGGCGTGACTTCCCACAGCGCGGTGGCGCGGAAGCCGGCATAGCTGGTGTCGTTGAAGTCATCTTCCACGAGCGCAGCGTTGTCTGCCGCGATGAAAGTAACGTTCGACAGGTCAGCGCCGGCCTGGAAGCCGCCGCGCAGAGCATTTACCGGAACGCCGTTGGAACGGACCGTGCCGGCAGGACGGAAGCGGGCGCTTTCGCTGGCGTCACGCGTGCCGGGGACGTTGTCGATATAGCCGCCCTGGTGGTCGTAATAGGCAACCGCGCGCAGCGCGATGGTGTTCGACACCGGCAGGTTGACCATGACCTCGCCCTTGTAGCTCATCTCGCCACCCTTGGTGAACGAGAGGCCTGCATCGGCGCTCATGTCGAAGCCGGAAAGGTCGGGCTTGGCAGTGATCAGGCGGACGACGCCGGCCTGCGAGCTGGCGCCGAAGAGCGTACCCTGCGGACCGGACAGCACCTCGATGCGCTCGAGATCAGCTGCGTAGACGTCGAGGTTACGGCCCGGCTGCGCGAGCGGCTGTTCGTCGAGATACAGCGCGACGTTGGGCGCGAGACCGGCGACGCCGGCAGTGGTCAGGTTCGGCGTGGTCGAGGCGAGGCCGCGGATGTAGATCGTGCTCTGGCCGGGGCCGCTGCCGCCTGCGGTAACCGTCGGTAGCTGTTCGAGGTAATCCTCGAATGTGTCTACGGCGAGTTCGTCGAGCTCTTCCGCGCCGATAGCGGCGACCGACACCGGCACGTCCTGAAGGTCTTCGCTGCGCTTCTGCGCAGTAACGACGATGGTCTGGACACCGCCTTCACGCTGGGGCTCCGCTGCGGGTTCCTGCGTGGTATCTTGGGCGAATGCCGGCGTTGCGACGGCAATGGCGAGCGCGCTTGCGGACGCGCCGCTGACGAATTTCTTCATGGCTGGAAAATTCCCCCGACCGTTTTCTCTTCGGACCGCGCCTGATCGGTGCGGTGTTGCTCAGACAAGAATGAGATCGCTCTCATTCCCGCTCGACGAAATCGATAGGGGAGGAAAATGAATGCGGCCACCGGGCGGGCTGGAATCTTCCCAATCAAACGGGTGATGTTGCTAAATCAACACAGAATCAACTATTGATTTTGATTATAGAAATACAAGAACTGAGTAGGAAAGTCTGGCCCGATCTATATTGCGTTTATGCAATCTATATTTTGTACCAACCTCGTAGCACGGAAAGTAGTTGCAAATTGCTATCGATCTATTCGTTCCAGATCGGAACTTTGACTTGCAGATATAGGTGACCGTTTACTTGGCCGAACTCAGTTCGGCGCAGCCTGCAGCAGTAGTCGGCACGCCGTGACGCTTGCGCCTGAGGTCGTAAACCACGGCTTTCACAATAGAAATCGCCATCAGGGCCACCACGAGCGAGAATGGCAGGGCGCCAATGATCATGGTGATCCGGATCGCATCGATACCGCCCAGGATCAGCATCGAGCCAACTACGAAGGCCAGTGCTGCGCCCCAGAAGACGATATGCCGGCGGCGCTGGCCGCTCGTGTCACCCGCCCCGTTGATTGTGTTGACGATCAGGATCGCGCTGTCGGCCGAGGTGACCAGATAGGTCATGAGCAGCAGCACCACGAGGCCCGAGACCACCGAAGCTACGCCGGGAGACAGGAGGACGGCAAGCGTGGCGAAAAGCTGGTCCGAAAGCCCTGCTCCGACAATACTGCCTTGCGCTACGCCACTGAGTTCCAGATCGATCGCGGTCCCGCCGACGATGGTCATCCAGGTAAAGCACATCAGCGATGGCACTAGGATCACTCCCAGCACATATTCGCGAATGCTGCGGCCGCGCGAAATGCGGGCAATGAACATGCCCACGAACGGAGCGAATGCGATCCACCATGCCCAGTAGAAGACCGACCAGTCGAGCTGCCATTGGACCAGTTCCGCACCATTCGGAGCCGCTTCGTCGAACAGCGTCAGCGAATTGGGCACGATCGTGCGCATGTAGTCCCACAGGCCGACGCCGAGCAGCTCGAAACCGAGGAGGCCTGATCCCACAACGATGAACAGTGCCAAGAGGGCGAAGGAAAGGCCCATGTTGAGATTGGACAGCCACTTGATGCCGCGTCCTACGCCCGAAAGCGCGCTAATGGTCGAGGCGCCGACCAGCACGACCAGCGAAACGATGACCGCTGCGGCTGAGGATGATCCGTCTGCGTCCAGCAGCCAATCTCCGAGACCCAGGCGGGCAAGTCCGGCGACGAACTGCTCGACCCCGAAGCCCATGGTCACTGCCACGCCGAGGATCGTCGCGACCACTGCCACGATGTCGATGATGTGTCCCCAGATGCCGGACATTTTCAGGCCGAACAGCGGCGCGAGACCGGAACGGATCGTCAGCGGCAGGCCGCGCCGGTAAGCGACGTAGCCGATCGCGAGACCCACCAGCGCATAGGTGGCCCATGCGGCGAGACCCCAGTGCAGGAAGGTATAGGAATAGGCAGGACGCACCGCTTCGGCGGAGAGGGGTTCGATGGTTCCGCGAATGATGTCCGGGTTGTTCGCGAAATGCGCCAGCGGCTCGCCCGTGGAATAGGTCAACATGCCGATGCCGATGCCTGCACCGAAGAGCATGGCGAACCAGCTGAATCGCCCGAACTCAGGCTCTTCATCGGCAGTGCCGATCTTCAGACTTCCGGCGGATGGCCACAGGGCGAGCAGGAAACACACGACGACCAGCGCGGCAACAAGGTAGACGTACCAGCCCGCGAAACTCGAGATGATCGTTGAGTTCGCCGCGCTCAGCGTTTCGCTGGCGCTGACGGGAAAGAAGATCGCCCACATGATCAGCAACGACACGATGATCTTGGACGGGATCGTCACGGCGCGGCTGAAACCGTCGTAGAAACCGCGATCGTGTGTGTTGATCGGAAGCTCCACCAGAGGCGGGGCAATGGGCGCATCACTTTCGGAAGACATGTCGCCCAGTCATAGGGAAGCGACAGCAGGATGCAAACTAGAGCTCGGCAGATGGGCGCCGGGGCGAATAGCTATGCGGCTGAACAAGGCCTTGTCACTACACGCCGAAGAACGAGAGCGGATTGGCTGTTTTCCAACCAATTCGTGAAAGCTTCGCCGAGATGTCGCTGTGCCAGAAGCGGTCGGTCAGCTAACGACCCGATTGCGGACATTCCGATGACGGTGATGGCTCCCTGGCAGGCTGTTCGCGAAGAATGGCGAAATCAGCGAGGCGCCTCAGCCGATGCGGCACACCCGGTTCCGTCCGCCAGCACGCAGGCGTAAAATTCACGGATCACGACTTCCATGGCATCCGGCGTCGTGTGCCCGATTCCGGGCAAGACCAGATAGTTGAAGTCCTTCATACCGAAGGCCTCGAAAACGGAAGCGACTTTCTGAACCCTGCCCGGCCCGGATGACCCGAATACCCTGTTCACCAGCAAACTATGATCGCAGCTGTAGCTGTCCGATCCATACCCCTCGCAGCTAAATGGCGGCTCTTTCACCGAGTCATTTTCGTCGAGGCTTCCCTGAAACAGCAGATAAGGCGTTTGTTTCAGCATTTCGGGCTGGAAGCGCGCACCGATCTCTTCGAAATCGCCCACGCCCAACGGGAATGTGAGTTGCTCGTTTTCGAACTCTTCGAGGGGCAGGATCGGCAGCCCCCCAATACCGCCGGCGGCGACCGCTCTCACCCTGTTCGGGTGAAGTGTCGCCATGCGCGTTACGAAATCCCCGGAGGCGGAGAACCCCCAGAACAACGCATCGTCGCGCAGGTCGGATTCGTCTCGCGAGAGCTTTTCCAAAGCATCGTCGAGCATCGCGATGAGTTGTAGATCCGGCCTCGCGTAACGGGGATCGTCCGCCGTCATTGCGGCGCGCGTCAAGGCGTGAATGTAGAGGTTGCGATTGGGTCCTTCGACCAGCGGTCGCGGGAATACCGGCATCAGGACGGGTGTGCCGAGATGGCGCCCGAAGTCGATGAAAAGCTGTTCGTTCTCGATGCCCGCCCAATATCGATGGGTTGCGAACGGTGCGCCGACCATGCCGTCGTTATTTGGTTGAACCAGAACCGAACTGCCGACCGGAATGGTCTCCGGCAGGAGGAGGAAATATGGCCAGTGAAACCCCTTTTCGGGATCAGCTTCGATCAAATACAACTTTCGCGGTTCAAGCGATCCCGCATAGGCGTGCACCTCCGCCATTGGCCCGACGGGTTCGCTCACATGGTCGGGAATTCTGGAACCGCGATCAAACCGTGAAACAAGAGCGCGCGGATGGATCGGGACGACTTCCGGCGAAGTAGCCTTTGCTCCCTGCGCCGCGACTGGCGCCGTGATAGGTTCCGATGTCGTAGTTCCACATGCCGCCAGAAACGCTCCGACGCATGTCGCAAGTCCATAGGTCTTTGTGTTCTTCTTCATCGCTGCCCCCCCATAAACGCCCTGCTACATCGCCCAAGAGGCACAGACCAAATCAATTATCGTGGAAGTCTGCTCCGGCCCCAAAGATAGGATTAGCGGATCGGATGCAGCGCGGCCGAGAGCGCATTATCCGCTTTCCACCCATAATCAGCCGTACCGTGCTCACCCCGTAGGCGGCTCGTCCTTCAGCACCTCGTCCGTGTCCTCCAGAGAGAGCCCGTGCTTCAGCAGCATCGGGATTTGCGTGAAGGTGAAAAGGAAGGTTAGCGGCAAGAACACCCAGAGCTTCGCCCATAGCCAGCTTTCGAAGGTCATCGTGCGGACCATGATCTCATTGAGGCCGGCGAGCGCGACGAAGAAGAAACCCCAGTTGCGCGAAAGCTTGAGCCAGCCCTCGTGGGTCACGCCTTCGAATGCGGCTTCAAGCAGTACTTGCAGCCATGCACGGTCGCGCAGCCAGCCGATGATCAGCACGGCGCCGAACATCAGGTAGATCGCGGTCGGCTTGAACTGGATGAAGCGTTCGTCCTGCAACCAGATGGTCAGCGCGCCGAAGCCGATAATCAGCGTGGTGGAGAGGATCAGCATCGGGCTGACCTTGCCGAACTTCCACTTGCTGAAGGCGAGCGCGATGATCGCGGCGACCATGAAAGCGCCCGTGCCGGAAATGACAGCTGCGATCTCGCTACCGCCCTCGGGCTGCGAGAACTTGTAGACGCCGAGGAAGACGAGCAGCGGGCCGTAATCGACCAGTGTGTGCAACCAGCCGGTGGGTTTCTTTTCGCCGCTCTCCGCCATTACGCCACTCCTGCAATAACGCGCGCGACCAGGTCCGGGTCGAAGGGGCGCAAGTCGTCGATCTTCTCGCCCACGCCGATAGCGTGGATCGGCAGGTCGTATTTCTCGGCCGCCTGCACCAGCACGCCGCCGCGGGCGGTGCCATCGAGCTTGGTCATGACGATACCGGTCACGCCGGCGACTTCCTTGAACACGTCGATCTGGCTGAGCGCATTCTGCCCGTTGGTCGCATCGAGCACGAGCACCACGTCATGCGGCGCTTCGGGATTGAGGCGGCCGAGGACTTTTCGGATCTTGGCCAGCTCGTCCATCAGCTCGCGCTTGTTCTGGAGGCGACCCGCGGTGTCGACGATCAGCACGTCGGTGCCGATCTCGGTGCCTTTCTTGACCGCGTCGAACACGATGGAGGCCGGATCGCCGCCCTCGGGTCCACGCACGATCGGCACGCCCACGCGGTCGGCCCAGGTCTGGAGCTGGCCGATTGCCGCGGCGCGGAAGGTGTCACCCGCCGCCAGCATGACGTTGTAGTCGTCCTCGACGAATAGGTGCGCCAGCTTGGCGATGGTGGTGGTTTTGCCGCTGCCATTGACGCCGATCACTAGCAGCACCTGCGGCCGCGGGAAGGCGGTGATTTCGAGCGGTTTGGCCACCGGGCGGAGGATGGCAGCGATCTCGTCGGCGACAGCCTGTTTCAGCTCGTCCGCGCTGATTTCCAGCCCGAAGCGCTTTTCCCTCAGCTTCTCGCGAATGCGCGCCGCCGCGCTCGGTCCGAGGTCGGACATGATCAGCGCGTCCTCGACATCGTCGAGCGTCGCATCATCCAGCTTCGCCTTGGTGACCGCCTCGGTGAGGTTCTCGGCCAGGCGATCGGAGGTCTTCTTGAAGCCGCCGAACAGGCGCTCGGTCCAGCTGGGTTTGCTCATGACAGGAGATTGTCCTCGAGTGTCTTGGGCGTCACGGAGACGATGGAGCCGCGCTGCGTGCCTTCGGGCAGCTTCACGCGGGCGAATTCGGGCGAATAGCCGGTGCCGTCGCGTTCGGCGAGGACTTCCAGCGGCTTATCGACGAGGGTGGCCAGCCACTCTGCACGCACCGTCGCGACTTCGGCGCGCAGTTCGGCGGCGCGGCGCTTGATCGTGCCGCGCTCGACCTGCGGCATACGCGCGGCAGGTGTGCCGGGGCGCGGCGAATAAGGAAAAATGTGTCCGTGGACGATATCGAGCTCGCGGATGATCGAGAGATTCTCCGCGTGGTGTTCTTCGGTCTCGGTCGGGAAACCGGCGATTAGGTCCGCGCCAACGGCAATATTCGGTCGGCGCTGCTTGAGGCGCTGGACCAGCTCGACCGCATCGGCCCGGAGATGGCGACGCTTCATGCGCTTGAGGATGAGGTCGTTGCCGTGCTGCAACGACAGATGGATGTGCGGCATGACGCGCTCTTCGCTCGCGAAGAGTTCGAACAGCTCCTCGTCCACTTCGATCCCGTCGATCGATGACATGCGGATGCGGGTGAGGGCGGGGAAGGCCTCGAGAACGGCTTGCACCAGCGAACCCAGCGAAGGGCTACCGGGCAGATCATGCCCCCAGGAGGTCACGTCGACGCCGGTAAGGACGACTTCGTCTGCTCCTGCGTGGATGTGCGCTTGCACTTCGCGCAGCACCTCTGCGACGGTCAGCGAGCGGCTCTTCCCGCGCCCTTGCGGGATAACGCAGAAGGTGCAGGCATGGTCGCAGCCGTTCTGCACTGCCACGAAGGCGCGGGTATGCAGGGCAGGGACCGGCGGCGCGCTGGCGGGAACGTTCCATGCGCGCGGATCGAGCTTTGTCCCGTTCGCGATGAGGCCGTCGACCTCGGGCATCGCGGCAAGCTGTTCGCGCTCGATATCGGCCGCGCAGCCTGTCACGAGTAGGCGGGCATCGGGATTGGCCTTACGCGCCTTGCGGATCGCTTGCCGGGTCTGGCGCACGGCTTCGCTGGTTACGGCGCAGCTGTTGACGACAACGAGATTGTCCTCGCCTGCCAGCATGGCGCGGATGCGCTCGCTCTCTGAAATATTGAGGCGGCAACCCAGTGAGACGACTTCGGGAGCTTTGACGGGCGCGTTCACGCGAACTCGTCCCATTCGAAGCTGCCGCGGAAACTCTCGGTCGCAGGGCCGGTCATGCGGATGGTGCCGCCCGAGCTCCATTCGATCTGCAGCTCTCCGCCTGGAAGCGCGACAGTCACTGGGCTGTCGACGAGCTTGCGGCGCATGGCGTGGACTGCGGTTGCGCAGGCTCCCGTTCCGCAGGCACGGGTTAGGCCCACACCGCGTTCCCATACGCGCAGGCGGATGCGGCTGCGATCCTCGACGGTCGCGACGTTCACGTTCACGCGCTCGGGGAAGAGAGGGTCCCCCTCAATTTCCGGCCCGATCCTGTCGAGCGGCACGGCGTCGGTATCGTCGACGAAGAAGATGACATGCGGATTGCCGACATTCACCGCGCCCGGGTCGCCGAGCATTTCCCATCCGACCGGCATGGAGAGCGTGTCCATCGGATAGGCCAGCGGGATTGCATCCCAGTCGAAGTGGGGCTCGCCCATGTCGACGGTGGCTCCGCCTGCCGAGGGCGACACGGAAAGCATGCCACCGGCAGTCTCGATCTCGGCATCGCTACCGTGGAGCATGGCGACCGCACGCGAGGCATTGCCGCAGGCGCCGACCTCGCTGCCGTCGTGGTTGAAGATGCGCATGCGGAAATCTGCCGCGTCGCTCTGCTCCAGCAGGATCAGCTGGTCACAGCCGATGCCCGTGTTGCGGTCGGCAATTGCCGCCGCAATCGGGGGCTGCATTGGAGGGATACCGCGCGCACGCGCATCCAGGACGACGAAGTCGTTGCCCAGCCCATGCATCTTGATGAAGTCGACGCGCATTGCCCAGCGCATCTAGGTGCTGCGCGGGGCAGCGTCCAGTGTCAGCCGGCGGCCTTGCCCGAACCGGTCTTCTTGTCTTCGGCGTCTCGATCCCCGAGCATCGCCTCGGTGATGGCGACCACGCCCTCCGGGTTCGACGAGGCGAGGCGCCCGGCTGCAGCCAGTCGCTTGGTCACTGCGCTTGCTGGCTCGGGCTTGCCGTAGAAGTAGCCCTGGCCGCGCATCTTGCCCCAGCGCTTGAGCGCATTGAGGACCTTCTCGTCCTCGATACCCTCGGCGGTGATCGGCATCTTGAGGCCGTCGCCCATAGAGACGATGGCGTCGACGAGCTTGTCGCTCTGGTCCTCGTTCTTCAGCTCGCTGATAAAGCTGCGATCGATCTTGAGCTGGTCGAAGGGCAGGCTACGCAACTGCGACAGCGACGAATAGCCGGTGCCGAAGTCGTCGAGGCTCACCTTCACGCCTTGGTTGCGGAGCGAGGTGATCATCGAGCGCACCATGCCGACGTTCTCGTGCAGGCAGGTCTCGGTTATTTCGATGTCGAGGCGATTGGCCGGGAAGCGGTGCTTGACGAGCAGCTTCAGGAGCTTCTGCGCAAACCACGGGTCGCGCATCTGCACCGGCGAGATATTCACCGACAGCGTGATGTCGGGATGCCATTCGCGCGCATCGTCGAATGCGCGTTCGATCAGGCCTTCGCTCAGCTCCGCGATGACGCCCATTTCCTCGGCGATCGGGATGAAGATGTCCGGACCGACCATGCCCATCTCGGGCGATTCCCAACGGGCGAGCATTTCGAAGCCGACGACATCACCGGTCTCGAGATCTACCTGCTGTTCGTAGTAGGGAACGAACTCGCCGTTCTGGATCCCGCGACGGATGCCAGCCTCGAGCTCGTTGCGGAAGCGCAGCTCGCTCTCCATGTTCGGCTCGAACCAGTAGAAGCGGTTCTTGCCCTGCTTCTTGGCGTGATACATGGCGATATCCGCCTTGTGCATCAGGTTTTGTGCTGCGTCCTCGCCGCTCTCGTCTTCGGTATCGACCTCGAGAAGGTTCGAGCTTGCGACACCGATCGAAATCGTCACTTCCAGTACCACGCCCTCGTTGATGACGGGCATCGCGAATTGCTCGACCATGCGCGTTGCGAGATGATCGATGCGCTCGGGCGAGCTGGGATGATAGGGAACGACGCAGACAAATTCGTCACCGCCAAGACGGGCCAGCGAGCTGCCGTCCGGCAAGAGCGAGCGAATGCGCTTGGCCGCGGTCCGCAGGACGAGATCGCCAGCTGCGTGGCCGTTGAGGTCGTTGACCTGCTTGAAATTGTCGAGGTCGATCGCGATTGCTGCGAAGGCGCGATCTTCGCTCTTGCCCGACAGCAGCAGTTCGCCGAGCGCTTCGGCGAAGCTGCGGCGGTTGAGGCAGCCTGTCAGATCGTCGATCTCGGAAAGACGGCGCGCTTCTTCTTCCGACATGCGCGTCACTTCGAGCTCGTTGTTGAGCGCCTTGTAGCGCTGCCAGCCGAGAAGGATCAGCGCGACGTTCAGCAGGAGGGCGTTGGTAAGCGCGACATCTGGGCCTGCGCTGGTGCCCTGCAAAGCGCGCATGGCTACAGGCAATACGGAGCTGGCGGTTGCAATGAAGAGCAGGGTCGCGGCGAGCGCGATGCCCAGCGTCACGAAGTCGCGGCGCTTGCGCACAGATGCGATCGCCCGCACGGGGCGTCCCGCCTTCGACACTGTCTCATTGAAAAGGTTCAAGGAAACCCCCGCACTTGCCTTGCCCGTGGGATTACCCGCGCAAGGCTAAAAAGCAGTTAATCGCGATTTCCTTTTTCCTTTGGAAGACGGGTGGCCAGCGCGGGGACTCCTCGCTAACCACCTCCGCAGTTACCGATCCACTGCCAGGAGAATTGAGAGAATGTCGCGGTATTGGCTGATGAAATCCGAACCCTTCAAATACAGCTGGGACGATCTTGTCGCCGAGAAAGAGGGCACGTGGGACGGTGTCCGAAATCACCGCGCGAAGAACAATCTCGCAGCCATGGAAGTGGGCGACCAGGCGTTCTTCTACCACTCGCGCGAGGGGCTTGAGATCGTCGGCATTTGCGAGGTTAGCGTTGCCGGGATCACCGATCCCACCGATCCGGAAGGCAAGTGGGCGGCCGTGAAGGTCGTGCCCAAGACAAAGCTGCCTTCGCCCGTCACGCTGAAGCAGATCAAGGCAGAGCCCAAGCTAGCGGATTGCGAACTCGTAAAGCTCTCGCGGCTCTCGGTTGCCGAGATCAAGCCGGACGAATGGTCGGTGATCTGCTCCATGGCGGGCATCTGACACCCCGAACGGCTGGAACGCTGGCGGGCGCCGCTCATTGCTTGGGTAACCCCCAAGCAGAAGAGTACCCCAAATGAACCGTTTCGAAGGCAAGCGCATTCTCATCACCGGCGGCACGAGCGGCATGGGACTGGCCGGTGCCAAGATGATCGTCGAGGAAGGTGGTGAGGTCGCCGTGACTGGCACCAGCCAGAACCATCTCGACGAGGCGGGGCGTTCGCTGCCTCCGGCATCGCTTGTCCTGAGGAACGATGCCTCCGATCCAGAGGCGGCGAAGGAACTGGGGGCCAAGATCAAGGACCAGATGGGCAGCATCGATGGTGTCTGGCTGAACGCCGGTTTCGGCAAGTTCGGCGACAACACGAAAGTCGATGCCGACACATTCGACGGCATGAACAATGTTAATGTGCGCGGTCCGGTGCTGCAGATGGCCGAGTTGATCCCGCTCATCTCGGATGGCGGCTCGGTAGTCGTGACCGCTTCGGTCTCGCCATATCTCGGGCAGCCTCAGGGCGCGGTCTATGCTGCAACCAAGGGCGCGGTTACTGCTCTTACGAGAGCTTGGGCTGCAGACCTCGCGGGTCGCGACATCAGGGTGAACTCGATTGCGCCCGGGCCGATTGAGACCAACTTCTTCGAGGGCATGGGTCTGTCCGATGAAGAGATCGAGAACTTCAGCAAGCAAATCAAGAATATGGTGCCGCTCGGCCGGTTCGGCAGTAGCGAGGAAGCAGCGCAGGTCGCGCTGTTCCTCCTCTCGGAGCAAGCCAGTTACGTGACCGGCTCGCAATACGTGGTCGATGGCGGGATGACGATGCGCTGATCCACGCAGTCGTCTGTTAGCTTTTCCTTAGACCGCTGACGGTAGCGCCGCTCGCGGCGAGTTGTTCGATCTCAATCTTGCAATGGATCAGCCGTAGGCCGCTGCGACCTTCCGCAGCGACGAGCGCCCGCTTGAACTCTTCTGTCGTGGCCGCACTGGCCGACCAGCCGCCGAAAGCGGACGCAAGGGCGGCGAAGTCGGGATTGGCGAGGCGCGTGCCGCTGATCCGCTCTTCACCCGGAAACTCGCGTTCCTGGTGCATGCGGATGGTGCCGTATGCCGAGTTGTCGACCACAATGACGATGAGGTTCGCGCCGTGCTGAACTGCGGTGGCGAGCTCCTGTCCATTCATCAGGAAGTCGCCGTCGCCCGCGACAGCGACCACGGTGCGATCTTTGTGGCATAGCGCTGCGGCAACTGCAGCCGGCACACCGTAACCCATCGCGCCGCAGGTCGGGGCAAGCTGCGTCGGGAAGCCCTCGTAACGCCAGTAGCGGTGCCACCAACCAGCGAAATTGCCCGCACCATTACATATGATGGTGTCGGCAGGGAGCGTGTCGCGCATGAACTGGACGCATTGTCCCATGTCGAGCGCGTAGTCGGCGGGGTGAGCGGTCGCCCACGCTTCCCATTCGGAATGCGCCTCGGCCCCGGCATCGAAGTCGATCGGGTCGCCATCGTCCCAGAGCGCGGCGCTCTCGGCGAACTCGTCCATTTCGGCGCAGATTGCGAGATCGGCAGGATAGACGCTGTTGAGTTCGCTGGGGTCTGGATGGATGTGGATGAGCTTACGGTCTTCTGCCACTAGCGGCGGGACGGTGTAACCGTCGGTAGTCGCCTCGCCGAGCCTCGCGCCGACGGCCAGGATAAGGTCGGCATTTTTCACGCGCTCGACCAGCTTGGGGTTCGGGCCGTAGCCGAGGTTGCCCGCATAGACGCGGCTCGACGGGGAGATCGCGTCCTGCCGGCGGAAGGCCGTGGCGACGGGAATGCCAAGACGTTCGGCGAAGAGCTGGAAGTATTCGCGCGCCTTCGCGTTCCAGCCGGCGCCGCCGATGATCGCGACCGGCGATGCCGCGTCGGCAACCAGCGCCATCATCGCCTGCATTGCGTCGGGGCAGGGCGCCTGTGCAGGGCGTTCGACCCGTGGGCGCGGCTTGGCGGACGTTTCGCGGCTCAGCATATCTTCGGGTAGCGCTAGCACGACAGGGCCCGGACGGCCCGAGATGGCCGTCGCGTATGCTCGGGCGACATATTCGGGAATGCGATCGGCCGAATCGATCCGGGCGGCCCACTTCGCAATCGGGCCGAAGAAAGCAGCGAAGTCGACTTCCTGAAAACCCTCGCGGTCACGCATCTCGCTGTCGACGTCGCCCACGAACAGGATCATCGGCTGCGAATCCTGCATCGCCACATGCACGCCGATGCTTGCATTGGTCGCGCCGGGACCGCGTGTTACGAAGGCTACGCCGGGCCGCTGGGTCATTGCCCCGTCGGCGCAAGCCATCATCGCGACACCGCCCTCTTGGCGGCACGTCACGAGGTCGATCCGGTCCTGCTGTCCAAGTGCATCGAGCACTTGGAGGAAGCTTTCGCCGGGGACCGTGAAGATGCGTTCGCACCCCTGTTCGATCAGGCAATCGACGAGCAGTCGGGCGGCGTCTGGAGTTGGGCGCGTTCTCATGGTTCCGGCGGTTAGCGGGGCTGGCCCAGAGGCGCAATCGCTGGCGCACTGCTACCCACTTATCCCCAGCGAGCTCCGCGACCGTCCCAATTTGGTACGCATTTGATTATTCGGGAAACCGTTGGTTAAAAAAGCGTTAAAAGGGGCATCATGAGACGCGCATTAGTCCTCTCTAGCGAAGCAGCCCGCCATTGGATGCGGGCAGGATTGCCGCAGCGCCGCACGATGTTCGCGGACGCACCTCAGGCTGCGCCGGTAGACTGGAAACTAACCGCGTCGGACGTTCGCGGCGTGGCGACGACCTATTTCGCAACCTTCGCCGCCGTACTCGCCTTCATCATCTAATCTGAAGCTGATGCAGACGCCGCCCGCCGTTCGGCGGTCAGCAGCTTGCGTCCGAGCCATGCCGAAACGAGGCACATGCCGGCGCTGATGAGCACCTGCTCGACGATCGGGACGCCGGCCGCGCTCATCGCCATCACCAAAAGCGAGCCGATTACCATCGCGCCCGAGTTGACGATATTGTTCGCCGCGATCGTGCGCGAGGCCTGATCGGGAGCGGCGCGCGTGGTGAGGAAGGCATAGAGCGGGACCACGAACATGCCGCCTGCAACTGCGATGCCCAGCAGGCACAGGAGCAGGACGCTCGCCATGGGCCATGCCATAAAACCCGCCACGTCGAGCAGCTCGGTCGGCTTGTCGGCCTCCCACAGCTTGGCAACCAAATAGAACGCGACCACGAACAGGCCCATGGCGATGACCGATTGCGGCGCATAGCGTGCCGAGACCTTGCCCTTGAGCAGCGCGTTGATGGCGACCGATCCGATGGCAACGCCGACAGAGAAAACCACCAGGAAAATACTGGCCACTTCCTTGCTTGCCATGATCACGTTCTTGGCGAGCGGCGGGAACTGGATGAACAGCACGGCGCCGATCGTCCAGAAGAAGCTGATCGCGAGAATGGCATAGAACACTTCGTGATTGTGCATCGTGTCGCTAACCAGCTTCCTCGAGGCGCGCAGGATATGCCAGTCGAGCTTCTCGACCTTGCCCAGCGGCGGGGCCGGGGGCACCTGCCGGCTTATGAGGTAGCCGACGATCGACGTGATCACGATAGCGACGGCCGCCACCTCGACAGCGATCCATCCGGCGAGGATCGTGCCTGCAAGGATCGCGATGTATGTTCCGGCCTCGACGAGGCCCGTGCCTGCGAGCACCTCGTCCTTGCGCAAGTGCTGCGGCAGGATCGCGTATTTTATGGGACCGAGAAAGGTTGACTGGATGCCGGTCATGAACAGCGCCAGCAGCATCAGCAGGACCGGGACGCTGGTCTGCAGCCCGAAAACGCTCACCGGCAATTCGTAGCCTTTCCACGCAAGTAGCAGCCCACTCGCGCCGATCACCATGAGCAAGATCTCGCATGCCTTGACCTTGCGGATGATCGAGGCCTTGTCGCGCATGTCTGCAAGCTGTCCGGCCAAGGCGCTCAGGATAAAGAACGGCAGGATGAACAGGCCCGATGCGACGGCGGAGAACATGCCCTCCGCCTCTTCCGAATTGTAGATCGAATAGACGACGAACAGGACCATGGCGGTCTTGTAGAGATTGTCGTTGAAGGCGTTGAACAGCTGCGTCACGAACAGCGGCAGGAAGCGCCTCGTGCGCAGCAAATGCGTGCTTGTGAACATGACCCCCCGAAGGACAACCTCTCTCTCGGACCCCATTGGTAGAGACATCGTGGCGGCGGACAACCCCACGCAGCGGGTTTTGCGGCGCAGCGTTTGTCGTTAGGGAGGCCGAAGATGCTGACCTTGCCCAACATCCTTACACTTTCGCGCATCGTGGCAATCCCGTTGCTGGCCTTCCTATTGTGGTGGCCGGGCTGGGAAGTCGGCTTCCTTATGGCCTTTGCTCTGTACTGCCTGATGGGCATTACCGATTATTTCGACGGTTACCTCGCCCGATCGAGCGGTGCGGTGTCCAAGCTGGGCATCTTCCTCGATCCGATCGCCGACAAGATCATGGTCGCCTCCGTGATCCTTGTGTTGGCGGCGCAGGGCGTGTTGCGCGGCCCCTACGTGGGCGATGCGCATGTCGTAGCGGGTCTGATAATCCTCGTGCGCGAGATTGCGGTGTCGGGCCTGCGCGAATTTCTCGGTCCGCTGCAGGTTTCGGTGCCGGTCAGCCGGCTGGCCAAGTGGAAGACGACCTTCCAGATGCTTGCACTCGGCTCGCTCATCCTCGGGCAGGGCCTGCCCAATTGGAACGTCGTGGTGAGCGGGATCGAAGCGAATGTCCCGCATACCGTGGGTCTCGTCACCCTTTGGGGCGCCGCCGTCCTGACGGTCATTACAGGATGGGATTACCTTCGGGTCGGCCTGAAACACATGGATTAAGGCGAGCCACGCCACATTTCAGCGACGAAACGTTCCACCGCATAGATGCAACGCCGGTTGCATGGTGAACTTTTTCTCAACCATTTGCGTTCATTGAGTAAGTCATGAGCGCAACGTTTCACCTGATCCTGTCCTACCTCCTGAAGGTCGGCGCCGTCGCAATGGTCTTCAATGAAGTCCGCGGCCTCGTGCTGGCTGCACCGGTGCTGTACGGCATGTACACCTCGGGCGGGACGGCCATGGCGATCTGGCTCGGTATCTGCGCTCTGGGCGGCATTGCGCTGAGCGTCATCGTGCCGCTTTTCGCTTACAAGAAGCTCGACAAATTCGTGAAGTCGAAGGCTCCTGTCGAACAGTCCGCCTAACCGGCGCGCAGTTCCTCTGCCAACAACTCGAAATCTTCCCGGCGCGGTGAATTCTTGCGCCAGATGAGCGCGATCTCGCGGCTGGCCGACTTAGACTTGAGAGGCCGTGCGACGACGTCGGTCCCATTCAGGATACCTGCTTCAACTGCCATTGCTGGCAGCATCGTGAGGCCCAAACCATTGTCGACCATCTGCACAAGCGTGTGCAGGCTGGTGCCGATCATGGTGGTCGAACCGCGAAGCTCGGGCCGATTGCAGGCGGCGAGCGCGTGGTCCTTCAGGCAGTGCCCATCCTCGAGCAGCAGCAAGCGGCCGTCGTCGATCATGCTCGGAGGCACGCTTTCGGGCGGATCGCGCGGGTCGTCCTTAGGGAAGGCGACATAGAGGGGATCATCCGAGATATGCGCGCTGTCGACCTCGCCGGTGGCGAAGGGCAGGGCGAGCAACACGCAATCGACGCGGCCATGCTGGAGCGATTCAACGGCGTCGTGACTCGTCTCTTCGCGCAGGAACAATTCGAGCTCGGGGCGCTCCTTGCGGATGCGGGGCAGGAACCGCGGCAGGAGGAAGGGCGCGATCGTGGGGATCACGCTCATGCGCAGCTGGCCCGCAAGCGGCTTGCCGGCTGCTTGTACGAGGTCGGCAAGTTCTTCCGCCTCGCGCAGGACACGGTGAGCCTTCTCTACTACTTGGTTGCCCAGTGCCGTGAAGCGCACAACCCGGCGACTGCGCTCGACAAGCGTCACGCCGAGAAGCGATTCGAGCTCACGGATGCCTGCCGACAGGGTCGATTGCGAGACGAAGCTCGCCTCGGCGGCACGGCCGAAATGGCCATGCTCGTGCAGCGCCACGAGATATTGCAGCTGCTTGAGGGTGGGGAGGTATGTGCTCACCCGGCCTCTGCCTCGGTAATTATCTCATCCTGCGCGGCTTCCATCATTCCGGCATGGACATCGTCGACATGGGTCATCAGCAGCTTGCCGTCCTTCACGGCAAAGGCGAGTCGCCCTTCGACCAGCTCGAGCGCGTCCTTGCCGAAGACGTCGTAGCGCCAGCCTTCGAGGATCGGCAACTTGCGGACACCTGCCGCAAGCGCCTCCATCTCGTCGGCACGCGTCAGCAGGCGGGCGGCGACGTCGATTTCGCGGGCGCGGATTTTGAGCAGCAGCTTGAGTAGGTCAGCGACCAGCGCACCTTCCTTGCCGAGCGGCGCACCGCGCTTGGGCTTGGCGGGCATCTCCTCCTTGGCAAGCGGTTCGGCCTTGTCGAGCACCTTCATAAGGCGCTTGCCGATGTCGTTGTCCTTCCACGCGTTCGAGAGGCCGCGGACCTTGGTGAGGTCACCCTGCTTCTTAGGCGGGTGGCTTGCGATGTCCGCTAGCGTCTCGTCGCGCATAATGCGGCCGCGCGGGATGTTCTTGTGCTTGGCTTCGCCTTCGCGCCATGCCGCCAGTGCCTTTAGACGCCCGAGCACCGTCGGGTTGCGGCCCGGCGAGCGGATGCGCTTCCATGCCTGGTCCGCATCATTGGCATAGTTCGCCGGGTCGGCGAGCTTTTCCATTTCGGCATTGAGCCAAGCACCACGGCCGGTCTTCACCAGCTTGTTCAGGATCTTGGGGAAGATCTTCGAGAGGTGTGTCACGTCGCCGATCGCATATTCGATCTGGCGGTCGGTCAGCGGACGGCGGCTCCAGTCGGTGAAGCGCGCACCCTTGTCGATGGTCAGCGAGAGCCAGCTCTCGACCAGGTTGGCATAACCGATCTGCTCGTTCTGGCTGATCGCCATCATCGCGATCTGAGTGTCAAAGATCGGATGGGGCGTCTTGCCGGTGAAGTTATGGACGATCTCGACGTCCTGTCCGCCGGCGTGGAAGACCTTGAGGACTTCCTCGTTGTCGCACAGCAGGTCCCACAGGGGGGTGAGGTCGATGTCGTCGGCCAGCGGATCGATTGCCGCTGCCTCTTCCTCGTTCGCGATCTGGACGAGGCAGAGCTCCGGCCAGTACGTATTCTCGCGCATAAATTCCGTATCGACGGTGACGAATTCGCTCTTCGCCAGGCGCTCGCAAAGGG
Source organism: Qipengyuania sp. BR81-2 (assembly GCF_055693895.1). Taxonomy (NCBI): domain Bacteria; kingdom Pseudomonadati; phylum Pseudomonadota; class Alphaproteobacteria; order Sphingomonadales; family Erythrobacteraceae; genus Qipengyuania; species Qipengyuania sp. BR81-2. Next base: position 2,168,947 of record NZ_CM146344.1, read on the forward strand.
CTGCGAGGCGTTCGGTATCGGTAATCAGGTCGTGTATTTTCATCGTATCATTTCTGTCGTCTGAGCGGAGTACCGCTCCCGCACCATGCGCGAACCTTGACAAAAGCCCGCTGGTGCCCTGTTAGCGCGCGCGATTCCCCGCTAGGGGAGCGCGACGCCAGCGCCCTTAGCGCCTTACATCCCAAAATGGAAAGAATTCCAGATGCACGCCTATCGTACCCACACCTGCGCAGCGCTGACCAAGGACAATGTCGGCGATACCGTCCGTCTTTCCGGCTGGGTGCATAACAAGCGCGACCATGGCGGCGTGCTCTTCGTCGACCTGCGCGACCACTATGGCATCACGCAGATCGTAGCCGACAGCGACAGCCCGGCGCTGCCAGTCCTCGAGAAGATGAAGCTGGAATCGGTCGTCACCATCGACGGCACGGTGAAGGCGCGCGACGCGGTTGCGGTCAACAAGAACCTGCCGACCGGCGAGATCGAGGTCTTTGCCCGCGAGATCACGGTGCAGAGCCGCGCGGACGACCTCCCGCTGATCGTCAACCAGGCCGAAGACTATCCGGAAGAAACGCGTCTCAAGTACCGTTTCGTCGACCTGCGCCGCGAGCGCGTCCACAACAACATCATGCTGCGCAACCAGGTGATTACCAGCCTGCGCCGCCGGATGACCGACCAGGGCTTCAGCGAATTCCAGACCCCGATCCTCGGTGCATCCTCGCCCGAAGGCGCGCGCGATTACCTCGTGCCGAGCCGCCTCCACCCGGGCCGCTTCTACGCGCTCCCGCAGGCGCCGCAGATGTTCAAGCAGCTGCTGATGGTCGCCGGCTTCGACCGCTACTTCCAGATCGCGCCCTGCTTCCGCGACGAAGACCTGCGCGCAGATCGTTCGCCCGAATTCTACCAGCTCGACTTCGAGATGAGCTTTGTGACGCAGGAAGACGTCTTCCAGGCGATCGAGCCGGTCCTCGCAGGCGTGTTCGAGGAATTCGCGAACGGTAAGACCGTAACCCCCGCCGGTGAATTCCCGCGCATCCCCTATGCCGAGGCGATGCTGAAGTACGGCACCGACAAGCCCGACCTGCGTAACCCGCTGATCATTTCGGACGTGACCCACCACTTCGAGAAGTCCGGCTTCGGCCTGTTCGAGAAGATCGTCGGCACCGGCGGCAAGGTCCGCGTCGTGCCTGCTCCGAACACACATGAGAAGAGCCGCAAGTTTTTCGACGAGATGAACGACTGGGCCCGTAAGGAAGGCTTTGCCGGCCTCGGCTACGTCACCCGCAAGGGCGGCGAATTCGGTGGACCGATCGCGAAGAACCACGGCACCGAAGGCATGGAAAAGCTCTATGCCGAGCTTGGCCTTGGCGAAAACGACGGCCTGTTCTTTGCTGCCGGCAAGGAAAAGGACGCCGCCAAGCTTGCCGGTGCCGCGCGTACCCGCGTCGCCGAGGTTCTCGAGCTGATCGAAGAGAATTGCTTCAAGTTCTGCTGGATCGTCGACTTCCCGATGTTCGAGTATGACGAAGAGGCGAAGAAGGTCGACTTCAGTCACAACCCCTTCTCGATGCCGCAGGGCGAGATGGAAGCGCTGGAAACCAAGGACCCGCTCGATATCCTCGCATGGCAGTACGACATCGTCTGCAACGGCTACGAGCTGTCCTCTGGCGCGATCCGTAACCACCGTCCGGACATCATGTACAAGGCTTTCGAAATCGCCGGCTACTCGCAGGCCGATGTGGACGAAAACTTCTCGGGCATGATCGAGGCATTCAAGCTCGGTGCACCGCCGCACGGCGGTTCGGCTCCGGGTATCGACCGCATCGTGATGCTGCTGGCCGACGAGCCGAACATCCGCGAAGTGATCGCATTCCCGCTGAACCAGAAGGCGCAGGACCTGATGATGGGCGCACCCAGCCTCGTCAGCCCGCGCCAGCTGCGCGACGTGCACATCCGCACCATCGATGCTCCCAAGCCGGAAGGCGCAGAGGCGACGCGCGTGGACAACGCCGGCGACAACAGCTGATCCCGGCCGGCTTCGCGGACGCCGTGCCGCAATCCAGCTCGTGAATTCGACTCCGGCGGCGGCAAGTAAAAATCTTTGCCGCCGCTCGGTTTGTTCATATTCCGATCACTTTTTCTGACTAACCTTTGGTCGAACAGACAACGCAGGGGGCGTTCAAGTGAAGTATTTTTCGAGATCGATTGCGATCACGACCGCAGTTGCAGCAAGCATCACTCCGGCGGCAGCTTCGGCAGAAACTCTTCCCGTTTCAGCGATTTATGCTGCGGGCCAGGACGCTCCTTCGGATTTCCAGACACTCGTGGTCGAGCGATTCGACGGCAATGAAGGTGCCAAATTCGCGCTCGAACTGCGCAATGCGCTGAGCCGTGCTCGCATCGATGGCGAGAACTACTTCGAGGTTCGCCGCGATTCGGGGCCGGGCGAAGGCTCAGGCGCGGTAGCGTGGATCAACGGAACTGCCTTTTCGGAAGTCGAACGGCTGCCTGCGGGCACCACCGAAGAGCGCAAGTGCGTACGCAAGGACGCGGACAAGAAGTGCGTCCAGTATCGCACTTATACCTACAGCTGCCGCGAGCTCACTGTCCGATTCACTGGCGAAGTGCAGATGCTCGATGCGCGTGACGAGCTCGTCTACGACCGCGGGTTCTCGACCGCCGGCTCGAAGCGTTACTGCACGAACGAGAGCAGTGCACCCTCGGTGAGCGACATCGTCACCGGAATGGTCGATCGTTTTGCTTGGGAAGTCCGCCGCGACCTCGCTCCGATCCAGCGCAACGAGGACATCCGCGTCCTCGAAAGCCGCAAGGACATGGAAAAGCCGCTGCGGAAGCCGTTCAAGAAGGCGCTCAAGCTTACCAAGTCCGACTGGGCGGCAGCCTGCGCCGAATTCGACCGTCTCAATGAGTCGCAGCCGGGCAACATCACGCTGACCTTCAATGCCGGCCTGTGCCACGAAGTCATGGGTGATCTGGAAGGCGCGATCGAGCTGTATCAGCGCACGCTCGAACTCGAGCCGGGCAAGGATTATCCGACCGCCGGCCTGTCACGCATTGCATCGCGTCAGCGCGCCGAAGAACAGCTCGCCATCCACTACGCAGAACCTGCCGAAGAACAGTATGCTGCGGGCGAGGAAGGCGATGCCGAGGGTGAGACCGCCGCTGCAGGCGCAACCCAGTAAATCGCCCAAAGGGCGCGCAAGAGTTGACGCAGGGTCAAGCTGGCCCTTGCGCTAGCGCGCGCCCTTGATTAGGGCGATCAGCAACTATCAAACCCCCAAGATGAGAGGGAACAGAATGAGCGATACTGCCGACCGCGTGCAGAAGATTGTCGTCGAGCATCTCGGCGTCGAGGCCGACAAGGTCACCCAGGAAGCAAGCTTCATCGATGATCTGGGCGCAGACAGCCTCGACATCGTCGAGCTGGTCATGGCCTTCGAAGAAGAATTCGGCGTCGAAATCCCCGACGATGCTGCCGAGAAGATCACCACCGTCGGTGACGCAACCAAGTACATTGAAGAGCACAAGGGCTAATCCCTAGCTTTTCGATAGCCCGCCAAATGGCGGGACCGGACAGGCCCGACCCTGATGATGGGCCGGGCCTGTTGTCCTTTATGCGGAGATTTTCATGCGTCGTGTGGTCGTAACCGGACTTGGCCTCGTCACCCCTCTGGGCGGTGACGTCGAAACATCCTGGAATAACCTCATCGCCGGCAAGAGCGGGGCGGGCCAGATCACCCGCTTTGATACCGAGGGCCAGAAAGCCACGATCGCTTGCGAGGTGAAGGGCAAGGATCACGAATGGGGCTTCGATCCCGACAAGCGCGTCGACCACAAGGTCCAGCGCCAGGTCGATCCCTTCATCGTCTACGGCATCGATGCCGCAGGCCAGGCAATCGAAGATGCCGGCTTGGAAGACATGGACGAGGCGACCAAGCTGCGCGCCGGCGTTTCGATCGGTTCGGGTATCGGCGGCCTGCCCGGCATCGAGAGTGAATCGCTTGTATGTCGCGACCGCGGCCCCGGCCGTGTCAGCCCGCACTTCGTCCACGGACGCCTGATCAACCTCATCAGCGGCCAGGTTTCGATCAAGTACGGCCTGATGGGCCCTAACCACGCGGTCGTGACCGCTTGCTCGACCGGCGCGCACTCGATCGGCGATGCGGCTCGCATGATCGCCCTCGACGATGCCGATATCATGCTGGCTGGCGGTGCGGAAAGCACCATCAACCCGCTCGGCGTCGCCGGTTTCGCACAGGCGCGCGCGCTCAACATGAGCATGAACGACCGTCCCACCGAAGCCAGCCGCCCCTACGACAAGAACCGCGACGGCTTCGTCATGGGCGAGGGCGCAGGCGTCGTCGTGCTCGAGGAATACGAGCACGCCAAGGCACGCGGTGCGAAGATCTACGCCGAAGTCGTCGGATACGGCCTTTCGGGCGACGCATACCACGTCACCGCGCCGCATCCCGAAGGCAAGGGCGCCGAACTGGCCATGCGCATGGCGCTCAAGAAGTCGGGGCTCGAGCCCTGCGACATCGACTACGTCAATGCGCACGGCACCTCGACCATGGCCGACACGATCGAACTGGCAGCCGTCAAGCGCGTGATGGGCGACGATCTGTGCGGTGCTTCGATGAGCTCGACCAAGTCGGCCATCGGCCACCTTCTGGGCGGTGCGGGCGCAGTGGAGGCAATCTTCTGCATCCTCGCCATCCGTGACCAAGTCGTGCCCCCGACGCTCAACCTGACCGATCCGGACGAAGGCACCGAGGGTGTCGATCTTGTCCCGCTCGAGGCGAAAAAGCGTGAAGTGAAGGCCTGCCTTAACAACAGCTTCGGCTTCGGCGGCACCAATGCGTCGCTAATCGTCAAGAAGGTCGACTAAGGTGAAAAAGGCTGCCCTCGTATTGGGGGCTGCCGTCGCGCTGCTGATCGCAGGCGCCGGCATGTGGTTTGCGAACGGCTGGTACGGCACTTCGACCGTTTCCAAGAACGCTGGCTTCGTCGTGCCGCAGGGCGCTTCGGTGACGGCCATTGCGCGCAAGCTGGAGACCGAGGGGCTTATACACTCTGCCGACGATTTCCTGCTGCGCGCGCGCATCTTTGCGGGCGATGGAACCATCAAGGCGGGTGAGTATTCGATCCCGGAGATGTCCACCCCCTCGGATATCATGGATATCCTCCAGAGCGGCGACGTGGTGCTCAATTTCGTGACCATTCCCGAGGGCCTACCTTCGATATTGGTGCATGAGCGATTGATGGCGGTGGAAGGACTGGTAGGAGAAATCGAAGTGCCCGAGGAGGGTTCGATCCTTCCCGACACCTACGATTTCCAGAAGGGCGAGGAACGGTCCGCCGTGATTGCGCGGATGCAGGCGGCGATGGATGCCTATCTTGCCGAAGCTTGGGAACAGCGCACCGACAAGGCAGCGGTGAAGAGCCCCGAGGAAGCGCTCATCCTCGCCTCGATCGTCGAGAAAGAGACCGCTCAGGCCGACGAGCGACCCATGGTCGCAGGCGCGCTGTCGAACCGTGTGCGGATCGGCATGATGCTGGGGGCGGACGCAACTACGATCTACCCGATCACCAAGGGCAAACCGCTCGGTCGCCGGATCCGCGTTTCCGAGCTCCGCAGCACCAATCCCTACAATACCCGCGCGGTCGTCGGACTTCCTCCCGGTCCAATCACCAATCCCGGCCGCGAAAGCATCGCTGCCGTACTCGACCCTGCGGAAACCAAGGCGCTCTACTATGTCGCCGATGGCACGGGTGGGCATGTTTTCGCTGAGACGCTCGAAGAGCATAATCGCAACGCAGCTAAGTGGCGGGCGCTACGGCGCGAAAGAGGGGAAATGTGAGCGAGAGCGATGCGCCCCTGATCCTTACGGCGGAACTCCCGCCAGACCTTCATCGAAGGTTTACCGACCTCCGGACGCAGCATTTCCCGCCCGAGCGCAATTTCCTCGAAGCACACGTTACGCTTTTCCACGCGATTCCCGCCCAGTGCGAGGAGGAAGCGCGGCGTTATCTGGCTCGGCTTGTCGGTGAAGTGCCTCCCATCGAAGGGCGCATCGAAGGCCTGATGTCGCTCGGCGGAGGAACCGCCATCAAGCTGTCGAGCCCCGATCTCCTCGCGCTGCGCGACGAGATCGCCGAGCATTTTCGCGGCATGCTGACCAAGCAGGACCAGCATCGCCCGCGGCTGCACGTCACGATCCAGAACAAGGTGACATCCAAGGAAGCGAAGGCATTGCAGGCCGAGCTTTCGGGCCTGATCGAGCCGCGCGAATTCTCCTTCCCGGGCCTCGCGCTCCACATCTATCGCGGCGGTCCGTGGGAATTCGTACGCCGGTTCGCATTTCGCGGGAAATGAGTGTTGACCAAGGTGGCTGCGCGCCCTAAATGCGCCGCCTGCCGAGCGGGCAGCCTACTTCGCTAGGGTCCCGCCGATTGGCCTTTCGGGGCGGAGTAGCTCAGGTGGTTAGAGCAGCGGAATCATAATCCGCGTGTCGGGGGTTCGAGTCCCTCCTCCGCTACCAGGACCAGACTTTGCCCGGTCAGGCCTTACCGTCGGCAAGCTGGCCGACGATCTTCGCGAAAATCCATCCGCCGAAGCCTCCGGCTAGGACCTGTGCGAGAAAGCCCGCTGTCGAGCGCGCGCCGCTGATGGGGATGGTCTGGAACTGCGTCCACATGAGTCCCAGCGCGGTGGCGATCGCCGCAGCACCTGCGACCGGATAGGCCACTCCGGCCAGGCCCGGCAGGAAGCGCCTGACCAAGGTCGCGATCAGGAATCCCAGCAGGAACGTCACGACTATGATGACGAAATAAAGATACATGTTCGACACATCGAAGGCTGTCATGTTGAGCCGATCCGAAAAGCTGATCGGCACGTCGTGCGCGTTCATCACGAACTGCGAGTTGACGATCACGCCTAAGACATAGGTGCCCAGTGCGGCCACTATCAGAGCGACAATCCAACGCAGTATGGTCATGATCGGTCTTCCCTTCTCCGTGAGGCCCTTGATGCTACGGCCCTTGCGTCAAGTCCAGAGGAGGAGGTGGACAAAGCCTGACAATCGCTGGATACCTTTTCGCACACAAGGAGAGGGATCCCGATGCGCCTAATACCGTCTATGTTGGGAATGACTGCAGGGCTGCTACTGACCGCATGTTCGAACCAGGGCGCGTCGGATGCGGGAGAGAAGACCAGCCAGCTCGCCGGACGCGTCGACACGGGAGAGATCAACTACGAGATACAAACGGTCGCGGAAGGGCTCGATCATCCATGGTCGCTAGCCTTCCTGCCCGACGGCGACATGCTGGTGACAGAGCGTACCGGAAAGCTCCTGCTGGTCAGCACGGATGGCGCAAAGCGCACTGTTCGCGATTTCAACGACAATGGCGAATTTCCCGATGTCCATCACGGCGATGGCATTCAGGCTGGCCTGTTCGACGTGGTCCTTCACCCCGATTTCGCTGCAAACAGCCTCGTCTACATTTCCTTTGCCGGAAAGGTTGGAGACGGCGAGAATACGCTTTTCTTGATGCGCTTCCGCTATGACGGAGGTGATCTCACCGATGGCGAGCAACTCTTTGCCGCGTCACCTGCGCGCATTCAGGGCAACCACTATGGCGCGCGGTTCATTTTCCTGCCGGATCGCACACTGTTGATGCCGGTCGGAGATGCCTTCCACTACCGCGAAGAGGCGCAAGAACTCGATAATCATTTCGGCAAGATCGTACGTCTCAATGATGATGGAAGCGTTCCGGCAGACAATCCATTTGTTGATCAGGAAGGTGCGCTGCCGGAAATCTGGTCATACGGACATCGGAACCCGCAAGGAATTATTCTCGCCCAAGATGGCCGCGTGCTGGAGAACGAGCACGGCCCTGCGGGCGGCGACGAGATCAACTACATCACCCGCGGTGCGAATTACGGCTGGCCGACCGTGACCTATGCACTCGACTATTCGGGCGGTCGGGTCTCGCCCTTCGAAGCGTTGGACGGGACCGAGCAATCGCTGGTCCACTTCACCCCGTCCATCGCGCCATCGGGCTTCGCCCAATATACCGGGGAGGCGTTTCCGGACTGGCAGGGTGATTTGTTCTTGTCTGCCCTTGCGCTCAAGCATGTGAGGCATGTCGAGATGAATGCCGACGGATCGCTGGGCGAACAGCGCGAACTTTTCGGCGAGCTCGATGTCCGCTTCAGAGACGTACGATCAGGACCCGACGGTTACCTTTACCTGCTGACTGAGGAGCCGGAATCGGGGAGCCGGATCCTGCGCGTCGTGCCCTAGGATCGCGAGTTCGGAAAGACGGAAGACCCGTCAGTGCCTAAAGCTGGCTCTCCATCAGGAACGTCTTTCCGGCCAAAGTCTCATCCGTAACTGCCCGTGCGAGTACCGCGGCTACATCGCCGCGCGCCGCCTTGCCGCCCGGATCGACCTCGTCTCCCAAACGGATGTTCCGGCTGCCATCGTCATCGGTCAGCGCGACAGGCCGTACGATGGTGTAGGAAAGGCCCGAACCCTTGAGGTGCTCGTCGGCCTCGTGTTTCGCCACGAGGTAATGGTGGAGCTCGGAGGATTCGTCAGGATCGCCGGCCCCGACCGAGCTCAGCATGACAAAGTGATCCACTCCTGCCGCCTTGGCATGATCGATAAAGCTCATGGCACCGTCACGATCGACTTTCTCGGTCATCTCTTCGCTCGTATCTCCGCCAGAACCTGCTGCGAACACGACCGCATCACACCCGTCGCAAATACCATCGTCGAGGTCGGTAAGGTCGGCCTCGCGGGTTAGTACCCCCGCAGGAAGAGTGGAGATATCCGACGAGGCGCGATGCATCGCTATGGGCTCATGGTCGCTCTCCGCGAGTATTTGCGTGAGGCGCTGGCCGGTGTTGCCGGTAGCTCCGGCGATGAGGATTTTCATGTCGTTTCCCAAAGGTTTGATCTTCTGTTCAACCGCATGCGGTCTTGGCAAATCAACGTAGGAAAAGGCGCTTGGTGCCGCTGCTCGTCGTGCGAGCAGCACGCTGCCTCCGATAGCCGGGCTCCAGTCCTGTCACCGATGGCCCTCCGCTCTCCTAGTAGGCTGGCATTGCGATTACAGAGCACCTTCGACCAAAGTCGGGCAGCGCTTGGCCCGCATCTCTGCTATGGCATGACAATGGCCAGCGAATTGAGCGAGGTCCGTTCTTTCCTGGGCGATGCTCCGCCCTTCGACCGGTTGAGCGAGGACCAGCGGTCGCGCATCGCGAGGCGTATCGTAGTGCGCTATTTCCGATCGGGCGAAACCATCCTCGAGGCCGGATCGCACAACGAACAGCTTTTCATCATCCGCAGCGGTGCGGTCGAGCTTCGTCTTGCGGGCGAGGATCTTACCATGCGACTGGGGCAGGGCGGATGTTTCGCCTATCCTTCGCTGCTGCGGGGTGGAGAGGTGCGGAATGCCACCAAGGCGCTGGAAGACACGCTCGTCTATTGCCTTCCAGCCGCGGAATTCCATCGCCTCCGCGAGGAAAGCGACGGCCTGCGCGAGTATTTCAACGAGAGCGAGACCGAGCGTATTCGCGCCGCCGTCCGCGACTTGAGGCAGAAACGATCGAGTTCGCTCGAACACGCCACGATCGAGCAGCTGATCGTGCACAGCGATCCGGTCTCCTGCCCGCCCGACATGCCTGTTTGCGACGCTGCAGCCCTGATGAGCGAACGCGACGTCAGCACCCTCGCGATATGCGAGGAGGGACGCTTGCTCGGCATATTCACCGACAAGGACCTACGACGCCGGGTCGTTGCAGCACGTTTCCCGCTCGACAATCCGGTGCGCGAAGTGATGACCGCATCGCCGCAGACGCTGCCTCGCGATGCGAGCGCGGCCGAGGCGATGGCGCTGATGGCCGCCGGCGGCTTCCGTCATATTCCCATTCTCGGCGATACTGGCGAACTCCTCGCAGTCCTGAGCGCGACCGATATCCTCGCCTTTCTCGGCGACAGCGCGATCGATACGGGCATGCTGATTGCGAAGGCCGCAGGAGCCGCTGCTCTTGTCGCAGCGTCCGCGCAGATCCCGGAAAGTTTTGCGCGCATGGAGGCGGGAGGCTTTCACGCCGAGCACATCATGCGGTTCACGTCGGCGCTTGGCGAAGCGGTGCATCGCAAGGCCGCTCAATTGGCAGAGGCGGAGCTCGGACCGCCTCCCGTCCCCTACGCCCTGCTGGCATTCGGTTCGCTGGCCCGCGGCGAGCAGCTGGTCGGGTCGGACCAAGACAATGGCGTCATCATGGACGACCGCGTCGATGAAAAGGGAAGGGCGTATTTTGCGGCGCTGGGCGAGCGCATCTCGGACCTGCTGGACGAAAGCGGCTTCGTCTATTGCAAGGGCGGGATCATGGCGAAGAACCCCGACCAGCGTCTCACTGTGAGCGAGTGGAAGGATCGCTATGCTCGCTGGATCGCCGATCCCGACGAGGATTCCATTCTGCGTGCCACGATCTATTTCGACATGCGTGCGGTTCACGGGGATGTGGGCCTCGCCGGACGGCTGCACGATGACGTCGTCGGCCTCGTGAGCCAATCCCCGCTATTCGTGAGCTTCCTCGCGCGTGACGCCCAGCGCAGCAAGATACCTCTCGGGATCTTCCGGAACCTCGTTCTCGAGAAATCGGAAGACGGACAGAAGGTTTTCGACGCCAAGGCGCAAGCGATTATGCCCGTGATCGACATAGCGCGTACCTTGGCGCTGTCCGAGGGTCTTTCGGAAACGGGAACGTTGGAACGTCTGGAGGCGCTCGCAGCCTCGGGCCAAATGTCTCCGGGCGATGCTGAAAGCCTCAAGGACGCCTTCCTGCTCGTCAATGAGCTGAGGATCACGCACCAGGCGGAGCAGGTCCGCACCGATACCGCGCCGGACAACCTGATCAACCCGCGCAAGCTGAGCTCGCTCGAGAGGGAATACCTCAAGGATGCCTTCAAGGTGATCGGCAGCGGTCTGGACTCGCTCAAGCGCAATCTGGCGGGCGGCATTGCTTGAGGCCTTGCGCAGGTGGCGCTTTGCCCGGCGCCTGAAGGAGTGTGCGCGATCGGAACATGCGCTGCTGCGCGGCTATGCCGAAGCCGAATGGCCGGCTGCGAGCGCGCCGATCACGCGTGTCCCGCTCCTTGCGCTCGACTTCGAACTCGACGGCCTCGGCAAAGACGCGCATGTCCTGCAGGCAGGGTGGCTACCCTTCGACCTGTTGGGGGTAGACCTGTCGCAGGCGCGCAGCCGCGATATCAGGAGCAAGGCCAGGCTCGACGATGATGCGGTCGCGGTCCACGGCATCGGCGAGACGAGGGCAAGGGAAGGCGAACATCGCCACAAGGTGACCGACGAGCTGCTCGCAGCGCTGACGGCAAGGATCGTCGTGGCGCACGGGGCGTCGATTGAACGCGGCGTTGTCGAGCGGCTGGTCGCACAGCGCTTCGGCATTGCCCCTCCGGTCAGGGCCATCTGCACGCTGGAGCTGGAGCGCAAGCTCAGTCCGGGGCTCGTCGGGACGGAAGCCTACCGGCTGGAAGCATCCCGGGCGCGCTACAACCTTCCCGCGCATTCCCAGCATGATGCGCTCGCAGATGCACTGGCGTCGGCCGAGCTTTTCCTCGCGCAATTGACGCGAATGGGACGCGAAATCCGCCTTGGCTCGCTGGAGTGCTGAGATCGCATTAGACTTATGTCGCGCTCGCCCGGCGGCCTTCCCCAACATAGCCTTCCCGGCAAAGCTCCCGAATCCATGGGCGCTTTGCAGACCGTAGAGGAAGAAAGGGGGAGGCCATGGCCGACGAGACAGAGACCCACACCACCAGCGAAGCGGAGGGCGCCTACTGGCGCGACAATATCCGCTTGCTGGTCTCACTTATGGCGATCTGGTTCGCCTGTTCCTTCGGGGCCGGAATCCTGTTCCGCGACTTCCTCGACCAGTTCATGCTCGGCGGATACCCGCTCGGCTTCTGGTTCGCCCAGCAGGGCTCCATCTACATCTTCATCGCACTCATCGTCTTCTACGTCGTCCGTATGAAGGCGCTCGAGCGCAAGTACGATCTCGACGACTGAGGAGGCGATCATGGACACACAGACCCTGATCTATATTTTCGTCGGCCTCAGCTTCGCGCTGTATATCGGTATCGCGATCTGGTCGCGTGCCGGTTCGACGAAGGAATTCTACGTTGCCGGCGGCGGGGTGAACCCGGTCGTGAACGGCATGGCAACCGCCGCCGATTGGATGAGCGCGGCAAGCTTCATCTCGATGGCCGGCCTCATCGCCTTCCTCGGCTATGATGCGAGCGTCTACCTGATGGGCTGGACCGGCGGCTATGTGTTGCTTGCACTCCTGCTTGCGCCATACCTGCGCAAGTTCGGCCAGTTCACCGTGCCCGATTTCATCGGCACGCGGTACTATTCCAAGACCGCGCGCGTGGTGGCGGTGATCTGCCTGATCTTCATCAGCTTCACCTATATCGCAGGTCAGATGCGCGGCGTGGGGATCGTGTTCTCGCGCTTCCTCGACGTGCAGATCTTCTGGGGCGTCATCATCGGCATGGGCATCGTCTTCGTCTACGCCGTGCTCGGCGGGATGAAGGGCATCACCTATACGCAGGTCGCGCAGTATTGCGTGCTGATCTTCGCCTACATGGTCCCGGCATTCTTCCTGAGCTTCATGATCACGGGCAACCCGATCCCGCAGATCGGCCTGGGCTCGACGGTGAACGACGGGTCGGGACTTTACGTCCTGCAGAAACTCAATCTCGTGCTGAGCGATTTGGGCTTCGGGGAGTATACCGACGGGTCGAAGAGTATGATCGACGTGTTCTGCATCACGCTTGCGCTGATGGTGGGCACGGCGGGTCTCCCGCATGTGATCGTGCGCTTCTTCACCGTTCCCAAGGCGTCCGATGCCCGCAAGTCGGCTGGCTGGGCGCTGGTGTTCATCGCGCTGCTCTACACGACTGCACCCGCGGTCGGTGCCTTCGCCCGGATCAACTTCATCGATACGGTGAACGAGACCGAATATTCGCAGGCCCCTGAGTGGTTCAAGAACTGGGAGCGCAACGATCTCATCGCCTTCCAGGACAAGAACGGCGACGGTGTCATGCAGTACCGCAGCGGCAATGCCTTCGAAGGCGCGCCGGTATTCGGTGAAGGCGCGGGCGCCTCTGGCGAACGCGTTGTGACCAACACGCCGGTCGCCGACAGCGAGAACGAGGTCTATGTCGACCGCGACATCATGGTCCTCGCCAACCCCGAAATCGGCAATCTGCCGGGATGGGTGATCGCGCTGGTGGCAGCCGGTGGCCTGGCCGCAGCCTTGTCGACGGCGGCGGGACTGTTGCTGGTCATCTCCAGCTCAGTCAGCCACGACCTGCTTAAATCGACCTTCAAGCCTAACATATCGGAGAAGGGCGAGTTGATGGCAGCACGCATCGCGGCAACTGCGGCGATCGTGGTGGCAGGTTACCTCGGCATCTATCCGCCAGGATGGGTGGCACAGGTGGTTGCCTTCGCCTTCGGCCTTGCCGCTGCCAGCCTGTTCCCGGCCATCTTCATGGGCATCTTCTCGAAGTCGATGAACAAGGAGGGGGCAATCGCCGGCATGGTCTCGGGCCTCGCTTTCACCTTCAGCTACATCTTCTACTTCAAGCTGATGAACTCGGAAGCGAACGTGGCAGAGAACTGGCTCTTCGGTATCTCTCCCGAAGGCATCGGCGTGGTCGGCATGGTGCTGAACTTCGCCATCGCCATCGCGGTCTCGAAGATGACGGCCAGCCCGCCGGTCGAGATCAAGAAGCTGGTGGACTCGATCCGCGTACCGCGCGGTGCCGGGGATGCCCACGCACACTAAGCCCTTCGTGGCTCTCGCAGGAGAAGGGCGGCACCGCGCGGTGTCGCCCTTTTCTTTGCAAGTCCGCAGGCTTGGGTTAGGCTGGCAAGCGGAGGGAGGATGAGATGCTGTTTGGCGCAGCAATCCTTACGGCTACGCTTTATCTCGCGCTGCTTTTCTGGCTTGCGGCGCGGCAGGACCGGCTCGTCTATTCGGGGCAGGCGCTTTCCCGGCGCAGGCGCGACTGGATCTACGGCCTCAGCCTCGCGGTCTACTGCACCAGCTGGACCTTCTTCGGCGGGGTAGGATCGGCGGCAAGTGCGGGCTGGCACTACCTGCCCATCTACCTTGGACCGATCCTCGTCTTCACCGTCGGCTACGGACTGGTGCGGCGCATCCTTGCGCAGGCGAAGGCGCAGCATTCCACTTCGATCGCCGACTTCCTTTCGGCCCGCTACGGCAAGAGCGCCCTGGTCGCATCGCTGGTGACGATTATCGCCACCATCGGCTCGCTGCCCTACATGGCGCTGCAACTTCAATCGGTCGGCGCAACGCTGCTTGCCCTAGATCCCGACCTGCAATCCAGCGTTTCGGCAGATGAGCTGGTCCTGCTCGTGGCAGGCAGCATGGCATTGTTCGCGATCCTGTTCGGTTCGCGCCGGGGTGACAGCGCCGGCGACAATGCGGGGCTGGTTCTCACGATCGCGGTGGAATCGGTCGTGAAGCTCCTCGCGCTGCTGGCTGTGGCAGCCTTTGCCCTCGTGCTCATCTTTGCCGCCGAAAGCACCACGATAGCCGAGGCCTCACCCTTTTCTGCGGCGCAGATCGATGCGCGCTTCGCCATACTGACGCTAATCGCAGCCTGTGCCGCGCTATGCCTTCCGCGGCAGTTCCACATGACCTTCGTCGAGGCGCAGACCGAAGGGGCTAGCGGCACGATGCAGTGGCTGTTCCCCGGTTACCTCCTGCTGACCTCCCTCGTAATCGTCCCGATCGTGATGGCAGGACTGGCCTTCCTGCCAGCCTCGACGCCGTCGGACATGATCGTGATGGCCCTGCCGCTAGCCAGCGGGAACGAGGCTCTTGCGCTGTTCGTCTTCATCGGCGGTTTCGCGGCTTCGACCGGCATGATCGTGGTCGCCAGTGTCGCGCTCTCGACCATGATTACGAACGATCTCGTGTCGCCGCTTGTCTTCCGGCGCGAGCTGCGCGGGCGAGGGGACCGGACCCGGCTTGCGACCCGACTCCTCATGGTGCGGCGCCTCGTGATCGCAGCGCTGCTGTTCTTCGCCTACCTGTTCTACCTGGGCTTCGGTGCTGCCGCGGACCTTGCAGGCCTCGGGACGCTGGCCTTTGCGGCGATGGCGCAGTTCGCGCCCGGGCTGGTGCTGGGCATGATCAGCCGCCACGGCAACAAGGTGGGCATGGTCTGCGGCCTGATCGCGGGCTTTGTGTGCTGGCTGACGCTGCTCATCCTTCCCTCGGCGACCGGACAGGCCCCACCGCTTGCGATCCATCCCGACATACTGGTGTCGGGCGTGCTCCTCAGTCTCGGCGCCAATGTCGCTGCCTATTGGGCTGGTTCCGCTTTGGGGCGGGAAACGCTGGTGGATGCCGCGCAGGCTGCGGCATTCGTGGGCATGACACCCCCGGGAACGCGCCCGGCTTTCGCAACCAGCAAACGCGTCGGCGACATCCGCCTCCTGCTCGCGCAATTCGTCGGCCAGAAACGAGCGCTCGAAACCCTCGGGGACGCCTATCGTGACGACTCGCCTGCCGATCAGGAAGTGATGGCACTTGCCGAGCGCACTATTGCTGGGGTCGTTGGAACGCCTTCCGCCCGGATGTTGATGGCGAGCTGGTCACAGGGGGACCCGGTTCCGCTGGAGAAGGTCGTCGCCATGTTCGACGAGACCAGCCGGCGCCTCACCTTCAGCGGCGACCTGCTCCAGCTCGCGATCGAAAACATCGACCAGGGCGTCGCGCTGGTGGATGCGGACATGAACCTCGTGGCGTGGAACAGCCGCTACCAGGAAATGTTCGGATTACCCGACGAGCTGGCCAGCGTGGGAACGCCGATCGCCGAACTCATCCGATTCAATCTCAAGCTTGGCGGCACGGACGAGGACGAGATCGAGCGCCAGATCGCGCGCCGCCTCGACCACATGCGCGCGGGCAGGACTCACCGTATGGAACGTGAGCAGCCTGACGGGCGCATCATGCTGATCGTCGGCAATCCGGCGCCGGGCGGCGGCTATGTGACCAGCTACAGCGATGTGACCGCAGAGCGCCGGGCCGAGCAGGCGCTCGAGCAGAAGGTCGCGGAGCGCACGCACCAGCTCAGCGAAGCCAACGAGAAGCTCGAAGCTGCGACCCAGTCCAAGACGCGCTTCCTTGCGGCAGCCAGCCATGACCTGATCCAGCCGCTCAATGCGGCCAGGCTGTTCGCTTCGGCCCTCGGCGAAGAGGTGCGCGGCCGCGACCAGCTCGAGCGCCTCGTCAGGGACCTCGACGGTTCGATTTCCTCTGCCGACCGCCTGATCCGAGCGTTGCTCGATATCTCTAAGCTCGACGGTGGCGGGATCGAGCCGAAGCTTGAACCTGTCGCCCTCGAGGAGATCTTCCGCGAGATCGAGCGCGAATTTGGCGTGCAGGCGGAGGAAAAGGGCCTCCGATTCCGCTGTGTGCGGACCAGCGCATGGCTGCTTACTGACCGCGCCCTCTTGGCGAGCATTACGCGCAACCTCGTGAGCAACGCCGTGCGCTACACAGATGAGGGCGGGGTCCTGCTCGGCGTGCGCAGGGACGGCGAGGATATCCACCTATGCGTATACGATACCGGTCCGGGTATCGCCGAAAAGGACGTCGAGCGTTTGTTCGGCGAATTCCAGCGCGGCGCAACGGGCAATCGGGAGGGTCTCGGTCTGGGGCTTGCGATCGTGCGCAGGATCTCGGCGCTGCTCGACATCGAAATCGTGACTCGGTCGGCTATCGGCAAGGGAAGCCGCTTTTCGGCGAGCTTGCCCGTCCTGCGCTGGCAGATCTGACCGAAGGCCAAACCGAAGCGGCGAGCCTCCGCGATCGCGGATGCGAGGGTACTGGTGGTCGACAACGACCCTGCAGCCCTCAGCGCGACATCGGCAGTGCTTTCGAAATGGGGTCTCAAGGTCGTTTGTGCCAGCAGCCTTGCCGAGGCGCGGGCCGCATGCCCGACAACACCCGACGTAGTCATCATGGATTTCCGTCTGGACGACGACGAGCGCGGCGACGGGGTCTATGATGCGCTGACGAAAGAATGGCAGTCTGAACCTCCGGCCATTCTCCTTACCGCTGAGGCGGGAGATGAAACCGAGGCTGCAGCAAGGCGGATGGGTGCAAACCGCTTGCTCAAGCCGTCGTCGCCAGCAGCGCTAAGGGCCCTCATCTCCGATTGCATAGCACGCGGTTCGGCGGAAGGTCAGGCCTCGGCCGGGTCAGCCGTGTCCTGATCGACGATCAGCTTGCCAGCCAGCAGGACGGCTTGTGTGCGATTGACCACGCCCAGCTTGCGGAAAATCGCCGTAATGTGGGCTTTCACAGTCGCTTCGCTGATATCGAGCTCATAGGCGATCTGCTTGTTCAGCAGTCCTTCGTTGAGCTGGCCGAGGATGCGACGCTGCGCCGGGGTGAGTGATGCGATGCGGGCGAGATCGTCATCGGACTCGTCTTCGCTGTCGGGAAACCAGCTGTCGCCCTCGCGAACGCAGGAAAGCGCCTCGCGCATTTCCTCGAGGCTGGCGGATTTCGGGATGAATGCCGCAGCGCCAAGCTGGTTGGCCGCGGCATATACCCGCGGTTCCTCGCTTGCCGACACGATGATCACCGGCAGGGCGGGGTGATCCTGGCGGAAGTCCATCAGCGCGGAGAGACCGTTCGAATCCTCCATGTGAAGATCGAGCAGCAAGGCTTCCGCCCCCAGCTCGACCTCGCGGCGTGCTTCTCCCGCGCTCGACGCTTCGACGATCTCCGCATCGGGCCAGACCTTGGCCACCGCATGGCTGAGTGCCGTGCGGAACAGCGGGTGGTCGTCGGCGATGATGATGCGCTGGGCCATGATGCTCAGCGGTTTTGCCGTCCTACGATCAACCGATCAACCAGGCTTGGGTCCGCCAGTGTGGATGTATCGCCCAGCGAGCCATAATCGTTTTCCGCAATCTTGCGCAGCATCCGGCGCATGATCTTGCCGCTCCGCGTCTTGGGCAGGCCGTCGGTGAACTGGATGTGGTCGGGCGAGGCGATCGGGCCGATCTCCTTGCGGACGTGGCCGCGCAGCTCGGCATAGAGCTCGTCCGATCCCTCTTCGCCGGCGTTCAAGGTGACATAGCAGTAGATGCCTTGTCCCTTAATATCGTGCGGATATCCGACGACCGCGGACTCGGCGACCTTCGCGTGGCTCACCAGCGCGCTCTCGACCTCGGCAGTGCCCATCCGGTGGCCCGAGACATTGATCACGTCGTCGACGCGGCCGGTGATCCAGTAGTAGCCGTCCTCGTCGCGGCGGCAGCCGTCTCCGGTGAAATACTTGCCCTCGTAGGTGCTGAAATAGGTCTGCACGAAGCGCTCGTGATCGCCGTAGACCGTACGCGCCTGTCCCGGCCAACTATGCGTGATGCAAAGGTTACCCTCGGTCGCGCCATCGAGAACCGCGCCCTCATTGTCGACCAACTGCGGCTGGATCCCGAAGAAGGGGAGCCCCGCGCTACCCGGCTTCATGTCATGTGCCGAAGGTAACGTGGTGATCATCACCCCTCCGGTCTCGGTCTGCCACCAGGTATCGACGATCGGGCAGCGCTTCTCGCCGACGGTTTCGAAATACCAGCGCCAGGCTTCCGGATTGATCGGTTCGCCAACTGTGCCGAGCAGCCGGAGCGAGGACCGGTCGTGCCTGGTCACAAAGTCGTCGCCCTCGCGCATCAGCGCGCGGATCGCCGTGGGCGCTGTGTAGAGGATGTTGACCTCGTGCTTCTCAACAACCTCCCAGAAACGGCTGTGGTCGGGATAGCTCGGCACGCCCTCGAAGATGACCTGCGTGGCGCCGTTCAGCAGCGGACCGTAGGCGATATAGCTGTGGCCGGTGATCCATCCGATATCGGCTGTGCACCAGAACACTTCGCCCGGCTGGTAGTCGAACACATAGTTGAACGTCGTGGCGGTCCAGACGGCGTAGCCACCGGTCGTGTGAACCACGCCCTTGGGCTTTCCGGTCGAGCCAGAGGTGTAGAGGATAAACAGCGGGTCCTCCGCGTTCATTTCCTCGCACGGGCAATCGGCATCGTTGGCAAGCTTGTGGTACCAATGGTCACGGCCCGCGGTCATGGCGATGTCTCCGCCGGTATGGCTCACGACGAGGACGCCTTTGACGCCCGAATCCCCGCCCAGCTGGTCGAGAGCGGCGTCGACATTGGCCTTGAGCGGCACACGCTTGCTTCCACGCAGGCCTTCGTCGGCCGTGATCACGAAACGGCTGCCGCAACCCTCAATGCGTCCTGCAAGCGCTTCGGGCGAGAACCCGCCGAACACGACCGAGTGGATCGCGCCCAGCCTTGCACAGGCGAGCATCGCGGTGACGCCCTGTACGACCATGGGCATGTAGATCGTCACCCGCTCGCCCTTGGTAACGCCCAAGGCCTTCAGTGCATTGGCCATGGCCACGACCTCGGCATGAAGCTGGCGATAGGTGAGAGTGCGCCCGGGGCTTTTCGGATCGTCAGGCTCGAAAATCAGTGCGGTTTCGTTGCCGCGCTGTGCCAGATGACGGTCGACCGCATTGTGGCACAGGTTGAGAGTACCGTCGGCGAACCAGTTGATCTCGACCGGGTCAAAGGACCAATCGCCGGCCTTGGTCGGCGCGCTCGTCCAGTCCAGTCGCTTGGCTTGCTCGAGCCAGAAACCATCGCTGTCCTCGACCGAACGGCGGTACAGGTCGTCATACTGTTCCGGCGTGCAGTGGGTTTCGTTGGCGTCGCTGATCCGGTGAACTGCATTGAGCATGGTCGGTCTCCCTTTCCCGACTCGGAATAGCAGCAGGGCAAGGGTCGGCGCTGTCAGACCAAGGTCTTACGACTATCTGCCGATTTATCGCTCCTATGATGTGGGCGCATTGTCCGTCTCGATAACAGACGAGGGAGATTGGACATGCTTGGCAGAAGGATGAGGACGGGATTTCGCGTGGCGCTTCTGGCAGGGACCTGCCTCGCGGCGACGCCCGCCGCGGCGCAGGACGCGGAACTCGAGGCACGGCTAGACCGGCTCGAGACGCTGGTAATGGGCCTCATCGAACGGCTCGATGCGCAGGAAGGCCAGATGGAGGCCAACCAAGCAAAGAACACTGCAGCAGCGGAGGCGGCACTTGCCGAAACACGTGCGATGCAGGCCCGCCAAGAAGAGCTTGCCGCACAGATCGATGAGCCCAAGAAGCAGGAAGACAAGGGCTTCCGGGTCGGGGACACCACCGTTTCCTATGCCGGTTACGTAAAGCTCGATGCGATCTCCCAGCGTACCAGCGGCGGTCAGGTCGGGACCGGCAGCATCGTGCGCGACTTCCTTATTCCGGGTGCCATTCCGGTCGGCGGGGAAGCATCGGGGTGGGACACCGATTTCAGTGCCCGCCAGTCGCGCTTCATCTTCAAGACATCGACCGACGTCGGCGCCGAACATACGCTGAACTCGCAAATCGAGCTCGACTTCATGGTCACGCCGGGCGGCGACGAGCGCATATCGAACAGCTACCAGCCGCGCCTGCGCCAGGCTTTCATTACCTATGACAACTGGCTGTTCGGCCAGACGTGGTCGACCTTCCAGAACGTCGGCGCGCTGCCCGACAGCCTCGATTTCATCGGCACGACGCCCGGCACGGTCTTCGAACGCCAGCCTATGGTCCGCTATACCAATGGCGGGCTGATGCTGGCTGTCGAACAGCCGGAAACGACGGTGACGACGCCTGCGGGCGGCCGCCTGCTGGCCGGTGACGACACGCTCCCCGACTTCGTCGCCCGCTACAATCTCGGCGGAGACTGGGGTTCGATCACCGCTGCAGGCATCCTGCGCAACCTGCGCATTACCGACGATGACTTCGGCACGGGCGAGGACAGTGCAGTCGGCTACGGTTTCAGCCTTTCGGGCAAGATCGCGCTCGGCGACAATGACGATTTCCGCTTCATGGGCACGGTCGGTGACGGTCTAGGCCGCTACATTGGTCTCAACATCGTCAACGACGCGGCGCTCGACGCCAACGGAGATCTCGATCCGATCTTCACCTATTCGGGTTTTGCTGCCTATCGCCACCTATGGTCAGACAAGGTTCGTTCGAGCGTGGCTGGCTCGTACTTCAAGGCGGACAACCCGGTGCTTCTGACAAGCGGCGCTGTGACCGACGAGAGCTGGAACGTGCTGGCCAACATCATCTACTCGCCGTCACGCCCGATCGATATCGGCCTTGAGTACATGTACGCCGAACGCACGCTGGAGAACGGCGAGACCGGAAACCTGCAGAAGGTCCAGGTCTCGACCAAATATTCGTTTTGATTGCTGGAGAGACAAGGAAAGCGCCGCGGAAGGGGAGGACCTTCCGCGGCGTTCTCTTTTTGATCGCCGAGTTCAGAAGCGGTAGCTTATACCGCCGCTCAGGACCCAGGGATCGATCTTGTGTTCGGTCTCGATGGCCAGCGTGTTGCCGGCAAACCACCGGGCGGTGAGATCGATGAAATAGCGTTTCGCATCGATCGTCAGGCCGAAGCCGTCCTCGCCGAGCGGGACATCGACACCCGCCTGCAGGGCGAGGCCGAACTCATTGTCGAAATTAAAGTCGGTGACGCCGAGCGGGAGCGTGGCAGCGCCCGGCTGCTCGTCGAAAATCAACCAGTAGGTTGGGCCTGCACCGACATAGGGCTTCACGCCGCCGAGGTCGAAATGCGCCTTGGCGGTGATTGTCGCGGGCACGATCTTCGCATCTGCGACAAGTTCGGCACCGGGAAGGCCGGCAACGCCGTCGACATCGTGCTGCGTGATACCAGCGATCGTCTCCACCGAGAAGTTGTCGGTGAAGAAGTATTCGATGGCGATGGTCGGCACGACGTTGTCGTTGGCTTCCGTCTGCGTTCCGGCAGGCAGGCCGACTATGTCGACGTTCACGCTCTCGATCTCGCCGTCGGGCAGGACGGCCGTCGCCAGAAGCTTGACCTGCACCTCGCCTTCTTCGGCAAGGGCCTGGGTCGGAAAGGCGCCGACAGCAATGGCTGCAGCGCCAAGTGCAAGCATGTTTTTCATTGTATCAATCCCGGCACCGCAGCGGCTGCCCCTTGCAGCCCAGGTTGTTACGGTGCTCGCCGCCCAACTGCCCGCTCGGCCAGTCGAGGTCCTTGATCGAAATCAATGCACCGCAACTTCGCGAGAGCCATGAAGCGCGCATGATGACCTTTCCCGAACAGTTCGAGCGCTTTGCCCGGATGCACCTGCCCGCCAATCTCAGCGATGCGGCAATCTTGCGCTTCCAGGCGTTGGGTCGAGCGGCTGCGGTAGGCAGGGAAGAGGGACTCGCGCTCGACCTTCATGCCGACCACTTGGTGTTTGTCTGCTCGGGCGCGACAAAACTCGTCGCCCATGCTTCAGACCGGCGCGATCAGGTGGTGGGATTCCACTTCCCCGACGAGCTGGTGGTCGTGCCCGCACGCGCCGAACACTCCTATACGCTGGAGGCGGTGCGCCCCAGCGAGTTGCTAGTATTCGACTATCGCGACTTCACCGAACTTGCGCGCAGCGATCCGGCAGTCCTGCGCAGTCTTCTCGAATGCGCTCGTGGCTCATTGTCGCGCAGCCGCGAGAAGTCACTCGCGCTCGGCCGGAAGACTGCGACAGAGCGGCTCGCGGGCTTCCTTGTCGCGATGGCGGTGCGCATTGGATCGATGCGCGACGGGACGCTCTCGATCGACCTGCCGATGTCGCGGAGGGACATTGCTGACAGTCTCGGGCTGACCATCGAAACGGTAAGCAGACAATTCAGCGTATTGCGCGAACTCGGCCTGCTGGAAACCACCGGCAAGGCGGGCGTGCGCATTCCCGATCTGCGGGCGCTCGAGGCGCGCGCGGGCTACCTCACCGAAGCCGCCTGACAATTTCGCCAATTTGACGTGGATCAAAGTGCGCTTGCGCGCGCGCCGCTACCGAGTGGCAAACGACGGAGATTTCAATGCAAGCTGAAACGACGCTGGGCAGGGCAGGTCTGTGGTTTCTCGTCGCGCTCGCCGCGATGGCCGCGATGCTGGGGGCAAAGGATAGCGGTTTCGCCGCACACGCGCTGATCGTCGCGATCATCGCCTTCGGCGTACTGATCGTATCGGTGGCCCGGTTCGATCCCGCAGCATCGTTGAGCGGTTTCTTCAAGATACCTCAGGAAGCGACGCGCTATGATGACGACCCGGTGCGCTGGGCGGTCCTCGCAACGCTTTTTTGGGGGCTTGCGGGTTTCCTCGCCGGTCTCTTCATCGCCCTGCAGCTCGTATTTCCCGAACTGAATTTCGAGCCCTATCTCAACTTCGGGCGCGTTCGCCCGCTCCACACGAGTGCAGTGATCTTCGCCTTCGGGGGCAACGCGCTGATCGCGACCAGCTTCTATGTCGTGCAGCGCACCTGCCGCGCGCGCCTCGCCTTGCCCGGCATGGCCCGCTTCGTGTTCTGGGGCTACCAGGTGTTCATCGTCCTTGCCGCGACAGGCTACCTTCTCGGTATCACGCAGTCGAAGGAATATGCGGAGCCGGAATGGTACGTCGACCTGTGGCTGACGATCGTCTGGGTCTGCTACCTCCTCGTCTTCGTCGCCACGATCATGCGCCGCAAGGAGCCGCATATTTACGTGGCGAACTGGTTCTTCCTCGCCTTCATCGTGACGGTGGCCATGCTGCACGTGGTCAACAACCTCGCAATGCCGGTGAGCCTGCTCGGCGCGCGCAGCTATTCGCTCTTCGCCGGTGTGCAAGATGCGCTGACCCAGTGGTGGTACGGTCATAATGCGGTCGGCTTTTTCCTGACCGCGGGCTTCCTCGCGATGATGTACTACTTCGTGCCGAAGCAGGCAGAGCGCCCGGTGTATTCCTACCGCCTGTCGATCATCCACTTCTGGTCGCTGATCTTCCTCTACATCTGGGCAGGGCCGCACCACCTCCACTACACGGCGCTGCCCGACTGGGCGCAGACGCTCGGCATGGTGTTTTCGATCATCCTGTGGATGCCCAGCTGGGGCGGCATGATCAACGGTCTGATGACGCTCAACGGCGCATGGGACAAGGTCCGAACCGACCCGATCATCCGCATGATGGTCATGGCGCTCGCCTTCTACGGCATGAGCACTTTCGAAGGCCCGATGATGAGCATCAAGGCCGTAAACTCGCTCTCGCACTACACCGATTGGACGATCGGCCACGTGCACTCGGGCGCGCTCGGCTGGAACGGCATGATCACCTTCGCCTGCGTCTACTACCTCGTGCCGCGCCTTTGGAAGCGCAAGCGCCTCTATTCGCTGCGCATGATCAACTGGCACTTCTGGCTCGCGACGCTGGGCATCGTCTTCTACGCTGCCAGCATGTGGGTGGCAGGCATCACCCAGGGCCTGATGTGGCGCGAATATGGTGCCGACGGCTACCTGGTGAACAGTTTCGCCGACACGGTCGCCGCGCTCCAGCCGATGTACCTGATGCGAGCCTTTGGCGGCCTGCTCTACCTCTCGGGCTTCCTGATCATGCTCTACAACGTGTGGCAGACGCTCGCCGGCCGCCTGCGTGACGAGGCGCCGATGACCGAGACCCCGCATGACGAAGAGGCCGACCGGCCCGTTCCTCCCACCGCCGTTCCGGCCGAATAAGGGAGCCAGGAGACCATGACCGACAAACCCGAAGAAGCGATCTCGGCGCCTCCCCTCTCGCAGGAACCGCCCGATGTCGAGGCAACCGTCAAGGGCCACAAGAGGCTCGAGCGCAACGTCACGCTGTTGGCGGTCGCCACCTTCCTGACCGTCACCATAGGCGGCATCGTGGAGATCGCGCCGCTGTTTTGGATCGACAACACCGTCGAGAAGGTGGACGGGATGCGCCCCTATACCCCGCTCGAGTTGGCAGGCCGCGACATCTACATCCGTGAGGGCTGCTACACCTGCCACAGCCAGATGATCCGCCCGTTCAAGGACGAGGTCGAACGCTACGGCCACTACAGCCTCGCCGCCGAGAGCATGTACGACCACCCCTTCCAATGGGGATCCAAGCGGACCGGTCCCGACCTTGCACGCGTTGGCGGTCGCTATTCGGACGAATGGCACGTCCAGCACCTGGTCAATCCGCAGGATGTGGTGCCTGAAAGCATCATGCCGCAATACGGCTTCCTCGCCGAAGCCGATCTCGAGGTTGCTGATCCGGCTGCGAACCTGACGGCGCTGCGCCGCGTGGGTGTCCCCTATACGGACGAGCAGATCGAGAATGCCGAAGGTGATCTTGCGCTGCAGGCTGATAGCTTCGGCGACGCAGAAG
Organism: Qipengyuania sp. BR81-2; assembly: GCF_055693895.1. Taxonomy (NCBI): domain Bacteria; kingdom Pseudomonadati; phylum Pseudomonadota; class Alphaproteobacteria; order Sphingomonadales; family Erythrobacteraceae; genus Qipengyuania; species Qipengyuania sp. BR81-2. The sequence goes on from NZ_CM146344.1 coordinate 2,194,384, forward strand.
CACTCGCCAGCCGCTATCCCAAGTCGCAGGTGCGCGATTACGACGGCGATCCCACGCGCCTGACCGAGATGGATGCGCTGGTCGCCTACCTCCAGATGCTCGGCACGCTGGTCGATGTCGAGAGCGCCGCGGCGCAGGAGGAACTCGCGAACGAGAGGGGGCGCTGACCATGTACGAAATGTTGCGCCACTTCGCCGACAGCTACTTCCTGATCGTGATGATGTTCCTCTTCATCGGGCTGAGCGCCTGGCCGTTCCGCCCGGGAGCACGTGAGCACAATCACAACGCAGCCCATTCGATTTTCGAGGACAAGACCGATGGCGAATGACGAAAAGCGCATCGACCAGCCGACCGGCACCGAGTTCGTCGGCCACGAGTGGGACGGTATCGAGGAGCTCGATACGCCGCTTCCGCGATGGTGGCTCTGGACCTTCTACCTGACGGTCGTCTGGGGGATCGGCTATACCATCGCCTATCCGGCATGGCCGATGCTCTCCAGCGCGACCGAAGGCTTGCTGGGGTGGACGAGCCGAGGCCAGCTGGCAGAGGAAATGAGCGTTGCGGACCAGGCACGTGTCTCAGTCGGCGAGCGTCTTGCCGCGACCGATGTCGAGAAGCTGCTCGCCAATCCCGAACTGATGCAGCAAGCTGCCGCCGGTGGCGGAGCCGCATTCCGCGTCCATTGCACCCAGTGTCATGGCTCGGGCGCGGCCGGTAATCAGGAACTGGGCTACCCCAACCTCAACGATGACGACTGGCTGTGGGGCGGTTCGCTCACGGCGATCGAATATTCGATCTCCAAAGGCATCCGCCAGCCGGACGCCGACCAGAGGCAGGGCGCAATGCCTTCATTTGATGGCGCGTTCGATAGCGCCCAGATGACCGCGCTTGTTTCGCATGTCCGGTCGCTGAGTGGCCTTGAAGCCGCCAACCCGAATGGCGCGCAGCTCTATTCCGACAACTGCAGCGTCTGCCATGGCAATGCCGGACAGGGCGATCGCACCGTCGGCGCGCCGCGCCTTGACGACGCGATCTGGCTTCGCGGCAGCAGCCCCGAGGCCGTTAGCGCCCAGATCCTGAACCCCAAGCTGGGCGTTATGCCGGCGTTCGGCGACAGGCTCGACCCGGTCACGATCAAGATGCTGACTGCCTATGTACATACGCGCGGTGGCGGCGAGGACGAGGTAATCGCGGACGAAACGAGTGCCGAAACCGTGGCAGCCGGAGACGCCGTGGACGGGGCGAATGAGCAACCCTGAAGAACCGGAGCGCAAGTCCGGCCGCGACTGGTCGGTTGTCGTCGAGGACGGCGTTGCCAAGACCAATGAACCGGTCAGCAGCGCCGTCGCCTCGCCGGAGGCTGCGACACAGCGGCATGAGCCGCACGAGCCACCGCGCCAGAACCTGCCGGAGAAGCTCTACGAAGCGCGCAAAGCGGTGCACAACAAGCGCATCGACGGGCCGTTCCGCCGCTTCAAGTGGCTGGTCATGCTGGTCACGCTGGCGATCTACTACGGCACGCCGTGGATACGCTGGGATCGCGGTCCCTACGCGCCCGACCAGGCGGTTCTCGTCGATCTTGCCAACCGCCGTTTCTACATGTTCGGCATCGAGATCTGGCCGCACGAGTTCTATTTCGTGGCCGGCCTGCTCATCATGGCAGGGATTGGCCTGTTCTTGGTGACGAGCGCGGTGGGCCGCGCCTGGTGTGGCTATTCCTGCCCCCAGACAGTCTGGACCGATGTCTTCCAGCACGTCGACCGCTTTGTCGACGGCGATCGCAACGCCCGCATGCGGCTCGATGCCGCTCCCTGGACCTGGGGCAAGGTGGCCAAGCGCGGTCTCAAGTGGTCTATCTATGTCTTCATCGGGTTCTGGACCGGCGGCGCATGGATCATGTATTTCGCCGATGCTCCCACGCTGGTTCAAGATTTCTGGCGCGGCGAGGCAGCGCCGGTCGCCTACATCACGGTCGCGATCCTTACGCTGACCACCGTCGTGCTCGGCGGGTTCATGCGCGAGCAGGTGTGCATCTACATGTGCCCCTGGCCGCGCATCCAGACCGCGATGATGGACGAGAAGTCGCTGCTGGTGACCTACAAGGACTGGCGCGGCGAACCCCGGGGAAGCATCAAGAAGGCGAAGAAGAACCCCGGAAGCTACGGCGACTGCATCGATTGCACCGAGTGCGTGCAAGTCTGCCCGACGGGAATCGACATTCGCGAAGGGCCCCAGATCGGGTGCATCACATGCGGCCTGTGCATCGACGCCTGCGACCGCGTGATGGCGCAGATCGACCGGCCTCGAGGGCTTATCGACTATGCAACGCTCGAGGACTGCGACCGCGAGGCTGCAGGAGGCGAGGCAAAACCCGCGTGGAAGGCGCTGCTGCGTCCGCGCACGCTCGTATACCTCGGTGTCTGGTCGGCCGTGGGCCTGGCCCTGCTATTTGCGCTGGGCACACGCAGCCATCTCGATCTTACGATCGCGCAAGATCGCAATCCGCCCTTCATGCTGATGAGCGACGGCTCTGTGCGCAACTCCTACACGCTGCGGCTGCGCAACATGTCCAGCACGCCGCGAGAAATGTCGGTTTCGCTCGAAGAGCTCGACGGCGGGGAGTTCTGGACCGACGGTATTCGCCGTGATTCCGCCGCGCGAAGCCAGACCTTCACGGTCCCCGCAGACCAGACACGCAGCGTACGCGCCTATGTCGTCGCACCGCGCGGCACCGCCCAGCAAGAATTCGCCTTCGTCCTTTCGACCGAGGACGAGCGCCCCGAAACGGACAGGGGCACGATACGCTTCAGTGCTCCGGAGGAGAACCGATGAGAAAGCCTTTCAGCGGATGGCACATGACCGGCGTGCTGGTCGGTGGCTTCGGGATCGTCGTCGCCGTGAATTTCTTCATGGCGAGCCAGGCAGTAGGCAGCTTCGGCGGCGTGGTAGTCGAGAACTCCTATGTCGCCAGTCAGAAGTTCAACACTTGGCTGGCAGCCGCGGAGGAGGCCAATGAGCTGGGCTGGAGCGCGGAGATCGCCCGTAGCGGTGACGGACGGCTCGAAGTCCGTACGCAAGGGACGCCCGAAGGTGTGACAGCAATTGCGGAGCTTCGTAATCCCCTCGGTCGCTCCGAGCCGCTGCGCTGGGAGCTCGATTCTGCCGAGGGCGATCGCTTCCTGAGTGAAGAGACGCTTCCTGAAGGCCGGTGGCTGGTGCGGCTGATCCTCGCCGAAGGTGAACGCGAATACCGCATCGAGAGGCCGCTGGGGTGAACGCTCATGCAACCATGACGCCCGGGGAGGCACATGCGGAGCATGACACGCGCTTCACCGTGCCCGGGATCCGCTGTGCGGGTTGCATCGCAAAGATCGAGCGCGGCCTGTCGCAGCTCGAGGGTGTCGAAGCGGCACGGGTGAATTTCTCTGCCAAGCGTGTCGCGGTGCGGCACGACGAGCGTTGGGACGAGGATAGTCTGATCCTTGAACTGGCCGGTCTGGGTTTCGAGGCGCAGCCCGCCGCCGAGAACCCGCTGGCGCAGGACGATAAGGAAACGCGCCGCCTGCTTCGCGCGCTGGCTGTCGCGGGCTTCGGCATGATGAACATCATGCTGCTGTCGGTCAGTGTCTGGTCCGGCGCGGGCGGGGTCACGCGCGAGCTGTTCCACTGGCTCTCGGCGCTGATCGCATTGCCCGTCGTCGCCTATTCGGGTCGCCCGTTCTTCTCCAGTGCGCTCATGGCGCTGCGTCACGGGCGAACGAACATGGACGTGCCGATTTCGATCGGTGTCCTGCTCGCGACGGCAATGTCTTTCCACGAGACAGTCGTCGGCGGCGCGCACGCCTATTTCGACGGCGCGGTCATGCTGCTCTTCTTCCTGCTCACCGGGCGAGCTCTCGACGCCACCATGCGCGGGCGGACGCGAGCCGGGATCGGTGCCCTGCTATCGCGGATGGGCAAGTACGCCACCGTCGTACTGGCTGATGGCAGCACCTCGCGGCTGGAGGCCAAGGAACTGGCTGCCGGGATGACCATGCTGGTTCCCTCGGGGGATGCACTGGCAGCTGACGGGCGGATTGTCGAAGGGCGAGGCCGGATCGACAACTCCATGCTGACGGGTGAGAGCGCGTCGGTGGCCGTGGGTGTGGGCGACACCGTACATGCCGGCGCGATCCTCATAGACGGACCGCTGGTGGTCGAGGTCACGGCTGCGAATGACGACACGGTTCTCGCCGAAATCGCGCGGCTCATGGACGAGGCAGGGCAATCGCGAAGCCGCTACGTCCGTATAGCCGATCGTGCCTCACGCCTCTACGCGCCGGCGGTCCATACGCTGGCGCTGCTGGCCTTTGTCGGATGGATGCTGGCCGGTGCCGGCTGGCACCAGTCAATGATCATCGCGATTGCCGTCCTTATCATCACCTGTCCCTGCGCGCTTGGCCTTGCGGTTCCTGCAGCGCAGGTCGTTGCCTCGGGCGCGCTTTCCCGCGCAGGCGTCTTGGTCAAGGACGGGAGCGCGCTCGAGCGGCTAGCCGAGGTCGATATCGCGCTGTTCGACAAGACCGGTACGCTGACGCTCGGCGAGCCCGTTCCGGACGTCTCGGCGCTCGATGTCACGGCGCAGCAGGTTGCGCTGGGCCTCGCGCAGGCAAGCGCGCATCCGCTCAGCCGGGGCCTTGCTGCTAGGCTGCGCGAGAACGGCGTGATCGCTGCCGAGATCACCGAGATCGACGAAAGTGCAGGCGTCGGCATCCGTGGGAAGTGCCACGGAACGGAAGTGCGCCTTCATCGCGGCAGCGAGAATACGGAGGCTCCCGGTACCGAGTTGCGGATCGGGGACCGCTGCTACACCATCGGGTTCGCCGACGAGTTGCGCGCCGATGCGCAAACGGCGCTGGCCACGCTTTCCGAGCTGGGCATTTCTTCGAGGATCCTTTCGGGCGATACGAAGGGCGCGGTCGAGAAGGTCGCTTCCCAGCTCCAGATCGAGGGCTTCGGCGGCGTGCGGCCCGAAGACAAGCTCGCCATGCTTGAGGCATTGAAGATGAATGGGCATAAGCCGTTGATGGTGGGCGACGGGCTCAATGACGGGCCTGCACTGGCCGCGGCCCATGCCTCAATTGCTCCCGGGACGGCCAGCGACATCAGCCAGCAAGCCGCCGATGCCGTGTTCCTTGGAAAGACGCTGGCGCCTGTTGCGACAGCCGTTCGTGCCTCTCGCCGGACGATGGCGATCGTTCGCCAGAACTTCGCATTCGCGATCGGCTACAACGTTCTGGCCGTTCCGCTCGCGCTTGCAGGGTTGGTGACGCCGTTGATTGCTGCCATCTGCATGTCGCTGAGCTCGCTGATCGTCGTCGCCAATTCGCTCCGCTTGGCGAGGGCGGCGCGATGAGCGGTCTTGCGATCCTTATCCCCGTTGCGCTCGGCATGGGTGCGCTGGGTCTCGCTGTGTTCTTCTGGGCGATGAAGCATGAACAGTTCGATGATCTCGACGGGGCCGCACAGCGCATCTTGATCGACGAGGAAGAGGAGAAGGGGCAGTGAATTCCCTGCTTCTCACCGTTTTCGCTCTCGTGCCCGCAATGATCGGACCGCTCCCTGCCGAGGAGCACACTCTCACGGTAACGCTTTGCGGGAGCGGTGAGGTGATCGAGATCGGTCTCGGCAGCCCCGCGCCGGATGATGGCAAGGGTGACTGCCATCAATCGGGGTGCCACGCGGGATGTTCGCGCAAGAAGATTGATCGAGGTCAATGAAGCTATGCCCGCCATCCTCCAACAGGATGGCATGTGGACCCATTACCCCGACCTGCTCGCCAAGCCCGTTCCGCGCTACACCAGCTATCCGACGGCTGCCGAATTCGGCCCGCTGGAGCCAACCAAGTACTGCGAGGCGCTGGAGGGAGCGGGCGGAGATATCTCGCTCTACCTGCACATCCCGTTCTGCGAGAAGATCTGCTTCTATTGCGGCTGCAATACCGGCGCGGCAGGCAGGCGGCACCGACTGGAATCCTACCTGACGGCCCTTCATGCGGAGATCGAAACGGTTGCCGAACTGCTGCCGAAAGATGCCCGCGTGCGCAGGGTGTCGTTCGGCGGAGGCAGCCCGAATGCCATCCTGCCGCAGGAGTTCATCGACCTCGTCGAGGCGCTGCATCGTAATTTCGCAATGTCCGATACTGTCTGGTCGACCGAGCTCGACCCGCGCTCGATGTCGGCAGAGTGGGGCGAAGCGATTGGCGAGGCCGGTATTACCCGCGCCAGCCTGGGCGTGCAGACCTTTGCCGCACACTGCCAGAAGGCCATTGGCCGGGTCCAGCAAGACAGCCTGATCTGCCGCACGATCGACTGGCTGCGCGATGCTGGCGTCACCTCGCTCAATTTCGACCTGATGTACGGACTGCCTCACCAGTCGGCGCAGGACCTGTCTGACAGCCTCGAATATGCGAGCCTTCTCGGTGCCGACCGCATCGCACTGTTCGGCTATGCCCATGTCCCGCATATCGTGCCGCGGCAGCGGATGATCGACGAGAACGCGCTCGCCAGCGTGGAGGAACGCTTCACCATGGCTGCAAGTGGGTACGAGCTGCTCGTTGAGAAGGGATATGTCCCTGTCGGCTTCGACCATTTTGCAAAGCCGCGCGACCCTATGGCCATCGCAGTTGCTGGAGGCACGCTGCGACGCAACTTCCAGGGCTATACCGACGATGACGCGGATCTCGCTGATAGGGCTGGGCAGTTCGGCGATCAGCAGCTTCCCGCAATTGCTCGCACAAAACGAGAAGAACAGCGGCCGCTATCGCATGCTCGCATCGCAGGATCGCCTGACGACAACGCGCGGGATCGTGCGAAGCGCAGACGACCGGATGAGGGGCGAGATCATCGAGCACCTTCTGTGCCGCGGCGAGGCGGAGCTCACCCCTTGCATCCTTGCCGGCATCAGGACCCGCCTGGACCCCTTTGTCGATCGCGGGCTGGCGCGGCTCGACGGGCTCAACCTCAGACTGCTCCCCGAAGGCAGGCCCTATGCACGCACACTGGCGGCGACCATCGACGCCTATCGCGAGGACAGCTTCCGTACGTTCAGCACCGCAATTTGAGCCGCGCTGCAATCGCGTCTTGCCCGATAGCGCAAGCCACTGCAGGGTGCCGCTCCCGCAAATTACGGGAACGGGCGTGACGGAATTGTGCCGTCATCGGGCGGAGAGACAATGACACGCGAACTTCTTGGTAGGATCGGCGACGAGCTTGATCGCGCTGTGGCGACACTGGCTGCACGCTGCGCACGGGACGGCCGGATCGATCCGGCGCTTGCCGACGAGTACCAAATGGCGAGCTATGAGGTCGCAGTCGTCCACGCCGACCTGCTTGCTGCGCAAAGCTGCCTTTCGGGTCACGAGCGGATGAGCGAACTCGACTGGGACCTGGCAACCGCCTTCGTCGCCGAGAGCGTCGTCACCTCGCTTGGCCGCCTGGAGGAAATCCACGCCGGTCTTGGCCTCGATACGGGCGAGCTGCTTGCCATTCGCGCGAGCGATGATTTCGCCGAACTGCGCAGCAAAGGCGCATCAACCGCCTTCCTTTCTGATCTCGGCGAAAGGGTGGTCGAACACGATGGCGAACTGGGCGCGGTCGACCTCGACGAGATGGCGGCCATGGCGGCCGAGGGCTTCTCTCGCTTCGCTCGGGATGTGGTCGCGCCGCTTGCCGAGGACATTCACCGCAAGGACCTGACCGTTCCGGAAAGCCTGCTCCAGCCGATGCGCGAGATGGGTGTTTTCGGCCTCTCCATCCCAGAAGCCTACGGGGGCAGTGCGGGCGAGCGCGAGAATACGCCCCTGATGATTGCTGTGACCGAGGCGCTGTCGGAAGCCTCGCTTGCGGCTGCAGGCAGCCTGATCACGCGCCCTGAAATTCTCGCGCGGGCGCTGCTGGCAGGCGGCACCGAGGAACAGAAGCAGGAGTGGTTGCCCCGGATTGCAGCAGGCGATCCGCTGTGCGCGATCTCGATTACCGAGCCCGACTATGGCTCCGATGTCGCTTCGCTAGCCCTGAGGGGTACGGAAACCGAAGGCGGCTGGCTGCTCAACGGGGCCAAGACCTGGTGCACCTTTGCCGGCAAGGCAGGCCTGCTCATGGTCGTCACCCGAACCGATCCGGACCGGTCCAAGGGGCACCGGGGGCTGAGCGTCTTGCTGGTCGAGAAACCGAGCGTCGAGGGACACGAATTCCTAGTCGAACAGGATGGCGGCGGAACGCTCAAGGGCAAGGCTATTCCGACCATCGGCTATCGCGGGATGCATAGCTTCGATCTCGCCTTCGAGGACTTCTTCGTGCCCGATGCGAACGTGATCGGCGGCGAAGAGGGGCTGGGGCGCGGTTTCTACCTGACGATGGCAGGCATGACCGGGGAAGAATCCAGACCGCTGGCCGCGCGCTCGGCCTGATGCGCGCCAGCCTGAAGGCCGCGATCGCCTATGCGCGCGAACGCAAGGTATTCGGCCAGCCACTTGCCGAATATCAACTGACACAGGTCAAGCTGGCGAAGATGGCGGCACGCTATGTCGCCTGCCGCCTGCTCGCATTCGATGTCGGCAGGAGGCTCGACGAGGGTGGGGGCAGCGGCGAGGCAAGCGTCGCCAAGCTGATCTCCTGCCGGTCAGCCGAGACGGTGTCGCGCGAAGCGCTGCAGATCCACGGCGGCATGGGCTATGCCGAGGAGATGCCGGTGAGCCGGTACTGGATTGACGCGCGAGTGCTCTCGATCTTCGAAGGAGCCGAAGAGACGCTCGCCCTCAAGGTCATTACGCGCGGCCTTATCGATGCCGTGCTGGAGAAAAACCTCTAGCCGAACTTGCCCCGTCGCGGGCCGAGATAGCCGAACAGGTAAGCGCCCACCTTTCGCATCTGGATTTCCTCCGCGCCCTCGGTGATCCGGTAGCGCCGGTGGTGGCGGTAGATGTGCTCGAAGGGCTTGTGGCGCGAATAACCGATGCCGCCGTGCACCTGCATCGCGCGGTCGGCGGCCTGGCAGACGAGCCGGTTCGCCCAGTAATTGCACATGGAGACCTTGTCGGAGATCGTCTTCTCGATCTCCTCATGCGGCATGTTGTCCATTTCCCAGGCGGTCTTGTAGATCAGCAGGCGCAGCATCTCGCACTGCGTAGCAAGCTCGACGAGCGGGAACTGGATCGCCTGATTGCGCGCCAGCTCCTCACCAAAAGGCTTGCGCTCGCGGGCGTAACGCACGCTTTCCTCAACGCAATATTGCGCCGCGCCGAGCGAGCTTGCCGCCTGCCGGATGCGGTTCTGGTGGACGAAGCTCTGCGCAAGAGCGAGGCCAAGGCCTTCGCGCCCGAGCATCGCGCTCTCCGGAACCCAGACATCCTTCACTGACAGGCGCGGGTGATCGGTGGGCATGTTGAAGGTCCACATCCACTCTTCGATCTCCAGCCCCTCGGTCGGGTTGGGGACGAGCAGGCAGGTGATCCCGCGGGCATCGCCGGCTTCACCGCTGGTGCGGCAGAACATCGCGCAGTGTGTGGCGACATGCATGCCGGTGATCCACATCTTCTCGCCATTGATCAGCCAGCCGTCGACACCGTCGCGCGTCTCGCGCACCGCGGTCGTCTCCATGTGGGTGGCATCGGAGCCGTGGTTCGCCTCTGTCAGGCCGAAGGCGACGCGGCGCGTTCCCTCGAACCCGCCGAGGATGAATTCCTGCTTCTGCTCTTCTGTGCCCCACTGTTCGAACATGGCGACAAAGGGGAAGTTGCCGACGATCGAATGTTCGTTCTGGAGATCATTGTGCAGGCCAAGTCCGCGCTGCGCGAAGCGGTCACGGATGACAGCCATCCAGAGGTTCGAGCCATCCTTGCCGCCGTATTTCTTCGGCGCGGAGAAGCGCCAGTGGCCCGCCTCGTCCGCCACCTTGCGCGCCTGCCGCAGCAGGTCTTCCCACTCGTGATTGGGCAGGCCTTCGCGCTCCCAGTCGGTCCGGGCGTTCTCGCGGCGGTGGTCGAAGAAACGGATGTTGTCGTCCTTGGCGACAAGCGAATCGATCTCTGTCTCGATGAAGCGTTCGAGTTCGGCGTAATAGTCTTCGAGATCCTGCGGGACGGTGAAATCCATCAATTGTCTCCGAGCCATTTGGAGCGAGCGACCGATAGCGAGGGGTATTTGGGCACATTGGCTTCGACCTTGTCGAGTGCAGCCAAGCGCAATTCATCGAGCAAGTCGCTGCTTTCGAGCGTGACATTCCCGGCGAAGATTTCATCGCACAGCTCGCGGTCGACGATAGCGAGACGACCCCATTCGTCCTCTCGGGCAATCATGCCCAGGGCGTTGCGGGCCACCGCAAGCTGGAACCTGTCATGGCCCGACACCTTGTCCTTTATCTGCGCCAGCCATTCGGAAACCGCGGTGGCAATCTCGCCCGGTGTGGCCTCGCCCTTCTCGACATGTCGGTAGGCAAGTTCGGGATCGATCTTCTCGAGCCTGCTAGAGCGCATTTCCTCGGGCGTGTCTTCTTCGAGCAGCAGTAAGAGGTCCAGTTCCTGCTCGCTCGTCCGCCGCGAGATAACCACCCTTTCGAGCATGCGGTCGTCGCCGCCGCGCCACATCTGCGCATTCCTGAGGCAGCCCAGCGCCCACCAGACTGTGCGGTAGATGGTCCAGAAGCGGAAGCGGGCAGGATCGACCTCGCCGCCGCCATTTTTCTCGTAGGCTGCGAAGTAGTCTTCGAGAGAGTCGAAACCGAGGGCAGGGCGGTCATAGGCCCCGAAACGCCAGACGGGCATGCACCCGAAGGCGAGGTCTTCGTGAGGGTCGCCGAAGTGGGCGAGCTCCCAGTCGAGCACGCCGGTAAGGTGGCTGTCCTCGCACAAGATATTGCCCAGCCGATAGTCGCCATGATTGAGCACCGGCTCGACCGGATCGGGAAGGTTGTCCATCAGCCAGCGCAGGCCGAGTGCGATGATCGGTCGGTCGCCGCCAGCCTCCTCGAACTGCTCGCGCAACTTTCCGACCCCTTCGGCATAGTCGAGTGTCGGAATGTCAGAAGGGAGATCGGACGGGGCGATGCAGTGGATCAGCGCGAGGTCGCGCGCCGCTTCGCGAAGCAATTGCGCGGGATCGTCCATGGCGAGGATTGCCCGCGGATCGGGCGTGCCAGGCAGGGCGCGCATGATGAAGCCGCTGCCGATCCCGTCTGCGGGTTCAAGCTCCTCGATTACTTCGGGTGCGGTGACGCCCTGCTCGCGGGCCGCACGGATGATCGCGGCCTCGGTATCATGCCCGTATGGGCGCTCTGCCATGAAGGCGGGGCTTGGCGCGCGGCGCAGAACGAATTCCTCACCACCGGAAACGAACCGCCAGCTCTCCATAGTGGCCCCGCCGGTCAGCCGCCGCAATGCATCAGGCGTAGGTAGTCCGGCGCGCGCGAGCGACTTGGCCAGACCGATTTTAAGCAGGCTGTCGCCCTCGCTCTCTCCCATTTGCTTACACTGACCCATGAGACAATTCTGGGCAAGGCCGCTGATAAGTAGTTCTCGGCCTCAAAAGACCTCATTACTGCTTGGGTGATGCCCTCAGGGGGAAATCTCGGGCTTGGCAACAAGGGGGTAGAGTTAACTTTTGTTGCAGGCGAGGCCCTATCCGGAGCGACTTTAGGCCAATCTAAATTAGAGAATCGGTCGCTTCCGAGTCGCGCCAGAATCGGCGTTGCGATTTGGAAATATCCGACAATTCTGCGCTTTTGTGAACGTTATGAAGATTTCGATTGCGCGTTTCGTGAAAAAATTTTTGGTCTTCCCGTGTGAGGGAAACCGGATTTTCTTTCTGTTGCATTTCAAGCAACTGCCCTAGGAAATCCGCCATTTTTGCCGGTTCTCCGGGCTGACCAGCTCATCCGTGGGAGCGTTCCCTACGCCTTTCAGCTTGAGCATCCGTGAAAAACACGTATTCTAAATAACGAAATCGCCATTAGCCGGGGGCTCTAGGACGGGACTCCAGATATCAGGCCGTGACGGTTTCTTACAAAAATAAGAAGATCTCTCACTTGGGTTCGCGTACTTCCACTTTTGTACGGGGTACTCGAATATGTTGGAAAAATCAGAAGTAAATGTGGCGCTCGTTTGTGCCAATTCTATCATGAGGGAAGGGCTGAGCCGTATTCTTGAAGAAGAATTCGTCGTCTCCCATTCCTATAAAGATTGCGAAGCGATGCTCTCGGGTGGGGAAGACCCGATTGATGAATCCGAGCTGATCGTCATCGATGTCAGCGCAGCACATGACATCAAGACCGAAGTGCACGCGCTCAGGAAAGCGTTCGCCAAGTCGCGCCTGGTGCTGCTCACCGACGAGTTCGAGTACGAGATGATGGTCGAATCCTTTCGAGCAGGGATCGACGGCTACATCGTCAAGGAAATCGCCTGCCGTTCGCTGGTTGAGTCCCTGCGTCTCGTGACCCTTGGCGAAAAGGTGCTGCCGAGCGCGCTGCTCGATCATCTTGCAGACCGCAGCGTCATGCCCGGTCCGAGCGGCAAGAGCGGTGCCGACCTCGTGAAGCTCCTCTCGGAGCGCGAGATAGAGACGCTTCGCTGCCTCATCATGGGTTACCCCAACAAGGTGATCGCCCACCGCCTCGATATCAGCGAGGCGACGGTAAAGGTCCACGTGAAGGCCATCCTGCGCAAGCTGATGGTGCAGAACCGCACGCAGGCAGCGATCTGGGCCGTCAACAATGGCGTGGATGCAAACGCGGCCTGTGCGACGGTGGCTGCTGAAGCCAGGCCTGCAGATGAGCCGGCCGAGGAGCAGCGGATCAGCCAGCCGGCCTGAAGCGCGACATATCACCGCCTGAAATTTTCGGGCGTCGGGAACAGGGGCTAATCCTTTTTCCCGGCGCCTTTTTTCGTACATCTCGCAAGGCTAGCATCCGGCTGGCTTTGCTAGTGATTTCGTAGCCTTAAGAGCAATTGCGGGTCTTGGCGAGGCTCCGCATGGTCCTTGCGGTACCTGCGCAGAAGGACACGGAAAAATGCGAATTGGCGTTGTCGGATCGGGTTATGTCGGACTGGTGTCGGGTGCGTGCTTTGCCGACTTCGGGCACGATGTGATCTGCGTCGATATCGATGAGGAGAAGACTGCCGCGCTCAACCGCGGCGAAGTGCCCATCTTCGAGCCGGGGCTCGACACGCTGATCGATCGCAACGTTGCCGCAGGTCGCCTCGCATTCACGACCGACTTGGCCGGAACGGTCCGCGCCAGCGAGGTCGTATTCATCGCTGTCGGCACTCCCTCACGTCGCGGAGACGGGCACGCAGACCTTTCCTATGTCGAGAGCGCTGCCCGCGAGATCGGCGCTGCAATCGAGGGATTCACCGTGGTCGTGACCAAGTCCACCGTGCCGGTGGGAACCGGAGAGCGGGTGGAGGAGATCATCCGCGAGGCAAATCCGGATGCCGATTTCGCTGTCGTCTCCAACCCGGAGTTCCTGCGTGAAGGGGCTGCCATCTCCGATTTCAAGCGACCCGACAGGATCGTGATCGGAAGCGACCACCCGCGCGCGCTCGAGGTGATGCGCGAGGTCTATCGACCGCTGTTCCTTAACAAGTCGCCTGTGGTCGAGATGAACCGCTCGTCCGCCGAGCTCGCCAAATATGCGAGCAACGCCTTCCTCGCGACCAAGATCGCCTTCATCAACGAGATCGCCGACCTGTGCGAGAAGACCGGCGCGGATGTCCAGAACGTCGCCCACGCAATCGGGCTCGACAAGCGCATCGGTCCAAAGTTCCTTCATGCCGGCCCGGGATATGGCGGGAGCTGTTTCCCGAAGGATACACTCGCCCTTCTGAAGACGGCGCAGGATTACGAAGTGCCGCAGCTGATCGTGGAATCGGTCGTTTCGTCGAACGACAAACGCAAACGGGCTATGGGTCGACGCATCGTCCATGCCATCGGCGACAATGCGCGCGGGAAAAAGGTCGCCATCCTCGGCCTGACCTTCAAGCCAGAGACTGACGACACGCGCGACAGCCCGGCCATCGCGATCATCCAGGCGCTGCAGGATGCGGGCGCGAAGGTCGCGGCCTATGATCCGCAAGGCGTGGAACAGGCCAGCAAGGTCCTTTCGGACGTTTGCTACGCGTCATCGCCCTACGAAGCGGCTGATGATGCCGAGGCGGTCGTCATCGTGACCGAGTGGGACGAGTTCCGCGCCCTTGACCTTTCGCGTATACGCGACTGCATGCGCGATCTCGTCCTTGTCGACCTCAGGAACATCTACCACCGGCAGGAGGTCGAGCGGCTCGGGATGAAATACGTGGCCGTGGGTCGCTAGGAATGGACCGCGTGCCGTCGGGAAATGCGAAAACGCGCGACCTTGCGGAAATCGCGCGTTTCCTCGCGGTCGGCGGCTTCAACACCTTGCTGGGCTATGGCTTCATCCTGGCCGCGCTGTTCTTCGGCGCAGGAGACTACGCCGCCAATGCCATCGGCTTCGCGCTGGGCCTGCCGATATCGTGGATGCTGCACCGGGTCCTGACATTCCGCGTGCGCAAGCGTATCTCGGGTGGCGAAATGGGGCGTTACATCGCGGTCGTGGCCGTATCGTACGCCGTCAATCTCGGCATAGTGACAGCAGGGCGTGCGGCGGGCTTTGTCGAAAACCCTTTCGTCCAGCTGGCCGCCATTTGCGCCTATGCCGCAGTATTTTACCTGCTCAGCCGCCGTTTCGTATTTCGCGAAGATGCGGGGGATGGTGTCGCGGCTCGTCGAAATTGAGCTTTGCCTCGATGATCGGATCGGCGTCGGTACGCGACTGGATGAAGAGCCGCCCGATGTATTCGCCAAGGATCCCCATGAAGATTGCGTTGATCGAGATCGACATGAGCAGGAGGATGGTGGTGGTTGCAAAGCCGGCCGGCCAGGCCTGGCCGAACAGCACACGCCCGACGATGTAGACAAATGAAAGGACCATCGTCAGCAGCCCGATGATGATGCCTGCATAGGAGGCCAGCCTCAGCGGAAGCAGCGAGTGATTGAGCAGGCCGTCCACGGCCAGCGAGATCATCGAGCGGAGCGGGAACTTGCTCTGTCCTGCAACGCGGTCTGCACGGTCGTATTCGATACCGATCTGGGAGAAGCCCATCGAACTGATCAGGCCGCGCAGATAGGGCGTGGTGTCGTTCACCTTACGCAGTTCTTCGAGGATGCGGCGGTCGCACAGGCGGTATTCGCCGACATTCACAGGCAGGTCGTCCTCGCTCACTTTCGAGATCAGGTGATAGAACCCGCGCCTCAACTGGCGGACGACGAAACCGTCGGGGAGCGAGCGGCGGATGCCGTAGACCACCTGGTGATCCATCCGCCACAGCTTGAGCATCTCCGGGATGAGTGCGGGCGGGTCCTGCAGGTCGCAGTCGAGCTGGATCGAGCAGGCGCCAGTGGCTGCCTTGTAGCCGCACAGGAGCGAGCGCTGGTATCCGAAATTCCGCGAGAAGCGGATGACCTTCACCTTCGGATCCTTGCGTGCAATTCCCTCGAGCAGGTCAAAGGTCCGGTCGGTCGAATGATTGTCGGTGAAGATGATCTCGTAGTCGTAGTCCGGCAGACGGTCGAAGGTCGTCACGATCGAACTGTAGGCGCGCTCGACATTTTCCTCCTCGTTGAATGCCGGAACGAGAACGGAAACGAGGGTTTTCTCGGAGCTAGCCACGCGAATGCACCTCCGCTTTCAATGAGCCGGAAAAATGGTCTGCAAGCATTCCGATGCCTTCGCGGATGCCGATTTTCGGACGCCATCCGTAGACCAGTGCTGCCATTCCGGGATCGGACAGCAGGTGGCTGACCTGGTCTCCCGCACTGGTCTTGCCCAATTTCACGAGCCCCGGATCGGCATCCATGGCTTCGGCAACCATCAGGGCGACTTCGCGCATCGTGGGAGCGATGCCGGTGCAGATGTTGACGTGACTGGCTCCGGGACGCGGATCCCCGGCCAGGCAGATCATGGCGTCGACCACATCCTCCACATGGATCAGGTCACGCCGGTCATCGGGACGCCTGATCTCGATTGCCTCTCCGCGGCTGCATGCCTCGAACAGTGAGGGAAGCAGGAAGTCGCGCGACTGGTCGGGTCCGTATGTCAGCGCAAGGCGTGCACTCACGATGGGGAAGGGCAGCCGGCTCGCCAGCATCTCGAGGAATTTGGTCCCTGCCAGCATGGCGGCGCCATAGGGAGTGACCGGCTCTTCGTGCTGGTGCTCGCGATAGGGCACAGCGATGTGGCCGTATTCTGCAATCGTGCCTGCCCGCACGACATTGAGGGGCGGGCGTGGCAGCGCGGCGAGGATGTCGACGAGGTCGATCAGCGGCAGGAGTATCGTGTCGACCGAGAAGCGGGAGGCTTCGGCCGTCGGTTCTCCGAGCCCGCGTGTGGGCGTTGCAAGGTGGAACACAAAATCCGGCTCCACCGACTTCAGGCAGGCTTCCATCGCGCCCCGGTCGACCATGTCGACGCGGTGGATCGTGATCCGGTCGGCAATGCCGACGATCCTCTCCGGCCCGCTACCGGGTCTGACAAGGGCGTGAACTTCCGCACCTTCGCTCGCCAGCCGGCGACAAAGATGCGATCCGATGAACCCTGGAGCTCCGGTAACGAGGCAGCATTTGCCTTCCACGCTTATGTCCTTCCTCCGCAGGGCCGGGTCAGGAAACCAGCCGGGGTTTCGGATAGGGCACGAGGAACTGGCCGCCACGCGCGCGGAATTCTTCCTGCTGTGCGTAGATCTCGTCGAAGAAATTCCACGCGAGCATGAAGAGCACGTCGGGCTTCTCTTCCTCGATCGCTTCTACCGGCTTGATCGGAATTCGCGTGTTGGGCGAATAGAGGCCGTGCTTCAGCGGGTTCTTGTCGGCGAGGAAATCGAGATCGTCCGCGCCGATGCCGAAGTAGGTGATCGTGGTGCTGCCGCGCGCCGACGCGCCGTAGCCTGCAATCTTCTTCCCTTGCGCCTTCAGTTCATCGATGATCCGGCGCAGTTCGCTCCCGATCGCGTCGAATTCCTCGGTGCGTGCATCGTAGGTCGCCTGGTCGAGCATACCGACAGCCGCTTCCTCCTCGAGCATCTTCGCAACGTTCTCGCCGATCGGGAAACCGGCGCTCTTGCGCGTCATGAAGGTGCGGAAAGAACCGCCATGGATGCCGTCGAGATAGGTGACGTCGCTGACTTCCAGATCGAACTGCTCGGCGAGCTTCACCATCGAAAGCACGCTGAACTCGGAAACATGCTCGTGGTACATGTTGTCGAATTCGGCCTTCTCGAGCATTTCCTTCGCCCACGGCACCTCGATGATGAAGGTCCCGTCGTCCTCCAGCATGATGCACACGGCCTCCATGAAGCTGTGCAGGTCGCCGATGTGGTTGAAGGTATTGGTCGTCGAGATGACTTTCGCCTTGCCCCGCGCATCGCGCACCTCGCGGGCGGATTGCGGGTGGAAATAGTCCACGTGGGTTTCGACGCCGCGCTGGGCGGCAATCTCCGCAATGTTCTCGGCCGGGTCGAAGCCGAGCGTCTTGCAGCCCCGCGCGTTGCAGGCGGCCAGTAGCAGGCCGTCATTGCTGCCGATGTCGACAACGAGCCCGTCACCCGCGCGGGAGGCAATGATGTCTGCGAACTCGTCGAAATGACTATGCATCGTCGCCGCGCCCGACGGCACGTAGAGGTAGTGCGTGAAGAAGCCTTCGGGGATCTGGTCTGCCACCGCGATCAGGCCGCATTCGAGGCAGGCCTGCGCATTGAGCGGGAAAGCCGGTTGCGGTGCGTCAATATCCTCGGGCCGGATCAGCATCTGGCCGGGAGAATGCTCGCCATAGCTCAGGAACAGATAGGGATGGTCCGCGCCGCAGGCGCGGCACTTTTCCATCGTCGATTCACGGTGAGCTTCGGTATTGCGGGGATCAAGCATTGGCGGCCTCGCTGATTGGGGTGGACAGGCGAGACTTTGCGAAACCCTCGAAAGTCTCGTGCATGTAGTCGATCTGCGCTTCGTCGAGACCGTGGTGGCAGGCGAGGAGAATGCCTCCGCGCATCACGGCATCGGAAACCGGGTAGCCATCCTTGGTCACCCGTGTTTCGACGTTCTGCATGGCCGGCTGGCGCAGGATGTTGCCGGTGAAAACCGGACGCGTTTGTATGTCGCGTTCCTCGAACCAGATCTGCAGCTCGCGGCGCTCGAACGGCGCATCGGGGCGGATGGTGAGCGGGAAGGAGAGCCAGCCGGTCCGCGAATCCGGCATCTGCTCTGGCAGGATGAACCACTCCTCGTACTGCTTGAAGAACTCCATCTGGCGGGCGAAATTGTGTTCGCGCGCCGAGATGTTTTTCTCGAGCTTGTCCAGCTGGACCAGACCGAAGGCCGCGCCCATTTCCGAAGGTTCGACGTTGAAGCCGAGCTCGTCGAACAGGAATTTCGCATCGTAGCTGATCCCGTCGACATTGACGTTGAATCGCTTCTCGATGCTCTCGCTGTCCTGGTAGAGCGAGGAAGTCCGGCCCCAGGAGCGCAGAAGCAAAGCCTTGCGGGCAAGTTCTTCGTCCGAGACGCACAGCATTCCGCCATTGCCCGCGGCATTGATGACGTGAGAACCGTAGAAGCTGGTCGTGCTGATTTCCGAGCGCGTACCGGTGCTTTCACCGCGGAGCGTTGCGCCGAGCGTGTCCGCGCTGTCCTCGATCACCATGAGGCCGTGTTGGTCAGCAATCTCGCGAATGCGGTCCCAGTCGGGCAGGTTGCCGATCAGCGACGGGATCATCATCGCCTTGGTCTTCGGCGTGATCATCTCCTCGATCTTCTCGACGTCGATATTGTAGGTTCCCACGGCCGCATCGATGAATGCGGGCACCAGCCTGCCGCGCACGATCGGTGCCACCGTGGTGGCAAAGGTAAGCGCGGGCGTGATGACCTCGCTGCCCTCTTCAAGATCGAGCAGCTCCATCGCCAGGTAATTGGCCGAGGAACCCGAGTTTACCATGATGCCGTGCCTCTTGGCGAAGAGCTTGGAGACGCGCTCCTGCATCTCGCGCACTTTCGGTCCCATCTGCGTGGAGGTCCGCAGCACTTCGACGACGGCTGCGATTTCCTCTTCGCCGTGGACGGTCTGTCCATAATTTACGCGCATACCGGGCGTTTCCCTTCAAGCTGGTTCGTGGATGTCGGATTGCCGCAGAAGCGGTCGATCTGGGCGAGCGTGAGTTCGCGCATGTCGAGCGAGCCCTCGGCTGCGGCGCGGTACCATTCGGCGGTCATTGCGATAGCTTCGTCCGTGGTCAGGCGCGGGGCCCAGCCGAGGCGCTGCATCGCCTTGCTGCTATCCAGTGTGAGAAGGCGCGCTTCGTGCGGCTCGTCGGGGCGCTTGCCGAAGGCGATCTGTGCCGCTCCCGGTCCCCAGGCAGCCTGCAGCTTGCGTGCGATCGGCTGGACTTCCTGGAACGCGTTGGCCGAGGGGCCGAAATTCCATGCCTCGGCAAAGTCGGCGCCGTCTTCTTCCATCAGCCGCCGGCCGATCTCGAGATAGCCCGAAAGCGGTTCGAGCACGTGCTGCCAAGGGCGCACGCTGGCCGGATTGCGGATCGTAACGGCCGTGCCGGCGAGAGTGGCCCGGATGATGTCCGGGATCAGACGGTCGACCGCCCAGTCGCCGCCGCCGATGACGTTGCCTGCACGAACCGTGGCGACATGCGCCGTGTCGTCCCCGGCGAAATAGGAGCGGCGGAACGAGCTTGCGACGATTTCGGTGCAGCCCTTCGAGGCGCTGTAGGGATCGGCGCCGCCCAGCTGGTCGGTCTCGCGATAGGGCCATTCCCACTCGTGGTTCTCGTAGCACTTGTCGCTGGTAACGACGACCACGCCCTTGAGCGAAGGCATACGGCGCGCACGGTCGAGCACGACGGCAGTGCCGGTGGCGTTCGTCGCGAATGTATCGACCGGGTTCTCGTAGGACGGGCGCACAAGCGACTGCGCGGCCATGTGGATCATGAGATCGACATCGAGGTCTGCCGTCGCGCGCTCGAAGTCCTCTGCCGAGCGAATGTCCCCGATCCGGTGATCGACCATGGACGACAGGCCGACCATCTCGAACATCGAGGGGCCGGGCGGCGGCTCCAGTGCAACACCCGTAACCTCGGCGCCGAGACGGTCGAGCCATAGCGAGAGCCAGCTGCCCTTGAAGCCCGTATGCCCGGTCACGAGCACGCGCTTGCCGGAGAAGCAGCCGGCCAATGCCTTCATCGGGACGGGGGGATTGTCAGGCATTGACCAGCTGCACCGGCGCGTCGGTCGAAAGGACCGGCTTGCCATTCTCGAAGTCCAGCCACGGCGGCACGGGCTGCGTGCCGAGCTTGTTGAGCGTGTCGCGGTCCCGGACCGTGTCCATCGGATGCCAGAAGCCCTTGTGCTTGAAGGCCATCAGCTCGCCGTCCCGCGCGATATTGGTCAGGGGCGCCTGCTCGAGCGGTTCGTCATCGCCCAGCATGTAGTCGAGCACCTTCGGCTCGAAGACGAAGAAGCCGCCGTTGATCCAAGTCTCGTGCTTGCGGACCTTCTCGGTGAATTCAGAGACCTTGTCGCCGTCGAGTTCGAGGTTGCCGAAGCGAGCGGGTGGCTGGACGGCGGTGACCGTCGCCAGCTTGCCGTGCGACTTGTGGAATTCGACAAGCTTGCCGATGTCGATATTCCCGACACCGTCCGAGTATGTGACCATGAAGGGCTCGTCGCCGATCCATTCGCGCAGGCGGCGGAGGCGGCCGCCGGTCATCGTGGACAGGCCCGTGTCGACTACCGAAACCTTCCAGTCGACCTTCGAAGTCGGCTTCAGGTCCATTTCGCCATTCCCGATGCCGACGGTGAAGTCGTTGTTCATCAGGTGCAGGTCCTGGAAGAAGCTCTTGATCGAGATCGCCTTGTAGCCGCAGGCGACGATGAAATCGGTGAAGCCGAAGCGGTCGTAGATATCCATGACGTGAAGCATGATCGGGCGGCCTGCCACCTCGACCATGGGCTTCGGAATGCGGACGGTTTCCTCCGCAAGTCGGGATCCGAGCCCACCTGCCAGCAGAACGACCTTCATCAGAGCTTCCTTTCGCCTCAATGGGGTTGGAGGGCGAAAAAGCGCCCCGTCCACCTGAAGACTCTACGGAAAGCGCGGGTTTTGCCGAAATGGGCATCGGGGTTAGGCAGGTTTAGCCAGCGCCCCTCCCAAGGGGCTAGCACCATACGAAATGGTCAGCGCTGGGCGACGTAAAGGTCGAAGGGACGATCTTCGCCGGAAGTTCCTGCCGGACGGTACCCGCGCGATAGCGCGTAGGCGGCGAGGTCCGCCTCCATCGGCTCTGCCCGGTTCACGAGGATAGCTGCCGGGGGATCGGCATCGAGAAAGCTGTTGAGCGAGGTAGGCGAAGTGGTTCGGTAGAACGGGCGATCCTGGGCCGGAATGTAAGGGGCCACACGATAGACGAACTGGCCGGCTGCAAACTCAGGATAGATCGAATATCCGGCATCGAGTGCCCAGACGGGGGTGAGGGTGGCAATGCGATCACCCGGTCGGAGGCTCGATTCCGAACCGGCACGAGCGATCGCGCGTCCGTCAGCAAGCGTGCTCCAGGAAGACGGGCTGGCGAATGCAGCCAGTCCAGCACCGAGGCGCGGAACGGCATTGACCAGCGCGAGCGCCGCGCCTGCCGCGAGTAGAAGGCCCGCGAACTGGCGCGCTCTTCCAGGCAGCTTTCCGGCAAGCACCGGGATCAACAGTACAAGAAAGGGCAGGGGCGGAATGAAGTACTGCGCAAACGACGGCGTCGGTACGAAGGCGACGACGAGACCGCTGATCACGGCCAGTCCGAGGATCGTGACCTTCCAGTCGAAGAGGGCGCGCAATCCGTCGGTTGAAGCGATGAGGGCCATTTGCGTGACCACCAGCATCAGCGCAATGAGGCTGGTATTTGCGAACCAGATGCTCTGGGCGAGCAGGATTTTCCCTTTGAGCGATACGGTTTTCGGGGCGTCGCTTTCCGCCCAGTAGGCGGTCTGCAGCTCGGTAAAGTAGCGAAGTGTATGCGCAAAGAATGCATCGGGATCGCCGAACATGTGCACAAGGGTGGGCAGCCCGCCAAGAAGACCTCCGATCCCTAGCGGGATAAGGCCGTATCGCAGTTTCTGGCCCAAGGTCGCCCCCCTTGGCGCAATCAGCACGGCGAAGGCGAAGAAGGCGGCAAGGAAAATGTAGTTCGCCTTGAACCCGATCGCTAGTGAGGCGACGAGACCGGCACCGAGCATATATCCGGCGGAGGGCTTTTCAGCATCGAGGCCTCGAAACAGCAGGAAGACCGCGGGAAAAACCAGTGCCACGGGGATCAGGTTATTGGTCGCCAGCATTCCTGGCTCACTAAGCAGTAGAGTGCTCCCGATCAGGACCGAAGCGGCCGCAAGGAAGCCAGTAAAGCCGGCAGCTTGGTTTCGCGAAATACGCCAGAGGAAGAAGAGCGCCAGCAACCAGAAAGCTGCCACCATGAGCCGCGCGGTGAGGAGATAGCCGGAAGTCCCTGTAACGGCGAAGATGCCGCCGAGCAGGTAGGGCAGGTTGGGCAGGTGATTGTATCCCAGATCACGATAGAGATCGCCGCTGCCCAGCATCTGGGCGACCGAAACGAACATGTTTTCGTCGCGATTCAACGGGTAGGACAGCAATCTTCCGATCAGTCCGAGAACGGCGATTGCAAGCGCGCCAATGCCCAGGGCGCGCCAGAACGGCTGCCCATGCAAGGCCGCTTCCATAGTCGGCACAGCGTCATTTCTCGGCGTGTGCATCCCAGGAGACTGACCGCCTACGCTCCTCCAAGCGACTGGAATGACGATATACCCCTTTCGGGCGGCGAAACTTCGGGAACCCTAGCGAGGCTGGGCGCGGTCGCTGGCAATAGGGGTTAGACCGGATGCACCGGTCGTCTAAGTGCTGGCCTGTGCTAATTTCGAACTCCCGGATTCAGGAGATCGAAGACCAGTTTCGTGGCCCGTCATGTTGCCATCCTCATCACCGCTCTGGGAGCGGGTGGAGCAGAGCGGGTTATTGCCCAGCTGTGTACGCATTGGGCCTCTTCGGGGCGCAAGGTCACGGTCATTGCTTTCGATGCGCCCGATGACCCGATTTACCACCCGCTTCCTGAGGGTATCCATCTGGTCCGGCTGGATTGCCCGGGAGGCGGCGTGCGCTCGGTCCTCCGCAAGGCTTGGCGCCTGCGTAAGGTCCTGCCAGAGCTGCAGCCCGATGTGCTCCTGTCCTTCCTGACCAAGAACAACCTCGTTGCCGCCCTGGCGGGGCTGGGCATGGATCACGCTTGGGCCGCGTGCGAGCGGAACAATCCGGAACGGCAGAAGACCCATCCGTTGTGGAACCGGCTGCTGCGCCATGCCTACAAGCGCAGTGATGCCATCGTTTGTCAGACCCAAGCCGTAAAACGCTGTTTCCCCGTCACTTTGCGTGACCACATGGTGGTGATCCATAATCCGGTGGCCGAGCCAGAGTTTGCGCCCGAAGCTGGTGCCAAGCGGATAGCGGCAGTCGGCCGCCTCGACCGGCAGAAGGGCTTCGATGTGCTGGTGTCGGCCTTCGCGCTCGTCGCGGCGAGGCATGGTGACTGGCAGCTCGACATCTGGGGCGATGGCGCTGAGCGGGACGCGCTCGATGCGCTGATCGAACGCAAGGGCCTGACGGGCAGGGTGACGCTGCAAGGTACGAGCGAGGAGCCCGGAAGCTGGATCGCCTCGACCGACATCTTCGTGCTCTCTTCACGTTACGAAGGCTTTCCGAATGTCCTCGGCGAGGCGATGGCGGCGGGACTGCCGATTATCTCGACGTCCTGTGACTTCGGTCCGGAAGAGATGCTGCATAACGACGTGAACGGCTTGCTCGTGCCCGCCGAGCAGGTCGGACAGCTTGCAGGCGCCATGGAGCGCCTCATCACGCACGAGGAGCTGCGCACCCGTCTCGGCGAGGCTGCACGCGAGAAGGCCCGCTCTTATGCGCCTTCAACAATCCTGCCCTTGTGGGACGGCCTCGTCGACCGGATCGCAAGCCGCCGCGAGAGTGCCGGTATTTCGGCAATCGGTACGCAAGGGGCTCTGGCAAAGGGATGAGCGAGAACGCATTCCCAATCCTCTTCACCTCTGCCGGGCGGCGCGTCGAGCTGACCCGCTGTTTCCGCGATGCTGCCGAACAGCTCGGCCTAACGCTCGAAGTTCACGCCTGCGATCTCGATCCGGAACTCAGTGCCGCATGCCGGGACGCGGACCGGCGCTTTGCCGTCCCGCGCTGCACCGATGAGAGCTATATCCCTGTCTTGCTCGAATATTGCCGGGAGAACCGGATCAGGCTGCTCGTGCCGACGATTGATCCCGAATTGACACCGCTTGCAGAGGCGCGCGAGCGTTTCGCCGAGATAGGAACCTTCGTCCATGTGAGCTCCGCTGCGACAGTCGGGGTAGTGCGTGACAAGGCGCTGACTGCGTCGACGCTCGGAGATGCCGGCGTGCCGGTACCCCGCACGATCGAACTGTCGACACGGGAAGCGCTGCCCGAAAATTGGAACTGGCCTTCCTTCATCAAACCTTCGGGCGGAAGCGCCAGCCGGGGCATCGGCGTGGTCGAAACCTCCGCGGATATACGCGATAGCTATGACGAACCGATGATCCTCCAGGAGCTGCTCTCCGGCGACGAATACACGGTCAACATCTATGTCGATGCCGAGGGAAAGCTGCAGTCTGTGATCCCCCATGTCCGGCTGTCCGTGAGGGCAGGTGAGGTCGAAAAGGGGCGCACAGTCAGGAGGGCCGATATTCACGCCATCGCGCAGGCGATCATCGATGCGCTGCCCGGCCTGCGCGGAATTGCCTGCTTCCAGCTGATCGACGACGCATTGCGCGGGCTGAGGGTGTTCGAGATCAACGCGCGCTTCGGGGGCGGCTATCCGCTTGCCGATCACGCGGGGGGAAGGTTTGCCGAGAGCATCCTCGCGCTCGCCAGCGGCAGTGCCGAATGCGCATCGGACGATTGGCGCGAGGGCGCGACCATGTTGCGCTACGATGCGGCGATCTTCGTGTGATCGAGCTCACCGCACGGACCGTCGTTCTCGATCTCGACGACACGCTCTATCTAGAGCGCGATTTTGCGCGCAGCGGATATGCGGCAGTGGGCCGTTCTCTTTCCCGGCTCGTCGATCCGGAGCAGTTTGCAACCGTCTGCTTCGAACTGCTCGCCATCGGGCACAGGGGTGACATCTTCGACCGCGCGCTGGACTATTTCGGCATCGAGGGAGCCGCGCGGGACATCCCCGCGATGGTTCGCACTTATCGCGAGCATGAGCCGGACATAGCCCTCTGCGACGACGTGCCCGCTTTCCTCGAGCGCTTCTCTGCAAAACGCACCGCGCTGATTAGCGACGGGCCCGAGGCCATGCAGGCGGCGAAGGTACGCGCGCTCGGTCTCGACGGCCGGATCGACCACATTATCCTGACCGGCCAGTGGGAGGGGGACTTCGGAAAACCGCATCCGCGTGCTTTCCGCGAGGTCGCAGAACGCAGTGGCCACGCGCCGGAAGAGCTCGTCTATATTGCGGACAATGCATCGAAGGACTTTCTCGCACCGAATGAAATGGGCTGGCTCACGATCCAGGTCGTGCGACCGGGACGTGTCTACAACAGTTCCCCGCCGACGCCGGATCACGCGGCGCGGCTCACGCTCACCTCGCTGAAAGAGCTGAAACCTGCCTGATGCCTAGCGAAGCCGCCGCGAAGGCGGATCGATCATTGCCGCTTCACCGGTGCGTTTCTCGCCCGCGATCATGACGGCAATGGTGCGCAGGATAATCCTGCAGTCGAGGCCAAAGGATGCTCTGCGCACATAGTCCAGGTCGAGAGCCACCTTCTCGTCGAGACTGAGCAGCGTGTTGCCATTGACTTGCGCCCATCCGGTAAGCCCCGGCCGCACCTGCCCTCGCTGGCGTCCGCGTTCTCCGAGCGAGGCTATGGTGCCGGGAAGAAGCGGTCGGGGACCCACGAAGGCCATATCGCCGCGAACGATGGACCAAAGGCCGGGCAGTTCATCGAGCCTGGAACGGCGCAGGAAGCGCCCCCAGGCCGTCACGCGCTGTTCGTCGGGAAGCAGGCGGCCTTGCGCGTCGCGGGCATCGTTCATCGAGCGAAATTTGGCGATGCGAAAGGTCGTGCCGTTCCTGCCCGACCTCGTCTGTCGGAACAGGACCGGGGAGCCCATCATCACTAGGCCGACGATGAAGAGGACAAGCAGCAGCGGTGTCAGAATAATCAGCAAGGCCAGAGCGACGATGCGTTGCATGCCTGCGCCCCGTCAGGCGGCCCATTTGTCGCGGCGGAACAGCCTTCGGACTTGGTCCATGAAGCTGATCTTCTCGGGCACGTCGTCCACATAATACTCGGAAGCTTCCATGTAGTACTGGACGGAGTCCCCGTATTTGCGGCGGGCGTGCTCGGCATAGTCGACGTGATTGTAAACGACCCCGCCGACCTGGTCGCCCAGAAGCTCGAGTGTGGCCTTCATCTGGTCAACGGTTGTCTCGCCCCAGTGCGCGACAACGATCGTACTGTCGGTGTAGTCGCACATCGCTCGGGCATCGCGCACTGCAAGCGCTGCCGGAGCGTTGATAATGACTTTGTCGAAGAGCTGGCTCAGCCTCTCTATGAGCTGGGTCAGGCGATAGCTCGTGAGGATCGAAGCGGGATCGCGAACCGGCCGGTTGGCACTCAGTAGGGCGATGCGCGGCCTGTCCTCATGGCCTTCGCCACCCTTGCGCTGCCATTCGATCATCTTGTCGGGCGAGGATGCCGAAAGGATCGTGTCGAGCTCCGCCTGACCGGTGATGACGTCGACAATATCGGGCGTTTCGAGTTCATTCTGGAGAGTTTGCAGCAATCCATGGCGCCTCAGGTCGAGATCGACCACGACGGCGGTCTGGCCCATGCTGACCGCTGCCGCAGCCATCGTGAGCGAGACGGTGGACTTGCCATCGCCGGGCAGCGGTGAAGTGATCAGGACCGATTGAGATTCCGAATGCGGGGACAGCGCGCGAAGCTCGGCATAGGCCGATCGGGCTGCTTCCCCGTAAAGCGACTGAGGGTTTCGCAGTACAAGGTTCTCATCGATCCGGTCCGAAATGCCGTCGTCAATCGAAGGCAACATGCCCAGCGTCGGGACATTGGCATGTCGGCGTATCTGAGCCGAGGTCCTCAGCCGATCATCGACAAGATCGCGGGCGAGCGCGATGAGAATCCCGATAACCGTGGAGCCGAGCAGTGCAAGCAACACCATCTTCAGGGGCTCCGGAGAAATCCGGTCGAAGTCCGGAACTGCGGGAGAAACAACCAGCGTATTGACCCCCTGCAGCTGCATTTGAGCCTCTACCTGTTCGATGCGGTCGGCAATCGAAGTGTAGGCATTATCGGCGAGGACACTGGCGCGCTCGAGCTGCGAAAGTTCGGCGATGTTGGCGTTGTTCTGGAAAGCCCTTGAAGTCATGGCCGCAACCGATCCCTGAAGCCGCGAAGCTCGGGCTGCATCCATGGCCGCGTCACTGCGCGCGATGGCAGCCATCCTTGCGCTTTCTGCTGCCGCCACCTCATTGGCGGCTGAACGGGCCCGGTCTCTTTCCAGGGCAAGCGTGTTGTCGACGGTCGCAAGCTGCGAGTTCACTCGGACGACATCGGGATGGTTGGGGCCGAAAGTCGCACCGAGACGCGCCTGTTCGGCCAATAGCTCTGCCTGCTGCCTCTCGAGCTGCTGGACTGCAGCGGAAGTGGCCTGAGCCGTACTCACCAGCCTCGATGCGCTGGAGATCCCGGCGCTGCGGGAAGCTGATCCGCTGCTCGCCGCGCTGGCGGCCTCTGCCTGGACGGCAATGCGATTGATCTGCGCGAGGTCTTCCTGACTTCCAGCGCCGACAAGCATCCGCGTCCGCGCGCGAAAATCGGACAATGCACGGGCCGCTGCTTCAGCATCGTCAGCCCGGCGGGCCTGCTCCTCTTTCAGCGATGCCAACAGTTCCTGGCGGCGTTCGTTGCTGTGCGAATTGCGCACGACGCGAACCGATTCAGGGTACTGGTTCGCAATACGTGCCGAAAGCTCGGGCGAGTGACTGGTCACCGCCACCTGGATCAGGTCGGAACCCTTCTCGCTGGAGACGGACGTCATGTCGAGCAATCGGGTCGTAGCTGCCTGGAGCAGGTCCGTCTGGTTCGTAGGCACTTCGCCCAATTCCTGCAGGAACAGCTCGTCCTCCAGGAGCGAGAGGTCTCGGATCACTCGCTCCGACGAGGCGCGTGAACGGTAAAGGCGGACGGTGTTTGCCACCCGCTGTTCGTTGCGCGAGTTTACGTCTGCTTGGTTGGTCCCGACTTCGTCGACTAGTTCGACCTGGACCTGCGACTGCGACCGGTAGAGATCCGGCGCAAAGATTTGCTGCAGAAGGACAACGCCCGTGGTCAGTCCGACAATCGCGAGGATGAGCAACTTGTGCCGTTCGAGTAGTCGCAGCATGTCGCGCAGGGACATGACCTGCGGAATGTACGGTGCCTCGTGACCGATATTTCTCGCGTAAATTTGATCAACCGATGTATTGCCTGTGACGCCTTGAGGCGCGAGAAGATTGGGCATGTTTGGCCTCGGCTTTGAGTCAGTTTCCGCAGGACGCAAAAACACTCCCGCGGTTCCACTGATCAATATGCAGGCTCGGCCGCGCTGCCAAAATGGTGCATCGGATAGTTGAGCGACTTAAAGAGATTAGCCCATATGGCCAGTAAAGCAGCGCGCCTTGGTTTCGCCAGCTAAAGGGCAATTGAATCCTCTCCGATTAGCCGGTCGCTCAGATCATCGAGAAATCGATCGAGATTGGCGGTTCCACGGCCTTCGGGGTCGTCCCATGCATCGAACACCTGCGCATCGGCACCGTTCTCGGCTTCCCAGCGGTCATCCATTCCATCACCGTCTTCGTCCGGATATGCTTCGCTAGTAGCCACCGGTGGGATCGAACCGGGGCGCTCAAGCAATCGTCCCGTGCGCGAGCGGACTTCGCCGACGACCCGTTCGTCGATCGAATCGCGTGGATGTGCGCCCGCAAGACCGAGAACATTTTCATATGCGTCCTCCGCGCTGGCGGGTTGCATCGTAAAGTCGCAATTCGGGCTGGCGCTCGAGATAGCGGAAACGCTTTTCCCGATATGCTCGAAGTCTCCGACGAAGCGGTTTCCGCGCAAGTAGGCGCTGGCGCGGCCCTTGCTGCCGATCGATTGACGCGAGATGCCGAGAGTGCGCGCGCTTGTCGCTGGTCCTGCGACAAAACTGTTCGCCACGATCGAGACCGGGCTGCCGCCGCGGCTTTCCCAGATCTCCGCAAACTCGGACTGCGCATTGTAGAACACGTTGTTGAACACCTCGACACAGGATCCCGGCAGGAAGTTCATGTCCGGATTCCGGTCACCGTTGTGGGCGCAAAGATTGCGGATGAAGCTGAAGCGCTGCACGTTGCCTGCGTCGGATGCGAGCAATGCACACTTGTCGTGTGGCTGGATGCCGGATGAGAATATCGAATTGCTCACCGTGACGTAGTCGTTGTCGGCATGGCCGTTGATTATCTCGTCGCGAGCCCAACTGGCGCTGACATGGTCGATGATGACGCGCGAACCGTTCTCGATCGTGATCGCATCCTCGCCCCCGCGGTTTTCTCCTATCCTGTCGGGCCTGATCCTGAGGTGGCGTATAACCACGTCGTGACTGTCCTTGATCACCAGGGGCGTCGCACCAGTCAGCCCGCCCGCGTGCGCAAGGGTTATGCCGCCTCCGGGGGCTGTCTGTCCGGCAATGGTGATGAACGGATTCCGGATGCGCGGCGGCCTGCCCGTGAAGCGTATCACGCCCGCGACGCGGAACACACACACCCTCGGGCCTCTGGCCTCGATGCATTCGCGCAGGCTGCCCGGACCTGAGTCGGCAAGCGTGGTAACAAGCATGATTGTGCCGCCCCGTCCGCCCTTGCTCACTGCCCCGAAACCCTGCGCACCACGGAAGGCGGGCTGCTCTGGTGCCGGAGCCAGAGTTTCCGCGTCGCTCGTCTCGATTTGTTGGGCCATCCCGCTCCCAGGTCCGGAGCAGGCGGCAATCATAAATGCCAGGGCAGCAATGCCGTTTCGCGCGGCGCCTGCCCGCCGGCCCAACTGCGTCGAACTGACGCGGCAGTGGCAAGGAGCGAAAGAAAGCTGAGACATCATCCTCTCTGCAATTCATGGCTGCGAAAAACGAGTATCGGGAGTTCCGGTCGCATGTGGAGTTCATACACGGGCAGATCGCCGCCGGAGGGCTCTCTTTAGGGGTATGCGTTGCTCTCCAATGCGATGGGAGTGTTTCCAAAGATCACGGTATTCCATCGCCTGAACATTGGAGGTCTCCGGGCGTCGCGGCTAGGTTCGGCACCCTAAGAGCCGAAGGAATGGCAGGGTGAATTCTCCGACAGCGCAACTGCGAGGCAACGATGGAGGTCCTTTCAACAAGACTTCGGGTCTTGTGGTAGGCGATGTGCATTCCCGTGGGGAATCTGCTGCGCTGTTCTGCCTCTATGCCGGGCTCTTCACGCTATCCTGGCACATCGTTCGACCGGGCGACATCAACATCACCCTGTCCGACAGCTTCTTCCTGATCGTGATCATCTACCTGCTTTTTCGCGGGAAGCTGAATTCGCGGCCCTTCGGGCCACTGACCAGTCTCTGGTTCCTGGGCATCATGTGCCTCATCGGCGGGCTGTTTATCGGATCCATATTCAACGGGTCTGCCGTCCGTTGGATAAGCGTTTCCGGGCAGTACCTTTTCGCGCTCCTTGCTGTTCCGATGATGCTGGCCAGCTTTCGCCAATTCGTGCTGGACCGCTGCTTAATAGCTTTCGTCCTCGGCGTTTGTCTGGCGCAGGCGAGCGCGATCGCGGCGTCTTACTTCTTCACCTACGACCAGATCGCTGAATGGATGGGCTATACCTTCGTTTCTGGAGCAGGCCGTATCGGCGCCCTGTCGGGCAACGCAAACACGAACGGTGCAATGACTGTATTCGGACTTGTCGCCGTTCTTTACCTGATCTGCCGCCATGTGATGCATCCGGTTCTCGCAATACCCTGCTTTGCGATCCTTGCGGCCGGCTTGATCATGAGCGGGAGCTTCACTGCATTCGTCCTTGGCTGTCTCGCGGTGCCGGCTGCACTTCTTCTCCTGTGGCCTACTCGCACACTGGTTCTCGGCATTCCCATCGTGGTCACCTTGATCAGCCTCGTGATATCCGGTGTTCCATTGCCCGAAGCTTTCGGAGAAAGGGTCGCTCCGGCTCTCCTCTCGGGCGATATAAACATGGCCGGCACCTTCCAGGACCGGATGGCGATCCTTTCTGAAGCCTGGAGCCTAACAAGCGACACTTTGCTGATCGGGTATGGCGCTGACGGCTACAGGGAGGTGAGCATCTATCAGTCGCCGGTGCACATGCTGCCTCTGCTTATACTGACCGAAGGCGGGCTGCTGGGCTTCGCCGGATTCCTCTTCCTCGTGTCCGGGCTTGTGGCCATGGCGGTGACCATCCTGCGGAGCAATCGGCTTGATGCAGCACTGGCGATCGGGCTCCTCATAGCCTTTGTCGGCTTCACGCTGGCGGCTGCCCACATGTATGCGCGCATGTGGACCCTGCCGTTATTGTTGGCGATCATCCATGCCTACGCAGCCCGCTTCGAGCTGTATCCGGCTACGGGTGGTAGAGTGCCTGCACACAAGCTGCACGGGGGGGCGCATAGCGTGGCCTGAATTGTTCACTGGATGAGCGCGACGCTTTCGTCGCAGATCATCTAGTCAGAACTTCATCCTGACGCTGACTCCACCTCTGAAGCGGTCGAATTCGTCGAAGTCCAGATCACTCGTGCGATCGCCGTAGCTAACCTCGCCGACGAGCGACAGGTGGCGACTGAAAAGAAATTCGAGTTCTCCGCGGCCCACGAAGGTTTTCTCGGTCACGTCCGTCCCGCGAAAGCGGCTACGACGATAGCCCGCGCTTAAGCTCGAGCGCAGGTTATGGCGGATTTCCTGTTGCCAGGTTACCCTGCCGTTCAGGTCGGTTCGCCCGGTTGCTCCTGTCCGGAAGGTTGCGACATCACCACTCGACGCGTCCAGGATGAAGGCTGTGCGGCGTCGCGGGCGGTAGATGACATTGCCTGCCAGCGAGAAGCCCGTGCGATCCTCGAAGGTCGGCTCGTCGGGTTCGTAGCGGAAAACACCGGCGGACAATGAACCTTCGACGAGGCCGCCAGGGGCTATATCGAATCCGACACGGCCGCCCCAGGTTGTCGCATCGCGCTCCTGCCCCAGAACATCGGGATCAATGCGGAAATCGCGGCGATTGGCGAACCCGGTCGCAGTGAGGAACATCGACCCGCCGACCCTCATGCCGAGCGTGGCGCTACCCGAATAGGCACTGAAATCGCGATTGTCGTCGAGGGATGAGAGGGCATCGTACTTCGCGGCTTGTGCCCTGATATCGAGCAAGATCCTGCCACGTGCCCGTCGGTACTGAGCCGCTCCCGACCAGATGTCGAGCTCGCGCGGGCCCGGTGCCAAAATATCGCGCGCTTCGGGATCGCCGCGATCCTCGATTGCGCGTTCGAAAGCTGCGCCGAGGCTCAAGCTTTCCTCTTCATGGGGTGACCACGTGAGATCCCCCGAGAAGCGCACCGCTTCGCTGTCTTCCGATGTCTGGTCGGCATGACGGCGGATTATTGTCCGGGTTCCGAAGGCAATCTCGAGCGGACCGGAACTGTGAACGGCGCGCATCTGGGGTGCCAGTTCGAACACGACGTCGTCAATTTCGTTGTCCGGCAGCGCATAGAGATTGCTGTCGTAGTGGGAGGATAACTCGAAACCGACAGTAACATCGAACGGACCGATCCGGGTGGGATCGATTTCGAACTCGGGATCGTCGCGCTCGATTGCCGGCGCGGTATCCGGAATGGATTGTGCCGCAAGAGGCGTGTGCAGCAGCGCCAGCGCGCTAGCCGAAAGCGACAGGTATTTGCCCCCGCGCGTCATGTCAGAACCAGCGCTCGAAGACGCGGATACGATCGCCCGGCTGGACGACCGTCGTCTCGTCGGCGCGCCCGACGACCTCGCGGCCATCGATCGTCCGCGTGACTTCCACCGCTTTGGTGTCCGCGCGATAGGTATAGCCACCGGCAGCGGAAATCGCGGCAAGGACGGTCATGCCCTGGCGGTATTCGAACTCGCCGGGACGGTTGACTTCGCCAAGGACGTAATAGGGGCGCAAAGCAGCGGGTTGCACATTCACTACGGGCGAGGTCAGAATGCCGGAAGAGCGATATTGGTCCTCGATCTTGGTCCCAATCTGGCTGAATGTCAGGCCGCGGACCTCGATTTCCTTGATCATGGGCAGCGAGATCGTGCCGCTGTCGTCGACGGTGTATTCCCCGTCTGCCGCATCAAGATCCTGCACTGCGATCTGCAGGCTGTCACCGGTATTGACCCGGTACTCGCCGCCCGGCGGAGCGGGGATCGACGCGAGCGAACCGGCACCGCCGCAACTCGCTAGCGAAAGGCTGCCAAGCAGGGCAAGGATCAGAAGGCCTGTTTTCCGAAGCATTTGGGACATGTTTATCTCCATAATCATCGCGACCGATGGAAGTGTTTCCAACGCCACCCTAGACCAACCGCGCCGCTTGGGGGCCGACCATTAAGGCGATGATCATAAAGCGGTTATTTGCCCTAATCCTTTCGGGTTAGGTCCGGCTAAGTGTACCTCGGCGGTCAGGCGGCAACCGATGCTGTAGGAACTTTCCAGTGTGCGAGGTCGAGCCCGGTAATCTCTTCGGTCAGCGCAATGTCATCGCGGTAGAATTCTTCCATCCTTCGCCTCAGGGCAGGTTCCAACGCAGGGTATTTCACCTCGCGTGCCAGAAGCGCGCGCGCGCCCTCGAACCAAGGCTTTCCGCGCAACGGTCGCACCGTCTCCTTGAACGGGGCGAGCATCTGGCGAATGGGCAAGGGAAGCAGTTTTTCGCGGCTGTTGTTTTCACGGCGGCTCACCGTTTCAAGGTCGGTATCGGGCGCTATCGGCGCATTGATATGGGCCGAGACCCGCTCGATCACGCCGGCAGGATCGGCCTTCACATCCTCGAACGGGAAAACCAGCAACTGCTCGCGGTCGAAATGTCGCAGCCAGGTCGAGAGATGCCGTCCATAAAGGCCGTCCAGCAGGAAGCGCGGCTCGGGATTGTCGGGCGAGGATAGGTATTCTTCGGGACGATTGCTCACCAGCCCGCGGCGGTAAAGCATCTTGTAGTCCGAATAGGCCCGGTCGACGGGATTTCGTAGCTGCACGACCAGCTTCGCTTGCGGCATCGTCGCTGCGAGCCGTGCGGGAGTTGCCGGATCCGATAGGTAATCGGCCGATTTCTCGCCAACCAGCGCGGCCCAGCCGGGAGCGTCCTCGAACCACGAACGATAGTGATCCTCGCCCTTGTCGTACTCCCGCGAGAAGAAGTGCGGCTCGGGATCGGGCATGAAGATCGAAGGGTTCTCTTGCAGGCGCATCTGGATCCATGTCGTCGCGGCTTTGGCCGCGCCGATGATTACGAAGTCAGGAAGGCGGCCGCTTGCGCTCATGCGGAGAGCTCGTCGAGCGCCAGCTGAAGCGCTGTCGCTGTGGCGCGCATATCGTCGCACAGCAAAGTGTGGTCGACCTGCAGCATGAGCGACCGACGACCGAGGTCGCGCGCGACTTCGAGGTGGCCGTCGCGCTTGACGCCCATGCCGTCGAACGCGCGCTCGCAGCTCATGTCGGGACAAGTGCCTGTGCCGATGGCAACGCCGCTGGCTATCAGCTTCGCGATCAATTGGGCACGCAGGTCCTCGACCGGCTCGTGCGCATGATCGGCGAGGGTGAAATTGAACTTGTACCAGGCGTGCTCGTAACCTTGTTCCTGCCTTTGCAGCCTGATGCGCGGATCGGGGCGCAGGGCCTCTTCGAGGATCGCGGCATTCGAGCGGCGTCGGTCGAGCCAGCCGGGCAGGTTGTGCAACTGGCGCCTACCGATGGCTGCCTGCATCTCGGTCATGCGGAAATTGGTGCCCGGCTGCGTGCAGACATAGCGGAACTGTCCGGGAATGCCCTGTCCGTCCTGCATCTTGGCGCGGCTTTTCCCGTGGTCCTTGTAGGACCATCCGCGCTCGCACGCCTCGCTGTCGCGGAACAGGCAGAGCCCGCCTTCGCCTCCGGTCGACATGATCTTGTCGGTGCAGAAGGAGAAAGCCGCAGCATCGCCCCAGGCGCCTGCCTTGCGGCCATCGATGGCAGCGCCATGGGCCTGCGCGCAATCCTCGATCACGAAGAGCCCGTGCTCGTCGGCGATATCGCAAATGCGCGGCATTTCGGCGGGAAGACCGCCGAGATGTACGCAGATGATCGCCCTGGTCTGGGGACCGATGAGCCGCTCGATCGAGGCGGGGTCGATATTGTGCGTATCGGTCAACACGTCCGCAAATGCGGGCGACGCGCCAACCGCCACCACCGCACTGGCCGTTGCAAAGAAGCTGCGTGCGGGGACGATCACCTCGTCACCGGGGCCGATGCCGAGCGCACGCAAGGCCACTTCTAGCGCGACCGTGCCGTTGGCCACGCAGAAGCCGTGCGGCATGCCGATGTATTCGGCGAACTCGCTGGCGAAGGCGCTCGTCTGTTCCCCGTGGACGAGACCGTTGACCTTGCCCGATGCGAGGACTGCGCACGCCGCGTCGATCTCGTCCTGCTCGTGCCTTGGCCAATGG
Source organism: Qipengyuania sp. BR81-2 (assembly GCF_055693895.1). Classification (NCBI taxonomy): domain Bacteria; kingdom Pseudomonadati; phylum Pseudomonadota; class Alphaproteobacteria; order Sphingomonadales; family Erythrobacteraceae; genus Qipengyuania; species Qipengyuania sp. BR81-2. Next base: position 2,230,321 of record NZ_CM146344.1, read on the forward strand.
CTGGGGCGAGGGCGCAGGGCGGCTACGGGGTGCTCGGGGACGACCGGCTTGTTCATGTCGTCACCGGTGCTGCCTTGCCGAGCCGATCGCTACCGCGCTTGGAAGAAATCAGGTCGAAACGCGCGCCGCTGCTGGGGATCTTGACCAGGTGATGCGCGATGCGCTCGGCCTCGCTTGGGTCGCCGCGGATAACCGCTTCGCGGAGCCGGTCGATGCTCTTGTTGATGAAGGGCAGCGGGATCGGGTGTGAACGGGCCTCGAAGATGCCCTTGATCCGCGATTCCACCTCTTCCTCGCAATCGTCGAAGAGCTCCTCGTAGAGCTTTTCGCCCGGGCGCAGGCCGACGAATTCGATCGGGACATCGACTTCGGGTTCGAGCCCGTATTGCGCGATCAGGCGATAGGCGAGATCGACGATGCGCACCGGCTTGCCCATGTCGAGGACGTAAATGCTGCCGCGCTCGAGGTCTTCCGCCAGCGCTGCTGCACTGCTTTGCAGGATCAGCTGCACGGCTTCGCGCACAGTCATGAAGAAGCGCTCGATGTCGGGGTGGGTAACGGTAAGCGGCTTCCCCTCTTCGAGCTGGCGGCGGAACAGCGGGAGGATCGAGCCGCTCGAGCCCAGCACGTTGCCAAACCGGACGGTCATGAAGCGCGGGGCACCCGGATCGTCGACACCGCACATATCGAGCGCCTGGCTGTAGAGTTCGCCCACGCGCTTGGTCGCCCCCATCATGCCGACCGGGTTCACTGCCTTGTCGGTCGATACCTGCACCATGGCGCGCGCGCCGAACTGGGTGACGGCATCGGCCACGTGCTTCGTGCCGATGATATTGGTGTGCACGCCCGCGCACGGGTTCAGTTCCACGATCGGGACGTGCTTGAGCGCCGCCGCGTGATAGACCACCGAAGGGCGGTGGTCGTCGAATACGCGGAGCACCTCTTCCTGCGAGCGGATGTCGCAGAGTTCGGGGCGGATATCGAGGTCCGGATAGGCCTCGCGGAGCTGCATCTCGATCGAGTAGAGATTGTACTCGCACAGCTCGAGCAGGATCAGGCGCGAGGGCCGGAAGCTTGCGAGCTGGCGGGCAAGTTCTCCGCCGATGGTGCCGCCTGCCCCGGTGACCAGAACGCTCTGTCCCTCGATCTGGCGCGTGATGACGTCGCCTTCGAGCTCGTATTCGTTGCGCCCGAGCAGGTCGGGCTCCGACAGTTCGGTGACCTCCGCAGTGCCGGGGCGCTGTAGGATCTGGCTCCAGTGGTTCTTGATCCGCGAAAGCTCCAGCCCGAGCTCGCGGGCCCGGTGGGTGAGGCGGGTCATCTCGCGGTTGCCGAGATACATTCCGTCATCGAGCGTGATCGCGATCGAGAAGGGGCGGCCCTGTTCTTCGGCGGCTTTTGCCACATCGACCAGCTTGTCGTGACTGCCGAGCACGCGCACGCCGCCGATCCGGTCGATCACGTCGGCCTCCGACGGGAGCAGGATGCCGGCGATCGCGAACTGGGGTTCGTCTTCTGCGCGCATCAGCTCGATAACCGACATCGCCCATTGCGCCGGGCCGATCAGCAGGGCCTGGGGAAGGTCGGTGCGGGTGGCCTTGCCGAGAGTGATGTGCGAACCCGAAAGGCTCTCTCGTGCAAGCCGCCGGGCCGATCTCAGCGCGACCAGCAGGCCGGTTGCCAGCATCCACTGTGTGATTGCCGTGACCGTAACATGCAGGGTGAGTGCGATCCCTTGGCTTACGAGGATCACGGACCAGCCGATGGCAGAGCCGGCAAGACTGAATGCGACAACTGCCGCAGCGTGACGGAATCCGAAAAAGCGCCAGCTATGCTTGTACAGCCGGAGCGCGAAGAGGGTTGCCGTCGCGGCCAACGCAAATCCGAAGAGCGTCGGCAGGTTCACCACCTCGAGGCCCATCTGGGCAAGCGGGACCATGAAGGCCGCCACGAGTAGGCTGACGACGAATGCGGTCATGTCGAGGGCCGCCAGCAGGGTCGTCCTCAATAGCCGGCGCAACGAGGCAGGGCGATAGGGCCGAACCGTTGTACGCGTACGGCCAAGGCCGACGACTTTGCGGATGGGCGGAGCTTTCACGCTTTGCGCGCTCCAGTCGTCATTTGCTGATCGGACCTTGTCTGTCATGCCGGCGGTCGGGTTCCTTGGCGGGCGCGCTGAATGGAAACGGGTTCTGGAGCCGGTATGAATAGTCGATCGCGAGCGATGCATAAGCGGCGCAGAAAGACATCAGCCGGAATGGTCGACGCCTCGCAAAAGGTGGTGCCCGCCACTACTCCATCCCGTGAAGGGGGTGGCCGGTCATACCCCTTTGGCAAGTTCGCCCATGCCCCATCTCGAATGGGTATGCCTCCTATTGCCGATTGCTCTGGGCCTCGCTTCAAGCCGATGATGCACGGCGATGGGGCGCTGATGCTGTCCTTAGTGAAACAATGAGAAACGAACCGGCCCGAAGGACCAGCCCCGCTTGAAGATCGTCGTATTATCGAGCCTGGCCTATTCCCTGACCAACTTCCGCGGCGACCTGCTGCGATCGATGAGGGAGAACGGCCACGAGGTGGTTGCCGTCGCGCCCGATCGCGACGAACAGGTTGAGCGCGAGCTTGCCGAGAGCGGGATCGGATTCCGGACCGTCCCAATGAGCCGAGCGGGCATGAACCCCTTCGCCGACCTCCGTCTGATCTTCGCATACATCATGCTGATGCTGCGCGAGCGGCCCGAGCTGGTGCTTGCCTATACCCAGAAGCCCATTGTCTACGGCGGGTTGGTCACGCGCCTCCTGGCAATCCCGCGTTTCTTCCCGCTGATGTCGGGCCTCGGCCATGTTTTCAGTCCCGACAGTGGGGTAAGCGAGACGATCAAGCGGCTGGTCGCGCGCCTCTATCGCATCGCCATCCGCCGTGCGCAGACCATCTTCGTGTTCAATTCCGATGACCGGAAGGACATGCTCGGTCTCGGGATCGTCACCAAGCAACAGAAGGTCCTGCAGGTCCCGGGTTCGGGGGTCGATTTGAAGCGCTTTGCCCATGTTCAGCCGGATGCCGGAAAGCTGCACTTCCTCCTCATCGCGAGGTTGCTGCGCAACAAGGGTATTCCCGAATTTCTCGAGGCTGCGAGGCAGGTTCAGAAGACCAAGCCCGACGCCCATTTCTCCGTCCTTGGCCACATCGATTGCGAAAACCCGGCCGGCTTCACCGAGGAAGAGCTAGCTGAATTCGCACGCGACTACCCCGTCGAATTCGTCCCGGGTACCGATGACGTGCGTCCGTTTCTTGCCGACAGCACGGTCTTCGTCCTTCCGACGACGTATCGCGAAGGCCTGCCGCGCACGATCCTCGAGGCCATGGCTACGGGTCGAGCGATCATCGCGACCGATGCACCGGGTTGCCGCGACGCGATCGATGACGGTTCCAACGGCTTCCTCGTCGAGCCTGGCAATGCTGCCGACCTAGCGCGCGCAATGCTGAAATTCGTGGCCGATCCGCAGCTGGCGGCAACGATGGGCGAACGTTCGCGCAGGCGCGCCGAGAAGGATTTCGACGTCGAGCTGGTCAACCGCACGCTGCTCTATGAAATGGACCTCCTGCGGCATTCGGGCAGGCCATCCACCCCGGGAGCGCCGATCGAGAAGGGTGCGGTCGAAAAGCCGGCGCGCGCCTTTGCGCCTGCGAGAAAGCAGGGCTGAACGGTGGGGGCTTACGGCATGGGCATTTTGATCGAGAAGCTTCGTTGACGCGTGCGGTCGTCATCGGTGCGGTGGGCAGCACCGAGGTCGTGCTCGACGCCTTCGCCTCGGCCGAGGGGTGGGAAGTCCCGCTCGTCGTCACACTGCCGCTCGAGCTCAGTTCACGTCATTCGGACTTCGTCGACCTCGGTCCCCGGGCGGAAGGTCTTGGCGCCGAGGTGCTGCGGACGAGCAAGACCAACGATCCCGAAACGCTTGATACGATCCGCCAGGCGGAGCCGGATTACATCTTCGTCGTCGGCTGGTCGCAGCTCTGCAGGAGCGAGTTTCTCGGTATCAGGCCGCGCAAGGTCATCGGCTATCATCCTGCCGCCCTGCCGCGTCTGAGGGGAAGGGCGGCGCTGCCATGGACGATTTTGCTCGACGAAAGGATCACTGCCGGCAGCCTGTTCTGGATGGAAGAGGGGACGGATGACGGGGACCTGCTTGCCCAGTCCTATTTCCACCTCGCGCCTGACGAGACTGCAGCTCAGCTTTACGACAAGCACATGCGGGCACTTCGGGCTATGCTCGATGAGAGCCTGCCCAAGCTTGCCTCGGGCGAGGAACCGCGGACCGTCCAGGACGAGCGCTATGCAACCTGGGCGGCCAAGCGCACGGCGCGTGACGGGCTGATCGACTGGAATGAAGGTGCTGCCTCGATCGACCGGCTGGTCCGGGCCGTCGGCAAGCCCTATCCCGGGGCCTTCACCCATGACCGGGGGCAGAAGCTGGTCATCTGGTCGAGCACGCCGGTCCACGGTCCCTCTCCGTATCACGCGGCCCCCGGACAGATCGTGGCGCGCGAGGAGGGAAGCCTGCTGATCCAGTGCGGTTCGGGTTTGCTCAGAGCCGACGAGTGGGAGTGCGAGCGTGACGCTGCCCCGCGGCTTCACGCGATACTGGGGAGGGCGGAATGAACGATCTGGCGAGCCTTGGCCGGGTGCTTGTGGTGGCGCCGCACCCCGATGACGAGGTGCTGGGCTGTGGCGGCACGATGGCGCGGCTGGCAGCCGAGGGGATCTCCGTCCATGTGCTGGTTGCGACACAGGGCAAGCCTCCGGCCTTCGACCCCGAAGGCGTAGCGCAGGTCCGGGCGGAAATGCTCGAGGCGCACAAGCTGCTCGAAGTGGTCGAGACGCACGAGGTCGACCTGCCTGCCGCCGCACTCGACACGGTTCCCGCAGCACAGGTCAATGCAGAGATCGGCAGGATCATCGAGGACATCTCGCCCGACACGCTGTTCCTGCCTCACATTGGGGACATCCATGGTGACCACGCCATTGTCTTCCAAGCGTCCATGGTCGCGGCGCGCCCGCGCCACAATCGCGCTCCGGCTCGCATCCTCTGCTATGAAACGCTGTCCGAGACCAATTGGTACGCGCCGCCGATGACACCGGCGTTCATACCCAATGTCTTCATCGACGTCTCCGACACGCTGGAGCGCAAGCTCGATGCCTTCCGGTGCTTCCAGTCGCAGGTCCGACCGTTTCCGGAAGAGCGGTCGATCGATGCACTCGAGGCGCTTGCCCGCTCGCGCGGAGCAACCGTTCACGTGAAAGCTGCCGAAGCCTTCATGAATGTGAGGCAGATCATCCGCTGACACCGGTTGTGATCGACGGAACGCGTCGGTCAGGCCGCAAAGCCCTTGAGAATCAATTTGTTGTGTGCACGAAGTGGGCGAATATTTCTTTCGGTTACTTGAAATATTCATCCTGTTGCATCGAATGAAATAAATACGGCTTACCGAATTCCCGACACAATTCGGCGCTTGCTGGAGCAGAAGGTAATTGGATGCTAACCATCCTTGTCCTAACGCAGCATCCGGACGGGAAGATTATTCGGGTAGCGATATCGTCCTTGTGCCGTCGGTCCTTGCGGGCCCAACGACGATAAACATTCCTAGATTCAAGATTTTGTGCGCTCCTGCGCATCAGCAAGGTATTGCCTGTGAACATCCGCACGTTTGTCAAAAACGCCGCACTAGCTTCTTCCGCCATCGCTCTCGCATCCTGCGGCGGCGGGAGCGACAGCAACAGCCAGGCGCCTTCTCCCTCGGCGACCGTCTCGCCGACGCCGAGCCCGTCGCCGTCGCCGACGCCTTCCCCTAGCCCGACGCCCACTCCGACGCCCGCGCCGGTCCCTTCGCCGACGCCGACGCCGGCACCCACTCCGACGCCTGCACCGACGCCCACACCGGCGCCTACGCCGACACCCACACCTACGCCATCGGCGGGCGGGGGCACGGTCGCAGCCTTTGCCAACCCCGACAATGGAAGCATTCCCGACAGCAACAAGCATCCGATCGCTTTCCCGACGGCAATCGGTTTCGGCCGAAATGCCTCTGTCAGGGCAAGCAATGCCGTGGTCTACAAGATCAATTCGCTCGAGGACACGGCCAACCCGGGCGATGGCAAGATCACCTATCGGGAGTGTGCGCTCGCGCTAGAAGTCACCTCGCCATATGCGATCCCGGCGGGGCGGCCGCGATATTGCGTCTTCGACGTAGCGGGTGCCATCGAGCTCCAGTCTCCGGCAGAGATCACGGTCAACAAGATCTACATAGCTGGCCAGACCTCGCCTGGCGGGATCGAGTTCAGGCTGGGCAGCAACTATTCGCCCGTAGACGGGCTGATCCTCACTCGGCGCCACTCTGACCTGATCGTGCGCCACATCCGCGCACGTCTCGGCGAGCATCCCAACCGCCCCTCGGACAACGGGGATTCGATCAGGCTGGGGGACAGCAAGCGTCAGATCATCGATCACGTTTCCGCAATGTTCGGAACCGACGAGAGTGTCGATGCGCATTGCACCGACTGCACCATCCAGTGGTCGATCATCGGTCCGAACATCTGCCGTAACGCCGGCCACGGCACGACGTCACTTCATTGCAAGACGTTCTTCCTGAAGCCCGCATCACGCGTCAGCGTTGCTTACAACCTCAGCCAGCACGGCGAGCAGCGCGGTCTGAATGTGGCCGTCGGCAATTTCCCTGCAGAGCCGGTATCGACTTCGCAGGGCGACTTCATCCACAACGTGCTCTATAATTTCGGTGAAGAGGCCGGCTTGCTCTCGAGCCAATACGGCAGCCCTTACGCAAACTACATCGGCAATGTGTATTTTGCCGGTCCCCGCTCGGTTCGCAAGACACGCAATGCGCTGATCGCCCTGTATAACGCTGCGACCAATTTCGATTATGGTTTCAAGGTTTTCGTCGGCGATAACGTGACGCCGCGGAACCGGATTGCACAGCAGTTCGGTTCGGTCGTTACCGACCCTGCACGTACCGCTGCTCTGCTCTACGGCAATACGGCTGCGGATACCTATTGCGGTGTCGATGCGGCGGGCAACCAGGACTGTTCGACGCGCGGGCTCGACGTCGTGCAGACCGGCAGTCTCGCAATCGCGCCGGGCGTCAACAGGAAGCAGTTCGAAGACTGGATGATCACGTCGCCAATGCAGGGCATGCGTGACGTGCTCGGCTTTGCTGGTGCTGATCTTTGCCGCGACGGTCGCTGCCGCGACAATGTCGACGACTATTTCGTCGACGATGTTCGGACCTGCGATGCAGCGCCCTACCTGTTCACGAGCGACTGGACCTCGCGGGTTGCCGATACGGGTGGATATGCAAGGATCACTCCCACCGGGGGTGCACACGTCGACAGTGACAACGACGGCATGCCCGACTTCTGGGAGAACCAGTTCTCGAACACCGACGCGAACCGCTGGGATGCCAACGACGATGCGGATGGCGACGGCTATCCGAACATCGAGGAATATCTAAACATGCTCGCTGCCGACGATAACCGCTACTACGGGATCTACGGCTCGGGCCGCGGGGTGCTTCCGGCATACAATTGCGGACGCCCCATGTTCTAGGAGACGTCGGCCTGCAAGGATCGGCAGGCAGAAGCTTCGACCGAGCGAGGCGGGCACCGTTTGGACGATGCCCGTCTTTTCGTTCCGTACTATACTAATGAGACCTTGAGCTTCCCGGGCTTCGCGTCGATTCTCGCTCTTGCACAAACGCCCCTCGTCTGGGGCGTACCCCGCCCGTGTAAGTTGCAGAGGGACGTGAGACGATGGGGATCGACTGCCGGACTACGATCTGCCTTGCCATGGCGGGCGACCGGCTTGGCGGCAGCCATATCTCGCTCAAGGGCCTTCTCGACAGGCTTCCGGAGGAGCAATTCCGCGTCATCGTCATTCTCGAAGTTCCCGACGGTCGGCTTGCAGAGTATTTCTCCGACTTCCTGCAGATCGAAGATCCGGGCAGGATGGCCAACCCCTTTGCGGTCGGGCGCAAGTTCGGTTTGGGCAGCTTCCTGAAGACAATCCCGAAAGTCCGTCACCGTGCAAACCTCTTGCGTGAGCTCGGCGCGGATATCGTCCATACCAATGATGGCCGCAGTCATGCCGGCTGGGCACTGGCAACAAAGCTCGCGGGCGCGAAGATGGTCTGGCACCACCGCGGCGATCCGGATGCGAGGGGGACGAGCCTGATCGCTCCCATCCTTGCCGACCAGATCGTTGGCGTATCCGAGTATTCCTTGCCCCCTAGGCGCTGGGGGAAGCTCAATGATGCGCGCGTCATTCACAGCCCCTTCGACGTCGATTTCCGGTTCGAACGGGAAGAGGCTCGCAGCGAATTGGTCGAGGAACTCGGATGCCCCGAGGACACTATCATCTGCGCCTATGTCGGCCAGTTCATCAGGCGGAAGCGGCCGGTCGGGTTCATCGACACGATCTTCGAAATGGAGAAGCTGTCGGACAGGCCGGTGAAGGGTGTCATGTTCGGCGAACCCAAGGATCCCGCGGTCGATGCGCAGATGGAACAGCGGTTGGCGGACTACGACGCGGAGCCGCCTGTCCGGATGATGGGCTACCGTACGCCCGGCCAGAAGTGGATCGCTGCATGCGATGTCCTCCTCGTTCCGGCGCTCAATGAACCGCTGGGTCGCACACTGGTCGAGGCAATGCTCGCAGGCACCCCGGTGGTGGCTGCGAGATCGGGTGGCAATCCCGAAGCTTTGAAGCCCGATTGCGGCATCATCGTCCCGCCCGATGATCCGCGGGCCATGGCAAGAGCGACGCTCGAGCTAATCGGCTCGCCTGCAGAATGCCACGAGATGACCGAGCGTGCGCGCGAAATGGCAGAGCGGCGCTTCACGAGTGCAAGGCACGTGCAGCAGGTCTGCGAAGTCTATGCCGAGCTTGCGGGCAATCGGTCTCGCCAACCGGAATTGGCCGCGTCGTGAAGGTTGGTGCAAAACTTCGGGGTCGGGCTTGCCCTTGGCAACGCCGACAGCGGGGATGCCAGGCAATGCTTGCTGACATCGCCCAACTCGACGGGGCTTTCCGCTGCCCTAAATCTGGCAAGCCGCTGCGCTTCGAGAGAACCAAGGTGACCAGCCAGGGCGCCTGCGTTTATCCGGTGGCAGGAGGGCTGCCCGTCCTCATCGATTTCGACAGCTCGGTCATCAAGCGCGAGACGGTCGAGGACACCATGGCCGCCAGCGTGATCGAGCGCCCGAATTATTCCTTCGGGCAAAGGTTTCTCAAGAAGCTCCTTTCTCCAGAGAAAAAGGCCACCGTGCGCAATGTCGGCAACTTCATCGCGCGTTTGAAGAAGGAAACCGAGCGGCCCAAGGTCCTCCTGATCGGTGGCGGTAGCCAGGGCCAGGGAATGGCCGAGCTCTACGACGATCCTGATGTCTCGCTGGTGTCTTTCGACATCTACGCCTCATCGCTTTGCCAGTTCGTAGCCGATGCCCATAATATCCCGATCGTGGATGACCATTTCGACGGAGTGGTGGTACAGGCAGTGCTGGAACACGTACTCGACCCGCACCAGGTCGCGGACGAAATCTGGCGCATCCTGAAGCCGGGCGGCCTGGTCTATGCCGAGACACCGTTCATGCAGCAGGTGCACGAAGCCGCTTACGACTTCACGCGCTTTACCGAGAGCGGACACCGCTATCTCTTCAGGAGGTTCGATCTCGTGGATTCAGGACCTTCGGCGGGCCCGGGACGACAGCTGATGTGGTCGGTCGACTATTTCGCCCGGAGCGTCTTCCGGTCGCGTACGGCAGGAAAGCTGGCGAAGCTGGCATTCTTCTGGGCGCAGTACTTCGATGAAATCGTTCCGAAGAGCTACGCGATCGACGGGGCGAGCGGTGTCTATTTCATGGGGACGAAGAGCGAGCGGACGATTTCCGCTGCCGATATCATCGCGCACTATGCCGGTGCGCAGTAGATGGGGCCTCCGGCGCGATGTGCGGGTCCCCGGCATCGAGGCAGCTCCTGTACAACTCTGCGTACTTCCTCGCGATCTTTGCCATCGGGTAGTCCAGTCGTATCCGCTCGCGTCCCGCAAGACCCATCGCAACCCGATCTTCGACCGCTAGCTCCCCAAGTTTGACGATCGCGCGTGCCTTGGCATCCACATCGCCCGGCGGGACGATCAGGCCGTTCTCTCCGACGATTAGAGCACTGTCGCCTACGTCCGTGGCGATGACCGGCACACCGCACGACAAGGCTTCGCCTATGACGTTGGGAAAGGCCTCGCCCCAGACCGACGGGACGACCAGCAGATCCAGCCCCGAAAGCCAGTCAGCGACATCGAAGCGCGCCCCGCATGTGGTGATCCGCTGGGGAGGGAGCGACTGCGCGATCAGGTCTCCGAGTCCTCCTCCCGGATCCTCGAGGCCGTGGCCCACCAGCAGGAGATGCGCATCGCAGCCTGCATTGCGTGCGCACGCGACCGCCTCCACCAGGTTCGCTTGCCCTTTCATCGGATGGAAGCGAGCTACGCACCCGACACGCAATGTCCCGTCGGTAAAGCCGAAGAGCCGCTTGGCCAGATCCCTCGCTCCATCTCTGGGCGCGTACTTCTCCGTGTCGAAACCGTTGGGAATGACCATGCCCTTTCGGGCACTATAACCCAGCTCTTCATGCTGCCGCCGCGACACCTGCGCATTGTAGACGATCGCGTCGGTGCCCGCTGAGATGGCAGCACTAAGGCGTAGGATCAGGCGGGTCTGGAGGCTCTCCTTCGCCAGATCCGGAATGGAGTGCCTGATATTCCAGATCAGCGGTGTGTTCCTGCCTGCCGAGAAGCGAGCGACGCTTGCGGCAAGGTTGCCGTGGTACATCCAGCCCTGGATTACATCGGGCGCGATCTGCCTCACGATCTTCACGAGCTTCGTCATGGCGACGGGCCCGGCAAGGCCGCGGCGCATTCCCAGAGTGTGGGTTTCCACGCCCTGATTTTCGATGCGAGTTGCCAGCGGGCCGGGCGGCAAGAGCGAGAGCACTGCGACTTCCTGCGGTCGGTCGCTGGCTTCCTCGATCAGCTTGGCGAGCATGTTCTCGGCACCGCCGACATTGAGGCCGGTAATGATGTGGAGGACCTTCACCGCGCTGGGCGCTTCCCTTGCAACTGCCAGTGGTGGACCGGTTTCCCACACCAAAGCAGGAGGCCCGGGCGAGAGACCGATCCATGTTCTTCCTAGGGCCATCGCCGCTGCGGCGATATTGCTCCTTCGAACAAAAAGCCTGCTCATTGGGCGTAGTGCCTTGCCGCGACCCGAGGTATTACTCAGGAATAGACAGCCTTTCCTACGGGCTTTCCGTGGCTTGCCGGAGCGAGGAAAAGTATGAGCTGCAATGATGAAGCGAGCTGACCCAACCACACGCCGCCACGACGGCGCGGCGATGGCCGGGGGCTGACGTTGGGTTCTTCCCCGTCCACCGCCCCTGCGACAAGCTCGCCCACGCTCCGCTCACGGATCGAGAGCGTCCTTCACCTGATGACCGGCAATGTCGGAAACGCCGTCGTCATGATCGGGAGCATAGCGCTCGCAACGCGGGCCCTTGGGCCCGCCGAATTTGGCGTACTCGCGATTGTCCTCGCGGTCGGCAGGGTGTGCGAGCGGATCGTCCGGTTCGAATCCTGGCAGCCGCTGGTGCGCTACGCCGCTACCGAGGAAGGCGCAGCCGATCCCGAGCGGCTTTCGCGCCTCTACCTGTTCGGGCTCATCCTCGATATCGCGGGGGCGGCGGTGGCCGGCGGGCTCTCATTGCTGGTCGCCACCCTGCTGACCGCACTGTTCGATTTTCCGGACGGCTTGGTCGGTCTCGTCGGCATCTATGCTTGTGCGATCATGCTCAACCTTCGCGGCATGTCGTCCGCCGTGCTGCGCATGGCGGGCATGTTCCGCACGATGGCCTACATCGTCTTCGTCGCCGGGTTCCTTCGGCTATTCCTCGCCCTGATCTTCTATCTCGAAGGAAGCGGACTGCAGACCTTCGTCATCATCTGGACCGTCAGCCAGATCGTCGATGCGCTGCTCTTCAACCTTGTCGCATTCCGCCAGCTGGCGCGCCAGGGAATACCTTCACCGTTAAGGGCGCGCCCGGGAAACTTGCGCAGGGATTTCCCGGGTTTCCTCGGCTTTGCCTTCACCACCAACGCGTCCAGCGCCTTGCGTACCGTGACGCACGAAGCGGATACGCTCATGGTCGGCGCCTTCACCGACAGCAGCGCTGCCGGGTTCTACCACCTTGCCAAGCGGATGGCGAAAGTCGCCATGCAGTGCGGAGAGATGATCCAGATGGTCATCTATCCGGACCTGGCGCGGATGTGGGTGGGGCAGGTGAAAGAGCGGTTCCGCAAGACCATTGTCGGCGTTCAGGGACTGCTGGCGGCCATACTCGGTGTGATCCTTGCGGTGACGATATTCTTCGGTGAGCCGCTGATTGCGCTCGCCTTCGGTGCAGACTTCACGCCTGCCTACGCAATCCTGATTGCGCACCTGATGGCGGTCTTCCTCATCCTCCACTCGGCACCGGCCCGCTCGGCCCTGCTGGCGATGAACCGTCCAGGCTACGTGCTTGGCGCGGCGACAATTTCGACGGTCCTGTTCCTCGCCATCGCCGCTTATTCGATCCCGGCATACGGTGCCATCGGCGCGAGTTTCGCTCATATCGGCTTCGGCCTTCTGACGGCCGTACTGCTTGATCTGGCGATGTGGAAACAGCTTGGCAGGGACGATGGCGGGACCGCCGCCGTCAACTCACCCTAAGCAGGGCCTGATCAGGCCTGATGTCGCTTTCATCCATCCAGTGCTGGTGCCACAGGCTGAAATTGATGCAGGTCCAAAGCTGGAAGCCCCAATTGCGCCGTCCCGAGAGATGCTCTTCCCATTTCTTCCTGACGATCTCGCCGTCGAACCAGCCGATAGCGCGCATGTGCTCGGCATCGAGATTGGCTTCGGCAAGGTCGCGCAGTGGCCCTCTCAGCCAGTCGTTCAGCGGGATACCAAAACCCCTTTTCGGTCGGTCGATCATGGACTGGGGGACCCGCCGGGCCAGCAATTTGCGCAAGGCCACCTTGCCCTGACCACCCTCGGGCCAGCGCAGGCTGGCAGGCATGCGCCAGGCTTCTTCAACAACCTTGGAATCGAGCAAGGGTGAGCGGACCTCTAGGCTGGTGGCCATCGACGTCCGATCGACCTTCACCAGAACGTCATCGGGCAGGTAGCAGATCGCATCGAGGAACATCATCTGCTCCTGGAGGCTCAAGCCGTCGGTCAGGTCATGCTGGGTGAAAGGGCTCGAGCGTAGCGCCTCGCCAGTCTCCAGCCCCCCGTCCTCGGACCATTGCGAGAGAAAGCGCTCGTAGCGGTGGCGGAAATCGGGCGCTCTCAGGATGGCGAGAATTTTTTCTATCCTGTCGGCGCTGGGCTGCCATGCCTCGGCGTCGCGGTAGATCAGGCGTCCCAGCTTCGAGGCGGCCTCGATGACGGGAAAGGGTAGGGCGCTGGCCCCTTTCCAGACGCTTGCAGGAAGCCTGCCTGCAAGCCGGTCCATGGCCACCATCTGGGGATAGCGCTTGTAGCCGGCGAAGAACTCGTCACCACCGTCACCCGAAACAGCGACGGTTACTTCGCTACGGATCAAACGCGAAATCAGCAGCGACGGAATTTGCGAAGGATCGGCAAATGGCTCGTCGAAAATGAGCGGCATCTCGGACACCGCTTCGAGAGCCTCCTCGGGGCGGAGCGATAGCTGGGTGTGCTCGGTCCCGATATGCGCTGCCAGTTCGGCAGCTTCCTGCGCTTCGTCGAATTCGCCTTCCTCGAAGCTGACCGTATAAGTCCGTGCGCGGCCCGAAATCCGCTCTTGCATCAGAGAGCACACAAGACTTGAATCGACCCCGCCGGAGAGGAAGGCGCCGATCGGTACATCCGCAATCAAGCGGCGCTCGACAGCGTCGCCAAGGGTGGTCTCCAGTGCGTCGAGCGCTGCATCTTCGTTCCGGTAACGTTGCGACAGGCCCGCTGCCGCGGCCTCGCGCATGCTCCAGTAGGTTTCGGTAGAGGCTGCAACGTCCTCCAGAGTAAGGCCGGCTTCCTTAGTCGGCAGGACACACAGGCTCGCCGGAGGCAGCTTCATGACATTGCGCAGGATGCAATGCGGGGCGGGAATATATCCTAGCCGCGCATAGAGCGCGAAGGCTTCCCGGCTGATCTCGCCGTCCGCGAATGCTGGATGGTGTCGCAAGGCTTTCAGTTCGGAGCCGAACGCCAACTGGCCATCCTCGATCCCGATATAGAGCGGCTTCTTGCCCAGCCGGTCACGCGCAAAGGCGATTTCGCCGCGCTTCCTGTCGTAGAGCGCAAAAGCGAACATGCCGTTGGCTTTCTCCATAGCCGTGCGCAGACCGAAATATTCGATGGCCTCGATCAGGATTTCTGTGTCCGAGTTCCCGCGGAAGTTGCAGCCGGCAGCCGTCAGCTCGGCGCGCAGTTCGAGGAAGTTATAAATCTCGCCGTTGAAGACGATGACGTACCTGCCCGATGCGGATGCCATTGGCTGCGCGCCGCTTTCGGTTAGGTCGATGATCGAAAGGCGGCGATGTCCGAGACCGACGGAGCCCTCTCGCTCGATGGTCGTTCCTCCTGCGTCAGGCCCGCGATGAATCAGGGCGTTGCACATCGCGCCGAGAAGGCGTCTGGGTTCGGTGCTCAGCCGTCCCGAGAAATCGACGAAACCCGTAATTCCGCACATAGTCCGCAGCTTAGTAGGCTGGGTGACGGATGCGAGTGCGCAAAAGGGTACTGCCTATCCATCTGGATTGCCCACCGGACGGTTGAGATTGGGCAAATTAACTAACTGAGGGTCGCTCTCGCCTGCATCGCGGTCACACCGTCGCAGCGCACGGCTTCGACCACACCCTCATCCGCCTTGCGCAGGTAGACCGGCTGACCCAGAAACAGCGGGGCCATCGCGCGGAACGAGAAATTCGCGAACGCGCCGTCTTCCATCGCCAGCGCCGCGAGTTTTGCGGCGGTGAAGGGGCCATGGATTACGAGCGCCGGGTAGCCTTCGACACCGGTCGTATAGGGCTTGTCGTAATGGATGCGGTGGCCGTTGTAAGTGGCGGCCGAAAAGCGGAAGAGGTTGACCTCGTCGGGCTTCCATTCCTCGCCGTCCGGTGCCTCGGCCGCCGGTTCGGGCATGGGGGAGGGGGCACCATCCTCGCGGTAGACGTATGTCTGCACTTCGCGGACACGCAAATTCCCGCCCTGTTCGATCAGCTTTTCCACCTTGGCGAAGACCAGGTCGCCCGAGCGGCCCGACTTGTGAGTCAGCTCCGCCAAACGGCTGGTCTGCCTAGCCTGTACGCCGAGCTCCAGCTCGCCATGGAAGTCGATCTCGCTCGCCGCGAACATCCGGCGGGGTAGGGTTACATCGGGGAGAAAGCCTCCGCGCCGCGGGTGGCCGTCGGCCCCGATCTCGTCATCATGCGGGCAGGGGAGGAAAAAGGCCCAGTGAGGCAGGGGAACGCGGTCGTTCTCGTCATGCCGGCCCACAGCGCGACCGAACCGCCGCAAGGCAAGCGGGTCGAGCACTTCTTCTTCGCTGATCTCGCGCCCTACCGCAGCCTGCCATTGGGCGAGCTGCGCTTCGCTGACGCCGGGCACCGCTCAGGCGCCTTTGAATTCGGCCTTGCGCTTCTGGAGGAAGGCGAGCGCGCCTTCGACGGCGTCCTGAGTATTGCCGGCCTGGCGCTGCGCCTTGGCCTCTGCCGCGAGAGTGGCGGTGAAGCCCGCCTCGAGCCCCGAGCGCAGCGTCTGCTTCATGAGGCCGAGCGCCACCGTTGGCCCTTTGGCGAGACGCTCGACAAGTGCCTGCGCTTCTGCTTCGAGTGCATCGTCTTCGACGCATTTGTAGATCAGGCCGATGCGCTCTGCTTCCTCGCCGTGGATCTTCTCGCCCAGCATCATCATGCGGGTGGCCTGCGCGGTGCCGATCAGGCGCGGGAGCATCCAGCTCGATCCGCCATCGGGAACGAGGCCGATATTGGCAAAGGCCTGGAGGAAATAGCCGCTCTTGCCGGCGAGCACGAAGTCTGCTGCGAGCGCGATCGAGCAACCGACGCCTGCTGCCGGACCCTGCACGACCGAGACCACGGGCACCGGCGCAGTGGCGAGTGCCTGGACCATCGGATTGTAGTGCTGGCTGAGCGAAGCAAAGGCGCGGTCGCCGCCACTCACAGACATTTCCGCATTGGCGGCAAGATCGGCGCCCGAGCAAAAGGCGCGGCCTTCGCCCTTCATCAGCACGGCGCGCGCATCGCCCAGATCGCGCAAGGCGGCAAAGATTTCGTCCGCCATCGCCGGAGGGCAGGCATTGAGCCGCTCGGGCCGGTTGAGCGTGATGGTCAGGATATCGCCTGCACGTTCGGCCCGGATCATTTCGAAATCGCTCATTGCTCGCTCCCTGGAATTTTCTCTCGCTGACCTCTTGGGCAAATCGGTCTGCGATTGCAACCGACTGCGCGCGGTCGCCTATCCGGATTTCTGCCAGATGCCCATGTCATCCGCATCTCGCACAATTCTGCCCTCGGTTCCGACCGGCTCGACCTCGCCATCGGTAAGGAAAGCGATGGTGGAAGCATCGACGCCCGGCACCAACGCCAGCGTTCGCGCGCCATCGGGCGTTCTTGCCACGACCACTCCCGACCGCGGCGTGCCGTCGCGTCCGTAGTGCACGGTATAGCTCTCGATCGTGGCCTCTCCTGCGTAGCCTTCTTCCAGAACCGGCACGTTTCCTCGGCGTTCGTCGGCTTCAGCCTGGTAGTCGAAGTCCTGCGGGAAGGCGGCTCCGGTCGGCGCCCCGGACAGAAGGATCGTGTGGTTGTGCGTCGCATATCCGCCGTTGGCGAAGAGTAGGCCCTTGTCGGATGTGCCGCGCAACCGGTGCACCATCTCCACGACCGCGTGGCTCATGTAGTTGCCGATCGGGCCTCCGCCGAAAGTCAGCCCGCCAAAGACGGTGGTAGGCTTGTCGAGCGGCCATCCCAGCACGCGCCTCGCCATCTTGGGGACGCAAGGAAAGCATGAATAGAGCTCGACATGCGCAAGATCGTCAGCCCCCACGCCGTTGAGCTGCATCGTCCGCTCGATCGAGGTGGCGAGGCTCGGCGAGGCATCATAGCGGTCGCGGGCAAGGAAATTGCCGCTCTCGTGCGCCGCTACGCCGTGCCCGAGGAAGACGAGCGCCTCATCGGCAAGGCCCCGCTCGCGCGCCTCGGCAAGGCTGGTGACGAGGAAGCCTGCTCCCTGGTTCACCGATGAATTGGCGACCTGCAGCTTGGTGTAGGGAAAGGCGATGGGCCGGTTAGAGGCCGATGGCGCCACGACGTCTTCGGCGCTCACCGTCTCGCTGATCCACGCGCCCTCATTGCCTGCCGCGACTTCGCTCATCCGCGACCAGATCGCACCGCTTTCGGCCTGCCCCTCCTCGAGCGTCTGCCCATAGGCCGCACGGCCCGCATTCTCGTAGAGCGGATAGACATCGGTCGGCACGACGAGGCCATAACTCTGGGCATAGCCCGTGCGCTTGCGGTGGCTGGCATCGCGCAGTGCGTTCGGCTTGCTGCCGTCTTCGCGCGGTTTCATTGCGGCGAGCTTGCCTGCGGTGCGCAGCGCTTCTCCGCCGACGACCGCGCAGACAATGGCTTCGCCGCGCGCAATCCTGTTCGCGGCTTCATGCAGCAGCAGGATCGGACTGTCGCCGTTGGGCATGGCGGTCTGCATCCGGTGCGCGGGATCGATCCCGAGCAATTCGGCAAGCTTGCCGTCGACCGGATTGAGCTGCGGCCATGCGAGCTGCGCGACAACGGCAAGCGAGATCGCAAGTTCCCAGCCATCCGCCGCCCGCGTCCTCGTCGGCCAGTTTCAATGCCTCCGCCATCAGGTGGATGGGATCGAGACCGTCACCGGGGTCTTCCGGCCGGTCGTTGATCTGGCCGACGCCGATAATGACGGGGGTTTTGCGCGGGTCTGTTTCGCTCATGCCGCAAGGCTTAGCGGCGCAGCGCGATTTCGCAAATGTGGGAGAGTGGCTGGGGTGGCAGGGATCGAACCTGCGAATGTCGGTACCAAAAACCGATGCCTTACCACTTGGCTACACCCCAGCAGGCGGGCGCTCCTATAGCGCGCTGGGCGACAATGTGAAGGGGTAGCGGCGCGGGAAATGATCGGCGATAACCCCTGCATGACCGATACCGCGACAGCCCGCTCGATTCTGGAAACGCTGGTCGGTTTCGACACGGTTTCCTCGCGCAGCAATATCGACCTGATCGACTGGGTCGAGGCCTATCTCGCGGAGCATGGCGTGGAGGCGGAGCGCGTGCTCGGAGAAGGAGGGAAGAAGGCCAATCTCTTTGCCACCTGCGGCCCTGCGGCAGAAGGCGGGGTGATCCTTTCGGGTCACAGCGATGTGGTGCCGGTCGAGGGGCAGGACTGGAGCAGCGACCCGTGGACCCTGCGCGAGGCCGGCGGGAAATATTTCGGCCGCGGGACCTGCGACATGAAGGGCTTCATCGCGCTGGCGCTGGCTTATGTGCCGCACTTTGTGCGCGGGTCGAAGCCGGTGCACCTCGCGATCAGCTATGACGAGGAGATCGGCTGCAAGGGCGCGCCCGCGATGATCGAGCGTATGGCGGCCACCATCCCTGCGCCGCGCCTCGCGGTGATCGGCGAGCCGAGCGGCATGAAAATCATCACCGGCCACAAAGGCATCGCCGCGTTCGAGGTCAATGTGACCGGGCACGAGGCGCACAGCTCGCTGGTCGATCACGGCATTTCGGCGAACATGATCGCAGTCCGCCTGATGGCAAAGCTCTACGAGATCGCCGACGAGCTCGCGCGCAGTGCCGATACCTCCAACGGTTTCGACCCGCCGCAGGCGACAGTGACGATCGGCCAGATGCACGGCGGCACGGCGATCAATATCCTCGCTCGCCATGCGCGTTTCATCTTCGACCTGCGCTGTCCGCCCGATGTCGATGCCGACGCGGTGCTGGCACCGTTCAAAGAGCTTTGCGCGGAACTGGAGGCGGACATGAAGTCGCGCTTCCCCGATACGGGAATCGAGTTCACCCAGCTCGCCTCGGCCCCGCCCATGACCTCCGCGGGCAGCGAGGATGCGGTGGCATTCGTGCGGCAATTGACGGGTGAGAATGCTCCGCCTTCACAGGTCGCCTATGGCGCCGAGGGCGGGCAATTCCAGCAGGCCGGTTTCCCGACCCTGATCTGCGGTCCAGGCTCGATCGAGCAGGCGCACCAGCCTGATGAGTGGATTGCGATTTCCCAATTCGAGGAAGGCGCCCGCTTCATGGAGCGCCTTGCCCGGGCTCTCGCCTGATCAGAGCTTCTTGCCCTCGAAATCGGCGGCCGAGTGGCGTTCGAGAAGCTGCGTGTCTTCATCACCCCACGCCTTGTTGACGATGCGGCCACGCTTCACCGCAGGGCGCGCAGCGATCTGCTTCGCCCAGCGAGCAACGTTTTCGTATTCGTCGATCGAGAGGAACTTCTTGGCCTCATTGTAGATCGTGCCTTCGACGAAGGGTGCCATCCAGGGCCATGCCGCGATGTCGGCGACCGTGTAGCCCTTCCCGCCGAGGTATTCGCTCTTGGCGAGGCGCTGGTCGGCGACGTCGAACAGGCGCTTCGTTTCCATGGCATAGCGGTTGATGGGGTATTCGTACTTCTCCGGCGCATAGGCGTAGAAATGGCCGAAGCCGCCGCCGATGAAGGGCGCGCTGCCGATCTGCCAGAAGAGCCAGCTGAGCACTTCGGGCCGCGTGTGATCGGTCGGCAGGAAGGCGCCGAACTTCTCGGCCAGGTGCATCAAGATCGCGCCGCTCTCGAAGATGCGCACCGGCTCGTCACCGCTGCGGTCGAGGAGGGCGGGAATCTTCGAATTTGGGTTCACGTCGACAAATCCGCTGGTGAACTGCACACCGTCGCCGATGTTGATCGTGTATGCATCGTATTCCGCGCCCGAATGGCCTGCTTCGAGCAGCTCCTCGAGCATTACGGTCGCCTTCACGCCATTGGGCGTTGCGAGCGAATAGAGCTGGAAATCATGCTCGCCCGTCGGGAGGTCCTTTTCCTCGCGCGCGCCGGCGGTGGGGCGGTTGATATTGGCGAACTTGCCGCCGCTTTCCGTGTCGGCGCTCCAGACTTCGGGCGGGGTGTAGGTGGGGTCGGCCAAGCTCATTCTCCTGTTTTGTCGGTGGCTATTACGCCCAACCGTTCGTCGCAAGATGGGGAACGGATACAGTCACGCCACGGTTCTTGCCTTCGCTATGACGAAGCTCATCTATGTCGACGACCAGCTGCCCGGCATCACCCGCAAGGGCGCGGGGAAGGGATGGGCTTACTATTGTCCGAAGGGCGAGCTCATCACCGACCGGGCGGAGAAGCAGCGCCTGAACGCGATTGCCCTGCCACCTGCCTACACGGATGCGTGGTACTGCCCTGCGCCCAACGGGCACATCCTCGCCACGGGTATCGATGCCAAGGGCCGCAAGCAGTATCGCTACCATCCCGACTTCAGGACTGCGCGAGAGAGCGAGAAGTTCGACAACTGCCTCGCATTCGGCAACCTCCTCCCGCTGGTCCGTAAGCGGGTGGAAGAGGATCTCAATGGCCGCAAGCTCACCCGCGAGTGCGCAATTGCGAGCGTGGTGCGGCTGCTCGATCTTGGTGCCGTGCGTGTCGGCAACGAGGGGTATGCGGAGAAGAACAAGAGTTTTGGCGCGACGACGCTACGCCGCCGCCATGCCGAGGTGACCGGCAAGACGCTCCGCCTGCGGTACAAAGGCAAGTCCGGCAGCATGCGCGAGGTCACACTGACCGACGGAAGTCTCGCCAATATCGTGCGAAGGATGCAGGACCTGCCCGGCCAGAATGTCTTCAAATACGTCGACGAGGGTGGCGACGTGCAGGCGGTCGGCTCGTCCGACGTTAACGAATATCTCGAAGAGTGCATGGGAGAGCGCTTCACCGCGAAGAATTTCCGCACCTGGCACGCGAGTGTCATGGGCTTCGAATGCTTGCGCACGGGCGAAGGCGCGATGACCATGAAGGCCGTGCTCGAATGCGTGGCCGGACAGCTCGGCAATACGCCCGCCGTCACGCGCAAGAGCTACATCCACCCTGCCGTGATAGAGCTTGTCGAGCGGCAGGAGGAATGGCGGGACGGCCTCCAGCTTCCGCGCGCTACCCGTTGGCTCACGCGCGAAGAGCGCGGCCTGATCGATTTGCTGCAGGAAAGCCCCAGCGCCGCGGAACTGCTGGCGGCCTGACAGGCCTTGCAGTAATTATCTTTTAGAGATAATCGGCTTTCCATGCACCTTGCGGGACAGAAGCTTAAGGCGTGGCGCCTCGCGCAGCAACCGCCTCTTTCGGCGGAAGAATTTGCCGCGCGCCACGGCTTCAAGACGCAGACGGTGTTCGGTTGGGAAAGCAAGGGTCGGGTGGCCCGCGCCGATGCGCAGCGCAAGCTGGCGCAGCTCGGCATCTGCCAGCCCGCCGACTGGATCGAACCCGCCGCACCCGAAGAGAAAGACACCAAGCGCATGGCGAAACCAGGCACGCATCCCTTCTTCGACCTCCACACGCACGGCTTCGTCCGCGTGGCGGCGGCTACTCCCAGGGTCCGCACGGCCGATGTCGCCTACAATGCCGAAGGGATCATCGAACAGGCGAAGCTGGCTGACGAGCGCGGCGTCGACCTGCTGCTCTTCCCCGAGCTTTCGCTCTCCTCCTATGCGATCGACGATCTCCATTTGCAGACCGCGATGCTTGAAGCGGTCGAGCGGCACATGGGCGAGATTTGCGAAGCGTCGCGTTCGCTTGCGCCCGCGCTGGTGATCGGCGCTCCGCTGCGGCGAAATGGCCGGATCTACAACTGCGCGGTGGTGATCGCGCGCGGGCAGGTCCTCGGCGTCGTGCCCAAAAGCTACCTCCCCAACTATCGCGAGTATTACGAGAAGCGCTGGTTCAGCCACGGGCGGGATTGTGTGGGCCTCGAGATCGAGCTGCGCGGCGAGACGCTTCCCTTCGGCACCGACCTGCTGTTCGAAGCTGCCGACATGCCGGGCTTCGTCTTCGGCATCGAGATTTGCGAGGATTACTGGTCGCCCAATCCGCCCGGCACGCTGGCCGCGCTTGCCGGCGCGACCATCCTCCTCAACCTTTCCGCCTCGAACATCACCATCGGTAAGTCGGACGAGCGGCACATGCTCTCGCGCGCCAGTTCCAGCCGCTCTGTATGTGCCTATGCCTATTCGGCGAGCGGATATGGCGAAAGCACGACCGATCTCGCGTGGGATGGCCAGGGGATGATCTACGAGCTGGGCGATTTGCTGGTCGAAAGCACCCGCTTCGATCTCGAGCCGGAAATGTGCGTCGCCGACATCGACACGAAGCGCGTTCTTGCGGAGCGCATGCGGATGCAGACCTGGGGCGATGCTGCCGATGCCGCGGACCGGCCCGAGGACTGGTACCGCCGTGTCTCGTTCGATCACGGCCACGCGATGAAGGATATCGGGCTGGAACGCCCCGTGCGCCGCTTCCCCTTCGTTCCCAATCGACAGCAGAAGCTCGACGAGGATTGCTACGAGGCCTTCAACATCCAGGTCGACGGCCTCATGCGTCGGATCGAAGCGACGCGGCCCAAGTGCCTCACAATAGGTATCTCGGGCGGGCTCGACAGCACGCATGCGCTTCTGGTGGCTGCCAAGGCGATGGACCGGCTCGGTCGCCCGCGCACCGATATCCGCGGCTACACCATGCCCGGCTTCGCCACTTCGGAAGGCACGAAGTCCAACGCGTGGAAGCTGATGAAGGCATTCGGCATCACCGCCGAAGAAATCGACATCAAACCGACCGCGACCATGATGCTCGAGAATATCGGCCACGCCTTTGCCGATGGCGAGCCGGTCTATGACGTGACCTTTGAAAACGTTCAGGCGGGCCTGCGTACCGACTATCTCTTCCGCCTCGCCGGGCAGCATGGCGGCTGGGTCATCGGTACCGGCGACCTGTCGGAGCTGGCGCTCGGCTGGTGCACCTATGGCGTGGGCGACCAGATGAGCCATTACGGCGTAAATGCGGGCGTGCCCAAGACGCTCATCCAGTACCTCATCCGCTGGACCATCACGACCGAGCAGTTCGACCACGGCGTCGATGAAATCCTCGACGCGATCCTCGACACCGAGATCAGCCCCGAGCTCGTCCCGGCAGGCGCGGACGGTACGATCCAGAGCACCCAGTCGATCATCGGCCCTTACGAGCTCAACGATTTTTTCCTGCACCACGTAATTCGCTGGGGACAAAGCCCGAGCCACGTCGCCTTCCTCGCCTGGCATGCCTGGAAGGATGCAAAGGCGGGCCAGTGGCCGATCGGTTTTCCCGAAGAGGGAAAGAACGAGTACGATCTCGCCACGATCGCGAAGTGGCTGGAAAATTTCGTGAAACGCTTCTTCGGCTTCAGCCAGTTCAAGCGCAGTGCACTCCCCAACGGGCCAAAGGTGAGCGCAGGCGGCGCATTATCCCCGCGCGGCGACTGGCGCGCTCCGAGCGATGCCGTGGCGGATATCTGGCTGGAAGACCTGCGCGAGAACGTCCCAAGCTGATCTTGCGCAGAACCGCCGATTGGGGCAGCGTTCGACTTATCGGATCGTAGGGACGCGATCGGCCAAGGGCATATAGCCAGCCGAGACTCTGACCAAGGGGGTACGGGATGGCATCAGCCGCGTCCGCGAATTCGCTCATTCTCGAAACAAGCCAGCGCCTGCGGCTGTTCACGCTTTTCATCCTCTACGTCGGGCAGGGCATGCCCATCGGCCTCTTCTGGTTCGCGATCCCTGCGTGGATGGCGGTGAACGGTGCATCGGCGGCCGATGTCGGATCTGTGGCTGCGCTGACGGCGCTGCCGTGGTCGCTGAAGCTGGTGAACGGCTTCATCATGGATCGCTATACCTTCCTCCCGATGGGACGCAGGCGGATCTGGATCCTCGGCGCGCAGCTAGTGATGATCGCATTTCTCATTGCCGCGGCGATGATCGATCCGACCGTGAGCGATGTCGCCATCCTCGGTGCGATCGGCTTCGTCGTGAACATGGCGACCACCTTCCAGGATGTCGCCGTCGACGGCCTCGCGGTCGATATCATGACCGAGGAAGAGCGCGCTCGCGGCGCAGGAATGATGTTCGGCGGGCAGGCCATCGGGATTGCTTCGGCAACCGCGATTTGCGGCTTCGTCATCGATGATTTCGGCGCACCTGCCGCATTCCTGATCGTGGCGGCGCTGCTGCTTGCGCTGAGTACCTACGTCGCATTCTTCCGCGAGCGGGGCGGCGAACGCGTCCTGCCCTGGAGCAGGGGCGAGGCGCATGAGCGCAATCTCGAAATCCAGCTCGGTGCCTGGTGGCCGATCCTCAAGTCGACCTTCAACTCGATGCGTCGCGGAGTGAGTCTGCTCTGGATACCCTGCCTGTTCGGTCGCGGCGTGCTCTACGGCGGCTTCACCGGCGCGACGCCCCTGATCGGGGCCAACTATGCCGGTTGGGACACCTCGGAGATTTCCGCGCTGACTGCCACGGCTGGCCTTGTCGCAGGTGTTTTGTGTATGACGCTGGGCGGCTGGCTCGGCGACAAGTTCGGGGCCAAGCGGATCGGCGCGATGTGGCTGGCGAGCGGCATCGGGCTTTGCACGGTCATGTTCTCCGGTGTCGAATTCTGGAGCAATTCGACCTTCTTCATGGCCTTCGTCTACCTCTGGATTCCGCTCGACATGCTGATCACGGTGGCACTGCTGCCGATCTCCATGCGGCTGTGTGACCCCACCGTCGCGGCGACCCAGTTCACGATCTACATGGCGGTGTCGAACTTCGGCATTTCCTTCGGTGCTTTCATGCTCGGCCGGACCGACGCGATGGGCGGGCTGTCGAGTATCTTCGTCGTCGTAGGCACGGGCCTGACGATCGCCCTGACGATCTTGGTTACGGCCAAATTCCCGAGGCGGCCCGAATATTACGAGATACAGAAGCGGCGCGAGATCGTATCCGCGCAGAGACCCGCATGAATGCCAAAAAAAGCCCGCCGGGAGCTGGTGCTCTCCGGCGGGCTCTTAATTGTCACCCGTTGCGCTAACCTCGATCGAGGCTGAAACGGCCCGGGCCGGAAACAGCCATCGCAAACATGCCGCCTGCGATCGCAAGGTTTTTCAAGAACATCGTCAATTCGATCTGCTGCGAGAAATCACGATGGAAAATGACTGCGGTGAGGACCGTGAAGGCACCCAGTGCCGCAGCTGCGTAGCGTGCCTTGAAACCCACGGCGAGCAAAAGGCCCGCGCCGATCTCCAAAGCCACCGTCCCGAAGTAGACAAGTTCAGGAAGAGGCAGGCCCATGGCGGCAATATAGCCGACCGTTCCTTCCATCCCGCCGAGCTTGTTCACGCCGGCAAGGATGAAGAGGGCGGCAAGCATGACACGTGCTGCGAGCAGCACCACGTCATTCCTGGAGCCGGTGGTCGCTGCGCCGTCGATCGTAGTTGCAGTGTTCATTGTACTTCCCCTTTTACTTGACCTGCCTCAGGCGGCGAGGCGTTCGACCTGGTCGTGTGCTTCGGCGATCTTCTCTTCGCCGCCTTCACCCATGATGCCGTCCGCTGCGACGACTTCGACATCCTGGATGCCGAGGAAGCCGAGGAAGAACTTGAGCCACGGGGTCATGAAGTCGAAGTCGCTGCCCACCGGCGTGCCGCCCGATGCGGCCGTGATGTAAGCCTTCTTGCCCGTCAGCAGGCCTTCCGGACCGTTGGCGGTGTACTGGAAAGTGGTGCCGGCGCGGGCGACGAGGTCGGCCCATGCCTTGACGGTCGCGGGAACCGAGAAGTTGTAGATCGGCACGCTGAACACCAGCGTATCGGCATTCTGCAGCTCATCGATCAGCTCGTCGGCAATCTTGGCGAGCTCATGCTGCTCGGGCGAACGCTCGGCATAAGGGGCGAGGTTCGCCGCGAAGCGGTCCTCGTCGATGAAGGGGATGTCGTTCTTCGACAGGTCGCGGGTCACGACGCTTGCGCCCTGCTTGGCTGCGAGACCTTCGACGAGCTTGGTGCCGAGGCTGCGCGAAACACTCTCGCCGTTGCGGATGCTGGCGGTGATGTGGAGGATATTGCTCATGTGTGGTCTCCAGTTCAGGCTGCGTCGACGAGGACGAGTTCGCTGTCCTCGAGCGCGGTGATGGTGATGGTGTCTTCCTTGGTGATGGCGAGGCCGTCGCGGGCCTTTGCCTCGATGTCGCCCACGCGGATGCTGCCGGTAGCGGGCACGAGATAGAGGTGCCGGTCGGCGGTGCGCGGGGTGTAGGTCACGCTCTCGCCGGCCTTCACCGTCGCGCCGAGCACGCGGGCATCGGTGCGAGATCTTCAGGGCGTCGTCATCGTTGGCAGCGCCGCTGGCGAGGGGGACGAACTGGCCTGCGCGGTCACCCTTGGGGAACTGGCGTGCACCCCAGTCGGGATCGCCGCCACGCTCGGAGGGGATGATCCAGATCTGGAAGAGGGTGGTTTCCTCGTCCTCGAGGTTGAACTCCGAATGCGCGACACCCCGTCCGGCGCTCATCACCTGTACGTCGCCGGCTTCGGTGCGGCCTTCATTGCCCATGCTGTCGCGGTGCGTGATCGCACCGGTGCGGACATAGGTGATGATTTCCATGTCCTGGTGCGGGTGGGTCGGAAAGCCGCTCTTCGGGGCGATTTTGTCGTCGTTCCAGACGCGCAGAGCGCCCCAGTTCATGCGGGACGGATCGTGATAGCCCGCAAATGAGAAGTGGTGGTTCGCATCGAGCCAGCCGTGGTTGGCCGAGCCGAGGCTTTCGAAGGGACGATGTTCGATCATGCTTGGTCTCCCGGAATCAATCTTCAGAGGAATGCTTCGTTGGACCAAGAGATAGGCGTTGCTCATCGTTCCGATAACTGCGATAAAACGCGCCAAGATGTTCAGGAAATTCGAACAATGAAGTTGGGTGAGCCGAGCCTGGACCAGCTCCGCATCTTCCTCGCAGTGGCTGAGGAGGGCAGCTTCGGCGCGGCTGCGCGCAAGATGGGACGCGCGGTTTCGGCGGTCAGCTACGGCATCTCGCAGATGGAAGCCCAGCTCGGCGTCAGCCTGTTCGCCCGTGAAGGATCGCGCCGGCCGGTGCTGACCGAGGAAGGCAAGGGCCTGCTGGCAGAAGCCAAGGCGGTTGCCGACGGGATCGATACATTGCTCGCCAAGACGCAGGGGCTCCATGCGGGGCTCGAAAGCGAGGTCTCGCTCGTGGTCGATGTCATGCTGCCCGGTGAGGTGACGGCGAGCGTGCTGCGCGATTTCCGCCGTCTCTACCCGAATGTCGCCCTGCGCCTGCAGGTCGAGGCGCTGGGCGCAGTGGCGGCATGCCTGCTCGATGGCAGCGCAGATCTCGCGATCGGCGGGCCCGTGCTGGCCGACCATGCGGAACTCGAAAGACAGGCGATCGGGGCCGTCGAACTGGTGCCGGTCGCTTCGCCCGACCATCCGCTGTCACGTTCGGGCGTTAAACCGGGAGAGAGCCGCAAGCACCTCCAGCTCGTTCTCACAGACCGCTCGCCGCTGACCGAGGGGCGCGAGTTTTCGGTCCTTGCACCCGAAAGCTGGCGGCTTGCTGACCTCGGCGCAAAGCACGCGCTGCTCAAGGAAGGGATCGGCTGGGGCAATATGCCGCGCCACATGGTGAGCGGCGACATCGACGAGGGGCGGCTATGCCTGCTCGACCTGCCCGAGAAGCCGGGCGCGAATTACATATTGAGCGCGCTGTGGCGCCGTGATGCGCGTCCGGGTCCCGCGACCAGCTGGCTGATCGACGCGATACGGGATCGGCTTGGAGCGTGTAGCGGGGTGGAGCCTTCGGTGAGCGGGGTGCGCTAGTCTTGCGTGCAAGACTCTTCGGTCCAACGATGGTCTAGGCCTCGACGTTCAATTTCAACCTTCGACCCAACTTTGCATTCACGTGCTCGGTCCGGGCTGGTGACCAATTGGGTTTTGTAGCCGTCATCGGTCACGATCGTCGTCAGATATGATGTGCCAGTGTTCGACGGGATGAGATTGATGGAGATGACTTTTCCGGCCACGGCTTCGAACTCGGCATCATTGATGCTCTTGGCGTGCCAACCTTCGAAATTTTGAAGGATGACCGCTAAGATGCAAAGCGCGGCGAGAAGCAGCGCGACCTGAGCTCGCTCCCTGAGTTTAGTGAAGCGCGCCAATCTCATTAACTTACAGCTTGGTCACCCAGCCGTGGGTGTCCTCGACGCTGCCCTTCTGGATGCCGACGAGCCGCTCGCGGATCTTGTTGGTCATCTGTCCGGTGCCTCCGCTGCCGATGGTGAATTCGCCGTCGGGGCCGAGCACGGTGCCGACGGGAGTCACGACTGCTGCGGTGCCGCAGGCCATCGTCTCGAGCAGCTTGCCCGTGGTCGCATCCGCGCGCCACTGGTCGATGCTGTAGGGCTCCTCGCGCACCTGCAGGCCCTCTTCGCGCAGCAGCTCGATAAGGCTGTTGCGGGTGATGCCGGGCAGGATCGTGCCGGTCAGCGGCGGAGTGATCACCGTGCCATCGTCGAAGACGAAGAACAGGTTCATGCCGCCCAGTTCCTCGACCCACTTCTTCTCGACTGCATCGAGGAAGACCACCTGGTCGCAGCCGTTCTCGATGCCTTCGGCCTGCGGGACGAGGCTTGCGGCGTAATTGCCGCCGGTCTTCGCCGCGCCGGTGCCGCCGGGGGCTGCGCGCGTGTAGTTGCGGCTGACCCAGATCTTCACTGGCTTCGCGCCGCCCTTGAAATAGGGGCCGACGGGGCTGGCGATCAGTATATACTTGTACTGCTTGGCCGGACGCACGCCGAGGAAGGCTTCCGAGGCAAACATGAAGGGGCGCAGGTAAAGCGAGCCGTCGGGATCGCCCGGCACCCAATTACGGTCCGCAGCGACCAGCTGGCGGATCGATTCGAGGAACAGTTCCTCAGGTAGATCAGGCATCGCCATCCGGCGTGCGCTTTCGTTGAAGCGGCGCGCGTTCTGCTCGGGACGGAAGAGGGCAAGCGTATCGTCACCCTGCTTGTAGGCCTTCATCCCCTCGAAGATTTCCTGCGCGTAGTGCAACACGGCCGCTGCCGGATCGAGGCTGATCGCCTGGCGCGGGCCGAGCGTCGCCTTGTGCCAGCCGCCCTTGTCCTCGTCATAGTCGATCACGACCATGTGGTCAGTGAACAGCTTGCCGAAACCGGGGTCCTTCAACGCCTGGTCGCGCTTGTCTGCGGGCGTGGGTGCGGGATGGGGGATGTGCTCGAAATTCATGCCCGCGCGGTTAGTGGGAGTAGGCGCGCAGGGCAAGTTTTCTAGGGCCAAAAATGAGAAGGGCAGCTCCATCCTGAGATGGCGCTGCCCTTTTCATGGTCAGCGGCGGAAGCGCCGCTCACGAAGTCTCTAAGGGTATGGAACTACCGATAGTACCTCGCGCGGAAACTTGCCGACCTCTCTGCTGAACCATGAGACATCGGATCACCTCCTTTCGCGCTAGTGAGCTAGAAGCCTTATCAGGGGCTCCAAGATCGCGTTCGCCGCTGATCTTGTGTACAATTTGAGTCGTTTCGGGATGCAAAACAAGGCTTGCAAAAAAGTTTTCCCACGTCAGAATTGGCGTTTGTGGCTCGGAGCGTTCTCCGGGCCTTTTTCATGTCCGCTGGCGGTGGGCTCCGCAGTCGGCAGCCAGGACAGGGAATCGGGTCAGCGACATTCCTCGATGACGCGGGTCACTTCGGCCCATGGCGGAAGGTAGAGTGTGGATAACCCGGGAGTTTCCACAGCGAATCGTCCGCGGGTCCGCGCCATGGCGTCGAGAAGGGGGTCTGCCGGTCTGACAACGGCCTGGACCCAGCCTTCGCGCGCATCTGCGGGTACCAGGCGTTCGGTGGATTCCGTGCGGAACTGGATCGCCGTTGCATTGCCTGCGTTGCCGGCCACCGACAGGAGCATCCCAATCTCGGGTGAGCAGTCCATCTGAAACTTCACCTCGTTGTCGGGGCCCACATACTCCGCAACCTTGAGGGCGCCTCCGCTCCGGTAGCGCCAATTGCCTGCAGTGCGCGGCGCGTCGATCCAGTTCTCGAATTGGGCGGCAGCAGCGGACGCCGGAGACGGTGTCGGCGTCGGCGCGGGCTGCGGAGCCTGCGTCACAGGAGTCGGGCTCGGGCTGGGCGCAGGCGTGGAGTCGGGCGCGGGTACGCAAGCGGCAATGGCAAGCGCGCCTGTAGCGAGCAGCGAGAGGGCGATGGCGCTATGGGAGGCTTTCATGCCTCACCAATGCTCGCTAACGGCTATGTTTCCAATGGCAAAGAAACGTCGCCTCGATCAGATGCTCGTTGACCGCGGGCTGGTGGAAAGCCGGACCCGTGCTCAGGCGCTGGTGATGGCGGGCCTCGTCTTTTCGGGCGAGCAGAAGCTGGCCAAGCCCGGCCAGCAGATGGCCGAGGACGCGCCGCTCGAGGTGCGCGGGCGCGACCATCCCTGGGTTTCGCGCGGGGGTATCAAGCTGGCGCATGCGATCGAGCAATTCGGGCTCGATCCCAAGGGTGTCACCGCGATGGATATCGGTAGCTCGACCGGCGGCTTCACAGATGTGCTGCTGCAGGGCGGGACAGAGCACGTTTTTGCCGTCGACAGCGGGACCAACCAGCTCGCTTGGAAGCTGCGGCAGGACGATCGCGTGACCGTACTCGAACAGACGAGCGCGCGCATCCTGACGCCCGAGATGATCGACCGGCCCGTTACTTGGGTGGTGTGCGATGCGAGCTTCATTGGCCTTGCCAAAGTGCTCGAGCGTCCGCTCGAACTGGCCGAGCCCGACTGCCGCCTCGTCGCGCTCATCAAGCCACAATTCGAAGTCGGCCGTGACGAAGTGGGCAAGAAAGGTGTCGTCAGCGATCCCGCACTCCACCGGCGCGTCTGCGACGAAGTGCGCGAGTGGGCAGAGGGGCTTGGCTTCGAGGTGCAGGGCATCGTCGAGAGCCCGATCAAGGGTCCGGAAGGCAATGTGGAGTTCTTGATAAGCGCCCAGCGATCTTAGTGCAGATCGATACGGAATTTACGTAAAACATAAAAAAGATATTGCGAATCGTTTTATTCGCTGTCATCCACCCTGCCATCAGGTTTGGAGGAAGAGATGACAGGCGTTTGGACGAAAAGGTTTGTGAATGCGCTTCTGGTGCTTGTCGCGATTGCGGCTCTGGCGGCTATCCTGCGTGCAGGCGGCGCGATCTCCGAGGGCAAGTTCCACATGGTAAGCTATCCCGCTTCGAGCGAGAACATCGTCATGAAGCCGCTCGGCGGAATGTCGGCCTTCTGGCAAATGCAGGAAGGGACCGTGCGGATCGACAATCACACATGGCTTCGTGTGTCCCGCCTCGTCGGCCAGCTCGTTGGCCTCGGCCTGCTTGCCGGGATATTCTGGCAGCTGCGCGGTACGCTGATCCGCATCGGCAAGGGCGATGTCTTTACCGAGGCGAACATCAGATCGGTGCGAATGATCGGCAAATTCCTGATCGCGGCCAGCGTGCTCTCGATCTCGATCACCTTCATGACGCAATACGCCATCCTCGAAGCGATCCCGCCGATGGACGACCGCGTGATCCATCCCTCGATCAGCTGGAGCGTGAAGGGCGTCGAGAATATCTGGATGGAATATGAGCCGCCAATAATCCCGATGCTGATGGCGATGATCTGTTTCATCACGGCAGCCGCCTTCCGGTCGGGCATGGAATACCGCGAAGACAGCGAAAGTGTGGTCTGATGGCGATCGTCACCAATCTCGATGTCATGATGGCGAAGCGGAAGGTCAGCTTGAAAGAGCTGGCCGACCGCATCGGCATTTCCAACACCAACCTCTCGCTTTTGAAGACGGGCAAGGTTCAGGGCGTGCGCTACAAGACGCTCAACGCACTGTGCCGCGAGCTCGACTGCCAGCCCGGCGATATCTTCGAATATCGGCCCGGCGAGGAGGAAGAAGAGGCGGGCGGCGATTGACGTTGCCACGCTCCCCGCTCTAGGCGCTTCGCCGAGAGTTCAAACGGAGAGAACATGTCCGCCAATATCGCCGAAATGGAACGCCGCCGTGCCGCAGCCGAGCTGGGTGGCGGCGAAAAGCGCATCGCCGCACAGCACGCCAAGGGCAAGCTGACCGCGCGCGAGCGGCTCGACGTGCTGCTGGACGAAGGCAGCTTCGAAGAACTCGACCGCTATGTCGAGCATGACTGCGTCGATTTCGGCATGGAGAAGCAGCGCATACCGGGCGACGGTGTGGTCACCGGCAGCGGCACGATCAACGGCCGCCTCGTCTACGTATTCAGCCAGGATTTCACCGTCTTCGGCGGCTCGCTGTCGAAGCGCCATGCAGAGAAGATCTGCAAGGTGATGGACACCGCGATGAAGGTCGGCGCGCCGGTCATCGGCCTCAACGATTCCGGCGGCGCGCGCATCCAGGAAGGCGTCGCCTCATTGGGCGGCTATGCCGAAGTGTTCCAGCGCAATGTGCTTGCCAGCGGCGTGGTGCCGCAGATCAGCCTCATCATGGGCCCGTGTGCGGGCGGCGCGGTGTACTCGCCTGCCATGACCGACTTCATCTTCATGGTGGAGGACAGCAGCTACATGTTCGTCACCGGCCCCGACGTTGTGAAGACGGTGACCAACGAGGAAGTCACGCAGGAAGAACTGGGCGGGGCCAAGACGCATACGACCAAGACCAGCGTCGCCGATATCGCCTTCGAAAACGACATCGAAACGCTGCTCGCGACGCGCAATTTCTTCGACTACTTGCCGCTGTCCAACCGCGAGGAAGTGCCCGAGCGTCCGACCAGCGATCCGTGGGACCGCATGGAGGACAGCCTCGACACGCTGATCCCCGACAACGCGAACCAGCCCTATGACATGGACGAAGTCATCCGGAAGACGTTGGACGAAGGCGATTTCTTCGAGATCCAGCCGAACCATGCCGCCAATATCATCTGCGGTTTCGGCCGGGTGGAAGGGCGCACGGTGGGCGTGGTGGCGAACCAGCCGATGGTGCTCGCCGGCGTGCTCGACATCAATTCCTCCAAGAAGGCCGCGCGCTTCGTGCGCTTCTGCGATGCCTTCGAAATTCCGATCCTGACCTTCGTCGACGTGCCCGGCTTCCTTCCCGGCACGGCGCAGGAGCACAACGGCATCATCAAGCACGGCGCGAAGCTGCTCTTCGCCTATGCCGAGGCGACCGTGCCCAAAATCACCGTCATCACCCGCAAGGCCTATGGCGGCGCCTATGACGTGATGGCCTCCAAGCACCTGCGCGGCGACTTGAACTACGCATGGCCCACTGCCGAAATCGCAGTGATGGGCGCGAAGGGCGCGGTGGAGATCATCTTCCGCCAGGACCGCGACGATCCCGACAAGATCGCCGAGAAGACCAAGGAATACGAAGACCGCTTCGCGAACCCCTTCGTGGCAGCGCAACGCGGCTATATCGACGAGGTGATCTACCCGCACTCGACCCGCAAGCGGATCGCGCTTGGGCTACGCAAGCTGCGGACGAAGCAGCTCGAGAACCCGTGGAAGAAGCATGACAATATTCCGCTCTGAGCGGCCGACCGGAGGCATGATCTGATGCAGATCCAGGAATTCTCGAAGAAGGAAGGCTTCTTCAAGAATAGCTTTGCCGCGATCGTGTCCATCGCACCTGAGAACGAGGAGCACTACCTCTCCGAACTTTCCCAGGCCGGCGGTACCTTGCTGGAATGGAAGAAGCAGCGCGGCGACAAGGCCAAGAGCATCATCATGACGGTCGTCTGTGACGAGGCCTTCGCGCCTGATGCGCAGTACATCCTCACGTCGATCTTCGAGAACACGCCCCAGATGGCAGCATTGGCAGAGAGCACGGACATCTCCGTCAGCGTGATCGACGAGAACGAGACTGTCTTCGCCGAATTCGGTATCGGATCTGCCGAAACGGGTACCAAGCTCGGAAACCTTCTCGGCGATGCCCTCGCCAACAAGGAAGAAGACCGTTGAATTGCGGGGCTCGATAGCCTTGATGAAGCCGGGACGCCAACAGGATGCGGCGCCAACTGAAGATCAGCGCTCGCACCCGGTCAAACGTATCGCGGGCATCGTCTTCGCACTCGTCCTGATGCCGCTGCTGGTCGTCATCGGGTGGAACAAGGCCGTGCAGTTCGACCCCTATACGATGAGCTTCTTCACCAAGACCTATGTCGAGCCGACGCCCGATCTGCCGGAGCAGATGCGCATCGGCGGCTGGGTGATGATAGGCCTCGGCGCGCTGGTGGGCTATGCTGCGATCAACGCGATGCAGAAAGGCGTCGGTACTGTGGGCGAGAGGCTCATGACGCTATGGGCAGCGGCGCTGGTTGCGCTATTCGGCGCCTCGTTTTTCGTCGCGGCCGACGCGGCGAAGGAAAGAATTGAACAGGAGATCGCGCGTGAAACTCGGTAGGCTGAACCACATCGGCGTCGCCACGCCCTCGATCGAGGAATCGGTGCGCTATTACCGCGATGTCATGGGCGCGACCAAGTTCCACGAGCCCTTCGATCTCGAGGCGCAGGGGGTGAAGGTCTGCTTCGTCGATACGCCCGGCGAGAACGGCACCAACGGCACGCAGATCGAGCTGATCGAGCCGCTCGGCCCGGACAGCCCCATCGCCAAGTTCCTCGAAAAGAACCCCGCCGGCGGGCAGCACCATGTTTGCTACGAGGTCGAGGATATCGAGGACGCCCGCAAGTGGTTCGAGGAGATGGGAAAGCGCATCCTCGGCCCCACGCGGCTGGGCGCGCATGGCACGCCCATCTTCTTCCTCCATCCCAAGGACATGATGGGCCAGCTCACCGAAATCATGGAAACGCCCAAGTCTGGCGCGCACTGGTCCAACTGATCGATGCGCGATCGGGACCGGTTCCCTTTCGAGTGGAACGAGGCAAAGCCCTTCAGCTGGAAGTCCTTTCGCGAAGGCTGGAAGGCAAGCGTTCGGCGGCGCGAGGAACAAAACGAGGGTTGGGGCGGCATAATTGCGCTGGTAACCCTCACCGCATTCGTCATTGGCGCCGGATATATAGAGTTCTTCGGCCAGGGCCTTAAGCCTGCGCACTATATCCCCCGCAACTGGCCGCCAGATCCCGAGCTGGGCAAGTATTATCGCTGGATCGGCTGGGGCTTTCTCGGCCTGGGTGGGTGGACGGCGCTAGGTACGCTGTGGATGGCGGGGCGTGACGGTATGTCGGCTGCACGCTTCGCGAAAAGTCTCTGGGTGGTTGCCGTGATTGCCTTGGGCGGCTTGTACTGGATCGCAACGGCACACCAGTACGACCGCTGGTTCGCGATCCACGGGGAGATGACGTTGGAAGAAATAAGGGCCGCGCCTCGCTGGACCGAACCCGGGCTGCCGACTTTGGACGAGCTTTTCTAACCCGCGGCTTTTCTGCGCATAGGAATGCGTTTAGGGGAGGCCGCATGACCGACAAGCCCACTTATGACGACTGGATGCCCCTTGCCGACAAGGAGGTGAAAGGCCGCGACCTCACCTGGCACACGCCCGAAGGGATCGCCGTAAAGCCACTTTATACCAGCGAGGATACGCAAGGGATCGACCCCGGCGTACCCGGCATCGCGCCGTTCACGCGCGGGCCCTATGCCTCGATGTACACTGGCCGTCCGTGGACCATCCGCCAGTATGCGGGCTTCTCGACCGCCGAGGAATCGAACGCCTTCTACCGCCGCAACCTCGCGGCGGGCCAGAAGGGCCTCTCGGTCGCTTTCGACCTTGCCACGCACCGCGGCTATGACAGCGACCACCCGCGCGTGGTCGGCGATGTCGGCAAGGCGGGCGTTGCGATCGACACTGTGCGCGACATGGAAATCCTGTTCGACCAGATCCCGCTCGATACCATGAGTGTCAGCATGACGATGAACGGCGCGGTGATCCCCGTGCTCGCCTTCTACATCGTCGCGGCAGAACGGCAGGGGGTGAGCCAGGACAAGCTCGCCGGGACCATCCAGAACGACATCCTGAAGGAGTTCATGGTCCGCAACACCTATATCTATCCGCCCGAACCGAGCATGCGGATCGTTTCGGACATCATCGCATATACCTCGGCCAACATGCCGAAATTCAACAGTATTTCGATATCGGGCTATCACATGCACGAGGCGGGGGCGACGGCAGTGCAGGAACTCGCCTTCACCATCGCCGACGGCAAGGAATATGCGAAACGCGCGATGGAAGCGGGCCTCGATATCGATGCCTTCGCGCCGCGCCTGTCCTTCTTCTGGGGCATCGGCATGAACTTCTTCATGGAGATCGCCAAGATGCGCGCTGCGCGTGCGCTGTGGCACGATGTCATGGAAGGGCTGGGGGCGCAGAACCCCAAGTCGAAGATGCTGCGCACCCACTGCCAGACCAGCGGTGTCTCGCTGCAGGAGCAGGACCCTTACAACAACGTCATCCGCACCACGATCGAGGCGATGGCGGCTGTGCTGGGCGGCACGCAGTCGCTCCACACCAATGCTCTGGACGAGGCGATCGCGCTGCCGACCGACTTCTCCGCCCGCATCGCGCGCAACACGCAGCTGGTGATCCAGGAAGAGACCGGCATCACCAATGTCGCCGATCCGCTGGGCGGCAGCTACTACATCGAAAGCCTCACCGCCGCGCTGGTGGAGCAGGCGAGGGCGATGCTCGATGAGGTCGAGGCGGCGGGCGGCATGACCGAATATGTCGCCAGCGGTAAGCCCAAGGCGCAGATCGAGGAAGCGGCTGCCGCCAAGCAGGCGAGCGTCGACAAGGGCGAGACGGTTATCGTCGGCGTCAACAAGTATCGCCTACCGACCGAGGCCGATATCGACACGCTCGACATCGACAACCACGCGGTGCGCGAGAGCCAGATCGCGCGCATCAGGAAGGTGCGCGAGGCGCGTGACGAGGATGCCTGCCAGGCCGCGCTCAAGGCGCTGACCGAGGCTGCCAAGGCCGATCCCACCGCAGCCCGGGCGAAATTCGCTGACGGACGCGACGAAAAGGGCGTGCCGCTGCCGCCTTCGCAAATGGCGGAGCTCCAGTCGGGTGGGGACATCAACCTGCTCGCCCGCGCGGTCGAATGCGCGCGCCACAACGCGACGCTGGGCGAGATTTCGGCGGCCATGGAAGATGCCTTCGGGCGCTACGATACGGTGCCCAAGCCCGTCAGCGGCGTCTATTCCAGCGCCTATGCGGGCGATCCCTATTATCGCCAGGTGGTGGAGGGCGTCATGGCCGTCCAGCGCCGCCTTGGCCGCGCACCGCGCCTGATGGTCGCCAAGATGGGCCAGGACGGCCACGACCGCGGCGCGAACGTGATTGCCAGCGCGTTTGCCGACATGGGTTTCGACGTGGTCTCCGGCCCGCTGTTCCAGACGCCCGAGGAAACCGCAGCGATGGCTCTCGAGAACGATGTCGACGCCATCGGCGCGAGCAGTCTTGCGGCTGGTCACAAGACTCTCATCCCCGAGCTGATCAACCACCTGCGCGACGCAGGCCGCCCCGATATCAAGGTAATCGCCGGCGGCGTGATCCCGCAGAAGGACTACGACTTCCTGCGCGATGCCGGGGTGCAGGGCATCTACGGCCCGGGCAGCAACGTGGTCGAATGCGCGGCCGACGTGCTGCGTCTGCTCGGCCACAACATGCCGCCTGCGGGCGAGGATCTGGACGAGGCTGCGGAGTGACAATTCTGCGAATAGTCTTCGCCATCGCTCTCATCTTGTTGGCCTATGCCATTTGGTTTTCGGTTGGCATTTTTGGGATCGTTGGGGGATTATTGTTTTTGGAAGTGCCAGGAGCGCAGATTGTCGGCTTCCTCATAACTATTGCAGGTTTTTTGCTCACCCTTCGTTTCGCCGGGAAGATGTTCCGCCGACTGACGGACCAATCGCACAAGAAGGCAGAAGAATTTTGACCCAAATCCGCACCGACTGGACTCGCGAGGAAATCGCGGGGCTGTTCGACCTTCCCTTTACCGAGCTGCTTTTTCAGGCCGCCAGCGTCCACCGCGAGTTTCACCCACCCGAGCAGATCCAGCTTTGCACACTGCTCTCTATCAAGACCGGCGGGTGTCCGGAGGACTGCGGCTATTGCTCGCAGTCGGTGAAGGCCGATAGCGGGGTCGAGGCGACCAAGCTGATGGAGGTGCAATCGGTCCTCCAGCGCGCAGCGCAGGCAAAGGATGCAGGCTCGCAGCGCTTCTGCATGGGCGCGGCATGGCGCAACCCCAAGGACCGCGACATGCCCGCGATCGTCGAGATCGTGAAGGGCGTGCGCGCGATGGGGCTGGAGACCTGCATGACGCTGGGCATGCTTACGCCGAAGCAGGCGGAGATGCTGAAGGAAGCGGGCCTCGATTACTACAATCACAACGTCGACACCGGGCCCGAATATTACGAGCGCGTGATCTCGACCCGCAATTACCAGGACCGGCTCGATACGCTGCAGAACGTGCGCGACGCGGGCATCAACGTGTGCAGCGGCGGGATCGTCGGCATGGGCGAAACGCGCGAGGACCGGGTGGGCTTCGTCCACACGCTCGCTACGCTGGAGCGGCATCCCGAAAGCGTGCCGGTCAACGCGCTGGTGCCGGTCAAGGGCACGGTACTGGGCGACATGCTGGCCGACACCCCGCTCGCCAAGATCGACGATATCGAGTTCGTCCGCACGGTCGCGGTGGCGCGTATTACCATGCCGATGAGCATGGTGCGGCTGTCGGCGGGCCGCGAGAGCATGAGCGAAGCCACACAGGCGCTGTGCTTCATGGCGGGTGCTAACTCGATCTTCACCGGTGACAAGCTGCTTACCGCGCCCAATGCTGGCGACGACAGCGATACGGCGCTGATGGCCAAGCTGGGCCTCACGGCGCTGGCGCAAGAGGAACCAATGCGGGCTTGCAAGGCCATGGAGCCTGCCGAGTGATACTGCGTGCGGCCTTGATTGCAGCGAACCTGCTCGCAACCCTGGCCGCAGCAGCCTTTGCCGGACTTTGGCTCAAGGCTGTGCCGAGGGCGGAATGCGACTGGGCGGTCGATTTCTGCAGTAACTACGGGCCTTGGTATCTGGGTCTGGCGGTAATTTGCGCGCTTGCTGCAATCGTGACCGCCTTGGCCGTCTACAAGGCGAAGTCGCAATGACCCTCGGCTTCTCCGTCGACGAGCTGCTGCCCAAGGCGCGCGGTGGCGGGGTGCTCAAGATGGGGCTCGCCAAGCTGGCCGAGAGCGACTGGCTACAGCCCGATCCCGACCTTGCCGCGCGGCAAGCGGGTTTTGAAGCCCATCCCGAGGGCATCCAGGTTTCGCCCGAAGGCGAGGCTGCAGGTGCAGAGCTTGCCGCCATGCTCGGCCTCCCGGGCGGGCTTCCCGAGGCCGCGCGCGCCCATCACGAGGACATGTGCCTCCTGACCCTGCGCGAGGGCGACGAACAGTACCGCCTAGTGGGTGCAGCTGTCGCCTGGCCTTCCGACTGGACGCCGGCCGACAAGATGGGCCTGCCGCTCCGCGCGCTGCACGCGCCGATCCAAGGTTATGAGGCACAGCTCGCGAGCGGCGTCGACCACTTCATGGCTAAGCTCAAGGCCGGAGCGATCTACGGTCGCTGCAACTGGTTCATCGCCGCCACGGGCGAACGCCGCTGGGTGGCCAAACCGCCCGAGCACGCCTTTGCGCATGTCACACCCGAGAATGCCGGAGAAAGGCTCTTCGTGCGCTCCGAACGCCAGACATTGCGACGCCTGCCTGAAACCGGCGCGATCCTCTTCACCATCGGCATCTACGTCTCGCCGCTGGGCGTGTTGTCGCTTGACAACCAGCAACGGCTGGCGGCCGCCGTCACCTCGCTGCTCGACGGCGAGGGCGACCGCCGCGGCGCACAGGCCTATGCCCACGCGCTGGCAGGCTATGTGGCGCATCGGGAGTAACCCTCCTGCCCCGGTAGGGGGTGATTGACTTTATCGGGCCAGAGGCCTGAATTTCCGCACCAATCCGGTCCCTTCGGAGGCTGGAAGCAGGGTCGCTTCTCTTGGGTCGCATTCCGTTACAGGGGAGTGGACTGTATGAAGAAGCTTGTTTTCGCCGTCGCCGCCATGGGCCTTGCCATTCCGGCAACACCGGCGCTCGCAGACAATCACGCATCACCGGAACTTGCCAAGAAGGATTGGTACAACATCGTCTTCATCGACTTCCACGAGGGCAAGACCCAGGAAGCGATGAAGCTGATCGAAAGCTTCATTGCCGTCGATGACGCTCTGGGCCGCGAAGGCCCGACCGCCTTCCACATGAACACCGGCAAGTGGGACATGATGGTCGCATTCAAGATGGAAGACGGCATCGCCGCCATGGGGTGGGCCAGCAACCCGCGCGACGACGAATGGAATGCCGAGCTCGCCCGCCAGCTGGGCGGCGAGGAAAAAGCTGGCGAGCACTGGGGGAAATACATGGCTCTCGTCCGCGACAGCAGCACGCAGATTGCACACGTCGATCTCGAGTGGGGTAACTGATCCCCAAGCGGGTCGAGGCCCGGCTTGATACGGGGCCTCCGGTGCGGCATGGGCGTGCATACGTTTGTACACCCGCCCTCCGGAGGCCCGTTTGTTTTCCAAGATCCTGATCGCCAACCGCGGTGAAATCGCCTGTCGTGTCATCAAGACTGCCAGGCGCATGGGAATTGCCACGGTCGCCGTCTATTCCGATGCCGATGCCCGCGCGCCCTTCGTGCGCATGGCCGACGAGGCGGTGCATATCGGCCCGGCTCCGGCAGCCGAAAGCTATCTGATCGCGGACAAGATCATCGAAGCCTGCAAGCAGACCGGAGCCGAAGCGGTGCACCCGGGCTATGGCTTCCTTTCCGAGCGTGCGAGCTTCGTCGAGGCACTGGCCAAGGAGAACATCGCCTTCATCGGCCCGCCCGCCAACGCGATCGCGGCGATGGGCGACAAGATCGAATCCAAGAAGATCGCCCGCGAGGCTGGCGTGAATGTCGTCCCCGGCTTCGTCGGTGAAATCCGCGATACCGATCACGCGGTCGAGATTTCGAACGAGATTACCTACCCGGTGATGATGAAGGCGTCCGCCGGCGGCGGCGGTAAGGGCATGCGTCTTGCGTACTCGGAGAAGGACGTGCGCGAGGGCTTCGAAAGCGTGAAGCGCGAGGGTCTCAACAGCTTCGGCGACGACCGCGTCTTCATCGAGAAATTCATCGAAGACCCGCGCCACATCGAGATCCAGATCCTCGGCGACAAGCACGGCAACGTTATCTACCTCAACGAGCGCGAATGCTCGATCCAGCGCCGCCACCAGAAGGTGGTCGAGGAAGCGCCGTCGCCATTCGTGACGCCCAAGATGCGCAAGGCCATGGGCGAGCAGTGCGTGGCGCTGTCGAAGGCGGTGAATTATCACAGCGCGGGTACGGTCGAACTGATCGTCTCGGGCGCCGACCCGACCGGAGAAAGCTTCTACTTCCTTGAAATGAACACCCGCCTGCAGGTGGAGCATCCGGTTACCGAGGCGATCACCGGCGTCGACCTCGTCGAGCAGATGATCCGCGTCGCGGCAGGCGAAGAGCTGTCGATAACGCAGGATGATGTAAAAATCGACGGCTGGGCGATCGAGAACCGCGTCTATGCGGAAGACCCCTATCGCGGCTTCCTGCCCTCGACGGGCCGCCTCGTGCGCTACCAGCCGCCGGTCGAGCCCTGGGCCGACGATGGCGAGGCGAACGGCCGCCGCGGCCTCGACGGTATCCGAGTCGACGATGGCGTCTTCGAAGGCGGCGAAGTCTCGATGTTCTACGACCCGATGATCGCCAAGCTGATCACCTGGGGCGAAACGCGCGACGAGGCAGCCGATCTCCAGATCGCCGCGCTCGACGCCTTCCGCATCGAGGGGCTGGGCCACAATGTCGATTTCCTCAGCGCGATCATGCAGCACGAGCGCTTCCGCTCGGGCGAGCTCACCACCGGCTTTATCGCCGAGGAATATCCCGAGGGCTTCGAGGGTGCGCCTGCCGGTGAACGGCTGAAGGGCGTCCTTGCGGCAGTAGGCGGTGTCATCGCCACGGCCGATGCCGACCGTGCGCGCCGGATCAACCAGCAGCTCGACGGCGACGAATATGCGCCGGGCGACTGGACCATCCGCATAGGCGAACGCGAGGAAGGCTCGACCAGCCACGAGGTGCGTCTCGAGGAAACCGCGCTTACCGTCGATGGCGCACAGGTCACGATCGAGATGCAGTATACGCCCGGCGAGACCATGGTCGACGTCGCGCTCTACCAAAACGACGCCGACGAGGACGCCGAGCCGGTCGAGGTCTACACGATCCAGCTGAAGCCCACGCGCACCGGCTATGAAATGACCACCCGCGGCGCGACCCATTCACTGCGCATCCTGCAGACCCGCATCGCCCATCTCGCATCGCACATGATCGAGAAGGAGCCGCCGGATCTTTCCAAGATGCTGATCTGCCCGATGCCAGGCCTGCTGGTGAAGCTGCACGTGGCCGAGGGCGAGGAAGTCCAGCCGGGCCAGCCGCTCGCCACGGTCGAGGCGATGAAGATGGAGAACATCCTTCGCGCCGAGAAGCAGGCGACCGTCGGCAAGATCAATGCGGGCGAGGGTGATCTCGCTCGCAGTCGACGAGGTTATCCTCGAACTCGAATAGTCGTAATTGCTGAATCGGATATCGGGTGTGGCGATTAACCAAATCGCCGCGCAATCCGGCTTGCCGGGTGCTTTTCGAATCTTGCGAATTTGGGGGTCGGGGCGCGTTTCAAGGTAAACGCACTTTTAAGAAATTCCCGCCGTTGAGATACTGCTCGCCTTCGAGTCGCTTCTGACACATGCAAACAGGAGCAAGCACATGGCACACAGGGGAACAGGGTTCTTCGACGGCAGGGGCAATTATCACAAGACCCCTGAAGACGCGACGATCAGCGATCTCGCTGGCATTCTGGGTAAGATCGGTGAAGGCGACAGCCTCGCGCCGGGGATCGCGCAGATGCTTCTCGACCGCCGCAGCGAAATCGAGCGTCTCTTCGCCGAGCACGACGTGATGATGGCCGAATACCAGCCGCATGGCGCTGGCAAGGTCACGCCGATCAAGGCGCGCGCGAGCTGACCTGCCGACACGGATGTGTCGGCAGCCAGATCAGAAGGTATCTGAGAACCGGAAATTGGTGATGATCCAGCCCTTCGGCACGTTGTCGACGGCGAAGGTCCATCGCACCAGCAGTTCACGGTGCTGGCACACAT
This sequence comes from Qipengyuania sp. BR81-2, assembly GCF_055693895.1. Taxonomy (NCBI): domain Bacteria; kingdom Pseudomonadati; phylum Pseudomonadota; class Alphaproteobacteria; order Sphingomonadales; family Erythrobacteraceae; genus Qipengyuania; species Qipengyuania sp. BR81-2. The sequence continues at coordinate 2,273,819 of NZ_CM146344.1, forward strand.
AGTTGTATTTGATCCGCAGTTCCGAAGCGTGCTCACGTTCCGACATGATGCACTTCGTGACAGGTCCATAGATTTCGTAGACCGTCCGAACCTGTCCGGCGAGCACGTTTACCTCGGCCTTCTTCGATGCGAAAATCTCGCTCTTACTGGTAATCAGTTCGATAGCCGCAGCGGTATTGCCCGCTTCGAGCTGCGCAAGCACTGGCTCGACGACCGCCTGCGAAGCCTCATAGTCGGCCGGGGAGGGCGATGACATGATCTCTGCGCTGCCTTCATGGGCGGCTAGTGGAGCGGCGAGGAAGGCGAGGGGGAGCGGGATGTATCTCTTTGTCATTCCTCGCCTTCTATCATCGCAACCGCGCGAATCCAGCCTGCACTTGCCCGCTCGATCTTCACGGGGAAGCAGCTGAAGGTGAAGCCGTGTGCTGGCAGGCTTTCGAGATTGGTGAGCTTCTCGATCTGGTAATAGGGCCGGATACGGCCCGCCTTGTGGCCTTCCCAGATGATCGAGGGGTCGCGCTTTTCCGCCCAGCGCTTCGCCGTGTGGCTGAAGGGAGCGTCCCAGCTCCACGCATCGGTGCCGACAACCTCGACACCGCGTTCGGTCAGCCAGAGCGTTGCCTCCGCACCAAGCCCCACGCCCTGGTCCGTGAAATTCTCGGTGCCGTAGACCGCGCCCGACTGCACCAAAACGATATCGAGCGGCTGGAGGTCGTAGCCTAATGTGTCGAAAGCTTCCTCGACCTCTGCCGCGCTCACCACGTGGCCATGCGGGAGGTGGCTGAAATCGAGCTTCACACCCGGGCGCAGGAAGCGGTCGAGCGGTGCTTCGTCGATACTCGGTGCGGGACTTGCTCCGTCATCGGTGGTCGAATGGTAGTGCCACGGCGCGTCCATATGGGTACCGTTGTGCGTCGAGAGCTCGAGCATCTCGACCGCCCAGCCTTCGCCGTCGGGCAGGTCTTGCTTCTCGAGGCCCGGGAAGAACATGGCGATCTGCTCCCACGTGTTCTCGTGGGTCATGTACTGGATCTTGGGCCGCATCACCTCCGGATCGGAGACGACGTCGTTGGTGATCGGGATGGAGAGGTCGATGAAGCGCGTCATGGACGCGGAGGTTAGTGCGCCTGGAGCTGCTCGTCGAGGAAGTCCGCGATATCGTCCATCGCGACATCGCGCGCGAGGTAAGCCTCGCCGATCCCGCGCAGCAAGATGAAGGGTAGGGTGCCTGCATCCATCTTCTTGTCGTGCAGCATGTGGTCGGCAAGCGTCTTGCCGCCGCAATCGAGGCCGAGCGCGGAGATTTCCGCGGGCAGGCCCGCTGCGTCGATTGCGCGGGTCACGCGCTCTGCATCGGCAGAGGATATCTCACCGCGTCGCGCCGAATAGCGGGCCGCCAGGACCATGCCGAGCGCGACGGCCTCCCCGTGAAGCAGCTTGTCGGAAAAGCCGGTTTCCGCCTCGAGCGCATGGCCGAAGGTATGGCCGAGGTTAAGGAGAGCGCGGACGCCACTCGTCTCGCGCTCGTCTTCGGCCACGATCCGCGCCTTGGCGGCGACACTGGTCGCCACTGCGTGCGTGAGCGCCTCGTTCTCTAGCGCGAGCACGTCCTCTCCGTTCTCTTCTAGCCAGGCGAAGAACTCCGCATCGCCAAGCAGGCCGTATTTGAGCACTTCCGCATAGCCCGCCCGCAGTTCTCGCGCCGGCAGGGTCGAAAGCGCGTCGAGATCCGCCAGAACCAGCGAGGGTTGGTGGAAAGCGCCGACAAGGTTCTTGCCCGCCGCGGTGTTGATCGCGGTCTTGCCGCCGACCGAACTGTCGACCTGCGCCAGCAGGGTGGTGGGCAATTGCACGAAGCCGCAGCCACGTTTGAGGATGGCGCAGGCAAAGCCGGTGAGATCGCCAACGACGCCGCCACCGAGTGCGAGCACGTGATCTCCACGTTCGATTCCTAGTTTGAGAAGCCAGTCGACAAGATCTTGCAGCGACTGCCAACTTTTCGAACCTTCGCCCGGTTCGACAATGTACCACTCGATCTCGTAGCCATCTGATGCGAGTGAATGGGCCAATCTTTCTCCATGGCCCTTCATTGCATTTCTATCGGCGACGACAGGTACTTTTCTGCGCTTTTCGTAACCGCCAGCGTGATAGCGCTCGATAAAGTCGCGGGCTTGGACGATCGCGTCCTCCAACAGCCCGGCGCCAACCATGACTTCGTAGCTGCGGCCGGCAAGTTCGACGGGGATTACCGCCATGCGGCCAGCTCCTCGAGAATGCGCGCGACGGTCGCCTCGTGCGGGCCGTCGTCGGTCACGACATGGATTTGCGCTTGCGAATAGGCGGGACTGCGCTGTTCCTTGAGATTGAAAAGGATTTCGCGCGGGTCACCAGTCTTGAGCAGGGGGCGGGTGTCCTTGCGCGAAGTACGCTCGACCAGCGTGTCGAGGTCGCAGTCGAGCCAGATCGCAAGGCCATTCTCCAGCACCAGCGCGCGGGTCTCGTTGTCGACGAAGGCGCCGCCGCCGGTAGCGATCACGCCGTGACCTTCCTCCATCAGCCGCGCGATCACGCGTCGCTCGCCGTCGCGGAAGTAGGCTTCGCCATGGGCCTCGAAGATCTCGCCGACGCTGCGGTTGGCAGCGCGTTCGATCTCCTCGTCGGCATCGACGAAGCTTCGGTCGAGCGCGCCCGCAAGCCGCCTGCCGATGGTAGACTTGCCCACGCCCATCAGCCCGACGAGCACCAGCGGTCGGTCGATGCGCGCAGCAATTGCGGCAGTGTCGATATCGTAGGCAGGGGAAGACGTGTTGCTCATTGCCGGTGGGGTTATAGATGCGCTAGGGCGCGGGCAAGACATCGGATTGTTCACCGGGGATACGAAAAACTTGGCCGTCAAACGCTCGCGCATCGCAGGGATCGTCATTCTCGGCTTGGTCGCCATCCTTGTCGTCGCATGGATCGACGGGGGCGAAGAGCCGCTGCATCCCATCTCGCAGCCGGTGGAAATCCCGGAGAGCGCACGATGAAGCGCGCGGCCCTCCTTGCCGGAGCAGCGCTGGTCCTCGGTTCGAGTGCGGTACTCGCCCAGCGGGCGCCTGAAAGCCTGCTCCCGCCCGGTGTCGGCACGCCGACGCCCACACCGACACCCACGCCCAGGCCGACGGCAACTCCCACCCAGGCACCTGCCCCTTCGTCGCCATCAGCACCGTCCGCTCCTGCAGCGCCCGCAGGCGGCGGAGAGGTCGTGCAGCAAATTCCCTCTACATCGGGCCCTGTCGATGTGTCCGGCGTGACATTGTCGGACATCCCATCCGTCGAGGAACTGGAAGAAATGACCGTCGACGATCTCGACGACCTTCTGGGCCTCAAGCCGCGATACGACATTCCGCCCGCCGCACGCCGCTCGACCGAGCGTGTCGGCATCATCGGCGAGGCCGAAGGCGGCCTGCCTGTCGGATCGCTCGCCCGTCAGCCTGCCTCGATCGTGCGTGCGGCCTTGGCCAATACCACGCAGCCGCTCGTGTCGCGCTGGGGGCATATCGTCCTGCGCCGTGCACTGGCGAGCCGCCTGAATGCACCTGCCGGGATGGACCCGGTGGCGTTCGCATCGCTGAGGGCCGCGACGCTCAATGCCATGGGCGAACATGCCGCCGCGCGCGCGCTCGTGCAGGACGTCGATACGGCGGACTATTCCGAGGATCTCACCACGGCCGCGCTCGATGCGCATATCGGGACCTCGGACATTCTCGGCACCTGCCCGGTGGTGCGGCTGGGCCAGTCGGAACGTGACGACCTGCAATGGTCGATGCTCGAGGGCATCTGCTCGGCCTATGCGGGCGAGACGACCGCTGCCAACAACGACCTGCGCCGCCTGTTGAGCCGAACCGAGGACGACCGCATTGACGTGCTGCTTGCGCAGCGCTTTGCCGGGGCCGCAGGATCGGGACGCCGCGCCGTCACCATCGAGTGGGACGATATCGAGTCGATGACGCCCTGGCGCTTCGCCCTGTCGAACGCTCTGGGCGAGCCGATCCCTGAAGGCCTCTCCGAAACGCTCGGGCCGTATTACCTGAAAGCCAGCGCGAGCACGCCTGCATTGCCGGTTGCCCAGCGCCTTCGCGGAGCGAGCCTTGCGGCTGCATCTGGCATCCTCTCGGCGACCGCGATGGTCGATCTCTATTCACAGATCTACGCCGATCGGCAGGAGGACAGCAACGCCGAGGAGGCGATCGCGCGCGCGGCCAGCCTGCGCAACGCCTATGTCGACCCCGATGCCGGCCAGCGCATGGCCGCCATTCGCGAGGTCTGGAACGGCGAGGACGGATACAGTGGCCTCGTGCTGACCGCCTACGCGGCTGCGCGCCTGACGCCTTCGGACGATTTTGCAGACGATGCGCCCGAGCTCATCGCCTCGATGCTGACCGCCGGCCTCGATCGAGATGCGATGCGCTGGGCAGGCGTGGTCGAAGTCGGCAGTGTCGGGTGGGCCCTGCTAGCACTTGCGAACCCGCAGGACGTGCAGGTGACCGACGGCCAGCTCGACACATTCGAGAGCGACGACAACTCCGCCGGTCAACGCAAGTCGCAGATGCTGCTGGCGGGTCTTGCCGGTCTCGGCCGCACCGACAGCGACAATATCGCCGAATACAGCGAACGGCTCGGCGTGAACCTGTCGGCGCAGACATCCTGGACCCGCATGATCGAGAAAGCCGCTGTCGCAGACAATGCCGCGCTGGTGGTGATCCTCGCAGGCCTGGGCATGCAGGGCACCGACTGGGACCAGATGACCGCGCGTCACCTCTACCATATCGTCTCCGCGCTCACCCGCGTGGGGCTCGAAGCGGAAGCCCGGATGATCGCCGCGGAGGCGGTCGCACGGGCCTGATGCCCGCAAGATGAGCGATATCGAGGATTTCCTCGCAATGCTCGCCGCAGAACGCGGCGCGGCGCGCAACACGCTGCTCGCCTACGGTCGCGACCTGCGACAGGCAGAGGAGATGCTGGGCGTGACGCTGGCCGAGGCGAAGCCTGCGCAACTGGCACGACTGGGGCAGGGCTGGTCCTCGCTCGCGCCCTCGACGCTGGCGCGGAAGGTCTCTGCGCTGCGGCAATATTACGGGTTCCTGATCGACGAGGGCGATCGCGAGGACGACCCCACCCACGCGCTCCCGCGGCCCGCGACGCGGCGGCCGCTGCCCAAGATCCTCGGCCACGCACAAGTCGAGGCGCTGTTCCAGCGCGCGGAGCAGGAGGCGAGCGGCGACAAACCCGAGGCGGTGCGCCTGCTTGCCATGCTCGAACTGCTCTACGGCTCGGGCCTCCGCGCGACCGAGCTGGTGTCGCTGCCGCTGTCCGCAGTTCCGCGCGACGAGCCCTTCCTGACGGTGACAGGCAAGGGCGGGCAGGCGCGGCTCGTGCCCGTGAGCCGGCGTGCGAAGAAGGTCCTCTCGCGCTGGCTTGCCGTGCGCGACGCTGGATCGCAGTGGCTGTTTCCCTCGCGAAAAGGACACCTGAGCCGCGTCCGCCTGTTCCAGATGCTGAAGGAACTGGCTGCGCGCGCGGGCCTGCCGCCCGAAAAACTCAGCCCCCACGTCCTGCGCCATGCCTTTGCCACGCATTTGCTGGGGGGCGGGGCGGACCTGCGCGCATTGCAGACCCTGCTCGGCCATGCCGACATCGCCACCACGCAAATCTACACCCATGTCGATGCCGCGCGGCTCGTGAAGCTGGTAAACGAGCGTCACCCGCTTGCGCAGGCCCGCCGTAGCGACTAGCGGACTGCCGATGGTTTCTTATCTCGAATTCGAAAAGCCGGTTGCCGAGCTCGACAAGCGTATCGCCGAACTGCGCGACGCGTCGGAAGGCGACGATGTCGATATTTCCGCGGAACTGAAGCGCCTCGAGAAGAAGAGCGCGCAGCTGCTTGCGAGCACTTACGAGGCGCTGTCCCCGTGGCAGAAGACACAGGTCGCGCGGCACCCCTCGCGCCCGCATTTCCGCGACTACGTGGAGCATGCATTCGACGAATTCGTGCCGCTCGGCGGTGACCGCGCATTCGGCGAGGACGAGGCGATCCTCGGCGGCTTTGCCAAGCTCAACGGCCGCAAGGTCGTGCTGATTGGTCACGAGAAGGGCAACGATACCGCGAGCCGCATCCGCCACAACTTCGGCATGGGTAAGCCCGAGGGCTATCGCAAGGCGATCCGCCTGATGGACATGGCGGGTCGATTCGGCCTGCCTGTGGTGACGCTGGTGGACACTTCGGGTGCTTTCCCGGGTGTCGAAGCCGAAGAGCGCGGACAGGCGGAAGCCATCGCCCGTTCGACCGAAGCCTGCCTCGCGCTTCCCGTCCCCATGGTCGCGACCATCGTGGGCGAGGGCGGTTCGGGCGGCGCTGTCGCGCTTGCCAGTGCCGAGCGCGTGCTGATGCTCGAACACGCGGTCTATTCGGTGATTTCGCCCGAAGGCTGCGCCTCGATCCTGTGGCGCACCGCGGAAAAAGCTCCCGATGCGGCCGAGGCGATGAAGATCACCGCCCAGAACCTCGAAAAGCTCGGCGTGATCGACCGTATCGTCAACGAGCCCGTGGGCGGCGCGCATCGTGACCCGCAGGCAATGGCGAAGGCGCTGGGCGATGCTATCGGCGAAGAGCTAGACATGCTGTCAAACAAGTCGGCCGAGGAACTCAAGCGCATGCGTGAGGAACGCTTCCTGCAAATGGCAGGCTGATCCGCTGCTTGCACGGGGACGGGAACAAAGCGGCCCATCCCACTGTTCTCCCAAGGTAAACGAATCGGGCCTGCGTACCGGCACCAAGATCGCGCGCGGCCTCCACGAGGGAGTATCGCATGTCGCGCACCAGAATAGCCGCCACTTCCACCACCGCCGTCCTGTCGCTTGCGCTTGCAGGCTGCATGGGAGGCAATATCCCAGATGCTTCTGCTCCGATCACGCAGAGCGAAGCGCAGACCGGGGCCGAGGCTCACCCGCAGCTGCTCGCCGAATTCGGTGGCGCGATGACGGGCAGCCAGGCGGTCTATGTCGAACAGGTCGGCAAGAACATCGCGGTCCAGTCGGGCCTTGCAGGTGCACGTGACAGCTTTACCGTCAGCCTCGTCAACAGCCCGGTGAACAACGCTTTCGCGATCCCCGGCGGCTATGTCTACACGACGCGCCAGTTGGTGACGCTGATGAATAACGAGGCGGAACTCGCCGCAGTGCTCGGCCACGAAGTCGGCCACGTCGCGGCGCGCCACTCGCAGCGCCGTCAGGCTGCTGCGCAGCGCAACTCGATCCTGGGTGCTGCCGGGGCGATCCTTTCGGGCATCCTGCTTGGCGGAAATCCGCTCGGCCAGCAGCTCGGCCAGGCCGCGCTGCAGGGCTCGCAGCTGCTCACTCTCAAGTTCTCGCGCAGCCAGGAGCTCGAGGCCGACGAGCTGGGCATCCGCTATTTGAACACTGCGGGTTACGATCCGCGCGCGATGGGTACGGTGCTCTCCAGCCTCGCGGCGCAGAACGCACTCGACGCCCGCCTTCAGGGCCGCGACGATGCGCGTCTCCCCGAATGGGCCTCGACCCACCCCGATCCCGCAAGTCGCGTGCAGACCGCGCTCAACAAGGCGGCCGGAATGACCGGCACGATCAATCGCGATACCTTCCTCACCCGCATCGACGGGCTGGTCTATGGCGATGATCCCGAGCAGGGCGTCGTGGAAGGACGTCAGTTCATCCATCCCGAACTGCGTCTCGCATTCACTGCGCCGCAGGGCTTCTACATGGTCAACGGAACGCGGGCGGTGACGGTCAACGGCCAGTCGGGCCGGGCGCAATTCACGCTCGCCCAGTACAATGGCGACCTCAACAGCTATGTGAACAGCGTTTTCAGCTCATTGAGCCAGCAGCAGCAGATCCGGCCGTCGAACATCCAGCGGACCACGGTCAACGGACTGCCGGCCGCTTATGGCACCGCGCGGGTGAACAACGGACAAAGCCAGGTCGATGTGACCGTCTTCGCGTACGAGTTCAGCAACGACCGCGCCTACCACTTCCTCGGCATTACGCCTGCGGGCAGCGCCAGTACGTTCAACCAGATGTATTCGTCGGTGCGCCGTATCTCGACACAGGAAGCGGCCAATGTCGTGCCGCGCGTGCTCGACGTCATCACGGTCGCACGGGGCGATACGGTCGCTTCGCTTTCGCGCCGGATGGCTTATTCCAATGCGCAGGAGGAACGCTTCCGCGTCCTCAACGGCCTTGCCTCGGGTGAAGAAGTCCGGGCTGGCCAGAAGGTGAAGATCGTCGTCCGCGGAAGCTAGGGCGACGTTTCACCAATCCGTTTCAGGCAAAGAAAAAGGCGGCGAGGAATGATCCTCGCCGCCTTCTTCATGAGATGCTTGCGTCGATTAGACGTTAGCAGTCTGCATCGTGGTCGACACGGTGCCGAAGGTCGTGTTCAGCTCGTTACCGAGGGTCTGCATTGCAGTGATAGCAGCAACGGCGATCAGAGCAGCGATCAGGCCGTATTCGATAGCGGTTGCACCTTCTTCGTTGCGACGCAGCTTGTTGATGAACTTCATGTGTAGTCTCCTGGTTCAGTCTTCGTACCCGACTCTCACCGTGTCCCACGGCTTGAGCAATCCTCGTTCTGACGCCGACAAGTTGACAAATCGTAACTCGATCAGCGCTTTTAGACCTCGCAGCGTCTTTTTAGACGCCGGCCGACTGGTTAGCCCCCTGAGTGGCCAACGAGATCCGATCCCACATCTGAATGGAAGTCTGTCCAAAGCTCTGGACAGCACCAATCATCGCAAGAAAGACCAGCGCGAGGATCAGCCCGTATTCGACTGCAGTTGCACCGCGGTCGTCGCGTTTCAGTTTCTTGAAGAACTCGACCACTTCGGTTGCCCCCAATGTCAATTCGTAGCTGACAGGGGTTAGGTAATCGCCCAGGTGTTAAGAAAGTGTTTCGAGGTTTGAACGATTTGCAAAATATCCCGACAATAACATTGGTCGTGGCGCTGGCGCTCGATGACGGGGCGGGGCGCTGGCTCATGCACAGGCGGCCCGATCACAAGCATCATGGCGGCTTGTGGGAGTTTCCCGGCGGAAAGGTGGAATCGCACGAAACGCCCGTAAATGCGCTGGTTCGGGAGATTTCGGAAGAGCTGGGAATCACCATCCGCGCGGGTGACCTCGCGCCTGCAGGTTTCGCGCAGGAAGACGAGAACGCGCGCGAGCGCCCGATTGTCATACTCCTTTACACATGCGCCCGCTGGGAGGGGAACCCGCTGCGCTGGAAGGGGGCGCTGTCGACTGGTTCAGTCCCGATGCGATCGCCGAACTGGCCAAGCCGCCGCTCGATGTGGAACTCGCTGCAGGGTTGATGCAAAAAAAGGCGGATTAGGTGTTGCCAAGTTCAGGCCACCTGCCTATTTGCCGCCCTCCAACGCGCCAGTAGCTCAGCTGGATAGAGTACCTGACTACGAATCAGGCGGTCGGAGGTTCGAATCCTTCCTGGCGCGCCATAAAAGCCCATGACCCGCAAGGGTCGTGGGCTTTTTTGGTTCTGGTGGTCAGTCGGCCTGGTCTTCCAGCCAGTGCATGTCGTCGTCGCTGAAGCCGAAATGGTGGCCCGCCTCGTGGATCACCACATGACGCACCAGGTCGTCCATGCGCACGCCGGTCTCGCGCCACTCGGCGATCAGCGGCTGGCGGAAGAGCCAGATCCGCGCGGGCATGCGGTGGCTTTCCCATACCGAACGTTCGGTCAGGGCCACGCCTTCATAGAGGCCGGTCAGTTCCCACTTGTCGGAAAGCTCGACCGATTCGAGCTGTTCGGCAGTGGCGAAATCCTCCACCCGCATCACGATCTCGCCCATTTGCTGGCGGAATTCTTCCGGCAGGTTGGCAACGACGCTTTCTGCCATCTGCTGCATCTGCGCCTGCGTCGGACCGGTTCGATCGTGCATCATGGTCCTGATATGCGGTGCACGGATATCGCATTCAAGGATGCTCGGAACCGGGGTGCGCTCCACCTGTTCTCCAATGGAAAAGGAGATTTGCCCCATGTCAGACGCCACCGAGATTTTCGCCAAGCTCAAACAGGACCACGACAAGCATCGCGAACTGCTCGACAAGCTGCTCGAGACCACCGGCGATTCTGCCCGAGCGCAAGGAACTCTTCACCGAGCTGACCAAGGAACTGAAGAGCCATGCCGCTGCCGAAGAGCAGGCGCTCTATTCCACCATGCTGCGCAAGCCGCCGACCACCGGCGAGACACGCCACTCGGTTGCCGAGCACCATGAAATCGACGAGGCGCTCAACGATCTCGCCGCGACCGATATGTCCGAAGGCGGATGGCTGACGAAGTTCAAGAGCTTCGAACACCGCTATCGCCACCACATCGAGGAAGAGGAAGACGATCACTTCCCCGATTTCGAGAAGCATCTCGACGAGAAGGACATGGAGCACATGCGCAAGGTCTTCGAACGCCGGAAGAGCGAAGAGAAGGCCGAGGCCGAGGTGACGCCAGAGGCCAAAGAGGACGCGAAGGACTAGCATGTCGGGGGAGGGGGCACCCCAGGACACGGAGACCGATCCGAAGCGCGTCTCGCGGCTGGACGACGGCGTGTCGCCCAGCGTCTGGCGCTATGCGAAGGTGGACCGGGCAGCCGTCATCATCGACGCGGCGGATTATTTCGCCGCGATGCAGGCGGCCATGCTCAATGCAAAGCACCGCATTTTCCTTATCGGTTGGGACTTCGACACGCGCATCCACCTCGCCGAAGGACGCAGGTGGTGGCAGAAGGGCTGGAAGGACAAGTATCCGTCGCGGCTGGGCAGTTTCTTTACCTGGCTGGTCCGCCACCGCCCGACGCTGGAGATACGCATCCTCAAATGGAGCTTCGGCCTCTTCAAGTTCGCGGTGCGCGGTTCGATGTGGTGGGACCTTGTTCGCTGGCTGCGGCACCGGCGGATCGACTTCAAGTTCGATACCGCGCACCCGGTCGGTTGCAGCCATCACCAGAAGATCGCGATCCTAGACAACACGCTTGCAGTGTGCGGCGGGATCGACATCACTGTCGGCCGCTGGGACACGCGTGAGCACAAGGAGGACGATCCTCGGCGCAAGACCCCGCGCGGCAAGGATTACGAGCCCTGGCACGATGCCTCCATGATGATGGAAGGCGAGATCGCCGATGCGCTGAGCGAACTCGGGCGCGATCGCTGGGAGAGGGCAGGCGGCAAGCCATTGCTGCCCATAAAGCGGCGCGAGGAAAGTTTGTGGCCCGAGGGACTTCAGGTCAATTTCGAGAATGTCGAAGTCGGTATCGCCCGCACGCGCGCTGCCTACCGCGACTGGGAGGCGGTCGACGAGATCGAGCACCTGTTCGTCGAGCACATCCGCAAGGCCAAGCACTTCATTTATGCGGAGAGCCAGTATTTCGCCTCGCGCTCCATTTGCGAGGCGATCGTCGAGCGCCTGCACGAGGAAGACCCGCCCGAGATCGTGATCGTGCACCCGAAAAACGCCGACGGCTGGCTCGAACAGCAGGCGATGGACCATGCGCGCGCCGAGCTGGTGCGCTGCATCGAGGAGGCCGACGATCACGGCCGCTTCAGTATCTGGAACCCCTACACCGGCGAAACCCCGATCTATGTGCATGCGAAGGTGATGATCGTCGACGATCGCATCTTCCATATCGGCTCGGCCAACATGAACAACCGCTCGATGGGGCTCGACAGCGAATGCGACATCTTTATCGACTGCGAGCGGGAAGGTAACGAGCACGCCAGCGAAGCGATTGCGAAGATCCGCCATTCGCTGCTCGCGGAACATTGCGGTCTTGAGGAAGACGAGGTCGCCGAACTGCTCGAACTCCACAAGGGCATGGCGACGATGATCGACCATTCGACGACCAAGGACGGACGCAACCTCGTGCGCTACCATCCGCCGGACCTCAGCGATATCGAGGAATCGATCGCCGAAAGCGGGTTTCTCGATCCCGAGGACCCGGACGACATGTTCGAGCCGTTTGCAAAGGGCGGTCTTTTCCGCAAGGGAAGCCGCCTGCAAAGCATGCGCGCCAAATTCAGAAGGAAAAACGGTAAGTGAGCAGCCTGGTCGGACCCGACGAAGACGATCCCCGCGGTAAGCCCCCGGTCCCCGAGAACGTGCAGGACGCGATCCGCACGCTGATCGAATGGACGGGCGATGATCCGACGCGGGAAGGCCTGCTCGATACGCCCGCGCGCGTCGCGCGCGCGTGGAAGGAATACTGTCTCGGCTACGAGGAAGACCCCGGTTACCACCTCAGCCGCGTGTTCGAGGAAGTGGGCGGCTACAACGAGATTGTCCTCTTGAAGGACATCCCGTTCCAGTCGCACTGCGAACACCACATGGCACCGATCATCGGTAAGGCGGCGATCGCCTACCTGCCCAACGACCGGGTGGTCGGCATCTCCAAGCTCGCGCGCGTCCTTCACGGATATGCGCGGCGCTTGCAGGTCCAGGAGCGCCTGACCGCTGAAGTCGCCGACTGCATCTGGGATAACCTGCAGCCGCATGGCGTGGCCGTGGTGATCGAGGCCTCGCACAGCTGCATGACGGCCCGCGGCGTGCGCACGCCCGGTGTCGGCATGGTCACCAGTCGCATGATGGGCACGTTCCTTGAAGACCAGCGCAGCCGCAAGGAAGTGCTGAGCCTGATGGGGTATGGCTGAGCAAGCTTACCAGGGCGGGGCACCGTCCCCTCCCGGACCTCTGTGCTTGCGATCCGATTTTCCCGGCCATTTGTAGACGGGGTTGGCAGGTTTCTCTGGTTCTTCCGGTACGAACCACATGATCCATAGCGACAGCAGCCCGCTTACGACTATTGCCAACGCTCCGAGAACCGCGGGGAAGACCATACGGTTCAGCCCAATGATTAGCGGACTGCGAAGATATGTGCTTCGAGGCTCATCGAGAGGGCAGACAAGATCAAGATAGGCCTGTGTCGAAGATGTACCTTTCGCGCCTATCGAGCAATCTATGAGGGTCATCACCGCCGTGAGCCCAATCAGTCCGAGCCCGCACAGCGCAAGCACCCGCATGTGGTAGAGCAGTCGGTTGCGCATCAGCGGAATAGGCGGGCGAAGAAGCCGGACGTCCTTCGCTTCGGCGCTGTCTCGCCGGCCAGTTCGTAAAGGTAATTGCCCAGCTGGACCGCCTGCTGCTTGGACATGAAATAGCGGTACTCGCGCACGTCCTCGCTGCTGTCGACGAGCTTGCTCGTGCTCTGCATCAGCAAGGCGATCTTCTCGCCCGCCGGATCGGCCTTCCAGCCCAGCAGCATGCCGAAAGCGTCCTTGTCGGTTGGTCCCTGTCCCATGGCCAGAAAGACTGCGCCCCGCCGTGCCGGTTGGCAAGGCGGGGCGCCGCTTTGTCCGCAATGGGACCTTCTGTTTCGCAGCTCAGGACATCTGCGAGAGCATGTGTTCCGCGCTCGAGACCTTGAAGTCCCCGGGCTCTTCGACATTGAGTTGCTTCACGACGCCGTCCTCGACCAGCATCGAGTAGCGCTGGCTGCGCTGGCCCATGCCGAAACCGGTGAAGTCGGCGGCGAGGCCGGTCGCCTGCGCAAAGTCGCCATTGCCGTCTGCCAGCATGGTGATGTCCTGGCTGCCGGCAGCCTGGTTCCACGCGCCCATGACGAAGGCGTCGTTGACGGCAGTTCCGACGATCTCGTCGACACCCTTGTCCTTCAGCTCGCCCGCCTTCTCGACGAAGCCGGGCAGGTGCTTGGCAGAGCACGTCGGGGTGAAGGCACCAGGAACGGAGAACAGTGCCACGGTCTTGCCCTTGAAATAGTCAGCGGACTGGACCTGCTCGGGGCCTTCGGCAGTAGCCTTGACCAGCGTTACGTCGGGAAGGCGGTCGCCTACAGCGATTGTCATTTGTTAAGTTCTCCTGTGTCTTTCAGCGCACACTCCCGATCTAGTGCGATGGGCCGTGCATGCAAGTGTGCTGGATGGTTAACCGCGGTTTACTTCGGACCTTTAAATGGGGGTAAACTTTTTGCACGCATGTTCCAGTTGCAGGCAAGGGACGCCTGCCGACGGGAGACCAGGGACATGCTTTTCAAGAAAACTATTGCAGCCGCCGCGACGGCCGCTGCCCTTACCATGACGCCTACCGCCGCATCTGCAGGAAGCCAGCACGAGCAGGTCCGCAAGCTCGATATCATGCTGATGGTGACCTCGCTCCGCTGCCGCATGGGCGAACACGATTTCCAGCCGCACTATCGCAAGTTTTCTGCCAACCACATCACGGCGCTCAACCACGCTGCCCGCAATCTCGAGAGCGGCCTGGTTGCACGCCACGGCAAGAAAGGCGCCAAGCGCGCACTCGACCGCATCAGCGTCGGCATGGCCAACCAGTATGGCCAGGGCCATCCCTGGCTCGGCTGCCAGGAGCTGAAGGAAATCACGCACGAACTTTCGAAGTCGGACGATCTCGAGCGTCTTGCACCAGGCCGCCGCCGAGCTGCTTGGACCGGCACCGCGCAGCGGGGACGCTGGGCGCGCCGCTAAGGCCTTTCGGGATCAAATGAGGTAGAGCGGAGGGGCAGTTGCTCTGCCTCCGCTGAAAGGCTAGGGGCGGCGCTCGAAGGTGCCGCCCCTTCTTCGTGCGCGGCGTAAATTCCATCATTATCAAGGATCGCCCGTGACCGAATTCACCGATTACGTCATCAAAGACATTGGCCTTGCCGAATATGGCAAAGAAGAAATCCGCATCGCCGAAACCGAGATGCCGGGTCTGATGGCCACGCGCGAGGAATATGGCGCTGCGCAGCCGCTCAAGGGCGCGCGCATCACCGGCTCGCTCCACATGACCATCCAGACTGCCGTCCTCATCGAGACGCTCGTTGCGCTTGGCGCAGAAGTGCGCTGGGCGACCTGCAACATCTACTCGACGCAGGACCACGCCGCAGCCGCGATCGCAGCGCAGGACATCCCCGTCTTCGCCGTGAAGGGTGAAAGCCTCGCCGAATACTGGGATTATGTCGGCAAGATCTTCGACTGGTCGAGCGATGAAGATCCCGATTGCACCACCAACATGATCCTCGACGATGGCGGCGATGCCACCATGTTCGCGCTGTGGGGTGCCCGCATCGAGGCCGGCGAGGAAATGCCCGCGCCGACCAATGCTGAAGAAATCGAAATGCAGCGCGCGCTCAAGGAATTCGTCGCCAAGAAGCCGGGCTACCTCACCAAGTCGGTCAAGGCCATCAAGGGCGTTTCGGAAGAAACCACCACCGGCGTGCACCGTCTTTATCACCTCGCCAAGGCGGGCAAGCTGCCGTTCCCGGCGATCAACGTGAACGACAGTGTCACCAAGTCGAAGTTCGACAACCTCTACGGCTGCCGCGAATCGCTGGTCGACGCGATCCGCCGCGCAACCGACGTGATGCTCTCGGGCAAGGTCGCCTGCGTCGCCGGCTTCGGCGATGTCGGCAAGGGTTCGGCGCAGTCGCTTCGCAATGGCGGTGCGCGCGTGCTCGTGACCGAGATCGACCCGATCTGCGCCCTTCAGGCCGCGATGGACGGCTTCGAGGTCGTGACGATGGAAGACGCCGTGAAGCGTGCCGACATCTTCGTCACCACCACGGGTAATGAAGACGTGATCACCGCCGAGCACATGAAGGCGATGAAGCCGATGAGCATCGTTTGCAACATCGGTCACTTCGACAGCGAGATCCAGATTTCGGCGCTCGACAATTACGAGTGGACCGAACTCAAGCCGGGCACGGACCTCGTGAAGTTCCCCGATGGCAAGGAAATCATCGTTCTGGCCAAGGGCCGTCTCGTGAACCTCGCCTGCGCCACCGGCCACCCCAGCTTCGTGATGAGCTGCTCTTTCACCAACCAGGTGCTGGCGCAGATGGAACTGTGGCAGAACGACGACCAGTACGAGAACGACGTATACGTCCTGCCTAAGAAGCTCGACGAGAAGGTGGCTGCGCTCCACCTCGACAAGCTCGGCGTCAAGCTGACCAAGCTCAGCCAGACGCAGGCCGACTACATCGGCGTTCCGGTGGAAGGGCCGTTCAAGCCCGAGCACTACCGCTACTAAGCACTATCGGGCGCGCGCCATGCGTTTTTCATGGCGCGCGCCTGAATCTTCGAGTTGCATCAATGCCGCAGGGCGCATAGCTCGCAATTGATGGAAATCTCCGCCGTATTCCTACCCATTATCGGACTGCTGCTGGCGCTGTGGACCGGCGGGGCTGTCTGGCTGATGCTCAAGGCGAGCCGCGACAGCCAGGCTGCGGCCGGTCACAGGAAGGCCGCGCGGCGCTTGTCGCGCATGGTCGAGGAAGGGCCGGCCATCCCGCTGCTCGTCCGCGTCGACGGGCGGATCGAGGCCCCGGACCGCTTCGCCCGCTGGATCGGGCTCGACAAGGTCCCTGAATATCTCACTGAACTTGCAGGCGGCGAGGACATGGGCCTTTCCGAGGAGCAGGTCGAACAGCTTTCGGCCAACGTCCGCCGCACGCAGAAGAGCGCCAAGCCTTTCAAGATGGCGCTGCGCCCGCCCGGCTCTCGCAAGTCGCTTGCCCTGCGTGGTGCGCTGGCAGACCCTGCAGTATCGCCCAGCGGTGCCGCGCTGATCTGGGTATTCGATTTTACAGAGACCGAAGACGAACTTGCCCGTCTCGGCGAAGAAGCGGCGCGTGCGCGTGACGACTTCGGCGCGCTGGTCGGCCTAATCGAGGCCGCGCCCATGCCGATGTGGTTCCGCGGCGCGGACATGCAGCTGCGGCTTGTCAACAAGGCCTATGTCGAGGCGGTGGGCGCCAAGAGCGCGGATCAGGTCGTCGCCGACCAGATCGAGCTGGTCGAGAAGGTCGGCGGACGCAGCGCGGCACAGGTCGCACAGCAGGCGGCCGACCGCCGCCAACCGATCGAGCGCATCCTCTCTGCCACGATCAACAACGCGCGCCGCACTATCCGCGTGACCGACCTCCCGCTCGTGGGCGAGGGGATTGCCGGATACGCGGTCGATATCGAGGAGATGGAAGAGCAGGCGCGCGAATTCCGGGCTTTCCGCGAAGCGCAGCGCTCGATGCTCGACCAGCTGTCCATTGGCGTGGGCCAATTCGATTCCCAGCACCGGATGACTTTTGCGAACCAGCCGTTCCACCGGGTCTTCTCGCTGCCGCCCGGCGTCGTCAACGAGCGTACGACCTTCGAGCAGATGCTGATGATCGCGCGCGAGAACGGTCGCATTCCCGAGGTCCGCGACTTTCCCGCATGGCGCAAGGAGTTGGCCGAGTGGTTCCAGCTCGACGAGACGGAGGAGGTCGCCTGGCCGCTGCCCGACAGCACGCACCTGCGCCTCGTCGCGCAGCCGCTGCCCGATGGCGGGCTCGTCCTCATCGCGGAAGACCAGACCGAACAGCTCGCGCTCTCCGCCACGCGCGACACGCTGCTGCGTACCCGCACGGCCACCTTCGACAGCCTGTTCGAAGCGCTCGCTGTCTTCGCGCCCGACGGACACCTCGAACTTTGGAACCGCGGCTTCCCGCTTGCATGGGGGCTCGAGGGCGAAGTGCTAGACGGGCACCCGCAGGTCGACGAACTGCTCGAGGCGATCGCAGGCCAGCTCGCCGATCCCAAGCAGATCACCGAGATCGGGCAGACGATCCGCTCCGCCACGCTCGACCGCAAGAACAGCCGCGGGCGCATCGCTCTAGCCGACGGGCGCACGCTCGACTACGCAGGCGTTCCGCTGCCCGATGGGAACGGCCTCCTGACGATCCTCGACGTCACCGCCTCGCAGCAGGCCGAAGAGGCGCTGCGCGAACGCAACCGCGCGCTCGAAGAGGCCGATGCGGTCATGACCCGCTTCCTCGCCAACATGTCCTACGAATTCCGCACACCGCTGACCTCGATCGGCGGGTTTGCCGAGCTCCTTGCGCAGGGCATCGCGGGCGAGTTGACGCCGCAGGCGCAGGAATATGTGCAGGCGATCACCATGTCGGTGGGCAAGCTCACCGCGCAGGTCGAAAACGTGCTCGACCTCTCGCAGTCGGAAGCCGGTCTCATGCCGCTGCGCAAGACCAAGCTCGAGGTGCTGCCCTTCATCGAACAGATCGTGCGTAAGCGCGAGAGCCGGATCATCGAGAACGGGCTGACGCTGGATGTGAAGGGCAATGCCGACAAGGTCGTCGAGGCCGACCGCCAGCAGATGCAGCGCGCCATCGGTCACCTGCTCGACAATGCCATCGCCAACACGCCGCGCGGTGGCCGCATCCTGATCGACATCGCCAAGCGCCGTGGCCTCAACCGGATTGTGATTTCGGACAATGGTGCAGGGATGAGCCAGCACGAGCTTGCTCGCGCGCTCGAAGGCATCCGCATGAGTGCAGATGGCAAGGGGATCGAGCGCCGCCAGGGCCTCGGCATCCCGCTCGCCCGCCAGCTGATCGAGGCGCATGGCGGCACGCTAGACATCCAGAGCCGCAAGAACGCGGGCACCACCGCGACAATCACGCTGCCGTGACCATCAACCTGCCCGATCTTGCGGCCATGAAGGGCTTCGGCGCTCGCATTGCCAAGCTGCTCGAGCCGGGCGATGTCGTGGCGCTCACGGGCGGGCTGGGCGCAGGCAAGACCACGCTTGCGCGCGAAATCATCGCCGCGCTCGGCCACGAAGGCGAGGTGCCGTCCCCGACCTTCACGATCATCGAGACTTACGATCATTTGCGCCTGCCGCTCGTCCATGCCGATTTCTACCGACTTGAGGACCCGTCCGAAGCGCTGGAGATCGGTCTCGACGATTATCGCGAGGGCGCTGCACTCATCGCCGAATGGCCCGATCACGCAGGCGGCTTCGAACATGAGGCGGGATGCCTCTCGATCACGCTGGAAACCGTGGGAGAGGGGCGCCGGGCCATTGTGAAGGGAGGCAAGGCTTGGCAAAGCCGCATGCCATGAGCGCGCTACCCGACGGCATCCATAATTTCCTTGGTGACACCCAGTGGGAGGGCGCCGAAATCGCCCCGCTGGTGGGTGATGCCAGCTTCCGCCGCTATTTCCGCCTGAAGATGGGCGGCAAGACGGCAATGCTGATGCACGCCCCGCCGCCGCACGAGGATCCCAAGCCCTTCCTCCATGTCGCGCGCTGGCTGGAGGAAAGCGGCATGCGCGGACCGGCCATCCTTGCCGAGGATGCGGCCAATGGCTGGGTCCTGACCGAGGATTTCGGCGATACCCGCATGAAGGAGTGGATCGACGACAATCCGCAGGGCGAAGTCGAGGTCTATGCCAAGGCGATCGACACGCTGGTACAGCTCCACCAGTTGCCGCCCGGACCATTCGAACCCTACGACGTCGCAGTCTACCAGCGCGAGGCAGCGCTGTTCACCGAATGGTACTGTCCGGCAGCCGGTCTCGAAGTGGACGAGATGGGCTGGAAGGCCGCATGGGACGTGGCCTTGTTCCCGATCATGGAGCGCCAGCAGCCGGGCGTCACCGTGCTGCGAGATTATCATGCCGAGAACATCATGCTGCTCGAGCCTGAAAAGCCGTCAGGCGAGCAAGGCTTGATCGATTTCCAGGACGCACTGGTCGGTCACCCGGCTTACGACCTAGTCAGCCTGCTGCAGGATGCGCGGCGCGATGTCTCGCTGAAACTCGAACACGACATGCTCGAACGTTACCGCGCAGCCGCGCAGCCGGACGAGCAATTCCTCGCCGACTACGCACGGCTCGGTGCTCAGCGTAACGCCAAGATCGTCGGCATCTTCACGCGCCTCTACAAGCGCGACGGCAAGCCGCGCTATCTCGACATGATCCCGCGTGTCTGGGCCGCCATGGAGCGCGACCTTTCGCACCCCGCGATGGAGCCGGTGGCTGCGTGGTTCGACAGCAATATCCCGCGCGAGCTTCGTGACGAACTGGGAGGCAAGATCGCATGAGCAAGCTGGTGTCCGACACCGCCATGATGATGGCTGCCGGTCTCGGCAAACGCATGCGGCCCCTGACGGCCACCACGCCCAAGCCCATGGTGCGCGTTGCGGGCAAGCCGCTGATCGACCGTGCGCTCGACCGGCTGGAGGATGCCGGCGTCGACAAGGCCGTGGTCAATGTCCACTACCTTGCCGAGACGATCGAGGCGCATATCAAGGCGCGCAAGGCGCCTGCCGTGACCTTCTCCGACGAGCGCGAGCTCCTGCTCGAAACCGGTGGCGGCATGGTGAAGGCGCAGCAGGCGGGATTGCTTCCCGATCCTTTCTTCGCCTGCAATGCCGACAGCATCTGGCTCGATGGGCCGCGTAATGCCTTTGCCGACCTTTCTGCGGCGTGGGATCCCGACAGGATGGACGCGCTGCTGCTGGTCGTGACCCACGCGCGTGCGCACAATTTCGACGGGACCGGCGATTTTTACATGGACGGTGCCGGACGGCTGAAGCGCAAGCTTCCGGGTCGGATTGCGCCCTTCATCTACACCGGCATCCAGCTGGTCTCGCACCGCCTCTTGCGCGATGCGCCAGAGGGCAAGTTTTCGACCAATATCCTGTGGGATCGCGCGATCGAGGAGGATCGCCTCTTCGGCGTCGCCTTCACCGGCATGTGGTACGAAGTCGGCACGCCGCAGCATATCAGGCCTACCGAGGAGGCGTTGACGGGTGGCTGAAGAGGGCAGGGTCGCAAGCCAGCCGAAGGTCTATTCCATCGCCGCGCACCGCGGTTTCGCCGATGCGCTCGTCGCGGGACTGGTCCCGCGTTACGCCGACCCCGAGCTGGGGCTGGCGAAGCTAACTCTCTTATTGCCGAGTTCGCGTGCGCGCCGCACCTTGTCGAAAGCTTTCATCCGCCATGCGGGTGAGACGGGGCACAGCGGCTTGCTTATGCCGCGCATGGCCGTGGTCGGCGATCTCGACCTCGACGAGGCGCTTGGCCCGCTGCTCGACCCGCTCGGGGCAAGCGAAATTCCGCCTGCCATCGACCCGCAGCGCCGCCTGTTTGCGCTGGCCGGGCTGATTGCAGAGGAAATGGGCGACGATGCACCGAAGGGCGCGACGCTGCTCCGGCTCGCCCGCGAGACGGGCGCCACCATGGACCGGCTGCTGGTCGAGGATATCGGACCCGAACAACTGGTCGACGAAAAGGTGGTCGACATCTTCCCCGACCTTTCGAAGCATTGGCAGGACTCGATCCGGCTCTTCGCCAATGTGCAGGCAAATTGGCTCGCATGGCTCGGCGAGAACGGCGTGCTCGATGCTGCCGCGCGGCGAAACCGCCTGTTCGACGAGGCCCGGCAGGCATGGAAGGCCTCGCCGCCCGACACGCCCATTCTCGCCGCCGGTGTCACCAGCGCCGCGCCCGCTCTCGCGAAGTTGCTACGGGTTGTGAGTGAGTTGCCGCAAGGTGCTGTGATCCTGCCCGATTTCGATCTCACGATGGAAGCCGATGTCTGGGACGAACTGGGCCGCGCGGGGGCTGCTCCTACGCCAACCGATACGGTCTTTACCCGCGATGACGCGGTGACGCATCCGCAATATCACCTCAAGCTGCTGCTCAACCGCATGGGTGTGGGCCGCGAGGAAGTGCAGCCATGGCATCGCAAGGGCATGACCGCCGCGCCGCCGGAGCGCAGCCACGCGATTTCCGCCGTTTTCCTGCCGCCTGAGGCGAGCAAGGTCTGGGTCGATCTGCCGGCCGAGAAGCGCCGTCTTTCAGGCGTGCGCATCATGCAGGCTGCCAATCCGGAGGAAGAAGCGCAGGCTATCGCCTTGCTGGTGCGTGAAGCCCTGGCCGAGCCGGAAAAGCGCGTCGCGGTGGTCACGCCCGACCGCCCGCTCGCGCGGCGCGTCGTCCACCACCTCTCGCGCTGGAATATCGTCGCCGACGATTCCGCCGGTCGCCCGCTTTCGCAGACCGCCGCTGGCCGAGCATTCCTGCTTGCCGCCGAGGTCATGTCCGAAGGGGCGAGGGCGGTGCCGCTGATGGCGTTGCTCGGCCACCCGCTGGTCGATGGCGGGATGGAACGCGGGGTCTGGCTGCGGCGGGTGCGCCGTCTGGAGCGGGCCTTGCGCGGTCCGCGCCTTGCGCCGGGCCTCGAACCGGCACGGGCGGAAGTCGCCAGGTTGGCCGAAAAGCGTCCAGAGATCGCCGAATGGTGGGAGGCGGCGCAAGAGAAGCTCCTCCCGCTGGTCGAGATCGACCGGGATGCGCCTGCCGACCTTGCCGAGCTGATCGACACGCTGGCGGCCTCGGCCGAGGCGCTGTGCGGGGAGAAGCTGTGGGCGCAGGAGGACGGGCGCACGCTTGCGAGTTTCGTCGAGGAATTCCGCCTCCACGCCCGCGGGGCCGGCTTTGCCGTGGCCCCGCGCGATGTCGCGACCGTGCTTGCCGACGCGATGGAGGAGCGCGCGGTGCGACCGCCCTATGGCGGCCATGCGCGCGTACAGGTGCTCGGCCTCCTCGAAGCACGCATGAACCGCGCCGACCTAGTGATTTGTGCGGGGCTCAACGAGGGCATCTGGCCTGCGCGTGGAAGCGTCGACGCGCTACTTGCCCCGCCGGTGCTGCGCGCACTGGGCGTGCCCGGCGGCGACTTCCGCATTGGCCTTTCCGCGCACGACCTTGCGGGCGCGCTTGGTGCGCCCGAAGTTGTTTTGAGTCGCAGCGAGCGCGACGAGGGCGGGCCTGCCATCCCCAGCCGCTTCCTTCTGCGTGTGCAGGCGCTGCTCGGCGAGTTGCTGCCGCGCTACGAGGACCACGAGATCATCGAGCTCGCCCGCGCCATGACGCGCGCCGAGTCCGCGCCCGAATATCCGCGCCCAAAGCCCACACCCAGTGCCGACCAGCGCGATGTCGACATCTCGGCCACCGCGCTCGACCGCTTGCTGGGCGATCCCTACCAGTTCTTCGCGCAGAAGATCATGGGCCTCTCGGACCTCGACTCGCTCGATGCCGATCCCAACCCGCTTTGGCAGGGCAATGTGGCCCACAAGATACTCGAACGCTGGCATATCGCGCGAAAATCCGATGCTGCCGCGCGCATCGCCCCGATCATGGAGAAGGTGCTCGACGAGGAGAACGCCGACCCGCTGGTTCGCGGCCTCTGGCAGCCGCGCCTTCAAAAAGCGCTCGAATGGATCGAGGAGACCGTCAGCTCCTATGCAGGCCGCGAGGTCGTGGCCGTAGAGGCCAGGGGTTCGATGCATTTCGACGATGTGTTCGTCCATGGCCGCGCCGACAGGATTGACCGGTTGGAGGACGGACAGCTCGCCATCGTCGACTACAAGACCGGCAAGCCGCCGAGCAAGGCGATGGTGGAAGAGGGGTTCGCACTCCAGCTCGGCATCCTCGGCCTGATCGCTGAGGGCGGTGGCTTCCCCGACGCGCAAGGACGACCCGGGGCTTACGAATACTGGTCGCTCGGCCGTGCAAAGGACGAAAACCCGCATGGCTTTGGCTATGTCGAGGTGCCGCTTAAGCTCACTGACCGCCAGAAAGGCGTGCTGCCCGAGGACTTCCTTCCGCACACACACAAGAAACTGGGCGAGGCCATCGGCAAGTACATCAAGGGCGATGCGCCGTTCACGGCGCGCGAGAACCCCGATTACCCGGCCTATGACACCTACGACCAGCTAATGCGGCTGGAGGAGTGGTTGCCGCGGCAGGCCGACGAGGAGGACGCCTCGTGAGCGGCAAGGTCCACAATCTCGAAGGTCCGCAGCGCGCTTCGGTCGATCCGCGGACGAGCGTCTGGCTGTCCGCCAGTGCAGGGACGGGCAAGACGCAGGTGCTCTCGGCGCGCGTCCTGCGGCTGCTGCTCGAGCCGCATGCCGACCCCTCGCAGATCCTCTGCCTCACCTTCACCAAGGCGGGCGCGGCGGAGATGGCGGTGCGTGTCAACTCGGTGCTCGCGCGCTGGGTGCGCATGGAAGCAGGCCAGCTGGCGAAGGAACTGGGCTATCTCGGCGCGGGCGTCGACCCCGATACGCAGGCCCGCGCTCGCTCGCTCTTCGCCCGCGTGCTCGATTGCCCGGGCGGTGGCCTCAGGATCGATACGATCCACGCCTTCGCGCAATATCTCCTCGCCGCCTTCCCGAGCGAGGCAGGCGTGCTGCCCGGCAGCCAGCCGATGGAGGACCGCGACCGCGACCTGTTGAGCCGCGATGTCCTCTCAGACCTGTTGGCGGACGGCGATCCCGAAATCGCCGAGGCTGTGGCCGAGATGAGCCGCCGCAAGGGCCCCGATGCCGTGCTTGGCTGGCTGATGCGGTGTGCGCGCCACAAGGAATTGTGGGACCAGCCGGCCTGGCAGCACGGGCTTCGAGATCCGGTGCGCCGACTTCTCGGAATTCCGGTTGATGCGGACGAGGGATGGGTGGCCGAAGGCTGCTCGGACGAGAACTTCCCTGTCGAGACCCTGCGAGGGGCATTGCAGGCGATGGAAGGGTGGAAATCTCAGGGCGCTGACAAGGTCCGCGAGTTCGTCCCTGCTTGGCTAGTTGCCAATCCCCAAGAGCGGTTAGAGCGTCTCGATGGTTTCTTCGACACGCTGCTGAAAAAGGATGGCGACCCGCGTGTCATGAAGGGCGCGGAGAAAAACGATCCCGATTTCGGCAATAAGCAGGAGATCATTGCCGAGGCGGTCCGCGCAGTGGCCGAACGCTCCGCACTGCTCGACCTCGCCGGCTTCCTCGCCCCGCAACTCGAGGCCGGCCGCGCATTCGCCAAGCGCTGGGAAGACGCCAAGGCCCGCGAAGGCCTCGTCGATTTCGACGACCTGATCCACCGCGCTGCGCGGCTGCTGTCATCCAGCCAGATGGCCGACTGGATCCGCTACAAGCTCGACCGCAGCTTCGACCATATCCTCGTCGACGAGGCGCAGGACACCAACGAGGCGCAGTGGCAGATCGTGAAGGCGCTGACCGACGACTATTTCGACGGTCTCGGCGCACGCGGCGACGCGATCCGCACCATCTTCACCGTGGGCGATTACAAGCAGGCGATCTTCGGCTTCCAGGGCACCAGCCCCGAGAATTTCCGCGCCGCACGCGACTATTTCCGCGACCGGATGGAAGAGGCCGCCCGCGCGGCCGAGGAAGCGCGCGCAAACGGCAGCGCGGGCCGACTGCAGGAACACGACCTCGAACGCAGCTTTCGCACCAACCAGATCGTGCTCAGCTTCGTCGACGAGGCGATCCGCGCGATCGGCCCGGAAGGGCTGGGCCTCGAGAAAAGCGACGGCGAGCACAAGGGCAGCGACAAGCCGGGTCTCGTCACGCTCTGGAAGGACGTCCGCATCGCGGAAGGCGATGACGAGGAGGCTGAGGAGGAGAACGGCTGGCTTGCCCGCCACGATCGCCTGATGGCCGACAGGATCGCGCGGCAGGTCGCCGAATGGCTCGATCCCAAGGGAGACGGCTTTACACTGGTCAAGGAAGGCGCGCCCCGCCGCGCCGGGGCGGGGGATGTCATGGTCCTCGTCCAGAAGCGCCGCGAACTGGCCTCGCTGATCGTCGCGCGGCTCTATGCGCATGGTGTACCGGTGGCAGGTGTCGACCGGCTCAGGCTCGGCAATCCGCTGGCGGTGAAAGACCTGATGGCCGCGATCCGCTTTGCCGCGCAGCCGCTGGACGATCTGACGCTCGCAAACCTGCTCGTCTCGCCGCTGATCGGCTGGAGCCAGGAGGACCTGCTGGTCTTCGGCTATCGCGAGAAGGGTATCCGGCTCTGGGAGCATTTGCGGGGCTCCGACCAGCCGCGCGTTGCCCGGACCGTGCACGATCTCCGCGAAATCCTGCGCCGCGGTGATTTCGACAGCCCGCAGCAATTGCTTCACTGGATTCTCGTCGGCCCGATGGACGGGAGGCGCAAGCTTGTCGCGCGGCTGGGGCGCGAGGCCAATGATCCGATCGACGAGCTGCTCAACGCCGCCAATGCCTATGCGTCGAGTCATGTCGCTAGCCTGCAGGGCTTCATCCGCTGGTTCGACGCAGGCGATTGCGAGCTGAAGCGCGAGGCGGGCGAGGGCGGTGACCAAGTCAAGGTGATGACGGTGCACGGGTCCAAGGGCCTGCAAGCGCCTATCGTCATTCTTGCCGACGCCGCGATCCGTCCCGATGCCTCGGGCGATTTGTCACTGGAAGAAACGCCGCTGGGTGCGGACCAGAGCAATGTCGTGCCTTTGCCCTCGCTCACCAAGGACGAGAAGGTCGGCCCGGTACGCGAGGTGGAGGATGAAAACGCGGCGCGCTCGATGCAGGAGCACTGGCGGCTGCTCTATGTCGCGATGACGCGTGCGGAGGAGGCGCTATTCGTCGGCGGTTCGCTGGGGCCGCGCGATGCGAAGAACGGACCGCATGAGGACAGCTGGTATGCGCGACTGGCGCAGCTGTTCGAGGAAGGTGAGGGGCTGGAAGACCCGATCTGGGGCGCACGCTGGGAGGTTGGCGAGCGCGCCCCACCGGTGCCGGTGTCCGCCAAGGCCGAGATCGCTCCCGCCACGGAGCTTCCCTTGTGGGCGCAGCAGTCTGTCGGCCCCGAACCGCGCCCGCCGCGTCCGTTGGCCCCCTCGGGGCTGGGCGAGGTCGAGGGCAGTGATCCGCCGCTCCCGCCCGAGGTCGCAGCCGGATCCGCAAGGCGCGGCGTGCTGATCCACGCGCTGCTCGAGCGCCTTCCCGAGGTCGCGACGGACAAGCGCGCAGAGAAGGCGCGCGGCTGGCTCGCGCGGCAGGCGCCCGATCTTGACGATGCTGATCGGGAGGAAATGCTGGCCCGCGCGCTCGCCGTTCTGGAGGAGCCGGGCTTTGCCGACATCTTCGGTCCGGATGCGCTGGCCGAGATACCGCTCGCCGCCACGGTCGAGGGGCTGGTGGTGATGGGCACCGCAGACCGTCTGCTAGTCACGCCAGAGAAGGTCACTGTGGTCGATTTCAAGACCGCGCGGCGCCCTCCTTCCTCGCTCGATGGCATTCCGGAGAGCACCATGCGGCAGATGGCAGCCTATGTGGCTGCGCTCGAGGCAATCTATCCGGGGCGCGCGGTCGAGGCCGCAGTGCTCTATACCCAGACACCGCAACTCATCGCCTTGCCGCAGGACAAATTGGCCGCCTACAAGGCCGCGTTTGCGGATCGGCAGGAAAGCTTTGCCCTCCCGCCGGTTGAGTAATTGCACGCGCCGCCCATATGGGGCGGCAAGTTTTCAGATATCAGGAGTATTCCCATGGCCACCATCAACGTCACCGACGAAGGCTTCCAGAAGGACGTTCTCGAAAGCGACAAGCCCGTTCTCGTGGACTTCTGGGCCGAGTGGTGCGGGCCGTGCAAGATGATCGCTCCGGCGCTCGAGGAACTGTCCGACGAGCTGGGCGACAAGGTCACCATCGCCAAGATGGATATCATGGAAAACACCGGCGTGCCCGGCGCTATGGGCGTCCAGTCGATCCCCTACCTCGTCCTGTTCAAGAACGGCGAGCCAGCCGCCCAGATGCGCGGTGCTGCGCCCAAGGGCCAGCTCAAGCAGTGGCTCGAAAGCGAGCTCTAAGCTCTCCCAGCCATCCTTTCGCCGCAATCTTGTTTTGCGGCGCAACATTGCTAAACGCGTGAGACCATGAAGCGCACGCATCTGCCTTTGAACGCCCTGCGCGTCTATGACGCCGCTGCCCGGCACCTCAGCTTTACCCGCGCTGCGGACGAGCTGGCGGTGACGCCGGCGGCTGTCGGCCAGCAGATCCGTGCGCTCGAGGATCATCTCGGCACCGTGCTGTTCCGCCGCACGAGCAAGGGGCTGGAGCTGACACAGGAAGGCGCTGCGGGTCTCGACGCGCTGCGCGAAGGTTTTCTGAAGTTCGAGGAAAGCGTTTCCGCCATGCAGGCGGGGCAGGCCTCGGACAGCTACACCATCGCCTGCCCGCGCGAATTCTACGCGCAGTGGCTCGCGCCGCGGCTTGCGGAGTTCTCGAAGGACAATCCCGAGATCAAGTTCGTCTTTGTGGCGGACGAGAACGCCGATTTCACCGAAGCGAACCTCGATTGCGCGATCCGTCTCGTCGACGGGCCGGGCGACCTGCAGGGTGTCGAACTGGCTGCCGCGCGCCGCGTGACGGTGGCTGCGCCGGGTGCGCCCGATCGCTGGATCGATTGGGGCCTGCCGCTGCAGGACGGCGTGCAGGCGCATGTCACGGTGAGCAATGCCGGCCAGGCGCTCTCGGGCGCAATGGCGGGGCTGGGCAAGGCGATCCTGCCCGAACTGCTCGCCAAGGAAGCGATCGAGGCGGGCCAGCTCGAAGTGCTCGACGGGCCCGAGCAGGGCACGCGCGCCTACTGGCTCGTCGCCCCCACGCCGCAATGGCGCACGAAGAAGGTGAAGGCCCTCGTCGCGTTCCTCGCGGGCTGATGAGGGACGTTCCCACTCTCAAGACCGACCGTTTCACCTTGCGTCCGCTGCGGCGCGAGGATGCTGCCGCGCTGTTCCCGACGCTCGGCGACGAGGACCAGTGCCGCTATCTCACGCGCCCCGCTTTCGAGAGCGAGGAGGAGCTGTGGGGCTGGCTCGCCGAGCCCAACTGGAACGGCCGCACCTGGATTGCCGAGGACGGTGATGGCGAAGTCGCCGCGCGCTTCGTGGCGGTGCCGGGGCATGAGGACGGCGTCGAGGAGATCGGCTACATTACCTGCGCGCACAGGCAGGGCGAGGGCGTGGCGCGCGAATGCACCGAGGCGCTGGTTGCGCATTTCTTTGCCGCCGATGGCCTGCGCAAGCTCACCGCCGAGGTCGATGTCGACAACACCGCCTCGGTCCGCCTGCTCGAGCGGCTCGGCTTTGCCCGCGAGGCGCTCTTCCGCGAGCACGAAACCACCCATATCGGCCTGCGCGACGTGATGATGTACGGGTTGCTCGCGAGCGAGTGGCCGAAGCGCGGCTAGGCGCCTTCGAACGCCCTGAACACATCCGCAATGCCCGGAGGATCGCATTCTTCGCGCAGCGCTTTGATTGCGCCTTCGACGTCCAGCTGGAACTGCATCACCCCGTCTTCCAGCCCCTCGTAGGTCGCGCCCAGCGACTTGGCGAAGTCACGCGCGCTGCGGTTCTCGGCGAGGATGTTGACCGCGAAATGCGCGAGCCCCTCGCGCCGCGCGTCGAGCAGGATCGTGGCGGTGAGCATCTTGCCGAGGCCGAGCCCGTGATAATCGTCGAGCACGCCGACGGAGAACTCCGCACAATCCTCGTCCTCATGGTGGCGGAAGGCGTGGACTGCGCCGATCGCAGGCTCGCTCTCGTCGGACGCATCGACCGCGCCCCAGGCGATATGTTCGTGTCCGTCGACTTCGGTGAGGCGCTCGATCACCCAGTCGGGAGGCGTGGCAGCGCCAGAGAAGAAGCGCAGGTAGCGCGACTGGGCGGACATGCGTGAGATACCCACACGCATACGTTCCGCATCGCTCTGCGTGATGGAGCGAATACACACCGGATGCCCGTTCTCGAGCTTAGTGTGGATGACGATATCGGCGGCTTGCACAAGTGCCAGCCTACAACGCAATCAGCTTCAGTTTAAGGGCCTTGATCACCGCGCCCACCCGGTCGCTGGCGCCAAGCTTGGCGTAGATCCGGCGAACATAGGTAGAGACGGTGTCGGGCGAGATGCCGAGAAGCTGGGCGATGACCGGGTTTGACTTGCCCTGCGCGATCAGTTCGAGCACCTCCGCCTCTCGCCGCGAGAAGGCGATCTCCCCCTCCTCGACATTGACCAGCTGGCACACCCGGTCATGCGCCGCGCGTGCAATGATGGTCAGCGCGACGATCTGCTCTTCCTCCGGCACATGTCCTTCGGGAAAGCCGTAAGCGCCATACGCATCGCGGTCGTCAGGCCCGTAGAGCGGCACGCCGAAGCCGTTCACGATGCCGTATTCCTGCATTGCGCAGATGAATGCCTCCACTTTCGGAGAATGCTCGACCCGCTCCAGCGCCTCGTCCCAGGAAATCGTGTGGCCGGCCTTCATCACCGCATCGGGGATGGGATCGACGCTCCGGAAATGCGCGTCCTCGTAGAGATCTAGCCAGGCGCAGGAGAACCCTTGCGCCATGATTTGCGTCTCGCGAGAGACCTGCGAGCAGAATACCGGCGTGAAGTGGTAACTGAACTTGTCCGCGCCATAGCTCGCGGCTGCTTTCTTCACGCTCTCCCACAGCGAGTTTACATCGGCGCTCTCGGCGATTTCGGTGAAGACTGCTTCCATGAAGGGCGACCGGCCTAGCTGCGAGGGACGCGGTACCATACTACTCCGCGTGCCGAGCGCCAGAACTATCGCGCCGTGTCACAATTCCGGCCCGCGCGCCTACCGGGCGCTGGCAGGATAGCTCGACCAGACCATCCGCTTGGCGGGACCGAAGGCGATGACCTGATAGGCCTGGCGCCGGTTGCCCATTTCCATGCCCGGCGATCCGAGCGGCATACCCGCGACCGCGAGGCCGGTGATGCCGTCGGGACGTTCGGCAAGCAGGCGTTCGATATCGGCTGCGGGCACATGGCCCTCGATCACCATGCCGTCGACGATGGCGGTGTGGCACGAAACAAGGTCCGCAGGCACGCCATTGGTCGCCTTGACCGCCGCAATGTTCTCGCTGTTGATCGTCTTGCTGGTCAGCTGGCCGTCGAGCTTGGCGAAGTGCTCGTTCGCATGGGAAAGCCAAGCGAGGCAGCAACCGCAATTGGGATCACGGTACATGGCAATGCTCGTCGCCTGCGCGGCGCCGGCGCACGCGGCGAGCGAAAGGCCGAGGGCGAGGCGAAGCGGGGTGCGGGTCAGCGATCGAATGCTCACGGGGGGCTCCTTGGAAGTCTCGAGAGGGGGTATCTTGACGCGGACTAGCGACGCTTTTCCAGCAGTTCGACCAGTTCCTCGAACTTTTTGCGCTGCTCTGATTCGTCTCCACTGGCGATCGCCTCGGCCACGCAGCAGGCGGCGTGATCTTTTAGAACCTGCGTCTCGACTTTGGCGAGGGCCGACTTGATGGCCTGGATCTGGTGCAAAATGTCCATGCAGTAGCGATCGTCCTCGATCATCTTGGCGACGCCGTTCACCTGACCCGCAATCCGGTTGAGTCGATTGATTTTTGCGTCGGCGTTCTCAGCCATGTCGTCCATCCAGTTGTAATACCCTGTGGGGGTATATATGTGATCGCCCGAAGTCCTTCAACAGAACCTTTTTGACGGTAGAATTCATGTCGATCGATCGCCGCAAATTTATCACCAGCACCGCAGCCCTCGGAGCGGCCATGTCGCTTCCCCTTCCAGCATGGGCGCGCGGTGAAAGCCTGACCCACGCGAGGCAGGGTTTTGGCGAGGTTTCCGGCGAGAAGATCGCGCTCAGTGTCGGCGGGCACCATTTCGGTGTCGGCGGGCGCAAGGGTCATGCAATTGCCGTGAACGCCAGCGTGCCAGGGCCTCTTTTGCGCCTGAAGGAAGGCCAGAACGTCCGGATCGATGTGACGAACAATTTGGACGAGGATACCTCGATCCACTGGCACGGCCTGTTGCTGCCGTTCCAGTTCGACGGTGTTCCGGGTGTCAGCTTTCCGGGCATCAAGCCGGGCGAGACCTTCACCTATGAATTCCCGATCCGTCAGAACGGGACCTACTGGTGGCACAGTCATTCGGGCCTGCAGGAGCAGGCGGGGCACTATGGCCCGATCATCATCGAAAGCGCCGAGCCCGATCCGCGCTACGACCGCGACTATGTTGTCCTGCTGAGCGAATTCACGCCGCGGCACCCGCACGAGATCGCCCGCCTGCTCAAGGTCGGCGAGCACTACTTCAACAACCAGATGCAGACCGCGACCGAAGGCGAGATGTCCGTGAAGGACCGCCTGATGTGGGGCGGGATGCGGATGAACCCGCGCGATATCTCGGATGTGACCGGCTCGACCTACACCTTCCTCATCAACGGCCACGGGCCGATGGACGGTCTCGAATATCTCTTCAGGCCGGGCGAGCGGGTGCGCCTGCGCGTAATCAACGGGTCGGCGATGACCTTCTTCAACGTCCGCATTCCCGGCGTGCCGATGACTGTGATCGCGGCAGACGGGAAGGATGTGGCATCGGTCGAGGTGGACGAATTCCAGATCGGCACTGCCGAGACCTACGACGTAATCGTCACTCCGCCCTACGGCAGCCATGCGCTGGTGGCCGAGGCGATGGACCGCAGCGGCATGGGCGTCGCCTCGCTCACCTCGCACAAGGGCCACCGCGCCACCCCGCCGCCGCTGCGCGAGCCGGTCACGCTGACGATGACCGACATGGGCATGGGTTCGATGGCGGGCATGGACCACGGCGCGATGGGCCACGGGTCTGGCGGTGACATGGCGGGAATGGACCATTCCTCGATGGATCACTCGATGCGCGACACCTCGAAGCTGCCGGCGGATGTGAAGGTAGGTCCGGGTCTCGACATGGTCTCGCCGATGCCGATGGACCGGATGGATTATCCGGGGCTCGGCCTCGACAATGTCGGCCACCGCGTGCTGACCTATACCGATCTGAAGGCGAAGCGGATGAACCCGCATCGCATGCCGACGCGCAGCCTCGAAATCCACCTGACCGGCAACATGGAACGCTACATGTGGAGCTTCGACGGCAAGAAGTTCTCCGCCGTGACCGACGATCCCATCCGCTTCGCCTATGACGAGCGGGTGCGCGTGAAGCTCGTGAACGACACGATGATGGCGCACCCGATCCACCTGCACGGCCACTTCTTCGAGCTGGTCAACGGGGCGGGGATGATGAACCAGCCGCTGAAGCACACGGTCATTGTGCAGCCGGGCAGCACGGCGACCTTCGACCTCACCGCCGACGAGCCGGGCGACTGGGCGTTCCACTGCCACCTCCTCTATCACATGCACGCCGGCATGATGCAGACGGTAACGGTCCGCCCGTTCCCCGCACCGGAGGACGCGGCATGAGGCTCGCATCGACGCTCGCGCTGCCGCTGATGGCGCTCGCCCTTCCGGCCGCCGCGCAGGACCATTCCGCGCACGCGCATCACCAGGACGAGGCCGCGCAGGAAGCGGAGAAGCCCGATCACTCCTCACACGAGCATCCGGTCGAAGAGGCGGTGGAGGACCACTCGGGCCACGCGATGCCGGACCACTCCGCGCACGGGAAGCACGAGGAGAAACCGCAGGAGGATCACTCCGGCCACGCGATGATGGCCGATCACTCCATGCACCAGGTCGGCGATGTCCCGCAGGGTCCGCCGCCGCCCGAGGCTTTCGAGGGCCCGCAGCACGCGGCCGATGCGATCTTCGGTGCCGAGGCAATGGCCGACGCCCGTGCCAACAACCACGCCACCCACGGCGACATGCTGACCGGCACACTGATGGCCGAACGGCTCGAGGCCCGCTTCAAGGACGGCGAGGAAGGCTTCCTGTGGGACCTCCAGGGCTGGTACGGCGGCGACATCGACAAGTTCGTGCTCAAGTCCGAAGGTGAAGGTGAGTTCGGGGGCGAGCTCGGCGGCGAAGTAGAGGACGCCGAGATACAGGCGCTCTGGGGCCATGCCATCGGCCCGTTCTTCGACCTGCAGGCCGGTGCGCGCATCGACCTCGAACCGGACACGCGCAGCCACCTCGTCCTCGGCATCCAGGGCCTCGCGCCCTACATGTGGCACGTCGACGGCGCGCTGTTCCTGTCCGACCGCGGCGATCTCACCGCGCGGATCGAGGGCGAATACGACCAGAAGATCACGCAACGCCTGATCCTCCAGCCCCGCGTCGAGCTGGAACTGTCCGCACAGGACATTCCCGAACGCGCGATCGGCGCAGGCCTCACCAAGATCGAGCCGGGCCTGCGCCTGCGCTACGAGATCGCCCGCGAGTTCGCACCCTATGTCGGCGTGGAGTACGAGGCGAAACTGGGCGAGACCTCGGATATCGCACGCGCGGCGGGCGAGGATCCGGATGCGCTGGTGGCGCTGGTCGGCATCCGCGCCTGGTTCTAGGGCGCTCGCCACCAGTCCTCCTAGTCAGGTTCCTCCATCGGATCGCAGCCGTAGGGTTCGAAGGCGAGGGCGCGGCGCTCGGCTTCCTGCACCCCGCGCTCCAGCGCCGCATCCCAGGCCGTCGCAAACCCCTCCGCCCCGGGCCGCGCCCTCAGCTTGTAGAGCGCCTCCATGCTCTTGCCCACGGAGCGCGCCGCCTGCGTGACGATCCCGGTGGCCGCCAGCGTGGCGACGGGCCGAAGGCGGCCAAAGGCCAACCGGCGCTGGAGCTGCGGCGTAATCGGAAGCGAAGCTGGCCGAAGGTCAATTGCGCCGCGAGTGGGAGTGGATGAAGGGCGCGAAGGCGAGGAGGGGATCGTCTTCCTCGGGCTCGGGCGCGACATGCGCAACTGCGGAGGTGGCCTGGCGGGCGATCTTGCGGGTGCTTTCGGTCATGGCCCACGCCACGATGCATATTTCGGGGAAGTAGGAAAATGCACTCTTGGCTTCGCATCAGCGATATCGTCTACGGCTCCCGCAATCCAAGGGAACAGAGAATACCCTTAAACGCGATGGGCGGTAGAAGAAACAGTCTCAGGATTATTTCTCTAAGTCACTTTGGATCGAAGCAACCAAATCCTTCATTTTCTTATCTAGCTTCCCTGCCAAAAGGCGGGCGTTTGGGTCTTTCTGCCTAATCTCCAGAAGGTTGTAGGCAAAAGATATTTTCTGCGATCGAATTTGTTCAGGCAACGCAGCAATTCGTCCCCGAGCGGGCACTTTCTCAATGAGATCAGTCACTCCAACTTTCTCACCATACATCTTTATGTATTGATTTACTGCCGTGCGCCAATGATTGGCGTCAATCAAGTCTTCGATGGTGCTATAGGGACCAAGTTCCTTGAGCGAATGAATTTTGGATGCTTCGACATTAGCCTTCTTCAAATGTTTCGCGAGTTCACGGCCGCCTGAATCGTTGTCGGCCAGAAAGGCGATTCCGTTTGACGACGCTCCTAGGTCCGGCAAGCCTTGCGGAGCCACATTCGAAAGCCCGTGGACAACTTGAAATCCTAGGCTGTCGGAGCCAATTGCTTCCCGCATCAATTGCGGCAAGATAATCAACTCTGTCGGTCCTTCGGCTATCAAGGCTTTGCGTGTCGGGAAGAACGCAAACGTTGATGCTCCCATGCCAAATAGCAGGGGGCGGAAGCCGTCTCCCTTGCCCTCTGACCAGAATTTATTGCGTACAACGCTACATTTTGGGTCTTTTGGGTTCCAGCGCACCAACCGGATGCCTTGACCCAAATCTTCTGGCAGTGCGCCTGCCGAATGGGTTGTATAAATTACTTTATCGACGCTCGGTTCATTTTGAAGATGCTGAATAAGATCTGCTTGTGCGTCGTAATGTAGGTGATGTTCAACTTCATCGATAAGGAGAATCGCATTTTCTTGTTCGTGCAAGAATATGAATACCTGCAATGCGACGAACTGCCGATAACCATCACTCCGAGCGCTTAGGTTCGTGAAGCGGGATTGAGGATCAAACCCACTTCGGTTCTCGACAAGCAGGTCTAATCGCGGGCCATCAAGTTTGAAGTAAAGAGATGCGTCGGACTGACTCCAAACCCCTTCGGAGAGGCTGCGCAAATTCTCGTTCGCAGCCGAAATCAAGCCTTCTGTGATGCCAGTGCTGCCCGCGGCCTGAGCCGAAATCAGTGCATCTAGGTCTAGCCCTGAGCGCCGAATGATTTCTCGCAAGGGCTTTGAGGGGGCTGCCTGCTTTGAGGCTGCGGATGATTAAGCAGCGTGATGTTGTATGGCAGATTTATGTCTCGATACTCGGATGTGAATTCGAGGAAGGTTGGAATTAGGGGTCTCAAAGCTTCGATGGCGGTTGTGACCGGATCGTGATTCCTTTCGAATTCCACTAGGTCAGATATTTGTTGTCGTAATGAAGCGATGTATTTGGGAATTTTTGCCTCTTTCTCAAAGTCAGGCAAATCATCAGCGAAAGACTTTAGATACGTGAAGGTCTCATCAGGGAGCTCCTGCTTTGAGTCTAAGGCGTCAATGAGAACATCGAGTTGATCGCTATCAACTCGAAAGCCGAGTTCATCCAGTGTCGATCGAGCTGATTGGCTGTTAGATAATTGCAGGAGAGATTTTTGGCACTTCAATCTCCGCGAGAGGTCTCTCTGAGGCTTTGGATTGAAGCGGAATTGGCGGCTGCCAGATTCTCTTTTCACCCAAAACAACCAAGTGGGCTCAGATAGCCGGGCGGCATCCAATTCATCGTCTTCAAGAAAGAATCCTAGCTCAATGAGAGTTTCTTCCGCGCTAAGAAGCGTCTTGTCAGTGATATCAATTTCGCGGTCATCGTTAAGATAGGTGAAAGCCTTAAGTAGCGATGACTTACCGGCTTCGTTCGGACCAGTGATTGCAACTAGTTTCCCTGCCAATTGAAGGTTTGTTGGGTCAGAAAACCTTCTGAACGACCGCAGTTTAAGATTTTCTAGGCGCACTTCAGCGTTGCTCCCCTTTGTGAATGTCGAACAATGCCAAGTACTACGGAGTTTAGAAGTGTCCTTGTCCGTCTATCCACACCCTCGACCAATCCCCCTCCCGCACCAAGTGCGCGCCCATCCGGCGTAGGATGCGTCCAACGGGCTGATTTGACGCTGGCCAGATAGAGCTGAACATTGCCGGTCATCACCCTGCGCCCGGGTGGCCCGATGGGGGCGGCGTTTCAGCCTCGTGCGATTTGGGCGGCCCAGCCCCTTGTAAGGATCCTGCGCCCACCCCATCTAAGACCTAGCTACCAGTCGCGATCGACGGTCCCGAGGGCCAGTTGCCCTCCCTTCTTTCCATTTCGCCTTCTAGCCACCGCGCACAAGCGGTCGCTTTTGAGCGCCTGCGCGAAATCGAAAGGATCAGTCCCATGACCAAATACGGCAGCATCAGGAGCTACGACACCGGCAAGGGCAGCGGCACCATCGCTCCCGAGCAGGGCGGCGCAGTGCTCGAATTCGGAAAGTCCGACCTGCAGCAGGAAGCCTCCACCCCCAAGTCCGGCGAGCGTTTCAGCTTTGAAACGAAGCAGGTCGAAGGCGGCAAGGAATGCGCTACCAACCTGCGCCAGCAGGAGCAGGCTGTCCGCCAGGGCGGCAAGCAGCGCGAGCAGGCTCGCCAGCAGCAGGGCTGACACATGATGGCCGGGCGCATCTGCGGGATGCGCCCGGTTCATTCCGCCCGATCCCATCATCCTCCGCCTCAGGAACACGACATGGCAATGGACCTCAATGAATTGCTGCACGAGCACCAGGCTGCGGTGATGAGAGCCGCGGCCGCCGGAGACGGGGCGGAACGGGATAACCACTTCGCCAAGGTCGCCGAATATGCCGAGCGTGTTCGCGCGCTCAGAAAGGTAGAGCCCATGCCCGATACTCCGACCAAGGCAGAAGGTCCTCCGACCATCATTTATGGCACCTATGCGGGCGATGACGCGCAAGCCGAGAGCTCTCCGCCAGTCGCATCCTGGGAAGACGAGGGCGGGGCAGTGCGCCATCCGCTTACGCCCCTGCCAGAGGGCATCGAGACGAAGCTGGTGCGCGAGTATCGCGTCGGGCCGTATGTCTACCAGGATCTGGACCTGGCGGTGGCCGAACACCTGCGACAGCTCGCTGCGGCCGACCACGGCACGGCTTGACCAATTCCCCCTCCAACACTATGTGCGCGCCCATCCGGTGAGGGAATCGCTGTGCGCGAAGCCAACGCTGGCCAGATAGAGCTGAACATTGCCGGTCATGACCCGGGGGCCTGTCGCTGATGCGATAAGGCTCTTTTCTATTGCAGCGAACCTCATGGATCGCTCGGGGCAGCCGTCAAAGTAACCCGGTGGCCGTGTGGGTCGATGGGTGGAGCGTTTCAGGCTCGTGCGAACAGACCGCCCCGGTGCTTTTATGCGCCGCGTGCGTCGCAACTGCACGAACCCGATCGCATCACCAATCAACCCGCTAGTCGCCGCCATCACACGGTGAAGAGAAAGAACTCACATGCCGACTATTAACCAGCTGGTCCGCAAGGGCCGCGTTCCGCAGAAGGCCAAGAGCAAGGTCCCTGCGATGGAGCAGAACCCGCAGAAGCGCGGCGTCTGCACCCGCGTCTACACGACGACCCCGAAGAAGCCGAACTCGGCACTTCGCAAGGTGGCCAAGGTTCGCCTGACCAACCAGCGCGAAGTCATCTCCTACATCCCGGGCGAAGGCCACAACCTGCAGGAGCACAGTGTTGTGCTCATCCGCGGCGGCCGTGTTCGCGACCTTCCCGGCGTTCGCTACCACGTCCTTCGCGGCGTGCTCGATACGCAGGGCGTGAAGGACCGCAAGCAGTCGCGCTCGAAGTACGGCGCGAAGCGTCCGAAGTAATCCAC
Organism: Qipengyuania sp. BR81-2; assembly: GCF_055693895.1. Lineage (NCBI taxonomy): Bacteria > Pseudomonadati > Pseudomonadota > Alphaproteobacteria > Sphingomonadales > Erythrobacteraceae > Qipengyuania > Qipengyuania sp. BR81-2. Next base: position 2,312,233 of record NZ_CM146344.1, read on the forward strand.
GGGACTTAGGAGATAATCAATGAGTCGTCGTCGTCGTCCCGAGAAGCGGGAAATCCTGCCTGATCCGAAATTCAACGATCAGGTCCTTTCGAAGTTCATGAACAACCTGATGTATGACGGCAAGAAGGCCGTTGCTGAAGGTATCGTCTACACCGCGCTCGACACCGTCGAGAGCAAGGCCAAGACGAACCCCGTGGAGCTGTTCCACGAGGCGCTGAACAACATCAAGCCGCAGGTCGAAGTGCGCAGCCGCCGTGTCGGTGGTGCGACCTACCAGGTGCCGGTCGAGGTTCGCCCCGAGCGTGCACAGGCACTCGCCATCCGCTGGCTGATCGGCGCTGCACGTGGTCGTCCTGAAACGACCATGGCCGCACGCCTGTCGGGCGAGCTGATGGATGCTGCGAACAACCGCGGCAACGCCGTCAAGAAGCGCGAAGACACGCACCGCATGGCGGACGCGAACCGCGCCTTCTCGCACTACCGCTGGTAAATTTATCGAGGGGCTGCCCCTCATGGAGACTTAACATGGCACGCGAATATCCGCTGGAGCGGTACCGCAATATCGGCATCATGGCCCACATCGATGCCGGCAAGACCACCACGACCGAACGTATCCTCTACTACACCGGCAAGTCCTACAAGATCGGCGAAGTCCACGACGGCGCTGCGACCATGGACTGGATGGAGCAGGAGCAGGAACGCGGCATCACCATCACCTCGGCTGCCACGACCACGTTCTGGCAGAACGACGATGGCAAGGGCGAAAAGCACCGCATCAACATCATCGACACCCCGGGCCACGTCGACTTCACGATTGAAGTCGAACGCTCGCTGCGCGTGCTCGACGGCGCGGTTGCAGTCTTCGACGGCGTTGCCGGCGTTGAACCGCAGTCCGAAACCGTCTGGCGCCAGGCCGACAAGTACGGCGTTCCGCGCATGTGCTTCGTCAATAAGCTCGACCGTACCGGTGCAGACTTCTACTACTGCGTCCAGTCGATCATCGACCGCCTCGGCGCGAACCCGCTGGTCCTCTATCTCCCGATCGGCGCGGAAAGCGACCTTCAGGGCGTCGTCGACCTTGTCAACAACCGGGGCATCGTCTGGGAAAACGAAAACCTGGGCGCGACGTTCAACTACGTCGACATCCCGGCTGACCTGGCTGACAAGGCTGCCGAATACCGCGAGAAGCTGATCGAGACCGCCGTCGAACAGGACGACGATGTCATGGAAGCTTACCTCGAGGGTGAAGAGCCCGACGCGGCGACGCTCAAGCGTCTGATCCGCAAGGGCACCATGGCGCGCGACTTCGTTCCCGTGCTGTGCGGTTCGGCGTTCAAGAACAAGGGCGTGCAGCCCCTGCTCGACGCGGTTGTCGACTACATGCCGTCGCCGCTCGACGTTCCGGCCATCAAGGGCGTCCTGCCCGACAGCGACGAAGAAGATACCCGTCCGTCGTCGGACGAAGCTCCGTTCTCGGCGCTGGCCTTCAAGATCATGAACGACCCGTTCGTCGGCTCGCTCACCTTCACCCGCATTTACTCGGGTCACCTCACCAAGGGTTCGGTCCTGAACTCGGTGAAGGACAAGAAGGAAAAGATCGGCCGCATGCTGCTGATGCACTCGAACAACCGCGAGGACATCGATGAAGCATTCGCAGGCGACATCGTCGCTATCGCAGGTCTCAAGGAAACCACCACCGGCGACACCCTGTGTGCGTCGAGCGCTCCGATCATCCTCGAGCGCATGGAATTCCCCGAGCCGGTGATTGAACTGTCGGTCGAACCGAAGACTAAGGCCGACCAGGAAAAGATGGGCGTCGCCCTCAACCGCCTGGCTGCCGAAGATCCGAGCTTCCGCGTCACCACCGACCACGAGTCGGGCCAGACGATCATCAAGGGCATGGGCGAGCTTCACCTCGACATCCTCGTCGATCGTATGAAGCGCGAGTTCAAGGTCGAGGCAAACGTCGGCGCACCGCAGGTCGCTTATCGCGAATACCTCGGCAAGCCGGTGGACGTGGACTACACCCACAAGAAGCAGTCGGGTGGTTCGGGTCAGTTCGGTCGCGTCAAGGTCAAGATCACCCCGGGTGAGCGTGGCCAGGGCTTCGTGTTCGAAGATGAAATCAAGGGCGGTAACATTCCGAAGGAATACATCCCCGCGATTGAAAAGGGTTTCCGCGAGCAGGCCGAAAGCGGCCATCTCGTTGGCTTCCCGATCATCGACTTCACCGTGAACCTGTACGACGGTGCCTACCATGACGTCGACTCGAGCGCGATCGCGTTCGAAATCGCCGGTCGTGGCGCCATGCGCGAAGTCGCAGAGCGTGCTGGCATCAAGCTGCTGGAACCGATCATGAAGGTCGAGGTCGTGACCCCCGAGGACTACCTCGGCGACGTCATCGGCGACCTCAACTCGCGTCGTGGCCAGATCCAGGGCACCGACAGCCGCGGCAACGCCCAGGCAGTCGAAGCCAACGTGCCGCTCGCGAACATGTTCGGTTACGTGAACGAGCTGCGCTCCTTCACCCAGGGCCGTGCACAGTACACGATGCAGTTCAGCCACTACGACGAAGTTCCGGCTAACGTGGCACAGGAAGTCAAGGAGAAGCTTGCGTAAGCGAGCCGACCGGTCTAGGGGCGGCGCCTGATTCAGCGGGCGCCGTTTCCTCCCCGCAGAAATCCCAAATTTTAAGACAGAGGTTATTGGAAAATGGCGAAGGAAAAGTTCGAGCGTAATAAGCCGCACGTTAACGTCGGCACCATCGGTCACGTTGACCACGGCAAGACCACGCTGACCGCGGCGATCACCAAGGTCATGGGTTCGGCCGTCGATTTCGCAAACATCGACAAGGCTCCCGAAGAGCGTGAGCGCGGCATCACCATCTCGACCGCACACGTCGAGTACGAAACCGACGCGCGTCACTACGCACACGTCGACTGCCCGGGTCACGCCGACTACGTGAAGAACATGATCACCGGTGCAGCCCAGATGGACGGCGCCATCCTGGTCGTGAACGCAGCTGACGGCCCGATGCCGCAGACGCGCGAGCACATCCTGCTTGCACGTCAGGTCGGCGTTCCGCAGCTGGTCGTGTACCTGAACAAGGTCGACCAGGTCGACGACGAGGAAATCCTCGAGCTCGTCGAACTGGAAGTTCGTGAACTCCTCAGCGAGTACGGCTTCGACGGCGACGATATTCCGATCATCAAGGGCTCGGCTCTGGCCGCTCTCGAAGGTCGCGATCCGGAAATCGGCGAAAGCTCGATCAAGGCTCTGATGGACGCTGTCGACAGCTACATCCCGACCCCCGATCGTCCGGTCGACAAGGACTTCCTGATGCCGATCGAAGACGTGTTCTCGATCTCGGGTCGTGGTACGGTTGTCACCGGCCGTGTCGAAACCGGCGTCGTGAACGTTGGCGACGAAGTCGAAATCGTCGGCATCAAGGACACCACCAAGACGACCGTCACCGGCGTCGAAATGTTCCGCAAGCTGCTTGATCGCGGTGAAGCTGGCGACAACATCGGTGCGCTGATCCGTGGCGTTGGCCGTGAAGAAGTCGAGCGTGGCCAGGTTCTCGCGAAGCCGGGTTCGGTTACGCCGCACACCGAGTTCAGCGCAGAAGTCTACGTCCTTTCGAAGGACGAAGGTGGCCGTCACACGCCGTTCTTCGCGAACTACCGTCCGCAGTTCTACTTCCGCACCACCGACGTCACCGGCGAAGTTATCCTTCCCGAGGGCACCGAGATGGTGATGCCGGGCGACAACGTGACGATCGACGTCAAGCTGATCGCACCGATCGCCATGGACCAGGGCCTGCGCTTCGCAATCCGCGAAGGCGGCCGTACGGTCGGCTCGGGTGTTGTGGGCACCATCAAGAAGTAAGCGTTAGCTGAAACTTAGTTGAGGGCCCGTCCTCCCGTCAGGGGAGGGCGGGCCCTTGGCTATTTATGAGGGCATGTGAACCGCGCTGATGCACGGTTCGCCGCTCCCGATGAACGCCCGTTCAGCCTCTGGCGGTTAGGGCAGAAATCGGGGGTTGCCAGATGCGGGTCTCCCCCGTATATGCGCGCCCACAGACAGGGATTCGTCCCCGTCACGAGAATTCATGGAAGGTCGCCCGCAACCGGGAAACCGGGCTCAACGTGGGGCTGACCTTTCTTTTTGTTTGCGGGCCACCCGCTGGTCCGCTTGGCTCTTTCGCATCGGTGTAGGTAATGGAAGCACAGAATATCCGCATTCGCCTCAAGGCGTTCGACCATCGCGTTCTCGACCAGGCAACTGGAGAGATTGCAGACACCGCGCGTCGCACGGGTGCCCTTATTCGTGGTCCCATTCCCATGCCGACGCGCATCGAGAAGTTCACCGTGAACCGCGGCCCGCACATCGACAAGAAGTCGCGCGAGCAGTTCGAGGTGCGCACCTACAAGCGGCTGCTCGACATCGTGCAGCCCAACGCCCAGACCGTCGACGCGCTGATGAAGCTCGACCTCGCTGCCGGCGTAAACGTCGAAATCAAGCTCGCCTAAGCGTTTTGGTTTCGGTCCACCTGCAGGACATAAAGCCGCAGGGAAGTTAAGGGGCGCTCGATAGCCCCGCTTGATCCAAGATCAGGCAAGACATCGGGATACCGCCGGATTTTATCCGGGACTGCGTCCCCCGTCTGCCTCTCTCAGGAGAGGCAATCAGCCCGGACGGGGGCACGCATCGCACATTCGGGCTGGCAAGCACCCTGGGGATGGGCCTCTGGGTGCCTCTGTTGAGGAGTTTGACGATGCGCACAGGCGTTATCGCAAAGAAAGTCGGGATGACCCGCCTCTTCCAGGAGGACGGACGGCACGTTCCCGTGACCGTTCTTTCGCTGGAAGACTGCCAGGTCACCGCTCATCGCACGGAAGATCGTGACGGCTATTATGGCCTTCAGGTCGGTTCGGGCGAAGCGAAGCAAAAGAACGTAAACAAGCCGCAGCGCGAAGCCTTTGCCAAGGCCGAGGTTCCGCTGAAGATGAAGGTCGCGGAATTCCGCGTCGACAGCGAGGAAGGTCTCCTTCCCGTTGGTGCTCGCATTTCCGCTGAGCACTTCGTCGCCGGCCAGAAGGTCGACATCACCGGCCACACCCAGGGTAAGGGCTTTGCCGGCGCCATGAAGCGTTGGGGCTTCGGCGGTCTGCGCGCCACCCACGGTGTTTCGATCTCGCACCGCTCGCACGGTTCGACGGGTAACCGTCAGGACCCGGGCCGCGTGTTCAAGGGCAAGAAGATGGCCGGTCACATGGGTGACCGCCAGCGTACGCAGCAGAACCTCGAGATCGTGCGCACCGACGCCGATCGCGGCCTCCTTTTCGTCAAGGGCTCGGTCCCGGGTGCGAAGAATGGCTGGCTGATGGTTCGCGACGCCGTGAAGGTTGCCATGCCCGACGATCTGCCGTTCCCCGGCGTGATGCGTCGCAACGAAGATGAGTTCAAATCGGAAGAAGCCGATGCGGGCCTCATCGAGAGCGCAGCTGAGCATGAAGTCGGCACCGAAGTTTCCGCTGAGCAGCAGGAAAAGCTGATGCAGCAGCAGGATTCGGGTGCGGACGCCGAAACCACGACCGACGGCGATGCCGGCGGTGAGAGCAAGGAGTCCTGATCGTGAAGGTCAAGGTCCAGAAAATCGACGGCAAGGCGTCGGGCGATATCGAGCTGAACGACGATGTGTTCGGCGTCGAGCCGCGCGCTGACATCCTGCACCGTGTTGTCACCTGGCAGCTCGAAAACCGTCGCGGTACCGCACGCCCCACGCGTGAGCGTTCTGACGTTGCCCGCACGGGCAAGAAGTTCGGTCGCCAGAAGGGTTCGGGCGGTGCACGTCACGGCGATCGCGGCGCTCCGATCTTCATCGGCGGTGGTAAGGCTCACGGTGCGCGCAAGCGTGACTTCGAGCAGTCGCTGAACAAGAAGATCCGTGCACTCGGTCTCAAGATGGCTCTCTCGAGCAAGGCTAAGGACGGTCTCGTCGTCGTCGACAGCCTCGAGCTCAAGGACGCCAAGACCAAGGCGCTCAAGGGTCACTTCGACAAGAATGGCTGGGCCGGCAAGGTCCTGATCATCGACGGCGAAAGCGTGAACGACGGCTTCAAGAAGGCCGCCGGCAACCTGCCGGGCGTGAACGTCCTCCCCGCGATGGGCGCCAACGTCTACGACATCCTGAAGCACGACACGCTCGTCCTCACCAAGGACGCTGTCGAAAAGCTGGAGGGCCGTTTCAATGGCTAAGAAGCAGGAAGTGGAAGCACGTCACTACGACGTCGTCCTGGCTCCGCACATCACCGAAAAGTCGACGCTTGCTTCCGAGCATAACGCCGTCGTCTTCAAGGTGGCGAACGATGCGACTAAGCCGCAGATCAAGGAAGCCGTCGAGGCGATCTTTGGCGTGAGCGTCACGGGCGTCAACACCATCAACGTGAAGGGCAAGACCAAGCGCTGGAGGGGCAAGCCCTACAAGCGCAACGACCTGAAGAAGGCCGTGGTCACCCTGAAGGACGGCGACTCGATCGACGTCACCAGCGGTATCTGAGGGGCTAGAGAGAAATGGCACTCAAGAACTACAAACCGACGAGCCCCGCACGCCGCGGCCTCATCCTCGTCGACAAGTCGGGCCTGTACAAAGGCAAGCCCGTCAAGTCGCTCACGGAAGGCAAGCGCAAGACCGGTGGCCGGAACAACAAGGGCCATGTCACCTCGCGTGGCATCGGCGGCGGTCACAAGCAGAAGTACCGCTTCATCGACTTCAAGCGTCGCAAGTGGGACGTTGAAGGCACCGTGGAACGGATCGAATACGATCCCAACCGCACCGCTTTCATCGCGCTTGTGAAGTATGACGACGGTGAGCAGGCCTACATCATTGCTCCGCAGCGTCTCGCTGTCGGTGATAAGGTCATCGCTGCTGAAAAGACCGACACGAAGCCCGGCAACGCAATGCTGCTCGGCCAGATGCCGGTCGGTACGATCTGTCACAACGTCGAAATGAAGCCCGGCAAGGGCGGTCAGATCGCACGTTCGGCAGGTGCTTATGTCCAGCTGGTCGGTCGTGACCGCGGCATGGTCATCGTGCGCCTCAACAGCGGCGAGCAGCGTTACCTGCGCGCCGACTGCATGGGCACCGTTGGCGCCGTGTCGAACCCGGACAACCAGAACCAGAACCTGGGCAAGGCCGGTCGTCGTCGCTGGATGGGTGTCAAGCCGCTGACCCGCGGTGTCGCCAAGAACCCGGTCGATCACCCGCACGGCGGTGGTGAAGGCCGGACCTCGGGCGGCCGTCACCCGGTCACTCCGTGGGGCAAGCCGACCAAGGGCGCCCGTACTCGCAAGAACAAGCAGACGGACAAGATGATCATCCGTTCGCGCCACGCGAAGAAGAAGAGGTAATCCGACATGGCTCGTTCCGTCTGGAAAGGTCCGTTCGTCGAACTCAGCCTTCTGAAGAAGGCAGAAGAGGCGCAGGAAGCAAGCAACGCCAAGCCGATCAAGACCTGGTCGCGCCGCAGCACCATCCTGCCCCAGTTCGTCGGTCTCACGTTCAACGTGTACAACGGCCACAAGTTCATCCCGGTCTCCGTTTCGGAAGAAATGGTCGGCCACAAGCTCGGCGAATTCGCTCCTACGCGTACGTTCCCGGGTCACGCTGCCGACAAGAAGGGTAAGCGCTGATGAGCAAGCAGAAAGCACCGCGTCGCGTCGCCGACAACGAGGCACTGGCAGTGGGCACAACCATCCGTGGTAGCGCCCAGAAGCTGAACCTCGTTGCCGAGCTCATCCGCGGCAAGAAGGCCGAAGAGGCCCTCAACATCCTGGCCTTCTCGAAGAAGTCGATGGCCAAGGATGCCACGAAGGTTCTCGCCTCGGCGATTGCCAACGCGGAAAACAACCACAACCTCGATGTCGACTCGCTGGTCGTCGCTGAGGCTTCGGTCGGCAAGTCGATCACGATGAAGCGCTTCCACACCCGTGGTCGCGGCAAGTCGACGCGCATCCTGAAGCCGTTCAGCCGCCTTCGGATCGTCGTCCGCGAGCAGGAAGAGGCGTAAGATGGGCCATAAGAGCAATCCGATCGGTCTGCGCCTGCAGATCAACCGCACCTGGGACAGCCGCTGGTACGCCGAAGGGCGTGACTACGCCAAGCTGCTGGCCGAGGACATCGAGATCCGCAAGTACATCCTCGAGAACGCTGCCCAGGCCGCTATCTCGAAGGTCGTGATCGAGCGTCCGGCAAAGCTTTGCCGCATCTCGATCTACGCTGCGCGTCCCGGCGTAATCATCGGCAAGAAGGGTGCGGACATCGAGAAGCTGCGCGCCAAGCTGTCGGAAATGACCGAAAGCGAAGTGAAGCTGAACATCGTCGAAATCCGCAAGCCGGAAGTCGATGCGAAGCTCGTCGCCCAGGGCATCGCCGACCAGCTGATCCGCCGTGTGGCATTCCGTCGTGCGATGAAGCGCGCCATGCAGTCGGCCATGCGCCTTGGTGCCGAAGGCATCAAGATCATGTGTGGTGGCCGTCTCGGCGGTGCGGAAATCGCCCGCGTCGAACAGTATCGCGAAGGCCGCGTGCCGCTGCACACGCTGCGCGCCAACATCGATTACGCTGAAGCCGAAGCTCTGACCGCTTACGGCATCATCGGCATCAAGGTGTGGGTCTTCAAGGGTGAGATCCTCGGCCATGACCCGACCGCGCAGGACCGTCTGATGATGGAATCGCAGACGTCCGGCGTCCGTCCGGCTCGCTGATTGCAGGTATAGGAAAGAACCATGCTGCAACCGAAGAAAACCAAGTACCGCAAGGCGTTCAAGGGCAAGATCCACGGCAACGCCAAGGGCGGCACCACGCTCAACTTCGGCTCGTACGGGCTGAAGGCTCTCGAGCCCGAGCGTATCACCGCGCGCCAGATCGAAGCGGCTCGCCGCGCGATCACGCGTCACATCAAGCGCCAGGGTCGTCTCTGGATCCGCGTTTTTCCCGACGTGCCGGTTTCTAAGAAGCCTGCTGAAGTCCGTCAGGGTAAGGGCAAGGGTTCGGTCGAATACTGGGCAGCTCGTGTGAAGCCGGGCCGCATCCTGTTCGAACTCGACGGCGTTGCCGGTCCGCTGGCTGCCGAAGCGTTCAGCCGCGCAGCCATGAAGCTGCCGGTGAAGACCAAGGTCGTGGCCCGCCTGGGCGACACCTCGCACCTCGGAGGCGAATAATGAGCAAGATCGAAGATCTGCGCCAGAAGAGCGACGACCAGCTGGACGAAGAGCTGACCACGCTTAAGCGTGAGCAGTTCAACCTGCGTTTCCAGTCGGCAACGAACCAGCTCGAAGCTCCGGCGCGCATCCGCGAAGTCCGTCGTACGATCGCCAAGATCAAGACGCTGCAGGGCGAACGTGCCCGCGCAGCGGCAGCCAAGGCGTAAGGAGTAGACCATGCCCAAGCGTATCCTTATCGGCACCGTCACCTCCGACAAGACCGACAAGACCGTGACCGTACTGGTCGAGCGTAAGGTGAAGCACCCCCTCTACGGGAAGATCATCCGTCGCTCGAAGAAGTACCACGCACACGACGAGAAGAACGAGTACGCACTCGGCGACGTCGTGCGCATCGAAGAAACCAAGCCGATCTCGAAGACCAAGACCTGGATGGTCAAGGACCGCGTGACGGCAGGCGGAACCCAGGCTGTCGAGGCTGACCTCGAAGTCGAAGCCGCAGGCAACTGACGTTTTAGGAACTGCCGGGCAGATGTCCCGGCAAGCCAAGAGAAGGAACCGGATCAATGATCCAGATGCAATCCAATCTCGACGTCGCGGACAACAGCGGCGCCAAGCGCGTCCAGTGCATCAAGGTACTGGGCGGCTCGAAGCGCCGCACCGCGTCCGTCGGTGACGTGATCGTGGTTTCCGTCAAGGAAGCCCAGCCGCGTACGAAGGTGAAGAAGGGCGATGTCCATCGCGCTGTCATCGTGCGCACGAAGAAGGACGTACGCCGCCCCGACGGCAGCGTGATCCGCTTCGACAGCAATGCCGCTGTTCTCGTCAACAAGAGCGAAGAACCGATCGGCACCCGTATCTTCGGCCCGGTGGTGCGCGAACTGCGCGGCCGCGGCTTCATGAAGATCATCTCGCTTGCTCCGGAGGTGCTGTAATGGCTGCCGCTAAGATCAAGAAGGGTGACAGCGTCGTCGTCCTGTCCGGCAAGGACAAGGGCAAGACCGGCACCGTCGCGAAGGTCATGCCGAAAGAAGGCAAGATCGTCGTCGAAGGCGTCAACGTCGCTGCACGTCACCGCAAGCCGACCCAGCAGAACCCGCAGGGCGGAATCGATCGCTTCGAAGCGCCGATGCCGATCAGCAAGGTTGCTGTGGCCGATCCCAAGGATGGCAAGCCCACCCGCGTCCGTTTCGAAGAAAAGGACGGCAAGAAGGTGCGTGTTGCCGTGAAGAGTGGGGAAACCATCGATGGCTGATTACACCCCCCGTATGAAGCAGCGCTACGACGACGTGATCGTCAAGGCGATGACTGAAAAGTTCGGTTACAAGAACCGTCTCGAAGTCCCGAAGCTGGAAAAGATCACGCTCAACATGGGCGTTGGCGAAGCCAGCCAGGACAAGAAGAAGGTCCAGACCGCTGCTGAAGAAATGGCGAAGATCGCCGGCCAGAAGCCGGTTATCACGCGCGCGAAGAAGTCGATCGCACAGTTCAAGCTGCGCGACGGCATGCCGATCGGTTGCAAGGTGAACCTGCGCCGTGACCGCATGTACGAATTCCTCGACCGTCTCGTGACCATTGCAATGCCCCGCATCCGCGACTTCCGTGGCCTCAACGCCAAGTCGTTCGACGGTCGTGGCAATTACGCAATGGGCCTCAAAGAACAGATCGTCTTTCCCGAAATCTCCTACGACCAGATCGAGAAGGTTCGCGGCATGGACATCATCGTAACCACCACGGCGAAGACCGACGAAGAAGCTCGCGAGCTTCTCAAGCTGTTCGGCTTCCCGTTCCCGGCTGAAAAGTCGGAAGAGAAGGAGGCGGCGTGAGCCGCCCCGGATCGCTGGATAAGGAAGGAACTTAAGTCCAATGGCGAAACTGAGTTCGATCAACAAGAACGAGCGTCGCAAGAAGCTCGTCAAGCAGTATGCGGACAAGTACGCAAAGCTGAAGGCTATCGCTAATGACGACAGCCTCGACGAAGGCGAGCGCCTCATCGCGCGCCTCAAGATGGCTGAGCTGCCCCGCAACGCGAACCCGACCCGCGTGCGCAACCGCTGCGCCACCACCGGCCGCCCGCGCGGCTATTACCGCAAGTTCGGCCTCAACCGTATCGAACTGCGTGACCTCGGCAACAAGGGCCTGATTCCGGGCCTTACGAAGTCGAGCTGGTGAGGTAGAGACAGATGGCTATGACCGATCCCCTGGGTGATATGCTCACCCGTATCCGCAACGGCCAGCAGGCGAAGAAGGACAGCGTCCTTTCGCCCGCTTCCAAGCTGCGTGCGAACGTGCTCGAAGTTCTCCAGCGTGAAGGCTACATCCGTGGCTACGCGCAGGACGACAGCGGCAAGCACGCTGCGCTGCGGATCGAACTGAAGTATTTCGAGGGCGAACCTGCGATCAAGCACGTTGCCCGTGTCTCCAAGCCCGGCCGCCGCGTCTACGCAGGTTCGAAAGAGCTGCCCGTCGTGCGCAACGGCCTTGGCATCACCATCGTCTCGACGCCGAAGGGCGTGCTTTCCGACGCGGAAGCCCGCACCGAAAACGTCGGCGGCGAAGTGCTGGCGGAGGTGTTCTGATGAGCCGCATCGGCAAGAAGCCGGTAGCGATCCCGAGCGGGGTCACTGCCACGATCGAGGAAGGCACTCTCAACGTGAAGGGGCCCAAGGGTACCCTTTCGATGGGTCTGTCGGATCTCGTCGAGTACAAGCTCGAGAATGACGAAATCTCCGTCACTCCGGCCAACGACACGCGTCAGGCGCGCAACCACTGGGGTATGCAGCGTACGCTCGTGTCGAACCTGGTCGAAGGCGTGACCGAAGGTTTCACCAAGGTTCTCGAAATCAATGGTGTCGGCTACCGTGCACAGGCCCAGGGCAAGAAGCTCAAGCTTCAGCTCGGCTTCTCGCACGACGTCGATCTCGACGTTCCGGAAGGTATCGAGGTGAAGACCCCGGACCAGACCACCGTCGAAATCAGCGGTTCCGACAAGCAGGCCGTGGGCCAGTTCGCGGCGAATGTCCGCAAGTGGCGCAAGCCCGAACCCTACAAGGGCAAGGGTATCAAGTATCGCGGCGAGTATATCTTCCGCAAGGAAGGGAAGAAGAAGTAAGATGGCAAAGCTTTCTCTTTTCGAACGTCGCCGTCGCCGTGTCCGCACCGCTCTTCGTAGCCGTGCCGGTGGCAAGCCCCGCCTGTCGGTGCATCGCACCGGCAAGCACATCTACGCGCAGGTCATCGACGATGCAGCCGGCAAGACCGTCGCTTCGGCGTCGACGCTGGGTGCAAAGGGCTCGGGCGCGAATGTCGATGCCGCCAAGAAGGTCGGCGCCGATATCGCTGCTGCTGCCAAGAAGGCCGGTGTGACCACCGTCGTTTTCGACCGCGGTGGCTTCCTGTTCCATGGCCGCGTCAAGGCGCTGGCCGACGCCGCTCGTGAAGGCGGGCTGGAGTTCTGATGATGGCTGACGAAAACAAGAACGAAGAAGCCGTGACGGCTGAAACCGAAACCGCTGTGACGAACGAGCAGCCGGCAATCGCCGACACTCCTTCGGAAGCCGCTGCCAACCAGGATCCTGCACAGGGCGCCGAAGGCCAGCCGCAGCAGCGCGAAGGTCGTGGTCGTGGTGGCCGTGGCGGCAACCGTGACGGTGGCCGTGGCCGTGGTGGTCGCGACAACCGCCGGAACAACCGCCGCGAGGAAGAAGACGACGGCATCATCGAGAAGCTCGTCCACATCAACCGCGTCAGCAAGACGGTGAAGGGCGGTAAGCGCTTCGGTTTCGCTGCACTCGTGGTCGTGGGTGACGGCTCGGGCCGTGTCGGCTTCGGCAAGGGCAAGGCCCGCGAAGTGCCGGAAGCGATCCAGAAGGCTTCGGCCGCTGCTCGCAAGAAGATGATCCGCGTTCCGCTGAAGGAGGGCCGCACCCTCCATCACGACGGCAACGGTCGCTTCGGTGCAGGCAAGGTCACCGTGCGTACGGCGCCTCCGGGTACCGGTATTATCGCCGGTGGTCCGATGCGTGCCGTGTTCGAGAGCCTCGGCGTTGCCGACGTGGTGACCAAGTCGGTCGGCACCTCGAACCCCTACAACATGATCCGCGCCACCTTCGACGCGCTGACCGACCAGACTTCGCCGAAGTCGGTTGCCCAGCGTCGTGGCAAGAAGGTTGCTGACCTTCTCGGCCGCGGTGGTGCTTCCGAGGCAGAGGCTGAAGCCGACGCCGCGGCAGTCGTGGAGTAATCAAGATGGCCAAAGCGAAAACCATCAAGATCAAGCAGATCGGTTCGCCGATCCGCCGCCCCGAAGGTCAGCGCCAGATCCTCATCGGTCTCGGCCTGAACAAGATGCACAAGGTCGTCGAACGCCAGGACACCCCCGAGGTGCGTGGCGCCGTCGCCAAGGTCCCGCATCTCGTGGCGATCGTCGAAGACTAAGTCTTCGGGCGAAAGACAATTTGACGGGGGCGGCCTGCTGCTTTAGCGGGCCGCTTCCATTTTACAGCGCGAACAAAAGCGAAAGCGAGTGCAGACATGACTATCAAACTTAACGAAATCCGCGACAATCCCGGCGCCCGCAAGGAGCGCATCCGTGTCGGCCGTGGCATCGGCTCGGGCAAGGGCAAGACCGGCGGCCGCGGCCAGAAGGGCCAGAAGAGCCGTTCGGGCGTCGCCATCAAGGGTTTCGAAGGCGGCCAGATGCCGCTTCACATGCGCCTGCCGAAGCGCGGCTTCAACAATCCGTTCGGCAAGGACTATGCCGAAGTGAACCTGGGCATGATCCAGAAGTTCATCGATGCGAAGAAGCTCGACGCCAAGAAGGACATCGATCACGCAGCACTGCAGGCCGCCGGCCTCGCACGTGGCGGCAAGGACGGCGTCCGCCTGCTCGGCAAGGGTGAGATCAAGGCCAAGGCCAAGTTCATCGTCGCCGGTGCCTCGAAGGGCGCCATCGAGGCGGTCGAGAAGGCTGGCGGTTCGGTCGAAGTGATCGCCAAGGGCGAGAGCGAAGCCGAGAAGAAGGCCAAGCGGACCGAAGCCAACAAGGCCAAGAAGTCCAAATAAATTGATGGAAATCTGGGAGCGGGGTTCGACAAAGGTCATCCCGCTCCCTATCTGTCCGGTCTAAGCCGGGACGGGCCGGCGACAAGCTAGGATCGAAGACGACCAATGGCATCAAGCGCCGATAGTTTCGCGAGCAACATCAGCCTCGCCTCTTTCTCCAAAGCCACGGAGCTCAAGCAGCGTATCTGGTTCACCATCGGTGCGCTGATCGTTTTCCGCTTCCTCAGCTTCGTTCCGCTTCCGGGTATCAACGCTCGCGCTCTGACGCAGCTTGCCGACCAGACCCAGGGCGGCATCATCGACATGTTCAACATGTTCACCGGCGGCAGCCTTGAGCGCATGAGTCTCATCGCGCTCGGCGTCATGCCCTACATTACCGCCTCGATCGTGGTGCAGATGGCCTCGGCCCTCCACCCCACGCTTGCCGCCTTGAAGAAGGAAGGCACGGTCGGTCGCCAGAAACTCAACCAGTACACCCGCTACGGCACGGTCTTCCTGTGCACGATTCAGGGCTGGTTCCTCGCCGCAGGTCTCGAAAGCTTCGGAGCCTCCAGCGGCATCGCAGCCGTGGTCGACCCGGGCTACATGTTCCGCATCGGTGCGGTCATCAGCCTCGTCGGCGGCACCATGTTCCTCCTGTGGCTGGGCGAACAGATCACCAGCCGCGGTATCGGTAACGGCGTTTCGCTGATCATCATGGCCGGCATCGTCGCCCAGTTCCCGACCTTCGTCTCGAACATGGCGTCTGGCTACAGCGAAGGTTCGATCGCCACCGGCATCCTCCTTGGCTTCATCGCCATGGTCGTCGGCCTGATCCTGCTGATCAGCTTCTTCGAGCGCGCACAGCGCCGCCTCCTGGTCCAGTATCCGAAGCGCGCGACGCAGAAGGGCATGATGCAGGCTGATCGCTCGCACCTGCCGCTCAAGCTCAACACTGCCGGCGTGATCCCGCCGATCTTCGCCAGCTCGCTCCTGCTGCTGCCGCTGACGATCACGCAGTTCGCCGGCAACTCGCTTGATCCCGAAGGCGGCGTGGGCGGTAGCTTCAGCACCGTGCTGCAGTACCTCCAGCACGGCCAGCCGCTCTACATGACGCTCTATGCGATCGGTATCATGTTCTTCGCCTTCTTCTATACGGCCGTCGTCTTCAATCCCGAAGAGACCGCGCAGAATCTAAAGAAGAACGGCGGGTTCATTCCGGGCATCCGTCCTGGCAAGCGGACCGAAGAATATCTCGACTATGTCCTGACGCGTATCACCGTGATCGGGGCCATCTACCTGACCTTCGTCTGCGTGGTGCCCGAATACATGATCGCGCAGACCGGCGTTCCGCTGTTCCTTGGCGGTACCAGCCTGCTCATCGTCGTGAACGTCACTGTCGACACGATCAGCCAGATCCAGTCGCACTTGCTGGCGCACCAGTACGGCGATCTCATCAAAAAGGCTAAGTTGAAGGGCCGCCTGCGTTAAGGCAGGGCTATCGAGGAAGGGGACCTCTTTCGATGGATATAATTCTTCTCGGCCCTCCGGGCGCAGGCAAGGGCACTCAGGCACAGCGCCTGGTCGAGCATCACGGCATGCTCCAGCTTTCGACCGGCGACATGCTGCGTGAAACCCGCAAGGCCGATACAGAGCTGGGCCGCAAGGTCGCCGACATCATGGATCCGGGCTCACTCGTTTCCGACGACATCGTCTCGGCAATGATCGATGCCAAGCTGACCGACATGGGTCCCGAAGTGGGCGCCATCTTCGACGGTTATCCGCGCACCGCTGCGCAGGCCGAACAGCTTGACGAGATCCTCGCCAAGCATGGACGCAGCCTCGATCACGTGATCGAGCTCGAAGTGAACGAGGACGCGCTTGTCGAGCGCATCACCGGTCGCTTCACCTGCAGCAATTGCGGCGCTGGCTATCACGATACGTTCAAGCAGCCGAAGACCGAAGGCGTTTGCGACGAATGCGGCTCGACCGAATTCAAGCGCCGTCCGGATGATACGGAAGAAACCGTGCGGCACCGCATGAACGTCTATCGCAGCGAGACCGCTCCGATCCTTCCCGGCTATGAAGCACGCGGCATTGTCAGCCGTGTCGACGGCATGGGCGGGATCGACGAAGTCACGCACGCGATCGACGCAATCCTTTCCTGAGGCTTTCCAAACCACCATCGCGGCCATAGAACCGCTCCTCGAAGGGGAGAGGTCGATGATGAAACACGCATTCCTGATTGGCGCGATTGCTGTCGCCGCTGCAGCACCCGCGGCGGCGGAAGTGGTTTCGACTGGGGAAGATAGCTTCGTCACGCAGGATACTGCGCGCGTTGCGGCCACGCCGCGCCAGACGTGGATGGCCCTGATCAAGCCGGGCGACTGGTGGAACGACAGTCACACCTGGTCGGCCGATGCTTCCAACATGACTCTGGTCCCGACAGCCGGCGGCTGCTTTTGTGAGAAGATTCCGGGCGAGGGCGATATCCCGCTCGACGGCAGCGCGCAGCACGCGCTGGTGGTTCAGGCTGTGCCCGACAAGGCATTGCGCCTTCGCGGTGAACTTGGTCCGTTGCAGGCCGTGCCTGCCACCGGCGTCCTGACGGTGACACTGACCAAGATCGATGGAGGCACGCAGGTTGGCTGGGAGTACCACGTCGGCAGCGTGACCGGCTTCGACATCGACGTGATTGCCGGTGCGGTCGATGGTGTGATGACACAGCAGCTTCGCGGCTTACGCGATCATCTTGGCGCGCTCGACGGGGAAGACGAAGAGCAGGAGTCAGACGAAGAGCCTGAAGAATCCGCCGAAGAGGCTCCCGAAGAAGAGGATGGGCCAGCAGAAGAGGACTGAGTGTCCTGCTTCTCGAATGAACGAACAGGCCTCTCGGGCGTAGGTTGCGAAAGCGGAGCCAATTCTCCGCTGCGCCAACCAGCCCGGAGATGACCTTGTCCAATCACTGCCCCGATCTCGAAACATTCATAGATGGTGTCCGCTCGCGCAATCCCGGGCAGGACGAGTTCATCCAGGCAGTGCGCGACGTGGCGCAGGACATCATTCCCTTCGTGAGGGACAATCCCGAATACAACGAAAGCGAGATCCTTCGCCGGATCGCCGAGCCCGACCGGATCGTCTCCTTCCGGGTGTGCTGGGAGGATGACGATCACAACATCCGCGTAGAGCGCGGGTGGCGGGTACAGAACAACAATGCCGTCGGCCCTTACAAGGGCGGCTTGCGCTTCTCGGACAATGTCACCGAAAGCGTCCTCAAATTCCTTGCCTTCGAACAGACCTTCAAAAATTCGCTCACCGGCCTGCCGATGGGCGGGGGGAAGGGCGGCTCCAACTTCAATCCCAAGGGCAAGTCCGACCGCGAGGTCATGCGTTTCTGCCAGAGCTTCATGACCGAGCTCTATCGCCATATCGGCCCCGACACGGATGTGCCTGCAGGCGACATCGGTGTGGGTTCGCGTGAGATCGGCTACCTCTTCGGACAGTACAAGCGGCTGACCGGGCGCTGGGAAGGCGCGCTGACCGGCAAGGCAAGCGAATATGGCGGCTCAGCGCTGCGCACCGAGGCGACCGGTTATGGCGTCGTCTACTTCCTGCGCGAAATGCTTTCCCGCAAGGACGAGGAACTCGACGGGAAGACTGCGGTAATCTCCGGCTCGGGAAATGTCGCGCTCCATGCGGCCGAGAAATTGATTGCCGAGGGCGCTAAGGTCCTGACGCTTTCGGACAGCGACGGCTTCATTCACGACCCGGACGGCATCGACGAGGAAAAGCTCGATTGGGTGAAGACGCTCAAGACCGAGAAGCGCGGGCGGATCTCCGAGTATGCCGAGAAATACGAGGGCGCCGAATTTCACGAGGACAAGGCACCCTGGCATGTCGAATGCGACCTTGCCCTGCCGTGCGCCACGCAGAACGAGCTCGACGAGGACGGTGCGAAGGCCTTGCTCGACAACGATGTGCTCGCGGTGGTCGAGGGAGCGAACATGCCCAGCACGACCGAGGCGGCCGAGCGCTTCCGCGAGGCCGGCATCCTGTTCGGCCCGGCCAAGGCCGCCAATGCCGGCGGTGTCGCCGTATCCGGCCTCGAGATGAGCCAGAACAGCGGACGGGTCAGCTGGGAACATGAGAAGCTCGACCGCATGCTCACAGAGCTGATGCAGGACATCCACGGCAAATGCGTCGAGAGCGGAGAGGGCGAGGACGGCGCAGTCGACTATGTCCGCGGCGCCAACATTGCAGGATTCCGCCGCGTGGCCGACGCGATGCTCGCCTTCGGCGTCGTTTAACCGCATTTTGACGTTCGGGATGCCACAGTCTATGTGTGCCACTTGAACATGATCGGAGACCGCCCATATGGGCGGCCTCGGCTGTTTGCGTGCGCTGGAGGTTGACGCTGACAGCGAGATCCTACTAAGCGCGCCCTTCATTCGATATTTCGGGAAGTCCGGCAGGCGGCAGCCATCGTGCACGCCATCCGGGCTTTTTGCGCTACCAGCGCTCTCGCAATATCAATGAAAACAAAGCGTTGAGATGGGGTCCCGCTTCAAGAGACCCTGTGGAGCATGGAGAATTAAGTGGCTCGTATTGCCGGGGTAAACATCCCCACAAACAAGCGCGTTATCATCGCGCTCACCTATATTCACGGAATTGGCCGTACCACGGCCGTCGAGATCGCCGACAAGCTCGGCATCGATCACACCGCGCGTGTCCAGGACCTGTCCGACGAGGAAGTCCTGCGCATCCGTGAAACGATCGACGCTGACTACACCGTCGAAGGCGACCTTCGTCGCAACACCGCGATGAACATCAAGCGCCTGATGGACCTCAAGTCCTATCGCGGCCTTCGCCATCGTGCCGGCCTGCCCGTTCGCGGCCAGCGCACCCACACCAACGCCCGCACCCGCAAGGGTAAGGCCAAGCCGATCGCCGGCAAGAAGAAGTAAGCTCGGGTCTCCCGACGCTTTTCCCTTCTTGAGAATATAGAGGAAGAAACACCATGGCACGCGAACCCGGCCGCGTTAGGCGCCGCGACAAGAAGAACATTTCTTCGGGCGTTGCGCACATCAACGCTAGCTTCAACAACACCATGATCACCATCACCGATGCGCAGGGCAATGCGATCAGCTGGTCCAGCGCCGGCATGATGGGCTTCAAGGGCAGCCGCAAGTCGACTCCCTATGCCGCGCAGGTTGCCGCCGACGACGCAGGCCGCAAGGCCGCCGAACACGGCGTTCGCACCCTCGAGGTCGAAGTGAAGGGCCCGGGCTCGGGCCGTGAAAGTGCACTGCGCGGTCTCGCTGCAGTCGGTTTCACGATCACTTCGATCCGCGACGTGACGCCGATCCCGCACAACGGGGTCCGTCCTTCCAAGCGTCGCCGCGTCTGATCCGTACCTGCCTGGTGGCCTGGGTTCTCTAGGTCACCGACACCCTTCGACGGACCGGACGCTCCGATAAAGAGCTCCGGTCCCGCCCGCATCCACACCAGGGGAAATCCATGTCCGTCAACATCAAGAACTGGCAGGAACTCAAGAAACCCAACACCCTCGACATCAAGGACGGTGGCGACAAGGACCGCAAAGCGACCTTCGTTGCAGAACCGCTCGAGCGCGGCTTCGGCCTGACGCTCGGTAACGCGCTGCGTCGCGTTCTCCTGTCCTCGCTGCAGGGTGCAGCCATCACCTCGATCAAGATCGAGAACGTGCTGCATGAATTCTCCTCGCTCGCCGGCGTGCGCGAGGACGTCACCGACATCGTCCTGAACGTGAAGCAGATCGCGCTCAAGATGGAAGGTGAAGGCATGAAGCGCCTCCAGCTCTCGGCTACCGGCCCGGGCGAAGTGAAGGCTGGCGATATCGCTGTTTCGGGCGACATCGAGGTCATGAACAAGGACCTCGTGATCTGTCACCTCGACGAAGGCGCCACGCTCAACATGGAGCTGACCGCCGACACCGGTAAGGGCTACCGCCCGGCAGTGATGAACCGTCCGGCCGATGCGCCGATCGGCCTCATCCCGGTCGACAGCCTGTACTCGCCGGTTCGCCAGGTGAGCTACAAGGTCGAGAACGCCCGCGTTGGCCAGGAACTGGACTACGACAAGCTCTCGCTGACCATCGAAACCGATGGCACCGTCACCCCGGAAGACGCCGTTGCCTATGCTGCGCGCATCCTCCAGGACCAGCTGACGCTGTTCGTCCACTTCGAAGACGGCATCCCGCAGCCCAGCTCGGCCATGATCGGCCAAGCTGCAGAGCCGCAGGAAAGCGACACCAACCAGCTCAACCGTTACCTCCTCAAGAAGGTCGACGAGCTGGAACTGTCGGTCCGTTCGGCAAACTGCCTCAAGAACGACAACATCATCTACATCGGCGACCTGGTCCAGAAGACCGAGGCCGAGATGCTCCGTACGCCGAACTTCGGCCGCAAGTCGCTCAACGAGATCAAGGAAGTCCTGAGCTCGATGGGTCTGCGCCTCGGCATGGACATCCCGGGTTGGCCGCCGGAGAACATCGAAGAAATGGCCAAGAAGCTCGAACAGGAACTTCTCGGCTAATCCGGGCAACGGCGGCGGGCCCTAACCGCCGCCAGCACTGGGCTACCTAGAACGGGCCCTTTTCGAACGAAGAAGGAAATACAATGCGTCATAAAATTGCAGGCCGTAAGCTTCAGCGTAAGACTGGCCACCGCAAGGCCCTGTTCCGCAACATGAGCGCCGCGCTCATCAAGCACGAGCAGATCCTCACCACCCAGGCGAAGGCCAAGGAACTCCGTCCCTACATCGAAAAGCTGATCACGCTCGCAAAGCGTGGCGGTCTTTCGAACCGTCGTCTTGCCATGAGCAAGCTTCAGGACGAAACGCAGCTCAAGAAGCTCTTCGACGTTCTGGCAGAGCGTTATTCGGACCGTGACGGCGGTTACACCCGCGTCATCAAGGCCGGCTACCGTGACAGCGACGCAGCCGCCATGGCCGTGATCGAATTCGTCGACCGCGACGTCGACGCCAAGGGCCAGGACAGCGGCCCCGTCATGAACGACGAGGAAATGGAAGACGCGTAAGCCGCGGCTCCATACCGAGACACTGAAAGGCCGGGGGAGAAATCCTCCGGCCTTTTTGTTTATCCGCTTGACTCTTCGCTCGTTTAGGCAGACATTTCTGTCATGACAGAAAAGCGTGACAGAATCGAGTTGTCGCCATCGATTGCACGCTTCGTGCTGCATTGGGGTGATCTCGGCAGCCAGTGGGGCGTGAACCGCTCTGTGGCGCAGATCCACGCTTTGTTGTTCATCTCCGACGAGCCGCTCAATGCCGAACAGGTCGCCGCCACGCTCGGCCTCGCACGTTCGAACGTGTCGAACTCGATCCGCGAGCTGCTCTCGTGGAAGCTGATCGAGCGCGTGCCCGTACTGGGCGAGCGGCGTGATCACTTCACGGCCGAAGCCGATATCTGGGAAATGGCGACGCGCATCGCCAAGGGCCGCAAGGAGCGCGAGATCGATCCCGCCGAGGCCGCGCTCAAGCTTTGCAACGAGGAAGCGGCGAATGATCCCAAGATCAGCCCGCAGGCGCGCCAGAAGCTCGCCGACATGCTCGAATTCGTCTCCACGATGTCGCGCTGGCACGACGAGATGCTCAGCGTGCCCAAGGGGGCCCTCATGACGCTCATCGCCATGGGGTCTGGCATCGTGAAGGTCATCGGATGGAGGCCCGGCAAGGGTAAGAAATAGCGACCCCGTCAAAGGGGCAACAAAGGGGAAGTGCAATGCAGGCGCAGCTGCAGCAAGTCGGAAGGATCGAGCCACCTAGGGGCGGCGAGGCCTACGACACGCGCTTCCGGGCCCTCGTCGGCGAAGAGGCTTGGTATGGTTTGCCCCTCGCGGTGCAGAAGCGCTTTTCGAAGCGCCTCGCAGAGGCGAGGGTCGCGATCTACCCCGGCATTATCGAGGAAGTCCGCTTCAGCCGCGCTGGATGGCTTTTGGCGCAACTGTGCCGCGTGATCGGCGCACCGCTGCCTCTCCATGCAGACAAGGGCGTGCCGGCCACGGTTTCTGTCAGCGAGGACGGAGCGAGCGGCGGCCAATGCTGGACGAGGATTTACGGCCGCAAGCGCGGCTTCCCGCAGGTGATCCACAGCGCCAAGCGCTTCGCTGGTAAGTCGGGGCTCGAGGAATATCTCGGGCGCGGGATAGGCATGGCGCTCAAGGTGGTGGCGATCGAGGACGGCCTCGAATTTAGGAGCGATCACTACTTCCTCGATATCGGCTCTGTTCGCCTGCGCCTGCCGCACTGGATCGGGCCGGGCCGGACGGTGGTTCGCCACCGCGACCTGGGCGAGGGGAGCTTCGAGTTCTCGTTGCAGCTGGTCCACCCATTGCTTGGCGAGATGGTCTACCAGTCGGGAGTGTTCCGTGATGGCTGACCCGCTCAAGGTACTACTGGTCGGCGCAAGCGGCGTCTTCGGCTCGCGCCTTGCCGAGCTCGCTGCATGCGAGGAGGGCGTCCGCCTGACGCTAGCCGCGCGCAATTTGCGCAAGCTGGAAGCGCTCGCCGCCTCCCTTCCGTGCAAGGTCGGGCTGGCCCGGATCGACCGCGACCGCGTGAAGTCGGTCGATCTTGTCGGCTTCGACCTCGTGATCGATGCCGCCGGACCGTTCCAGTCCTCGCACACGAAGCTGATCGATGCCGCCATCGGCGCGCGTGTCCACTATGTCGACTTGGCCGACGGACGCGATTTCATCGCCCGCTTCCCGCAGTTCGACACGGAAGCGCGGGAGGCCGGTGTTTCGCTGGTGACGGGCGCAAGCTCGATTCCTGCGCTCAGCCATGCGGTTCTCGACGAACTCACGAAGGGCTGGAGCGCGATCGATAGTATCCGCATCGGGATATATCCCGGCAATCGCGCCCCGCGTGGCCGTTCGGTGGTGGAAGCCATCCTCTCCTATGTCGGCAAGCCCGTGCACGTGTTCCGTGGCGGCGAATGGCAGGAGATTCCCGGGTGGGGCGGTCTCCACCGTGAAGACATCCCGCGGATCGGCAAGCGCTGGGCCTCGGTCTGCGACACGCCCGAGCAGGATTTGCTGGTGGCCCGATACAGGCCGCGCCAGTCGGCTGAGTTCTTCGCCGGGCTGGAACTTGGCCTGCTCCATGTCGGGTTGTGGCTCTGCTCGTTGCCCGTGCGTTGGGGGTGGCTGAAGAGCTTGCAACCCTTTGCTCTTCCGATGCTCAAACTGGCGGAGCTTGTCCGCCTCGTCGGTTCCGATCGCGGTGCCATGACGGTAAGGGCAAGCGGCGAGGGGCGTTCCGGCGAGCATGCCGAAAGGCTCTGGACGCTGCGCGCCGATGCCAATCGCGGGCCATATGTTCCGACGCTGGCCGCACTGGCCATGATACGCCGCTTTCGCGATGAGAGCGGCCCGGGGGCAGGCGCGCACGTCTGCTCGGGATTGCTCGACCTTGCTGATTTCCTGCCCGACATGGAGGCTCTCGGCATGGAGCACTGGATGGATGGCGACGTGGCAGGCTTTGACTTGGGGGCCGAGGCGCTGCAATCCTCCGCCGCATGATCAGGACCGCCCTCGCAGCAACCGCGCTGCTCGCCGCCACGCCGGCGCTCGCCCAATCGACCACCCAAGACCAGATCGATGCACGCTATGACCGTGCACTAGCGGCAGGCTACAAGGCGCTGTTCCTGTGCGGTGCGGTCTTCAATGCCGAAAGAAACGCTGCGACCCGCACGCCGGAGAGCGTCGAGAAGTGGGAGTTGGGCGGCATCCAGTCGCCGTTCGACGGGATCGTGGGCGAGCTGCGCTATTCGATCGACCGGAAGCCGCTCTTCGATGGACAGGAACTGGTGCATTCGGTTCGTGTCTGGTGGGACGAGGAGATGGCTCCACGCACCGCCATGCACAACAACGAGAAGGGCTGCTTCCTGACCGCCATGGGCGGCCCGCAGATACCTTTCATACCGCCGCAGGAGGTTTCGCAAGCGGCGCTTACAGATGACCGAGACCAGGATATCTTGGAGGTAAGCACGTGCCACCGGCTTTGCGATATCGCCGCTTCTGCATTCGAACTCGATTCCCCTTATGGTGAGGGAACGCGGACGACGGCAGTGATCGTACAGCGAGATCGAGCGGGGCTTGTCGAGATGTACCACCCCGACTTCGGGTGGAATGTCCCGCAACGGACGTGGTCGGTGGCCAAGAGCATCGCCGCAACGCTTCTGGGCGCGGCCGTGCATCGCGGCGAGGTCGATGTGAACGACAGCGCCGGTCTCGGCTTCGGCAAGCTGGGCGATCCGCGTCACACGATCTCGATCGACGATGCCATACGGATGGCGAGCGGTCGCTATTCGGATACTCCGGGCAACCGGACCGACGCGCTCTACTTCGGCGGCGCCACCGTGACCGAGGTCGCGCTCGATTGGCCGCTGGTGAATACGCCCGGCACTGTCTTCCGCTATGCCAACAACGATACGCTCGCCGCGGTGCAGGCCATCTCCGAGGGCTTCGACGAGAACCCGCCCTCCGACTTGTTTGCCAAGCTGGGGATGCACCACACGGTCGCCGAGACCGACTGGAAGGGGAATTACATCCTTTCGAGCCAAGTCTGGTCGACGGCACGCGATCTAGCGCGGATCGGCAACCTCTATCTCAACGACGGCATCCTCCCGAACGGGGAGCGCGTCCTTCCGGCGGACTGGGCTGACTACGTCTCCACTCCATCCGGCCCGCAGCCGGACGGCCCTTTCGGCTATGGCGCTGGGTTCTGGCTGTTCAACAAGTCCGAGGGCATCCCGACCGACACTTTCGCCGCCATGGGCAATCGCGGACAGTTCATAGTCATCGTCCCGAGTCTGAACGTCGTGATCGTCAGAAGGGGTGAAGATCCTGCAGGTTCGCGCTTCGATATTGCATCGTTCACGCGCGATGTTCTTGAATCTATTGCAGAATAGACATTCAGAAAACTCGCACCTTATCTGAACGTCGCCTGTAATCCAGATTCAGCGTCACCTCAGAGCGACTCGCCTAGAACCTCAATCAACCGAGGCAATCCCGCCGCGGTCGAATTTGAGGAGAGCCTCACATGAACATCAAGACAAAGGCTTTTGCGAAAGGTGGGATCGCAACCGCAGCAGTAGGCGCAATGGCGCTGGCAGGAGCTACCCCCGCATATGCAGGTGACCGCGACGATGACGGCATTTCTGTTGGCGACGTGATCGCCGGTGCCGTGATCATCGGCGGTATTGCCGCAATCGCCAATGCGGCGAGCAAGGACCGCGATTACTACCGCGACGGCCGCTATTACCGCGATGGTCGCCACTATCGCGACGGCCGCGACTACCGCCGTGACGCCTATCGCCAGCGCGGAAATCCGCGCCGCGCTGTCGAACGCTGTATCCGCAAGGCCGAGCGCATCGCGCACCGCAGCGGCTACCGCTTCGCCCAGGTGACCGACATCCGCGACGTGGACGACACGCGCTATGGCTGGAGGGTCAAGGGCCGCATGGTTGTCGAAGGTAATCGTGGCTGGGGCGGTTATGATCGCTACGACCGTCGCTATGATCGTCGCGGCTACCGCGACCGCGATAGCGGCAAGTTCACCTGCTACGTCGAGCGGGGCCGTGGTGCCCAGGTCGATTTCAGGGGAATTCGCGGCCTCCGCTAATTCCATCATCTAGCGACATTCACAGTCGTCACGGGCGGCCCGGACCACATCTCCGGGCCGCTTTTTCGTGCGTGGTTCAGCTACGCTACATGCCGCGGAGCGCACGGGGGACGCATTGTGACACGACTCGCGCCAGGTGGGGGTGCGGGTGACAGACAGGGACCGGCCCATGCCGCAAATCAAGACTCTCGCCGCAGCACCTGCCTTGCTGGCAGCTTTCTCCATGACCTTGACCTCCGCCTCGGCAGCCGAATTGCCGCAGCTCGTCCGCACCGCACCGGCGCATGCAGACGCGGCTCCGGTATTCGATATCGAGAACTCGCAGACCGCGGAACACCGCCGCTACCGGCGTTACCGCTATCGCCGCGGACCAGACGCGGGCGACGTGATCGCAGGCGTGCTGATCATCGGTGCGATCGCCGCTGCCGCCGACCGTGCGAGCCGCCGCGACCGGGACCGTGATTATCGCGACCGCGAATATCGGGATCGTGATTATCGCGACTATCGCCGTGACGACGTCCGCTATGACGATGGCCGCGGGATCGACCGTGCGGTGCGCATGTGCATCGATCGGGTCGAACGCGATACGCGGGTCGAGACGGTGGACCGCGTGGATCGCACCGCGCGTGGCTGGCAGGTCGAGGGTACAATCTTCAACGGCGATGCGTTCACCTGCAGCATCGGCGAGAACGGCCGCATCCGCGACATCGACTATGGCGAACGCGATGCCCGCTACGTTCCCGGCGACGAGGACCTGGATGACGATTTCGCCCGTGCGGATGTCGAGGATCGGCAGTGGGGCGATGATCGCTACGCGGCCGAGCGTGCGCGCATCGATGGCGGCATTGCTGCGGATGCGGGCGATGCCCAATCAGCCTATCCGGGCGGGCCGATCGCAGGTGAGGACGAGGTCGACGGCGACCTCGAAATCGGGACCGGTTACCCGGGCGCCTGATCGCTACCGGCCTCGCGCTCCCCGTAGGAGGGCAGGCCAAGGTTCCAGTGGATTGCGGCGAGCCGGAGGCCGAAGCCTGCCACTGTCGCCGCGATCCATACCCACCAGCGTTCCAGGTCGATCATCGAACCAAGCACGGTAAGGCTGGCCGACAGCGCTGCGGCGGTGACGTAAAGTTCGGGCCGCATCAGGATCGAGGGCCGTCCGGCAAGCACGTCGCGGATGATGCCGCCCGCAGTGCCCGTAATCACGCCCATAAGGATCGCCGGCACGACCGGCACGCCGTATTCCAGCGCCTTGGCCGAGCCGAGCACTGCGTAGGCCGCAAGGCCGAGCCCGTCGGCGATCGACAGGAAACGTCCTTCCCACCAGCGCGTCGGTGTGAACCAGGCGAACAGCGCGACGGCTAGGCACACCACGGCCACCCAACCATCGGTGATCCAGAAGACCGGCGCACCGATCAGCAGGTCGCGGATAGAGCCGCCACCGACGCCCGTAATCAGCGCGAAGAACACAAGGGTGACGAGCGTTTGCTTCTCCTTGGCCGCAACCAGTGCTCCGGTCAGCGCGAAGATCGCCACGCCCGCAAGATCGAGCCAGTCGAGCACGGGGGTGAGGATCGTCTCGTTCAAGCCGGGACCTGCACTTTCGCCTTGCGCCGGCGGAACATCAGGATGCAGCCGAGTAGCGATCCGAGGACGCCGAGGCCCGCAAACAGGATCAGGATCGGATGGCTGGTGTCTTCACGGGTCTGGAGATCCATGATGTGCAGACCCCAGACGAAATCGAAGGTCCGCCACCATTCGGTGCGCACGGCCTCGATCCGCCCCGTTTCGGTTCCGACATAGACATGCGTCCCGTCCTCGAGCGCGACCTGCCAGACCGGCATCGGGCGGCGGAAATCGAAGGGGACGTTCTCGGCATCGAAGCGCGTTGCGCTCACCACCTTGTCACCGCCGACAATTCCGCTCTCGACGATCATGCGCGCTTCGATTTCGGAGAGCGGCGACATCTTCTTGCCGTTCGCGCGGAAGCGTTCGCTGGTCCCGTCCATATAGGTGATGCGCGTGACAGTCTCGCCGCGCTCGACCTGCGTTGCGACCGAGCGCACCGGGGCGGTGCTTTCCGAAGGAAGCGAGACGGAGATATTGGTATCCTTCGGCAGCGCCTCTTCCTGCACGGGGATGCGCAGGTGGTTCCCGCGCACTTCCTCGATGGGCTTGATCACCATGATGAGGCCGGTGACGGTCCACATCAGGATGGGAAAACCTATCAACCAGCCAAGCCAGATGTGCCACTTGGCGTATCGTTGCATCATGCGCTGGTGCGCCATTCATTTGCTCCCGAACCTTGCGAGCGAGCATTGAGCAATGGCGTTCAGGAGTGCAACACCTGCCCGATTTCATCCGCAGCCGCGATGCAGGCCAGATCGCTCCAGCGCTGTCCCATCACCTGCATTCCGCAGGGCAGGCCCCCGGTCCCGCCAATCGGCAGGACTGTCGCGGGAAGGTTGGGATAGGTCGCAATACCGGCCCAGCAAAGGCCCGCAGCGCCCGGCACGTCGGTGCCGTCAATATCGATCATGCCGTCGAAGACGCGCGTCTTGCTGTGCGGTACGGCGAGAACGGGAGCGGGCGGGGCGAGGACGAAATCGTACTCCTCGAACAGCACGGCCCAGGCCATCTCGTTGCGAGCCTGCTGGTCGAGCATGTCGAACCAGTCGGTCGCGCCCGCGCGCTTGCCGTCCTTCGACGGAGCACCGCGCGCCATCGCGACGTTCAGCATGCGCATATAGTCGGCGTGCTGTGTCTTGAGGTCGGGGACAAGTGCGCTCTGTCGGTCGACACGGACACCTGCGGCCTCCAGCGCCTCTGCCGCTGCCTCCATCGGCCCTCGTACGGCATCGGAGGTCGGGCAGTCGGGATGGTCGACGATCATGAGGACGCGCGCATCGCGCAGCGCCTTCTTCGGTTCCACCAGCGGCAGGCTGGCAGTGATGCGAAGCAGCGCGGCAAGATCCTGCGCGTTGCGTGCAAGCGGCCCCGCGATGGAGAGCGCCCCGTCATGCGCCCCGCGCCCCGCCATGAGCGGATGGTCATGACCTTCCTTGCTGATCAGACCCCAGCTCGTCTTGTGGCCCCAGACCCCGCAGAAATGCGCAGGTACGCGAACCGAGCCGCCGATGTCGGTCCCGAACTCGCACGGGACCATGCCTGCTGCCACTGCAGCTGCCGATCCGCCTGACGAGCCACCGGGCGAGCGCTCGTGATCGTGCGGATTATGCGTCCGGCCATAGACGGGGTTGGCCGATTGCCAGTCGGCGAGGTCGGGCGGAACATTGGTCTTGCCGAGAAAGACGACGCCCGCCTGTTTGAGCTTGCGGACCACCAGCGAGATCGCGGCGTGCGATATTGTCCTTGTGCGCCTCGTGCCCCCAGCACGTAGGCAGGCCGGCAATGTCGAAGCTTTCCTTGATCGTCATCGGCACGCCGAACAGCGGCTGATCCTTGGACGGCTTGCCGAGTGCCTTTGCCGCATCGCGCGCGCGGTCGAAGTCGCAAACGACCACGGCATCGATATGCGCATCGAGATGCTCGATCCGCGCGATCGCATCGTCGACTGCTTCGAGCGGCGAAAGCTCGCCTGCCGCTATGCTCTTGGCCAGCTCGAGCGCTCCGGGCTGGTCGGTCAGTTTCGGATAAGCCAATCGATTCCCCTCTCTCCGCGCAGTCTGGCGCAAACAGCGCCGAAAGCAAGGCGAGGGACTACCGCGGGTCGTAGGTCAGGGCCGCCTCTGCGGTCGCCTCGACTGGAAGATAAAGGCCGGCGCCGGAAGCCTTAAGCTGGCCCGTTTCGACGTTCTCGATACTGGCGTCGAGCACCACGTTGCCGACGCGCTTGTCTTTGAGGGCCGTGTCGATTTTCGCCAGCAGGTCTTCGAAATCATTCTCGAAATTCTGTGTCAGGGCATTTGCTATGGTTGCGCGATAGGCCGGTGATCGCGCGATCCTCAGCAGCAATTCGGTCGGGAGCGAGCTCGTGACGCCGTGAATGTCGAGCTCGGCGAATTCGACCTTGCGCGAATTGGCCGAATTGCGGGGCAGGGCGGTGATCCAGACCGTTCCGTCCGCCTCGAGCGATTCCGAACCCGCCAGGCGCGCCTCGATATCGGCTCCGACTGCTATCCTGCCGCCGGTCGTGCCGTAGACCCTTATGTTCGCGAAAGTCGCCTCGACCGGCGCAAGGCCTGGAATTTCGAAAGGACGCTGTGCGCGTTTTTCCAGAGCGCTGAGAATGACCGGTTCGAGTACGGCATAGTTGGCAATGACCGGTACCGTGAGCGCCAGGGTTCCCGAATCTTCGAGCCAGGGGCTGCCTTGGGGCAATGGCACAGGCGCTGGTCGCTGCGGTTTCATTCCGACGGCCGTGGTGGTGAGCGCGTCCATTGCAAGCTTGAGCGTGATCATCTCGCCCGAGACTTCGTAACCGCCGTATCTCAGTGCTCTCGGCTCGACCTGCATCCATACGGCCGGGTTCTCCCGGTTCAGTTCGACCACAGTGAAGCTCTGTTCCCACAGCGGTTCCATGCGCTCGCGAAGACCGAAATTCGCGACGCGGCGTTCGAGCAGCGCTTCGATACGCCCGACAATCGGTGCCAGCTTCTCGTCCGCATGCTCCCGCAGGTCGATGCGCCGTCCAAGGAAGTCGATATGAGGCGCGTCAATCCACTCATAGCGGATGGAAACCGTGGCGCTTGGCTGCCATTCATCGGCAACATCGAGCCTCACATCTGCATGGACACGGGCGCGGGCGGAAGCAGTCTCGTTCTTCAGGATATTGCCAATATCGCTCGCGCGGACGACCGCCGTCACCGGCATCGTAACCGTGAAGACCTCGCCGCGGCCGCTGACCTGCAAGCGCCCGCGGTCGGCGTGTCCACGAATGTCGCAATCGATCTCTGGCGTCTTGAGACGGATGAACGCAATGCGGAGCTTCTCGGGCGCTACGCAGACCGCCTCTTCCTGCGATAGGGAGAATAGCCTTCGGGGAAGCTCGCGTTCAAGCTCGCTCCGGACGTCTGACAAGGAGATTACTACGGGAGCGGAAAGCTGGCTGATGCCGCTTTCGAATTCTACCGGATCGTCTGCGCGCGGTGGCGGCTCGGCTTCCTTCTTCGCGCAAGCCGCTAAAGCGAGCACGATACCGAAGATCGCCGTCCCGCGCACTGCCGCACCTTTCCCCAAGCCCTGCATGACGGCAGCGAGGATAGGCTAAATGGCAGATTCAGCCAGAGAATTATGCGGCGGCGCCCGACTAGACGTCCGTCGGTTCCGGTCCTTCGGGCGGATTCCCGCAGGCCATGCCCAAGGCAAGGCCGTAACCGATGATCGGTGCGGCGCCGTATCCGATAAGGACGCTGGGGTAGTTGTTCATGATCGAAAGAATGGTGAAACCGAACAGGCTTCCCGCGAGCGTGTAGCGTATCGCCTTTGGCGCATATAGCGCGCGCAGGATCAGGAAGAAGCTGAGGGCGAGGGCGATGAAGAGACCCGCCATGAGCAGCGGAGAGATGCTTCCGGCGTCGACCAGCACGCGCTCGACGAAGGGCTGGGGCGGAGGGTTGCCGCGTACCGCCATTACGATTGCGGCGAAGAAGGCGAAGATCGTGACCAGCCCGATGCGCCAGTCCTTCGAGACGTCGTGAAAGCCGATTGCCGCAAAGACGATCGCGAAGCCGATGGCCGCGTCGGGCTGCGAGAGCCCGGCAAAGATCGCGGTCAGCAGGATGGGGGCCGCGTATTCCTTGTCTCTCAATGCGAGCACGAGGACAGCAGGAACCAGGAGGCCTGCCGTGTGCAGGCGGAAGGGGCCGAGCGGGAGCCAGCGCGCTACGCCGTCGACCCAAGGTCCGGTTGCGAGGGGCACGAAGAGGGCGAGCAACAGCGCAATGGTGAGCCCGCGCCGCACGCGCAGCGACTGGGGTGAGGATACGAAGACAATTAGCAGCAGGCCGAGCAAAAGCGCGCCGGCGTTGATTAGCAGGTAGTGGGCGGGAGCGCCTGCAAGCTGGAGATAACCGAGACCGGCGAGGACTGGGAGGGCAAGCGCGAGCAGGGCGGTCAGCCGGCTGCGAAGCGCTTGTCCCATTTCCTGCCCCCGCCTGTCTCCGGTCAGATGTGGATCGGCTTGCCCTGCACGGCCATCGCCGCTTCCTTGAGCGCTTCCGAATGCGTCGGGTGGGCGTGGCAGGTGTAGGCGATATCTTCGCTCGTAGCGCCGAATTCCATCGCCTGTGCGGCCTGCGCGATCATGGTGCCGGCAACATTGTTGATGCACCACACGCCGAGCACGCGGTCGCTTTCAGCCTCGGCGATCACCTTCACGAAGCCGTCGGGCTCGTGATTGGTCTTGGCGCGGCTGTTTGCCATCATCGGGAACTTGCCGACCTTGATGGCCTTCTTGTCGCCGCCGAACTTCTCGAGCGCTTCTTCCTGCGTCAGGCCGACACCGGCGAACTCGGGCAGGGTGTAGACCACGCCCGGGATGATGTCGTGGTTCACGATACCGGTCTGGCCTGCGATGTTTTCCGCGCAGGCGATGCCTTCGTCTTCGGCCTTGTGCGCGAGCATCGGGCCGGGGACACAGTCGCCGATGGCCCAGACGCCGTCGACAGAGGTGCGGAAATCGTGGTCGGTTTCGATCTGGCCGCGCTTGTTTACTTCGAGACCGATATTCTCGAGGCCGAGGCCTTCAGTGTTGGGGCGGCGGCCGATCGAGACCAGCACGCAATCGGCTTCGAGCGTTTCCTCGTCACCACCGGCAGCCGGTTCGAGCGTGAGCGTCGCCTTCTTGCCCTTGACCGTGCAGCCGGTGACCTTGGTCTTGAGCTTGAGCTCCATGCCCTGCTTCTTGAAGATCTTGGCTGCTTCCTTGCGCACGTCGCCGTCCATGCCGGGAAGCAGCTGGTCGAGGAATTCGACCACGGTGACGTCTGCGCCGAGACGGTTCCAGATCGAGCCCATCTCGAGCCCGATCACGCCGCCACCGATGACGACCATCTTCTTCGGCACCTTGGCAAGCTGCAGCGCGCCGGTGGAATCGACCACGATTTGCTTGTCGTTGTCGACCTCGACACCCGGGAGCGGTGTGACCGAGGAGCCGGTGGCGATGATCACGTCCTTTGCGGTGACCGTTTCGTCGCCCACCTTGACCGTATGCGCATCCTGGAAGGTGGCGTGGCCCTTCTTCCAGTCGACCTTGTTCTTCTTGAACAGGAATTCGATGCCCTTGGTCAGGCCGTCGACTGCGTCGAGGCGCTGCTCGTGCATCTTGTCGAGGTTGAGCTTGGGGCTGGTCTCGATGCCCATTTCGGCCATGGCGCCGTTCTTGGCAGCATCATAGAATTCGCTGGCGTGCAGCATCGCTTTCGAGGGGATGCAGCCCACGTTGAGGCAGGTTCCGCCCAGTGTCTCGCGGCTTTCGGCGCAGGCGGTCTTCAGGCCCAGCTGCGCAGCGCGGATCGCGGCGACATAGCCACCCGGGCCAGCACCGATGACGAGGACGTCGTAGTCGTATTCAGCCATATCATTCCTCCGCAGGCGCGGTATCGCCGCTATCCTGCACACAAATCTCTATAAATTCTTCGACCCGGGCGGCGTCAATATTGGCCTGGTCATTAGCATCAAGGTCTTCCGCAACCTTATCTGCCACGCATTCGCAAGCTGCATCGACTTTCTCCGACGCGACACCTGCGCTTTCCATGAATACCTCGCACTTCGCCAAGTCGAGTGCGCGCGGTTCACCTGAGATCACATCCTCCGCAACTCCCGATGCGACGTCACAACCGGACAGTACAAGAAGAGCAGGAAATGCAACCACCAGCTTTTTCATGCTGATCATCCTCACAAGTCGATCAGCATCCGGGTCGGATCTTCGATCGCTTCCTTGATGATCTTGAGTGCGGTGACCGCCTCGCGGCCGTCGATCAGGCGGTGGTCGTAGGACAGGGCGATGTACATCATCGGGCGGATGACGATTTCGCCGTCGACGACGACCGGGCGGTCCTCGATGCGGTGGAGGCCGAGGACGGCGCTCTGCGGCGGGTTGATGATCGGGGTCGACATGAGCGAGCCGAACACG
This sequence comes from Qipengyuania sp. BR81-2, assembly GCF_055693895.1. NCBI lineage: Bacteria > Pseudomonadati > Pseudomonadota > Alphaproteobacteria > Sphingomonadales > Erythrobacteraceae > Qipengyuania > Qipengyuania sp. BR81-2. Next base: position 2,346,281 of record NZ_CM146344.1, read on the forward strand.
CCGCCGTTGGAGATGGTGAAGGTGCCGCCCTTCATGTCTTCCATCGTCAGCGTGCCTTCCTTGGCGCGCTTGCCGAAGTCCGCGATGTCCTTCTCGATGCGGGCAAAACCCTTGTCCTGCGCGTCACGGATAACCGGGACCACGAGGCCGTTGGGCGCCGACACGGCGACCGAGATGTCGACGTAGTCGTGATAGACGATCTCGTCGCCCTCGATATAGGCGTTCACCGCGGGCACGTCCTTCAGCGCAAGGCAGGCGGCCTTGGCGAAGAAGCCCATAAAGCCGAGACGGATGTCGTGCTTCTTGGCGAAGAGGTCCTTGTACTTGGTGCGCGCCTTGATGACCGCGCTCATGTCCACGTCGTTGAAGGTGGTGAGCAGCGCGGCGTTTTCCTGCGCGCCCTTGAGGCGCTTTGCGATCGTCTGGCGCATGCGCGTCATCTTGACGCGTTCCTCGCGGCGTTCGCCGGTGGCTGCAGGTGCCGGAGCGGGTGCCGAGGCTGCAGGAGCCGGGGCGGGTGCCGGATCGCCTTTGGCCTTGGCAGCGGCGATCACGTCTTCCTTGGTCAGTCGGCCGTCCTTGCCGGTGCCCTTGATGGTCGAGGGATCGACGCCATGCTCAAGGACCGCGCGGCGCACGGCGGGCGAAAGCGTCTGCGAGGCGTCGGAGGAGGCTGCCTCGCCCTTTTCCTCGCGGATTTCCTTTCCCTCTTGGCGCTCCTGCGCTGCACGACCGGCTTCCTCGCCGGTGGCTGCGCCGGTAGCGCCTTCCTCGACGATGGCGAGAACTGCGCCGACTTCGACGGTGTCGCCGACCTCAACCTTGAACTCCTTGATCACGCCGGCGACGGGCGAGGGCGCTTCGACGGCGACCTTGTCGGTTTCGAGGCTAACGATCGGCTCGTCCACCGCGACGGCATCGCCGACGTTCTTCAGGAACTCGCCGATGGTGGCTTCGGTGACACTCTCGCCGAGCGTGGGGACTTTGATTTCGGTGGCCATGGTGATTGCTTTCCTCTTCGGGCCTCGATCAGTTGCTCTTGCCGCCGTTCAGGCCGAGCGCGATATTCACGAGCGCTTCCTGCTGAACTTGGTGGCGGCTGGCATAGCCGGTGGCGGGTGATGCGGCGACTTCGCGGCCGGCGTAGGTCGGGCGCATGCCTTCCTTGCCTGCCTTGGTGGCCGCTTCCTCGATCAGGCGATCGACGAAGAACCATGCACCGTTGTTCTTGGGCTCTTCCTGACACCAGACGATCTCTTCGAGATTGGTCATGCGCTCGATGCGCACGGCCAGCGGTTCGCCGGGGAAGGGGTAGAGCTGCTCGATGCGCACGATCGAGACATCTTCCAGCTCCGCTTCATCGCGGCGCTGCATCAGGTCGTAGGCGACCTTGCCGCTGCACAGGACGAGGCGCTTCACCTTCTTGTCGTCGATGTCCTTCATGTCGGACTTGATACGCATGAAGTGATGTTCGCCCATGAACTCCTCGGCGCTCGACTTCGCCAGCGGATGGCGGAGCAGCGACTTGGGGGTCATGATGACCATCGGCTTGCGGAACGGGCGCAGCATCTGGCGGCGAAGCACGTGGAAGTAGTTCGCCGGCGTGGTGATATTGCAGACCTGGATATTGTCGTTCGCGCACAGCTGGAGGAAGCGTTCGAGACGCGCCGAGCTGTGTTCGGGGCCCTGACCTTCGTAGCCGTGCGGCAACAGTAGGACGAGGCCGTTGGCGCGCAGCCATTTCACTTCGCCGGCGGCGATGAACTGGTCGATCATGATCTGTGCACCATTGGCGAAATCGCCGAACTGCGCTTCCCACATCACGAGGCTCTTGGGGTCCGCCATGGCGAAGCCGTATTCGAAGCCGAGCACGCCGTATTCGGACAGCGGGCTGTCATAGACCTCGAACTTGCCGTGCGGCAGAGTTGTCAGCGGAATGTACTTGCGCTCGTCCTTCTGGTCGATCCAGACGGCGTGGCGCTGGCTGAACGTACCACGCCCCGAGATCCTGGCCCGACAGGCGCACACCGAAGCCCTCGGTCACGAGGCTGCCGAAAGCGAGCGCTTCGCCGGTCGCCCAGTCGAAGCCTTCGCCGCTCTCGAACATCTCGCGCTTGGCGTCGATCACGCGGCCCAGCGTCTTGTGGATCGTCACTTCCTCGGGGACGGTGGTGAGCGTGCGGCCGAGGCTGTCGAATAGCTTCTTGTCGATCGCGGTTTCCACGTTGCGACGCGCGGTTTCCGGATCGGCCGGTTTGTTCATGCCTGCCCAGCGACCGCCGAACCAGTCGGCCTCGTTGGGCTTGTAGTCCTTGGCGGCGGCGAATTCGTCTTCGAGATGCGAGGTAAATTCCTCGATCAGCCCGTCGGCATAGCCCTTCTTGATCACGCCCTCTTCCTCGAGGCGCTTGGTGTAAAGCTCGCTCACCTTGGGATGCGCGCGGATCGCGTCGTACATCAGCGGCTGCGTGAATTTCGGTTCGTCGCCCTCGTTATGGCCGAAGCGGCGATAGCACCACATGTCGATCACGATGTCGCGGCCGAACTTCTGGCGGTATTCCACGGCCAGCTTGCAGGCGAAGGTCACCGCTTCCGGATCGTCGCCATTGACGTGGAGGATCGGTGCCTGGACGCCCTTGGCGACATCGCTGGGGTAGGGGCTGGAGCGCGCGAATTGCGGGCTCGTCGTGAAGCCGATCTGGTTGTTGATGACGAAGTGTAGGCAGCCACCCGTGTTGTAGCCGCGCACGCCCGAAAAGCCGAGGCACTCCCACACGATACCCTGACCGGCGAAGGCCGCATCGCCGTGGAGGAGGACCGGCAGGACCTGCTCGTGCTTCTTGAGGTCGTCGCGAATGGCCTGCTGCGCGCGGCTCTTGCCGAGCACGACGGGGTTCACCGCCTCGAGGTGCGAGGGGTTGGGTACCAGGCTCATGTGCACATCGATGCCGTCGAACGAACGGTCGGTGCTGGTGCCGAGGTGGTACTTCACGTCGCCCGAACCGCCGACATCGTCGGGGTTGGACGAACCGCCCGAGAACTCGTGGAAGATGACCTTGTAGGGCTTGCCCATCACGTTCGCGAGCACGTTCAGGCGGCCGCGGTGGGCCATGCCGTAGATAATCTCGCGCACGCCGAGCTGGCCGCCGTACTTGATCACCGCCTCGAGCGCGGGGATCATGGATTCGCCGCCATCGAGGCCGAAGCGCTTGGTGCCGACGTATTTCTTGCCGAGGAACTTCTCGTACTGCTCGCCGCGGATCACGGCTGCGAGGATGGCGCGCTTGCCTTCCTCGGTGAACTGGATCGTGTCCTCGGGGGTCTCGAACTTGTCCTGGAGGAAGCGGCGCTCCTCCGTGTCCGAGATGTGCATGTATTCGAGGCCGACCTTGCCGCAATAGGTCTCGCGAAGGACGCGGAAGAGATCGCCGACGGTGACCCATTCGAAGCCGAATACGCCGCCGACATAGACCTCGCGGCCCTCCTGGCCGGCAAGGCCGTGCCATTCGAGCGTCAGGTCTTCTGGAACTTCGCGGTGCGAGAGGCCTAACGGGTCGAGATCGGCTGCAAGATGCCCGCGCACACGGTAAAGGCGCACCAACAGCATCGCCTTGATGCTGTCGTCGGCCGCCTGCTCGATCGCCTTGGGATCGGTGGCCTTGCCAGCCTTTTCCGCCGCGGCCTTGACCGCCATGCGCATCTGCGTCGGGTCGAGCGCCGCGGTAAGGTCCGCGCCGCTGTCGACCACTTCTGCCAGCCACCGGGGGTTGCCCCAGCTGGGACCCTGCTGCGGCCCTTCCTGGTCGCCCATTTCGGGCAGGAAGTTCTGGCTCTCGTTACCCATTATCGTACCTCGCTAGGGAGGGAGCGCCTGAGGATCAGGCGAGTTCCTTCAGCATCGCATCAAGCGTGGTGCCAAGCTCGCTGGGCGAGGGCGAAACGCGGATGCCCGCTGCTTCCATCGCTGCGATCTTGTCGTCCGCGCCGCCCTGGCCGCCCGAGACGATGGCGCCGGCATGGCCCATGCGGCGGCCCGGAGGTGCCGTGCGGCCTGCGATGAAGCCGACCATGGGCTTCTTGCGGCCCTTGGCAGCCTGTTCCTTGATGAAGGCAGCCGCTTCTTCTTCCGCGCTGCCGCCAATTTCGCCGATCATGATGATCGACTTGGTGTCGTCGTCGTCGAGGAAGAGGTCGAGCACGTCGATGAAGTTGGTACCGTTGACCGGATCGCCGCCAATGCCGACAGCCGTGGTCTGGCCGAGGCCGACCATGGTGGTCTGGTGGACGGCTTCATAGGTCAGCGTGCCCGAGCGCGAGACCACGCCGACGCTGCCCTTCTTGAAGATGGAGCCGGGCATGATGCCGATCTTGCATTCTTCCGGGGTCAGGACGCCGGGGCAGTTCGGACCGATGAGGCGCGACTTCGAACCGGTCAGCGCGGCCTTCACCTTGACCATGTCGAGCACGGGGATGCCCTCGGTGATGGCGACGATGAGTTCCATCTCGGCATCGATAGCCTCGAGGATGGCGTCGGCCGCGAAGGGCGGCGGTACGTAGATGCACGAAGCGGTCGCGCCGGTTTCGGCCTTGGCTTCGGCTACGGTGTTGAACTGCGGCAGGCCGATGTGGTCGGTGCCGCCCTTGCCGGGGGTCACGCCAGCGACCATCTTGGTTCCGTAATCGAGCGCCTGCTGCGTGTGGAAAGTGCCGGTGTTGCCGGTCATTCCCTGGGTAATGACTTTGGTGTTCTTGTCGACGAGGATGCTCATGATTCTGGTCCCTGTGGATTGGGGGAATGGCTGGCTAAGGCTTTGCCGGATAGGTAGGAAACTACGCCCGATATAAGCTGTGTCATCGCCAGTAGCGGGGCATACTTAAAGAGCCAATTTTCAGACGGTGAAGTGTCGAGGTGGCTAGCGATCAATGCCGCTATTGTCGGAATGCTAATCACAATCGCCCACGTCGAATGTCGCCTTGTCCCGAGCCAAAACATCAAGCCGAGATACAGCGCCGCTCCAAGGCTGAAGGCGATTACATCAATCACGCCAACGAGCTGTCCAGGCCCTTACAAGCCTCAAGCAGCTCTTCGACCGCGTCGGTCGAGACCTTGAGGTTGGCCTTTTCCTCGTCCGAGAGATCGATTTCGATCACTTCCTCGGTACCGCCTGCGCCGATCATGGTAGGCACGCCGACATAGAGGCCGTCGAGGCCGTACTTGCCTTCAACGTAGCTGGCGCAAGGCAGGATGCGCTTCTGGTCGCCGAGGTAGGCTTCTGCCATCGCGATCGCGCTGGTGGCCGGTGCGTAGTAAGCCGAGCCATTGCCGAGCAGGCCGACGATCTCGCCGCCGCCCTTGCGGGTGCGGTCGACGATTTCATCGATGCGGCTTTCCGACACGCCCTTGATCTTGGCGAAGTCGTTCACCGGGATGCCGTTGATCGTGGTGTAGCTGGTGACGGGGACCATGGTGTCGCCGTGGCCGCCGAGGACGAATGCGTTCACGTCCTTCACCGACACGTCGAATTCCCAGGCGAGGAAGGTGGCGAAGCGCGCGCTGTCGAGAACGCCGGCCATACCGACGACCTTGTTGTGCGGCAGGCCGCTGAATTCGCGCAGTGCCCAGACCATCGCATCGAGCGGGTTGGTGATGCAGATCACGAATGCGTCGGGGCAATTGTTCTTGATGCCTTCGCCGACCGACTTCATCACCTTGAGGTTGATGCCGAGCAGGTCGTCGCGGCTCATGCCGGGCTTGCGGGGCACGCCGGCGGTGACAATCACGACGTCCGCGCCTGCGATGTCGGCATAGTCGTTCGATCCGGTGATCTTTGCATCGAAGCCTTCGATCGGGCCGCACTGGCTTAGGTCGAGCGCCTTGCCCTGCGGCATGCCCTCGGCGATGTCGAACAGGACGATGTCGCCCATTTCTTTCTTTGCGGCGAGATGGGCGAGCGTGCCGCCGATCATGCCGGAGCCGATGAGCGCGATCTTCTTGCGTGCCATAGGAGTAAGACGTCCTTCCAACAGCGCGGGACCGATATGTCCGACCGATCTGGCTTGCGCAAAGTGTCCCGCGTGGGTGCGCGCGCCCGGTGTTTCGGCTCGCGACCTAGGCCTCGTAGTCGGTGAATGCAACCGTCAAAAGGTCGGATATCCGAACTATCTTTGCAACTGGTTCGCAATAGCAATAAGCGTGGGAATTACTGCGGATATCCCTAGAGCGCACGGGAAACGATCCGGTTCCGCGACGCGCACGCTGCTGGGCCTGCGCGGCTCTATGGCCGGCAAGACCCGCAGTCGCGTTTCTGGGGATATCCTGGAAGTGTCAGCCGATCAGGTAATCGTCGCGCGAAGCTGCGCGCACGCGGGCCGCTTCGCGCGTGTCGAGCGCGTCGCAAATGCCGAGCCAGCGATCGTAGCTTTCGCTGTCTTCGATCGCAGCGGCAGTCTCTGCCTGGCGGGCGGCGACATTGGCGGCATCGAGGCCGTGCGCGGCAAAATGCAGCAGCGCATCGCGCGTGCGCTGGTCGATGATCGGAGCCAGCGCCGCATTGCCATTGTCGTTGGCCGGCTTGCCGCAAGGCTTCTTGGCGAGGATGCGGGCGAGCGGCGATCGCGTGGTGCAGCGCGCGGCTGCGAAATGGACGGACATTGTTCTTTTCTCCCCGAAGGCAGGGACCGGTGCGACCAAGCCCGGTCCGGCTCGTGGGACCTGTCTAGACGCGACCTCGCTAAACATCGGTTCCGCATCATGCTTGAGAAGATGTAAATCTTGCGCTCGGGGTTATGATCGTTGCGCGTGGGAACTTGTCGCCGCGGACCAACACCGTTATTGCGGGCGAATTGGAACGGGTTGGGTAGCGAAAGCTGCCCCTAAGAGGGAACGGGGTTCAATGCCCCGGCTGCCCCCGCAACTGTGACCGGGGAGCGATCCCGCCATATGCCACTGGCCTTCGGGCCGGGAAGGCGGCGGGCAAGCGAAGATCCGGCGAGCCAGGAGACCTGCCTGTACCAGTCGTTCGGCCGCGGGCGGGGTGTACCGATGGCATGCGGGGATGGGGGCAAACCGGCTCTCTCCCGTCATGGACGGCGTATGCGTTCATGATTGGAGGTTTGAGTGACTAAGTATTTGTTTTTACTGACTGCATCGGCGATACCCGGCGCCGCGTTCGCGCAGGATCTCGACCGAGGATGCGCTGGCAGAGATCATCGCCGCGCAGGATGCCGCTGAACCCGCCGACCAGGCTCACTATGGCCAGCCGCCGAGAGGTCAGGTCGAGCCTGTTCCTGTAGTCGACGATCCGACCGCTTCGATTACTGTCACGGCCAACGGCTTGGGCACCGACATCCGCAATACCGGCCAGCCCGTAACTGTCATCTCGCGTGAGGAAATCGTCTCGGTGCAGGGTGCCGATCCGACCCGCGTCCTCGCACGCGTTCCGGGTCTCACCTTCTCGCGCAACGGCGGGGTGGGCGGGTTCACCGGGGTGAACCTGCGCGGTGCAGGCTCCGAACAGGTGCTGGTGCTGGTCGATGGCGTACCCGTCGCTGACCCTTCCGCACCGGCAGGCGGATTCGATTTCGGCAGCCTCCTGGCCGGCACGGCGTCCAAGATCGACGTGCTGCGCGGCTCCAACTCCACGATCTGGGGTTCGGACGCGATCGGCGGGGTGATCGACATTTCCACCCGCGCGGATACCGGCTTCCAGGGCAGCCTCGAAGCGGGCTCGCGGGGTTCGGTATTCGCCAGCGCGCTCGGCGGTGTGAGCGACGACAAGTTCTACGTCGGCCTGACCGGCTCGTGGTATGCGACCGACGGATTCTCCAGTGCCGCAAACGGTGTCGAGGACGACGGCTTCACGCAGATGGCCACGGGCATCACTGCCTTCTACGACGTGGCCGATAATCTCGAGCTTTCCGGCCACCTCAACATGAGTGAAAGCCAGCTCGACATCGACGGCTTCCCGGCACCGTCCTTCGCGCTGGCCGATACGGGCGAGACGCAGAAAACGCTGCGCTACTGGGGGGATATCGGGCTTAGTTATTACGGTACCGACCTTACCCTGCGCGCCCGCTACAGCCGCGCGGACACGGATCGCACCAACCGCGGAGAGGACCGGACGGTTGCTTTCGAAAGCAAGGGCCAGATGGAGCGGGCCGACATTCGCGGCGAATACCGCCTTGTCGGCGGGCTGACGGCTGCCTTCGGTTACGACTACCAGCGCAACCAGTACGAGACGACCTTCGACCAGTTCGCCCAGGCCGATATCCAAGGCGTCTACGCGCAGATGGGCTGGGTGATGGGCAACCTCTCCGTCCACGCAGGCGCGCGCGTCGACGATCATGACTATTTCGGCAGTGAGACCAGCTTCGGCGCCGATGCGAGCTATGTGCTCTCCAACGGCTGGCGCGTCCGCGCGAGTGTTGGCGAGGGCTTCAAGGCTCCCTCGCTGTTCCAGCTGTTCTCCGACTTCGGAAACCGCGCGCTCGAGCCCGAACAGAGCACGAGCGTCGATATCGGTATCGAGACGGGTCGCCGCGAAATCGGTCGCTATTTCTCGCTCACCGCGTTTCGCCGCGACAGTGAGAACCTGATCGATTTCGTTTTCTGCAGCGGCGTTGCACCCACGCCCTGCAGCCCGGGACAGTTCGGCACCTATGATAATGTGGTACGGGCGCGTTCGCAGGGCATCGAGGCAGAGGCCGGGATCGACCTGACTAGCGAGCTGCGCCTGTCGGGCGTCTATTCGCTGGTCGATGCCGAAGACCGCATGACGGGCAACGAACTGGCCCGCCGTCCGCGCAATTCCGGCACCTTCTTCGCCGACTGGCAATCGCAATTCGGGCTGAGCCTCGGCGCGGACCTGCGCATCGTGGGCGACAGCTTCAACGACGCGGGCAATTTCACGCCGATCGATGGCTACGAGCTGGTCGACCTGCGCGCCTCCTTCGCCTTCGGCGACAATTTCGAGGTCTTCGGCCGTGTCGAGAATGTCTTCGACACCGAGTATGAAACGGTCACCGGCTACGGGACCCCCGGCACAGGCGTCTTCGCCGGAGTGAGGGCCAGGATGTGAAGCCGCTCGCGGCGGCGATGGGCCTGCTGCTCGCCGGTTGCGCGGGCAGCGGCGGCCCTTCGTCAGGAAGCGCGAGCGGGCCGACCATCGTCAGCCTCAATCCCTGCACCGATGCGATCCTCGCCAAGGTCGCCGCCCCTGCCCAGCTGCTCGCCATATCGCACTACAGCAAGGACCCGCGCGCGAGCTCGATGAGCGAGGATGAGGCGGCGCGCTTTCCTGCGACAGGTGGGACGGTTGAGGAGATCATCGCGCTCGAACCCGACCTTGTGATTGCCAGCACCTTCATCGCGCCGGCGACCCGCAATGCGCTGGTGGAGCTTGGTTTCACGGTCGAGACCTTCGGCGCCGCCGCCACTGTCGATGACAGCATCGCGCAGGTGCGCAGGTTGGCCGCGCTTGCGGGCAAGGACGAGGCCGGAAAGGTGCTGGTCGGCGAAATTGAACAGGCGATCGCGGACCTGTCAGCAGATGGCGACACGATCGAGGCCGTGCTCTGGCAGCCGGGCGGGATCGTGCCGGGCGAAGGCGCGCTGGTCAGCGACCTGATGCGGCGGACCGGCTTCGGCAGCTATTCAGCCAAGCGTGGTCTGGCCCAGGCGGACTACCTCCCCCTCGAACAAGTAGTGGCCGACCCGCCCGACGTGCTGCTCGTGGCGGGCAGTGAGACGGGACAGGAACATCCGGTGCTCGACACGCTCCCGGGCCTGCGCCGCGAGACTTTCGACACGCGCCTGCTCTATTGCGGCGGCCCGACGATCATCGAGGCCGCCGGAAGGCTCGCCGAGATCCGCGGGAGTTTGACATGAACCGCGCCGCACTCGTCTTCGCGCTGCTGCTGCTCGTGGCAGTCCCGCTTTCGCTGATGGCCGGACGGGTCTGGATCGATCCGGCGACGACCCCAAACGCGACGCTCATCCTCGCAGAACTGCGCCTGCCGCGCGCCCTGCTGGCGATTGTCGTGGGCGGCGGTCTCGGCGCTGCCGGTGCGGCGATGCAGGGCTATTTGCGCAACCCGCTCGCCGATCCTGGCCTTTTCGGCATCGCGCCGGGTGCCGCGCTGGGTGCAGTCGTGGCGCTGTGGTTCGGTTTCACGGCGAGCGCATGGTTGCTGCCGCTCTTCGCCCTGATTGGCGCGGGCGGGGCGATGGCGCTGCTGGCTGCCATTGCCGGGCGCACCGGCGGGATCGCACTCTTCACGCTTGCCGGACTCATGGTGGCGAGCCTGGCCGGAGCACTGACCGCGCTTGCGATAAGCATGGCCCCCAACGCCTTCGCGATGAGCCAGATCGTGCTCTGGCTAAACGGCGCGCTGACCGACCGCAGCTGGCGCGAGGTGTGGCTTGCCGCGCCACTGGTGCTGGTCGGTATCGCGCTTCTGTGGCGCAGCGGGCGCTCGCTCGACGCGCTCACGCTCGGCGAGCCGGTGGCGCGCTCGCTGGGTGTCGATACGACACGCCTGCTCTGGCTCCTCGTGCTCGGCATCGGTCTCACCGTCGGCGCGGGCGTCGCGGTGGCGGGGATCATCGGCTTCGTCGGATTGATCGTGCCGCATCTCGTGCGGCCGTTGACCGATCGCAGGCCGTCGCAGTTGATCATCCCGAGCGCCCTTGCAGGCGCCTTGCTCGTGCTCGTGGCCGACAGCGTGGTGCGCGTCCTGCCGCTGGTCACCGAGCTTCGCCTCGGAATCGCGCTGAGCCTGCTGGGGGCGCCGTTCTTCCTCTTGCTCCTCCTGCGCATGCGGAAAGGATTGGCCTGATGCTCGGGACCATGAACCTTTCGGTCGAAGATCGCCTTCAGGGTGTCGATTGCCGGATCGAGCCGGGCAAGATCACCGCGATCTGCGGCCCCAATGGAGCGGGCAAGTCTACGCTGCTCGAAGTGCTCGCCGGACTGCTCGTGCCCGACGGCGGCGAAGTCGTCATCGGCGAGCAGGATCTTGCCAGCCTGCATCCCCGCGAGCGGGCGCGCAGGATCGGATACCTGCCGCAATCTGCGCAAATCGCCTGGGACGTGTCGGTCCGCAGTCTCGTCGAGCTCGGGCGCATGCCGCATGGCGATCATCTTGCCGAGCCGGTGGACAGGGCGCTGGCTGCGCTCGACCTTGCCGAGTTCGCCGACCGCCGCGCGCAGTCGCTGTCGGGCGGGGAGACGGCGCGCGTCCTGCTCGCACGGGTCCTTGCTGGCGAGCCCGACTGGATACTCGCCGACGAGCCGCTGGCGGCACTCGATCTCGGCCACCAGCTCGCGCTGATCTCGCATTTGCGCGCAGCGGCGGACATCGGATGCGGTGTCGTCATCGTCCTCCACGACCTAGCCCATGCGATGAACTTTGCCGACCGCGTCCTGGTGCTGTCGGAAGGCACGCTGGTCGCCACAGACGCGCCGGAGCTCGCCTTGTCAGAAGAACGCCTGCGCACGGTCTGGGAGTCGACGCAAGGTGGCTGGGAGAAGCCGGGGCGAGGGCACTCGTCACGAGCTGAGGCGTTATCCTTTCATGGGACGAGATGCATTGACCGAAAAATGGTTCGACCTGACGCGCGAGCGCATGCCCGGGCTTGCCAGCTTGCGCGAGTGGCCGATACGCTTCGACCATTGTTTCCAGCGCATCCTGCTCGACAATGCAGTGGGTGCGAAGTGGAACGAGGAAATTCCTGCGCCGGCCTATCGCAATGCGCCGGACGAAGTCCTCGAGCGGGCGACACGCTTGGGTGAAGCCGTCATTGCAGGAGAGGCGGACCTTGCCGAACTGAATGCCAATTCGCTGGCATGGCGGGGCAAGCTCTAGGCACGGCTTGCGCCAGCGCCGTGATGGGCTAGGCGTGTCGCATGACCGATACGAGCAGTATTGCCGCCGACCCCAGCTGGCTCCCGCACCGAATCGACGTGCCCACGCGCATGGTCGAATTCATCCGGGTCGAGCGCGATGAATTGTCCTCACAGGGGTTCCTTGCCGACCGGAGCGGGGAAGGCGATGCGAAGGCGCTGGTCTCGTGGGACGAGGTGACCGCGATGCGCCCTGAAAGAGGCAAGCTGCACTTCATCTTTCACACCGCGTTCTGTCGCTCGACACTTCTGGCGCGTGCGCTCGATGCGCCCGGCGTTTCGGTCGGGCTGAACGAGCCGGGCATCATCGTGAGCATGTACAATGCGGGTGAGGCAGCAAGGCCGCTTATCGTGCCGCTGCTGGCGTTGCTCGCAAGGCCGCATGCTCCGGGCCAGGCCGTTTTCGTGAAGCCCACCAATCACTCCAACATGATGATGCCCGCGCTGCTTCAGGCGCGACCCGAGGCGCGTGCGATCCTCATGTCCAACGCCCTTCCGGTTTTCCTGCGTTCTGTCGCCCGCAAAGGCCTCATGGGCAGGCGCTGGGGACGCCAGCTGTTCCTCGAGATGCAGGGCTATGCGGGCATGGATTTCGGCATGGACGCGCGCGAGAATTTCGCGATGAGCGATCTGCAAGCGGCAGGCCTCGCCTGGTTCCTCGCCCAGCGCTGGTTTGCATTGCACCTCGGCGGGCAGGTGCAGGGTGTTGCCGGCGACCGGATGCGCGTGCTCGATGGCGACCGCTTCGATGCCGAGCGCGAGACGGCGATCGCTTCCGTGCTCGAATTTGCCGGTGTTGATGCGCCAACCGGACTCGCGGGCCAGCTGGCCGCGGGCGATGTCTTCTCGCAGCATTCGAAGCTGGGAGGCTCCTTCAAGGAAAAGGCTGCCGAGGAAGAAGACGCGAAACTGGTCGAAGAGATCGAGCAGGTCGAAAAATGGGTGGGCATCATCGCTGGCCAGACCGGCCTTCCGATCCCGCTCAAGCAGACCCTATTCTAGCCAAGAAAAAGGGGCCGGACCTCGCGGCCCGACCCCCAATCGTTTCTTCGCGCCGAAGGCTTATTCGACAGCGGTTTCGGGCAGCTTGCCGTCCGATGCCGTGCCTTCGCCCTTCTCGTCGCCAGCAACGAGGCCAAGCGCCTCGAGCATGTAGCGAACGTCGGGCTTACGGCCCGCGAAGTTCTCGTACATGTCGAAATAGTCCTGCGTACCGCCGCGGCTCAGCACGGTGTCGCGATAGTGCTGACCGGCTTCGATCGACAGTCCGCCGTTCTCGCGGAACCAGTTGCGGCTGTCGTGATCGAGCATCTGCGTCCACAGGTAGCTGTAGTAGCCGGCCGAATAGCCTGCCGGGCTGCTGAAGATGTGGTTGAAGTAGGTGCTGCGATAGCGCGGCGGCACGAGATCGATCTCGAGGCCGAGCTCTTCGAGCGACTGTCGTTCGAAGGCCGAAACCTTCTCCGGCGTGTCGAGCGCAGCGGCTTCTTCCTTGGTCAGCGCGGCCCACTTCATGTCCAGCAGGGCGGCTTCGACGACTTCGCCGAAGTCATAGCCCTGGTTGAACTTCGAGGCGGCCTGGATCTTCTCGACCATCTCGGTCGGGATCGGTTCACCGGTCTCGTAGTGGAAGGCATAGTTCTGGAGGACTTCGGGCCAGGTCATCCACATCTCGTGGACCTGGCTGGGATATTCCACGAAGTCGCGAGCGGTCGCCGTGCCCGACAGGCTTTCATAGCGCTGGTCGGCGAAGAAGCCGTGCAGCGCATGGCCGAATTCGTGGAAGGTCGTGTTGACCCAGTCAAAGCTGACCAGCTGCGGTTCGCCTTCGGGCGCCTTCGGGATGTTGAGCACGTTGTAGATGACCGGCTTGGTATCCCACAGGTAGCTCTGGTCGACGAAGTTGCTCATCCATGCACCGCCGCGCTTCGAGGGGCGCTGGAACGGGTCGAAGTAGAACAGGCCGAGCTCGCTGCCGTCGCGGTCGAACACGGTGTAGACCCACACGTCGGGGTGGTAGACCGGAATGTCCGTGCGGCGCTCGAAGGTCAGACCGTAGAGCTTCTCGGCCATGAAGAAGACGCCGTCTTCGAGCACGCGGTCGAGGACGAAGTATTCCATGACTGCATCTTCATCGAGATCGTACTGCTCGGCCTTGATGCGGTTGGCATAGCGATACCAGTCCCACGGCTTCACGGTGTAATCGCCGCCGTCGGCAGCGATCGCTTCGTTGAGCATGGAGGCTTCACGGCGCTGCGTTGCGGCAAGGGCCGGAACCATCTGCTCCATGAAGGCGAGCGCGGTTTCGGGCTTCTCGGCCATGCGATCCCACATGGTGTAGCTCGCCCAGTCGGGCTTGCCGAACAGCTCTGCCTTTTCGGCGCGCAGCTCGGCGATGCGGGCGATCAGCAGGCGCGTGTCGATGTCGGTCGTGCCGTCGGCACGGTGGTAACTCGCCTCGAACAGCTTCTGGCGTGCGTCGCGGTCGTCCATCGCGGGGATGAGCGGCTGCTGCGTCGTGTTCTGGAGCGCGATGGCATACTTGCCTTCGTGGCCCAGCTCGGCGGCGAAATCGGCGGCCGAGCGGATATCGGCTTCCGAAAGGCCGGCAAGCTGTTCGCGGCTGTCGAAGATGACCGGCTGCTCGGACATCGCATTGCGTGCAAGCTGGCCGAATTCCGTCGTGAGCGTGGACAGCTGCGAGTTGATCGACTTGACTTGCTCGCGCTGCTCGTCGGTCAGCAGGGCGCCTGCCTGGACCATGCCCTCGTAAGTGTTCTCGAGGAGGGTCGCGTCTTCGGGCGTCATCGTCATCGAAGCGCGGCTGTCATAGACTGCCTTCACGCGTGCGAAGAGGACGGGATCGAGACGGATGCTGTCGCCATGCGCGGTCAGCTTCGGGCTGATTTCCTTGTTGATGGCGTCGAGACCCGGCGTGGTGTTGGTGCCGGTCAGGTTGAAGAACACGCGCGCGACGCGGCCGAGCATGCGGCCCGACTTTTCAAGCGCGACGATGGTGTTCTCGAAGGTCGGAGCCTCCGGATTGGCCTTGATCGCTTCGACCTCTGCCTTCTGGATCGCCATGCCCTGCTCGAATGCGGGGATGTAATCGTCTTCCGAGATCTTGGTGAAATCGGGGGCGAGGAACGGCAGCGTGCTGTCGGCTGCGAAGTAGCCGGTGCCTTCGGGGATGGTCACTGTGTTTTCGACATCGGCGTCGGCAAGCGGGTCCATCTCTCCTCCCGGGGTGGTGCTGCATGCTGCAAGCAGGGCTGCGGCGGCGGTAGTGGCCAGAATGTGGGCCTTCATGGTCTCTCCAATATTTCTGCGGTGGCGCGTGGATTGCGGGCAGGGCCGGTCGCACGCGCGTGCGACGCGCGTTATTGAGCGGAAACCGCGGTTTTTGGCAAGCTACAGGGCGTCCAACCGCCGATTCCGGTCGGCGGAGGACATTGCCTGCAATGTTTCGGGCTTACCTTTCGATGTCTGCCAGCAGGCGGCGCATGAGCGCCATCACGTCGAGACCCTTCACCCGTGCATCCTCGCCTTCGCGCGGGGGCAGCATGGCGGTGAGCTTGTACTGCTCGCCATCGGGTTCGAGCATGAAGGAGCCGCCGGCTACTTCGACAACTGCCTTGCCGTCCTCGTCCTTCAGGAGAATGATATCGTTGGTCGAGGTGATTTCCTCGCCCAGCAGCACTTCCTCGGTCAGCGTGTAGAGGTTCTTGCTCGCCTCCTTCAGCGAATATCGGAAGTAGAGCGGTGCGCCGAAGTCGGCATTGGGACGCTCTGCCACCGGCGGCGGGCCGTCATTGGTCGAGATCGTCGCATCCATGCGCATGTTGCGCACTGCGAGTGCGGGCGACTGGTCCTTGAGGATCGTATGCTGGCCGCGACGGTTGTCGGGCAGGCAGGTTGCGGTCCATTCGATCTTCACATTGCCCGTAGGGTTGTTGTCCCTGTCGACGAGGGGAATTTCCTCGCGCGTCGGCAGGCACCAGATGAGGTCCATGTCGATCTTGCGCTCGATCGCCGGGGTCGAGGGCACCTGATAGCCATAGCCGCCATAGGTCACCGTCGTGCGCTTGGCCGGGACACCGTAGACCGGCATGCCGCCTTCGACCGAGCGGCTGGAGAGCAGCGTACGGATCTTCACGTCCTCGGTAACCACGCCGGTATAGCCATGGCGGAAGGCCGAGGTGACGAAGTGGTCGCCGACCTTGAAGGGCGTTTCGGTGACAGTCACGTCACCGGTGCTCTGGTAGGGCAGGCGGGTAAACTGCTGGTTCGCCGACAGCTGCGCCTGGGCGGGAGCGAAACCGGCGCTCAGCGGTGCCAGCTTGTCGCGGCCCTCGACACGGTAGAGCGTCTCGGTGTCGAGCACGCGCTCGAGTTGGATCGAGGCGCCCGACTTCTTCGAGCTGATCTGCGCATAGGCCGGGCCCATGCGCGCCACGCGGCCGCCCTTGTTGGCAGGCTCGACGCGCTCGTATTTCTCCGACTTGGCGCAATAGGGATCGCCCCAATAGGTGCCCGCACGCGAAGCCGGCTCGTTGCCGTGCTCGTCGCTGCCGAGGCGCAGCTGGTAGTAGGGGAGGTCCCAGTCCTTGCCGCAAGTGGTCCACTGGGCCTTCATCTCGGGAAGGGCATCGTTGCGGACGGTGTAGGGCGCAGCCGCCTGCATCGGGACAGCGGCGGTGAGCACCGTCGCACCATGGACCGATTTGCCACTCCGGCTGGCGATGAAGGCGAATTCGTCGAAGCTGCGGTCACCGTCGCGGTCGATCAGGCACATGTCCTTCTCGCCGCTGGGCGTTGCGACCTGCGTTCCGCAATAGACGACGCCTTCGAGCGTGGTCAGGCTGTTCTTGTCATTGGTCGAGCGGAAGCGTGCCTCGTAGAGGTCGATCTCGCCAGTGCTGCCGTCCTTCCAGGTCACGTTCGTGGTGGCGGCCGAAGCAGCGCGCGCACCCGTTTCACCGAGATAGCGGTCTTTCGGCGCATCGCCGGTGTGCCAGACACTGCCGGCACGCTCGTTGCCCGAGAGCGCGGTAAGGCGCAGCGGCACGTCGATCGCGACCGAGCGGTGCAGGATCTCGGTACGGGTGAACATTTCGGCGAGCGCCATCGGTTCGATCGAAACGGCGATGGGAATTTCGTCGAGCAGAGCCTGTGCGCGCTGTTGCGGATCGAGGCGACGGTTCACCCCTTCCGCCATGATTTCGAACAGCGAGCGTTCGTCCGCCTCGATTTCCTGCGTGGCGGCAGCGGGCGGAGGTACCATGACCGGCGGCGGTGTCGTGGACGATGGCGCGGGTACAGCCTGCACCGGCACGGGCGGACGCTCCTGCGCAGCCGCCATGGAGCCGACGCAAAGCGCAGCAATTGCCGCCGAACCGGCGACGCCAGACAGATATTTCATGATACAACCCCTGAATATACGAATCCCTGCGCGTAATTTGCCGCTTTTCAGGGGCGAGAGCAAATAAATCCGCGCGCGCGTCTACAGAATTTCGCAGACCGGCATTTCGTCTCGTCAGTCGATTGGTCGACCCTGTCCAAGGTCGGCTTGGTCGACCGCCGCTGTAGCAGCTTCGAGCAGGGCCTGGCGATTTACCGTCACCACTTTCGGCTGACCTGATTCATCGATGACGAGCCACAGGGAACCCAGCGCGAAAAACGCCCCTTTTTCCTTCTCGACGGTCATTTGAGACAGGTCGAGACGCTGCAGCATGTCGAGCATGTTCGGATCGAAAATGTCGTCAAACAAGGCTTCCACCTGCTCTTCGGTGAGGTCCTGTCGCTCGCCATTTTCGTCGATGTAGAGCAGCGGTATGCCAAGTTGCGCGAGGATGCGCGCCTTGTCGCCGCTTCGCGCTGCTTCGCGAAGCGCGGCGATCGCAGCCTCGAACCGGCTGGGGCTGGCGCCGGTCGCGCATGATATCGCGCCGCCCGTAACAACGTCGTTCGCCCGGTCGAATTCGATGTTGGGCTCCTCTTCCTCCGACCAGACCAGCAAGAGGCAATTCTCTACAGCGTCTGGATCGTCCTGTTCGGCGATCGTATCGAGAAGTTGCTGGCTTCCCGGGGCATCGTCCGCAGCTTCGCCCCCGGCCTGCGAACACGCGCCTACCAGCGCGCCGGTGAGGGCGAAGGTCAGGGTCAGGCGAAGCGCGTTCTGCATCATTCCTCGCAGCGGTAGGTCACCACAGGTTCGTAGAGAGAGCCCTGCGGGCGCAAATGGCTCTCGTACAGGGCGTAGGTGTCCACCTCCCACGGTCCAAGGGCAAGCCCTGCATGGCACGCAAGGAACGGGGCAAGCGGTCCGCATGACTGGTTGAGGCGGGCCAGAGTTATGTGGGGCGCGAACTTGCGGCTCTCGGGTGCGATGCCGAGCGATACGCACACGCGCTCGATCTTGCGCTGGAGATGGAGAAGCGGCTCGCTAATTAGGATGCCCGCCCACAGCGTGTGCGACACGCCCTTGCGCTCGAAGGAGCCGACGCCGCTAACTGCCAATTCGAATGGAGAGAAGCTCAGGCGAGCTAGTGCTTCGGCCAGGTCGTCCGCGCGGTGCGGATCGGTTTCACCGATGTAGCGCAGCGTAAGGTGCAGTTGCTCGTAGTCCTGCCAGCGTGCATTCTCGATCCCATCCATCAGGTCGATAAGTGCGTCGCGGATTGAAGACGGCGGGCGAATGGCGATGAAAAGGCGGTGTGACATGGCGAGGGAATTGTTCGGGGCGCAAATCAGGGTGCGGCTTGGTTTCAATCGCGAGGGTGCAGAGCGCTATGCCCCGCATCCCTGGCGTCGTAATGTGCAAAGTCGTCTGGTAGCAAGCCCTGCGCGTTGGTCTCGCCGCAGACGAGGTACACGAGGCTGATAGAAGCCATTGCCTCTTAGGTGTTCGAAGCTTCGCTGCTCGGTTCGCGGGGGTCTTCGTAGCTTGCATCCATGAAGATTTTCGCCCGTCGTTCCGACCGGAATTCTAGGCCGCGAGCGACCTTTCCGCCTGCATGCCTGTAGTCGAGTTCGCTCGCAATTCCTTCGTAATCGCCAGCTGCAATAGCAGCGTTCAGGCGCGGGCTCTCGCGCTCTGAGACGTTGCCGAGACCGACATTGTAGACGAGGTCGAGCAAGGCATCGAATTCGTGCTGGTATAGCGGCAAGTCGCCCACGAGGATGCGGACACCTTCCTCGGCCGTTTCGAGATCGGCATCGAGGAAGTCGAGCACGCGCTGCTCGGAAATACGGTCACCTACCCTAAGGTTGTCTGCCGGGCGCACGAGGTGTCCGACACCCACCGTCGGATAGCCGGCAACGTCGCGATAAACGGTGTAGCGAACGCCTTCCTCTTCGATCAGCGCCTGTTTGAACTCGTCGCTGGCCTTGAGCAGGGCGGCGGGCATGCGCACGTCCTTGGCCACGACCGGCTGGGTGACCTTTACGGCAGGTTTCATTTTGGGTGCCTGCACTGACGGTCCGGTAAAGGCCGCCAGACTGATAGCGCCGGCGCCCATCATCAGCGATGCGCGCTTGCGTGTCGAAAGGCGAGGCTTGACCTTGTAGACTGTCGATGCAGCCTGGCGCGCCTTCTTGAGGGCGCGGCGGTGATCGCGGTGACGCCTTATGCGGTGCAGCAGGCCCGAAGCCCGCTTACTTTCGCCCGCATGGGGCGTCGATGTCCATTTCTCGTTGTCGAGCGGACGGTCGAGCTCCTTCATGATCGCCTTGAGCCGCTCGCTCTGGATTGTCGGGCGGGCGGTGCTTTCGGGCGTATTCGATGAGAGGGGCGCGACCTTTTCCCTTTGTTTTTCGTCTGACATGTATTTCGTGCGCCTTGTAACTGTAATTGCTGGCGAAACCCTTGGTCCGGTTCCGCATCGCCGGAATTTCGACCTGGTCCGCTGGGCGGGAGGTGTCCGGCTGGTGCTTGTCTTTAGAACGGACGAAAGGCGCAGTTGGGTCCACGGCCTGCCGATGATGGGCAACGCCTGACGGTTGGCGTCGGACAGGCAGGGGTTTGGGCGGGGGCGTTGTAAATCGGCCTTCGTTTCCCACATCGTCGGAACAGGATCACGGCCCGCCCGCTTTGCTGGGGGAAGGGTACTTTTCTGGTCCCCCACGGCACTTGACCTAAGCGAACAATTCGGGAACACGCTTCCTTCATGGCACTTACGAAGATCTCCGTCCGCGGCGCGCGTGAACACAACCTCAAGGGCGTCGATATCGACCTGCCCCGCGACAGCCTGATCGTGATCACCGGCCTGTCGGGCTCGGGCAAGTCGAGCCTGGCGTTCGACACGATTTATGCCGAGGGCCAGCGTCGCTACGTGGAGAGCCTCAGCGCCTATGCGCGCCAGTTCCTCGAGATGATGCAGAAGCCCGATGTCGAGCATATCGACGGGCTGTCTCCTGCTATCTCGATCGAGCAGAAGACGACGAGCCGCAATCCGCGCTCGACCGTGGCGACGGTTACCGAGATTTACGATTACATGCGCCTGCTGTGGGCGAGGGTGGGGGTGCCGTACTCGCCCGCCACCGGCCTGCCGATCGAGGCGCAGACGGTCTCCAACATGGTCGACCGCGTGATGGCGCTACCCGAAGGTACACGCCTCTACCTGCTCGCGCCGGTAGTGCGCGGGCGCAAGGGTGAATACCGCAAGGAGCTGGCTGAATGGCAGAAGGCGGGCTTCACCCGCGTGCGCATCGATGGCGAAATGTATCCGATCGAGGAAGCGCCAGCGCTCGACAAGAAGTTCAAACACGACATCGAAGTGGTGGTCGATCGCCTCGCGGTGAAGGAAGGTCTGGAAACGCGCCTTGCCGACAGTTTCGAGACCGCGCTCAAGCTTGCCGACGGCCTCGCCTATGTGGACCTTGCTGATGGCGTGGTGCCGGGGCGCGAGGACGAGGTCGAGGGCGGCGGTGCGATGAAGGGGGCGGGGCTGCCCGCCAACCGCATCGTGTTCTCCGAACGCTTCTCCTGCCCGGTTTCAGGCTTCACAATCGAGGAAGTCGAGCCGCGCCTCTTCTCCTTCAATGCGCCGCAGGGCGCCTGCCCGACCTGTGACGGCATTGGCGAGAAGCAGCTGTTCGACCCGCAACTGGTCGTCCCCAACGAGGCGCTGAGCCTGAAGAAGGGCGCGGTGGTGCCCTGGGCGAAGAGCAACCCTCCGTCGCCCTACTATATGCAGGTCCTCGCCAGCCTCGCGCGAGAATACGAGTTCAGCCTTGAGACGCCGTGGGAGGATTTCGACAAGGAAATCCGCGAGATCATCCTCTACGGCACCAAGGGCCGCGCCATCCCGCTCACCTTCAAGGACGGGCGCAAGGAATATACGGTCAAGAAGCCGTTCGAGGGCGTGATCGGCAACCTCAATCGCCGCATGCTCCAGACCGAGAGCGCGTGGATGCGCGAGGAGCTGTCGAAGTTCCAGACCAGCCAGCCTTGCGAGACCTGCCACGGCAAGCGCCTCAACGAGAAGGCGCTGGCGGTGAAGATCGCGGGTACCGACATCGCCACGCCCACCAAGATGAGCGTCGCCGATGCGAAGGACTATTTCCTGAAGCTCCCCGATGCGCTCAACGACACGCAAGGCCAGATCGCCAAGGCCATCCTGAAGGAGATCAACGAGCGGCTGGGCTTCCTCGACAACGTCGGCCTCGACTACCTCAACCTCGACCGTACCAGCGGCACATTGAGCGGCGGTGAGAGCCAGCGCATCCGCCTCGCATCGCAGATCGGCTCGGGCCTTTCGGGCGTGCTCTACGTGCTCGACGAGCCCAGCATCGGCCTCCACCAGCGCGACAACGACCGGCTGCTGGAAACCCTGAAGCGCCTGCGCGATCTCGGCAACACGGTGATCGTGGTCGAGCACGATGAAGACGCGATCCGCCAGGCGGACCATGTGGTCGACCTCGGTCCGGGCGCGGGCGTGCGCGGGGGCGAGGTTGTGGCGCAGGGCACGCTCAAACAGGTGCTGAAGTCGAAGAAGTCGCTCACCGCGGACTACCTCACCGGCCGGCGCGAGATTTCCGTCCCCGCCAACCGCCGCAAGGGTAACGGGCACGAGCTCACCGTCCACGGCGCGCGGGCTAACAATCTGAACGACGTCACCGCGAGCCTCCCGCTCGGCACCTTCACCTGCATCACCGGCGTCTCGGGCTCGGGCAAGTCGTCCTTCACCATCGACACGCTCTACGCCTCTGCCGCGCGCCAGCTCAACGGCGCACGCATCGTTGCGGGCGCGCACGATAAGGTCACCGGCCTCGAATATTGCGACAAGGTGATCGAGATCGACCAGTCGCCCATCGGCCGCACCCCGCGCTCGAACCCGGCGACCTACACCGGCGCCTTCACCCAGATCCGCGACTGGTTCGCCGGCCTCCCCGAAGCGCAGGCGCGCGGCTACAAGCCCGGCCGCTTCAGCTTCAACGTCAAGGGCGGCCGCTGCGAGGCGTGCCAGGGCGACGGCCTGATCAAGATCGAGATGCACTTCCTGCCCGACGTCTACGTCACCTGCGAGGAATGCGGCGGCAAGCGCTACAACCGCGAAACGCTGGAAGTGAAGTTCAAGGGCCACTCCATCGCCGACGTGCTCGACATGACGATCGAGGATGCGGAGGACTTCTTCAAGGCCGTCCCCCCGATCCGCGACAAGATGCACATGCTGAACGAGGTGGGGCTGGGCTACGTCAAGGTCGGCCAGCAGGCGACCACGCTGTCAGGCGGCGAAGCGCAGCGCGTGAAGCTGGCCAAGGAACTGTCCAAGCGCAGCACCGGCCAGACGCTCTATATCTTGGACGAGCCCACCACGGGCCTCCATTTTGAGGATGTGAGGAAGCTCCTCGAAGTGCTCCACCGGCTGGTGGACCAGGGGAACTCGGTTGTGGTGATCGAGCACAATCTCGACGTCATCAAGACCGCCGACCACATCCTTGACCTCGGCCCTGGCGGCGGCGTGCGGGGCGGGGAGGTTGTCGCGCAGGGTGTCCCGGAGAAGGTGGCCGAGGTAGCGGAGAGTTATACGGGGCAGTATCTCAAGCCGATGCTGGAGCGGCAGCGGGAGGCGGCGGAGTGAGGAGAGTAGATCGGATTAACGTTCTCGCCTTTTTTGACTGGTATAACCTATTGAAGCAGGTTGATGAGAAGGGGGTGCTGCCTCTCGGTAATCGAACCTCTCTAGCGCTTCGACATGGTTGTCGGTTGCTCGAGAAAGCACTAGCTGCAAATTTTGACGGGGAGGCTCGCGTCCGAATCCGATTTTACGGAGGGTGGTCTAAAGGATTTGAAAGAACAGCATTCTTCAAATCCCTGATCGCCGCTCCGGAGACATTTGACCCCCTGTCCCTATTTCGCTCTGCACGTATTGATTTGAAAGCCGAATTTGAATTCGGTGATGTATTGCTTCAGGCGCTCCCCTCCCGAATTCATTCTAGTTTAGCTGCTCATCTTCCAAATACCTCACGCGATCGTGGAGGGAAGAATCGCGAGGAGAAAATGGTCGATACTGCGCTCGCCGTCGACGTTTGTTGCACCGCAATAAGCGAACCGGATACGTGGGCGGTTGTAATCTCCAACGATGACGACATGATACCTCCGGTGATGTGTGCAGAGTCTTTGCTGAAGGCTGGAAATGGGCGCGCCATGCTCGTGCATGGTGGAAAACGAAGAAAAAGTGCCAAGTATCTCACATTGGAGGGCCTAGTTTATGACCGCTCAGATTTCGCTTGAGGAACTAAAGAAGGTTCTTACGCCTTTTGCGGATCTGGGTACTGAGGCACCTGCAATCGTAGAAACTCAAGGCCGAAACAAGTTAGTTTTCGTCAGAGATGCCCATGAGACATCGATCGAATTGGTCGATGGTAAGATTGTCGAGCAAGTCGGGCCTGACACTCTTTCCTATGCAACAATCCGATCATTGCTTGCTTCCGAGCGTTACGCTGATTTGAGGTCGTGGGCTCTGAAACAGGAAATGCTCTTGCGACAAGAGCTCAGCGATTTGGATAGTTATATTGATGTGCTCGGTTTGCTCGACGGAGACATCAATGAACTAAGTCTCGAAGAGTTTGATCGGCAGCTAGCGAAAGAGCAGCCTGACGGCACAACAAAAGTGATGCTGATTGATGGTCCCGCGGGCATAGGGAAAACGCAATTCATCAATCGTTTAGCTCTTGAGCGAGCAACAAATTATACTTCGAAGCGGAGGGCGTTGATTCTCCATGTCGAAAGCCGTGGGCGGCAGCTTTCGTATGTTTATGATCTTATAGCTTTCAGCCTCCAGCGGCTGCGTAGCTCAGTAACGTTTGATCAGATCCCTGTGCTTGCTAAGTATGGACTGATTACGATCGCAATCGATGGTTTTGATGAGCTAGCAGATCCGAACGGCTATAACTTGGCTTGGGCACAAGTTAACGAACTCGTCGAGAACATAAGGGGTAGCGGTCGGCTCATATTGGCAGGACGAGAGACCTTTATTGGCAGGGAGCGCGTGCAGAGCGATATCGTGGCTCTGCGCGATGACATTGACCCTGTTCACTCTTTCACCCTGCAAGCACCAACACCATCAGCGGCTTTGAGCTGGCTTGAAGCTCAAATGAAGGTGGAAGCGCTTCCCGAACATTTTAGTCGATTTCTTGAAAGAGGCTCACTTGCATTAAGGCCTTTCTTCCTAAAGCAGCTTTCTCGAGCAGACTTGGCTGACCATTTGGGAAGCCAGGCAGAGGGTGGTGTCCTTACGCTCCTGGTCGATTCAATGATCTCAAGGGAGGCCACTAAGTTTACCGCAAGCACGAACAGCCGAGAACAGATCGAAGCGATCTCTCGTGTTGATTTGGCATCGTACGTCCGATTGCTGATGATCGAGGTTGCTCGTGATATGGCGGACAACCAAACATCTGCCATTTCGGAAGCGAACCTGGCTTTCATATCGCGACTGGTAATGCCAGAAGACTTGGACGAGGCTACCGAATTCACTTTGTTGAACCGCACCTCTTATATTGGATTTTTGACAAACGATACTCGTCCTGGCCACTTTCGATTTTTTCATGAGAAGTTCTATGAGTACTTCCTATCCGAGGCTATTTTTTCCTCCATTTCCAATGGAGAGGTCGCGAAATTCCTGAGAAAGAATATCTTTGGCGGCAGTTTCTACGAAACATACAGTGGCGTGATCGAGGTCGCGTACGCGCGCGAAACGGACTCGCGCTATTTTGATCAGATCGCGAGGCTGCTCGAGCAATCGCGCGATTTCGACCGAGGTAGGAAAAACCTGTCCTCGATCGCCGTTGCCTCACTCTCATTCTATGAGGGAGAACCGTTTGTAATAGCTAACGCGGAGTTGGACGAGGCGCGAATAGTTGGAACAGCAGGCAAAGCGGAATTGGTTAGTTGCCTTATCTCTCAATTCGATGTGAGAGGGGCTGACGTGTCCGAGCTTCTGTTGAATGGTACAACGTTAGTAACGCTCATAGCCTCGGAAGATTCTTTGTTTCCAGAGAATGGTTTCAATCCGCAACGATTGGTGATTGTTGGAGGGGGCAGCGAGAGAACCGTGCATGCAGCCGATGAAGTTACACAATGGATCTCGCTACATTCGATCAATCCACCTGAACAACAAATCGGATTGATTCCCAAACAATTACGCGACCACTCTGCTATCCGGCTTTTGAAGCGGGCGACTCGGATGCGTCAGTATTGGCTGCGTTCAGCAGATGATCGATTTGCCCAGAAGATTCTTGAGGATGACGACTGGGGAGTCCTCGAAGAAACTCTTTTGGAAAACGATCTCTTGACGATAGAAACGCGTCAAGCGTCGGGACCTGATGCTAGGTTTCACCACATACGCAGCGCATCAGAGATATTGAACGAAGACGCTTCGAATGAGAACGTCGTTCAGTTCTACAAGAGCCTGTCTGCAAAGCTGCTTGGATAGTTTTCCTACAACTTATAAGTAACATATGTGGAGAGGTTCACTCAAACCCATGAGGTGAACCATGAACGCTCTCGTCACCATCGAAGCCGCCCCCACCGCCGGTCCTCACGGGGAGGGGCACAGTGTGTTCTCGCCCCGGCGTCAGGCCGAATTTCTCGCAAGCCTCCAGCTGTTCGGCAATGTCCGGCTCGCCTGCCGGGCGGCGCGGATTTCGGCGCAGACGGCCTATCGCCAGCGGCGGGCCACTCCGGCGCTCGCGCAGGCGTGGGATGCGGCGCTGCTCGCGGCGCGGGCGCATGCCGAGGCGACGCTCGCCGACCGCGCGCTCAACGGGGTTGAGGAGGCGGTGTTCTATCACGGGGAGGAGGTCGCGCGGCGCAGGCGCTATGACAGCCGCCTGCTGCTCGCGCACCTGGCGCGGCTCGACCGGTTGGAGGCGCGCGAGGAGGTCGCTGATGCTCTCACGCGGCTCGATGCGCTGATCGACGGCTTGCGGGAAGGGGAGGCGTTGCCGGAGATTGGGCCGGAGCTTGGGCCGGATGCGGGTTCCGACAGCGGGTCGGGGGAGGGGCCGGAAGATTTCTCCCAGGACCGTGTTCCATCCGTTCCACCCTGTAGGGAATACCCGCCCTCAAGCACCAACGGGGTAGGGCAACAGGAATACGCAGCTTGTGAAAGCTGCGGAGGGCAATGCGACGATCCGGAGGCCACGCTCACACAGGCCGATTGCCAGTGGTTCGGCAACCGGCTCGACCGCTTCTACGATGCGCGGCCGCGCGGCGTGCCCGATGTCGCCCGGCTCGCCAGCGATGGCTATGACGCAGAAGAGGTCGAAGCGCTGCAGATGGAGGCCTACGAGGCGGGCGGGCACGAATGGTGGCTCGTCGCGAGCGAGGAGGCGCTGGAGGCCTCGATCGCGCAGGGCAAGGGGGCGTGCGCGGCAGCGGGGAGAGGCGGCTCCCTGAAACGCTTCCCGTGAGAACAAAAAGGGTATATACTCCCTGTTGCGGGACCGGGCCCGCTTTCGGGAACCGCTTGCGGGCGCATGGTCCCTTGAGAAAGGAGACCGGTCATGAAACTCAGACCCTGGGCAATCGCATTGGCCGGTATTGTCGCCGCAGCGCTCTTCCTGAGTGCGACAGCGCAATCCGGCACAGTGCTGAGCGCAAACCTCTTCGGTGACGAGGTGGTGGGCGGCGGCGCGGGCAGCGAGGCATACGGCGATTTCAACGTCTATGCCGAACCTGACGCGCAGAGCCTGTGCTACTACCTCGAAGTCGCCGGCGTGGGGGAAGTGACCTCCGCGCATGTGCATCTCGGCAAGTCGGGCAAGAACGGGCGCGAGCTCGTCGCGCTGGAACTGGCGGAGACGGACGAGGTATGCGCGGTGGCCGATGGCGCGACGATCGAAGCGATGATCGCGCGGCCCGCCCATTACTACATCGACGTGCATACCGATGCGCACCCCCGCGGCGCGCTGCGCGGCCAGTTGCACGGTTGAACACCGCTTGCGGCGGTATTGAAAGGCCGTTTGCGACCGGTTTATGACATGTGCGGGGTAAAATTGGGGACTGCACACATGGCTACTGCTGCCAGAAGCGCTTCTGCGCGCGAATTCACCGTCAAACCGCTCTTCGCAGAGCCGTATTTCGTGATGAACATCAAGGATGCGATCTCGCCGAAGCAGGTGAAGTTCATCCAGTCGCTCGAGATGATCGAGAACCAGGTGAACCGGATCTCGAAAGAGCTCTACCTATTCGACCTGCCGGAAATGCGCAGCATCAAGAAGGCGGTGGACGAGGCGCTGGCGACCTTCGCGCGCGAGGTGATGGGCATCTCGCACAAGCTCGACGTCACGCAGAGCTGGTCGCTGATCAATCCGCCGGGCGTGGGGATGCACGCGCACACGCATTCGAACTCGCTGATCTCGGGTTCGCTCTACTACGCGCCGATGCCGGATCCGCCGGGCAACATGATCTTCGAGCGCACCAATGGCTATCGCCAGATCGAGATGGCGGTCGATACCGCGCGCACGAATGTCTACAATACGCAGCGTAACGCGATCGTACCGAAAGAGGGCGACCTGGTGCTGTTCGCCAGCTCGATCCTGCATTTCGTGGAGCCCAACCACTCGCAGCAGAACCGCCACTCGATCGCCTTCAATACCTTCCCGCGCGGGAAGATCGGCGATTACCGGGATGTGAGCGAGCTGAAGCTCTAACCACCCTCAAGCAGCGAAGCGGTAGGGCAGAAGGGACTCAATCAAGCAGTTCGATCTCGACCGAGCCGTGTCCGCGGCGCACGAGGCCGATTTCCTCGGCCGCGGCGCGGCTGAGGTCGATCGTGCGGCCCCGCGTGAACGGTCCGCGATCGTTGATGCGAACGATTACAGACTGGCCGGTACGCGGATTGGTCACGCGGACCATGCTACCGAAGGGCAGCGTCTTGTGCGCCGCGGTCATGGCATGCATGTCGAACCGCTCGCCATTGGCGGTACGGCGGCCGTGGAAACGCTTGCCGTAATAGGATGCGACGCCGGTGCCGAGCGGCGTTCCGGCGGGCTCGGCTTCGACAGGCGGTTCGAAGGTCTTGAGGTCTACTACCCGCGGACCCGGTTCGGGCGCAGGCGGCAGCTCCGCAAAATCCGCGAAATGCTGTTCGAATGTGGGCTGAAGGATCGGCTTGGCATCGCTTTCCTCGGAATGGCCGGCGGTGCCGGGCAGCGCCAGGGCTGCAAGAAAGATCGTGCTCAAAAGCGCGCGTTTGGCCATGAATGGACCTCCCGTTCGGTTCGGGAGGATATAGGGCATAGCAATCGCCGAGTCCTTAACGCGGACGTGAACTGCCTTGAAATCGCCACCATTCGGCGCGGCTTTCGCCTCGGCATGCGGGTTTCCAAGGGTTTTCTGGACGGTACGGAAGCGGTGAGCCGCATATGTCGGCAATGCGGATTGCCCATAGCAAATGGGGCCGGCATCGCTGCCGACCCCACTCTCACCAATGCGTGGCCGTGTTCCTTTCACCGAAGTTCCAGGGACGCAGACTTGGCATCCGATGTTTTCCCATCCGGCTATCCGAAGACAGTCTTCAGGTTCTTTCACCGGCGCTCGCACCGGCATCCGGATCTACCCTCCACTCGGCCCGGTGTCGGTCGCGTCACGATTTTGCAATCGCTCGCTTACCTTGCCCAGCCGCGCTTCAACGGGCGGTTCCGCAGTCTGACCTTCCGTTGGTGGCCGGTACCTCAAACGGTCACATCGCCTTCCGGTCCGAAGACCTTTATACGACGCCACCTTCGGCATCCGGCCGGGTTGGCCTGACTCACAGCTGGAAACCTTCGCACTTCCGTCATCGACCCGCCTTGCGTCCGGCGTGAACCTTCTGCACGAGGGTCTCGAGATGTGCGCGGACAGATCCCGCTGCGTCTTTCCGGTTCCGAATTTCCATTGCCTTTCAAGTCGTTAGACCGTCTTGGCTGGAAGCTTTCTTCGCCGTTCCGATGAATTAAAGCTGCACCTCGCAAGCCGATTCTTCAAGCTGACAAGAGGCGAGTTATCCACTTTCCCCGCTTTTCGCTGTGGAGGGGGGTGGATAAGTCAACGATTCATCGCAAAAATCGAAACACCGAAGCGCTGTGGGCGTAATTTCCGGTCCGCGAAGCGATTTCCAGGCGAAATTTTCTACCGATCCCGCTTGGCGAGCAGGCGCAGGCGGAGTGCGTTGAGCTTAATGAAACCTTCCGCGTCCTTCTGGTCGTAGGCGCCGGCATCGTCCTCGAAGGTGACGTGCGCTTCGGAATAGAGCGAATTGTCCGACTTGCGGCCGACCACCATCGCGTTGCCCTTGTAGAGCTTGAGCCGGACGGTGCCGCTGACCTTTTCTTGGCTGAGGTCGATCGCGGCCTGGAGCATCTCGCGCTCGGGGCTGAACCAGAGGCCGTTGTACACCAGCTCGGCATAGCGCGGCATCAGCTCGTCCTTGAGATGCGCCGCGCCGCGATCGAGCGTGATCTGCTCGATGCCGCGATGGGCGCGGGCGTAGATCTCGCCGCCGGGGGTTTCATACATGCCGCGGCTCTTCATGCCGACGAAGCGGTTCTCGACGAGATCGAGTCGGCCGATGCCGTGCTTGCGACCCAGATCGTTGAGCGCGGTTAGCAGCGTGGCCGGGCTCATCGCCTCACCATTCAGCGCGACGCCGTCACCCTTCTCGAAGTCGATCGTGATATATTCAGGGGTATCGGGCGCATCCTCGGGATGGTCGGTGCGCGAATAGACGTAGTCCGGCGTCTCTTCCCACGGATCCTCGAGCACCTTGCCCTCCGAAGAGGTGTGCAGGAGGTTCGCGTCGGTCGAGAAGGGGCTTTCGCCGCGCTTGTCCTTGGGGACGGCGATCTGGTGCGCCTCGGCCCAGGCAATCAGCGCGGTACGCGAAGTCAGGTCCCACTCGCGCCAGGGGGCAATCACCTTGATGTCGGGATCGAGCGCATAGGCGGAGAGCTCGAAGCGCACCTGGTCGTTGCCCTTGCCGGTCGCGCCGTGGGCGATGGCATCGGCATTGGTCTCATGTGCAATCTCGACAAGGCGCTTGGAGATCAACGGGCGCGCAATACTGGTACCGAGCAGGTAGTCGCCCTCGTAGCGGGCATTGGCGCGCATCATCGGAAAGACGAAATCGCGCACGAATTCCTCGCGCAGGTCCTCAATGAAGATGTGCTTGTCCGGAATGCCCATCGCACGGGCCTTCTCGCGTGCCGGCTCGATTTCCTCGCCCTGGCCGAGATCCGCGGTGAAGGTGACGACCTCCAGCCCTCGTTCCACCTCGAGCCACTTGGCGATGACGGACGTATCGAGGCCGCCGGAATAGGCCAGAACCACGCGCTTGATATCGGACATTGCAATGCACCTTCGTTAGCTTGGCCGCGCCGCTAGCAGCAGCGTCACGCTGTAGGCAATCAAGAAGCGCTTAGCTGCGGGAAAGTCGTGCGCGTTACTGGTTGTCAGGACTTTGGCGGCATAGACCCTTTCGGAGTGGATCGCGGGAAGGGGCGCCGAAGTGGGAATGTGGAACAAGGCGAAATCGCTGGCCGAGCAGGCACCGCCTGAGCGCAACCGCTACGTGGATTTCCTTCGCGCGCTGTCGATCATGGCGGTGGTGATCGGCCACTGGCTGGTCGCCGCGCCCTATATCGGCGCTGACGGCGAGGTGGTCGGCGGGCATCTGCTCGGCATCCTGCCCTGGACGCAATGGCTCACCTGGGGTTTCCAGGTTATGCCGATTTTCTTCCTCGTCGGCGGATATTCGAACGGGGTAAGCTGGGCCTCGACCCGCGCCAAGGGCGGTCACTACTCAGACTGGTTCGCCAGCCGCATCCAGCGCCTGATCAATCCGGTGTTTCCAGTGCTGCTGGTGTGGGCGGCGTTTGCCTTCATCGCCACGCAAGTGGGGATGGACCGCGAGACGGTGCGCATGGCGGTGTTCCTCGCCTTGATCCCGGTGTGGTTCCTCGCGGTGTACCTGCTGGTGACCGCGCTCGCGCCGCTGACCCATGCGGCGTGGCGCAAATGGGGTTTCCGATCCTTCTTCCTGCTCGTCTCGGCAGCGATCCTCGTCGACTATCTGGCGGTGTTCGAAGGCGTGCCTTACGTCGACTTCCTCAATTTCGTCTTCGTGTGGGTCGCCATCCACCAGCTCGGCTATGCCTGGCACGACGACGCTTTCAGGAGCACGGGGCATCGCCTTTTCTTCTTCGCGGCCAGCCTCGTCCCGCTCCTCTTCCTGACCATCCTCGGGCCCTATCCAATCGCCATGATCGGCGTTCCCGGGGCCGAGCTGTCCAACTCCATGCCGCCGACCATCGCGCTGCTGGCGCTGGGCATGACGCAGACGGGGCTGGTGCTGGCGCTGGAGCCGTGGGGCAGGAAGCTGCTCGACAACCTCTCGGTCTGGACCGCGACGGTGCTGATGAACGGCATGATCATGACCGTCTATCTCTGGCACCTGACGGCTTACGTGCTGGTAATGGTCGCCGCTTGGGCAGCCGGAGGCGTAGGCCTGCGCGTTATGCCGGGGACGGCCGACTGGTGGTGGAGCCGCCCCGTCTGGTTCGTGCTCTACATCGCCGCGACCCTCCCGCTGATCGCCCTCTTCGCCCGCTACGAGCGCGGTATGGGCGCCGCCAAGCGCGAGGCCCCGGTCCCGCACCTGCGCCTCGTGATCGGCATGATCGCGATATGCGTCGGCCTCGCCATGACCGCCGCCATCAGCATCGCCAGCCCCGAGGGCGTGACCGGCGTGCGCCTATGGGTCGTGGCGCTGCCGTTTGTCGGAGCCGCGTTGGTGGGGTTCGGGCCGGTGTATCGGTGGGTGCGGAGAGACTAACCTTCAGCACTTTTCGTCAGGTCGCACGAATAACTGAGCGCCTGTAAAGGATGTGCGCTGACATCCCATTCCTCGAAGACTCTCGTTTTTCCGCCAGTTGCTTTAGTCCTTGCATCAATCAAATCAATATCGTGCACTACAATAAGGATATTGTCCGGGTGAAATTCTCGATGCAATTGCACTTCGTTGGCCGTCAACAGTATCTTGCCAAAACTGCCAGTGGTGCCTTTCACTTCAACATAGTGGTTATACCCGTTCTTGCTGGCCCAATAATCACATGAATGTTTTGCGCTGACGTCGCGGACGTCCGTGTACCCATTATCCGACAGCCATGCTTGTGCAACAGCCATCGCATGTGTCTCGACAGCGAGCTTTTCTTCTCGGTTTAATCCGAATCCCTGACCCCGAGCGGGGCCACTTTCGGGCTGCGGCTTTGCTATCCGTTTGAGAGCAACTTTCGCTTCAGTTATCTCAGGTGGATCGTCCTCAGGCGACCGACCAAGCTCAATTGATCTATAAATCTCACCTAACAGCTCGATAGCTTCTGAAGTCTCGGAACTGAGTTTCGGTTCACCCGGAAGCTGCCCTTTGGCATAGAAGCGGCTAAATGCTGTAGTAGCCTCATAGGCCCGAGCAAGCTTCTCTTTTGACCCCAAGTCTAGGCCGGATTGGAAGCCCAGTCCTTCGGCAGTTGCCGCCAACAGTTTCCTGCTCCATCGCATCAATTCCGTAGCTTCATCCGCACTTCGCGGCTTGAAGTCTCCGCCATCAAACCTGGTTGAACCATGTGAAATGCACAGATGGACACCCGAGCCATCTGGTCGGAAAAGAAAGACCACATACCAACCGTTCTGTGCGGACGGTGACAATTCCGGAGAATGAATTCTAATCCAGGGCACAAACGTCTTGAGGCCCGTGCCGTCGCGCCCCTGAACGTTCAGCCTACCCTTGAACGGAAGTGCCGCGCCGGCCTTTGCTGCAGGCCATTCGCGCATCTCGGCGGGTGCCAAATTGCGGATTATTTGTCCACGACGCTCCATCGCTGGCGTGTTCTCTGACGAATATTCAGATTGAAGTTGAAGTACTTCTTCAAAATAATTGACGACGTTCGGCAATATCCTACTCCGCCTTTTCTTTTGCGCTTTGCGCCAACTCGGCGTCTTGTTTGAGAGGCGGTTCGCAATCCACCGCTTTCCTACACGCAACCCCGTCGCTAGCCCCAGCCCGCTCTTTGATCCTGTAAACTCTCACCCTCCGAAAGCCCCGCCAGCGTGCGGGGTTTTGGCGTTCTGGCGTGTCCCTATGGAAGGCGCTGCCCGCATGTGTTTCGTCAACTTGCAGAAAGTTCACCAACATGGGCCGCGCACTTTGCCGGTCGCTTTGCTGTGGGGAATTACTCCGCCGCTTCCCGCTGCGCGAACCGCCACTCCGGCACTTTGTCCGCGTCGGCGGCGCGCAGGCGGGCGCTCTCTTCCGTGATCCATTCGCGGGTCATGGGGATGGCGTTGCGGTCCTTCACGTAGATCAGCTGCCAGTTGACCATGTCGCCGTGGCGGAAGCTCTGTTCGGCGCCGGCGAGGTAGTAGAGCCACATGCGGTAGAAGGTCTCGTCGTACATATCGACGATCTCCTCTCGGTGCTGGACCGTGCGGTTGTACCATTCCTCCAGCGTGTGGCTGTAGTGGAAGCGCATCGCCTCCACGTCCATCACCTGCCAGCCGTATTGCTCGGACTGGCTGACCAGTTCGGACAGGGCAGGGATGTATCCGCCGGGGAAGATGTAGGTGCGCGTCCAGGCGTCGGTGAAGCCGGGAGGACCCGCGCGCCCGCAGCAGTGGCTCATCATCACGCCGTCGGGTTTGAGCAGGCGGTTCGTGTGCTCGTAGAACTGCGGGTAATGTGGCGTGCCGACGTGTTCGAGCAGGCCGACCGAGCTGATGCGGTCGAACTGGCCGGTTACGTCGCGGTAATCGGTGAGGCTGAATTTGACCCTGTCGGCCACGCCCGCTTCTTCCGCGCGCTCCTTGCAGAAGGCGATCTGGTCGGGGGCGAGGGCGACGCCGTGGACCTCCACGTCGTAATGCCGCGCAAGGTAGAGCGCGAAGCCGCCCCAGCCGCAGCCGATGTCGAGGATGCGCTGACCGGGCTTGATGTGCATCTTGGCGGCGAGGTGCGCCTTCTTGTCGAGCTGTGCCTTCTCGAGCGAGGTGGTGGCCGGGTCCTCGCGGTAATAGGCCATGGTGTACTGGCGGTCCTCGTCGAGGAAACGCTCGTAGAGTTCGCGCGTGAGATTGTAGGTGTGCTCGGCGTTCTTGCGCGCCTTGCTGCGCAGGTTGATGCTGTCGGCCTTGGCGAGCATGCGCTGGGCGGCGGTGCGCAGCTTGCCCTTGGGTTTGAGAGCCTTGTCGCCCGGCTTGCCCGCCTGCTGCGTGACGAAGAGGATGAGGTCGCGGATATCGAGCGGTTCCTCGACCTTGAGCCAGCCCCACATGAAAGCCTCGCCTGCGCCCATCTGCGGATAGCGCGCGATGTGGTTGGCGGCCTTCTTGTTGGTCAGCGTGATGCGGAGCGGCGGTTCGGAGGCGTCTCCCGTGCCGTACTCATAGGTCTTCCCGTCGTGATCCGTGACGACCATCCGGCCGTGCTTGATCGCGGTCTTCAGAAATTTATCGAGTAGCCACACCGGCTTGGTCTCCCCTCTCCAACCCGGGCGGAGCATCGCCCCGCGTTGGCGGCAAGTCAATCGGATGCTAGGATTGCCCACATGGCAGAGGCAAAGACACAGATCACCGACGTCGATCCGGCGGAATTCATCGATGGTGTGGAGCCAGAGCGAAAGCGCGAAGAAGCGAAGGTGCTCGACGCGCTGTTTCGCAAGGTCACCGGCGAGAAGCCGCAGATGTGGGGACCGGCGATCATCGGCTACGGCGAGTACCGGACGACCTATGCCAGCGGCCGCGACGTGCACTGGATGCGCAGCGGCTTCAGCCCGCGCAAGGCCGAGCATTCGCTCTACCTCATGGGCGGCTACTGCGACGATGTGGCGACAAAACGCCGGGAGGCGCAGCTGAAGAGGCTTGGCAAGCACTCGACGGGGAAGAGCTGCCTTTACATCAACAAACTTGCCGATGTGGATATGGACGTTCTCGAGGAAATGATCCGCGAGGACTGGGAGACCATGGGCCGGATCTATCCGGAGTAGCGGCTAGATGCCGGCGTACCACTGGTAACCGGCGCGGTCCTCCCAATAGCCGCCCTGACCGCCGCCGATATCGTCGAGACTGGCAACCGCTTCGATCGCGGTCAGGTATTTGGGATGCTTGTATCCGAGCTGCCGCTCGACCCGCATGCGCAAGGGGGCGCCGTTGCGGATGGGCAGGGGTTCGCCATTGAGCATATGTGCGACGATTGTCTGCGGGTGGTAGGCATCGATCAGGTCGACGCTCTCGTAATATTCCTGCCCGTTGAGATTGTCGGCGCAGCGGAATACGATGAACTTTGCCTCGGGCTTCAGCCCCGCAGCATCGAGCAGCAGCGAGAGCTGCGGCCCGGTCCATTCGCCGATCGCGCTCCAGCCTTCCACGCAATCGTGCCGCGTGACCTGCGTACGCTGGGGCAGCTTGCGGATGTTTTCGAGGCTGAGCTGCATCGGATTGTCGACCAGCCCGCGCACGTCGAGCCGCCAGTTCACGAAGTTCTCGGCGGCCTGCTGCTGGTAATCGCCGTTCTGCGGATCGGTCGATCCATTGCCGCGGAAGAAAGGCGATATCGCACTGCGAGGATACTCTGGGGCGAGAGCCTCGCGATCGGTCAGCAGGCGGTGCGCCTTCCTGTGCCAGTCCTCCGCCGCCCCGAGTAGCCGCGAACCCGTATCGCTATCGGCGATCTTGTTGCAGCCGGCCACGAAGGCAGCACCGGCCGCGGCTATAAATCCTCTACGCTTCATCGTGCCTGCCTCCGGTAATCATGTCGCGGATCTGCCCGATCGGCCCAGCCAGAATGACCAGCGCGACGTGGACCACGAAGAAGGCGAAGAGGGCGAACGCGAAGATGAAATGCAGGCTGCGCGCCGATTGCCGTCCGCCGAGGAGGTCCACCAACCAGCCGAAGGTCGGCTCCATTCCTGGGCTGATGGCGATGCCGGTGAAGATCATCATCGGCAGGAAGACGCCGAGCACGAGCCCGTAGGCGAGCTTCTGCAGGAAATTGTACTTCCCGCCTTTGTGGTCGAAATTCAGCTTCAGGTGCTGAACGATGTCATGCCAGATCGCAGAGGGTTTCCATTCCGTCCGCGATGTCGCGATGTCGCGAGAGAAGTGGCGGTTCACCAGCATGGCGATCCACATGAAGAGCAGGAGCAGGGCGAAGGGCCATGCCATCAGGATATGCCAGTCGCGGGCGACTGCGAGGCTGTAATAGCCGGGAATGGTCATCCAGTCGGGAAAGCGCGGAACGATCAGCCAAGCCTGCTCGGCAGAGAAGCCCCAGTCGCCCCAATAGAGCCTGCGGTGTGCATTGGAGATCGTCAGCCCTGACATGAACAGGACGACGACGCACACGAGGTTCAGCCAATGCCATATCCGCGTGGTTGCCGAGTGGCGCTTCATGCTTCATTTCCCTCGCGTGCAAGGTAGATGACGTCGCGCGACTGGCGCAGCAGGTGCTGTCCACTATCGCAGTAGATCGTCTGGCCGCTGGCTAGATGCCCTTGGCCGAGGAAGTAGGCTGTATCCGCAATTTCCTGCGAGCGGGTTCGCCGTTCGAGAAGGTTGAGGCGGTGCGATATCTCCGCTTCCTCGCTCGTTTGGTCGTGACTCGCGAGAATGGCCCCTGGAGCCAGCCCGTAGACGCGGTCATCCTCTTTCGCCGCACCCATCGACAGCATGGCTATCGTCGCGTCGAGCGCGTGTTTGCTCATGGTATAGCTGAAGAAATCGGGATTGGGATTTGCCAGCTTCTGGTCCGTCACCTGTATGACGCGCCGCCCGCCAGGGGCTTTTGCCTTGGCAAGATAGGCCTGCGCCATGCGCGTGGGTGTCCGGGCATTTATCTGCATCGCCCGCTTGTTCGTTTCGGGATCAAGTGCGGTTACATCGTCTGGGTCAAATATCGAAGCGCAGTTCACGAGCACGGCCCAATCGCCGAGCCTTGCGGCGAGTTCATCGACCATGGCGACACCGGCATCACCGTCGCTGAGATCGCAGCCGATAGTTTCGGCACTGGGCAGGTCTGCGGCGACCTTCCGTGCCGCGTCGCCCGATCGATTGTAGTGAATGACGACATGCCAGCCCTGCCGCCCGAAGGTCTCGGCAATCGCCTTGCCGATCCGCTTGGCGCCACCGGTCACGAGTACACTGGGTTTGCTGTCAGTCATTTGGCAGCCACCATAGGGCTCGCATCGACAAAGGAAAGGCCCGCAAAACCAAAGCGGCGCCGCCACTCAAGGAGTGACGACGCCGCCGGGTTCGAAGGTGCGACCCGAGGAACTTAGCGGCAGCGCAGGCTTCCACGATCGATCTCGCGACCGATCACGGCCCCGACAGCACTGCCGAGGATGGCGCCGAGCGCCTTGTCACCACGACCGGCGAGTTCGTGACCCGCCAGCGCACCCACGCCGGCGCCGATCACCAGGCCGGTGGTGCCGTTGTCGCGCTTGCAATAGTAGCGCCCGTCGCGGCCGCGCCACATGTAGCTGTCGCGCGTGATACGGCGCGGTTCGACATAATAGCCGCGCGAGATCGTAGCGGGCTGCGCGATCCTTTGCGCGCTTGCCGTGAGCAGGGGCCCAGGAGGGCGGATCGGCGGCAGCCGGAGCGGCGGTACCGATGCCGGTAACGGCCAGCGTTCCGGCGGCAAAAGCGATTGCGAACTTCTTCATTATTGCTTCCCATCTGAAGAGTGGATTGCAGCCAGAATGAGCAAGGAAGGACAACCGCGGCTGAACGAACGCAATTAATCGGATATTAGCGATAAACCGACTGGGAGTGTGCGACGAAGCGTTAGCTTTCCAAGGCTTTGCGCGCTTTATCTCGCCAAGGGTCGCAAAGACGTTCGAGATTCGCGATCTCTTCAAGCTGGCCCCGGTCGGCCTCTTCGGCGGGATCATAAAGAGACGCGAAAAGGCGCGCGACAGTCCAATGGTCATGGCCGGTTTCGATCCGTTGCAGCATTTCACCCCCTTTGGCACTGCCTTCTTCCAATACGCGGAAGTACCAACCGCAATTGTGCTGTTTCACGATCCGCGCGACCATTCCCTTGCGCCCGAACCGATGTTCGATCTTCCAGCAGGGCTGTCGGGGCTGGCTGATCTCGAGCAAGGCTTCACCGAGGCGGAAGCGATCGCCGATGTGGACGCCATCCTCGGCAAGACCGTCGACCATCAGGTTTTCGCCGAAGGCCGCAGGGGCAGAGAGCAAATCATGGCCGCCCAGCCATGCGTCCCACTCCGCATAGTGATCGTGCGGATAAAGATGCACGGCCATGTCCGGTCCGCCGTGATGCTTCGTGTCGGCGACCATGTCGCCCTCGATACCGAAGCTGCGAATGGTTACGACACCTTCGACGGGCCTTTTGTCTATCGCGCTCATTTCGGCGCCGTTGAAGGGCTTGGGCAAACCGGCGCAGATGGCGAAGACTTCGGGCATCAACCGTCCTTCTTGCAGAGGGTGAGGGCATACCAGTCGCGCTGGACACCATCGGCACCCTTGCCGCGATAGCGCTCCGCCGCAAGCACCTCGAAGCCTGCATCGCAGTAGCTGCCCTCGAGCCATTCTTCGTCTGGCAGGTTAGCCCAGCGGCCCAGGGGATCGCGGCCTTCCGCTTCGCCGAGCTTGTAATTCGCGAAGTGGAGGCCGCCGGGCTTCAACGCCTCAAGGATCTTGTTGAGGATCGGCGGGAGCTCGCTGCGCGGTACGTGGAGGAGGCACGCGTGCGCCCAGACGGCGTCGTATTCTTCATTGGCGGCGAGGTCGCCGAATAGCATGACCCGCGCGCTCACGTCGAAACGTTCGTTTGCCTTGCGGACCATGGCCGGGGTGCCATCGGTCGCATCGAGACCGAAGCCGCGTTCGATGATCCGCGCGGAATCGCGTCCGCCGCCGCAGCCCAGTTCGAGGATACGAGCGCCCGGGCTAAGCCGATCTAGGAACCTGTCGAGATGGCGGCTCGGCGCCTGTCCGAAGCTCAGTGTATAGCGCGGCGCGTTTGCCTCGTAATAGGCAATCGTCGCCGCGTCGCTGCTCACGCGGAGGCAGCCTCTGCCGCCTCGCGGTCGCGCTGGGCGCGGCTTTTCTTCTCCGCTGCCGTCTTCAGCTGGCCGCAGGCTGCATCGATATCGCGCCCGCGCGGGGTGCGGACGGGGGCGGAAATGCCACCTTCGAAAACGATGTCGGAGAAGCGCTTCACGCGCTCGGGTGTCGAACACTCGTAGGGCGCGCCCGGCCAGGGATTGAACGGAATGAGGTTGACCTTGGCGGGCAGGCCGTACTGCTTGATCAGGCGCACGAGCTCGCGTGCGTGCTCGTCGCTGTCATTCTTGTCCTTGAGCATCACGTATTCGAAGGTGATGCGGCGGGCATTACTGGCGCCGGGATAGGCAGCACAGGCCTCGAGCAGTTCCTCGATACCGTACTTCTTGTTCAGCGGGACGATCTCGTCGCGGATTTCCTTGGTCACCGCGTGGAGCGAGACTGCCAGGTTCACGCCGATTTCCTCGCCGCAACGTTCCATCGCCGGAACGACGCCGCTGGTCGAAAGCGTGATGCGCCGCTTGGACAGCGCGAGGCCGTCGCCGTCCATGACGAGCTTGAGCGCGCCCTTGACGTTGTCGAAGTTATAGAGCGGCTCGCCCATGCCCATCATTACGATGTTGGTAAGCAGGCGGCCGTCGGACGTATAGTGGCCTTCGTCCTCCGCTTCGTCGAGGCCAGCCATCGAGCCCTTGGGCCATTCGCCCAACGCATCGCGTGCGAGCATGACCTGGCCGACGATCTCGCCGGGCGTCAGGTTGCGCACCAGTTTCATCGTACCGGTGTGGCAGAAGCGGCAGTTGAGAGTGCAGCCGACCTGGCTGGAGACGCACAGCGTTCCGCGGTCGGCATCGGGGATGAAGACCATCTCGAATTCGTGACCGTCGGCGGTCTTGAGCAGCCACTTGCGTGTTCCGTCGGTCGAATGCTGAGCCTCGACTACTTCAGGGCGTCCGATAACGAACCTTTCGGCGAGCCAGGGGCGCATGGTCTTGGCGATGTCGGTCATCGCCTCGAAGTCCGTCACGCCGCGGTGGTAGAGCCAATGGAAAACCTGCTTCGAACGCAGCTTGGCTTGTTTCGGCTCGAGCCCTGCTTCTTCGAATAGTTCGCGGATACGCTCTTTCGGCAAGCCGATCAGGTCCACGCGGCCATCTTCGCGCGGCGTGATGTCACGCGCGACGGGAACCGGGTCCACCTGCCCGGGAATGCTCATCAGGTTCGTATCTGCCATGGGAGCGGCGCATATAGGCGCAAGCGGCGCGGATTGAAAGCCCGTAGCGGGGGCGAAACAAGTCGCGACATTGTCATCGGGTTCCAACGCTCTATCGAATGTCCCCTTCGGTTTGTCGATGGAAATTCGGGCAAGCATTTCATCGCACGCGCGGCACGGCATGACCGTCTTAATGTGACGTAAAAACAACGTTTTCTTGTTGTGCAACGTTCATGAAACCCGAACCCGTTCAGCTCCGTTTGATGGGTCCACGCGGTCGCAATGACGGCTCGCGGGAAAACAATAACGGAGTACAAAAATGAAAAAGACAGCAGCCCTTCTCGTCGCAGGTTCGATCTTCGCAGTAGCAACCCCCGCCATGGCGCAGAGCTCGGATGACGACAATTTCAGCGGCTTTCGTGTCGAAGCTCTTGCCGGATACGATGTTAGCCAGGCCGGCAGCACCGTCGACAATGATGCCAATCCAAATGACGACCAGTCGATCGACGGCCTCTCCTACGGTTTCGGCGTCGGCTACGACTATGATGCGGGCGGCGTCGTTCTTGGCGTCGAAGGCGAGTTTGCCGGTTCCACGGCTGAAACCGAGTTCGACGATGGCGATTTCGAGAACCTCGGCATCGGCAACGTCGAAACGGGCCGCGACCTCTATCTCGGTGCTCGCGTCGGCGTGAAGGCAGCCGATGACCTGCTCATCTACGCCAAGGGTGGCTATACCAATGCTAGCTACAACATCCGCTCGGACGATGGCACGACTCAGTTCGATGCGGACCTCGACACTGATGGCTATCGCCTCGGTGCCGGCGCCGAATACGCGCTGAGCGACAATACCTTTGCCAAGGTCGAGTACCGTTATTCGAACTACAGCGATGCAGAGCTGGATTTCGAGGGTGACGCTCCCGACGTCGCAGTCCCCGATATCGACCTCGACCGTCACCAGGTCATGGTCGGCTTCGGCATGCGCTTCTAAGCTGTATCGATAGCAACGAAAGGGTCGGGAGCCTCGCGCTTCCGGCCCTTTCTGTATCTATCGTCGCGGGCAGGCCAGCGTCGCGGCGTCCATGGCAGTGGCTGCACCGGCCAGCGAATAGCGGTCCGAGAAACGGCGGCCACGAGTGTCGGTGCCTCGGACCGTCATTGTTTCGGCAGAACGCATCGCAGCGACGATTGCGGCGTCCATTGCCGCGTCACGGGCCCAGGCATCTGCACTTCCGCCGGTCAGGGTGAAGGTCTGGCGACCGATCCGCAGTGAGACGCGGCTGTTTTGCCGCATCGGGCGCGAGAGACGGAAATGGACCTGTCCGCGTATGCGGCGCGCGGGCCATGTGGCGATGGTCGCATACGGATCGAATTCGCGCGAGAAGGGACTCTCCTCGGCCTCCGCGATGGCATAGCATTGCGGCACCGAAGGCTCGCGAAACGCGCCCCAATCGGAGAAGATCCCGAGACTGTCCTTGGATGCAAGCGGCGCGGCGGCAAGCAGGAGGAGGGCGGGAAGGGCA
This sequence comes from Qipengyuania sp. BR81-2, assembly GCF_055693895.1. NCBI lineage: Bacteria > Pseudomonadati > Pseudomonadota > Alphaproteobacteria > Sphingomonadales > Erythrobacteraceae > Qipengyuania > Qipengyuania sp. BR81-2. The sequence continues at coordinate 2,388,482 of NZ_CM146344.1, forward strand.
AGCCTACGCATAATCGATTGCGATCACTTCCCATTCCTTGTCGCCCGACGGAAGTCGCACGGTTCGCAAATCGCCGACGGCCGCGCCTTTCAATGCGCGTGCGAGCGGGCTCGACCAGCCGATCCGCCCGGCGCCCGCATCCTGCTCGTCATCGCCGACAAGGACGACCACTTTTTCGTTATCGTCTTCATCGGCCAGCGTGACGATAGCCCCGAAGAATGCGCGCGACTTGTCTGGCTGGTCCTCGGGCGTGATTACCCGAGCGGCTTTCATCCGCCGCGAGAGGTGGCCGAGCTCGCGGTCGATTTCGCGCATGCGCTTGCGGCCGTAGAGATAGTCGCCGTTCTCGCTGCGGTCGCCATTGCCGGCCGCCCAGCTGACGATCTCGACGATCTCGGGCCTCTCGGTGCCGAGCAGGTGATCGTAGCGCGCCTTGAGCGCAGCATAGCCTGCCGGAGTGATCGGATTGGTCTTGCCCTGCATTGCAGGAGCGTCCCTAGCGGCAAAAGTCAGCGCAGGTAATGGCGGATATCGCGCTCGTAGCTGCGGGACTTGTCGGGATGCATGTTCGCATAGGTCACTGCATTCCCGATCACCCGCATCACGTAGTAGCGGGTCTCGAAATTGGCGGGGATTTGCTCGACCCAGGTCACCCAGTCGACTGCGCCGGTACGCGGATCGCCATTGGCTCGCAGCCACTGGTTCACGCGGCCGGGGCCAGCGTTATAAGCCGCAAGCGCCAACGGATAGGCTCCGTCATAGCGGTCCATCAGCCGCGCGAAATGGGCATCGCCGAGGCGGATGTTGTAGCTCGGGCTCTCGGTCAGATTGGCAGACATGTACTGGACGCCGATCTTTCCGGCTTCTTCGCGAGCGGTGCCGGGCATCAGCTGCATCATGCCGCGCGCGCCGGCATGGCTGACGCGATTGCGGTCGAATTCGCTTTCCTGCCGCGCGATTGCGTGGACCATCGTCCAGTTCGCGCCAGAATGCGTGGGAACGGTCGGGAAGCCGAGCCGCTCGAAACCGTTTACGCCGGTTTCGCCGGCGACCAAGCCTGCGACGACGGCCATCTCGTCGAGGCCAGTTTCACGCGCAAGCTCGGCCACGAGCGCCATCTGCGTCGGTGTCCGGGCCTTCTCGGCCAGTGCTTCGAAAAATGCACGTTCGGTCTGCCAGGCGCGGCGGTTGCGGGCCATTTCGCGCAGGGCTTCGGTCAGAGGGTCGGCATCGAACTCGCGCCGGGTTGCGTCATCGATCCCGTCGGTCTGCAAGGCCGCGAAAGCCGGCATGGCGCGGCCGAGCTCGCTCAGCGCCAATTGCCCATAATAATAATCGGGATAGGCAGCCGCCATGCTCCAATAGCGCTCCGCCTCGGCGCGATTGCCGGCCTGAGCGGACGCGCGGCCAGCCCAGAAGAAGCCCTTGGAGCGGGTCAGCGGAGTCTTGGCCGCTGCGCCGTATCGATAGAACAGCGGGGCGGCCTGTGCACCGTCGCCAAGCGACCATAGTGCCTTGGTCCCACCAAGCCACATGAGGTCTGTATATTTGTCGCGCAGCGTGAAGCTGCCATCGGAAATGTCGGTGCCCGGCGCAAAGAGGTCGTCGACCTTCGAAGCGATCCTGACTGCGCTTCGGGCGTCTGCGCCTTGCGCGACGCGCAGGCTTTCGGTGACGAACGCGGTTCCGTTATGGGCGGGTGTTCCGAAATCGGCACGGGTCGCAAGCAGGTTGATTGCCTGGGGCAGCTGTCCGTTGCTGCGATGATAGCGGGCGAGGTTGTAGACGTAGCCGCTGTCACCGAGTGCGCCTGCGGGAACAGTCAACCCGGCCTCGCTAGGCGTGGTGCCCTGCAGCATCGCGAGCCGCGCCTGTGCCATGCCGCGATAAGCAGGCGAAACGCGCACGATCTGGCGGGATGCGGCCTCGAGGTCGCCCTGCCACAGAAGCGCATCCATGCGAGCATCGTGATCCTCGGGCGAGAATGACTGTCCGAACAGGCCCTGCATATAGGCTTCAGCCGGACCGCTCATCGTTCCGCCGCGCCATGCTTCGAGCGCCACCTTTTGTGCCTCGGGTCGATTCATCGAGGCGAGGGCCAGCGCGTAGCGTGCCTTGGCGCCATTGGTGATAGGCGGATGCTTATCGAAGAAGGCGACGAGCGACTGCGGTGAAACAGCATCACGGTCGAGCGCCGCTTCAGCGCGCCGTTGGAGGAGTTCACTCTTGGGGAAATCGGGATATTTCGAGACGAAACCGGAATAGCTGGCGAACGACAGGTCGTCCCGCTTGGTCAGATATTCCCAGTTGTTGATGGCCTGAGAAGCGCGCGTCGGCTGCTGCGCAACCATGGAAGTGCCGCTGTCGGGCCAACTTGTGGGCGTCTGCGCCTGTGCCATGGAAGGAAGGGCCAGCGCGGAGCCAGCCATAAGTACGTAAGACGTAAGAGTTTTCTTGCCCATGGTGGACATTATCCCAAGACCCTCCTTATCAGGCGCTGAATGAATTCTATCTTTTGACGCATCGGAGCAACTTCGCTCCATATTTATAACGCAGGACTTCCGTAAATGTTCTCAGGTTCAATTCCGGCTCTAGCGACTCCTTTTCGCGACGGATCGTTTGACGAGACCGCTTTTCGCAAGCTGGTCGACTGGCAAATCGAAAACGGAAGCAAGGCGCTGGTTCCCTGTGGGACCACGGGAGAGGCTTCGACCATTTCCAATGCGGAACATCACCGCGTGATCGAGGTCTGCATCGAACAGGCCGCGGGCAGGGTGCCGGTGATCGCGGGTTGCGGTTCGAACGATACTCGTAACGCGCTCCTGCACATGCAGTTCGCCAAGAAGGCTGGCGCCGCCGCGGGATTGTGCGTGGCACCCTATTATAACCGCCCCAGCCAGGCGGGCCTGATCGCGCACTTCAGCTACCTTGCGGAAAACAGCGACTTGCCGATCGTACTTTACAACGTTCCGAGCCGAACCGTAACCGATATCGAGGACGAAACGGTCGTCGAACTCGTTCGCAAGTATCCGGACCGGATCGTCGCCATCAAGGATGCGAGTGGTGACCTTTCGCGCGTGGCGGACCACCGGATGGGGCTCGATCACGATTTCTGCCAGCTATCTGGCAATGATGAGCTCTGGCTGCCGCATAGCGCTGCCGGTGGCTCGGGATGTATCTCGGTCACGGCCAATGTCGCACCGGCGCTGTGCGCGGAGTTCCACGAGGCGATTGCGGCAAATGATCTCGTGAAGGCACGCAAGCTCAACGACCGCCTGTTCCCGCTCCATTACGCCATGTTCTCCGACGCGAGCCCCGCACCGGTGAAATATGCGCTCAGCCGGGTGCACGACTGGATCGAATGCGATGTCCGCCTACCGCTTTGCAACGCCAGCGAAGCCAGCCGCAAGGCGGTCGACGAGGCTCTCGTGCACGCAGGCATCCTCGAGACCGCCTGAATGGCAGACTTCAATCGGCAGGGTTGTGCTTCTCGACGAACTCGACTGCTGCCTTGAGCATGGTCGTCCGGCTATCGGCCTGCGATAGCCAGTGATCCTCGCCTTTGAGCTCGATGAGCGTGACCGGCTTTCCGGCATCTTTTAGGGCATCTTCCATCAGGACGGATTGGGCAAAGGGAACCACGGTATCGTCGCGGCCATGGACGAGGAGCACGGGAGCGGTCGCCTTGGCAGCCTGCGCGGTAGGCGAAATCGCGTCGAGGTTCGTTCCCTCTCCGACCAACCGTTCGATGCCGCGGCTCAGGATGCTCGAACGTCCGGACAGTTCGTAACGGAAGAAATCCTCGATGTCGTAGACACCGTTTACCCCTACAGCGCAGCGATAGCCGTTCTGGTGGATCGTTACCCCGGCAAGCGCCGAATACCCGCCGTAGCTTGCACCGACGATACAGGCGCGATCGGCGTCTACAATTCCGCGTTCGGCAAGCGCGCGAAGGCTGTCGCCGATATCGGTCTGCATCTTGCCGCCCCATTCGCCGTCGCCCGCTTCGACGAAACTGTCGTCACGATTGGTCGAGCCGCGGAAGTTGGGCTGGATCACGGCGTATCCGCGCGAAGCGAAGGCCTGTGCCCACCAGTCGAAGGCCTCTTCGTCGCGGGAGGTCGGGCCGCCATGGGGCAGCACGACCACCGGCAGGTCTTTCGCTTCCTCGCCGGAGGGCAGGGTAAGAATGGCTTCGATCGTGAGGCCGTCCGACGCTTCGAACTCAACGGTTTCGATTTTCCCGATGGCGAGGCCCTGCACGAAGGGGCGTTCCAGTCCGAGCATCGCGCGTGCTCCCGAAGTGGTATCCATACGGTACCAAGTGCCGCTGTCGTAGTTTCCGCTGGTCGCGAAAACCACTGCAGAGAGATCAGGCGTCCAGCTTTCCAGGTCGATGTCCCCCGCTTTCCATTTGGCGTAAAGTTCGGAAAGTGCGGGGTTTTCCTGGCCTTGCGAAAGCATCACCTTGCGCGAGCGGCTCACGATGCCGAGTACGCGGCCATCATCTCCGTGGATCAGGCGGTGCACGTCCTCATCGGCCCAGATTTCACGCGTTTCACCGCCGTCTAGCGGCAAGGTGAGGTAGGTCGTTAGCGCAAGGTCGCTGTCGTAGTTGCGGTAAATCAGGGAAGTGCCGGAGACATCGAGACCGACGAGGCTTATGCGTCCTTCCTCCTGTTTGTCGCGAGCGATTGCCTTGCCGCCTTCGTTCTCTATGCGCCAGCTGCCGCTGCGCTGGTCGACGAAGAGCGTTGCGACGATCTTGCCTTCGTCACCGACGAGCCACGAGCGGGACTCGTTCTCACCTGCGGGATAGGCGACCTGTTCCGCTTGGCCGGTCGCCAGGTCGACGGAGAAGAGGGCAGGACGGAAATGGAGGATTCGATCCTCGCCTGAGCGCCTGCCCATACGATAACCACGGAAGAAACCTTTCCAGCGACCCTCGACTTCACGGATGCCATCAAACCCGGCGACGAAATTGGCAATCGAGCGCTGCTCTGCGAAAATCGAGACGACATCCCGGTTGTCGTCCAGCGGGAGGACGTTTGCGCGGGTCCATTCGCTCTTGTTCTGACCTGCGCCGTAGGCGACCGTATCTGTTTCCGTGCGACGTAGCAGGATGGCCTCGTCGCCGACCCAATCGATGCCGCGCACCTTTGCATCGCCGACAACGAATTGCTTCACCGGCGCACCGCTGCTGTCGACCACCAGGATCTGACGCTGGTTATTCGTGGTCATGAGCATCGCCGTGTAGGCGCCAGAACGTGAGATTACCGCCTCTTCCAGTGCAGGGAGCGCGCCGTAAGCTTCAATCGGCGTATTCTGCGATTGTGCCGACGCCGGGACCGACACGGCGACGAGACTGCTCGCAAGAAGTAGTGCAAACTTCGAAAATTCAGGCATGCGACCCCCAAGTACATTCAATCAATTCACGCTTTTAGTGTGATATTTTCTGTTGGGAAGCATTCTGGGGTCCGCCCTCTTTCCCTTTTCCCCGACAGCGCTTACATGCGCGCCTCGTTATGGCACGTCCCAAACCCGCCACCTTCGACAAGCAGAAAGTCGTCGCCGACAACCGTCGCGCGCGCTTCGACTATGCGATCGAGGAAAAGTTCGAGGCGGGCCTCGCGTTGCAGGGCACCGAAGTGAAGGCGTTGCGCGCGGGCGAAGCGAGTATCAAGGAAGCCTACGCCGAGGTGCGTGACGGGCAGGTGTGGCTCATCAATGCCAACATTCCCGAGTATTCGCACGGCAACCGGCTCAATCACGAACCGCGCCGTCCGCGAAAGCTGCTTCTCCACACGCGCGAGATCGACAAGCTGTTCGGCGCGGTCGAGCGCAAGGGCATGACGCTGGTCCCCCTTTCGATCTATTTCAATGCGACGGGGCGCGCCAAGGTCGAGCTCGCGCTGGCCAAGGGCAAGCAGGCGCATGACAAGCGCCAGACCATCAAGGAGCGCGACTGGAAACGCGACAAGGCGAGGCTGATGCGCGAAAAGGGATAATCGCGAAGGATTTTTGCCCTTTTTCAACGCCGAAGCGCTACCACATAGGATGTCATGCTGATCTCGCCGCCTCCTGCCTGTAACTTGCCGCTGCCAATAGTTGCGGCGGGCGACCCTGCAGGAGCGCAGCCGTGAACAGCTTCAGGTCCAAGACTTTCCTCGCGGATTTCATCCGCAAGTACATGCCGACGCGCGAGGAAATGGCGCAGAACAAATATCTCAAACCGATCGCGCACCGCTTTCTGACGCCCGAACTCTGGCGCTTCACGCGGCGCAGCGTACCGCGCGGTGTTGCGTTGGGGCTGTTTGCAGCATTTATCGTCCCAATCGGACAGATCTTCCTGGCTGCCTTCTTGGCGCTTCCCGCGCGTGCGAACGTCCCGCTTAGTGCGTTGGTCACTTTCGTAACGAACCCTTTCACGCTGCCCTTCTGGCTGATCTTCGCCAACAAGACGGGCGCTTTTGTGCTTAACATCGACCGGGCAATGGGATCCGGCGCCGGCCAGCTCGCGGAAGATGGCGGTGCGCTCGCCCGCTGGCTCGAGGTCGGTGGTGTGACCGCTTTCGGATTCCTCGTTCTTGCGATAGTAAGCGCTGCGGTCGGTTATCTGATCGCAGGGTTTGCGTGGCGGTTCGTCGTCGCGCGCAAGCGTAAGAAACGGCTCGTGGCGATGGAAAAGCGCCTCGACGAGAGGATGCGGGAGAAGGGTGAATGAGCCTCTCGGGCGACGAGGCACAACAAGGTCTTCCGCCGCTCCCGCTTCTGTTTGGGATCCTGCTCGCATTTACTGTCTCGGTCGGGGTGATCTGGCTTGCGGCCGGAAACTCGCTTGCTGCGGTCGCATATGGCGGCGCATTGCTCGCGGTTCTGTTCAGCCTTCTCCTCGCCGCCCGCCTGCGGACCGCGCCGGTTGAAGAGGCTTCGGGCCAGCCAGATTGGGCAGTCACTGCGGCAGCGATCGAGAACGCACGCCGCGCCATCGCAATCTCCGACCGTGCAAACCGCCTGACCTGCGCCAACGAAAGCTTCTCGAACTGGTTTGGGCACGATGTCGCGCCGCATGAAGTGCCGCTCGACTCGGAATCACGCCAGCAGCTGATCGACGGGCAGCGCCAAGCCTGGCGCGAAGGAGTCGCAGAACGCAAAAATCTGCGCCTCGAGGAAGGTAGCCAGATCTTCAACCTTTCGATCGAGCGGGTAGGGCGCGGCGAGGATTATCTGGTGTGGCGCTTCACCGAAGTGGTGATGCGCCAGACCTATGACGGTGTTGCCGAGCGAATTTCGGGACCGTTTGGCACGATGATGTCGCGGGCAGGGATCGAGCTCGCACTCGTCTCGCCTGACGGTATCGTTCAGGCGGCAACGCCGGGGCTTGGCGAAAGGGCGACGGGAACGAAGGATTCCTCGCTCAACGGACAGGAGTTCGTCCAGCTGCTGCGTTCTGATGACCGCGACCGCATCTTCTTCGCGCGCGAGGGCCAGCAGGGCACTCCTCAAACGCTCGTGCACGTGCCTTTGGACCTGCCGCGCACGTCTGAAGGACTGGCTGCGGACCAAGCCCCGTCGCTCATGCTGCTGGTTGACAGCAGCGTCGGGATCGGCGGTGGCTGGCAGGGCAGCGGCAAGGCTGCCATCCCGCAGCTCGAGGCCTTACTTTCGGCCCTCCCGCTTGGCCTCGCGCTGACCGACCGTGACGGTCGTTTCCTGTTCGCCAACAAGGCATTCCTCCGTGCCGTCGAACGCGAGAATGTCGGCCTGCCGCAATTCCCCTCCGACCTCGTGGTGCGCGAGGACAAGTCGGCAATGGCAGACACTGTGCGCCGCTTCGCCAAGGGTGCGACCGCGAGCGGCGACATGGCCGTCCGACTGGCTGGCGATACCGAGGAGCCGGTTTCCATCGGCCTCGCCGGAGTGCGCGGGCTGGGCGATGCTGCCGTGCTTCTCTCGATCAGCGATTCCACCGAGGAAAAGCGTCTCCGCAGGCAGGTCGCGCAGGCAACCAAGATGCAGGCAGTCGGCCAGCTCGCAGGGGGTGTCGCGCACGACTTCAACAACGTGCTCACCGCCATCATCGGCTATTGTGACCTCATGCTGCTGCGTCATACGCCGGGTGACAGCGATTACGATGACATCCAGCAGATCAAGGCGAACTCGAACCGCGCGGCGTCGCTGACGCGTCAGCTCCTCGCCTTCAGCCGCCAGCAGACGCTGCGTCCGGTCGTCCTGCAGATGCCCGACGTTGTCAGCGAAGTCAGCCAGCTGCTCAAGCGCCTGATGGGCGACAAGATCGAGTTCGCCGTGCGTCACGACCGCGAGCTTGGGCCGGTGAGGGCCGACCCCCAGCAGCTCGAACAGGTGATTATCAACCTCGCCGTGAATGCGCGCGACGCGATGCAGGCGCATGCCGACAAGACCGGCAAGCAGGACTGGAAGGGGCGGCTCACTCTGGCCACGCGGCGCATATCGGCCCGCGATGTGCGCAAGATGGGCATCGATATCATGCCCGCCGACGACTACACGGTGCTGATTATCCAGGACACCGGCGGCGGCATCCCGGAACAGCATCTCAACAAGATCTTCGAGCCCTTCTTCACCACCAAGGAGCAAGGCAAGGGCACCGGCCTCGGGCTGTCGACCGTTTACGGTATCGTGAAACAGTCCAACGGCTTCATCTTCGCCGACAACGTGACCGGTGCCGACGGAACCCCCGCGGGCGCCCGCTTCACGGTCTACCTCCCGGTGCACAAGGGCGAGTTGCCCGAGAACCAGCGCGGCGAGGACCAGGAAGAGGCCAAGGCCAGCGACTGGTCGGGTGGCGGCAAGCTGCTGCTGGTCGAAGACGAGGACATGGTGCGCGCCGTTGCAGAGCGCGCTCTTACTCGCGCGGGCTACCAGGTCACGACCGCCAGCGACGGCGAGGAAGGTCTTGCCGAGATCGCGAATGGCGATACCGAGTTCGACCTGATCGTCTCCGACGTGGTGATGCCGGCGATGGACGGACCGGCCATGGCGCGCGCAATTCGCAAGGTAAAGCCGAACATCCCGATACTTTTCATGTCGGGATATGCCGAAGAGCAGTTGCGCAACAACATCGATATCGACAACATGCATTTCATTCCGAAGCCGTTCAGCGTTCAGCAAATAAATGCGAAGGTATCTGAAGTGCTTGGAGAGCAGGCCAAGGTCGACGCCTGACCGAATGGGTGTCACGATCCTGGCCTTGTGAAGGGGGGATTGTGATGAGGGTTCGCGGTTTTACTTTTGCAGCATCGGTTTCACTGGCGTGCAGCGCTCCGCTGTTGGCGCAGTCGAGCGCGGAGGCGCTCGCTGATCCCGATGCCACTGCGCAGGGCGATGTTTCGATCACGATCTACAATGGCGGACGCAGCCTCGTGCAGGACGTTCGCCAGCTGTCGATCCCGGCCGGACAGTCCACGATCAGCTTTCCCGACGTCTCGGCACGTATCCAGCCCGAAACTTTAAGCTTCGCTGCCGACGGCACCGCAATTGTCGAACAGAATTTCGATTTCGACCTGCTGACACCGACCAAGCTCATGGAAAAGGCGATCGGGCAGACGATCACCTTGCTGCGGACGAACCCGGCGACCGGCCAGGAGACGCGCGAACGTGCGACCGTTCTCTCGACCGCGGGCGGCGTGGTGGTGAAGATCGGTGACCGCATCGAGGTATTGCGTGACGACGGGCTGCCGGTCCGTGCAATCTTCGACCGGGTGCCGAGCAACCTGCGTGCCCGCCCGACACTTTCGGTCACCCTTGATTCCACGCGTTCGGGTACTCGCCCCGCCTCGATCCGCTATCTTACCAGCGGGCTTGGCTGGACCTCTGACTATGTCGCGCTGTTCGACGAGGGCAACGGCACGATCGACATGCAGGGCTGGGTGACGCTGACCAACCAGACCGGCACCACTTTCCATGATGCCGACCTCCTCCTCGTCGCGGGCGACCCGACAGGCGGCAATGGGCGCAGGAACCGCGGACGCAGCATGGTCACTCCGGGCACGGAGGCGGCCGAACGCGAATCTCTAGGGGACTTCTATCTCTACCCGCTCGACGAGCGAACGACCGTTGCCAATGCCCAGACCAAGCAGGTCAGTTTCCTCGACGTCCAGAGCGTGCCCGCACAGCGGCGCTACGAACGCCGCGTGGGCTGGCTGTCGCGCGATGACCAGCCCGTGGCCGTCAGCACGGCGATCTCCTTCAATACTTCTCGCTCGCAAGGGCTAGGTGACGCGCTGCCGGCCGGGACCGTGCGTTTCTACCAGCGCGACAGCCAGGGTACCCCGCAGTTCATCGGGGAATCGCGCATCGGCCACACGCCCATGGGTAGCAGCCTCTTCCTCAGGACCGGCAACGCCTTCGATGTCTATGTCCAGGCCGAGGTCGAAAGCCGCGACGAGATCAGCAAGGGCGAGTGGGAGAAAACCGCCCGCTATCGCGTCATCGAGGATGACCAGGTCGTCCGCACCGTCGAGACCGAGCGCGAGATCAAGTACTACCGCACGACGATGCGCTACACGTTCTACAACGCCAAGCGCAGCCCCGTGGATGTCGAATTCTACCAGGACGGACTTTATCGTGGCTGGTGGGCGCGCGACTTCCGTGTGGTGTCTGAAGATGTCCAAGGCGAACAGCAGGGCATCGGTTCCCGCAAATGGGACGTGCGCGTGCCTGCCGAGGGCGAGCGCGTCGTCCGGGTGGTCTACGAGACCAAGCACTGAGCCGGAGCGCGCGGTCATGCGTTTCCTCCCCTCACTAGGCATTCTCGCGACTATCGCGCTGAGTGCGCCCGCAGCCGCGCAGGATGATCGGCAGCGTGTCTTCGCTTCGGAAGCGAGCCACTATGCCGTGACCGTCTACCGCGATCCTGAGCGCTCGGTTGGCGCGCGCATGGAGCGCGACATGCCGCGCGGCTACGCGATGATCAGCGAGACGCGTACGGTCACCCTGCCGCCGGGCCGTTCGACGATCCTTTTTGAAGGGGTCGCCGAAGGCATGGTCGCGGTCAGCGCCATCGTCACGGGCCTGCCCGGCGGCACTATCGAGAAGAACCGCAATGCCGATCTTCTCTCGCCCGCAGCGCTGGTCGACCGCACGCTCGGCAACCGCGTGACGATTACGCGCCAGAACCCGGCGACAGGTGTATCGCAGAGCGAAGAAGCGATCGTTCGCACTCGGGCCGACGGCGGCCTGGTGCTCCAGACAAGCGCCGGATACGAAGCCGTGCGCTGTTCCGGTCTTCCCGAAAAGCTGACCTTCGACGGCGTCCCGCCCGAGCTTTCGGCGCGGCCGATCTTCAATATCGATACCTTCAGCGAAACCGGCGGCACCTATGAAGTGGTTCTGACCTATCTCTCGTGGGGCTTCGACTGGGAAGCAAACTATGTCGCGCAGCTGGGCGAGGGCAGGCGCGACGGCACGTTCGACATGGGGCTGATGAGCTGGCTCACGGTGCTCAACGATAACGGACAGTCTTTCGAAGATGCCGAGCTGATGGTGATCGCGGGCGACATCGAGATCGAATCCGATTTCGAGGAGCTTGCCCAGCCTCCGGAGGCGCGCGGGCTCTATCTCACCTGCTACCCGATCGGCAGTACATCGCGCGGCTCGCCGATCCCGAACTATGGCCCGCCACCGCCGCCGGCGCCGCCACCGCCTCCCATGTCTGACGGCTTCAATGGCGATTCAATCATAGTCACGGGGTCGCGGCTCAGGCGCAGCAATTTCGAGATCGGCGAGTGCGATAGCGGTCGTGTCCGTAGAGGCGATGGCGCGAGAGGAACAGCTCGCGGATCTCAAGCTCTACCGTGTTCCACGGCGAGTTACCGTCGCATCAAAGGGCATGAAGCAGGTTGCCTTCCTCTCGCGCGAGGCAGTGCGCACCCGTTGGCTCTACGAAGCCGAATGCGACTTGGAACAACGCTGGTACGAGGTCGAGGAAATGGACGACCTCGACGAGACGGAGATCAAGCTGCTGACCCGCAACGAGGAGGAATACGGACTTGGCGCGTCCTTGCCGCTGGGCAAGCTCAATGTGTTCGAATCGACCAGTGAGGGACCGCAGCTTGTCGCCGAACTGGATCTGCGTGATTATCCCGTGGGCCAGGAAATCGATCTTGACCTAGGCGAGAGCGCGAAGGTCTACGCCGAATGTGGCTATACGCACGAGGACGACCCCGACGAGCGCGGTCGCAAATGGTCGAATATCAATGTCGTCTTGTGGAATGCGAATGAAGCTACCGCCCGCGTGAGGCTGGTCCTCGGATATCCCGACGACTGGGAGCTGCGAAGCTGGGGGCCCGAGGCCTATGTTAAGAATGGCGACCTCGTGATCGACGTGGATGTCCCCGCCAATTCCCGCTTCGACCGCAGCTTCAGAGTGCGCCGATCGAAGCTCTGGCTGAGCGAAAACTAGCGAAGTTGGAAAAAATTTCTGTTCCACTCTTGTTCTTGTGGAACAAACGCGGTACATGCCTTGGCAGTTGAAGAGTCAGATCCGGCTCTGGAAATGCAAAAGGGGAATGTGTCATGGCGGCTAGTCTGAAGCTTGTAGAAGGAAAGAAAGTGGACGCAGACCGCCAGAAGGCATTGGACGCCGCCCTGTCGCAGATCGATCGCGCATTCGGCAAAGGCTCGGCGATGAAGCTGGGCCAGAAGGAAGCGATGAATGTGGAAGCTATTTCCACCGGTTCGCTCGGCCTTGATATCGCGCTTGGCATTGGCGGGCTTCCCAAAGGCCGCGTGATCGAAGTTTACGGTCCGGAAAGCTCGGGCAAGACCACGCTGGCGCTGCATGCCATTGCCGAAGCCCAGAAGGCTGGCGGCACTGCGGCATTCGTCGATGCGGAACACGCTCTCGATCCCGTCTACGCCAAGAAGCTGGGCGTCGATGTGGACGAATTGATCGTCTCGCAGCCCGACACGGGTGAGCAGGCACTCGAAATCACCGACACGCTGGTTCGTTCGAACGCGATCGACATCCTCGTGGTGGACTCGGTGGCCGCGCTGGTTCCGCGCGCCGAGATCGAAGGCGAGATGGGCGATAGTCATGTCGGCCTCCAGGCACGTCTCATGTCACAGTCGCTGCGCAAGCTGACCGGCTCGATCAACCGCTCGAAGTGCATGGTGATCTTCATCAATCAGCTGCGCATGAAGATCGGTGTGATGTACGGTAACCCGGAAACCACCACCGGCGGCAACGCGCTCAAGTTCTATGCGTCGGTCCGTCTCGACATCCGTCGTACCGGCCAGATCAAGGATCGTGACGAGGTGATCGGCAACTCGACCCGTGTGAAAGTGGTCAAGAACAAGGTCGCCCCTCCGTTCAAGCAGGTCGAATTCGACATCATGTACGGCGAAGGCATCTCCAAGATCGGCGAGATTCTCGATCTCGGCGTGAAGGCCGGCGTAGTCGAAAAGTCGGGCAGCTGGTTCAGCTATGACAGCGTCCGCATCGGCCAGGGCCGCGAGAACGCCAAGACCTTCCTCAAGGAAAACCCCGAAATGTGCGCCAAGTTGGAAGCCGCGATCCGCGGCAAAACCGACGAGGTCGCCGAGGAGATGATGACTGGTCCGGACGCGGAAGACTGATCACGCCTCTTCAAGCGGGAGCGCGCGCGGCAACCATTCCCCCGCCACGCGCAAGCCGGACTGTCCCCCGGCGCTCCCGGAAACACGGAAAGCCGGTGCGCGCGCTCTCTCCATTGCCGCCGCACCGGCTTTTCGCGTCTGGCGCCGAAAATTCCTGCTGGCGGAGGGCTGGCTGGCAGCCTAAGCCGCTCCCAAGCAAGGAGAGATCGCCATGACCATCACCGTCCACCACCTCAACAATAGTCGCTCGCAGCGCATTCTCTGGCTCCTCGAGGAACTGGGCGCCGATTACGAGATCGTCTCCTACCAGCGTGATGCGGAAACCAATCTTGCACCGCCGGAGCTCAAGCAGGCGCACCCTCTTGGAAAATCGCCTCTGATCGAGGACGACGGCCGTATGATCAGCGAGAGCGGAGCGATCGTCGAATATCTCTGCTCCCGTCACGGCGGCGAAAATTGGATCCCCGATTGCGGAAGCGATGCCTGGATCGACCATCTCGAATGGATGCAGTTCGGCGAGAGCTCTTTCTTCGTGCCAGTCATGCTCAAGATCTATGCCGGACGCCTTGGCGAGGCGGCAGCACCGCTCATGCCGCGCGTGGAAGAACAGCTCGAAGCGCATATCCGGTATGCGGAGGAAAAAATTTCGGATGAACTGCATTTCGTCGGCAATGACTGGAGCGCGGCAGACGTGATGATGAGTTTCCCTGCAGAGATCGCTGTGATGCAGGGCTATGGAGAGAAAGCTCCGAAGCTTGCGCGCTTCGTCGAAGCGATCCACGCGCGCCCGGCATGGCAGCGGGCACGTGAGCGGGGCGGTCCCTACTTCGTCTGGTAAGCGGTCAATTCGCTCACAGACAGGGAGCTTTCCGGCTTGTCGCGCGGGCAGTGATTGCCTAACTGCGCTGGCATGACGTCGACCAACGAAATCCGCCGATCCTTCCTCGATTATTTCGCAGCCGCGGACCACGCCGAGGTTGCGAGTGCGCCGCTCGTGCCGTTCAGCGATCCTACGCTCATGTTCGTCAATGCGGGCATGGTGCCGTTCAAGAACGCTTTCACGGGCCTCGAAACGCCGCCCGCGCCGCGTGCGACGAGCGCGCAGAAGTGCGTGCGTGCAGGCGGCAAGCACAACGATCTCGACAATGTCGGCTACACGGCTCGGCACCACACGTTCTTCGAGATGCTCGGCAACTTCAGCTTTGGCGACTACTTCAAGGAACAGGCGATCGATCACGCCTGGACGCTCCTGACCAAGGAATGGGGTCTCGATCCCGAGCGCCTGCTGGTCACCGTCTACCACACCGACGATGAAGCCTTCGACCTGTGGAAGAAGCGCACCGGCTTTGCCGACGAGAAGATCATCCGCATCCCGACCAAGGACAATTTCTGGGCGATGGGTTCGGACGGACCCTGCGGTCCGTGTTCGGAAATCTTCTACGATCACGGCGATCACATCTGGGGCGGTCCTCCGGGAAGCCCCGAAGAAGACGGCGACCGTTTCGTAGAAATCTGGAACCTCGTCTTCATGCAGTTCACGCAGGAAGCGGACGAGATCGTCGGCGACCTGCCCAAGCCCAGCATCGATACCGGCATGGGGATCGAGCGCGTGGCCGCCGTGATGCAGGGCGTCCACGACAATTACGATACCGACACCTTCAAGGCACTGATCGGCGCGAGCGAGAGCCTGACTGGCGTCAAGGCCGAGGGCGACAAAACCGCCAGCCACCGCGTCATCGCGGACCACTTGCGCTCCACCAGTTTCCTGCTTGCCGACGGCGTCTTGCCCAGCAACGAAGGCCGCGGCTATGTCCTGCGCCGCATCATGCGCCGCGCCATGCGCCACGCCCATCTTCTCGGCGCGAGCGAACCGCTGATGCACCGCCTCGTGCCCGAGCTCGTCAGCGAAATGGGCGCCGCCTATCCCGAGCTTGTCCGTGGCCAGCCCCTTATCCAGGAAGTTCTCGAGCGCGAGGAAACACAGTTCCGCCGCACGCTCGACAAGGGTCTCAAGCTGCTCGACGAAGCGACCGGCGACATGGGCGAGGGCGGTATGCTCGACGGCGAGACCGCATTCAAGCTCTACGACACCTTCGGCTTCCCTTACGACCTTACCGAGGACGCCCTGCGCAATCGCGGTATCGGCGTCGACAAGGACGGCTTCGATGCAGCCATGGCCCAGCAGAAGGCTGCAGCACGCGCTGCCTGGAAGGGCTCGGGCGAAGCTGCGAGCGAAGAAGTCTGGTTCGATATCGCCGAGCGCGAGGGTTCGACCGAGTTTACCGGCTACACCTCCGATACCGGCGAGGCCGCCGTCGTCGCGCTAGTGAAGGACGGCAAGGAAATCGACAGCGCCTCGGTAGGCGACGATGTCATCGTGCTGACCAACCAGACGCCTTTCTATGGCGAAAGCGGTGGCCAAACCGGCGATGCCGGACGCATCTGGACGCCCGAAGGCCTCGATATCGCTGTCTCGACGACGAACAAGCCGCTCGGCCGCCTGCATACGCACATTGCGAAGATCGAGAAGGGAAGCGTGAAGGTCGGCGATGCAGTGCATCTCGAGATCGACGCAGAACGCCGCGACCGTATTCGCGCAAACCACTCGGCCACCCATCTGGTCCATGCAGCTCTGCGCAATCGCCTCGGAGGACATGTCACGCAGAAGGGCTCGCTGGTTTCCGATGACCGCTTCCGCTTCGACTTCTCGCATCCCAAACCGCTAAGCGACGAGGATGTCGCGGCGATCGAAGCCGAGGTGAACGAGGAAATTCGTGCCAACGAAACCGTGGGCACTCGCCTGATGACGCCGGACGACGCTGTTGCTGCAGGTGCGCTTGCGCTCTTCGGCGAGAAATACGGTGACGAAGTCCGCGTCCTATCGATGGGCCGCAAAGGCGACGAGGGGAAGAACTACTCGGTCGAACTCTGCGGCGGGACGCATGTCGAGGCGACGGGTGACATCGGACTGTTCAAGATCGTATCGGAAAGCGCGGTCAGCTCGGGCGTGCGCCGCATTGAGGCTCTCACCGGTGAAGCAGCGCGCCAGTGGTTGCTCGCCCGCGATGAGACTGTCCGCCTGATCGCAGGCGCCCTCAAGACTTCGCCCGATGAAGCGGCGGCTCGCGTCTCGGCACTGGTCGACGAACGCAAACGGCTCGAAAAGGAATTGGCCGAGGCCAAGCGCGCTCTGGCGCTCGGCGGGGGCGGTTCCGGTGATGCAGGACCTGCTGACGAGGATATTGGTGGTGTGACCTTCTCGGGCCAGGTGATCGACGGCCTCAGCCCGAAAGAGCTGCGCCCGCTGCTCGATGAGGCCAAGACCCGTATGGGGTCCGGTGTGGCAGCGATCTGCGCGATCAACGAGGGCAAGGCAGCCTTCGCCGTGGCGGTTACCGACGACCTTACCGGGCGTTTCAGCGCAGTCGATCTCGTTCGGGCCGGCGTGGAAACTCTGGGCGGGAAGGGCGGCGGTGGCCGTCCCGACATGGCGCAGGGCGGCGGACCCGATGGGTCGAAGGGCGAGGAAGCAATCGGCGCGGTCCGTGAGGCCCTAGCAAAAGAAAACGCCTGACCGGCGCGAAACCGTTCAGGCGTTCTGCTCTCCTCTCCGGAGTTGATCAGGCCGAGGGCGTCTTCTTTGTTACGCCGCTCGAACCCTGTTCGATGTCATAACCCTCGGTATCGCCCGGCTTGCCGCGAAGCTGGTCGGGTGCCTGGTCCTTCAGCGGACCTTCGACATTCTGCGGTTTGAACTTTTCGTCGTTCGGGATGGGCTTGGTCGGATCGGGCTTGCTCATGATGATCTCCTTTCCCGACTAACGGTCGACAAGAGGGAAAGATCATGATTTCCGCAGTTTGGCGGGATCGATCGTGGCGTAGATGCGTCTGATTGCGTTCTGGCATTTCTCGAACGCCTTGGAATTTGCAAGCGAGGCACGTGATTGCCCGATCCACGCGATTTCCTCTTCGAGGTCAGACAAATCCTCCCTGACCGTCTCTTCGTCCACGACCGCTTGCGCCCTTTCGACGAGATAGGCGAGGTCGCTGAGCGGTCTCATCGCAAGGAAGGTCTCGACCATTGGGCCGAGAAGCTGGGGGTCGTCTCGCCAGTCGCGGCCCTCGAAGAGCTGTTGGACCACGTGCTGTCCAGCACCGAAGCATTCGTAGCGAATGCAGCCGCTGAAGCCCTCCTGCTCGCGCCGTTCGTAGATGGTGCAAAGTCCGTCGCCACCGAGCTTGGGGCAGGGCTGGCCTGCTGCCTTGGAGGCCGAGAAGCCAGGCATGTCATCCGACGGGTAGGCAATGCAGCACAGCGCCGCGCAGCGGCTGCAATCAGCGCGCGTTTCCAGCTTGGCGGACATCGTCAGCCCTGGCTCGTGCTCGAGCGAAGCTTGGGCTTGTAGTCGAGCGCGCCCTTTTCCTCGATCTGCGCCCTGAAATCGTCGCGCTTCTCGTGGATCGAGGCGATGACTGGCCCCATGGCGACGCCGATGTCGACCAGCACCGCTTCGGTTAGTTGCAAGGTTGCCTCAAGCGTCTCGGGCACAGCGTGGCTGGCACCCGCGCGGTAGAGTTCGGCGGCGTGTTCGACGTCGCGTGCGCGTGCCACAATCAGCAAGTCCGGATATTCGCCGCGCAGTTTGCGGACGAGCCGTTCGGCCAAGATGGGTTCATCCATGGTGAGGACGACCGCCAAAGCGTTGTCGATCCCGAGGCGGTGGAGCGCGTCACCGCGGGCCGCATCCCCGAATACTGCACGGAAACCCTGCCGCTTTGCGCTCTCGATGAGGTCGGCATCGGAATCGAGCGCGACATAGGGTTTTTCGTGGGTGTCGAGCATCTGCGCGATGATCTGGCCGACGCGGCCGGCTCCGATGATGATAACGCGGGGCTCGTCCTCGTCTTCGTCGGGCAGTTCGGGAGCGGGCTCGATCTGCCGCGCAACGATCCTGCCGAGGCGAGCCAGGAGCGGGGTAACCGTGAGGCCGATGGCTGTCACGATCTGCCAGAACTGGACCGTACCCGGTTGCAGGAGAAGAGCCGATCCGGCGGCTGCGAGGACGATCAGCGTCGTCTCCGAAGGACTGGCCATCAGGATGCCGGTTTCAGCCGCAGTGCTTCGGCGTGCCCCCATTAGACGCAGCAGGACGCCCGTTAGCAGTGCTTTAAAAACCAGCACGCCCACGACGGCGGTGGCGATCGCACCGAGGTTGTCCCAGATCGTGCGCAGGTCGATGGTCATGCCGATGGTGATGAGGAAGATACCGAGCGCTAGCCCCTTGAAGGGCTCCATGATGCTTTCGACCTCGCTGTGATACTCGGTCTCTGCGATCAGCAGGCCTGCAATCAGAGCACCGACGATCGGCGAGAGGCCGACCGCGGCAGTGGCAAGGCTCGCCCCGATTACGACCAGCAGTGAAGCAGCAAGGAAGAGTTCGGGACTTTTAGTGCGGGCTGCCTGCGCAAAGAGGCGGGGGAGGGCGAAGCGTCCCGCGATCATCATCACCGCTATGACCAGAGCGCCCTGCCACAGTGTGGTCATCAGGCCTTCCCAGCCTTCGGACGCGGCATTCGGTGCCATTGCGCCAAGGATGAAGACAATCGGCACAATCATGATGTCCTCGAAGAGCAGCATCGATAGCGCCGCGCGGCCGACGGGGCTGGTGCTGCCCGAGATCGGCAGGACGATCGCGGTCGAGGAGAAGGCAAGGGCGAAGCCCAGCGCCAGGGCGCCGATCCAGTACTGCCCCATCATCGAGAGGACCACGGCAATACAAAGTCCGCCGATAAGGAGCTCGGCTGCGCCAAGCCCGAAAACGAGCCTTCTCAATTGCCAAAGGCGCTTAAAGGACAGCTCAAGCCCAATCGCGAACAGCAGGAGGATGATCCCGAACTCGGCAAATATGTCGAGCGCCCCGGGATCCGATATGGTTATGTGTTCGAGCCATGGTCGCTCGAACACCATCTGGCCAAGGCCATAGGGCCCCACGAGAATGCCGATCAGGATGAAGCCGATGACCGGCGTGATCCGGAATCGCGTAAAGACCGGAATGACGAGCCCGGCCGCGCCCAGGATAACGAGCGCGTCCGATAGAGCCGGTGATGCGAGTTCGCCCGATGCCATGCCTCGTCGTAAATTCGCTAGGTGCGAATGTCACGCTGCATATGGAGCAATCCCAAACTGAACGAACCGCTTACACGAAGATCATATTCTCCGTACCCGCGAGGGCAAGCTTGTCGTCGAGAGGAGGCATGATCGCGGCAGATTCTACCACCTCGAAATCGCTCGCTGAAAGCACTTTGCCAGCTGCGACTTTAGCGAAGAGCTGTGCCGCCTGGCTTCCGTTCCCATCGGGATCGTACCAGATTTCGCCGGTGGCCTGATCGTAGATGATGCGGTCGTCTGCTTCTTGAGCCGAAGTCCCGACATGGAATTCGTTCGAAGACAAGATGCCAAGTGACGTCAGCGCGCCAAAGTCTCCACTGCGATCGAGCTGGATTGTGTCGAGCCCCTCCTGGAAGTCTGCAACCCGATCCGAGTTGGCGCTCCCCACAAGGTCGAAGAAGAAGATGTCCGCGTCCTTACCGCCGATCAGCGTGTCGTTGCCGGAGCCGCCGGAAAGGAAGTCTGCGCCATCGTTTCCGTAGACGTAGTCGTTGCCGCCATCGCCCCACAGCTGGTCGGAACCGCCCTCGCCGTAGAGGACGTCGATCCCGTCTCCTCCGCGGATAGTGTCGTTGCCGATGCCACCCCACGCCCGGTCGTATCCGGCGCCTCCGTCGATCTCGTCATCGCCGTCATCGCCGTAGAGTTGGTCGCCCAGAGTGTCGCCGAAGAGAATGTCGTTATCGGCACCGCCATAGATGATGTCGATGCCATCGCCGCCCCTCACGGTGTCGGAGCCGCTGCCTCCGGAAATCGTATCATCGCCGCCTTCTCCGAAAATTCGGTCATCACCGGCATCGCCGTTGATTGTGTCGCCATCGGCGCCCCCGAGAAGGGTGTCATTACCGTCGCCGCCGGAAAGGAAGTCTGCGCCGTCGTTCCCGTAGACATAGTCGTTCGCACCATCGCCCCACAGCTGGTCGGAACCGCCCTCGCCATAAAGGACGTCGATCCCGTCTCCACCACGGACCGTGTCGTTGCCTGATCCGCCCCACAGTCGGTCGTAACCTGCACCCCCGTCGAGTTCGTCATCGCCGTCTTCGCCGTAGAGCTGGTCGCCCAAAGTGTCGCCAAAGAGGATATCATTATCGGCACCGCCATAGATGATGTCGATGCCATCTCCGCCCCTCACGGTGTCGGAGCCGCTGCCTCCGGAAATCGTGTCGTTGCCGCCTTCGCCAAAAATACGATCATTTCCGGCATCGCCGTCGATCGTGTCGCCATCGGCGCCGCCGAGCAGGGTGTCATTGCCGTCGCCGCCCGAAAGGAAGTCCGCCCCGTCGTTCCCGTAAACATAGTCGTTGCCGGAACCGCCCCACAGCTGGTCGGAACCGCCATCTCCAAGGAGCACATCGATGCCGATACCTCCGCGGATGGTGTCGTTGCCCGCACCGCCGTAGAGCCTGTCGTATCCTGATCCACCGTCGAGCTCGTCGTCGCCGTCATCACCGTAGAGCTGGTCGCTGTCGGCACCGCCGTGAATTACATCTCCTCCGGCTCCGCCGTAGATGGTGTCATTCCCGCCATTGCCCCAAAGCTCGTCGTTACCGGCATTGCCGCGTAGATCGTTGGCAGCTTCGTTGCCGTAGATATCGTCGTTGCCCGAGCCGCCGATTGCATTTTCGATAACGGTGCCGCGCGCAATGCTGACATTACCGACCCTGGAACCGACGCTCGAGAAAGCCTCTTCCCGCAGGTCGATAACCTGGTTGTTGCCGAACCCACTGTAGTCGAGCGTATCGATGCCGCCGCTATCGAAGATCGTGTAAGCGGTCGTCGAAAGGGGTGTGGCATCGTAGACATCGCGGCCAGCATTACTGTTGAAGCCGTAGGTCGTGTCTCCAAGCCGGGTCGTCGTGGAAAGCCCATAAAGATTGCCGATGGCCAATACATCGCCGACCATCGGGGTGGTCACCAGTGCAAGGTTGAACCCCTGGCTGCTGAAATAGCTGTTCTCGATCTGGTTGAAATACGACATCACGGTCGTAGACCAGGCGTCGTTTTCGTAAAGCGCGTCGGTCGCATAGTCGGCGCCGCCATTGTAATTGCCGGCATGGCCAAGGCCCAGCGCGTGCCCGATTTCGTGAAGATAGGTCTGGAAGGCGTAGCTGTTCAGGGTCGCGCCATATTCGGCCACCCAGTCGGCGGAGACATTGACTGTCGAAGATGTGATCGTCGAGCCGGTGCGCGACGATGATGCGAATGCACCGGCTTCGGTATCCTGGAATGTGATCTCGGCACCAGAGGTGACCGAAACGAACTCGATACCGGTCACGTCGGACCAAAGGGCAAGCGCCTCTTCGGCAAGATATTGCGCATCCGCCGGAAGCGCGCTGACATCATAAGTCAACTGGCCATCAGCGCCCACGTTGAAGGATCGCGAGGCTCCGCCCCAGTAACCATGAGTGAGCTGATCCGCGATTTGGTCGTAAGTATAGACCGGGATCGGCTGCGTCTCGGTGACCTCGATCGTGTATTCGCCGACCTTGTTGTTCGCGTAGGAATCGGCCTCAATGTAATAGGTGCCGCCGTTTTCGGAGATAAAGCGAAGAAACGAGTTTAGGCCCGCTCCGCCATCGTCGTTCTCGGCAACGAGATTGCCGTTCTCGTCATAGAGGCGCAGGTAGGTATCGCTGACCGGAGTGGCACCCGAACCGAACAGAGAGATATCGATCTTCTCGCCGGCCTGAAGAGTAATGCGGAACCAGTCGGTGTCGCCTACGACCTCGAGTTCATCGGTAACGCTTTCGCCAATCGAAATTGTCGCGGTCGTGCTGGTATCGCCGGGAACATCGGGATGGTTGGAATGTGTCGTCGTCGTTCCGTTCGGTGACGAAGCCGACTGGACCTTCAGCGCCTCCTGCGCGCCGCAGCAGACGCAGCCACATGAGGTCGCGTGATTGAAGTCGTAGCTGCCCAGATCCAGTCGCGAGAGATCATAGGCTGCGCGCACTGTAACAGCAGTGTCCGCACCTTCCGCGATATCTTGCGCGCGAGCGTAATCGGTAACAATCATTTCGAAGACCCCTAGTCGACCCATAAGGCACGTCCCGACATGCCCATTCCTTTACCGTATAACTAGCAGTTTAGCTATTTCGCCAGAGTTAATAGCCCGACCGAGGCGTCTTGTGGACGGAATGAGCCACAAGAAGCGGGCTGCTGGCCCCAAATGTGAAGGGCTTGGACGCACGCAATCTGGCGCATTCTTTCGAATTGCAGACCCGTTCTACTTGCAGCACCGCATATTCTAAGGGCGCCTGCCTTGTGGAAATTTGGTGGGCCGCTTCAACCGCCGCCCGGATGTGCGGGCCCCAGCGGTTCGCGACGCGGGCGCGGTTTGCCCGGATGCTTGCCGTCCTCGTCCCACTCGATCCGATAAAGGTCGAAGCGCCGGTCGGCCAGGTTTCTGACGGTGCCTTCGGCGCGCGCCCATTGCAGGTCGGCTAGGTTGACGTCGCTGATGGTGAGCGTTTCGACATTTTCGGTCGATTCCGCGGCAATACCGTCGCGAGCGAAAGGGAAGTCGCAGGGCGTCAGGATGCAGCTTTGCGCATACTGGATGTCCATGTTCCCCACATTCGGCAGGTTGCCGACATTGCCTGAGAGCACGACGAAGCACTGGTTCTCGATCGCGCGTGCCTGTCCGCAGTAGCGCACGCGCAGGTAACCTTGGCGGCTGTCGGTGCAGAAGGGCACGAAGATGATGCGCGCGCCCTCGTCTGCGAGCCGGCGGCTGAGCTCTGGGAATTCGCTGTCGTAGCAGATCTGCACCCCGATCGGGCCGCAATCGGTCTGGATGACCTCGACCTTGTCGCCACCCTTGATGTTCCACCAGTACCGCTCGTTGGGGGTGGGGTGGATCTTCTCCTGCGCATGGACCGATCCGTCACGCAGGCAGACATAGGCGACATTATGGATATCGCCGTCTTCCATTCGGGTCGGGTGGCTGCCGGCGATGATGTTGATATTGTAGCGCATGGCCATCTCGGAGATGTCGTCGCGCAGGCGAGGGGTGTATTCGGACAAGCGCTCGATCGCCTCGACGGGCGAGAGTTCTTTCTCCTCGAAGCTCAGTAGCATCAGCGTGAAGAGCTCGGGAAAGACTATGAAGTCCGATCTCGTAATCGCTTGCGACATCGACGAAATATGTGACGTGCCGCATGAATTCTTCATAGTCGGCCACTTGGCGAGCCTGCAGCTGGCAGGTCGCCACACGTACCGCTTCCACTCCTCGCGGAATGCGCTTCTTCACCGGCTGGTCGCGCTCCACATAGGGGTTGCGCCAGACCATCATCACGGCATTGGCCATGCTGGCCTTGTCCTCGGGCAGGTAGCCCTCGATTATCCGCTCCGGCTCGAAGCCGTTTGCCAGCTGGAAGCGCAGCACGGGGTCGTGCAGCTTACCTTCGACTACTTTCTCGAGGTAATCCTTCGGCCCAACGACGCGTCGGCGGAAGCGGCGGTAGTTCGGCATGCGGCCGGCGAAGACGATACCGGTGAGGTCGCGCTCTTCTGCCAGCGCACGGCGCTCTTCATACAAACGCCGCCCGATGCGCACGCCGCGTACCTTGGGGTCGACGCACATCTCGTAGCCATAGAGCCAATCACCCGTCGGATCGTGTCGGCTGCCGTAGCCGTTACCGGTAATTTCGTCCCAGTCATGGTCCTGGAAAGCGAGGGCCTCGGCGACCTGCATGGTGGCACAATAACCGACCACCTCGTCATCGAGCAGGGCGACGAAGCAGCCTTCCTTGAAATTGTTGATCTGGCCGCGGATTTCGCCGTGCGTATAGGCGGGCATGTCTTCGTAGACGCGGCGCACGAGGTTCGCGATGCCGGGAATGTCCTTGATCATCGCGTTGCGCACGTCGAGCCGCTTCTGCCCGAACTTTTCCGACCCCTTGCGGCGAGTGGTTCGCTTCTTTGCAGGCTGTTTCGCCATCATGTCCCCGACTGGTTGGCCCGACCCCCAATTGCAGTCGGCTTTAATGCGCAATGTGCCAACCCTCTTTAGGTTTCCACCCTTGGTTGCGGCAACCGCCTCCGACACGTTGGCCCCGCGCGATTTGCGTGCAAAGCTGGCGCAGCACAGTTTTCGCAGCGGCAGTTTGCCTGTATCTGCTAAAAGTTCAAAGCGCCCGTTTCGCCTGACTTGAGGGGCAGGAAGTCCTTTCGTCATGCGGAATAGAGAGCGTGGATGGGTGCGAGCTCACGTGGAGCGTCAAGTGACAATGCGATCAGGCGATCTCGTCTCAGGAACCAGGCTGCTCTCGATGGAGTCCCGCCGGGTCCGTCTCTACGTTATCACTTTCGTAGCAGACCTCGTCCTGCTGATGGGCATATTTCGGCTTGCGGGCCAAATCCAAGTCGGCACCTCAGCTGCGGGTTCCGAGGCGGGTCTTATGCAAGCCATGGTCCCGATCTTTGCCATCATCGCGATCTATAACCGGGTTTATTCGATCCGGGGACTGATGGAATTTCGCTACGCGGCAACCCGCCTCCTGCTCGCACTGCTTGTCTCGGCGTTCCTGTTCGTTTTCCTACTGTTCTACCTTAAGCCAGACATCGGTCCTTTGCGCGGTGAATATTCGCTCGCTGTCCTGGCAGCGTTTCTGAGCATGCTCGGCGTGCGCGGCGTCATCGCTCTTTATGTGGCGAAAGTGCTTGGCGGGAGTGTTCAGAATAGGCTCGTCATCGATGACGGCGGCCCGGAGATCGTGCTGGAGAAGGCGTTTCGCATCGATGTCGATCCAGACTTCGCCATACAGGCTTCGAGTGATCCGGAGCGGTTAGATGCGCTGGGCCGTAATATGCGGAGCATGGACCGCGTTATCGTAAGCTGCCCCAACGACCGACGCGCTGCTTGGACGATGATCCTGCGCGCTGCAGGCGTCGAAGGCGAGATCCTGTCGGAGCCGTTGAACGAACTGGGTGTTCTCGATCTCGTCCGTGAAAACAACATGGCCTTTCTGGTGGTGTCCTCAGGTCCTCTGGGACTTCGCTCGCGCCTCATCAAGCGGAGCATGGACCTGTTGATCGGGGTTATGACACTGGTCATCCTTGCGCCAATCATGATGATAGTCGCACTGGCGATCAAACTCGAAGATGGCGGTCCGATCTTCTTCGTCCAGCCACGGATGGGACACGGGAACCGGATCTTTAAAATGCTGAAGTTCAGGTCGATGAAGGTCGAGACGAGCGACATTGACGGCGCGCGTTCAACCGAGCCCAACGATGCGCGGGTCACCGGAGTTGGAAAGATCATCCGGGCCACCAGCATCGATGAATTGCCGCAGCTGTTCAATGTGCTCTTGGGAGAAATGAGCCTCGTGGGCCCACGCCCGCATGCGCTCGGTTCGCTAGCCAGCGACAAGCTGTTCTGGGAAATCGATGGGGAGTACTGGCAGCGTCATGCCCTCAAGCCCGGCATGACGGGACTTGCGCAAATCCGCGGACATCGTGGCGCCACGGATACCGAAGCGCACCTGACCAACAGGCTGCAGCTCGACCTGGAGTATATCCGCGACTGGTCGCCGCTGCTGGATATCAAGATCCTCGCGGCCACCCTCTGGGTGCTCGTGCCTGAGCGGCCCTGATCAAGTAACAAGGGGTCGGCACGAGCCGACCCCTTCAGATTTCAGCGCGTCCGCGCGTTTCAGCCCCAGTTCGCCATTTCGGCTTCAAGGTTCTCGACGATAGCTTCGAAGAATTGCTCGGTGGTCATCCAGCTCTGGTCGGGACCAATGAGCAGCGCGAGATCCTTGGTCATCTTGCCGCTCTCGACGGTCTTGATGCAGACTGCCTCAAGCGTCTCGGCGAACTTCACCACGTCGGGCGTGTTGTCGAACTTGCCGCGATACATGAGGCCGCGCGTCCAGGCGAAGATGCTGGCGATCGGGTTCGTCGAGGTCGCCTTGCCCTGCTGGTGCTGGCGATAGTGGCGGGTGACGGTGCCGTGGGCAGCTTCTGCTTCCACCGTTTTGCCGTCGGGCGTCATCAGGACCGAGGTCATCAGGCCGAGCGAGCCGAAGCCCTGCGCGACGATGTCCGACTGCACGTCGCCATCGTAGTTCTTGCAGGCCCAAACGAACTTGCCGTTCCACTTGAGTGCGGCGGCGACCATGTCGTCGATCAGGCGGTGCTCGTAAGTGATCCCGTGCTTTTCGAACTGATCTTTGTATTCGGCGTCGAAGATTTCCTGGAACAGGTCCTTGAAGCGACCATCGTACTTCTTGAGGATGGTGTTCTTGGTCGACAGGTACACCGGCCACTTGCGGTCGAGACCGTACTGGAAGCTGGCGCGCGCGAAGTCGCGGATGGAGTCGTCGAGGTTGTACATCGCCATGGCGACGCCGGGGCTCTGAAACTCGAACACGTCGAGGTCGATGTTCTCGCCATTCTCTCCTTCGAAGACGAGGCGCAGCTTGCCCGCACCCGGGATCAGCGTGTCGGTGGCGCGATACTGGTCACCGAATGCGTGACGACCGACCACGATGGGATCGGTCCAGCCCGGGACGAGACGCGGCACATTGTCGATCACGATCGGTTCGCGGAAAACCACGCCGCCGAGGATGTTGCGGATCGTGCCATTGGGCGAACGCCACATCTTCTTTAGGTCGAATTCCTCGACGCGCGCTTCGTCAGGCGTGATCGTGGCGCACTTCACGCCAACGCCGTGTTCCTTGATCGCATTAGCAGCGTCGATGGTGATCTGGTCATCCGTCTCGTCGCGCTTTTCGATCGAGAGGTCGTAATACTTCAGATCGACATCGAGATAGGGGAGGATCAGCCGCTCGCGGATCCACTTCCAGATGATTTTGGTCATTTCGTCGCCGTCGAGTTCGACGACCGGGTTGGCTACCTTGATCTTGGCCATGGGTTTCCTGTCAGTTCGAATGAAGTTGGCGGCGCTTTAGCAGACGGGCGCTCAAGGGCAAGGTGAGCAATTGCGGGGCGCTGGTATTCAGCCGGTTCGAGCCTTCGCAGGCGTAGTTTGCTGTCTCCAATACCGCGGCTAGCCGCAATGCCCGCAAATCCAACATCCACCCCTCGGCACGCCCTTTCGCGGTGTACATGGAGCGCAAACGATTGAATTCGAAAGACACATCTGCCGAACAAATGTCGAAAAGTAACAAATGGCATTGGCTTGTGTCGCCATGTATACCTATGGGGTCCGGCATTGCGGCTGGTGGTCGATCTGCATATTGAGCAATTGCACCCTGTCACGCAAAGACCGAAGCTTCCGAATAGACATTGGAACAATAGGAAGAATGTTGTCCATCAACCTCAGTCCTACAATCGTACGGCGCGGCCTTGTCCAGTCGCTGAGGTTCGAACTCGCATTTATCTTGCTGCTTGGTGTCGTGCTGCCGGTTTTCGGCCTCGCGTTCGTCGAGGGCGGCGGACAAATCGATCGCGCAATGCTGTTCTTGGGCGCGCCAACCTATCTGAATTCGACCATCGGCGCGCTTCTATGCGGCCTCGCTTCGATCGCTATCCTGCGTCAATTGAGGCTCTATCCCGGTGTGGCTGTTGCAAGATCGATCCTTCCGGTCGTAGCCATCCTTTTCGGCGTGCTTCTGGCTGCGATCATCGGTCTTCGGGTAATTTATTCCAGCAAGGTGCTTGTCACGGCATTCTTCGGGATACTGGTCACCCGCTACGCGATTTCCGCCATGCGCAGCCGCTCGAAAGGCCGGCTCTACTATCTCGTGCCCGGCGGCAGGGTAGAGGCTATCCAAGAACTCCGCTCGGCTGCGGTTATCAAGATGACGACACCGACGCTGGAGGCATTGCCAGATTGTGCCGTGGTAGCAGACCTCAGCGCCGAGCTTTCGGACGAATGGGAGCGGTTCCTCGCCGAAGCGGCGATTTCGGGATGCCCTATCTATCATTACAAGCAGGTCTGGGAGGCCGAGACCGGCAAAGTCCAGATCGATCATCTCTCCGAGAACGGATTTGGCGCGCTGGTGCCGAGCATCGCGTACCAGAAGATGAAACGCGCCATCGACCTGCTGTTCACGATCTTGGTCCTGCCTGTGATCCTCCCCGTCATTGCAATCTGTGCCATTCTTGTGAAGCTGGATAGCGAAGGGCCGGTGTTCTTCCGCCAGAAGCGTATGGGTTTTCGTGGCAAGATCTTCCATGTGGTGAAATTGCGGACGATGACGGTCGGGCACAACGGTGAGGATCGCGCCTTGTCGGTCACTCAGAACGATGATCATCGGATCACGAAGATTGGCGGTTTCTTGCGCCGAACGCGCCTCGATGAATTGCCGCAGATTATCAATATCCTGCGCGGCGAGATGAGCTGGATCGGTCCGAGGCCGGAGGCAGTGAGCCTGTCGCAATGGTATGAAACGGAAATACCATTCTATCGCTACCGGCATATCGTTCGGCCGGGGATCAGTGGCTGGGCCCAGGTTAACCAGGGACATGTCGCCGAGGTTCACGAGGTTCACGAGAAGCTGAATTACGACTTTTACTACGTAAAGAACCTGTCGTACTGGCTTGATATCATTATCGCCCTTCGTACCGTTCGCGTCGTCTTCTCAGGACACGGTGCCAAGTAAGTGCTCGCCACAGCTCTCCGGATTACGCGTCCGGTATTCCCGGCATGGTTGGTCGTGAACCGCCAATACACGGCCGGCCGAGTGCGCTTTCTCAATCTATTCCAAGAGCTCCCGTAGAGCGCAGAGCAGATCAAGCCTCCACATGTTTCGCCCAATCAGAGCTTTTTCGACCCGGCTGCGCCAAGGTCTGTCAGCAGGTGATGCCGCCATGGCAGACCTGATGAAGAACGCCGGTATGGTCTTGATCCTGCGCGGCTTTGGTGCGGGGCTGGCATTCCTTTTGAACGTGGCGATCGCGCGCCTTCTGAGCCTCGAAGGGACAGGTCTCTACTTCCTCGCACTCGGCTTCGTTTCGGTCCTGACAATCATCGCCCGATTTGGCATCGACCATGCGCTTTTGCGGCTGGTTGCGACTGAGGCGGCACACGAAAATTGGGCCGGAGTACAAGCCGTGTTCAGGCTCGGCACACGCTTCGTCTTGATTGCCGGAGCTGTGTTCATGGTCGCGACCATCGCGCTAGCCCCCATTATTGCGGCAGACTTCTTCGATCGGCCCTCGCTGCAGGGTGTCCTCCTCTGGATCGCACCGAGCATCGTCGGTTTCAGCTTGATGATGTCTGTATCCGAAAGCCTTCGGGGTCTCGACCGGTTTCGTGACGCCATGCTCGTTTCGGGCGTCATATATCCCCTTTGCGCCATCCTGATGATATGGCCTCTTACCGGGTTATTGGGCGTATCGGGTGCTGCATTCACCTATACGATCGGCACCGGGATGGCGGCGGGCTACGGCTTATTGGTTTGGCGCAAAGCCGTGGCCGATTTTCCTGCCCATGGCAGATACGAGCTGAAGGCGCTCTGGTCTGTTTCGAGCAAACTCTACGTGACCTCTTTCGTGAACGGTGCGATCATGCCGTGGGTGCCACTGTTGGTCTTGGGAGCCGTGAGCGGCGCGGCAGAAAGCGGCATGTTCGGCGTTGCGACGCGCCTAGCGATCCTGGTCTCCTTTCTCCTGACTGCAGTCACTACGGTTCTTGCGCCGAAACTCGCCAAACTTGCCGCCGCAGACGATCGCAAGGAGATGCAGCGATTGACCTCGCGTGTTTCACTTTACGTCCTCCTCGCCACGAGCCCGATATTCTATGTCATGTTCTTCCACGCCGATGTCCTGATGGGTCTGTTTGGCGAAGAATTCACACAGGGTGCTGTGGCCCTGTCGATCATCACGGTGGGACCGTTATTCACTGTGATCTTCGGTCCGATCGGCTATTTGCTCATAATGTCAGGGCATGAGGGCGACGTACGGAACGGCTCCGTCCTTTCGGGCATCGTGCTGGTGACTGCCGCCTTGCTTCTCATACCGCCCTATGGCCTCGTAGGTGCGGCTGTAGCCAATGTGTGCGGCTTGGCGACAATGCACCTTTACAGCGCGATCATCGTTCGCATTCGGCTTGGCATTTGGGTCTATCCTCGATGAGACGGCAAGGCACCTCACAAACTGCGAAAAAGGCGATGCATTTTTGCATGAGTACGATTGCGGGAATGATGGCTCGAAGGCGCCTACTGGCGCGCACAACTGAAAGTTTGGTACCGGCGCCTTGCAGCGCGCCGCGGAGTTTGTGCCTTCCAAGCATGGCCCATTCACTCAAAATACGGATCACGATGGCATGAATGTTCTGCTGATAATGAATGCGAAAGGTGTTGGCGGAGCAGAGCTTCAGTTCATCGAACTCGCTAACCACTTGTCGCGCTCACACGAGGTGACGCTCGTGTGTATGCAAAGCGGACGGGTGGCCGAAAGCGGTTCGATTGCCAAGAATATCAAGCTGCGCGAATTTGCCTATGCGTCCAAGGTGCAGTCTGTGAGCGAGATACTCAAGGCGATCAAATATTGCCGCAAGGCACGCCCAGACATCATCGTGAGTACATCCTTCATCGGCGACTTGGTGGGTGCTGCGGCAAGAACTAGCGAGAAGCAAAGGCTTATCTCTTTGCAGACCGTGTCTGCGCCGAAGTCCTATCCGAGACTCGATGCGCTCGCCCTCAAGCGTTTCGACGTCTTGGTTGCGGGGTGCAACGATATTGCCAACTTCCTCAGGGAGGAAGGGCACGAAAACGACAGGATCAACGTGGTCAACAACTGGGTGGATTTTTCCCAGCGGGTGGCGACGAAGGAACAATCCCTGGTCCGAACCCAATACGGCCTCGGCGAGAATGGCATCCTCATTGGCTGCATTGGCCGCCTGCATCCTCAAAAAGGCCAGGAATTTCTGATCCGTGCGTTTAAGGATCTGTCAGTGCGGCATCCAGATGCGAAACTCGTACTCGTGGGTGATGGTCCGCTTGCCGAGGAGATGAGACGCGAGGCGGGGGGCTCGTCGCAAATCATCTTTACCGGGACTGTGACCGGACCCGACTACAACAATCTTCTCAGTGTGTTCGACATCTACGTCCAGCCTTCGCGATACGAGGGTCTGCCGCGGACCTTGCTTGACGCGATGTATATGGGACTGCCGATCATCGCTACGGCAGCCAATGGTATGGCCGACATCGTCCGCGACGGTGAAAACGGATACCTGGTTCCGATCGGAGACGAAAAGGCTATCCTTGCGGCACTGGAGCAGCTTATTGACGACCCCGAAGCGGCTGAACGTCTGGGTAAACAGGCTGCGCTGGATGCTCGCGAAGGCTACGCGATGGAATCGCAGATGGCGCAACTGGATGAACTTCTCGTCTCGTGACCCCTCTAGGTTATATTCACCTCCTCGACGATCAGTCGATCTGACCTGCGGAGCCTATTGACTTGTATTTCGTAATTGCGGCTATCTGGCTCGTTTGCTTCTGGGAAAAGGCGGTCACGTACCTCCCTTTCGAGGACACGACGCTGGCCGTCTTGACGCAAATGCCCGAGTTCGTGATCATCCTTGGCGTACTCTGGATGCAGGGCAGCCAGAACGCGAAGCGGCGGAATTTTCGCGGAATTGGCTACGGGCTCGACTTTTTGCTGGTCGGGTTTCTTTTGTGGCTGGCGCTGTCGACGATCTTGGCAAACAATGCCGCTGGGCCCTTTCTCAACCTCGACAGTTTCGTGGCGCTCCTCAATATCAAGGCGCTGATCAGGTTTCTCGCGATCTTCTATCTCGTCGCGAGGGTAGATTGGACCGCCGAGAAATACCGAAAAGTGCGCAACGCATTCCTCATTGTGGTCGCGCTTCAGGCATTCATCGGCGTGTTGCAGCTGGTAATCGGGCGACCCGCGCTGGAGTTTTTCTCCCCGAGGACCCTTGTCGATGTTTTCGGAGCCAATCGCGACGCCTTCGTCGATCGCGAACGGGATGAGGTCGAGATTTTCGGTACGTTCCGCAACACGATCAGCTATGCATATCTGATGATGGTCGGTGCCATCGTAGTGCTCGTTTCAAAGTTCCGCATCGGGTTGCTCGATCACCGGGTGATTGCCGGGCTCCTGCTGCCATTTGTATTTCTGTCAGGATCGAGAGCGGTGTTCCTTCTGGCCGCGATGATCTACCTTTCCTATTTCGTCAAATTCGAGATCGGACGTTTGTCCAAGAGCACGATTTACAGTCTTGCTCTGCTATCGATCGTCTTGGTCACCAGCATATATTTCTACCTGCTGAGCCTTGAACTTTCCTACAAGCCGGGAAGCTTCGGCTTCGTGTTTACCCCAGGTTATATCGAGGCGGCGATGAACGGGCGCTTGGGTGTCATGGTCCTGGTTCTGCCCAAGCTGATGTCCAGCCCTCAGTTCCTCTTCGGCTTTGGCGCCGACAAGGCACTGATCGTCGATTACACGATACAGACTGCAAACATTGCGAATTACGCCCTTATCGTCACCTTGGATAAAACGCTCGAAGACGTCTACTGGGTCGCGATGCTGTTGTACTTTGGCTTGATAGGAACGGCTATTTTCGTCCTGTTCTTCATCAAGATTTACGGGCGTATTTCGATCATCGCCAAGCAGGATGCCGGTTGGATCTCGGAAGCAGCTGAGATCGCAAGGCTGCTCCTGCTTCTGTCCATCCCGTTGAATTTTGTGAACCAAGCCTTCGAAGTCCAGATATTCTCGCTCGCCCTTTGGAGCATGAGCGCAATTGCCATCTCGGGATGGCGCGGGCGGGCAAGCGATCTGAAAAGGAGGCAATTGGCCGAGCGCCGGTCGTCTCTGCGGGTAGAGGTACCCGGTTTACATGCAAGAGATGGAGCCTGACCTGCATCTGCAGGAATGAGCATATAAAATGAAGGTTCTACTGGCGCATAACGACTACAGCGTTCGTGGCGGAGCGGAGGTCTTCGTGCACGAAGTTCGGCGTATCTTACGCGAAGCTGGACACGAGGTTGAGCTGTTTACCTGTTTCGAGGAGAATCTCGAAAGCAGCTACAGCGCGAATTTTCCGATTGTAGAGCACTACAATAGTGGCGGGCTGATCGATAAGATCGCGCGCGTTCCGCAAGTGATCTACAATCGGGATGCACGCGCGAGCATGGCAGAGGTTCTTCAGGACTTTCGACCCGATATTGTCCACGCCTTCGCGATATACGGGAGACTGACGCCATCAGTCCTGGTTGCAGCCAATGCTGCCAAGGTGCCGACGGTCCTTTCCTGTAATGATTACAAGCATATCTGTCCGAACTACAAGTTGTTTCACCACGGGCGATTGTGCGAAGATTGCAAGGGTGGGCGCTTCATCAGCGCCCTTAAGAACCGCTGCTGCCACGACAGTCTGGCCATTAGCGCGGTCGGCTCGCTTGAGGGCTACGCGCACGAGCTCATGAATGTCTGGAGAGGGAACGTCGATCGTTTCCTATTCGCCAGTCAGTTCATGCTCGGCAAGACGCGCGAATTCTGGGCCGATGCGGACTTTGCTACCGATATTTTGCGAAATCCGTTCGATGCAGAGAAATATCACGTACCGTTAAACTGCGGCGGGAATATCCTCTACTTTGGTCGTCTGATCGAGGAGAAGGGCGTCAATCTCTTGCTCGAAGCAGCAAAAGCCGCTCCCGATGTTCCGGTGGTAATCGTTGGGGACGGGCCCGATCGCGACCAAGTGGCGTCCGCCGCAGGAGAACTGGAGAACGTCCGTTTCGTCGGTCCAGCATGGGGCGATGAACTCAAGGCGCATTTACATGAGGCGCGGGCAGTCGTCGTGCCTTCGCTTTGGCACGAAAACTTTCCCTATGTGATTCTCCAGGCATTCGCTGCCGGCAAGCCGGTTATCGGGTCACGCAGAGGCGGGATACCCGAACTGATTGAGGCTGGTGACCACGGTTGGCTTTTCGATCCGACAGAGGTTGCGGAATTGGCCGCAATCATGCAACGCGCCGCCCGGCTTCCTGAAGCCGATATCTTGAGCATGGGCGCACAAGCTCAGAATTATGTGTCGGTCAATTTCAACGACGATGCGATCTACTCTGAGCTTTCGAGAATTTATTCTGAGGTTTTGCAATGAATGCACTGGTAATTGGTGGCAGTGGCTTCATCGGGTCCCACCTGGTGGACGCACTGATTGCCCGTGGTCATTCGGTGCGGGTCTTTGACCGGGCACCGGAACGCTTTCGCTCGCTGCCTGAGGGCGCGGAATATGTTTCCGGGGAATTCGACGACGCAGATGCGCTGAAGGGCGCTCTTGAAGGCGTCGAAATCGTCCTGCACCTGCTGTCAACGACGGTTCCCAGCACGTCGAACCTCGATCCGGTCGCCGACATTCAGGGCAATCTGGTGAATTCCGTCCGTCTGCTCGAGCTACTGCGCGAGGCTAACGTCAAGCGACTGGTGTTTCTTTCGTCCGGTGGCACGGTTTACGGCATACCGGAGATGGATCCCGTTTCCGAAGATCATCCGCTGAAACCGATCAGCTCCTACGGAATCGTGAAATCGACGATCGAGCAGTATCTGCATATGGAGCATCACCTCCACGGTCTCGACTATACGGTGCTGCGTGCCTCCAATCCATACGGTCCGCGCCAGGGAGACGGCGGCATTCAGGGTGTGATTGGGACCTACCTCTGGAATTTTGCCAAGAACGAGCCGCTGCAGTTGTGGGGCGACGGAAGCGTCGTGCGCGATTTCATTTACGTGGAAGACCTCGCCGATCTTTGCGTGCGTTCGATAGAGAGGAATGTCGTCGGCTGCTTCAACGCGGGAAGCGGCGTCGGACATTCCATTCGGGAGATAATTTCGCAGATATCCGAAGTCGTCGGAACGGATATCCAGCCTGTTGTAAAGCCGGGCAGGGGGCTCGATGTGCCGCGCGTTGTACTCGACATCACCAAGGCTCGCGAAGCATTCGATTGGAAACCGGAAACCTCTCTCCGCGATGGGATCGAGGCAAGCTGGCGCTGGGTGCGGGAGCAATCCCAATGATCTTCATCGTAGGCAACAGCCGAAGCGGAACAACCATGCTGGGTCGGATCTTCGACCTCAATTCGCGTGTCCATGCATTCGAGGAGTTGCATTTCTTCGAGCAGATTGTGGACGCGAAGGACCTGGCCAAAGACGAGGAATGGCCGAAGGCGAATTTGCAGAAGCTCGCCGAACGCCTGATCACGACATCTCGCGAAGGCCTGTTCTACGAAGTCGAAAAGGGCAAATACACCGAAGAGGCTGAAGAACTCATCGATGGCCTCGATCGCAAGAGCCCCCTCAGCCTTTATAAGGCGCTGCTGCGCTCCCATACGCAGGAGGCGGGCAAGCAGATACCGCTTGAGCAGACTCCGAGATACCTGTTCATGGCGCGCGATATCCTCGAAGCGTTTCCGGACAGCCACGTCATCAACATCGTGCGCGATCCGCGCGATGTGATGCAATCGCAGAAGGACCGCTGGAAGCGCGGGCGTTACGCGACTGCGGCTGTCCCTTTTTTGTGGACGCTGCGTTCCTGGGCTAACTACCATCCCTTCACGACATCGAAGATATGGGCTTCGTCCGTGAGCACCGCGTCCAAGATGGAATCCCACGCGCGTTTTCACTCGATTTCCTACGAGGAGTTGCTCGCCAACCCGGAGAAAGTCCTGCGCGACCTCTGCAATGCAATCGACCTGCCTTTCGAGGAAGAGATGCTCCAGGTAACTCAGGTCGGGTCATCGATGGGGCGCGACCGTCCTGACCAGCGAGGTCTGGACAAGAGCCGCATCGGATCGTGGAAGCGCGGCAATCTGACGAAGGCTGAAATAGCAATCTGCGAAGATGTCGCAGGCGACCAGATGCGCGAGCGCGGTTATGCGCCTTCCGGCATTTCCGCTAATCCGCTTGCCAAGTTCCTCCAGAAGGCGAGCTTTCCTCCAAAGCTGGTGTTTGCCGGGCTCGTTAACCTCAACCGCTTCAAGAACCTGCCGCAGCTTATCGCGCGGCGGTTGTCGTAAATTCGCGATTTTCGCGAGCTAGCGTTCGAAGCGTTTCCAATGTTCCATGAAGGATAGAATTCAGTGGTTTTACAGAAGATCAGCCAGGCTGTTTTCCCGGGCGTGAGCTGGAAGCATCCTCTCATCGCCACCGGACTTAAGGTGGTCGATCCGCTGGACAAGGCCGTGCGTCTGATTGGCGGAAGGGGTAAGTATCCGCCGATGTCGATCCGGGTGCGTTCAAACGGCCTGCGCCGGCAGTTCAACGGCAGGAAGTTTGAAGAACTGGGCGCGAAGCTCGTCGAAGAGCTGACCGATCGTGCCGGCCTCGAACATGGTTCGCGGGTACTGGAAATCGGCTGCGGTTGCGGGCGGTTTGCATTCGCTCTGGCTTCGAAACTTGACGAAGGAGCGTATACCGGCGTCGATATTGATGGACCGTCGATCGAGGCCGCCCGGAGCAATGAATTCCTGTCGAACAAGAACTTCACCTTTCGGCACCTCGACGTCCACAATACCGAGTACAATCCCGAGGGGAAAACGCCCGCTTCGGATTATCGGTTCGACTTCCCGGATAACAGCTTCGACGTGATCTTCCTTGTGTCCGTCTTTACTCACATGCTGCCGGCGGACGTGAAGAACTATATTGAAGAGATCAGCCGCCTTCTGGCGCCCGGCGGGCACCTTATGTTCACGACATTCGTTATGGATGCGGGGACAGAGTTTGACGGAAACGACTTCGTCTACGGTACCGGGCCCTATCGCTCGTCGCATCCCGAAATGCACGAAATCTGCATCGGATACTATCTCGATTTCATCGACGAATGTTTCAAGGATGCAGGCCTCGAACGGGTCGGCAATCCTATTTACAGCACCAAGGGGCGGCAGCTTTCGGGTGTAGAAACGACCGACTTCGACCAAGACCTCATCGTCGCACGCAAGGTCTGAGCACGAACCGATGGTCAGAAAGGCTGCAATCCTCGGCACGGTCGGCGTGCCGGCGAATTACGGCGGGTTCGAAACCCTGGCCGAGAACCTCGTCGCATATCACGAGGATAGCGACAGACCGATTGAGCTAACCGTCTACTGTTCGACGAAATCCAAGACCGACCGGCCCGAGACTTACAAGCGCGCGCGGCTGCGCTATGTCGATTTCGATGCCAATGGCGTGCAGTCGATCATCTACGATATCGTGGGTCTCATCGATGCGGTCCGGAGGGGCCATGACCGCTTGCTTCTTCTTGGAGTATCGGGAGCGATCATCCTGCCTCTGCTCCGCATGTTCTCCTCGGCCCGGATCATCACCAATGTCGACGGCATCGAGTGGAAGCGCGAAAAGTGGAAGGGCCTTGCCAAGCGCTACCTGAAATTCGCCGAAGCATTGGCGGTCCGTTTCTCGCATGAAGTGATCGCGGACAATCAGGCAATCGCGGACTATCTCGATCGGGCATATGGGTGCGATGCACACGTAATCCCCTACGGCGGCGATCATGCAGTCGAAGCGCATGGCGACGATGCTGCGGCGACGCATCTGCCGCAAGCATTCGCGCTTGGCCTGTGCCGGATCGAGCCGGAAAACAATGTGGACATGATCCTCGAGGCATTCGACGGCCTCGATATGTCGCTGGTATTCGTGGGCAATTGGGACAACAGCGCCTATGGGCGTGAGCTGAAGGCCCGCTATCGCGATCATCCTCGCATCACGATCCACGATCCGGTCTATGACGCAGGCGCATTGCGCGCGTTGAGGGACAGGGCATCCCTCTATATTCATGGTCATTCGGCAGGCGGGACCAACCCGGCGCTGGTCGAAATGATGCATTTCGGCATTCCCATCGCCGCCCATCACTGCGAATTCAATCGCCATACCACCGAGAACGAAGCACTGTATTTCGGCTCCTCGCACGAATTGCGCCAAGTGGTCGAGAACCTGACCGAAGAGCGGGCCGGTTCGACCGGCACGGCTATGGCTGAAATCGCTCGACGCCGATATACGTGGCGCG
The DNA here is from genome assembly GCF_055693895.1 of Qipengyuania sp. BR81-2. NCBI lineage: Bacteria > Pseudomonadati > Pseudomonadota > Alphaproteobacteria > Sphingomonadales > Erythrobacteraceae > Qipengyuania > Qipengyuania sp. BR81-2. Next base: position 2,427,202 of record NZ_CM146344.1, read on the forward strand.
AAATCGGCCGGTCCTACTTCAACTTGTTGGAAGCATGATGCTCGAAGTTTCCGAGACAGCTCTGCCTGAAGTCAAACTCCTGAAGCCAAAGCGTTTCGGCGATGATCGTGGCTGGTTTTCCGAAGTCTGGAATGCAGCACGCTTTCGCGAATTCGGCATCGATCTGCAGTTCGTGCAGGACAACCACTCCTACTCCGCACACGCCGGAACGCTAAGGGGCCTTCATTACCAGTCGCCGCCGCGGGCACAGGCGAAGATTGTCCGGTGTATCCGCGGGGCGATCCTAGATGTGGCTGTCGATGCCCGTAGGGGTTCGCCAACTTACGGGCGCTGGGTCGCCGAGGAACTGACTGCAGAAAGCGGGTTGCAGATCCTGGTTCCCGCAGGGTTCCTTCATGGTTTCGTCACAAAGCAGCCCGATACCGAAGTCGAATACAAGGTTTCCGATTTTTACGATGCCGAATGCGACGGCTCCGTGCGCTGGGATAGCCTCGGGATTGATTGGCAGCTGGCCTCACCTCCTCTCCTGTCCGACAAGGACGCCGATGCACCGGCGTTCGGGGATTGGGATTCACCATTTACCTTTGAGAGTGCCTCATGAAGATCCTAATCACCGGCGGAGCCGGTTTTATCGGCTCGGCCGTGATCCGTCTGGCCGTGGCTCGTGGACATGAGGTTGTGAACCTCGATGCGCTGACCTACGCCGCTTGCCTCGACAATGTCGCCCCGGTTGCCGACAGTCCGAACTATACCTTCGAAAATGCCGACATTCGCGACCGCGAAGCGCTCAACCGCATCTTCGCGGAGCACGGCCCGGACGTCGTGATGCACTTGGCCGCAGAAAGCCATGTCGATCGCTCGATCGATGGGCCGGGCGAGTTCATGGAAACCAATATTATCGGCACCTTCAACATGCTCGAGGCGGCGCGCAAATATTGGACGCAGAACGACCGCCCTGAAGGTTTCCGCTTCCACCACATCAGTACCGACGAAGTTTACGGTTCTCTGCCGTCCGATCCTGAGATCCAGTTCACGGAGGACACGCCATACGATCCCCGCAGCCCCTATTCGGCATCCAAGGCGAGCTCGGACCATCTGGTAAGGGCGTGGGCCGAAACCTACGGGCTGCCTGTCCTGGTTACGAATTGCTCGAACAATTACGGTCCTTATCATTTCCCCGAGAAACTCATTCCCGTGGTTACGATCAATGCGCTCCATGAAAAGCCGCTGCCTATCTACGGGGACGGATCGAATGTGCGCGACTGGCTCTACGTCGAGGATCATGCGGACGCCCTGTTGACCGTCGTCGAGAAGGGAAAGATCGGGCGTACCTACAATATCGGCGGCGAGAACGAGTGCTCGAACCTCGAGCTCGTAGAAACGATTTGTGGCATCCTCGACCGGTTGCGGCCGCGTGACGGCGGTACGCCCTATGCGGAACTGATTACTTTCGTACAGGACCGCCCCGGCCATGATGCCCGCTATGCTATCGATCCAACGCGAATCCGCGAAGAGCTTGGCTGGCGCCCGTCGGTTACGGTTGAGGAGGGGCTGGAAAAGACCGTCCAATGGTATCTCGACAACGAGGATTGGTGGCGCCCCCTGATGGAGCGCAAGGGCGTCGGACAACGGCTCGGTACGGCGAAGTAGGTATAGGTCGTGACCCTTCTGGTATTCGGCAGGTCAGGCCAGCTTGCATGCGAAATACGCGCGCTCGCGACGGTCGAGGCTCTCGGTAGGGACGTTGTCGACCTGTCAGACCCTGCGGCATGCTCAGCCGCCATTCTGGATCGCAAGCCTAGCGCCGTCATCAATGCTGCGGCCTATACGGCTGTTGATCGCGCGGAGGAGGAAGAAGAACTCGCTACGCTGATCAATGGTGCAGCACCCTCCGCAATGGCCAAGGCCTGTGTTGAACTCGGAATTCCATTCGTGAACGTCTCGACGGACTACGTATTCGATGGTTCGGGAGACGAGCCAGTCGGGCCGGGCAGGGCGCCTTCGCCGGTTTCGGCCTACGGGCGCAGCAAGCTTGCCGGAGAACGCGGAGTTGCCGAGGCTGGGGGAGCCTGCGTGACCCTGCGAACTTCATGGGTGTTTTCCACGCACGGCCACAATTTCGTGAAGACGATGCTTCGTCTCGGGGCACAGAGGGATGCGCTCGACATCGTGGCGGACCAGATCGGAGGGCCGACCCCAGCACGCTCCCTGGCCAAAGCGTGTATCGCAATCGCCGAAGACCTGCAGAGCAACCCTGACAAGGCCGGCATTTATCATTACGCCGGATTGCCCGATACCTCCTGGGCCGATTTCGCGCGTGAAATCTTTGCGCAGGCGGGTCTCGATTGCCGGGTTTCGGACATCGCGACCTCTGATTATCCGACCGCGGCTCGGCGGCCGCTCAACTCGCGGCTCGATTGCGCTGCGACCGAGGTCGCTTTCGGTATATCTCGACCCGACTGGAAGAGAGAACTAGGCGTGGTCATAGAAGAATTGAAAATCAAAGGAAAATTGTAAGAATGGAACGCAAGGGCATCATCCTCGCCGGCGGATCGGGCACTAGGCTCTATCCGGTAACTCTTGGCGTCTCGAAGCAGCTTCTGCCGATCTACGATAAGCCGATGATCTACTATCCGCTGAGCGTTCTGATGCTCGCGGGCATCCGCGAGATTGCGATCATCACGACACCGGAAGACCAGGCCCAGTTCATTCGCACCCTCGGTGATGGAAGCCAGTGGGGTATCAGCCTCACCTATATCGAGCAGCCGCGCCCCGAAGGACTGGCGCAGGCCTATATCCTCGCGGAGGAGTTTCTCGATGGTGCTCCCTCGGTGATGGTGCTCGGCGACAACATTTTCTTCGGCCACGGGCTGAGCGGGCTCCTGAAAGATGCGGCGGCGCAGCAAGAAGGCGGCACGGTTTTCGGATATCGTGTCGCGGATCCGGAGCGCTATGGCGTCGTCGATTTCGCAGATGACGGCTCGGTCAACTCGATCATCGAGAAGCCGGAGAAGCCGGCCTCGAACTTTGCGGTGACCGGCCTGTACTTCCTTGATGGCAGTGCATCCGCGCGCGCGGCGAAGGTCAAGCCGTCGACGAGGGGGAACTGGAGATCACAACACTGCTGGAGAGCTATCTGGACGAAGGCAGCCTGCGTGTCAGCCTCATGGGCCGGGGTTTCGCATGGCTCGATACGGGGACGCACGGTAGCTTGCTCGACGCTGGCAATTTCGTTCGAACTCTCGAAGAGAGGCAAGGGCTGCAGACCGGCAGTCCGGATGAAATCGCCCATGCCCAAGGCTGGATCGACGATGCCGAGCTTCTAAAGCGCGCTGAACTGTTCGGAAAGAATGCCTATGGGCAGTACCTTGAACAGATCGTAGGCTGACGACATTGCGATAAGAGAATGGCGAAATCGCGTTCCACCCTTTCACTCGAACGAGGTCCGGTGAAACTAGGGGAGAAGCTTGCATCCGAGAAATGCGCGGATTAGGGACGCGAAAGGGACGGGTTGCGATTTGTGCCGACGGCACCTGTTAAGCTACGCTTCACCACGAATACCAAAGATAACTGCCTTCCCGGGGTCGAATAGCTAATGCCTTCCAGTCGCACCAAGAAACCGACGTCGGTTCGCCAAGCAGTCGCATCGCCGCGGATATGGATCTTTCTGGTCATTTTTGCGGCTGTCGTCGCCCTGTTCGGTGGTGCCTCGCGGTTCGACGCAGTTCAAATCGTGCCGCTGCGGGGGGCGTCGGCGCTCTTCCTCATTCCGGCGCTCGTCCTGATCAACTGGTCCAAGGTGAGGGGGAGGCATTTCTCCTCACCACGATGGGGCTTTTCGTAGCTTTGGTGGTCGTCCAGCTGATCCCGCTTCCTCCTGGCCTGTGGCAGGCACTGCCCTGGCGCGAACCGGTTGCAGAAATCGATGCGCTTCTCGGCTATGACGGGCTGTGGCGGCCCCTCTCCCTGGCCCCAATGCGAACGTGGAACGTGCTCGGCAGCCTGATTGTGCCTGTTGTCGGACTGCTGTTGGCAGTGGCCATCGGAGCGACGACCCGTTTACTGCTCCAGATTATCGCTGGCCTTGGTCTCCTGAATGCGGTTCTCGGCCTGCTGCAAGTCATCTCTGGTCGCTCCAGCCCGCTGTATTTTTACGACGTTACGAATTACGGGTCGTCGGTGGGTATCTTCGCCAATGAGAACCACTCGGCAATCTTTGCCGTCTGTTCCCTCATGGTGGTGGCAAGACTTGCCATAGAGGCCCATCGAGAGCGGCAGGCGATGTGGTTGAGGCTGTTGTACCCGGCAGCTTATTTTTTCATTTTCCTAGTCGCGCTGATCAGCGGTTCGCGGGCTGGTTTTGCGGCTAGCATGGGAGCCTTGGTAATTACTGGGTTCATGGTCTGGTTGTCATGGCTCGATCGACCTGCTCGGGACCAATTAAGGCGCAATGCCTCGCCCAAGGCTGCGATCGGCTCGCGCTTGTTGCTGTTGCTACCTATCCTGGGGCTTATTCTCACGATTGGGGCTTTCATCGCGCTGGGCCGTGTGCCCGCAGTCCAAGACATTCTCGCAAGGGATAGTTTCGCCGATCTGCGATGGTCCATTCTGCCGGTCTTGCAGGATATGGTTTCCGCGTTCTGGTTGCTTGGTACGGGAATGGGATCTTTCGAACAGGCGTTTCATATCTTCGAACCGTCGAGCATCCTGTTTTCCAGGTACATCAACCAGGCTCACAACGACTGGATCCAGCTTCTCATCGAAGGGGGGATAGTAGCCGCGGCATTGCTGGTCGGTTTGCTGGTGTGGACCGGCAAATCGATTGTCCGGTTATCGCGCGACCGTATCCACTGGGTGGCAGCCGTTTCCTGGATTGGCATTTTCGGCGTCGTTGGTGCGGCATCCCTCGTCGACTACCCTTTGAGGACCCCGACCTTCCAGCTCGCGATGGTCTGGATGCTCCTCGCACTTTCGCGCGATGGCCGTGTTCAGGACGACACACGACCCGCCAACTTGTAGATTTTATGAGCCAAGCGCCTTCCTTGATCGGTGGAATAGGTTAAGGCGCTTCGCTCGAAAGGAAAAATTCCAGTGACTGCATTTAGAATGGGCGTTGCCAGTCTTCTGCTGGCTTTCGGTGGCGCAGGGTGCGCGACCGACAGGACCTTTGGTGAAGCGCCCGGTATCGAAATCGCCGAGCTCGAGGCTCTGCCTGCGCCGCGGATCGAGAACCTTTATGTCATTGGTCCGCAGGAGGTCTTCGAAATCGAGGTCGTTGGCGCAGAGCGTCTGAGTGGGACCTATCTCACCGATGGCGATGGCAGGATCTCATTCCCCTTGGTGGGTTTGCTTGACCTGAACGGGCTTGCACCCAACGAGGCGGCAGACCTGATCGCCAATTCCTTGCGCGGAAGCTACCTGCTGAACCCACAGGTTCGTGTCATTCCCGCCAACATTCCACCCCGGACAGTGTCGGTCGGCGGCCAGGTGAAAGAGCCCGGTGAGTATCCGGTCCAGACGAGGCAGTCGCTACTGCGTGTCGTCAATCAGGCGGGCGGCCTCGCTGAATACGCTGCACTGGACGACGTACTAATTCTTCGCACGGTCAATGGACAACGCTACATCGGCGCCTACAGCATCGCGGCGATCCAGCGAGGGAATTACGAGGATCCGACTGTGTATCCCAATGACATCGTGTTCGTGGGTGACTCGCCGGCGCGTCGGCGTCTCGACAGCATCTTGCGTTTCGCTCCGCTCCTTTCGACCTCGGCAATTTTGATTGATAGGATCGGACGTTGAACAAGATGATCTCCGAGAAGGCCGAGACGAATTCCGCAGTCATCGACGAAGTAGATGATGGCGCGACCTCGTTCGCCCTCGACCTCGATCGCTACTGGCACGAGGCGATCAGCCTCAAATATTGGCTGATCGGCATAATTGCTTCGAGCGCTTTGCTTGGCGTTCTTGCGACATTGCTTGCCACGCCGCTGTATCTGGCAAGTGCCAGGCTCGAAGTCTCCCAGGTGGCAGCAGACGTAACCAATCTGGATGGCCTGGAATCTGACGGTCTGGTATCGGAATTGCAGTACCTCAACACGCAATATGAATTGCTCGTGTCGCAGTTCATGGCAAAGCGCGTTCTCGAGGCCGGCAACCTGACTCGGGACGAGGCTTTCCGAGGCTCATTCAATATCGAGGAAGAGCAGGGGTTGGAGCGGGCCATCGAGAAGGTGCTGCTCGAGAATGTGAGCGTCGTCCCAATCGCACAATCGAGCTTGCTCGACGTCAGATTCTCAAGCCCCGATCCCGCCGTTTCTTCTGAGATCACCAATTTGTGGGTGAAAGAATTCGTCGCCGCGAACTACGAGAAGCGCTTCGGCGCGAATATCGAGGCTCGGGATTTCCTGCAAAACCAGATTGCCGAGCTCCGCGAGCGTCTGGCGCAGTCGGAGCAGGAGCTCGTTGAATATGCGAACGCGAATGAGATCCTGGTTCTGAATGCCGGCAACGAGACCGGTTCTGAAAGTGCAGGACAGACTCTGGTCGGCGCCGATCTGCAGGCTTTGAATACTGCTCTTGCCGAAGCAGTTGCTGACCGGGTCAATGCTCAGGCGTCCGCAATCGCGGGCGAGTTCCCGGGTGGTGATCCCCGGAACACCTTGCTTACAACGCTTAGCGAGTCGGAAGCGGAACTCGCCGTGCTGCGTTCCAACTTCGGACCTGACTATCCCGAGGTGCAGGAAAAGCAGGCAGAAGTGGATGCCCTGCGTTCTGCGATCACTGGAGGTGCTAGAGACTCTCTGCGTGCGGCACAGATCCGTGAGGCAGAGCTGCGCGATCAGATGGAACAGGCGAAGCGCCGGTTCCTCGGTCAGCAGGGGCAGGGCATCAGCTATGGTATCCTGAAGCGCGAAGTCGAAACCAACCGTGAAATCTACGATGCGCTCTTGCAGCGCTTCAAGGAGCTCGAGGCTTCGGGAGCTGGGCAAAACAACATCCAGATCATCGACCTCTCCGAAGTCCCGGAAGACCCCTATGCGCCGTCGCTGGTAACAAACCTGCTCGTCGCGTTGCTTTGCGGCGCAGGTCTCGCGGCTGCGCTTGTCTATCTTCGCGTCACCCTGAGCCAGACGCTCCAGGATCCGGAAGATGTTCGCAGGCGTCTCGGGGTGCCGCTACTTGGCGCCATCCCCCGCAACGAAGAAGGCGAGATCATCGACCGGATCACCGAACGGTCGTCCGAGATCAGCGAAGCATTCACCACGGTCAGGACCAATATGAGCCTGCTCACACCGATGGGCGCGCCGAAGCACCTGATGCTGACTTCGTCGGTTCCCTCCGAAGGCAAGAGCATGTCGTCGGTCGGCATTGCCACTAGCTTCGCACAGCTCGGCAAGCGGACTCTGCTGATCGATGCGGACCTGCGCAATTCGAAGCTACGCGATACGCTTGATCTTCACGGCCATGATAAGGGCGGGCTGGTATCGCTCCTCACGAACCCGGAGAGTGATCTGCAGTCCCAGATCATCCCGATGGAAGATTTCGGCTTTGATTTCCTTCCCATGGGACGGACCCCGCCGAATCCGGTCGAGCTTTTGGCAAGTGACAGGTTCGGCCAGATTGTGAGAAATGCTGGCACCCTGTACGATCAAGTGCTCATCGACGGAGCTCCCATGCTGGCTCTCGCTGATGCCGTTGAAATGTCCCGTTCGGTGGATGGCGTGGTCTATGTGATCGAATCCGATCGTATCAAGGTGCGTGGCATTGAGAATGCTCTGGGCAGGCTCAAGCGATCCGGAGCACAGGTTTTCGGTGCCATCGTGACCAAGGTCAGCCAGAAGAATTCGGCCTATGGCTACGGCTATGGCTATGGATATGGATATGGATATGGGTATGGCAGCGACGAGAAGCTTGAAAAGGCCTGATCACCCGACGAAGCTATGAAGTTTCCATTCTCACTCCGATCGATATCAATCGCGCTTGTTTGCCTTGTCCTGGCGGTGGTCTTGGCGATGCAGGCGGCTGGCATAGCGCTAACGAAGAGAGCGCCGGACATCGCGCTGACGCTTTTCCCTGCGAACGGGCTGGCACATACCAACCTTGCGTCGGCTGCGTTTGCTACGGCAGTCTCAGCGCAGTCTACGCCCAAGTCCGCTGCTACGCAGGCAGAATCGTGGGCGCGAGCGTCGCATCGGTTGGAGCCCCTGTCTCCGCAGGCTCATGCAATCCTGGCTCTCGCGCAGCAGGAAGAAGAGAACTCTGCGAGCATCGTAGAGGCTGCATCGCGACTGGATCGACGCGACCCGACCCTTCAGGCACTTGTTCTCCAGAAGCATGTCGAAGCGGAGGAATTCGTCGGAGTAATCAGGTCGCTCGATCGCATTTTGAGGGTCCGTCCGTCGCGATCGAACGAGCTTTTCAGGGTCTTGATGACCGTTTTTGCAGAAGAAGACGCGGTCGAAGAATTCGCAAAGGTGCTGGACGGATCTTCCCCATGGCATCAAAAATTTATCAACTTTGCGTTGAACGATCCTGCGGCAGTGCAAAGCCTCTACCGCTTGCGCTCCTTGAAGCGCTTCGATCCAGATCAGGACAGGAAGCTGATCGAAAGACTTGCTGGCGCGGGCGAACTGCAATCAGCATACCAGCTTTACGAACAGATTTCCGAGCCTGAAGAAGCTGCACCTCGCGAACGGACGCTCTCTTGGTCGTCCGATAACCCACCTTTCGACTGGTGGTTTGTCGACGACGCGGATTTCCGGGCACAGCCGAGCCTCGGTTCCGATGACCTCGAGGTATATGCTCGCGCGGGCCAGGGAGGGGTCATTGCAAGGCGAATTGTAAGAAGCCCGCCTGTCCCGTTTTCGCTGAACCTGACACACAGCCTTTCACCGCGGACCGCTTCTGAAGATGTGAGGCTGTCCTTGCAGTGCGCCGATTCCAGGGAGCCGGTCGCAGAGCAGGCGTTCGGTGCCAGCTCAGTATCTCTCGGAGTTGAAGGCCTGCCTTCGGATTGCGATTTTCTGGAAATTGCGGTCACCGGGCGCGCTTGGACTGGCCAATCCACGCTGCGGGGCGACATTTCGCCGATCGCCCTGCGCTGAAGTCGATAAGACGTATTTTTGCAACTCTTCACCGCAGAGTGCACGCCTAGATAGGAATACGTGTTGCGTTGGGCGCCCCGAGCAGTGCAACCTTCGGACTTAACTGGATCGCTTCTTTGATGGATGAGGAGTGAGATATTTGGAACCATAAGGTTCTACGTGCTTAGATATAGTTGAATCAGAGTACTTGGTTTTGGAAGTTTTGAGGTTTCAATGCTTTGCCTGAGACTTCGTAATGGCGGTAACGCCCGCCCGGCCACAGATTAGGGGCTTGAATTTTAAAGAGACCTCGGTTAGGTCGCCAAAGAATTTGAACGCAAGGCCGCCGTACGGACTGGTCAAACTAGGAGAAGCAAGAAAATGAAAAAGTTTATGCTCCCGATTGCCGCGGTAGCAATGGCCGCAACTCCGGTTGTCGCTACCGCTGCCGACGCAGAGCGCAGCTCGCAGCCTGCTGAAGAGACTTCGGAAGCTGGTGGTAGCGCAACGATCATCGCTATTCTCGCTGCTGCAGCAGTGATCGCTGGCATCATCTTCGCTCTCGACGATGATGACGATCCCGTAAGCGTCTAAGCGTCTTACAAGTTTAGAAGCCGGTCGCATTCATTTGCGGCCGGCTTTTTTGTGCCCGAGGGAGATTCGGGAGAACTCCGTGCAGCCTGCCAAGTTCGCGCTCGAGAGCGTCACGCACCGTGAGCCAACTATGCGTCGATAAGAGTGCGCTCACGCGTAGTCGAGCCGGTCAAGAGACTAATGACAGACTTGCGGCCGGAGTTGCAGGTTGGCTTGAACAATACAGCAGGGGTGAAGATCCTTGAATTGATCCCGTCACCTCGCGCCAAAATGTATCAGCCTGCAAGACCTCTGGTGGTCCGCGAGCTTCAGCACAGAAAAAGCGGTGAAGGTTAGCGCTGGGCAGCCTGAGAACTGCCTGTGCGGGCCTTTCCAGCTAGCTGAAGCGATACTCGATAATTTCCGGTGTGGTGTGCCTTTGCTTGTATCTGCACTTGCGTCCAGATCAGCAGTTCAAGGCCTCGATGGTGGGCGTACCAAGGTTCGAACTTGGGACCCCTACGATGTCAACATAGTGCTCTACCACTGAGCTATACGCCCTCACCAACGAGCCCCCCAGCCGGGGGAGGGCGTCCATTAGCGAGGGTCGCCAACGGACGCAAGAGGCAATCTTGCCGAATTGTCAGAGCTGCGCGCTGACCTTGTCTTCGAGCACCCTTTCGACCTCCAGGACGAGGTCGCGAAGGTGGAACGGCTTCGAAAGAACCTTGGCGTTCGGCTGCTCGCGGCTCGCTTTGAGAGTGACTGCAGCAAAGCCGGTGATGAACATTACTTTCGTTGCCGGGCTGATCTCGTTGCAGCGCTGAGCCAACTCGATTCCATCCATTTCCGGCATCACGATGTCGGAAAGCAGGAGATCGTAACGCTCGTCTTCAAGCAGCGGGAGGGCGGCTGTACCGCGATCGACTGCGTCGACCGAATAACCGGCATTTTCGAGCGCGCGCTCGAGGTAGGTGCGCATGGCCTCGTCGTCTTCGGCCAGCAGGATTCTTTTCTGGTGCAGCTCACTCATACGGGCGTCCATAGCTGAAATGGCTTAACAAATCTTCCGTTCCGTTCACCAATGTCCCTAATCGAGACCACTTTCTTTGACACGGGGAATTTGAAGCGGCAGCATTCTTGGCGAAGCAAGGGGAAATCAGGCGTTCAGGCGCCGATTCGTGGCTTATTCCAACGAGATTGGGGCAACATGCCGAATTCGAGTTTCAGCCTATCAGTTACCGATTCTCCGGCGGTACCGGTGCTGATAGCCGCACCTCACGGCGGGCGGGCTTACTCGGACGACATTCTCGCCAACCTCCGCGATGCCAATTGCCTCATCCGCCTCGAAGATCGCCATGTCGACGGGCTCGCCCACGATATAGCGGAGGAGACGGGTGCTTCCCTTCTGGTGGCGAATACGCCGCGTGCGGTCATCGACCTTAACCGTGCGCCTGACGATGTGGACTGGACGATGGTCCAGGGGAAAAGACTGTTCGCATGCGCCACTCTCTTGCGAACCGCCGGGCCCGAAGTGGCCTTGGCCTCGTGCCGCGTCGGCTCCCCGGGCTTGGCGAGATCTGGAAAAACAAGCTGGAAATGGCCGATCTCGACGAGCGGATCGAGACAGTTCACCGGCCCTATCACCAAGCCTTGGGTAGTACTCTGGAGGCGCTGCGTGACCATTGGGGAGCGGCGCTCCTTATCGACCTGCATTCCATGCCTCCGCTACGCCGCCGGCATCCCGAAGAGCGGACCGCAGAATTCGTGATCGGAGATAGGTTCGGCGCAAGCTGCGATTCTGCGTTTGATCGCCAGTGCGCTCAATCACCTAGGAGGCGAGGGCAGGGCGGTCGCGCACAACCGCCCCTATTCGGGTGGCTATGTCCTCGATCGCCACGGCGCGCCGCTTCGCGGGATACACGCGATGCAGATCGAGGTGTGCCGGAGCACCTATCTCGATTCACGCCTCGAGACGCCGAGCGCGAGGCATCCTGCTATCGCCAAGCTGTTGTCGGGCCTTGTTTGCAGGCTAGCTGGCGAAGTGGCCGAGATCGGTCGCGGCGAGCAGTTGCCCCAGGCTGCGGAATAGGTTGGGAAATCCAAGAAAAAACCACCCCGTGCGAGTTGCACGAGGTGGCCAAGGTTCAGGGAGGAGATGCACTTTCGTGCATCCTGCCGGCAGGCCATGAGGGGAGCGCCGCCGGCATGATCTAGATGGTGTCAGTGGGGCTTGCTTTCAAGCATGCAAAAAGTGGCAGAATCGGCCGGAAAGGCGCGATCCTGCCACTTCTCAAACTTGTCCGGCCAAGCCGGCAGAAATCAGGCTGCAGCTTCGGGCTGCGGAGCCTTGCCCTGGCTGGTCTGGCGCGCGAAAATCGTGCGCATCAGTTCGAGCGAGTAGATGTGGGCGTGGATCAGCATCAGGATGCCGTTCTTGTTCCACTCGAGAACCTTCTCGTCGCTGAGCTCGCGCAGCTTTTCCTGGTCGACCATCTGGAAGCCACGATAGATGTAGGGCTGCTCAACGCCTTCGCGCTGGATGGCGACTTCGCCGGCCATCAGCAGGTCGTTGTCCTTCAATTCGGTCAGGAAAGCCTGCGTACGCTGCGCGGCGCCTTCGAAGTGCTGGCAGAACTCGAGAACGCGATTGGTGGCGTCGGTGGGCTTGCCTTCATCGTCGAACAGGCGTTCGCCTTCGTCGAACTCGCCGACTGCACCGCTGCTCGGATCGAACATCAGCGAAAGCTCGTCCGCATCCTGCGAGAGCTTGGCGAGCATGAAGGGATAGCGGCGGATATAGGCTGGCAGGTAGATCTGCTCGGTCACCTTGCCAGCATCGTCGACAAAGGTATTCACACCTTCGTTGAGGCCCATGAGGGCGAGCGGAAGCGGGTTTTCGCCGCTCGAGAACACGATCGGGAAATGACGCTGCGACTGGACGAATTCATCGACCGTCAGCGGGATGGCGTGCGCCTTCGAAAGCCATGGCGCGCTGTCCATAGTGCGCGTGCGGAAGTTCTTGTGATCGTTGCTGTTCAACGGCATCAGGTCGTTGAAGAACAGGGGCAGTTGGGGCTGCTGCGGCGCGCTCGCCATGAATACTCTCCGAAAATCTTAGAAATTAGCAGGATTGGGTGAGGCGAAGGACCCAGACGACCCCATACGCCAGAAGCTGCGCGCTTTAGGGTTTTACGCCGGTTTGCGCAAGCGGAAGGAGCTTGCCCGGGTTGAACAGTCCCCGGGGGTCGAGGGCCTGCTTCACACTTCGCATCAGCGCGAGTGAAACAGGGTCGCCCAAACGGCCCAATTCGTCGCGTTTCATCTGGCCGATCCCGTGCTCAGCGCTGATCGATCCGCCCCACTCGGTGACGAGGTCGTGAACGAAGGCGCTGATTTGCTTGCCTTCGCCATCCTCCCACTCACCCGGCGTCGCATCATGCGGCGCGAGTACGTGGAAATGCACATTGCCGTCACCAAGATGGCCGAATGCAAGCGCGTTGCTGCCGGGGAAGCGCTGTTCGACCGCAGGCAGGGCGGCAGCCACGAAATCCGCCATGCGGCTCACGGGCACCGAGATGTCGTGCTGCATGGCCGGGCCGATCGCGCGTTCGGCGGGGGATATCGAGATCGCGCAACAGCCAGAACGCTTCGGCCTGGCTGTCATTGGCGGCAATGGTGGCGTCTTCGAGCAAGCCGTCCTCGAAGGCGCTTTCGAGAATGCCCTGCGCAAAGTCGGACAAGTCATCGCTGCCCACTGGGCCTGACACGAGCTCGATCAGCGCGTGCCATTCATGATCGCCGCTAAGCGGCGCGCGGGCATCCGGCAAGTAATCGAGCACGGCCTTGAGGCATTGCTTTGGAAGGACCTCGAAGCCTTCGAGGCTGTTCCCGGCGGCACGTTCGAAATGAAGCAGCAATCGCCGCGCCTGCTGGACCGACGGCAGGCCCGCCCAGATCACCGTCCTTCCGCTGATTTCAGGAAGTAGACGGAGAGTTGCCGCCGTAACCACGCCTAGCGTTCCCTCCGAGCCGATCAGCATCTGCTTGAGGTCGAACCCGCGATTGTCCTTCTTAAGTGGCGTGAGGGTGTCGAGCACGCTTCCGTCTGCAAGCACCGCCTCGAGACCGAGGACCTGCGCGCGCATCGTCCCGTGTCGCAGGACCTGCGTACCGCCCGCATTCGTGGAAATCAGACCGCCGATCGTAGCCGATCCCTTGCCGCCAAGGGTCAGCGGAAAGCGCAGGCGATGCTCTGCTGCAGCCTCGTGAAGGGTCTGCAGAACAACTCCCGCTTCGCAGGTGGCCTGCATCGCGTCGGGGTCCAGCGATAGAATCCGGTCCATGCGGCGCAGGGAGAGCAGAATTGCCTTACCCGTATCGTCCGGTGTCGCGCCGCCCGACATCCCGCTGTTTCCGCCCTGTGGTACGATCGGGATGCCATGACGGGCACAGAGCTTCACCAATTCGGCGGTTTCGCTCGTGGAGGCAGGAGAGGCGAGGCCGATCGCCCTGCCGGTGTAGCGGCCGCGCCAGTCGGTAAGCCAAGGCTCCACGAGGTCTCCATCACGCGTAAAGCCACGCGGGCCGAGGAGCTGCAGGGCAGCCTCTGCGAAGGCATCGATATCGCTCATGGTTGCGCCCATGCCACACTCGGGCATCGAATGGCCACCTCTTGCCAAACCTCGCAAACCAATTAAGCCGATATTCAATTGAGCGGGGGCATAGGCGACAAGCGAACGTCGCGTGCATCCTTCGCGCGGCCATGAGGAGCTTTTCGCACCCGACATGCCCAGTCTTGCCGCTTTCATTGCGCCGATAGCGCTGATACTGCCTCTTGGCGGTCTCGGCTTGTCGGCGACTGGAGAACCGGCAGAAGAGCACGTAGCCCAGCAGTCGCGCCCTTCGGAACGCAATGTCTCCGCTTTGCCGTTGTCAGCCGATGCGCCGGCATGGTCTCCCATCCTCGATGGCATCGCGCCGCCGACGTCCCATCAGGTCAGGATCGAACGCCGCGTAATCCTGCGGATTTCTCCCGCACGCGCGCCCGGTCCTGCCCGCCAGAACCTGACGGCGGAGACCACCCGTCCGCAGCAGCCGCCCGCACAGCTTGTGGAACGCAAGGCCGGCAAGTGCCTCGACAGCGCAAGAATTCGCGGAGTTTCGGATCGCGGCGATCATCTCCTAATGCTGATGCGTGATCGCAGCATGATGGTGGCGCGGCTCGAGAAGGGTTGCAGCCCGCGTGATTTCTACCGTGGGTTCTATGTCGAGCGGAGCGATGACGGTAAGCTGTGCGTGAAGCGTGACCGGATCATGAGTCGCTCGGGCGCGAAATGCCAGATCGACCGCTTCAGCGAATTGGTGGCAGAGCGTCCCGAATAGGGCGCTTTTCCTTGACTTGAACCGGCAAAAAGGCGAAGGGCGCGCTTCGGTCAAGGCTGCCTGAGAGCGGCCTTTTTTATATCCACTATCGTTGGGGCGTCCGACAACCGCATGAGTTTTGCCGATCTCGGCCTATCCGAAGACCTGCTGAAAGCCGTCGAAGAGGCAGGCTATACCGAGCCGACTCCGATCCAGGCGCAGGCCATCCCGCCGATCCTGATGATGAAGGACATCATCGGTATTGCGCAGACCGGAACGGGCAAAACCGCCAGCTTTGTCCTGCCCATGATCGACGTGATGGCCAGCGGTCGCCGCCGTGCGCTAATGCCGCGCAGCCTCATCCTCGAGCCGACCCGCGAACTGGCTGCACAGGTCGCTGAGAACTTCGAGAAGTACGGCAAGAACCACGATCTCAAGATGGCGCTGCTCATCGGCGGCGTTCAGATGGGTGACCAGGTCAAGGCGCTCAACGAAGGCGTCGACGTGTTGATCGCGACCCCGGGCCGCCTGATGGACCTGTTCGAGCGCGGCAAGATCCTGCTCAACGGTTGCGAACTGCTCGTCATCGACGAGGCCGATCGCATGCTCGACATGGGCTTCATTCCCGATATCGAGTTCATCTGCGACAAGCTGCCCGAGAACCGTCAGACAATGCTGTTCTCCGCCACGATGCCGCCGCCGATCGAAAAGCTCGCGAAGAAATTCATGAGCAATCCCAAACGGATTGAGACGGCACGCGCGGCGACCACCAATAAGGACATCACCGCGTTCAAGGTGCCCGTCCAGACCCGCCAGAAGCGCGAGACGCTTCGTTGGCTGCTGCGCAACGACCATGTCGAAACCGCGATCATCTTCGCCAATCGCAAGACGACCGTGCGCGAGCTCAACAAGAGCCTCCAGCGCCACGGTTTTGCGAGCGGTGAGATCCATGGCGACATGGACCAGGCGAGCCGCATCAAGGAACTCGACCGATTCAAATCGGGCGACGTAAACATCCTAGTTGCTTCCGACGTCGCGGCTCGCGGCCTCGACATCAAGGGTGTCAGCCACGTGTTCAATTTCGACACGCCCTGGCACCCCGACGATTACGTACACCGCATCGGTCGTACGGGCAGGGCAGGGGCCAAGGGCCGCGCCTTCACTTTCGTAGCGAAGGAAGATGCCGAGGCGATCGAGAACGTCGAGAAGCTGACCGGCAGCGAGATCCCCGTGTTCGGCAAGAAGGACGTTCGCGTCGAGCTCGTCGAAAAACCTGCGGAAGAGGCCGAAAGCAAGCCCAAGCGCGGCAAGAAGCGCGAAGAGGACGAGGCGCCGAAAAAGGCGCCTGCGAAGCGCGAGGAAAAGCCTGCAAGGGCGAAAGATGACAAACCCCAGCGCTCGCGCCGCCGCGACCGCGAGGATGACGAGCCCATAGCCGCCGGCGAATGGAACGGTCCGCGCCCCGGCTTCCTCGACGTTTCCGCTCTCTGATTTAACTAATCCCTAACCATGTGCATGCCAGCGTGCGTGCTATGGAAATGTTCGCCGAACCTGCGCTTTCGACGCTGATCACGCTTGCCATGACCGGACTGGTGTTTGGTCTGCTCGCGCTGGTCATGAAGAGACGCGCCATCTGGGATGCAATTGCGCGTTGCCGGGGTGAGTTCGCGACCAATCTTGGCCTGACAATAATAAACCTCGTCATACTGGCACCATTGTTCGTCGTGCCGGAGGGCGTCATCGCCTCTGCCGTCGGAGCACCGGAACTGTTGATCGGGGTTTGGGCGTCGATACCCGACATCGCCGCGCTGCTTATCGCGATCCTGATCTTCGACTTTGTCGTCTACTGGCGGCACCGCCTGGAGCATACGCCCCTTCTTTGGCCCATCCACGCGACACACCATGCGGATACCGCAATGCACTGGCTCACGGTCATGCGGAAGCACCCGCTCAGCAAGCTCCTTAGCGTTTGCGTTGATGTGTGGCTTCTGCTGCTGCTTGGCGTGCCAGAGTGGGCGGTCGGTGCTGCGGGCTTCATCCGAAGCTGGTGGGGCTTCTTCATCCACTGTGACGTGCCCTGGACGCTCGGCATCTTCGGAAATGTGCTGATCTCGCCTGCTGCGCATCGACTCCACCACATTCGCGATGAAGCGCTGATGGGCAGCAATTACGGGAATACGGTCACGCTTTGGGACAAGGTGTTCGGCACCTATGTCGATCCGGCGCCCTACGTCGATTGCGAGACCGGTATTGCCGAGGGCACGCGAGGGGTTGGCGGCGAGCTCATGAGGCCGTTCGAGAAACGGTACTGGAAGAAAGCCTCGGACGAGACCGAAGCGCCGGCCTAGTCGCCTGCGAGGCTGACGAAGCTGTCCAGCACCCGCTTGGTACCGGCCTTCTCAAACTCGATTTCCAGCTTGTTACCCTCCTGATCGGTTACGACGCCGTAGCCGAACTTCTCGTGGAAGACGCGCGCACCAATGGCGATGTCGCTGCGCGGCTTAGCGGCGAAGCTCGCCGCGCTCTTGCCCGGTTCGGCGAGGCGCTTGGGCGTACTGTCATATCCGGTCGACAGCGCGCGCTGCCAGCCGGGGCCGCGGGCGGTGCTGCGGTCAGGCCTTGCGCTCGATACGTGAGCGAAAGGATCTTCCTGCTCGGTCCAGTTGGCCCTCCACAGCGAAGCACCACCGCTCATCGTGGTCTCGCTCTCGACGTGTTCGTCCGGCAGTTCCTCGATAAAGCGGCTCGGGATCGAGCTGGTCCACTGCCCGTAGATGCGTCGGTTCGCAGCGTGATAGATGGTGCAGCGACGCTTGGCGCGTGTGATAGCAACATAGGCCAGGCGGCGTTCTTCCTCGAGGCTGGCGAGGCCACCTTCGTCGATGGCGCGCTGGCTGGGGAAGACGCCTTCCTCCCAGCCGGGCAAGAAGACATGGTCGAATTCGAGACCCTTTGCCGCGTGCATGGTCATGATCGTGACCTTCTCGCCATCATCGCGGCGGTCGTTGTCCATGACGAGGCTCACGTGCTCGAGGAAGTCCGTTAGCGTCTCGTATTCCTCCATCGCGCGGGCGAGCTCGGTGAGGTTTTCGAGACGGCCCGCGCTCTCGGCGCTGCGATCCTTGTTGAGCATTTCCTCGTAACCGCTCTCGGTCAGGACGGTGCGAAGCAGCTCGGAGGGAGTGACTTTCTCAGCCATTTCGCGCCATGCCACGAATTGGCCCAGCAAGCCGACGAGCGTGTTGCGCGCGCGAGCGGGCAGCTCGTCGCTGTCGGCAAGGTCTAGCGACGCGGCGGCCAGAGGCATCTGGGTGCGACGGGCGTGGCGGCGCATGGCCTCGAGCGTCTTCGCGCCGAGACCTCGTTTGGGCTGGTTATAAATACGCTCGAACGCGAGGTCGTCAGCTGGTTGCGCGATAGTACGCAAATAAGCGAGTGCATCGCGAATTTCAGCGCGCTCGTAGAAACGGAAACCGCCTACGATGCGGTAATTGAGGCCGATCTGGATGAAGCGGTCTTCGAATTCACGCGTCTGGTACTGGGCGCGGACAAGGATTGCGACCTCGTCGAGAGGTGCGCCTTCACTTTCTAGGCGCTCGATAGCCTCTCCGACGCGGCGCGCTTCCTCGGGCGCATCCCAAACGCCCACGACGCGGACCTTCTCGCCTGCCGGAAGTTCGGTCCACAAGGTCTTGCCGAGACGTTCGCTGTTGGCATTGATCAGGCCCGAGGCGGCAGCGAGAATCTGCGGAGTTGAGCGATAGTTCTGCTCCAGTTTGATGACCGCAGCGCCCGGGAAATCTTTCTCGAATTTGAGGATATTGGCGACTTCAGCGCCGCGCCATGAATAGATCGACTGGTCATCGTCACCGACCACGCAAATGTTCTTGCGGGTCTGGGCGAGCAGGCGCAGCCACAGGTACTGGACCTGGTTGGTGTCCTGATACTCGTCCACGAGGATGTATTTGAAGCGCTGCTGGTACTGGGCAAGCACATCGTGGTGCTGGCGGAAAATGTTGAGCATGTGCAGCAGCAGGTCGCCGAAATCGCAGGCGTTCAGCGCTTTCAGCCGGTCCTGGTAAAGCTTGTAGAACTGCGCGCCCTTGCCATTGGCGTAGGCCTCGTTCTCCACCGCATCGAGATCGCCCGGATTGAGGCCGCGGTTCTTCCAGCGGTCTATCAGGCCCGCCAGTTGCCGCGCGGGCCAGCGTTTCTCATCAAGGTCGTTTTCCTGGATCAGCTGCTTCAGGAGACGCAGCTGGTCGTCGGGGTCGATAATCGTGTAATTGCTCTGCAGCCCGACGAGTTCGGCGTGGCGGCGCAGCATGCGTGCCCCGATCGAATGGAAGGTGCCGAGCCATGGCATCCCCTCGACCGCGTCGCCGATATGACGCCCGACGCGGTCTCTCATTTCGCGCGCAGCCTTGTTGGTGAAGGTGACGCAGAGGATTTCGCTCGGCCAGGCGCGGCGGGTTGCGATGAGATGTGCGAGGCGTGCGGTCAGTGCAGCGGTCTTGCCGGTACCGGCACCTGCCAGCATCAGCACGGGTCCTTCCGTGGTAAGGACCGCCTCGCGCTGGGGCGTGTTCAAACGCTCCGCATAGGGCGGAATCGCGTCATTTCTGGCGATTTCGGACGAGTTGGAAAAATCTGGCATGCGTTAGGGAACAGCTAGGGAACGTTGCGCTACAGCACAAGACCTGCGCTCACGGGTGCGCCCGGAACTTTCGTGGAAGCTCCAGCGTAGATGGGCCATAACAGAACACGGAGATACTTGTATGAAAACGCTTTATCTGGCCGGCGCCGCCCTAGCCTTCGCCGCAGTACCCGCAGCCGCCGACCACCATTCACAGGCTGAGGCGACGACGGAAACGCAAGTCGAAGTCTCGACCGAGACCCCCGCACCGCGCTTCGTTCGCAGCGAAATCACGCAGACTACCCCTGCAGGTTATGCCGCTGCCAGCGATGGCGAACTGCCGGTCTGCACCGAAGACCAGCAGGACGGCTGCATCAACAGCTGGGAAGCGAACAAGACCGGCACGCGTCCGCTGGAGTATTGGCCGGGTCGTCCGGCAAGCGAGATCGACGAGCCGCTTCCTGCCACGCAGGCCGAGTTCGAAAGCATGAATACGGTCGAAGTCGACGCTGACAGCGCCGATCCGGAATAAAACCGACAGAATGTGTAGGGCGCTTTGTCGAAGCGCTCACGCTTGGAAAGGGGCGGGGCTGCAGGAGCGGTTCCGCCCTTTTCTTTGGCTATCCAGCTGAGGGTCGCTGATCTCAGTCGCCGGTTGGCGCCGCGTCGGAGGCCAGTTTCAGGAGCGTGATTTTCGCTTTCCCGACGCGGCGTTCAGCCTCGAGTTCGAGGCGCTTGATCTCGACATCCTCGTTCTTCGCCGTTTCCACCGCAATCCAAGTCGCCGGTCCGATCCAGCCGAGTCGCGTCATCCGGTCGAGCGCCACATTGGCAGCGCCGGTATAGTATGGCGGGTCGAGGAAAATGAGGTCGTGAGGCGCCTTCGCCGGGCCCAGGCTCATGACCGAGCCTTGCTGCACGGTCGTTCGGCTACGCGCATCGAGCGAGGAGATATTGGCCTTGATAGCCTTCACGGCGTCGGGCTCCTGCTCGACGAATAGGCAGTGTGCCGCTCCGCGCGATAGAGCTTCGATACCCAGCGCTCCCGATCCTGCGAACAGGTCTAGTACAGAGAGGCCTTCGAAGCTGCCGAGGCGGCTCGAGAGCATGTTGAAGAGCGTTTCGCGGGTGCGGTCGGCCGTAGGGCGCGTTGCATCACCTTTCGGCGCGACGAGCTTACGACCGCGCCAGTCGCCGGCGATTATCCTCACTGGCGGCCCCCGCGAGCGAGTTCGCGTTTGAAGGCTTCGACATCGCCGCGCTTGATCTCGGCTGCCTGTCCGCGGGGAAGGTCGCCGAGGTGGAACGGTCCGTAGCCGATACGCAGCAGGCGGTTCACTTCCATGCCGAGATGTTCGAGCACGCGGCGTACTTCGCGGTTCTTGCCTTCGCGCAAGGTCATTTCGATCCAGCGGTTGCGGCCCGATCCGCGCTCGAGGTTCGCCTCGATCTGGCCGTAGCGCACACCGTCGATCTCGACGCCTTCGATCAGCTCGTCGAGCTGTGCTTGCGTAATGTCGCCGAATGCGCGCGCGCGGTACGTGCGCGGGACGCCGGTGGAGGGCAGCTCCATCGCGCGCTTCATCTCGCCATCATTGGTCAGCAGCAGTAGGCCCTCGGTGTTGAAGTCGAGGCGGCCGACCGGCATCACGCGGCCTGCATCCTTGGGCAGCGCATTACGCAGCGCCGCATAGATCGTCGGGCGCCCCTTGGGATCGCGTTCGGCGGTGATCAGGCCCGAGGGCTTGTGAAAGGCGAAGAGGCGCGTGTCTTCGGCTTTGCCTACCGGCTTGCCGTCGACGGTCACACCGCGCAGGCTTTCGAGCTTCACTGCGGGTGTATCGAGAATTTTGCCGTCGATGGCCACGCGACCGTCGGCGATCATGCGCTCGACCTCGCGGCGGCTTGCGACACCTGCGCGCGCAAGCAGCTTGGCGATACGGTCGCCGGTTTCGGGAAGTCTGTTGTCGGACATGCAAAGCCCGCTAGGCGCTCAATTGGCGGCGCGCAAGGCTTCCTCGACGGTCTCGTGATAACGGCGGATACCGCCTTCCATCGTGCCGAGCGTGAGTTCGGGCACCGCGCCCGTGGCAAGGCCTTGCTGTCCCAACTCGGCGGCCCGGAAGTCCTCGGAGGCAAATACGCCTCCGTCGAGCAGAGCCCAACTGCGCTCCCAGTGATCGCGCGCCTTGTCGTTGGCGGGCGGTTCGGGGATGAGCATGAAGTCCTCGACTAGCGTACGGTCGTGAGCCTGCGGCATCATCACCATTAGATTGATGTAATCGGGACTTGGAATGACCAGCGCGCCGGGCATCAACTGGTAAGCGAAGGTCACGACGCGGCGCATTTGCGTCATGTCGGTCAGGTCGACGCCTTCCATCTCCTCCAACCGCCCGACCGCGCTACGGGCATGCGGGCCGATCATGTCGCCGCTAGTTACCCCGTCCTTGAAGAAAGGGCCGATGGTTTGCGCGTGCAGGCGCGTGACATGGTAGCTTTCGAGAAAGGCATCCATGATGAGCTTCCAGTTGCCCGCAACCTCGTGGGTCTTGCGACGGAACAGGAAATGCTCGCCCATGCCGAGTGCGTCGAAATCCTCGCCGACTTTCTTCGCAAAGGTGAAGTCGGCGGTTTCTTCCTTCGGGCTGAACCAAATGACACCGCCCGTTTCCATCGATGGGAGTTCAACCAGTCCCATCGATCCCTTGTCGAGATCGGGGAAAGTATCTGGGCGGGGAAGGGCGAGCAGCCGCCCGTCCACCGAGTAGGTCCATGCGTGATAGGGGCACACCAGCTTCTTGGTGCAGCTGACCTCATTGCCTTCGACGAGCCGAGTGCCGCGGTGACGGCAGACGTTGAGGAAAACATGCGCCTTGCCGTCGGCATCGCGTGTGATCAGCAGCGGACTTCCGGTCGCATCGTGTGGAACCGCCATTCCCGGGTCGGGGAGGAGCGCGCTTGGGCAGAGGATCTGCGGCAAACGGTCATAGATCGCGCTCTTCTCACGCGCGAAATATTCAGGGTCGGTATAGACATGCGCGGGCACCACGGTCTGGCCCAGGCCGTCGCGCGTCTTGTTGTCCGCAATATCCTGTGCGAGCGCCAGCATGCCATCGGTAGGCCGGCGTCCTTCGAGCAGCGTGGAGGAACCTTCCATCGCGCCTGTTCCTTTCTCTCTCCGGCGGCTAGTGTCGCAAAAAATACGTCTCAAAGGAAGGACGCTAGGGAATGGCCGAAGCGGTTGCAGATAAGAAGAAATCCGCGTGGAAGGTCCTCGGGCTCGCACTCAGGAACAGGAAAACCGGTTTCATGCTGCTGTTCGGCTTTGCCAGCGGCCTGCCTTTCGCGCTCTTCCTCGGCACGCTGTTCGCATGGCTGACCGAGGCGGAAGTCGATCTCGAGACGATGGGCATCTTCAGCCTCATCGGTCTTGCCTATGCGTTTCAGTTCCTGTGGTCGCCGCTGATCGACAAGGTCAACATACCTCTGCTGCGCCGTCTCGGCCGCCGCAAGCAGTGGATCGTGCCTGCGCAGGTACTGCTCGGCACCATCCTTGTGACGATGAGCCTGCTCGAACCGAAGAGCCAGCTTGGCTGGTTCAGCCTGCTCGCCGGTATCGGAGCTTTCGCCAGCGCGACGCAGGACATCGCGATCAACGCGTGGCGTATCGACGTTGCCGATGATGAAGCGACGATCGATATTCTCTCGACCGTTTACCAGATGGGCTACCGTCTATCCTCGCTTGTCGGAGGTGCGTTTGGCCTCATCATCGCCGCACGCATCGGCTGGCCGGAGACCTATGCGCTGATGGGCGCGATCCTGCTGGCTGTCGGCTTCGTCGGCCTCTGGGCGCCCAACGCCTCGGAATCGGACGCGGATGTCGCGACCGAGAGCGAGCTGCAGGTCCGCGCGCTGCGTAAGGCTGGCGAGCTTTCGCCTGTTGTCCGAAACCGTGCGCTGGGGCTGGTCGGACTGCTCTGGGCAGGCGCGATCGGCATTGTCCTCGCATTCATGATCATGTCGATGACCTATGCTCCGGAGGACCGGCCGAACCCGACCGAATTCACGCTTAATATCGGTCCGTGGATCATCGTGGCGACGATCATCCTGCCCGCGCTGATCGCGGGCTGGCTCGCGTCGAAGAAAGCCAAGGGCGAACACCTTCTCACCGAGGACGAGGCACCTGCGACAGGCGGCGCCTACGCGCTCGACCACCTTTATCGAGCGCTTGTTCTGCCACTGGTCGAGTTCGTCGGCCGTATGGGCTGGTCGCTCGTGCTGATCCTCGCCGTGGTCCTCACCTATCGCATTTGCGACGCGATCTGGGGCACATTCGCCTATCCGTTCTACCTCGGCGAGCTGGAGTACACCAATGACGACGTTGCCTTCGCTTCGAAGTTCTTCGGAGTGGGCGCAATCATCGCAGGTCTCGCACTTGGCGGCTTCATGCTGACCTCGATCGGCCGCATGGCGACACTGCTGATCGGCGGTGTCCTCGCAGCACTGACCAACCTGCTCTACGCCGACATGGCGATGGGCGGTGCGAACATGCAGGCATTCAGCGATGCGGTGGGCTTCACCTACCTGATCATGCAGATCCCCGAGATCGGCGATGCCGAGCTCGCGAAGCTCACGATCACCATCGCTTTCGAGAACCTCGCCATCGGCATAGCGGGTGCCGCCTATATCGCCTGGCTGTCATCGATCGTGTCGAAGAAGTTCAGCGCCGTGCAGTATGCGCTGCTGTCTTCGCTGACGCTGCTGGTCGGCACCCTCGGGCGCGGTGCGCTGGGTGAGATGATCGAGAACCAGGGGTACTACGATGTATTCATCCTGACGACGTGGATCGGCCTTGCTGCAGCAGTGCTCGTGTGCTTCGAATGGTACCGCGAGAGCCGGGGCAAGGCAGCTGCGGGGATCGTGGCGCCCGAGGCTGGCGAACGCGTCCCGGCCGAGTGATCAGTCGGGCAGTTCGTCGTTGAGGCGCAAGACTTCGCCCGCGAGGTAGAGCGAGCCAGCAATCAGCACCGGCAATCCGTCATCGGGCAGGGCTGCCAATGCAGAAGGAACGTCCACCGCCTCGCGCGCCTCGTCCCCGAATGCACAGGCGGGGTGCCAGTCGTGCCCGGGAACAGGAACCACCGTAACGGTCGAGATCGCGTCGCCCAGTGGACCCGTGATGGCTGTCGGGTCTTTCGCATCGAGCATTCCGACGACGAGGTGCAGCCTCTGACCTGCAAAGTGCTTCCCAAGGATGGCGCCGGCGGAAGGGTTGTGCCCGCCATCAAGCCAGATTTCGCGGTCGCCGGTTAGCGGGCCGGGCGCGAGCCGCTGGAGCCGCGCAGGCCAGGTCGCCGAGCGGATCCCCTCAGCCAGCGCATCGCGCGATATCGAGATGTAATCCTGGTGCCGCAGCATCGCGGCGGCCAGCGAGGCATTCTCGGGCTGGTGAGGGCCGGGAAGGCTCGGCAGCGGCAGGACGAGTTCGCCGTGCCTGTCGGCATAGTGGAGACCTGTTCCGCTTTCGCTCATGGACCACTCGCGCCCGCGCATTGCCAGCGGAGCGCCATTGCGGGCTGCAGCGGCCTCTACTTCGTGGGTCGCCTCGTCCGAATAGGAAAGTGTCACGAGCGATGATCCGGGTTTCGCGATCCCGGCCTTCTCGAAGGCAATGCGTGCAATCGGCACATCGGGAGTGCCCTCTTCGGGCGCGAGCAGGAAACGCTCGTGGTCAATCCCCAGCGCAGCGATCCCGCAAGCGGCGGGCTTTTCGAGCACGTTGGTCGCGTCGAAACGTCCGCCGAGACCGACTTCAACTACGCAAACATCCGCCGGGACGCGGGCAAATTCGGTGAAAGCTGCGGCAATCGTGACTTCGAAGAAGCTCGGGTTCAGGTCTTCGCCTGCATCCAGCACCTCGGCGAGCAGTTCGGCCAGCCGGTCGTCCGAAATCAATTCGCCAGCGACCCGGATACGCTCATTGTAGCGAACCAGGTGCGGGCTCGTGGTCATGTGGACCTTGTAGCCCCCTGCCTCCAGCATCGCGCGCAGGAAGGCGCAGGTGGAGCCTTTGCCGTTGGTCCCGGCGACATGGAGCACCGGAGGCAGCTTGCGATGCGGATTGCCGAGCCTCTCCAGCAGTACGCGGATCGTATCGAGGCCTAGGCGTCCGTCGGGCACACTTAGCTGCGCCAGCCGGTCAAGCTGGGCTTGCACCTTGGCATTCTCGGAGCGGGCGAAGTCCCGCATGGGAGGGGTCAGGCCGCTTCCGCAGGCGCGAGGTAGTCGATCAGCGTCGCCAGCGTGTCGCGCAGGTCGTGGCGGTGCACCACCATGTCGACCATGCCGTGCTTGTGCAGGTACTCGGCGCGCTGGAAGCCGTCGGGCAACTGCTCGCGGATTGTGTCCTGGATCACGCGCTGGCCCGCAAAGCCGATGAGCGCACCGGGCTCCGCAATGTGGACATCGCCCAGCATCGCATAGCTTGCGGTGACGCCGCCCGTGGTTGGGTCGGTAAGCACGACGATATAGGGCAGGCCTGCCTCTTTCAGGCGGCGTGTCATCACTGTCGCCTTGGGCATCTGCATCAGGCTGAGGATGCCTTCCTGCATACGCGCACCACCGGCGGCGGTGACGACGATGTAGGGTGCACGCAGCGTCAACGCGCGCTCTGCGCCCTGGCAGAAGGCGGTACCGACGGCCATGCCCATGCTGCCACCCATGAAGGTGAAGTCCTGCACGCCGACGACTGCGGGCTTGCCCTCGATCGTGCCTTCACCGACGAGAAATGCGTCCTTGTGCGGGCTCTTGGCCCGCGCCTGCTTGAGGCGGTCGGTGTACTTCTTCGAATCGCGGAACTTGAGCGGGTCTTCGGTCACATCCGGCACGGGAAGCGTCTGGAAACCTTCGTCGAGCAGCATGGCGAGGCGCTTGTCGGCGCCAATGCGTCCATGGTGGTCGCAGCGCGGGCAGACGTCGGCATTCTCGGCATACTCCTGTCCGAACACCATCTGCTGGCAGTTCGGGCACTTGACCCACAGGTCCTTGTCGGTGCTGCGCTTGGGCAGCCAGGAGATCGAATTGCGTACGCGTGTGAACCAGTTCATGCGGACGCCTTTGCCGCCGAATGGACCGCCTTGGCAAGGCTTGCAGTGTATTCGCGCAGCTTTTCCGGAGCCTTTTCGCCATGCTCGCCGACGAGTTCGACGAGGGCAGAGCCGACGACTACGCCATCCGCGACCTCGGCAATTTCTTCAGCCTGCTCGGG
Source organism: Qipengyuania sp. BR81-2 (assembly GCF_055693895.1). Classification (NCBI taxonomy): domain Bacteria; kingdom Pseudomonadati; phylum Pseudomonadota; class Alphaproteobacteria; order Sphingomonadales; family Erythrobacteraceae; genus Qipengyuania; species Qipengyuania sp. BR81-2. The sequence goes on from NZ_CM146344.1 coordinate 2,454,125, forward strand.
CGTGCGTACGCCGAAACCGACCGCGACCGGGATATCGGTCGACTGCTTGATGCGGCTGACATTGGCTTCGATGGATTCGATCGCTGCCTGCTGCATGCCGGTGATGCCGGCAACGGCGACGTAGTAGAGGAAGCCGGACGAGCCTTGGAGTACCTGCGGCAGACGCTTCGCATCGGTGGTCGGCGTGGCGAGACGGATGGGTGCGATGCCTTGCTCGCGCAGGGCCGGACCAAGCGCATCATCTTCCTCGGGCGGGATATCGACGCAGATCACACCGTCCGCGCCCGCTTCCTTGGCGGCATTGGCGAACCATTCGGGCCCGCGGCGGATCATCGGGTTGGCATAGCCCATGAGCACCAGCGGCACCTCGGGATGACGCTCGCGGAATTTGCGCGCGATGCGCAGCACATCGGCAGTCGTCGTGCCCGCGCCGAGCGAGCGCAGGTTCGCCGCCTGGATCGCAGGGCCATCGGCCATCGGATCGGTGAAAGGCATGCCCAGCTCGATCACATCCGCGCCGCCCTCGACCAGCGCGTCGAGATTGGCCGCAGTATCGCCATCGCCCGCGGTGACGAAGCAGACGAGAGCGGGGTGGGGCTTGGAGAAGGCGTTGGAAAGGCGCGTCACATCTCCACTCCCAGCCGCTCGGCGACGGTGAAGATATCTTTATCGCCGCGTCCGCACAGGTTGGCGAGGATCACGCTGTCTTTCGGCATGTCCTTAGCGATCTTCGCCACCGCCGCGATGGCATGGCTGGGTTCGAGGGCGGGGATGATGCCCTCGGTGCGGCAGAGGAGTTGGAAGGCTTCGAGCGCCTCCTCGTCGGTCACGGCGGTGTATTCGACGCGCTCCATTTCCTTCAGCCAGGCGTGCTCGGGGCCGATGCCGGGATAGTCGAGGCCGGCGCTGATCGAGTGGCCCTCGGTGATCTGGCCGTCCTCGTCCTGCAGCAGGTAGGTCTTGTTGCCGTGGAGCACGCCGGGAACGCCGCCGAGAAGGCTCGCGGCGTGCTCATCTCCGTCGAGGCCGTGACCTGCCGCCTCGACGCCAAGCATCTTCACGTCCGGATCGTCGAGGAAGGGATGGAACAGGCCGAGCGCATTCGATCCGCCACCGATGGCGGCCACGAGCAAATCGGGCAGGCGGCCGATGCGGTCCTGCATCTGCTGGCGTGCCTCGCGGCCGATCACGCTCTGGAAGTCGCGCACGAGCTCGGGGTAGGGGTGCGGACCTGCGGCGGTGCCGATGATATAGAAGGTGTCGTGGACGTTCGCGACCCAGTCGCGTAGCCCCTCGTTCATCGCGTCCTTGAGCGTCGCACCGCCGCTGGTCACGGGGACGACTTCCGCGCCAAGCAGCTTCATGCGGAAGACATTGGGCGACTGCCGCTTTACGTCCTCTGCACCCATGTAGATCACGCAAGGGAGGCCGAAACGCGCGCAGACGGTGGCTGTGGCCACGCCATGCTGGCCCGCACCAGTCTCCGCGATGATGCGCGTTTTGCCCATGCGCTTGGCAAGCAGGATCTGCCCAATGCAGTTGTTGATCTTGTGCGCGCCGGTGTGATTGAGCTCGTCGCGCTTGAACCAGACCTGCGCACCGCCGAGTGCCTCGGTCAGCCGTTCAGCAAAATAGAGCGGGCTGGGACGGCCGACGTAATGTTCGAGAAGGTCGTCGAACTCGCGCTGGAATTCCGGATCGGCCTGTGCGGCGCGATATTCGCGCTCAAGGTCGAGGATCAGCGGCATCAGCGTTTCGGCGACATAACGTCCGCCATAGTCGCCGAAATGACCCCGTTCGTCGGGCTGGTTGCGGTAAGTGTTGGGATTGCTTGCCATGTGGCCCTATTGCCGAGGTGAAGCAGACAAGTCGAGTGAGGGTTTCGTTTGTCCTCGACAAGCCGAATTCAAACCGCCATTCGGCGCGGCCATGAAGGACGGAATCAAGCTTCCCGAAGATTGCAGCGACATGCGCGAAGTGCGCGAAGGTGTCGATGCGACCGATCGCGAACTGATGGCGCTGCTCGATCGGCGCTTCGGTTACATGCGCGCCGCCGCGAGGATCAAGACCGACCGCGGCGTGGTGCGCGACGAGGCGCGCAAGGCCGAAGTGATCGACAATGCCCGCAGCGATGCCTCGGCCCGCGAGTTGCCGGCCGAGAAAATCGCTGAGATCTGGGAGCTTCTGGTCGAAACCTCGATCGCTTACGAACTGGTCGAGTGGGACCTGATCCGCAGCTGATCTCGACCCTAGAGGGCGCCTAGTTGCCCTGGTTGAATTCCTGCCAGCCTTCCTTGGTCAGGCAGACGCGCTCCTTGCGGCGGCTGCTCATGTCCATGCGGATGTAGCGGCAAATCTTCTTGTTGTCCGACTTCTCGGTCGCCTGCGCTTCGGTCTTCTCGCCTTCGTCCTTCTTCTCTTCCGGTTCGCCGGCGAGAGCAGGCATCGAAAGAGCGGCAAGGGCGAGAGCAGGCAGTGCGAGGCGCATTAGAAATTCCTTGAATTGTCAGGAGTTTTAGTTCGCTGGCGGGCTAACCAGACTTCCATGAACCGTCGATGACAATTCGACGAACTACTTCGTTACTTCTTCGGTCCTCGTTGCAACGAAGAAAGTACTCCGCGAAGCGTGCGCACTTCGAGGTGGTTCCAACCCGGTTTGGTAAGCACTCCGCGCAAGGTCCTGCGCGTGGCCTCGGCCCTCGCCTCCGGGAGGAAGTAGCCCTTCGGCTCCAGCATACCCTCGAGGTGGCCGATCAGGCCTTCGAGGTCTTCTTGCTGCGCGGGCGGAAGGAGGTCTTCCTGCGTCGGCTGCACGAGGCTCTCGTGCTTGGACCATTCATAGGCGCACAAGATCACGGCCTGAGCGAGGTTGAGCGAGCCGAATTCGGGGTTGATCGGCACGGTGAGGATAGCGCGGGCGAGGGCAACGTCCTCGGTTTCGAGGCCCGAACGCTCCGGCCCGAAGAGGATCGCGCTGCGTCCTTCGGCAGCTGCCATCTCGCGGCTTGCTTCCTCGGGAGTGTAGACAGGCTTGGTCACGCCGCGCTTGCGCACCGTGGTCGCGTAGACATGTGCGCAGTCGGCCACGGCGTCTGCGGTAGAGGAATAGACCTTCGCGTTTTCCAGCACGATATCCGCGCCTGCCGCTGCCGGACCTGCGTCGGGATTGGGCCAACCGTCACGCGGCTCGACCATGCGCATTTCGGTCAGCCCGAAATTGAGCATGGCGCGCGCCGCCTTGCCGATATTCTCGCCCAGCTGCGGACGGACGAGAACGACGACGGGCTTGCGCTCGTCAGGGACGCCCATTGGCGGCTTCCTGCACGGTGCTGGCAAATTCCTCGAAGTCGCGCGCTTCGCTGAAGTCGCGATAGACCGAGGCGAAGCGAATGTAGGCGACGCTGTCGAGTTGGCGCAGGCCGTCCATCACGAGTTCGCCGATCTTCTGCGAGGGGATTTCGGGTTCGCCGGCCGTCTCGACCTGGCGCTGGATCCCGCTGACGAGCTGGTCGATCTGCTCTTGCGCGACCTCGCGCTTGCGGCAGGCGAGCGAGATCGACTGCTCGAGCTTCGAACGGTCGAACGCCTCGCGGCGGTCGCCCGACTTTACGACGGTGACCTCGCGCAGCTGCACGCGTTCGAAAGTGGTGAAGCGGGCTCCGCACTTGGAGCACTGGCGCCGGCGGCGGATCGATGTCGAGTCTTCGGTGGGACGCGAGATCCTTCACCTGACTGTCGTCATGGGCGCAGAATGGGCAACGCATTCAGGAGTTTCCGGTCAGGGGCGCAGGCGCTTGTAGAGCATGAAGCCGGCGCCTGCGATGAGGCCGATGGGCCAGGTCACAACAGGCAGGATACCGCCTGCGATTGCACCAACGGCTGCACCGGTGAGCACCGGCTTGGTCGAGGGATGATTGAGTCCCTCTTTCGCCATTGCCTTGATCTCCGCGGTCGCATCGGGGACGAGGTCGTGATCGCCGTATGCAGGCTTGGACGGGTCTTCGTCGCGATTGCGGCCGAAGTCGTCGTCGCGGCTGCTCGGACGATCGTCATCGGACGGACGATAGCCGGTCGGCTCGCGGTCGTCTGGTATATTGCCCATGATTGCTCTCCTTTGGCTCCGGGCCTCAGCGTCCGGGGTAGACCGGGAAAGCCTTGCACAGTTCGGCCACGCGGTCACGCACGCTCTGCTCGACCTGTCCATCCCCCTCGGGGCCGTTCTTCGAAAGGCCGTCGACGACTTCGCAGATCAGCTTACCGATGGTTTCGAACTCTGCCTCGCCGAAGCCGCGGGTCGTGCCGGCGGGCGAGCCGAGACGGATGCCGCTGGTCACGAAGGGGCTGCGCGTGTCGTAGGGGATGCCGTTCTTGTTGCAGGTGAGCCATGCCCGGTCGAGGCCCGCTTCTGCAGACTTGCCGGTAACATCCTTGGCGGTGAGATCGACCAGCATCGAGTGGTTGTCGGTACCGCCCGAGACAACCCGGAGGCCGTTCGCTTCGATACCGCGTGCCAGCGCACGGGCATTTGCGACGATCTGTGCCGCGTAATCCTTGAATTCGGGACGCAGCGCTTCGCGGAAGGCGACGGCCTTGGCGGCGATCACGTGCATCAGCGGGCCGCCCTGCATTCCCGGGAAAACCGCCATGTTGATCGGCTTGGTCAGTTCCTCGTCGTTCCACAGGATGATTCCCGAACGCGGGCCGCGAAGGCTCTTGTGCGTGGTCGAGGTGACCACGTGGGCGTGCGGGAAGGGGTTGGGGTGAGCGCCGCCGGCGACAAGGCCCGAGATGTGGCTCATGTCGACCATCAGGTAGGCGCCGACTTCATCAGCGATGGAGCGGAAGGCTGCCCAGTCCCAGACGCGTGAATAGGCGGTGCCGCCAGCAATGATGATCTTGGGTTTGTGTTCCAGAGCGGTCGCACGGACCTCGTCCATGTCGATCAGCTCGTCGTCCTTGCGTACGCCGTAGCTGACCGGATTGAACCATTTGCCGCTCATGTTGACCGGCGAGCCGTGGGTCAGGTGACCGCCCGAATTGAGGTCGAGGCCCATGAAGGTGTCGCCCGGCTGCAGCAGCGCGAGGAAAACAGCCTGGTTCATCTGGCTACCCGAGTTGGGCTGGACGTTGGCGAAGTTGCAGCCGAACAGCTCCTTTGCACGCTCGATCGCCAGCGTTTCGACCACGTCGGCGTAATCGCAGCCGCCGTAGTAGCGCTTGCCGGGATAGCCTTCGGCATATTTGTTGGTGAAGACGCTGCCGGTGGCTTCGAGAACGGCGGTCGAGGCGATGTTTTCGCTCGCGATCAGCTCGATCTTGTCCTGTTGGCGGCCCAGCTCCTTGCGGATGGCGTCATAGATCTCGGGATCGGCTTCGGCGAGGCTGTCGTGCCAGAAGCGGTCCATCGGGGTGCGCGCGGTTTCTTTTGCCTGGGTAGCCATGATCAGATGTCCGGGTTGGAGAGCTTGTCGACGCGGCGCTGGTGGCGACCGCCGGCGAATTCGGTTTCGAGGAATGCGGTGACGCAGGCCTTGGCCATATCGACGCCGGTCAGCCGGGCACCGAGAGCGAGGCAGTTTGCATCGTTGTGTTCGCGGCAAAGGCTGGCCGAGAGCGGTTCGGAAACCAGCGCGCACCGCACATTGGGGTTGCGGTTGACGCTGATCGAGATACCGATGCCGCTTCCGCACAGCGCAATTCCGCGCTCTGCCGTGCCATCGGCGACCACGCTGGCCAGCTTGTAGCCGAAATCGGGATAATCGACGCTGTCGGTGGTCTCCGGGCCGAGGTCGGCGACCTCGTGACCCTGTTCGATAAGCCAGTCGCGCAAGGTCGCTTTGAGCTCGATTGCGGCATGGTCTGAGGCAAGGGCAATACGCATGGGGCGCACATAGGCGCTCACGGCGATTCTCTCCACCCCGAAGGCGGGTCTAGTGCACACGAATGTGCCGAAAAACGGCTTGGTTATGGCAAATAATTAATGAATGCCGGGTATCGGGGCGGGTATGAATATGACTGCCAACTCCACGCTGGTTCCCGCTGCGGCCTCGCGGCTGACGGTCGAATTGCAGCAAAATGCGTCGATCGACCGCATCCTTAACGCGGCTCGCACACATCTCGGGACCGAGATCGCTTTCGTTTCGCGCTATGTCGAGAATGACGAGAAGGAACTCACCCACGTCGATTCCGATCTCGACCTGCCGATGGGGCCGGGCTTCCGCGATCCGCGGGAAAACAGCTACTGCTGGCACATTGCGCAGGGCAGGCTGCCCGAACTGATCCAGGATCCGGCGGATTTTCCCTTCACGAAGGGCATCGGCATCACGCAAGCTCTGCCGGTGGGCTGCCACATCAACACGCCGCTGCGACTTTCCGACGGGACGCTCTACGGCAGCTTCTGCTGCCTCAGCCGGAAGCCGGACCGTTCGATGACCGAACGCGACCTTGGCGTGCTCAAGGCCTTCGCATCGCTCGCTGCCGAGCAGATCGAGGCGAGCGTCGAAAACGACTACCGCCGCGACCGTCTCGATGCGCGCATCACCAAGCTGATCGAAGAGAAAGGCATGCAGATCGTCCAGCAGCCGATCTTCTCGATCAAGACCGGCAAACCGGTCGGTGTTGAATGCCTATCGCGCTTTCCTGACGCGATGATGCGCGGACCGGACAAGTGGTTCGACGAAGCCGCCGAAATCGGCCGCGGTGTGGAACTGGAGCTGCTAGCCGTTGAAGGTGCGCTGGAAAGCGCTGCCAAGGTTCCAACCGACTTCTACGTCTCGGTCAATGTGTCGCCCGAGGCGATCACGTCGGGCAAGCTGGTGGGGCTTCTCAGTGGCTCCAAGTCGAAGAACCTCGTTATCGAGGTGACCGAGCATCAGAAAGTCGATGATTTCAATGCGCTGCGTGCAAATCTGGAGAAGATTTCGCAATACGCAAAGATCGCGATCGACGACGTCGGTTCGGGTTATGCCGGAATGCGCCACCTCGTGGATCTCGCGCCCGACCTGCTCAAGCTCGACATGAACCTAACGCGCGACATCCATCTCGACGTTGCGCGGTGCGCGCTTGTTGGTGCGATGGTGAAATTCGCCGAAGCGATCGGATCGAAGCTCATCGCCGAAGGAATCGAATACCCCGAAGAGGCCGAGGTCCTGCGCAGGCTTGGCGTCGAGTATGGTCAGGGCTTCCACTATGCGAAGCCGATGGCTGTCGAAGACGCTAGAAAGCTTCTGAAAGGAAGCTGATCGCAAGTCTAAGAGCCGATTGCTGGGATGCTATTGGCTAGCCTCGGCCATGGCGGCTTTGGTCCCCGGGTCCATGCAGACGGTGTGGCGCGCGATTTTCCAACCATCTTCCGCACGCACAAGCTCATCAGTTATGTCAGCCGTCGCGACAACAGACGGGGCGCCGTCGCCTTCCAGCACGGTTAGCAGTGATTTCACGACGACCTTGTCGCCGTCCTGTTCGAATAAATGACCAGAACCGACATGTCGCTTTAGGCCGGGTTCGCCGTCAAATATCGACTTGAGTTCCGAGCGAAAATCCTCGCGATTGCCCGAGGCCTGCATATCGCCTTCGATGGTGCCGCCTTCGATGTAAAAACTGGCGTGCCTGTCGACGTCCTTATCGTCCGCCGCGCGGTTCGCGCCAGCGAGGACTTCGATGATCTCGAGCTTGTCGCCTGTCGTGACCATGATGTTCGTTCTCCTTGCAGAATTGTCTGCGAATAGAACGGGCAGGGCGGGAAGCGCGTTCCCGCCCTGAACTCTATTGGTCGAGGAACGAGCGCATCTTGCGGCTACGGCTCGGATGCTTGAGCTTGCGCAGCGCCTTGGCCTCGATCTGACGGATACGTTCACGCGTCACCGAGAACTGCTGGCCGACTTCCTCCAGCGTGTGATCGGTGTTCATGCCGATACCGAAGCGCATGCGCAGCACGCGTTCTTCGCGCGGCGTGAGGCTGGCAAGGACGCGGGTGACCGTTTCCTTGAGGTTCGCCTGGATCGCAGCGTCGACCGGGATGATCGCGTTCTTGTCCTCGATGAAATCGCCGAGGTGCGAATCTTCCTCGTCGCCGATCGGCGTTTCGAGGCTGATCGGTTCCTTGGCGATCTTCATCACCTTGCGCACCTTCTCGAGCGGCATGGAGAGTTTCTCCGCCATCTCTTCGGGCGTCGGTTCGCGGCCCTGGTCGTGCAGGAACTGGCGCGAACAGCGGACCAGCTTGTTGATCGTCTCGATCATGTGGACCGGAATACGGATCGTGCGTGCCTGGTCGGCAATCGAGCGGGTGATCGCCTGGCGGATCCACCAGGTTGCGTAGGTGCTGAACTTGTAGCCGCGGCGGTACTCGAACTTGTCGACCGCCTTCATCAGGCCGATGTTGCCTTCCTGGATCAAGTCGAGGAACTGCAGGCCGCGGTTGGTGTACTTCTTCGCGATCGAGATCACGAGACGCAGGTTCGCCTCGACCATCTCCTTCTTGGCGATACGCGCTTCGCGCTCACCCTTCTGGACCATGTTCACGATGCGGCGGAATTCGGGCAGGGCCATGCCGGTGGCGCTAGCAATGTCCGATATCTCGGTGCGGATGCGATCGATCGCGTCGGCTTCCTTCTCGGCGAAGGCAGCCCACTTCTTGTCCTTCTTGACCCGGTCATCCATCCAAGTGTCGTCGAGTTCGTTGCCGATATAGGCATCGAGGAAGTCGACGCGCTTGACCTTGTGACGCTCGGCAAGACGCAGCATCTGGCCGCCAAGGGCGGTCAGGCGGCGGTTGAAGGCGTAGAGGTTGTCGACGAGGAACTCGATCTTCGTCGCGTGGAACTGGACGCTCTCGACCTCGGCGGTGAGCTGGTCGGACAGCGCTTCGTACTTCTTTTCCTTGGCGGGCGGGAAATTCTCGCCCTTGGCCATGGTTTCGACGCGCTCGATCTGGAGCTTCTCGAATTTGCCGAAGAGGTCCTTGATGCGTGCAAAGCGCTCGATGGCATCGGGCTTGAGAGCCGCTTCCATCTGCGCCAGCGACATGGTGTTGTCTTCTTCTTCCTCGTCGTCCTTGGAAGAACCTTCCTCGCCGTCTTCGCCTTCGGAATCCTCATCCGAGTCTTCGTCGTCGTCACGGATCGACGGACCAGCAGTCTCTTCAGAGATCTCGCCGTCGTCATCGTCGTCTTCGGCGTCGTCGTTTAGCTTGTCGGCCGGCGGCTCCTTCGAAAGCATGGCGTCGAGATCGAGGATCTCGCGCAGCTGCATTTCTTCGTTGTTGAGCGCTTCGGACCACTGGATGATGGCGTGGAAGGTGATCGGGCTCTGGCACAGGCCCATGATCATCATGTCGCGGCCGGCCTCGATGCGCTTGGCGATGGCGATCTCGCCTTCACGGCTGAGCAGTTCCACCGCACCCATTTCGCGCAGGTACATGCGGACCGGATCATCGGTGCGTTCGCCAGTGCCGGTCTTCTTGGCGGCAGGCTTCTTGGCAGCATCCTTTTCCTTGGCGGAGGGAGCCGGTGCGATTTCTTCGACTTCGTCTTCCTGCTCCGCATCCTCGTCGTTCTCGACGATCTGGACGCCCATTTCGGACAGGGCGGACTGGATATCCTCGATCTGGTCCGAGCTCATCTCGCCCTGCGGCAGCGCGTCGTTGAGCTCGTCATAGGTGACGTAGCCCTTCTTCTTCGCCTTGGTGAGGAGCTTCTTGACCGACGCCTCGTTGAGATCGATCAGGGGTGCATCGTCCTTGTCACCCGACTTCGATTTGGTTGCCATAAACTGCAATCAGTCCGTACTGTGACCGCCCTCGGGACCATCTTCCCGCGCGGTGTCTGAATCTCTTCCGGCCGGCGATGCGGCCTTGCGGCTTGCCATTTGCCCGAGTCGTGCCTCGAATTCCAGCTTCCGCTTCAACAAACGCTGTTGATCCGCGAATGCTCCTTCGGGGTCTGTCTCGAAACGAGCGGTCGCCTCGGCGAGCGCGGCTTCGAGTGCCGGTCTTTCGACCAGCAGTGACACGGCTTCAGCCAAATCCTCGCACGCATCAACCGGGTCGGTGCCTTTGTCGAGAAAGGCGAAATGGGTGTTTGCCGGTGGGGCGGGTAGGCCTTCTGGAACGGATATGGGGGAATCGGCGCGCAGAATCAAGCAATTCCGCCGCGGCGAGAAGCGAATCTATCGCCGGGCCGACATTTCGGTCACGCGCGGCGAAGCGCGAGAGGGCCGTTTCGTGCCGTGCGATCTCGCCGGGATGACGCAGCAGTCCATGGATGACGGCGATGGCGAGGCCGTCACGCGCGCCGCCCGACATGGCGTGCTTGAGCCGCGCGGCAGTCTCGGGCGCAAGGCGCGGGGGAGGGGCGTTGAAGCCGCCCTTCTGCCAACTACCGCGCGGTTTGAATTCGCGCGGGGGGAAGGCAAAGGCGGAAAACCGCTCGAGCAATTCCTTCTTGTAGAGCGCGCGAATGTCAGGGTGCTGGATTGCCTCGACATGATTGAGCAACCGCTCCTTCAATCCCGCCTTTTCCTCGGGCGAGCCGAGCGGCATCGCGTCACGTTCGAAAGTCCAGAGCGTGTCGAGCAGGCTCGCGGGCGAGGACAGCAGTTCCTCCATCGCGCCGACGCCTTTCTCGCGGATGAGATCGTCCGGGTCCTTGCCCGCCGGCATGCGTACGATCGAAAGCGAATGGCCCGGACGCAGCATCGGCAGGACGCGGCCTACCGCACGCATGGCGGCGCGCTGGCCGGCATTGTCGCCGTCGAAGCAAAGGATGGGGCGCTCGACCTGCCGCCACAGCAGTTCGATCTGGTTCTCGGTCAGCGCCGTGCCGAGCGGAGCCACAGCTTCGGCAATCCCCGCATTGGCGAGCGCGATCGCGTCCATATAGCCTTCGACGACGATGATCCGCCCGCTCTGACGTGCGGCAGGTGCCGCACGGTGAAGATTGTAGAGCGTACGGCCCTTGTCGAAGAGCGGTGTGTCGGGGCTGTTGAGATATTTCGGCCCATAGGCATCGCTATCGAGGATACGGCCACCGAAGGCGATGACCCGTCCGCGCGTATCCTGGATCGGCAGCATCAGGCGGCCACGGAAACGATCGTAGGGGTCCTTGTCCTCGACCTCGATCCGCATACCGGCCTCGATCAGCATGCGCTCGTCGAAGTTCGACAAGGCGCGCTTCAATGCCTGCCGGTCCTCGGGAGCGAAGCCGAAGCCGAACTCTCGGACGACGTTTGCAGAAAAACCGCGGCTCTTGAGGTAAGCGCGCGCTTCGGCGCCTTCCGCTGAGCCGAGCTGGTCGACGTACCACTGCTGCGCTGCGGCCGTTACGTCGTGAAGGCTGGCGCGCTTTTCGGCCCGCTCTGCAGCGCGCGGATCGGGTGCGGGCACTTCCATGCCGGCCTCCGCTGCCAGTTCCTTCACCGCATCCATGAAAGGCATGCCGCGCTGGTCGGTCAGCCAGCGGATAGCATCGCCATGCGCCTCGCAACCGAAGCAATGGTAGAAGCCCTTTTCGTCGTTGACGTAGAAGCTCGGCGTCTTCTCGTTGTGGAACGGGCAGCAGGCCTTGAACTCACGCCCCGCCTTGGTCAGGCGAACGGTACGGCCGATCACAGCGGACAGCGTGGTCCGCATGCGCAATTCGTCCAGCCATTGGGGTGATAGGGCCATGCCGATTACCTACCGCGGGCGGGCCGTGGCCGCTAGTTGGCAGGCGTTTGCTCTGCCCGCTTTTCTTCGGCAGGGAAGGGGCCTCGGGCAATCGCCTGGTTTCCGTCCACCTCAAGAAGGTACGCATCTGCAGGTCCGGCGGGCGGTTGGGTCGATTGCCACCAGAAAGTGATCGTCATGCCCGGTGTCCAGCCGTCCCCTTGGACGACGCGCCAGATCAGGCGGCCGTCATCCGCAGTGATCGATATCGCATCCTCGTTGCCGAGCGCTTCGAGCGCCTGCGAGTTCGAGTAGCCGACTGCGAAATTGGAGCCGTGGGCGCGCTCTGTCGAACGGAATAGCGTTGGCGGGCTTTCGACCACCTCCGGGCCTTCGGTCGTCTCCGCTGGACTGTCGCTCGAGGCTACTTCTGCCAGCGTGACTTCGTGGACGTAGGTGAAGAGAGTGTCTTCCGAAAGTTCACCCGGATTGCACTCGTCGAATTCCTCCGGGCAGGCCACGTAGCTCACCATCTTGGCGATCTCGCGATTGCCTGCGCTCAGCACCGTCTCAACCTGTGTCCCTTGGGGTCCGACGATCCTAGCTCCAAGCGTCAAGAGATCGAAGTCGGCAGAAGCGAGCGCCCGAGGCTGGGCCACGGTCGGGGTGGGGGTGGGCTCCTCTCGGGGTTCGCTATCGGAACAGGCTGCGAGGGCAAGGGGAGTGAGTAGCAGCAGCTTCCTCACGAAAGTGCTTCCTTCACGAGACCACTCGCCTTGCTCATGTCGAGAGTGGCGCCGTGACGTGCCTTAAGCTCGCCCATGACCTTGCCCATGTCCTTCATGCCTTCGGCACCGGTATCGGCCTTGATCTGTGCGATGGCAGCGCGGGTTTCCTCCTCGCTCATCTGCTGGGGCAGGAATTCCTCGATCACCAGCAGCTCCGCCTTTTCCTTGTCGGCGAGTTCCTGGCGGCCGCCATCTTCGTACATGGCGATCGATTCCTTGCGCTGCTTGGCCATTTTCATCAGCACATCGGTGACGAGCTCGTCGTCGCCCGGCTTCTTGTCGGCAGTGCGCAGTTCGATGTCGCGGTCCTTGACCTTCGCGCCGATGAGACGGAGGGCAGCGGTGCGCTCCTTGTCCTTCGCCTTCATTGCGGCAACGGTTTCGGACTGGATCTTTTCGCGGAGCATCGGGCCTCTTTTTCGATAAGCTGTGGAAGTTTCGCGCATCATGTAGCGAACGACCGCGGAAAGCCAAGTGTTGCGCTTGACGGGAATCGCTACGCCTTCTAGCGGCTGGGACTTAGCACACATCGCTGGTAAACCCCTGACCCGGAGCGCCCATGGCCCTGTCCGCATTCTCGCACGCGCAACCTAAAGACGCGACGGGAGTCCTCGTCCTTGCCGACGGAACAACTATCTGGGGCAAAGGCTTCGGCGCTTCCGGAAGCGCCATCGGCGAAGTTTGCTTCAACACCGCAATGACGGGCTACCAGGAGGTGATGACCGATCCCTCCTATGACAGCCAGATCGTCACCTTCACGTTCCCGCATATCGGCAACGTCGGCGCTAACGAGGAGGACGTGGAAAGCCGCGGCCTCGGCGCGGTGGGCTGCATCGTCCGTCAGGACGTGACCCGCCATTCGAACTTCCGCGCGCGAGACGAATTCATCGAGTGGTGCGTGAAGCACGGCAAGATCGGCCTCTCGGGTGTCGACACGCGGGCGCTGACCCGCCGCATTCGCGTGCAGGGCGCGCCTAATGCGGTCATCGCGCACAACCCGCGGGGTGATTTCGATCTCAAGGCGCTGAAGAAGCAAGCTGCGGAATGGAGCGGCCTCGAGGGCCTCGATCTCGTGCCCAGCGTCACTCGTGAAAGCCACGAGGAATGGAAGGGCGGCTACTGGCAGCTCGGCACGGGCTATGCCGAGGCCGACAACCAGAAGCCTCATGTCGTTGCGATCGATTATGGTGCGAAAGACAACATCTTCCGCAACCTCGTTCGCGCCGGTGCCAAGGTCACTGTCGTTCCTGCGCGCACAAGCCTCGACGAAATCCTCGCTCTCCAGCCCGACGGCGTGTTCCTCTCGAACGGGCCGGGCGATCCGGCGGCGACGGGCGAATATGCGGTGCCGGTGATCAAGGGTCTGCTTGAACGCGATGTGCCGCTATTCGGCATCTGCCTCGGCCACCAGATGCTCGGCCTCGCGGCTGGCGCAAAGACCGCCAAGATGTTCCAGGGGCACCGCGGCGCCAACCATCCGGTCCAGCGTGTGGGCGAGGGCTGGGGCGAAAGCGCCGGCCTCGTCGAGATCACCAGCATGAACCACGGTTTCGCAGTCGATGCCGAAACGCTGCCTGACACGGTCGAGCAGACGCATGTCTCGCTCTTCGACGGGACCAACTGCGGCATTTCGATCAAGGGCAAGAAGGCTTTCGGCGTGCAGTACCACCCCGAAGCGAGCCCGGGCCCGCAGGACAGTTTCTACCTGTTCGAGAAATTCGTGGGGATGTTGGGGTGACAACCAAGTTCGGCATTTTCGTGTGTAGCCTTGTCACTTTCATTGGTATGACCGCGTGTGATCAATCGACGCATACCGTCACGGTTGATCTACCTCAAAAGATCGATTTTTCTGATGGTTTTCAGCAAACGGATGCTGATGCGATCCTACAAGAATGTGGGGCTCACGACATCTCTCTGAAGGTTGGGAATACGGGTGAAATTACATTCGAGCCTGGCATGGACGCAGAGTATGAGGCGTCGGCTTGTGTCCTCGAATACATTAAGAAATCAGGCACGACGAAGTTTGGCTTTGTCGGCAATGAAAAACACGTCACGCCGGAAGAAGGCCAGTAATGCCCAAACGCACAGACATCTCCTCGATCCTCGTAATCGGTGCTGGCCCGATCATCATCGGCCAGGCCTGCGAGTTCGACTATTCCGGCACGCAGGCGATCAAGGCGCTGAAGGAGGAGGGCTACCGGGTCATCCTGGTCAATTCCAACCCCGCCACGATCATGACCGATCCGGAAATGGCCGACGCGACCTATGTCGAGCCGATTACGCCGGAGATCGTGGCCAAGATCATCGAGAAGGAACGCCCCGACGCGGTTCTGCCGACGATGGGCGGGCAGACGGCGCTAAACTGTGCGCTTTCTCTCTTCAATGATGGCACGCTCGAGAAGTTCGGTGTGCAGATGATCGGCGCCGATGCCGATGCGATCGACAAGGCCGAGAACCGCCAGCGCTTCCGCGAGGCGATGGACAAGATCGGCCTCGAAAGCGCCCGCAGCGGCGTCGCGAACACGGTCGAGGAAGCCTATGCCGTCCTCGAAAGCACAGGGCTCCCGGCAATCATCCGTCCCAGCTTTACGCTTGGCGGCACCGGCGGCGGCATCGCCTACAACAAGGCCGAGTTCGAGCGCATCGTCCGCGAAGGTCTCGATGCATCGCCCACCACCGAAGTCCTGATCGAGGAATCGCTCCTCGGCTGGAAGGAATACGAGATGGAGGTGGTGCGCGACCGCAAGGACAACTGCATCATCATCTGCTCGATCGAGAACGTCGACCCGATGGGCGTACATACGGGGGATTCGATCACGGTCGCTCCTGCCTTGACGCTGACCGACAAGGAATACCAGATCATGCGCACCGCCTCGATCGAGGTGCTGCGCGAAATCGGCGTTGAAACAGGTGGTTCGAACGTACAGTTCGCAGTCAATCCGAAGGATGGGCGCCTGATCGTGATCGAGATGAACCCGCGCGTTTCGCGGTCCTCGGCGCTTGCCTCGAAGGCCACCGGCTTCCCCATCGCGCGCGTCGCGGCGAAGCTTGCCGTGGGTTACACGCTCGACGAGATCCAGAACGAGATCACCGGCGCAACGCCGGCCAGCTTCGAGCCGACGATCGACTACGTGGTGACCAAGATCCCGCGCTTCGCATTCGAGAAGTTCAAGGGTTCGAAGAACGAGCTTTCGACCGCGATGAAATCGGTCGGCGAAGTCATGGCCATCGGCCGCTGCTTCGCGGAAAGCATGCAGAAGGCGCTTCGCGGCCTCGAGACAGGTCTCGACGGCTTCAATCGCGTGCCCGAGCTGGAAGGTGTGTCGAAAGAGAAGATCACCGCTTCGCTTTCACAGCGCACGCCCGACCGCATCCTCAAGATCGCGCAGGCCTTCCGCGAGGACTTCACGGTCGAGGAAATCGCCCAGATCACCGGCTTCGACCCGTGGTTCCTCCGCCAGATCGAGGCGATCATCTACGAAGAGAAGATGCTCGGCCACAACGGCCTGCCGCGCGACGAGGCCGAGATGCGCCGCCTCAAGGCAATGGGCTTTTCCGACAAGCGCCTCGCCACGCTGGCCGTCCGTTCGGTCGGTGTTGCAGGCGGCCTTGCCGAGACGCAGGCACGCCGGTCCGGACTACTCCACGATGCCCTGCGTGCCATGGCGGGCGCGACGAGCGAGCAGGAGGTGCGCAAGCTGCGCCACAAGCTCGGCGTCTATCCGGTGTTCAAGCGCATCGACAGCTGCGCCGCGGAATTCGAGGCGATTACGCCCTACATGTACTCGACCTACGAGGCGCCCAGCTTCGGCGAGGTCGAGGACGAAGCCGATCCGTCCGACCGGAAGAAAATCGTCATTCTAGGTGGCGGACCGAACCGTATCGGGCAGGGCATCGAGTTCGACTATTGCTGCGTCCACGCCTGTTTCGCGCTTGCCGAAGCCGGTTTCGAGACCATTATGGTCAACTGCAACCCGGAGACGGTTTCGACCGACTATGACACCTCCGACCGCCTCTATTTCGAGCCGCTGACCGAGGAAGACGTGCTCGAGATTATGCGCGTCGAAATGTCGAAGGGCGAGGTGGTCGGCACCATCGTCCAGTTCGGCGGGCAGACACCGCTCAAGCTGGCTGCAGCACTCGAGCGCGAAGGTATTCCGATCCTCGGTACTTCGCCCGATGCGATCGACCTTGCCGAGGACCGCGAGCGCTTCGCCAAGCTGGTCGCACAGCTCAAGCTCAAGCAGCCCGAGAACGGCATTGCCCGCAGCCGCGACGAGGCGGCAGCGGTGGCCCGCAGCATCGGCTATCCGGTTCTGTTGCGTCCGAGCTACGTTCTTGGCGGACGTGCGATGGAGATCGTCGACAGCGAAGCGCAGCTTGATGACTACATCAACACCGCCGTGAACGTTTCCGGAGACAGCCCCGTGCTGGTCGACCAGTACCTGCGTGACGCGGTGGAATGCGATGTCGACGTGATCGCCGACGGCACGGACGTCCGCATCGCCGGCGTTATGCAGCATATCGAAGAAGCCGGCGTCCACTCGGGCGACAGCGCCTGTACCCTGCCGCCCTACAGCCTTCCCGACGACATCATCGAAGAGATGGAGCGCCAGGCGACTGCACTTGCCGAGGCTCTCAAGGTCCGCGGACTGATGAACGTCCAGTTCGCGGTGAAGGATGGCGAGGTTTACCTGATCGAGGTGAACCCGCGCGCCAGCCGCACCGTGCCCTTCGTCGCCAAGGCGATCGGCCAGCCGGTCGCCAAGGTGGCGGCGCGTGTGATGGCGGGCGAGCCCTTGTCATCGTTCGAGCCCTTCAACCTGCGCCCCGACCACATGGCGGTGAAGGAAGCCGTATTCCCCTTCGCCCGTTTCCCCGGCTCCGACCCGGTGCTTTCGCCCGAGATGAAGTCGACCGGCGAAGTCATGGGCATCGACCGCGGTTTCCCGGCGGCCTTCTACAAGTCGCAGCTCGGCGCAGGGATGAGACTGCCGACGGGTGGTACCGTGTTCGTCTCGGTCAAGGACAGCGACAAGGAAGTCATCCTTCCCGCAGTGCGCACAATGATCGAACAGGGCTTCAAGGTCATCGCAACCGGCGGCACGCAGCGCTTCCTTGAAGAGCAGGGCCTTGCGGTCGAGCGGGTCAACAAGGTCGCCGAGGGTCGCCCGCATATCGTCGATGCGATCATCGACGGTGAGGTGGCACTGATCTTCAACTCGACCGAGGGTTGGCAGTCGCTTCTCGACAGCAAGTCGATCCGCGAGGCAGCGCTAGAAAAGAAGCTTCCCTATTACACGACGGCAGCCGGAAGCCTGGCTGCGGCGCGTGCAATTGCAGAGGTTTCCACCGAGCAGCTTGAAGTGCGTTCCTTGCAAGACTATTATAGCTGACAAGAACACACGCGTACCCCTTCCTTACATTCGACCGATCTGGCTTCCGCGATATTGCGGACCGGGGTCGAATTGTCCGGGAGAGGGGCGCAAAGCAGGAAGGACTGAAGCCCATGGAAAAAGTGCCGATGCTGGCCGAGGGCTATGAGAAACTCACCGCAGACCTGAAGGCGCTGCGTGCCGAACGCCCCAAGATCGTCGATGCGATCGAGGAAGCGCGCGCGCATGGCGACCTCTCGGAGAATGCCGAATACCACGCCGCCAAGGAACGCCAGGGCCAGGTGGAGGCGATGATCGGTGATCTGGAAGACAAGATCAGCCGAGCGCAGATCATCGATCCGACCACGCTCTCGGGTGACAAGGTAGTTTTCGGTGCGACCGTGACCCTGCTCGACGAAGACGACAAGCCGGTGAAGTACCAAATCGTCGGCCAGACCGAAGCGGATGCGGGCAAAGGCCGCATCAGCTACACCTCGCCGATCGCACGCGCACTGATTGGCAAGCAGGTCGAGGACGAGATCGAAGTCACCGTGCCGAGCGGCGACAAGTTCTACCTCGTCGAGAAGATCGAATTCGTCTGAGAATGTAAAAAGCCGCGGCCAGCGCCGGGGCTTTTTTCTAGGCGGGGACTTTCGCGCCCGCGGCCGTCTCGATCGTGCGGACCATCGCCCAGTTGGTGATGGTCACGCCGTCGATCTCGAAAGTCCGCTTTTTCATCGCCGTGTAGCCCGCGCTTTCGAATGCGGGCTTCGCGATTTCGCTCGCCTCGGTGAAGAGGTGGGTGATCCCGTGATACTTCGCATAGAGCGCCGCCGTCTCCAGCAGGCTGGAGGCGAGGCCTTCGCGAGTATGGTCGGGATGGCAGTAGAGATGGTCGAGATGACCAGTCTGTTCGAGCATCGCATAGGCGACCGGTTCGTCGTCACCGTCGGTGGCGATGAAGATCTGGGTGCCGGCGTCCGCCTGCGCCTGGTAGACTTCAGGACCTGCGAAATTGGAGAGCCAGGCGTCTACCTGCTCTTCGCTATAGGCATCCGGTCCGATGGCCCCGATCGCTGCGCGTCCGAGCTCGGCGAGCGCTTCTGCATCGCCATCCTCGAAAGAGCGGATCGAATAGTCCATCGCTTCGCCGTGTCCTTATGCTTCGGGATCGAGCAGCTTGTGCAGGTGGACGATGACGTACTTCATCTCGGCATCGTCGACCGTACGCTGGGCATTGCCGCGCCACGCGCTCTCGGCATCTTCGTAGTTGGAGTAGACCCCTGCAACGTGAAGGCTCTCGGGGTCGGAGAAGGTGACGCTGCGCGGATCGGTTACGCGGCCGCCCATCACCAGGTACAGCGTCTGCTTTGCCTCTTTTTCTTCCATGGTCGTGTCTTTCGCTGAGGAGGAGGAAATCGGCCACGCCAATAGCGAAAGCGGCGCGACAGGCAAGCCCATCACGCCGCTAATGCAGTTTGGTTGAGATTCGGTTTAGCTGGTCAGGCGGTTGCGCAGGTCGCGATATGTACGCGACGACTTGCGGCTTGCCTTCCGACCGCTCGAGCGGATGCTGTCGCCCATCGAGTCGAGCCTGTAGCCTGCGTCACGCTTGATGCGGCGGGCCTGCGTTCCGGCTGCATCGCTGATGTCTTCGAACTTGTCGCCCGCACCTTCGACCATGGCGAGGCCATAGGCGAGCGCTGCATCAGCGGCGTAGGATGCGAGCGAGCCTCCACGACGGCCAAGGTCGCGGCCACGCTTGGTCATCGCGCCGATTGCGAGGCCGACAACGACTGCGCCAGCAACCGTTGCGACCGGGTGCTTCTTCGCAAATTCGATCGCGCTGTCGGCGACGTCCTTGGCCTGGTCGGCAAGCGAGCGTTCTTCGTTACGCTTTTCGCCGGCTTCGATGCGGGCACGCAACTGTTCGCGCTTCTGTTCATCGGTCAGGCCACGGTCGGCGCTGATCGGGGTGACGTTGGTTTCTTCGGCGTTTGCCATGATATCCTCTTGAATTTGTGTTCACCTGACCAACGGTCTTGGCGCGGTCAGTGTTCCGCCGGTTCGTCGCGCCCGTCCCACTCGTCATCGTCTCCATCCGGCTCAAGGCCGAAAAGAGACATCAGCGGGTTGCGCGCAAACCATACCACGACTGCTGCAATGAGTGCGGCGAGGGCGCCCTTATTATCTTCCGCGACATCGATGGCTTCCTCATAAAGGTCCATCGCACCCTCGGTGACACGGTCCATCGCGCGCTCGCCAAGGCCCTTGTGCGCGAAGTCCGCCTTGATGTGCTGGATATCGGCCTCGACCAGCGCCCGCGCAGAGTCGCGCAGGTACTTGTCCTCCAGCATGCGGGCCCTGCGGTCACTCATCGTTACCGTCCGAAAAAGCATCGCGAATGTCGTCGATGCGGCCCTTGAGCAGACGCAGCATGATGACACCGGCCAAAATGAGGATCACGGTAACCAGCGCTGTCGCGCCCCACGGACCGAGGAGGGGCATCAATGCGATGACCGCACCCACCGTGAAGGCGATCAGCGCAAGATGGAACACGCCAAAGGCGCCAATCCCGAAAGCAATGGCGCCCTTGAGGCGATTCGCGGTGAAGCCTGCGCGACTCTTCTGGTAGGCAATTTCGGCCTCGGCATAGGTCTTGCCGTCTTCCAGCAAGGCCACGAGATCGTCGGTCAGGGACGGTCCCGGATCACCATGATCCTCCTCTTCGGGCTCGTAGTCGTCGGGCAGGTCGAGCGGACCTTCATAGTCCGCCCGATCCTGAGTTTCGCTGTCCACCATCGAGCCCCCGTAGCCGCTTTCGATTAGCGACGAAACAGGCGCGAGAGCAGGAAGCCTGCGACTGCGGCGATGCCGATCGCGGTGCCCGGGCTCTTGCGGACGAATTCACGGCCGTCCTCGACCAGATCGTCCACGCTCTTTTCGTCGAGCTTGGAGGCATAGTCATTGAGAGCGGTCGATGCGCTACGGGCATAGTCGCCGTATTTCGCGCCGAGCTTCTCGTCGACCTGGTGTGCGTTTTCGCTGATGGTACGGCTCAGCGTGCGCATGCCGTCGCTGGTCTTGACCTTACCTTCGGTGGCGAGCTCCTTGCCCTTGACCTTGGCGTCTGCGCCATAGGCCTTAGCTTCGGCAACCCAGTCGTCGCCCTTGCTCTTGGCCTGACCGCGATAGGCGGCGGCGCGTTCGTGGCCTTCTGCCTTGAGTGCGGCGGCACCTGCCTTAGCTTCTTCCAGAGCAGCGTTGAAACGGCTCTTGGCTTCGGTGCGATGGTCGGCGTTGGTTTCGGTAATTGCAGTGTTGGTCACGGGGGTGGTCTCCTTTGCTGCGCCTTTCTTCGCCACGGTCTTGCGCGGCTTCTTGGCGGTGCTTGATTTCTTTGCGGCGCTCGTTTTGCGCTTCTTGGTCGCGCCCGATCCAGTCGTTTCTGACATTGCTCTTGTCCTTGCCCTCAATTCGTATTCATTTCCCGCTGCTTGGAAGCAAACAGGGTCTTCTATGGTGCAACGCAACTTGCGCGCCGATGTTCCGGCGAATAGAGCGCTTTCCTACCCTCGATTTGGGGGTGTTCTACTAAATTACAACACCTGTCCCCGGAGTGCAAATTTCCATGACCGCGATCATCGACATCCACGCCCGTGAAATCCTCGATAGCCGGGGCAATCCCACGGTGGAGGTCGATGTCCTTCTCGAAGACGGCAGCTTCGGCCGTGCGGCAGTGCCGTCGGGTGCCTCGACCGGTGCCCATGAGGCGGTCGAGCTGCGCGATGGCGACAAGGGTCGTTATCTCGGAAAGGGCGTCACCAAGGCGGTCGATGCGGTGAACACCGAAATCCGCGACCTGCTGGTCGGCAATTTCGATGCCGAGGACCAGCGCGACGTCGACCACGCCATGATCGCGCTCGACGATACGCC
This sequence comes from Qipengyuania sp. BR81-2, assembly GCF_055693895.1. Taxonomy (NCBI): domain Bacteria; kingdom Pseudomonadati; phylum Pseudomonadota; class Alphaproteobacteria; order Sphingomonadales; family Erythrobacteraceae; genus Qipengyuania; species Qipengyuania sp. BR81-2. The sequence goes on from NZ_CM146344.1 coordinate 2,475,868, forward strand.
GAACAAGGGAAGGCTCGGCGCCAACGGTATCCTCGGTGTCAGCATGGCCTCGGCCAAGGCTGCAGCGAATGCCCGTGGTCTCCCGCTCTACAGCTATATCGGCGGCGTATCGGCTCACGTCCTTCCCGTGCCGATGATGAACATCATCAACGGCGGCGAGCATGCCGACAATCCGATCGACATCCAAGAATTCATGGTCATGCCGGTTGGCGCGGACAGCCTTGCAGAGGCAGTGCGCTGGGGTGCGGAAATCTTCCACACGCTGAAAAAGAAGCTGCACGAGAAGGGGCTGGCGACCTCCGTTGGTGATGAGGGCGGCTTCGCTCCGAACCTTGCGAGCACGCGCGACGCGCTCGATTTCATCATGGCTTCGATCGAACAGGCGGGCTTCAAACCGGGCCAAGATGTCGTGCTTGCGCTCGATTGTGCATCGACCGAGTTCTTCAAGGAAGGGAAGTACGAGATTTCGGGCGAGAACCTCTCGCTCGACGGTCACGAGATGGCCGAATACCTCGACAAGCTCTGCGCCGAATACCCGATCCGCTCGATCGAGGACGGCATGGCGGAAGACGATTTCGAAGGCTGGAAGGCGCTGACCGACCGGATCGGCAAGCATGTCCAGTTGGTCGGTGACGATCTCTTCGTCACCAACCCGCAGCGCCTTCGCGAAGGTGTCGATCAGGGACTTGCGAATTCGTTGCTTGTGAAGGTCAACCAGATCGGCACGCTTACCGAGACGCTGGACGCTGTCGATATCGCAAGCCGCGCCGGATACACCGCCGTGATGTCGCACCGTTCGGGCGAGACCGAGGACGCGACTATCGCCGATCTCGCGGTTGCGACCAATTGCGGACAGATCAAGACCGGCTCGCTTGCGCGTTCGGACCGCCTTGCCAAGTACAACCAGCTCATCCGTATCGAGGAAGAGCTTGGCGACAGCGCGATCTACGCAGGGCGCGATTGCCTCGGCAAGATCATCTGCTGAGACGCTAGTCGCCCGCCCGGTTCTTCGGGTGGAACCAGTACTGGTAAACGCCCCATGCGTTGATGAGGAGCAGCAGGCCGTTCATCGCGGCCAGCGGCATCGCGTCTTCGCTCAGGCCGATATAGATCCAGAGGCAGGATACGGCGCAGAACAGGATGAACCCCCAGGCGGTTGCCCGTCGGCCAAGATCGAATGCGATCATGGAAGCGGCGATCACAGTGCCGATCGAGGCGATCCACTCCAGCGGTCCGTTCATGATTTGCATGCTCCCATGATTGCCACGACGCTTCTTGCGGGTTAGCGTTCCTGCAATTGCTCTTTGTGGGAGAGGGGCTTTGCGCGATTTTCCCGTGCATCCGGACGAGGTTACGCCGCAGTTGCTGTCCGAGATTTTCGGGCGGCCGGTCACGAGCGTGAGCTGGGAGCCGATCGGTACGGGGCAGGTCGGCGACAGTGCCCGTTTCCATCTCGAGGGCGACGATGTTCCTGCGACGCTGGCAGGCAAGTTTCCCGCCGCCGACGCAACAAGCCGGGGCACGGCGGCCATGTTCGGCCTCTATCGCAAGGAAGTGCAGTTCTATCGCCAGGCGGCGCCGTTGCTCGACGTGCGCGTCCCGAAAACCCATCTTGCCGAGGTGAGCGAAGACGGGGCGGAATTCACGCTGCTGTTCGAGGACATGGGGCCGGCACGGCAAGGCGACCAGATCTCGGGATGTGGCATCGAGCATGCCCGCGCGGCGATCCGGCAGGCGGCCGCGATCCACGCGCCCAGCTGGGGCAGGGCCGACATCATCGAGGCCGACTGGATCCAGCCGCCCGAGGATCTCGGGGACAAGGTCGGCGCGATGTATCCGCAAGCGCAGGCTATCTTCCGCGAGCGTTACGCAGACTCGCTCGAGGGCGAGTACATGCAAATTTGCGAAGAGCTGGCGGGCTTGTCGGCGAACTATTTCCGGCGCGAGCCGGAGACACAGTGCCTCGTCCATGGTGACTTCCGGCTAGACAACATGTTGTTCGACATCTGCGGCGGGAAGGAACCAATCGCCATCCTCGACTGGCAGACGGTGACCGTCGGCAAGGCTATGATCGACGTAGGCTATTTCCTCGGCTGCGGGATAGGCAAGCTCGGTCTCGACCACGAGGATGAGCTGCTTCATCTCTATCTCGCCGAAATGGCGGACAGGGCCGTTCCACTAACGCGCGCCGATATTGCGCAGGATTACCGCCGCGGCATTCTCCACGGCGTTTCGACTGCAGTGTTCAGCGCGGCATTCGTCGAGCGGACCGAGCGTGGAGACGACAACTTCTTGTCCATGGCACGCGGGGCCTGCGCACTGGCCCTGAAGCATGACAGTATCGGCGCGTTGAAGGAGGCAGCTTGATGGTACTTTCCCGCGGGGACGAATTTCCGATCCACCAGACGCCCGAGCCGGTTGCCTATTCCGGGATGGACCGGAATTTCTACGATCGCTATTTCTTCAATGGCTATGCGCCCGACGGGAGCGGATTCTTTGCCTGCGCCTTCGGCATCTACCCGCATCTCGATGTGGCCGATGCGCATTTCAGCTTCATCCGGGGCGGGGTGCAATACTGCCTCCATGCGAGCGCCGAGATGGGAATGGAACGGATGGCGATGCGGGTTGGGCCGATCTCGATCGAGATCGTCGAACCGCTGCACGCACTTAAAGTCACGATAGACGAGACCGACGGGATTGCCGGCGAGTTCACTTTCACGGGCCGCGCATTCCCGATCGAGGAGCCACGCTTCACACACAGGATCGGGCCGCGCGCTTTCATGGACTACACGCGGATGACGCAGAACGGCCATTACGAGGGCTGGATATCCCTAGATGGCGAGCGTCATGAGATGTCGGAAGGCACCGCCGGCACGCGCGATCGCAGCTGGGGGATCAGGCCGGTCGGCGCGCGTGACATGCAGCCCATGCCCGATGCGCCGGTGCCTGCATTCTTCTGGCAATGGACCCCGATCGGTTTCGCGAACGGCAGCCTGTTCTTCCATGTGAACAACGACCCGAGCGGGAAGGCATGGAATACCCGTGCGGCCTGGGCAGGTGACGGCGCTGATGCTCGAGACATTGCCGAAGGGCACGGCAGCATGCGCACGCGCCTGTTGCCCGGCACGCGATGGCCGGCCGGTGGAACCTTGTCGCTAGCGGTGAAGGGCGCGCCGGAGCAGGTTACGTTCGAACCGCTGGGACGCTTCCAGATGCGCGGGATCGGCTACACGCATCCCGAGTGGAACCACGGCTTGCATCACGGCAAGCTCCGCGTCGAGCGGGAGGAGATAGAACTCGACGCGATCGATCCGCTCGCACCCGAGAACCTGCACGTACAAACTCTTGTGCGCGTTAACGGAAGCGACGGCAGCGAAGGGCTGGGCGTGTTCGAACAGCTCATCATCGGGCCGTTCGCGCCGCTCGGATTGACCGGGTTGGTGGACGGAGCCGACTAGGCTCCGAAACGTCCCTGCAGGTCGAGCAGCGCCATCGCAGCCTTGGCTGCTTCGCCGCCCTTGTCCTTCTTGGTCGGATCTGCGCGGACGATCGCCTGTTCTTCGTTTTCGGTCGTTATGATGCCGTTGCCGATGGCGATACCGTCCATCGTCAGCGCCATGATCCCCCGTGCGCTCTCGCCCGCCACGATCTCGAAGTGGTAAGTCTCGCCGCGGATCACCACGCCGATGGCCACGAAGCCGTCATAACGGCCGCTCTCGGCAGCCATGGCGATTGCGCCCGGCACTTCGAGTGCGCCGGGAACGGTCAGGACCTCGACCGAGTGCCCTTCGGCTTCGAGTGCGGCCTTGGCACCGGCAACCAGCATGTCGTTCAAGTGGTCGTAGAAACGCGCTTCGACGATCAGGAAATTGGCCATATGGTTCACTCCGGAATGGGTTTGTGGTCGACGATGTTGAGGCCGTAGCCTTCGATCGCGACGACATTGGGCTGGGAATTGCTGAGCAGGATCATGTCCTCGATACCGAGGTCGGCGAGGATCTGCGAGCCGATGCCGACATTACGCTGGGCCTCGTTTTCGCCGTAGCCGGTCGCAGGGCGGCCGGTGATGATCACGATGACGCCAGAGCCGTGCTCGCCAACCGCTTCCATGGCGCGCTGGAGGGTGCGTTTGCGCGGCCCGGGCTTGCCGAGAACGTCGTCGAATATCGAGATCGGGTGGACGCGGGTGAGGGTGGGCTGGCCTCCCTTCACTTCGCCCTTCTGGAGGACATAGCTTTCACTGCCGTCGACAGTGTTGCGGTAGGTCAGCATCTTCCACGCGCCGCCGTAGTCGGAGGTGAAGCTGTCCTCGGCGATGCGTTCGACAAGGTGGTCATGGCGCATGCGGTATTCGATCAGGTCGCGAGATCGTGCCGATCTTCATGTCGTGCTTGCGCGCGAAGGCGACGAGATCGTCGAGGCGGGCCATCGTCCCGTCGTCCTTCATGATCTCGCAGATTACGCCCGAGGGGTTGAGACCGGCAAGGCGCGAGATATCGACGGCTGCTTCGGTATGACCGGCACGCACGAGCACGCCGCCGTCGCGGGCAGTCAGGGGGAAGACGTGGCCGGGGGTGACGATATCCTCGGGGCCTTTGCTCGGGTCGATCGCGACCGAAACCGTGCGCGAGCGGTCTGCTGCGCTGATGCCGGTAGTGACGCCGGTTTTCGCCTCGATGGAGGTAGTGAAGGCGGTCTGCATGCTCTCGCGATTGTCGCGGCTCATCGGCTCGAGGCCGAGAGCTTTCACCCGCTTGGTGTCGAGCGAGAGGCAGATGAGGCCACGGCCATGCGTCGCCATGAAGTTGATTGCGTTCGGCGTGGCCATCTGCGCGGGGATGACGAGGTCACCCTCGTTCTCGCGGTCCTCGTCGTCGACCAGGATGAACATGCGGCCGTTGCGGGCCTCGTCGATGATTTCCTCTGCGCCGACGATGACGGGGGTCTCGTCATTGGCTTCGAGGAAGGCTTCGAGCTTACCTAGTGTTTCGGCGGTGGGGTTCCAGCCGTCTTCGGCGCAATCGCGCAACGTGTTGGCGTGAAGACCAGCGGCGCGGGCAAGGCCGGCTCGGGTCATCAGACCAGTGCCGACGATGGTGCGGACTTTTTCGATCGTATCCATGCTCGCAGCTGGTATCACATCGAAATGTGATACGCAATCGAACATCACATCGGATGTGCGCCAGGCGCAGACTCGACGCAAGACGCGGCTCGATGTCGATCTGAAGAAAGGGGAAATGGTGGACGCACTAGGGCTCGAACCTAGGACCCGCTGATTAAGAGTCAGCTGCTCTACCAACTGAGCTATGCGTCCACTCTCACGGCTTATTTTCCGTGTCCGGCCCGGTGGTGCGGGCGGCCCCCGACTCGGGGGAGGCGCTCATATAGCGGCTGCTTCCGCGAATGAAAGAGGCAAAATTGCCTCAGGCGACATTTCGCTTGTTCATCACTTCGATCCCTTCGAGGAGAAGGCAGATTGTCGCCCCGAACGGATCGCTGGGATTGTCGCGTATTTCGATGACCTTGCCATACTCGAGCGTACGCAGCGCAGCGAAAGATTCGTGCAGCGGCAGGCCGGTCGACTTGTGGATTTCCCAAACGGTGCTTTCAAGCCCCTCGCGGGCTCGGGTGCAGACTGTTTCAAGCACGACCCTGCAGGCACCGTCACCTGCAAGTTCGGCAATCTTTGAGCAATCGAGTTGCTCGAAATCCAGGGTGCTCTTCGGGTGAGAGCTGATGCGACCAGACACAAGTGTTTCCTTGCGAATCGCAAGCGCTCTCTCATTCGCTTGCTCGAAGTTTTGAGACCCGATATATTCTTTTCAGATAATTGGTAGTCCCCTGAGCGGGTGACTGCCACCTTTTGGATCAACAAATGCAGGAATTCGTAGCAGAACTCGAACGTCTCGATGATTGTGAGAAAATCCTCACATACGTCATTTTGTTCGGGTCGAAGCGCGGTGTCTTGGCATTTAGTTACCATTACTTCCCGATTTTCGGCTCGCCGATTGCCAGAGGGGCGTTCGTCCATGCCGAAGGGTTCCCGCGCGAGTGGGAGAAAACCTACGTAAGCGAGGGCCTGATCAGGAGCGATCCGGTCCCCCGACTGACCTTCGAAAATCCGCCGGTTCTCTTCTGGGATGAAGCCATCGCGCTTTCGAAAGACGATCCGGACGCCATGCGTTACTTCGCCAGGATGCGGTCTTTCGGAATGGGAAACGGTGCGAGCTTCGCCCTTTACGGGCCACGTTCGCGAAACGGTTACGCTACGATGATTTTCGATATGCCGCCGCAGGAATTGTCTGAGGGGCTTGTCATGCTCATGAATAGCGTGGTGCAGGCCGCCCACGTCCGGATTTGCCAGATTACCTCCGAAGATGAGGCAAGGGTGGAATTGTCCGACCGCGAGCGAGAGGTCCTGGGCTGGATGGCCGGTGGCAAAAGCGCGAGCGAGATTGCGGAAATATTGAAGATCTCGCCCGACACCGTGCGGACTTACGTCAGGCGGCTTTACGAGAAACTGGAGGTGACAGACCGCGTTGCGGCGACGGTGAAGGGGCTCAGGCTGGGCCTCATAACGATCTGAAGGTTAGGTGATGAGGCCGGTGCGCGGAGCCTTCTGGTTCCAGCGATAGACCATCATCAACACTCCGATACAGATCATGTTGGTCATCATCGAACTGCCGCCGTGGCTGATGAAGGGCAGGGGGATGCCGACGACGGGGGCGAAGCCCATCACCATCAGCAGGTTGATCGCAACGTAGAAGAAGATCGTCGCGGTCATGCCTGCTGCCAGAAGTTTCGAGAAACGGTCGTTCGCGTTGCGCGCGACCGAGAGGCCCCAACGCAGGATCATGGCGAATGCGCCTAGGACGAAGAGCCCCCCGAGAAATCCCCATTCTTCCGCCATAGTGGCGAAGACGAAGTCGGTGTGTGGCTCGGGCAGGTAGCGCAGGTGGCTTTGCGAACCTTCGTTGAAGCCCTTCCCAAAGATCCCTCCGGAGCCGATGGCAATCTTGGACTGGGTGATCTGGTAGCCTTCGCCAAGCGGGTCGCTCTCGGGATCGAGGAAGGTGGTCACACGGTCCTGCTGGTAGGGTTGGAGCGCAAAGAAGAACGCAAGCGGCAACGAGGCAACCCCGGCGATCCCGGCAAAGACGAACCAGCGCAGTGGAAGCCCTGCGAGGAACATCACGACACCTCCGCCGAAAGCGATCGCCAGCGAAGTACCAAGGTCGGGTTGCAGCAGGACGAAGGCCATCGGCGCAAGGATAATACCGGCAGCAGGCATAAGTGCTCGCCAATTCGGGATCATGCCGACAGGCAGTGAGCCGTAGTAATTCGCCAAAGCGACCACGACGGCGGGCTTCATCAGTTCCGAAGGTTGGATGCGGATCGGTCCGACTTCGAGCCAACGCTGGCTACCGCCGCCGACCTGGCCGACGATCTCCACCGCCATCAGCAGAACCAGGATCACGAGATAGGCCGGGTAGGTGAAGAAGCTCACGAACTCTTTCGAGAAACGCGAGATGACCACAGCCATTACAAAGAGGATGCCGAACCGCAGCAGGTGCGAGCGTGCATATGCGTCGAAATCGCCGGCTGCGGCAGATGTCAGCACCAACGCGCCGAACATGATCAGCGCGAAGAGCGGCAATAGCATCTGCCATGGCTGGCGGGCTACCGGATCCGGGACGATACCGCTCATTCGCCTGCCTCCGGCACTTCGGTGGCGGCAGTCGCCGGCCTGTCTGGCGTCTGCGCGGAGGGCGGTGCGCGGCTGATCTGGCTGGTGGCCTCGTTGTCCTCGCGTCGAGGGGTGACCGAATCCCCGAGTTGTTCGGCTTGCCTTGCGGCAAGACGAGCCTCGGCCTCGACCTTATCGAAGATATCGTCATCTCGCGTGGGTATGGGCGGCACCGAGGCCCCGTTCGCGGCGGCATAGGCCCGATACTTTGCATCGAGGCGCTGCTGGGCCGTCCCGCCCCATTGCGTTTCCAGCGCGCGGAGCGCTTCGAGGCCCTTTGCCGGATCGAAAAGGTAGGTCATCACGTCGCGTGCGATCGGGTAGGCGGAACCCGAACCGCCTCCGTGCTCGATGACCACTGCGCCAGCGTATTTTGGCTTGTCGAAGGGCGCGAAGAAAACGAACAACCCGTGGTCGCGGAACTTCCATGGGCCCGTCTTGCCGTCGGACACGCTGAGCGAGACGACCTGTGCCGTCCCGGTCTTGCCGGCCATAAGCACATCATCGATGGGAAGGCGCGCGCGACCCGCGGTACCCGGACCGTTGACCGTATCGCTCATAGCCTGCCGAACATACGCAATCTGGTCCGGCGTGAAATCGAAATGCTCGAATTCCGGTACTTTCTCGTCGAGCCGGAGACGCGGCATCACCTTATCGCCGGTCGCAAGCCGGGCCGTCATGACCGCCAGCTGCAGAGGATTGGTCAGGTAGTAGCCCTGTCCGATCGATGAGTTGACCGTATCGTAGGACTGCCACTCTCGCCCGAACTTGCGCAGCTTCCAGTCGGGCTCGGGCACGGTTCCGTAGAATTGGCTCGTCACCGGGAGATCGAACTCTTCGCCGAGACCGGTCTTGTGGGCCCATTCGGCGACTTTCTCGAAGCCGACCTGCTGGGCGAAGTGATAGAAATAGCTGTCACAGCTCTGGTAGATGGCCTTTGCCATATCGACCACGCCGTGATTGCTCCAGCAATTGAAGAAGCGGTTACCCACGCGCCGTCCGCCGCCGCAGACGATGGTCTCTTCCGGTTTCACCCCAGCATCGAGGAAAGCCATGCAGTGCATCGGCTTGACCGTCGAGCCAGGCGGATAGAGCCCTTTCAGGACCTTGTTGCGCAGGGGCACGCGCTCGTCGTCACGCAGCATGGCATATTCCACGCGCCCGATGCCGGCGGAAAAGCTGTTCGGATCAAAGCTGGGCATCGAGGACATGCACAGGATGTCGCCCGTCTCGCAATCCATCACGACGCAGGATCCGCTTTCTAGGCCGATGCGCCGCGCAGCATAGTCCTGCAGCGGGCCGTCGATCGTCAGTCGTACCGGCTTGCCTTGAGTGTCCTCGCGTGTTTCGAGATCGCGCACGATGCGGCCCGATGCAGTGACTTCGACCCTGCGCGCGCCGGGCTCGCCCTGCAGTTCTTCTTCGAACTGCTGCTCGAGCGAGTCCTTGCCGATCTTATAGCCGGGCGTGATCAGGATGGGGTCGGGCCGTTCCTCGTATTCTTCGGCCGAGGCGGGGCCAACGTAGCCGAGCAGGTGCCCGACGCTAGGTCCGGTCGGGTAGAAGCGTGAGAAGCCGCGCTGCGGCACGACGCCGGGAAGGTCAGGAAGTCGCACGCTGATTGCGGCGAATTCGTCATAGTCGAGACCCGTCGCCACCTCGATGGGCTGAAAGCCGCGCGCCTCGTCGATGCGCTTGGTGATGTCGGCGATGGTCGTTTCGGGCAGGTCGAGGATATCGGCAAGCGCATCGAGCGTGCGCTCGGGATCTTCCATCCTGTCCGGGATCACGTCGACGCGGAAGTCTGCGCGGTTGGAGGCGAGGGGAGCACCATTGCGGTCAAGGATCCAGCCCCTGCGCGGAGGGATCAGCGAAAGGTTCACGCGGTTGCTTTCCGATTCCAGCACCCAGCGCTCGTTCTCTGCAATCGCGATGTAGCCCATGCGCGCGGCAAGGATCGCGCCGATCCCGCCCATGCCGGCTCCGATAACGAAGGTACGTCGGTTAAAGGCGTTTTCCAGGGTGGTCTGGCTGACCAGCTCCTTGGGCTTGTTACGGACGCCCCGCTTCTTGAACAGACCCATCAGACGCGCTTCCAGCGTCGCAGGCGCAGGTCGTCAAACCATGCGACCATGCGAGCGATGAGGGGGAAGATCAGAATGGAAAGCACGAATTGGGGCACGACACCGATGAGCGAATGCAGCGTGGGGGTGGCACCGGAAAGCAGCCAACCCACCAGAAGGTACATGGCGATCAATATACAGGCTGTGAACCAGTCCTGCCAGAAGGCGCGCCAAGGCCAGCGGTTCTCGATCAGCTCGATCACGAGCAGGAACACCGACCACGTGAGGATCGCAAAGCCGAAGGGCTGGCCGCTGTAGAGATCGTCGAACAGGCCGAGCGGGAAGCCGGCCCACACGGGCAGCAGTCCCGGCCTGACGAGGCGCCATGCGATGAGCAGCATGAATCCGAGCGGCGGCACCATCGGGAGGGCAGCTGCAACGGCGAATATCGGCAAAAGTGAAGCTATAAGTATGCTGGCCCAAGGAATGATGTTCGCCAGCAGGGGGAGTGCGAGCGATTGATCCTGCTTCCATAGGCGTCACTACGCGCTCGCGGATCATTGCGCTCCATCAGTCGGTCAGTTCCTCTTCGATGGGCGTCTGGGCGCCGATGGCGGCATCGGGCTCGAAGATCGGTTCGACAGCGACGAAATCGGTTGCGGCAGGATCGCTGACGATGCGCGCGAGCCCGCCATCATCGGTGAGCTCGGTCACGATCGCCACGGCGATCCCGGGCGGATAGTAGCCGCCTGCACCGCTCGTCACGAACATGTCGCCGGGCTCCAGCGGATTGATGCCGAGATTGATGAGCTTGATCCTGAGCAGACTGTCGCCGCGGCCTTCCGCGAAGGCGACGACTTCGTCTCCGGCGCGGCGGACGGGCAGCACACTCTCGCTGTCAGTCAGCAGCAGGACGCGAGAGGACGAACCGCCGGTCTCGAGAATGCGGCCGACTACGCCGCGCGGGCTCCGCACCGGCATGCCGACTTCGACACCGTCGTCCGCACCAGCACCAAGATAGGCGAAACGCCGCGTGCTCGCAGCGGACGAGCCAACCAGCCGCGCAACGGCGACCGGAGTACGGTCCTTGTCCTGAAGGTCCAGCAGGCCCTTGAGGCGCACGTTCTCTTGTCGGATGGCTTCTGCTTCGGCCAGGCGGATACGCGCCAGCTCCATCTCGCGACGCAGCTCGGCGTTCTTGGATCCAGCGCGATAATAGCCGCTGATCGAATCCCACAATCCCTTGGATTCCGTCCTTACTGTCGCAACGGTCTCGGTAGCCGGAGTGGCCGCATCCTGTGCCACGCCGCGTGGGCCGCCGAAAAGGTCGGGCTGGAAGAAGGAAACGCCAAGCAGCACAGCGCCGATGAGGGCACCGAGACCGGCCACGATGTAGCCGGTGAACAGATTGTATTGCGCCCGCTTGGAATAAGTGGAGCGCCGCTGGCCGCTCGGCGCCATGGTCTGCCCCCTTCTTCGCTTATGCGGTCATCAATACGCCGCGATAGATCGGGTCTTCCATGGCACGGCCCGTGCCCACAGCAACGCAGGACAGCGGATCTTCCGCGATGGTGACCGGCAGACCGGTTTCGTCGCGAAGATACTCGTCGAGCCCGCCGATCAGCGCTCCGCCGCCGGTCAGGACGATGCCCTGGTCGACGATGTCGGCTGCCAGTTCGGGAGCGGTGTTTTCGAGGGCGATACGCACGCCTTCGACGATGGCCCCGATCGGTTCGCTAAGGGCTTCTGCGATGTGGCCCTGATTGATGGTGATTTCCTTAGGCACGCCGTTCACGAGGTCGCGGCCCTTGATGGTGATCTGCTCGCCGACACCGTCTTCGGGCGGGCGAGCGACACCGTAATCCTTCTTGATACGCTCTGCCGTGCTGTCACCGATCAGCAGGTTGTGGTGTCGTCGGACATAGGAGACGATCGCTTCGTCCATCTTGTCGCCGCCGGTGCGGACCGAAGTGGTGTAGGCGAGACCGCGCAGCGAGAGGACGGCAACCTCGGTGGTGCCGCCGCCGATGTCGACGACCATCGAGCCGACCGGTTCAGTCACGGGCATGTCTGCACCGATAGCTGCGGCCATCGGCTCGAGGATCAGGTAGACCTGCGAAGCGCCGGCGTTCGAAGCGGCGTCACGGATTGCGCGACGTTCGACAGAAGTCGAGCCCGAAGGGACACAGATCGTGATCTCGGGGTAACGCATCAGGCTCTTGCGACCGGTGACCTTCTTGATGAAGCTCTTGATCATCTCTTCGGCCACGTCGAGGTCGGCGATCACGCCGTCACGCAGCGGACGGATTGCCTCGATGGAATCGGGCGTCTTGCCCATCATCATCTTCGCATCGTCACCCACGGCCTTGACCCGCTTCATGCCGTTGATCGTCTCGAGCGCGACCACGCTCGGTTCGTTCAGGACGATGCCCTGATCCTGCACGTAGACCAGCGTGTTGGCGGTACCGAGGTCGATAGCCATGTTCTGCACGCCGAATTTGAAGAGGTTGTTCCAGAAGCCCATTTTGGTGTCGTAATCCGTGTAATGCGGGGTTAGCGAAAGATGTGAATCGCACCGCTCGTTTGCGCCCGGGGGAAAGCGGTGGCGGTGCTTTAGCGATATTACGCTCCGAAAGCCAAAAATTTCCGTAATTTCGACGGGGGATAGGAATTCGTATCGTCTCGGATTTCTGCCGTTTCGGCGCTATGTTGTGATGTCCATGCCTGAAATACGTCGCCTACCCGATAATCTGGTCAATCGCATCGCTGCTGGCGAGGTGGTCGAGCGCCCGTCTTCGGCACTCAAGGAGCTGGTCGAAAACGCCATCGATGCGGGCTCGACACGGATCGCCGTGAAGCTGGTCGAAGGCGGTCTGACGAGCCTCGAAGTGACCGACGATGGCTGCGGAATGACTCCGGACGAGATGGCGCTCGCCTTGGAGCGCCACGCCACCTCGAAACTGCCCGACGAGGCGATCGAGCAGGTCGCAACGCTCGGCTTCAGGGGAGAGGCATTGCCCAGCATCGCCAGCGTGGCGCGCTTCTCGCTCGAAAGTCGCCCCAAGGGCGCCGAGCAGGGCTGGAAACGAGTGGTCGATCACGGCGAGCTGGTTTCGGAAGGACCTGCCGCTCTGCCGCCCGGAACGCGCGTGCGGGTCGAGAACTTGTTTGGCAAGATCCCCGCGCGGCGCAAGTTCCTGCGAACGCCACGCAGCGAATATGCCGCCTGCCTCGATGTCGTGAAGCGCCTCGCGATGGCGCGGCCCGATGTGGCTATTACGCTCGATCATGGCGAACGGCGCATTCTCGGCCTGCAGGGCGGAGAAGGGCTGGCCAATCGCGTGGCGCAGGTCGTGGCGCGCGAGCTGAAGGAAAATGGCGTCGCCATCGATCTCGATCGCGGGCCCATGCGGCTCACCGGAATTGCGGGCCTGCCGACCTACAATCGCGGGATTGCCGATCACCAGTACCTGTTCGTGAACGGTCGTCCGGTGAAGGACCGCCTGCTGACCGGCGCGGTCCGTGGTGCCTATGCCGACATGCTGGCACGTGATCGCCATGCGGTGCTCGCGCTGTTCCTCGATCTCCCGCCCGAAGAGGTGGATGTGAACGTCCATCCCGCGAAGACCGAAGTGCGCTTCCGTGACGCGCAGGCGGTGCGCGGATTCATCGTCTCCGGCCTACGGAGCGCGCTAGCGACCGGGGACAAGCGCAGTGCGCAGTCTCCCGATGCAGGCGCGATGTCGCGCTGGCAGCAGGAGCCGGTTCGCGAAGAACCCGCGCCGGCGCTCCGCTCGATCTTCGAAGGCCGGGACTGGTCGTCGCCGCAGCAGCGCGTCTCCGAACCGTCGCAGGCATGGCGCGGCGCAGATACCGACGTGATGGCGGCGCCGCAGGGGCGCGCCGAGGAAGCTACGCCGGTCGCTGCCGAAGCGCAGGACTATCCGCTCGGCATCGCGCGCGGTCAGGTTGCGAATACCTATATCGTCGCCGAGGCGAAGGATGGACTGGTTCTCGTCGACCAGCATGCGGCACACGAGCGCCTCGTGCTTGAGCGCCTGAAAGCGGCCGGCGCCGAAGAGGCAGTCGCACGCAGCCAGGCGCTGCTCATTCCGGAGGTCGTGGAACTCGACGAAACGAGCTGCGACCGGCTCGAGGAAGCCGCGGACACGCTCGCTCAGCACGGCCTCGCAATTGAGCGCTTCGGTCCTTCGGCCATGCTGGTCCGAAGCCTGCCGCACGCAATCGCTCGTACCGATCCGGAAAAGCTCCTGCGTGATATCGACGACGATCTCGCACTCAATGGCGAGGCGCTGCACCTCGGCGAAAAGCTCGACCTCGTGCTTGCGACCATGGCCTGTCACGGGTCGGTCAGGGCAGGGCGCACCTTGCGCGTCGACGAGATGAACGCCCTGCTGCGCGAAATGGAGCGCACGCCGCGATCGGGCCAGTGCAATCACGGGCGGCCCACATGGGTCAAACTCTCGATGGAAGACGTCGAGAAACTCTTCGGGAGACATTGATGCGCTGGATTGCGGCCGGTCTTGCCCTGATTGTCGCAGCTTGCGGCCCCACCCCAGAGGAACAAGCAGCAGCCGATGCGCGCGATGTCGCCGAGGTGAAGGCGAACCAGGATGCTCCGGCAGAGCAACTAGTGCTCGACCCTATCCGCTATCGCGAGATCGAGAAATTCGAGCTGTACGGCGCCGGCTGCAGCTTTGTGCCCGATGGCGGCGGACTGGGCGCGGTCGCTATCGCGATGGCCGACGAGGGCTATGTCATCCGCAATGGCGAGTTGCTGCGCTTTGCCGCGGACAAGGGGAGTGCTGAACTCCCATATCTGGCACGCCGAGAGTATGACGGGCTCGAATACTCCTTCACTCTCGACCTCGACGAGGCGAGCGGTGAGAAATCAGGCATGGAAACAAGCGATTATCGCGGGCTTCTAACGGTGCGCGACAGTAGTGATGCCGTCGTCTACCGAGCAGAGGGCCTGACCCAATGCGGGGCCTGAGCCTAGTCTGACCCTTCCGGGTCACGGGTCCTGATGAGCCCGTTCGACACCATCTCCAAGACCACCTGATCGTCTTGGTTATAGGTGCGGATGCGGCTCTTGAAGATGCCCATCTCCGGGCGTGAAGCGCTACGGCGCTTTTCGGTGATTTCGGTTTCGCAGCGCAGCGTGTCGCCGGGGTAGACCGGCTTCTTCCAGCGGATCTGGTCGACGCCCGGAGAGCCGAGACCGGCCGACTTCTCATCCTTCATGTTCTCGACCATCATGGCCATCGTCATCGAGCAGGTGTGCCAGCCGCTCGCGGACAAACGCCCGAAATGCGTCTGTGCAGCCGCCTCGTCATCGAGGTGGAAGGGCTGGGGGTCGTACTTCGAAGCGAAATCCATCACCTCTTCACGGGTCACTTCGTAGCGGCCGAAGGCGTTCTTCGTGCCGACCTCGATGTCTTCGTAGAACTTCATTTCGTTGCTGTGGCTCACAGCGTCGGGCGAAGCAACATCCAAACAGCCATGCCGATCATCGCGAGGTTCTCTGTCAGCGACACGAAGCCCAGCGGGACACTGGCGCTGCCGCCCACACAGGCGCATTTGATGTCCCGCTTCTGGATGTAGACCGCATAAAAGACGCTCACCGCGCCGATGGTGCCTATGAAGAGGGCTATGGGGATCGAGAGCCAAGGCAGGAAACGGCCCGCCATGAGTACCGCCGCCGTCGCCTCGAGGAACGGATAGGCGTAGGCATAGGGTACGAAACGACGACCGAGCAGGTCGTAGCCGACGAACATGCTGGAGAATTGCTCGACGTCCTGCAGTTTCAGCATTGCCAGCATGGCCATCGAAAACGCGACGAACCATTCCGCGGCGCGGATCGTGAACGGCGCCTGGTAGACGAAGAAACTGAGGGAGACTGCCAGCGCGGCGCCGACGGCAAAGACCGCAAGGACGGGCCTGTAGCTCTTCTCGCCCTCCGCCATGCGCCGGGTGCCGAAGTGTTCGCGCAGGGCATCGTAGCCCCCGATCCGCTCGCCCTCGATGAAGACCTGCGGTGTCGTCTTGACCCCGTGCTCTTCCTTGAAAGCGTCCGTCTGCTCGCGGGTGGAGAGATGATGGTCCTCGACCGTGTAGCCGTGTTTTTCCAGCAGCCACTTGGCCTTGATGCCATAGGGACAGACATGCTTGTCCATCACCATCCGGTAGAGTTGTGCGGTCTTTGTCATGCGCGTGAATTATACCCCTAGGGGGTATGTTTCAAGTCACGCCCTGAATTGCGGCACTCCGGCATCGCTATCGAGTTCAGGAATGATCCGGTAGCGCGCCTGGATGAGGCTGTAGACCCCGAATAGGAGCAGTCCGACTGCGGTCAGCGTGAAGATGAACCCTTCGCCAGCGAGGCTGGCTACGGCATCGCCGAGTGTCTTTATCTCGCTTGCACCGCTCGACATGAAGCCTGCCTTGAACAGCGACCAGCCGATCACAGTGTAGACGACTGCACGGGCGAGGTAGCCTGCAAGGCCCAGCCAGCGGACCGAACTGGGTGCCTGCCCACTGATGCGCTGCATGAATTCGCCGGTGATCCCCTTCTTTGCCTGGAAGGCCGCGGCGACGAACAGGGCGATGCCGAGCAGGCCGAGAACGATGCCGCCGAAGTCCATCGAAAGTACGCCGGAAGCCGCTTCCTGTGCCCCTCCGCCGGAGGACCCGCCGCTATTGTTGGCGAATTGGTAGGCCGAATAGGCGAGGGCGAGGTGGCCCACGCCGCTACCGGCATGGCCGATCCGCTTGCCCCAACCCTTGGCATCGGAGCCATTGTTCTCGATGTCGAAAAGCGGCGAGCAGAAACGGAAGAGGGCATAGGCGAACAGCCCCAGCACCATGATCCAAAGGATCGCAGTGCCCGCCGGATAGGCCTTGATGGCCTCGAAGATGCCATTGGTGCCTTCGGCTATCTGGTTGGCGCTCGTCAGGGCGACCAGGCCGAGAACGAAATAAAGGATCGCGCGGCTCAGATAGCCAACGCGCACCAGCCAATTGAACTTCTCGGACTTGTCTACCACCGGAATACTCCCCTTGTTTGAATGCCTAACGGCAGGCGAGGCGGAGTGTTCCTAGTGTTTGGTCAGTCCCTTGCGAGACCTAGCTTGAGGCTGTCGAGCGAACCGTCTGCACGTTGCGCCTGCGGCAGACCGACCAGGTGGCGCAGCAGCGGCGCAACATCGGTGTTGTCGAAAATAGGCAATGTCGTCGCCGCTTGGAAAGCCGGACCGTTGGCGATGAATAGCGCCTTCATCTCGGGCGAGTAGGGGTCATAGCCATGGTTGCCGCCGCTCCAGTTGGCGGAGGAGCGCGAACGGGAAATGGTCCAGCCTGTTTCCGGCAGGCAGAAGTAGGGAGGGATACGGTCATGCGTGCCGTAGTTGTAGCGCGCCGGAATGTCCTCTTTCGCCCAACACGTCATGTTGGCGTGATCGGCAAGGATGGCCTCACGGAATTCGCGCGACTTGCCCTCGGCCGGTTCGAATGTGGCGTAGGCACCGGCTTCGACGAGGCGGTAGAGTGAGCTGTCGAAGAGTTCATCGAGGGCAATGACCCGTTCCGAGCTGGTCGGGGCCATGCCGTGGTCGGAGACGATCACCAGGTTCGCCGGCTGCTGCATCGCACGCAGTTGCTCGACGAGCATTGCGATGTGCGCGTCGACATCGCGGAGCGCTGCGTCGATTTCTTCACCTTCGGGACCGTCGTCATGTCCTGCCGTGTCCACCGTGTCGAAATAGAGCGTCACGAACCCCGGGCGGATATCCTCGGGACGGCGGAGCCAGTCGAGCACCGAGTTCACGCGCTGCGTGTTCGAAACCTGCATCGAGAATTGCTGCCAGTCGCTCGGCAGGATGCCGTCCATCAAAGGCCCGAAACGTACAGCGGTGCCGCCCCATGGCACTGCCGAGCCGGGCCAGAACATGGCGGCACTGCGGATGCCGGCTTCTTCCGCCTCGACCCAGACGGGCTTGGCCTCGTTCCACCAGTACGGATCCACCGTCGCCATGGTGAAGGTCTCTTCCGGTCTGCCCTGGTCCTCCATCCGATTGGCGGTGATGCCGTGATGGTCCGGGACGAGGCCCGTCACCAGCGTCCAGTGGTTGGGGAAGGTTTTCGTCGGGAAGGAGGGGCGCATCTCCGCGTTCACACCGCCGTCGGCGAGCGCGGACAGTGCCGGCGTGATGCCGCGATCGAGATAGTCCGGATGGAAGCCGTCAATCGACACGAGGATCGTGACCGGCTCGCGGCTTTCTACGGTTGCTGCCGAGACGCTCTCGACCTGCGGTGCGCAAGCTGGCAGCGCCGTGATAGCGGCAAGGGCGAGGGCGGCAGCGAGCTTTTTCATCTTGGCGACCTTCCGGATTGGATCAGACGTTGAATTTGAAGAGCATCACGTCGCCATCCTTGACGAGGTACTCCTTGCCCTCCTGGCGAAGCTTACCCGCTTCGCGCGCACCACTTTCACCGTTGAGGGCGACGAAGTCCTCGTAGGCAATGGTCTCGGCGCGGATGAAGCCGCGTTCGAAATCGGTGTGGATTTCGCCTGCGGCCTGGGGTGCCTTGGCGCCTTCGGGGAAGGTCCATGCACGCGCTTCTTTGGGGCCGGCGGTGAAGAAGGTGTTGAGGCCGAGCAGCTTGTAACCAGCCTTGATCACGCGGCTGAGGCCGCTTTCTTCCAGACCCAGTTCGGCGAGGTATTCAGCACGATCTTCGGCATCCATCGCGACCAGCTCGCTCTCGATGGCCGCCGAAACGACGACTGCCTGTGCACCTTCGGCCTCAGCCTTCGTGAAGACGAGCTCCGAGAAGGCGTTGCCCTTGGCAGCATCTTCCTCGCCCACGTTGCAAACGTAGAGCACGGGCTTGGCGGTCAGCAACTGTGCCTGTCGCAGGACACGTGCCTCTTCCTCATCATTCGGTTCGGTGAGGCGGGCAGGCTTGCCGTCACGCAGCAGCTGCAGGGCCTGACCGAGAACGCTCGCGGTGATCTTTGCTTCCTTGTCGCCGGCGGTGGCGCGCTTCTCGGCTGCCGGGACACGCTTCTCGAGGCTTTCGAGATCCGACAGCATCAGCTCGGTCTCGACCACTTCGGCATCGGTAATCGGATCGACCTTGTTGGCGACGTGCTGGATGTCGTCGTCTTCGAAGCAGCGCAGGACGTGGACGATGGCGTCCACCTCGCGGATGTTGCCGAGGAACTGGTTGCCGAGGCCTTCACCCTGGCTCGCACCCTTAACGAGGCCCGCGATGTCGACGAAGGCAAGCTGTGTCGGAATGACCTTGGCGGAACCCGCGATCGCGGCGATCTTGTCGAGACGTTCGTCGGGCACGGAAACCTGGCCCACGTTCGGTTCGATCGTGCAGAACGGATAGTTCGCAGCCTGTGCAGCCTGCGTCTCGGTCAGTGCATTGAAAAGGGTGGACTTGCCGACATTCGGCAGGCCGACGATCCCGCAACGGAAACCCATCGATTACTCCGGAAATAATGTGTTGGCCGCGCCCTTAGCGCCGGTGGCCAGCAATGGCCAGAGGATCACGCGTTGTGAACCGCCTTGATCATCGGGCCGTACGGGCTTTCACCGAGCCAATCGAGCTGCACCTTGGCGCTGACCTCATTAATCGGGACCTGTGGCTTTGGGCCAGGGTGGACAGGCTGGCGTAGCGGGCGGGTTCCGGGAGGCATGGCGATGATTGCCGCGATAGCGTTGGGCACGTCCATCGGGTCGGTATTGCCGCCGCCGCTGCCGCGTTGGCGAAGCTGTTCGATCATGGCGGGGTAGCCTGCGAGGTGTTTCTGCTCGGCGCGCTCAAGCAGGCCCAGAGTCAGTCGGTTGGCATTGTCCCAGATCTTGGTCGGATAGCCGCCCGGTTCAATGATGGTAACGTCAATATTATGAGGCACGAGCTCGTAGGCCATCTGTTCGCTCATCGCTTCGAGGGCGAACTTGGTCGGTGAATACTGGCCGAAACCGGGGATCATCACGCGGCCGAGCTGAGATGTGACGTTGAAAATCTGGCCGGACTTGCGGGCGCGCATCGCGGGGAGGGCGGCCCTTGCGAGGCGGTGCGGGCCGTAGACATTGGTGTCGAACAGCAGCTTGGTCGCCGCCATGTCCTGGATTTCGATAGGCCCTGCGGTGGAGATACCCGCATTGTTTATTAGTACGTCTATGCCGCCACCAGCCATGCGTTCCGCTTCGGCAACGCCGGCAGCGACTTGCGCATCGTCGGTAACGTCGATCTCGATCACGTGGAGGTCGAGCGACTCGGTTTCAGCCAGTGTACGAAGTTCGTCGGCTTCGGGACGCGGAAGGTTCCGCATGGTCGCAAAGACCTTTGCGCCCTTGCGAGCGAAATCTTCTGCCATCAGCCTTCCGAAACCGGATGAGCAGCCGGTTATAAGCACGCTTTTGCCCGACATGTCTGCAGGGGGCGTCAGCATGTCATCCTGAGCAGCGCGGGCTGCAACTGCAACAACGCCGGTGGCGGCGGCTCCGGCGAGCAGGGTACGGCGATTGATCTCGGGCATGTGCAGCTCTCCTCACTTTGATAGCAAGGCTACACAGGTTTGCGCCAAGTCGGCAATTCGAATGTCGCCCACGCGCGGCCTGTCATTCACCCGAGCGGCTTATCGAAATCCTGAGCGGTCTTTCCGCGACGCCGCATGGCCCGCTCAAAAGCAGCGTCCACATCGAATTCTTCGCCACAGTTCTCATCGGCTATCGCCTCGCCGAGCAATCGGATGAGGGTTCGTTTGTAAAGGTCGCCGAAAATCGTGGTCGCGGCTGCTATCGATACCAGTACAAGCGTGGTTATCCGAGCACTGGTGCTCATTTCCGACGCGAAGAAAATGACTGCCTGGAAGGCAATCATGAGGAAGACCAGAAAGGCGGCAATTTTCTTTGGCATGTTGAGGGCAATCGCTATGCCAGCGTATCGCCAAATATTTGGTTAAATGCAGGAAAATGCTGTTCTTATTCCTGCATGCGCAGCGCCACATCGTTCATGAAGCGCGCATCCTCTCCCTTGGCCAGCCATTCGGCCTCTGCGCCTATCGCGCCGAGCATTCCGGCGAGGTCGTCCATCTCGCTCTTGGCGTAGTTGCCGAGCACGTGGCCGGTGACACGGTCCTTGCTCCCTGGATGGCCGATGCCGATCCGCACGCGGCGAAAATCGGGCCCGAGATGCTGGTTGATCGAGCGCAAGCCGTTGTGGCCCGCAAGCCCGCCGCCGCGGCGAACCTTGACCTTGAAGGGCGCGAGATCGAGCTCGTCATGGAAGACGGTAAGGTCCTCGATGTCGAGCTTGTAGAAGCGCATGGCTTCGCCGACGGCGCGACCGCTTTCATTCATGTACGTTGCGGGCTTGAGAAGGACGATCTTCTCGTTGCCGATGCGGCCTTCCTGGACCCAGCCGGAGAACTTCTTCTGAACCGGGCCGAAACCGTGCATCTCGGCGATCGTGTCGCACACGATGAAACCGATATTGTGCCGGTGCATCGCATATTGCGGTCCGGGATTTCCAAGGCCTGTCCAGATCTGCATTCGAGCCCTCTAGCGATAGCTTGCCCAAAAGCAAAACGCCGGCCTCTTGCGAGACCGGCGCCTTGGTGATTTCCGAGCGGAAAGTGCGAATTAGTCTTCGCTCTTTTCTTCCTGCTCTTCAGCAGCGTCATCGTCCGGACCCTGTTCGGTCGCGGCGACACCGTCTGCCGGTACTTCTTCTTCGCCTTCGCCTTCAGCGCCTTCGCTCTTCTTGAGCGCCGACGGAGCAACGAGGGTCGCGATGGTGAAGTCACGATCGGTGATGGCGCTTTCGGCACCTTCAGGCAGCGTGACTTCGCTGATGTGGATCGAATCGCCGACTTCCTTGCCGGTAACGTCGATTTCGATCTCGCTGGGGATCTTGTCGTTTTCACAGACGAGGTCGAGTTCGTGACGGACAACGTTCAGAACGCCGCCCTTCTTGAGGCCCGGCGAGGCTTCTTCGTTGACGAAGACCACCGGAACCTGGACTTCGATCTTGCCACCCTTTGCGAGGCGGAAGAAGTCGACGTGCTCGGGGCGGTCGGAGACGGGGTGAAGCGACACGTCCTTGGGGAGAGTCTTGATCTTCTTGCCACCCAGCTCGATCGTGACGATCGAGTTCATGAAGTGGCCGGTGCCGAGCTGGCGAACCAGTTCCTTGGCTTCCACGTGGATCGTGATGGGTTCTTCCTTGCCGCCATAGATCACGGCGGGGACACGGCCTTCGCGACGCAGTGCACGGGAGGCTCCCTTGCCAGCCCGTTCGCGCGTCTCGGCCGGAAGTGTCAGAGCATCGCTCATGTCGCTTACCTTTCGAAATGCATTGATTTACAAGTTCGGTCCGCCACGCCTCCAGGGATGACCATGACGCCGAAGCGCGCGCCTATAGCGAGACGCGCGCGAAATGCAAGCGCGAAGCTACTGTACGCGCGCCACGCTGATACCCCGCTGGGCGAGGTAATCCTGCACGCTGTTCTCCCCAGCGAGGTGGCCTGCACCGACCGCTATGAAGGCCGTGCCGGGGGTGTCCAGGCGCTCGTCGATCCATACGGCCCAATTCGCATTGCGCTCGTAGAACAGGCGCGAGGTGATGAGCGGGTCCTGCGCATTGCCTTCCTGCAGCATTGCGCCCAGCGTTTCTGCATCGCCTTCGGCCCACTCCGCAATAATCTTGTCAAGCATCGCCACACCGGCCTGTGGGTCCTCCACGGCCTGCAGCAGGAACTGGAGCTGGTTCTCGATCGGAAGCTCGTCGAAGATCGAGATCTGGAAGTCCACGGTTTCGAGTGCGACACGGGTGGTACCTTCCTTTACCGTTTCCTCAAGCACCTTCTCGACGCCGTTTTCGCCATTGTAGCCAGCCGATTGTAGCAGCACTTGGGTGATATTGATGGCTGCGAACCACGGCTCGAGACTGTCGAGCGCTTCGGGCGGGATACCTATCTGTGCAAGACCGGCCTCATAGGCGGCAAGCTGTTCGGCATTCATGAGCCCGCGAAGCGTCTGGCCTTCGGGCAGCATGCCCTTGGCAGCGATCGTCTGGCCCATGGCGGCAATCACTTCAGGGTTCATGTCGATTTCGGTGACCAGCGAACCGCTGCTGTCGAGCGCGGTCTTCACCGGGCCGCTGTACCAGTCGACGTCTGCGGGCAGGGCATGGACCGTACCGAAGAGATAGATCGTGGTGTCCTCGTCAGCCACCTTCCACATGGCCGGTCCGCTTTCGGCAGCGAGCTCAGCAGCCGCTTCTTCCGCGACTGCTGCAACCGCGGCTTCGTCTGGCAGGGTCGAGCAGGCTTGCAGGGCCACGAGGGCGAGGCCGGCTACGGTGCTCTTGAACAGGTTCGATTTCGTCACGGCCAAATGTTCCTTCTCTCTATCTTGACGACTACTAGACTGAATATTCGGACAGCAGTCCACAGTCATTGTGGTCAGCCTGCGTGGCGCTTCCACAAATTTCCGAAGTTGATGACTACGAAGCTGGCAATGAAGATGATCATGACGTCCGGCTGCGGCAGCAATCCCCCGCGCCAGCCGATCCACCAGAGCGGGGCCGTGAAGTAGAAGAGGTAACCGCCCAGCATGAACCCGAAGTCGTTCGCTGCCAGCGTGTAGTCGTCCGAGTTGCGCCGCGCGATGTAGGCGATGATCGGGATCGCGATCGCCCACAGGGCTATCATCGGCCAGACGACATCGGTCGGCAAAGGGCTGTTCGAGAACAGGTGCAGCGGTTCGCCATCCGGTCCATCGCGGTTGATCAGCGGAAAGCTGATTGCCACCCCGATTACAATGACCGCGCCCAGTATCCAGCGGATCCGGTTGCCGCGAGGGGTTTTGGGCTCACCCATGGTGAAATCGGGCATATACCTCCAGAGCGCCCAGCCAACCGGTGGGATCATCAGGACGCCGACAACGGTGAAGATCCAGTCGGACTGCGTTGCCTCCCCAGTCACGATGTCCTTGCCGCCAGCCCACACGAAGATGAGGCCGACCAGCAGGAAGCTCAGCAGGACGCTCCAACCGATGACATGGGCGAAATAGCGACCCATGTGGAAGGGCTTCTCGTCTTCGAACATCTCATCCTTCCGTGTCATCGAAAATTTCCTCGATTGGCATTTCAAACAGGCGCGCGATGCGGAACGCGAGCGGCAGGGACGGGTCGTGCTTGCCCGTTTCGATGGCGTTGACGGCCTGGCGCGAGACATCGAGACGGCCGGCCAGTTCGGCCTGGCTCCACTCGCGCTCGGCTCTGAGGACGCGGAGGCGGTTCTTCACCGCGCGTCCCACCAGCGAATGATCTGGAAAATCACCACATAGGCGGCATTGAAGACGTACCAGCTGTACAGGACAATCTCGACTGAACGGCGCTCACCATAAAGCCAATCCAGCCATTCGGGCGGCTCCTCCCCGCCGATCACCGCGTAGGCCGCGAAGAGAAATAAGCCGAGTAGGAATGGGCCGACCGTGAAGAAGATAGCCATCAAGCCGACGGTCCTCTTCCAGACCGATTCCGCATATTCGTCGCGCCACGAGGCAATCGCGATCAGCGCAACGGGAACGAAGATCGCAAGAATGGCGAGCGGAAAGCCAATTGCGGTTTGCAGGGAGTTCGACATTCCGAAGGCATCATAGCCCGTGAATGCCTCGACGATCTCGCTCGTCAATCCGACGACGATCGAAAAGAAGCTGGCGTTGATCAGCCAGTAGTACGCTCGATAGCGCAGCTTATCCGTTTTTACAGCGGTCATCGGCTGTCCTTCAAACGCAGGAATTGGAATATCACGACGAAGGCAATCATGTACGCGTGCCAGCCATAGAAGATGACCAAGCCCCACTTGGTCTCTTCGGAGGCCCATTGCAGCCAGAACGGCGGCTCTTCCGGCTGACCGGTGACGAAGAAATTGGTCCAAGCCACGATGTAATATGTTGGCGGCACGAGTGCCGAAGCATAGGCCATCACGAGCGCCGTGCGGCGCCACAGGAGCTCTGCATACTCGTCACGCATGAAGCGCCCGACCATAAGTATGAAAGGGATAATGGTCACGACGATCCCGAAGGTCAGTCCGATCCAGGCATTGACCTGTTTTGGCAGGTTATTGAGATCGAAATCAAAGATCACGCCGAGGAGGGGAATTGAGAAAAGCAAGATTATCCCGGCAAGCGCGAGGTTCATCAGCCCGAAGTAGAGCTTGAAGCGCCGTTCGCCTGTTTTTCGAGGTGATTGTTTTGTCTTGGTCATTACGCTTGCCCCTCAGAATGTCCCGCGGATGCGGGTCCAGGCGTTGGCGATGAAGAAGGAGGCGAGGGCGACGAGCGGGAGGAGCTCGCCCGTGTCGAGATCGCGTTCGGTCGGCTGCTTTGTAAATCCTTCGAACAGCCCGTCGAGGAAGCCCTCGATTGCAGGTGCGAAGAACATGAAGCCTACCGTCACCACGAAGGCTAGGCTGGTGCCCGCCCGCCAGATCGCCGCCGTGTATTCATCTGCATTGCGGGTGGTGAACATCACGAGGAGCGCGGCCAGGAAGAGGACGGAGGAGATCCCCCGCACCGCTCCGAATTCAGCTTTGAAGGCGGTGAACGCGGTGATCCAGGCGACGAAGGACAAGAATGCGACGAGCGTCGAGACATTGTGCCTGCGTACGCGCTTTTCGCGGGGGGTAAGGGCCTTGCCGTTCATCGGGTCGCGATCCTGTCTGGATTGGGAAAGGAAGGGGCCGCCGGAGCGCGGGTTGTCGCAAGCGCGCTCCGGCGAAGGGGTCAGCCCTGCACGTCGAGTTCGATGGCTGCGAAGCGCTCTTCACGGGCGCTGGCGATGGCCAGTTCGATCTGCGGGGCGGCGTTTGCTTCTGCTGCAAGGCGGCAGCTGCGTTCGAGCTTGCGGGCCTGCAGGTCGAAGCCTTCGACACGGCACATGCGACGCACGGCGTTGTCGATGCGATTGTCGAGCTTGTCCTGGTCGGCCTGCTTGGTCAGGTCGAGATCGCCGATGGCGACGGAGGTGTCGGGAGCGTCCTTGGCCATGGCGGGAGTTGCGATGGCAGCGAAGGCAGCAGCGGCGAGAACGAAGGTCTTTTTCATGTCAGGTCTCCAGCGTGGATATTGGGTCCAGTGGTTAGGTCAACCTTCCGAAATGTCAGGTTGCCCTTACTTTATGTCGCGTCTTGTTTCCGTTGTCAACAAGACCTTACATCCTGTCGGTAAAACCTGTCATACCCTCGGAATTCTGCGGTTCTCGACGCAAAAGGGCCAGGAGCAATGCGTTGAAAAGCATCGTTCCCGGCCCCGGATTCTCGGCGAATCGATTCGGCGATCTGCTCTGAAAGCTACTGGATCTGCTTCACCTCGAACCCGCGTTCGGCGAGCATCGACTGGACCGATACATCCCCTGCCAGGTGGGCAGCCCCGACGGCGAGCAGGATGCTGCCGGGTTCGCCCATCCGGTTCTCCAGCCAGACGCTCCAGTCGCGGTTGCGGTCTTGCAGCAGGACGCGCTCGAGTTCGATCTCGAAAGGCGAATCTTCGAAACCCAGGTCTTCGAGGCCGTCTGTCTTGCCCTGCGCCCAATTGTGTTCGTCGTCGAATGGGTCGGCCAGGGCGCCCTCTTCATTGAGGATCGCGTCATCCACCATGAGGGTCTCGATCGAGCTGCCGTCCCATTCGGCGAGGTCCTTCTCCAGGAGATCGAGGAGCAGTTGCTCATCGATCGCGAGAAGCGCCGTCATCACCTCGAGCGAGTCCTCGATCGAGCCGATGGGCTTTCCCGCAGCCGCGAATTCGGCCTCGAGCACTGTTTCCACGCCGTATTCATGCTGGGATCCTTGCCCCTCAAGCATCGAGATGCCCGCCCCGAACATTGCGAACAGCGGGGGCAGGCCATCGAAATAGTCGACGGGCAAGTCGGTGAGTTCGGCGATTTTGAGCCACTTCTGGCCAGCTTCGGGCGACAGGCGCTGCGATGTGGGTGTCCGCGTCAGCGTGTCGGCGATCATCTTGGCGGTGAAGGCGGCCATCGCGTCTTCGCCGTCGGCATCGCTCGTCTCGACAACCAGCTCGTCGACTTCGTTCACGACGCTGTCGAAGGTCTCGTTCCGCCAGCGGAAGCCTTCGGGCAGCACGTGGATCGTGCCGAACATGTAGATCTTGGTGTCCTCGTCCTCGAGCAGCCAGATCGCCGGAGCAGGGTCGTAATCCTGCTCAACGACGACTGGGTCCGGCGACCGCTGGGTGACGGAGTCCTCGGCGCCGATATTGCGCGTCGACTTGGCGCTGCCCGGCCTCTCGTCAGTATTGATCCCCTGCGCCCAAGTGATGGCCGGAAGCGGGGCCAGCAAGAGACTTGCGAGCGCTGCGACGAGTGGCGATTTCTTCATGTGACCCTTTCAGAATACTTGGGCGAGCATAGGGTCGGGGCCCGCGATGCGCAATCGCGCTGCAATGCGGCATTGACCGCTTTTCGCGCATCCGCCATTGCGCCGCTCCATGGACCGTAATCCGCGTAAATCCTTCCAGGACATGATCCTCGCGCTCCACGATTTCTGGAGTGCCAACGGGTGCCTCATCCTGCAGCCCTACGACATGCGTATGGGCGCGGGCACCTTCCACACCGCCACGACGTTGCGTGCGCTGGGCCCCGAGCCATGGAACGCGGCCTTCGTGCAGCCCTGCCGCCGTCCGACCGACGGTCGCTATGGCGAGAACCCGAACCGCCTGCAGCACTACTACCAGTACCAGGTGATCCTGAAGCCGAGCCCGGCGAACATCCAGGATCTCTACCTCGAAAGCCTGCGCGTGATCGGCATCGACCCGCTCAAGCACGACATCCGTTTCGTGGAGGATGACTGGGAAAGCCCGACGCTCGGCGCATGGGGTCTTGGCTGGGAAGTCTGGTGTGACGGGATGGAAGTCACCCAGTTCACCTATTTCCAGCAGATGGGCGGCTTCGACTGCAAGCCTGTCGCGGGCGAACTGACCTACGGCCTCGAACGCCTCGCCATGTACATCCAGGGCGTCGACAACGTCTACGACCTCGATTTCAACGGGCAGGGCGTCACTTATGGCGACGTCTTCCTCGAGAACGAGAAGCAGATGTCGAAATGGAACTTCGAGGTCGCCGAAACCGATGCGCTGTTCGACCTGTTCAACAAGGCCGAGGCCGAGTGCAAGAATGCGCTCGAGCACAATGTCCCCATCGCCGCTTACGAGCAGGCGGTGGAGGCCAGCCACATCTTCAACCTGCTGCAGGCGCGCGGGGTGATCAGCGTGCAGGAACGCGCCAGCTACATGGGCCGCGTCCGCGATCTCGCGCGCGGCAGCTGTGAAGCGCATATGGAAAAGGAAGCGCCCGTGTGGGCCGATAAATATCCGGAGTGGTCGAAATGAGCGACTTCCTCCTCGAACTGCGCAGCGAAGAAATTCCCGCCCGCATGCAGGCGGGCGCGCGCGCCGAGCTCGAAAAACTGTTCCGCCGCGAATTGGACGCTGCCGGTGTCGCGACGGGCGAGATTACCGTCTGGTCGACGCCGCGCCGTCTTGCGCTGATCGCTCGCGGGCTGCCCGAAGCGACCGAGGCCGTCAGCGAAGAATTGAAGGGGCCTCCGGTCGGAGCGCCCGACCAGGCCATCGACGGTTTTTGCCGCAAGGCAGGCGTCGACAAGGGCTCGCTCGAAACGCGCGACGTGAAGGGCAGGGCGACCTACTTCGCCGTGAAGAACGTGCCAGGCCGCGCGACGAAGAACGTGCTCGCCGAGGCAATCCCCGCGATCATCCGTGACTTCAGCTGGCCCAAGTCGATGCGCTGGGGCGCAGCCTCGATCAGCACTGAGAGCCTGCGCTGGGTTCGCCCGCTATCGGGCATCGTCGCGCTGCTGGGCGACGAGGTCGTCAAGTGCGAATTACACGGCGTCACCTCCGGCTCGGTCACGCTGGGCCACCGCTTCCACCATTCGGGCGACATCACCATCGGCAACGCCGATGACTATGCGGTGAAGCTGCGCGCAGGTCACGTCATCGTCGACCATGAAGAGCGTCAGGACCTTATCCGCTCGGGCGCTGCCAAGGTCGCGAGCGAAGCCGGTCTCAAACTGGTCGAGGACGAAGGACTGGTCGTCGAGAACGCAGGCCTCACCGAATGGCCGGTTCCGCTGCTTGGCCGGTTCGAGGAGGACTTCCTCGAAGTCCCGCCCGAGACGATCCAGCTCACCGCCCGCGTGAACCAGAAATACTTCGTCTGCGAAGACGACAAGGGCGAACTCGCCAACGCATTCATCTGCACTGCGAATATCGAGGCGGAAGACGGCGGCGCGCGCGTGGTCGACGGCAACCGCAAGGTTCTCGCCGCCCGCTTGTCCGACGCGCGGTTTTTCTGGGATGTCGACCGCAAGAAGACGCTCGCCGAGCATGCCAGGGGTCTCGAGCGCATCACCTTCCATGAAAAGCTGGGCACGGTTGCCGACAAGGTCGACCGCGTGGCGAAGCTGGCCGACTGGCTGGTGTTCGACGCGAAGGCTCCGAATGGCGATCACAAGCTGGCGCGTCAGGCTGCAGAACTGAGCAAGGCCGATCTCGTCACCGAAATGGTTGGCGAGTTTCCCGAGCTGCAGGGCCTAATGGGCGGATACTATGCAAAGGCCGAGGGGCTGCCGGTCGAAGTGTCCGAGGCGATCCGCGCTCACTACAAGCCCGTCGGGGCGAATGACGAAGTGCCTACCGCGCCGACCACCGTGGCCGTAAGCCTTGCAGACAAGCTCGACAACCTCCTGAGCTTCTTCAAGATCGATATCCTGCCGACTGGCTCGAAGGATCCGTTTGCGCTTCGCCGCGCAGCACTCGGATACCTGCGACTGGTGCAGGCGAACGATCTGAAGCTGTCGCTCGATACGGTGATCCATGCCTGGGACGGTCGCCCCAATACCGATCTCGCCGAAAAGCTTGCCGACTTCCTGCTCGACCGTCTCGCCGTGCAATTGCGCGACGAAGGCGTTCGCCATGATTACATCCAGGCATCGCGCAGCTGGCAGGGTCGCCCCGATATGCGCGTCGACCGCGTGGAGGCACGGGCGAGGGCGCTGGCGGACTTCCTCGGGACCGAAGACGGCGCCAATCTGCTCGCAGGCTACAAGCGCGCGGCCAACATCCTCAAGAAGGAAGACTGGCACGGAGCCGAAGGCGAAATCGCCCGCACCGGCGAGGAAGATCCGCTGAGCCAGGTCGACGATCCCGACATGCGCGCCGTGGTCGAAGCCAAGATGGCCGAGCGCCACGCGAAAGAGCTTTCCTACGAAGCAGAGCCTGCCGAAAAGGCGCTGATGGATGCTCTGGCAAAATCGGAACCGGCAGCCTCGCAAGCCATTGAAGCGGAAGACTTCTCCGGCGCTATGGCCGCGCTTGCCGCCCTTCGGGCACCGATCGACCGTTTCTTCGATGAAGTGACGGTAAATGCAGAAGAAGAAAACAAGCGGGCACATCGCCTCGACCTGCTTGCAGCTTTTCGTGCTGCAGTGCACAAAGTCGCCGATTTCAGCCGGATCGCGGGCTGACGAAATTACTTCGCCTGGACACTGTTCCAAGCGTTCCAAGCTGTAGGAATTGCGTTGATGAGTAACGATACGGTCTTCACCTTCGGCGGCGATGCTCCGCATTCGAATGCACGGCAGAAGGACAAGACCGTCACCGGCGGCAAGGGCGCGAACCTTGCCGAGATGGCCAGCATCGGCCTTCCGGTTCCTCCCGGTTTCACCATCGCGACGGAGGAATGCCTCAAGTACCTCGCTGGCGGCAGCGACTTCAGCGAAAAGCTGCGCAGCGATGTCGCCGAGGCGCTGAAGCACGTCGAGAAGACCGTCGGCAAGGACTTCGGCGATGCGTCGGACCCGCTGCTCGTCTCGGTTCGCTCCGGCGCGGCGATCTCCATGCCGGGCATGATGGACACCGTCCTCAACCTCGGCCTCAACGACGAGACCGTTGAAGGCCTCGCCAAGACCAGTGGTGACGAGCGTTTCGCCTGGGACAGCTACCGCCGCTTCATCCAGATGTATGGCGATGTTGTCCTCGGCGTCGATCACGGGCTGTTCGAAGAGGCGCTCGAGATCACCAAGGAAGACAATGGCTACTACGCCGACACCGAGCTTTCCGCCGAAGAGTGGAAGACGCTTGTTGCCGAGTACAAGTCGATCGTCGAGCAGGAGCTGGGCAAACCTTTCCCGCAAGACCCGATCGAACAGCTTTGGGGCGCGATCAGCGCGGTGTTCGATAGCTGGGATACGGAACGCGCCAAGGTCTATCGCCGCCTTAATGACATTCCGCATGACATGGGCACTGCCGTCAACGTGCAGGCCATGGTCTTCGGCAACATGGGTGATACCAGCGCGACCGGCGTTGCCTTCACCCGCGATCCCTCGACCGGCGAGAAAGCCTATTACGGCGAATGGCTGGTCAATGCGCAGGGCGAGGACGTGGTCGCGGGTATCCGCACGCCGCAGTATCTTACCAAGGCTGCGCGCGAAGCTGCCGGGGCCGACAAGCCGAGCATGGAAGAAGCGATGCCCGAAGCTTTTGCAGAACTCGCGCGACTCTTCGACCTGCTCGAGAAGCATTATACCGACATGCAGGACATCGAATTCACCGTGCAGCAGGGCAAGCTCTGGCTACTGCAAACGCGCAGCGGCAAGCGGACGGCGAAGGCCGCGCTGAAGCTCGCGGTCGACATGGTGGGTGAGGGGCTGATCGACGAGAAGACCGCGATCCTGCGCGTCGACCCGATGGCATTGGACCAGCTGCTCCACCCGACGCTCGATCCCGATGCGCCGCGTGACGTGCTGACCACCGGCCTTCCGGCATCTCCGGGTGCGGCCAGCGGCAAGATCGTGCTCGATGCAGATACGGCAGAACTGTGGGCCAACCGCGGCGAGAAAGTCATCCTCGTCCGTGTCGAAACCAGCCCCGAAGACATTCACGGCATGCACGCTGCGACCGGTATTCTCACCGCACGCGGCGGCATGACCAGTCACGCGGCAGTGGTTGCGCGCGGGATGGGGCGGCCCTGTGTCTCGGGAGCCTCGCAGGTCTCGATCGCGCGCGAAGGCCGCACGCTTACGATTGGCAATCGCGAGCTCAAGGAAGGCGACACGATCACTATCGACGGTGCCAACGGCCAGGTCATGGCTGGCGAAGTCGCCACTATCGAACCGGAACTGGCAGGCGATTTCGGGACGCTGATGGAATGGGCCGACAAGCATCGCCGCATGCGCGTCCGCACCAATGCGGAGACCGAAAACGACTGCCGCATGGCACGCCAGTTCGGTGCCGAGGGCATCGGGCTCTGCCGCACAGAGCACATGTTCTTCGACGCCGACCGCATCAGCGCCGTGCGCCAGATGATCTTGGCCGATAACGAGGCAGGCCGCCGCGACGCGCTCGCCAAGCTGCTGCCCGAACAGCGCGCCGATTTCGTGAAGATCTTCGAGGTGATGACGGGCCTTCCGTGCACGATCCGCCTGCTCGACCCGCCGCTCCACGAGTTCCTGCCACATGGCGATGCCGAATTCGAGGAATTGGCCTCGGCCACGGGCAAAAGCGTGGAGCAGCTGAAGCGCCGTGCAGGCGAGCTGCACGAATTCAACCCAATGCTGGGGCACCGTGGTTGCCGTCTCGGGATCACCTATCCCGAAATCTACGAAATGCAGGCGCGAGCAATCTTTGAGGCGGCTTGCGAAGTTGCAAAGAGCAGCGGCGAAGCGCCGGTGCCCGAAGTGATGATCCCGCTGGTCGCGACCCGCAAGGAGCTCGAGCTGCTCAAGGCGGTGGTCGACCGCGTAGCGGGGGAGGTCTTCGAAGCATCGGGCTGCAAGGTGGATTACCTCGTCGGCACGATGATCGAATTGCCGCGTGCTGCGCTGATGGCAGGCGAAATCGCCGAGGTGGGCGAATTCTTCAGCTTCGGCACCAATGATCTCACGCAGACGACGCTTGGCGTCAGCCGTGACGATGCCGGTCGCTTCCTGACCGACTACGTCGACAAGGGTATCTTCGCCCGCGATCCCTTCGTCAGCCTCGATGTGGACGGGGTGGGGCAGCTGGTCGAACTGGCCGCCGAACGCGGTCGCAAGACGCGCGACGGCATCAAGCTAGGCATCTGCGGTGAGCATGGCGGCGATCCTGCCAGTATCGCGTTCTGCGAGAAGACCGGGCTCGACTACGTCAGCGCCTCGCCTTATCGCGTACCGATCGCCCGGCTCGCTGCGGCTCAGGCGAGCCTGCGCTAGTCTTTCCAGCCGGTTAGAGTCAGCACCTCGAAGGTTTCGAGGACACGGCCCTGCTGGTTCGCGGCCTGCAGGAACGCCTCGCGGGCGCGCTCAAGCGCCTCCTTACCAAGCGCCGGGGCGGGCGAGGCGAGGCTCGAACCCAAGCCCTGGTCGCGCAGGTCAGACACCAGCTTGTCGAGCGATCCGAACGAGACCTCGAGTGCATGGCTGTCCACCACTTGCCGCTTGAACAGCGCGCGCTGCATCAACGCCGAGGCGGCAGCATTGTCGACCAGCGGGTGCATGCGAGCAGCGGGCCTGTCCGGCTCGGCGGCGATCATCGCGCGGCGCAGGTTCGCGAGGCTTCCAGCCCCCACGATGCTGGCGATCATGATGCCGTCCTTGGCCAGTGCGTTGCGGATGTGCAGCAACGCGCCTGGCAGGTCGTTTACGCGATCGAGCGAGGCGAGGCTGACGATCAAGTCATACGGCGCTCCTTCGATCGGTAGCTCCTCGTCCGTCGTCCGGACACTTGCTTCGTCTACTTGGGCTCCACGTCCACGCAACGAGAGCGCGAGCGTGTCTGTCCAGTCACCGATGACAAGCACGCGGGCCGGTTCGAAGCGCATGAATTCGAGCCGGTCGAGAACATCCTCGACCATGTCCTGCAGAACATAACGTGCAGCATCGCGCTGCGACTGGCGGACAAGCGCACGGCGCAGACCGGCGCGGCGGCGGTCTCGGCTGAAAATTCGGGGAGGGCTTTGCGAATCCATCGCGACGCACCTGCCGTGCTTGCATCGGCCGCGCAAGCCGTGCAGCAAGTCCTTGTGGGGAGAGTAACCAAACTGGGTCAAACGCTTGGCGAGGGGTTAGCCCCGATCGTCGACCTCGTTTATCCGCCCCGTTGCCCATCTTGCGGCGAGGGTATCGGAGAGCATGGCGGGCTCTGCGCCGACTGCTGGACAGGCCTAGCCATCCCTACCGAACCGTGTTGCGAACTCTGCCAAAGACCATTCGGTGAAAAGGGACCGGGAGGGGGAGCAGCCTGTGCGCCATGCATGGCTGCGCCTCCGGTCCATGACGGGATCGCGGCAGGAACGCTCTACACAGAAACTTCGTGCAAACTTGTGCTGGCGCTCAAACATGGACGCCGCATTGCCCTCGCACCGATGCTTGCACGATTGATAGCGACCCGGTTGCCTGAATCGGAGCGCGGGGACTGGCTGATCGTGCCGGTCCCGTTGCATCGCTGGCGCCTGTGGCAGCGCGGCTTCAACCAGGCGGCCCTGCTGGCGCGTGA
This sequence comes from Qipengyuania sp. BR81-2, assembly GCF_055693895.1. Classification (NCBI taxonomy): domain Bacteria; kingdom Pseudomonadati; phylum Pseudomonadota; class Alphaproteobacteria; order Sphingomonadales; family Erythrobacteraceae; genus Qipengyuania; species Qipengyuania sp. BR81-2. Next base: position 2,510,292 of record NZ_CM146344.1, read on the forward strand.
ACTTGAGCGTTCAGGGCAGGGCGAGCTCCTCGTCGACGGGCTCAAGCGCATCAAACGCACACCAAGCCTCGGCGGGATGGGGGCAAAAGCACGCGCGAGGATCCTTTCCGGAGCCATCACAGTGCCGCAACCTGAGCGGATCAAGGGACGCGATATCCTGCTCGTCGACGATGTTCTCACTTCGGGCGCAACCAGCACCGCCTGCGTCAAGGCGCTCAAGCGTGCCGGAGCAAGAACGGTCGTCATTGCCTGCTTCGCGCGGGTGCTCGACGAAGCGCTGGGCCATGCCGGATAAACGAAACGCCCGGGATCTTTCGATCCCGGGCGCCACGTGACGAAATACACCGGACCATATTGGTGCAGCCCCCCAGCATACACCAGATCCTATCCCTCATCGTTACCGGGTGCGCCGCATAAAACCCCCATGCGGCTGCGGACCCGGGACCCCCTGAACCTGGCGCTCTCGCGGCACCGTCGTTCCGGTGGACAGGCCACTCATGACCTGTGAGAGCGTTCATCCCGCAAAATGTCCGTTCCTCAAACAGGCTTGTTCCCGTATGTATGATTTTGGGACCAGCTTGTGGTTATCCTGCAACAAGATGTCGCATACCTACAAATCCCGGAGATAACATTGTCCGACGCCAAGACACTTCGCGAAAGCGGAAAGCAATTCATGCCCAAGTTCGACGACAAGGGCTTGCTGACTGCTGTGGTGCTCGACGCCGAATCTTCGCGGGTCCTCATGGTTGCATTCATGGATTCGGTGGCATTGGAAGCGACTATGGAAAGCGGCGAGGCGCATTTCCATTCGCGTTCGCGCGGCAAGCTTTGGAAGAAGGGTGAGACCTCCGGAAATGTCCTGATCGTCGAAGAGATGCTGGTGGACTGTGACCAGGATGCAGTTGTTCTGAAGTGCCGTCCGAAGGGGCCGACGTGCCACACGGGCGCAACCAGTTGCTTCTACCGGGTGCTCGAAGACGGTATTCTCCAACCCGTCAAGTCTTGACGCTTACGTAAACGTTGAGTAGGAAAGCGGCATGACCCAGTCGCTTCCGATTCCAGACAGTGATCGCCGCCATGCAGGGGCGCATCTCGAACGGCCCGACAAGCTAGAGCGCGAGCAATTCTCGATTTCCGATCTCACCAGCGAGTTCGGCTGTACGGCCCGCGCGCTTCGGTTCTACGAAGACGAAGGCCTCATAGCACCCTCGCGTGTCGGACTGACCCGTATCTATTCTAAGCGCGATCGCGCCCGACTTGCTTGGATCATGCGAGCCAAGAACGTCGGATTCTCGTTGACCGAGATTCGCGAGATGATCGACCTTTACGATCTCGACGACGGTCGTGCCGAACAGCGCCGCGTGACGCTTGAGAAGTGCAAGAGGCACGTAGCCAAGTTGAAGGCACAGCGTGCCGACATCGACAGTTCCATCAAGGAACTGACCGAGTTCATTTCGCTTGTTGAAGAACAGGTCGACTAACTCTTTCTTCCCCGGCGAGACGCCAGAAAAACAACCTCTCTCCAAGGACAAAAAATGCCCACCTATACCGCACCCACCCGCGACACGCGTTTCATCATCAATGAAGTGCTCGACCTCGCCAGCTACGGCAACTTGCCGGGCTTCGAGATGGCCACCGATGACGTGACCGATGCGGTCATTAATGAAGGCGGCAAGTTCTGTGCCGAGGTTCTCGCGCCGCTCAACCGCGTTGGCGACGAGCATGGCTGCGTGCGCAATGAAGACGGTTCGGTAACCACGCCTCCGGGTTTCAAGGAAGCTTTCGATCAGTTCCGCGAGGCAGGCTGGGGCACGCTCGCGCATTCGGAAGAATTCGGCGGGCAGGGCATGCCGCATGTCCTCGGCTTCGTGATGGAAGAGTTCATCTCCAGCGCGAACCAGGCTTTCGGCATGTATCCGGGCCTCACCAACGGCGCGATCAGCGCTCTGGTTGCCAAGGGTTCGGAAGAGCAGAAGGCGATGTACCTGCCGAAGATGGTCTCGGGAGAATGGACCGGCACCATGAACCTGACCGAGCCGCATTGCGGTACCGACCTCGGCATGATCCGCACCAAGGCGGAACCGCAGGCTGATGGCAGCTACGCGATCACCGGCACCAAGATTTTCATCTCGGCCGGCGAACACGACATGAGCGAGAACATCATCCACCTGGTTCTCGCCAAGACGCCGGGCGCACCCGACAGCACGAAGGGTATTTCACTGTTCGTGGTGCCGAAGTTCATCGTCAACGAGGACGGTACTCCGGGCGAGCGCAACGGCGTGATGTGCGGTTCGATCGAACACAAGATGGGCATTCACGGCAACTCGACCTGCGTGCTGAATTACGACGGCGCCAAGGGCTGGCTCGTCGGTGAAGAGAACAAGGGCCTCGCTGCCATGTTCATCATGATGAATGCTGCGCGTCTCGGCGTTGGCATCCAGGGCCTGAGCCAGGCTGAAGTCGCCTATCAAAACGCCGTCGCGTATGCGCTCGATCGTCGTCAGGGCCGCGCCCTGACCGGTCCGGCAGAACCCGAGGCACAGGCCGATCCGATCTTCGTCCACCCCGATGTTCGCCGCATGCTGATGGACGCGAAGTCCTTCACCGAAGGTATGCGCGCTCTTGCCCTTTGGGGCGGCCTCCTGGTCGACCTGACGCACAAGGCGCAAACCGATGAAGAGCGCGAGGAAGCAGATCTCCTGCTTGGCCTGATGACCCCGGTCATCAAGGGCTACGGCACCGACAAGGGTTATGAAGTCGCAACCAACATGCAGCAGGTCTTCGGTGGCCACGGCTACATCGAGGAATGGGGCATGAGCCAGTTCGTTCGCGACGCCCGTATCGCACAGATCTACGAAGGTACCAACGGCGTTCAGGCCATGGACCTTTGCGGCCGCAAGCTCGCCCAGAAGGGCGGCGCAGCGGTGCAGGCTTTCTTCAAGCACGTCGGCGAGGAAATCGCTGCTGCAAAGGAAGTCGACGAGCTGAAGGAAATGGCAGAGCAGCTCGAAAAGGCACTCGGCCAGCAGCAGGCCGCGACCATGTGGTTCATGAACAACGCCATGCAGAACCCGAACCACCTCGGCGCGGGCGCGCATCATTACATGCACATCATGGGCATCGTGACGCTTGGCCTGATGTGGCTGAAGATGTCGAAGGTCGCCGCAGCGAAGCTCGCCAGCGCGGGCGACGACAAGGCGTTCTACGAACAGAAACTCGCCACCGCGCGCTATTACATGGACCGTTACCTGCCCGACGCCGGCGCGCTGCGCCGCAAGCTCGAAGCGGGCAGCGACAGCCTAATGGCCCTCGGAGAGGACGCATTCGCGACCGCCGCCTGAGGCAGTAGGCCACGACACAAGAAAGGGCGCCTCCCTCGCGGGTGGCGCCCTTTTCGTTTGGCCTTTCAGCCGGCTCAGTCGCCCGCGAGTTCGACCTCTTCGGGTTTCACGTAGGTGTCGAACCAGTCGATCATTTCGGCCAGCGTGTGGAGCACGCTTTCGCTACCGCGATAGCCGTGGCTCTCGTGCGGGAGCATGACCAGCCTTGCGGTGCCTCCGGTGCCCTTGATCGCCGCGAACATGCGTTCGGACTGCTGCGGGAAGGTACCCGAGTTGTTGTCCTTTTCGCCGTGGATCAGCAGCATCGGCTCGTTGATCTGGTTCGCCGCCATGAAGGGCGAGAGCTTGTAGTAGGTTTCGGGAGTGTCCCAGAAGATCCGGCGTTCGGACTGGAAACCGAATGGCGTGAGCGTGCGGTTGTACGCACCCGAACGCGCGATACCTGCGCGGAAGATGTCGCTCTGCGCCAAGAGGTGCGCCGTCATGAATGCGCCATAGCTATGGCCGCCCACGCCGACACGCTCGCCGTCACCAAAGCCGCGTCGGACGCTCTCGTCGACGGCTGCCTGTGCCGAGGCGACGATCTGCTCGATGAAGGTGTCGTTCACTGTCTCGGGATCGTCACCGATGACCGGCATCGCGGCGCGGTCCATCACGGCATAGCCCTCCATCAGGAAGAACAGGTGGGAATAGCCCCCCACGCGGGTGAAGCGATACTTGGAATCGCGCACTTGGCCTGCCGTTGCTGCGTCGTTGAACTCGCGCGGATAGGCCCAGACGACCACCGGCAGCTTATCACCCTCCTTGTAGCTCGGCGGGAGATAGAGCGTCGCGGTGAGGTCCACCCCGTCGGAACGCTTATAGGTGATGAGCTCGCGCTCGATCCCGCTGAGTTCGGGATGCGGATCCTTGAATTCCGTGAGGAATCTGGCTTCGCCAGCCTCATGGAGGCGGAAGTTGCCGGGGTTCGTCGGGCTTTCGTAATAGGTGAGGAAGCCCGAGGCATCGTCGCCGGTCAGACCGACGACATACTCGAAGTTCTCGCCCGAGTTTCGCCATATCTCGCTCGTTTCGGTCGTGGCCAGATCGAAGCGACGCAGGAACGGACGATAGCCCTCGGGCGTCGCGCCCATGCCGCTCATGGTCAGCTGGCCGTCGTCAACCTTGGCGACGTAGTATCCGGCATCGTTCGGCACCGTGATCGGATTGCCCGGATCGGCGTAGACATCCTGGTAGTTGCGGATGTTGAGCATGCGGGCAGGATCGCTGCCTGTCACGTCGACCAGCGTCTGTCGCACTTCGCGGGTGTCGCGGTCATAGTCGACCACGATCAGGTCGTCGCTGTCCTCGAGGCCGATCCACCCCGAATACCGGTCTTCCAGCTTGGCGATTTCGCGCGGGGCGCCGTCGAAGGGGGCAGCAAGCGTATATACCGCGTCGCGAAGATCGGTTTCCACGCGGGGATCACCGCCGTCCTGAGCTTCTGCCCAGACGAGAAGCGCATCCTCGTTGGGGTGCCATCCCACGGAGCGCCGTCCAGTCGGAACACCCTGCACAGGCAGGTTATCTGCCAAGGGCTGCTCGGCGATTGTCTGCACGAGCTTGCCGTCCGTCGTATAGACCGCCGTCGTCGTCGGGAAACGATAGTAGGGAACCTGGTAGGAGAACGGTTTCTCCAGCCAGCTCGCAAGCAGGTATTTGCCGTCGGGCGAGGGTGCGATGCCGGTGTAGATGCGCGGCGGCAGGATCGCTGTGCCTTTGCCGTTGCGGAGATCGAACAGGCGGGGTTCGCTTTTGACGAGCCATTCGAACAGGCGCTCGTCATAGGCATCCTTCAGCAGGTCCTGATAGGTCCGCGTCTGGGCCTCTTCACCGCCGGTTGCGTCCTGGATGGCCGGGCCGACGGGTGTCAGGCTCTCAACGGGCTTGGCGCCTCGGCCTTCGGGGATGGCTAGCGCCAGCAGCTTGCCGTCGGGCATCCAGCGAGGTTCGGCAAAGATCGCATTGACCCCCTCGCGCATCAGCGTGGTGACTTCGCCGCTCCCAACGTCGAGCACCATGAGCGCCATTCCATCGGCCAGCGTGTTGGTGAAGGCGATCTTGCTTCCGTCGGGCGCCCAATTGATATCCGAAATGTCCGCATCGGCAGGAAGCGTAACACGGCGGGTTTCACCGCTCGCGACGTCCTGCAGCATGAGGCCTACGACATTTCGCGGATTGTGGCGGTCATTGATTGCAGCATCGAGGCGGAGACCGGCGAGACGTTCCATAGGCTTCGCCAACTCGGAGACCGGAGGTAGCGCCTCGCTCTCCATCAGCAGCATCGTGAACCCGTCTGGAGAGAGCGAAACCCCGGGGGAGGGCGCACGCGTCACGATATCGGCAATAGCGGCCGGAGGCGTGTCGTAGGTCGATTGTGCGGCGAGCGGCGCGGCAATGGTCGCAGCAGCAAGCGCTGCGATGCTGGCGAAAGTCTTCATAAAAGGCAGTCCCTCCTCTTCGCGTATTCCCAGAGGGTTAGCGCGCTGCGGGAGGAACTGCCAATGCCTTCGTGGTGAGGTGTAAGCCCTTCGTGGAAAAGCGCTTATTCGGTGGGCAGGAAGTCCGGCACCGAGAGGTAGCGCTCGCCCGTGTCATAGTTGAAGCCCATGACCCGCGTGCCTGCGTCAAGTTCGGGCAGCTTCTTCGCGATGGCCGCAAGAGTAGCACCGCTTGAGATGCCGACGAGCAGGCCTTCCTTGGCAGCGCAGCGACGTGCCCATTCCTTGGCATCTTCGGGCTCGACCTGAATCGCGCCATCGATGGCCTGAGTGTGCAGGTTCTCAGGAACGAAGCCGGCGCCGATACCCTGGATCGGATGCGGGCCGGGCTGGCCGCCGCTGATGACGGGCGAAAGCGTGGGCTCGACTGCATAGGCCTTCATACCGGGCCACGTTTCCTTCAGCATCTCTGCGCAGCCCGTGAGGTGGCCGCCGGTGCCGACACCGGTGATCATCAGGTCGATCGGACTGTCGGCGAAGTCCGCGAGGATTTCCTTGGCCGTTGTCCGCTTGTGGACTTCGAAATTCGACGGGTTGTCGAACTGGCTCGGCATCCATGCGCCATCGATCTGATCGACGAGTTCTTCGGCGCGCTGGATGGCGCCCTTCATGCCACCTTCCTTGGGTGTCAGGTCGAAGGTCGCTCCGTAAGCGAGCATCAGGCGGCGACGCTCGAGGCTCATGCTTTCCGGCATCACGAGGATGAGCTTGTAGCCCTTGACCGCCGCCGCCATTGCGAGGCCGATACCGGTGTTGCCGCTGGTCGGCTCCACGATGGTCCCGCCAGGCTTCAGCTTGCCGGCTTTTTCTGCATCCTCGACCATGGCGAGGCCGATGCGGTCCTTGATCGAACCGCCGGGATTTGCGCGCTCGCTCTTCACCCAGACCTCGTGGTCCGGAAACAGGCGCGAGAGGCGGATGTGGGGGGTGCCGCCGATGGTTTCGAGGACGGACTGGGCTTTCATGGCGTCTGCTCCTGCAGCTTTTCTTCTGGGGTTGGTTCTAGCAATTCTTCAGGCGGATCAAAGGTCCGCGTAGTGCGCAGGACCGGGAAAATCCGGCTCCACAAAGCGACCGTGGCGATTGCCCCGGCGCCGCCGCTGACCACCGCTGCTACGGGACCTATCGCATAGGCGAGGCTGCCGGAAAAGAAGTCGCCGAATTCATTGGAGGCGCTGATGGTCAGCAGGCTGACCGAAGAAACGCGTCCGCGCTTCTCGTCCGGAGTGTGCAGCTGAATAAGCGACTGGCGGATATAGACGCTGAACATGTCTGCCGCGCCGACGATAAACAGCATTGCCAGGCTGAGCGGCATGGAGGTCGAGAAACCGAAGACGATCGTTGCGAGCCCGAACATAGCCACTGCCCAGAGCATCTTGGGGCCAACATTGGCCTTCAGCGGCCTGAAGCTGAACCACAGGGCGGTCAGCGCGGCTCCGACAGCAGGAGCCATGGCCAACTGCGCGAGGCCCGTTTCTCCGACTTCCAGGATGTCGCGGGCGTAGACCGGGAAGAGCGCAGTCGCCCCAGCGAGGAAGACGGCGAAAAGGTCAAGCGTGATCGCGCCGAGTACCATCTTGTTGCGCACCACATAGCGGAGACCTTCCACCATGGCATGGATCGGTCGTTGGTTCTGCCGACGCGGTGGCTGTGGGACCTTGCCAATGAAGGAAAGCGAAGTTGCGGAGAAGAGGAACAGGCCGACCGCTGCGGCATAGGGCAGGGCAGGCACGACAGCGTAGAGGTAGCCGCCAAGTGCTGGCCCGACGATCATGCCGACCTGCCACGAGATGCTTGAGAGCGCGATCGCATTGGGCAGGATCGTCTTGGGAACGAGGTTCGGCGCAAGGGCGGAGAATGCTGGCCCTGCAAAGGCACGCGAGATGCCGAGTAGGATGGCTATGCCGAAAATCCAGGTGAGCGAGATCGTCTCGCTCCAGGTGAGCCAGGCGAGCATGCCTGCGCACAGCAGCTGCAACAGGACCATCAGGCGGCCGAGGTTGCGCCGGTCGAAATGGTCGGCGGCCCAGCCGGAGAACGGGGTCAGGATGAACAGCGGGACAAATTGCAACAGGCCGATAAGCGCAAGCTGGCCCGAAGCCTCGCCCACGCTCATGCCGCCATCGCGTGCGATGTTGTAGGTCTGCCAACCGATGATGAGCATCATCGCATATTGCGCGAGCGTCATCGTCAGGCGCGAAAGCCAGTAGGCGCGGAAATTCGGGATCCGCAGCGGCGATGTTTCAGGGGAAGTGTCGGCGGCGGAAGTCACGCCAGACGCATGGCAGGCGCCCCTTCGCTTGTGAAGAGACGCCTGCTTTTGAATTCAGAACTGAATGTTGGCGATCAGCGCATCTTGCGCAGGCGCGGATTGGGCTGGATCGTGTCGATAAGCGCCAGGAAGTCGTCCACGCGGATGATCCGTTCGAACTGGAAGCCCGCGCGATTGTCGCGGCACCAGATGCAATAGGCCTCGATACGGCCGATGACCGGGAGGCGAACGACGATGCGCTCGCCGCGGTTCACACCGTCGGCGTCATCGATCATGAAACCGTTGGCGGATATGTTCGCGATATGCATGCGCATGTCGCCCTTGCCGAAATGCTCGGCAATGACGGGATGGTCGACCGGATGGCGCGCCATGCGGCGCTGGTCGGTAACGCTGAGTTGTGCTCCGGCACTCATGCGACGTGAACCCTCTTGTTATTTCTCTATGACCCGTTCCCTAATCGCCCAGAAAGGCTGATAATTGGTAAACCGGCAGGTCACTTTTCCTGCGGGGAGGGTATCCCGCGAGGGAAATCAGCGGCGTAGGATGCAGTGCTTCTTCTTGCCGAGAGAGAGCTTCACCTCGCCGCCTTCCTCGATTTCGACGAGGTGGCCGGGGTCCGAAACCGTTTGGCCGCCAAGCTTCACGGCGCCCTCGGCAAGCTTGCGCTTTGCCTCACCGTTCGAGGCCGTGAAGCCGATCGCGGTGAGCGCCGCGCCGATGCGCATGCCTTCCGCGCCGACCGAGAGTGTCGGCAGGTCTTCACCGGCACCACCGCCGGCAAAGGTTTCGGCCGCGGTCTTGGCCGCAGTCTCTGCGGCTTCGCGGCCACGTACGAGCGTGGTTACTTCGTTGGCGAGCACTGTCTTGGCATCGTTGATCTGGGCGCCCTCGAGCGATTCGAGGCGCTCGATCTCTTCGAGCGGCATGTCGGTGAAGAGACGCAGGAAGCGGCCCACGTCGCGGTCGTCGACGTTGCGCCAGTATTGCCAGAAATCGTAGCTCGGCAGCTGTGCCTCGTTCAGCCAGACGGCACCTGCGGCGGTCTTGCCCATCTTCGCCCCGTCTGCGGTGGTAAGCAGCGGTGTGGTCAAGCCGAAGAGCTCGCGGCCGTCCATGCGGCGGGCAAGCTCCATGCCGTTGACAATATTGCCCCACTGGTCGCTTCCGCCCATCTGCAGGCGGCATTCGTAGCGCTGCGCCAGCTCGCGAAAGTCGTAAGCCTGCAGGATCATGTAATTGAATTCGAGGAAGGTCAGCGGCTGCTCGCGGTCGAGGCGCAGCTTCACCGAATCGAAGGTCAGCATGCGGTTGACCGTGAAGTGCGGGCCGACGTCGCGCAGCAGTGCGATGTAACCGAGCTGGCTCAGCCATTCGTCATTGTTGACCATGACTGCATCGGTCGGGCCATCGCCGAAGGTGAGAAGGCGTTCGAACACTTCGCGAATACCGGCGATGTTCGCATCGATATCAGCGTCCGTAAGCATCTTGCGGCTCTCATCCTTGCCGGACGGATCGCCCACCTTGGTCGTCCCGCCGCCCATGACCACGATCGGCTTGTGGCCAGCCTGCTGGAGGCGGCGCAGCATCATGATCTGGACGAGGCTGCCGACGTGAAGGCTTGGCGCGGTCGCGTCGAAACCGATATAGCCCGGCACGACCTGCCGCGCGGCAAGGGCGTCCAGTCCTTCCGCATCGGTAATCTGGTGGATATAGCCGCGCTCTTCGAGCAGACGCAGGAGTTCGGATTTGTAGGTGCTCATGACGGAGCGCCCGCTAGCATGGGTATTTGTAATTGGAAACGCATGAACTGAGCGCGCACCGCGCCTATCCGCCGTTGATGGTCTCGGCGGTCCGCGCGAGTGTCATCACGCGCGACGAGAACTGGCTGCGCCTGCGCTGGCGGATCGAGGGCTCGGGCAAGCTCGTCGTGCCGCCGTTTGCTGGGCGGGGCAGGGCCGACGAATTGTGGCGTACAACCTGTTTCGAGCTCTTCCTCAAACCTGACGGGGGCGAGGCCTACAGCGAATTCAATCTCTCGCCTTCTGAACGCTGGGCGACTTACGATTTCTCCTCGCGCCGTGACGGGATGGAAGATCGGCCCGCTCCCCGCGAGCCCGATTGCACGATGCGCCAGGGCAGCAGCTTCGCAATCTTCGATGCGGCAATCCCCGCAGCGGCGCTCCCTCAGGGCGATTGCGATGCCGGTCTGACCTGCGTTCTGGAGGAGGATGGCGGCATCAAAAGCTTTTGGGCGCTCTGCCACCCAAAAGACGAGCCCGATTTTCACGATCCGGCTTGCTTCACCGCGCGGCTTCCGGCACGCACAACCGCATGAAATTCGGCATAGACCGCCTCCTCACCGAAGACGATCTGCGCGCACCGCTGGAAGGCCGGCGTGTCTCGCTCATCGCTCATCCCGCTTCGGTCACCGCACAACTCGATCACTCGCTCGACGCCCTCATCGAGAAGGGCGTGAACGTGACTTCGGCCTTTGGTCCGCAGCACGGCCTCAAGGGCGACAAGCAGGACAATATGGTCGAGACCGAGGACGAGACAGATCCCCGGTATAACATTCCCGTATTCAGCCTCTATGGTGAAGTGCGCCGCCCGACCGGCCAGATGATGTCGAGCGCGGACGTATTCCTCTATGACCTGCAGGACCTCGGCTGCCGTATCTACACCTTCGTCACGACGCTGCTCTACCTGCTGCAGGAAGCCGAAAAGGCGGGAAAATCGGTCTGGGTCCTGGATCGTCCCAATCCGGCAGGAGGTCCGGTTGAAGGAACCCTGCTGCTGCCCGGGCAGGAAAGCTTCGTCGGCGCCGCGCCGATGGTGATGCGTCACGGTATGACCATGGGCGAGATGGGGCACTGGTTCGTCAAGCACTTCAACCTGGATGTCGATTATCGCGTTATCGAGATGGAAGGTTGGAAGCCCGGCAAGGCGCCCGGATTCGGTTGGCCGCATGACCGGGTCTGGATCAATCCGAGCCCCAACGCCGCGAGCCTCAACATGGCGCGTGCCTATGCCGGCACGGTCATGCTGGAAGGAACAACGCTGAGTGAGGGCCGGGGGACAACTCGCCCGCTCGAGGTCCTGTTCGGTGCGCCCGACATCGATGCCGCTGCGGTCCTCGCGGAAATGAAATCGCTCGCACCGGCGTGGCTACGTGGCTGCCATTTGCGCGAATGCTGGTTCGAACCGACTTTCCACAAGCATGCAGGAACGCTCTGTAACGGGTTGATGATCCACGCAGAAGATCCCTTCTACGATCATCATGAGTTCAAGCCTTGGCGACTGCAGGCGCTTGCTTTCAAGGCGATCCGCAATCTCTATCCCGGCTACGAGATCTGGCGCGATTTCCCCTACGAGTACGAGTTTGACAGGCTCGCGATCGACGTGATCAACGGCGGTCCGGCGCTACGCGAATGGGTGGACGACAGTGAGGCAGAGGCCGGCGATCTCGATGCCATTGCGGGTGCTGACGAGCAGGCCTGGCGCGAGACCATCGCGCCGCATCTCATCTACGGTTGAGCAGAAGCCTTATTTGGCGGGAACGAGTTTCGGCTCGCCGGCGGGCTCTGGGAGCGGGCGGACATCGTCCGTATTCTCGCGCATTACGAGCACGCTGCACCCGTCGATACGGTGGTCGACTGCGGCAATGTGCATTGCCTCGTCGGGTTCACTGGTGTCCTCTTCAAGTTCAGGCTGGCCGGTTTCTTCGCGCACTTGGCGAATACGGTCGCGGCAGTTCTCGTCCTCCGCAGTCGCCTCTTCTATGGTCTCCCACCGGGAAGCGGGTTCTTCATAGGCGGGCATGTCGAGTTTGCTGTGCGCCTCGGGTCTAGGAGCGTCCTGAGCGCTGGCGATACCAGCTGCCATACCGCCTCCAAGCAGCGTCAAAGCGAAAAGTGACAGGTTTTTCATGATGTTCTCCCCGGTGCTTCGCCGAGGCTAAGCCGAGGAAGCTAGACCGAAGATGAATGTCTGGCTCAGCTGCCCTGCTTGCGGCTCAATTCGCGCATGGCGTCATCCAGCCCCTCAAGCGAGAGCGGGTACATCCGGTCGTTGACGAGCTGCTTCATCACCTTGGTCGACTGTGAGTAGCCCCACTGTTTCTCGGGAACCGGGTTGAGCCAGACGGTGGCCGGATAGGTGTTCACCACCCGCTGCATCCAGGTTGCCCCGGCTTCCTCGTTCATATGCTCGACGCTGCCACCCGGATGCGTGATCTCGTATGGGCTCATCGCAGCATCGCCGACGAAGACGACCTTGTAATCGTGGCCGTATTTGTGGAGCACGTCCCAAGTTTTGGTTCGTTCCTGCCAGCGGCGGCGGTTGTCCTTCCACACACCTTCATAAAGACAGTTGTGGAAGTAGAAGAACTCGAGGTTCTTGAACTCGCTGGTCGCGGCGCTGAACAGCTCTTCGGTGATCTTGATGAAGGGGTCCATCGATCCGCCGACATCGAGGAAGAGCAGCAGCTTCACGGCATTATGCCGCTCGGGACGCATGTGGATATCGAGCCAGCCCTGCTTGGCGGTGCCGTCGATCGTCGCGTCGAGATCGAGCTCGTCGGCCGCACCTTCACGGGCGAAGCGGCGCAAGCGGCGCAGCGCCATCTTGATATTGCGAGTGCCAAGTTCCTTCGTGTTGTCGAGGTTCTTGAATTCGCGCTTGTCCCAAACCTTGAGCGCGCGCTTGTGCTTGCTCTCGCCGCCGATCCGCACGCCTTCGGGATTGTAGCCCGAGTTGCCGAAGGGCGAGGTTCCGCCGGTGCCGATCCACTTGTTGCCGCCCTGGTGGCGCTTTTCCTGTTCCTCGAGCCGCTTCTTCAGCGTCTCCATGATCTCGTCCCAGTCGCCCAGGCTCTTGATCGCCTCCATCTCTTCTTCGGAGAGAAACTTCTCGGCGACAGCCTTCAGCCAGTCTTCGGGAATATCGACGGGGTTTTGGCCATAATCGGTGAGGATGCCTTTGAAGACTTTCGAGAAGACCTGGTCGAACCGGTCGATCAGGCCTTCGTCCTTCACGAAGGTCGCGCGGCTAAGATAGTAAAAGCTCTCCGGCGTCTGCTCGATAACCTCGCGATCGAGGGCTTCGAGCAGGGTGAGGTGCTCCTTGAAACTGGCGGGAATGCCCGCGGCGCGCAGCTCGTCGACGAAATTGAAGAACATGAACCCTGCCTAGGGAAAAGCGATGCCGGAGGCCAGTGGCAAAACGCAACTGGAGGCGAGACCAACATTTTGTAGATTTTCGCCAGTCTTAATTCGCTGATAACCATTATCTCGTACTGACCAGCGTGCAAAAAGACCAAAAAGGGGTCAGCACATATGGAACTGAATGCCATCGATGCGCGGGGAGCATCGGCGCTGGATAAAATTCCCGAGGCCTGCGGCAAGGTTACCGTCGGATGTTCGGATGTCGCCGGGATCGTCCAGGCAGTGATCGACAGCTCGGGCGTGCTGCGCGCCGAACACATCGAGCTGCAGGGTACCGTCAAGGAACTGGAAGCGGATCAGCGCAAGGTCGCAGAAGCAAGCGACGAAGCGCGGCTTCTGTCCGCACGCGCCATCGAACGACTGGGGCTCGGCACAAGCCAGATCCAGTCCTCGCTGCAGCAGATCACCGACCTGCTCGACCTCGTCGAAACGCTTGCAACCCATGTCACGGGCTTTGCCGCCGCGATGGACCAGGTGAAGCGCTGCTCGCAGGACATCGAGCAGATCGCGGAAACCACCAACATCCTCGCTCTCAACGCTACCATCGAAGCGATGCGAGCGGGCGAGGCCGGTCGCACCTTTGCCGTGGTCGCCAACGAGGTGAAGACCCTCGCCGGCGAGACCCGCAAGGCTACTGACGAGATCAGCGACGTTATCGAGACGCTCGGCAGCGAGGCCTCGACCGTGATCGAGCGCATCGAGGCAGGCGCGAAGGCATCGAACGAGGCCAAGTCCTCTGTAGCCAGCATCGATGCAACCATCGCCGGCGTCAGCCAGCTGGTGGAAGAAGTCGACCAGCAGAATGACCAGATCACCCGCGCAACCGGCATGATGACGGAGCACGTCGACCGCGTGTCGTCGGTTCTGGACAGCTATGACCGCGCGGCGAACGAGAACGAGGAACGCCTCGCCACTGCACACGACCGCATCGAGGATCTCGAGCTCACGGCGAGCGAGATGTTCGATCGCATCGTCAAGGCAGGCCTGTCGCCTCAGGACAGCCAGCTCGTCGAGCGTGCGCTCGAGCATGCAAAGAACCTGTCGAAGATTGCCGAGGAAGCGATCGCTCGCGGCGATATCACGATGGAAGAGCTGTTCGACACGAATTACGTGCCGGTGCAGGGGACCAACCCGCAGCTCTATCGCAGCAAGGCCAGCGACTGGGCGGATAACAACTGGCGCCCGGTGATCGACGAGGTCGTCTCGGAAGGCGGCGCGATCAAGATGTGTTCGCCTGCCGATATGAACGGCTTCCTGCCGACCCACGTGTCCGAGCGTTCGCGCAAGCCGACCGGCGATGTCACGCACGACACGACCTACTGCCGCAATGGCCGTATCCTGCTCGATACAATCGACAAGAAGGCCAAGAAGAACAATGACGACTACATGATGGCCGTCTACCGCCAGGAAGGCGACGGCACGAACTACCTCGTGGTTCGCAACGTCTACGTCCCGCTGTACATCAACGGACGTCGCTGGGGCGATTCCGAACTCGCTTACAGCTTCGGCTGATCACCAGATCCCCAAGAAAAAGGGCCGGGAAGCACAATCAGCTTTCCGGCCCTTTTTTGTGTGACTGACGCGCGATCAGGTCTGGCGGCGCGCCATGAAGGCAAGGCGTTCGAACATCATCACGTCCTGCTCGTTCTTGAGCAGCGCACCGTGCAGCGGCGGGATGGCGCTGTTGGGATTGCTGTCCTGGAGGACTTCGAGCGGCATGTCCTCGTTGAGAAGAAGTTTCAGCCAGTCGAGCAGTTCGCTGGTGCTGGGCTTCTTCTTGAGGCCGGGCACGTCACGCAGCTCGTAGAAGATTTCCATCGCCTTGGTGACGAGGTTCTTCTGGATATCGGGGAAGTGCACCTCGATAATGTCGCGCATCGTGTCGCGATCGGGAAACTTGATGTAGTGGAAGAAGCAACGGCGCAGGAACGCGTCGGGCAGCTCCTTCTCGTTGTTCGAGGTGATGACCACGATCGGGCGTTCTTTTGCCTCGATCCGTTCATGCGTCTCGTAAACGTCGAAGCTCATGCGATCGAGTTCCTGGAGGAGATCGTTCGGGAACTCGATGTCGGCCTTGTCGATCTCGTCGATCAGCAGGACCGGAAGCTGTTCGGAAGTGAAGGCTTCCCACAGTTTGCCCTTCTTGATGTAGTTCGAGATGTCGTGAACGCGCTCGTCGCCGAGCTGGCCGTCGCGCAGGCGAGCCACCGCGTCATACTCGTAGAGACCTTGTTGTGCCTTGGTGGTGGACTTCACATTCCACTCGATCAGGGGGGCATCGATGGCCTTTGCGATTTCGTGCGCCAGCACCGTCTTGCCGGTGCCGGGTTCGCCTTTCACGAGCAACGGGCGGCGCAGCGTGACTGCGGCGTTGACAGCGACCTTGAGATCGTCGGTCGCGATGTAGGAGCTGGTACCTTCAAAGCGGGTCGGTTCGGACATCGGTTTTCCCTTGCAACTTTACGTTTGCGTTAGGGGCAAGTGCCAGAGCACGCAAGGGCGCTCCGGCACTCCAAGTCTCAGGCGCGGTCGAGAGCACCGATTTCGCGGTCGATCTTCTTCGCGGCAAAGAGGTTCAGCCAGCCCACGAAGATGAAGAATGCAGCGGTGGCGGCGACTTTCATCCAGACCCCGTCGATTGCCACGGCCCAGCCCTGGACCTCCGCAACCTTTGCGGTGACCACGAGGTAGAAGCCGAGCAGGCCGGGTACGAACGGGGCGAGGTACCACTTGGGCACGCTGCGAAGCAGGTCGCGTTGACGGACGAGTTGCGCACGCAGGTGTTCGCGGCAGGTCTGTTCGGGAACGCGGGGTTGTGGGCTGCCATGGCGATGAAGCTTCGCAATCACGAAGATCGCCGCGATCCCGATCGCTAGACCAGCAGCGGCGAACAGCCACTCGCCAACGGAGGCGGAAATGATGGTCATTGCGCCGAACAGGACGATGACGAGACCGCCCGCAGCATATTCGATCACGTTGCGGCGCCGGATTTTCCTCTCAAAGGACGTGGCGCGGGCTTGGCAAGCATCCGGCTCGCTGAAGGATGCGGCGGCGTTCTGGGAGGTCCAGAAGGAGAAAGGATTTTCGGTCATCGGACGGTCTCCTGAGGAGGGGCGGGGGAGGGAGCGGTTTCGGTCTCGAATTCGGAAGCCAGAGCGGTCTTGAGGCGGTGTATTCGGGTCGTGACGCTGCCGGGGGAAAGGCCGGTCACGTCGGCGATATCCTTTCCGCTTTCGCCCTCGAGCCAGAGCAGCATGACCTGAGCGTCGAGCGTTGGCAGGCGTCGGATCATTCGCTGGGCGCGGGCAACGGCGTGGTTTTCTGCCGCGGATCGCTCGGCGTCACCGGGTTCGGGAAGGTCCTCGATCTCGTCGAGCGCCAGGGGCGTCTTCCTCCGGCTCTCGCGCAGGCGGTGCTCCGCGGCCACATTATGCGCCACCCGGTAAACCCAGGTCTTGAGCGCGCATTGCCCCGCGAAGCGAGCGAAGCTGCGAAACAGCTCGCAATGAATATCCTGTTCGAGATCGCGCGCTTTCTCTCCGTCATACTCCATGGCCCGCGCCAGGCGGGCGATGGCCGGGGCGAAAATTTCGCCGGCTTCGCGATACAGATCGTGTTGATTTGCTACGGTCATGTATCCTTAGTCCGTCCCCGAGCGTATTTCTCACACGCCGGGCCAAAAAATCCCGCCACCAAGGCCTCAGCCGAGAATGGGAGTGATGATGCCGACCGAGAATATCTCCATCAAGACCGACGCCGGTCACGAGCTGACCGGATCGCTCGAACTGCCCACCGGACTGGTAAGGGGCGCGGCGCTGTTCGCGCATTGCTTCACCTGCACGAAGAACAGCAAGGCGGCCGTCACTGTCGCTCGCGCTTTGGCGGGGGAGGGCATCGCGACGCTCCGCTTCGACTTCACCGGCCTCGGCGGAAGTGGAGGCGATTTCGGCCGCGCGGGATTTGCTGCCGACGTATCGGACCTCGTTGCGGCGGCGGAAGAACTTATCGAGCGCTTCTCCGCACCCATCCTGCTTGTCGGTCACAGCCTCGGAGGCGCCGCAGTCCTGGCTGCTGCGGACCAGATCGGTTTCGAACGGATCGCGGCAATCGCGACGCTAGGCGCACCTTCCGACGTTCCGCATGTGCTGCACAATATCGACGGTGATATCGAGCAGATCCGCGAACAAGGGGAAGGCGAGGTCAAGATAGGCGGCCGCGCGTTCACCCTGGGGCGCGAATTCATCGAGAAGGTGGAGAACACGGACCTGCTCGCCGAGGTAGGTCGCCTCCGCAAACCGCTCATGTTCCTCCATTCACCGATCGACGACATCGTCGGCATCGAACATGCCAGCGCTCTCTTCCAGGCCGCCAAACATCCGAAGAGTTTTGTCAGCCTGGAGGGTGCCGACCACCTGCTCGTCCGCGAGGAAGATGCGCGGTTCGTCGCCAGCGTTATTGCCGGTTGGGCGCATCGCTACCTTCCACTGCGCGACGACTGGCCGATGCCCGAGGAAGGCATCGTCGCCTGCAGCGGCCACGGCAAGTTCGGAACCGAGGTCCACACCGTCAGCCACCGCTTCATTGCCGACGAACCGAAGAGCTATGGCGGCGACGACACAGGACCCACGCCATACGATCTGCTCAACGCGGCTCTCGGCACCTGCACGGCCATGACGATGAAGATGTATGCCGATCGCAAGGGCTGGCCGCTGGAGGGTGTGAGCGTGGAAGTCACGCATGAACGCAACCATGGAGACAAGTGCGACCATGTGGAGGCGATGGAGGAGGGCAAGCAGTTGCAGGCGCTCAACCGGGTAATCGCCATCCGCGGGGATCTCGATGAAGATCAGCGCACCCGCCTGATCGAGATCGCGGACAAGTGCCCCGTTCACCGTACGCTGGAGGGCGAACTCCACGTTCACACCAGCACGCGTGAGGATTGAGCTCAGACCTGGATCACGAGCAGGGTGAAGCCGAGTGTGACGGCCAGCATAAAGATGGTCGCGATACGCCATCCCCTTGCGGAACTCTGGATGCCGCTTTCCCACGCGTGAAAACCGATCATTGCGGTAAGCAGCAGTGCGGCACCGCCGAGGATTACCCGGGGCAATGCGAGGAGGCCTGCAAGCAAAGCGAAAAGTACGGGCTGAAGGATGATCTGCAGGATCAGCGCTCGGGTGAACCACACGATCGGCACCGGGCGATAGGTGCTGTCGGGCACTTCCCAGTCCGGCAGGAAAACGTCGGGCCGCGAGATGCGACGATCCTGGTAGATGATGTCTTCTTCGCGCGGGTCGGGGTAACGCCCGTCAGGCATCGATCATCTCGCGGTCGAATTCGCCCGCGTTGTTCTGGATGAAATTGAAGCGGTGCTCGGGATTGCGGCCCATCAGCTGATCAACCAGCTCCTTCACCACCGCGCGCTGCTCGAATTCGCTGGGCAGGGTGATGCGGATAAGGCTGCGCGTTTCCGGGTCCATCGTGGTCTCGCGCAGCTGCTGCGGGTTCATCTCGCCGAGGCCCTTGAAGCGGCCGACCTCGACCTTCTTGCCCTTGAAGACCGTCTCTTCGAGCTCCTTGCGATGCTCGTCGTCGCGCGCGTAGTGGCTCTCCTTGCCGGCAGTCAGCTTGTAGAGCGGGGGCTGGGCGAGATAGAGGCGTCCGTCGCGCACGATCTCCGCCATCTCCTGGAAGAAGAAGGTCATCAGCAGCGTGGCGATATGCGCACCGTCGACGTCGGCGTCGGTCATGATAATGATGCGGTCGTAGCGCAGGTTTTCCGGATCGCAGTCCTTCCGTGTCCCGCAGCCCATGGCGAGCGTGAGATCGGCGATTTCGCTGTTCGCGCGGATCTTGTCCGCCGTCGCGCTCGCGACGTTGAGGATCTTGCCGCGGATCGGAAGGATTGCCTGCGTCTTGCGATTGCGCGCCTGCTTCGCGCTTCCGCCTGCCGAGTCGCCCTCGACGATGAAGAGTTCGGTCTCGCCGTCGCCTTCACCGGAACAGTCGGTCAGCTTGCCGGGCAGGCGCAGCTTCTTGGCGTTCGTCGCGGTCTTACGCTTGATCTCGCGTTCCTGCTTGCGGCGCAGGCGCTCGTCCATCCGCTCCATTACCTGGCCCAGCAGCGCCTTGCCGCGGTCCATGTTGTCGGAGAGGAAATGGTCGAAGTGATCGCGAACCGCGTTCTCGACCAGTCGCGCAGCCTCGGGCGAGGTCAGGCGGTCCTTGGTCTGGCTCTGGAACTGCGGATCACGGATGAAGACGCTCAGCATGGTCTCTGCGCCAGACATGATGTCGTCGGCAGTGAGGTCCTTTGCTTTCTTCGTTCCGGTAAGCTCGCCGAAGGCACGCAAGCCCTTGGTCAAAGCTGCGCGAAGGCCCTGCTCGTGCGTTCCGCCGTCAGGGGTGGGGACCGTGTTACAATACCAGCTGGTCGAACCTTCGGAGTAGAGCGGCCAGGCGATCGCCCATTCGACGCTGCCCTGCTGCACACCGTCTTCGCTTTCCGGGAAGTCCTGCTTGCCCGCGAAGGGCTGCGCGGTGACGCATTCGCGCCCGCCGAGCTGTTCGGTCAGGTGATCTGCGAGGCCGCCCGGGAACTTGAATACGGCTTCGGCCGGCACGTCCTCCGACGCCAGCGCGTCGGCGCATTTCCAGCGGATTTCCACGCCCGCGAACAGATAGGCCTTCGAGCGGGCGAGCTTGAATAGGCGCTTTGGATTGAACTTGCGGTCGCCGAAAATCTCGGTGTCGGGCACGAAGGTGACCGTGGTGCCGCGCCGGTTCGGGGTCGACCCGATCTCCTCGATTTTGCCCTTCGGTGCGCCCTTGGAAAATTCCTGCGCGTACAGCGTCTTGTCGCGAGCAACCTCGACACGCGTGTAGTCCGACAGCGCGTTGACCACGCTGACGCCCACGCCGTGCAGGCCGCCGCTGGTGGCATAAGCCTTGCCCGAGAACTTGCCGCCCGAGTGGAGCGTGGTGAGGATCACCTCGAGCGTCGACTTGCCCGGATACTTGGGATGCTCGCCAACGGGTATACCGCGGCCATTGTCCGAAATGGTGACGCGATTTCCTTCGTCGAGGCGCATTTCGATGCGGCTCGCGTGGCCTGCAACCGCCTCGTCCATCGCATTGTCGAGCACCTCGGCGACCAGATGGTGCAGCGCACGGTCATCGGTGCCCCCGATGTACATGCCGGGTCGGCGGCGCACAGGCTCGAGGCCCTCGAGGACCTCAATCGAGGAAGCGTCATAATCGCCGGAAGATGTCGGCGTGTTTTCGAACAGATCGTCGGACATGGCTGCAAGCTATATCGCGTGCAAATTCCCGCGCACAAGAAGGCGCGTGACGTTATCCGCCTGTCAGAAGCCTGCCGGTGCAGCCGATACGACCGAAACGTCCCCGCTCTGCACTTCGCGCACTTCCATCGCACGTTCGACGACCCCGTTACGCTGGAAACGGAAAGGACCGTCCATGCCGTCGAAGCCGCCTGCCTGATAGAGCAGGTTCAGGGGAAAATCGCGGCCCACGCGCCAGTCGCGCGTCGCGCGCAGGGTGAGCAGGACGGCATCGTAGCCAAGCGTTGCGACGCGGTAAGGCTGGCCGCCGAAGCGCTCTTCGTAGCTGTTGACGAAACCGCCGTAGCGACTGTCGGTCACGGCGGAGAAAAGCGCGCCCCTCAGCGAGGAGGACCGCAGGACGGCGCTATCGCCGCTCCATCGTTCGGTACCGAGGATCTGGAGGCCATCGGAGTTGACCGCTCCGGCGCCCCGGATCGAGTTGCTGCCACCATCGGCGATGAGTACGGTGTCGAAGCCGCCGCGCTGCTTCAGTCGCCCGGCAGCGCTGACCACCGAGGTGTTAGTACGGGCATAACGTTCGCCGGTCACATATCGACCGCCATATTCGGACAGAGCATTGCGGAGAGCTGCCTCGGCGCGGTTGCCGTAGTCGCCGTCGGGCGCGAGGATCGCGAACCCGCTCGATCCCTGGCTACGTGCATACTGTACGCTGCGGGCAATCGACTGTTCGGGAATGTGACCCATCACGAACACGCCCGGGCCTGCAATCGTGGTGTCGTTCGAGAAACTGATGATCGGGACTGCTGTGCCCTCGGTCTCGGCGCGGACCGAGACGACATTGCTGCCGAGCAGCGGGCCGAGGATCAGCTTGTTGCCGTCTGCCAGAGCGCGGCGTGCCGCCGACTGCGGGCCCTGCGCGGTGTCATATGTGGTGATGCGCAGGTTGTCGGCACCGGTGTCGAGAATCGCCATGGTCGTCGCATTGGCGATCGACTGACCGACTTCGCCGTTCTGGCCCGACAAGGGAACGAGCAGGGCGACGCGGTGCCGCGCTTCGTCTTCAGGGAGGGCGGTCGCGCTCGGTTCCGGCGTGGGAGTGCCCGAAGTGGGCGTATCCGCCGTCTTCGGGATGATAGAACAACCCGACAGCAGGACTGCGCCTGCTGCCACCATTAGATTACGCCGGTTCACAAATGCGCGCTTCATCTTGCCGCGTCCCTCATTGGTAGTTCATGGAAGGAAGGTGAGCGACAAAGCGCCTTCCCTTTCGGACCGCCTTACACCCGGTCTTTATCTTGTCGCCACCCCTATCGGGAATCTCGGCGATATTACGTTTCGGGCCGCCGATATCCTGAAGCGCTGCGATGGCGTGGCCTGCGAGGACACGCGGGTTACGGGCAAGCTGCTGAAGCATCTGGGCATTTCCAAGCCCATGTGGCGGTACGATGACCATAGCGAACTTCGCGACCGGCAAAGGCTCGTCGAGTCGATGCGAGAAAAGGCTGTGGCGCTGGTGACCGATGCGGGAACGCCGATGATTTCCGATCCCGGCTATCGCCTCGTCAACGATTGCCGGCTCGAGGGCATCCCGGTGACGAGCCTTCCCGGGGCCTGTGCGGCGGTGGTCGGCCTGACGCTCTCGGGCCTTCCCAACGACCGTTTCCTCTTCGCAGGCTTCCTGCCCGCCAAGGACAAGGCGCGGCGCGAGACGCTTGAAGAGCTTGCTCAGATCCATGCGACGCTGATCTTCTACGAGACCGGGCCGCGCCTGCTGAAGTCACTTGTCGCGCTCGGCCAGGTCATGCCCGAACGGGAGATCGCAGTCGCGCGCGAGCTCACCAAGCTGCACGAGGAGTGTCGCCGTGGCCTCTCGGACGGATTGCTCGCCTATTACGAGGCCAATCCGCCAAAGGGCGAGATCGTCCTGCTGGTCGGCCCACCGGCCGAAGAGGTGCCTAGCGATGCGGATGCCGAGGCCATGCTGCGCGAGGCACTGGCCACGATGAAGACGAGCCAGGCCGCCGCGCATGTCGCGAAGGCGACCGGTCTCGACCGCAAGACGCTTTATGCCCGCGCGATGGAGATCAAGGCCGAATGAAGCGCCAGCTTGCAGAGCGCAGCGGCCGCGACGGTGAACGCCGCGCCGCTTTCTGGCTTCGCGCCAAGGGCTGGCAGATACTCGACGAGCGGGTGAAAACCCCTGCGGGCGAGATTGATCTCATCGCCAAGCGCGGAAAGCTGGTTGCTTTCGTCGAGGTTAAATGGCGCCGCAAGCGCGAGGAACTCGATCACGCGATCGACCAGCATCGTCTTTCGCGGGTCGCAGCGGCCGCTGAAGCGGTTGCTCATCGCTATGCCGGGGAGGGCGAGGACATCCGGGTGGACGTGATCCTCCTTGCGCCTGGCGCGTTCCCTCGCCACATCGCCAATGCCTGGCAACCCTGAAGGAATATCCATGCCGATACGCGTCGCCGTCCAGATGGACCCGCTCGAAAGCATCAATATCGCGGGCGACAGTTCCTTTGCCCTGATGCTCTCTGCGCAGGAGCGGGGTCACGAAGTCTGGCACTATGACGTCGGCAGCATCGCGTGGGAAAGTGACGGGACTCCCTCGGGCAAGATCACCGCTCACGCTGCTCCGGTCACCGTGCAGCGCGTGGAGGGCGACCATTTCACCGCCGGCGAGCGCCGCAGGATCGACCTTGCGAAGGATATCGACGTCATCCTGATGCGGCAGGATCCGCCGTTCCACCTCGGGTATATCAGCGCCGCATTCCTGCTCGACCGCCTGAATGGCACGACACTGGTTGTGAACGACCCGCGTGAAGTCGTGAACGCACCGGAAAAGATGTTCGTCCTCGACTATTCGCGTTTCATGCCGCCCACGATGATCGCGCGGCATCTCGACGATCTGCGCGCCTTCCAGCGCAAGCACGGTTCGGTCGTAATCAAGCCGCTGCACGGCAATGGCGGGAAGGCCATTTTCCGCCTCGACGAAAAGGGTACCAATCTTTCCGCGCTGAGCGAGGTCTTCGACCAGACCTGGCCCGAGCCGCACATGATCCAGCCGTTCCTTCCAGAGGTTGCCGAAGGCGACAAGCGGATCGTGCTGGTCGACGGGGAATTTGCAGGCGCAATCAACCGCTTCCCGGGCGAAGGTGAGTTTCGTTCGAGATCTCGCGCAGGGCGGCTATGCCGAGGCAGCGACACTCACCGATCGCGAGCAGGAGATTTGTGAAGCTATGGGGCCCGAACTCAAGCGTCGTGGCCTCGTTTTCGTCGGCATCGACGTCATCGGCGGCAAGTGGCTCACCGAGATCAACGTCACCTCGCCAACCGGCATCGTAGCAATCGACAAATTCAACGGAACCGACACACCAGGGCGCATCTGGGACGCTATCGAGAGCAAGCTGTGAACATCGACAATGGTTTCACCCGAATTCTGGCCTTGCTTGCGTGCATCGGTTTCCTGGTATTCGGGATCATTCGTGTGGTCGTGGGAAGCGGAATGCTGGCCCAGACCATGAACTATGTTGATTATACGGAATTCGCTGCAGCGATCACCGACACGAGCGAGTTTCTCGCCTTGAATGCAGAAAGAAGCCTCTACGCTTTCAACCTTCACACCTATTTGGTCTATATCGTCGCGATGGGGCTCGTCGTGACGACCGGTGCAATCGGGGCTTTGCGACGGAAGAGCTGGGGCGTGAAGCTGATCGCTCTCTACCTTGCGATGCACGCTGCGCTTTTCGTGAATTACGTGACGATCAATCCGAAGATCTGGCTCCTGATCGTCGGTATTGTCCTGTGCGCTCTGATTGCTGTGGTCAGGAAACCCAAGCCAGCCTAGTCTTCGCGCTCTCGCGGGTGGGCATTGCGATAGGTGTCGAGCAGGCTCGCTGCATCGACCTTCGTGTAAATCTGTGTCGACCCCAGGCTCGCATGGCCGAGCAATTCCTGCAGGCTGCGCAGATCGGCTCCCGCCCCCAGCAGATGCGTTGCGAAACTGTGGCGCAAGGCGTGCGGGGTGGCGGTATCGGGAAGGCCGAGCGCCCGCCGGGCGCGCGCGGTCGCTTTCTGAACCACGCCCTGTGACAGCGGCCCGCCCTTGACCCCTCGAAAGAGCGGATCCTGCGGTCCGAACGTCCAGGGCGACTTGCGCACATAGTCGTCGAGCGCCTCACGTATAAGCGGGACGATTGGCACGACCCTCTGCTTGTTGCCCTTGCCGGTGACGGTCAGCGTCTCGCCAAGAGGCAGCACGCTCCCGTCAAGCGACAGGGCTTCCGAAATACGCATGCCGGCACCGTACAGGAGCAGCAGGACGGCGCGATCGCGAGCGCCGATCCAGCCGTCGGCCGCAAGCGCCTCTACCGTCTCTGCAAGCCCCATGGCATCATCGGGTGAGACGGGGCGGGGCAGCCCTTTCTTCAAGCGCGGTCCGCGCAGCCGCGGCGGTTCGGTCACCTCGTGGCCGGCCTGCACCTTGGCAAAGCTGATGAACCCCTTGAGCGCCGAGAGCTCGCGCGCGGCCGATGCGTTCGTCAGGCCGTCAGCCCGCCGCGCGGCGAGATGTGTGCGCAGCTTGCCGGCCGGAAGGGCCGCCACCGCGTCGAATGTCTCGATATCCAGCCGACTCAGTAGCCGCTCGGCCGCCTTGTGATAGGCGCGCACCGTATGTGGCGAACGCCTGAGGCCGAGCGAGAGGTGGTCGTGCCAGGCCCGGAGGATATCGGCGCGGCTCAACTGCTCACCAGTTCCGCAGGCACCAGTTCGCCGAGCAGCGCGTCGAGCAAGGGCATTCCGGCATCGGTGACGCCGAAACGCTCGCCATCTTGCCAAGTGAGGCCGAGCCCGCAGTAGAGGTCGCGCTTTTTCGCGTCCACGAGCTGCCCGGCGGGGATGCCGAACCTTCGCGATATGCCGCCCAGATCGACGCCTTCTGTCAGCCGAAGGCCCATAAGCAAGGCCTCGGAGGCTTGTTCGCGTCTGCCAAGTGGCCGGGCTTCGACGATGCCGTCTCCCTGCTTGCCGATAGCGGCGAGGAAGTTTTCAGGCTTCTTGTGCCGCAGGGTCGCAATCCCGTCACGTCGCCCATGCGCACCCGGGCCGATGCCGTGATAATCTAGATAGCGCCAGTAGGTGAGGTTGTGCCTGCTTTCTTCACCGGCACGGGCGTGATTGCTGATCTCGTAGGCGGGCAGGCCTGCGGCGGCCGTCATTTCGCGCGTGAGGGCGAAGAGATCGGCGGCCGGATCGTCATCGAGCGGATCGAACACACCGCGCCTCACATCGGTGGCGAAGCGCGTCGTCGGTTCGATCGTCAACTGGTAGAGCGACATGTGCGAGGTGCCGAGTGCCAGCGCCTCGGCCAGCTCCTGCCGCCAATCCTCGGGCGTCTGGTCGGGACGGGCATAGATGAGGTCGATCGAGACACGTGCGAAATGCTTCTGCGCGATCGCAACCGCGTCGAGGGCTTCTTGCGCCCCATGAAGGCGCCCTAGGAATTTAAGCACATCGTCGTGCAAGCTCTGCACGCCGAGCGACACGCGGTTGATACCCGCGCTCGCGAGGTGTGCGAAGTTTGCCGCTTCTACCGAGGAGGGGTTACCCTCCAGCGTGATCTCGATCTCGGGTGCAAAGCCCCACAGGCGCTCGGCCTCTTTCAACAATAACGCCACGAGGGCAGGCGGCATTAGCGATGGCGTTCCCCCGCCGAAGAAGATGCTGGCGAGCGGCTCTAGGCTGTCGGCAGCTGCGTGATCCGCTCGCATGTCGGCAAGCAACGCAGCCTCCCAAGCGGCCATGTCCGTTCGATCGCGGACGTGGCTGTTGAAGTCGCAATAGGGGCATTTCGCGAGGCAGAATGGCCAGTGGATGTAAAGCGATCGCGCCAAGGTCTGCCTTCACGTCAAATTAAGCGGGAGTTTGTTCTATAGCGCTGCATGGACGGGTCGAAAATCATCATCGCTGCGCTGGCCGGATTGGCTGCGCTCTCTGCCACGGGTGTTGCCGTTTCCGCAAGCGCGCGAGAGAGCGGCGCCGAGCAGGCATATTACGACAATCGCATGAGCGACCGGCTCGCGGTCCGGCTGCTTGATGCCCACAATCGCGAGCGGGAAAGCCTTGGCTTGCCGCGACTCAAGTGGAACCGCGCACTGGAGCGCGAGGCCGGTGACTGGGGCCGCGAACTCGCGCGCAAGGGCAGGCTCGAACATGCCGACAATAAGCGCCGCAACGGCACTGGCGAGAACCTCTGGATGGGCAGCGCCGGTCAATGGGACGTTCTGAGCGGCCTGAAGATGATGATCGACGAAAAGCGCATGTACCGGCACGGTAACTTCCCCGAGATTTCGACCACGGGGAAATGGGCCGATGTCGCGCATTACACGCAGATCGTCTGGCGCGACACGCAGGAGGTCGGCTGCTCGGTGGTCACCGACGGGGGCTGGGATGTGCTGGTCTGCCGCTACTGGCCTGCAGGAAACGTCTGGGGCCAGAAGGCTTACTGATTAGCCGAACTGCTCTGCAGTGAGCTTGGCAAATGCATCGGCCCGGTGGCTGATGGCGTGCTTCTCTTCCGGATCGATCTCAGCAAAGGTCTGCTCGCGACCCTTGGCTACGAAGACCGGATCATAACCGAAGCCCATTTCGCCGCGTGGTGGCCAGGTCAGCGTCCCTGGTGCGGTGCCTTCGTAAACCGCCTGCTCTCCATCCGGCCAGGCGATCGCCAGCACGCAATGGAAGGCGCAGGAGCGGTCGACGTCCGCGCCTTTCTGTTGGAGCATCCCCTCGACCTTGCCCATGGCCATATACCAATCGCGCCCCGGATCGCCTTCGAACCACTGCCGTTCGGCCCAGTCCGCCGTGTAGACACCCGGGCGGCCTTCCAGAGCATCAACTGACAAACCGCTATCGTCGGCAAGGGCAGGGAGGCCTGAAGCCTCCGCCGCCGCTCGTGCCTTGATGAGGGCGTTCTCGACGAAGGTCGTGCCAGTTTCCGCCGGTTCGGGCAGGCCCAACGAACCTGCGGAGATGCACTTGACGCCATAAGGGGCAAGCAGCGCGGAAATCTCCTTGAGCTTGCCCTCGTTATGCGTGGCGATCACGAGGCTGCCCGAACCGATGCGTCGTGTCATGCGCGGGTCGCCTCGTCCTGCGCGCGGAAGATGTCCGCGCAGCCCATCTGCGCGAGGCGCAGAAGTCGCAGGAAGGCTTCCTCGTCGTAGGGAGCGCCTTCGGCCGTAGCCTGTGCCTCGGCGATCTTGCCGCCTTCGATCAGCACGAAGTTGGCATCGGCATCGGCGTTGCTGTCCTCAGGGTAGTCGAGGTCGAGCACCGGGGTGCCGTTGTAAATCCCGCAGGAAATCGCCGCGACTTTTGCGGTGATCGGATCCTCGACGATGTCGCCCGACTTCATCAGGCCGTTCACCGCGAGGCGCAGCGCGACCCATGCGCCCGAAATCGAGGCTGTGCGCGTGCCGCCATCTGCCTGAATGACGTCGCAATCGAGCGTAATCTGGCGTTCGCCGAGCTTCTTCATATCCACGACAGCGCGCAAACTACGCCCGATAAGGCGCTGGATTTCCTGAGTTCTGCCGCTCTGCTTGCCCTTGGCAGCTTCGCGCTGGCCGCGGGTGTGCGTCGCGCGCGGGAGCATCGAGTATTCACCGGTAACCCAGCCTTCGCCCTTGCCGCGCAGCCACGGCGGAATGCGTTCTTCGACGCTGGCGGTGCACAAAACGCGGGTCTCTCCGAAGCTGATCAGGCAGCTGCCCTCGGCGTGTTTCGTGTATCCGGTCTCGATGGTGATGGCGCGCATTTCGTCGGGCGCGCGTCCTGAAGGTCGCATCAATGTCTCCAATGCAGTCGAGATCTCTGGTGAGCGGATTAGGACCAAGCCCCTTGAGGCCGCAAGGGGAGTGGCTAGATAGGACACATGAATTCCTCGCCGCTCACCGATTTGTCAGACCGCGCCCGCGAAATCTTCCGCCTCGTGGTGGAAGGTTATCTCGAAAGCGGCTCTCCGGTGGGGTCGAAAGCACTTGCGGGCGAGGGCGGGGTGAACCTCTCGCCCGCCTCGATCCGCTCCGTGCTCGCGGAGCTGGAACAACGCGGGCTCCTTGCTGCGCCGCATACGAGCGCAGGCCGTATGCCGACAGACAGCGGGCTGCGCCTCTTCGTTGACGCGATGATGCAGGTGGCAGAGCCCACCGCGCAGGAGCGTGCGGCGATCGAACAGCGGATCGGCGAGCCCGGACCGATCGAACGCGCGCTCGAACAAACCAGCGCCTTGCTCTCCGATCTTTCGGGTGCTGCCGGAATGGTCATGGTCCCGCGCCGCGAGCCACGCCTTGCGCAGGTCTCGCTGACGGCTCTCGATGCAAATCGCGTGCTGGCCGTGCTCGTAGGCGAAGACGGCAATGTCGAGAACCGCATCCTTGCGCTTCCTGCAGAGGCTCTCGGCACCTCGCTAGAACAGGCAAGCAATTTCCTCACGGCCAAGGCCGAGGGCCACACGTTGGCCGAGGCGGCACGACTGGTCGAACAGGAAATCGCCAGCGGTCGAAGCGCGCTTGACGAGGCCAGTCGCGATCTCGTGGCCCGCGGACTTGCGACTTGGACGGAGGATGCCTCCAACCGGCCCGTCCTGATCGTACGCGGTCAGGCGAACCTCCTCGACGAGACTGCGCTGTCGGATATCGAGCGGGTGCGTTCGCTCCTCGATGACCTGGAAAACAAGCAATCGGTCTCCAGCCTTCTCGAGAGCGCACGCGAGGCCGAGGCCATGCGGATCTTCATCGGCAGCGAGAACCGTCTCTTCTCGCTTTCGGGCTCTTCGGTCATTGCCTCGCCCTATCGCGACCGCGATGGAAAAGTGGTCGGCGTGCTGGGCGTGATCGGCCCGACTCGGTTGAATTACGCGCGTGTCGTCCCCATGGTGGACTTCACGGCCCGCTCCTTGGGCAAACGAATTGGATGACAGGGTTTTCTCAGTGAACGACGATAAGATGAAAGAACCGCAGGACAACGCGGTCGATGAAGAAGTAGCGCGCGAGATGGAAGGCGTGCCCGAGCACCTGCGTGACGATGGCGGCGAAGACGAAGCCGACAACGCGGACGATGCTCTGGAACAGGCTCTCGAAAGCCTGCGCGGCGATCTCGAAGCGGCCAAGCAGGATGCGCTCTATGCCCGCGCCGAGACCCAGAACGTGCGGCGCCGCATGGAAAAGGACGTGCAGGATGCGCGCAACTATGCCGCGACCGGCTTTGCACGCGACATCCTCAGCGTTGCCGACAACCTTGGCCGCGCACTCGACGCAATCCCCGCCGAACAGCGTGGGGACGAGAAGCTTAAGGGCTTCATCGCCGGGATCGAGGCCACGCAGCGCGAGCTGGAGAAGGTCTTCAGCCAGAACGGCATCACGCGGATCGCCGCAAAGGGCATGCCGCTCGATCCGAACCAGCACCAGGCCATGATGGAGATCCCGACCGAGGATGCAGAACCCGGCACCATCGTGCAGGAAATGCAGGCTGGCTACATGATCAAGGATCGCCTGCTGCGCCCCGCGATGGTCGGCGTGGCGAAGAAGCCGGACTGATAATCGACTGTTTGGGAGAGGAACGATGAGGACAGCCATTCTCGGAGCGGCGGTCCTCGCCGCCTCTGCATTTGCGATGCCGCTATCTGCGCAGGAAAGCGCGGACGAGAAGCTGGCGGCGCTAGGTGACAGCTACCAGGACTATCAGCTCGCCCAATACGGCTTTGTCGAGGGCGAGGGTGGTGGCACGCGGCAGGGTGACCGGCTCTGGTCGGTGACGCCCGAGTCCGAGCGCGCGCGCGCTGCCCGTTACGCACAGTTTCTGGAGCAGCTATCTGCGCTCGAGCAGGAAGGCCTTTCCGACGCTGCGACCACCGATGCGCTCGTCCTTCGCACCCTGCTCGAGAGCAATATCGGCGATGTCCGCTTTGCCGAGTGGGAGATGCCCTTCAACAGCGACAGCAACTTCTGGTCCTATCTTGCAGGCAGTCGCGGTTTCGGCAGCGTCGAGGACTACGAGAATTACATCGGCCGGATGAACGATATCCCGCGGTATTTTGCGGAGCATACCGCCAATGCGCGTTCCGGACTTGATCGCGGCTTTTCGGTTCCCCGAGTGACCCTTGAAGGTCGCGACGTTTCGATTGCCTCCTATGTCGTCGACGATCCGGAAGAGAGCCCGTTCTGGCGGCCTTTTGCGGACATGCCGGAGAGCATTCCGGCCGAGGATCGTGAGCGGTTGAAAGCTGCCGGACGGGCCGCCATCCGCGACAGCGTGACGCCCGCCTATGCCGACTGGCTTGCCTTCTTCCGGGGCGAGTACATGGCCCGCGCCCGAACCAGCCTTGGCGCGAGCGAGTTTCCTGAAGGCGCCGAATTCTACGCTCAGCAGATCCGCCAGTACACCACGCTCGACCTGAGTGCTGAGGAGATCCACAAGATCGGCCTCGTCGAAGTCGCGCGGATCACGGCGGAGATGGAAAAGGCCAAAGCCGACGCAGGTTTCGAGGGTACCCTAGAAGAGTTCATCACCTTCCTGCGCACCGATCCGCAATTCGTGGCCGATACGCCGGACGAGTTGATGGGTGTCGCTGCCTACACCGCCAAGCGCGTCGACGACAAGCTGGGCGAGTATTTCGGCTTCCTGCCCCGCTATCGGCACGGCCTTCGCCCGGTCGATCCGGCGATCGCGCCGTTCTATACAGCGGGCAGGGGCGGCCTCGAGTTCTGCCAGATCAACACGCACGATTTGCCGTCGCGCCCGGTCTACAACATTCCCGCGCTGACCATGCACGAGTGTGCGCCCGGGCACTCCTTCCAGGCAGCCATCGCACTCGAGCGAGAAGCTGCCCCGCGCTTCCGCCGCCAGACCTATTTCTCCGGATTTGGCGAGGGCTGGGGGCTCTATACCGAGTATCTCGGCAACGAGATGGGCATCTACCGCAATCCCTACGAGCGTTTCGGCCAGCTATCCTACGAAATGTGGCGCGCCGCGCGGCTCGTGATCGATACCGGTCTTCACCACTATGGCTGGACCCGCGAACAGGCGGTCGATTACCTCTCCAGCCACACGGCACTGTCGGACCGGGAAGTAGGGACGGAGATCGATCGCTACATCAGCTGGCCGGGGCAGGCACTGGCTTACAAGCTCGGCGAAATGACCATGCGTCGCGTCCGGGCGAAGGCAGAAGCAGAGCTTGGCGAGGACTTTGACATCCGCAAGTTCCACGATGTCGTGCTTTCGCTTGGATCGGTACCGCTGCCCGCGCTCGAGGAGCGGATTGATGCCTTCATAGCCGATGGCGGGCAGGGCCTGCCCGGAGTGACTTACAACTAGCTACCCTATCTGCAGCGCGAGAGGTCATTGAGGTAGGGCTCCAGAATGTGCCGCTTGTCGTCTGCCCATAGGCCGTAGACTCTGTCCTCTTGAATGGGGCTGGTGGCATATTCGCTCGCCCGCCGGAGAAACATGCGACCGTCCGCTGGACAGAATTTCTGGAGATTGGTCAATTCGAGGAAGTTGGTCACCGAGGCATATTCGGCTCTGCGCATGCGCTCTTCCTCGCGCTCATCCCTTGCGCGCTCGCGCGCACGCTCGTCGGTCCGCGCAGAACTGCGAAGCATTTCCTCTTCCCGTCTCAGCCTCGAGGCTTCGGCTCGGATGGTGCGAGATCCAGCCGGAGCATAGGCGGCAAGACCGGGTGAGGCGGTGGTATCCCCAGTCCTGGCGCGGTCCACTATCCTAGGGTCAGGCCCGCTATCGACGGCTGCGCCAACTACCGCCGTACCAAAAGCAGCGGCCCGCTCGATTATCGATTCCCGAGGTTGATATCCGGGTTCATCCTGTACCGGTTCCACAAGCAGAAGGTTGACGAGCATGGCAGCGTCGCTTGCGTCCTCCACCACATCGCGCAGTTCGCAAGGGTACGACAGGACGCGCTCGTTGGTGGCCACTATCGCGGCTTGGTCAACGACACACTGGATCCGGTCTACAGAGAGTGCGGGGTGTGTTGCCCTAACCTCGGCGAGGGCCGTTTCGACGAGCGCCTGACGGTCTACATCAACCTGCGCATTCAAGACCGAAGCTCCCGAGAACAGGGAGATTGTCAGGGCGAAAATGGGAAAGGTCGCTCTCATCGCATGTCTCCCGAATTGCGGGGCGCTTTTCCGAGAGCGAACCTTTCCTTATGATGAATGCGCCACTCAGTCAGCAGCGCAATCCCGCCTCAAAGCTAGACAAGCACTTGCGCGCGGTTCTCGTCGCGGTGCTTCTTGAGGTACTTCATAAAGGGCGTGCCGCCTGTACCCACATCGGGATCGTTCCCGGCGATCGAGCCTGCCTGCTTGTTGATATAGCTGGCCGCATATTCGAGGTGCCGCGTACGGAAGCGGGCAGCCTGTTCGAGGCAGGCATTAAACGCGTCCTTGAGCTCACGGTTGTCGCTCGCGCTCACGAAATCACGAAGCGTCGAATGCTTGGCGAGATCTTCGATGAAGCGGCGATGCTCGACCGGGCGATAGTGGTGCAGCTCGTCGAGGAAGCTCTTGAGCGGATCATCGCTATGGCCGACCTGGAAAAGCGCATCCATCGCCGGGACGATTGATGACTGCGAACCGGTCTGCCCGCGGAATGCCTGCGGCTTGCCTTCGAACTTGTCGATCCCCTCGTAAACGAGACCGCCCCCTTCGAGCGCGGGGTTGTTCGCCCAGCCATGGATATAGGGACGTACACGATGGAAGTAGATGTACGGATCGCACTGCTCGGGCATGCGCGCGAAGTGGCCGTAGATACGCTCCCACGCCTGATCCATTTCAATCAGGAGACGCGTTGCTTCCGCCTCGTCGCCTTCCCTCGCGATCGTGACCAGCTTGGCGGCATTGTCGAGCAGGACGCCGGCCTCAGCTTCGATGGCGACGTGGACCAGCACGAACCAATTCTCGTCTGCACCACCCATGAAGTTCTGGTGCATTACCACGTTTTCGAGGCTGATCGGACCCGACTTGTCGAGCCGGTACCAGTTGTCGAGCACATAGCCCGAGTAGGGCAGCAAGGGTGCCTGGCCGAGGCGGTCTGCAAGGGCGCAGATCGGGCGGCCGAGATTTGAAGGAAGTTGCTGCGGCGGTTCTGCTTCACCCCAGACATATGCCTGTACGATGAAGGAATAATGCACCATCGCCGTGCGGACTTCTTCTTCGGGTGCATCCTTGACCCAGTTTTCGATGCCTGGATCGGGCAACTGGTCGAGGAAGTGACGGACGCGGCCGGTGGTCAGAAGTCCTGACAGGATGCCGGCGGCCTTTGTGATCGGTGCGAATTTCTCGGGAAGCGTGATCTCGTCGATCTCGTAATGCGAAAGGTAGCCGCGCTCGCGGCTCATACCGTAGTCTTTAAGCTCCATTGTGATGACTCATCGCCGGTCGCGGGTTGGGCCGACCGGTCAATGCTTGCATTCGTATCCACTGAAACCGGTTTGCTCAAATGGGAGCAGTGGAAAACTGCGGATTCCGCAGCGTCAGCGCGCGGCGCCCGGGAAATTCACCAAGAGATCATATGCCGCTGGATCGGACGCACCCGCGATCTTCACACCGTTGCGAAGCCAGAAGGCGTGTTTCACGATCTCGGCCTGCTGCTCGATGCCATATCTGTCGAGCGACCAGCCCGGCTTGAGCGAATAGTCATAGCGTGCCCAGGGCATGCGATGGGTGACCAGATACCAGTTGCCCTTCGTCTGCGTCTGCCAGACGTGGACGAGTTCGTGGATCAGAAGCCCCTGCCGGATCACACTCTCTTTCGAGAAATCGTCGCAGTAGTTTTCCGAGTTGGGATGGAAGTGCAGGTGGCCGCGGGGAGCCATGGTGATCCGGCGGGGCTGGAATGGAAACCATTTCCTCCGCCGGATCGTGACTTTCGTATAGTCGATCGCATCGCCGAAGACGGTGCGAGCGAGGGCGATTTCAGCCGTGGTCAGTGGCCTGTCGCCGCCCACCGGACATGCCGGCGGCACGGCTTCATCGTGGCTTTCGACCCCGAGTGTATCGCGCAGATCGTTCAGCGATCATCCCCCGCGGCCTGCGCGGTCGCTTCGAAAGAATGACGCCTGCCACCAGCAGCAATCAGCGTCACCTTGGTGGTGTCGCCTACTGCGAAGCCCTCGGCCAGGTCGAAGGCCATGACGTGCTTTCCGCCGGGCTCGAACGAAACCGAGCCTCCGGTTTCCACCATGACGGGCGGCGCTTCGCCCATGACCATTTTACCGTCCCACTCCATCATGTCGTGAACTTCTGCACGCGCAGCCTGCTCGACCTCGGCACCGCGAAACGCGAGATTGCGGTCGCTGTTGTTGGCGAGTTCGAAATAGACGGCTGCCGGATTCCCCGCGACAGGAGGGAGCATCAGGCGAGCATCGGAAATTTCCACGCCCTCGATGGTGTCTTCGGCTGCGACCTCTGCGGGTTCTTCCGCTTCGCCACCACAAGCTGCAAGGCCAAGCGAGGCGCTGGCAAGCAGGATGGCAGCGTAAATTGGCTTCTTCATTGGTTATTTTCCCTCTCGTGACAGAGCGAAAAAACTAGCGTGGTGCATCCCTTGTGCCAAGGAAAAGCGCTCCTATATCGCCCATGTAATACACCGTTTTATCGAGCCGCCGATCGGTTTTGCCAGATACGGGAAACCAGCTGTGCGGCGTCCAACGACCTGTAAGAGATGGGGAAACCATGAGCAAAGTAATCGGTATCGACCTCGGCACCACCAACAGCTGTGTCGCCGTGATGGACGGCGGCAAGCCCAAGGTCATCGAGAATTCCGAAGGCGCGCGTACGACGCCCTCGATCGTCGCCTTCACCAAGGACAGCGAGCGCCTGATCGGCCAGCCTGCCAAGCGCCAGGCGGTCACCAACCCCGACAACACGCTGTTCGCGATCAAGCGCCTCATCGGCCGCCGCTTCGACGATCCGATGACCAAGAAGGACATGGATCTCGTCCCCTATGACATCGTCAAGGG
This sequence comes from Qipengyuania sp. BR81-2, assembly GCF_055693895.1. Taxonomy (NCBI): domain Bacteria; kingdom Pseudomonadati; phylum Pseudomonadota; class Alphaproteobacteria; order Sphingomonadales; family Erythrobacteraceae; genus Qipengyuania; species Qipengyuania sp. BR81-2. The sequence continues at coordinate 2,546,014 of NZ_CM146344.1, forward strand.
CAAGAACGGCGACGCATGGGTCGAAGCTGGTGGCGAGGAATACAGCCCTTCGCAGATCTCGGCCTTCATCCTCCAGAAGATGAAGGAAACCGCAGAAAGCTATCTCGGCGAAGACGTGAAGCAGGCGGTCATCACCGTTCCGGCTTACTTCAACGACGCCCAGCGACAGGCAACCAAGGACGCCGGCCAGATCGCCGGTCTCGAAGTACTGCGCATCATCAACGAACCGACGGCAGCGGCGCTCGCCTATGGCCTCGACAAGGACGACGGCAAAACCATCGCCGTTTACGACCTTGGCGGCGGTACGTTCGACATCTCGATCCTCGAGATCGGTGACGGCGTCTTCGAAGTGAAGTCGACCAATGGCGACACCTTCCTCGGTGGTGAAGACTTCGACAGCGCAATCGTCGAATACCTCGCCGACCAATTCAAGAAGAAGGAAAACATGGACCTGCGGACCGACAAGCTCGCTCTGCAGCGCTTGAAGGAAGCCGCCGAAAAGGCGAAGATCGAGCTCAGCTCGGCGCAGACTACGGAAGTGAACCTGCCCTTCATCACGGCCCGCATGGAAGGCGGCGCGTCCACTCCGCTCCACCTCGTGGAAACGATCAGCCGCGCAGACCTCGAAAAGATGGTCGGCGACCTGATCAAGCGCACGCTCGAACCGTGCAAGAAGGCACTGGCCGATGCCGGCGTCTCGAAGGACGAGATCGACGAAGTGATCATGGTCGGCGGTATGACCCGCATGCCCAAGGTCCGCGAAACGGTCGAGGAATTCTTCGGCTCGAAGCCGCACACCGGCGTGAACCCCGATGAAGTCGTTGCCATGGGTGCTGCCATCCAGGCCGGCGTTCTCCAGGGCGACGTGAAGGACGTGCTGCTGCTCGACGTGACCCCGCTTTCGCTGGGTATCGAAACGCTTGGCGGCATCATGACCAAGATGATTGATCGTAACACGACGATCCCGACCAAGAAGAGCCAGACCTACTCGACTGCCGAGGACAACCAGCAGGCGGTGACGATCCGCGTGTTCCAGGGCGAGCGCGAGATGGCGAGCGATAACAAGCTGCTCGGCCAGTTCGACCTCGTCGGTATCCCGCCCGCACCGCGCGGCGTGCCACAGATCGAGGTCACTTTCGACATCGACGCCAACGGCATTGTGAACGTGTCGGCCAAGGACAAGGGCACGGGCAAGGAACAGCAGATCCGCATCCAGGCTTCGGGCGGTCTTTCGGACAGCGACATCGAACAGATGGTCCAGGACGCCGAGAAGTTTGCCGACGAGGACAAGAAGCGCCGCGAAGGTGCGGAGGCCCGTAACCAGGCGGACAGCCTCGTCCACGCCACCGAGAAGCAGCTCGAAGAGCATGGCGACAAGATCGACGCATCGCTGAAGAGCGAAGTCGAAGAGAAGGTCGCTGCACTCAAGACTGCGCTCGAAGGCGACGATGCAGCTGACATCAACGCCAAGGCCCAGGACCTGTCGCAGAGCGCGATGAAGATGGGCCAGTCGATTTACGAGCAGGAGCAGGCGAATGCCGCTTCGGATGCTCCGGAAGGCGGCGACGCCGGTTCGGACAGCTCGTCGGAGGAAGAGGTGGTCGACGCCGAATTCTCCGAAGTCGACGAAGACGCGAAGAACTGAGACGCCTGATGAAAACCACGCCCCCACCGGTGCAAATCCGCGCCGGTGGGGGCTAGGTTTTGGGCGGGGGACAGCATGTCAGCTACCGAAGTCGATTTTTACGAACTGCTTGGCGTGAGCCGCAACGCCGATGGCGCTACCATCAAGAGCGCCTATCGCAAGCTCGCGATGAAGCATCACCCGGACAAGAACCCGGGCTGCACCGAGAGCGAAGCCAAGTTCAAAGCGATCAGTGTCGCCTATGATTGCCTGAAGGACCCGCAGAAGCGCGCGGCCTACGATCAGTATGGCCATGCCGCATTCCAGAACGGCGGGCCCGGCGGCGGTCACGGCAATGCCGATTTCGGCGATATCGGCGATATCTTCGAGACCATTTTCGGCTCTGCCTTCGGTGGCGCGGGCGGCCGCGCACGTCCGCGGCGTGGTGCGGACCTGCGCTACGATATGGAAATAGGCCTGGAAGAGGCCTTCCATGGCAAGTCGAGCGAGATCGAAATCGAGGTCAGCAAGGCCTGCGATACCTGCCACGGTTCGGGCGCGACGCCCGGAACGCGGGCGCGGACCTGCAACCTGTGCGGCGGGCAGGGCAATGTCCGCGCGAAGCAGGGCTTTTTCGTCGTCGAACGCCCGTGCCCCAATTGCCATGGCGCCGGCGAGATCATCACTAGCCCGTGCCGCGATTGCCGCGGCGAAGGGCGCGTTGACGTCCCGCAGAAGCTCGAGGTCGATATCCCACCGGGCGTCGATACCGGCACGCGCATCCGCCTGTCGGGCAAGGGCGAGGCGGGACCGCGCGGCGCACCAGCGGGTGACCTCTACATCTTCGTCCACGTGAAGCAGCACGCGATCTTCCAGCGCGAGGGCACGACACTCGCCACGCGTGTGCCTATCAGCTTCACCAAGGCCGCGCTCGGCGGTTCGATCGAGATTCCGGGCCTCGATGGCGAAGAGCTGACCCTCGAAATTCCGGCCGGCATCCAGTCGGGCAAGCAGCTGCGCCAGCGCGGCGCTGGCATGCCTGTGCTTCAGGGGCGCGGTCGCGGCGACATGGTGGTCGAGATCGCCGTCGAGACGCCGACCAAGCTCAGCAAGGAACAGCGCGAACTGCTCGAACAGTTCCGCGCCACCGAGACCGGCGACGAATGTCCCGAGAGCCGCGGCTTCTTCGACAAGCTTAAAACCGCCTTCGGAGGGTAACCGGGCAGCGCTCGACAGCGAAGGCTTCCCCGACTAGCGATTGACGCGAAAGGGGAAGAGGAATGCATTTCAAGGTAATTGCAGCAGGCACTGTGCTTATGGCGCTTGGCGCGCCGGCCGCTGCGCAGCGCGACTTCAGCGAAGTCGAGATCACCACCGAGGAACTCGCTCCCGGGATTGCGGTGCTTTACGGGGCCGGCGGAAACATCGGCGTCAGCCACGGCGAAGACGGTACGGTCCTCATCGACGACCAGTTCGCACCGCTCACGCAAAAGATCGAGACGGCGATTGCCGACCTTGGCGCGACGCCCGTGCGCTTCGTCGTCAACACGCATTGGCATGGCGATCACACCGGAGGGAACGAGAACCTCGGTGAGAAGGGCGCTCTCATCTTCGCCCATCACAATGTGCGAACGCGCCTCGCAAAAGGGCGCGAGGGCGAGCGACCCATCCCGCCGGCACCCGAGGCGGCGCTACCTGTCGTCACATACGAACAGGGTGTCAGCTTCCATCTCAACGGCGAGCGTGTCGACGTAATGTTCGTCGGCGGTGGCCATACCGATGGCGACAGCGTGGTTCACTGGACCAAAAGCAATGTCGTCCACATGGGCGATCTTTACTTCAAGATTCCGGGCTATCCCTACATCGACACAGGTTCCGGCGGGAATGTCATCCATGCGATGAACTCGCTCGACGCTGTCATCCGCATGATCGACGACGAGACCAAGGTCATCCCCGGCCACGGCCCGATGTCGAACAAGGCCGAACTCGTCGCCTATCGTGCGATGATGGGCGACGCGGTGTCGCGAGTAAGGGCACTGCGCGATGCCGGCAATTCCGTCGAAGAAGCGGTGGCCGCAAAACCGCTCGCCGGGTTCAACAGGGGCGAAGGTTTCATCGGGCCCGACCAGTTCGTGACCGCGATCTACACCAGCCTCGACCAGGCCAAATAGACTTCAGCGCATCCGGTCGAGCACTTCGGCGCGGATGCCGTCGAGCATGCCTGGATCACAGCGTTGTGCCTGTGCCTCCTCGTCGAGAATGGCGAGGAAGGCATCGCGCTTGAACGCCCTGCAGGTTCCTTCGGCCATAGGTGTGTCCAACGTCGAGCAAACCAGGTCGATCATCCGCTCGGCTCCGTGGAGACGGCCCCACAGGTAATCGTTCTCACGGTACGAGCGGCTGAAGAAAGCGCCGAAGTTATAGAATTCGATACCGCGCAACGTCGCGCGCGTGCCGCCTTCGCGGATGCTGCGCGCGTCGTCGGGGCTGATCCTGTCCACCTTGACTGGATCGAACTCCGTAAGGCCCTCGTTGCGCAGCAGGGGAAGCGTCGCGACGTCGTAAAACGGGAAGCCGAGATAGGCGAAAAGCATGCGCCGCCTCAGGTGATCGGGCATGTCCGCCAGAGCCTCGGCGAGCATTTCTTCCGCATGGTCGTCTTCGTTGGGCAGGAGCCGCCGCGCCTCGATATGGTCGAGCACGCCAGAGGGATCGACGAGCACGTTTTCCGCGAGGGCCGGGAAATCGTCCCCCAGCGAGGCGAGGCTCTCCTTCTCGAAATAGAGCGCGAGGATCTTGTAGATCGCATCTCGGCCCTTCTCGAGCGCGTCATCGGGAATGTCCGGGTCGGCTTCCCAATCGCGGGCCAGCCTGCGGGCGAGGAGCCTCAAGCGCCGGATGCGAAAGCCGATATCGTGTTCGCGGAAGAAACGGATCGCGTCGGGTGTTGCGCCGCCCTTCGGTCCGACGAGGACATCGAGTCCGCGATACCGGAGTTCCTCGCGCAGCACGTGCTCGATCGGGATGTGATCGGACAGGTGTAACGCAGGGGCCGCTTCCCAGGTCAGCTTCGCGAGGCGGATAACGATCCCGCTCAGTTTCGCCTGCGCATAGGAATGGAAGGCGTATCCCGCTTGTTCCGCCGCTGCCTGCTGGGCCTTCTGTCGCCATGCCTTGAGCCGCTTTGGCGTAGGATTATCGAGGAACAGCGTGTAGCCGAACAGCTTTTCGACCGTCCGCTCCACCTCAGGGCGCAATGCGCTGACGATACGCGACAGGCGTGCAGCCTCGCGGCTCTGTTCCTCGAGCTGTTCGAGGTTGTCGCGGATCGGTTGTTCGCGCGGGATGGTCGAAAGCGAACCGAAGATCGCGGAGAAGAACCCCACTTCGTGCCGGGACCGCGCGTGCCGTTCACCGAACCTGTCGGGCCGCGGGTCGACATAGACGAAACGGCGGTCGACCTCGCGCTGGGCAGGTCGACCTTGCAGCGCCGCCATTGCGCCGCCAAAAGGCTTGTTCACTAGAACCGAGCCGTCGATCAGCGAAACGCTCTCGACATTGTCGCGCATGACATGGACCGGCATGATCCGGTCGAGGAATTCATCCCGGCTATGCCACGCACGGCCGGTGCTTTCCGCAAGCCGATCGATCTCGTTCACCTGTAGCGGCGGAAATGCGCCAGGGAAGCTGGCTGTTGCCCTCGCAGCGAAGACAAGCTCCATCGGGTCGGCGAGGTTTTCGCCCCCGGCAATCGGCGTCTTGCGCCTGAATGAAATGGGCATGCGGTGCTCGCTATCCTCGACCACCGGCGGGCTGTTCAGTTTGAGTAGCTCGAGATGGCCGAAGAAGTCGGTCGCGGTGACGAATAGGTCGAGCGGATGGCCCGGCGGCAGGAGCGGCTCCTCCTTTTCGGTCTGCTCCATCGCTGCGAATGCGCGCTCGAGCAAGCTCGAAAAGCCGAAGCCCGAGAAGGGCGGTTCGAACCATCGACCACGGATGAGGTGCGATACCTTGCGGCGCACCTCGCTACGCGTTTCGGGAGCAACCTCGGTCGCGATTTCGGTGCCCGGCCGGCTTAGCAGCCAGCTTGCAAACGGTTGCGCCCAGAACTTGCCGCCCGCCCAGCGGATCTTGGCATCGGGATGGGTGAGCTCGTCCACATCCGCCACTTCGAGCCAGAGGTCGGTCAGCGGCTCGAGGCTCTGCCCTGAGTAGATGGCCTGCGCGAGGAAAACCGCGTTGATACCGCCTGCGCTGGCACCACTGCAGATGTCCGGCAGCACGCGAAGCCGCGGTCCGCCATGCTCCTCCAGATGCTTCAGGAGATCGAGATAGACCTGGTGTATCCCGTCGCGCGCTTCGTGTCCTGCGTGGAAATCGCGGCTAGCGCGGGCCAATTGCCACAACTCGCGCATGACCCCGTGCATATAGACCGCCAGGCTTACCCCGCCGTAGCAGACCAGCGCGATCCTCAGTTCCTTCTGCCGCATCGCTATTCGTTGTGCACAGTTGCGCGGCAAAGGCAATTGCGTTCCTCAAATGTTCTGTTAGTGAATTGGCATGGCGAAACCGAAGAAACGCTATGTCTGTCAGGCCTGTGGGTCGGTATCTCACCGCTGGCAGGGCCAATGCGCCGACTGCGCGGAATGGAACACCCTTGCCGAGGATGCGCCTGCAACGGTGTTCTCGCTCAAGCACGACTTGTCGAGTGGGGGCAGGGCGGTGGAGTTCGTCGATCTCGACAAGCCTGGTGAGGTTCCTATCCGCCAGAAAACCGGCCTGGCGGAATTCGACCGCGCTCTCGGCGGCGGGCTCGTGCCGGGCAGCGCCATCCTCATGGGCGGCGATCCGGGGATCGGCAAATCGACGCTGCTGCTGCAGGCCGCAGCCAAGGTTGCGCGCGAAGGGCACGGCGTCGTCTATGTGAGCGGCGAGGAAGCGGCAGGCCAGGTCCGGATGCGTGCGGCGCGGCTCGGCCTTTCGGATGCGCCGGTAAAGCTCGCTGCGGCAACCGGTGTGCGGGACATTCTTACGACGCTCGGCAGCATGGAGATGCCCAAGCTGTTGGTGATCGATTCCATCCAGACCATGCACTCCGACACGATCGAGGGTGCTCCCGGAACGGTGAGCCAGGTTCGCGGCTGCGCCTTCGAACTGATCCGTTACGCCAAGGAAAACGGCGTCGCGCTGGTGCTCGTCGGCCACGTGACCAAGGACGGCAATATCGCCGGGCCGCGCGTGCTTGAACACATGGTCGATGTCGTCATGAGCTTCGAGGGCGAACGCAGCCATCAGTACCGCATCCTGCGCGCGCTCAAGAACCGCTTCGGCGCAGTTGACGAGATCGGTGTATTCGCGATGGCGGGCGACGGCCTCGAAGAGGTCGAGAATCCATCCATGCTGTTTCTGTCCGGGCGAGAGCAGCCGATGGCAGGAAGCGCCGTATTCCCGGCCATGGAAGGAACCCGGCCGGTGCTGGTAGAGATCCAGGCACTTATCGTGAAACTGCAATCGGGTGCGACGCCGCGCCGTGCTGTCGTCGGTTGGGATAATGGTCGGCTTGCCATGCTGCTAGCCGTGCTGGAGTCGCGCTGCGGCCTCTCGTTCAGCTCGGCGGAAGTCTACCTCAACGTGGCAGGGGGTTATCGCCTGTCCGATCCTGCTGCGGATCTCGCAGTGGCTGCGGCATTGGTCAGCGCGCTCGCGGACAAACCCTTGCCGGATCGCAGCGTCTGGCTCGGCGAAGTCAGCCTTGCCGGTGAAGTCCGCCCGGTCGCCCATGGCGGAATTAGGCTGAAAGAAGCAGCAAAGCTCGGATTTGAAAAGGGTTTCGGCCCGTCCGACACGAAGAACGCTTCGGCAGAACTGCAATATTCGGGCTTGGGACAACTGGCCAACCTCGTTGACCGGGTGATGAGCAGTTAATAAAGCCCCAACCCTGAGGGGTTAATAGGGTTTTATGACGGGTTTCGATTTCATCGTACTGTTTATCGTGGCGATTGCTGCGATCGGTGGCTTCCTGCGGGGATTTCTGCAGGAGATCCTGTCGCTCGGCGCATGGATCCTCGCAGCTTTCGCCATCCGCTATCTCCACACGCCGCTAACCATCGCGATGCAGGACGTGATCGGGGCGAGTATCGCAACTTCGGTCATGGCCTTCGTCATGCTCCTGCTCATCCCCTACGCGGCAATGAAGGTCATTGCGAATAATGTCGGGAAAGCTTCGCGCAATTCCGTCCTCGGCCCGATCGACCGCGTGCTCGGTTTCGGCTTCGGTGCCCTCAAGGGTTTCGTGATTGTCGTCGTCGGATTTTCGCTCCTCGTGCTCGGCTATGACCGCGTATGGGATTACCGCGGCCGTCCGGTGTGGATCACGACCGCGCAGAGCTATGAATTGGTCGATGGTGGCTCCCGCTCGCTGGTCGAAGTCCTCGCCCAGAGGCGCGCTGCGCTGCGCGGGGAAGAGGCCGAGGCCGAAGCGGAAGCAGAAGCAGAGTGACAAGCCCCCCGGGCGGCGCGCTTTATTCTCCGGCCCTGCTGGCGCTTGCCGTCGAGCTGGCCTCCTATCCTTTCGACCCCGCCGCGCTACTAATCGGAGAAGCGCATTCGCGCAGCTGCGGTAGTACCATCCGAATTTCTTCGGATGAGGGTTTCGAGAACCTCGGCCTGAAAGTGACTGCCTGTGCCGTAGGACAGGCCTCCGCCGCGATCTTTGCCCGGCACGTTCGCGGGAATGACGGCGCGGAGATCCAGACGGCACTTGCGGAAATCATCGATTGGCTTGCGGGCGAGGGCGATACGCCCACTTGGCCAGATGTCGCGATGCTTGAGGCTGCCCGCGCGTATCCCGGGCGGCATGGCGCAATACTCTTGCCGTGGAGAGCCGCGATTGATGCGCTTTCCAAGGCGTCGCCCCCTCGCTAAACCGCACCCAACCTACCGGAGAGAGGGGAGCGGGAGTTTCATGGCAGGCGGTAAAACGGTCACGCAGCGCGAGCCGAGCGAGAAGGAAATCAAGCTCGTCATCGGCGCCAGTAGCGCAGGCACCGTATTCGAGTGGTACGACTTCTTCATCTACGGCACGCTGGCCTACATCCTGAAGGATGCCTTTTACGACGTAGATAACGAGACCCTCGGGCTGCTCCTCGTCTGGTCGACCTTCGCGGTCGGCTTCGCTTTCCGCCCGATCGGTGCGATCCTCTTCGGCTTCCTCGGGGACAGATTGGGCAGGAAATATACATTCCTCGTGACCGTGACCTTGATGGGCATCGCCACGGCAGGAGTGGGCCTCATTCCGACAGTGGCCACTATCGGCATTGCAGCCCCCATTATCGTCATCATCCTGCGCGTGCTTCAGGGCCTCGCGCTGGGCGGCGAATACGGCGGCGCGGCGATCTATGTCGCCGAGCATGCTCCGCCTGAAAAGCGCGGGTTTTACACCAGCTTCATCCAGGCGAGTGTTGCGGGCGGCTTTGTCCTCTCGATCGCCGTCGTGCTGGCGTGCCGTTTCCTCATCCCGGAAGATGATTTTGTGTCATGGGGCTGGCGCGTGCCGTTCCTGCTGTCGATCATCCTGCTCGGCATTTCGCTGTGGATGCGCCTGAAACTGTCCGAAAGCCCCGTCTTCCAGGCGATGAAGGAGGCGGGCGAGACCGCGCATAATCCCTTCGTCGAAAGCTTTACCTACCCGGGTAACAAGAAGCGTATTTTCGTCGCGCTGTTCGGTGTGACGGGCATTCTGACCACGATCTGGTACACGGCATTCTTCAGCGGCATGAGCTTCCTTCGCGGCCCAATGCATGTCGACGATCTCACGGTCGAGCTTATCCTGTTCGTTTCCGGACTGATCGCCATGACCTTCTATATTCTGATCGGGAAATGGTCCGATTCGGTCGGACGCAAGAAGCCGATCATCATCGGTGCCGTGGCGACGCTCGCGCTGCTATTCCCGGCCTTCTGGACGCTTGGGAGTCTTGCCAATCCGGCGCTGTCCGAAGCTGCCGAGAGAACGCCAATCACTGTCTCGGGACCCGTATGCACCACCGATCCCTTCGCGGACCTGTTCGACCGCGAGCAAAGCGATTGCGGCAAGATCCTCGAGACGCTCACCGCCTCTGGCGTTCCTTACGAACTGACAGAAGGCAGCGAACTGCAGCTCGCCGCGGGCGGAGAAGCGATCGCGATCGATCCTGTGTGGTTCGAAGACGGTGCGGCCCGCCGCGACGGAATTCGCGGGGCGCTCAGCAAATACGGCTTCGACTTCAGCAAACAGCAGCCGGCATTCGCCAATATCCTCGGCATCGTGGCGGTTCTGCTCGGCCTCGGGATGCTTTCGGCCCTGACCTATGGTTCGGTCGCCGCACTTCTGTCGGAAATGTTCCCGGCCCGCATCCGTTACAGCTCCATGTCGATTCCCTATCACATAGGCGCGGGCTATCTCGGCGGCTTCCTGCCGCTGATCGCGGGCGTCATCGTGGCGAGCACCGGCAATATCTATTCCGGCCTCTGGTACACCTGGGTCGTGGTGGCATTCGGTGTCGTCATCGCATGGTGGGGCCTGCCGAGCGGTCCGCCGACGGATTTCGAGGATTCGGGTGAAGCTCCGCCCGTCTCGCCTGTAACCCCGTGACACTGACCCCGCCGCCTACGCTCAAGCTACGCATCGACCGCACCGCGCTCGCGGATAACTGGCGGGCACTCGACCGGTTGTCGGACAAGGCAAGAGCTGGTGCTGCGGTCAAAGCTGATTGTTACGGCCTCGGAGTGGAACACTGTGTGCCGACCTTGCGCGATGCGGGGTGCCGCGACTTCTTCGTCGCGCACTGGAGCGAAGTGCCGGCAGTTCTCGAGCACGTTCCGCCCGAACAGCTTGCGGTGCTGCATGGCCCGATCAACGAGGCGGAGGTCGCCTTCGCTAAGGAGACCGGCGCCATCCCCGTGATCGATTCCCTCCACCAGGCACGCCTCTGGAAGGAGGGTGGGGGAGGGCCCTGCCACCTGATGGTCGACAGCGGGATCAACCGGCTCGGAGTCGCGCGCAAGAATATCGGCGATCCGGTGATCCAATCGCTCGATGTGCAGGTACTCCTTAGCCATCTCGCATGTGCCGACGAAGACAGCGACATGAATGCTGAGCAGCTGGCCGATTTCAACGAGGCGCGCGGCGCTGTCACACACCGCGAGGCAAGCCTTGCCAATAGTGCGGGCATTGCCTTGGGCGAGGCGTACCATTTCGACCTCACGCGGCCGGGACTTGCACTTTACGGTGGCGTACCGCGGCCTGAACTTGCCGGTGAGATACTGCAGGTCGCCTATCCCTATGCCGCCGTGATCCAGGTGCGCGAACTCTCAGCGGGCGACACGGTCGGCTACAATGCGACCTTCACCGCGCCTGAGGACATGCGCGTGGGCGTGCTCTCGCTCGGCTATGCAGATGGCATCCTGCGAGCATGGTCTGGAGCATCCTTCCAGCGGGGCAATGCATCGCTTCCCATCCTCGGAAAAGTGTCGATGGACATGATCGTAATCGACCTTGCCGAAGCGCCCGATATTGCCGAGGGCGACTGGGTCGAACTGCCCTATCACCTCCCCGATGCTGCGCAGCAAACCTCTCTATCGCAATACGAATTGCTTACCGTTCTGGGACACCGGTTCCAACGTTGATCAGTTCATGTTGCGCTGCACATTGTGCAGGTGCTAAGCACCATCGCATTGCACAAACAACGCACGCTTGGGGAGAGCGAAAATATGGCAAAGCGGACCGCCGATGGCGAACCGATCATCATCAAGAAGTACGCCAACCGGCGTCTCTACAATACCGATACTTCGAGCTACATCACGCTCGACGATCTGGCGAAGATGGTCCGCGAAAATGTCGACTTTCAGGTCCTCGACGCGAAGAGCGGTGACGACATCACCCATACGATCCTCACGCAGATCATCGTCGAGGAAGAGAGCCAGGGCGGCCAGCAGATGCTGCCGGTCAGCTTCCTGCGCGACCTGATCAGCATGTACGGCAATTCGATGCAGTCGATGATGCCGAGCTATCTCGAAGCAAGCATGGCGAACTTCCGCAAGAACCGCGAACAGCTGCAGGCAGCCTTTGCCAAGGGTATCGAGGCAAACCCGCTCGCCAAGATGGCCGAGGCCAACTTCAAGATGATGCAGAACGCCGCGGAGGCCTTCATTCCCGTTACGCGCAAGGGCGCGGATGCGACGAAGAAGGCAGCCGACGACGAACTGGCACAGATGCGCCAGCAGATGGCTGCCATGCAGAAGAAGCTCGACGAGCTGAGCAAGTAGTCGACCCGCTTCGCGCGACACGCTAGGGGCGGGCGCAAATCCAACTTTGAAGTGAGAATCGCTCCGTGGCCCAGATCCGCCATGCATTGAACACCAAGCGCGCCGACGACTTCGCCGCCTGGTACCAGGAAGTCATCTCCGCAGCCGAAATGGCCGAGGAATCGGGAGTTCGTGGCTGCATGGTCATCCGGCCGTGGGGCTATGGTATCTGGGAGCGCATGCAGCGCCTGCTCGATGACCGGATCAAGGCCACCGGCCATTCGAACGCCTATTTCCCGATCTTCATCCCGCTCTCCAATTTCGAGCGCGAAGCCGAGCATGTCGAAGGTTTCGCCAAGGAAATGGCGGTCGTCACGCACCACCGCCTGATTGCTGGGCCCGATGGCGGCCTGATCCCCGATCCCGAAGCCAAGCTCGAAGAACCGCTGGTCGTTCGTCCGACCTCGGAAACAATCATCGGCGATGCCATGGCGCGCTGGGTGCAGAGCTGGCGCGACCTTCCGCTGAAGCTCAACCAGTGGGCAAACGTCGTGCGCTGGGAAATGCGCACCCGCATGTTCCTGCGCACCAGCGAATTCCTCTGGCAGGAAGGCCACACCGCCCATGCGGACGAGGTTGAAGCCAAGGAGCACACGCTCACCATGCTCGAGGTTTACCGCGCCTTTGCGGACGAAGATCTCGCGCTGGCCGTGATCCCCGGCGAGAAGCCGGAGAACGAGCGCTTCCCCGGTGCAGTCGAAACCTGGTCGATCGAGGCCATGATGCAGGACGGCAAGGCGCTGCAGGCCGGCACCAGCCACTATCTCGGCACCAACTTCGCCAAGGCCTCGGGCATCAAGTTCCAGAACAAGGAAGGCAGCGAGAGTCTCTGCCATACGACCAGCTGGGGTGTTTCGACCCGCATGGTCGGCGGCGTCATCATGACGCATGGCGATGACGACGGCCTGCGCTTGCCGCCCAAGATCGCTCCGCAGCAGGTCGTGATCCTTCCGATGCTGCGCGACAAGCCCGAAGACGAGGCGCTGATCGACTATTGCGAGGCCCTGCGTGCTACGCTTGCGAGCCAGCACGTCCTTGGCGAACCGCTGCGCGTCCTACTGGACACCCGTCCGGGCAAGGCTGCGGCCAAGCGCTGGGACTATGTCCGCAAGGGCGCCCCGATCATCATCGAAGTCGGTGGCCGCGACATGGAAAACGGCGTCGTCAGCTTGCTGCGCCGCGACAGGCTTTGGAACGAGGAAAACGGCAAGCCCGCTTTCCAGACTCCGACGCGCGAAGTCGCCGGGCAGACTGTCCCCGATATCCTCGCCGACATGCAGTCCGCTTTCCTCACCGAAGCGGCCGAGCGTCGCGAAGCGAACATCACCCGCGGCGTGACCAGCTTCGAAGAGGTCGAGAAGTTCTTCTCTTCCTCGCGCTATCCCGGCTGGGTCGAGGTGCAGTGGTCGAAGCCCACCGGCGATGCACTGGAGAAGGTTGTCGAACGCCTCAAGGAGCACAAGCTCACCATCCGCAACGTGCCGATGGATACCGCGCCCGTTGACGGCGAGTGCATCTTTACCGGCGCGCCCGCGACCGAACGCGTGCTCCTTGCCAAGGCATATTGATCGCCAAGGCGTGACATGCGCTCCCGCCATCCCCATATGGCGGCAATGAAAAAACAGAACAGAACAGGGCGGCCGCAGGGGCTGCCCTCAAAAACGCAAATACTCGAATTCATCCAGAGCTCCGACCGACCCGCAGGCAAGCGAGAAATCGCCAAGGCCTTCGGCATCAAGGGGCAGGAAAAGATCGCGCTGAAGAAGCGCCTCAAGGACATGGCCGAAGAAGGCCTGATCGACGGCAGGAAGACCGCCTATCACCGCATGGGCGGCGTGCCGAAGGTGACCGTGCTCAAGGTCGTCGAGATCGAGGACGGCGAACCGATTGCCGTCCCCGAAAACTGGGACCCCGACAGCAAGGACAAGCCGCCGCGCCTGGTCGTGAAGGAAAGCAAGAAGGTTGCAGCGCTCAAGCGCGGCGATCGCTTCCTCGCGCGTACCGAAGAGCGCGGGAAGGGGTGGATTGCCCACCCGATGAAGAAGCTGCCTGCCCGCACCGAGGGCCTGATGGGTGTCGTCGAGTTCGACGGCGGCGGAAAGCCCTGGCTTGCACCGGTCGACAAGCGCGTCCGCAATTCATCCCCCATCGGCGATCTGGGCGAAGCGAACGAGGGCGACCTCGTGCTGGCCGAGCCCATGGGCAAGTCGCCTCGTGCAAAGGTGAAGGTGGTCGAGGTCATCGGCGATCCGCTCGCTCCAAAGAGCTTCAGCCTGATCGCCATCGCGAAGCACGGCATTCCGCACATCTTCCCGCAGGAAGCGCTCGACGAAGCGCAGCATGTCGCCGAACTCCCGCTGAGCGAGGAAAAGCGCGAGGACCTGCGCGATATGCCGATCCTCGCCATCGATCCCGCGGATGCTCGCGACCACGATGATGCCATCTGGGCCGAACCCGACGGGAAGGGCGGCTACAATGCGATTGTCGCGATTGCCGACGTCAGCTTTTACGTCCGTCCGGGCGGCGCACTCGACAAGGAAGCGAGGAAGCGCGGAAACTCGGTCTATTTCCCCGACCGCGTCGTACCGATGCTGCCGGAAATCCTGTCCGCAGATGTCTGCTCGCTGGTCGAGCACGAGGACCGTGCGGCCATGGCCTGCCACCTGCATATCTCGCCCGAGGGCAAGGTCACCAAGTGGCGTTTCACCAGGGCAATCGTGCGGCTTGCCGCCAATATTGCCTATGAGGACGCACAGAAGGCCATCGACGATGGCAGCGCGGACGATGTGCTCAAGGACCTTTGGGGAGCATGGAAACTCCTCTTCGAGGCACGGCAGGCGCGCGACCCGCTCGATCTGGAACTGCCCGAGCGACAGGTCCGCCTTAATGACGAGGGTCAGATCGAGGAAATCGCCGTGCGCGAACGCCTCGATGCGCATCGCGTGGTCGAAGACTTCATGATCGCTGCCAATGTCGCGGCGGCAAAGGCGCTCGAGGAAAAGGCAGCTCCGGTGGTTTACCGCGTCCACGAGACGCCGAGCCGCGAAAAGCTGATGGCGTTCAAGGAATACCTCGCAAGCCAGGGCCGCCCCTTCGCGATGGGCCAGGTGATTACCCCCGGAATCTTCAACCGGATGCTCAAGGACATCTCGGATCCTGCTGAAAAGGCACTGATTATGGAGGCGGTCCTGCGCAGCCAGACGCAGGCTTACTACGGGCCGGCAAACGCCGGTCACTTCGGCCTCGCACTGGGCAGCTATGCCCACTTCACCTCGCCGATCCGCCGCTATGCCGACCTTCTGGTGCACCGCGCGTTGGTCGATTCCTACAAGCTCGAACAGCCCAAGCCGAAGGGAAAGATCCCCGAGAGTTCGGGCCTATCGGACCGCGATCGCACGGCTCTCAACCAGATCACCGACGCAATCAGCCAGACCGAGCGCCGCGCAATGGAAGCAGAGCGCGACACGATCGACCGCTATGTCGCAGCCTGGCTGTCCGGCCGTGTTGGCGAGACATTCGATACGCGCATAACGGGCGTCCAGGGCTTCGGCTTCTTCGCGACCATCGAGAACCTCGGCGGCGACGGGCTGGTCCCGGTCTCCACGCTGGGCCGCGAGTATTTCCGCTACGATGAAGGCGCGCAGGAGCTAACCGGCGAGGACAGCGGCAAGACCTATGCCGTCGGCGACAGGCTCAAGCTCAAGCTCGCCGAGGCGAACCCGCTGACCGGTGCGCTCAAATTCGAAGTGCCCGACAGCGACGGCTCAGGTATCGAGAAGCGCGGTTTCCGGCCCCCGCCCAAGAAACAGCACTTCCAGAAAGGTAAGGGCGCCCCGCGCCAGTCACATGCAAAGGGCAAGCGAGGGCGTCCGGGCAACATCCGGCACCAGGGACGCAAGAAGAAGTAGGAGGAACGGGCGAGGGGGATTTCCATTGATGGGTCAAAGGAGAAACCCCCATGCTCGTACCCGGAAAAGCTGTCCCCGAACTCGACCTACCGCTGACCATCGATGCGCGTTTCGAACTGGCGAAGCAGAGCCCCGATGCCTTCACCATGCTCGTCTTCTATCGCGGCAAGCACTGCCCGATCTGCAAGAAGTACCTCGAGGAACTCGGCAGCAAGCTGGGCAAGTTCACCCAGAAGGGCATCAATGTCTTCGCCGTCTCGATGGACAGCCCCGAACGCGCCGCGGTCTCTCACGAGGAATGGGACACGGGCGACCTACCGCTCGCTCATTCGATGAGCGAGGATACGGCGCGCGAATGGGGTCTCTTCATCTCGGAAAAGCGCGAAGGTAGTGGCGAGCCCGATACGTTCAGCGAACCGGGCCTCTTCCTCGTGAAGCCCGACGGCACGCTTCACTTCGCAGTGGTCCAGAATGCGCCGTTCACGCGCCCCGATCTCGACGACCTGTTGAGCGGCCTTACTTTTACCCTCGAGAACGATTACCCGACGCGCGGCACGCTGACCTGATCGGTCAGGCCAACTCGTCCAACTGCTCGCGGGTGAGATTGCCGGGCACGATATAGACCGGGCAAGGAAGGGCATTCGCATGCACTGCGAAGTGGCTAACCAGCGGGTTCTTCCCGCCTTCCTTGGCCGTGCTCAACACGAGTGCGGCGATCGAGCCGTGATCCTCGATATACTTGCGGATAACTTCGGCGGGTGAACCGGGTTTGACGGTGATGACGGGCATCTTGCCCATTTCGCCGAAAATATTGCCGGCAGCGTTGTTGGCCATAACCTCGGCGCGTTCGCGGGCTTCCTGCTCGATCGTCGCCTGTACGCCCCCGAATGCGTTGAAGGTCTGCTGCGGTACCAATGCGAGGATATGCACCGAACCACCGGTCTTCATCGCACGCAGCGAGGCAAAGCGCAGGGCAAGCTTCGCTTCCTCGGTTTCGTCCATTACGACCAGATATATTCTCAAAGATCCCGCTCCCTCTTTGCGCCAAGGGCTACCCGCTAATTCGTATTCTGCGCAAGGACCTTGCTAGGGCGGGCCAAATTGGCCAGAGACCTGCAAAACACTCTCCCCAGCGAGGACGTAACGTCAGAACATGCCCACGCCGATCAAGATGCCCGCACTGTCGCCCACCATGGAAGAGGGCACGCTCGCCAAATGGCTGGTGAAGCCGGGTGACACGGTTTCCGCCGGTGACATCATGGCCGAGATCGAAACCGACAAGGCGACGATGGAATTCGAAGCCGTCGATGAAGGCGTGATCGCCTCGATCGCGGTCGAGGAAGGCACCGAGGGCGTGAAGGTCGGCACGGTCATCGCCATGCTCGCCGAAGAAGGCGAAGATCTCGAGGAAGCAGCCGCTGCTGCACCTGCTGGCGATGCGGCTCCCGCACCAGCTCCGGCCGAAGCGAAGGAAGAGGCTGCTCCAGCTCCCGCTCCCGCGCCTGCGTCTGCACCGGCTCCGGCACCCGCCGCTGCGAAAAGCGACGATGGCAATCGCATCAAAGCTTCGCCGCTCGCTCGCCGCATTGCGGAGCAGAAGGGTCTCGACCTGTCCACCATCACCGGTTCAGGTCCGGGCGGCCGCATCGTGAAGGCCGATGTCGAGGATGCGAAGCCCGGCGCTGTACCTGCGAAGGAAGCTGCCGCACCTGCACCCGCTCCCGCGAAGCCCGCTACCATGGGCGGCGATCTCGATGCGCCCTACGAAGCGCAGAAGCTCAACAATGTCCGCAAGGTCATCGCGCGTCGCCTTACCGAGGCCAAGCAGACCATTCCGCATATCTACCTCACCGTGGACGTGCGCCTCGACGCGCTGCTCAAGCTGCGCAGCGAGCTCAACAAGAGCCTCGAGGCGGACGGCATCAAGCTGTCGGTGAACGACCTGCTCATCAAGGCGCAGGCCCGTGCGCTGCAGCGCGTGCCGCTGTGCAATGTCAGCTTCCAGGGCGACGAACTCTACCAGTACACGCGCGAAGATATTTCGGTCGCAGTCGCGGCGCCTTCGGGCCTGATCACGCCGATCATTCGCGACGCAGGCCGCAAGGGCCTCGCGCAGATCAGCACCGAGATGAAGGAACTTGCGGGCAAGGCGCGCGACGGCAAGCTGCAGCCACATGAATTCCAGGGCGGCACCGCCTCGCTCTCGAACCTCGGCATGTTCGGCACCAAGCAGTTCGACGCGGTGATCAATCCGCCGCAGGCGATGATCCTCGCGGTCGGCGCGGGCGAACAGCGTCCCTACGTGATCGACGGCGCACTTGGCGTCGCCACCGTGATGAGCGCCACCGGCAGCTTCGACCACCGCGCCATCGACGGCGCGGACGGCGCACAGTTCATGCAGGCCTTCCAGCAGCTGGTGGAGAACCCGATGGGGCTGGTGGTTTGATCGCCCGCCACATCCCCAAACTCCTTGTAATCAGCGTGGCCGCGGCCTTGGCTGCGTGGCTGACGGCCTTCGGCCTCCTGTCCGGCGACAGCGGTCCCGGTTTCGACGAGATCGTAAAGATGTTCGGTCCGGCACTCGTTGCAACGCTGCTGATCGGCTTTCCTGTAGCGACGCTGGTCGTCGCATTTTCAGGTCGGCAACTGGCCCGGTCGGTCGAGACCCTCGCAATCACCGTCCTGCTCGTCTGCGTGATGCTGCTGCTCTCCGCCTACTGGATCGCTGGCAGTTTCGGCATCCTGTTCTTCGGCCTCCCGAGCGTCATGGCCGCATTGACCTACGCCGTGCTCGGCTGGTTCTGGATCCTTCGCCCAATGCGCGAGAACGGCAATGTCTAGTCCTGCCATGCCGAAGCGATTTGCCGTTGCTACTGCAGCACTTCTTGTCGCTGCCTGTGCGCAGGAAGCCGAGCGTGACGATTCCCCGCCGACGCCGCTCGATCGCGGCTCGCAGATCTCCGAGCGTCCGGTCAGCATCGGGTTCAACGGGCCGCGCTTTGCCGCCTGTCCGAGCTTCGGCGAAGTCGTCAATATTCGCGCCGGCGAGGACAGCTTCCTCTCTGTGCGCGAGGCGCCTGCAAACAGCGCGGCGGAAGTCGACCAGCTCTCGCTCGGAGCCATCGTTTCGATGTGCCAGAATACCGGCGGCTGGGTCGGGATTGTCTATGCACCGCAGGATGACCCCGAGCTCGATTGCGGCACCTCTTCCTCGGTTCCGGACGTGCGCGAATATGAGGGCCCCTGCAGTTCGGGCTGGGTCCGTGACGATTATCTGCGCCTGAGGACGGACCGCCGATGAGCGCACGCGAGCCCTTTATCCGCGTCACCGCCATGCCCGTCGACACCAATCCCTATGGCGGCGTATTTGGCGGGTGGCTGATGAGCCAGATGGCGCTTGGAGCAGGCTCGCTCGCGAGCCGTGAGGGCAGGGGTAAGGCCGTAGTTGTCTCGGCGACGGATTTCGCCTTCCCTGGAGCGATGCAGGTTGGTGACGAGCTGTCGGTCTATTGCGATATCGCCGCCACCGGAAACACCTCACTCACTATCACTGCCGAGGCGATTGCTCGCGAGCGCAACGGCGAGGCCGAGACCAAGGTGGCGCAGGGCACGTTCAAATTCGTGCTGCTCGACGAGAACAATCGCCCCCGCGCGGTAGGCGAGCGCTGGGCATGAGCGCTGTCCTACACACCGCCTCCGATGGCATGGTGATCGCATGAGCAGCGCCGCCATCCCGCATCCGAATACCTATTCCGTTTCCCCTTGCGGCCCGAGCGCGCTTTTTAACGCCAGGACCGTGTTCCATCCGTTCCATCCTGTCGGACCAACCGAAGGCTAAATCCAAATGGCTACCAATTACGACGTCATCGTTCTCGGCTCCGGACCCGGCGGCTATGTCGCTGCCATCCGCTGCGCTCAGCTGGGCCTGAAGACCGCCATCGTCGAACGCGAGCTGCTCGGCGGCATCTGCCTCAACTGGGGTTGTATCCCGACCAAGGCGCTGCTGCGCTCGGCGGAGATCCTGCACTATGCGCAGCATGCGAGCGATTATGGCCTCAAGATCGCTGGCGAGATCGAGGCCGATCTCGACGCCGTGGTGAAGCGCAGTCGCGGGGTGGCCAAGCAGCTCAATCAGGGCGTCACGCACCTGATGAAGAAGAACAAGATCACGGTCCACATGGGCGAGGGCACGCTGACGGGCCCGACCAGCCTCACCGTGAAAGGCGAGAAGGGCGAGGAGAAGCTCACCGCCAAGCACGTGATCGTCGCCACCGGCGCGCGCGCCCGTGACCTGCCTTTCGCACCGGCCGACGGGAAGCGCGTGTGGACCTATCGCCATGCGATGACCCCGCCCGAAATGCCCAAGAAGCTTCTCGTCATCGGTTCGGGCGCGATCGGCATCGAGTTCGCCAGCTTCTACAACGACATGGGCTGCGACGTGACCGTCGTCGAAATGCTCGACCGGATCGTGCCTGTGGAAGACAAGGACGTCTCCGCCTTCCTCGAGAAGAGCCTGACCAAGCAGGGCATGACCATCATGACCGGCGCGGGTGTCGAGGACATCAAGGTCTCGGACAAGGGTGTAAAGGCCAAGATCAAGGCCAAGGACGGCAAGGTCTCCGAGACCGAGTTCACTCACTGCATCACTGCCATCGGCATCGTGCCGAACACCGAGAACGTGGGTCTGGAAAAGCTGACCGAAATGGACCGCGGCTTCATCCAGATCGACGACTATGGCCGTACCAAGTCCAAAGGCCTCTGGGCCATCGGCGACTGCACGCCCGGCCCCTGGCTAGCGCACAAGGCGAGCCACGAGGGTGTCACCACTGCCGAGGCAATCGCCAAGGAATTGGGCAACAAGGACGTCCACCCGCATCCGCTCGACCGCGGCAACATCCCGGGCTGCACCTACTGCCACCCGCAGATCGCGTCGGTCGGCCTGACCGAGGAGAAGGCCAAGGAGGCCGGCCACCAGGTGAAGGCAGGCACGTTCCCCTTCATCGGCAACGGGAAGGCCATCGCGCTGGGCGAGGCGGAAGGCTTCGTAAAGACCGTGTTCGATGCGAAGACCGGCGAGCTTCTCGGCGCGCACATGGTCGGTGCTGAAGTTACCGAGATGATCCAGGGCTTCGTAGTCGGCAAGACGCTGGAGACGACCGAAGCGGAGCTGATGAACACTGTCTTCCCGCACCCGACCATCAGCGAGAGCATGCACGAGAGCGTGCTTGCGAGCTACGGCCGCGCCTTGCACATCTGACACGCCGGGTTAGGGGATAGCGATGACCAGTTTCCTGATCCTCGCTTTCCTCATCCTCGTGGCGGGGATCGTCGCGGTCCCGCTGGCAAGCCGCTTCGGACTCGGGTCGGTTCTCGGGTACCTGCTCGCCGGCATGGCGATCAGCCCGGTTCTGCTTGCGCTGGACGTTGATGTCGAGGCTCTGCAGGTTTTCGCCGAATTCGGCGTGGTGATGATGCTCTTCATCATCGGTCTCGAAATGGAGCCGCGCAGGCTGTGGGCTATGCGCGGCAAGCTGTTGGGACTAGGGGGAGGGCAGGTCCTCCTCACGACGCTGGCGATCACCGGTATTGCCCTTCTCGACAGCAACCCGTGGCAGACCGCTCTTGCGATCGGCATGGTTCTCGCGCTGTCTTCGACCGCGATCATCGTGCAGACCCTGACCGAGAAGAACCTCATGCGCAGTGAAGGCGGCGAGGCCAGCTTCTCGGTATTGCTGGTGCAGGACGTCGCGGTCATCCCGATGCTTGCGCTGCTGCCCTTGCTCGCGATGCCCGAACTCTACGGTGCGAGCGGCGATCATGGGGGCGGCCACGGACACGGGGGTCTGGATCTGACGGCGAGCATGCCCGTCTGGCTTGCAGCCCTTTCTCGGATTGCTGCTGTTGCAGCGGTCATCGCCATTGGCATCTTCGCGATCCGTCCGCTGTTCCGCTACATCGCAGGCGCCAATCTGCGCGAACTGTTCACTGCAGCTGCGCTAGGGGTGGTGATCGGCATTGCCCTGCTGATGTCGCTGGTGGGCCTGTCGCCCGCACTTGGCGCCTTCGTTGCCGGCGTGGTCCTCGCGACCAGCGAATACCGGCACGAGCTCGAAAGCGACATCAATCCCTTCAAGGGCCTGCTTCTGGGCCTGTTCTTCATCACCGTCGGGGCAGGGATCGACTTCGTCCTCGCCAGCGAGATGTGGCGTGACGTCGTCTTCTGGGCTGCGGTAACAATCGCGGCGAAGTTCCTCGTCCTGCTGCTCGTCGGCTGGCTCTACGGTTTGCGCCGTCAGGCCCTCTGGCTCTTTTGCCTGAGTCTCCCCCAAGCCGGGGAATTCGCCTTCGTTCTGATCGCATTCGCCGTAGGCAATGCAGTTCTGCCCGAAGCGCTGGCGGACTTGCTGTTGCTCATCGTCGCGCTCACGATGCTCGTCACACCTCTGCTCTTCATCCTCTACGATAAGGTCATCGCGCACGCCTATTGCGTCGATGACGAGAGAGAAGCGGATACGATCGAGGAGGAGAACCCGGTCATTATCGCAGGGCGTGGCCGCGTCGGCGGCATTATCGACCGCATGATCCAGGCCGCCGGTTTCCCGACGACCGTTATCGACTACGACAGCAAGCAACTGGAAATCGTGCGCAAATTCGGTTTCCGCACCTACTTCGGTGACGCCACGAGACCCGACTTGTTGCATTCAGCCGGGATCGACAAGGCGAAACTGATCGTCGTCGCCCTCGACGAACGCGAGCAGATCGACGGACTCGTGAAGTATGTCCTGAAACATCACCCGAAGGTCCACGTGACCGCGCGCGCGATCGATCGCAATCACGTCTACGAATTGTGGTCATACGGCTGCCGAGATATCGTCCGCGAGACTTACGACAGCAGTCTCAGGATGGGCCGCTCGGCTTACGAGGCTCTGGGCATGGACCGACAGCAGGCACAGGCGGCGATGGGCGCATGGGAGGAGATGGACCGCCGGTTCATGCCGGTAGTCGCCGATCTCTATGACCCCGACATTCCCTATCACGAGAACGAGCCGCTGATCGAAAAGGTCAAGGAATTGCGCAAGGAGTGGGACCCGGTCCTGCGCGAACAGATGGACGAAATCCTGAAGAGGGGCTCATGACGCAGGGTACCCATCTTTACGTCCCCGACGAGCGCAACGAACAGGTCATTATCGACATCAATGGCGAGCATGTGCCGCGCCCTGATGCGAAGATCAGCGTTTTCGACAGCGGCTTCATGCTTGGTGACGGCGTATGGGAAGGCATCCGGTTGCACGATGGCAGGCTGGCATTCCTAGACCGTCACCTCGACCGGCTGTGGCGCGGTGCCAAGGCCATCCACATGGACATCGGCATCACCCGAGAGGAAATGGAGCGCCGGCTCTACGCCGTGCTCGACGCCAATTGCATGCGCGGGGACGGGGTGCATATCCGCCTCATGGTGACGCGCGGCATTCGCTCGACACCATACCAGGACCCGCGCGTGGTAGTCACTCCGGCGACGATCGTCCTGATCCCCGAGTGGAAAGAGCCCGCTCCCGAAACCGCGACACGGATGCTGAAGCTTGCCACGGTCCATGTGCGCAGGGGTTATCCCGACGTGCAGGACCCGATGCTCAATTCGCACAGCAAGCTCAACTGCATCACCGCCTGCATCCAGGCAGCACAGGCCGGTGCAGACGAGGGTTTGATGCTCGACCCACACGGCTTTGTTGCTACCTGCAATTCGACCCACTTCTTTATCGTGAAAGACGGAGAGATCTGGACCTCGAGCGGCGATTATTGCCTCGACGGGATTACGCGCGGTGTCGTTATCGAGATCGCTCGGGAAGCGGGAATCACCGTTCGCGAGCGGAACTTCTCACTCACACACGTCTATGGTGCGGAGGAAGCCTTCACGACCGGCACCTTCGCCGGGGTGGCTCCGGTCGGGTCGGTCGACGGCCGTGTACTCGGGGAGAGCAGGGGCCGCATGGTGGAGCGTCTCCAGGTCCTGTATCTCGATCGTCTGTCGCGCGATGTCGGGCAGAGGGCGCGCCCGTGACGATCCGGATCGCCATGTGGTCTGGGCCGCGCAACATTTCGACTGCCATGATGCGTAGTTTCGGGTCGCGGACCGACTGCGCGGTATCCGATGAACCCTTCTATGGCGCGTTCCTGAAGGCGACCGGCGAGCCGCACCCCCTGGCGCGCGAGACGATCGAGAGCATGGATTGCGACTGGCACACCGTGCTCCGGCAGCAGTCGGGCGATGCTCCCAGCGGTGAGCCGGTCTGGTATCAGAAGCATATGCCTCACCATATGGTCGGTCCGGTCTCGATTGCGGCCTTCGGCGATCACCTCCACGCCTTCCTTATCCGTGCACCGGAGCGCGTGGTGGCAAGCTATCGCAAGAAGAACGAATTGCGGCGGGCCGAGATGCTCGGCTTCGCGCAGATGCGAAGCTATTTCGAATTCGAATGCGAGCGCAGCGGTACAGTGCCGCCGGTGGTCGATTCCGACGATATTCTCGCCGATCCTGAAGGTGTCCTCACCAGGCTTTGCGAAGCACTGGAAATTGACTGGGATCCGGCAATGCTCGCCTGGGAAGAAGGCCCGCATCCCGAAGACGGTGTCTGGGGCACACATTGGTACGACCGTGTGAATGCCTCGACTGGCTTCGGCGCATCGCCGGGTGAGCTCCCCAAGCTGGACGGCGAATATCTCAAAGTCGCGAAGGAATGCCGCGAGGATTACGAGGCGCTCGCCCGGTATCGCATCTCTACCTGACATTCCAGCGCGCCAGTCGCTCACTTGGCCGCAACTGCAGGCGCCGAAAAGTCCTCAAAGCGTTGATCCGATGAGGAGAAACGCAATGGAATACGAGATCAAGGACGAACCTCAAGGCATCGAAGAGGAAGCCGAGAGCACCGCGGATGGCGGCCTCGTCGAGGATCATATCGCCTTGAAGAACCAGTCGAGCGTATCGCCGGAGGATTACCCTCGCGCCACCAGGAGGGCGCAGAGCCTCGTCAATCCGAAGCAGCAAGGATAGGCTGGCGGACAGGGTGGGATTCGAACCCACGAAGGGCTTGCACCCTTGCCGGTTTTCAAGACCGGTGCATTCAACCGCTCTGCCACCTGTCCGCGAGCACCAAGGCCGCTAGCGCGCTGCGTGCAGGTTGTCACGCCCAAAGGCCTGAAGCCCGGACCTGTCTTCCCGAAACTGTTTCAATTCCGACGCGTATGGCAAAAGTGCCATTTACCGTTCAGCTTTCCCATGCGAGGAATACCGCATGAAGTTTTCGCGCCTTTTCGCTCTCGGCCTCGCCAGCCTTCTCGCTCTCCCGCCGCTGCCTGCATCGGCACAGGACATGTCCTTCGATGCCTATCTGCAGCTGCTGATTGCACGATCGCGGGCGGCAGGTGTCAGCGAAGCGACCATCCAGCGCATGACCGATGGCCTTACGCCGAACCGGCGCGTCATCGAACTCGACCAGAGCCAACCCGGCACTCCGACCAGTAGCGGTTACCCGCCGCTCGCACCCTACGTTGCACGGCTCGTCGACGATGCCCGCATCAACGGGGGCAGGCGCGCCTATGCTAGGTATCGCAGCGACCTTGCCCGCATCGAGCGCGAATACGGCGTCCCGGCGGAAATTCTGGTGGCCATCTGGGGCAAGGAAACGGCTTACGGCAATGTGAAGGGCGGCTTCGACCTTTCGCAGGCGCTAGCGACGCTCGCATGGGAGGGCCGCAGGCGCGAACTCTTCTCGTCCGAATTTGTCGCCCTGATGCAGGTCGCCGACAAGGGGTATTCCCGCAACGAGCTCAAGGGCAGCTGGGCCGGGGCTTTCGGAAATCCGCAGTTCCTGCCGAGCGTGTACCTGCGCCTCGCCGCGGACGGTAATGGCGATGGCCGTGCCGACATCATGAACGATCCGGTCGATGCCCTCGCATCGATCGCGAACTATCTGCGCGATGCGGGCTGGCGCGAAGGCGAGCCGTGGGGTGTCAGGGCCTATGTTCCGAGCGGGTTCGATGTCGATCGCTACCGCACCAAGATCGTCGCACCAAGCTGTGTACGTGTCCACGAGCGTCACAGCGTTTACAAGACCGTCGCGGAATGGCGCTCGCAGGGCATCCAGCCCCAAATCCCCTTGTCCGAGAATACGCTCGTGACGCTGTTCCAGCCTGACGGGCCTGGCACGAACGCCTATCTGTTGACGAGCAATTACCGCGCGATCCTCGAGTACAATTGCTCGAACTACTACGCGATGGGCGTCGGTATATTGTCGGACGAGATCACTCGCTGAGCTAAGCGGTGGACAGGCCGTCCGCACGCTCGCCAAGGCGTGCGACGGTGGCTATAGAAATTGCCGTAGCACCGAATTGAGGGAGACGCCGGAAGAGTCCGGCGATTTAAGCGGCTTGAGACTATCTGTCCGACTAACCCTGGCTGGCTCTGCCTGCCTGCTTTGCACGGGCGCGGTTTCGGCGCAGCAGGCTGAGGATCCTGTCGGCCCGCCGGCAGTCGAAGACGCGCCGATCGCCTATCTCTACGATGTTACGAGTGGACAGGTCCTCTTCGCACGCGAGGCGGACCGGCGGTTCATGCCAGCATCGATCACCAAGGTGATGACCACCTTCCTCGCTTTCGAATGGATGGAAGAGGGCCGGATCGTCCCGCAGCAGAGCTTCGCGCCGCCGCTCGAGCTTTGGCGCGAATGGCGGGGCGTGGGTTCGACCATGTTCCTCGCCTATGATGAAACGGTCACGGTCGACGAGTTGGTGCATGGGGTCACCACCGTATCTGCCAATGACGGGGCTGCACTCCTCGCTCATGGTGCTGCCGGGTCAGTCGAGGCGTGGGTCGATGCGATGAATGCCAAGGCGACCGAGATCGGCATGCGGGACAGCCACTTCGGCACGCCCAATGGCTGGATGGACGAAGGCAGGACTTTCGTGACGGCGCGCGATCTCAGCACTCTCGCCAGCGTCATGGTTCGGCGCCATCCGGTCAAATACCGCCACTTTGTCGGCAAGCCGTCTTTCACCTACGGCGGCATCACGCAGCCCAATCACGATCCGATCAGCGGCAGTTTTCCGGGTGCAGACGGGATCAAAACGGGATTCACCAACCAGGCCGGTTTCGGCTTTCTCGGTTCCGCCGAAAGGAACGGTCGCCGCCTTGTCATGGTCGTTGCAGGAAGCCCCGGGGCGAGGGCACGCGATCGTGCTTCCCGCCAGCTGATCGAGTGGGGGTTCGAGACGTTCGAACAGACCCAGCTGTTCCCGCCGAAGACTGCAGTTGGGGAAGTGCGGGTCCAGGGTGGATCGAGCGGGAGTGTGGATGCCGTGGCGCCGCAGGGTGTCTATGTCGACCTGCCAGAAGGCACTCCGGCAGCTTACGAACTGTCAATCGAGTATGAAGGGCCGCTGCGCGCACCTATCGCCAAGGGCGAGCTGATCGCCCACCTACGGGTCAGCGTCGAAGGCATGGAAGACTATCGTGTTCCACTCGTCGCTGCGGAGGATGTGGCTACTGCCAATGTCATCGAACGAGCCATAAACGGCCTGCGGAGCTGGATCACGTGAGCAAGGGCAAATTCATCGCACTCGAGGGCGGAGAGGGGATGGGCAAGTCCACGCAAGGGAGGCTACTGGCCGATGCTCTGAGAGATCGCGGACTGTCGGTCGAACTCACCCGTGAACCGGGCGGGACGCCGGGTGCAGAAGCGATCCGCAACCTCCTGCTCCATCCACCGGGGGAGGGGTGGGGACCACAGGCAGAGGCGCTCCTCTTTGCTGCGGCCCGCTCGGACCATGTCGCCCGATTAATTACTCCCGCGGTCGAGCGCGGAGCGTGGGTCATCTGCGATCGCTTCCTCGATTCCAGCAGGGCGTACCAAGGGATTGCCGGTGAGTTCGGTGACGAGAAGGTCAAACAGCTCCATGCAATCGGCAGTGATGGCTTGCTGCCCGATTTCACCCTCGTGATCGAGGCGAGCAGCCACGACGTTTCCGACAGGCTCAGCAAGCGTGACGGCGATAATTCGGACGCGATCGGCGGAAGGGACGCGGATTATCACGCAAGAGTGAACCGCGCCTTTTCCGACTTTGCCAAGGCGGAGCCGGAGCGCTTCGCACTCATCGACGGGAACGGTACGATCGAGGAAGTCCACGCCCGGGTCCTCGAAGCGGTCGCTCCACTGCTTGGCGAGGCAACGAAATGAGCTTGGTCGGGCACGAGGAAGCTTGGGCGCAGTGGCGGGCCGCAATGGGCGGTGAACGCATGCACCATGCCTGGCTGCTCGCCGGCAAGAAGGGTCTCGGCAAGGCGAGCTTCGCGCAGGCCGCCGCTCGTGAAATGCTCGGGGCCGATGGATCGGGCGAGCATCCCGATATCATCACGCTGACCTATGGCCCCAAGAACAAGGACGAGGCCAAGAAGCGCGACGAGGGCAAGCCATACGAACTGGCGCGCGGCATAAAGGTCGACCAGGTGCGCGAGATCCAGAAGCGCCTGACCACGCGCCCCACCATGGGTTCGAAGCGTGTCGTCATCATCGATCCTGCCGATGACATGGAGGTTTCCGCCTCTAACGCCCTTCTCAAGAGCCTCGAGGAACCGCCCCAAGGCACATATTTCCTTCTCGTCGCCCACAGCCCGGCTAGGCTGCTGCCGACTATCCGATCCCGATGCCGCACCGTCCGCTTTCCCGCATTGTCGAGAGTGGCAATGGACGAGTTGCTGCGCGACCTCGCGCCGCAGGTCGATATCGCCACACGGGATGCCGCTATTGCGGCCGCAGCCGGTTCTCCTGGGGCCGCCCTGTCCTTCGTCGATCTCGATCTAGGCAAAGCTGCCCAGTTGATGCGGCGTATCGTGGATGAGGGCGACCGCGATTTCAGCCTGCGCGGCCAGCTGGCCGGCGTTATCGGCGCGAAGCAGGACATTCCGCGTCTCCAGGCGGTGCTCGATCTGGCACGCGCGATTCTCGCGGAAAAGCTCCCTTCGGTGGCGGGCGATCCTCGCGGGCTGGTCGACACCCACGCCCAGCTCGTAAGGCTGACTGGCGAACAGCCGACCTACAATTTCGATCCCGGCCTGCTCGGGATGGAAATCGGAACCTTGCTAGCGGGCGCAGGCGCGGCTAGCGAGCGCGGCAATGGCTGACCCTTATTATATCACCACCGCGATCCACTATCCGAACGGCAAGCCGCATATCGGCCATGCCTACGAGACCATCGCAGCAGACGTCATCGCGCGCTTCCAGCGCCTGATGGGGCGCGACGTGCGCTTCCAGACGGGCACGGACGAGCATGGCCTCAAGATGGCGCAGAAGGCGCGCGACCTGGGCAAGACCCCGCGCGAACTGGCCGACGAGATGTCGGGCGCCTTCAAAGACCTATTCGACCGCCTCGACATCACCTACGACCGGTTCATCCGGACCACCGACGAGGATCACCACAAGGCGAGCCGCGCCATCTGGCAGGCGATGGAGGCCAAGGGTGACCTCTACCTCGATCGTTACGAAGGCTGGTACTCGGTCCGCGACGAAGCCTATTACGACGAGAAGGAACTGATCGAAGGGGAAGGGGGCGAAAAGCTCTCGCCGCAGGGCACCCCGGTCGAATGGACCGAGGAGGAGACCTGGTTCTTCCGCCTGTCGAAATATGCTGAACCGCTGCTCGAGCTGCTGAACAAGCCGGGCTTCCTCGAACCGGCTAGCCGCCGGAACGAGATGATTGCCTTTGTCGAGGGCGGCCTGAAGGATCTCTCGGTAAGCCGCACCAGTTTCGACTGGGGCGTGAAGGTCCCAGGTGCAGAAAACCACGTGATGTACGTGTGGGTCGATGCGCTGACCAACTACATCACCGGCGTCGGCTATCCCGATGGCGGCGAGATGTGGGACAAGTACTGGCCCGCAAGCCTGCACCTCATCGGCAAGGACATCGTCCGGTTCCACACGATCTACTGGCCCGCATTCCTAATGAGCGCGGACCTGCCTGTGCCGCAGCACGTCTTCGGCCATGGCTTCCTGCTCAATCGCGGCGTCAAGGAATCGAAGTCGGCCGGCAACGTGACCGACCCGAACGAACTAGTCGACCTGTTCGGCGTGGACTCCTTGCGGTACTTCCTGATGGCCGAAGTCGTATTCGGAAAGGACGGCAGCTATTCGGCAGA
The DNA here is from genome assembly GCF_055693895.1 of Qipengyuania sp. BR81-2. NCBI lineage: Bacteria > Pseudomonadati > Pseudomonadota > Alphaproteobacteria > Sphingomonadales > Erythrobacteraceae > Qipengyuania > Qipengyuania sp. BR81-2. Next base: position 2,576,072 of record NZ_CM146344.1, read on the forward strand.
AGCGCTTGTAAACAAGGTGAATGCCGAGCTTGCGAACAGCTTCGGCAACCTCGCGCAGCGTACGCTGTCGATGATCCACAAGAACATGGACGGCAAGCTCGAGGCCTTCGAGCCAAACGGTGATGACAAGACGCTTCTGACCACGGTGCAGGAAGCCTGCCGAACTGTCCTGCCGCGCGAGTTCGAAGCGCTCAGTTTCAGCGTCGGGATCGAGGCATGGCTGAAGGCGGTTTTCGCCTGCAACGCCTATGTCGACGAGCAGGCGCCTTGGGCCCTGAAGAAGACCGATCCGGAGCGGATGAGAGCCGTTCTCCAGACGCTCTTTATCGCCATCCGTGATCTTGCCATCGCGATACAGCCAGTCGTCCCGACGAAGTCGGCAGCGGTTCTGGACCAGCTTGGCGTCACGGCGGATCGCCGGACCTACGCCGACCTGGCCGATGAAAGCTGGTTCCCCGCGCTTGTGGCCTCGGGTCACGTCATCGAGAAGCCCACGCCTGCCTTCCCGCGTCTCGAACTTCCGGAAGCAGAGGAAGCGTAATGCTGGTCGATAGCCACTGCCACCTCGAATACGAAGGACTGGTCGAGAGCCAGTCCGAAGTGCTCGACCGCGCGCGCGGGGCAGGGGTGGGGGCTTTCCTCAATATCTCGACCAAACGCGCGGAGTGGGCCCAGGTGGTCGGAACGGCCAATGCCAAACCCGATGTCTGGGCGAGCGTCGGCATTCATCCGCACAATGCCGACGATCATCCCGATCTGACGCGCGAAGAATTGCTCGAAGCCACGCGTGATCCGCGCGTTATCGGTATCGGCGAGACCGGGCTCGACTATTACTACGATCACTCGGACCGCGCGGAGCAGCAGCGCCTGTTCCGCATCCATATCGACGTGGCACGCGAAACGGGCCTGCCGGTGATCATCCATACCCGCGATGCCGAGGACGACACGATCGCGATCCTGGCGGACGAAATGGAGAAGGGCGCTTTCCCTGCCCTGATCCACTGTTTCACCGCTTCGGAAGAGTTCGGCCGGAAAGTGCTCGAACTCGGGCTGTCGATCTCCCTATCGGGCATCGTGACCTTCAAGAACGCGAAAGAGCTGCAGGAAGTCGCCAAGACCGTACCGCAGGACCGACTGCTGGTCGAAACTGACAGCCCGTTCCTCGCGCCGGTGCCGCACCGTGGGAAGACCTGCGAACCGGGTTTCGTGCGCGATACGGCCAGCTTCATCGCCGACCTGCGCGGCGAAACGTTCGAGGAGCTTTCCGAGTACACCACGCGGAATTTCTATCGGCTGTTCAGCAAGGCTGCCGCGTGAAGCTCATCATGCTTGGCTCGGGCACGTCCACAGGCGTACCTCGTGTCGGAGATGACTGGGGAGAATGCGACCCGAACGAGCCACGCAATCGCCGTACGCGTGTGTCCATCATCGTCGAGAACGATGCCGGTCAGCGAATTCTCGTGGATACGTCGACCGATCTCAGGGCGCAGCTGCTGGCCAACGGGATCGCCAAGGTCGATGCAGTGTTCTGGACCCACGACCATGCAGATCACTGTCACGGGATCGATGACCTTCGCGTGATGCGTTACGACCGCAGCAATCCGCTTCCCGGTTTTGCCACGAAGAAGACCTGCGAAAGGTTGCGCAGGCGCTTCGACTACGTGTTCGAGGGTCAATTTGGATATCCAACGATTGTCGAATTGAAGGAAACTTCGCAAACACAGCTAGTTGCAGGCTTTTCCTTCGACGATGTGATAATGCCGCACGGTCCTGCGCGCAGTACAGGATTCCGTTTCGAGGCCGACGGAAAATCGATCGTTTACGCGACCGATTTCAGCGAGATCACGCCTGAAATGGTAAAGACCTTCAAGGGATGCGATCTTCTCGTGGTCGACTGCCTGCGCGAGCGTCCGCATCCGACCCACGCGCACCTCGACATGGCTTTGGACCTCGCAAGACGTTGTAAAGCGCGCAAAACCGTCCTGACCCATATGGACAAATCGATGGATTATCGCCGACTGTCCGAGAAAGTGCCCAAGGGCGTCATCGTCGGTTATGACGGGTTGGAGGTTCGGTTATGAGCATGGGTGGTGGCGAAGTAGCCTGGGCGGCACTGATGGCCGCTCTCGTGGTTGCGTATCTGGTCGGTATGAAACGCGGCGATGGATTGCGTTCGACCGAGATCATCAAGATGGCGCTGATCTGGGTCGGCATCATCGGCGTAGCGTATTTCATCGTCAGCTGGTTCACGGGGATGAGCTGAGCAAAAAGGGGCTTATCCTCCTGCCGCACCCTTCCATCATTTAACATAATATATATTATCAATCCAACAGTTGGAGTTGTCGACAGGGCTCCCCTTCCGATTTGAAGCTCCGCGAACTATCGAAAACCCATGTCAGAACAGATCGACCGACTTCTGAGCATCATGGCACGCCTCCGGGATCCGGAACGCGGCTGTGAATGGGACACCGCACAGGACTTCTCGACCATCGCACCCTATACAATCGAGGAAGCCTACGAAGTCGCTGATGCCATCGAACGCTCCGATGTGGACGATCTACGCGGTGAACTCGGCGATTTACTCTTCCAGGTCGTTTTCCATGCCCGGATGGCCGAGGAAGTGGGAAGTTTCGACTTCACCGACGTGGCGAAGGACATCTCGGACAAGATGGAAGCACGCCATCCGCACATTTTCGGCGACGAAGGTGGCGTGATGGAAGAAACCCGATGGGAAGACATCAAGGCCGCTGAACGAGAGTCATCCGGTGCAACAGGCGCGCTCGATGGCGTCGCCAAGGCACTACCGGCTTTGCTCCGGGCCCAAAAGCTCCAGAAACGGGCTGCCCGCCATGGCTTCGACTGGCCCGATACCCATGGACCACGCGCCAAAGTTCTTGAGGAAATCGAAGAACTTCGAGAGGCAACTGAAAGCGAAATTGAAGAAGAAGCGGGCGACTTTCTTTTCGCTGCCGTCAACCTCGTGAGAGCCTTTGGCGTCGACGCGGAAGGTGCGCTTCGTGCCGCCAACGCAAAATTCGAACGCCGCTTCAGGGAGATGGAAGCTCTAGCAGGCGGCGACTTTGCCGAACGCGATCTCGCGGCGCAAGAAGAGCTCTGGCAGGAAGTGAAGCGCCGCGAAAAGGCAGCCTCATAGAGTTTCGAACTGACCCATTTCCTTGGGGTTCAATCGAACGACAAAACGACGCATCGGGCCTTCAGGGCCCTCGCCCGCGTCTTCTTCGGATAGCACCTCGCCATGCGCGTGAAGCCAGGCGATCCTGCGGCCGTCGCTGGCAGGGATGGAAACTTCCTGCACCAGCGCCTTGGCCGTCAGCATTTCACCGAGCTTTTCGAGGAGTTCGTCCACGCCTGCGCCGGTCAATGCCGAGACCCGCACGATATCCTCGCTGCCCTCGACCAGTGGCTCCAGTTCCTCTGCCCGTTCCTGCGAAAGAAGGTCCCACTTATTCCACACTTCGAGGATCGGAATGGATGACTGACCCCCCTCCCCGTCGATAACGCCGAGATCCGTCAGGACGCGAAGAACCTGAGCTTTCTGCGCTTCGGCCGAGGGGTTCGAGATATCGCGCACGTGACAAATGATATCTGCAGCAGTCACTTCTTCCAGCGTGGCGCGGAACGCGGCGACCAACTGTGTGGGCAGGTCGGAGATAAAGCCGACGGTATCGGAAAGGATGGTCTTCTCGACACCCGGGAGAGAAATGGCCCGCATCGTCGGATCAAGGGTGGCGAAGAGCAGGTCTTCGGCCATGACCTCCGCACCGGTCAGACGGTTGAACAGAGTCGACTTGCCCGCATTCGTGTAGCCAACGAGCGCGACAACCGGCCACGGGGCGCGTTCGCGGCGCTCGCGGTGCAGCCCGCGCGTCTTGCGAACCTGCTCCAGCTCCTTGCGCAGCCGGCCCATTCGCTGGCGGATCATCCGCCGGTCGGCCTCGATCTGCGTTTCACCCGGACCGCCGAGGAAGCCGAAGCCGCCACGCTGGCGTTCGAGGTGGGTCCAGCTGCGCACAAGGCGGCTCTGCTGGTAATCGAGATGGGCAAGCTCCACCTGCAGGCGGCCCTCTGCAGTCGCGGCCCGTTCGCCGAATATCTCGAGGATCAGGCCAGTCCTGTCGATGACCTTGCGCGAGAGCTTTTCTTCAAGGTTGCGCTGCTGGATCGGGCTGAGCGCACCGTCGACCACTACGAGTTCCGCTTCGTGCTGTTCGCAGGCGATGCGGATGTTTTCGACCTGGCCGGCACCGAACAGAAGGTTCGGTTTCACATCCCGGACAGGCAGGATGAAGCTGTCTTCGATGGCAATACCGATGGCGAGCGCAAGCCCCTCCGCCTCGCGCAGACGGCTGTCCGCGTCGAGATCGTAAGCGATGCCGCGAATATCCGGGCAGATGACGAGGGCCCGCGCACCGCGTGAGACCTCGCCCAGAAGATCGTCGTCGAAACTCAGCTGTCGTCCTCGTCCCACTCCTCGGTCAGGTCGACCGGAGTGGCAGGCTGGATGGTGGAGACCGCATGCTTATAGGCCAATTGCACGTAGCCATCGCGCTCGAGCAGCATGCAGAAGAGATCATAGGCCGCGATCTTGCCTTGCAGCATCACGCCGTTGACGAGGAACATCGTCACCTGCGCTTCGGCCTGGCGGACACGGCTGAGGAAGACATCCTGCAACAGCCGCTGCTTCGCGTTGGAACCTTGGCTGGAGAACTGCTGCGCGTCGATCGGCTGACCGGGCATGATCGTGCTGATGGCATGCTTGTAGACCAGCTGCGACTGGCCATCGCGCCTAAGCAGGATCGAGAAATTGTCGAACCAGGTAACGATGCCTTGCAGCTTCACACCCTTCACCAGGAAGACGGTGACGGGTGCCTTCTCCTTGCGAAGCAGGTTCAGGAAAGCGTCTTGCAGATTGGGCGCCTTGCCTTTTGGGGCTGGCTCTTTTGACGGGCGCGGGCGGGCCGAGAGAGTGCGTTCGCCAGACATCGTTGTGTCTCCTGTTGTTGGCCGCCCTGTTAAAAGGCGACGATCTGGACGCTCCCACCGCGTCCGGGCACCGGATTTCCGTCCGGAATTGAAACGCAATGTGCCTTCTTGGTTCCGTCTTAGCAATAAAATAAATGGGATAGGTGGCCTGTACCCCTACTTGCGATCCCCGCTCTTCCTTTCGGCCATTCCCAGCAGTTTCAGCTTACGGTGAAGTGCTGAACGCTCCATTCCGATGAAGCTGGCCGTCTTGGAGATATTGCCGGAGAAACGCCGAATCTGGATCGCGAGATATTCCCGCTCGAAGCTTTCGCGCGCTTCCCGCAGCGGAGCGCCCATGAGCGCTGCCATTCCGCCGGTGCCGCCCACCTTCCCTCCGGTGACTTCTTCAGAAAGCATGTCTGCCTCGACCGTCTCGATCTGGTCGCGCGGTGTGAGGATGATGGTGCGCTCGACCACGTTGCGCAGTTGGCGGACATTCCCGGGCCAGTCATAGGCCTGCAGCGCAGCCATTGCCTCCTCGCTTATGGCTGGCGGCCGAAGCCCTTGCTCGGTGGCGTAGCGCGCGAAGAAATATTCGGCCAACGCAGGAATGTCGTCACGCCGTTCGGCCAGCGACGGAATCTCGACCGGCACGACATTGAGGCGATAGAAGAGGTCTTCGCGGAAGTTCTTCTCTTCCATCTCCTTCGTCAGGTCGCGTGCAGTCGATGAGATGACCCGCACGTCGACGCCGATCTGCCTATTGCCCCCTACTCTGACGAAGCTCTGTTCGGTCAGGACACGAAGGATCCTCGCCTGGGTCGACAGCGGCATGTCCGCCACTTCATCGAGGTAGAGCGTTCCGCCATCGGCAGTTTCGAGCAGCCCCGGACGAACCAGCTTTCCCTCGGCCTCTTCGCCGAAGAGCTCTTCTTCGAAGCGCTCGGGCGTGATGCGGGCAGAATTGACGATCACGAAGGGCTTGTCGGCGCGGGTGGACCAGCTGTGGAGCAGACGGGCAGCCACCTCCTTGCCGGATCCCGCAGGACCACTGATGAGCACGCGGCTGCCGGTCGCGGCTACGCGCTTGAGCGTCGCCCTCACAGCATTGATCGCAGCCGAGTTACCCGTGAATTCGCCGCCATCGTTGGTGCCTTCGCGCAGCCGCGAATTCTCGCGCCTCAGGCTCTCGGTCTCGGTTGCGCGTTCGACGAGGTGCAGCAGGCGTTCTGCCTCGAACGGCTTCTCGATGAAGTCCATGGCGCCGCGGCTGACCGCAGACACCGCCGTGTCGATATTGCCATGGCCGGAGAAGATGATGACGGGGAGTTCGGGTTCGCGCAGCTTGATCGCATCGAGCACCTCGAGCCCGTCCATGGGGCTGCCGTGAAGCCATACGTCGAGCAGAACGAGACTGGGTCGCTTCTCGTCGACCGCGTCGAGCGCCGAGACGCTGTCGGCCGCTGTCCGGCACTCGTAGCCCTCGTCGCTCAGCACGCCCGCCACGAGCTCGCGAATGTCGCGTTCGTCGTCGACGATGAGGATATCCAGGGCCATATCAGCTTCCCGTTCTTTCTTCGGAGTTCTTGTCGGAATTGTCGCGCACCATGCCGTGCGGGTCGCGGGCGAAGCGCAGCATCACGCGGGTTCCACCGCCGTCGACGGATGAGAAACTCATGTCGCCGCCATGCTCTTCGACGATCTTGTTGACGATCGCGAGACCGAGGCCGGTGCCCTTCTCGCGAGTGGTGACATAGGGATCGAGGATGCGCTCGCGATCCTGCGGCAGGCCGATCCCGTTGTCGGTAACGGTGATCGTGATCGAGTTCTCGTCCTGCGCCACCTCGACGGCGATCCGCCCCCGGTAGTCGGCTGCCCCATGGGCGGCCTGCGCTTCGATCGCTTCGGCAGCGTTCTTGAGGATGTTGGTCACTGCCTGACCGAGTTGGTGACGGTCGGCCTGGATCTTGAGCGGACCTTCGATCTCGGTGGTCATCCCGTAGTTGATGTCCGGGTTGGCGACTTCCTGCAGGAACAATGACTGGCGAACCAGGTCAAGCGCATCTTCCGGGCGGAAGACAGGTTTGGGCAGACGCGCAAAGCTCGAGAATTCGTCGACCATCTTCCTTAGGTCGCCAACCTGGCGCACGATCGTGCTGGTCAGTTCGTCGAACAACTCGCCATCCGCCTCGATCTGTTTGCGATAGCGGCGCTTTAGGCGCTCGGTGGCAAGCTGGATCGGGGTCAGCGGGTTCTTGATTTCGTGGGCGATGCGGCGTGCGACATCGGACCATGCGGCCTGACGCTGGTCGAGCAGCTGGCGCGTGATGTCCTCGAAAGTGATCACGTGCCCGTCGCCCTCGGGCACCAGCTTGACGGCGAGCGTCATCAGTTCGCCGTGCCGCGAATGGCTGACCACGCCGCGCTCCAGTCCCGCAGCGACCATCGCCGCAATCTGCGGGGCCATTTCATCAAGCGTTTCGGGATGCGCTGCGCCCTCCCCGCCCTCGAGCAAGGTCGCCTGGGCGGGCGCGTTCATGAGCAGGACGCGCCGCTTGCCATCGATCGTGATAACGCCAGCAGAGACCGATTCCAGAACCGCCTCAATGAAGCTGCGCCTGTCTTCCAGTTCATTATTTGCCGAGACGAGAGCATCGGTCTGTTTCTCGATCTGCGCCGTCATCCGGTTGAATGCTCGGTTTAGCAGGCCGATCTCGTCCGCGCCCGTCCGGCCTTCGACACGCAGTGCGAAGTTGCCCGCGCCGACCTTGCGCGCGGCTGCCACGAGGTCAGTGAGCGGTTCTACCTGCCGGTCGGCGAAGCGCAGCGCGAACCAAACTGCAATGCCGACGAGGGCAAGACTGACGAAGAAAAGTGCGAGGTTGAACCGTAACTGCAAGGCGCGCGCCCGCTTGGTAAGCTCTTCGTATGCCGACGAGATCGATCGCGCGCTTTCCCAGCTTCGGAAGCTTGCCGCCTCGGCATTGCGTGCGGTGTAGAGATAGATCCCCGCAATCCGGTCAATCGGAGCGATAGCCTCGATCCGCTCAGGGCTGCCGCGGATAGCCACCGCTTCTCCGCGGCGCAGCGAGCTCAGGCTTTCCTCGGTGAAACCGACCGGATCACTGCTTTCGGTGATGCCATAGACGACCGCAGTACGGGCCGTTCCGTCCGGGAAGGTCTGCAGGATGGCACTCTCGAACACTTCGCGCGGCTGCGCCTGGTATTCGTAGACCAGCATGAAATCCGGATCGGTGACCGAGACCTGCTGGAGGATCGTGCGCATATCCATCGCCATCGAGATGGTTTCCTGCGCAAGATCGAGCTGGTTATCCTCGTAATAGCTCTCCGCCAGATCATTGGCGTTTTCCATCAATCCGCGGGAGTTGTCCGAGAACCAGAAATCGACGCCGGACTGGAACAGGATCGCGGCGAAGGCAGCCACGAGCAGGGTCGGGACGGCGGCGATCATCGAGAAGAAAAACACGAGGCGGACGTGCAATCTCGCCGTGCTGCCGGCAGCCCTGCGGAGTGCGAGCCTGCGTCCTGCAAGGACCAGCAGCGCCATTGCCGGAATAAGCGTACCGATCAAGAGGACAGCAACCTGCCTGCTGGGCAGGAGTTCGCCTGTATCCGGCGCACTCGTGAACGCTGCCCATGTCGTTGCGACCATCAGCAGGAATGCGGTGGCGGCGAGAATCTCGACGACAGTGAAGAAGTTCGCCCGGCGCGAAGCCACCACGAACCTGCGCCACCAGCGCGGTGTGCGTCGAGTCTGGGGGGCAGCCTGCGTCGCCATCGTGGCAGCGTTACATCGCCCCTGTTGCATTTTTGCAAGCCCTAAATCGATCAGTCGACAGCTATCGACGCCGAGCAAAGCGCTCCGGTTCGATTTCGAGATCGCTCAACCGCTTGCGCAAGGTGTTGCGATTGATACCGAGAAGCTGCGCAGCCCTAAGCTGGTTGCCCTCAGTTTCGCGCAAGGCATGCTCGAAAAGAGGCTTCTCGAATGCGGCGAGCGCGCCATGGTAGAGTGTCCCGTGGCTCGGCCCAGCCCCGGCAAGCCAGGTCGAGAGCGCGACATCGAACACATCGCGGCCGCCCTCCCCTTTCTCCGGCACTCCTGCAGGCAAAATGCCTTCGAGCGTCGATGCGTCGATAACGTCATCGCGCGCGACGAGCGCAAGACGGAAGATCACATTGCGCAGTTCGCGGACGTTGCCTCGCCAGTCATGCCGTTGCAGCCCGTTGATCGCCTCGAGCGAAAGCCGACGGCGCGGCAGGCCCTCTTCGACCGCCTGCGCGAGGAAGTGAGCCGAGAGATCCGCAATATCCTCGCGCCTTTCGCGAAGCGGCGGGAGATGGATGGGAACGACATTGAGCCGGTAGAATAGGTCCTCGCGGAACCTTCCGTCGGCGATCATCGGTTCGAGATTGCGGTTGGTGGCCGCAACGATGCGGACGTCCACGGCAATCTCCTGACGTCCGCCGACCCGGCGGATGCGACCAGACTGGAGGGCACGAAGAAGCCGCGTCTGGGCCTCTGCCGGCATGTCGCCGATCTCGTCGAGGAAAAGCGTGCCGCCATTGGCCTGCTCGAACTTCCCGATCTGCTGGGCATGCGCACCGGTGAATGAACCGCGCTCGTGGCCGAAAAGCTCGCTTTCGAGCAGGTCGTGCGGGATCGCCGCCATGTTGACCGCGACGAAGGGGCCGGTCCGGCGCGACCCCAGCTGGTGGATCGCCTCGGCAACCAGCTCCTTGCCGGTTCCACTTTCCCCCGTCACCAACACGGTGAGGTCGTTGCGCAAGACCCGCGTGATCATGCGATAGACGTCCTGCATTGCACGGCTGCGGCCGATCAGCGGAAGCTCTGCCCCTTCTGTACCGGAGGAGTCTTCTTCCCGGCGCGGTGCCTTCTCGACCGCTTGCCGGACAGCTTGCGACAATTCGTCGAGATCGAACGGCTTGGGGAAATATTCAAAGGCTTCGCTGTCGCTTGCCCGCACGGCCGTATCGAGCGTGTTCTGGGCGGAAAGGACGATGATGGGCATGTCTGGCGCGGTCGCGCGAACTTCGCCAATCGCGTCCAGACCGTCACCATCCTCGAGCATCACGTCGGTCAACATGACATCAAAGCGCCGCTCTTTAAGCAGGCGGTCGCGGTCGGATATCCGCGCGCAACCGGTCACCTCGAAACCTTCGTCGCGAAGTGCTTCGGTAATGACCGTTGCGATACCGCGGTCGTCTTCGACAAGGAGGACGGAATGGCTCATGCTTGGTTCCTGCCTTCAGCGACGGGTAGGTTGATCCGGAAATGGGTAAGGCCTGCAAGTTCATCGCGTTCGTGAGAAATGCGTCCACCCATGTCGCGCAACAGCTTTCGCACCAGTGCAAGGCCAAGGCCCTGCCCGTGCGGCTTGCCCGATACGAAGGGTTCGAACACCTGGTCGCGCAGGTCCGGCGGCAGGCCCGGCCCCGGATCACTGACCGTGATCTCGATCGGCAAGCGCGTCGCCTTGCCGAGCCGGATGGCCGAGAAACTCAGCCCGCTCACGAAGCGAGTCCGCACGATGATACGGGCAGCCTCGACATCCGAACTCGCATCACAAGCATTGGCGAGGAGGTTGATCAGGACCTGCTCGAGCGCGCCCTGGTCGGCCTCGACCGCCGGCAAGGAAGGATCGAATTCCTCGGCCAGTTCGCAAGCATCCTCGCGCCCTGCCCTCACCGTGGCCATAGCGTTTCGGATCGCCTCGTGGAGGTTGCAAGGGCCGGTTTCGACCTTCTTGCGACTTCCGAGCTGCTGCATCCGGTCGATCAATTGCGCGATCCGGTCGACTTCGCCCTCGATCATGGTCGCGAGCGGCTTGTCCTTGGCTGCCGAACGCCGCGCCAGAAGCTGGCTTGCACCGCGAATGGCAGACAGGGGGTTCTTGATCTCGTGGGCGAGCACCGCCGGCGCGCGCAGTTCGGTGCGCTCCTCGTCGCCTTCGGCCTCCATCGCGTCCTGCCCCGCATCGGATATGGTGATCACCCGCCACCCCGGGTGGCTGTGCATCGGCGAACAACTCAGGTTCACGACGCGTTCGCGGTCACCGGTACTCAGGATCAGGCCGCGCACGATCAGCTGCGCCTCGGACTGCAGCAGCGAAGCGGCGACGCGTTCGTCGGATATCGAAAGCGAATTGAACAGCGGCTCGCCGACCAGTCGCTTGCTGCTGCGGCCGAGCAATTCTTCGGCTGCCGGATTGACGCTTGCCACCCTGCCCTCGCCATCGATGCAAAGGACGGCAAAGACCATCGCGGCTATCTGGTCGGACGCCGCCGGGACTGTGCTCACGCTGCTCGCCGCTGCAGGAAAGGTTCGTAGAACCGCTCGAGTTCTTCAAGAACAAGAGGTGCTTGGTCGATGAAGTTCACCCGGTTCCGAAACTCTGCGGAACCGTGCATTCCCTTGGTGTACCAGCCCAGATGCTTGCGTGCGATCTTGGCCCCAACCTGCTCGCCGTAAAGTTCGAGCATGTCGCGATAGTGTTCCACCACAACCTCGTACTGCTCGTCGAAACTCGGGCTTTCGAGCGTCTCACCGGTCTTCCACCAGTGCATCACCTGCGCGAGAAGCCACGGTTTTCCGTAAGCCCCGCGGCCGATCATCAAGCCGTCGGCGCCGGATTGTTCGAGCGCCTTCCCGGCATCATCAATGGTGCAGATGTCCCCGTTGACGATGACAGGGATCGAAACGGCGTCCTTCACTTTGCGCACGAACTCCCAGTCCGCACTACCCTTGTACATCTGGTTGCGAGTACGGCCATGGATGGTGACCATCTTCACACCTAGATCCTCGGCGATGCGGGCGAGTTCGGGGGCATTGAGATCGGCATGGTCCCAACCCATCCGCATCTTCACGGTCACCGGAACGTCGACCGCCTTGACCGTAGCCTCCATGAGCCTCGTGGCGAGCGGCACCTCCTTCATCAGGGCAGAACCTGCCAGCTGGCCCACGACCTTGCGAACGGGGCAGCCGAAGTTGATGTCGATGATGTCGGCACCGTTACCCTGCTGGAGCTTGGCAGCCTCGCCCATGCTATGAGGGTCGCAGCCGACGAGCTGCATCGATACGGGCTCTTCGATCGGGTCCCACGCAGCCTTCTGCACCGACTGACGCGTCTCGCGGATCGCAGCCTCGCTCGCGATCATCTCGGTGACATTGAGACCCGATCCGTACTTGCGAACAAGCTTGCGAAACGGAAGGTCCGTGACACCCGTCATGGGCGCCAGGATCACGGGCGTGTCGATGGTCACATTGCCGATCTGGATCGGTTTCGGTTCGACCGGAGGGATGGGTTTCGCGCTCATTCTGGATGTGTGCCTAAATATTGGGCAGGCACATAGTGCGTTGCAGCGAAAACGGCAAGCCGCTAGCGCGCGGCATAGCTATGCAGGACGATACCGCCCTCCCCCCTTCGCTGCAATCGTGGTCGCCGCCGGCAAGGGCCTGCGCGCCGGCCAGCCATTGCCCAAGCAGTTTGCCCCCTATCGCGGCAAGCCGGTGCTGCGCCATTCGGTCGAGGCGCTGCTCAATGCTGGTGCCGATCCGTTGGTCATCGCAGTTCCCAAAGGCGGCGAAAGCGCAACGGCCGAAGCGCTCCTTGGGCTCGATGGCTGGACGACTGTCGTCGGAGGCGAAACGCGTCAGCAGTCGGTACAGAATGCCTTGCTGACGATCGAGAGCGCAGACCGCGTCCTGATCCATGATGCCGCTCGCCCGGGCCTTCCAGACGTCGTGATCGCACGCTTGCTGGACGCACTCGAAAAGCATCCCGGTGCCATCCCCGTCCTTCCGGTGGTCGATAGCCTCGTTATCGAGGAAAGCGGCGTGATGGCAGGAAGCGGCGAACGCGAGAAACTGAAGCGCGTCCAGACACCGCAAGCCTTTCGCTTCACCGATATCCGCGCAGCTCACGAAAGCTGGAAGGGCACGAAGGTTGCCGGAGACGATGCGCAGGTGCTTCGCGCTGCTGGCGGTTCGGTCGCGCTGGTCGAAGGCGATGCAAGGCTCAAGAAACTTACATTCTCGGAGGATTTCGTGTCCGACCTTCCCCCAGTCCGCATCGGCACGGGTTTCGATGTGCACAAACTCGCAGCCGGTGAAGAGCTATGGCTCGGTGGTATCCGGATCGAGCACGAGAAGGGTCTTGCCGGACACAGCGATGCCGATGTCGCTCTACACGCGATCGTCGACGCACTGCTCGGCGCAATCGGCAATGGCGATATCGGCGATCACTTTCCTCCGTCCGATCCGCAGTGGAAAGGTGCGAGCAGCGACCGTTTCCTTACCCATGCCGCTGAACTCGTTGACAAAGCCGGCTACAGGACGGGCAATGTCGACCTGACGATTATCTGCGAGGCCCCCAAGATCGGCCCGCACCGCGAGGCTATCCGAACTCGCATCGCGGAATTGCTGGGCGTTGACACGGGCGTGATATCGGTGAAGGCGACCACCACCGAACGGCTGGGCTTCACCGGCCGCGGCGAAGGGATCGCAGCTCAGGCGGCTGTCACGGTCCTGCGCAAATAAGTACTACGAGGTGAGCATGACGCTCGAGGCCCTTCTCCCCGAAGACATCGACGCGCTGGCACAGCGGGTCATCGACGAGAACAAAACTGCCGGACGCAGGGTGGCAGTCGCCGAAAGCTGCACCGGTGGGCTGGTCTCGGCAGCACTTACCGAGATTCCCGGCTCTTCTGCCGTCTTCGACCGGGGGTTCGTCACCTATTCGAACGAAGCGAAGATGGAAGCGCTCGACGTGCCGCTCGACATCATCGAGACCTTTGGCGCCGTCTCCATCGCCTGTGCCTGGGCCATGGCGAAAGGCGCGCTGGCGAAGAGCAATGCCGATGTCGCCGTGGCCATCAGCGGCGTTGCCGGCCCCACCGGAGGCACCAAGCTGAAGCCGGTCGGAACCGTGGTGTTCGCTCGCGTCATTCGCGGTGAGGAAGGCGAGCCCGAAGGCGAACTCAAGAAGTTCGAACCGACGTCGCGCGCGGATATCCGCCGTGAAGCGACCGTCTGCGCGCTGGAATTGCTGCTGCCCTAAAGGTTAGCTGCCGCGTTCTCGCGGCCGTAGAGCTCGTCCGCCCGTTTCTCGAACGCTTCGACCATCTTGCGGAAAGCGCGGTCGAAATACTGCCCGGCAAGCCGCTCGAACATGGCGTTGCGGAAAGAGAAATCGACGCAGAAATCGATCTCGCAGCCCCCGTCCGGCAGGCAGGTGAAACGCCAGTTGTTGTCGAGATCCTTCAACGGACCGTCGACGTAGAACACCTCGATATGATCCGGGCGATTCTTGATCACGCGCGAGGTGAACTTCTCGCGGATCGCCTTGAAGCCGACGAGCATGTCGGCGGTCATTTCGCTCTCGCTGTCACTGCGAGATCCGCGTAGCGACGACCCAGGGCAGGAACTCGGGATATCTCGCCACATCCGCGACGAGGTCGAACATCTGTTCACAGCTGTAAGGGAGACGACGCGTCTCGCGGATGCCCGGCATCAGGCTTTCTGCCTCGCTTGCTCCTTCGCAAGGCGTTCTTCGCGCGCAGCCTTCATCACGGCGAAATCGTCGCCTGCGTGATAGCTCGAACGCGTCAGCGGGCTCGAGGCAACCTGCAGGAAGCCTTTAGCGCGGGCGATCGAACCGTAGGCTGCAAACGCCTTGGGCGTAACGAAATCCTCGACCTTCGCGTGCTTGGGTGTCGGCTGGAGGTATTGGCCCATGGTGATGAAATCGACATCCGCGCTGCGCATGTCGTCCATGACCTGGTGCACTTCGAGGCGCTGTTCGCCGAGGCCGAGCATGATGCCCGATTTCGTGAAGATCATCGGGTCGTGCGCCTTCACTTCCTCGAGCAGGCGCAGCGAAGCGTAATAGCGCGCACCCGGACGGATCGTGGGATAAAGACGCGGCACGGTCTCGAGGTTGTGGTTGTAGACGTCGGGCCCCGCCTCGCAAATCTTCTCGACCGCAGCGCGCATCTTGCCGCGGAAATCGGGCGTCAGGATTTCGATCGTCGTGTCGGGCGTTTCGCGGCGCAGCGCCTTGATCACCTTCACAAACTGGTCCGCACCGCCGTCTGGCAGGTCGTCACGGTCGACGCTGGTTATGACGATGTGGTTGAGACCCATTTGCCCCGCTGCGATCGCGACGTTTTCCGGCTCCATCGGGTCGACCATGCGCGGCATGCCGGTCTTCACGTTGCAGAAGGCACAGGCGCGGGTGCAAACGTCGCCCAGGATCATTACCGTGGCGTGCTTCTTGTCCCAGCACTCGCCGATGTTCGGACAGGCCGCTTCCTCGCAAACCGTATTGAGCGAGAGGTCGCGCATCAGCTTGCGCGTCTCGTGATAGCCCTTGCTGACCGGCGCCTTCACGCGGATCCAGTCGGGCTTGCGCTGCTTGCGGGGGCTTCGCCCTCGGGCTTCGGCGGGGAGGAAAGATCGTTCATCGCGCCGCCCATCTAGGCGCGCGCGTGGCGCGTAGCAACCCGTGGATAGCTATTCCCTCGCAGGCTTGTGAGCCGTAGCGGCCACGGCTATCGCGGCAATCATGGATGCTGCCACTCTTCAGACGTTCACCTCGCCGGTGATCCTGTTCTTCGTCCTTGGCATGCTTGCCGCTTTCGCCCGGTCGGAGCTGGCTGTTCCTGAAGCTCTCGCAAAGGGTATGTCGCTGTACCTGATGGCAGCGATCGGTCTCAAGGGAGGTGTCGCGGTTGCCAAGTCGGGTGTCGATACAACCGTGGCTTTGGCGTTACTTGCCGGCATTGCGGCCAGCTTCGTCCTCCCCCTCATCGCCTTTGCGGCTCTGCGGAGCTTCGGAAAACTCGACCAGCTCAATGCCGGCGCGGTTGCAGCACACTATGGTTCGGTCAGCGTCGTAACCTTCGTTACAGCCGTCGAGATTTACGAGTTGCGTGGCACCCCGCCCGGCGGATTCATGGTCGCTGTCATGGCAGCGATGGAGACTCCGGCTATCCTCACTGGCCTGATTCTCGCACGGCGCGCGATGGCGAAAGAGGAAGGCGCGGCCAAGCGCCCCGCCGGCGAGTTGCTGCACGAGGTCTTTTTCAACGCCTCGGTCGTGCTCTTGCTCGGCGCCTTTGCAATCGGTGTAGTCAGTGGAGCGAGCGGCTTCTCCGATGTCGCACCCTTCTTCGAGGCCGGTTTCAAAGGCGTCTTGTGCCTGTTCCTCCTCGACATGGGCCTAATCGCCGCACGCCGCCTGATGGATGCACGGGCCATGACCTTCCGGCTTGCCATCATCGCGATCGCCCTGCCCCTTTTGAACGGTGCAATCGGCACTGTGCTCGGGACGACTATCGGGCTCGATATCGGCTCGAGCGCGGCGCTTGGCGTGCTCTGCGCAAGCGCCAGCTATATTGCAGTTCCTGCCGCCATGCGCCTTGCCCTGCCCCAGGCGGACCCCGGAATTTACCTGACCATGTCGCTCAGCGTGACATTCCCGTTCAACATCCTGATCAACATCGGATTGATCGGCGCGCTCGCGACAATGCTGGCCGGCGGCTGAGGAGAGAGACCGTGATCGAGACTGTCATCCGCAAGCGCATCGAGATCCTGACCGATACTGCCCTTGTCCGCCGGGTAACCGACGCCATCGACCGGGCCGACATCACCGGCTGGACGATCACCCCTGTCCAGTCGGGCAAGGGCCGTGACGGTCACTGGCGCGAGGAGCGCGTGATGGGCACGGACAAGGTCCTGATCCTGACGATCGCACCTCAGGACAAAGCGATGGCGCTCGCAGAAGATATCGCGCCCATTCTTTCGAGCCACGGCCTCCTGCTTTCGATGTGGGATGTCGAAGTGATCCGCGGCGAGAGGTTCTGATGCCCGAGTTCACGGAACTCCTTCGCGGCTATCACCGTTTCCGCGCCGACGGTTATCCGGAACAGAAAGAGCGCTACGACGAACTCGTCGCCGAGGGGCAGCACCCCAAGCTCATGATCATCGGCTGCTCGGACAGCCGCGTCGATCCCGCCCAGATTTTCGACGTCGATCCGGGAGAGATCTTTGTCGTCCGCAACGTCGCCGCGCTCGTGCCGCCTTTCGAGACCACTCCCGGACAGCACGGCGTTTCGGCCGCATTGGAGTTCGCAGTAAACTTCCTCGAGGTGCGACAAATCCTCGTCATGGGTCACGGCATGTGCGGCGGCTGCAAGGCCGCACTGACTCGCGATCTTGCCGGAAGCGAACTTGGCCGAGGCGGTTTCATCGCCAACTGGGTTAGCCTCCTCGACGAAGCCCGCGAGGAGGTGTTGGCAAGCCACGGGATAGATGGCGAAGAAGCAGAGCGAGCGATGGAAATGGCGGCAGTCGGCGTCAGCCTCAAGAACCTTCGCAGCTTCCCCGCAGTGCGCGAAAAGGAAGCCGACGGCTCGCTCAAATTGCGGGGCGCATTCTTTGCCATAACCGAGGGCGTCCTCTACGTCCTCGACGAGGAAACAGGCCAGTTCCAGCCCGCGAAGTGACTTGCGCATGGCCACCGCGCCCGCCATGTGACGGCGCATGCCAGAAAAAGACCTCAAAAACATCGCCCTGCTGATCGACGCGGACAACATCAAGCCGCAGGGTATCGATCCCGTCCTGACCGTCATGGCCGAACTGGGCCAGGTCAACATCAAGCGGGCCTATGGCAACTTCGCCAAGACCAATCTTTCGAAGTGGGACAAGATCTCCCACAAGTTCGGCATCCTTCCCCAGCAGCAATTCGACTTGACTGCCGGCAAGAACGCCACCGACATGGCGATGACAATCGATGCGATCGACCTGCTTTACCAAGGTAAGGTCGACGGCTTCGGCATCATGAGTTCGGACAGCGACTTCGCGCCTCTCGCCACGCGGCTCAGGCAGGATGGCCTCATCGTCTACGGCTTTGGCGAAAAAAGACGCCTGACGCTTTCAAGAGCGCCTGCACAAGGTTCATCGATATCGATGCTCTGATTGCTGGCGCTTCAGATGAGCCCTCCCAGTCGAAGTCCAATAACGGCAAAGGCAAGGCCACTATCGATGACGAGCTTGTCGAGCTCCTCGGAACCGCGTGGAAAGCCGCCAACCGCGACGACGAAGGGTTCGCTCAGATGGGTGAGGTCGGAAGCCTTGCCGGAAACCGGTCCAGCTTCGACGTCCGGAATTATGGCTTCAAGCGCCTGTCAGACCTGTTCCAGTCGCTTGACCAGTTCAAGGTCGAACGGAGAGACAACACGCTTTGGGTGAAGCGCCTGCGCTGAACAGAAAAACGGCGCGGATCCCGTGGGACCCGCGCCGCCGAATTCGATCTAGAAGATCTGGCTTACGCGCCGCTCTTCTGGGCTGCAAAGATCGCCCAGAGGTTCGCGACCGGAGCACGCTTGCCATCGACCTTGCCGAAGGTCTCGATAGCCTCTGCATACTTGCCCTGGTCGAACTGCGCGATACCAAGGCGCGTGAGCACCATCTGGGTGTCGACACCTGCCATGGTCAGCGCCTTGGCGTAGAATTCCTCTGCCTCGGCCGGCTGGTCGTAGCTGAGGAAGGTGTCACCAGCCACGACGACCGTCTTCGGGTCCGAGCTCGAACGGGCATCCGATGCGAGGTTCGGAAGGTCCGCCTTGTCGGCCGCGATGCGGCCCGAAGCTTCCTTGCGCGTCTCGATCAGGTAGGGATCGGTACGGTCGGCAGCGCCGCTTGCGAAACCTTCGTCGATCACTGCGACAACCTCACCGGGGTAGCGGCGCGGGTCAAGCACCTCGACGTATTCCGAAAGAACACGCTGGTCGTTGTAGATGCCGGTGCGACGCGAAAGGCGAAGCAGGTCGAGAATTTCGGGGTTCTCGTAGTTGTTGCCGTTCAGCGTGATGATCACGGCATCGCCCCATGAAACGTCGGTCGGATAGTCGCGCACGAGGAATGCTGCGTACTTGGCCGCTTCCGCATTCAGGCTGTTCTCGTAGGCGTTTGCGAGACCCTGGCGGATCCAGACTTCCGGAGCCTTCTCGCCAGCAGCATGCTTGGCTTCGATGAGACCGGTGAGATAGCCGATGCCTTCAGCGTAACTGCCGTTCTCGAGATAGAGGTCGGCGATCAGGTAATGCATGCGGTCGGGACCGAAGACCTGCGTGCTACCGTCGGTCATCGTGGCGTTGAACGTATAGTTTGCAGCGATCGCGCGCTCGAGTGCAGCGCGAGCATTCGCGACGTCGCCCATGCCATTGTAGGTCTGATAGGCAGCAAAGCTGAGCTGGCCGACGAGAGCGGTATCGATCTTGCCACTTTCGATCATCAGGTCGATGCCCTGGAGCTGCAGCTGGTCATCGCCCGTGTCGTTGGCGAGGTTGAACAACATGCCGCCGGCAGCGTTCTTTTCATCGTCCGACTTCACTTCGGCGAGCATCGCCGGGATCAGCGCCTTGGCAGCGGCATAGTCCGGTGCTTCCGACTTCTGGATCTCCGAGATCTTGGTGTATTCCTCGAGGAACGACTTCGAATACTCGGGCTTGGCGTCATCCTTCTTCTTCTTGTCACGCTGCGCGTGGGCAGGCTGCTCGATCGCGGTAGCGGTAAGCGTACCGCCGACCGCAAGAGCAAGAGCCATGGCAATCGCCGAAGAAGGACGCGAGGCCCGGCTGAGACGGGTGAAAATCATCAAATAAACTCCCAAGAGTGGATGGAGCGGGAACGCCTGATGCGTTCAGATACGACATCGACGGCGCCAATGCCGTTTCTGCGTCCCCATTGCAAATTTTTGTAGCGAAAAGCCGCTGAATGGCGATTGAATAACGCCGCGTCCTCGCGTTCAGCCAAAGTGACGCATTTGGGCGCAGCCATATGTGGAAAACCTCCCGGTTTGGCTACCGCTGACCCCGAACGCAGTGGCGCCACTGGCCTGCATACCCTACATTGATCTGCAATCATAACTGACCTGTATCAACAGACGGAAATACCGAGTTTTGGCTGACGAAACCGACCTGATCGATCCCCCTGCCCCCGGCGGCGACGAATATACCCGTATCGACATCGTCGACGAGATGAAGACGAGCTATCTCGATTACGCGATGAGCGTGATCGTGAGCCGTGCGCTGCCCGATGTGCGCGACGGCCTGAAGCCTGTTCACCGTCGCATCCTTTTCGCCAGTAACGAAGGCGGTTTCGTAGCCGGACGCCCGTTCCGCAAGAGCGCCAAGATCGTCGGCGACGTGATGGGTAACTACCACCCGCACGGCGACGCTGCGATCTATGACGCGCTGGCCCGAATGACGCAGGACTGGTCCCTCCGCGTCCCGCTGATCGACGGCCAGGGTAACTTCGGCTCGATGGACCCCGATCCGCCCGCCTCGATGCGTTACACCGAGGCGCGTCTTGCCCGCGTGGCAAATTCGCTGCTCGACGATCTCGACAAGGACACGGTCGATTTCGCCGACAACTATGACGGCTCGCGCCGCGAACCGACCGTCCTCCCTGCCCGCTTCCCCAACCTGCTCGTCAACGGTGCAGGCGGTATCGCAGTCGGCATGGCGACGAACATCCCGCCGCATAACCTCGGCGAGGTGATCGACGGCTGTTTCGCCTACATGGACAATCCCGCGATCACGAGCGAAGAGCTATTCGAGATTATTCCGGGACCGGATTTCCCGACCGCGCCGCTGATCCTCGGCAAGTCGGGCGCCCGTGCGGCCTACACCACTGGACGCGGTTCGATCCTGCAGCGTGCGCGCCACGAAATCGAAGAAAAGCGCGGCGACCGGAAGTCGATCGTCCTCACTTCGATCCCCTTCCAGGTCGGCAAGAGCGGTCTCGTAGAGAAGATAGCCGAGGCCGCGAAGGACAAGCGGATCGAGGGCATTTCAGACATCCGCGACGAATCCTCCCGTCAGGGTGTGCGCGTGGTCGTGGACCTGAAGCGCGATGCCTCGCCCGAAGTCGTGCTCAACCAGATTTGGCGTTACACGCCCGCACAGGCGAGCTTCCCGGCCAACATGCTGGCAATCAGCGGCGGCCGTCCGGAAGTTCTGACACTACGCGAATTCATACAGGCGTTCATCTCCTTCCGCGAGGAAGTGATCACTCGCAGGACAAAGTTCGAGCTGAATAAGGCCCGTGACCGCGCGCACATCTTGCTCGGTCTCGTGGTCGCAGTCTCGAACCTCGACGAGGTCGTGGCGATGATCCGCGGCGCGCCGACCCCGGCAGAGGCACGCGCCCGCCTGCTCGCCAAGGAGTGGCCGATCGGCGACATCGCGAAGTATATCGCGCTGGTCGAGGCGATCGAACCCAACGCGGAACAGGAAGGCGGCACCTATCGCCTGTCCGAGCGGCAGGTGAAAGCGATTCTCGACCTGCGCCTGCACCGCCTGACCGCGCTCGGCCGCGACGAGATCGGCGACGAGCTCAAGGAACTCTCGCTGTCGATCGAGGAATATCTCTCGATCCTTGCCGACCGCGTGAAGCTCTACGGCGTGATGCGCGGTGAACTCGAAGAGATCAAAGCCGCCTATGCCACGCCGCGCGTCTCCGAAATCGCTCCCGCGTGGGACGGTATCGAGGACGAAGACCTTATCGAACGCGAGGAGATGGTCGTCACCGTCACCCACGGCGGTTATATCAAGCGCACCCCGCTCGATGCCTTCCGTGCGCAGGCGCGTGGGGGCAAGGGCCGCTCCGGAATGGCGACGAAGGACGAAGATGCTGTCGTCGAGATGTTCGTAACTTCGACGCACAACCCTGTGTTGTTCTTCACGAATACCGGACGAGTTTATCGCATGAAGGTCTGGAAGCTGCCCGAAGGCGGCCCGCAGACCAAGGGCCGGCCGATGGTCAACCTCCTGCCGCTTGGCGATGATGAGCGGGTCACCAACGTGCTTGCCCTGCCTGAGGACGAGGCGGAGTGGGCAAACCTCAACATCGTCTTCGCCACCGAGCAGGGCATGGTTCGCCGCAATTCGATGGATGCCTTCACCAATGTCCCGTCGAACGGCAAATACGCGATGGGCTTCGTCGAAGGCAGCGGCGACCGCCTGATTGGCGTCGAATTGCTGAACGAACAGCAGGAAATCTTCCTCGCGTCGGACTCCGGCAAAGCGATCCGCTTCTCCGCTACTGATGCGCGCGAGACCAAGAGCCGTACCGGTATCGGCGTGCGCGGCATGAAGCTCAAGGACGGCCAGAAGGTCGTTTCGATGGCTGTTCTCGACGCTGGCGAACGCGATACGGAAGTGCGCGATGCGTACCTGCGGGCTGCCGTATGGAAGAACAACGAGAACGAAGCCCTGCTCGACGCAGAAAAGGTCGAGGAAATGGCCGAAGGCGAGGAGTTCATCCTTACGCTGACCGCCAATGGCTACGGCAAGATTTCGTCGGCCTATGAGTATCGTACCATCGGCCGCGGTGGGATGGGCCTTACCAATATCGGCGAGCCGTCGAGCAACCCGGAACGCAATGGACCGGTGGTGGCCAGCTTCCCGGTCAAGCACGGTTCCCAGCTCATGCTGGTAACCGACCAGGCCAAGCTGATCCGCCTTCCGATCCATTTCCGCCACATGGTCGAAGGCGGCTTCGAAAACCACGAGGGCTTCTCGATTTCCGGTCGCGGCTCCTCCGGTGTCCGGATCTTCAACGTGGCCAAGGGCGAGCAGATCGTTGGCGCTGCCTTGATCGACGAGACCGAGGAACCCGAGAACGAGGCCGAAGAAATGGTCCAGGACGAAATCGCCGCACGCGGCGGGCTGGAACAGACGACGCCCCATACGACGGCACACTCGGACAAGAATATCGACGGCGAGCCGGGCGGATGACCTTGAAGGTCGAGCCCAGCAGTCAGGCGTGCGGCGCGCGCGTGACCGGGCTCGACCTCTCGGAGCCGGTTTCCGAGGGCCTTGCTGCCGAAATTCGTGAGATATGGCTCAAGCACAAGGTGCTCGCCTTCCCTGGTCAGACAGTAGACGACGATGCCCTCGAGTCATTCACGCTGGCCATGGGAGGTTTCGGAGATGATCCGTTCTTCGCGCCCATCGAAGGACGCAAGCATATCGCGGCAATCCTGAGGGAAGCCGATGAGACGTCGCCGCTCTTCGCCGAGAACTGGCACAGTGACTGGAGCTTTCTCGAGCATCCCCCTGCAGGCACCTGCCTGATGGCGGTCGATATACCTCTTACCGGTGGCGACACCCTGTTCGCGGATCAGGCCGCTGCTTTTGCCGCGCTTCCGGAAGAGCGCAGAGATTACCTCCGTACGCTCACCGCGATCCATAGCGCCCAGCTCGCTTACGCCCCCGAAGGAACCTACGGTGAGCGCGACAAGGGTCGTTCGATGGCGATCCGTCCGGACGAAAGCGCTCGCGAAACACGGACCCACCCACTGGTCCAGCAGCACCCGGAATCGGGCGAGGAATGCCTCTACTCAACGCTTGGCTACATCATCGGTATCGAGGGGATGGAAGCCCAGGAAGCTTTCGCACTCCTTACCGACCTGGCCGCATGGCAGGGGCGCGAGGAGTTCACCTATCGCCACCGCTGGGAAAACGACATGCTCGTGATGTGGGATAACCGCTCGGTCCTGCACAAGGCGACCGGCGGATATGAAGGCCATCGCCGGGAACTGCACCGCACGACAATCGCAGCGTGGAAAGGTTAGCGCGCCGTCTTTCCGCTTCGCTCGAGCACGGTCTGGACGACCCCCGTCGCGATCAGGAACTGGCCCGCATAATAGAGCGGCCAAACCAGCCACTCGGCGATCTCGCCCGGAAGCTGACCTGACTCGCGGGCAAAGATAATGAGGTCGCTCACCACGAAAAGAACTGCGCCGACACCAACCCGGTATCGCGGAAAACTGCTGGTCCAGGCTGCCCCGCCCATCGCTCCGACCACGAGCGCATAGAGCGCCACAAGGGCCCAGTTCTCGAGCGGATAGATCAGCAGCGCTGCGAGGATCGGCGTTCCGAACAGGAGCGCAACGCCGGCCATTTTCTGGCTACCGTTGGTGCTCGGCCTGCGGTTCGACATGTAAAGCCAGATCGCAACCAGATGCCCCATCGCGAAAATCGCCCCACCTATGATGAAGCTGAACTCCAGAACCACGTCGGCCAACGCACCCAGCGCCATGACGACAGCAATCAGCGCGCCATCGCGGCCGACACCCCTGTGTGCGGCATAGACGGCAAGGAAACCGACGCCTGCCCCCTTCCACAAAGCGAGCCAGCTGCCGCCCACCTTTCCGTCCATCACGAAGAAATAGGTGATCGCGAAAAGGAGGCTCAGGACAAGGTATGGCCGATGCTCGACCAGAGCGCGCTTGGGCATTTCGTTTGTTCCCCTCGATAAGCCGATGCGCATCGCGCAATTGCCGCAGCGTTGCAAGCCGCCACGCACACGACTAGATGGCCCTCGCAATGACACACGACATCCAGATCATCGGCGGCGGCCTCGCCGGAAGCGAGGCAGCGTGGCAACTTGCGCGGCGAGGGTTCAAGGTGCGCCTCTCGGAAATGCGTGGCAGCGGTGAGATGACCCCTGCCCACCAGACCGAGGGCTTGGCGGAGCTCGTCTGCTCGAACAGCTTCCGTTCCGATGACAGCGACAAGAACGCCGTCGGTCTCCTTCACCACGAAATGCGTCGCCTCGACAGCATTGTGATGCGCGCCGGAGAGAAAGCGCGTGTTCCGGCCGGTTCCGCGATGGCGGTGGATCGCGACGTATTCTCGGCTGAGGTCCAGCGGACCCTAGAGGAACATCCGAATGTCACTGTCGTGCGCGAGCGGGTCGATGCCCTTCCCTCGGACGGTCCGGCCATCGTCGCCACTGGTCCGCTGACAGCACAGGCGCTTGCAGAGAGCATTGTCAGCGCGACCGGCCAGGATCGACTTGCATTCTTCGACGCAATCGCGCCGATCGTGCACCGCGACAGCATCGATATGTCGAAATGCTGGATCCAGAGCCGTTGGAACAAGCGGACCGAGGCCTCGAACGAAGATGGCGATTACATCAACTGCCCGATGACAAAGGAGCAGTATCTCGCCTTCCACCAGGGCCTAATGGACGGCGAGAAGACCGAGTTCCGCGAGTGGGAAGCCGACACGCCGTATTTCGATGGCTGCATGCCGATCGAGGTGATGGCTTCGCGCGGCATTGAGACCTTGCGTTATGGCCCGATGAAAGGCGTCGGCCTCGACAACCCCTACGACACGACCGAAGAGCACCCGCAGGGCCGCTGGCCCTACGCGGTCGTCCAGCTGAGGCAGGACAACAAGCTGGGCACTCTGTGGAACATGGTCGGCTTCCAAACGAAGCTGAAGTATGGCGCGCAGGTCGAGCTTTTCCGCACAATCCCGGGTCTCGAGAACGCCGAGTTCGCGCGTCTCGGCGGGCTCCACCGCAACACCTTCATCAACTCGCCGCTGGTGCTAGACCGCCAGCTGCGCCTTCGTGGTGGCGAGCACATCCGTTTCGCCGGCCAGATCACCGGCTGCGAGGGCTATGTCGAGAGTTCCGCCGTCGGCCTGATGGCAGGCATGATGGCGGCGAGCGAGCTGGCAGGGCACGACTGGACGCCGCCGCCGCGCACCACCGCGTTCGGCGCGCTGCTCTCGCACATCACGGGCGATGCGGAAGCTGACACATTCCAGCCCATGAACGTCAATTTCGGCCTTTTCCCGCCGCTTCACGATGTGAAGAAGAAGCAGCGCAAGGAAGCCTATACCTCGCGCGCAAAGCAGGAATTCGCAGAATGGCTCGATACGCTCGTGGCCGTACCTGCCTGATCAGCAGTTGCAGCGTCGTGTCCTTGTCGGCTTGGGCTTCGTGGTTGCGAATTCACCGGGCGACAGTTCCCGGTCGCCATTGGCATCCGCCCCTTCGAATTTCTCGACGGTAGTAACGGCCCACTCCTCGAAGGTGAGGAGATTGTTGCCGTCCTTGTCGAGCTTGCGGAAGGCATCGCTTCGCGTCGACAGCATCTCGCTGCGTGTGATCCGCCAGTCACGGTTTCGGTCGTAGCGGAAGAAGCGGCGCTGCTCCTTGGTCAGCTCGCTCGCCTCGGGCGGCGCCGGACCTTCGAGGTCACCGGGATCGACTGTCGGGAGGCTTTCGGGATCAGGTGCTTCGCCTGCCAGCGAAATCAGCGATGGCGGAGGGGCAGCAGCCTCGACCTCCGCCGGGCCCTGCCACCAGAACAGGCCGATACCAGCGGCAATCAGTGTCAGGATGCACCCAAGGACTATGCGGCTCATCGGCAAGCTCCCCTCTTGCAGGAGGCCTGCCTAGGCCTAAGTGCCGAAAATTCCAAGCCTTAGTGCAGCAAAGGGACTGAGGCGGTCACCGAAAAGCGGCTTGCCGCCACGCTGGAGAGAGCGGCGTGACAAGCCGCCGATCATGGCCAGCGGACGTAGACCTCGCGGCAGACGAGGCAACTCCGCGGCGACACGCAAACCTTCCTTCATCAACCCGCCGTCCTCGTCTCCAGCAATGAGTACTAACTCGGCATGGGCCCAGACATTGCCGTGACGGGCTGCATCCGAAGCAGCATCGGCGCAGCCACTCATGGTCGCCAAGGCTTCGAAGGCCTTACCTCTCGCCATGGCAAGACCACCCGCTTCAAGGGCGCTATCGTCGTGCTCGGGGAGCAGCGTTTCCCAACCGTCCGTCAAAGATGCCAGGACCTTACGGTCTGACGGCCAGCTCAATAGCAAAGACGCAAGCAGCGGATCGGGCGGTGCCCCCAAACCTTCCCGCTCACGGGTCAGCTCTTCACGCCACCATGCGAGCCGTATCTGCGCCAGCGCCGGTTCGTTCGCAGTCAGGACTATGCGGGCAAGCAGCCGGTCAAGAAGCAGCAGGTCGCGCAGCTGATCGCGCAATCCGGGGCGGGCGTTGCCCACCACCAAACTCTCCCAATCGCCCAATTGCTCGTTGGCGGTGTTATCCATGCTTTCTCGCATCCGATCAGGCACCCTGTCCTGTCAAGCCGCACGCCTGTTAATTCTCCAAGGAAACCGGAAGTTAACTCTTCCCCTCCATGTTGCCGCAGGATTTCCGCCTTAATTGCGGAAGCTGCAATGAATCCTGCTCGGGGGCACTATGGCACTTAAGCGACTAAACAACCTGATGCGCCGACTCAAAGCCGATACCAGCGGCAACGCGATGCTGCTGGTTGCTTTGGGAATGCCGATTCTCATCGGCAGCTCGGGAATGGCGATCGACGTGGCGCAGTGGTACGTGTGGAAGCGCGAACTGCAATTCGCGACAGACCAGGCTGCACTTGCCGGTGCCTGGGCCAGTGCCGAACCGGAGCAAAGAGACAACTACGTCGCGCTCTCGAAGCTCGAGTTCAATTCGAACCTTTCTTACCTTAAGGGCAAGGTTGCCGATCCGACCGTCGGATATGAAGACTGGAATGGCGGGACCGGCAATACCGTTGTCGCTACGGCTACCTACACGAAGGCACTGCCTTTCACTTCGATTTTCTGGAAGAACCAAGCGACTGTGAATGTCAGGGCGCAGGCCAGCTATCAGGCGGCGACCAACTATACCACTTGCCTACTCGCTCTCGATCCGGACGCGGACGATGCCTTCGTCATCGGGGGTTCGCTTACCGGTGACGTGACATGCGGTGTGGGGGCACTGTCCAACTCCGCGTCTGCAATCCGCAAGAACGGTTCGACGCTGATCGACGTGGCCGACCTCATTGCCGCAGGTGGTATCGATGAGGACCTGGCCGTAAACGGCACGATCCACGAGTTCATCAGCAACCTGAGCGATCCTTTCGATGGAGTAACGCCGCCGGATTCGCCCTATGCGCGCACATATTCTTGTCCGACGACCACGACGACGCCGATTGTGGCCGGCGACTCCACTGCTGATGTCGCAACGCGTACGGTGATTACCTACACCTATTATCAGGGTAAAAACCTAAGCAGCGCGAAAACCGTCGTCACCTATACGGGTGCCGGGGCGAACACCAATTCGGATACGACCGTCAATGCCTTGGCCCAGGATCTCGGCTTTACTCCGGCCGAGGGCTTCAACGAGACGGTAAGTGATACAGGTGAAGTCTACACCGGCCAGAACTGGCCCTCTACCGCCAAGAAGAACACAAATATCTACGAGTATCGCCAAGAGGTCGTAACCAAGCTCTATTCGAACGTGGTTCCCGACAGCGGGGCCTCCACTGCGACTTCTGGCACAGCAAATGGCTTGCTCCCGGGTACCTATGGGGACATCACGATCGGTTGTAACACGACCTTCAACCCGGGCGTCTATGTCATCACCGGGGTTCTCGATTTCGGTCAGAACCACATAGTGCAGGGCAACAACGTGCTGTTCGTCTTTACGGGCGAAGGCACCGAGCGAATGAAGCTGAATTCCCAGTCGGTCGTCAACTTTACCGGCATTACCTACGACCAGCTCGTGAACGAGTATTCCGTGTCTGAGGAAGATGCCGAAATTCTGAACGGCATGATCGTATACGATCCGCAATCCACCGCGGACATCGCGATCAACGGCGGAGCCGACGTGATATTCGACGGCATTCTCTACATGCCAAACCGGCATGCCCAGTTCAACGGCAACTCGACCGTCGGAGGCACCTGTATGATGCTTGCTGCCGGCACGATCGAGTTGACCGGCAACAATACGATCCAGAGCCTGTGCCTGCCGACGAATGTCACCTCTTTCGAAATCGGCGGCACCACCATTTCTGTGAGGCTAGTGGCATGATCAGGGCGATTAAGAACCGCTTCCGTAAGGAAGAAGACGGCGCAGTCGTTATCGAAACCGCAATCGTGGTACCCGTCCTGCTTCTCATGGCACTTGGCGGGATCGATTACGGCACAATGCTCGCGCGCCAGGTCGAGCTGCAGAATGCCATGGCGGAAGCCTCCCAAATTGCGCTTGCCGCAGCGCCGACCGACGCAGCTGCCCGACAGGCAGTGAAAGAGGTTCTGCAAACCTCGACCGGTCTGGATACGGATCATGTCTCCATCAC
Organism: Qipengyuania sp. BR81-2; assembly: GCF_055693895.1. Classification (NCBI taxonomy): domain Bacteria; kingdom Pseudomonadati; phylum Pseudomonadota; class Alphaproteobacteria; order Sphingomonadales; family Erythrobacteraceae; genus Qipengyuania; species Qipengyuania sp. BR81-2. Next base: position 2,605,087 of record NZ_CM146344.1, read on the forward strand.
GGAAAGCTATCGTTGCGGCACGGACGCCGATTACGTCGCGGATTCGGATCTTTGCGGTACCGGTCCCTATGCGCGCTTTATCCGTATCGAGATCGTCGAGGACTACACCTCGGCTTGGTCCACCATCTCCGGAGCCAAACCGCTCCGGTTCAATTTCGTCCGCATGGTTCAAGTGGGATAACGGCTATGATGAAACGCCTTCGCAACGACGAGAGCGGCGCAACGGTCGTCGAATTCGCCCTTCTGCTTCCAGTAATTTTCGGAAGTTTCCTCGGTGTGCTCCAGGCCGGCATGAGCATGATGACGTACAATTCGCTGCGCAATCTGTCGGCCGAGACATCGCGATATACGCTGGTAGAATACCAGATCAGCAACGAACTCACGCATACGCAGATAGAGGATGATGGCAAGGCACGTGCCGGGAGCCATGGGTTGGACCCAACCAAGTTCACGATCGACGTCGAAACCGCTACGCCACAGCGGATTGAAGGTGCGACCGAACTCACGTTGACCACGACCTACGAGGTCATTTCCGTCGTTTCGTTCCTTGGGGTCGACAAGTTCGACGTTTCATTCACACGCCCCATCTTCCTGATCGATGAGGTCGACACCAGTGAAGACGGGTCGGAACTCGACGGAACAGTAGACGATGGGACCGGATTTGGTGAAGGTGGCATCGATGGCGGCGGTGGTGATGGCGAAACAACCGATCCCGTCGAAGGCGATTGCGCCGAAGCGGGCAACTGTTACGGCCACACCAACTAATTGACGCTGGAATAGACCGGTTTCCCGGTCAAGCATCTAGATTAGAGAGCCGGGTCCGTGAGCACGGGCCCGGCTTTCTCTCGTTTAGTCGCGGTAACAGACGCTCTTGACGGCCTTCACGATTTTCGGAGTGTCGATCAGCGCAAGCTTTTCTAGGTTCGCCGCATAAGGCAGCGGCACGTCCTCGTCGCAAACGCGCGTTACCGGCGCATCGAGGTGGTCGAAGCCTTCCTCCATACAGATCGCGACGATTTCCGATGCGATCGAGCAGGTCGGCCAGCCCTCTTCGGCGATGACCATGCGATTGGTCTTCTTGAGGCTTTCGAGCACCGCTTCCTTGTCGAGCGGGCGCAGCGTGCGCAGGTCGATCACTTCGGCATAGATTCCCTCAGCCGCTAGCTCCTCGGCTGCTTCGAGCGCTAGGCCGACTGCGATCGAATAGGCGACGATCGTAACGTCCGAACCTTCGCGCATGATGCGGGCCTTACCGATCGGGAGCACGTGGTCGTCGAGCTCAGGCAGTTCGAAGCTGCGGCCGTAGACGAGCTCGTTCTCGAGGAAGACGACAGGGTCCTCGCAGCGGATCGCCGCTTTCATCAGGCCCTTGGCATCCGAGGCGTCATAAGGCGCGATCACGATCAGACCGGGGACGCTGGCGTACCAGGGACCAAAGTTCTGGCTGTGCTGCGCGCCGACACGGCTTGCAGCTGCATTGGGACCGCGGAACACGACCGGGCAACGCATCTGGCCGCCCGACATGTAGTTCGTCTTCGCTGCCGAGTTGATGATGTGGTCGATCGCCTGCATGGCGAAGTTGAAGGTCATGAACTCGACGATCGGGCGAAGGCCGCCCATCGCGGCACCCGTGCCGATGCCGGCAAAGCCGTATTCGGTGATCGGCGTATCGATCACGCGCTTGGGACCGAATTCGTCGAGCAGGCCCTGGGTGACCTTGTAGGCGCCCTGGTACTGGGCCACTTCCTCGCCCATCACGAAGACGCGCTCGTCGCGGCGCATTTCCTCGGCCATGCCGTCGCGAAGTGCTTCGCGCACGGTAATGGTCTGCATGTTGGTGCCGTGCGGGATCTCCGGATCCTTCACGCCCGTTTTCTTGGCCGGCTTGGCGATTTCCGCTTCGCTGCCCTCGCCCGAGCTTTCGGGACGGCCCACGTCCTTGCCCTCGCCCGGCACATCCTCGACCGGAGCGGCTTCGGCGGCGCCGGAGACATCCTCGCCCTCGCCCGCCAGCATCGCGATGACCGTACCGACCTTCACGTTTTCGGTGCCTTCGGCCACCAGAATCTTTCCGAGCGTGCCTTCGTCGACAGCTTCGAATTCCATCGTCGCCTTGTCGGTCTCGATCTCGGCAATGATGTCACCAGCGACGATCTCGTCACCTTCCTGCTTGAGCCACTTGGCAAGCGTGCCCTCCTCCATGGTGGGCGACAGCGCGGGCATCTTGAGTTCGATAGCCATGGCTTAGTACTCCTCCACCAGGACATCGGTGTAGAGTTCGCTCGGATCCGGCTCGGGCGAGTTTTCGGCGAAGTCTGCCGCCTCGCTCACCACCTTGCGGATGTCCTTGTCGATGGCTTTCAAATCGTCCTCGCTGCTGCCCTGTTCGATCAGGGTCTTCTTCAGGCCTTCGATCGGATCGCGATGCTCGCGCATGTCCTGTACTTCCTCGCGGGTGCGGTACTTCGCCGGGTCCGACATCGAGTGTCCGCGATAACGATAGGTTTCGCATTCCATGAGAACGGGGCCCCTGCCCTCGCGGACGTGCTTGAAGGCGATTTCGGCAGCCTGGCGCACTTCGAGCACGTCCATGCCGTTGACCTTCATACCCGGGATGCGGAACGCGGTGCCGCGGCGGTAGAACTCGGTCTCCGCCGAGGAACGGCTGACCGCCGTGCCCATGGCATACTGGTTGTTCTCGATCACGAAGACGATCGGGAGCTTCCAGAGAGAGGCCATGTTGAAGGTCTCGTAGACCTGGCCCTGGTTGGCTGCACCGTCACCAAAATAGGCAAGACACAGGCCGCCGTCTTCGTTGTACTGGTGGGCGAGTGCCAAACCGCCGCCAAGCGCGACCTGCGCGCCGACGATGCCGTGGCCGCCGTAGAACTTATGCTCGGTCGAGAACATGTGCATCGACCCGCCCTTGCCCTTCGAGATGCCGGCTTCGCGGCCCGTGAGCTCGGCCATGATGACCTTGGGATCGATACCGTAGGCGAGCATGTGCCCGTGGTCGCGATAACCGGTGATCACGCTGTCGAGCTTTTCCGTCAGCGCGGACTGCAGGCCGACTGCGACCGCTTCCTGTCCGATGTAAAGGTGGCAAAAGCCCCCGATGAGGCCGAGGCCGTAAAGCTGGCCGGCGCGCTCTTCGAAACGACGGATGAGCAGCATCTGCTCGTAAAAGTCCTGCATCTGCTCCTTCGACGCATCGAAGCGCTTGTTCTTCTCGAACTCTTCCTGGAGCGAGTGGAGCGCGAAGTCCGGGTTTTCCGCGGGGCTTCTGGGGGTCTTGTTCTTGGGGGCCTTGGCCAAAATGCTTGTCCCTTTTCCTGTCGGGGAATTCTCTCTGCCCGCGCCTATAGGCACAGCCTCGTGGGCAGCGCAACGGGGCGCAGCGTCTGCATACGAAAACCTTACGGAAATGAGGGGTTCCGGCTGACCGGAGAGCTTCAGTCGTCGAGCTTGATCACGACTTCGTCAGGATGGACGACATTGAGCTGGCTTCGCAGCAATTCACCGACCATATCGGGGTCGGCGTGATCCGGATGCAGCAGCTGGACCTTGTTTTCGAGCGCCGCCCGTTCTTTCTGGAGCGCTTCGAGCTGGGCTTCACGCTGGTCGAGAAGACGCAGGTTCTCACTCCATGCGAGAAGACCCGAGGGACCGGCAATCCCGAGGCCGCCGAGCACGAGCAGGACGGCAAGCGCCGCATTCTGCGTCGTCTTCCGTTTACGTCCGAGATCGAGTCTGCCCTGCCGCCTCATGAAACGCACAGAATCACAGTTAACCTTCGGGTGCAAGGACAAAAGCGGAACCCCCAGCGCGTTCACTATGTTGGTTTGTTGACAGACAGGCACTCCACGCCTATTTGGTTTCCATTGAAACTATCTAGTGGACAGAGGATTTCCATGCCCGACCTTTTCGAAAATCCCATCGGCCTCGACGGCTTCGAATTCGTCGAATTCTGCGCCCCCGAAAAGGGCGTGATCGAACCCGTTTTCAAGGCGATGGGCTTCACGCAGGTCGCTACGCACCGCTCGAAGGACGTCGACCTGTGGCGCCAGGGCAGCATCAACCTCATCCTTAACTACGAACCGCGCAGCGCAGCATGGTACTTTGCTCGCGAACATGGCCCCTCGGCGTGCGGCATGGGCTTCCGCGTCCGTGACGCGAAGAAAGCTTATGAAGAGCTGCTCGAGCGTGGCGCTGAACCCGTCGCTGTCGAAACCGGCCCGATGGAACTGCGCATCCCCGCCATCCGCGGCATCGGCGGCGCGATCGTTTACCTGATCGATCGATATGCAGACGAAGATGGTGAAGGCCTGTCGATCTACGACATCGACTTCGAATATCTCAAGGGCGTCGAAAAGTGGCCGAAGGGCGCTGGCTTCAACGTCATCGATCATCTCACGCACAACGTCTACAACGGCCGCATGAAGTACTGGGCGGACTACTACGAATCGCTCTTCAACTTCCGCGAAATTCGCTTCTTCGACATCAAGGGCGAGTATACCGGGCTCACTTCCAAGGCGCTCACCGCACCCGACGGTAAGATCCGCATTCCGCTCAATGAAGAAGGCGAAGGCGGCAAGGGTCAGATCGAAGAGTTCCTGCGCGAATTCAACGGCGAAGGCATCCAGCACATCGCCCTCATCTGCGACGATCTCGTCCAGTGCTGGGACAATCTCAAGGAGCTGGGCGTACCATTCATGACCGCCCCGCCCGAGACCTATTACGAAATGCTCGACGAACGTCTCCCGGGTCACGGCGAGCCGGTGGGCGAGCTCCAGATGCGCGGCATCCTCCTCGACGGCACGACCGAAGGCGGTCAGCCGCGCCTTCTCCTGCAGATCTTCGCAGAAGCGCAGGTCGGACCGGTGTTCTTCGAATTCATCCAGCGTAAGGGCGATGAAGGCTTCGGCGAAGGCAACTTCAAGGCGCTATTCGAGAGCATGGAACGCGACCAGATCAAGCGCGGCGTGCTCGAAGTGAGCGAGACGGAGCCTGCCGAATGAGCGACGTTGCCGAACACCCCGTGAAACTGGGCGGCGTCCACCACGCTGCCTACCGCTGTAAGGACGCGAAAGAGACCGTTGAGTGGTACGGCAAGGTCCTCGGCATGGATTACACCACCGCATTTGCGGAGGACCATGTTCCGTCGACCGGCGCCTACGATCCCTACATGCACGTCTTCCTCGATGCGGGTAACGGCAACATCCTCGCGTTCTTCGAGCTACCTAACCAGAAGGATATGGGCCGCGACGAGAATACACCGGCCTGGGTCCAGCACCTCGCCTTCCGCGTAGGCAGCGAGGAAGAACTGCTCGCGGCCAAGGAACACATCGAGGGCCTTGGCATCGATGTCCTCGGGCCGACGCACCACGGCATCTTCAAGTCGATTTACTTCTTCGATCCGAATGGGCACCGCGTCGAACTCGCGGCCGACATCGGCACCGAAGAACAGTATGCCGAGCTCAAGCGCGTTGCGCCGCTGATGCTCGACGAATGGAGCCAGACAAAGAAGGCTCCTCGCCACGCCGACTGGCTGCACGAGATCGCGCGCAAGGAGCACGGACACGGTTAATCGCCGCTAAGCGCGATTTTCCGCGATTTCGGAACCCGTTGCGGTGCACACCGTTGCCCCGCAAAGGGAGCTTTGTGTGAATTACATCGAAACGCTGCGCGCGCAGCTACAGGGAATGGCCGAAGGTTTCGTCGAAAGCCTTCCCAGCCTGGCCATCGCGCTCTTCATCGTCATCATCACTTGGGTTGTCGCGCGTTTCGCGGTGAAGATCTCGGACATGATCGTCGGGCGCACCGAAATCCGTGCCAGCCTGAAGAATCTTGTCGACACTGCCGTAAGGCTGACAATCTGGATCATCGGCCTGTTTATTGCGGCAGTCGTGGTGATGCCGGACCTGACACCCGCCAGCCTGCTGGCAGGGCTCGGCATCGGCGCTGTCGCGATCGGCTTTGCCTTTCAGGACATCTTCGAGAACTTCTTCGCCGGCATCCTGATCATGCTGCGCGAGAAGATGCGCATCGGCGACATCATCGAGTGCGAGGGGATCACCGGCAAGGTCGAGCACATAACCCTTCGCGAAACCCATGTTCGCAAGCTATCGGGCGAACTCACGGTCGTTCCCAATTCGATCCTGTTCAAGAATCCTGTCGAGATCTTCACTGACGGGGACCAGCGCCGCCACGAAGTCGTTGTCGGGGTATCCTACGACACCAATCTCGACCATGCCGCCACCGTCATCCGCCGCGCTGTGGAAGGCATAGACGACGTACTCGCCAGCAAGGGCATCGACATCTTCGCGCAGGAATTCAACTCGAGTTCGGTCGATTTTCTGGTGCGCTGGTGGGCCGGCTCCACTCCGCGTTCGGGCTGGGAGAGCAAGGACAAGGTCGTCCGCGGCATCAAGGCGGCGCTCGACGAAGCAGGGATCGAGATCCCCTTTCCCTATGTCACTCATACCTTCAAGGAAACGGTCCCCGTCAGCAAGCTGGGTGACAGCAGCAAGCCGACGCCCTAAAGGTTGCAAAGAGAAACGGGAGTACGGCATTGGGTCGCCCCTTGCCGCTCCCACGCAATCGGGGAGATTAAGGCATGCAGATCCTTCGCACACCGGCAGAACGTTTTGCCGATATCCCGGATTATCCCTTCGCGGAAAACTGGATCGAGATCGATCTGGGTGATGGCCTGACCGCCAACCAACACTACGTCGACGAAGGTGACAAGGACGCCCCGCCCGTGCTGCTGTTCCACGGCGAGCCGAGCTGGTCTTTTCTCTATCGCAAGATGATCCCCATCCTCGTCGATGCCGGATTCCGCGTGCTCGCACCCGACCTCATCGGTTTCGGCAAGAGCGACAAGCCGGACGACATCGATTTCTTCACCTACGAACGCCACGTCAGCTGGCTCAAGCAATGGCGCGCCAAGGTCGAATCCCGTCCTGCTGCGCTGTTCTGCCAGGACTGGGGCGGCCTTCTCGGCCTGCGCATGGTGGCGCACGATCCCGATCTCTTCGCTTGCGTGGTAGCCAGCAACACGTTCCTGCCTGCAGGTGGAACCCCCTCCCCCGCATTCCTTGCATGGCGCGAATTCGCCCGCTCTTCGCCCGACTTCAAGATCGGGCCGCTACTTGATCGTGCGACACAAACACCGCTCACCGAAGCCGAGATCGCTGCCTACGATGCGCCCTTCCCTGACGAACCTTCCAAGGCTGCTGCGCGCGCTTTCCCCGCGCTTGTCCCAGTCGAAAACGGGATGCCCGGGGTGGAGGACAACAAGGCTGCCTGGCCTAACCTGGCGGCCTTCGACAAGCCGTTCCTCACGCTTTTCGGTGACGAGGATCCCATCACCAAAGGCAGCGAGAAGTTCCTCATCGACCGTATTGCTGGCGCCAAGGGGCTCGATCACGAGACGCTCAGTCCGTGCGGACACTTCTGCCAGGAAGACCAGGCCCAGAGGCTCTCGCAAGGCGTCATCGACATGGCCCGCAAGGCCGGTCTCCTGAAGTGAGGGAACCCGCGCGGCTGAGCCGCACGCAGGAATACCTCCTTGCGGTGGCCGCGGCCGTCGTGACCGCCAACGCCTACTATATTCATCCGATCATCGGTGATGTCGCCGCGCATTTCGGTGTGGGCGAGGCGCGGATCGGTCTTGTCCCGGCTCTCAACCAGCTGGCGCTCGCGGTCGGCATCCTCCTGCTCTTGCCGCTTGGCGACCGCTATTCGAACCGCCGCCTGACGGTTCTTTTCGCAATCGGCCAGACTGCCTCGCTTGCCCTCATGACCCTCGCGCCGGATTTCGTGACATTCACTGCCGGATCGACGCTACTCGGATTCTGCACCATCGCCCCTTACCTTCTGCCCGCCTATGCCTCCAAGCGCGTGGCGCCCGAACGCCTCGGCCAGGTCACTGCGCTCCTCACTGCCGGTGTCATCTTCGGTATCCTGCTAGCACGGGTAGGCGCCGGATGGATCGCAGAGCAATTCGGATGGCGCACGGTCTACTGGATCGCGACAACCCTCATGGTTGCCATCACACTTGCCCTTCCCCGCCTGATGGAGAGCGGCGAGCGGTCGCCCGGGAGTATTAGGTACTGGCCACTCGTTTTCTCGGTCTTCCGGCTCGCCGGACAGTACCGCGAGGTCTTGCTCTCGGGCGCAATACAGGCGCTTAACTTTGCGCAGTTCATTGCCCTGTGGCTTGCCCTGGCCCTCTACCTGACTGCACCGCCGTTGAATTACGGCACCGACGTGGTCGGCTACCTCGCTGCAATCGCGGCAGTCAGCATCTTCTCGACCCCGCGCCTCGGGCATTGGTCAGACATGGTGGGTCCTCGAAGGGCGCGCGTAGTCTTTGCAGGCATCCAGCTTGTGGGGATTGCGCTCTTGTGGCCGTTGGGCGGCTCTGTCTGGACGCTTCTCATTCCGCTGGTCATCGTCAACCTGGTAGGGCCGGCAGTCGACGTGACCGGACGAATGACCTTCCTCTCGCTCGAGCCCGACCTGCGCACACGACTAACGACGGTTTACATCGTGATCATGTTCGTTGGCGGCGGGCTTGGCAGCCTGCTGGGCACAGCAGTTTACGACGCCTTCGGCTGGTCCGGCGTCTGCATCATGCTAACGCTGTCGTCGGCCGTCCTGACGCTTCTTTGTGGCGTGGCCCGGAAGCTCGGCAGGTAGGAAGGAAATGGTGCGCCCGACAGGATTCGAACCTGTGGCCCCCAGATTAGGAATCTGGTGCTCTATCCGACTGAGCTACGGGCGCCCCGGGGCGTTCGTATAGCGGCTCGCCGTAAAGAAACAATCAGTTGAGTTCGTCGGGCTCGGCGACCGGGAAAAGTATCGGCGCGACCGAGATACCTTCATTCGCAAGATCCTCAGCCTCCTTGCGGGTGGCCTTCCCGTGGATCGGTGCCTCGTCCTTTTCGCCATAGTGCTGCGAGCGCGCTTCGTCGGCAAACTTGTCGCCGACCCATGTACTGCTCTCGAGCGCCTTGGCCTGTGCCTTGGCGAGCTGCTTCAGCGCTTTCTCGACCTCGGGCGGCATGGGCGCGTTGGAAAGCTGAGCCTCCTTGCCCGCCGGAAGGGCTTCGACCGTATTACCCTTAGCGCCGACAGCAGGTGCCATAGGCGCCTTGCCGACAGCCGTGCTGCCACATTGCGGGCAATCCACAAGCCCCCGTTCGCGCTGGCTTTCGTAGTCGGCAGACGAGCCGAACCAGCCCTCGAACTTGTGGCCATTGTCGCAGTGGAGGTCGAAGACAATCATGCGGGCGCTATTTGGCTATTTCGCGCCGGTTCGCAAGGCTTGGAACCTGTTGGCGAACATCTTCGATGCGTGGCAGATCGATGTCCGCAAATCCAAGGCCCGGTCCCTCGCCGCCCATATCGAGAATGATCTCTCCCCAGGGGTCGATCACCAGGCTGTGGCCATAAGTCTCACGGCCGTCTTCATGCGTGCCGACTTGCGCGGCTGCGATGAGGAACGCGCTGGCCTCGATCGCACGGGCCCTCAGAAGGACGTGCCAGTGGGCCTTCCCCGTGGGAACAGTAAAGGCCGCGGGAACGGCAATCGTATCGCAGCGAAGGTTGCCCAGTTTCTCGAAGAGCGCCGGGAAACGCATGTCGTAGCAGATCGATAGGCCTAGCCTGCCGACAGGCGTGTCCTCGACCGCCACGACCTCGTTCCCCGGTTCATAGGCGTTGGACTCGCGCCAGCTTTCGCCGCTCTCGAGATCCACGTCGAACATGTGCATCTTGTCATAGGTCGCGGCGGCATCGCTCACACCTTGCTTGAAATAGTAGGCGCGGTTGACCCACTTTCCGCCGGAGTGCGCCACGGCCATGGAGCCGATCGCAAGATCGATCCCCGCCTCGGTTGCGAGGGCCGCCAAACGGTCCGGGTATTCTCTGGACGCTGCTTCGACCAGCGGGGCGGCGCGTTTCCGGTTCCTGTCCAGCAGGACCGACATTTCGGGAGTGAACAGAACCTGCGCCCCACCTGCACCGGCTTCGCGCGCAGCATTGCGGATCGTTTCGAAATTCACCTCGGGATCGATGCCCGATTGCATCTGCAGGACGGCTATAAGCGGCATTCAGCCCTCGAGAAGAGCGTCCAGCTTACCTGCACGTTCCAGCTCAGCCAGTTCATCCGAACCGCCGACATAGGTGTCACCGATGAAAATCTGCGGGACGGTACGTGCTGCCGGTGCGCGTTCGAGCATTTCGTCGCGCTTGGGACCTCCCATGGTGATGTCATGTTCGGCATAGGTCGCGCCCTTCTTGTCGAGCAGCGCCTTGGCGCGATAGCAGAAGCCGCAGCCGAACTTGGTGTAGATGTCGATATGAGGCTGGCTCATGTAAATTCCTTGGTCGCTTGGCCGGAGAATAGGGTGTTGCAAGGTGTCTTGAAAGCCCTTTGCCCTTCCCTATCTTGATTGTGTCGCTGCATGGTGCGGCGATGCGGGAGTGCCGCTGACGGGCTCCCAATACATACTCAAATTGCTCACAGGAGGATTTGTTTCGATGAACCGTTTTGACACCACCCCCTATCGCCGTTCGACCGTTGGTTTCGACCGCCTTTTCGACCTGATGGAACGTCAGGCTCGCAATGCCGGCGGCGACAACTATCCGCCGTTCAACATCGAACGCCGTGACGAGGACCAGTACCGCATCACCCTGGCAGTGGCCGGGTTCCGCGCTCAGGACCTCGACATCACCGCCCAGCAGAACCTGCTCACGATCCAGGGCCGCAAGCGCGACGATGAGGTCGATGGCGAAATGCTGCACGTCGGCATCGCAAACCGCGGCTTCGAACGCCGCTTCGACCTTGCCGACTACGTCCGCGTCGAAAACGCCGACCTCAAGGACGGCATGCTGGTGATCGACCTCGTGCGCGAAGTGCCTGAGGCGATGAAGCCGAAGAAGATTTCCATCGGCGACCAGAAGCCGCTCGAGGTGATCGACGGCGACAAGGACGACAGCGCAGCCGCCTGATAGCGGCTCAATTCCAAGCTTAGACAGGAATCGAAAGGGGGCGGCCTCGTAAGAGGACCGCCCCCGCGACGTCTAGCGCCGCCAAGTCCCGAATTCGGTCGTCCGGGTCGCAGAAGACAACCGGGTTCGAGACAAGCCCCACCGCTGGCTGGCGCAGCGAAAACTGCAATGACTAAAGGCATTTGCGCCCCTGAGTCGGCAGCGTTCTGCAACAGATATATCAAAAGATAAAGGGACCGAACCGGGCCGCGACAAAGGGCGCTGTCGCGTGGTTACAAGCCCGCGACAACCGGTCTAATGATTACAAGCGTTTACCCGCCTGCATTTTTTGCAACTTTTTTTAGACCAGGCGCGCCTGTTCGAGCGCCGCACCGATGAATCCGGCAAAAAGCGGGTGCGGATCAAAGGGTTTCGACTTCAGTTCGGGGTGGAACTGTACGCCGACGAACCACGGATGGTCGGGTCGCTCGACGATTTCAGGAAGCAGGCCGTCTGGCGACATGCCCGAGAAGATCAGCCCCTGCCTTTCGAGCGGGTCGATGTACTTGTCGTTCACCTCGTAACGATGACGGTGACGCTCCGATATCTCGGTCGCGCCGCCATAGATCGACGAGACGTGGCTGTTGGCCGCAAGCTTCGCGTCATAGGCGCCGAGGCGCATCGTGCCGCCGAGATCGCCGTCAGCTTCCCGCTTCTGCAGGCCCTCTTCGGTCATCCACTCGGTAATGATACCGACTACCGGCTCGCTGGTTTCGCCGAATTCGGTCGAACTCGCCTTGTCGAAGCCGGCGTTACGCGCGCCTTCGATGCAGGCCATCTGCATGCCCAGGCAAATGCCGAGGAACGGGACCTTTCGCTCGCGCGCGAAGCGTACGCTGGCAATCTTGCCCTCGCTGCCGCGCTCGCCGAAGCCACCCGGAACCAGGATGCCGTGCATCGGCTCGAGCTGCGATGTGATGTCGGCATCGCTCTGCTCGAACACCTCCGCATCGATCCACTTGATGTTGACCTTGACGCGGTGCGCCATGCCGCCGTGAACGAGCGCTTCGTTCAACGACTTGTAGGCATCCTGCAGGCCGACATACTTGCCGACGACGCCGATCGTAACCTCACCTTCGGGGTTCGAGTGGCGGTCGACCACGTCGTACCAGCGCGACAGGTCGGGCTCGGGTGCATCGGTGATGCCGAATCCGCGCAGCACCTCGGTATCGAGGCCTTCCGCGTGGTACTGCAGAGGGACCGAGTAAATCGAAGGTGCGTCGAGCGCCGGAATGACCGCTTCCTTGCGCACGTTACAGAAGTTGGCAATCTTCTGGCGCTCGCCATCGGGGATCGGATGTTCGGCGCGGCACAGCAAAACGTCGGGCTTGATGCCGAGGCTTGCGAGTTCGCGGACCGAGTGCTGCGTCGGCTTGGTCTTCAGCTCGCCCGCCGCCGCGATGTAGGGCACCAGTGTCACGTGGACGCTGAGCGACTGCATCGGCTCGAGTTCGTTCCTGAGCTGGCGGATCGCCTCCATGAACGGTAGGCTTTCGATATCGCCGACCGTACCGCCGATCTCGCACAGGATGAAATCGTGATCGTCCTGGCCTGCGAGCGCGAATTCTTTGATCGCGTCGGTGACGTGCGGGACGACCTGCACGGTCGCGCCGAGATAATCGCCGCGGCGCTCCTTAGCGATGATCTGCTGGTAGACCCGACCCGAAGTGATGTTGTCGCCCTGATGGGCGGACACGCCGGTGAAGCGTTCGTAGTGGCCGAGATCGAGATCGGTCTCGGCCCCGTCATCCGTCACATAGACCTCACCATGCTGATACGGGGACATCGTGCCCGGATCGACATTCAGATAGGGGTCGAACTTACGAATGCGGACCTTGTACCCGCGCGCCTGAAGGAGCGCTGCGAGCGAAGCCGCCATGAGACCTTTACCGAGCGAGGAGACCACGCCGCCGGTGATGAAAATATACCGCGCCATGGGAGTCGGGCCTTAAGCGTGGGGGTTGAGTCGGCGCAAGGGAAAAGGCGCGCTAAAAGCGCGCCATCCACAAGCGCAATGCGAATTTTGGTGCCCGAAGGCTTATTCGGCGAGCGGATCGTCTGCCGGAGTTGCTGGTGCCGGCTGTGCTGCGGGAGCAGCGCCCGGCCCGCCAAGCGGATCGAAATCTTCCACCGGAGCGGCATCGCCGCCCAGCGTGGTTTCGACCGTCGCGGCATCCTCGTTGACCGCCATCGCTGCCAGAGCGATCGACAGGACTACGAAGATAACTGCCAGCCACTTGGTAGAACGGGTCAGGAAGTCTGCCGCGCCGCGTGCGCTGAGCATGCCGCTCGGGCTACCGCCGATGCCGAGGCCGCCGCCTTCGCTGCGCTGCATCAGGATAACGGCAATCAGTGCTGCTGCGACGATTGCCTGTACGACGGTAAGGAAGAGGAACATTGGTGACCAACTCTATCGAATAATCTGTGCCTCGCGCATTTAGGCGCGCGGGTGTGAAACGGCAAGCGTCAGGCGTCTTCGCTTTCCGAAGCCGCAACGACGATACCGAGGAAACTTTCAGCGCTAAGGCTGGCCCCGCCCACGAGGGCACCGCCAACCTCAGGGGTCGACAGGATTTCACGAGCATTTTCGGGTTTCACCGAACCGCCGTAGAGGATGCGGACTTCTGCCGAAGTCTCTTCCCCATAGGTTTCATCCAGCAGGCCGCGGATCGCCTTGTGCATCGCCGCAATGTCCTTGATGGTCGCGGTCCGTCCCGTGCCGATTGCCCAGATGGGTTCATAGGCGACGGTCAGACGCTCGGCAGCATCCTCGATCTTGGGAAGACTGGCGGCGAGTTGCTTCAGAACGAACTCCTCCGCCTCGCCAGCGTCGCGCTTCTCAAGGCTTTCACCGCAGCACAGGATGATGCGCAGGCCCGCCTCGAGCGCGCTTTCGATCTTGGCATTGATGAGCTTGTTCGTCTCGCGGTGATCGTTCCGGCGTTCGCTGTGACCGAGGATAACGAACTTCGCGCCGGCATCGGCCAGCATGTTCGCCGAGATGTCGCCAGTGTGCGCGCCATCTTCGCCCGGGAAGCAATCCTGCGCACCCACACCGATCTGTTCGGCTTCGCGATGTACGGCGTGAATGAGGGTGTACGGCGGTGCCACGGCCACTTCGGCCTTCATGTAGCGCTGCGCCGCACGATCGATCGCGCGCGCTTCCGAAAGCATGGCGCGCGTACCGTTCATTTTCCAATTGCCAACAATGTAGGGCCGTTCGGCCATAGAATTATCCTGCTGCGTTCTGATTCAGGCGAGGCGCTATATAGGGACTGCGCGTGTCTTCGCCAGAGATGTTTGTTTCTGCACCAAAACCGGACGGGACCTGTTGCGGGGAGGTCGCAGGGCGGATAAAGCGCGCTGCACCAAAGGCAATGCACCGTGTCCGGCGTTGGATGTGGTGCGCCCCAAAGCACTGAAAAGGCCGCACCGCAAGCCATGCTCACTTTCTTCCGCAATTTCTTCAAATCCAAGATCGGTCTCGCCATCACCCTGGCGTTCCTCGGGCTCATCGCGTTTGCCTTTGCCAGCATGGATGTCTCCAGCACCGGCACCTTCGGCGGCGTGGCCGGCGGAGACAGCGTTGCTGTCGTGGGCGACGAGAAGATCGGCACGGCCGAACTGCAGCAGGCTGCGAACGACGCTCTGCGCGAAGCGCGGCAGGAAGACCCCGAAATCACAATGAACGAGCTGCTCGCCAACGGCGGTCTCGAGCGGATCCTCGACGATCTGATCGATCGCTATGCGATTACCGCATGGGGCGAAGACAACGGTTTCCGGGCAGGAAACAACCTCGTCAACTACGAGATCCGTAATATCCCGGCCGCGCGCGGGGCGACCGGCGAGTTCGACCAGAACGCCTACGCCCAGTTCCTCCAGTCAGCCCAGCTGACCGATGCAGGGCTCCGCCAGCAGCTGCGCACATCGCTCTATTTCCGCCAGACCATCCTTCCGGCGATCTACGGCGCGAAGCTGCCCGAATCGCTGGCCGAGAATTACGCGCAGACCTTCAAGGAGCGCCGCAGCGGCGCGATCGCCACTATCCCTGCGAGCCTCTATGCTCCGTCTGGCGATCCCAGCGACGAAGTCCTGACCGCCTTCTACAACGACAATAGCGAACGCTTCGTGCGTCCTGAGCGCCGCACCCTTCGATACGCAACTTTCGGCAGCGAAGCGCTTGGCGATCGTATCCAGCCATCAGAAGAAGATATCGCCGCTTATTTCAGCGCCAATGCCGCAGATTTCGAAGCGAAAGAAAGCCGCAGCTTCACTCAGCTCATCGTCTCGACGCGACAGGGCGCAGAGGCGATCGCAGCACGCGTCAACGCTGGCGCAACCTTTGCCCAGGCAGCGGCCGATGCGAATTTCCGTACCACGAGAATCGAAGGCGCGACGCGGGAGGAAGTCCGCGAACAGGCTTCGGGTTCCGACGCTGTCGTCAATGCCTACTTCGCTGTCGCGCAGGGTTCGCTGACAGAGCCTGCCCGCAGCCCGCTCGGCTGGCACCTCGCACGCGTCGACCGTGTAACCCAGGCACCGGCCCGTACCCTCGAGGATGCTCGCGAGGAAATCGTTGCTACGCTGCGCGAACGCAATCGCCAGCGCGGGATCGCAGAGCTCGCGGTGACCATCGAGGACCGCCTGTCCGACGGTGCATCGCTGACTGCCATCGCCGAGGAGCTGGACCTTGAACTGCAGACCACTGCTCCGCTGACTGCAGCCGGCCAGGTCTATGGTACTCCTCAGCGCGCACCGGACGTGCTGGCACCTGTCCTGAACTTCGCTTTCCAGATCAACGAGGGCGACACCGAGATCGGTGCACTGCCCGGAGGCGAGAATTTCCTCCTCTACGAAGTCGCGCGCATCACTCCGTCCGCCGCAGCTCCGCTCGCCGAGATCCGCGACGAAGCGATCGCCATCTGGCGCAGCGCCCGCGGTGACGAACTGGCCGAAGCTGCTGCCGACCGCATTCTCGCCCGCGTCGAGGAAGGTCGCACGCTTGCCGAAGCAGTTGCTGCCGAGGAAGCAGCGATCCGTGCTCCCGACGACGTCGAGTACAGCCGCGAACAGCTTGCACGTCTACAGGGTCGCAACGTCCCCGCACCGGTCGCACTGATGTTCGGCATGGCCCAGGGCACGACAAAAAAGCTCGAAGGCACCCGTGACCAAGGTTGGTACGTCGTCGCGCTCGAGACGATCACGCTCGACGAGCTCGAAGAGAACGACCCGATCATCGATCAGGCAAAGGCACAGGTCGCACAGGCCTGGAGCGGCGAATATGCCGAGCAGATGCTGCGTGCCATGCGCGCAGCCATCGGTGTCGAGCGCAACCAGACTGCGATCGACGCGGTGCGCCGCCAGCTCCTCGGCGAAACGAACTGAGGCCGCGCTTGGCAGGCCAACTTGAAGGCCGCGCAAGAGCGCACAGTGCGCTGGAGCAGGACAGGCCCGGGCTCGTCTGGAGAAGGCTAGTTGCCGATACGCTCACTCCGGTCGGCGCAGCGCTGCGCCTGATCGAGGAGGGGCGCGGCGATTTCCTGCTGGAATCGGTCGAGGGCGGCGAAGTTCGCGGGCGGTACAGCCTGCTCGGCCTCGATCCCGATCTCGTGTTCCGCGCCGATGGCGAGACAGCAGAAATCAACCGGTTCTGGGCTACCGATCGCGATGCCTTCGAGAAGCAAGCCGAGCCGACACTCGCCGCGCTCAGGACACTGCTCGATGAATGCCGGATCGACGTTCCGGAGGGATTGCCCCCTGCCCTCGCCTGCCTCGTCGGTTACTTCGGTTATGAAACCATCGGCCTCGTCGAAAAACTGCCTCGTGCAGAGAAGCAGGCGCTCGGTGTACCGGACATGCTTTTCGCGCGTCCGACGCTCCTGCTGGTCTTTGACAGCCTCAGCGACGAACTGTTCTGCATCGCACCACTGTGGCCGGACAATCCCAACCCTGAAGCTGCCATCTTCCAGGCGGAGGACCGTATTGACGCGGCCCTCGCCAAGCTGACCAGTGGTCTCGACCGTTCGGTCGCCAGCACCATCGACTACGCATCGCCCGAACCCCGACCCACAATGGCGAGCGAGGACTATGCCGCGATGGTCCACCGCGCGAAGGAGTACATCGAGGCAGGCGACATTTTCCAGGTCGTCCTCTCGCAGCGCTTCACTGCTCCCTTCAAGCTGCCGCCGATTTCGCTCTACCGTGCCTTGCGGCGCGTAAACCCCTCTCCCTTCCTCTATTTCCTCGACATGCCCGGATTTGCGGTCGTGGGATCGAGCCCCGAAATCCTCGTTCGCGTCCGTGACGGGGAAGTGACGGTGCGGCCGATCGCCGGCACGCGTCCCCGCGGCGCTACTCCCGAAGAGGACCGGGCCGCCGAAGCGTCGCTTCTCGCCGATCCCAAGGAACGCGCGGAGCATCTCATGCTACTGGACCTGGGCCGAAACGACGTCGGCCGGGTGGCCGAGAGCGGTACGGTCACGGTGACGGACAGCTTCACCGTAGAACGATACAGTCATGTCATGCATATTGTGAGCAATGTGGTCGGCCAGCTTGATGAATCGAAGGATGCGATCGACGCGCTGTTCGCGGGTTTCCCGGCGGGCACCGTCAGTGGTGCACCCAAGGTACGCGCCTGCGAAATCGTCGCCGAACTCGAACCTGCGACGCGCGGGCCTTATGCCGGCGGCGTCGGATATTTCGCGCCGGACGGCTCCCTCGATAGCTGCATCGTTTTGCGGACCGCTGTGGTGAAGGACGGGACGATGCATGTGCAGGCCGGCGCGGGTATCGTTGCCGATAGCGACCCTGCCTATGAACAGCGCGAGTGCGAAGCCAAGGCTGGTGCGCTCTTCGCCGCCGCGCGCGAGGCCGTGCGGCTCGCCGGTGAACCGGGGTACGGCCAATGATGCGCGCGATATTGCTCATGCCGCTAGCCTTGCTCGCAGGATGCGAGCCGCCAGCAGAAGGTGAGCCGGTCACCCGTACGCGTATCGACGGCAAGGCGGAACCGCAAGAGCAGGTCACTCCCACCTCGGAACCGACCGAGAGCGTCACGACGCAGGTCGAAAGCGCGTGCCGCTCGATCATCTTCGAGGATACGCCGCTCACCCACTGCCTTGCGATGCCATCGCGCCACACGATCTCTTCGGACCTTGGCCCCTCCGGAGGTGAACCCTATCGCAGCCTTTCGGCCTTCTCGCGCACCCGCGACAGCGCAAGTATCGCCTTCGCGATGAACGGCGGCATGTATGACGAGGACGGTGTCCCGATCGGCTACTATGTCGAGGATTCGGAGCGTCTCCAGACGCTCAACACGAACGATGGCGCGGGCAACTTCCACATGAAGCCCAACGGGGTGTTCTTCGGCTCCGACGGGAAATGGGAAGTGCGCAGCACCGACGACTTCCTCGCAAATGTCACCGAGCGCCCGCAGTTCGGTACGCAATCGGGCCCAATGCTGGTGATCGACGGCCAACTTCATCCTGAGATTTCGCATGACGGGGAATCGCGCCTAATCCGCAATGGCGTAGGCGTCGACGAACGTGGCCGTGCGCATTTCGTCATCTCGAATGCTCCGATCAGCTTCGGAAAGCTCGCGCGTTTCTTCCGCGACGAACTCGATGTGAAGAACGCGCTCTATCTCGATGGCAACGTGTCGGCCCTGTGGAACCCGGTCACCGAGCGCCTCGACACGGGCGCACCGATCGGCCCGATCATCGTGGTCGAAAAGAAGGAGGCATCCAGTGAGTAGCGAACGCCGCGGCCTTTACCCTGAAATCGAGCCCTACGAGACCGGCATGCTGGATGTCGGCGAAGGTCACTCTCTATATTACGAGCGCGTCGGCACGGCGGGCACCAAGCCCGCAGTCTTCCTTCACGGCGGCCCCGGAGGCGGCATGTCGGCGGACCATCGCCGCCAGTGGGACCCAGAGCTCTATGACGTACTTCTTTTCGACCAGCGCGGCTGCGGCAAATCGCTGCCGTTCGCCGAGATCGAGAACAACGACACCTGGCGCATCGTCGAGGACATTGAGCGCTTGCGCGAAATGTGCGGCCACGAGAAGTGGCAGGCATTCGGCGGCAGCTGGGGCTCCACCCTTGCCCTAGCCTACGCACAGAAATACCCCGAACGCGTCAGCGAACTGGTCCTGCGCGGCGTATTCCTTGCCCGCCAGACCGAGAAAGACTGGCTCTACACCTATGGCGCCAGCGAGATCATGGCCGAGCAGTGGGACGATTTCTCCGGTCTGATCCCGGAGGATGAACGCGGCGATCTCGTGCAGGCATATTACGACAGGCTCACCAGCGAGGACGAAGAAACCCGCCTCGCCGCTGCGAAGGAATGGTCGCTGTGGGAAGGCAATGTCGCAACGCTGCTGCCCGACGAGGACTTGCTCGACAGCTTCGCCGATCCCTCCAAGGCCGTCCCCTTCGCGCGCATATGCGCCAAGTTCTTTCTCGAGGACTTCTTCCTCGATGAGGCGCAACTGCTGAAGGATATCGACAAGATCAAGCACATCCCCGGCATCATCGTGCAGGGCCGTCACGACATCTGCACTCCGCCAACCTCCGCTTGGGCACTGAAGAAGGCCTGGCCGGAAGCCGAGCTCTGGATCGTCCACGATGCGGGCCATTCTGCCGGCGAACCCGGGCTCATCGACGGGCTGGTGCGCGCCACCGACAAGCTCGCGGGCAAGGAGGCGTGAGATGGCTGGCAGCTTTCCTTGCTTGAAAGGAAGGCCGATGCCCGCCAATCACGCTCAGCAATGACCGTTTCCCGTTCAATCCTCGTAATCGATAATTACGACAGCTTCACCTTCAACCTCGTCCACTACCTCATGGAACTGGGCGCTCAGGTTGAAGTCGTTCGCAATGACGCCATTACGGCGCGCGAGGCGCTGGAGCGCGATGTTGCGGGCTATCTCATTTCGCCGGGACCCTGTACTCCGAATGAGGCGGGTGTCAGCCTCGACCTCGTGGCCGCCTGTGCCGAAGCGAGGAAACCTCTGCTAGGCGTTTGCCTCGGGCACCAGTCGATCGGACAGTATTTCGGCGGACGCGTGGTGCGCGGTGGGCTCATGCACGGAAAGACCAGCCCGCTCACCCATGATGGGACGGGCGTCTTCGCGGGCCTTCCCTCGCCGTACGAGGCAACCCGCTATCACTCGCTCATCGTCGAGGACATTCCCGAGTGCCTGCTGGTGAACGCGACCAGCGAAACACCGGGCCTGGGCGGCTCGAGCGTCATGGGTTTCCGCCACCGTGACTTGCCCATCCACGGGGTGCAATTCCATCCCGAAAGCATCGCTACCGAGCATGGTCATGCATTGCTCGCCAATTTCCTCGAATTCTGCGGCATCGAAGCCAAGGAGCCCGCGTGAAGACCCTGCCCACTGCCGACACCCACCTGACAGAAGACAAGGCGCACGAGGTATTCGGCTGGATCCTTGACGGGGAAACTAGTGACGACGAGATTGGCCGCTTCCTGGTCGAAATGTCGGCGCGTAGCGAAACCTCCGAGGAAATCGCCGGGGCAGCCCGTGCCCTTCGCGATCGTCTGATCCCGATCGATGCGCCCGAGGGCACGGTCGATTGCTGCGGCACGGGCGGCGACGGTCATCATACGCTCAACGTCTCGACGGCGGTCAGCCTTCTGGTCGCCGCCAGCGGTGTCCCCGTGGCGAAGCACGGCAACCGTGCCGCGAGTAGCAAATCGGGCGCTGCAGACACGCTCGAAGCGCTTGGCCTCGATATGGAAGCAGCCGGAAGAACCGCCGAGAAGACCTTGGCGGAACTGGGGATTTGCTTCCTCTTCGCCAAGAACCATCATCCGGCCATGGGCCGCATCCAGCCCATTCGCCAGAAGCTTGGAGTGCGGACAATCTTCAACTTGATGGGGCCCTTGTCGAACCCGGCTGGCGTCAAGCGCCAGCTGATCGGAATCGCGCGCCCCGCCTATGTTCCGATCTACGCTGCCGCCAAAGCGAAACTCGGAACGGAACGCACTTTTATCGCCTCGGGTGACGAGGGACTCGACGAATTGAGTCTGGCAGGCGGAAACGAGTTCGCTGACGTCGCCGGCAATGATTTCGAGATGCGCCGGATCAATGCCGTTCAGGCAAACCTGCCTCACGCGCCTGTCGAAGCAATTCGCGGAGGCGACCCAGAACACAATGCCAAGGCGTTGGAAGCACTCCTACTCGGCGCACCAGGGCCCTATCGTGACGCTGTGCTCTTCAATGCCTCGGCGACGCTCATTGTGGCTGGCAAGACCGACGACTGGACCGAAGGTGCCGAAATGGCCGCCGAAGCGATAGATTCCGGCCGCGCAAAGCAGCTTCTCGCCGACTGGATCGCCCTCGCCCGATGAACAAGCTCGAACAAATCTGCGCAACCAAGCGAGATGAAGTCGCTGCACGCAAGGCGGAGCGCAGCCTTGACGAGCTCGACAGTATCGCCCGCGAGCAATCCGCGCCGCGCGGTTTCCAGAAGCGTCTCGCTGCGGCTCAGGACAGTGGCTTCGGCCTCATCGCCGAGATCAAGAAAGCTTCCCCGTCGAAAGGCCTCATCCGCGCCGACTTCCGGCCCGCTGAACACGCTCGTGCCTATGCGGCAGGCGGCGCAGCTTGCCTCTCTGTCCTGACAGACGCACCATATTTCCAAGGGCATGAAGACTACTTGGTAGAAGCACGGACGGCTTCTGATCTCCCCGTTTTGCGCAAGGACTTCATGGTCGATCCCTGGCAGGTCGCCGAGGCACGCGCACTCGGCGCCGATGCTATCCTGATCATCGTGGCTGCCCTCGAAAACAGCCTGATGGGTGAGATCGAAAGCGCAGCAATCGAACGCGGCATGGATGTCCTTGTGGAGGTTCACGACGCCGAGGAGCTCGAACGCGCTGCTGCGTTGACGTCACGCCTTCTCGGGGTAAACAATCGCAATCTCAAGACCTTCGAGACCGACCTTGCGACCACGGAGAAACTTTCCGCGCTCGCGCCAGCGGACGCATTGCTGGTCGGCGAGAGCGGAATAATCACTCACGAAGACTGCCAGCGGCTCTCCCGCTCCGGTGTACGGAGCTTTCTCGTCGGCGAGAGCCTGATGCGGCAAACTGACGTCGAGGCAGCCACCAGAACGCTGCTTCAGGGTCAGGGAAACTGACATGAGCCGCCTGACCCATCTCGACAAGCATGGCGCGGCCCGCATGGTCGATGTGGGAGGAAAGGCGCAAACGGCGCGTAGGGCCGTGGCAGAGGGCCGCATTAGGATGACGGCGGAGGCGCTAGAGGCAATCATGTCCGGAGAGACCGCGAAAGGCGATGCACTCGCTACAGCACGCATTGCGGGCATCATGGCTGCCAAGAAGGCTGGCGAGCTCATTCCTTTGTGCCATCCTCTAGGACTGGAAAGCGTCACCCTCGAATTCGACCGCGAGATCGGACGCTATACGCGTTACCGCAAGTGCCGCCCTGACCGGGAGAACCGGCGTGGAGATGGAAGCGATGACCGCTGCCAGCGTTGCGCTACTTACGCTTTACGACATGGGGAAGGCGCTCGACAAAGCGATGGTGATCGACGGCGTACGTCTCCTTGAAAAGCAAGGCGGCAAGTCCGGAAACTGGCGAGCAGAGGACTGAAACGGGAACGCCTGTTCTCCACATAACATGCTCCAGAATGGCGGGATTGCTTGACTTGCGAAAATTGGTTGCCTAATTGTTCCACATTCGTTCACAGGTTTGTGAACAGGATAAATGTGTAACGAATTGGGGAGTGACCCGATGCTGACTGCCAAGCAGCACGAATTGATCTGCTTCATCCAGGAACGTCTGGAAGAGACAGGCATCTCGCCCTCTTTCGAGGAAATGAAGGATGCTCTCGACCTCAAGAGCAAGTCGGGGGTCCATCGCCTGATCTCTGCGCTCGAGGAACGCGGTTTCATCCGCCGCCTGCCCAATCGGGCGCGCGCGCTGGAAATCATCAAGCTGCCCGAAGATTCGGTCACCAGCCCCTCCAAGCCGACCGCGCCTGCGAATGACGCCGTAGTCGCAGTGCATTCCGCGAAGGCAGTCGCGCCCGAACCGGCGAATGACATCATAGAGGTCCCGCTGCACGGCCGGATCGCCGCAGGCGCTCCGATCGAAGCGATCGAAGGACAGTCGAGCATGCCCGTCCCTGCCGCCCTCCTCGGCCCGGGCGATCACTATGCGCTCGAAGTCTCGGGCGATTCCATGATCGAAGCCGGCATCTTCGACGGCGACTTCGCTCTCGTGAAGCGCGCGGAAACTGCGCGCGATGGCGAGATCGTCGTTGCATTGGTCGATAACGAGGAAGCGACGCTGAAGTACCTGCGCAAGGAAGGTGCGATGGTCCGCCTCGATCCGGCGAACGGCGCTTACGAACCTCAGGTCTATGAGGCCGGCCGAGTGAAGGTTCAGGGCAAGCTTGCCGGGCTGCTGCGCCGCTATCACTGATACCCGGGCGGAGGAGTCCAGAGATTCCGAAAGGGCGCTCAAGCCGATGGGCGCCCTTCTTCTTTGCCTAATCAAATTCGGGCGGGTCCCACCAACCGTGCGCACCCTGCCCATGCGCTACCCGGTCGATCCGCTCATCCTTTAGGTGGATCGAAAGACCTCCATTCTCTGCAAGAAATCGGCCATCGGCCTTCAACCATTTCGGGGCGCAACTGCGCGGTAGCCAGCGATCGGCGATCACGATGTCGGCCTTCTCGCAAGCTGCTGCCAGTTGCCGCTCATCGATGCGGTTCTTGGTGCGAGCCACCATGAGATGCCAGGTGCGACCGCCCTTCACTATCGGTAGGCTGCAGAAGTCCGCGCTGCAGCGCGCCCCTTTCCATTGCGACACGAGCATGGGAACTGCCTCGGTTCCTGCCAGTTCGACGATGTTCTCCCGTGCGTATGATCCCGCTGTGTCTCGCAGGACGTAGACCATCCCTTCACTATCGACCAATCCAATGTCGCGACCATCCCGGGTCACGAGGATATCGGGCGTCGGGGTCGCCATCAGCATCGCCACGCCGACAAGGACCGGGAGGAAACCAAGCAGTCTTGCTCGCCCCCGCCAAAGCGCGAGCCAGAGGCTGCCCGCGAGGAACACAAGCACTGTGCCGAGCCCGATGTGCGGCACGAGTTTGACTGCTCCGGGTTGTCCGGCGGTTACGCGTGCGATCCACAGGAGAAGATCGAGCGATTGACCAGCCAGCCACCAGAACGGAGCACCTGCGCCGACGAGGTCGAATAGCAGCGCGACAGCGATCAGTGGCATCGACATGAATGTGACGAGTGGGATGGCAATGACATTGGCGAACGCCCCGTAGAGGCCCGCCCGGTGGAAATGGAACAGGACGATCGGGGTCAGCGCCAGCTCTATGACCACACCGGTCACGAACAGCATGAGCACGCGCCGCGCCAGCCAGCGGCCGCGCCCCTCTTCCCTCGGAGCAAGGAAGCCCTTCACCGGCTGCGAATTATGCAGTGCGACGATGGCGATGACTGCGGCAAAGCTCATCTGGAAACTCGGCCCGACGAGGGATTCGGGCCAGAGGAAGAGGACAGTAGCCGCCGCGACCGCCACCATGCGCAGGGATAAGGGCTCGCGCCCCAAAGCTAGTGCCACAAGCACGAGAAGCGCTCCGATGCAGCTTCTCACGGTCGGCACCTGGGCACCCGTAAGCAAGGTATAGGCGATCCCGGCCAGAGCAGCGATCGCTGCTGCGACGAGCGGCAGGCGTACGCGCAGAGTGAGCCAGGGCCACAAGGCGAGTAGCTTCGATGCGAGGAAATACGCCGCAGCGATGACGGCGCTCACGTGAAGGCCGCTGATCGAAAGCAGGTGGGTCAGACCCGCATCCCGCATGGCGACCTCGTCCTCCATCGAGATCGAACCGCGATCTCCGCTCGCGAAAGCCGCAGCTATCGTGCCCGACGCTCCGCCGAGCTGGTCTCTCACATGCGCCGAAAGCCAGCGCTGCACTTGCGCGATCGTGCCCTCCCCGCCCGGCGCTTCCTCGACCAAGCGAATAGTCCCCACCAGCGAGCCCGTAGCAGCGAAACCCTTGAACCAGGCTGCCCTTGCGAAATCATAGGCCCCGGGAAGGAGCGGTGCCGATGGGGGCATTAGGCGCGCTCTCGCTTCGATCCTTGCGCCTTCGCGCAGGAAATCCCGATCCTTATCGAGCGGCACGTTGACCCGGACACGCATGGCCCGCCCGTTCTCGGCATCGCGCGTAGCGAGCACGAGACGAATTCTTCCTTCTGCCGGCTGCTCCTCGCGTTCCAGAATCCTCGCATCGAGCACCATCACCGATGGTCGCGCCACTGGCTCCGCACCGACAGTCTCGGATCGCGCCCAGACCAGCACGAGGCCTAGGACGAATGCGACCCCGAAAGCCGTTCCTGCGAGAAGCAACTCCGCCCTGTCTTCGCGCTGCCGCCAGAGTGATTGCGCTGCCAGTGAAAGGACAAGTCCTCCGACGATTGCCAGTATCCACTGCCACTGGGCCCCAAGCACGAACCAGCTGCCCACTCCGCAGGCTAGGGCCACCACAAGCCAGGGACCACGGTCGAAGCCGGAAGCGCCAAGAAACCCCTCGATCCGGCTCGCGAATCTGGACAATAGGGCGCGCATGCGCCAAGGGCGCTGCACTGCAGCATCGGCGGTATCATCCGCATCGCCGAACGGAACCAGCGGCGTCCCCTGCGTCGCCATGTAAACTGTTGAAAGGATTGACGAGGGAATGGCAAGCGAAACCGGCAAACAGGTCGTCACGCGGTTCGCACCCTCGCCCACGGGTTTCCTCCACATCGGAGGTGCGCGTACGGCGCTGTTCAACTGGCTCTATGCCCGCCACCACGGCGGCAAGGCACTGCTGCGTATTGAAGATACCGACCGCAAGCGCAGCACCCAGGAAGCCATCGACAAGATCATCGAAGGTCTCGACTGGCTGGGCCTCGACTTCGACGAGCCTCCGGTGTTCCAATCCGACCGCGCGGCTCGCCATGCAGAGGTGGCAAACCAGCTTCTCGAAGCCGGCCACGCCTACAAATGTTTCGCGACGCCAGAAGAACTCGAGGAAATGCGCGCCGAGCAGCGCGCGAACAAACAGCCCATGCGCTACGATCGCCGTTGGCGCGATCGCGACGAGAGTGAAGCACCTGCCGGTGCCCCCTATGTGATCCGCCTCAAGGTTCCCACCGAAGGCGAAACCGTCATCGAAGACGAGGTCCAGGGCAAGGTCACCGTCAAGAACGCGGAAATCGACGATTACGTCCTGCTTCGCGCCGATGGCACGCCGACATACATGCTCGCCGTGGTCGTCGACGACCACGATATGGGCGTCACTCACATCATCCGCGGCGACGACCATCTCAATAACGCATTCCGCCAGCTTCCCGTCATCCGCGCGATGAATGAGATCGAGGGAAGCTGGCCCGATCCTATCTACGCGCACGTACCGCTGATCCACGGATCGGACGGAGCCAAGCTTTCCAAGCGCCATGGAGCGGTCGGCGTTGAAGCTTATCGCGACGAGGAAGGCGTGCTTCCCGAAGCGCTGTTCAATTACCTTCTGCGCCTTGGCTGGGGCCATGGCGATCGCGAGGAAATCACGCGGGAAGAGGCGATCCAACTGTTCGATCTCGATGGTGTCGGAAAAAGCCCCTCGCGTTTCGACATCAAGAAGCTCCAGAACCTGAACGGCCACTACATTCGCGAGGCCGACGATGCCCGGCTTGCCGCGCTGGTCGCCGCGAAGCTCGGTCCCGACGCGGACGAGGCGCTCCTGACCGAGGCGATGCCCGTGCTCAAGACGCGCGCGCGCAGCATCAACGAACTGGCTGATGGCGCAGCGTTTCTTTTCCAGAAGCGCCCCCTCGAAATGACCGAGAAAGCCGCCGGCCTCCTCGACGACGAAGCCCGAGACAGGCTTAGCGGTTTGTCTAAGGTTCTTGCCGAGGAAAATGACTGGACAATCGAGGCTCTCGAAGCCACTACGAAATCGTATGCCGAACAGCTCGAACTGGGCCTCGGCAAGCTGGCGCAACCCATGCGGGCCGCGCTGACGGGCACCACCACATCGCCCGGAATTTTCGACGTACTGGTCCTGCTGGGCAAGGAAGAGTCACTCGCGCGTATCGACGCGCAGGCTTCCCCGCAGGCAAGGAATAAGACGGACCAAGGAGACACGCGTGGCCGACAAGCAGGCAACTCTCAACATCGGCGATCAGGCCCAGGACTTCCCCGTTCTCGAGGGAAGCGTCGGACCCGACGTTATCGACATTCGCAAGCTTTACGGCACGACCGGCAAGTTCACCTACGATCCGGGCTACAAGTCGACGGCCAGCTGCGAAAGCGCGCTGACCTATATCGATGGCGAAGAAGGCGTACTGCTCCACCGCGGCTACCCGATCGGCCAGCTGGCCGAGCATTCAAGCTTCATGGAAGTAGCTTACCTGCTGCTCAACGGCGAGCTGCCGAGCCAGGAAGAACTGACTGAATTCGACTACACGATCACGCGCCACACTATGGTGCATGACCAGCTCCGTCAGTTTTATCAGGGCTTCCGCCGCGATGCTCACCCCATGGCCATCATGTGCGGTGTCGTCGGCGCGCTCTCGGCGTTCTATCACGACAGCACCGACATCTCGGATCCCGAGCACCGCAAGATCTCGAGCCACCGCCTGATCGCCAAGATGCCGACCATTGCTGCGATGGCTTACAAGTATGCAGTCGGTCAGCCCTTCCTGCAGCCGAAGAACGACCTCAGCTACACTGGCAACTTCCTGCGCATGACCTTCGGTGTCCCGGCCGAGGAATATGAAGTGCACCCCGCCATCGAGAAGGCGATGGACCGCATCTTCATCCTTCACGCCGACCACGAGCAGAACGCATCGACCTCGACCGTCCGCCTGGCTGGTTCGTCGGGTGCGAACCCCTTCGCATGTATCGCAGCGGGCATCGCCTGCCTGTGGGGCCCGGCGCATGGCGGCGCCAACGAAGCGGCGCTCAACATGCTGCAGGAAATCGGTTCGCCCGATCGCATCCCGCACTACATTGAGCGTGCGAAGGACAAGAACGACCCGTTCCGCCTGATGGGCTTCGGTCACCGCGTCTACAAGAACTACGACCCGCGTGCGACCGTGATGCAGCAGACGCTGCGCGAAGTCTTCGAAGCGCTGAACGTAAACGACCCGGTCTTCGAGACCGCTCTCCAGCTGGAAGAGCTCGCTCTCAACGACGACTACTTCAAGGAAAAGAAGCTTTTCCCGAACGTCGACTTCTACTCGGGCATCATCCTGAACTCGATCGGCTTCCCGACCACGATGTTCACTGCGCTCTTCGCCCTTGCCCGCACCGTGGGCTGGGTTGCTCAGTGGAACGAGATGATCTCGGATCCCGGCCAGGTCATCGGCCGCCCGCGCCAGCTCTACACTGGTCCGACCGAACGCGACTACGTTCCGATCGGCCAGCGCTGATAGCGAAACGTATAAAACGGATCAGGGGCGCTTCGGCGCCCCTTTTTCGTATCAGCGTTCTTCGGTGCCGCCGTTTTCGTCGACCGGTACCGAAAGGGTGAAACGCGCACCCTGCCCCGGCGCACTTTCGACTGTCAGGTCCCCGCCCATGGCGCGCGCAATCCGGCGCGAGATGTAGAGGCCGAGGCCCGACCCGCCGTCGCCGTGCTTGCCGAGGCGTTCGAACTTCTCGAACACTTTCTTCTGCTGTTCATCGTCGAGGCCGTGGCCCTGGTCGGCGACTGTCACAAGGGCGCGGCTACCGATCCGGTCCAGCCTGACCCAGACCCGACTCTCCTCAGGAGAATAGCGGATGGCGTTACCGATCAGGTTGAGGAGAACCTGCAGGACACGGCGGAATTCGGCCGTTGCTGGCTGGCTCTCGCCGTCGACCGGCGGCTCCAGCTTGATCTTCTTTTCGGCAGCCCTCACGCCGAGTATACCGCATGCCCTGCGCGCAACATCGGCAAGATCGATACGATCAGGTGCAGTCGTGAAGTCCTCTGCCTCGACCACTTCGAGGTCCGACAGGTCGTCGATGAGCGCCAGCAAATGCTGCCCCGCGCTCGCGATGTCGCCTGCGTAATCGGCGTATTCGTCTGCCAGCGGACCTGCGAGCTTGGTCCTGATCGTTTCGGCATTCGCGATAATGCGATTGATCGGCTGACGCAGGACCGGTGTAAGTTCGCGGCCAAGCGACGGGGTCCTGCCTCCGCCGGCATTCTCGATTGCGGCAAGCGGTTGTGCCGCGCTCAGGTAGAGCACGAATCCGGCGCTACCGGGTTCCGGCTTGCCAAGCGGTTCGAGGTGGGCCGTCCAACGACGGCGTGAACCCGCGATGGTGCATTCGGCCCCATCGAGCAGGCGCCAGTTCATGGGCTGTTCGTGCGCAATACCGGGCAGGTCCACGAAATCGGTCCAGGGCTTGCCAATGTCCGCACGAACTGCATCGGCCAGGTCGGTCAGATCCTCTGCATCGGTTTCGATAGACAGGATCCGCTGCTGCGGATCGAGATGCGCCGAACATTCGGCGAGATGCCGATCGATCTCGGCCCTGCGCCGATGGACATCCTCCTCGGTCTGGACAGGCGCGTCTTCGACCTTCCAGCTGGAAATCGAGATATCGGCACCCTCGCTTTCGCCCTTCAGGGGAGCGATTTCGGCCCATGCCGTGATCCTGTCATCGCCCGCGACTGCCCGAAACTGCCTAGCCAGCCTCAAGCCGTACTCGCGCGATTTAGTCACCAGGGCGAGCAGTTCAGGGATTGCGAGCGTCTTGCCCACTCCCCCCACAAGCCTCGTTCAGCGCGGCGAGTTCGCCTTCCACCTCGATGACGCGGTCTTCGCCGTCGGTCCGGGCGCGGGAAAAGCTCTGGACGGATGCGCTCATCGCTTCGCCCCCGGGTTACCGGCCGACGATAGCAGGTCCCTCGCCTCGCGCTGGCTCATTTCCGCAAGACCGGCGATGGGCGCGCCTCCGGGATGGAGCATGAGCAGGAGCTCGTCGACCTGTCCTGCCTCCATGCCTGCAGCCCTAAGGCTCAGCGCCAAACGAACGGCCTGCTTGCCATGACTTGCGAGAACCGCGAGATCACGGGACAGCGAGGATAGTGCGGCAAGCGCCGAGAAGAACAGGCCGCAGCCTGCATCTTCGATGACCAGCGCGGCCTTTGCACGATCACCGAGCGCGGAAACAAGTCGCGCGAAGAGCGCAAGACGCCCTGCACTCTCGTCATAGGTCGACCGCAAGCGGGTTTCTGCACGCGAAACTGCGTCCGATTGACCGTCACCACAGTAGTCCCGCCACGCAAGAAGCGTGCGATGGAAAAGGTCGCCCGTCAGTTCACCGAGAGGAAGCTCCATACGGCGCTGAGCCTGGGCATATCGGGCCTGGGCGGCAAGCGCAGCCATGGCTCCGGAAGAAATCCAGCCATCCGCATCGGCAATCATGCGCTGCATGAGCCCGGAAAGCACGGGATCGAGACCCAGCTGGCCCTCCAGACGCTCGGTCAGCTGCCATTCGATGGCCAGGGCATGGCAATGGAGAAGCAAGTCCGGGAAGGTTTGCAGGTGCTCGCGCAGCGCTTCCCCGTGACGCTCCACGAAGGCATCGCGGCCACTTTCGCCGGTCGCTTCGGCCTGCGCCCTGAGAATTTGACGAGCGAGATCGGCCACCATCCCGCGGACACGGGCAACGATCTCGTCGCTAAAAAGAGAGTGGTCGGGGGCCGACAGCAGGTGCCCGAGAATAGGCTCGATACCCGCCAGCGTCGCATCGGCGCGCGCCAACGCTTCGCGCAGCCCGCTTGCGCCCTTGCTTTCGGCGTTATCCATGGGTGGTAGCCCGTCCATCGTGCGCGTGTAGCACCCACATGGTTAAGCCGCCGTTATTTATCCTGAAAGGGCGCGAAATACCTGCTGACGAGCACAATAAGGGCAAGAACTGCCGAGACTTCCAGCGAAATCCCGCCGAAAGCCGCCCCTGCGAGCAGGAGGCACAGCAGTATGCGATCGCCGAAAGTCGAATGCCATTTCTCGCTCCCGAACTTCTCCG
Organism: Qipengyuania sp. BR81-2; assembly: GCF_055693895.1. NCBI lineage: Bacteria > Pseudomonadati > Pseudomonadota > Alphaproteobacteria > Sphingomonadales > Erythrobacteraceae > Qipengyuania > Qipengyuania sp. BR81-2. The sequence goes on from NZ_CM146344.1 coordinate 2,636,230, forward strand.
AGAGGCGAAGCAGGCCGATCAACGTGATCGGTACGAAACCGCGGAGCAGCCCGTATTCCTCGGGCGAACCAAGGTAGAGCAGGAACACGATGACCGGATCGAGGCCCAAGTCGAGGACTCGGTGCAAAAGGCTGGGCTTTGCCTCTGGTTTTCCCAGCTGTGCGACCCTTTCGACGACCCGTCCCATGCGCGCGAAAAGCGCCGATGCGGAAGCAAACGCCAGCCCTAGAGCCGGTGCAAAATAGCCTCCTAAACCGACCGCCATAAGCGCGAATAGTCCGGCAGCGATGGTCGCACTCCGCTCTGCTCCCCTCCCCACGACGTCGCGAGCGAGCCTTGCACCGGCATATTCGGCGACTGCCAGCCCCGGGGCGGCGAAGGAAACTGGCTCGCGCTGGGCATCGATCCATTTCTTTTCGCGGGCTGCGAGGGCGGAAGGATCGGGATCGATGTGCCATTCCTGGTCTTCGATCAACGCGCGATCGAGCGGCACTACCCGTGTCCCGGTCTGCAGCGCCAGACGCATCAGGGCTGATGGTGCATCGACGTCATCGGGCAGGTTACCCAATGTCTTGATCAACTTGCCCGGGATCAGCATCACACCGCTCCAAGCAAACTCGAGGTCAATCCGCTCGTAGCCAAGCGGAACCGCGATATCGGCCGGCATGGCCAGCACGCCCTGCCGTTTGAGGTTTGCCTCCGCGGCATCGAAGTCGGGCAGGACACCCGACGCCATGACCAGCAATTCATCTTCTTCGCCTACGAGCGAGAAAAGGCGAGCAGGCTCACGGACGTGAACGAACTTGATCCCGGCATCCTGGGCCCTGCGCTGCAACTCGATGACTTCGCGCTCGACGCTGTCGACGAAACAGGCGATTTGCGTGCACCCCATCTTCAGGGCGAGATCGAGCTGCCGCTCGACGACCATCGCTCCCGCATAGGTACGGAAAGCGGGTCGCACCAATCCTCCCTCGGGATTTCTCTCGAGCGTCGACAGCAATGCGATGCGCAAACGGAATACTCCCTCGGGTCCGATAGCGGTCATAGAGATGCAGTGGCCCTGCTGCCAAGCCGTGTTATCGGCGCTTTGCCCGATTGCCGGCATCGCTCGCACAACCCGCCGCAAAACACCCTTGCGGCAACCCTATGGTTAATCGGGGCTTTATGACACGAGCGAATGTGGTAAATCGCAGGCATGAACAAGCGCTCGCACATCTCGGTCGTCGAAGGGCAACAGGCCCCCGGCGAAGACCCCGTCGAAAACGCCGAGGTTTCCACCCAGCCCTTGGATACGGAGACCGAGGAGCTTTCCGAAGACGAGTTCGTCGAAGAGGCAGAATGGTACGAGGAGGTTACGCCCCGACGCCATCGCGGCTGGGTTGTGCCGACCATTGCGATCATCGTGATCCTGGGCTGGACCGGATTTTTCGGCTGGACCAATCAAACGGAGATGCTTGCCGGCGCTGGCCCGCAGCAATGGATCGACTGGATTACTTCCTGGGCTGTGCCAGTATTGCTCGTAGTGGGTTTGTGGATCTTGGCTACTCGCAATTCCGCTCATGAAGCCAAACGCTTCGGCGACGTAGCTCGCACCCTTTCTGAAGAGTCGCAGAACCTCGAGAACCGCCTCGCCGTGGTGAACCGCGAGCTCAGTCTTGCTCGCGAATTCCTCGGCAGCCAGACCCGTGATCTCGAGTATCTCGGGCGCAGCGCCACCGAGCGAATTGCCGAGAACGCAGACCGGTTGCAGGAGCTGATCAGGGGCAATGGCGAACAGGTCGATGCGATTGCGAGCGTGAGCCAGACTGCCCTCGAGAACATGAGCAGCCTTCGGGACGACCTGCCCGTGATCGCGAGCTCGGCAAAGGATGTCACCAACCGGATCGGTAGCGCCGGACGCGAGGCAAAGGAACAGGTCGATGCCCTCGTCGACAGCTTTGCCCTGCTCGAGGAGCATGGCGAACGCAGCGAGCAGCGCATCGCTGCAGTACGTGGCAGTGTCGATACGGCCATGACCGCATTCAGCGAGCAGGCTGGGGATCTCGAAAAACTTGCCAAACAGCGCTTTGCCACGCTGAGAGAAGAAAGCGCTGCGTTCCGCGAGGAGCTGCAGGGTCAGGAAATCGAAGCGCTAGCCGCCCTGAATGCTCGCTCGATAACGCTTCGAAGCGAAATCGCCGAAGTTCACAAGCAGGCCAGTGCCGACGAGGAGCTTGCCCTTGCTACCATGCGCGAGCGGATCGGTACCCTTCGAAACGAAGCCATGGAGATCGCCCGCTCTGTCCGCGAAGGCGAGGATGCCGCCATGGGCGCCTGGTCGACTCAGATCGACGGAATGCGCACGCGACTTACCGAAGCCGTCGACGAGATCAGGCAGATCGACGAGGCAGCACTCGAAGCGGCAAACGCCAAGCTTGCCGCGCTCCACGAGGAAGCTGCTCGCGTCGATCAGAGGATTACCGAGCGCAACCGGCTGTTCGAGAACGAAACCCAGCAACGCACGGACAAGATGACCGAGGCGCAGGACGCCATGCTGGCGAAGCTTCAGGAAAAGCTGGCCATTCTCGACGAGGCTATCGCGGAGCGCCGTGAAGCCCAGATTGCCCAGATCGCAGCGCTCACAGAGGAAGGCGAAGCTCTGGGCGAGCGCATTGGCGCGCTCGGCGAGACCTTCTCCAACATCGCGGCACACGGGCACCAGGCGCGTGAAGCCGTTGCTGGCGGCATCGATGCGCTTGATGCGCAGCTTCGCGAGAGCCGCGAAGCGCTCGAGGGCACCGACCAAGATATCGCCCGCCTTACCGATTCAAGCGTCCGCCTGCTCGAACTGATCCAGGCGAGCGCGAAGCACAGCAAGGATGATTTGCCGGTGGCGATGGAAGCCTCGGAGAGCCGCCTTGCAGAAATCGAACGGCGCGCGGGAGACGTCCGCGAACTTCTCGAGCAGGCCCGTAAGACGGGCGACGCGCTAACTGAAGGCATGGGATCGATCGAAGAGCGCACCCGGCTTGCGATGGAAGGCTTCGATACCTTCCAGTCGAACTTCGGCGAAACCGCGAGCGCGCAGATCAACAGCGTCGAGAGACTGCGTGCCGGTCTCGTGGAGCTCTCGCATGAGAGCACCCAGCTTGCTGCGCACGTCCAGGGCGAACTGCGCGATGCCATCAGCCAGCTGGAAGACAAGGCCCGCGCATCGCTTGCAGCGATCGAGCAGGAACAGGCGCACCGTATCGCCCAGATTTCCGACAAGATCGGTGAAGAGAGCATCACAGCGGTCGAGAAGGCACTCACCGACAAGACGCAGGATGCGATCGCCCAGCTGGACGAGGCACGCCAGCGCTCGAACGAAGCCGCCAAGGCCATGACGCAGCAGCTTCGTGACCAACTCGGCAGGCTCAACGATCTCACGACCAATCTCGAATCCCGCATTGCCCATGCCCGTGACAAGGCGACGGACAATGTGGATGGCGATTTCGCCCGCCGTGTGGCGCTCATTACCGAGAGCCTGAACTCGAGCTCGATCGATATTGCGAAAGCGCTCTCCAGCGAGGTGACCGACACCGCATGGGCCAGCTATCTGCGCGGCGATCGGGGTATCTTCACGCGCCGAGCGGTGCGCCTCATCGACAATAGCGAAGCAAGGGATATCGCCGAGCTATACGACGCCGACGCCGACTTCCGCGAACACGTGAACCGGTACATTCACGACTTCGAGGCCATGCTCCGCACCCTGCTCTCCACACGCGACGGCAACGCGGTAAGCGTGACGCTGCTGTCGAGCGATATGGGCAAGCTTTACGTGGTGCTGGCACAGGCCTTGGAGCGATTGCGCCAGTAACGGATCAGTTCGGGTCCGGGCCGATGAACATCAGGTCGTCCGGCGTGATCCATCCATACTCGTAATTCAGCACGTAGAGCGTGCACAGGATCGTCGCGAGCACCGTCGCCCGCATCGCGACGCGCTTGGGCTGGAAATTTGCCGGAGCACTGTCGGCTTGGCCGGGGACCTTGGCGATCCCTGCCTCGTCATGCGTTTGCACGCCGAATGGCAGCATGATGAAGGCGCTGACCACCCAGAACAGGATGTAGATCGCGACGATCGACGTCCATTCCATCGGAAGGGATATGCTCATGGCTGCAGCCTCGAAGGCAGTAGCACACGCACTTGCGGGCGTTTGCCGGACCAGCGCTGAGCCGCTCTGCGTGCGGCTAGGCGAGCTGCCTCGTGTACAGCCTGAGCCGAGCGTCCGTCCTTGCCCTTGAGCCGTTTGATTGCGGTCGCGATGTCCTGCCGGGCCTCGGCCAGAAAATCTTCGTAATCCTCGTCCAGCGGAAGACCGAGGCTGTCGATCAGCGGGTTGAGCTGGTCATCCAGCGCAACGATCACGACACCTTCGTTCATGATCCGGCGACGCATGACGATGCTGTCGCCATCTGCCGGAGCGATTATGTCTCCGTCCAGAACAAGCCGGCCTGCCCTTACCTCTGCAATCTTGCCCGGGGCGCCGGGCGCAAGCCGCACGATATCTCCGTTCTGCTGAACGACCGCATCGGGAATCGCGTTCGCGATGCCAAGGCGCGCCTGTTCCTGCATGTGACGCATCTCGCCATGGACAGGAACGAGGATGTCCGGGCGCAGCCAGCTATAAAGCGCCTCCAGTTCGGGCCTGCCGGGATGCCCAGAAACGTGGATCATGCTCTGGCGGTCGGTGACCATGGTCACACCCTTGGCAGCAAGGCGGTTCTGCACTGCGCCGATCGAAAGTTCGTTCCCCGGAATCTGGCGGCTGGAGAACAGCACCACGTCGCCGGGGACCAATTCGAGCGGATGATTGTCTTCCGAAATGCGCGACAGCGCCGCGCGGGGCTCACCCTGCCCGCCTGTGGCGAGAATGAGCACTTCACCGCGAGGCAAGCCCATCGCGGTATCGAAATCGACCGGCTCCGGGAAATCGGTGAGATAGCCGTTCTCCTGCGCCACATCGATGATCCGGTCGAGCGAACGCCCCGCAACACAGACCTGCCTGCCCGTTTCGCGGGCCACCTCGCCCAGCGTATGCAGGCGAGCGACGTTGCTGGCGAAGGTGGTGACGAGAACACGCTTGCCGGAATGCCGCTGGACCTCTTCCAGCAATCCCTTGAAGACGGCACCCTCCGAGCCGCTCGGAGATGGATTGAAGACATTGGTGCTGTCGCAGACGAGCGCCAGGATGCCTTCGTCGCCGATCTCGGTGAGCTCTTTCTCGGTCGTCGGCTCTCCGATGATGGGATCCTCGTCGAGCTTCCAGTCCCCGGTATGGAAGATGCGCCCGTGCGGCGTGTCGATCAGCAGGGCGTTGCCTTCGGCAATCGAGTGCGCGAGCGGGATATAGGTTATGTCGAACGGCCCCACGCTGAACTTGCCGTGGTCCTCCTCGATGATGTGGACCTCGATCTCTCCCTCGAGATCGGCTTCCTCAAGCTTGCGTCGCACGAGTTCAGCGGTGAATGGCGTCGCATAGATCGGGACGCCGAGGTCCGCCGCAAAATAAGGGACGGCGCCAATGTGGTCCTCGTGCGCATGGGTGAGCACGATAGCTTCGAGATCCTTTGCGCGGTCCTCGATGAACTCGAGATCGGCGAAGACCAGGTCGACGCCGGGATACTGTCCGCCCGAAAAGGTCATGCCGAGATCGACCATGAGCCAGCGACCGTGGCAGCCATAGAGGTTGACGTTCATGCCAATCTCGCCCGACCCGCCAAGCGCGAGGAAAAGCAGTTCGTCTTCGGGGGTAAAATTCTTCTTCAAGGGGATGCGCGCTCCGCAAGGATGGCAAGACCGTCGAGCGTGAGGTCGCTATCGACCTCGTCGAACATGTCGGTATTTTCGTCAAACAATAGGGCGAGACCGCCAGTGGCCACGACGCGCGCCGGACGACCGATCTCGGACTTCATGCGCGCCACCAGTCCCTCGATCAGGGCCACATAACCCCAGAACACACCAATGAGCATCTGGTCTTCGGTGTTCCGGCCGATAACGCTTTTGCTCGACGGTTTCTCGATCGCGATGCGAGGCAGCTTCGCAGTGTTCCCGACCAGTGCGTCGAGCGAAAGGTTGATGCCCGGTGCGATAATGCCGCCCTTGTAGGCACCGTTGAAGTCCACCGCATCGATGGTGGTCGCCGTGCCGAAATCGATAACGATCAGGTCGCCTTCGTACTTCTCGTGGGCGGCAATGGTATTGAGTGCCCGGTCTGCGCCAAGCGAACGCGGTTCGTCGACATCTACCTCAATACCCCAGTCCGCCTCGCCCGCGCCGGCGATCATCGGCTCGACATCAAAGTACTTGCGAGAAAGGACACTGAGATTGTGGATCGAGCGCGGGACCACCGAACCGATGATAATCTGGTCGATATCCTCACGCGTGTAGCCTTCGATCGCGAGAAGCTGGAGCAACCAGACCGCATATTCGTCACCGGTACGACGGGCATCGGTGGCGATGCGCCAGCGCGCCTTGATCTCGCGCCCCTCGAACAGGGCAAAAACCACATTGGTGTTTCCGACATCGGCCGCAAGCAGCATGGCTCAGCCCTCCTCTTCCGCAAGCATCACGTCTCCGGCATGGATGACACGCTCCTCGCCTCCCGCCAAGCGAAGACGCAAGGCACCGGCTTCGGTCAATCCAGCGAATGCGCCCGTGATAGGTTCCTCGCCAGGTGGATGGACATTGAGCGGGGTACCATGCCCATGTGCAATGCTTTCCCAGCGGCGCACCAGCGGGTCGAGGCCGTAGGTACGCCATCGCTCCAGCTCGCGGTCGAATCCGCTGGCCAGCGAACTGGCAAAGGTGTCGCGATCTGGGGCCGGCCCGTAAGACGATAAGGCCACGGTCCGGCGATCGGACAATTCGGGAGCCGCGGCGAGATTTACACCGATGCCTACAATAATCGCGTCACCTTCGCGCTCCAGCAGGATCCCGGCAAGCTTCGCACCGCCCAGCATGAGATCGTTGGGCCATTTCAGCGACAGATTGCCCGGCGTCGAGATGAGCGGGACCACGGCCTCGTAGAGAGCCACACCCGCCAGCAACGCCAAGCTCGCAGGCGCAGGATCGCGTTCATGCGGCCGGACGATAGTCGAACCCATGAAATTGCCGTGACCGTCGAACCAGGTGCGGCCCTGCCTACCCCGCCCCGCCGTCTGGCGATCGGCGACGAGCCAGTATCCCTCACCCAGAGCTTCGCCCGCGCGCAGTCGCGCGGCGAGGTCCGCATTGGTGCTGCCGGTTTCTGGTACCGTGTGGATCAAGCGCCCAGGAACAGCGCCTGCGCTGCCGCATCCGCCGCTGTGCCGAGCCAGGAGTCAGCAGGTAGCCGAGGGGCGAAATGATCAGGACGCACAGGCCGAGAACGACCCAGTGCGATAGCGGTGCCTTAGCAGGTGCTTCGCCCTTCGCCTCATCGAAGAACATCACCTTGACGAACTTGATGTAGTAGAAGGCGCCTATCACGCTGGTGGCGATACCGATGGCGGCCAGAGCGATCATGTCCGCCTGGACAGCGGCTTGGAAGACAACGAACTTGCCCCAGAAGCCGAATAGCGGCGGAATGCCGGCAAGGCTGAACATGAGCGCGAGCAGGCACCACGCGAGTGCCGGGCTGCGCGTGGCAAGGCCGCTGATGTCATCGAAGGTCGCGAGGGGCTTACCCTCTGCATCGCGAAGCATGAGCAGGGCAACGAAGCTGCCGATCGTCATGAAGACGTAGATGAACAGGTAGACCAGCACACCCGAAACGCCAGCGGCAGTTGCCGCTGCAAGACCGATCAGGATGAATCCGACGTTGTTGATCGACGAGTATGCCAGCAGTCGCTTGAGGTTCTGCTGGCCGATCGCACCGAGGGCACCCACCACGATCGACGCGAGCGCCGCGAAGATCACGATCTGCTGCCATGCTTCTACCTGGCCACCGAAGGGCGATGTCACCATGCGGACCATCATCGCAACTGCGGCCACCTTAGGCGCGCTCGCGAAGAATGCGGTGACCGTGGTCGGCGCGCCTTCATAGACGTCGGGCGTCCACATGTGGAACGGCACGGCGGCGATCTTGAATGCCATACCCGCCAGCACGAACACGACGCCGAACATCGCGCCGGTCGCGAAATCGGCAGTGAATGCCGCGCGGATACCGTCGTAGCTGGTAGTGCCGGAGAAGCCGTAGACGAGGCTAACACCATAGAGGATAATGCCCGAGGCGAGGCCGCCGAGGATGAAGTACTTGAGGCCCGCTTCGCTGGACTTCTCGTCCTTGCGCGCAAAGCTGGCGAGCACGTAGCTCGAAAGGCTCGAAAGCTCGAGACCGACATAGAGCGCCATCAGGTCGACGGCGGAGACCATGATGCCCATGCCGACAGCGTTGAAAAGCAGCAGGACGGCATATTCACCGCGGTAGCCACCACGCCCCTCGAAATAGCGGGGCGCAACGATCAGGCAGGCAATGGTCGCAAGATAGATCAGCGCCTTTGCGAAGAGCGCGAACCCGTCGACACGGATAAGGCCTCCGAATGCTTCGGCCGGGACGCCGCCATTGGGCAGCGACACCGAAAAGATCAGCGCACCGAACAGTGCAGCGACGGCCGCGATGGTGATCCCGCGCACGGCTTTGGCGCCGGTCCATGCCGTCACGAGCAGGAGGACAAGCGCAACGACCGAAAGGCCGATCTCGGCGGCGGTCAAGTGAAGCGAAGCTGCGTAGTCCATCAGTGCGCTCCCTCCTTGTCACCATCGTACTCGACGTAGTTGGCGGCCGTTTCACGCGGCGTTGCTACGGCGAGTTCGCTGTCATACTGCGGGGCAACGCTGGCAAGGCGGGCTTCGAGCGAAGCAATGTCTTGGCGCATGGGTGCAAGGAAGCTTTCCGGATAGACGCCCATCCACAGCACGGCGGCCGCGATCGGGGCGAGCATGGCCCATTCACGGGCATTAAGGTCGGGCATGGCTGCGGCATCGGCGTTCTTCTGGTCGCCGAACGCCACACGGCGATAGAGGTACAGCATGTAGGCTGCGCCGAGGATGATACCCGTGGTGCAGACCAGCGTCACGAAGGTCGAGACCTCGTAAATGCCGGCCAGCGCAAGGAATTCGCCGACGAAGTTGCTGGTCCCCGGCAGGCCGATCGAGGCCATGGTGAACAGCAGGAAGAACAGAGCATACTTCGGCATGTTGATCGACAGGCCACCGTAGCGCGCGATCTCGCGGGTGTGCAGGCGGTCGTAGATCACTCCGACGCACAGGAAAAGCGCGCCCGAGACGAGGCCGTGGCCGAGCATGACCATCATCGCGCCTTCGAGGCCCTGCACATTGAAAGCGAAAAGGCCGACGGTCACGATCGCCATGTGGGCGACAGAGGAATAGGCGATCAGCTTCTTCATGTCTTCCTGCACCAGCGCGACGAGCGATGTGTAGATCACCGCGACCATCGACAGGCCGAAGACCAGCCATGCAAGGTCCGCACTCGCGTCGGGGAACATGGGCAGGCTGAAGCGGATGAAGCCATAACCGCCGAGCTTAAGCAGGACGCCGGCGAGGATCACCGAACCGGCGGTCGGTGCCTGAACGTGGGCATCGGGCAGCCAGGTGTGAACAGGCCACATCGGCATCTTCACTGCGAAGCTGGCGAAGAATGCGAGCCACAGCCAGAACTGCGCGCCGACCGGGAAGTCGTACTGCATCAGGACCGGAATGCTAGACGTGCCCGCCTCGTTCACCATCCACAGCATCGCGATCAGCATCAGGACCGAGCCGAGCAGCGTGTAGAGGAAGAACTTATACGAAGCATAGATGCGATTATCGCCGCCCCACACGCCGATGATCAGGTACATCGGGATCAGGCCGGCCTCGAAAAAGATGTAGAACAGGAACAGGTCCTGTGCGGCGAAGACGCCGATCATCAGCACTTCCATGAGCAGGAAGGCGCTCATGTATTCACCGACGCGCTTGCTGATCGAGATCCCAGCTGGCGAGGATGCAGATCGGCATCAGGAAGACGCTGAGCATGATCAGCATCAGTGCGATGCCGTCGATGCCGAGAGCGTATTCAAACCCGGCGAAGAGCTGCAAGTTCTCCTGGAACTGCCACTGCGCGCCGCCGATATCGTAATTGATCCACAGCATCACGCCGAGCGCGAGGTCGATAAGCGTTGCGAACAGCGCGGTCATGCGCGCGGCAGGCGCGTCGAGGAACAGGCAGGCGATGGCCGCGATCAGCGGCACGGCGAGCATGAGCGAGAGGATGGGGAATTCCATCAGAAGAGCACCCAGGTGACAGCGGCGACGAGCCCGAGGAGCATCACCAGCGCATAGCTATAAAGATATCCGGTCTGGAACTTCTTGGCACCGACGGCGCCCTTTTCGACGACCCAGGCAACCCCGTTCGGACCGAAGCGGTCGATGGTGCCAATGTCGCCGAGTTTCCAGAACTGGCGGCCCAGCCAGAAGGCAGGGACGACGAAGAGGTAGTGGTAGAGCTCGTCGAAGTACCACTTGTTGTAGAAGAAGCGGTAGATCGGTCCGAGCTGCTCGGCTGCCTTGCCGGGGATCGTGGTGTCTTTGATATAGGCCAGCCACGCCACGAACAGGCCAATCAGCATGACCACGAAGGCAGCGTACTTCACCCAGTAAGGCACGGCATGCATGCGGTGGATCAGGTCTTCGTTGTAAAAGATCGAACCGTTCCAGAATGCTTCGCTATCGAGGAAGGTCGGCGCGAAGAGCTGGCCTGCCAGCACGGCACCGATCGAAAGCACGCCGAGCGGGATCAGCATGGAAAGCGGGCTCTCGTGCGGGTGATAGCCACCCGTCGTGTCCTCGCCGGCCTCTTCGGGCGTCTTGTGGACCGAATGCTGGATGTGCTCACTCTCGATCCAGCGCGGCTTGCCCCAGAAAGTGAGGAACATCAGGCGCCAGCTGTAGAAGCTGGTCAGCAGCGCGGCGAGCGTACCCATCCAGAAGGCGAAATTGCCGAGTTCTGTACCGCGTCCATAGGCCACCTCAAGGATCGCGTCCTTCGACCAGAAGCCGGCAAAGCCTGCACCCAGGTGATAGATGCCGACGCCGGTAATCGCCAGCGTACCGGCCATCATTGCCCAGAATGTGAGCGGGATTTCCTTACGCAGACCGCCGTAATAGCGCATGTCCTGCTCGTGATGCATCGCATGGATGACCGAGCCTGCACCAAGGAACAGCAGCGCCTTGAAGAAGGCGTGTGTGAACAGGTGGAACATGGCTGCGCCATAAGCGCCAACACCTGCTGCGAAGAACATATAGCCCAGCTGCGAACAGGTCGAATAGGCGATGACGCGCTTGATGTCCCACTGCGTCGTGCCGACTGTAGCGGCGAAGATACAGGTGGCGGCACCGATGAAAGTCACGAGGCCGAGCGCAACGGGTGCCGTCTCGAACATCGGCGACAGGCGAACCACCATGAACACGCCCGCGGTCACCATGGTCGCGGCGTGGATCAGTGCGGAAACCGGCGTCGGGCCTTCCATCGCGTCCGGCAGCCAGGTGTGCAGGCCGAGCTGTGCCGACTTGCCCATCGCGCCGATGAACAGGAGGATGCACAGGATATCCATCGTGTGCACGCGCATGCCGAGGAAGCCGATGGTCGCGCCGCTCATTCCAGGGGCCGCTTCGAGGATCTCGGGGATCGAGACCGTGCCGAACACCAGGAACGTGCCGAAGATACCGAGCATGAAGCCGAGGTCGCCTACGCGGTTGACCACGAAGGCCTTGATCGCGGCGGCGTTCGCGCTCGGCTTCTTGAACCAGAAACCGATCAGCAGGTAGCTGGCGAGGCCCACCCCTTCCCAACCGAAGAACATCTGGACGAGGTTATCGGCCGTCACCAGCATGAGCATGGCGAAGGTGAAGAGCGAGAGATATGCGAAGAAGCGCGGCTGGTCCGGGTCTTCCTCCATATAGCCCCAGCTATAGAGATGGACGAGCGCCGAAACGGTGTTGATCACCACCAGCATGACTGCGGTGAGCGTATCGACTCGCAGCGCCCAATCGAAGGCGAGATCGCCCGACTGCACCCACGTGAGGACGGGCACGACGGTCGCTTCGGCATTGCCGCTCACGAAGCCGAGGAAGATCGGCCAGCTCAGCAGCGCGCTGACGAACAGCGCCCCGGTGGTGATCGACTTGGCAAAGACGCTTGGCGCGCTCTTGTTGACGAGACCTGCGACGATGCTGGCAAGCAGCGGCAGGAAGACGATGGCGAGGATCTGGGCTTGCACTGGTGCTTATCCCTTCATCTGGTTCGCATCGTCGACCGCGATAGTGCCGCGGCCACGGAAGTAGATCATGAGGATGGCGAGACCGATCGCAGCTTCTGCCGCAGCAACGGTCAGGATGAACATCGCAAATACCTGGCCGACCAGGTCGCCGAGGAAGGCACTGAACGCGACCATGTTGATGTTCACCGCGAGCAGGATGAGCTCGATGGCCATCAGGATGATGATGATGTTCTTCCGATTGAGGAAGATGCCGAGGACGCCGAGCACGAAAAGCAGCGTGCTCACGACGACATAGTGTTCGATGCCGATCACAGCTCGACCCCCTTGCCCACTTCGGGCTGTTTCATGACGGTAGCCTCATCGGGATTGCGGCGGACCTGCTTGCCGATGTCCTGCTGCCCGCGCTTCGACTTGGAAGGACGGTGCGTCAGGACGATCGCGCCGATCATGGCGACCAGCAGGATGATGCCCGCAATCTCAAACAGGAAAATGTACTTCGTATAGAGCAGCGCGCCGATGGCGGCGGTGTTGCTTTCGACCATGGCAGGAGCATCGCTCGCCGCTGCCGTTCCGAGATCGATTGCCCCGGCTTGGTAGGCGCCGATGCCGAGAACCAGCTCAGCGAGCAGGATAAGCGCGATGGCGATGCCAAGCGGGAAGTTCTTCATAAAACCGGCGCGCATTGCTGCGACATCGATGTCGAGCATCATCACCACGAAGAGGAACAGCACTGCGACTGCGCCCACGTAGACGATGACCAGAAGCATCGCGATGAACTCGGCACCGACGAGCACCATGAGGCCTGCCGCGTTGAAGAAGGCGAGGATGAGCCACAGCACCGAGTGCACGGGATTGCGCGCCGTGATCACCATCACGGCCGATGCAATCATGAGCACCGCGAAGAGATAGAAGGCGAAAGTCTGGATCATAATGCCCCGGTTTCGGTTGCGGCGCGGTTAGCGATAGGGTGCGTCGGCTTCAAGGTTTGCGGCGATTGCCCGCTCCCACTTGTCACCATTCGCGAGCAGCTTGGCCTTGTCGTAAAGCAGCTCTTCGCGGGTTTCGGTTGCATATTCGAAGTTCGGACCCTCGACGATGGCATCGACCGGGCATGCTTCCTGGCAGAAGCCGCAGTAGATGCACTTGGTCATGTCGATGTCGTAACGCGTGGTGCGGCGGCTGCCGTCCTCGCGCGGCTCGCTCTCGATCGTGATCGCCTGCGCGGGGCAGACGGCCTCGCACAGCTTGCAGGCGATACAGCGTTCTTCACCGTTGGGATAACGGCGCAGCGCATGCTCGCCGCGGAAGCGCGGGCTGAGCGGGTTCTTTTCGAACGGATAGTTGATCGTGACCTTGGGCTTGAAGAAGTACTTCAGCGTGAGGGCGTGCGCCTTCACGAACTCCCAGAGGGTGAAGGATTTGATGAAGTGGGTGACCGCGCTCATTGCTTCACCTCGGCCTTCTTGCATGTGCCTAGCATCACCATCTGGAATATCTCGCGGGTGTCGTCCTGCTGTTTCACCGACCCCATGGGGACCAGTGAGAAACTCGCCTTCTTGGCATTGATATCGGAAATCTCGACCATCGCTCCGCAGCCAAGCTCAGTGAAAAGGCAATTGCCTTCTTTGCTGGTCGAAAACGCAAACTGTCCAGGAGCCAGCGGAGTTGCATCATACTCACCACCAACGCCTACAGCATCCATGATCCCGGGATCGTGCGAAACCTTCAACGAACCCTCTTCATCACCTGGCCCGACGATGAACTTCCACTTGAAGACATCGCGCTGGTCGCGCGCGACATCGCTCGCGTTGTAGGACCATTTGCCATCATCGCTCATCAAGAGGATCTGCTTTTCGGCGACACAGTCGTATTCGGCCGCCGCCGAACCAGTGAGAACCGAAGCCAGAATTAGTGCTGCGCCGATCATCCGTAATGCCCCGTCGCCATGAGGTAACCGGAAATGAGGACAACGAAGAGCAGGCTGATCGGAAGGAAGACCTTCCAGCCCAGGCGCATCAGCTGGTCGTAGCGGTAGCGCGGTACGGTCGCCATGACCCAGCTGAACATGAAGAAGAAGAAGAAGGTCTTCAGCAGCAGCCAGACGATGCCCGGGATGTCGAACCAGGGGATCAGGTCGATGTTCAGCGGCGGCAGCCAGCCCCCGAAAAACAGGATGGCGTTGAGCATGCACATCAGCAGGATGTTGGCGTATTCACCCAGCCAGAAGAGCGCGAAGCTCATCGAGCTGTACTCGGTCTGGTAGCCGGCAACGAGCTCGCTCTCCGCCTCGGTGAGGTCGAACGGCACGCGCTGCGTCTCTGCGAGGCAGGAGATGAAGAACATCACCCACATCGGGAAGAGCAGCAGGTTGAAGACGTAGCCGTTGACGATGCCGAAGCCGTGGCCTTCCTGGGCCATCACGATTTCGCTCAGGTTGAACGTGCCGGCGTACAGCACCACACAGACCAGGATGAAGCCGATGGAGACTTCGTAGCTGATCATCTGCGCGGAAGCGCGCATCGCCGAGAAGAACGGATACTTCGAGTTCGAAGCCCAGCCCGCCATGATGACGCCGTAAACCGACAACGAACTGATCGCGAGGATGTAGAGCAGGCCGACATTGATGTCGGCCAGAACCATACCTGCGTCGAAAGGAATCACCGCCCAGGCAGCCAGTGCGACGGTGAACGTCACGATCGGCGCGAGAATGAAGATGCCCTTGTTGGCAGCGCTCGGGATGATCGTTTCCTGCAGGAAGACCTTCAGGCCGTCCGCGAAAGACTGCAGCAGGCCGAAAGGACCGACCACGTTGGGGCCGCGGCGCAGGTTGATCGCTGCCCAGACCTTGCGGTCGACGTAGATGATCATGGCCACGGCCAACATCAGCGGCAGCGCGATAAGCAGGATTCCGGCGAGCGTCGCCAGACCCCAGGCCCATTCGTAGCTCATGCCGAAAGATTGGAAGAATTCGGTCATTCTGCGGCCTCCGCCAGCTCGCCGCCGTGAAGCAGTTCGCTCGAGCAACGCTGCATCACCTCGCTCGCGCGGGCGATCGGGTTGGTGAGATAGAAATCCTTGATCGGATAGGCGCTCATCGTGCCTTCGGCCTTCGCGTTGGCATCGGCTTTCGGCAGTGTGCCGTAGTCAGCCAGGCCCTCTTCGCCCAGCGCAGGCACTTCGGCGATCATCGCAGACTGGAGCTGCGCGAAGCTGTCGAAACCGACCTCGACCTTCAACGCATCGGCCAGAGCACGCAGGATCGTCCAGTCTTCGCGGGCATCGCCCGGTGCGAAGACGGCCTTCTCTGCGAATTGCACGCGGCCTTCGGTGTTAACGTAGGTCCCGTCCTTCTCGGCATAGCTGGCTGCGGGCAGGATGATATCTGCCGCATGCGCACCGCGATCGCCGTGATGGCCGATGTAGACCTTCAGCGCGTCGGCGAAGGGTTCGAAATCCATTTCGTCCGCGCCGAGGCTGAGGACGACCTTTGGACTCGCCTTGGCGATATCCGCCATGCCGCCCTTCTGGGCGAAGCCGAGCATCAGGCCGCCCATGCGGGCAGCAGAAAAATGCAGCACGTTGAAGTCCGCACCCAAATCGCTTGCCAGCGCGAGCGCCTTGGCATGCGCACCCTTGAGCGCGCCGCCGCCGACGATGACCGCACTGCGATCTGCGCCCTTGAAGGCATCGGCGATTTCGCCCGGCAAATCGTTGAGAACGCCAAGGTCTTCACCAAGGAATTCAGCAGGATAGGTGGTGTCCCACTTGGGACCGACCACAAAAACCTTTGCGCCGCGCTTAACCGCCTTGCGGATGCGCACGTTCACGAGCGGCGCTTCCCAGCGGATGTGGCTGCCGACGATCAGGATCGCCTTGGCGTGCTCGAGACCTTCGAAGGTCGAATTGAAATTGACGGCAGCGAGGTTCGAGACGTCGTAGTCCATGCCGGTCTGCCGTCCCTCGATGAGGGTCGAACCGCAGGCTTTCAGCAAGGACTTGGCGGCGAACATCGTCTCGCAATCGACCATGTCACCGGCGACTGCCGCAATGCTCGACTTGTCGGACTTGAGCTGCTTGGCGATAGCCTTGAAGGCATCGTCCCAGCTTGCCTGCTGGAGCTTCCCGCGCTTGCGCATGAAGACCTTGTCGAGGCGGCGCTTCGATAGGCCGTCCACCATGTAGCGGCCCTTGTCCGACAGCCATTCCTCGTTGACCGCGTCGTTGACGCGCGGAAGCGCACGCATGACCTCGCGGCCGCGGCTGTCGAGGCGAATGTTCGCGCCGACGGCATCGGAAACGTCGATGCTGAGCGTCTTCTTGAGTTCCCAGGGACGCGCCTCGAAGGCATAGGGGCGCGAGGTCAGAGCACCGACAGGGCACAGGTCGATCACATTGGCCGACAGCTCGTGTTCGGCTGCCTGTTCCAGATAGGTCGTGATCTGCATGTCCTCGCCGCGGCCCACAGCGCCGATTTCGTCCACGCCTGCGATTTCTTCGCTGAAGCGCACACAGCGGGTGCAGTGGATGCAGCGGGTCATCACCGTCTTGATCAGCGGGCCCATGTATTTCTCAGTCACAGCGCGCTTGTTTTCGTCGTAGCGCGTCGCGCCGCGGCCGTATGCGACCGACTGGTCCTGCAGGTCGCATTCGCCGCCCTGGTCACAGATCGGGCAGTCGAGCGGGTGGTTGATCAGGAGGAATTCCATCACGCCTTCGCGTGCCGTCTTCACCATCTCGCTATCGGTACGGATTTCCTGGCCTTCGGTAGCCGGCAAGGCACAGCTGGCCTGCGGCTTGGGCGGACCAGGCTTCACTTCGACAAGGCACATGCGGCAGTTGCCGGCGATCGACAGCCGCTCGTGATAGCAGAAGCGAGGAATTTCCTTACCCGCAAGCTCGCAGGCCTGAAGGACGGTTGCGCCCTCAGGTACCTCGAGTTCCTGGCCGTCTACTGTGACCTTAGGCATCGTCGTCCTTCGTTTCTTCGTCAACGGCAGCGACCGGCGCGGTCGGGCCGTAATGCATGCGCGCCCACAAGCCGTCTGCGACGACTGTGCGCACCATGGAGGTAGAGATTTCTGCGTCGGCGATGTCTTCACCCGCACACTTCACAAGCGCGGGGGAAAGCGCATCGATCGCTTCATTTTCGTCGTCTGAACCGGGCCGGCTGCGGAGCAGCGCGTCCGAGCTCGCAGTGCCATGCCTGACAATGCAATCCGACAGCTTGGCCGTGGACACTGCACCCGGGTGGCGACCAGTCGCATAATAGCGGTTCTCGAGATATTCGGGCGCATCAGCCGACAGCGCCAGCGGATCGTCCTGGTCCATCAGGTAGACCTCTTCCGCCATCAGGTTGCGCAGGGTGCGCAGCGGCATGGTCATCCGGATCGAAAGGGTGCGGAACTTTGCAGCGCGCCCCAGGCAATCCGCCACGTCGAGTTCCTCGAACATGCCATCGGCATCGAGATCTGCGACCTTGTAGAAGTCGATCTCGCATGGTGTCGCTGTTGGCAAGCAGCTCGCGCGAAAGGTCCTTGTTGCGGTAGACCACGCAGCGCGCGACCGACTTCTGCATGAGCCGAGTATCGGTAACGTTCGGCGATTCCGCCTTCCGCTTGAAGCGCGTACCAATCTTCTGCTCGTCACCGCGCTCGTAGCGCTCCTGCGACTGTGCCGATGCCGACGTCGCCATCGGCGCCGCCAGTGCCATCGAGCCGAATATCAGGGCTGCGACCCTCATCATGTTTCCGTCTCCCCCTCGTTCGCTGCCACGAGCAGCCTGTAACTGGCAGTGGCCAGCATCGAGCGCATACCGAACGGCGATGCTTCAAGAGCTGCGCCGCGTGTGCATGCGGCCGAGACCGGCTGCAAATCTGCCAGAGCTTGGATTTCCTCGCCCGAGTTGATCTCGGTGTCGAAGAGGATTGCGACCAGATGCGGTGCACCGCGCGCCATGCACTGGGCAATGGCATCGGTACGGGAATAGGTGGGAACTTCGCCTGCCAGTGCCGCCATCGAAAGGCGCTGCAGCAGCGGCTCGTCGTCCTGTTCGATGATACGCTCTGCAAGACCGCCTGCGAACGGCAGTCCGCCCAACTCGATCTTGCGATAGGCACGCGGCATCGCATTGAAGCATTCGGAAGACACGCGGGCCTTCGAGAGTTTGCCCATGAGCGTGCGGTAGTCGCTCGAACGGAAGTCCAGCGACAGCATTTCGCGAACTTCCTCGCCGCGTTCATCCGCAATGCACGCGGTCCACGCTTCCACCGCCGCTCGCTGCTTCGAGACGTCTGTCTCATTCTCGCGCGAGCGGGTCTGTGCATGCGCAGAAGTCGCAGCGACAGCCGCAAGGGCAAAGGAAGCGATCAAACGCTTCATTCGGCAGCCTCTGCGAACTTGGCGTTATGCTCTTCGATCCGGCGTTCAAGCTCGGGACGGAAGTGGCGTATAAGGCCCTGGATCGGCCATGCAGCCGCATCCCCAAGTGCGCAGATGGTGTGGCCCTCGACCTGTTTGGTGACCTGCTGCAGCATGTCGATTTCCTCGATCGCAGCATCGCCGGTGCGCAGGCGCTCCATCATGCGCCACATCCAGCCCGTGCCTTCGCGGCAGGGCGTGCACTGGCCGCAGCTCTCGTGCTTGTAGAAGTACGAGAGACGGGAAATCGCGCGAACGATGTCGGTCGACTTGTCCATCACGATGACGCCAGCGGTGCCGAGGCCGGAGCCAAGGTCCTTGAGACCGTCGAAATCCATCGGCGCATCCCAGATCTGCTCGGCCGGGACCAGCGGAACCGACGAGCCGCCCGGGATCACGGCAAGTAGGTTGTCCTTGCCGCCGGTGATGCCGCCGCAGTGCTTTTCGATCAGTTCGCTGAACGGGATCGAGAGGGCTTCCTCGACCACGCACGGCTTGTTCACATGTCCGCTGATCTGGAAGAGCTTGGTGCCCTTGTTGTTCTCGCGGCCGAAGCTCGCGAACCACGAAGCGCCGCGGCGCAGGATGGTCGGGACGACTGCGATCGATTCCACGTTGTTGACCGTGGTCGGGCAGCCATAGAGGCCCGCGCCAGCCGGGAACGGCGGCTTGAGGCGGGGCTGGCCCTTCTTGCCTTCGAGGCTTTCGATCATCGCGGTTTCTTCGCCGCAGATGTAGGCACCTGCACCGCGGTGCAGGAAGACATCGAAATCATAGCCGGATTTCGACGCGTTCTTGCCGATCAGACCCGCATCATAGGCCTCGTCGATGGCAGCCTGCAGCGTCTCTGCTTCGCGGATGTATTCGCCGCGGATGTAGATGTAGGCCGCCCTCGCCCGCATCGCGTAACCCGAAACCAGCGCGCCTTCGATCAGCTTGTGCGGATCGTGGCGGATGATTTCGCGGTCCTTGCACGAACCCGGTTCGGATTCGTCGGCGTTGATGACGAGGAAGCTCGGACGGCCGTCCTTGCTTTCCTTCGGCATGAACGACCACTTCAGGCCGGTCGGGAAGCCCGCACCACCACGCCCGCGAAGGCCCGAAGCCTTGATCTCTTCGATAATGTTGTCGTGCCCACGCGCGATCAGCGACTTGGTGTCGTCCCAGTCGCCGCGCTGCTGTGCCGCCTTCAGGCCCCAGTCCTGGAAGCCGTAAAGGTTGGTGAAAATGCGATCCTTGTCGGCGAGCATCAGAGAATCCCTCCGAATACGAAAATGGCAGCCGCAATCAGGATCACGACCAGGGCGATCGTCTTCACGATGCCCTTGAAGACCTTCCACGCGATCACGATCGCGATCAGCGCGAGGACGATGGTGAGCCAGTCGTAGCTCATGACCATTCACCCCGGTAATCGTGGTTTTCTTCCGTCATTTTCTCGAGCGAACTCAGCGCATTGGCTGGTTCGCTGGTGTGACGGCCCGGCTCCTGGGTTCCGGCCTTGGGCTGCTCGCCCTTGGCCAGCGCATCGAGAATGATGTCGAGACGCTCGGGCGTGAGGTCCTCGTAATTGTCATCGTTGATCTGGACCATCGGCGCGGTGGCGCAATTGCCCATGCACTCGACTTCGGTGAGCGTCCAAAGGCCGTCTTCGGAGACCGCGCCCTTCTTCATTCCGCGCTTCTTGCAGGTTTCGAACAGACCATCCGAACCGCGGAGCATGCACGGCGTCGTGCCGCAAACCTGCACGTGGTACTTACCCACCGGCTGCATGTTGTACATGAAGTAGAAGGTCGCGACTTCGAGCGCGCGGATAACCGGCATGTCGAGATAATCAGCGACATACTCGATGACCGGCAGCGGCAACCAGCCCTGCGTATCGGTTTCTTCCCCGACCTGGCGCTGTGCGAGGTCCAGTAGCGGCATGACTGCCGAGCGTTGACGCCCCTCGGGATAGCGCGCAATCGCCTTGTCGGCCTTAGCGCGGTAGGCCTCGGTGAATTCGAAACCGCCCCAGCGCTCGCGCAGCTCGGGAGTGTCGGGTGCTGGAGTACGATCAGCCATTGATAACCCTGCGTTCTACGAACCGGCCCACATAGAGACCGATGACGGCAGCAAAGGCCGTCGAAAGAATTTCCTTGAGCGGAGCCTCGCCGTGGGCCGCCTGAAGATATGCGGCGACGCCGACTGCGAACAGCACGACGGCAAGAGCGAAGATGATGACTTCGCGCAAGATCACCGGTCACACTCCCCGAACACGACGTCGATTGCGCCGAGGATGGCCGTGGCGTCGGGCAGCATGTGGCCCTTGCACATGAAATCCATCGCCTGCAGGTGGCTGAAGGCCGTCGGGCGGATCTTGCAGCGATAGGGTTTGTTCGAGCCGTCGCTGACGAGGTAGACACCGAATTCGCCCTTGGGGCTTTCGGTGGCGACATAGACTTCGCCCGCGGGCACGTGGAAGCCCTCGGTATAGAGCTTGAAGTGATGGATCAGCGCTTCCATCGACTGCTTCATCTCGGCGCGCTTGGGCGGATAGACCTTGCGGTCACTGCTTGCGACCGGGCCGGAAGGCATCTCGGCAAGGCACTGCTTGATGATCTTCGCGCTCTCGTAAACTTCCTTCACGCGCACGACGAAGCGGTCGTAGCAATCCGAATTGGTGCCGACGGGAATGTCGAATTCCATGCGCTCGTAAACGTCATAGGGCTGCGACTTGCGCAGGTCCCACGGGATGCCTGCCGCGCGGATCATTGGGCCGGAGAAGCCCCACGCCAGCGCATCGTCCTTCGAGACTACCGCGATATCGACGTTGCGCTGCTTAAAGATACGGTTGTCGAGCACGAGGCTCATTGCATCCCCGAACAGTTCGGGCAGGCGAGTATCGATCCACTCGCCGATGTCCACCAGCAGCTTCTCGGGCACGTCTTGGTGGACGCCGCCGGGGCGCAGCCACGCGTGATGCATGCGCGCACCGGACATGCGCTCGAAGAAGTTCATGCAGTCTTCGCGCAGTTCGAACACCCAGAGGTTGGGCGTCATCGCGCCGACGTCCATGACGTGCGCGCCGATGTTGAGCATGTGGTTGCAGATGCGAGTCAGCTCGGCGAACAGCACGCGCAGGTACTGGCCGCGCTCGGGCACTTCGACGTTCAGCAGCTTCTCGATCGCGAGAACGTAGCTGTATTCCTGCGCCAGCGGCGAACAGTAGTCGAGGCGGTCGAAATACGGCAGCGCCTGCAGGTAGGTCTTGTGCTCGATCAGCTTTTCGGTGCCGCGGTGCAGCAGGCCGACGTGCGGATCGATACGCTCGATGATCTCACCGTCGAGCTCCATGACCATGCGCAGCACGCCGTGTGCCGCCGGGTGCTGAGGCCCGAAGTTGATCGTGTAGTTGGTGATCGTCTCATCGCCGGTGGTGGGCGACTCTTCGAGTTGAAGCCCGTTGCTCATGCGCAGATCCAATTGCCGGAGTAGTTTTGCTGGTTGCCCGTGGCATCGCTGACCGCGACGCGCGCCGGTCGGCTCTGTGCCTCACCTGCGGCAGGCGCGACCTGGACCGTGAAACCTTCGCCGGTGAACGTCGTGCCGCCCTTGATTGCAGCGAGGCCGCCGGGGCCAGCATCAGCCATGACCAGCTGATTGCCGACGCGAACGACGGCTTTGCCCGGGAGGGTGGGTTCGTTCATGCCGACAGCGATAATCAGTTCCTGCTCGTCCACCATGAAGGTGCAGCCACCTTGGCGCGGACCGAGATTGACGCCGCCCACATCGCCAAGACGCTGCAGCTGCGTCAGATCGACGCCGACCGGTGGCGTCTCGGTCGCGAAATTGGGAGCGTTCGGATCGGGCTGCGACGGATCGAGCGTCGCGGAAGCACCGGGAGCGCCGCTGCCGATACGATCGGCAAACTCGTCCGCACTTTCCTGCGGGGCCGGCTCGCTCGAGCAGGCCGCAAGGGCCAAAGCCGAGAGGGAGAGAATGGCGAGACGCATCATTCCGCGTCACCCTTCTTCGGCTCGGTGGCCTCGGCAGTGTCGGTGGTCTTGCCTTTGCGCTTGGCGCGTGCAGGCTGGTCTTCGGTCGGCTCGGGAGAAGCCGCTTCCGCGTCGGAGTCCTTCTCGGCCGGAGCAGCATCGCTGACCTTTTCAGCGGCCTTGGCGTCCGTCTTTGCGCCGGCACCAGTCTGCTTGGGACTTTCCGTGACCTTGGGATCGTCGATCGGCGGCATGTCCGCCTTTTCGTCGCCCGGAAGCACGTAGTCGGCACCTTCCCAGGGGCTCATGAAATCGAATTGGCGCAAGTCCTGCGCAAGCTTGACCGGCTCGTAGACGACGCGCTTCTGGTCTTCCGAATAGCGCAGCTCGACATAGCCGGTGAGCGGGAAATCCTTGCGGAAGGGATGCCCTTCGAAACCGTAGTCCGTCAGGATGCGTCGCAGGTCGGTATTACCATCGAACAGCACGCCGTACATGTCGAAGACTTCGCGCTCGAGCCAGCCGGCATTGGGCCATAGCGTCGTGACGGTCGGCACGGGCGCGTCTTCCGACGCCGTGCACTTCACCATGATGCGGCTGTTCTTGGTGACCGAAAGCAACATGTAGACGACTTCGAACCGCTCGGTGCGCGACGGATAGTCGACACCGGCGATTTCCATCAGCTGCTGGTACTCGAAGTCATCGCGTAGGATGCGCAGCGCATCCTCGATGCTGGTACGATGCACGGTGAACAGCAGCTCCCCATGCTCCTCGTGAGCTTCGACCAGATGATCGTCGAGCGCCTTGGACACAGTGCCCTTCAGATCGTCAATCAGCGTGAAGCGGGGTGCGGAATGGAGCACACTCATCAGACGAGGTCACCCTTCTTCGTGATATTGCCAACAACCAGTTCGTCGACCTCGAGTCGCTTGATGCGGGCCGACCCGACCGACACGCGACCGAGCACGAGACGGCCGATCGCTACTGCGCCGACTGCCAGCGCACCGGTCGCCATCGCACCGAGTGCGAAAGCGCCGAGCTTGCGGCCGGAGGCGGGAACCAGTTCGCTCATCGCTCGATCGTCCCCGACCGGCGGATCTTACGCTGGAGCTGCATCACGCCGTAGAGCAGCGCTTCGGCTGTCGGCGGACACCCGGGAACGTAGATGTCGACCGGCACGATGCGATCGCAACCACGCACGACACTGTAGCTGTAGTGATAGTAACCGCCGCCATTGGCGCAGCTGCCCATCGAGATGACGTATTTCGGCTCCGACATCTGGTCGTAGACCTTGCGCAGCGCAGGAGCCATCTTGTTGCACAGCGTACCGGCAACAATCATCACATCGCTCTGGCGCGGTGATGCACGCGGGGCGACACCAAACCGCTCCATGTCGTAGCGCGGCATGTTCACGTGGATCATCTCGACTGCACAGCAGGCAAGGCCAAAGGTCATCCACCATAGCGATCCCGTACGGGCCCACTGGAACAGGTCCTCGGTGCTGGTGACGAGGAAGCCCTTGTCATTCACCTCGGTCTGGAGTGCGTTGAAATACTCCTGATCGGGCTGGCGCACATCACCCGGTTGCGCTGTCGGCTGGATAAGCGCGTCGCGGCCGTGCGGCGAAGAAGTCATCTGCTGGCTCATATCAGTCCCACTCCAGCGCGCCCATCTTCCACTCATAGGCAAGGCCAATGGCCAGGATGAGGAGGAAGATGACCATGGAAATCCATCCGACCCAGCCCGTCACATCGAGGCTGACAGCCCAGGGGAAGAGGAACGAGGCTTCGAGGTCGAACAGCAGGAACGAGATCGCGACGAGATAGAAGCGGACGTCGAATTGGCTGCGGGAATCGTCGAAGGCGGGAAATCCGCATTCATATTCACTGAGCTTCTCTGCGTCCGGCGCATGGGCACCGGTCAGTCGCGAAACGCCCATCGGCAGGAACACGAAGAGCGCCGAAAGACCTGCAGCGATGAACAGGAAGATCAGGATCGGAAGATATTGTTCGAGGTCGACCACGTATGATTCCGTCTGGGTGGGGTTCGGGGGTCGCCTCTAGGCTTCTAGCCAAGCCGGTGCAAGGGGCTGGCGCGGCGAGTTTCCCGTGAATTTTACAATCCGAGTTGAACTCCCGTTAACACCTTGCCAGCATGGGACGACGGGATTCACCTAAGGGGGCTAGTTTCCAGAATGTTCAAACACGCAATTACCGGCGCCATCAGTGCCGCCGCATTCCTTGTAGCCACGCCGCTGGCCGCCAAGAACATCACTGCCGATCTCGACCAGATTGCAGGCGTCCTCAAGGAAGAGGGGTACCAGGCAAAGATCGATCAAAGCGAAGGCCAGCGCTGGATCGAAAGCGGCATGTCCGGGTACACCTATCTGATCTTGCCGTTCGGCTGCAACGATGCCGGAGAAGACTGCAAGTCGGTCCAGTTCTACGTTTCCTTCGTGCCGCAGACGAAGCCTACGCTGGAGGAAATGAACACCTATGCCGCCGAAAACCGTTTCGGCCGCGTCTACCTCGACAATGACGGTGATCCAGTAATCGAAATGGACCTCGATCTCGAAGCAGGTGGCATGTCGAAGGCATTGTTCCTCGACAATCTCGCCTATTGGGATGCGATCATGGTCGCATTCGGCGACTTCGCCTTCAGCAAGGATCCCGAGTAACTCGAATTGAATGAGGAGGAAGAGGGCCCTAGAGCTCTCCTCCTCAGACTTACCGGAATGACGCGGCGCTAGCCGCGCCACCCTACTTCATCATCGTTTTGACTGCCTTCTCGGTCGCTGGGCCATACGGTGGCTTGAAACCGCCCAGCTTGGCCACATCGATCTTCGGCTGGGTGTAGACGCTGCGAGCGTGGCTGAATTCGCGGAAGCCCTCAACGCCGTGATAGCTACCCATGCCAGAGGGCCCCACACCGCCAAACGGCAGGTCTTCCATCGACACATGGAAGATAACGTCGTTGACGGTCACACCGCCGCTGATGGTCCTCGTGAGCACCTTCTCTCGCTCGTCGCTGTCGCTACCGAAATAGTAGAGACCCAATGGACGATCGTTCTCGTTCACGTAGGAAATCGCTTCGTCGATGTGGCCGTAAGTCTTCACCGGTAGCACCGGACCGAAAATCTCTTCCTGCATCGCCTTCATGTCATCGGTCACGCCTTTGAGGATTGTGAGCGGCATCTTGCGAGCATTGCTGCTGGAGAAGTCCTCGTTGCCGGGATTGACCTCGATCACCTCGGCACCCTTGTCGCGCGCATCTGCGACCATGTCCTGAAGCCGGTCGAAGTGGCGGTCGCTGACGAGGCTGGCGTAATCGTCATTCTCAAGCAACGTCGGATACATGTTGGCCGTGCCCTGCCAGACGCCGTGGATCGCCTCGTCCTGCTTGCTCTCGGGCACGTACATATAGTCGGGTGCAAGGCAGATCTGGCCGGCATTCATCATCTTGCCCATGGCGATACGCTCGCCCGCAGCGGAGAAGTCCGCGCTCTCGCCCATGAACACCGGGCTCTTGCCACCGAGCTCGAGCGTGACCGGGACAAGGTTTTTCGAAGCAGCTTCCATCACCTTGCGGCCCGTGGCGGTAGAACCCGTGAAGACGAGGTGATCGAAGGGCAGCTCGGAGAACGCAGCCGCGACTTCAGGGCCTCCGGTGAAGACCGCACATTCGTCGGGCGTGAAGTAGTCCGCTACCAGTTCCTGCATCATCAGGCTGGTCTTGGCAGTGAATTCGGAAGGCTTGATCATCGCGCGGTTGCCGGCGGCGAAAATCTGCATCAGCGGGCCAAAGGTCAGGTTGACCGGGAAATTCCACGGGCTGAGGATGCCGACGACGCCTTTCGGTTCATAGCGAACTTCGGCCTTCGCACCGAGCAGGCCCAGCGGGAATTGGACGCTGCGCCGTTCGGGCCTGGACCACTTGTCCATATGCTTGATGCAGTACTTCCCGAAGTTCACCGTCCCCGCGATGTCGGTGATCATCGACTGCATGGGCGAGCGGTTGCCGAAATCGGCGCTCATCACCTTGCACAGGTCGTCGCCGTGATCCTTGAGCAGCTGCATCGCGCGCTTGATGCGGTCGCGGCGGGCGGAGAGCGGTTCCGGCCGCAGCTGCGTGTGGATTGCACGCTGTTTGCGAAGCACCTCTTCCATTTCCATCTTGCGATCGTCCGCCATCGTATTCTCCCATGGTCTATGTTGCGCTGCAGCGCTTCGCATCCTATCTCGGCGCGCAGATATTCCAGACTACAAGGACCAGCACAAGCATGTCTCAGTTCAGCGCAGCCGACCCCGTCGTCATCCTGTCCTACGCCCGCACGCCCATGGGCAGCATGCAGGGTGCCCTTGCCGACGTATCGGCAACCGATCTCGGGGCGACTGCGGTGAAGGCGGCTGTCGAGCGCTCGGGCGTTCCGGCCGACAAGTTCGACCGCACCTACATGGGCTGCGTCCTTCCCGCTGGCCTCGGCCAGGCCCCTGCCCGCCAGGCTTCGATCAAGGCCGGCCTGCCAAAGTCGGTCCAGGCCACCACCGTCAACAAGGTATGCGGCAGCGGCATGCAGACCGTCATCATGGGCGCCGAGGCGCTTGCCAGCGGCACCATCGACTATGTCGTTGCCGGCGGCATGGAGAGCATGACCAACGCCCCCTACCTCCTCAAGAAACACCGCAGCGGCGCCCGCATCGGTCACGACACGGCCTATGACCACATGTTCCTCGACGGACTGGAAGATGCCTACGAAGAGGGCCGCGCGATGGGCACTTTCGCGCAGGAAACCGCCAACGAATACCAGCTCACGCGTGAGCAGATGGACGACTATTCGATCGAATCGCTGCGCCGCGCCAATGCCGCCATCGAAAGCGGCGCATTTGCGGACGAAGTGGTCGGTGTGACCTATGCCACCCGCAAGGGCGACGTTACCGTCGATACCGACGAGGCACCCGGCCGCGGCAATCCCGACAAGATCCCCCAGCTGCGTCCCGCCTTCGCCAAGGACGGCACCATCACTGCGGCGACCTCGTCTTCGATCTCGGATGGTGCGGCTGCCGTCGTGCTCACCCGCGAAAGCGTTGCCAAGGCCAATGGCCAGGAACCGGTCGCCAAGATCGTCGCGATGGCCGCTCACGCGCAGGAGCCGAGCGAATTCACCGTGGCTCCGGTCGGCGCCATCAACAAGGTTCTCGAGAATGCCGGTTGGTCGGCTGACGATGTCGACCTGTGGGAAGTCAACGAAGCATTCGCCTGCGTAGCCATGTTCGCAATGCGCGACATCGGCATTCCGCACGAGAAGATCAACGTCAACGGCGGCGGCACTGCGCTCGGCCACCCGATCGGTGCCAGCGGCACGCGCATCATCGTGACGTTGCTCAACGCTCTCAAGTCGCAGGGCAAGAAGCGCGGTGTGGCCAGCCTTTGCATCGGCGGCGGCGAGGCAACTGCGGTAGCGGTCGAAATCGTCTGATTTCTTTCGGACCCTTCCCCGCACCTCTGGCGTTGGTGCGGGGAAAGGGGAAAGAATGATGAAAAAGCTAATGATCCTTACCGCTTGCGGCGCGCTTGCGGCATGCGGTTCGAACGAGGCCGAAGTGCCTGAACCGACCGAAACCGATGTCGCCGTGACCGACACGGCCTCGGCCGAACAAGTAGCCGGCACTTACGAAGTGACCATGGAAGACGGCACGGTCGTCCGCCAGCAGGTCAATGCCGATGGCACCTATGTCGACACCGATCTCGAAGGAAATGTGACCGAAAGCGGCAGCTGGCGCCAGGCAGGGGAGCAGCTTTGCTATGATCCCGACGGAGCGGATGGCGAAACTTGCTGGACCGGCGGAGCACCCGGTCCGGACGGCACGTTCGAGGCGACTACGGCCGACGGAAGCGTGACGACTACGGTTCGCCGCATCGAAGGCTGATCAAGCCGGAATGGAATGATTGGAAGGGCGGCCTTGCGGTCGCCCTTATTTATGGTTCGCCAGCGCCCCAGAGCCGGTTCTGCAAGACCCAGCCACTGCGATTCCCGACGCTGAACTCGCACCAGTTGCCGTCGCAATCGCCAAGTGCGCCCACGACACCCGGTTCGAGCCGCCACTTGATGGCACCGCGCGCGGAAGGCTCAGCTCTCAGCGCCGATTCTCCTTCGCCGACGACCAACGCACCACGCGCCGGGTTGAGCTGGCGTTGCGCCACCCAACCCTGTGTCCCGTCGGGGTCCTGGATCAGCCGCCATCCTTCCATGACACGCACCACTTTCACGGGGAGGCCTTTGCGTCGGTAAACCCAGTCGATCTTGTATTCCTGGCTCGGCCCGACCCGCATGTTGGTCTCGTCATACCGGATTGTCGCCCAATAGGGCACTTCGCGGTCCTGTGCCTGAGCGGGAACCGAGACTGCGGCGAGAGCCAGCAAAGCGAATGAAATCCGAAGCACCATAACCCCTCACGGTGTAATTGCGGCGAGCCATCCCATCAAGCGCCGCTTGACCCCTCCAATGCGAAAAGCGTAGCGCAGGAGATAGTATGGAAACGACGCCGACTACCTCCGCCATTCCCGAGAAGCGCCTCGACCGGACGCCGCGCGTCGTCGTCACGAGGCGGCTCGGCCCCGTTGTCGAAGACCGCATGGGCGATCTCTTCGAGGTCAGTCTCAATGCGACCGACCTCCCCCTGACCCGCGAGCAGCTGATCGAGGCGATGCAGGATTGCGACGTCCTCGTCCCCACGGTCACCGACAGGATCGGCGCCGAATTGATCGAAAAGGCCGGGGACCACCTGCGCTTGATCGCCAATTTCGGCGCGGGAACTGAGCACATCGATCTCAAGGCCGCCGCGGCTCGCAACATCATGGTCACCAACACACCCGGCGTCTTTACCGACGACACTGCGGACATAACGATGGCGGGCATCATCGGCGTCCCTCGCCGTGTACGAGAAGGTGTCGAGTTGATCAGGAGCGGGGAGTGGACCGGCTGGGCGCCCACCGCGATGCTCGGACGCAAGCTCGGCGGCAAAGTGCTGGGCATCGTCGGCATGGGCCGCATCGGCCAGGCAGTCGCGCATCGTGCGCGCGCCTTCGGTCTCCAGATTGCGTATCATAATCGCAAGCGCCTGCCCGAAGCAATCGAGCGCATGTTCGGCGCCACTTTCGTCGAGAACCTCGATGACCTCGTGGCTCAGGCCGACATCCTCACGCTGCATTGCCCGTCCAACCCGAACACACGGCACATCATCGATGCGCGCAGGATCGGGCTGATGAAGGAAGGTGCGAGCCTCATCAACACGGCCCGCGGCGATCTCGTCGACCAGGAAGCACTGATCGCGTCGCTTGAGTCCGGCCATCTCGCTGGCGCCGGGCTAGACGTCTATCCCGACGAGCCGAATGTGGACCGTCGCCTGATTGGGCATCCCAACGTGATGACCCTGCC